>JANPJF010000008.1:0-2579 GCA_031425375.1 Chthonomonas sp. | reverse complement strand
TAAACAAACGCTCAGCGCCTCCAAGTGCCGGAGCACGCGCCCGGCGTTGACAGATGAAGGCGGAGTGGGATTATCCCACCATGATTCTCCTGCTCGATGCCAAACGCCGTCTGACCGTCCCGGCAAGCCTTGCTCCCTCCTCACCGGGCGATGCCTTTGAAGCCATCTACGATGCGGAAGAAGATGAAATAGTGCTGCGGCGCGTGAAGCGGGGGAAGCGGAGCTGGATCGACGTGATGACGGAGTGTCTGGTCTCGATGAACGACCTGCCTCCCCGCAGTCGCGAACTCCCCAAGAAGCTCAAGCTATGAAGTGGCTCCTGGATGCGGATGTCTTAAGCCAGCCGGGCAAGCGCGGTGGCGATCCACGCGTGGTGGCATGGCTGCGCGCGGAAGAGGATCGCTGCTACACCAGTGCCATTGTCGTCGGTCAGCTGGCCTACTGGGTGCGCACCAAGAAGGGCCGGGAGCGCACCCTCCTCCAGGCATGGCTGCGCAAGCTGGTCGATTCGCTCGAGGGAAAGATCATCGGTTTTAACGTCGCCATCGCCCATGTGTGGGCCGAACAAAAGGCCGCGCTCGAAGCCAGCGGAGAACGCATGCCGATCGAAGACAGCTACATCGCTGCGACCGCGCGGCGACACAATCTGACCATCGTCACCGGCAACGACAAAGACTTCCGCCGCCCGGGCCTGAAGGTCTTCAACCCGTTCAAGGAGAACGATGCTCCTGAACAATAAAGGCAAGTTTGATGGACCGTAGCAGGCGACCACCCAGTTCGTGAACGTCGAGTTTCCCCATCGACACCTATGCTTCTGTGGCGCATTTTCCCTTCATGACAGCCGCATCGCAGGTGCTTGAGATTCCCGAGGTTCGCGCGCGCGTTTCGCCGGTCGCCGTCGAGCAGTATCACCACTTCCCTGAGTTTAATGAAAACGGTCGGCGCACCGAACTCATCCGCGGCGTCATCATCGAGAAAATGCCGAAATCCCCCCTGCACGCCAGCATTGCAAAACTGCTCTACGACGGTCTGCACGCTGCGGTGCCGACAGGTTATTCTGTCCGCCAGGATCAACCTCTGACCCTGCGTGATTCCGAACCCGAACCGGACATCGCCATCGTTCGCGGTTCCGTGCAGGACTACCGGTCCAGCCACCCGGTGACGGCAGCACTCGTCGTCGAGATCGCCATCAGCAGCGAGAGTCTCGATCGGCAAAAGGCGTCCCTCTACGCCGAGGCCGGGGTCGAGGAATACTGGATCGTCCTCCCACTGGAACGCCGCGTCGAAGTCTATCGCCGCCCGCAAGATGGTAACTACCTCGACCGTTCCGTAGTGGAAGGTGTTGCCCCACTCGCCTGCGCTGGTTTCCCTTCGATCGGGCTCTCGCTCGGCGATTTGTTCTAAACCGCTAGCTTAACCCGAAGTCAGCTCAGGCCCACCGTCTCCAAACTATTCCTACCCATGAATTTTTTTCCCAGCAAAGGCCGCGCAAACCATATGCTGGCCGCGTGGATCATTTTTCGGCGCAGGCCTGCCATGCTGTAGCTCCAGAGATCGATGCACCCGCCAAGAGATACGAAGCAGCGGTATCGTCGTCGCGCCTGCTTCTCGACAAGTCTCTGGGTGCAGCTCGGGCTCCTTATCTCCCGGCACTGAGCGTTGCTGAGGCAAAAGCTTCAGGAACCGGCAAACCCGACGAACTCAAAGCCATCCTGGATGAGAAGCAGGCGTTAGCCGCCGGGCGTGCGCTCGATGCGATCCCCAGCCCACTTTTGCCGCGCTCGATGAATGCGGCTCGAAGCGCATACCTGAGGGACGTCGCCAAAGCAGAACGCGACGAGGCAGCACGAATCGAAAATGCCAAGGGGTTGTATCTGCGAGACCTGGCCTTCATCGAAACCAAGGCGCGCTCGGCTCGCAACGAAACGCTCCTTCAAGAGGTTGCGAACGAAAAAGCAAAGCTCGTGGAGGGGAGTGTGACTGTTTCGGGCTCGACGCCACCAGCCGCGCGCGGACGGAACTTGATTGAGAACGGCAACTTTGCGGAACGGAATCCGGACGGAACACCAGGAGCGTGGAATCACGAGAACCGAGGGAAAGGCGCGGTGATCTCTGAAAGTGGCATTTCCTTTCTTCGATTTATCAGCGCGGATCAGAAGGAGGCGTTCTTCCTTCAGAACGTCCAGCGGCCGGAGAACGTGCGTGAGCTTGCTGTCTCCATCCGCGTTCGGTGCGATCAGATCAAAGAGGGTGGATACGGTTTAGTCATCGCCCAGCGGGATGGCAGCAAGAAGCTCACTAGCAGAGACAAGGTTTGTTACAGCACCACGCCCGTGCGCCAGTGGAGACAGTTGAAGGGTCAGGTAAAGCTGAAGCCGGAAACGAAGGATCTCGTGGTTAAGATTCAGATCGACAGTGCTGGTGCCACGGTCGATTTCGCCGATCTCAAGATCGAACCGCTTTAGTCGAGTGACACACATAGGCGAACAGCACAAAGAGCCTTAACGGTCGTCGGGCGGCTCGTCATTCTTCCGCTCCGACACCGCTTGCAGCAGTAGGAGTTCGACTTGGCCATTCAC
>JANPJF010000007.1:0-1096830 GCA_031425375.1 Chthonomonas sp. | reverse complement strand
CCGTGAAACATTGTGCGTTGGCTCAGATTCACTGATGCTTATCCAATGTTGGACCTTAATTCTCCAGGCCAGGCGGTGCTCTTTGCTTAGCCCTGCCGATTCTTCGAATTTCACCACCCTCGCTCAGGCATTCGGCGACGGCAACGTCGCACTGCTTGAAGTGAGGCGAGTCTCAGACCAAAAGGCGGTGGCTGCTATTTGCTCAGTGCACCAAGAAGGCGATGAGTTGCTTCTGACTCCATTTGCATTGATGGTTGAAGGCAACCCATTTGAACTGTTCGATCCACCGAACCCGGATGGCGGATTCCATTCGGAGGCACCATGACCTTCAAAGACTGGCTCCAAGAGCTGGATCTGCTTTGCTGGACCAATTACGGGATGTCAATCCATGACCTTCCCGACATGGAAACACATGATGCGTTTGCTGATGGAATCAGTCCGCTCCAGTTCTTTCACGATGAGTTGGGAACTGTGGACGACCTTGCTCGCGTGATGATCTGATGTCTCAAGGCTCCCGCCTAATGGTGGGGGCCATTTTCATATTCAGCTCTGATCTTGGCCCCGCCTGGCCGAATGACCTGAGGGATTGAATGAACGATGAACGGCGGAGTGAAGAGTGAATGAGAGACCTCAGGGAGTGAGGGTTGAGTATTCGCTTGAGTTTGATCAGGTTCAAATACCCCAACCATCGCTAACCGCCCCATTGACCGCCCAACTGACCGGGTTACAACTCCCTGCTATGGAGTCTCGCAAGTTGCCATTCGACCAACCTCTGATGGTAGCGATCTTCGAAGTCCCGGCATCGCTTCGCGGTTCGGATCAAATATCGGATGGCGGTCTTAGGTTCTTCGGACTCGGCGTGCACCCGGCTCGTTAAAAGCGCGCTCATCTCGAGCGCGTTGAGGTTCTTCAGTTCTCCGGAAGCGAACGCTTTCTCAATGGCTTCGGATGCCGCAAAGTGCTCGCCGCGAAGGAGGTACACCCGGCTCACCATTTGCCATGCTTGATAGCGCTTCTGGTGTGCCCGCTCCACTTTCGCTTGTTTTAAGGCATCCTGGAGCACGGTTTCGAGGAAGCCATCCTCTACCGAGATGAACCCACGCTCCATGAAGACGACGCGAGAACTGTGCCGATAGGCTTCGACCATTTGCAGCGTTGCAATTGAGTATTCGGGCTTGGTTGGCGCACCGGGGAAGCTAGCGAGACGCTCCGCCTCATCGAGTGCAGGGTCGAACTCTTCCGGGCTTGAATCAGCGAGGCCGATGAGAATTCGGGCGCGAAAGAGGTGTCCTCGGGCCGCCCTGTGTGGCTCATTTCGATTCTTGGCACCCTCGACGATTCGTCTGGCCGCCGCCATGGCTTGTCCTGGTTGATCGAGTCGCTGATGACACCAGCAAAGGAGGTCCAGCGCATTTTCTCGTAATTCAAGCGTGACTCCCTTTCGAGACAGTTCGTAGGCAAGCTGCGCTGCCCTTTCCATCCTCGATTGCCGAACCATCCGCTGCAGCGTCTTCATCGCCAGTTCATCAAGCTTGCCCGCCGCGATGCGCCCTTGCATTGGGCCGTTGAGGGAATCCCCGAAGGCACGCTTATTCCACGCCTTGAGAATCCTCGTGCGGCTCTTCCGGAGTCTAAACAAGCTGAGCAAATTCCTAATCGATTCGGGCTGGAGGTTTTCGGGAGCCTGGAAAATCTGCGTGATTCGGCTCTTATCGACTCCCATAACCTCAGCGAACTCCTGCTTTTGCTTCACTCCGTACTCCAGCCGGAATGCCTCCTCCACTACGGCTTCAAACGACTCTGGATCTACTTCCAGTTGAGTCGGGACTAAATAATCGGCTTCTTGGTCTTCACGTCGCATCGGTCAAAAGAGATCCTATTGCCATGCGGACGAAAAGGCATCGCTTAAAGAATCTCATCCCTCCAATTCCAGCTCACTGGATCGGCATACGCAAGGGTTGGCAACTCGCTTGTCAAAGCCTCGGCGAAGCGCTGGTCTCTATCTCGCCAAGCTCAATGCGTACCCACGCTCTGGTCATTGGCTCGACGGGAAGCGGAAAGACCAACCTAATCCATCACCTCTGCGTTCAAGACCTCGTCAACGGGCATGCGCTTGTGGTGCTTGATGCGCGGGGTGACCTCGCGATGGCAGTCCTCGAGCTTGCAGCCAGGGTTGAGGTTGACCCGGCCCGCATCGAGTTTCTCAACCTGAGGGAGAAGGATCATCCCACTGGCTTTAACCCCTTGCACGGGGAGGGCGAACCCTACTACCGGGCTTTGGGGGTGCTCGACGCCGTTGAAGCTGAATCGGACAGCTGGGGAGTGCAACTTTCTGAAACGCTTCGCAACGCAGTCTTACTCCTCGCTGAGTCGAAAGGCAATCTGACTCAGCTTGAGGCACTCTTCTACCAACCACACGTGAGGCGCGAATTAATGCAGCGAGCGAATTCGGAGCCCGTGCTTTCCTTCTGGAAGCGTTACAACGGACTCACACCCGAGAAACAAGCGTCACTTGCCAGCCCCGTGCTTAACAAGGTCAGCCTGCTTTTTGCGACCGATACTCTTAGGCGCATTTTTGGTCACCCCAACCCCATCGACCTCACCAGGCAATTGAGCACGCCTGGCAGTGTCACGCTGGTTTCACTGGCCGTGGACGAACTCCACAGCGCAGGGTGGATGACTGGCTCACTCTTTCTCTCGTCGCTCTGCCGCGAGATCTTCTCACGAACAGAGCTTGCTGAGAGTGAGCGCGTTCCTGTTCGACTTGTGGTGGACGAATTCGAGCACTTTGGAATGAAGGAGTTTGAATCCATCCTCGCGGAAGGGAGACGCTTTAAATTCAGTGTTTTGCTAGCTCATCAAACGCTAGCCCAACTTTCCGCGAAGATGCGGGCGATGATTCTCGGCAACGTGGGAGTGAAGGCGGTGTTTCGCACGGCTCGCCAAGACGCCGACATCCTGGGCCGAGACCTTGTCGGCAATACCAAGGAACTCGACCTGCCATCCCTTCCGGTGGGCGAAGCGATTGTCTGGCAACGCGGCATGTCGCCAATTCATGTTGAAGTGAATGCACCCATCATTCACGATGTCGGTCACCAAAGCTCAAGGGTGGTTCGGCTCCTGAGAATTCTCAAATCTCGCAATAGCATTATCATTGCGAAGCCACCTCCGGCAGTTGAAGAAGAACGCACAAATGAAGAACTGCCGGGGGCAAATCTGGAGGAGTGGCTGTGAGGCTCACAGATCGTGATCTCAAGCTAGTGCGGGATCTCGCCTTCAGTCATGTGCTTTCGAGGGACCAAATCCTAGATCTTGGCTACTTTGGGTCGGTGACCCGGGTGAACACTAGGCTCAGAGAATTGGCCCAGTTGGAGTTCATCAGAGTGTTGGAAACGCCCTTCTTCGCCCAACGGCTTTACACCGCAGGGCGTGACGCCAAAAATGTCTTGCCCGACCGAATCGCCAGGCTCCTCAAGGGTCGCGAGCAAACGCCAAGATTTTTGCAGCATGCCCTAGCAACCACGAACGTGCGAATTGCGCTGACTCTGAAAAAGGGCGCTGAATGGAAATTTGAACAGGAACTCTGGCGCAAGCTCGACGGCATCGAAATTCGCCCGGATGGGATGCTCGTCAGTGACACGCCGATTTTCCTTGAAATTGATATGGGCCATGTAGCCCCGGCTAAGTTCCGGGAGAAGCTCATGGCCTACGACGCACTTGCGTCCTCAGGCCGTTGCCGAAGCCTCTACGGCTTTGCCCAGTTCCGCGTGCTCGCGATCACCACTGGACCTCTGAGAGCTAAGCGTTTGCGCCGACTCGCACCTACCGAAAGCACCTTCGGGTTCCTCACTCAGACCTTCGCCGAGATCGGCGCGACCCCAATTTCCTCCTGGAGTTAATAACATGAAAGAAACAGTAGAACCTCAACTAACCAGCGTCCCGAACAGTTTGAAGCACCAACTGGACCGGGCCCAAAACCTGCTCGCTCAAAGCGACCAAGCCGAATCCCGCGGGGATCACTCGATCGCTCTTGTTAAAGCCCGGGAAGGCATGCGGGTCCTTAGGGCGCTCGCCCAATATTCCCCCGACAACGCTGCGCTCATGATTGCCGGGGAAATGGGGCACCGAGGCTTCGAGTTCGAGACTATCGAGCGAATTGACACCTCGGCAGTTATCTACCGCAAATTCCTCGGCATGATCGTGGGAACAGACGTGGTCAATTTGCCCAAGACGACAAGGAGGGTCCATCGCGGTCGGCTCCTTTAGTTTGCTGCACTAGGTAAGCCTGCTCATAAAACTCCCAATAAATCCGCACGATGCCTAGTGGTAAGAACGTGCGGATTTCAGGGCAGAAATAAAATTTATTTCGAAGTCATTTCCTAAAATCGTACAGGCTGCGGAGCCTGAAAGTGTCTGGCAGAACTAGAATCGAGTGGCTGATCGAGGCAACCCAGATCGTTGTTCCAGGCCCTTCAAGAAGTCAGAAAGCTGACCTGAGGTGATCCGCCGAGAGCGACCGATGGAGATTGATCCAAGCTGCCCTAAGTCGAGCAGCCGGTAGACGTGAGCGCGACTGAGCGACAGCAACTCCGCTGCCTCCTCAACAGTGTATGCCAGCTTTTTGTAGTTGGTCTCGCTCACAAATTGATGGTGCGTGAGCTTGCGATTTGGGAATGTACGGCTAATTGTATTATTGAGCCGAGGCTCAACCGCCGTTGCACAAACGATGATCTTCGCGACAGGAAAGATCGGTTGGCAAAGGGTGATCGAGATGATTCTTGCCAATGCGAAGTTCCCGTTGGGGCGTCTCGTTGCGACGAGCAATGCGGCCTCTAAGTTCTCTCCGGCAGATGTAGCCCGGGGATTGGCCGTCACGCTTCAGCTAACTGGGGGAAGGTCTGCGAGGAGGATCAGGCGTCTAATGAGGAGGGGTTGGCCCAAGGGCTCAGGCTCATGCCGGTCTATACAAGCTCAAATAGCATCAATTCTGGGTCATCACGGAATGGGATCGATCCATCACCACAGTTCTCTCCCGGAGGATTACTTATCCCAGCAACCTCAGACGAGACCGCTTTTTACTTGGGAAGTTTATCCCCCTGGGGACGGAAAGGCGGGATGAGCTTTTCATTACGTGCTTTCTTGAACACCGTCTCAGCGATCTCATCAATGTCCACCTTCGGACTCACTCCTGGCTTGCCAGGCGGACCTTGTTTACCGAAACCAGTATCACCTTTGGGCCCACGAAGCGTTTCGATCAGCTTGGGGTTTCCTCGAATAGATCTAATCAATTGTTGAGAAGGATCCTCCTGTGATTTTGAAAGGAACCCAAAAGTAAACAAGAAGGATGCACAGACAAATGCTCCAAAGAAAGAAAAGCGGGCAGCTTTGTATACCTCTACAAGATAACTGGAACGCTGATCAGTATCTGCTCTGCATTGAAGATAAGACTTCACAAGAGATAGTTTTAGGTCTTCTGGCTCCAAGTGAAGCTCTTCTTGAGATATGCAGACCTCCATTCCTTTCCCAGTTACGAAAAATAACAGTAAAAGAGCGACGGCGTGCAAGAACAGCAGTACCGTTACGAAGAGCAATGCACGGATCCACGAGTTATCGTATGCTAGCTCCTTAGGAAGTAGAAAGCCAACAATCCCCAGAAACAGCGAACCAAGTGTAAGCAACGTTTTGCACTTATCTGTAATCGCAACTCGCCGAGATTCAGCTGCATCAAAACATGCTTTGGCAGTTTCCAAGATTGTCTCAACATCGCCAACCCGCTGAACGTCAAAATGTGTGCCATCAACCGTGTCTAAAGACTGTCGTTTAACCTCTGCAAGTGTGACCTCACTTCCGATGACTCTGAGTGATGACCAGACTAACAGCTCTGCGAGTTTCTGTCGAAAATAGAAAAAGGAGTCAAAGAGCGCAGTTGTCTTTTTAGAAACAAATTGAGTTAGCTTGGTCTTGCCTCTCTGTATTTGTGGAGATTCCTTTGTATCAGGAGTTCTCGCGCCAGCCATTTAGCTAACCTCTGGTCGGAAGGACTTCACAAAAGAGCTTGCGATATCTAGGTCAGACGTTAGATCAAGCCATGCCCATTGGCCATTCGGGTTAATCTCGAAGAAATACCATTGTCCATTTTGTGAAGTAGCCATGTCAATGGCTCCGAATCGCAGGCCGTATTGTTGCATGAGGCAAGAAATCAGGCCTTCGATGTGCTCCGGTAGCTGGAATGATTCCGTCTCTACGTCAATCATGTTGTTTCGCCGGATATCACATCTTTGGACACCATCCTCGGCTTGGGCAATCAGCCGAGCTGTATGGATATCCCCATCCACAACTGTAATTCTATAATCAGCAGACTTGGAGATATACTCTTGAAAGAGGGTAGGACATAGATTCAGATCGTCTAGTAAGTCAAGATCAGATTCGGTAAGTTGAGATGAGTAGATCAAGGAGCTTTGAGCAGCGCCAGCTCTTTCAATCAGACCATGACTGAGAGGTTTGGCAATCACTTGACCATCACAATTTGAAAAAAACTCCCTCAAGTCATCAGCATCTTGGGTCAGTAACGTCCTGGGAACATCAAAGCCAAGTCGTGAAGCGGTGGTAAGTTGCTCTAATTTGTGAGAAGCAGCAAAGTTTGCGGATGGATGGTTAACCCATTTAGTCTGCGGAATGTGTGAGAGAAATCCCTCAAGTGCCTCGCTCCACTCACTTATAGCAAAGCGGCCTTCAGGCGTTTCTTCAAATTGATTGCTCTCCAACGATTCAGGTCGTCGATACCAAACATTCGAAACATCAGCAGGTGAGAGGCTTACTCCATCGATAGTTAGAACTGGATTACCGATCTCGAAGCGAATTTTTGCCTGATCGATCAGGCTGTCAGTATTGAGGCGCAGAAAATCAACAGACTCGACTTCAAGCCGATGTGCGAGGTAGTCGGCTGTTGCATCTTCAAGACTAGTGAGTATGAGGAGCAAGGGGGATGGCTCTCCTTGATCGAACGGTGGGGTCTTGGTCGCTTGACTCCCCACTCACCTTGGTTGCTGTCTGAGTTGCCATAGTGATTGGCAATGGAATCGTTCGATGGGCAGTGACTCCTGGATCAGAATCTCTTTGCTCCTTTCCGGCCTCTGTCACTGTTTGAGTCGCCATATAAGTTGTCGGATTTGGCCGATCCCCTCGCTTAGGTATTGCGGCGTTACGAGAAGTACTAGGATCGGCATCGTTCTGCTCACTTTTAACCCGGGTGACAGTTTGGGTAGCAAACTTAACACAGTCTCTTGCTGATTCAGAGGTCATGGGGATCGCGCTGTATTTGGCTTTGCTTGGATCGGCGTCGTTTTGTTCAGCCTTCACGGACGTGACTGTTTGGGTAGCACAACTTAACCCAGTCGATAGATCGCTTGGGAGTGCTTCTTGAAATCGAAGGAGGAAAGGCATATGGATCGAACCTCTTGACCGCAGCCGTTAGAACAACGCTGAGCCCGATTTTACCCTGCCTTAGCACTCTGCTAGAAGTTTTTCCACAGCGTTTCTCAACGCAGATTGCGATGCTGTTAAAGGTCTCGTGTAGTTCACCTCAGTCACGCCAACGGCAGAGTGGCCCACGTGCTCCTTCAGCGTCGTCGGTGAAACCTCGGGACAGAGCTTCTCTATCCAGTTGATGTGGGTGAGGCGGCAATCGTGCGGGCTCATCTCTTCGGGCAATTTAGCTTCCTTTCGAATCCGTCGCCAAGTTGCGTAAACTAGTGCCTTCATACGGGGCTTGTTCTCGCTGGCTTGCGGCCAGATCAGCTCATCTTCGGTGAGATCATCGATCACCGGTTCAAGAAGCCGTTTGAGCTGGTCGCACATCACCGCTGTTCGGACCTTGTCCCCTTTTGGAAGGCCGATGGACTGTGAACTCTTGGCATCAAGCTTCACTGCCCGATCAACGAGAATCAGTCCCTCCTCCATCCTCAGTTGGCCGCGTGTGAGCGCCATCTGCTCCCCGAGCCGTAGTCCGGCAAGTAGAAACACGCCGAGCATGGCTCGCCGGGAATCATCCAGCTTTTTGGAGGCGATTGCCTTCCTTGCTTGCTCCGGAGACAGGGCAACCGCTGCGCGCCGCTCAGGAGTGGGCATTTGTAAGCAGAACGGATTCGACCAGAAGTGAGGAACCCTTCTATATGGTGTGATGGCCTGGTTGAATGCCCGAACCAATCCCGCTTTGAGAGCAATGCGGGTGTGCTCCCCGACACCATCATCCTTGAGCTTCTGATAGAAAGCGCGGACATCCATAGGGTCAATCTTAGTGAGTGGAACTCCTGCCCACCTTGGAGCGGCGTACGTCTTGTATCGGGACACTCTGTCACGCAAGGTCTTGGGATCAAGCGAGTCTTTCCACTCATTCTCGACAAGCCACATGAACCATTCCCCGAAGGTCATGGCCTTCACCTTGTAAATTGCGGCGACCTCGTCAGACCGCTTGAGCGAGCGCAGAAAGTCTTTGCCCTCGCGCTGAGTCGGGAAGACTCGGGAGATGCGTTTCTTGACCCCTGTCGTGTCTTCCAGGACGTATTGAACGCGCCACTTTCCAGCGAGCTTCCCCGTGCTAATCGGTCGGCACGACCCTTCGCCGTGATCTGCGCGTGTTGCCATGCAATAGATTCTACACGGAAAACTGACTCAACTTTGAGAGACCTTTTGAGAGACTTGGGACTCAGGCCCCTCTGAAACTTCCATCAAGTCTCTCAACTTTAGGTTCAAAATAGTGGCGGCCCCGGAGGGAATCGAACCCCCGGCGCCCTCCTTAGGACGGAGGCGCTCTATCCACTGAGCTACGAGGCCGCAGGGCCTGAGAATACCTTCCGTCCCTATCTTCGAAGCGTCCCGGTCAGCCAGGTGAATAGCTTGCCGTCGCTCGTCGCACGATACAGCTCCAAGTTGTCCTTGAGAGTGACCTTAACTGCTTGTGCCGGCAGGGCCCTGAGAAAGGCGTCTTGCGAACGAACCGGCACCGTCGGCTCGTTCCGGACATACTGCACGCGGATCACGGTCTTCTTCAGCCGTGGCAACCATAGCACCGGGTCATAGGGACGAATGCGCGCCAAGAATTTGGGCGTGGTCAACTCGCGCCGGACCTCCGCTCCAATGCTGGCCGTCGTCTTCGTCCAGGTCGGCCAGTCGGCCCAAGGATTCAGCAAGTCAATTGCTTTGATCCGGGGATCCGTGGCGGCGGCCAAGACGGCAATGCTCGCCCCCGAACCTTGCCCAAACATCCCCACCCGGCTCATGTCCAAATCGCCGCGGGCGGTGAGATAGTCCAGGAGATACTGAACATCCAACACGGTCTTGTGAAAGGATTCGTCCAGCTCACTCACAAACCACTCGCGCATCGGTCGTGACCGATACCGGTCTCCGGTGAGGGCGGACTCCATGCCTATCACTGCCATTCCGCCTTGGGTGACGCGGCGACAATAATTGTCGTCTTCGTATCTTTTTAAGTCGCTGGGAAATCCGTACAGAAACACCGAGACCGGCGGGCGCACGGTGTTGAGAGGCCGGATGAGATAGATGTTGACCGGGTCGCCCTTTCGCCACTGAACTTGAATCAAGAATCGAGCAAAAGTTTGTCTCGTCACCGACTCGGCAATGACCGGCGGCGCGCTTGATTTAATGTAAGGGTCTTTGGCCTTACTCAGATCTGGGAGCTTTACCGCGACCGGAGCCTGCGCTAGTGCGCAGGCCCCGAGTGCGATCCCAAGGAATGGGAGGAAGCGCATTAATCTAATGCGTTCCAGCGTCCACCCGCATCGCGGCATTGCTGAGTGTCGCCTTCTTGCCAACCGTGCTTGCACCAGGGCAATCGCCCTTCAAGCTGGCGGGCGTTCACGTTCGGGTCCGCACCGAGGGCGGCTCCACGGGTGAAGCTGAATGAGTAGAACTTGACGTGACCGTCGGCAAACGCCGAGACCATTCCATCCTTGAAGTGCGGGGCAGAGCCGTAACCGGTGTTATTGGTCGCATTCACGATGTGGTTCGCGCCGCCATCGGTGGCCTGGCTGTAAACCGCGTTCCAAAGCGAGCAAGTATCCCCAGCACGGTCCGGAATGGAGCTAGTCTGACGGCCATTGGCACCACTGCCGCCCAAAACCGGTCTCTGACCGTGCGTAAGCAGGATAAAGTCGGAGGGTGCACCAAGCGAACTTTGGGTCGCCGCTTGGCGAGTCGAGGAGTGCAGGCGATAGGAGCTGAGCCAGCTCGTGGCCGAGTAATTTTTCGTTGATTGGGTCTGCGAGCCAGTAACGATTTGGCCGCAGTTCGGCAATGTCTGAATGCGCTGCTTCTTAGCCGTGTCGCCCGACAACTTGAAGATGTCCTCATTCTTGATGTAGGGATACACCGAGTTTTGCCAGTCGGTTGCCGCCAAAGCGGGATTGGCCAACGCGATCGGGTCGCGGGCACCCAGAATGCCACCCAGCGGATAGATGTCATCGTTGTCGGTGGCGTATTGGATGAATCCAAGTGTCATCTGCTTCGCGTTGTTGATCGCGGCAGTTTTCTTGGCCGCCTCGCGAGCTTGAGCAAAGACAGGGAAAAGAATAGCAGCAAGGATCGCGATGATCGCGATCACGACGAGCAGCTCAATCAGAGTGAACGCTCGGCGCGAGTTTTGAGTGTGAGTCATTTTGTTATGTGTCCTACATGGAAAGTTCTCCCGCCCAAAAAGGGCGGGAGAATCGAGGGGCTAAGGGCTTGCTTTAGTCGTTTGTGCCACCAAAGTTCGCGATCACGATGTCAATGTCCGCCGCGTCAACTTCGCCGCTTACATCCACGTCTGAGGTGATGTCGAGCGTTGAACCGAAGTTCGCGATCACGATGTCAATGTCAGCGGCGTCCACTTCACCAGAATCGTCCACGTCTCCGTTTTGGAGACTGACATTTGCGGTTTGGTTGGAGCCGGTCAGGACGAGGTTGGTCTTGCGGAGCAAGAACGGTCCGCCGTCCCATTCAATGGTCGTGTTGCCAGTGAGGCTGTTGGCTACCGAGATAGCGTAGGGCGTCACGGTCGCGCTGGAAACCACCGAACCGGTCTGGATCGTCACCGAACCTTGCTTGACCGCGTAGCTGATGGTGCGCGGGAAGGCAAAGGTTGCCGAGGTGTCGGCCAGCGTCAGGTTGCCGCTGATCGCGGCAGGATTCGGATTCGTCCGAAGCTGAGCTGCGATCACGTTCGTGGCTTCGAGGCTGGTGGAGAACTGAACTCCGCCGGACCCGCCCAGGTTGCCGCTGTTGTTGTTGTACTGCCAGATCCCGAAGTTCGCGACCGTGTAGCTTTGGGCATCCATGTTGCTACCCGAAATCGAGTTGCAGACGATGGTGGCCCAGTTAGCTGGGGTCAACGAATTCGGAGTGTTCGCCGGGGCGATTGCGAGCCAGTACTTGGTTCCCGCCACGAGCGGCGCGGAAACCGAGAATCGGTCGCTAACGAACTGCGAAGCACCACCCAGGAGTGGGTTGCCATCCGCAATTCGAAGGGCAACGTTCGTTGCCAGCGCGGTGCCGCGAGGCACTTCGCCGACCAGCGATGGGTTGTCGGTGTACACCGAAACGTAGAGGACGACGTCAGATCCAGCCGAAGCAACGTTGTCCGCCAAAGCGAGCACGCCGAGCTGCATAGACTGGCCGCCGCCCGCGCCAACGGCAGGAGTGAATCCGGCCCAGATGGTTCGTGCGGTGGACACCGTGTTGGATCCCGCGAAGACTCCGGAGAACTGGATCGGGTTACCGAATCCAGCCGCCTTGCCCTTCGCGTTGAGAATCGCGTTCGTGCCGGCTTGCGCCTTAGCAGGAACATATGTGTGCAACAGGGTTCCCGTCATGTCCGCGTCGAAGACTGTTTGAGCAGCCATCGAAAGCGCGGGGACGAGCACCAAGGCACTCAGAAAAATTTTGTTCATTCTTTGTTTCTCCTGTTCGAGGTTGTTCAGTCCTCGGTGAGCGATCACCTACCGCGGACTGAGTTCGAGTGCCTTATTGTCGAAGGTTGATCAGCGAAGCACCGGTGTCGAGGTTGAAATCAAACTCGTTGTTGATGCTGAAGACCATGCCGCCAGCGTCGGCACCGGCTTCCGGCGAGTTCAGGTTCACGATGCCGTTTGATGGGGACAGAACGTCCGCCGTCGCCCGATAAGATCGGAAGACGAGGAGGTCGTTCTTGGCCACCACGTCGGCGCCATTGTTGGCGGCCGTCGCGTTGAGGAACGTATCGCGGAAGTCGCCCGCGTTGTTGATCAAGGCCGGAGGAACGCAAGCGCGAAGAATCGACCAGATCGGATAGGCTCCGTTCTTCACGTTCTTCAGCGATGTACTCAGTGGGAAGTTTCCGCCGGTGTACGAGTCCTGAATAGGATCAATCCCGTCCACTGTGAGGTACTTCAGATTGGGGAATAACGGAGCGAGCGTATTCACATCGGTGAACTGGCTCACGGCCCAGAAGGCGTAGGTCAAGCTATTCGTAGTGAAGTTGGCGCAATTCAAAACGCCATTCGTTCCGATACCGCGCACGCGACCGCCCGTGTCCGTGGCCGTCAATGTAGTGGTGGTTCCAACAGTCGCCGTTCCTACCGTCGTGGTAGCAATGGCGAAAGGTGCGCCGTTGTAGGTCGCCTGTCGAAGCGGATTCGTGGCAGCCGCGCCAGTCACCCCTGCTTCTTGGGTGGTCTGGTAGCGCACCGTATTCGGGATGCAGTACTCAGTCGTGTTATACGTACCGGAAAGCCCTTCTCGAAGGAAGGTCACGAGTCCCTTGTTCGTGTTTCGAGCAGCAGCATCATTGTTGATCGAGCTCGTGCGCTTAAAGGTCCCATCTAGACAGTAAGCAAGGTTCTGCGAGTTGATGTTGTCAAGATTGCCGATGCCAGAGAGTGACGTGTCGTTCTTGTTGATGACAATCATCATGGGCGCCGCGCCGACCGCGAACAAGGAGTAGGCTCGTGCCGCTAGGTTGAAGTCCACCGGAAGAGTGGTTGTCGTAGTTGACGGCGACGTTGTCGAGCCCGATCCTGTGAAGCTAATACCTTTCACGCCGTTCGTTGGCGAGTACCCATTATCGAACAACCGCTGCGTTGCGACTTTCGCGTCCGCGGGCGTGATGTCCGTCATCCCGGCGTTGAAAACGTTGTTGCCAGCATCGATCGTGTCAAACACGTCCTGGGGCATCTGCGCGTAGCCGTTAGCTACGCCTGTGTTGGTGGTGGCGAAGTTTGCGACCATATCGACCAACGCACTGTTAAAATATGCGCGAACACCGACTGTCGAGTCGGTGGAGAGATAGAGCCAAATTTTTCGGTTGCCCGCAGTTCCGTTCCAGACCACCCAAAGGTTACCGGTAGAGGAGAGCGAGCCATCAATCAGACGACCGGAAGCGTTCTTGCGGTAGTTGTTGGTAGCCTGAGTTGCCGTTGCCGTGATCCGAGCAGCCTGTTCAAACTGGTTAAACATAGCCGACGAGCCGACAGCGGAGAAGACGATTTGATTGGCGGCGCTAGCCGAGCCATAGGCACCAAGGATAAGACCCAGGGACGCAAATTTCATAAGGCGATTCATGATGTAGATACTCCTCTCAATGCAGGCGGGCGAGGGCCGCGAAACCCTAACACTCCTCACCCCCCAGTATCGCAACTGAATCGTTAATGGACAGCAATATTACGGTTAAGGATCGTTGGCTTAACCATCCGCTATTGATCTCTTTACAAATCGCTGCGATATCTCTAAATATCTCGATATGTTGTGCCATACTCCATGTATGGCATCGCCTGTCCTCATGTTCAAGGCACTGGGAGACCCTACTCGGGCTCGCATCTTTGAGTTCCTCTGCTCCAAGTGCAGTCCGGTTGCTCTCGATGACTCAGGAGACGTTCGGCCTGTACTAGGCGTAACGGTCGGCGCTGTCTGTTGCCACGTGACTGGAAGTGAGCAGTTCAGTTCCACCGTCTCGTTCCACATTAAAGAGTTGCGGCTCGCCGGACTCATCAACGCCGAAAAGAACGGCAAGTTCATGGTCTGTTCAGTCAGGCGCGAAGCGATCCAGATCATGACTGACTACTTCCAAGCCCAAAACGATGCTGCTCTCGGCGTGTGCAGCGAATCTCAGATTCTCGAATCCATAGGAACCAAAAAATGAAAACTCTCAAAATCTACGACCCTGCCATGTGTTGCTCGACCGGTGTCTGCGGCCCAAGTGTCGACGAGAAGCTTCTGAAGCTTGCGGCCGACGTCGCGTTCCTGAAGAGTCGAGGCGTCAACGTCGAGCGTTTCAACCTCGGTCATCAGCCGGAGGCGTTCACCGCAAGCCCGCTGGTCCTCGCCGAAATGGGCGAGGAGGCGGAGAACCTTCCTATCTTTGTGCTGGACGGATTGATCAAAGCTAAAGCGTCTTATCCCGCTCGCGAGGAACTCGCAAGCTGGTTTGGCATTGAAGCTCTTTCACAGAATGCCACGCAAAGGACTGAACTCAAGATGGCCTCGGCGCCCTGCTGTGAAGACGAATCCAAAGGCTGTTGCTGACATGTGGACAGACGGACTTACAACAAGGCATCTCTTCTTCACGGGCAAAGGTGGAGTCGGGAAGACGTCACTGGCCTGTGCAGCAGCACTCCATTTCGCGGAATCTGGCAAGCGGACTCTCATTATCAGCACCGATCCGGCATCAAATCTGGATGAAGTATTCGACACTCGACTGAATAGCAGTCCGACCCCGATCAAGGGAATCACGAATCTGTTCGGTGCAAACCTCGATCCGGAAGAAGCTGCACGGGCTTACAGGGAGAAAATGGTTGGCCCCTATCGAGGCAAGCTTCCACCTGCTGTCATTCGGAATATGGAAGAGCAATTCTCAGGAGCTTGTACTACCGAAATCGCGGCCTTTGATGAATTTGTTCGGCTCATGGCAGATCCCCACGCAACGGAGTCGTTTGATCACATCGTCTTTGACACTGCGCCGACTGGCCACACTTTGCGTTTGCTTAGTCTGCCGAGTGCCTGGAGCGGATACTTGAACACAACGACCGCCGAAGCAAGTTGTCTTGGCCCACTGGCTGGGCTTGGCGACCAACGAATGCTCTATCAAGGTGCGCTGGAGCGTCTAGCAAATCCAGACGAAACGACGGTCGTGCTTGTCGCTCGCCCCGAACGGCCGAGTCTGAAAGAAGCGGCTAGAACCCAAGTGGAGCTTGGTGAACTTGGAATTCACAATTTAAGATTGGTCGTTAACGCCGTCTATAGGCCGGGTGCAACTGATGATCCTGTTGCGACTGCCTTTGCGTCCGTCGTCGAAGATGGACTGAGTTCGATGCCGAGTGCCCTTGCTAGCCTTCCCGTTTCGATTGTGCCCATGTTGCCTGGAAATGTAGTTGGAACCGAGGCACTGAATGCACTGCTTAGCCCTAGCGAGATTTCACCTCCAACAATTTCCGCGCCGCAAGTGCCGTCCTCGGGAATGGACTTTGATGTATTTGTAGACCAACTCGCAAAGGAGGGGCATGGTGTTGTGATGACAATGGGTAAGGGTGGAGTTGGCAAGACGACCGTCGCGGCACAAATTGCCCACGAGTTAGCCCGTCGGGGCCACCAAGTCTTACTTACCACGACTGACCCGGCTGGGAATGTACTCGATCTAGCGGGAGAACTGCCTAGCAATCTGGAAGTTGCCCGTATAGATCCAGAATCAGAAGTCAAAGCGTATGCGAAAGCCGCACTCGCAAAGGCGGCGGGGACTATGGATGAAGGGGCACTTGCTCTTCTCAAAGAGGATCTTCGCTCCCCGTGTACAGAGGAAATCGCCGTCTTTCGCGCCTTTGCTGACGCAGTGGCGCAAGGGAGTGATCGGTTCGTGGTTATTGATACAGCTCCAACCGGACACACCATTCTTCTGATGGACGCAACCGAAGCGTATCACCGAGAGGTCGCCCGAACCCAAAGCGATGCCCCCGAATCGGTGAAGCAATTGCTCCCAAGACTTCGTGATCCAGATTTCACAAAGGTCGTGCTGGTTGCATTACCGGAACCAACACCCGTTCACGAAGCACAACGACTTCAAGAAGATTTGCTGCGAGCAGGGATCGAAACTTTTGGATGGGTCGTGAATCGTTCCCTGTCATTGGCGGGCGTGTCCGAGCCACTCCTAGCCGGCAAGGCTTCAAAGGAGATTGGTCCGATTTCGGAAGTTCGAATGCTGAGTTCCCGTGTTGTTATTCAACCGTGGATGAAAGGTGGCCAACTCGCATCATGACTAAACTCGCAATCTTCTCGGACATCCACGCAAACCTACCGGCAATGGAGGCCGTACAAGCCTCAATTGCTTCAAACATCTTCGATTCCGTTTACTGCCTTGGCGATCTCGGCGGCTATGCTAGCCAGCCAAATGAAGTTCAAGAACTCATCGCTTCGATGGGATGCTCTACGGTTATGGGTAACTACGATGAGGGTGTGGGGTTCAATCGTGACGACTGCGGATGCCATTACATCAAGCCGTTCGATATTGAGATAAGTAATGTTTCATTTCTCTGGACCCGCGAGCACACAACGGACGCAAACAAAGAGCTTCTCAGGGGACTCTCGCGTGAGATCCGCTTTGAAGTTGGCGGCAAGAGAGTTTTGCTCTGCCACGGATCGCCCCGGTCAACAACAGAGTATCTCTTCGAGAACCGTTCGGACGGATTTCTTAAGCAATTCGTTGGGGGTGGAAAGGATGACGCCCATGCGGACGTCATCATCTTCGGCCACACTCATGTGCCGTTTCATCGAGTTATCGAGGGTGTTCATTTCATCAACACAGGCTCCGTTGGTCGCCCAAAAGACCGTGATCCGCGCGCTGGATACAGCGTGATTTCCTTTAATGGTGAAAGTGTCGCAAGCGAGCAAGTTCGGGTGAGCTATGACCTTGAGATAGCTTGCTCGAGGCTGATGGATGCGGGTCTACCAGAGTATTTTGCCAATTATCTGAGGACAGGTGGGAATGTTGAGGCGCCGAAACAGTGAAGCCATCGTTTAATATTTGAGAACTTCACCAGAGGATTGACCTCAGAGTCGAGACCATAAAAGATCGCAGGGTAGCCTTCGTTCATGACTCACGAAGAATCGATCAAGCCGATGGACTCCGCCATTTGGGAGATGTGCGAGGCCTTTGTGGGACTAGCGGACCAGCACGTTTGGGTACGGGCTCATCCACGGTTGCTGAGCGTGGGCGAATTGGCGGCACACGTGGCCTATGGCGAAGCTCGATGGGTCTTAGGTGAGCTCGAGAGTCCATTTTTCACCGATCAAATTGGCTACTACCCAACGACGGTGGAGCAGCCCTTGATCCTCGACATGGGGGCCGAGGCGGTGTATGACGAGGTCAAGCGTGTTCATGAGGCTTGCAAGTCACACTTCTTGACCGCCCGCCCCGCCCTCGATGCCAAAAGCCCGTTCCGCCACGATTGGACCTGGGGCTACACCATGGAGTACATGGCCTTCCACATCGCCTATCACACCGGCCAGATTTACTCTGTCCGCCACTTATTGGGTCACGAGACGGCGGATAATTAAAGTCGATTTCGCATTGAGAACGGCTCGAAAGGCTGGGATTGCCTCATTCGCTGAACTAAAGATGCAATGCGGTCCGCTCGAAGCGCCTCAGACCGCGCGGAATTGATCTGGTGCAGGATGCCCCGCTTGGTGCCTGCAGTCAGAACGTCCCACTTGAACAGCGTCTCCTCGTCGGCCGAGAGCGCCCGAATCACGTCCTCGGGAACGTCCACCTTGTTTGGATCAACGATGGTGATGGTCACGCTCAGCGAGTCGCCGAGTTCCAGTTTGAGCTTCTTACGCAAGGCCCCGTTCACCATCATGTAGTAGCCGCCAGTACCGGTGGGCAGCAGCGCCCCCGCGAAACCTTCGCCATTGACGTTGCCCTCAAACCGCTGCTTAACTCCGCTTACAAACTCGATTTGAGATTGAACTTCACCCGGCAGTTTGATCGCGTGGTACCGGTAGGTTCCGACCATCTGCAGATCCAGCTCAGCCTCAAATCGCAACGTTTTCCCGACCATCTGCCTAGCCATACGGCAGCTTAGAGCCCATCAATTGCAACTACAATGAAGAACTGAACATGGGACGAGTTCGAGTTGAGGGCTTTACGATTTCGCTGGACGGCTACGGAGCCGGGCCGGATCAGGATCTGCAGAACCCGCTGGGGGTGGGGGGGACCGATTTGCACCAGTGGCTTTTTCCCACTCGCACAATCCAGCGGACACTATTTGGGATCGAAGGAGGCACCACCGGGGTTGACGACGACTTCGCGACGAGGGGCTTTGACAATGTGGGCGCGTGGATTTTGGGGCGGAACATGTTCGGCCCGATTCGCGGCCCTTGGCCCGACATGAATTGGAAAGGCTGGTGGGGAGACAACCCGCCCTACCACGTCCACACTTTCGTCCTAACCCACCACGAGCGCCCGCCAATCGAGATGGATGGCGGCACCACATTTCACTTCGTGACCGGGGGAATCGTCGAGGCGCTGGACCGGGCCAAAGAGGCGGCGAATGGCAAGGATGTGCGCATCGGCGGCGGCCCCAACACGATTCAGCAATACCTAGCAGCAGGATTGATCGACGAGTTGCACATCGCCATTTCCCCCGTGCTGCTGGGCGGAGGCGAGCGGCTTTTTAATGGTGCTGACCTACGGGCTCTCGGATTTGAATGCGTTCAGTTCGTTGGATCGGAGAAGGCGACCCATGTGGTGCTCCGTCGCTGAGAAAGTTGGTCGTAACCGCCCTAGAAATCGGCACGTAAAAAACCTTATGAGCCGTTTTGTGGAGATTCAGCGGTTCCCTCTTTGGGCAGATTTGCTGATGCTCGGCATTGGCGTGGCGATGCCGTTGGCTATCTGGCTCGCGGGGGAACGAGACCCGAAGGCAGCCCAAGTTTTCGCCTGGGTACACCCCGGGACGGTACTAGTTTGGGTGGGGCTATTTCGAATGAAGACCGAGGTCGGCGATGGCGCGGTTACCGTAACTTTCGGTTGGATTCCCACCTATCGCCGGCGGATCGCGCTCGCCGACATTCTGAGCGCGGAGCCCATTCAATACAATCCGATTCGCGACTTCGGTGGCTGGGGGATTCGCGGGATTCCGGTCAGCGGACTCAATGCCCGAGGCAATCTAGGGGTTCAACTTAAGCTCCGCGACGGTCGCGGCCTGATGATTGGCAGCCAAGTGCCAACCGAACTCGCGCAAGCCATCCGAACGGCGCAATCCATCCATTAATTTGCCATGGCAGGGGTCACCTACAGCACTGATCCGACGCAGATCGCACCCGAGCAAGTGGGAGCATTCCATCAGGATTCGGCGCGTCGCATTTTAGCGGACGACCTGATCCGGATTCCCGATTGAGGCTACGTTTTCGACACGGCCTGCCGGCCATTACCGCTGCGACTACCACGGGTATCCTGATTGCTCCCTAAGCTCACTACTTCGCGCAACTTTTGAGCATATAAGTTGGCAGTAATTGGCTCGAGCTAAACGCGCAGTGGAGATCCAGTGAAATGTACAAACTATCGAGAATTATCTGCTTGCCTTTACTGATGGGCATTTCCGGGTGCGCTCTGTCATTAGATGAGAGCGAGAGAATCGCGAACAAACAAGCGCCAACAATGAACGGGGCACAGGCGGAAGTCTACAAGAGCGTCGGTAATGTCAAGCTCAGTCTCTACATTTTTAAGGACGCTAAAGCGAAAGGGCCAGCGCCCCGCCCGGCGATCGTATTCTTTTTCGGCGGCGGCTGGAGCACTGGATCGCCGCAACAGTTTGAAGCTCAATGCCGGTATCTCGCCTCGAGAGGAATGGTGGCCATAACGGCCGACTATCGCGTGAGAATGCGGCACAGCGCTAAGGTGATTGATTGTGTCGCTGATGCCAGGTCGGCCATTCGGTGGGTCCGCGCCAACGCCAAAAGACTTGGTGTCGATCCAAAGCGGATCGCCGCAGCCGGCGGCTCCACCGGCGGGCACCTCGCCGCGTCCACCGCATTCATCAGTGAGTTTGATGACGAAAAGGAAGACAAGCTAAGCAGTGCAACACCAAACGCCCTGGTACTTTTCAATCCCGCCCTGGTACTTGCTCCCCTGCCCGGGCATGAAATGAAGGGACCTGCCGCCCAGCTCAATCCTGACTTTCTTGGCACGGCAGCCGCCCGCATTTCGCCGGCACATCACATCAAATCCGGCGGACCTCCCACCATCATTTTTCACGGACGGGCCGACACCACTGTGCCCTTTGAATCAGCGCAAATATTCACGGAAAGAATGAAGGTCGCAGGCAACCCGTGTACTCTGATCGGCTATCCCGATCAACCGCACGGCTTTTTTAACCGAGACCCATTTATGACAAATACACTTATCCGAACCGATGAGTTTTTGGTCTCACTTGGCTGGTTGAGCGGCCCGCCGACACTTAAAGAACCTCGGTGATCTGTATGATCTCTGCGCTTGCCACAGCCCTCGTTATCGCCCCCCAAAGCTGGACCCTCGTGGCCGGAGGCGACGTCATGTTCTATGCAATGAACCCCAAGGTGCCAGCGCTGAAGGCGATCGCTCCGATGTTCAAGGCCGCTGACCTCAGCTACGCCAACGTCGAGATTCCCCTCACGACCTCCACCACCGCAACGAGACGGAAGTCGGCGGAAGACGTGAAAGCAAAGCGACAGTTCGTACTGAAAGCTGACCCCAAGCACATCACCCAGCTCACGTCTCTTGGCCTTGATTTCGCCAGCCTTGCCAACAATCACCTGATGGACTTCGGCGTCAAAGGGATGGATGAAACCACCGCCCTCCTGACCAAAGCCGGAATCGCATGGAACGGCGGCGGTCCCAATTTAGCCGCCGCCGAGCAGGTTGCGGTGAGGCGGCTCCCGAACGGTATCCGAGTTGGGATGGTCAGCTACTTGGCTTTCGTGGGAACTGGCGCGATGTACAAGTGCACTCCCGCCACCGCGAAGTCCCCCGGCCTCGCCGCGCTCGACCTCGGAGGGGCGGTGAACGACAAAGCTCGAGCACGCTTAAAGCGCATTGTCGACCGCGCCAAGACTAAGTGCGACGTTTTGTTAGTCGCACTCCACTGGGGTTTGGAGAAGCAGAACAAGCCGACCGCCTATCAGATCAGCTTGGGGCGAGCGTTTCTGGACGCCGGAGCCGATGTCCTCCTCGGCGCGCACCCGCATGTTTTGCAAGGGCGCGAGATATACAAAGGCAAGCCAATTCTCTACTCAATGGGGAACCTGATTTCGCCACTTCCTGCCGCGTCCGCGATCTACACGTTGCGTTTCGAGGGAAGGAAGTTCAAGAGCTGGAGCTTCCGGCCCATGCGCAATAGCGGCGCCAAAGCGCAGTGGTATCCGGCGAAGAGCGAGCCCGCCGTCCGAAAGAGCATCGAAGCCCTAGACCGCCTCATTCCGCCGCCAAAATCAGTCAAGATGGTCACCCGATCATAAGCCAGGGCACGCACGACTTGTTAGCGCGGCAGTACCATAAGGTTATGGGCTCTGCTCTCGTCGCCGCACTTCTCTCTTCTTTTGGTTCGGACTGTGGCGTTTCATGTGAGACGTTCCTGCCCGAATACGACACTCCCGCAAACTCTATCCTAGCTTCGGCCCCCGTCCAAAATCCCGATTCGGTGGCCCGAGAATCCGATCCAAAAGAGCCCAACTTTCAGAACACCAAGCAGCTCACGTTTGGTGGCCAAAACGCTGAGGCTTATTGGAATGTGGACGGCACGCAGCTTGTCTACCAGTCGCGCCAGCCCGGGTATCCCGACGAACAAGTGTTCGTGATGAACGCGGACGGCTCTGGCAAGCGTCTGGTCAGCACCGGCTATGGGCGCTGCACCTGCAGCTACTTCAGCCCCGACGGCAAGTGGATTTATTTCAGCAGCACCCACGAGTACGACCGAGGTGCTCAGACACCGCCCGACATGAGCAAAGGCTACGTTTGGGTGGTCAACCCCTGGTTCGCCATCTACCGCGTGCCCACCGCTGGCGGCGCGCCGGAGCAGGTGCTCCGACGGTTCGGCTATCTCGCCGAGACCACCATCGCTCCGAATAATCAGTACATGACCTTCACCGGGGGCTTCGAAGGCGACCTGGACATCTACCGCAGCGACCTCGACGGGAGCAACATGACCCGCCTCACCGAGGACGCGGGATACGACGGCGGTCCATTCGTGAGCTGGGACAGCAAGACCATCGCCTTCCGCCGCGATGTGGTGGACAACGAGCAAGAGCTAGCGGACTATCGAGCCCTCTTCAAGGAGAACATGGTCCGCCCCGGCAAGCTCGAAATCTGGGTGATGAACGCCGACGGCTCGGGCAAGCGCCAGCTCACGAACCTGGGCAGTGCATCCTTCGCTCCATTCATCCACCCCGACGGTAAGCAGGTGGTCTTCAGCTCAAACTACGGCGACCCCAAGGGACGAGAGTTCGATCTGTTCGTGATCGGAATTGACGGCAAGAACCTGCGCCGGGTCACCCACACCCCCGAATTCGACGGCTTCCCCATGTTTAGTCGAGACGGCAAGAAGATTGTTTGGGCGTCCAACCGGTTTGGCACCACTCGCGGCGAGACCAACATCTTCGTCGCTGATTGGAAGAACTAACGACTCACAAAAAAGCCCCGCGTGCATGGCACGCGGGGCTTGTTTGTTGACCTTATCGGAGTTGCTGAGTCGCTTCTTCCAGTGAGATCCAACCGTCGCGGTTGCGATCTAGTCGAGCCGCCTCACGACCCGCCTCAATCATCGCGTCTGCCACCGAGATGCGCGTTCGGATTTGAACGTTTCCTCGACCGTAATTACCGATTACATTCTCATCAATCTGACCCCAGGCCGTTGATATGAACGAGAAGTCCGCCGTGTCAACCGCCCTATCTCCAGAAAGATCCGCGTGGCGGAAGACTGGGTTCGTGTGCAGACTGAACGGCGTATCTTGCGACTGCAGATTGCCGTACTGGACCGCGTAGACCACGTAATCGCCAATATCAACCCGATTGTCCCGGTTGATATTGCCACTTATCAAGGTTACGCTCGCGACGTAGTTCGAACCATCCCAAGTGAGACCAACTCTCTTTCGGAGCGAGTGAAGATCATCTTTCACCGTGATTCCATAGGTGCTGAGGTCGTCCGTAGGCAAGAAGCCATCGGCGGCCACAAACACGATCTGGGCTTGGCCCGTCGCGCTGAAGACGACGTCCCTTGAGACGTTAACCGGCGGGTTTGCTCCGCCCGTCGTTCCACCAAGGAACATCGTCATGCCACGTGTGCTTGGTCCTACCGCAGAGAAACCTTGCAGTTGCAAGTTCAGCGTGATCGTCGTACCCGAGACGTTGATATTCACCGTCTCGATGTTCGAATTGGCCAAGCCATCGTTCGCCTTGAAAGTGAACGAGTCGGGACCCGTGTAGTTCGTGTTTGGCGTGTAAACCACGTTCGCACCGCTCACACTTAGTGTTCCGTGCGTCGGGCTACCCACGACCATGTAGGTCAAGGTGTTCGCCGGTAGATCACTGTCGGTTGCAAGCAACGTGATGTTCAACGGAGTATTGACTCGTGTTCCTAGCGTCTGTCCGATAGCAACCGGTGGCACGTTCACTTCAGCAACGTCTATCGTCACCGACTGATCCGTGTGTAGCGGTGCCACGCCGTCATCCGTCACCCGCACCGTAAAGGTGTAGCTATTCGGACCTTGAGCTTCAGTCGGAGTCCATGTGAACGCACCCGTTGCAGGATTGATCGACGCGCCTGAAGGAGCGCCAATCAGCGAGAACGTGAGGGTGTTCGCCGGATCATCGGTGTCCGAAGCTGTAGCGGTGAAGGTCACCGGAGTCAGTTCGTTTACCGTCTGGTTGCTGATCGTATTCAATGTCGGAGCCGAGTTAACCTCGTTCACCGTGATCGTCACCCCGCGGTCCGCATTGAGCGTGCCGTCCGAGATGCGCACCGTGAACGGATACGCTTGACCACCCTGAGGTTCGGTCGGAGTCCAAGTGAACTCGCCCGTCGCCGGGTTGATCGTCGCGCCAGACGGAGCGCCAATCAGCGAGTACGTCAAGGTGTTCGCCGGCAGGTCACTGTCAGCGCCGTCGGCGTCGAAGGTGACCAAGGTCAACTCGTCCACCGTCTGGTTGCTGATCGCTTCTAGCGTCGGAGCCACGTTGACTTCGCTCACGGTGATCGTGATGGTTTCACTATCCGTGCCGCCCGCGCCATCGCTGACTTGGATCGTCATGGTGTAGCTTCCCGGGCCCTGGGCCTCGGTGGGCGTCCAGTTGAACACGTTGCCGGAGATCGAAGCGCCGGCCGGGAGGCTGGTGCCCGAGTAGACCGGCGCGCCGCCATCGATGTCCGTCGAACCGAGCGTGATGCTGTAAGGAGCCATCTCATCGATCGTTTGGTCACCAATCGCGCCAAGGATCGGATCGTCGTTGACCGGGGTCACGTTGATCGTCACCGTCGCGATGTTCGAATCGCCCACGCAGTCGGTCGCCTTGAAGGTAAACGAATCTGGGCCACTGTAGTTCGCGTTCGGGGTGTAGATGCGATTCGCACCGGTGCCCGAAAGCATGCCGTGCGTCGGACCAGCTACGACCGTGTAGGTCAGCGTCGCATCATCCGGATCGTTCGCGACCAAGGTAATGCCCACCGAGCCATCTTCCGCCACCGTCACCGTCTGGCTATTTGCCGTCGGAAGCACGTTGGTCGGCACCATCGTCACGGTTCCCGTTCCGGTCGCGAGGACGGGGCCGTTGTAGCCGCCATCTCGGATCTTGTAGGTCGTGCTGATGTTGATTGGAGCTACGGAGAGCAGCCCTTCGAGGTAGCAGCGCAACGACTCGGTCTTCTGGGCGGGTGTGGCACCCGGTTCCTGAGTCGCATCCCACGCATTGCCAATGCCGACGTAGATCAGTTCATCCACCTCGGTTTCCGCCGGAGTCGCGTCGGTGTTGTAGATGATGTCGTCCGTGGTCCCCTTCACTCGGTCCGGACCGTAGTCGATACCACGTCGGCTCGGGCCGTAGAAATCGGGGAACGGATAGCTTGGATCGTTACCGTCGAAACTGCCGTCGAAGTTCAGGTCGTTGCCAGGATCGCTGGAGTCCATGTCGAACGTAAGCTCCGACAAGCTGAACCGCGTTCCGTTGCCGAGCACGCGAACTCCGAAGTGGAGTCGGTGACCCAGCTCTTGATCGAACGGCACGACCGGATTCAAGTTGCCCATCCAGAACGCCCAGCCCGTCGCCGTGTTGTCGTACCACGGAATCGTGGTAACCACATCGTAAGCGGTCGGGTCGATGAGGCGGCTGCCGAAGTCGGCACCAAAGGTGGTTTCCAAGCTGGTCAGCGCATTTGCGCGATAACCTGCCCAACTCGGCGAGCCAAACGCGTTAGGAGCTGGCGTACCCGCTACCTGGACCGACATCGGAATCGTGTCGTTCACCGTCAGCGAAACCGTTGCCACGTTCGAATCGGCCTGTCCATCGTTAACCTTATAGGTAAATGAGTCGGGGCCTGCGTAGTGGTTGAACGGCGTGTACACGTAGTTCGGCGCGGAGCCCGAAAGAAGGCCGTGCGTCGGGCCGGTCACGATCGTGTAACTCAGCGTCTGAGCCGGAAGGTCTGGATCAGTAGCTACCACCGGCGTGTTCACGGCCGTGTTCTCGTTCGTCGAGAAGCTCGCGTTGTTCGCAGTCGGGGCGACGTTCGACACGTCGACCACGATGTGAACCGGCTGCTCGGCGAAGAGGCCACTCGGGTTGATCCCATCGTCGGTCACGCGGACCTTGAAGTCGTAGACTGCAGGGCCCTGTGAGATCGTCGGGGTCCAGGAGAAGACACCCGAGATCGGGTCGATGGACGCACCAGCCGGAACCGGATCCGGTCCCGCCACCAGCGAGTAGGTCAAGCTGTTCGCCGGAGTGTCGTTCGGATCAGATCCAATCGCCGTGAAGGTCAACGGGTTCGTCGGGGCCACCGTTTGGTTCGGGATCGCGACGAGGGCCGGAGCCGCGTTGACTTCCGCCACGTTGATCGTGAACGTCTTGTCGGCGGTCAAGTTCGGATTGCCGTTATCGGTCACCCGCACCTGCACGCTCGGGGAAGTACCGCCGTCCGTTTCGCCCGGAGTCCAATCCACCATGCCTGCGCCGCTCACCGTGAGGCCGCTCGGGCCGCTTAGGAGGGTGTAGGTCAGTGCGTTTGCCGGGTCGTCCGCGTCGCTCGCGAACGTGCTCAAGCTCATTGAGAACCCTGCGTGTTCGCTCGCCGACTGCGCTGGGATCGTGGCCCAAATCGGAGCTTGGTTCGCTTCCGCCACGTTGATCGTGAAGGTCACCTCAGCAAACAGGGTCGGGGCACCGTCATCGGTGACGCGCACCGTCACCGTGGGTGAAGTGCCGCCGTCAAGTTCTCCGGGTGTCCAGGTCACAAGGCCGGCCGAGCTCACCGAAAGCGCCGTGGGGCCAGATTGCTTCGTGAAAGTCAGGTTGTTCTGAACGATCGGCAAGGTGTCCGAGTCGCTCGCGAATGGCGCAACGTTCAAGGAGAACAGCACGTCTTCGGTCGCCGACTGGGCCACGATGGAGTTCCAAACCGGAGTCACATTGACTTCGTTGACCGTCACAGTAATGGTTTCACTCGCCGTCGACACGCCATCGGTCACGGTCACATCGAAGGTGAACGAGCCAGGGCCCTGGTTCTCGGCTGGGGTCCAGCTGAACGCGCCCGAACCAGTATTGATCGTCGCCCCGGTGGGAGCGCCGACGAGGCCGTAGGTCAACGTCTGAGCTGGGTCGTCGGTATCGGAACCCACTGCGACAAGCGCCAGCGTCTGGAGTTCGTCAATGGTTTGGCTGCCGATGGGGGCGAGGGTCGGAGCGGAGTTGGTCTCCGCCACGTTGATCGTGAAGGTCCTGTCGGCGAAGAGCGTGGGTGAACCGTCGTCGGTCACGCGCACGGTCACCGTAGGTGCCGTGCCGCCGTCGGCCTCTCCGGGAGTCCAATCGACTGCGCCGCCGGAACTCACCGTCAAGCCGGTCGGTCCGCTTACTAAGCTGTAGCTAAGGGTGTTTAACGGAATATCGCTATCGCTCGCAAACGGAGCCACGTTCAACGAGAACGCGGTGTCTTCCGAACCGGATTGAGCCGGAATGGTCGCCCACGTCGGGGCCAAGTTGACTTCATTGACCGTTACGCTCACCGACTGACTGGTGGTGGAGAATCCGTCGCTCACCTGAACCGAGAAGGTGTAGGGTCCGGGACCTTGCACCTCGGTTGGCGTCCAGTTGAAAACGCCGGTGGTCGGATTGATGCTCGCACCACTCGGCGCACCCGATAGGCTGTAGGCCAAGGTCTGGGCAGGGAAATCGACATCCGAACCCAACGCATTAAATGTCAGGTTCGACTGTTCGTTGACGGACTGGGCGCCAATCGTAGCCAGCGAAGGCGCAGTGTTCGTCCAGGGCACGTTTGAGATCACATTGACCCTGGTGCCACCAGTGAAAGTGGACGTGTTGGTCGTGGTGGCGATGAATCCATCACCGAAACTGTCGTTGGAGCTAAAGCCCGCGACTGCGATCCAATAGATGCCGGCGGGAAGTCCACCGGCATCTTTGCCGTTGAATGGCCCATCGCTCGTGCCCGAGACCGTGTAGGGCGTCGTCGCGCCCGGCGCGCCGATCGTCAGCATGCTGAGATTAGCCGAACCGCTGTCGTCGTCGTAGATCAGGTGCCGCCCCGAGTTGTCGAAAATGTTTAGCAGGGTGTCTGTCGGACCGTTGGTGGGTGCCGTGGTGTAGATGTGCAGGTAAGACCCCGCGCTACCCGCCACATTTGCTGGCACGACCAGCCGGAACCACTTATATTGGTTTGGGCCGATCGCGCTAGACACACCCGACAGCGCAGTTGCGGTCGTCGAATTCGCGCTCGTGATCGTGCCGAGATCGGTAAAATCTGTGGGAGGCGTTCCGCTCGGGCCCCAAGCGGTGCCGCTGGTGAACCGGATGCGCACGTTGGTCCACGTGGAATCGGCGCCTGCTCCGTTGTCGTTGATGTCGTACAGTTCGGCGGTAAATGTCGAACCGGCGGGCATATTCAGTCCGCGCAGGGTGCTCGCCTGGCGGTTGCTGAAACCGCTCGGTGCAGTCGGCGAGACGACCGCCGTGTTAAGCACACTGATCGTGCTCGATGAAAACGATCCCGTCGTGGGCTGCAGTTCCATCGTCCAGTAGGATGGATACGCCGAGTTGCGGATGCGCACGCGCAGGTCGGATGCTACATTCGAGGTCAACGCGTTGCTGCCCACGCCTTGGAACACATGCGACTGGCCCATCACAAAGTCCGCGCCTACCGTTCCGAGTGCGATTGTCGAATTGTCCGCGCTATAAACGGTTCCTCCCGAGTTGTATGGGCCGGCAAGAGTCCCGGAGTCAAATGCCGTCGCAGGGAAAGTTAACTGCGAGAGAGAAAACGAAAGGTTGCTGATCGTCTCGTCGGTTCCCGTCGGGCTGTCGTCCGTGCTGTCGTAGATGTTGAACGTCCAAGTCGAACCGGAGGCGATTGACGAGTTGAGCAATGTTCCCGTTCCCGATCCACCGATGCCCGAATACTGTGTCAACGTAGTGCCGGTGCCCAAACTGCCGGAATGGTTCCATGGCGTGAACACGAACGTCAGTCCGGGGTAACCGTTGTTGGAAGCAGATATCTTCACATCCGACCGGAACGTACCGGTCGCCAGAATGTTTGTGAAGGAAATGCTGTTGGTGAAGGTATTCGCGACGAGCACATAGCCGCCTGCCGAAGTGGACGTGAATGAGCTGGTGGTGGTAGAACTGCCGAATCCAACCGCGGTCGGGCCCGAGAACGTGAACGTTTCCGCCGTGGTCGCGGTGTATGCCGTAGCGTTCATCTGGAAGTCCACGTTGGTGCCGGTCGCTTCCGCTGCGCCGATCGTTGCGCCGGTGGTGGTCGAACAGTACGCCTCAAAGCGGATCGTGGAGCCGTTAGACATCAGCGCGCCGATCATCGGGCCGGTACCTGTTCGAGTGCTCGATGTCAGGGCCGCAGTGTTTGCGGTGACCGCACCTGTTAAGCCGAAATCCATCCAGCATGCCGCGTAGGCGCTATTGGTGATCCGGAAACCCAATTCGGAAACTAGTGTGCTCGTGTTGGTTCTCGTGATGGTGCCGCCGAGCTGCGACACGCTAGCGCTCAGCGCAAATGTGGTCGACAGGACCGCCGTGTAAGCAGCGTTGTTGGTGTTGGGGGCACCTGTGAAAGGCGTGGTCGCCAGCGGATCGCGGAAGGACACACTGGGGATCACGTAGCGCGCCTGCCCGTACGCGAGCGACGTTGCGCCCATAAGAGAGAGCGCGGAAAGCAACACCGAAGAAGATCGTCGAATCATGGAATCACTCCACTTTGAGTGGATTAAAAGGCTTGGGGACCATCATTTCAAACAGATCAAAATTTGCGGCTTCGACCCTTTCTGCATGACCGACTGTTCGGTTTTAGGCCATGAAACACAGTTTCCCCCAAGGTCAACTCCCTTCATCATACAACATAACTTGTGAATCGAAGCGCGAAACCTTCAGAAAATTTTGTAGGGGCACCGATCCACCGACGTGCGGCAACCCCTGCTTCTCAAAAAATAGAGCCCCGGGAGAATTCCCCCGGGGCTAGTTTCATTTCCAGCTGAGGCTACCGGAGTCGCTGAGTCGCTTCTTCCAGTGAGATCCAGCCGTCGCGGTTGCGATCCAGTCGAGCCGCTTCACGACCCGCCTCAATCATCGCATCGGCCACCGAGATGCGCCGTCGGATCGTCACGTCACCGCGGTTGTAGTTGCCAACCAGATTGTTGTCGCCCTGACCGAAGTTCGTCGAGATGAACGTGAAGTCCTCGGTGCCGACCGAGCCGTTGCCCGAGATATCCGCGTTGCGATAGCTCAGCACTGCCTGCAGCGACATCGGAGTGTCTGCCCCTGGGTAGACGGTGCCAAACCGTGTCGCGTACACGACGTAGTCGCCGATGTCAATCCGGTTGTCTCGGTTGATATTGCCGCCCAGCAACGTCGCGCTTGCGACGTAGTTGGAGCCGTTCCAGGTTAGCGGCACGGTCTTGCGTACGGAGTGCAGATTGTCCTTGATGCTGATCGCGTATTCGCTCAGGTTGGCGTTGGCGTTGAAGCCGTCAGCCGGAGTGAACACGATCTGGGCGTAGCCCGTACTCGTGAACACCACGTCCCGCGTGACTTCAACCGGAGCACTCAAGCCACCATCCGTTCCGCCGAGGAACATCGTGATGCCTCGGGTGGTCGGGCCAGCAGCCAGGAAGCTCTGGAGTTGGAGATCCAGCGTCACCGTGATGCCGGAGACGCTAATGTTCACCGTCGCCACGTTCGAATCCACCGAGCCGTCATTCGCCTTGAAGGTGAACGAGTCGGGTCCCTGGTAGTTCAGGTTCGGGGTGTAGGTGCGGCTTGCACCCGTTCCGCTCAAAACGCCGTTCGAAGGACCCGAGACAATCGAGTAGGTCAGCGTGTTCGCCGGAAGGTCCGCGTCGGTGGCAACCAAAGTGATCCCCAGCGGAGCATTAACTCCGGTGCCCAGAGTCTGCGCCAGAGCGACCGGGGCCACGTTGGCTTCGTTGACGTGGATCGTCACGACCTGCTCGTCCGTCACCACGCCGTCGGAGACCCTCACCGTAAAGGTGTAAGTCTGTGGTCCCTGTGCTTCCGTTGGAGTCCAACTGAACACACCCGTGTTCTGATCGAACGTTGAGCCCACTGGCGGAGGAATGATGGTGTAGGTCAGGTCTTGAACCGGTACATCGCTGTCCGTTGCATGAGCCGTGAACGTCACCGGTGAACCTTCGTTCACCGTCATCTCTGCGATCTCCTCAAGGACCGGCGCGACGTTGGCTTCCGTCACCGTGATCGTCAACGTGCGGTCCGCCCAAAGCGTTCCGTCCGAAACCCGAACCGTCACAGTGTAAGTTCCTGGACCGTCGTTTTCGCCCGGTGTCCAAGAGAACACGCCCGTGTTCATGTCGATCATGCCGCCCGCGATAGGTGCAACAGCCCCCACGATCGAGTACGTCAACGTCTGACCTGGCAAATCGGCATCCTGGCCATTCGCGTCAAACGTGATCAACGTCATTTCAGCCGCCGTGATGTCCGTAATCGGATCCAGCGTCGGAGCGACATTGACTTCATTCACCGTGATGGTGATCGTCTCGCTGTCCAATCCGCCCGCCCCGTCGCTCACTTGGAAGGTGATCGGATAAGAACCGGGTCCTTGAGCTTCGCTCGGAGTCCAGTTGAACGTGTTCCCCGTTACTGTCGCGCCTGTCGGGAGCCCTGTCGCCGAGTAGAGCGGTGCGCCAGCATCAATGTCAGTCGAACTGAGCGTGAACGAGTACGCCGCCATTTCGGGAATGTTGCGGTCACCAATCGCGCCAAGAATCGGATCATCGTTGACCGGGGTCACGTTGATCGTCACCGTAGCGATGTTCGAATCGCCGACGCAATCCGTCGCCATAAAGGTGAACGAATCTGGGCCGTTGTAGTTGGCGGCCGGGGTGTAGGTCAGGTTCGGAGCAGTGCCCGAGAGCGCGCCGTTGTCCGGCGCGTCTAGGATCGTATACGTCAGCGGCGCCTCAAATGGGTCCGGATCGGACGCCATGAGCGTCACCCCAACCGAGCCGTCTTCTGGCAAGCTCACCGATTGGCTGTTTGCCGTCGGAAGCGTGTTGGTCGGAACCAGCGTTACCGTCCCCGTACCCTCTCCCAAGAAGCCGCCCGAGCCATTGCGAACCTTATAGGTGCCCGAAATCGTGATCGGAGCCATGTCCTCGAGGTAGCAGCGAAGCGAAGCCAATTGGTCCGCCACGGTCGCCCCCGGTTCTTGAGTCACGTCCCACGCGTTGCCGTAGCCCACGTAGATGAGCTCGTCAATTGGCAGGTCGGCCGCATAGACCACTGGGATCGCAGCATCCGGCGCGTACACGTTGTAAACGATGTCGTCTAGCGTGCCCTTCAGTCGGTCCGGTCCGTAGTCAATGCCCTTACGGTTCGCCGAATAGTAGTCCGCCGCACTCCACGTATCCGTGAAGCCGAGGGAATTGCCGTCGCTACTTGCCCACTCGAAGTCGAGTTGGCTGAGCGAGAACCGCGTTCCGTTACCCAAGAACCTTACGCCGAAGTGGATTCGGTGCCCAAGTTCCTGGTTGAACGGCATCAATGGGTTCATCGTGCCCATCCAGAATGGAGTGCCGGTCGCCGCGTTGTCGTACCACGGAATCGTGGTGACCACATCGTAGGCGGTAGGGTCGAGATTTCGATTACCGTCGTCTACGCCCGGAGTGTTCTCTAGGCTGGTCATCGCACGAGCGGCCCATGGGTCGAAGCTCGGCGAGCCAAAGGCGTTCGGAGCAACCGAACCGATAACATTCACGCTGAGTGGAACCGTGTCGTTCACCGTCAGCGAAACCGTCGCCACATTCGAATCCGCCACGCCATCGTTCACCTTGAACGTAAACGAGTCGGGGCCGGAGTAGTTGAGGTTCGGCGTGTAAACGTAGTTCGGCGCGGTGCCCGAAAGCACACCTCGAGTTGGCGACGCGACGATCGTGTACGTCAGCGGCTGGGCCGGAACGTCCGGGTCGGTCGCCACCACCGGCGTGTTCACCGGAGTGTTCTCGTTCGTCGTAAAGCTCGCGTTGTTCGCTGTCGGCGCGATATTCGAAGCGTCCACCGTGATCTGCACTGGCTGCTCGGCGAAGAGGCCGCTTGGATTTGTGCCGTTATCGGTCACTCGGACCTTGAAGTTATAGACTCCAGGCCCTTGCGGAGCCGTCGGCGTCCAATTGAAGACGCCCGTTGTCGGGTTGATCACCGCACCGGCCGGAACCGGATCGGGGCCCGCAACGAGGGTGTAGGTTAAGCCGTTCGCCGGAATGTCGTCCGGATCCGAGCCGACTGCGGTAAAGGTCAACGGGTTCGTCGCCACCACCGATTGGTTCGGGATCGCGGCGAGCGCCGGAGCCGCATTGACTTCCGCCACGTTGATCGAGAAACGCAACGTCACCCCATCAAGCGGGGCTTGCGTATCGTCGTACACTTTGATATCAACCGGCTGCGAGGTGCCACCGAAGGTTTCGCCCGGTGTCCAGGAGACCACGCCGGCAGGGCTTACTTCCAGCCCGGCTGGACCGCTCACCAGTTCAATGGTGAGCGCTTGGGCCGGAATATCGGAGTCGCTAGCAAACGGCCGAGTCTCGAGCGAGAACGCCACGCCTTCCGTCGCGTTTTGGTCAGGAATCACCGACCAAGTTGGCGGGCTATTGGCTTCGGCCACGTTGATCGTGAAGACCACGTCGGCGAACAGGGTCGGGGCGCCGTCGTCGGTCACCCGAACCGTCACGGTCGGCGAGGTGCCGCCGTCAAGCTCTCCGGGAGTCCAAGTCACGAGACCAGCCGAGCTCACGTCGAGCGCGGTCGGGCCCGTTTCTTTCGAGAACGTCAGATTGTTCGACAGGATCGGCAACCTGTCCGAATCGCTGGCAAACGTCGCCGCATTGAACGAGAAGGCAACGCCTTCGGTCGCGGACTGGGCCACGATCGGCGTCCAGACCGGCGCGACGTTAACTTCGTTGACCGTCACCGTGATGGTTTCACTCGCCGTCGCCAAGCCATCCGTCACCGTCACATCGAAGGTAAATGAGCCGGGACCTTGGTTCTCTGCTGGGACCCAGCCAAATGCGCCCGAGCCCGGGTTGATCGCCGCTCCCGCAGGAGCGCCAACCAAAGCATAAGTCAGAGTTTGACCCGGAGCGTCCGTATCTGAACCCACCGCCGAGAACGCCAGAGTCTGGAGTTCGTTCAATGTCCGGTTGCCGATCGGCGCCAGAGTCGGGGCCGAGTTGGTTTCGGCCACATTGATCGTGAAGGTCTGGTCCGCGAAGAGCGTGGGTGAGCCGTTGTCGGTCACGCGCACCGTCACGGTGGGTGATGTGCCGCCGTCCGCCTCGCCCGGTGTCCAGGCGACCGCGCCGCCCGAGCTAACCGTCAGCGCGGTCGGACCGGCGAGCTTGACGAAGCTCAGCGTGTTGGCCGGAATGTCGGGGTCGGTAACGAATGGGCTCAAGCTGAGCGCGAAGGGCGCAAACTCGCTCGCCGACTGGTCCGGAACGGTGCCCCAAACGGGGGTCCGGTTGGCCTCGACCACCTGGATCTGCATCCCCGTCGTCGTCGTCGCCGTGCCATCACTCACGTTCACCGTGAAGTTGTAAGTCTGCGGCCCCTGATCTTCGGCCGGAGTCCAGGAGATCAACCCGGAGGAGTTGATCGTGCACCCGAGGGGTGCGCCAGTAAGAGAGTAAGTCAGCGTCTGCGCCGGATCGTCGGTGTCGGAAGCGATCACGGGATAAGTGAAGGCGACCATCTCGTCGGTCGACTGGTTCGGAATCGGAGTCACATTGGGGGCCACGTTGACTTCGTTGACCGTAATCGTTATGCTACGGCTCGCGCTCAGGTTTGGTGTGCCATTGTCCGTGACAACCACATCAAAGGTGTAAGCCGCTGGACCTTGGGCCTCCGTCGGTGTCCAAGTGAACACGCCAGTGGTCGGGTTAATTACGGCACCTGCGGGTTCTCCGGATAAGGAGTAAGTTAATGCATTCGGGGGCGTATCCGCAATATCCGAACCCACTGCGGTGAACGTAGCCAAACTGCCTTCGTTGATCGAGAAGTTGGTGATCGCGGCCAATGTGGGGGCGTCGTTGACATTCGCAACATTGACTGTGACGGTTGCGGCGGCTGAGTTTGCCGTTCCGTCATTAGCTCGGAATGTAAAGGTAGCCGGTCCGGTGAAGTTTGTGGCTGGCGTAAACGTGAGGTTGGGAGCCGTGCCGGACAGCGTTCCTTGAGCCGGCGTAGGCGAAGTCGATACGGTGTAAGTCAGAGTTTGAGCGGGGAGGTCGGAATCAGCCCCTGTAAGCGTAATGGCAACTGGAGTCTCTTCGTTTGTCGCAACGGTTTGCGGATTCGCAGTTGGAGCCAAGTTAACCTCCGTAACGGAGATTGAAACCGCCTGCTCGACAAAAAGGTCTGCTGCGCCGACCTCAGTTAGGCGGACGTTGAAGTTGTACGTTCCTGGGCCCTGGGCTTCAGTCGGCGTCCAGTCGAATACACCCGTTGATGAATTGATTGTTGCACCAGCCGGCACCGTGCCCGTCAGACTGTAGGAAACAGAGTTCCCGTCAGGGTCGCGGCCTGTAGTAGTGAACATTCGATTCTGAAGTTCTTGTACCGCAGCGATCGTGCCTATTGCGTCAAGAGTTGGGGGACGGTTTGTGTCTCCTGGCTGCGGAGAAAAGGCCACACCCCGGAACACATATCCCGTCCCAGCCGTGGTCAGCACCGACCACGCCGAACTGACACCTGTGTCCGTGACTTTGTAGATGGAGTTCGCACCCGTCGTGTTCGGTGCCGCAGTCGCGAAAATGACTGGATCTCCGTTGAGGTTGCGAGTAACACAAAGTGAACGGCAACCAGTTGTAATCCCACTGTTCAGCGAATATTGAAAGACCCATGTGCTGCCGTTATAGGTCCACTTTTGAACTCCGCCACTAACCGCGTTTGATGTTCCGGGGGTAGACCTTTCATCGGCCAGATAGATGGTGTTCGCATCGTAGAATGCAAACTGATTCGCGTTCGGCGTGCCTGAACCAGTCATGCCGCTCAGCAGAGCGGTAGCGTTTGTGCCGCTGGTTGGGACACCAGTTCCTACCGAATTGATGCCTGCCTGAGGAACAGTGTAAAGTTGATTGAAACCGACCGCCGTATACCTTGAATTGGCAGAGGAGGTATTCAGCGACGAAACCGCGATTGCCCCCGCCAGACCATAGTTGACCCCGTTGGATTGACCGGCGGCCCAGAACTCTTGCCCGGTCAAGCTATAGGCGGATCGAATGCCGTTACCTGAGAATGTATTGAAGGCCGAAGATGTATCAACGTAGCCCGCCGCATTTACAAAGGTCACAACTCGATTTACGATCGAAGAGGAAGTGCCGGAAACTGCTGCAGTTCCGGTTGCGGCATCGTAACCGCCTAGGGTGACAAACCGGCCATCGTTGGAGCGAGCCATTTGACCCTCATTGCTTGCCGTGCCAGACAAGGTGAACGCGCGATTCTGGCCAGATGCTGAAGTTGGCATCGCAATAGTAGACAGGGCGGTCAGCGACGATCCAGATGTAGCAAAGGCTTGGAGAGACACGGCAGTTGCCGATGAATTCAAGGTAGCTCCGCTACCGATTCTTGCTGCCCACAAGTTCAGCACAGGAACGGTCACAAACTGATTTCCGGCATAGGTGCCCAAGTCCTTGAACCTGGGCTCACCCAAGTTGCTACTCGAGCTGATGCCAGGCAAGAACTGGTTCGACACGTTATTGTAGGCACCGTTGTTGATAACGGCACAGACTTTGACCGTGCTCGAGGGAGCGCCCAGATAACTCAACGGGATGGCAAATTCAACCCCGGTTCGAACCGCCGAGGCGGAAAAGAAGGTGGCACTGGTTACCCCGGCGGCGTTGATGTTGTTTACCGAAACCCGCATCGATCCAGTGTTGCTGCCGCCGGTAAGAACGTTGTCCCCGGTCGGCGTTGCGTTGGCACCTCGGTAGGTGTCTGATCCGGCTGATAAAGTCGGAAAACTGAACTGGTTTACGTACAGATTTGCCGTTCCGGGATTGATACCCACCGCAAAACAATGGTCGGCGTCAAAGCCTGCATCAAAGGTAAATCCGTTGCTGCCGCCCGAGTCCCCCATGCGTACGATGGAACCCGCGTTGTCCCCACGCAACCGATTCTGTCCGCCCGCGACCGAATCCACGAAGAGCAAGAGTTTGTTATCGTTAGATTCCAGGTTCCCGGCCACGTGAATGTAAAGCACGCCATCCAGGATGTAACCGAAAATTTGGTCGAGCTCTGAACCATTGGAGAAGCCAGTGCTGTTCAGATTGTTGTCGCCATATGCTGTGGGCGAATTCTGAATTGCAAGTGCCGGACCGTAGAAGGCTTCTGCGGTCCCGTCTGGCCTGACCACCTGCGCCATAGCAAGCGATGCGCCCCCAAGCGTCAGGCTGGCGCTCATCAGCGAGCGTACGAAAATGTTCGAAGTCCTCTTCATCCTCAATCCCCAAAACCAGATTCGTGCAAGGTTGACGCACGAAGCCTTCTCGCCCCACAGGGCGCCAGGAATTTATATGATAGCAACAATCTGCCTCGCTATCAAGAGGATTTTTCCGACGTTATTGGTTTGTTAACGTGAAAGAACCGCTTTCGAACCGAACCCATTGCGATTGGAAGGTCAACGCCAAACCAAAGCCAGCACTAATACAGGCCCCATCCCCCCGGGAGAACTGCCGGGGGGAAGGGAAACTCAGGCCGCCTTGGAGACCGTCTCGAGCATCGCCTCGGCCTCAGACAGCACCGCCGTCCAAGTCTTCGGCTTGCCCTCGATGAAGCCGTAGCCGCACGAGACGGTCACGGAGCCGGTCGGACCCCGGCGCTGAACCAGCCAAGGGGTGAACTTGGCTTGAAGCCGCGCCATCACCACCGCCGCGGTGGCTCCGGTCGTGGGCAGGATCACCGCCAGCCCATCCTTGCCGTAGCAGCAGGTGATATCGAGCCGCCGCACGAGATCTTTGCAGAACTCCGCCGCGTCGGCCATAAAGTCGGTGACGCACTCGCCGCCGTAGAACCCGCGCAACGATTCCAAGTTGTTGAACTTGACCAGCACGATGCTCATCGGGGTGCCGTCTCCGCTGGCGCGGTGCACCTCTTCCTGCAATCGATCTCGGAAGTACTCGTCGGTGTAGACACCGGTCACCGGGTCCACGACGTTCGAGTCGAGCGCATTGTTAGCGCGCTGGAGCAGCCGATCGCTCTCCTCCTCGTTGGTCAAGATGCGGCGCAGCTTGCTCAGCGATTGGCGCAAGATGTGGCTGACGTAGTTGCACGAGATGCCTAGCTTGTTCGCGATTTCGGTCTGGCTCATGCTCTCAAAGTGGAAGCACATCAGCACATCCCGTTCGAGATCGCGGAGCTGACCCATCGCGCCTTCGAGCAACAGCCGCTCCTCCACCCCGAGGCTCTCGGTGGTGTAGGCGGGCATGTTGTCGATTTCGCTGCTGTCGTCGTCGCCGGGCATGACGGCATCAAAGGAGCCGACCTTCAGCAGGTCTGCGGTAGCCTTGACTTCTTCGACCGCCGACTCGGCGATGCTCACATCGTGAGCAACTTCGGCGTTCGTGGGCACTCGCCCAAGCTCAGATTGCAGTCGGGTGGTCGCCTTGTTCACCTTGTGTCGTAACTCCTGCAGCCAGGCCGGATGGCGGATGATCTGCGACTTATCGCGAAGATAGTGCTTCATCTCCCCGGCGATGAGGTGGGTCGCGTAGGTGTTGAACCGAACGCCCGCCTCGGGGTCAAATTTTTTGAGGGCATTGAGCAAGCCAATGTAGCCCACTTGCACGAGGTCTTCGTACGGTTCGATTCCAGCGAACCTTCGCGCCACTCGCTCGACGGTTGGTCCAAATTGAACCAAGATCATGTCCTTGAGATCCGGTCGAGGGTTGGCGAAGTATCGCTGCACCAACATCTCTGGATCTTGAATTGCTTTTTGTAGTTCTCCCATTGTTGCGTCACTCCGTTGATCGCGTTTCTTGTGTGGTTGCCCACGGCGAGAATCCTTTCTCACCTGGCTCGCCTTCAGCATCCTGCTTCGGGCGCGCCGCACCGCTATGAAGTTTTAGTTGCGGCCCCGGATTGCGCCGGGGCCAGAAATTTCCTTACTTGATCTCGTTGACGATGCTGAAGATCGGGCTCATGACCGAGATCGCGATGAAACCAACGATCACACCCATGAAGATAATCAGCAGCGGCTCGATCATCGAGGTCAGACCCTTCACGGTCTGCGCTACTTCTTCGTCGTAAAAATCACCAATCTTGACCAGCATCTCGCTCAATCGTCCCGATTCTTCGCCGATGTCGATCATCTGCGTGACCATCTGGGGAAAGAGCCCGCTGGAGGCCAGCGGGGTGCTCAGGCGGTTGCCTTCGCGGATGCTGAGCCGAGTCTGATCCACCGCGCGCGTAAGCACTGAGTTGTTCAGCGTCTCACCCACGATTTCCAGGCTGCGCATCATCGGCACACCCGAATTAATCAGGGTGCCAAAGGTGCGGGTAAATCGCGCCACGGACATCTTGAGCACGAGCTCGCCGACGACCGGGAACTTGAGCTTCATGTAGTCCACGTTGTAGCGCCCCTTTTCGGTCTTGGCGTAGTACTTGAATCCGATAAAGCTGCCAATCCAGAAGAGGAGTTGCATCCACCACGTGGCGGCCATGAAGTCACCGAAACCAAACAGGGCGCCGGTGATGGGCGGGAGCTTCGCGTCCATGTCGCTGAAAATCTCCTTAAACTTGGGCAGCACGAAGCTGAACAGGACGAACAGCATCAGCACGCTGAAGCCGAGCACCATGACGGGGTACATCATCGCGCTCTTGATCTTGCCTCGCACCTCGGCTTCGTACTCGAGGAACTGGCTGAGGCGGTCGAGGATAATGTCCAAAATACCGCCGAGCTCGGCCGCGCGGACCATGTTGATGTAAAGCTTGCTGAAGACGTGCGGGTGCTTCAGGAGCGCCTCGTTTAGCGCCGAGCCTCCCTTCACATCCTGGGTCACCGTGTCGATCGCCGCCTTCAAGACCGGATCCTTACAGGAGTTGGTCAGAATTTCGAGACAGCGGAGCATCGGAATACCGGCGTCAATCATCGTCGCGAACTGTCGCGAGAAGACGACCAGCGCCTTGGGCTTCATTTTGCCTTTCGAGCGAATGCCGGCCTTGGCTTGCTTGGCGAGCACGATATCGAGGACGTGCATCCCCTGATCGCGCAAGCGGCCCAGAACCTGGTTCTCGCTCTCGGCGTCCACGGTGGATTTCACCGTTCGCCCGCTGGCATCCATTGCTGTGTATTCAAATAGAGGCATCGTGCCGTATTCTCCGGTGGGTGATCCTGCACGAATTCGCGCGAGACCACAGGTGTAATGTTGGTGAAATCCCCGTGAGAATCAGGGCGGTTTTTGGTGTGCTTTAACCTCTGGAACCTGGGCGGTTAAAGTCGATTGTCAGGTTTGGGGCGGTTATCTGGCATCTTTACGGGCGGTACGATAGCCACATGCTTCCCTTTATCGTCGCCATGTCCCAAGCTGAACCGGTTGACGTGCTCCGGCTCCCCATCGGCCCCGCCCGAGAAGTCAAGGTCGGCCCGGGCTGGACTTCGACGAGTTCCGGCAACGCCGTCACGGTGGAAGACGTGGCGAAGGCAGCCGATCCGCTCTCCTTTGTCGTGTTCGGCGAGAGCCACGACAGCCAGCCGCACAAAGAAGGCGTCGCGGAGCTTATCAGCGCCTTACACGCCCGCGGCCGAGAGGTCGTCTTGGGGCTGGAGATGTTCACCCGCCCGAACCAGCGAAACCTCGACCCCTGGACGAGGGGCTACTGGGACGAAGCCACCTTCCAGCGAGAAGCGAACTGGGCCAAAGAGTGGGGCTTCGATTACTCGATCTACCGGCCCACTTTTGAGGTCGTGCGCAAACTAAAAATTCCTATGATCGCCCTCAATGCCCCGCGAGACTGGGTCCGCGCCGTGGGCCGAGGTGGCCCCAGCGCCTTGCCCGCCGAAGCGGCCGGCCAATTCCCCGCGATCGACACGAGCAATCGAGAGCATCGGATGGTTTTCGACGGCCTCATGGGCGGCCACCCCATGACCGGCGCTCAAGGCGAGAACATCTATTCCGCCCAAGTACTCTGGGATGTGGCGATGGCGGATTCTGCACTAAAGGGCATGGCCCGCTGGACTCCCACGCCGAGGCGCGTGATGGTGATCCTGGCGGGTTCCGGACACGCCCTTTATGGGCAGGGAATCAACTTCCGGCTGAATCAGCAAGCAGGAGCAAAGTCTCTAACCGTGATCGGGATTGATGGTAAGGAGCCAAGGACGGTACGCGTCGGCATCGGCGATTTCACGCTGATGCGCTAAGCCCCGAACTCCGCCCAACTCGACGGCGTCTCCCAAACCCTCACCCGCTCAAGCGTAACCCGCTTGGCCGGGATCCTGTACTTGACGCCCGTCTCACTTTCGCCTTCCCATCCCGATTCCAGAATCTCGGCGACGGCGGCGAAGATATCGGCGGCGATGACTTCGGTGGTGGGGTCTTGGTCTTCGTAAACCACGATTCCTTCGGGGGCCATTTTTTGTAGCATGGGCAGCATCGGATCATTCGAGTTCAGGGCCATCGAATGGTCGAACATGTTGATGAACGAACGCAGAGCGAGCTTCAAAGCCTTGAAGTCGAGGACCATATCGTTGGCGTCTAGCTCGCTGGCCGAGCACACGATTTCGATGCGCCGGGTGTGACCGTGGGGGAAGCGGCACCGCTCCGGATGCTTGCTCAGCATATGCCCCGATTCGACGGTGAACGAGCGGCAGAGTCGGTAAGTCCCCATGCTCTTAGTTTAGTTCAGATGCGCCAGCGCCGGGTCAATAAGACCGAGTTCCGCGAATGCGCGACCACGAATCAAACAAGAATCGCAGTGCCCGCAAGCTCGGCCCTGGCTGTCCGGATCGTAGCAGCTATGGGTCAACGAATAGTCCACCCCCAGCTCCAACCCCTTCTCGATGATCTCCCGTTTGGACATGTGGGCGAGCGGAGTGTGAACCGTCAACCCGCGCCCCTCGATTCCCGCCTTCGTGCCCAGATTAGCCATCGCGGTGAACGCTTCGATGAACTCTGGTCGGCAGTCTGGGTAGCCGCTGTAATCCACCGCATTCACTCCAATCGCAATATCCTGCGCTCCGATAACTTCGGCCCAAGCTAGCGCGTAGGTCAAGAAGATCGTGTTGCGAGCGGGAACATACGTCACCGGAATTCCAGTCGCGCCCAGTTCATCCTTGGGCACTTCAATGTCGTCCGTCAGCGCAGATCCGCCGAAAAGCCGCATATCAACTGTTACAACTTTGTGCGCTTTTACATTCAATTGTGAGGCTAGCAGCTTTGCCGCTTGAAGCTCAATCACGTGCCTTTGACCATATTCGAAACTAAGTGCGAACAATTCGTAACCGCTTGCGCGTAAAATGGCACCAGCGGTTGCCGAATCAACCCCTCCGCTCAGGAGCAAGATCAGTGGCTTTCGGGTCACGCCAAGATTATGGGTGGTTTAGGCAATCGAGTCAAATCTGTCAACGGAGTCAAAAAAATGAGAGTCCCCAACGCCTACCTTTCAAAGCGCGAACAACAGATCCTTGAGGTCCTGTACAAGTTCGACCGCCTCACCGCCAACGAGATTCTTGAGAAGATGCCGCAGCGCGTGCACAACTCAACCATCCGCACCCAGCTTCGAATTCTCGAGCAAAAGGGCCACGTCAAGCACGAAGTGGTCAGCGGAATGTTCTTCTTCCTGCCCGCCCACGAGCGGGTCAATGCCGCCACCGCGAGCATGGAAGGCGTCATTGACAGCTTCTTCAAGGGCAACCACGGTCAAGCCGTCGTCGCCATGATCACCTCTTTCAAGGGCGAACTCAGCGCCGACGACAAGGCCGCCATCAAAGCCGCCCTCGGTTAATCTCAACCGAGCCTCGCCGCGACTGCGGCGAGGCTCTTTTCGTTACAACACTCTTCGGTAGGTGTATTTCAAGGTGCGCTTCTCGCCGCCCTTGAGTTCCAGCGTCCACTTGATGCGCGAGAGGGGGTTCAGGTCGTTGACCCTCTCGGCCAAGCGTCGGTGCTCGCCGCCGCTGTCCACGCTCATCACTTCACCGCCCACCACGCCTTGGATTTCCAAGGAGATCGGGTCGGCCTTCGTGTTGTGGAGCGTCACGGTTCCGCTTCTTAGCACTCTCTGCCGGGTGTTTCGGTCGATCACGATCGTGTCGCTTTCGACCTCAGAAGAGACCAATCGGCTCGTGATATCGACCGCTCGTGCAAGCCGCAGTGAGCCTTCTCCACCAATCGGCGTGTAGCGCAGGGTGTCTTGGCCGATCAGGTTGTTGTCCTTGTACGCCGTCGCCGGGGCGGTTGTGAGCGGGACGCCGCTGTTGTTTTTGAACTTCAGCGTTTGCCACGCTTCCAGCGGAGAGTCATCAATCGCGTCGGCGGCGAAGTCGATCGTGTACAGCGTGTTGTAGGTCGTGGCGGTCTCGAAGAGCACGTAGTAGCCCTTCTCGCCTGCCTTCAGGTCCACCTTTTGGCGCTTGTAGTAGAACAGCTCGCCCAGACTCTCGCCGGTGGCGTCGCCCGGGTTGAAGACTGCGCCCATGTCGAACGCTTCTGAGGCGGCGGGTGCCGCGTTTTGCATTTGCGACGTCCGGCCAGCGGGGCCACCTCCGCCAAATCCAGCCTCGCCCCGCCGCATGCCGGAGGTGAACAGCGTGAACGGGTCGTACTGACCGATCATCGGCAGGTTCGGCGATCCGGCGACGAAGCTCAGGTCAGCGTTCTTCAGTTCGCCAATGGAGTTCGAGACGCTGGTGCGCATCGTGAGCTTGAGCCGCGACTTGTCCAGCACATCCACCCAGTACTGGGGGTCCCAATCCAGCCCAGATTCCACGCTGAGCAGGTACAGCGTCCCCGGTCCGTTCGCCTTGACCCGCAGCCCTCCGGTCGTGGTCGTGACTTCAGAATTCAACTTCGCCGCCCCCTGGATCGTGGCGCGGACGATGTCGGCTAGGTTCACCACCACCATGCCTTCCGCGGTCTGAACGATCGCCACATTCGAAATCTCGACCAGCTTGCCCGAGATCGCCGCGTCCTTCAGTTGGAGCGTCACCTGGGCTCCCTTGTTGAGCCGCAGGATCTCCGGGATCGAGCTCGCCAAAATCTCCGTCTTGTCGGTGACCATCGTGTTGATCAGCGAGTCGAGCTTCAGGCCGGGTGACCCGTACACCCAAAAAGTGCCCATCACCGAGGGGGTGATCCCGCCGATCATCGTCTCGCCATCGGCGTCCAGCTCCACCTTTCGGATCAACGCCGAATAGCCGTTTTTGTATAGGGCGGCCTGCATGATCTGTGGCGTTTTGACCTCAGATCCGGGGGCGGCGGTGACCGCGAGTAACGCCAAACTGTTCAATAAACTCATAAACTTCGTCCTCTGACCCATAAAGGACGGCTGAGCACCCACTTCGGAACGCCCTGTCGGCCTTCAGGTGGCTGAAATGATGAAGTTGATGAACATGATGAAGGGTTGGGGGGATTTGCTGGGTATGGCTGGGGGTCGCTGGGTTGGGCTGGGCGTGTCAAATTCCCGCTTCCTGCTTTTCCTAGGTTTCCTGCGGCCTTCCCCTTGTATCTGCAGCCGACGAATGTATACGGCGCTCGTGCGTCTGCACCATACAGTCACTAGTTGATCATTACGGCGCTAGTCAACCGCAAGAGGAAGAACTGCGGCGAACTCAACCTAAACCGTACAGAAGGGCCTAACGATAGCTAGGAGGCAAGTCTGGCGGGCCACTGTGTGTACACACCCCAATCCTCTGGGCCGAGCGCAGGTCACCTCGCCGCTAAAAGCAACATTGAGTAGACCACATCCACGCTACTCATACCCACCATCGCTCACCATGTCTCCAAATCGGCTGAACGCAACTTTCTTTCGTGCCCCTTCAATGGATATTGCAATTGATTCGATGCCATTTTTCCGTGAGACCGCAGCCCTAAATTTAATTGGCGGCTTCAGGCCCATTGTTACGGCACTCTTCGAAACATTTGCTGGCGTTGGGACGTCCCCGAACCCAGATTCGGCCCATGCGCCGGCAACGCATACAGCACGACTTTCAAAAGTGTCGGGTGTAAAATACTTCTTCTTTTCGGTTGTTATCCTCGGAATGAAATAGTTAAGTCGCGGATGACCCTCAAAACCAGGATCCAAAAACTGATGTCGTTTCCCCTTATGAGTAAATACAATCAAAAACTGTGTGCGGGACTTTTTAATCACCTTTTGAACCGAGATCAGATCGTAATTTATGGCCGAGGAACTGTGGTTGCGCGCGATTGTTTCAATTTGCTGTTCACTCAGAAGCATCTTCGGATAATTCGAATAGAAGTCACCGTAAATTATTGAAATCCAAAGGCTTAGAACAGGATTTTCAGTGGCCATAATTTTGTTGGAACCTGCGGCGACCGCTGCAAGGCAGAGGAGCAAACAAGCTTTCTTCATCGAATAACGCTCCCACCGCCAATGACCTTTGGAAGCTTCTTTTGAACATCGCCCCACTTGTGGTTAGTATTCTTTGGGTAGCTATCCCCAATGTGGCCGCTAAATCCTTTCGCAACCTCCTTCCACTTCTTAGCGTTTCCAGGTGATCCTAGACCGCAGGATTCCAGAATAAGCCATTCAAGTTTCCGGCCCTTTCGTGCCTTCCGGATTAGATCGGGGGTCAATCGGTCCGAGGCGAGATACCCTCGCTGGCCTCGCAAGCGACCATAGTTAAGGTCACCGCTGGTGGCCAGGGTGAACATTTTCGCAAGCGGCGTCATGTGTGGCATGGGTAGCGCGCACAAAGCTCCCGCCCACCACAAACTGTCGTTGCGATACCCGTGCTTCTCGGCCAGCCACCATTGTCCGCATTCACACAAAAACCTCAAGACTCCATTATCATACACGCATGCGCCTGAAAACAAGGCAGGTTTTCAATGTGCCGGGGCACGGGCATGAGCTGACCTTCACAACCTATCGACACGTCAAGGTGTTCAATGACCACGAGTGCGCTTGGATCTTTCTGGCCAGTCTCGATCGCGCCAGAGAACTGCTCGGCTTTCAAATTCTGGCCTACGTCGTCATGCCAGAGCATGTTCACGTACTCATCCTCCCTCCCGAGGGTTACGACGTCTCCAAGATTCTGCACCGGATCAAGCAGCCATCCAGCATGAAGATGTCTCACTTACGCAACTCCAACCCCGAAATAGCCGACCAACTGCGTGTGAAAGTGAAGGGAGATCGACTGGAAACTCGGCTTTGGCAGCAAGGAGGAGGCTACGACCGAAACGTCTACAACATCAAAATCGCGCATTCGATGATCCAGTACATTCACCACAACCCGGTGCGTCGAGGTTTGTGCCAGTTTGCTAGCGGCTGGCCATACAGTAGCGCCCCCGCATACGAAGGGCTGGCTGCTCCCATCCCTGTGGACTTTCCGCCACTCTAGCGGGTTTCTGGCTGGCCGAGAAGCACGGGTATCGCGGCGGGAATGGGTGGTGTTTGGGAGCTTTGTGCGCGCTACCCATGCCACACTCCCGCCGATTCCGGTGGACTTTCCGCCACTCCAGACGATTTCTGGAGGGCCGAGAAGCACGGGTATCGCGGCGGAATTCGGGGCGAGCGGGAATTTTGTGTGCGCTACCCATGCCACACACTGACGCCTCCAAAGGCAATCAGCCGCCCCCTCAGAAGAGAGAGCGGCTGGCTTGGCAATCATCGAGGATTACGGGCGGGTGGCGACCGTCGGAACTCGGAACGAGAGGTCGTCCATCAGTCGGACGCCAAACTTGCTATCCGTCTTGAGCGAAACGTCTCGCGCCTTCTGACGATCCAATTCGCCGAACAGGTAGCCGATCGCGGAACCGATGAGGGTCGTCGTGACCACGTTGCCCTTGGTGATGAGCGCGACAAGCGCACCCGCACCGGCGCCGTAGCCGACGTACTTCAGGTCATTCTTTGCCCCGGATTTTGCCGTCAGGCGACCATTCTCGTTATTGACACTCTTATTATCGAGGCCGATCAAGGTCCCGTCCACGGAGTAATAACGACCATCGGGAGTTCGAACTCGGTCGAACGCCAGACCAAGGACGCCAGGAGCTTCGTCATCCTTCGCTCGGACGACGTCAACGTGTCCTTCGAGGACGGAGCCGTTGGGCAAACCTTGATAATTGTCGTAGTCGGTCGCGTCGAGGGTGGCGGTGAATTTCTCGCCTACCTCGGAACGGTTTGAGCTGAGCTCATCGTTCAGTCGGAAAGGAATGACCGACCCGGAATCCAGAACCATGGTGGTGTAACCCTGGTTGTTCTGGTTTCCTCCCTGATTTTGATCTGGATTGGAGTTCGAACCGCCATTGGTCCAAATCGCGACAGTGCGGCTCGACGACATCCAATCCACGGAAGCCTTCAGCGACTCACTCAGGAAGCGAAGCGGAACCATTGTTCGGCCCCGGACCACGATCGCCGGCGTGTCGAGGCGAACCTGGGAACCGTTGACCATGGCGGTCATTGAGTTGACGGGCAAGGTGATCGTGTCGGTGCCTCGCTGAGCGATGACCTGCTGATTTCTGGCATCCCAGGTGACGTCGGCATTTAGATGCTCGAATACGCCCCGGACGGGAACCATCACGCGGTTGTTGGTCATCATCGGCTGCACGTCGGCGAAGGAAACCATGGTCCCATCTACGGTGACCCGGGTGTCCGATTGCGTCGCGTTAGCGGCGGAAAGCGCGGCAAGAGCAAGCGCGACGGTGAAGAGTTTTGGCGAATAAAGTTGTGCTCGCATGTTCTCTTTGACGATTAATGAATGGCACCGCGGGCCTTTCGTCGAGCTATCTTATGCCATTTATATAGCTGATGGAGGTTTCTTAGATTGAGGCCCCCTTTGGGACTGCGCGCCGGGCGAGAGTTTCACGCAAAGTCGCAAAGTCGTAAAGGGCTCTAGCCCCTTTTGGGAGTGCGCGGCTTTATCCGCGCTTTGATTTTCGCCGGGGAAGGGCCTCACGCAAAGTCGCGAAGTCGCGAAGAACCCGAGTCCCTTTTGGGAGTGCGCGGCTTTATCCGCGCTTTGTTTTTCGCCAGGGAAGAGTCTCACGCAAAGCCGCAAAGTCGCGAAGGACTCTAGCCCTTTTTGGGAGTGCGCGGCTTTATCCGCGCTTTGTTTTTCGCCAGGGAACAACTTCGTAGACCGAAACCCATAACGAAAAGGGCGGGGAGAAATCTCCCCGCCCTCGGCCATTCAATCAGACTGCTTTAGTTGTTGGTTTGGCCGAAGTTCGCAATCACGATGTCAATATCAGCAGCGTCCACTTCGCCCGACCCATCAACGTCCGAAAGAATCCAAGCCGAAGTCTGACCGAAGTCTGCAATGACCTCATCAATGTCAGCGGCGTCCACTTCGCCCGATCCATCTACATCGCCGTTAGTGAGGAAGTAGGTGAAGAGTTGGTTCTCAGTCACGCTCGCCTTGTTGTAGACCGGGCTGGTGTAGGTGAGGCTCGCTCGGCCCTTGATGCGGAGTCGGAACTGGTTCGGATACGCGCCGAGACCCATCTCGCCGCCGTTCGTCAGGTTCGCACCAGCGCCGCTCACCGGATTGCCGGTCGCCGCATCAATCACCTCAAGATAAGTATCGATCAGGCTGGGACCAGTGAAGTCGTTGAGGTTGACCTGTACGCGGACCGACTTGTTGGGGACCAAGATGAAGCCTCTCTTTACGCCCTGGTGGCGTGCGGTGCCCACGATCATGCCGTTGTTGCTGATCGCGTTGGCAGTTTCGAGGGTCCAGCCACCCGTTTGGGTCATGGTGTTGAGGTCTTTCGTCACGCCGTTGACCGTGACCACGGCGCGGGGGTCGGTTGGGAACATCTGCCCAGTCCCTACCGCGACGCCGCTGTTGTTAATGTCGAGGAACTCCACGCTACTGCCAGCCGCCGAGCCAGGAATAGCTCCGGGAAAGACATAACCCGTTCCGGGGATGTGGAGAAATCCCTTCGTGACGCCGCTAATTTCGGCCGACCCGGCGATGATTCCCGAATCGTTGATGGCGCGCGCCGTGCTGGTCAACGAACCTGGAGCTGCGAAGCGAGTCAAAGTCGTGCCATCCCAAGTGATGGCGGCCTTTCTGCCATCGATGAACACCGCATCGCCGGCCATCATCCCGCTGCTGTTCACACCGAAGAGATGGGTGGAAGAATCTGCTGGCGCGCCAGTTGGTGGGTTCAGAAGGGTGACCGTGTTGCCGACCTGATACATGCCTCGTTCCGGGGCGTCAATGAGGCTGAGAGTCGTGGGGCCGACGCCAACCATGCGGCCCAGCGCGGGATTGTAATCGTAAACCCCTTGGGAAATCCTCTGGCAGGCCCATACTTGCTTGTGAACTCCGTTGATGACGGCGAAGCCAAAAAACGCCGACGGGAGGCCGAACATAGTCGTGTACTTCGTCCCTGCGATATCGCCTTGGTTGGTGATGACGCGGGCTAGCCCTTGCGTGATGGGGACGGTGACGTGGCCGGTGGCGACATTCCAACGATGCATGCGCGTTGTGAACAGTTCGCCCGCCATTCCGACCGCATCGCCGTTGTCGTTGATGCCGTACAGTTCGGTGTTTTCTCCCCCGCTCACCCAAACGCCATTCACCATGGTGATCGGCTGATGGGCTTTGATCAGGGTGTAGCTGGTCTGCGCGGAAGCGACGGTGACGAAAGCCTGGGTGGCGATGAGTGCGAGAGCGATGTTGCGTGTTTTCATGTTCGTAAGGTCCTGGGCTTTGTTGCTTGCCCGATGAGAACAGTTTCGGCCCTCGCCGTGACACCGCAAGTGCCGTAGCGTTACAAAGGCGTTACAAATGAAAAGTGAAAGGCGCTTTGTTCGAAAATAGAGAATTCGGGCGGGGAGAGTTCTCCCCGCCCGCCTGTTCCCGCCCGAAGGGGCTTAGTTGTTCGTCGCACCAAAGTTCGCGATGGCGATATCAATGTCGGCCGCATCCACTTCGCCCGATCCATCAACGTCCGAAAGAACCCAAGCCGAGGTCTGACCAAAGTCCGCGATCACCTCATCAATGTCAGCGGCGTCCACTTCGCCGGAGCCGTCCACATCGCCGTTGGTCAAGTTAAAGTTGAACAGCTGGTTCTCCGTGACACTTGCCTTGGTGTAAACCGGGCTGGTGAAGAGCAGGCTGGAGCGGCCGCGAATGCGGAAGCGGAACTGCTCAGGGTACGCCGTCAACGCCATCTCGCCGCCGTTGACAAGATTCGCGCCGGCACCGTTCACCGGCAGACCGGTGGCTTGGTTGATGACCTCGACGTACGTGTTCACTAAGCTCGGGCCAACAAAATCGTTGAGAGTCACGCCGACTCGCACCGTCTTGTTGGGGACCAGGATGAAGGCTTTTTTGCTTCCCTGATGGCGCGCCATGCCGACGATGACGCCGTTGTTGTTGATCGCGTTGGCCCTCTCCAAAATCCAGCCGCCGGTTTGCGCCATGGTGTTGAGGTCTCTCGTCACCGCGTTCACGGTCACCACGGCGCGGGAGTCAGTCGGGGACATCTGGCCGGTACCGACCGCCACACCGCCGTTGTTGATGTCTAGAAGCTCGACCGTGCTACCCGTTGCGGAACCGGGGATGGCACCGGGGTAGAGGAAACCGAATCCGGGGAAGTAGAAGTAGCCGCGCTGAACGCCGCTGACCACCGCCGAACCGACCACTGCGCCAGAGTCGTTGATAGCGCGCGCTGTGCTAGAGGTTGAGTTGGGTACCGAGAGGCGGATCGTGTTGGTGCCGTTCCATGTGAGGCCGGACTTCTTGCCGTCGCTGAAAACCGCGTCGCCGACCATCAGTCCGCTGCTGTTCACGCCAAAAAGGTGGGTCCACGATCCAGCCGGCGAACCAGTGGGTCGCGGCAAAAGGTGGTCCATGTTTCCGATCCGGGCGATGCCTCGCTCAGTCAGAAATCCGCTGGAATCGCTACTCACCGCGACACCCACGCGGGTATTGCTGGTGGAGTTGTAATCATAAATGCCATGGCTCATGTTTTCGCCGTTCCAGAGGTTCGTGTTCACCCCGTTGATATTCGTAAATCCGCTGAGGCTGCTGGAGAAGTCATAAGGGTCCGTGTAGGTGGTGCCTCCAAAATCTCCTTGATTGGTCAACACGCGGATCGCGCCGAAGACCTGTGGAATAGGCATGTGACCGGTGGACATATTCCAGCGATATCGAACATTTAGATCGTTGTACACAGCCGAACCCGCCGCCTCGCCCAGGTCATTGATGGTCAGCAATTCGGTCGTCTGGGCAGGGCCACCACTAAATCCGTAGGTGATCGATACCGGCGTGTGGGCGGGGATCATGTGATAGCTGGCCTGCGCCGGAGCGATGGTGACGAAAGCTTGAGCGGCGGCGAATGCGAGGACGAGAGTTGCGTTGCGTGTGTTCATGTTTGTAGTCTCATGGGCATGGTTTCTTGCCCGATGAGAACAGTTTCGGCCCTCGCCGTGACACCGCAAGCGCCTCTGCGTTACAAAGGCGTTACAAAGAAATTTTTTGGGACTGCGCGGATTTATCCGCGCTTTGTTTTTCGCCGGGGAGAAGTCTGGCTGCTCGCCGCTCGCACCCAAAAACGAGTATGCTTTCGTCTACCGTTTAGGCTAAAGCATGGGGCAGGATAAGATCATTGTCGTCGGCGCGAGGGAGAATAACCTCAAGAACATCACCGTGGAGATTCCACGGGATAAGCTCGTCGTGATCACCGGCCTTTCCGGCTCCGGGAAGTCCTCGCTCGCCTTTGACACCATCTACGCCGAGGGGCAGCGGCGGTATGTGGAGTCTCTCAGCGCCTACGCCCGCCAGTTCCTCGGGCAGATGGATAAGCCGGACGTCGACCACATCGAGGGGCTTTCTCCGGCGGTCAGCATTGACCAGAAGAGCGCGAGCAAGAACCCACGTTCGACCGTCGGCACGGTCACGGAGATTTACGACTATCTGCGCATCTTGTTTGCCCGCGCGGGGACGCCGTTTTGCCCCAACGGCCACGGCCCGATCGAGCGGCAAAGCACCGACCAGATCGTGGACCGCGTTCTTGAGCTGCCGGAAGGTTGTCGAATTCAGGTCCTCTCGCCCATCGTGCGGGGGCGAAAGGGCGAGTACAAGAAGGAGATTGTGGACGTGGCGAAGGCGGGCTACGTTCGCGTCCGGGTGGACGGCGAGATGTATGAAGTGACCGACGACATCCCGATGGACCGCTACAAGCAGCACACCATCGAGGTCGTGGTGGACCGAATTGTGAAGAAAGAAGGGCTGGAGCGGCGACTGGCAGACTCGGTAGAGAGCGCACTCAAAATGGGAGGCGGACTGGTCTGCATTTCCCACCAGACCGGTGACGAGGAGACCTGGACCGACGAGCTGTTCTCGGAGTCTTACTCGTGCGCCCAGTGCGGGTTCAACATGCCGGAGCCGGAGCCGCGTATGTTCTCGTTCAACTCCCCGTTCGGGGCGTGCCCCGAGTGCACCGGACTTGGCACCAAGACGGAATTTGATCCCGAGCTCGTCATCCCCGACCCGAGCGTGCCGCTGCGGGACGGAGCGATCGCGCCGTTCGTGTACAAATCGGGCGAGGCGAAAGACTGGTGGCCGGACGTGCTTTCGGCGGTAGGCAGGGCGGTGGGGTTCGATGCCGCCACGCCGGTCAATCAGATCAGCGAAGAGCACATGCGCCCGGTCTGGGAAGGGCTAAAGGAGCCGGTCACCGTTCTCATGAAGTTCGCCCGTGGCGAGCGGAAATTCAACACCACTTGGGAGGGGGTCATCGGCACCCTGCGCAAGAAATACGACCAAACCGAAAGCGAATGGGTCAAGCGCGATCTGGAGCAGTACATGAGCACCAAGCCGTGCCCGACCTGCCAGGGCCAGCGGCTCAAGCCGGAGTCACTGAGCGTGAAGATCAACGGGCGGAGCGTGGCGGAACTGACGTGCCTCGCCGTGGACGAAGCCCACGCCTTCTTCGAAGATCTGCCCTCGAAGCTCAACAAGCGCCAGATGGCGATCGCCGATAGAGCGGTAAAGGAGATTCAGGAGCGGCTCAAGTTTTTGAACAACGTGGGTCTTTCCTACCTAACCCTTGACCGCAACGCGCGCACCTTGGCCGGCGGCGAGGCGCAGCGGATTCGCCTCGCCACCCAGATCGGGAGCGGGCTCATGGGCTGTTTGTACGTCTTGGACGAACCATCGATCGGCCTCCATCAGCGCGACAACCGCAAGCTGATCACGACCTTGCAACGGCTACGCGATATCGGCAACACGGTGATCGTGGTGGAACACGACGAGGAGACGATGATGGCGGCGGATTGGCTGATTGACTTGGGGCCCGGCGCGGGCGAGCATGGGGGCATGATCATGAACGAGGGCGAGCTCCCCGACTTCCTTAAGAAGGATCACGGGACCGCGGCTTGGCTGAATGGGAAGCGCAAAATCGAAGTTCCCAAAGTGCGCCGCCAACCCCGTTCCCCGAGTCCACTCGGAATGCCAGCTCCACCGGTCGTCGCAGCCAAGACGAAGCCAAAAACAAAGGGCAAGCGTAAGTAACCACCGTGCAATTCACGCCGCTCGATATCGTTAAGTACGCGTTCGCCGCGTTCGTGACGGTGAACTTCATCCAGTACGCGCGCAGCGGGAAGGCGCGGCGTCACATGACAGTTTTCAGCCGCCGCACCCCCGGGGAATGGGCGACCGCGATCACCCTGGTGGTCCTGGAGGTCGCGCTGATTCTAGCGCTGATCATGCTGTTCATGAGTCTTTCGCCGCCGGTGATGGGGTTTTCCTGGCTCAACCTGCTCGCCACGACCAAAGAGGAGGCCAGCTCGGGCACCAACCTGATGGTGGCCCCGGCCGAGATCCCTTGGTTTGGCATCATCTTCGGGGGCTTGCTCGCCCTAAATATGCCGCGATTGGCGAGGCGGGAGGAGGAGATTTTTCGGCGCGGAACGGTGGATTGGAAGGACGGAGCAGTGCGGTCGCTCAAGTTCGGGCTGATTCACATGGTGGTCGGTGTGCCTCTCGCCGCCGGGCTTGCGCTTTCGGTCACCGGGCTGTTCTTCACTTGGCGCTATTTCAAGGGCGGGGTGCGCGAGGCGAGCTTCTACCATTCGCTGCACAACCTCGGGATTTTGGTTTTGCTCGCGGTGTACTTCTTGACCGGCGGAAAGTAATTACTTCGACTGGCTATAGAAGTAAATCGCCGTTCCGACCACGATCAACCCCAGTAGGACGGCGAAGAACACCTTCCAGAACGAGATCGGGGCCTCGCCTTGGACGTCGCCGGTTCGGCCATTGACCAGCACGCGGAACGACTTGCCTCGGTAGCGATACGACCCGGCGAAGACGGGCAATAGGAGGTGTTTGAACGTGTTGTTCTCGTACACCGTGTCTTTCGACGAGATGCGCTGCTCGTCGCCGCCGATGTCGACGCGGATGGCTTGGTCGATGCCGGGTTGCATGAACTCTTGCGCGGTAAACCAGCACGTCTGCAGGTCGCGCGAATAGCGGAGAGTTTGAAACCCGACCAAGTACTGCTTTTCGTAGCTCACGAGGCTAGGCAAGTCCCAGTTCAGCAGGCGCTGGCCGTACTTTTCCGGAATCGCGTCGCTGCCCAGGACCAGCACGTCATCGAATGGCACGAACACCGTTCCCGCGGCGAAAGACCAGGCGGTTCGCTGCACCGTGCGCGTTTGGGTGTCGCCGTCGCTGTCGGTGTAGGTTTCGGTTTCGTAATAATGGTCGCCGCGTTGACCGGTGTATTCGGTCGTGGTTTCGGAGTCGTAAGTCCAGTAAGGGATGTACATTCCCTTCAACTTGCCCTCCTTCAGCGCCATTTGCTTGAGGTCGTTGGGCGCCCAGAAGCGGGAGCCGAGCCACTTGCCGAGGTGCTCGCGGCCCTGTTGCTCGCGGAAGCCAAAGGGGAGGACGCCGTTGGGGGTGATGCGGTTTTCGGGCTCCGCCGCGACGACCACATTGGAGCCGCAAAACGGGCAACTCTGGGTGACTTCCGTCGGCGGCACGCTGAATTCGGCGGCGCAGCTATTGCAGTGCACCATCCGCTCTAACTCGAGCGACGTGTCGAGGCGCGAAGAATCGAAATGGGTTCGGAGGTCGAGCTCCTCCACCATTTCGCTGGGCGGGGCGATGGCGGTGACGTGGCCACAGTACGGGCAACGCAAGGTCGTGGTGCCCGGCTGATATTCCAGCTGGGCACCACATTGCTCGCACGGGTAAAGCGCGAGCCCGGCGTTGCGAGTCTTGGGCGTGTCCTGTTCCAACGTGGGTTACTGCGGAGGGAGAGGAGGAGGAACTGCGCCGAAGAGCGAGTTAAAGTCGGCGACGTCGCCGGCCTTGGTCCAGTTCGCCATGCCGTTGCTCCAAACCAGCGTTTCCTTGGTCACGCTGCCGTTGGCCACCATGGTTTTCAGGGTCGCTTGGTCGTAGGGGCCTTGCTGGGCGCCATCTACGGCGACGTGGTACATCGTGCCCGCAGGGACAGGGGGTGGGGCGGCGGCTTGCGGCTGCATGCCTTGCTGCACCATGCCTGGGATCATCATGCCGATGCCCATGGCGGCGGGACCGCCCGCTTCGGCGGCTTTCTCCAGCGCGTTGGCGGCTTGGAATTGGGTGTAGGCGCCCAGGTTTCCGACCACGCCCATCGAGGAGCGCTTGTCGATCGCTTCTTCCACCTCAGGCGGAACGGAGACGTTTTCGACGTTGAAGTTGATCAGCTCGATGCCGACTTCGGCCATCGAGTCCTTGAGCTTGGCGAGGATCGCGCTGCCGAGTTCGCTGTACTTCGCTGCGAGGTCCAGCAAGGGGATCCCCGCCGAAGTCACCGCCTCGGGGAAAGAGCTGACGATCTGATTGCGCAGGTGCTCGTTGACTTCCTCGGTCGTGAATTGCCAGTCGGTACCGGCGATCTCCTTGAGGAACTTGCCGGGGTCCACCACGCGGAATGCGTAGTTACCGAACGCTCGCACGCGCACGATCCCAAAGTCCGGGTCGCGCATCATGATCGGGTTCATCGTGCCCCACTTCATGTTGGTGAAGCGCTTGGTGTTGACGAAGTAAACCTCGGCCTTGAAGGGGCTGTTGAAGCCATATTTCCAGCCCTTGAGGGTGCTGAGAATCGGCATGTTCTTGGTTTCGAGCGTGTACATGCCGGGGGCAAACACGTCGGCAATCTGGCCCTCGTTCACAAAAACCGCTGATTGCGATTCTCGAACGGTCAACTTCGCTTCGTACTTGATTTCGTTGTTGTGCCGTTCAAACCGATACACGATGGTGTCTTGAGTGTCGTCTGTCCACTCAATAATGTCAATAAACTCGCCTTTAATTTTGTCCCAGATGCCCATGGTCTTCTCTCGGTGTGCCGGTCGCAGTGTACGGCTTTCAGTATACGGAGATTATGCGGGGGGCGTTGACACAAAATGAAGCGGAAGGCGCCGCCAGCGTCCCTCCGCCCCACATTGACTGCGATTTCACGCGACCCGAAGGACGACGCTGCTGTCTTGATTCGGCTTGCTTTGCCGTGTTGGATCTTGTATATTGTGAAGGTGTTGCGCTTTGCTCTGCTCGCATCGTTCGGGATTCTCTGGGCTTACTCGGTCAATGCCGCTTCGATTTCTGTCCTGAGCGGGCTGCCCGGCGGGGTTGGAACTTCTACCGTTCTTGGGATAAGCGCCGATGGATCAACCGCGTTTGGTTCCAGTCGAAGCCAATTCGGGATGGAGGCGTTCCGCTGGGACGAAGACGCCGGGCTTCTTGGGTTGGGCAACTTTATTGGTGGGTATGGCAGCTGGGCACTGGGTAGCAATGCATCTGGAGAACTGCTTTGTGGCTGGGGGTCAGCGTCCGGACAATTTGCGTTTCGCGGCACGTTTCCACAACTTAATATGCTCTTACCTGTGACCGGCTCCACACAGGTCATTCGGTCACGGGCGAACGCGATTTCAGATGAGTTTCCCATCACCGTCGGATTTTCGGATACGGTCCCGTTTGGTCAGCGAGCGACGGTGTGGCACCCAGACAACGCGTCCTTTGGAGCGGTCCTCGATGACTTAATCGGCGGACCGGTTTCGGGGGAGGCCATGGGAATTAGCGGTGACGGCACCCGCATTGTGGGCTGGTCGAGAAGTGCGGCCGGAGCTGAGGCGACCTATTGGGATTCGGTCGCAGTCACGAGCATCGGAGACTTTCCGGGGGGCACCGTCAATGCCCGCGCAAATGCTTGCACGGTTGACGGGACGATTCTAGTCGGCCGAGGGACACGTACGGATGGGGTGGCGGCCTTCCTTTGGGACGCTACGAGTGGAATGCAAACCCTCAAGCATGCCAACTCACGAGCTGCATCCGTCAACAGCGAGGCCTTTGACATCTCCGCTCGAGGCGATGTGATTGTTGGCCGCGCCGTAATTGCCGGTGTTGACCAGGCCTTCGTTTGGACAAAAAATCGAAACATGATGAGCCTTCGCCAACTTCTCATGTCGCAGGGCGTCGACGTTACAGGGAAGACATTCACCGATGCTCGCGGTGTATCCGGCGACGGCCTTACGATTGTCGGCAACGGCGTGTTCGATGGAATTAGTACGGGTTACGTAGCCCGGCTAGACCCCTTCTATCCCAGCATCTCTGGAACGGTAAGGAACTTTTCGGATAATCAATGGCCAAACATGCACCCGGCCACAGTACTCTTGGAAGTAATCCAAAGCGGTGGAGTGGTTGAGTCACGAAATATCACTTTACGGTCGCACGGTCGGTATTTCTTGCTCACTTCGCTTCGGGGCGAAATGCGAATCGCCCTGACTTGGCGCCCCGGTCTGCGTATCTTAAGTGCGCCATTCACGCTCACCGACACCGAGGTCACTGATATAGACTTCAACCTCGTGATGGGCGACTCCGATGGGAGCGGGGAAATTGATGCGGCGGACGCGGACGCGGTGATTGCTGGCCTCGGAACAGACATCACCCAGTACGGATATTCTATGAGGATCGACTTTGACGGGAATGAACTGGTAAATGTGGCTGACCTCATGACGGTAATTAGAAACTTCGGCAAGGTTGACGAGTAAGCTCCTATCGACCGGCGTATTTCCCACGAAACGGCTTGAGCACACTTGTTTCAATGGCCCGAATTTTGTATATTAGGGCGTGATGCGATGGGCCTTTGGGTTTTCTTTCGGTTTGTTGGCGGCGGCGCTGGGCTCGGCGGCGAGTTTGGTCCCGGTGGGCGTGCTGCCAGGCGGATCGGGGACGGCGACGCTGACTGGCTTGAGTGCGGATGGGACGTCGGCGTTTGGGAACTCGGCGGGGGCGAATGGCTTCGAGGCTTTTCGGTGGCGGTTGAGCACGGGGATCGTCGGTCTCGGTGATTTGCCGGGCGGCGGATTCAGTAGCTTCGCGTTGGGGAGCGATTTTGGCGGAAATGCGATCGTGGGCCGGGGGACGCCGAGCATTTCGCGCGGGTTTCGGTGGACGACCGCGGGGATGGCGCAGATCGCGGGGCTGAACGGCTTTACTTCGAGCTCCGATCGGGCGCAGGCTCTTTCGAATGATGGAACTGTGCTCGCGGGATGGTCCAACAGCCTCGGCAATGGGCAGCGCGCGACCCGCTGGATCGGGGCAGGGCTCGGGGAGATCTTGCCCGATCTGGATGGGGGATCGGTTTTTAGCGACGCGCTGGGGATCAGCGGCGACGGGACAACGATTGTCGGCTGGTCGAACTCTACTGCTGGCAAAGAAGCCGCGCGGTGGGGGAACGGGGCGGTGTTTGCCATCGGCGATTTCCCCGGTGGCCCGGTGGACGCGTACGCGAATGCGGCGAATTTTGATGGGTCGGTCATCGTGGGGCGCGGCTGGGACGCGAACTCGGCCACTGCTTTTCGGTGGAGTGCGTCCCGCGGGATGGAGACGCTGGGTCAGACATTTACTGGGCAAGTCGCGTTCAATAGCGAGGCGTTTGACGTCTCGGCGGACGGCGAGATCGTGGTGGGGCGGGGCAACTTGCCGGACTTCAGCGGCGCGTTCGTTTGGACCCGGGAGACCGGAATGGTGAGCGTGAAGCAACTCCTGATCAACCAGGGCGTGAACGTGACGGGATGGACGTTCAACGACGCGCGCGGCATTTCTGCGGACGGGCTGACGATCGCAGGGAACGGGGTTTTTAATGGCCAGATCACGGGTTACGTGGCGAATTTGAACCCTTATCATCGGGGGGTCAGATTTGGCATTACAAACTTCACTCCTGCGCCCGGAGGCACATACATCGGTTCGATCCCGCCACCCATCGAGGTCACGATTTTGGACGGTGACACCGAAGTGCTGACGACCAATGCGCCCTTTTTCGGGGGTGGAATTTTCCAGGTGGCATTAAGCTTTTCCGGCACTTACCGTCTGGCGATTAATGGCCCAGGATTCCTTCGGCGTGTTAGCCCGCCCTTCACCATTACTCATGGCTATGTGACGACAGGCCCTCTTACCCTGATTCCGGGCGATGTGGATGATTCGGGGGAGATTGACGCGGCGGATATTGACGCGGTGATTGCTGTCTTCGGGTCGGTCAATGGCGATCCGGGGTGGAATCAGGACGCTGATATGGATGGTTCGGGCGAGGTGGATGCGGCGGACATTGACATCGTGATTGCCAACTTCGGGTTGGTGGATGACTAAGCAATTTTGTCTTTCCGTAGCGACCATTGTTCTATCCCGCTCCGCTCCGTGATCAGACCATACTGGACAAAGTGAGTCGATATGATCTTCGTTCGTCTTCGCAGGACGAATTTGAACCAGGGTCGAATGGTCTGGTTTTGCGAAATCGGCTTGGCCTTCGCACAAGGCCGGAGATCGAGCGGGCGGAGACGATTGCGTACGAAACTGCGGTAGAGACTTCCCTAATTGAACTAGAAACTGATCTTGTGTTCACTGTTTCAACGATCATGCACCTTCATCGGTCTTGGCTCTCTGAGATTTACGACTTTGCAGGGAGGCTACGGGAAGTGAACGTGTCGAAGGGTGGGATTTTGTTTTGCCCAGCCGAGAACATTCCGGCGATGCTCTCCGAATTTGAGTCAAACAAGCTAAAGCCATTAACGCCTTGTGCCGGATTCAACGACGACCAACTCGCCGTAGCGTTGGCCGAAGTTCACGTCGAGCTCGTGCTTATTCACCCCTTTCGAGAAGGAAACGGGCGACTTGCCCGATGGCTATCGCTTTTGATGGCGCTTCAAGCGGGAAAGCCCGCAATTTCTTGGGCCCCGGAAGAGACGGACCGTGGACGCGAGCATTACTTCGAGGTTTTGCGAAAGGGCTTCGCGGGAGATCCACGACCCTGCACCGAGTTCTTTTATCAGAAGCTTACTTCGGGCATTTTGTGAAGCGGCCGGTCTTTGGATCGCGGGCTAAGTTAACGCGGATGCCTTCAATCGCGGAGGATTCACGGACGAACTTTCTCACTACTGCCGTTCGCTTCGCGACGGAGTTCACGTGGGAATTTACCTGAGTTACTTTCGCCATGCTCTCTACGTTTGACGGCGTTCGCTAACGGAAGGTTTCGGCCTAGCGACGGAGGGCTCGCGGCATTTTTTGTGAAATTGGCGCAGGCGGCGAAGTGCAACTTCGCGTTCCATAAAGGCCGAGTGCAACTCGGCGCTCCTGGGGCTCGGCGCTATTTCGGGCTAGTCGGGGAGCTTTAAAAGGGCCATGGCCTTTTCTTTTTGGTCGCGGTGGTTGACGATCGGGTGGGGGTAGTCGCGGCCGAGGATACAGTTGGCGGCTTCTTGGTCGAATAGGCCGGCTTCGTGCGGCCAGTGGCGGAGTTCGACGGGGAAGGCGGCGAGCTCGGGGCACCATTTGGCGACGAACTCAGCCTCGGGGTCGAACTTGACGCTCTGGAGGAACGGGTTGAAGATGCGGAAATAGGGCTGGGAGTCGACGCCGGTGCTGGCGGACCATTGCCAGCCGCCGTTGTTCTGAGCGAGGTCGAAGTCGAGCAGATACCGGGCGAAATACTCCTCGCCGCGCTTCCAGTGCACCAGCAGGTCTTTGGTCAGAAACATCGCGACGACCATGCGGAGGCGATTGTGCATCCACCCGGTGGCGTTGAAGCAGCGCATCGCGGCGTCGACGACCGGGTAACCGGTCTGGCCCGCCGCCCATTTGGCGAACGCTTCATCGTCTCCGGGCCATTCGATTTGATCGAGTTCTTGCTTGAACGCCCCCTCGGAGACGTGGGGGAACTGGCTGAGAATCATGTGATAGAACTCACGCCAGATCAGTTCGTTGAACCACTTTTGGCTGATCGGCTCTTCAATAGATTGGTTGCCAATCGCCGCACGGAAGCACTCGCGCACGGAGATCGTGCCGTGGCGAAGGTGCACGCTCATGCCGCTGGTGCCGTCGATGTCGAATCGGTCGCGGTCGGCTCCATAGCGCGGCAGCTTGGGGAGGAATTGCTCTAGTCGGGCTTGTGCGCCGGATTCTCCGGGCGGGAGCCACAGGGAGTTGGGTTCGAAGCCGGTCTCTTGTATCGTGCGAAGTAGGTGCTGCGGAAGCGTTTCTGAGGGGGCTAGGCGCGACAAGTCGGGGTCGTGCGAGGCGAAATGATGGGGGCGGACGGCGGCCTTCCACGCTTTGCTGTAGGGGGTGTAGACCCGGAAGGGCTCTCCCGAGCCATTCAGAATTTCGTCGCGGATGAAGATGACGTGGTCCTTGAAGGAGTGGACCGGAATACCGACTTTCTGGCGGACGGCGGCATCTCGAACGAGCGCGTAGGGTTCGACATCCTCGTTGAAAAAGAGGCCATCCGCGCCCAGCTCCTCGCACAGTTTGGGAATCTCGACCGTGGGATCGCCGTGCAAGACGATCAAGTGCGACCCTGCTGCTTTTAGGTTCTGATCGAGCTCCCGCAAGGATTCGTAGATGAAGGTCATTCGGCGGTCGTCGCGATCCTGCAGGGCGTCGAGGATCACCCGGTCGAGCACGAAGACCACCGCGACGCTTTCAGCCTGCCAGGTTGCCGCGGCGAGGGCCACGTGGTCTTGCAGGCGAATGTCGCGGCGAATCCAAACAAGTGCTTTTTTCGATGCCATGGCCTGAGCCGTTCTACGAGGGATCGCGCAACAATAGAGGCGATGAACGCCGAGATTGTTTCCGTAGGCACTGAGCTCCTCCTGGGCACCACGGTGGATACCAACGCGGCATTCATGGGGGAGATCCTTGCGGAATGTGGGCTCGCCTGCACCCATCGGCAAACGGTGGGAGACAACCTCGAGCGGCTCACCGCTGCACTGCGACTAGCGCTGAGTCGGGCGGATGTGGTGATTACGATCGGCGGGCTCGGGCCGACGCAAGATGACCTCACTCGGGACGGGATTGCCGCAGCTTTAGAGAATCCGCTGGTCCATGATTCTCAAGTGGAAGCGTCGATTCGGGCCACTTTTGAGGCGCGCGGGCTGCGGTGGGTGGACTCCAATGCGCGTCAGGCGATGCGACCGGAATGCGGGGAAATCATCGCGAATGCGCACGGCACGGCCCCGGGTTTGGTTTGTCGAAAGGGTGGCAAGGTGGTGCTCGCGCTGCCCGGGCCCCCGCGCGAATTCAATCCGATGGCGTCGGGGGGCGTGAAGGGGATTTTGGCGAGCCTCAGCGGGGGGCAGGTAATTCATTCGCGCATTCTGCGCGTGTGTGGCTTGGGCGAGAGTCGGGTGGAGGAGCTTACTCTCGATCTTATGGCGGGGAGCAACCCGAGCCTTGCACCGTACGCGAAAACGATGGAAGTTCATCTGCGACTGACTGCCGCCGCGGGGTCGGTGGAAGAGGCGGAACGCCTGATTGAGCCCCTTGAGAAGCAGGTTCGGGAGCGGCTGGGATGGCACGTTTACGGATTGAACGAGATTTCTCTAGAGGCGGCGGTGGTTCATCGAATGGCAGAAAAGGGTGAGACACTTTCGGTAGCGGAGAGCTGCACCGGAGGGCTGTTGGGGGCGCGGCTAACGAGCGTTCCGGGTTCGAGTCGCGTTTTCACCGGTGGGCTCATCGCTTACAGCAAAGCGATCAAACATTCTGAGCTTGAAGTGTCGCCGGAAGTTCTTCGAGAGCACACGGCGGTAAGTGAGCCGGTGGCGATTGAGATGTGTCTCGGGTCGGCGAAGAAGTTCGGGAGCGACTGGGCGTTGAGTATCACGGGCGTCGCTGGTCCCGGGCCGGATGACGACGGGAATCCGGAGGGACTCGTGTTTATTGGGCTTAAGGGGCCAGAATCGGAGATGGTGGCCCGGCATCAGCTTGGGAAGGGGCGGGAGAACATCCGCACTCGGGCGGCCCAGCTCGCGCTTACGCTTCTATGGCAGAAGTTGCAGTAGCTAAAAGACGCTTTCGAACGCTTTTACGGCAAGGGGGGGAATCTCGGCAACCGTCACGTCGCGGCCTAGTTCAGCACTGAGAGAGGTCACGCCATAGCCTTGGATCCCGCACGGGACGAACGTGTCGAAGGTGGCGAGGTCTACATTACAGTTGAGCGCGATGCCGTGAAGCGAAACCCACCTGCGGATCTTGACTCCGATTGCGGCTACCTTTAGATCGCCAATCCACGCGCCAGTGTGCGGGGGGAAGCGCCGGCCCTCAATGTTTAGCTCTCGGAGAATTTGGAGCTGGGTTTCTTCTAGGTCCCGCATCCATCGGTGGAGGTCTTTGCCATGCCGACTCACATCGAAGATGGGATACATCACCAACTGACCCGGGCCATGGTAGGTCACGTCGCCACCGCGGTCGGTGCGGTGGACCTCGATGCCTTGAGCTTCATATTCTTGAACGGGTAGCAGGAGATTTTCCTCGTGGAAATTTGCACCGAGCGTGAGGACGGGCGGGTGTTCGACGAGGATCAGGGTGTCTTCTCCACCTGCGATCACTTGCTCGGCGATCTCCTTTTGGATCTCCCAAGCAGCGAGATACGGCATGACCCCGAGGTCGCGTACGATCAATTGAGCTCCAATTGGTAGACCACGAATCCGTCAATGAGCATCGCGATGGCCTCGCCGCGGAGGCCGGGGAGGGCTTCCCAAACTTTCTGGCTGATCGCCACGCCACCGACCTGGCTGGCGGCTTCGACGTGGGCGGCGATGTCGATGACGTCGGTGTATTGCACCTTATCAATCTGGCCCACCACGGTCCCTCGGTGAATCCCGATGCGGAGACGGAAGGGCATGGAGAGTTTGTTGACGTCGCGGTTGAAGTCTACGATTCGCTTTTGCATCGAGGCCGCGCACTCGAGGGCGCGGTGGGGGTCGTCGAAGGTAAGGACGGCTCCGTCACCGGCGGTGCTGAAGACCTCGCCGTCGTGCTCGGCGGCGAGCTTTTCGAGTAGCTGTTGATAGGCGCGGAACGACCACTCGGCGATGTAAGGATCGGCCATGGATTTCATGACCGAGCTCTTCGCGGCGTCCACCACCATCACGGTCATTTCTCGCGGGCCGGGATTTAGTCGGCGCTGAAGGTCGAGGTATTCAGAAAGAAGGGTCTCCGGGTCATTCGCGCGCATCAGCCTGTCTCGAGTCGCGCGGGATTCGATGGTGGAACCGATGCCGCTAATGAGGCCGAGGAATATCGCGCCGATGAGGCTGGAAATGAGCTGCATGCCGTTGCCTTCGATGAGTCGCTGGTATCCGAACCCGCCGAACGGTAGCAACATCGCAATAAGTCCGGCTCCCGAATAGATGAATGAGCTGGCAATCGCGCGCTTGATGGTGCGGCCGAGGAAGGCGACCGCAAGCTCCACGAACATATTCAAGAATCCGAGCAGCCCGACGGTGAGGCCGTATTGAATCGAGCTCGGGCCGACATCGTAGCGGTCCATGATCGCGCCTCCTACGAGAACAATGATAGCGGTGAGCCCGAATCCAAGAACCGCGGACCATTGCCAGAGGTTTTGCTCAATCTCTCTGGCGACTGGGTGGTTGTGCCAACTGTTTTTCTCAACAACCTCCTCGGGGGTTTGTTCGAGGCGCTCTTGAACTTCAAACAGGCGTTCGAGTAGCTCTTGGCGCGACATACGGTCACGGTCAACTCGCTCCGTGCGCATCTTCCAGAGTCCGCCAGCCACCGAGAAGAACATCGCAATCAGCGCGTAGATGGCGGCCACGAACAGGAACGCCAGCATCGGGAGGAGGATGTTCTCGACGCGTTGGGCGGGAGTGAGTTCGGGCGAGAGAATGACGCCGACAATCGTGGCGAGTGATACCGTTGCGTAGAGGGCGATGGAGCCCCGCAGGACACTTCGACCGCGGCCGTGGCGGAAGTAGCAAGCGGCTTGGACCAGGAGGCCGAGCAGAAACACGACGGCGGGGATCGCGGCGTTGATGACGAAGCTGAATCCTTCCGTTCTGGTTCGGGGCGCGCCCTCGTTCCTGAAGATGAGGGTGGACAGAATGCCGATGATGGTGGTGACGATCACCACGATGGCGGGATCATGGGAGACGGCTTGCCAAACGTCCGTAATCCAGGCGGCGGGGGAGCGGCGCACGGGGACGTTGCGCAGGCGGCTACGGGTGTCGATCACGGGCGGAGCGGTGATGGCGACTCGGCTCACCGCGCGTTGAACCATGTCGTGGGAGACGCCGGCGTCACGGGCCAGATCGGCCGTCTCGCCGTAGATCGCTTGGGGATGACGACGCAGAAACTCTGCAATTTTTGCAGCGTCCCCACCCGCTTTTCCAGTTTGCGACTCTTGGTCCACCATGCCAACTTCCTCAGATTTAAGAAAAGGATACGCAATCGCCGCTCATACGCGCACCAACGAGTATGCTTTACGTTGAGAGTTGGTCGGGTGGCGGCCTTTCGGCCTAGGCTGAGGGGAGGAAAGTCCGGACTTCACAGAGCGCGGTGCCCAGGGCAATCTGGGACGGGGCAACCCGATGGAAAGTGCCACAGAGAATAGACCGCCCCGGCTTGCCGGGGTAAGGGTGAAACGGTGCGGTAAGAGCGCACCAGCGTCGGGGGCAACTCCGGCGGCTCGGTAAACCCCACCGGAAGCAAGGCCAAATAGGGAGACATTGACGCGGCTCGCCGAGTCTCCGGGTTGGCCGCATCAGATAAATCGCCACACAAAGACAGAATCCGGCTTACAGACCAGCTCTTTTTTAGATTTCAGATTCTATCCGGTGGGAAGGCTAGTGCGGCGATTCACCCTCACTGCTTCCCAATCCAATCGGGCGGAATGGCGGTCTGAGCATGCCCGTTAGTGAAAGGGTGCGGAGCTGGAGCTCCGCACTCCAAGCCGATTGCGTTTACTTCCAAAATCCCATGTGCATTAAAATGTGAGAGACTACTCCCACGAGTAACCGCTCAAGCAAAACCGAGCGAGCTTGAACCGCAAAAGCCGGGCTCGCGGTAGCGTGGAGTTTGCAACCCTGCGCTCAGAGGGCAACCGCGGAGTTCCGCGCTCGGAATACACGAGTGAGCGCAGATAATTGGAGTGCGGAGCTCCAGCTCCGCAGTTTTCCGCTCACGGGCGAATATGCGGGCAATTACCGGGAAACGCAGAACTAAACTCAAACTGCTCCGCACTCGCACAGAGTCCTGTCTTCACTGGGTTGAAACTCGATGTACATCATCGTGCGAGCCATGTGGTGCTCAGATCTAATCTGCCGATCAAAGAAATCTGGTTGCCAGAGCTGGCCCTGGCCACCGAATCGCCGAGAAGTAAAGGACTTCCATGATTGAACTGTGCGATATAGGGGATGCCCCTCTGCCGGCGTCAGCAGTACGTGGACATGATTGGGCATCACCACCCAAGCGTGCAGATCGTACTTTTCTCGATTGAAATGCAAAAGCGCGGTCTCAACTAACCGAGCACTTGATTCCAGCCTCAAAGGGCATGATCCGACACCTTTGTCCAGATACTTGTCCACACGCCGCCGCAAAACGCGCGCGCTCTCCGCCTGTGGGCGATGCTGGAGTTCATACTGCCAACCCCTGATGACCTCGAGCGGGACGGAATCGCCGGCACGAAAAGTGACGTGAACCGGAGCGCCTGGGATGTCGCAATGGGGCAAGCCAGCGCGTTGGTAGTAGCCTTTTGGCTCCATTGCTCCATTCTTCCCTAAATCCCACGGAGCGCGAAGCTCCAGCTTCGCATTTTCTTGGAAAGAGCAGCGCGGTAAGCGGAGCTCGAGCTCCGCACTCCGCCGGACACCTTTGCGTACAACTCACCCAAGAGCGTATACTTCCGTCCACATGTCGGCCGATTGGATCGTTCTCCGCAATGCGCGCGGTCATAACTTAAAGGGGGTGGATATTGCTATCCCGATCGGGCTTATGACTTGCGTTACCGGCGTGAGCGGGAGTGGGAAGAGCACCCTGATTCAAGACACCCTTTACCCGCGGCTCATGTACGAAACGTACGGCACGCGGGGGAGCTGGGAACCCCACGACAGCATCGAGGGGATCGACGATATCGACAAGATCATTGACATTGATCAGTCGCCGATCGGACGGACCCCGCGCAGTAATCCCGCCACTTACACCGGCACCTTCGACATGATTCGAGACCTGATGGCGATGACGCCCGACTCGAAAATGCGGGGCTATAAGGTCGGTCGGTTTAGCTTTAACGTGAAGGGCGGGCGGTGTGAGGCCTGTAAGGGCGACGGCATCTTGAAGATCGAGATGGTTTTCCTGCCGGACGTTTATGTCCCATGCGAAGTGTGCAAGGGGAAGCGGTACAACCGCGAGACGCTGGAGGTCAAGTACAAGGGTAAGTCCGTGGCGGACATCTTGGACATGACCCTTGAAGAGGCCTGCCTCTTCTTCCAGCCGATCCCCAAGATTTACCGTAAGCTCCAGACGTTGCTTGATGTGGGGCTGGGCTACATTCGCATGGGGCAGCCCGCGACCACCTTAAGCGGCGGCGAAGCGCAGCGCATGAAGCTAGCGGCGGAGCTGAGCAAACGCGACACCGGTTCGACGGTTTACATCCTCGACGAGCCGACCACCGGCCTGCACTTCGAGGACGTGGAGAAGCTCCTCGCCGTGCTCAATGCCCTGGTGGAGCGAGGCAACACGGTCATCGTCATTGAGCACAATTTGGACGTCATCAAGACGGCGGATTGGCTCATTGATATGGGACCTGAGGGTGGCAACGGGGGCGGCACCGTGGTCGCCCAAGGCCCGCCTGAGCTCATCGCCAAAACTAAAGGGTCGCACACGGGTCAGTACTTGAAGGCATTGCTCTGACCCGTGCGCGGAGGCTCACGGCTTGATCTTCACTGGTGGCACTTGGCGTCCCGGTCGGACGGGCGGGTTCTTTCGAATCTCTTCCTTCACCATCGCGATCGCCTTGTCGAGTTGGGGGTCGCGACCCGCCAGGAAGCTCTTGACGTCAATGTCCACTTCGACATCAGGCTTGAAGCCATAGCCATCCGGGAGCCATTTGCCGTCGGGCGAATAGCTACCTTGGACCGGCGCGGAGATGTTGCCGCCGTCAAGGGTGCTGACCCCGCTCACCGCGGCATAGCCGCCCCAGGTCCGCTTGCCGACGCTTTGGCCAAGTTTCATCATGCGGAATCCGATGCTGAAGTACTCGCCGTCAGACGCGGTGAACTCATTGCAGACGATCACCACCTTTGAGACGAAGCCCATGCGATGATAGGGAAAAGCGGCGCCGTATCGGGCTTGATCGTATTCGAAGATAACCCGACGCAGGCGCTCAAGGACCATGCCGCTGGTGATGCCGCCGCCGTTGTACCGGACGTCGAGGATCAGTCCGTCCTTGTGCAGGTTGGCGTAGAGGTGCTTGGTCAGCTCACTCATGCCGAAGTTCCCCATGTCGGGGAGGTGCAAGTAGGCGAGGTTCGTGCCGCCGTTCTTCTCAACGTACTCTCGATTCCAAGCGGTCCAGTCGAAGTAGCGCGCCATCGTCTCGCTGCGCATCGCGCGGACCCAGACCGTGCGCGCGCCATCCATCCCGGGCTTCGAGTTGAGGGTGACCTTCACGAGTTGCCCCGCCTTTCCTTCGAGGAGCGGCATCGGATCTTGGTTCATCGAGAGGGTTTCGCCACCGATGGCGACGATGAAGTCGCCCTCCTTGGCGTTTGCTGGGGCAGCTAAAAGCGGCGACGTCACGTTCTCTTCGAACCCGTCGCCGCGGAACAGTCGAGTGATTTGGAGGCCGCCGTTCTTCCACTCGAAATCGCAACCCAGCACACCAAATCCTGCCGGGCCACCCGCGGGGGCAGCGAACCGGTTGGTGCCGCCGCCATTGTACATGTGCGACACATCCACGGTTGCTTGCATTTGGCCGATCAAGTCATTCAGGTCCGCTCGGTCGGCGACGGCGGGTAGCTGAGCCGAGACGTCTTCCCAAACTTGGTTCCAGTTCGCACCGTGCAGGTTTGGATCGTAGAAGTTATCGCGAATGTGTCGCCAACCGTCCCGTAAGATGTGTCGCCATTCCTTGAGAGGCTCGACAGGCACTCGCCATGCAGACAGATTGACGGGCTTGCCTGGTAGCGGTGCGCCGATCGGGCCGATCACAAGGCGACCGTCCGCCATGACGCCCATCTTCTTGCCATCGGCGGTGAGGTCGAAGTTGGAAACTCCGGTGCCTAAGGGCTGCACTTTTTTGGCTTTGGTGTCCCAGGTGTTGAGGGTGCCGCCGTCAATCCACCAGATTTGACCTTCGCCCGCGACCAGGTTTCGCAAGTTCCCGACGACACCAGGGACTGAGGCCACTCGCGATGCCGCGCCGGGCAGATCGTAGACGAGTGCGCCGGGCTTGGCTTCAGCCGGCGTTTCGCCCGCAGGTTCTTCGTCAATCTTTTCGGCGAATGGGTTGAGCGCGTCCCCGGTTAGCGATGTGTACATGATTCGCGTGGGCGAATTGGCGTTCATTTGGAAATCGAAGGCGTCCCAGTTGAGGGAGACACTTCGATCGCCTAGGAAATAGAGGTATCGGCCGGTACGGTCGAAAGTCGGAGAGGAGTCCTTGTGGGGAGCCTTGGTAACCCGGTGATGCTGCTTGGTCTCGGTGTCGTAAATCCATACACTGGACTGGTTGAACGCATCGCCCTTGACGTAGGCAACCAACCGGCTGTCTTGGCTGATCGCGGCACTCGTGGGGGCTGCGTATTCATCTTGGGCGATCTTGGTCATCACCCCGGTTTGAGCGTTTACCATCCAGAGCGTGGAGCTGTTGTCCCAGACCACAAGGTGCTGGCTGTTTGGGAACCATTGCAAGCCCCAGAGGCCGATTTTGGCCATTCGGGTGAGCTGCTTGGCGTTGCCACCGTTTTGGTCGGAAGTCCAGATATTTTGCTCATCCGATTTGTCGCTGATGAAAGCGATGCTCTTGCCGTTCGGCGCCCAGGTTGACATCTGGTTCTTGGATCCCGGCCAACTGGCGACGGGTCGAATGTCGCCTAGATCGGCGGGGGCAGAAAAGATCTGACCGCGATCTTCGATTAGCACGCGAGTGCCGGTTGGGCCGAGCCCGAAGGCGTCCATCGAACCGGCGATGCTGTACGGTTTGGCGTGGATCATGTCGCTGGTGACCCGCAGCTTCACGCGCTCCGGCTCGTTCTTGCTGGGATCCCAGACGTATAGGTCTTGCCCCAGGCGATAGACGATGCGCTTGCCATCGCTCGCGGGAGCCATCACGTCGTAAGTGGTGTGCTTGGTGACCTGTCGCTCCGAATTGGTCTTGAGGTTGTACTCAAAGAGGTTGGCGGTGCCGTTCTTCTCGCTCACGAAAAACAGTCGCTCGCCCATGAAGACGGGATACTGCTCGTTGATTTCGTGTTTGGTGAGCTGGGTGAAGCTGTTTGCCGTGCGATTGAAGACGAAAATGTCGTTCGCCATGCCGCCCTTGTAGCGCTTCCAGTTGTGCGTTTCGAGGGGGATGCGAACATAGGCGATCATGTCGCCGCCGGCGCTGACGCTGCCTTGAGCCGCCATGGGCATCGGGAGTACTTGGGGCATCGTCCCGCTCACTTGCCCGAGGAAGAGCCTCATATCGCCGGGGCCAGTGCGCTCAGAGCGAAAAAGGATGGACTTACCGTCGGGCATCCAGTCCACCATAGATGCGCCCATCGGGTCGTAGGTCAAGCGCTGCGGAACTCCGCCGTCGACGCCCACCATGTACACCTCGTTGCGATTGTCGTAGGTGCCGGTGAAGGCGATGTGTTTGCCGTCGCGGCTGAATTTGGGTCGGGTTTCGGGGCCCGGCCAGCTCGTGAGTCGGGTCGCTTGACCGGAAATTAGGTCGCCGATCCAAATATCGCCTTCGCTTTCAAACGCGACGCGATCGCCGAAGATATCCGGGGTCTGAGGGATTCTCGCGGGAGAAATCTGAGCGTGAGCCCCCGCCGCCACAAGTGCCAAAACCATCCAACTGGAACGCATTTTCGTAGCTTAGCACGGGACTCATTCCGAGACTAGACCCGTCCAGGCAACAGCCTCGACAATATCGTCGAATTGGCGCATGTCGCTTGGCAAGTTGTCCAGGATTTCTTCGCCGTAGCGCTTGGTGCGCAGGCGAGGATCGAGCAGTGCGATGATGCCTTTGTCGCCGTCCTTTCGGATCAGCCGCCCCGCGCCCTGGCGGACCATCATCTTCGCCATCGGGAGGGTGTGGGCTTGGAAGGGATCGAAACCTTGGCTTGCTAGATAGGCCATCCGCACGACCGCGGGAGGTTCGAAGGGAACCTCGAACGGCACCCGAACGACGGCGACGCAGCTAAGCGTCTCGCCGGGCGCGTCGAACCCGGTCCAAAAGCTCCGGAGGGCGAAGAGGCTCGATTCTGCGCGCTTTTTGAAGGCGTCGCCGATCGCCCCCGCGCCTGATTTGGGCTGGATGTAAACCGGCCACTGATCTGAAACTCGAAGCCGCTGGTAGACCGCCTCCATCTCGCGGCGCGAGTGAAACAGGGCCAGCGTGCGGCCCTGCATGGTCTCGATAATCTTGGTGAGTTCGCGGGCCAGGGCAGCGTAATACTCCTCCTCGGTGCCGTTTCGACGGGCGAGCGTGGGATCGGGGAGAGCTCCCGCAGGAGGCAGATAGAGGGCGGAATCTTTGGCGTAGTCGAACGGCGACGGCAGGATTTCTTGGTGGTCGGGCTGGCAGCCCACGGTGCGCTGGAAGAACTCGAAGTTTCCGTCGAGGGCCAGGGTCGCGGAGAGACACATAGTGGGAATTCGATCCCAGAGCAGCTCTTTAAGCGGGGCTTCGAGGCCGACCGTGTCCATGCGAAGGATCGAATCCGGCCCGGATTTGCCCGAGAAACTCACCGAGACCCCGGCGGGGGTGAGGAGGCGGTCGGCGGTGAGGGCGACCTCATCAATGTAGAAAAGATAGTTTCGGGCGGCCTCGTGGGTGACGCGCGACGACTCCCAACTTTCCAGCAGATTGCGGGTTTTGAGGGTGAACAAGCGGCAAGCATCGCCCACCGCATCGGTGACATCCTCGACGCCTTTGTTCGGGGTGGTCAGTTGCTTGACGCCCGGGTGGTCTTTGACCTCCTCGGGGGCGACGGCCAGGATGCCGTTTTGGGTGTGCTGCAGGCCGTAGGCGATGAGGTGCTTTTTGGCGTTTTCGATGTCCCTTCGAAACTCCTCGGTGGTGCGACGCCACAGCCCCTCGGCGTTGGCGGAGATGGAAGCGCTCAGGAGTTCTCGCTCGATGCGCTGGCTCAAGGCTTGGAGGGCGCTGAGCTTGCTCGGGCTGATTTCGAACTCGAGGGCGTTGAGGGCGGATGCGTAGAGATCGTGCGCTTCATCAATGATGATGTAGTCGAGCTTGCCGAGAAACCCCGCGCCTTCGTCGCTGACGGAGGCCATGATCGCGTCTCGCAGGACCACGTTATGGTTGGTGATGATGACGTTAGCCTTTTCGGCTTGTCGCCGGGCTTCGTAGTAGTAGCAATCGTCGTAAAGGGGGCACGCTTTAGCGGCGCAGACGGGTGGGGCGCTCACCGCTTGCCACAGCGAGATCATCTCGCGCATCGGTTTGCGGACGAGGCGACGGAACTCGTTTTCAGTACCGAGTTCGGTGGCGGCTTTGAAGTCGTCCACTTGGTCCGGTGCGTGCTCATCCATGGCGATCAGACACGCGTAGCGCTGGCGGCCGATGAGGAACGCGGGGCGGACGGTCTGGTCGCCATCTTCTGGGGCGCCCTTTGGATCGAGACCGAAGAGACTCAGCGCCAACGGAAGATCTTTGCGCCAGTATTGGTCAGCGAGAACGTTGGTGTAGGTGGCGATGACGGTGCGCTTGCCGGTGGCCTCGGCGTGGGCGATGGCAGGGATCAGGGCGGCGAGGCTTTTTCCGAGGCCAGTGGGGGCTTCGACGGCCCCGCTCTTGGAATCCTGCATGAGGTCACCCAGGATCAGGGCGAGCTGGCGCTGATTCTCGCGCAGGACAAATTCCGAGCGCGCGGTGAGGGTGCGGAATGCCTCTTCGATTCGACCTTGCACTCCGCTCATGGCTCCATGATGTCAGAACCCGCCCCGAATTGCCGGGCCCTTATTCCACACTTTCGGACTCGATTCCGCCAAACCTAAAGTAGATTGCGAAGTTTGGGGGGTGATGCTGGTACAAGCACCTGCCGATATCCATTTTGGGATGAATCGCGGTCTTTACACAGCAGCCAGCGGAATGTACTCCAGCCAAGTTTGGTTGGATACGGTGGCGAATAATCTTGCCAACGCCAGCACCACCGGCTATAAGCGAGACGAGGTTGCGTTTGAGGAAAGCCTCTTGCGCGAGCTTCGGAACGACGGTGGCCGCGGGCAGATTATCGGCGACATCCAATCTGGGCCGCAGGTGGTCAAGGTTTCTACTTCCTTCGATCACGGGTCCCTCCAGGCAACTGGCGGCGGGCTCGACGTCGCGATTCTCGGCAATGAAGGGATGTTCGCGGTTCAGACCGGGTCCGGTGTCAAGTACACCCGGGCCGGAAGCTTCACCCTTAATAGCCAGCGCGAGATCGTTGATCCCAATGGTAACCCCGTTTTAGATGCCCAGCGCCGCCCAATTCGGGCTGACCGACCCGGTGCGGTGCAGATCGGCCCGGACGGGACGGTCTCGGTCGGCGACCAAGCACTCGGCAAGGTCGCGGTATTTGAAGGCGAGTTTAAGAAGAGCGGCTTGAACCTCTACGACGCGAAGGGCACACCGACTGAAAACGCGAACGCTTCGCTGGCCACCGGCACGGTGGAGGCTTCGAACGTGAACGTGGTCGCCACGATGATCCAGATGGTGCAAGTTCAACGCCTGTTTGAGATGGCCCAGAAGTCCATCCAGAGCCATGACGAAACGACCGGCCAACTCGTGAAGTCGGCCAACCCGCAGTAACCCAATTTGAGTAGGAGAACCCCCTGATATGATGCGAGCCTTGATCACCGCCGGCACCGGAATGGTTGCCCAGCAAACGAACCTCGACGTTATCGCCAATAACTTGGCGAACGTCAACACCACCGCGTTTAAATCCCAGCGCGCCGAGTTCCAGGATCTGATGTATCAGAGCCTGCGGCCCAGCGGGGCGGAGACCAGCGGAACGGTTAAAGTGCCGATGAGTCTGCAGGTTGGACTTGGTACCAAGTTCGCGGGGAACGCCAGCAACTTTAGCCAGGGCGGATTGCAGTCGACCGCCAACCCGTACGACGTCGCGATTACGGGCGATGGGTTCTTTGCGGTTACGATCGGCGACGGATCGACCGCCTACACGAGGGACGGGAGCTTTAAGCGTAACAGCGAAGGGTCGCTGGTTACGAGTGACGGCTTCGAAGTTCAGCCCCAGATTTCTATTCCGTCCAATGCCACCACGATCAGTATCGCGCCCAACGGCAACATTTCGGCGACGGTGGCCGGTGAAGATCAGCCACGGCTCCTCGGAACCCTTCAGCTGACCATGTTCCCCAACACGAGCGGTCTGACTCGCGCAGGTCAAAACCTCTACAAAGCGGGCGGCGCGAGCGGTGATCCAGTCGCCGTGAATCCTGGCGAGGAAGGAGCGGGAACGCTCCAGGCGGGGCACCTTGAAGGCGGCAACGTTTCGATCGTGGAGGAGATGGTGAGAATGATCACCGCTCAGCGCGCCTACGAAGTGAATTCCAAGGCGATTCAGACCGCCGACGACATGCTCGGCGTGCTCAATCAATTGAAGAGATAAAGCCATGAATAGCCTTCTCTCCGCAGTTTTGATCGCCCAAGCAGCGCCGATGCTAAGCATTGAAGGTGAAGGGTGGATGCGCCTTAGTCGCGAGGGCCGGACGGTCTTTACTCGCGAGGCAAATCTCACAGTGGTCAAGGGCAAGCTCGGCACGGGCGAAGCGTCGTTCTTGCCGGTCATTGCCGTTTCAGAGAAGCCAGAGTCGTTCCGGGTCACTCGTGACGGAACCGTTATGGCGACCTTTTCGGGTCGAGAGACGACGCTGGGACGCTTGGTGCTGGCGCAATTCGCTCCGGGCACTCCGATGAATGCCCTCGGGGCTTTCTCTACTTCGGCTAGCCGCGCCCAGATTGGGGCGGCCGGTGAGAATGGCGCGGGTTGGTTTAAGATGACCGCCGTTTCCGGTGTGCCACGACCGGTCCCGCAGACTCGAATCCTTAGTGAGTCTACGTCGAACGCTCAGATTCGCGTGCGCACGGAAAGCGTGGTGGATGGGAAGACCTTTACGCTTGGCGACATCGCTGATCTGAAACTGCCGCAAACTCTCGCCGCCCAGATCGGGCAGGTGGTGGTGGGAGACGTGCCCCCCATCGGGATTGACCGCAAAGTGGATCGAGACCGGATCATGGTTCGGTTGCGCGTGGCCGGGTTTGACCCGAACGCTTGGACGATTGAAGTCCCGGAAGCCGCCGTGGTTCGCCGCCCGAGCCAATCCATCGAACACTCCGCTTTTGTGAACGTCGCGATGCCGTTGGTTGCTGCTCAGGCGGGCACTCAGGCTGAGATCAAAGATTTGAACCCGCTGCCGCCGCTTGTGGTGGGTATGGGTGAAGTTAGCTTAAACGCGTTAGTCCCGAGTCTGTCGAACAACAAGGCGACGATTCGGGTCGAGGTCCGGCTCAATGGTCAAGTCATCAACAGTCGCACGTTGCAATTTAGCGTGGCGGGTCGAGTGACGATGCCGAAGATCGGCACTATGGTGACCGTGCGGACGAAGTCTGCAGGCGTCCGCGTTCAGTTCACGGCGAAGGTCACTGCGATCAGCGGTCTAAGTCAAGTTGAAATTCAAACCGCCGAGGGCACCAAGCTCATCGGCAACCTCGTCGAACCCGGCGTGGTGGAGATATCCCTATGAAAGCCTCTCGCACTCTTCTTCTTTCTTTGGTGGCCATGAGCGCGCTCACGGTGGCCCAAGACAACTCTGGTGTGATCGACAAGAACGCTACTAGTACCAGTGGCTCGATGTGGGTAGATGGGCGAAACCCGCTTATCGACCGCACGGCGCGCCGGGAGGGTGATCTTCTCACCATCTTGATCAGTGAAAGCAGCGTGGCGTCGTTCTCGGCGACCACGACGGCGAGCAAAACCTCGGATGCGAGCGCCGTTCAGAACGTCTTGAAGGGCTTGTTTAGCTTCTTGGACCTAAACGGGACCAGGACGAGCTCGGGTAGCACGAAGGACAACGGCACCGGGAGCACCCAACAGAACGGGAGTCTTCGGGCCAGGCTCACCGCGGAAGTTCTTGCCGTAACCCCCGCCGGGCACTTGATCATTGAAGGCACGCGCAAGATCGTGATCAACAAGGAGACCCAGCTTTTCAAATTGACCGGCATCGTCCGGCGCGACGACATCACCCCCGACAACACGGTGCTGAGCGAAGCGATTGCTCAGGCCGAGATTCGGATGGAAGGCAAGGGCCAGATCGCTGACAAGCAGCGACGCGGAATTCTCACCCAGCTCCTCGATTGGCTCTTTTAACCCTTGGAAACGCGATGAAAAAGTTTTTACTTCTCACCATATTTGCCGCCATGACGCACAGCACCGTGCACGGTCAGATTGACCCAGCCAGCGGCGGCGGACAAACGCCCCCACCCGACGGACGCTCGATGCCGGACTCGTTTCTAAGCGAAGCCAAGGCCATCGATGTTGAGCGCAACGGTTTAGAGGTGCGCATCAAGGATGTGGCTCGGTTCCGAGGCGTCCGGCGCAATCAGCTTCTCGGCTACGGCCTGATCGTGGGCCTTGAGGGCACGGGCGACACGCGGAAGACCCCCTTTACCCAGACACTTCTTGCGAATGCGATGAAGGATTTTGGGACGATGATCGATCCGGCGACGCTGGACTCCAAAAACGTGGCGACAGTGGCGATCACGGCTGAGCTTCCTCCATTTGCGAGTCCGGGCAACCCGCTTGATGTCACGGTGCAGAGCATTGGCGACGCGAAGAGCTTGCAGGGGGGATATCTGCTGCAGGCACCACTTTATGGGGCGTCGGACAAGATCAACGCGGTGGCGGTAGCCCAAGGGGCGATCAGCATTGGCGGATTCAACGTCAGTTCCGGCGGCAACAAGCTTCAAAAGAACCACGTCAATGTGGGTCGGGTGCCGGGTGGCGCCATTGTGGAGCGAGTCGTGCCATTCCAGCTGGTTTACGGCGGGAAGATGTTCATCGAACTTGACGAAGGTGACCTCACCACGGCCAACCGCATCGCGACCCGAATCCGAGAGATTAAGCCCGAATTCAACCCCTCAGCGGTGGACGGTGGCACGATTCAACTTGACCTGCCTCCCGCGTTTGATGCCGTCCAGGCGATGAGCATGATTGAGATGGTGATGGTCAAGGTGGACATCCCGGCGCTCGTGATCGTGAACGAACGGACGGGGACCATTGCGATGGGAGCCAACGTCCGCCTCGGTCCGGCGGTCATCGCTCAAGGGTCGCTTCAGATCGTGATTGACGAGTTTAACGAAGTCAGCCAGCCTGGCCCGTTCAGCAACGGCCAAACGAGGCCGGTGACCAACCAGCGCGTGAACGCCGGTGAAGAGAATGCGCAGGTGGGCCTCATCAGCTCCGTCACTACAGTCGCCGATCTGGCGAAGGTGTTCCAAGCGCTCAAGGTTAGCCCGCGAGACACCATCGCGATCCTCCAAGCCCTGAAGGAGCAGGGTTCGCTCAAAGCGAGACTCAAGATTCAGTAATGCCAGATCTCACTATCACCAACGGCGCGAACGGTCTCCAGGTGGACCTCCGGGGGCGGAAGCTCCTCGAGCTCCCCGGAAAAGAGAAATTCGAGCTCTTCGAGAAAGACTTGAGCGAAAAGGCCGCGAAGGAGCTGGAAAAGCTTGGCGAGGCCACTCAGAAGATCGAAGGGATCTTCGTGAAGGACTTGCTGAAGCAGATGCTTCCTAAAGGATTTGGCGGCGAGGGGCAGATGGGTGACTTTGCCCGAGAGAACTTCATGAACGCCGTCGCCGACATCGCGAGCAAGAACGGAGGGTTTGGCGTCGCCAAAATGCTCCACCAGAACCTCGCGAACTCAATTTATCGCCAAGAGGCCGCGCGCCTGTTGGCCCGACCAGAAGACAGTAAGGAAAACCAACCATGAAAAGCAGAGAACTGCAACGCATCTGGTGGGACTGGCTTAGCACCGCCGAACGGCTCAACCGTTCGTTGGCGGAGCAGCAAGCCGCGCTCACCCTTCGTGACGTCGCGAGAGTTGAAAGCATTCAGCCGGAGCTGACCATGCTGATGACCCGCCTGAATGAGATTGACCAGAACGCCGTGGCTTCAACGAAATCGCTGGCCGAACTTTTGGAGACCACTCCCAAAGTTCGAAGCATCGTCGAAGCGCTGATTCCAGCCGAAGCACGACAGGTCGAAGCTCTTGCCAAACGCATTGAGGTGGTCGCCCAAAACGTCCGCGAACGCCTGACCAAGAACCGCAAGCTCATCGAGAGCGAGCTGCTTTACGTCGGTGGGTCGCTCACCCTGATCGCGAAGGCGGCGCAGGAACAGAACGGCGGATTCGGCTCGGCTAATACGACGGGCCCGGTGCTCGTCAACCAGGTGGCCTAATATGCCCGGCTCATTCCACGGAATCAGTATGGCGAGCAGTGCCCTTCGTGCGTTCCAGCGCGCGATGGAGACGAGCGGCCACAACCTCGCCAATGTCAATACGCGGGGATACTCACGCCAGCGCGTGGAGATGGAAGCGCTTGACCCTCTGGCTTTCTGGAACGGGGCGCAACATGCGCTCGGCTCTGGGGTACGGGTTGAGAACATTACCCGCGCTCGCGAAATGTTCCTGGAAGCGCGATTTCACAGTTCCAGCGGGGACTTTAATCGCTTTAACGAATACGCCAACGGCCTAGCTCAGATTGAGAGCGTTTACAGGGAGCCCGGCGAGTCGGGCATTGGGCACGCCCTGGATAAGATGTTCGACGCCTTTAGCGGGCTTGCTTCAAATCCGAGCGATCCCAATGCAAAGGTACGGGTCCGGGATGCGGCATCGCTCTTTGCCAGTCGAGTGCGGACGACCCACGCCGAACTAGGCACGTTTCGGGGTCAGACCGAGGCCAATGTTCAGTCCACGATTGGGCAGATCAACGGCATTGCCACGCAGATTGCCACTCTAAACGGACAGATCCGGGCGGCACACGCGTCCGGGGGAAGCCCCAATGACCTTTTGGACCAGCGCGATACGCTGATTCGAGATCTCAGCCAGCTCGCGAATGTCACCACGACTCTGCAGTCTGACGGGACGTTTAACGTCCACGTCAGCAACTTCCCGTTGGTGAACGGCGAGAACACTAGAGAGTTTCCAACCGCGATCGATCCAGTGACGATGTCCATTACGGACGGCACAACGACTTATCCAGTCCGGGGCGGATCGCTACTAGGACAACTCCAGACGCTTAACCGCATTGATAAGGCCCGAACCGAGCTCGACACGCTGGCGAACAATATGCGGGCGCAGTTCAATGCGGTCCATCAAACCGGCATTAACGGTCTTGGTAACACCGGGGTGAACTTCTTTAATGACGTGACCCCGCCGGCGTTGCCCACGGGAGCAGTTGACTTCGACCTTGACCCGGCAATCAGGCTAGACCCGAACGCCATCGCCTCGGGGACCACCACCGCGGCGGGAGACGGCGGACTCGCGCTCAACTTGAGCCAGATGCGCAGCGTGAAGCTGGCCGTATTTGGCGATAAGACATTTCAGCAGTACTACGCCGGGAACCTTTCTTCGCTGGCGAGTGAGATTGATCAGACGGTGGCGCAAGCGGATACCTTCGGTTCAGTGCTGACCCAGATTGAAGCTCAGGCCGAATCAATCAGCGGCGTGAACATGGACGAAGAGATGACCGACCTCATGCGATACCAAAGAAGTTATCAAGCAGCGGCTCGGGTCCTAACGATCATGGACCAAGTGACCGAAGATTTAATCAATATGGTCCGCCGGTAATACAACGGGGTAACTGAACATGCGCGTCACTTCTGGTCACATTTACGATAACAGCAAGAGGAACATTCAGAGCAACTTCGCCGAAATGGTGAAGTGGCAGAACCAGTTGTCCTCGGGTAAACGAGTGACCAAACTTTCGGACGACGCGGCTCAAAGTGGTCTCTTGCTTCGACAGCGATCGCTGAAGAGCGCGATTTCTCAATACGATTCGAACTTGCGGATTGCTAAGGACTACACGGGCAACAGCGAGACTCAGCTCACCGAAATGCAAGGCATCTTGAGAAAAGGCTACGAGCTCGCAGTGCAAGGCGCCAACAGCACTGTGGACCAACCCGCCCGACTCGCGCTCGCCGACCAAGTCGTGCAGATGCAAAGGCGATTGGTGGACCTCGCGAACGGCAAAGGAAACGACGGACAATATCTCTTTGCGGGGCAACTCACGGATACCCAGCCCTACACCGTTTCTGGAAACACGATCACTTACAACGGCGACGCCAACGGAATTCGTGTCGAGACTTCGCCCGGTCAGACCATGAAGGTCAATACCGCTGGGGGACAAGACTTCATCAACGCGTACAACCAATTGGAAAGTTTGCGCGTGAACCTGATTGGCGGCCAGCCGGGCGTCATCAGCGGGATGAATGTGGATGCGCTGAAGGCGCAAACGGAACGATTTAGCCAACTCCGCTCGGAGGCGGGGATTGCCATGCAGCAGGTCAAGGATCTTGAATCCATGAACGCGCGGCGCATGGATGAACTCACGGAAGGGATCAGCGCGATCGAGGATGTTGATTTTGCCGACGCTGTAACGGAGCTGAGTCGGGCGCAAACCGCCTACCAAGCTTCGTTGCAAGTCGCATCGAACTCATTCAACCTCAGCCTTATGGACTACCTCCGATGACGACAACGACAAACTCACTCCTGACGACTAAGCGGTTCGGCCCAGTCGAATACTCCGCTCAAGACGTTGTAACTTTTCCCGACGGCATTATCGGGTTTCCGAAGTGTAATAGCTTCCTGCTGTTTCAGCACAAGGAGGGTTCCGCCTTCCGATGGCTGCAGAGCATCGACCAGCCAGAACTCGCGTTTCTCGTGGTCGAGGCCGTTCAATTTGTGCAGGAATATGAATTTCAAATTGGTCAAAGCGTGGTCGCAACCATCGAATTGACCGAAGAATCGCCGTACCTGGTCTATACTGTCGTTACCATACCAAAGGGGAATCCTGAGGGAATGACGCTGAACCTGGCGGGGCCGATCGTAATCAACGCGGCGAACCAAAAGGCTAAGCAACTTGTGTTGGAGGATCCTCGATGGCCTCTCCGATACGCCGTCGTTCCGCAAGATTCAGCTCAGGCGAAGGCCGCCTAAGCTATCCCAGCGGAATGCCATGGAGGGCAAATCTGAATGCTGGTTCTGACGCGCAAAGTCAATCAGAGCATCATTATTGGAGATGATGTGGAGATCGTCGTACTTGAAGTCCGCGGGGAGCAAGTGCGCATTGGCATCAAAGCCCCCAAGACGGTGGGCGTCCACCGTAAAGAGATTTACGAACAGATCAAGGACGAAAACGTCGCCGCCTCGGAAATCAATCCCGACGACGTCCCCGATTAATCCATGCCTCGCTCATTGGGTCACCGGCTACGGCGGTTACCGCTTTTGGCTGCTCACCAACTGTTTGGGCTACAAGGGGCTACCGCAGTTGCACGTTATCGCCGGGCAATCTCGTTGGCCTGGTCTCGAACCATCCGCCTGATTTGTGTGGGTGCAATAGCCGCCGCGGCTGCCAGCGCGCTCATTTTTCCACCCTCCTTACTGAGCGTGGTTTTGCCGGTCGTTCCGGTCGTGATGGGGTCGCTGGTTTTTATGACGCTCGGACTTTTGTTGCCTGGGCTCCATGCTCGGCAAGCTCGCATCGGTGCTCCTGTGCTTGCTGCTCTGTTCCTCACCTGTGTGGTCGGGGCGAAGTGGACCGACGAAGGGGCGACTCGCCCCTTCATCGCCCTGGGCCGTGCCCCTCGTACTGACTTTCTCTGGTTCCATCCGGTTTGGATTGCGGTGGCTTGGATCGTGTTTACTCTCGCGTTAGTCGAGTGGCGGAAGCACCCGAAACTTTAACGAGGACGGACGGGCGTTGTCGTGGTAGATCGTCTGGAGACTGGTCACCATGTTCTGCGCCGTTGCAGGTGGTTCGGCCAATCCGAGGTTTCGATCAAACGCCGGGAAGAGATTGCATGAGATCATCAGTCCGAGGCGATGTCCGGTCTTGAATTGGTGGGCCACATCCCAAAGCTTCACGGTGGCTCGATACGGCTTGCCCGGAACGAGCGGCGTTCGCTTGTCCATGCTCTTGTGGTAGCTGGCCCGAAGCTTCCCGCCCTGCCCCATCAGCCACATCGTGCCCTCCTTGTCAATGTCCACCAGCATCGCGTAGAAGTCGCAATCCTTGGCGGTCGAAGTGAAGTGCAAATCCAACTCAATCGGTCCGCAGAGATCGAGCGGCTCGAAGATGGGGGCGGACTTGAACAGCAACTCGTCTCCCACCAACATGTCGAAGCTGAACTTGAACGTAGAGGTGAGTTTGCCGAGCTGGGAGGTGGATGCGCCCACCTCGGCGGGGTTGTAGAAAATCCGGCTGGGTTCCTGTTTAGAGGGTGGAGCCTCGACCAAGAGACCTTGGCTAGGGGCGTTGTTGGCCGGGCCAGGAGCGGAGAGGAAGAGGGTACGCTCTCGCGAAAGCTTGTGCGGGTACTCGGGCATCCCTCGCCACTCGTTGGCGCCCGTCAAGAAGATTTGAGCCCTAGACCGGTTTTGAAATTCCACCGACTTATCCTTCAGATAGGTATCGAAGAACCGGAGGTAGACCGAATCCAATTCCAGCATGCTCTCTGGCCCAAAATCGTACTCCATTAGCTCGGTGGCGGTATTGAACGCGTGGCTCCACGGCCCCATGATGAGCCAGCGGTCATCCCGGCCCGCCTTGCGCAGTTCGTCCCAAGCCATGGTCGTCCCCGACATGTCGCCGTCCCACCACCCGCTGATGAGGAGGGCGGGGATCTCGACTTTCTTCACATCGCTAAGGTAATTGGCCCCGTTCCAGCTGGCGTGCGTGTCGCGCTGGAGCCACTTGTCCCAGAACGGCACGTTCTTCCCGATCACGGCGTCGTCCACCTTCCCAAGCGGGAGCAAGGCGAACTTCTCGAAGTCGGTGAGTTGCTCTGACGCCGCGCCCATGTTCGCCTGGGGAGAGGCCACGATGCGCGCCCACCATGCGTTGGGCATGAGGAAAAACGCCCCGTGGTCGAACGGGATGTTGAAGAATGGATCGGGGGGCGAGACTTGCGGGATGATGCACTTAAGCGCTTCTGGACGCTCAACCGCAGCTTGCCATTGGACCAAGCCGCTATAGCTCCCTCCGATCATCCCTACTTTCCCATCCGACCACGGTTGGGTGGCGATCCAGTTGACGGTGTCTGCGCCGTCCTTGCGCTCGTTCATGAACGGGTCCCACTCCCCGCCGGAGTCGCCCATCCCACGGGTGTCTTGCACCACCACGGCATAGCCGCGCTTCGCATAGAACTCGCCGTAAGCCGCCATCTGTGCATCGCGCCCGTATGGGGTGCGAACCAGGATGGTGGGGTACTTACCTTCCGGCTTGGGTCGGACGATCGTGCTCGCGAGTTCCACTCCGTCGCGCGTCTTGGTAAGCACTTTGGGGATGGTTTCGGTGGCGAAGGTGGGCTGGCTGAGCTCCGGATAGCGCAACAGCGGATCCAAGAAGAGGTCCATGACGCCGCCGCGGACGAACTGCGCCTTTTGGGCGGGGACATTCATGCCTAGCACCCAGCCATCTCGGGCGTCGATGGCGATTTCGATCTGCATTCCCTGGAACGAGATCGTGAAGGGGCGCGCGAGCACGCTGGCGCCATCAATCTTCACCACTCGCCCCGCTTGCGCGACGGGTTTGACGGTGATGAAACTCAACGAGTCGAGCATGAACACCGAGACATCACCGGCTGGTTGCTCAAAGATCCCCCGAAGTAGCTGCGGGTGAAGGTTGCTGAACAGCGCCGCGGGGACTTTCTCGAGTTCCTTTGAGGTCCAGTCACCGCCCGAGCGGCCGGACAACATTTTGCCGTCTAGCCTTGCTTCGACCGTCTGGCCTCCGGAAATGGTCTTGATTTGCAGCTGGTCGAATCGTTTGCCCTGGTACCGGCCGGAAATCTCTTGGTTGACATCGGTGGGGCCGAACTTCAGCTCAGATTTTGAAGTGAAGGTGCCGTCGTCTTGGAGCACAAAGGTGTTTTTTCCGATGGACGAGCCCTGGAGCGTGAGATCGGTGACAAACGTGGAGGGGGCGGCTTGGGCGCTGACCAAAGCACACAGAAAAAGTCCGATCAGCGGTTGCCGCATGGTGGTTAAGGATACGCTACGGTCGCGAATCACGATGCAATCTGTCAAACTATCGCCATGACCACGGTCCGCGTATACGTCACTCTCAAGCCATCTCTGCTCGACTCTGCCGGACGAACGGTGGCGGGTTCTTTGCAGAGGCTCGGCTACGATGAAGTCGGTGATGCACGCGTGGGCAAGATGATCGAGCTGAAGGTCAGCGATCCTAGCGAGGCGCGGATCAAAGAGATGTGCGAAAAGCTTCTGGCCAACCCCGTGATCGAGGACTACCGCTACGAGGTGGTTTCAGCATGAAGGTCGCCGTCATCCGGTTTCCCGGCAGCAACTGCGATCAAGATGCCTATCACGCCCTGAACGACGACATGGGCATTCGGGCTGAGTACGTTTGGCACGACGACGGGAGCCTAGAAGGGTTTGATGCGGTGTTCGTTCCCGGTGGTTTTAGCTACGGGGACTACTTGCGTTGTGGCGCGATGGCGGCTCGAGCGCGAATCATGGCCGAGGTCGAGCGATTGGCCAAGCGCGGCAATCCGGTCATTGGGGCATGCAACGGGTTTCAGGTTTTGACCGAGGCCGGATTGTTGCCCGGAGCACTGTTGCTCAATCAGGATCAGAAGTTTTTGTGTCAGGACGTGTATTTGCGGGCGGAGACCCGACGATCTCCTTGGACTCAAGGGGTCGACCGCGTGCTCCGAATTCCGATTGCTCACGGCGAAGGCCGCTATATTGCTGATGAACAAACCCTCCGCCGGGTGGAAGAGAATGGGCAGATCGCTTTCCGGTATGTAAGCGCATCTGGAGAACTCGATGCAGATTCCAACCCGAATGGCTCGACCGCGAGCATCGCGGGAGTCTTGAACGAGGCCGGCAACGTCCTTGGATTAATGCCGCATCCCGAGCGGGCGTCGAATCAAAAGCTCGGAAACACGGACGGGCAAGTGATTTTGCAGGGGTTTGCGTTAGTTGGAGCCTAAGCTGAACGGATTGAGCCGCCGATAATGTCTATATCCCGACGCCGGGCATGTTAGAATGAGAAATCTCGTGAAATCTTCCCTTCGAGTGACGACCCTTGTCCTCGCGCTAGCCCCTGTTTTGGCGCTGGCGAGTGATCCGGTGCTTGGTCGCCTGGGTCAGGCCCTCGACTCCACCCCCATTTACTCCAGGGCTTCGTCCAACAGCCGGGTGTACTACCGAGTGAAGTCATACGAATATTTGATCGTGCGCACCGCGGCGAATGGTTCGACCTACACCCCGGTGGTGATGGAAAATAAACAGCTTGGTTACATCCGCACCAATAAGGTGGCGGTGTTGCCCTACAACGTAACGGCCTCGCGGACTTTCACTAATCGCGGGGGGAACACGACATCCCGCAGTGGAAGCGCTACCGCCGCGAGTAGTGACGCCAAGGCCGGAATCGCCCAATACGCATTGAAATACACCGGCACGCCCTACAAATGGGGCGGCAACAACCTGAATAGCGGGATTGATTGCAGCGCGTTTGTCCAGCAGCTTTTTGGCAAGATCGGGGTCAACTTGCCTCGGACCGCAGCCGAGCAAGCGCGAGTCGGTCAGAAGATCGAGCGACTTGAAGACTTACAACCCGGCGATCGGCTGTACTTTTGGGATAAGAAGCGCGGCAAGATCGGGCATACCGGCATCTACATGGGCAACGGCTACTTCGTGCATTCGAGCGTGAACAATCGGGGCGTCGCCACCGATGACCTGCGCAACGAGAAGTGGCGCAACATGCTCGTCGCAGCGCGTCGCTAGCCTCGCACTTGAGCGATGTCGCGGTCCATTTGGGCTTTCAGCGGCTCGATGCCGTCGAACTTCACTTGGTTTCGAAGCTTCTTTTCGAAGCGAATTTCCACCGCGGCGCCGTAGATTTCGTCGCCCGGGTAATCCAACAGGTAGGCCTCGACGGTCATCGCGTGACCCCCAAAGGTTTCGTTTCTGCCCACGCTGATCGCGGCCTTAAATGTGCCCAGAGGAGTCCGGCACTCGCCTGAGTAGACCCCTTCGTTCGGCACGAGCCCGGCGGTTGAGCGGGCGAGATTGAGGGTGGGGTAGCCAAGCTCGCGTCCTCGTTTGAAACCGGTCACGACGACTCCCGCCATAGAAAATGATCGACCGAGGTAGCGGGCGGCTTCGGGCATTTGCCCTTCAGTCACCAACTTGCGGATGAGTGATGAACTGACCCGCTGGCCCTCGATTTCGAACGGCGGGAAGACGATGGTTTCGATGCGATCGGCGAGCCACTCGGCGTTGCCCTGGCGTCCATTCCCGAAGCCAAAATCGTGGCCCACGAGGATCTGATTGGCGTGTAGGCAATCCACCAAGATGTCGTCAAAGAACTTGGCCGCCGTCATCCGGCTAAGCTCGGCATCGAAGGGCAGAATGACGCATGCGGAGGCCCCTGCTTCCCGCATGTTGATCACGTTTTGCTCCAGGGTGCCGATCTGGGCAGGCACGCGCTGGGGGGCGAGGATCGTGGAGGGGTGGCGGTCGAAGGTGACGATGATCGCGGGCTGTTCGCGCAACTTGGCCTCAGCGGTGGTCTTGGAGATCAGCGCCCGGTGGCCGAGGTGGACACCATCGAAGGTCCCCACGACGACGGTCGAGGACTTCCATTCCGCGCGGATGTTTTCGATACCGAAGTGTACGAGCATGGCCTTAGATAAGCTCGCCGGAGTAGACGTGGTATCGGATCTGGGGATTCACTTCCGTTAGCTTGTTGATATCTCCCACCAGCATGAATGTCTCGTAAAAATGGTCAGCACTTGAAAAATGATCGTATGCGGCCATCGCCCAGTTAAGTTCAGAATCCCCTGGGGCGGACGAGATCAGACCCTCATTAGCCAAATACAGCATGGTGTGAATGGCGGGCTTCACGTCGGGCCACAGCATTACCCTCTCACTTAGCAGACTTAAGGTCACGTCCTCTTGAGGAAGATTGACGTTTTCGAGCTCGAGTGCTTCCAGACCAAGCAGATAGGCGAAAGGGCCCAACACTTTTGTTAACACAGACTGATCTTTCACACTCGGAAGACAAGTCGAGAGAGCATCGGTCAAGCTGACCGGGTTCACTAAGTAAAAAGTGTCAAACGACAGCTCGTTAACGACGCGTCGCCAGATCTGAGCGTCAAGCAAGTATTGGCGGGTCCACGCGGCATCCAAGATCGCGAGATTGTACTTCCCGTCCATAAAGGCGAGTCCTAGGGATTCGTTTGTGGTCGCGAAGCTGGAAGCGGGGCGTCTCGGTTGGCCGTCATGTGTCGCAACATCGCCTGCTGATCTGCCAATCGCTTCGTTATCAGCTGCGGGCTTAACGCAACCTTGCTCCCTTCTGGACTGGAGTCTTGCTTACCAGCCGGTAAATTCTTTCCGTTCATACTTTCAGACATCTAAGTTACCACCTTGAAACAGCTGTAAGCAATGGACGAGCTGCGCCGTGGGTTATATGCCACATTCCATCGTTTTGAACGTTCGGAATATTCTGTAAGTTCAATTTTCTTGGAAGCCGGGACTATTGACTTTCCATTCGAAGGGCTTCAAGCAATCGCGCCGCGCCGTGTCGAACGGGGTCGGTCGTCGGCAAACCGGTTTCAGCCTCAATCTCCCGCGTGGCTCGGTCCGCTTCGGAGTCGTTTAGATGACCACAGTTGAGGGCGATGGCGACCGTTTTCGGGCGGGCGAAGGTGTTGCAGGCCTCGGCGAGGTCTTCGTACATCGTGATGAACTCGCGTAGAGGCGGGATCTTGATGTTGTCGTTGCGAGCTAAATGAGTCTGTCCGGCGCGGGCGCAGAGGATCAGATGGGTAGGCATGGAGCCTCGAATGAGGGGCAAAGTGGCGGAACTGCCGGGATGGATGAGCGAGCCTTGGCCCTCCACCAAGATCATATCGGCGTCTGGATACCGCATCATTTCGCCCTCGATGGAGCCACTGGCGAAGTCTACGCGGATCGCGTCGAGGGGAACGCCGCTGCCCATGATCGTGATGCCGATCTGCCCAGTCGCGACGAACTCGGCCTTCACATTCTGCTTGCGCGCTTCCGCCCATAACTCTAGGCCAGCGGTCATTTTGCCCACCGCCATGTCGGTGCCGATGAAGAGCACGCGCTTCGGCGCAAGTCCGGCGGCCGCTCCCGTGTTGGGTTTTAACCCTTCCGGCTCGGTACGAATATCCCAAACCCATTGATCGGATTCGCCACCGGTTTCGCTGAACCGGGGCGCCAATCGGTCGTGAAGTCCGTTGATGATGGACATGCCTTCATCCCACGCTTGATTGATTTCGCGGTACCAGTCGGCGGGAATCAAACCGCCCGGCGGCGCGATACCGAGGAGAAAGACGTCCGCGCCCAGGCGACACGCATCGTCTACCGTGGCCACCACGGGGCACGAGCGAGGGATTCCGGTAACGTCCTTCGCATCAAGCCCCACGTGCTCAGGGTCAATCACGCAGACGATCGGATTGGGAGAATAGCGCAGGACGCCAAAGCCCATTTTGCCGGAGGCGTCGCGCATGGCCCCGGGCATAAAAATCGCGATGCGTTGATCTCTACGAAGCATAAGTTGAGTCCACGTACCATGCGCCGTGCCCAGGGCTTTCCGGCGGAATCACGACCCCGTTGACCATCGGCGCACCCTCGCACGGGTCGGGGGCGAGATTGATTTGGCTATCGAGGTCGATGTGGTCGAAGAGCTCGCCGATGGCGGCTCCGGCAGAAATAGCGCAGCTCGATTCGCCCATGCACCCGATCATCGTTTGCATGCCGCAAGCCCGCGCAACGCTTACGATCTTGATCGCCTCGGTGAGCCCGCCGCACTTCATCAGCTTCAAATTCACGCCGTCCACCTTGCCCATCAGGCTTGGCACGTCGGCCGATGTGTGGCAAGACTCGTCAGCGAAAAGCGGCAGTGGTCGCCCTTCGTAAAGGTGAACCAAATCGGCTTCGTAGCCCTTCGCCAAAGGCTGCTCGACGTAGTCGCAATTTCGCTCGGCGAGCCACGGCATCATCTTTTGCGCTTGCTCGACTTGCCAGCCACCGTTGGCGTCGATGCGATACCCCACGCCAAAATCTCGCGAGCATTCCACCGCCGCCATGTAGTTCGCCTGGTCGGCTTCGATCCCCTCGGGCGAGCCCATTTTGATTTTCAGGAATTTAGCACCGGTGCGGCTCAGGATTTCCGGGACGCGTTCGCGGATGACCTCCGGCGGGTTGATGCCGATGGTCACGCTTGTGGGGACGCTACGGTTGCCCAGTCCAAAAATTCGGTAGAGCGGCATGCCGCACTTCTTGCCAAGGAGATCCCAGAGCGCCACATCGAGGGCGGCGATGGCGCTGGGATTGACGCCTAGTTCTCTGGCTTTTCGGTCAATCTCATGAATGCTCAAGCCTTCGATGCCGCTGGTGATGAGCCCTTCAAGTTGGGTTTGGGCGATCTCGGCGAGGGTGTCGTCGAACCCGGTGCCCGGAGCGCACTCGCCCAAGCCCACGTGCCCGCCCCGGTCTTCGACCTCGACAAAGAGGTTGTTCGACCCCGTGCTAATCCCGCGGCTGATGGCCAACGGGTACTTTTTCGTGAGGCGGAGCGTGCGGAACCGGATGGTCATCAGGCAGAGTTTAGCCCAACCTTCACGCTCACTCCACGCCACATTCGTAAGATTGGGCTGGGCAGGATTCCCAAAGGCGAGTAAAGCTACTTGAACCGAATGGAAGCCAGGAAGTATGTTGGAATCTTGAACTTTGATCCCAACATTTCGGGCGCGACACCAGACTGAGCGACCTCGCAGTAACTCGCGGATCCATCCGCATGCACCGTCGGCAACAGGAATGCCATGAAGTAGTTCTCCTTGGTGAGATCAATCCTAATGGAATCTTCTGATCCCAGGAAGTTCTTCATGGCGTACTTAAACTTCGACTTGGAAGCGGTCGCAATGTTCTTGGCGGTAAACCTTGAGAACTGGAACGAGAACTTGGCGGTGCCTTCCTGAACCTTGCTGAACATCTTGAAGCTCAACCCTTCGCTGGTGACTTTGCCCAGCGATCCAAGTTCCGCCGAGTCTATCTGCACGGCATTAAGCGTCTCACGCCCTTTGTCAAATCGCTTGATACGAATTTCGAAACTCTTGCCCTCGATCTCCTTTCCCCGGATCGCAATCTTCGCGTAGTCAATGTCTTCGAATCTGAGCAACGACTCAAACTCCTCGCTGGCGGTTGTGAAATCATAGGACAACTCTGTGCCAGCACTGATCTGGTTCATCTGGCAAAGACTGAGGAAGATGAGAGCATTTGTCATTCTGGCTTTGAGACGGGGATGCGGCTCAAAAGTACTCACATCCCGCGGCCATTCCTCATTCGTCATCGAGAACTTCGGAGTCGGACTGCAATTCCAGCCAGAATCTTCGGCGGTGGACGGCGAGGCGCGTGCGGCTGAGCTTTTTCAAGATGCGAAGCTGAGTGAGTTCGCTAATAATTCGGCTCAGCGTTTCGCGGGTCATCCCTAGCCCAGGGGCGAGGTGGGCGAAGTTTTGGCCGAGTTCGATCTCAGCCAGCGGTTCGCCAGACTCGACCTCTTCTCGAAGCCGCTCGGCCAAGAATAGCATCAGCCTCGCCTTGGCCCCGTCGGGCTGAGCAATGCGCGCATTCTGCTCCCGAATGGACTGAGCCAGTGAGCGAATGAGACTGATCGCCAAATCTGGATTGCGCCGCAGGCACTGCTGGAAACTGCGTTGCTCCAGCACCAGCGTGCGGCAGGTGTCTCGAGCCACCACGCTGGCGGACCGGGGTTTTCCGTCCATGAGCCCAAGCTCCCCGATCACGTCGCCGGGTCTGCGAGCGAGCAGTAAGCGACGATTGCCCTCGAACGTGGATTGGAGCACGTCGGCGTGCCCGGACAGGATGACGAACATATTCGTGCCCGCCTCCCCTTCTTGGATCAGGGTTTGGCCGTGACGATAGACCGCGCGGCGCCCCGCTTGCACCAACAACTCCGCCTCTGAGACGGTAAGCGGGGCGAACAGCGGGACGCTTCGTAACTTCTCCACCAAATCTTCCGGTTGGATCGCCATAGAACTTCCTCAGTTTATCATCAAATCGTGATTTTGATCACGGTTAGTTTCAGGATCTGGGATAAATTGAACTCAAGCCCGGCCAACAAAGCGGGTCGAAGAAAAAAGTAGGAGAAAATGACCATGCAAAACACAACTCGTAACTCTCGCCGACTGAACCTCTCGGTCATTCACATCGCTGCGCTTGGCGTGGTCATTGGATTAGCCCTCACCGGTTGCGGCGGAAGCGACCTCACCGGCGGCACGATGCTCTCGAAGCCACCAAGACCCACGACGATCAGGGTGACCCAGGCGACGGCAAGCGTTGATTCCACAACGAAAGCTGAAGCCACCCCGGACGAGAATCCGATGGACGTGATGCCGCTCCTTCAAAACGGCATGTACCAAGGCACGATGAAGCTGGCCGACATGGCTCAGCCCATTCAGGTGGACCTGGAGTTCGAATGGAACGATGGACGACTGACTGGCGTGATGGGTTTGGTTCGGGGCACCGAGAAGGCGGGATACCCTCTCGCGGTGACCCCGAGCAGCGGCAACGCTCGTCTAGATTCGACGGAATCTGGATCGGGATCCACGGAGTTGATCTCAGAACTCGGATCGTTCGTCAGTATCGAATGCTATCCGTCTCGAGACGGCGAGAGCATCGTGGCCATCGCCCAGTTTTCGGGGGAGAAAGCCAGTTCGATTCAATTCGAGTTCCGACCTCTCAATTAGCTTGGGGATCCTGGGCCCGACCGATTCGGTCGGGCCCAAACTTATTCGTCGCCACCGCCGCGCGTCATGGATTGAATCTCTGTCGCATAGCGTTCTTTGATCACCCTGCGCTTCACCTTGAGGCTCGGGGTGAGTTCGCCTCCATCCACCGAGAACACCGCATTGATCAGCGTGTGCTTCTTGAGCTTCTCGAAGTTGGCGAGTGTCTTGTTGACCCGTGAAATCTCGCCTTTGATGAGAGCTTTTACAGGTTCGAGCTGGATCAGTTCTCCGGGGTCAGCGGTGGCGATGCCTTGGGCTTTGGCGAATTGCTTCACCGATTCGAAATCTGGCACCACGAGCCCGCAGACGTACTCCATCCCGTCGCCAAACAACACCACCTCGGCGATGTACGGCGACTCCTTCATCTTGTTTTCAATCGGCTGCGGGGCCACGTTTTTGCCGTTCCCCAAGACCAAAAGATCCTTCTTCCGGTCGGTGATGACGTAGTGTCCGCTGGGAAGCTGTTCGCCAATATCGCCGGTGTGGAACCACCCCTCGCTGTCAATTGCGGCAGCGGTGTCCTCGGGCAGATTGTAATAGCCCTGCATCACAAAGCCACCACGGATCAGGATTTCGCAATCTTCGGCGAACTTCATTTCATTGCCTGAGATGGGCATTCCCACGGTCGTATAGCGGTTGTCATCAATCGGGTTGAAGCACATGCCGCTCGACGTTTCGGTCAATCCGTAGCCCTGCAAGACCAAGATGTTGAACGCGCCAAAGAACTCGGCGACCTGGGGAGGGAGGGCCGCGCCGCCGCTGACAAAGAAGCGCATCCGGCCTCCAAGCCGAGCGCGAATCTTCTCGCCCACCAGTTTATCCGTGAGCGGATACAGCGGGGCGAATCCGCCCTTAAATCGCTTGGTTCCCTGGCTGAGGCCAAGGTGGAAGAGCTTTTGGCGGACCGGTGGTGCTTTGGCAACTCCGTCCAAGATCTTCCCTCGGAAAGACTCAAGGAAGCGGGGGACGGCGCACATCACCGTCGGACGAACCACCAGCAGGTCGTTGGCGAGTGTGGCGAGGCTCTGGGTGTATCCCACGGTCGCTCCAATGGTAGTGGGCAAGATGTGCCCGTCGGTCCGCTCGTACACGTGGCTCATCGGCAGGAAGCTGAAGAACGTATCGGTGTCGGTGATCGGGATGGACTTGCGGATGTTTTGAACCGCGAACACGAAGTTGCGGTGGGTGAGCATTACGCCCTTCGGGTTGCCGGTGGTGCCGCTGGTGTAGATGATGGTGGCGAGATCTTCGAAGCCAACTTGATCCAGCGCGGCTTGCCACATCGCGGGGTCCACCTTGGCGGTTTCAGCCCGGGCTGCGAGTTCCGACAGCAGAATAATCTGAACTCCTTCGGCACCCTGGAGGCGGGCGGCTAGTTCCGGCACGCCGCAAAAAGCGACCTTCGCGCCGGAGTCATGGGCGATGTACTTGGCTTGGTCGCTGGGGAGCGAGGGGTAAATCGGGACGGGGACTACGCCGAGGGTTTGGGCGGCCCAGTCGGTGAGCGCCCACTCGAAACAGTTTTCACTGAAGATGTTGACTCGGTCGCCTTTCTTGAGACCAAGTTCCATCAGCACCGCCGCATAAGTGCCAACTATCTCCCAAAGTTCGGTGTAGCGGATATCACGGAATTCACCTTTCTTGGGCACGCGGTGGGAAATCTTGTCTCCCCAGTGCTGGCAGGAGAGCTGCAACAAATGACCCAACGAACGCGCTTCTTCTAGGTAATTCAATTAAATATCCACCTCGCGGTCTTCGTCGACCCAGGCCGTCCAACCGCCTCGCATGCTCCGCACCTCTTGAAATCCCATCTCCATTAGAGTTTTGGCCGCAAGGGCGCTTCGGTGACCGCCTCCGCAGTAGCAAATGATCTTCTGGTCTCGGTCTTCGAGAGCCGGATCGCGTTTTGGATGTTCAAGATCGGCCTTGACTTCGAGGAAGCCTCGCGGGATGTTCACAGCACCCCGAATGTGGCCCCCGTCGTATTCACTCTCCTCGCGAACATCGAGTACCAGCCAGCCCTGGGGTCCCCACTCTTCAACCCAAGCGGGCTCGACTTCCTTGACCGTAGTCAGGGCTTCTTGTACGTAATCCGACAGCGCCTTTGCCATGGTTGAATGGTTGTACCCGCCTAAATGGCCCCCGATTGCTTGACTTGCCAGTAGGCGTTGACCAGCGCGCCCGCCAATTCCTCCGGCTCCGCCTCAATTTGCCTTAGACCGCTCTGAGAAAGGGCGACCCGCGCGTCCTCTCGGCGCTTCATGTACCACTCGTAGGCACCAGCGTCGTACATCGCTTCCTCGTTAGCGATCGGGGCGTGCCCGAGTTGCTTCAGCCTCGGGTCCATCACCCGAACCAAGAACCAGAGATGCCGCATGCGGAGCGGCTTGATGGCTTGGGTGAGGCGTTTGGATTCGCGCTCCTCTTCGACGTCGGTGAAGAGCACCACTAGGGCGCGGCGCTTCCAGCGAGAGGCGAAGTACTGCATGGCGCCTTGCACGTTGGATTCCACCGGGAGCGCCCTCAGGTCGTGGATCGCTTCGAGAAGCATATTGATGTGGGCCTTGCCTCGGCGTGGGGGGACGAACTTCACGACGCGCTCTGAAAAAACGAGGAGCCCGACCTGGTCCCCGGCACGGTCGGCGGCATGCATCATCAGCAATGCGGTGTCGAGGACATGGTCCAGCTTGAGACGGCCATCCGCTTCGCTGAGCATGTGCCGCCCGATGTCAATCGCGATGAACACGGCTTGGTTGCGTTCGACCTCGTAGTCGCGCACGACCAGCTTGCCTCGCCGGGCGGTGCTCTTCCAGTCAATGCGGCGGAAATCGTCGTCGCTGTACTCGCGCAAGGATTCGAACTCGGTGCCTTGCCCACGGTAGCGAGTGCGGCGCACTCCCATAAGAGCAAGGCGGCCCTTTTGATTCAGCAAGTCGAAGCTCTGGATCGCCTTGATGTTCGGGTACACCTCAACCGGCTGGACAGATTCGATCTTGTGGTGGACCTCGCTCAGGCCGAGCGGGGTCTTGAGACGGAGAAAAGTTGCCGGGAAGAAATCGCTGCCTCGTTCGCGGGGTTTCACATCGTAGGAGAGCACCTGGCGCTCCCCACTTTCTAGTGCAAGTTTGAACTTGCGGCTGGTGCTTTGAAAGTCCTGAGGACACTCGTCGAGAAGTTCTCCTACTAGGGCCCCCGCGCCAACATTCTCGATCACCAACTCGATGGTGTTGCGGGCGTTGACCGAGAGGACGTCATCGAATACTCGCGAGAGCCTGAGGTTGCGGGCGGGGGGCGTCATCACTCGCCCTAGGATCAGGCCCGAAAAGATGACCAAGTTGTAAAGGAGAACGAGCGGCTCAATGCCATCCACCCAAATTCCTGCCAGCGCCAAGGGAATCCCCAGCGCGACCAAGAACCAAAATCGGCGAGTTGGCACGATCATCTTCGTTTATGTTACGCGAGGCGCAACGCCTTCTGCGCAGGAGCGAGTAGATTATGGAGAGACCGTGAAAGATGTTGCCCCTGTCCTGACTCCGGAAAAGGTGATCGTGTCCTACAAGATCGCGGGCATGAACTCGCGGGTCATCGCGCAGATTCTGGACTGGCTAGTAATTTTCGCGGGCATTTTGGTGGTGTCTATCTTTGTCTCTTTTGCCGCCGGGTTAGTGGGGGAGGCCGCGATGGGCGCGTACCTGGTGGTCACTGCCGCCACCCCCTTCGTGTACTTCATCCTCTGCGAGGGGCTTTGCAACGGACAAACGCTGGGCAAGAAGGCGATGCGAATGCGCGTGGTGATGGCAGACGGCACTCCGGTTAGCTTTTTTGCCGCCCTGTTTCGGAATTTACTGCGTCCCGCCGATATGCTTCCGGGGTTCCCGTTTGTGGGGATGATGACTATGTTCCTGACGCCACGTTTCCAGCGGATCGGAGACCTCGCGGTGGGCACGATCGTGATCCATGAACCGCCAATCAGCATGCAGTTCACGCCAGCCCCGTATAAGTACGGGCTCCACCCGTTTGAGGTCCACGTGGGCAACCTCCGGAACATGAACTTGAATGACTATTTGGTGCTGAAACGGCTCTGTGACCGCTACCCCTTCCTCACTCAAGAGACTCAATCAAAGATGCTCCGCGAGATCTGGGCGCCGTTCGCCGAGCGGCTGAAGATCAGCGAGATTCCCAATGTTCACAGTATCTTCTTGATGGAGGCCGTCGTGATGAAATATGGCCGTCAACAGGAGCTGGTTTAGCCTGGTAAAAGTTGGGGAGAATCACCCTCAACGGCATTGGGGAAAACGGTGGGAGTCTCAGAGGGACAACCTCATTTGCGAGAAGTCAGCGGGAAAACGAAAGCTTGCGGGGGATAATTCCCAGGGTTTTCCCGATTATTGAGTTGAACCTGCGGAGCCCTGATTTGAGCCTGAGGGAAAGGAGCTTTCCACAATCGCTGCCCCTTAATCATCATCATAGTTCTTTAACTAATAGTCCTTCTTCTGATTTAGCATGGCACTCGACTCGGTCCACCTGACCCACTTTCGAAACTACGAAAACCTGAGACTGGGGCTTTCGAGTGGGGTGAACTTGGTGGTGGGTGCGAATGCTCAGGGGAAGACGAACCTTCTGGAAGCGATCTACTTGCTCTCGACGGGTCGGTTGTTGCGGGGGATGAAGGATTCGGAAGCGATCCAAGCCGGCCAAACCAAGGCGGAGGTGTGGGGGATGTTGACGGAATCCGGCACGGAGCTCAAGTTGACGCTGGAAGCCGGACTGCGCAAACGAGCCTATTTGAATTCAGCCTCCTTGCCTCGAACGTCCGATTTGCTGGGGCGATTGCCCAGCGTGATTTTCAGCAACGATGACTTGGCGATCGTTCGAGAAGATGCGGCATCTCGACGAATGTTCATGGACACCGAGCTGTCGCAGATTTATCCCGCCTATTTTCGGCATTTTGCGGCTTACAAGCGAGCGTTGGAGCAGCGCAACGCCTTGCTGAAGGTGGCGAGCGAGCAATTCGTCGCACTGGACCAATTCGAGCCGTGGGAGGTTCAGCTTTCAGAGCACGGCGATGCGATGCGCGAATATCGCACAAAATTCATCGAAAATCTAGAAGCGCTGGGTCGCCCAATCCAATCGGAGCTCGCCCATGGGGAGCGAATCGAGCTGAAGTACTTGCCGAAAGACACCGGACCGCTTGCCTCATCGCTTCAAGAATCGCGAGTGCACGACATCCGCCGGGGAAGCACGACGGTAGGCCCACATCGGGATGACTTTCTGATCTCAGTCGGCTCGAAAGAAGCACGGCTTTACGGTTCGCAGGGCCAACAACGAACGGCGGCGATCACGCTAAAACTGGCCACGATGCGGGTTATCCATGAAACTCTCGGGATGCCGCCGCTGATTCTGCTTGACGACGTGCTCAGCGAGCTTGATGCCCACCGACGAGAACATTTATTGCATTGGGTCGGGAGCGTGCAAGCTCAGACCATTTTGACCTGCACCGAGGCGGAGCAGGCGGGATCGGAGATTCGATCAAAGGCTACGATTTTTCGGGTTAATGCGGGTACCGTGGAGTCCTGATGCGAATCATGTCGGACGTGTTGGGGGATGCAATCGGGCGACGCGAAGTCATCGTGGCGGCTCGCGCCCAAATGGTGTTCCGGCGATGGGACGAGGCAGTGGGCCCCCATCTAGCTAAATCCAGTCAACCCGACCGCTACGAGCACGGCACCCTGTGGGTTTCTACCGTCGGCAGCGCTTGGAGCCAAGAGATCATGCTTCAGAAGCACATCATCGTGGACCGGCTCAACGCCATGGCCGGCGAAGAGCTTTTTCAAGACATCCGCACTTCTCGCGGGATTCGCAAAGCCAAAGATATTCTTAAGCCCCAGGAGTGACCTTTGAAGCGAGAACTCGAGGGTCGTCCATTGCTGTGGCTCTCTTTGGCCCTTATGGCGGGGCTGGCTTTTCACTTTTATCCGTGGGTGGTGCTCGTGGGTCTCCTCGTCCTGACAATAGACCGTCGGAAGGCAGTTGTGCTGGTTGGACTGGGCTTTATGCTGGTTGGGATCTTGATTGGACCTCGGCCGCCGAGCTTGATTGAGGAGTCACGCCCGTACAGCGGCGAAGTCTTTGTGGAGCAAGCTCCCCGACCAACTAGCAAGGGTGAACGCGCGCTTGTCAGAGCGTCGGGCAAACGGTTGGTGATGTTCTATTCCGCCGATCAGCCGGTGGCGCTGGGTGACCTGATCCTCGTTAAAGGCCGTGTGTCGCCCCTGGACGACGTTTCGAGGGAGTATTGGCGTCATCAGGGGGTAGCCGGGTCGCTTAGCGTCAGCGGCCCGCTGACGCGGGTTTCCGCTGGACCACCGTTTGGACAATGGGGGCAGTCCATCCGTCGGTCGTTTGTGGCGTACACGGAGCGGTTTATGCCGCGCGAGCCTCGGGCGATCGTGCAGGCGGTGTGCTTCAACCACGACGTCACGCTCACCAAGGAAGAGCGTGACCTGCTTGCCCGGAGCGGAATCATCCACATCATCTCGACCAGTGGTATGCACGTGGTGCTGTTGGCGGGATTTCTGGGGATTTTGTTGGGATATTTGCCGATACCACGCTGGTCACAGATTGGGCTGTTGATCTTGATTCTGATGGTGTACGGAGCGGCGGCGGGTTTCCGTCCGCCCATGATCCGCTCGATCTTGATGGCCTCGCTTTGGTACTCCGCGTACTTGTTCAAGCGGGAGGCAGATGGACTAAGCATCACGGCGGCAAGCGCGATCGTCACTTTGCTGGTGCTGCCCTCGGCTATTTTTGACGTGGGATTCTTGCTTTCGTTCACCACCATCACTGCACTGGTGATGTTCATCCCCAATGCAAAGCGGGACATAAATCGAGTCTCTGATTGGTGGCTCGACCGGATCAAGCAGACCGGCTTAAGCTCTTTGATCGCCACCGTGGCCTCGGCCCCGATTTTGTCGGTATTTTTTGGCCGATTTTCTGTGGTCGGTGTGGTAAGCAACTTGCTGATTGTCCCAGTAGGGCCTGTGCTCGTGGGCGGGTCTTTGGTGGCATGGCTCATCAGCGGGCCTGCTCCGGAGATTGCACGGCTGATCACCTCAGTAGCGGTAGAACCGCTGGCCCTGTGGTGCCTTAGCGTTTCGCGGTTGTTTGGAGCGCAACCGTGGGCTTCGGTGGAAACACCGCTAGTGCCCTGGGGTTTTGCGGCGGCATTCTACGTCTTCGCCGTGATGCTCTGGCGGCCACGGCGAAGACGGGTGGATGAGTGATTACACGCCGAGCAGCGCGCGCCTAGCCCGAATCTTGGTGAGGCGATCTTCCAAGTCTTCGACCAAAGCCTTTTCTTTTTCGACGATCTCCGGTTTCGCCCGCTCGATGAACTGCGGGTTTTCGAGTCGCTGCGAGATCTTCTCGAAATCCGCCGAAAGCTTCAACTCTTCCGTGGCTAACTTGGCCCCAAGTCGGTCCAGATCAATCACTCCTTCGACCGGCAGATGCAGGTCAATCCCCTCAAGGGTTGTACTCACTAATTTCTGATTGTCTCCCGTGCCGTGGATGAGCTGACCGATCCATGCTTGGGTCCGGAGCACCTCCTCACCGCCCGCGAGATCACCTTCGAAATACGCAATCGGGATTTCTTTCTTGGGATCGAGGTCAAGGTCGGCTCGGAGCGCCCGCAGCGCGCGCACGAGGTTGAACCAGCGCTCCACCGTCTGCTCTGCCGATGCGTTGTGGAATTCGGCAGGAACCTCAGGCCAAGCTTCACTCATGATAAATGGTGCTTTGTTCTCTCCCGGAAGATGCGCGTACAACTCTTCGGTTATGTGCGGCATTATGGGGTGAAGCATGATCAAAAAAGACCGAATCGCGGTGGTCATCACCCAGAGGGGGGTGTTTTTCTGAGAAGGATCGTTTAGTCGAGACTTCGAGACCTCGATGTACCAATCGCACAACTCTGACCAGAAAAACTGGTACAAAGGTGCGGCAGCTCGCTGAAAGTCGTAGGCCTCGTAGGCCTCTCGAACTTGCGCTTCCGTGGCTGCTAAGCGACTCAAAAGCCACTGGTCAACGATCTCAAGATGATCTGGTTTTGTAGGGGTTTGGCCCTCCAAATTCATCAGAATAAATCGAGCGGCATTCCAGATTTTATTACAGAAATTCCGCGCGTCTTCGGTGCGTCGTTCGCTGTACCGAATTTCCTGATTGGTGCCCGCTTGGCTAAGCAGCGTATAGCGCAAAGCATCTGCGCCGATCTTCTCGATGACCTCCGTTGGGTCAACACCCGTGCCGAGAGACTTGCTCATGCGGCGACCATCCTCGGTCATGACGGTGGCGTGAATGCAAACGTCCTTGAAGGGAATTTCACCAATAAAATCCATGCCCATCATGATCATGCGAGCCACCCATAAATAGATGATATTCCGGTCAGTGACCAGCACATCGGTCGGATAGCGATCGGGGAGATTCTCCTCGGATTGAGGCCATCCCTGGACGGCGAACGGCCAAAGCCCGCTGCTGAACCAAGTGTCGAGGACGTCTTCATCTTGCCGGACAATCGGATCGGTTCCCGCCTGGCGCTGGGCATCCTCTTGATTTAGAGCAGCAAAAGCCTGACCGGAATCCGTGTAATAAACGGGAATTCTGTGGCCCCACCAGAGCTGGCGGCTGATGCAACAGTCTCGGATATTTTCCATCCAGTCGAGATACACTTTGCCGTAGCGCTCGGGCACGAAGTTGATCTTGCCGGATCGCACCGCTTCGATTCCTGGGGCGGCCAGTTCAGTTTGCTTCACAAACCACTGCTCGCTCAGGAGCGGTTCGATGACCTCGCCGCTGCGTTCGCTCACCAAGATTGGGATCTGGTGGTCTTCAACCTTGACCAGGAACCCCTGTTCTTCGAGGTCGGCGACGATAGCCTTGCGCGCCTCATAGCGATCCATTCCCTCGTACTTGCAGGGCAGGCAGACTTTCGCTTTCGGATCCAAAACAACCGGCATTTCCAGGTTGTGCCGCCGTCCCACTTCGTAGTCGTTGGGGTCATGGGCGGGAGTGATTTTCACGGCACCGGTGCCAAATTCTGGGTCTGGATAGGGGTCGGCCAAGAGCGGGATTTCCCGATTGAGAAGAGGCAGTAGCAGGGTCTTGCCCACCAGGCCATCATAGCGAGAGTCACTTGGATTGACGGCCACCGCCACGTCACCGAGCATCGTTTCCGGCCGAGTTGTGGCCACAATGACTTCGCCGCTCCCGTCTTGAAATGGGTATCGAACGTGATAAAGCTTGCCGTTAATGGTTTTGCGCTCGGTTTCGATGTCAGAAACACTAGTCTGCAGCACAGGATCCCAATTAACTACCCTTTTTCCGCGATAAATCAGCCCTTTATTGAACCAGTCGATAAAGACGGTAAGCACCGCGGTGACGTAATCATCGTCCAGCGTGAAGCGGGATTTCGACCAATCAAAGGCGCACCCAAGAAGACGAAACTGCTGAATGATCGTGTCGCCGCTGATCTGACGCCACTCCCACACCTTTTCCACGAATTTATCCCGGCCTAATTCGGCGGGTTGAATGCCTTGTTGCTTGAGTTGCTTACTCACCACGCTCTGGGTGGCGATACCGGCGTGGTCTTGCCCCGGAATAATCAGAACGCTGTAGCCGCGGAGTCGCTTGAACCTGCCGATCAGGTCCTGGATCGGGTAGCACAAGCTGTGCCCCATGTGGAGCGAGCCGGTGATATTGGGCGGGGGAATGGTAATCGTGTAGCTAGGCTTGCTACTCCCGGGCTGGGATTGAAAGAGGCCGGCGGCCTCCCAGGCTTGATACCATTTGGCTTCTACGAGTGATGCGTCGTACTTTGAGGTCAGTTCCATGTTGTGCTCTGTGCCTTCCTGTCGTGAAGGACGCGAGGAGTTTACCAGTCACCTATGTTTCACGTGAAACGCTCAGCCGGGACGTTTCACGTGAAACATCTACGCTGGAGGCGCGGCGGCGAAGAGGTTACGGATGACTTCGTCTATGGAAACTTCTTCGATGGAAATGTCTTCGACCGGGAGGCTCGCCAAGACTGCGGCGGTGATTTGTGGCGTTTGGTCGCGAGGGATCGAGAGAACAACGGAGTCATCTCCTCGTTCACTAACGGTGCCAAACGGAGTCAAATCGGACTCCTCTACTTCTTTGGAGAACCGAAGTCTCAAGCGTCGTACATCGCTATAGCGTGAGGAGAGTGTGTCGAGCGTTCCGTCGAAGATGATGGTGCCGTGATCGATGACGATGACTCGCTCACAAAGCTCCTGGACATCCTGCATGTAATGACTCGTCAGAATCATGGTCGAGCCTTCATCTCGGTTAAGGTGCTTTAGGAAATCACGAATTCGCTTTTGACTCACGAGGTCAAGGCCAATCGTAGGCTCGTCAAGAAAAACTACCTTGGGGCCATGAAGCAATGCCGCGATGAGCTCACACTTCATTCTCTCGCCAAGCGAGAGCTTGCGAACCTGCGTTGATATCTTGTCTTTGAGCTGAAGCTCCTCAAGAAGGAACTCGATACGACGATCGAAGTCCTTGTGCGGCACATTGTAAAGCTCGCGCAAGACGACGAAAGAGTCCCATGCGGGCAAGTCCCACCACAACTGATTTTTATTGCCCATCACCAATGCGATTTGGTTCAATAGCTCGGGCTTTCGGTCAAATGGTTTGTAACCAAGGACCTTGGCTTCGCCGCTGCTGGGATAAAGAATCCCGGTGAGCATTTTCAAGGTTGTCGTCTTGCCCGCGCCGTTTGGGCCGAGGAAGCCGACCAACTCACCTTCTTGGATTTCGAGGTTAATGCGCTTGACCGCTTCGACCTCCGTCTTCTCCCTCGAGAATAGTGAGCGCAACGACCCAGAGATGCCCGGCTGCTTCTTCAGCGAGGTGAAGGTCTTGGCCAGATTTCGCGCGACGATGACGGGTTCGCTCACCCCAGCATCATACCTAGCGGTAAAACAGGATCAACGCGGTGATGGGAAGGGCGGGAAGGAGCAGAGAATCCAGGCGATCGAGCAGCCCGCCGTGGCCGGGAAGTATCCAGCCGCTGTCCTTGGCGTCGTATATTCGCTTTATCGCGCTCTCGAAGAGGTCTCCTGCTTGGCCAAGAACTCCGGCGACTAATCCGACCAGCAGCCCCTGGTTGATGGTTAACCCGATGGAGGATGCGAGGAGAACGGACGCGCCCACGCAGGTGACGAAATTTGCGATCGCGCCCTCCCATGTTTTCTTGGGCGAAAGCTTGGGCGCCAGCGGAGTTTTGCCAAATTTCTTGCCGATCAGAATTGCCATGATGTCACCCGCCCAGATGGGAACTATCGCCATGAGCAGGGGATTAGGCCAGAGAACATCCACTCGGGTCTTAGGTACGGAGTAGTGCAGCAAGAGGAGCCCCATGAACGGGGCGAATAGCCACAGGATGCCAGGTAGCAGAAGTCGTCCGTCGCGGCCCTTGCGCATTTCATAGAGCATCCACGTCACTGCGGTCACCAGAGTAATTCCCAGCCCCCAAACTATCCGCTCACGATGGCCATCGTAATGGTCACGTAACACCCAACCCGTAGCAATGAAAACCGCGGCTACCGCGTAAGGAATCCAGGACCGGTGGCCCTTGGCGAGCCATACCAGCTCGTCCGTGGCCAAGAACACCGCCACGATGGCCAGTATGAAGATGGGGATCGGGTTGGTTGCGAAGATAAGCGCGAGCACGATCGGGGCGGCGATCAGAGCGGTGATGACGCGTTGCTTCATAGTCAGCTTTGGCTACGAATAGCCGAAGCTGTAGTATGCCCGTTATCCTACGATTCCAGCAGGGAGCTAACCTTGCGCTTAGCTCGCTGGAGAGCGTTGTCGATGGCCTTGGTCTGGCAGTGTAGCTCTGAGCTGATCTCTTGATACGTCTTGCCATCAAGATAACAATAGAGCACTTGGAGTTCAAGCCCACTCAGTCGGCCCTGCGCCTGTGCGAAAAAATCAGCAGGCACCCGTTGCCCGCACATGAGTTGCTCGGGGTTCACGCTAGCGTCATCCGCCATGGCATCAATGTAGGTGCCATCCGCAAAGTCGTCGGTGCGAGGCTGATTCAAGGACAGGGAAGCGTTGAGCGGCAAGTGCTTATTGCGAGTAGCTGCTTTCACCGCCGAAATGATCTGACGGGTAACGCAGAGCTCGGCAAAGGGCCGAAAACGCGCAAGGCGGTGCTCATCGAAGTCCCGAATCGCCTTGCAAAGGCCAATCATGCCCTCTTGGACGACATCTGCGGGCTCTGCGCCGAGGACAAAGTACGAGCGCGCTTTACACTCCACCAGCGGCCGATAGCGCGCAACCAAAGCTTCGGTGGCGTTCCCGTCACCGTGGTGGGCTAAATCCACGACTTCTTCATCCTGCAAAGCCGTGTACAACGTGGACTCGAGGCTGTGATAGGTCATTTTACGAACCTACAAACATTGTACGGGATTTCGTAAAACTCAGCACACTCAGAAGAGAAATATACGAAAAAGGGTGCCGAGACTAATCTCGACACCCTCTCATGCAACAAGTAGCCTTAGTTCACGACGATGTTGACCGTGTTCGTTGTATACGGCTTTTTAAGTCCGTACACATCGGAGATCGTGCAGAACACCTTGAACGTGCCCGGCTTTCGGAAGCTACGCACAATACTCTGACCTTCGAAGGTGAAGGCAGGTGCGTCGGCTCCCTGTACGGACCAGGTGTACTTCAGTACCGTTGCGCCGGCTGAACCCGAAGCGGTCAAGTTGACCGAAGTGCCCGTACCGATGTTCATGTCTCCCACGAGCAACTCACCATAGATGGGAGTGCTGTCGTTCATGATGCGAACTTCGCCCACATAGACCGCGGCAGCTGAGTTGCCCGAAAGCGCAATCGATTTGATGATTTGATTTGTCGCGGCGAACCCAGTGATGGCCTTTAGAGGCAATCCAACTTGCATCCAGCCCTTTGCATTCGCGGTGGCCGGGACAGGAAGATAGGTTTCACTTTTCTTGCCGTCGGTAGTCGAGAGAATCACGCGCAGGGTCTCAAACTTGGACGGAGCAGCCTGCACAGCTTGGCCTCCTCCTCCTGATCCAGCCCTGCCGCCACCTTCGTTTGAATCACCGCCTTGGACTGGGCCGCCGGCTAAGCTACCGCCTGCGCCTCCTCCGCTCATCGTTGTGCTGACATCTGGAACCTTTAGCGCGAACATCAGCAGATTATTCGGGTCCTGGAAAGCCGTCGCCAGGTTCACTGGAGTGCCGTAATTCATCAGGCCTCCTTGGAAGAAGTTTCGAGTAGAGACGCGAATGGAAGACGTGCCTTCGTAGGCGGCTTCATCGGTCTCAACGATGGTGCCGCTGCCCCATCCGACCAGAGAAATGCCTTGATCTTTGGCGGGGCGGCTCGGCGAGTAGAGATAGGCCGGAGCCTGGGCCATCGCGAAAGCGACGAGACCCACGAGGATCGAAAGCGGAAAGACTTTTCTCATTGCGTGCATTACACCCATTCTTACGACTAAGTTGCAAATCGGATACGTTCGATTGATTCGGCAAGCCCGGTTTCCCTACTCGCTGTGACCACCACACCGTGAACGGTGCCGGGACCATCGGCGACTTCGAACCTCGTCGGCATCCCCGTTTTGAACTTTCCTAAGATGATATCGCGATTCATTCCGATCACGCCGTTGTGGGGGCCACACATTCCCACGTCTGAAATGTAGGCGGTCCCGTCCGGAAGGATCCGCTCATCGGCGGTCTGGACGTGGGTATGAGTTCCCACGACCGCAGTAGCCCGGCCGTCCACGTGCCAGCCGAAGGCTATCTTTTCGCTGGTGGCCTCGGCGTGGAAGTCGATAAAAACGTGCGGCCCATGCTCGGCCAAAACCTCATCAATCGCCCGAAACGGGTCGTCGTAACCGTCCATGAAGACTCGCCCGCACAGATTTACCACCGTCAGCTCAATGCCTTCCTTTGTGAGTTGCATCAGGCCCTTGCCGGGAACGGACGGAGGGTAATTTAAGGGTCGGATGATCTTCCGGTTCTCGGTCAAGTACGGCCCAATCTCTCGCTTGTTAAAGGCGTGGTTGCCAAGAGTGATGCCATCGGCCCCCCACTTAAAGAGTTCGTCCGCGATGTCGGGGGTGATGCCCACTCCAGCCGCTGAATTCTCCCCGTTGATGATAGTGAACAGGGGCTGGTAAGTATCCAACAAGCTCGGCAGCGCCTCCCGCACCGCGAAGCGACCGGGTTTGCCCATCACGTCGCCCAAAAACAAAATCTTGTACTCGCTCACTTGGCAATCTCCTGAATTCGGGTCTCGCGAATGACTGTGACCTTGATCTGCCCTGGATAGTCCAGCTCGGCCTCGATACGGGCGACCAAGTCCTTCGCCAGTTTCGCAGCCTGGGCGTCAGAGATTCGGTCTGGAACAACCACGACTCTAAGCTCGCGCCCCGCCTGCACGGCAAAGCTCCGCTCCACCCCTTCGAAGGCGTTCGCAAGCTCTTCCAAGTTCTTCAGGCGCTTGACGTAGTTGTCGAGGTTCTCACGCCTCGCGCCGGGGCGAGAGGCGCTCATGCTGTCCGCGATGATCAGGAGCTCCGATTCCGGCGACAGAGGCTCAATCTCGCGATGGTGGGCACCTACGGCGTTGAGCAAACTCTCCTTAAACTGGAATTGCCTTAAGAACTCCATTCCAACAAGGGCATGGGGTCCCTCCCACTCCGGTGGTAGGGCCTTGCCAATGTCATGCAGAAATCCCGCTCGGCGCGCAGAGTCGGCATTCAACCCCAATTCCGATGCGAGCATAGCGCACAGTTGCGCGACTTCGACGGAATGGTCTAGCACGTTTTGGGAATAGCTGGTCCTAAATCTGAGCTTGCCCATGGTTTCGATGACCTTGGTGGGTAGGCCCGATACCCCCGCGAGCGCGGCTGCCTTCTCGCCCGATTCTTGGACCGTTCGCTCCAGTTCAGTTTGCGCTTGTTCGAAAAGCTCTTCGATCCGACCCGGGTGGATGCGCCCGTCCAGCATCAAGTTCATGAGCGCAAGGCGGGCGGTTTCGCGGCGGATCGGGTCGAAGCTAGAAATAACCACCGCTTCGGGAGTTTCGTCAATGATCAGGTCCACGCCGGTCACTTGCTCGAACGCACGGATGTTTCGCCCCTCTCGCCCGATGAGCCGCCCCTTCATTTCCTCATTGGGGAGGGTGACGACGGCCACGGTCGCCTCGGTCACGAACGAGGTGTTGATGCGCTCCATGACCTTTAACATGGCGCGACGTGCCTTAGACTCAACTTCCGTCGTTGCCTCGGCCTCAAGGTCCCGCAAGCGATTCTGAATTTCTTCTAAGTGCGCCTTTTGGAGCCTTTCCATCAACTCGGTTTTGGCGCCCTCCAGGGTCAGGCCACTCACCCGCGCCAGTTCGCCTTCCGCCTTGCTCAGTTGAGTCTCGACTTGCTCTCCTAGAAGCTTGACCTCCTCGGCTCTCAATCCGATGACCATTTCGCGCTCCTCAAGGGCTGTGCGCTTGGAGTCCAACTGATCTTCACGCTCTCGCAAGCGCTCGGAATCCTTTTCCAAGCTGGCTTGCCTGGTTCGCAGGTCATCCTCCACGGATTGCCTCCAAGCATGCACCTCCGCCTCGGCGGTTTGTCGAACTGACGCATTAGACGCCAGCGACCGGCGAATAACCCACCCCACCGCCATCGCAGCAATGCCCGCGATGAGCACGACCTCAAGAAGGAGCCGGATTAGGTTTGGATTGGTCATGTTGGAAACAGTTCTTCCACGAGGGTGCGAACCAGTTCTTCGTCAAAGCCACGGCTCGCCAAGTACCTCGCGGCTTGCTCGGGTCTCTTCCATTCTGATCGTCGCCGCGCCACCATCGCTTGCGCACGCTCGCGTTCGCTCTCCTCCGACACTCTAGCGAGCACCAGGGTTTCTGCTTCTTCGATTGCAAGACCGCGGCGGACCAATTCGGCGATCATCAAGTGTCGCCCCTTCGATTTCGCGCTGGTGGCGCGATCGGCCCATAGCGTTTGGGTTCGCTCGTCATCCAGGAAACCCCAGCTTGCGAGCCGGTCTAGTGCCTCCTGGACATCGGATTCAGAATGGTCTCGAAGAAGTCTAGCGCGAAGGTCTGACGTAAGGCGATCCGACTGCTGGAGCAATCGGACCGCGGAAGTTAGCGCGTCGGGCTTGGGTTTCACTCGTCGCCGGGATCTTCGTCGTTCTTATCCTCGACCATGACGGCAGCGGTGGAACGCTCGGCCTTGAACATGTCTCGGACCTTGGTGTCGATCTCCGTGAAGATGGCCGGGTTCGCATCGAGGAAGTTCCGCGCGTTGTCTCGGCCTTGACCAAGCCGAGTGTCGCCGTAGTTGTAGAACGTCCCGCTCTTGGCGATCACGTTTCGAAGCACTGCATTATCAAGCAGATCTCCGCTCCGGCTTATACCCTTGCCGAAGATCATGTCGAACTCGGCGTTCTTGAACGGAGGGGCGACCTTGTTCTTGACCACCTTCACCTTAGTGCGAGCACCGATTTGGTCGGTGCCGACTTTGATGGCCTCACCCTTTCGAACTTCGAGTCGGACGCTCGCCCAGAACTTGAGGGCGCGACCACCAGGGGTTGTTTCAGGATTGCCGTACATAACACCAATTTTCTCTCGAAGCTGGTTGATGAAGATACAAACCGTCTGCGATTTGCTAATGTTGCCACCGAGCTTTCGAAGGGCTTGGCTCATCATTCGAGCTTGCAGGCCAACGTGGGAATCGCCCATTTCACCTTCGATTTCCGCCTTGGGAACGAGGGCGGCGACCGAGTCGAGCACCACGACATCTACCGAGCCGGAGCGCACGATCGCGTCCATGATTTCGAGGGCCTCTTCGCCGTTGGACGGCTGGCTCACGTAGAGCTTGTCCACGTCTACTCCGAGCGTCCGGGCGTACTCGATGTCGAGTGCGTGTTCGGCATCAACGTATAGTGCCAAACCCCCGAGCTTCTGGGTCTCGGCTACGATGTGAAGGGCGAGGGTGGTTTTTCCGCTGGATTCGCCGCCATAAATCTCCACGATTCGACCGCGGGGAACGCCGCCGATGCCAAGCGCCATGTCGAGGCTCATTGAGCCGGTCGAAATCGCCTCAATCTGCTCTCGTTCGCCAGCACCCAAACGGATGATGGCCCCTTTGCCAAAAGCCTTTTCAATCTGTCCGAGCGCGCTGGTGAGGTTCCGCTCCCGGTCTACGGTTGTTGTCTGTTTTTCAATAGCCACTGATATCTCCGATGCACTGATCTGGACGAACGCCGAGCCTTGTTCGCCTCAAAGGACTCGTCATAAGTCTACACGTTCTTCTACTAATTTTTCGCTGGGGCTGCTGGCATTTTTGCCAGAATCACTCGCCCATTTACTTGGGTGGGATACTTTTGAAGATGTAGGTTAGAATAAGCCGTGATTCGCCATCTGGTCGCGTTGGTCTTAGCTTTCGCGTGCTGCGCGCTTGGTGCGGCGCAGGAAACCCAGATTCGCATGATGGCGGGCGCGGGAATGGGAATCCCGCCGAAAGAAGACACCAACCCTCGCTCCCTCGCGCGCCGCGCCGTCTTCGAAGAGTTTCGACGCCAAAACCCCGATGTCCGTGTGGTCAACGCAGGCGGTCTAGAAATGACCGGCGAGCGGGCCGAGTCGATGTTCCTCATGTCCATGGCGGGCAACACCGCGCCCGACGTGATGTACGTCAATTTCCGCCAGTACTACAATTACATCGACCAGGGCTTTTGCCGACCACTTGGCGATCTCATTGCCCAAGACCCCGAGATCATCTCGCGAGTGAACCCAGTGGCGATGGAAGTGCTGAAGTCGTACGACGGCCAAATCTATGCCATCCCTTGGTTCCAAGTCGCCCTGGGGCTTTACTATCGGCGCGACCATTTTCGCGAGGCTGGCCTTGACCCCAATCGTCCACCTCGAACCTGGGATGAGCTGTACGAGTATGCGAAAAAGCTGACCCTCTCCAAAGAAGGGCGAGTGGGATTTGTGACGAGCAAGCCCGCGGGTTACCACTGGAGCAACTTCGTCTACCAGGCAGGTGGAACTATTGTCGAGCCCGGTGGAGACGGCATCTGGCGAAGTGCCATCAACAGCCCCCAAGGCGCCGAGGCGCTGACTTTCTTCCGCCGATTGATGGTGGACAAGTGGAAGACGCCCGAGGGCAAAACCGTCGGGCCGGCCGCGCAGGTGAGCAGCAACTTCACCGAGGACATCCGCAGTGCCAAGGCGAGCATGTGGTTCACCTACGTGGGCGACGTGATGCTGAACATGCAAGACCTCCCACCGAGCGTGGTGGGGATCGCCGCGATGCCGATGGGGCCGGTGGACCGCTCGAACGAAATCAATGCGGGAATGTGGGCCATCAACGCCAACGTCAAAGACCCCAAGAAGCTAGCCGCCTGCTGGCGCTTCATCAAGTTCTTTGCCGGAGAAGAGGCGGCGAAGGTCAACACGGAAGCGTTTGTGAGCTTGGGAATGGGCAACTTGCTCAATCCGACGTGGCTAAAGAAATTTGGCTACGAGCAGGAGCTAGCGCAGGTGGATCCGGAATACGTCGCCGCCAACGAAGAGCTCTTCAGCAAAGGCCACCCGGAACCGTACGGTCGTAACATGTCGCAGGTCTACACGATGCTCGACCAGGCTCTGGACCGCGCTGTCCTAGAGCCCGACACTCCGGCATCCACGATTTTGAGCAAGGCCCAGAAGGACATGGACCAAATCCTCCTCGGCTACACTCCGCCAGAAGTTTTGAAGCAACAGCGAGCGTGGGCGGTCGGCATTTTGAGCTCGCTGCTCGTATTCCTAACCGGATTAACCATTTGGTTGTTTCGACGCGCCAAGTCCCGTCCGGCGATGATCGTACCCGGGATGGTGCTTGGTCGAAATAAGCCGAAGGTGTATCGATTTATTGGGCTCTGCCTTGCTCCCGCCGTGCTGACTCTCATCGTCTGGGCCTACTACCCGCTCGCGAAGGGGCTGGTGATCGCGTTCCAAGACTATCGAATCGTGAAGGGGACCACTTGGGTAGGGCTGGACAACTTCATCAGCGTCTTCACCCAGCCCAAATTCTATCAAGCGCTCACCAACAGCTTCGTGTACGTAGGGCTCAGCATTCTGATCGGGTTCTTCATTCCGATCTTCCTCGCGCTTGCGTTGAATGAGATTCCCCGCGCCAAGGTCTTTTTCCGCACAATCTTTTACCTTCCGGCGATGACGAGTCCGATCGTAATTGCGTTCCTGTGGCGTCAGTTCTACGACAAGACGGAGGCCGGCCTCCTGAACACGGTGATCTCGCCTTACGTGGATGTGATCAACAACGTGTTTATCCGCAACCCAGAGGCGTTTTGGCCCAAGGCGTACGATTGGCTCGGTAGCCCGCAGCTGGCGATGTTCGCGGTCGTGCTCCCGGGGATTTGGGCTGGTGCCGGTCCGGGATCGATCCTATATCTCGCGGCACTGAAGAATATCCCCGAAGAGCGTTACGAAGCCGCCGACCTCGATGGCGCGAACTGGGTTCAAAAGGTGATGCGCATCACCCTTCCTGGCCTGAAGCCGCTCATCCTCATCAACCTCCTCGGCGTCTTCATCGGCGGATTCAAGGCGATGGAGAACATCTTCGTCCTCACGATGGGCGGTCCGCTAGGGGCCACCCACACGATGGGCCTCGAGGTTTGGATGAACGCCTTCATGTTCCTCAAGTTCGGCTACGCCACCGCCGCCGCCTGGGTGATGGGCTCGATTCTCATCGGCTTCACCCTGATTCAAATTCGTAGCCTGCTCCGCATGAGGTTCACCGCCGCCAAGCTATGAGCCGCAAACCACTCGCTGGTCGAGGCACGCTCCTCAACTTTGCCACCGTGCTGATTGGCGGATTGCTCGGCTTGGCGTTGCGCGGCCAGTTGCAACCGCAGTGGCTGGAGAGCGTCAAGTTCAGCCTTGGCATCGTCACCATTTGCTTTGGTCTCAAGATGTTTCTCGAAGCCAAAAACCCGGTCGCGGTGATCCTGTCCGTTGCCTTGGGCGGCATGATCGGCTCTATGGTGGGCATTGATCCTGCGGTGAATGAGGGGGCGAATTGGGTTCAGGGCCAACTGGGCGGAGATGGAAAATTCGCTGAGGGACTGGTGGTGACTTCGGTCCTGTTCTGCGTCGGTCCGATGACGCTCCTCGGTTGCATTCGGGACGCGATCGACCGAAACATAGACCTTCTCAAGTTGAAGTCAACGATGGATGGAATCGTCGCGATCTTCTTTGCCGCCGCGTTCGGATCCGGAGTGATTGCCACCGCCTTCGTGGTGCTGATCTTGCAGGGGGCGATCACGTTGCTCGCTTCGCCGCTGCAGAAGCTAGCAGATGACCAAGAGATGGTGTCGGAGATTACCGGCACCGGCGGCCCCGTACTGGTTATCGTGGGTCTCTCTCTCGCAGGGCTGAAGCAGGTCCCGAGCGCGAACTATCTCCCCTCCCTGCTTCTTGCGCCCATAATCGTTTTGATCTTCCGCTATGTCCATCGAATGGCTGCTCGCCCAAGTCAGACTCAGTGACCCGAGCCCTCTACGCGACTTCGTTCAGGGGAAGTTCATCACGCCCGAAGGTTCGATCTGGTTTGAGGTGCTTGTGGTCACGGTCGCTTCAATCGCGATCGGCGGGCTCATTTTCCTGCTCTTCTCGATTCTCCTTCGCTCGCGCCCCCACTACCGAAATCTGCTCAAGGCCTCCAGCCACGGGCATGGCATCTCAAGATCGTCGGTCCTCCTCTTCGCCACGCTCGTTTACGAGGCGATTGCGCGGGCCCTCCTGCTCAATGAACTCTTGGAGAGCCAAGCGCATCAGTGGATCATCTTCGTTCGAATTCTCGCTCTTGGCTGGCTGGCAAGCGTGGCTTATCAAGCTAGCTTAACCGTCGCTGAAACACGAGGAGCGATCCGCGGTGAGAAGCAAAAAAAGATTCTTGTGCCGTTCGCCAGAAAGCTGGGTTCGGTTCTGATCCTGATGGTCGCGGCGGTGACGGCCCTCGCGGTTGTGGGGACCAATGTTTGGGGCATGGTCGCGGGCCTGGGGATCACCGGCATCGCCATTGCCTTCGCGGCGAAAGACAGCGTCGAAAACGTCTTCGGCTCGTTCACGGTGCTCCTCGACATGCCGTTTGGCGTCGGGGACTGGATTCGGATCGGTCCCGTGGAAGGGATCGTAGAAGAGATCAACCTGCGCAGCACCAGGATCCGCACGTTCGACGACTCCTTGATCACGATGCCGAACAGCAACTTCATCAAGGCTTCGGTCGAAAACCTGGGCCAGCGTCGCTCGCGCCGGGTGAAGACCACCATCCAGTTCGACACCCCCGAGTCGCCCGAGTCGATGGAGGCGTTTTGCACGGCACTTCTCGAGTTCACCCGGTCCATGCCGGAAGTCCAGCCCGAATCGGTGCAGGTCAGTTTGTTCGAACTCAAGGAGACTGGCGCGGTCGTCCAGTTCGTAGCTCGCTTTTCGGTGGACAGCTATTCGGAAGAGTTGGTCTGCCGCCAACGCGTTCTCCTCGCCTCGATCCGGCTCGCCGCCGAACATCAACTTCACATCAAATCCCAACCCGTACCCATAACGCCATGAAGACACTTCTCGCCTCCCTCGCCCTGCTCCCTGTGATCGTATGGGGTCAAATAGAAAACGATCCGCGCTGGCAGCGGTTCCAAGAAGGTCGGCGCATGCAAGCCGCGTATTCAGCGGCTAGCAATCCTGGCGTTGTATGGTCCCCCGATTCGCAGTCCTATTCGGTCATGGAACAGGGCAAGCGCGTTTGGTACGCCGTGAAGACCGGACAGCCCGCTTCCGCTCCCGCCCCGGCCGCTTCTGAACCTGTTCTGGTCTCGCGTGGCGGTCGCCCGATTGTTTCACCAAACGGTGAATATAGGCTCACCGCCGGGCGAACCCTCACGGTCGAGCGAGTTTCCGGAGGGGATAAGGTGGTCCACGCAAGCGTCGATAGCGGCAACGCAAAGATCAGGGCGGGGTCCGTGCCTTGGGTTTACGGCGAAGAATTGGAGCAGAGCGCGGGTATGGGCTGGGCGCCTTCGGGCACTCGTTTCTGGTTCTATCGGTTTGACTCGACACCGGTGCAGCCCTACTACTTGACTTCTAGTCAACTAGACCTGCAAAGCAACCTGATGGAGCTTGATTACCCCAAGGCCGGGACCGCTAACCATTTGGTGGAACTATGGGTGGGCGATGCGGCGGCGCGCACTTTTCAGAAGGTGGACTCGGCCCCTCTGAATAACGTTGAATACCTCTTTGACATCCGCTGGCTGAACAAGGAACAACTGATGTATCTCCGGATGGATCGCCGCCAGCACCAGCGGGAGATCGCCATTTTCGACGCGGCGGCTGTCGAGACAAGAGTCGCGCATGTGGAACAATCGCCCAACGGATTTATCCCCTACCAGTGGCGACCGCGGCAGATCGGCGATTGGCTGTACTTCGCCACCGATCTCAACGGGTTTGCCAATTGGTCGCGCATCGCGATCAAGACGGGCAAGCGGGAAGATCTCACCTCTCATCCATTCGATGTCGAATTCACCGGACTGGATTTCGCCGGGTCTGACTTCATGATCTACCGGGCACGGGGCGGTCAAAACCCCCTGGCAAGTCAGCTCTACCGATACGACTTCAAATCCAAGAAGTCCACCCGTCTCACGAACCCAGAACTGCACCACCGCACCTCGGTTTCACCAAATGGTCAGTACTTCGTGACCGCCGGTCAACTCCCCAGCCAAGCCCCTGAGTCTGCGCTTTTCGAAGCGACCGCAGGAGAGGCAAAACTCATCCGAAAGCTCAATCCGAGTCCAGTACCTCTTCTGCCAGCCCCGGCCAGGGAACTGTTCGAGTTCACGAGCGCGGACGGGCGCACCAAGCTCTCCGGCACGATCGCCTATCCTCGCGGATTCGACCCCGCCGCAAAGTACCCGGTGCTCTTTGACGTCTACGGCGGCCCCGAGCAGAGCGACGTCAACCTGAATTTTGCGCCGTACGAGGCCCAGACTGAACTGGGGTTTCTCGTCGTCAAGGCCGAAACCAGAGGCGGGCTACACCGAGGAAGCGCGTTTCGGAATGCGGCTTATTTAAACCTAGGCATTGTCGAGATGGACGACTTCGCGGCTTGTGCTAAGGTCCTCCGCCAGCGACCCTACGTGAACGCCGAGCGGATGGGAATGTACGGCACAAGCTACGGCGGCTACGCTGCCCTGATGGCCCTGGTCCGCTACCCGGACATTTGGTCGGCAGCGAGTTCAAGTTGCCCGCCCACCGATTGGCGCAACTACGACACGATTTACACCGAGCGGTACATGGGGTTGCCCAAGGAGACGAAGGCAAACTACGACGCTGGGAATGTCCTCACCTATGTGAAAGACCTGAAGGGCGAGTTGCAGCTTTATTTCGGGACGAGCGACGACAACGTCCACCCCAGCAACAGCCTGCAGCTGATTCGATTGCTGGAGAGCCAAGGAAAAGAGTACGAATTGCGTGTCGGACCCGACCGAGGCCATTCGTACGTGGGCGACCGCGCAATGGTGCGGTTCTTCTGGAACGCCTTCAAGATGCGCTAGACGGGAATCGCGCGAACATCGGGGGACTCGGAGAAGCTCGCCTCGGTCTTCGCGCGGACTTCGTCCACCGTGACGTCCGCCGCATGCTCTTTCAGCACGAGCCCATCGGGCGTGACTTCAAATACCGCGAGGTCGGTGATGATCATGTGGACGCACTTTTTGCCGGTGAGCGGCAAGCGGCATTCCCGCAAAATCTTGCTCTCGCCCGCCTTGTTGGTGTGCTCCATCACCACAACGACGCGCTTTGCGCCCGCCACGAGGTCCATGGCGCCGCCCATCCCCTTCACCATCTTGCCGGGGATCATCCAGTTCGCCAGGTCGCCTTCGCCGCTGACTTCCATCGCACCCAGCACCGTGAGATCCACGTGGCCGCCGCGAATCATCGCAAAGCTGTCCGCACTCGAAAAGTAGCTGGAGCCGGGGATTTCGGTGATGGTCTGCTTTCCGGCGTTGATGAGGTCCGGGTCGGCCTCGCCTTCAAGCGGGAAAGGGCCCATGCCGAGCATTCCGTTTTCGCTCTGCAACACCACGTCCATGCCCTCGGGAATGTAGTTCGCTACCAGGGTCGGGATTCCGATCCCGAGGTTCACCATGAACCCATCGCGGAGCTCCTGCGCCGCACGCATCGCCAACTGATCCCTTGAGAGAGGCATATCGAAATAGTACCGACTCTCGCTATTTTCATTCAGGGGCAGGCGGTGTCCGATGCATGAACTTGGCGCTATCCAGCTTCATCTCTTCCTGCATGCCAGGAGTCGAAAAATCGTACGTGACGCCACGCTCGTAAGCCTCCGTTGCGAGAGTAAGCGCTGTTGCGCCGACGTATAGCACCACCACGGCGGGCTCCTTCTGAATGATTAAAAGTGCGATTACGGCAATACTTGCGATGCCGACTAAATAGTAGGCAATTGTGCGCCGCCGCGCTAGAGTACGATCGCTCAACTTCTTGATCTTTACGCTCTTGTATACCGGCCGAGGATCATAAAGTGGAGCAGCTCCGATCGAGACGTAATCGCGCATTTGATCAAACTCGACATACAGGATGCGCTTCAACATTTGGAATTGTAATTTCCCCAGACGGTGCCAAATCAATTGCGTCATGGAAACCCGGATTTGCCCAGTCGGCTCGACGTATACCTTGACTTGCAACTCAGACTGCCACTGGCCCACGTTCGGATGGTCGGCATCACCCGGTCGGTCACCCCGCACAAACAGCATTCCCTTTCCGCTTGCAACTTCCCGGTAACCCATAAAGTCGGCGAAGGCTCTAACCTTGCCCAGCACCTGGGCGTGGTTGCCGTTCGCGAAAAATCGATGCTTCTGAGTGTAGGCGACAACCGGATTTGGCGCCACAACTTCCGTCTGGGCCGCATGCTCGCTAGCCTTCGCCGGGTGCCGAGGGTACGGTGAAATGAATGCCGAGATCGGCAAAAAGGGCGGGCTTGGTTCGATAGGCGGGTCGCCATGGAGGAGCCGCCGTTCAGTCAGCCAAGCGCGTGCGTAGAGAAGATCATCGTACGGATCAGCACCCAAGAAGCGGTCCTTGTGCCCGATAAGCTCCAACAAAGTCCCGCCCTCCGCCCCGGGCGAAAACTTGGCCACGATGCGCCGCCGCCGCTTCCCGCCGTTGTAGACCGAGCACCAGAGGTCGGTACCGTCCGACTCGATGCCGTATTCAAGCGCCGCCAGTGTCTTCTTGAGACGAGCAAATGCTTCGGCCTCGCCATAGGGCACCAGAAATTTCAAGTCGCGCTCATCTCCGGCCATTGAAGATACTTCAATGGCCGACTGAAGCGAACCTTTGCGACAGAGCGTAAGAAGGGCGGAGGTGGAGGGAAGTTGGATTCAGTAACAAAACGAGGCGACTTACTTTCGTTTTTAATTTTCGTGATTGCCCTGCTGCTTTTCGTTTGCGCGATCCTCATTCGTGCCCAAGTTGGTTCAGAGGCCATGAGTCGGCAACTGCTTGAGTGCTCTTTTGACGCGCATCGATTGGCACGAAGTGGCGCAGATTGGAGGCAAGAGGCGCTTCACATGGGATACGACATAAAACCGATGCGACAATCAAACATGCCAATTTACAAGCTACCTGAGGGCACCCAGGGATTCGGCTTGATAAGGCATCCATTTGTGGTCGAAGGTGTGCTGGGAGAGCAACGAGCCGGAATCGTCGTTGTTGAGATCGACAAGGGAAAAATAATCGCGTTCGAAGCGGGCGACTATAACCGCTTCCTCCAATAGCTTTAGGCTCTGGCTTCGTCGCAGGGAAAATACTTCAATGGCTACAATATGAGCATGAATAAGGTTCGAACCGACGCGACTCAGGCTCTAAACGGATTGCTGTTTGATGGCATGACCATCATGAGCGGCGGATTCGGGCTTTGCGGCATCCCGGAGCACCTGATCCTGGCCCTGCGCGACAGCGGAGTACAGCGCCTCACGGTCGTGAGCAACAACTGCGGCGTCGACGATTTTGGGATGGGGCTCCTCCTTCAGACCAAACAGATCACCAAGATGATCAGCAGCTACGTCGGCGAGAACGCCGAGTTTGAGCGGCAGTACTTGAGCGGCGAACTCGACCTAGAATTTAACCCCCAAGGCACGCTCGCGGAGCGCATCCGGGCGGGCGGCGCGGGTATCCCCGCTTTCTACACCAAGACGGGCTACGGCACGGTCATCGCCGACGGCAAAGAGTCCCGGCAATTCGACGGCGAATGGTACGTGATGGAGACCGGCCTACGCGCCGATCTCAGCATCGTAAAGGCGTGGAAGGGCGATGAGCACGGCAACCTGATCTATCGCAAGACGGCGCGAAACTTTAACCCGATGATGGCCACCGCAGGCCGGGTGTGCATCGCCGAAATCGAAGAGTTGGTCCCGGTGGGTCAGCTCGATCCGGACCAGATTCACACCCCAGGGGTTTATGTCGACCACATCGTGGTAGGCACCAACTTCGAAAAACGAATCGAGCGCCTCACGACGAGATCCGCCTAAAGCGAGTAGCTGCCCGAGCGTGAAATTTTGACCGTCGGCAACCGTTTGGTTTGCTCGAATGCTCGGTATATAGGCACCAGCTCGTCCCAGCTGGGGATGTTCGGCCCGCAGCCGTCGGTAAACCGGCCCCTCCATGCGGCAGGGGAAGAGGTGCACCGGAATCCCCGCCGTGCGAGCCCCGAGGGCCAGCAAATAAATCTCCTCAATGATCGGATCGGTCATCGCCAAGCAGCCGATGCTCTTGCGGTCTCCGTGAATGAAGATGTCTCCACCGGGACGGTATGCGTCGCCGCGCACGCGGTCGCTGGCATTCGGATAGTTGATGCCCAGGCTCAGATGGAACTTGCTGACCGGGTTGAATCGGTCCACCGTGTAGAACCCCTCAGGTACTTGGCGATCGCCCTCCTTCCGCTTTGGCCCCGGTCCTCCCGACTGCGCTGCGACCGGATAGGTTTTGATCAGTACCATCGCTCCGGCCCGGTCCGCGCCCCACACCTCCAGTAGCTTTTCGTGCTTGAACGCCCGGAGGAAGAGCCGCTTAACGGGATAACTCAAGCCTCGCCGCCGGCACAGTTCGCGCACATCCTCTTCCCGGTTCTTGCGCGCCTGCTCCACTCGGTCCACCGCACTACCCGCGCACCCGAAGAGCGCGAGGGCAATCAGGCAGAATAACCACCGCATCGAGCTAAATCCTCGCCAGCACCCGGTCGCGCATCATCATCCGGTAAATCAACACCCAGCAGATCGCTCCGAGAGCCAAATGAATCGCCCCGCTCGCCAGAATCAAGGTCCAATCCGGCGTGCCCAAAAACGCCCCGCGCAAGCCGACGCCCGTGCTCAAGATCGGCACGAACTTTAGCCAAATCGCCTTATCAACTCCGGTGAAGCCGATGAGGTTGCTGAATAGCGCGGGGATCAACACCACGAAACTGACGCTGGTGAGATACGTCTGCGCCTCGCGCATATTCCGCGCCCAGGTGCTGACCGCAAACAGGATGCCGCTGAACATCGCCACGAGCGGCAGCACCATTGCCAAAATCGCAAAGATGCCAGTGAGATCGAGGCGGAATAGCATCGTGCTCTGCTTGCCCATGAGTGTAGAGAGCATGACCCCGACCACCGCGCTCAGACTGCTGAGCAGACAGATTAGCCCGAGGGCCAAGAGTTTTCCGGTCGCGATATCTTTACGGCTCACCGGAGAAAGTAGAAGCGTTTCGAGCGTGCCCCGCTCCTTTTCGCCCGCCATCATGTCGCTCACCGTGCTGAACCCGCCGTAGAACGCCCACAGCACGATCATGTAGGGAAGCAGACTAAGAAGCATCTCCGACCCGGCGGCTTGGGGCTTCGCGGTGTCAACCGGCGCGACCTCGATCGGATCGAGAATCGCTTCTGGTAGATCGTTGGACCGAAGAGCCTGTTTCGCCGACTCCTTGTTCACGCCGTCTACCGCCACCTGGACCGTCCGGAGTGCGATCGCGCTCAGGGGCTCGCTTGAATTGTAGTAGGCGCTGAATTTTGCCTTGCCACCTTCGAACTGCTGATTGAAGTCAACCCCGAAGTCGAGCAGCAACCGCGCCTTGCCATTGGCGAGCATTTCCTTGCCGGCAGCCACGTCAGAGGCGACGAGAATCTCCGATCCGGGAAGCTTCTTGAGGCCCTCGGCAATTGCACTCTTTTCTCCGCCTCGGACCACGGCGATCTTTGAGGCGCGCCCTTGGGTCACCCCTCGCTCGATCAGTCCGAACATCTGAAGCATCAGCACGATCATCAGGATCGGCATCACGAATGCGCCAACCGTCACGCGGCGGTCGCGCAGCATCTCGCGAATCTCTTTGTTGAAAACGATGCGTGCGCTCAAAGTGTCACCGCCTCGCTTTGATAGCCGACCACGTTCAAAAATGCCTTCTCCAGGGAGTTCGTGCCGCTCTGGCTTTGCAGTTCAGCGGGCGAACCCTGCGCGCAAACACGGCCGTCATGGATCACCACCACGTCATCGCAAAGCCGCTCCACCTCGCTCATGATGTGGGTGCTGAAAATGACCGTCTTCCCCTGCTCGCGGCAGGACTCGATGAACTCCATGATCGCTTGGCTACTGAGCACGTCCAAGCCCGCCGTGGGCTCATCGAAGAACAAGATAGGAGGATCGTGCAAGATCGCCCGCGCGATGCTGACCCGCTGCTTTTGCCCGGTACTGAGCTTGTCGCAGAGCTGGTTCAGGAAAACGCTGAGGTTGAGCTGGTCGTTCACTCGCTGAATCGCCGCCGAGAGAACCGCCCCTTCCAAGCCATAGAGGCGACCGAAGTAATCCAAGCACTCGCGTCCCGTAAGCCTCCCGTAGAGTGCGGTTGAACCACTCACAAATCCTATCGAAGCTCGAACTTGGGTGCTCTGCGTGCGGATGTCGAATCCTCCCACCGTGGCCTGCCCACTCCCGGGAGAGATCACGGTGCTGAGCATTCGCAGGGTCGTGGTTTTCCCGGCCCCATTCACCCCCAGCAGGCCCAGAATTCGGCCCGGCTTCGCCTCGAATGAGACCCGGTCAACGGCCTTGATTTCGCCCCGTTTGGGGTCGTGAAAGGTCTTGGAAAGCTCTTGGACGGAAACCATGCGCACAACGTTATACGGACGGGGCCTACCGAACGTAGGCCCAATGTCATCCTAGCCCATCTGCGCGGCCGTTTCGGCGGCCGGTAGACGCATGAAGAAGTCGTTGTAGAACCGGGCAACGTATTCCTCGGTCAGCGCGGTCACTCGGTCGTAATCTGGCGAAGCCAAGATCAAGCCTGCATGTTGCGCCTTGTTGATCTTCCAGACCACTTCTTTGGCGTTGTAGCTGGACATATCGGGGTGCGTCTGATGCGCGAGGGTGACCATCAGCGTGCCGTGGTTCTTTTTGGTTCGCTTGACCTTGACCTTCGCCGGGTCGTTCGCGCACTCCAGCTTGGCCCACTCCGCCCAGAGGTTCACGCCAGTAGAGAACTCCACCAGCTCGGCGATGTGTGCCCCACCAACCCGCGCCGAAGTCTCCAGGAAGTAGATCTTCCCGTCCTTCCCGCAGATAAACTCAGTGTGGCTCACCCCAAATTTTAGGCCCAGCCCGGACATCACTTGCTGATTGACCGCGAGGAGCTCCTTCTCGTCGGTGCAGCCCGGTGCCAGGGTCCGCGTCGTGAAGACCCGTCCGCCGTGGAACACCTCCATCGGAGGCGTGCCGTACCGGCTGGCGCAAGCAAAGATCACTTTCTGGTTCACCACCACGCTATCCACGTGGCAGATATCGCCTTCTATAAACTGCTCGAGCAGGAAATTCGAGCGCTCGTCACCGAGGTTGTCGAGTTCCGTCCATAGCTCGCGACCGTCGTTGCACTTTTTGATCCCAATGGCGTTGGCCTGCAACCGAGGCTTCAGTACCCACGGTGCGGGAATCGTGGAGATGAAATCGTTGACTTCCGTATCGTTGAAGACCCCGGTGAACGCAGGAACGGCAATGCCCGCGTCTTTTGCTCGCCCACGCATGGCGAGCTTATCGCGGAAATTCCGCGCAGTGGTATCGCCCATGCCGGGCACGCGCAGGTGCTCTCGAAGCATGGCGGCCCGCTCGACATCAAAGTCGTCCAGCGCAACGATTCGGTCCAACTTAACTCGGCGAGAAAGATAGCTCACCGACCGGACCATATCCTCCAAATTCCATTGCTTCTCGGGGTCAGGCAGATAGAAAATCTCGTCAAGCGCGTCAGTTGGCCATTGCACGTTGCGCAGGCTTTCGCCGGTCAAGAGCAGGACATTCCACCCTTCGGCCTTGGCTTGCCTCATAAATGCAAAGCCCTTTTCGTAACTCGATAGACAGAGTATGGTTTTCATATGCGGAGTTGGCAATTGCCGTCTGAAACTTCGTCGTATCGGACGGGCTCATGTTACCGCCATATTAACGATACCGCGCCTCTTTCTAGGCTCCGTTCGTCCTGCACTCCAGAGGGATATTCTATGGCGAAGTATTTAACCGAATTTATTGGCACTTTCTTCTTGGTTTTGGCGGTGGGACTGGTCGTCACCGGAAGCGGCGGCCCGACGGCTGTCATCGCGATTGGGTGCATGTTGATGTGCATGGTCTACATGGGTGGGCACATCTCCGGTGCGCACTACAATCCGGCCGTAACTCTGGGACTTGTGATTGCCGGGAAGTGCGAGGCTAAAGAGTTGGTGCCTTACTGGGTTAGTCAGCTTCTTGGCGGCATTGCGGGTTCGGCGCTGGCGCAAACGCTAAGCGGCAAACAAACGAGTATTCAGCCCGCAGCATTGCCCGTTCACATCCCACTGATCGTTGAGATCATCTTCACGTTTGGACTCGCATTGGTGGTACTCAATGTGGCGGCCCACGAGAAGATGAAGGGCAGCCCCATCTATGGACTGGCTATTGGCTTCTTCATCGTTGCCGCAGCCTACATTGGAGGTCCGATCTCAGGGGGAGCATTCAACCCCGCGGTGGGCACCGCGATGTCGCTCTTCATGGATTCTAAAGAGCACCTGTGGCTTTACTGGGCCGGACCTTTGGTGGGTGCTGTTCTTGCTGCGGGCGTCTTCAAAGTGCAAGAAATGGGTCCCAGCGAGTCTTGACCTGTGCGGAATCATCGGCCGCCCCCTTAGGGAGGGGCGGCTTTTTCGTCTTAACAATTCGTTAAAGCCCACTCCATACAATCTCTGCGAAAGCCGATTTTCGGCTTGATCGTGAGGGGAAATCATGAATTCAAATTGTATGACCAAGCTGGCCGCCCTGTTGGTGGCTATGTCGTCGTGGACGGTGATTGCGGCCCAGGAAACTCCGGTTTCGAGCGAAACCAAGCCACCGACAATGACTAAAGAAGAGCGAGACGCAAAGCGTGCTGAGGCCATGAAGCGCCTCGAAACGAAGAAAGAAGAGCTCGCCAAACTCCGCAGCGAAGCGCTCGAGGTGACGCGCGCTATGGGCAAGTTGGCCGCTGAAACCAATCAGCCCACCCAAGAAGACACCTTGGCGATGATGAAGCAGATGCTTCAGCAGCTCGTCGAGATCAACGAGCGACTCTTGAAGCTCGAAGGCGAAATCAAGGACATCATGGGTTGGATGGAAGGCCAAAACGAGTCCCAGGCTGTCATCGCCGGTGAGCTCGCCGAAGCTCGACGCTTCCGACCTTCGTTCTACACCCAGTTCCAATATCGAAACAGCGATCGCCAGACGGCATCAGCCTCATCACGACCGTCTTACTTCGGCACTCCGTTCAGCGGCGGCCGGGAGAGCGCTTTCGCCCTTCGCCGCGTTCGATTTGGTGCGACCTACAACATTGATCCCAAGACCCTGATCCGCTTCTCCATGGACGGCGCAACCGGTACGACAACCGATGCTTTCCAGCTTCGAGATGCGGCACTGGTTTACACGATCCAGCCCAGCGACACATTTGTACCCACCGAATTGACCGCGGGCCAGTTTGCACTGCCGCTTGGTTACGAACTGGAGCGAAGCTCCGGAGATCGCGAGTTCCCTGAGCGAGCGCAGTACAACCGCGTGATGTTCAACGGAGAGCGCATTCGGGGTGCAATGTTGCGACACCCGCTATCCGATAAGCTTGTGGCGACGGTCGGTCTCTCCGGCTCAATGACCAATCAGGACGCTGAGCAATCAACTCGAGGTTCGATGCCCAATGGTCGAGCCGCGATGTTCGGCGCGCTTCGCTACGAAACTTCCACCATCTCGGCCGGTATTAGCCACTTCCAGGGCGAGCGTCCGTCGTTCCGAACTGCTGGCTCGACAGGCACCACTACGGTAGGCACCACCACGGTAGTCACTGCTGCAGCCCCCTTGACGGCTCCACGGATTGATCGGCGTTTCACTTACTTGGATGCAACCTTCGTTGGCCTCATTGACCCCAAGCTGACCCTTCGATTTGAAGGCATGGTTGGTAGCGATCGCGTCCCAGTAGCCAGCACGCAAAACACGGGTGGCGCATCTGATGCGGCGCGCGTGGATGCGGACGACATGAACGGTTTCCAAATCCAGGCCCTGTACAACCTTTCGGCAAGATTCCAACTCTACGGGCGATTTGAATCGTTTGATCCTGATGTGGACCAAGACAACGATGCGATCACGGGATGGGGCGGCGGCTTCCGCTACTTCATCAACCCGAACGCTTCGATCTCGTTCACAGCAGAGCGATTCAGGGTCCCGCAGCTCACGGTGCGAAGCGTTCACTCGGTTTACACCTTGCGCTACCAGTTCCGGTTCTAGTCAGTTGCCCGATTAACAAAGAAAGGAAAAAAATGAAAAACTCAATTAAGCTCATAACCCCGGTTGCCGGTCTGGTGTTCGGGATGGCGACGGTGGCTCAAGCCAACGTCACTGTCCGCGGCTCCGATACGATGGTGATCATGAATCAGCAACTTGCTGAAGCGTTTGGCGATAAGAATCCCACTATTCCGGTCAACGTGACTGGCGGTGGATCCTCCATCGGTATCAACGCATTCATCAATGGAGTCGCCGACATCGCGGCATCGTCCCGCCCGATGCGCTTTAGCGAAACGCAGCGAGCGAGAAGCCGCGGAGCCATTGCCAACGAGATACCGGTGGCGCTTGACGGTTTGGCGATCATCGTCAACAAGGACAACCCTGTCAAGTCCATTACTATGGACCAACTGCGAAAAATTTACGTTGGGCAAATCACTAACTGGTCGCAGGTGGGTGGATCTAACGCCGCGATGACTGTGTTCAGCCGCGACAGCAACTCTGGCACCTACGGATTTTTCCAAGGAAACGTCCTAAAGAATCAGAACTGGGGCAAGGGCGTTCGCTTCATGCCCTCGACGGCAGATGAACTTCGAGAAGTCGGACGGTCCGCCAACGGCATCGCTTACGGTGGAGTCGCCTACTTCAAGAATGATTCTCGAGTCAGGATCATTCCAGTAGCGCCAAGTGCCAACGCTGCACCAATCATGCCAACCGAAGAAAATGTCCGATCCAAGAAATATCCCATCTGGCGTTACCTGTACTACTACACAAACGGGAAGCCGGCGGGGCAAACCAAGCGATTCATTGATTACGTGCTGAGCCCTGCAGGCCAAGCGGTCGTCGAGAAAGTCGGTTACTACTCCATCAAGTAATCAAGCTTGATCTGGGCCGCTCGCTCTCGGGCGGCCCAAAGTTTTATGAAGCGGCGACTCGACCCGATCATGACGATCATCGTGCACTCCAGCGGAGTGCTATTGATTTTTGTCGCCATCGCGTTGCTCTTTTTCCTAGGTCGGGAATCGCGGTACGCCTTCGACCAAGTGTTCCCGTACGGCTACCGCTTTGCCGTAACCGGAGAAAAGTTGCCCGAGAATTACGATCTCGAAAACGACGTGTATGCCACCGTCATCAGCGCCAACATCGAGGCTCAGGACGGGATTGACGAGAAAGAAGAAACGCTGCCCCTGAGCACCGTTGACGCCATCAATGCCGATGAGGAAAACCTACCTATCGGAGGCACGGGCACCTACATCCCATTTGTGGCGGGAGACGCCGAAGGCGCGAAACGCGCTGATGGCATGAACTTGAACGCGCTTGATCCCATGTTCTGCTTCCGTGACGACTGGCGAGCGGCCAAGCGCGCAGAAAAGGGTGATCGCTTCTTGCTGCTCGTATTTGGAGGCAAACGCGCGTCTAGCACCATGAAACTTCGCTGGGGACCCGATGCCAGCTTCTTGCCCAGCAACTCGCCGTACAATTTTCACCTGAAGCTGGTGCAGACCCCGCCCGGAATCCGGATGTCCGACGTGGACATTGACCTGAAGCAACAGCCCGCCGGCACACTCACGCTTCCCGCGTGGCAGGCCAAGTTGGACGCTGATCGAACCAAGGGCTACATCTTTGAAGTGGTGGCTGCGCCAACAACCTCAACCGCGATGGCGGCGACGAAGAATATTTTCGGCACCGACTGGGCCCCTACCCTCAACTACGCTCGATACGGGATCATCCCGCTCTTAATTTCCACTGGCTTGATCACACTACTGGCGATTCTTCTTGCCACCCCGGTCAGCATTGGACTCGCGCTGTATATGTCGGAAATCGCCCCTGCGAGGGTTCGAGAATGGCTTAAGCCGACCGTCGAGTTACTCGCCAGCATCCCGACCGTTGTTCTTGCCTACGTCGGACTCCTGACAGTTGGCCCGTTTTTGCTCAAGCTGTTCGCCGGGCCACTCGGCATGGAGAATGGCCGAAGCATGCTCACCGCATCGGTGATGATGGGCATTCTGCTCATACCAACCATCGCCACCGTCGCCGAAGACACCCTGACTAACTTGCCGCAACACCTGCGAGACGGCGCGGACGCGATCGGGCTCACCAAGATGGAGGCCATCGGCAAGGTGCTCCTTCCCGCCGCCAAATCTGGCCTCATCGCCGCCGTGCTCCTTGGCATGGCGCGGGCATTCGGTGAGACGATGCTCGTGTGGTTACTCGCTGGCGGCACGGTTCGCATGCCGGCTGATGGGCTCCGCACCCTTGGCCAAGCAACGAAGGGAATTCCGGACACCATCGGTATCGAGATGGGCAACGTCACCACGCAGAGCGCTCACTACGGACACCTCTTCTTGCTAGGCCTTATCCTGTTCAACATCACGCTTTTGATTAACTTGGCCGGCTACCGAATGGTGAGGAAAAACGCATGGACGCAATAAAGGCTCTGAACGCGGAGGCCGCGATCTCCCGTGACGCGGGAAGGCAACGATGGTCCACCATCGGGCGCGTATTCCTCGCGCTTCTGGGTGTTGGCGTTGCTCTGCTGGTATTAAGCACCGTGCTGCTGATCCTCGTAAAGGGTATCGGCTCGGTCAATCTCGAATTCTTGACTCAGCAGCCGCGAGAGAACATGAGCAAAGGCGGCATCGCGCCGATGATTTTGGGTTCGTTCTATCTCCTCGTTGGCACCCTGGCCCTGACGTTGCCGATCGGAATTTTGGGTGGTGTGTATTTGGCAGAGTACGCCGGGACTAAGCGATGGGTGGGCACCCTGAAAGCCACCATCATGAGCCTCGCCGGCACGCCGTCCATCATCTACGGCCTGTTTGGGTTCGCGGTGTTCGTTTTGATGGTCACGAAGAAAGCCACGCTCATGGCAGGCATCCTTACGCTCGCGACGATGGCGGTGCCCATCGTGGTGCTGAGTACGGAAGCCGCGATCCGCGCGGTGCCTCAGAGCCAAATCGAAGGTTCCTATGCCTTGGGCCTCACCCGGTGGCAAACCATCTGGCGCGTAATTCTCCCCCAGGCAATGCCCGGAATTCTGACCGGGGTTATTTTGGCGAGCGGCCGCGCGATGGGCGAGGCACCTCCGATTCTGCTCACCGCTGGCATCTTCTACACTACCATCCAGCCTTCCTTTGGGCAGATTCTCAACGAGCCGGTCATGAACCTGCCGTACCACGTCACCGAGGCGATCAAGCAAACCACCGCCTTCACCGAAGCCCAGGTGTGGGGAACGTGTTTGGTGCTTCTTGGATTTATGCTGGTTTTAAACCTAACCGCAATCATTCTTCGATCCCGATCAAGGCGAATTCGGGTCGGGGGATAACAAACGTTAATGTTGGCTTAACAAAGCTCGCCGAGAATATGGGTGAACCATGGTAGCCGTAAGCGCCCCCCCGATCGTTGAAGCCAAAGACCTGAGCGTCTATTACGGCGAAAAGCGTGCCTTGGCCAACATCCAACTCAAGGTCGTGGAGAAGGGCGTGACCGCCCTCATCGGACCCAGCGGCTGCGGCAAATCAACCTTTTTGCGCTGCCTAAACCGGATGAACGATCGCGTGATAGGCTTTCGACACGAAGGGTCGATTCGCATTAACGGCAAAGACCCCTACGAAAAGGGTGCTGACCTGCTGGAGCTTCGACGGAAAGTCGGCATGGTGTTTCAAAAGCCAAACCCATTCCCGAAATCAATTTACGAAAATATCGCGCTCGGCCCGCGCTCGCACTACGGCATCAAGGGCACTGAGCTTGACGATGTTGTAGAGGAAGCCCTCAAGTCAGCCGCGATCTGGCACGAAGTGAAGGACCGATTCAAAGTGGCGAGCGGCCTGTCGCTATCTGGCGGTCAACAGCAACGTCTTTGCATCGCGCGGATGCTCGCCGTCAACCCAGAAATCATTTTGATGGACGAGCCCTGCTCCGCCCTTGATCCCATCAGCACCGCCCAGATTGAGGAACTGATTCTCAAACTCGCTCAGGATCGTACGGTAATCATTGTCACTCACAACCTTCACCAAGCCGAACGCGTGAGCAATCACACCGCATTCTTTATGCTGGGTGAGCTGGTCGAATCTGCCCCGACTCGAGATATCTTTGATAATCCCCAGCGAACGGAGACAAAAGATTACGTGACTGGCCGTTTCGGCTAAGGAGTCTCCCCGGTTTTGCCGAGAATCTAGCTCGAAGCGCAATGCTTCTCTTAACCTTTCGTGCCTATAATGGGAATCGAACGGCGTTTTTGAACTGGGGTGCGTATGTGGATTCGGGCAAAATCGCCATTGAGAATTAGCTTTGGAGGGGGTGGTACGGACGTCGCGCCGTATTGCAACGAACGCGGCGGAGCCATCCTAAGCTCGACCATCAACCGGCACGCCTACGCCACCATCATTCCCGGCGGCGACCAAATTGAGATTAAGAGTCTCGACTACGACGCTTCCATCAGCTACGGCATTGACGATGCGTTCGTCTACGACGGCCAGCTCGACCTAGCCAAGGGAGTCGTAGACCATTTTCGCAAACTCCAAGCCTTCCCCACCGGCGTTCAAATCATCCTACACAACGATGCACCCCCGGGCTCAGGTTTAGGCAGCTCTTCCGCGCTCGTGGTGGCGATGATCGGGGCTCTTGCTGCCTACCTTCGAATCCCTCTCGACAAGTACGAAATGGCGCAAAAGGCCTTTAACATCGAGCGTGTGGAGGTCGGCATTATCGGCGGAAAGCAAGACCAGTACGCCAGCGCCTTTGGTGGCTTTAACTTCATCGAGTTTAATGCCGGTGAAACCCTTGTAAACCAGCTCCGCATCCCCACCGAAATCATGAGCGAGCTGGAATACCGACTCGTTTTCGCCTATGTTGGCGGCAAACGCGTCTACAGCGATATCTTGAAGAAGCAGATGGAAAACTTTAAGGAGCAGAAAGCTTCTGCGGTGGATGCGATGGACAACATCAAAAAACTCGCCTACGAAATGAAGCGCGCTCTCATCCTTGGCAATCTTCCCGAATTTGCCGATCTGCTCCACGAAGGCTGGGAGAACAAAAAGCTCATGGCGGAGGGCATCTCAAACCCGTTCATTGACGAACTCTATGATGCGGCCAGATCAGCCGGGGCCCAAGGCGGCAAGATCACCGGCGCGGGCGGCGGTGGCTTCATGTTCTTCGTCTGCGACCCGTTCAAGACGCACGATGTCCAAGCCTCACTCCGCGCTCAGGGCGCAACTTTGGTGGACCTGTCGTTCACCCAAGATGGCGTCATGGCATGGAACGCGCCCGAATCCAAATTTATTCCCTCGTGAACCCTATGTCAAATCTTTCCGAAGTTCAGCGCATTCTCCAAGACCATCAGGCGACGATCGAGGCCACCCACGCGATGGCTCCCGAGATCGAAAAGGCGGCCAACATGGTCACCGAGTGCTTGCGCCGTGGCAACCAGATTTTGCTTTGCGGCAACGGAGGCAGCGCCGCCGACGCCCAGCATATCGCCGGTGAGTTCGTGAGCCGCTTCTTCATGGAGCGCCGAGCGCTTCCCGCCTTGGCTCTGCACACCAACACCACCGTGATGACCGCCATCGGCAACGACTACAGTTTCGACGTCGTCTACTCGCGGCAGGTGGAAGCCCATGGCAAGTCGGGAGATATTCTGATCGCCATCACCACCAGCGGCACTAGCCCGAACATTCTTCGCGCGGCTGAAACGGCCCGTGAAATGGGAATTCAGGTCATCGGCTGGACCGGCAACCGCGAGAGCCCGTTTCCCGCCCTATGCGACCTATGCCTCCAGGTACCCAGCCCCGTCACCCCGCGCGTTCAAGAGATGCACATTCTGATCGGGCACATCATCTGCGAGATTTCCGAAAAGGCGCTCTGTGGCTAGCCAGGCCCTGATCCTCGCCGGTGGCTTCGGCACCCGTCTCGGCGATCTCACCAAAGAGACTCCCAAACCCGTGTTGCCGGTGGGAGGCGTTCCTTTTCTCGAGCACCTGATCTGGAACCTGCGCCGCCACGGCATCACCCGTATCTTGATCTCGACCGGATACCTCGCCGATCGTGTCGAAGCTGCACTTGGGGATGGCTCTCGGCTCGGAGTTGAGCTGGAGTATCTAGTCGAAACAGAGCCGTTAGGCACTGGTGGCGCGACTAAATTTGCGCGCAACAGACTCACTGATGAGTTCTTCGTCCTCAACGGCGACACGCTCTACGACTGCAACTACTGGGCAATTCGCCAGGCCAAACGTGGGGTTGGACACGCTGGGATGGCCCTGCGCGCCGTACCCGATCTCAGCCGATACGGAGGTTGCACACTCGACCCCGACGGGCAAGTAACACGGTTCCAGGAGAAGGGCCAGTTCGGCCCCGGGGTGATTAACGCAGGCATTTACGCCCTCGATCAGTCGCTTCTGGACCGCCTTCCCGATGGAGCCAGTTCGCTAGAGCGTGACCTGTTCCCGTATCTCGCCGAGGAGAATCGGCTCAGCGGCGTTCCGAGCGATGGATTTTTTGTGGACATCGGCTTGCCGGAGACGCTGGCCGAGGCGAACCTAACGGTTCCACAATGGCGACACAAGCCGTGCGCCTTCCTAGACCGCGACGGGGTGCTCAACGTTAACACGCACCACACCTATCGAGTCGAAGATCTACAGTGGATGCCTGAAGCAAAAGAGGCGGTGCGATGGTTGAACGACCAAGGCTACTTGGTGTTGATAGTGACAAACCAGGCCGGTATCGGCAAAGGAAAATACACAGAGCCGCAGTTTCACGAGTTCATGGCGGCAATGGCGGCGCAATTGCACGAGGCAGGCGCTCATTGGGACGGCGTCTACTTCTGCCCCCATCACCCGACCGAAGGAATTGGCGAGTACTTGCTCGACAGTCCGGACCGAAAGCCGAATCCGGGCATGATTCTAAAAGGCATTCAGGACTGGAGCGTGCGCATCGAAGGAAGTTTTATGGTCGGCGATAAGCCCAGTGACATGGAAGCGGCGTCAAGAGCCGGGATTCCGGGCCATCTGTATCCAGGGGGACAGGAGTCCCTCTTGGAATTCGTGAAAAACATCTAAAGCGCAGAGCTGTTTGTTCCGGACTTCTTTCCGCCCCACACATCTTTCAGCAGTGCCTTTGCGCCCGGGATGTAATCGATCAGGTAGCGACGCCAGAGTCGCCGCGGCTCGGTGCACAGGCGATAAAACCACTCCAGTCCGCGCTTCTGCATCCAGACCGGGGCGCGCGAGCTAAGTCCCGCGATGAATTCGAAACTACCCCCGACTCCAATAAACGTGGTTTCGGGCATGGTGGGTTTAAGAAGGGCGATAAGGCGCTCCTGCTTCGGCACGCCTAACGCGACAAAGACCAACGTTCGCCCTTCCAACTTTGACCTCAGGTCTGCGACGAACGCCTCGTCAAGTTGGACGATGCCGTCAAAAATAAACCAACCCGCATCAGGATTCAATCCTTCTTTGCGAAGGGCGAGCCGAGGGTCTTTGCCCCCGATGATGGCGGTCGTGTTGGGATCCACCAAATTTAACAGCGACTGAGTCAAATCGGACCCGGTAGCCCGATCAAACGGCGGAATCGTTCGGTCTTTCTTGCGCGCGCCCCAAACGAGCGGATAACCGTCGGCCACGGTCATCTCGGCTCCGCGGATCAACTGAGCGAACGCAGGATCACGCTCGCCTCGTGCAACAAGATCAAGATTCAGAGCTAGAACCCAGCCTCCTTGCCGTTCGGCGATTTGCCAAAGGACGTGGCGCAACAAGACTGGACCATCAATCGGCGTGATTTGGTAGCCACACACCTCAACGGGATGCTGGCTGATTCTTTTCGGTTCAGGCCGTGGCTCGCTATTCATACTCTGGTCGCTGTCCGAAAGGTGAAACGGTCCCCTCATGAGACCGCGGCGTCCGACGGAAGACCAGGCTTCGTTGCCCGTCTCCTCTATTTTAGTCCATACCTCAAGCCCTTAACAAAGCAATCTTTATGCCTCAACAAATGCGAATCAAGGCGAACTGAAAAAAAACAGGATAAACCGCCATTAAGTGCGCTGCGAAAGGCACAGAAATCATTAAGCCTAGGCTAATTACCGTACGCTTGAAATTTCGCTATCGTGCACCAGCCTTAACAACTGGCAAATATGGCCTAGTGGTCTCACATCCCTTGGACCCGCGTTGCATGGCCAAGTTCGCTCATGCAAGAAAGGGGGAATGGCTGCGGGACTAGGACTCGAACCTAGACGTGCGGCACCAAAAACCGGTGTCCTGCCATTAGACGATCCCGCAAACCGGAGATAAATGTACCTGATGGCTCCCGGTAGGCGTCAATGGTGCCCAGCCTTCGGAGGGTAACTTCGGGGAATGAGCAACAACCCGCGCCTAGAACGCATGGTCGCCGCCATGGATGCCGCGAACGTAGACGCCGCCCTGCTGTGCACTCCGGAATCAATGGGATACGCCCATGGGTTCTTTGAAGACGCCCACGAGCGCATGATGCTCCTCGCCCTAAGGGCGAACGGTGACGTAGCCATGATTGCTCCCGCCCTCAGCGCGGAACAGGCCAGCCGAGCGGGGATAAGAGACATTCGATCCTGGCGCGACGGGGAGACCCCGCTGTCGCTCTTCGAGACGCTCGCTGTGGAATGGGAATTGCGCACGGCCGTGGTGGCCGTGGACAGCGCGATGCGCGCGGATCACCTTCTGCAGATTCAAGCCGCGGTGCCTAGCGCAATCTTCCACCCTGCCGACCCTCTCTTTGGCCCCGTGATGGCGCGTAAGGATGTCCATGAGCTCGAGTGGCTGATCAAGGCTGGCGCAGTCGTTGACGAAGTGTACGAGGAACTGGTGACCAAGATCAAGCCAGGCCTGACCGAAGTTCAAATTGAGGCGATGATTCGGCAGATGGTCCTTGAACGCGGTGCGAAGCCCACGTTCTGTATCGTTGGAGTTGGGCCGGGATCAGCAGAGCCGCACCACCTCAATGGGGACGCAACAGTGGAACCTGGGCAACTTGTGTTGATGGATTTCGGCTGCGAACTCGGGCGGTATCAAGCTGATATCACCCGGGTCGTCCACATGGGTCCGGCGAGCGACAAGGTGAAGTTCGTGTATCGCGCGGTCCGCTCGGCGGTGCTGGCGGGTCAAGCCGCCGTGGGGCCTGGAGTCACTGGGGCGGCGGTGGACCAAGCCGCCCGAGAGCGAATAGTGGAAGCCGGATTTGGCGAGTTTTTCACCCATCGCACCGGGCACGGCATCGGGTTGCGAGGCCACGAGTTGCCGAACATCGCCTCGGATCACCTAACCCCTCTCGAAGTGGGCAACACCTTCAGTATCGAACCCGGGATCTACCTGCCCGGCGAGTTTGGGATTCGGCTGGAGAACATTTATGCCTGCGGCGAAAGCGGCGCGATCTCGATCAACAAAAAAGAGTTCGAGGAAGAAATCCTCGAACTCTGATCTCAGGGGTGGCCTGATCTTCAGCTCTTCTTGGCAACCTTGCGACGCTTAAGGGCCATGAATCCGGCTCCGACCGCCATGGCGGTCATTGAGGCTGGTTCAGGCACTGGGTCGTCGCCGCCGCCACCGTTAAAGCCGAATGCGGCCGCTGCAGGCAGAATCAAGAGCCAACCGTAGTTGTTGCGGCTAACGCTTGCCGGCCCCACGATTGGATCGATCGGCATGGGAGCGGTCGGAGTTACGGGCTGCATGGCCATCGCGACGGGAGCGCTGGAAACTGGCTCGGTCGGGAGAGTAGACATTGCAACTAACGGCGCAGCCTCAGTCGGGGTGGCCGTCACGAGGTCGTTCATCGTCGTTCGCTTCGGACCCTGGGTGAACGGGTTCCCGCAGATTTCGAGAAGAATCGGCTCTCCAGCAGAATCCTCCCAAACCAGCGTGCCTCGCTTGAGCAACTGTGGCGTTGCGTGAAGTTGACCGTTCTTGGGAACACCATAAATCATGTGAACGGCGGTTTTATCGAGCCGACCGAGCTTCAAGCTGCCCACGAACTCGATCATCTCCGTTCGATTCATGCCGAAGTGGCGCATGAATCGGTCGGCCACGATCGGCTCACTCTTAATTTGGGTCATCAGTTCGCCCTGCGTTCTAGCTGGACGGATAAGGTAGGAATTGCGCGGCAAGGCGTAGGCACTTGCCATCGCGAGTGCGGCCATTAGCGTCAATGCAATTTTTGCTTCTTTCATATTAATTCACCCCTGACTTTCGTCACACCAACGCATGTGCAAGGACTATACCATTCAGTACGTTTGAACCCAAATTTATGCGCCGAATCTGGCGAAAGTACCGATGAATTCCTGAGAATTAATACAGGTCTTCGTCTGGGTCTGGTCGTCTACGTGCTCTCTCGATAAGTTCTAGCGCGTCCTTTGCGGCGGACTGCTCGGCTTCTTTCTTTGAGCGGCCGGTCCCTTCCCCCATGACTTCGGAATCGAAGACCACCTGGGTAATGAAACGACGCTCGTGAGCATGTCCGACTTCACTAACGATGCGATAGTTCGGGGTCTTCCGCCAAATGGCCTGGGCCATTTCTTGGAGCCGCGACTTGTAGTCATTAGGATTGACGTCGCCCCCACTAATCTCCTCAAGAAAACCTCGTAATTGTTCTAAAACGAACCATCGGGCTTGTTCCAGCCCTGACTCTAGGTAAATAGCCCCGATGACCGCTTCGAAGACATCAGCGAGAATGCTCGGGCGGTAGCGACCACCAGTTGCCTCCTCATTCACACTCAGGACGAGAAACTGTCCGAGGCCCAGGAGGTCGGCTCGCTCGGCTAAAGGCGCTTCTTGCACCACGTACGACTTCGCTTTACTGAGCATGCCCTGGTCCCAATCCGGGTGCTGTTCGTACAGGTATTGGGCAATCACGAGACCAAGAACTGAGTCGCCGAAAAACTCCAGGCGTTCGTAGCTATCTCGAACCGGATCTTCCGGAGCGGCAGAGCGGTGCGTCATCGCCAGTAGAAACTGCGACTCGCTCTTCAGTGGAATGGCCTTAGGAATCATGCGTTGCGCGACTGGATGAACTGAGAAAGCCTCTCAACACCCCTCCGAATTTCGGATTGGCTGGTGGCGTAGCTGAGTCGGATATGCCCGGGTCCTTCAAACACCGTGCCGGGAACGACCGCGACGTGAGACTTCTCCAGTAGTTCATTGGTGAAATCGATATCCGTTTCGCCGGATTTGAGCGCTGCGGTGATATCAGGAAAAGCGTAAAACGCGCCGCCCGGAAGCGGACAAGTGACACCGGGAATGCCATTGAGCAACCCGACGATAAGATCGCGGCGCATCTCGAATTCCGCCCGCATCGCCTCAATCGATTCATCCGACATGTTCAGAGCGGCAACCGCGCCCGCCTGGGCGAAACTAGTGGCGTTGCTAGTGACCTGGTCTTGCAGGTTCGACATCGCCTTTGCGACGGCCAGAGGCGCGGCGGCAAAGCCAATGCGCCATCCCGTCATCGCGTAAGTTTTGCTGCACCCTGCCACGGTGATGGTTTGCTCGTAAATGTCCTTCCCCAAGCTCGCGATGCTGACGTGACACTGATCATACAGAAGCCGCTCGTAGATTTCGTCGGTGATAATCCAGAAACCATGCCGGAGAGCCAGACTCGCGATGTTTTTCAGGACCTCTCGACTCAGCACGGCACCTGTCGGATTGCTCGGACTGTTCAGGATAATCGCTTTCGTCTTCGGGCCGACGGCCGCACGTAGCTGGTCGAAACTCGGCGAAAATCCGGTCGTGGCGTCGGTGTGAATCACCTTGGGAACTCCGCCCGCGAGCTTGACCTGATCCGCATACGTCATCCAGTACGGAGCGAGGAGGATCACCTCGTCGCCGGGGTCTACCGTTACCTGAAGGGCGTTGTAAATGGAGTGCTTCGCCCCGCAGCTCACAATGATTTGATCGGGGGTGTAGGTGAGACCGTTCTCTCGGGCAAATTTCTCAGAGACGGCTTGCCGCAGTTTCGGAGTGCCTGCACTCGGGGCGTACCGCGTTTCTCCGTTGTGGAGCGCCTGAACTGCCGCTTCCACAATCGGCTCTGGCGTACAAAAATCTGGCTCTCCCGCGCCGAAGGAGACCACATCGAGTCCATCACTTTGCATCCGTTTCGCCTTGGCTGTAATGGCTAAGGTAGGGGATGGCAGAATCACATCCATTCGGGCGGCAAGGGATGGGGTGAGCACGTTCTGGCAATGGTACCCGCGTGTATAATTCGAACCGTGGGGCGCATCCGCCGGGCCTGGCTTTTGATCGGCGGATTATTGCTGCTGGGGCTCGTCCTGCACCTCACCGTGGGCGGAAGTCTCGGCTTCGATCTAGCCGAGCTGCTGCGTGCCCTTCTCGCCGGGCCGAGTGGCGATACCCCCTGGACCACCGTTCTTTGGGAAATCCGTCTTCCTCGTGCTCTCTCTTGCCTTGGTGTGGGCGCAATTTTAGGTGCCGCCGGATGTGCGTTTCAACTCCTTTTTCGTAATCCCTTGGCCGAGCCATTTGTCGTGGGCGTTTCTGGTGGCGCGGCAGTGGGGGGAACCTTAGTGGTGTCGTTGGGACTTACCGGATTGGCTCTTGAGCTTGGCGTGGTGGCGGCGGCATGCGTCGGGGCGGTGTTGGCCCTTGGACTCGTGCTGGCAAGTTCTTGGCGTCGAGCGGGTTTTCACTCCGAGCAAGTCTTGATCGGGGGCGTTGTCATCGGGACCCTCTTGATGAGCCTGATGACGCTGGTCCTGCTCGCTCGGGGGCACGATAGTTCGAGCGTTTTACGTTGGATGCTCGGGAGCATCCCTCCGGTGTTCTGGAGCCGAACGGCGGTTCTTTGGTTGGTCGCGATCGTCGGAGTGGGTCTACTGATGCGAGATAGTCGTCAGCTCAACGCCTTGTCCCTTGGCTCGGCCACCGCCCAATCCTTGGGGGTGCACCCGGAACGCATAAGCCGACGAGTCCTTGTCACCGGCAGCGTCATGACCGGTGTCGCAGTTGGTGTCTCCGGGATCATCGGGTTTTTGGGCATGATCGTGCCAAACATCGTGCGCCATTGGGTGGGTCCGGACGCGCGCCAAGTGCTCCCCATGTCGGCGGCGCTCTCTGGCGCGGTGCTCTTGGTCGCCGATCTGCTTGCCCAACAACTCGTGCCTGGTCAAGAGATGCCCGTGGGCGCGGTGACGGCGGTGTTGGGGGCACCCGGATTGCTTTGGCTGCTACGCCGCGCTCGATAACCTCCGAAGAGATCCTCAAGCGGGAATCTCAAAAGGGCTGCGGCATGCTGACCCTCGTTCTGCTGATTCTCGTCATCGCCCTCTTCGCAATCCCGCCCCGATTCCTCGGCACCAACATGGTCCCCGAGTTCATCGCCGCGATGAGTTTGGTCTTGGCCTTCCAAGCCGTAGCCGTTCGCATTAGCCAAGCCCGGCTTAGACTGGGCAAAGAGGCGAGCGAACGAGGCGATGACGCAGAAGTGATGAAGCTGCTCAGCCCGTTCTTGGGGCGGTTCTTGATGTGGCCGAATGCCCGATTCGACAAAACCGGGGAGGGGCTCTGGATCCTCGCCGCCGCGCTGGGGCGGCAGGGGCGGGCAACCGAGGGACGTCAACTTCTGAACTACATCGCTCGCTACCGCAGGGGCGAATATGCCGATAAAGCTAAGGCTACTCTAGAACGTCGCTGACGTTGTCGTGTCCGACGTGTCTCCCTAGGTCAGCCGCGGTCATGCCGTCCTCCATCGTCAGCGCAGGGTCGGCCCCATGCCGAACCAAAAAATGGGCTAAATCCGCATCGCCAAGATCGGCGGCGTAATGCAATGCCCTCCACCCACCGGCGGCTGCCAGATTTGGGTCTGCCCCCGCCTCTACCAGCATCCGCGCAACCTGAATAAACCCGTTCGACAACGCAGAGTGAAGCGGGGCCGCCACGATCGGGCCAGTAGCGAGCCAGTTGACATCTGCACCGGCCGCAATGAGCATTTGGCATGCCTCCAAATGCCCAAAGTACGATGCTAACCCCAGCGGGCCAAATCCATCCGCGCTAACCTCGTTGGCCAGTCCCGGATTTTCCCCGAGTACGCCGTCCAAAGTCTCGACCTCTCCCAACGCCGCCGCTTCAAAAATGCTGACGGTCGAGCGATAGCTCCGGATCAAATGAGCGACCGCGTCCTGCCGATAGTAAAGCGCCCAAAGAAGCGCAGAGACGCCGTTTTCTTCTTCGAATGCGAAGCTTCCGTCAGTTTTCAGTGCGAGTTCAACGGTTGGTAGGTCGCCCGCTTTGACCGATTCCATGAAGCCCATGGTCACAGATTATGAACTCCCCGTATTCGCGCCTGGGGAACCAGGGCCTTTACCGGGCAAAACTATTGCGGGGAACCTGGGTTAACGTGCAGAAGAAATTTGAAGAACTAGAAGATCTGTTGCTCGCGCATCGGCTGGTCAATCATGAGCAAATTTTGAATGCGCTCAAAGCCCAGAGGGTAACCCAGGAGCCGCTCGGTGACCTATTGGTCAGTCAGGGTGCGATCACCGAGGAGCAACTTTTGAAGGTGCTCGCCGCCAGCTCGGGGGTCGCTCCCTGGAACTTGAAGAAAGAGCGCCCCGCGACTGACGCCGTCACGAGGCTCCCCATCGAGCTATGTCGCAAGTACCAAATGCTGCCGGTGCAGGTTCGGGGGGACCTGCTACTGGTGGCGATGCGAAACCCGCAGGATGGCCTCGCCATTGAAACCGCTCGCAACGTCAGCGGCCTGCGGGTCGAGCCGGTCCTTGCCAACGAGTCCCGGTTGCAACGGGCCATCGAGCAGTTCGCCGAAGGCGCACGGGAGGGCCGATGCGTCGAGGCCCTGGTTGCCAAGGCGATGCTCGAAGTTAGCGGTTCGCGTTTCAGCGAAGATGAGTCTCATGCTCTCGGCGAAATCGATACGCGACCCGTCGTGGGTCTTGTCAACCAAATTTTCACGGACGCGATCCGCATGAGAGCGAGCGATATTCATCTTGAGCCCCGCTCCAATTCGGTTGAGGTTAGATATCGACTCGACGGTCAACTCAGCTTGGTCCAAGAGTTTCCCAGCGTTCTGCTGCCCATGGTTGCCGCACGCATCAAAATCATGGCGGAGCTTGACATCGTGGAGCACCGTCTCCCGCAGGACGGGCGCATCACCGCGAAGCTCGACCGCAGAGACATCGACATGCGGGTGAGCGTGTTGCCCAACCACCACGGCCCGCGCATCGTCTTGCGCATCTTGGACCGAAGTGCGACGTTGAAGCCGCTCTCCCAGCTTGGCTTCTCGGAGCACAACCTCGAGATGTTCCGCAAGTTCATCGTGAAGCCGCACGGCATGATCCTCGTCACAGGACCTACGGGAAGTGGCAAAACCACGACGCTGTACGCAGCCTTAAATGAGATCAAATCGGAGGCGACGAACATCATGACCTGCGAAGATCCGATCGAATACGACATCGCTGGAATCAACCAGTCGCAGGTGAACGAAAAAGTGGGCCTCACCTTCGGCGCCCAACTCCGTGCAACATTGCGCCAAGACCCGGACGTCGTGCTCGTGGGTGAAATTCGCGATTTGGAAACCGCGGAAATCGCGATCCGAGCTTCGATGACCGGCCATTTGGTGTTCAGCACCCTCCACACGAACGACGCCCCGGGTGCGATCCCGCGGTTGGTGGACATTGGAGTCAAGCCCTATCTCATCGCCACTTCGGTGATCGGAATCATGGCGCAACGGTTGGTGAGATGCCTGTGCCCCGAGTGCAAGCAACATCAGGCTCCGACGCATCAGCAAGCCGCGCTCATGGACTCGGTGTTAGGGAACGCCGAACGCCATCGTGTCTATCGTGCCGTGGGGTGCCCGGCCTGTTTTGGCACGGGCTACCGAGGCCGCATCGCCCTCAACGAAATGCTGCCGGTCACCCCAGAAATGCAACGACTCATCGCGAGCGGGGCGACCACAGAGGAGCTACGACATGAAGGCGCCCGGTACGGCTTTCGCACCATGCAATTCGACGCGATGCAGCGCGTCGTCTCTGGTGAAACCAGCTTCGAGGAAGCCGCGAGAGTCGTTTTCCTGGAAGATTACGATGCCGGGCCCGCGCAACTCAGGGTCGCCTAGCGGTCGGCCGTCGGTCCCGGATAGCTACCCAGCACCACACACTCTAGCGCCATCGCCCGAAGGTCTTCGATCGCTGCGCGGACGGAGTCGTCCAATCGGTGGCCTTCGGCGTCGGCATAAAACATGTATTCAAACGCCCCCCTTGGGCTCGGCCTCGACTCGATCATCATCAAGTTCACCTGATGGTTCATGAAAGCGCCCAGCGCCCGATAAAGCTCCCCCGGCCGGTTGCGAAGGTTGAACATCAAGCTCGTCTTGTCGTTCCCCGTTTTCGCCGGCTCATTAAATCCGATCACCAAAAACCGCGTTCGGTTGTTCGGGTTATCTTCAATCTTCTCGGCTAGGATTGGCACCTCGAAGAGTTCTGAGGCCAACTGATTGGCAATGGCGGCGGTTCCGGGCTCGCTCTTCGCCCGCTCGACTGCCCGCGCGGTAGGCACCACCTCAATGATCTCTGCCTGAGGCACGTTCATTCGTAGCCAGCGGCGGCACTGGGCGGCGGGCTGCGGCCCCGCATAAATCTTCTGAACAGCAGAGAGATCTGCACACAAACTTACCAAATGGTGAGTAATCGCCACGTGGGTCTCGGCGCAAATGCGAACGCTCGTCTGGGGGAACATATCGAGCGTCTCCGGCACGATGCCTCCCACCGAATTTTCAACCGGCACCACCCCATAATCCGCCTCTTTACGTTCGACCGCATGAAAAACGTCCGCAATCGAATCCAACGGGTGAAATTGGGTGCTTGACCCAAAAGTTTGCAGAGCTGCGCGGTGGGTATAAGTCCCCGCCGGTCCCCAATAGGCAATCTGCAACGGCTTTTCCGCCGCTCGGGCGGCAGAAATAATCTCCCGAAAAATGCTCTCCAGCTGGCCTCGCACGAGGGGTCCAGGGTTTATTTCCGCAAGCCGGGCGTAAATCGCACGCTCTCGCTCCGGCGTGAAAAACGGCCGCTGATCCACCCCTTTCACCCTTCCCACTTCTTGGGCCAAAGACGCTCGCTCCGAGAGTAGACGCACGAGTTCGGCATCGAGCGAGTCAATGTCTTCGCGAATTTGCCCTAACGATCGGAGTTCTTCTGCATCCATTCCAAAAAATTACCCAGGATTTCGTACCAAGCCGCCGCACTTAGCCGATAAAATAAGCAAAGCCCTTGGACGATATATTGTTGCGACTATCTGAATTGCTAAGGTTCTCGACCGAGAGCCTATGGCAACTTTTTGATATCGCCCTTGTCACCTATTTGATCTATCGGCTCCTCATTCTAGTCCGCAACACCCGCGCTTGGCGCATTCTGCTCGGAATCGTGGTATTTGTAGCGGCTCTATTTTTAAGCGATTTGCTCCAATTGCGGACAATGCACTGGGTGCTCGACCGCGCCACCGCCCTCGCGCCCGTTGCTTTGGTCATTCTCTTGCTTCCCGAACTTCGGCAGACTCTGGAAGGATTCGCGAGGCTGGGACTCTGGACTTCCAGGCTCGGCGGTCCAAATGTAAACGCCTCCGCTCGCGCCATTGATGACCTCGTTGCTGGCGTCACCGAACTCGCGAAAGAACGAGTTGGCGCAATTATCGTCATCGAGCGGGCCAATCCGCTCAGCGACATCATTTCCAACGGGGTGCCCCTCGACGCCCAACTCACCGCGGCGCTCCTCAATGCGATCTTTTACAAAGGCAATCCGCTTCACGATGGAGCCGCCATCATTCGCGGCGAGAAAATCGTGGCGGCCGCGTGCCAACTGCCCTTGAGCCTGAGTGAAGACGTAAGCAAAAAAGTCCATATGCGCCACCGAGCGGGCATTGGCATCAGCGAGCAGAGTGACTGCATCGCCGTAATCGTCAGCGAAGAGCGGGGCACCATCAGCCTCGCCATCGAAGGCCGCATGACCATTTGCGAAGGGGTAAATGAACTTCGAGAGCTTCTCAACCACGAACTGCGCGGCCCTGAAAAGCCTCCTCGCAAGAAGCCCAAGCGTGAGGTGAAAACCGGTGCCGTTTAAGCCCATCGCCGCTCGCGAAAAGATCTTCCTGATCTTCATCTCCTTTTGCCTGTCGCTCATGCTCTGGCTTCAGGTGAGCGCCCAAGCCGAGCCGAACAAACAACGCGAATTCCTCATTCGCTTAGAGACTCGTGGGTTAAACCCAGAACTCTTTGCCGCCAACGTGCCGGACGGCATCACGGTCATCGCTGAAGGGCCCGAACAGAATTTGGAACGGCTCGAACCAGAGGAATTGGTGGCTACGGCTAGCCTCGCCAATCTAAAGGTCGGCGATCACACCGTTCGAGTTCGAGTACCCGAACTGCGTCCTCCTTTGCGCTTGCGCGCCAAACGAAGCACCGTCTCCGTGACCCTCGATAAGCTTGTCAGCACGACCAAGTCGGTGGTGGTGGAGGTCCAGGGACAAATTCAGGGGAACTTGCGGTTCGAAGGAGCGACCTCTGATCCGCCCATCGTGACCATAAGCGGCCCTGCGAAAGAAATTGCCCGCGTCCGAAAGGTGCGCGCTATGCTCGACCTCAGCCTCGTACGCCCGGGCCTCGTTCATCAAATCGATCTGGAGCTCCTGGGCGCGGAAAATACGCCATTGAACAGAGTCGAGGCTAATCCAAAGCTGGTGAACGTGCTACCTGCCGTTGCCGCGGCGCCTGCGAGCAAGAGCGTACCGATATCGCCAACCTGGGAGGGCACTCTCCCGTTCCCATTCCGGATTAAGAGCTACACGCTCGAACCCAATACGGTCCAACTCACCGGCGGAAGCGGCGACCTCGCCCAGATTTACTCGATCGTCACGGAGCCGATCAAGCTAGGCGACTTACGTGAGACAAAGACCCTGATGGTCCGTCTAAAAGTGCCAGCCGGTCTCACCCCCCTTTCCGACGTTGAGGTCAAAGTCATGATCGAGGTGGAACGGTCCACACGTTGAGCCACCTCATCCGCCCGATCCGCGGCAGCGAAGCGGAACGCTTTCTCCAGGTTCTGTGCCAGGTATTCGAGCTCGACTTCGAGCGGGCCAAAGGCGTCTTTTTCGAGGAGCCCTTTTTTGATCTGGGTCGAAAATGGGCGCTATTCGAGAACGGGGAGATGGTCTCAATCCTCACCACGACCCCGCTGCTCTTCGGTGACGGAAAAGCCATCGGCATCGCCGGAGTAGCCACCGTCCCCGAAGCTCGCGGGAGGGGCCTCGCGGAAAAACTCCTTCGCGAAGTCGTAGCAATGGCACAAGCTGCGGGCGAAGGCGAAGTCATGCTCTTCGCCAAACAGACCAACCTGTACGAGCGTTGCGGGTTTGAGGTCATTGACACGGTGGTGAAAGGTCCGATCGCCTCGCTAGGTGCTCCGGATGATCCCGACGATATGCGTTACGACGATGTGGAGCGAGCCTACGCTGTGTGGAGCCTCAAGCATCCGCGAAGACTGCGTCGCGACGCCCCGCGCTGGAATCTGTGGACCTACAACCTCAAGGTGTGCGAGCCCATCGGCGACGGCTACTTTTGTTTCGAGGGATCGATGATCCGCGAAGCCTTGGTCGGAACCGATCACGTGGCATGGCCGGTGCCGCCAGGCACCGAGTGGTACGGGCTTGCCAACATGACCGAGCAGTTGGGCATCCCGGGCAGCTTCCAGTTTGCCGATCTCTACCTGATGGCGATTGGCTCACCCGGCCCACCTCAAATGTTCATGACCGATCAGTTCTAGGTACCGACGTCCGCATTTTCTCCCGATAACCTTACGGGCTTAGTTCAAGGACTTGAACTGGTATCCTTGAACAGGACCTATACAGCAATGGGAATGATGCACATTTACACGTCGGAGAGCGTCAGCGAGGGACATCCGGACAAAGTCGCCGACCAAATTTCAGACGCCATTTTGGATGAGCTGCTCGCTCAAGACCCCACTTCGCGCGTCGCGGTGGAAACCATGCTCGCACACGGCGTAGCGGTGGTGAGCGGTGAAGTCACCACAAACGCCTACGTTGACGTTCAGCGAGTGATCCGAGAGACCATCAAGTCCATCGGCTACAACGACACCCGCGTCGGCTTTGATGGCTCTACTTGCGGTGTTCTCGTCGCGATCCAGGGACAATCCCCCGATATCGCAATGGGCGTGGATACCGGCGGTGCTGGAGACCAAGGCATGATGTTCGGCATGGCCACTCGGGAGACTCCTGAGTTGATGCCTCTGCCGATCGCCATCGCCCATGCGCTCACCCGCAAGGCTGCCGAAGTGCGACACGCCAACCCCACACTTGGCCTGCGACCCGACGCCAAATCCCAAGTTTCCGTGATCTACGAAGATGGCGTTCCAACCAAGATCGACACCGTCGTCATTTCCCATCAGCACGACGAAAGTCTGAGCCTCTCTGAAGTTCAAAATCGGGTTCAGGAGTATGTCATCAAGCCCGTGTTGGCAGATTACGAAGCCTACATCAAGGGAGACATCACCTATCACATCAACCCCACCGGGCGATTCGTCATCGGCGGGCCCGCCGGAGACACCGGTCTCACCGGCCGCAAGATCATCGTTGACACCTACGGTGGCATGTGCCCCCATGGTGGAGGCGCGTTCAGCGGCAAGGACCCCAGCAAGGTAGACCGATCCGCGGCCTACATGTCGCGCCACATCGCGAAGTGCATCGTCACGGCTGGCCTTGCAGACCGTTGCGTGGTCGGCCTCGCCTACGCCATCGGGGTGGCACAACCCGTCTCGGTAAACGTCGAAACCTTCGGGACTGAAAAGATCAGCCACGAGGAGATCGTCAAACGAGTTCGAAATAACTTCGATATGTCTCCCAACGGCATCATCGGCCACTTGAATCTGCGAGCGCACAAGTACCTTCCAACCGCCAAGAACGGTCACTTTGGAAACTCTGCCTTCGCTTGGGAACGAACAGACGAAGCGGAAGCATTGAAATAGTTGACTTTCCGCCGAAAATCGTCAATACTTAACTTAAATTGTCCGGAGTAAAAAATCATGAAGAAAATTATTATTGGAGCCCTCGCGGTATCCGCCGTCGTATTCGCATTTGCCTCCAACCCCGCCTCCGTCGCCGGTGGTGAAGGCTGTTGCGCCAAGGAAGCAAAGGTCGTCGTGAAGAACGAAGAGAATTGCGAAGGTGGCGTTTGCAAGCCAGGCGCTAAGGTAGAAGCCAAGGTTGCTGCCAAGGACGGAGCTTGCTGCGCCGACAAGGCCGGCAAGGTCCAAGTCAAGATGGCCGCCAAGGACGGAGCTTGCTGTGCAGATAAGGCTGGCAAGGTTCAAGTGAAGATGGCCGCCAAGGACGGAGCTTGCTGTGCTGATAAGGCCGGTAAGGTCGAAGTCAAGATGGCTGGCAAAGAAGCTTGCTGCACCTCCACCGCCAAGGCTCCCAAGGCCAAGGGCGAAAAGGGTTGCTGCAACGCCCCCGGCGAAATGGCCAAGTTCAAGGTCTTTGCTGATGGCAAGTGGATGTTCTACGGCTGCAAGGGCTCCGCTGAAATGGGCCGCAAAGAACTGATGACCATGGCGTTCAAGGTCGGACAGATCATGCCCGTCACCGGCAAGGTGATGATGCCCTCCAACCAGTCCTTGATCTAATCACGGGCTCTCAAAACGAAAAAGCCCTCGCCAATTGGCGAGGGCTTTTCTATTGCCTCAAGCTGACTTACTTGTTGCGTCGTGCTCGTCGAGCCATGGCGGCAACGCCAAGACCGAGAACAGCCATCGTGGCAGGCTCTGGCACCGGCTGACCGCTCACCTGAACCATGTCGAATCGCTTCGTGCCGGCTGTGCCGTAGGTTGAGGTTGAGTTTGAGGGGGTGTACACAGACGAGCCAGGAGCAAAGACCGCGGTCACTCGGAATCCGAAGTTCGCATTGTTCTCGACTGCAGTGATTGAGGAGAGGTCGAACGTGATGTTGTTGACCCAGAGGTCGCCTCCAGCAAGCTCAAAGACCGCGTTCGCGACTCCAGCCGTCGTAAACGCCGTACCGTCGGTGGTGTACTCGAACTGCATCCAGCGGCTGCTGGTGTTGCTCGAGCGGATGTCCATCTCGACGATGATGTCGGTATAGCCGAGATTCTGCGCGGTTGACGCGGCGAACGAAAGTCCACGGGCTCCCGATCCGGTGCCTTGGGCGGCAAAAGTCGTGATGTTGTTACCGGTGTTATCCGTCAAAGCAGGGTCGGAACTGGCCGTCGTCGTGGTGAACGCTGTTGCAAAGGTTGCGGTCGTGCCGCCGAAAAGCGAAACGCTACCAGCGCCGATGTTGGCAACGGTAGACCCTGTGGAAGACAAAGCGTCAGCCGGGACCGAGTTGAAGTTCCACTCGGTGAAAACTTGTGCCTGTGCGGCTCCAACTACGGCAATGAGGCCGAGGATGGCGATTGATTTAATATTCATGGTCTTGCTCCCTTCGTCGCCGATAGCTCGGCGACACTGCCAGAGTTTGAACCTAGAATATTAAGAGAAGGTCAACGGAGCCGGATCCCGGCAAAGGTCCTAGCTCAACTGATGACCGGAAAAGCTTCGCGCACGGTCTTCCGCCCGCGAGGTGGCGGGGCAATACCAACCTCGACCCACAGGGCCATCGGCTCGCGCCCGCCCTGCTCCATCAGGCCGATCAGAAGCTCCATCTCGGCGTAAACTTTCTCCTTGATCCGCCCTTCGCGGTAAAGACCATGCGCCCGACTCAGGCTCCCCAATGCCTCGCTATGGCGGCCCATCGTCTGCAGCGCAGAAGCGCGCCAGAGTTCGTAAGCCGGCTCCCGTGGATTCAGCCGCACGAGATTACGAACCACGGTCAAAGACTCTTCAGCGCGCCCGAGGGCAACCAGAGATTGGGCAATGACTTCAAGGGCGCCCACGTCTTCAGCGTCGTGCCGTAGTCGGCGTCGTGCCACGCGCAAGGCGGCTTCCCACTGGCCATTGCCAGCCAGGGCAGGGCCGCGCCAACAAACGGCCGGTTTAGGCTCGATGCGCGGGGCGATGGGGGCGTCGGTAAATTCTCGGGCGATCATGATTTTAGGAACCTTTTAACTCGCTCTCTCTGGTTGGCAACGCCCAATAAACCGAAGACGACTTGCGCCGTGCAAATAGGCTATCTGATGAGGGTGCATTGTGGGCCACGTATTCATGCGGGAAAGCTCAATGAACTAGTATTTTCGTCGTCTATTTCTGCCCGGCTTTCTACCGGGTGATAGGCAGAGACCTTGGCACGGACCGCAAACGGCAACGATTTCGAGCCGTCTGTCGAGCGGAAATGAGTCATGGCGGCGGTCGCCGCGGCCTCATTCGCCCAGGTCCGGGCAAATGCTTCCTGTGTATTGGGAACGAACACCACAATGTCGTTTTCTCGGCGACAAACCAGGGACCCCGAAGGCGCAATCGCTCTGAGTCGAGCGGCAAACTTCCGAATGCAAAGCTCCAGCCCATCCGCCCCATGCTCACGCTTAAATTCCTCCTTGCGTAGCGGATCCAGCACGATCAAAGAACCCATCTCAGTCGCCAAAGCTTCCTGCAACTCATGAGGTGTCACCAAGCCGCACAACGGCGCAGGACTACCCTCGAGCCGCTCAATCGCAAGACCGATTTCGCCCGCGACCAGCTTTAATGCGTCAATGCTCCGCTCCGGCACCCCACCCACCCGGTGGCTCCCCGCCGCGAGCGCCCCGTACACCTGCTCCCCCACCCGAATCGGGACAAAGCAATAGCAGGCAATTCGGCGCTTCAACGCCTCTTCCTTACGGCAACGCGCGTCGCCGTGGGTGTCGGTGAGAATCAGATCAGGTGCGCCAAGCTCGAGCCACCCGGAGATCCCCGGGCCCTTGGCAAAACTCATCGAGTCCACCCAGCGCATCGGCACCCCGTGACTCGCCACGATCAGCGTGTCCTTTTCATCCAAAATCTGCGCGCTGAAGTGGTCGGCCCCCAGAAAATCTCCCATATCTCGCACGATCCGGGCCATCAGCGTGCGCGGCGTTTCTGAACCGATGCTGGTCGAAGACACCTGATACATGACTTCAGTCTCCGATAACCGCGCTTTCAGGTGAACATTCTCGTTTTCGCGATGCATCAATGCAGCCACGAATTCGGCGCACTCCTGCGCCCGCCGAAGTGACTCCTCGTGAACTGCCTCCGATTCCGAGCAAACCCAAATCATGCCCACCAGTTTTTGCCGAACCTTGAGCTGAATCGTGCCGACGAAAGCCGCGCTTTCCGACCCCTCGAACTGGTGAACCCCTTGGTTCGCCCCCACAATTCCCGTCAAGTCCCTGCCCAAGGGCAACTTCTGTATCCGCATGGACGCCGGCACGTCGCCGCTCACCGCCTGTACGATCAACGAGCGCTGCGCCGCATGAGCGGTGTAAAGCGTAAGCCCAGAAGCCCCCGTAATCTCTCGTAGCGAGGTAGCAAGATTCGCGAGTGCCGCGCCACTTTCGTCATGCACCGCTTCAAAAAGTTGCATCGCCCATCGCGCCTTCCGGTGCTTCGATTCGCTGGAGTGCGTGTGCTCCCGCAACCGTCGATAGCTCTCCTTCAGCTCGCCGTCCGCGGCTTGAGGTGGCTCTTCGGCAGCAAATTCTGGTTCAGACTGCACGAACTGGGTAGTGATTACAGTCTGGGGTGCGGCCATCACGGTCAAGCCAGCCGCCGCCAGCCCCTGCAAGAGGACGTTCACCGATAACGGCGACTGCGCAAGCAAGTTGTAGCTCGCAATCACGATCGCCCCACTCAGCGGAGCCAGCGTCGTGGCAGCGGCTCCATTCATCCTCACCGCGTACGCCATAGGGAACGCCGCGAGTACCGCAAGAGCATCCGTCCGCCCTAACGTAGCAATCGCAGAGGCAACCAAAGCCGAATCGATCAAAGAAGCAAAAGTCGCCAGTCCCGGCGACCGAATCCCCCGCCGGTCCAAGAGCATCAAGAAGAGGCTCCAGGCCGCATATCCCGCCGCAATCTGCCCCGCCATGCTCATCGCAGTTGGCGCACTAAGGAAAACGGCGCTCGCCAAAAGGGCAGTCAAAACTAAACGGGCAATGAACTCAAACATGTCGCTCCACATTAGGTTTCGGCACAAAAAACCTAACACTGGAGTTGAGGGTTGTAAACCCCGTACTCCTGCGAGGGCGTAGACTCAAAGGGTGGAAACCGCACACCGAGAACTCTCGAAGCACCTCGTCCGCCTGGCCCTCATCTCCGTGGCCAGCTTCGGGCTCGGTTGCGAGTTCCTCTTCGGCCTTACCGGCGAGTGGAATCGTGGCTTCGGCACCCTCACGGCAGGATGGGCCGCCGTCAATCTCCTCATCTGCCTTATGAGCAAATTCGGCAAAAAGCCTGACAACCTGCCGAAACTCCGCGAGTTCCTGATGCTCAACCTCGGCCTCAACCTTGCCTACATCGGCGTGGGGATCACGATGGGGATCCTCGGCAACCCCTGGGTTTGGGGTGCCGGGGTCGCCGTCGCCATCCAAGGCGGCATCCTCTTCATCCTTGACGCGTGGCTTCTCAGCCGATTACGCTAGCGCTCCCGAACTGGATCCGGGAAATCCCGATACAGCCCCGACCGAAAATTCCGCACCCTCGAAAAAACATGCGCGTGCAGCGACTCAATCTCCTCATCCCGCTTCGCCACCCGAAGAAACGCCGCGTCCAAGTGCGCTAAATCGCGAAACGACATCGTGATATTGAACTCGCCCAGCGCATCTGGACCAAATCCGAACTTCCGCCGTCGAATCCGGAAACCCTCCATCAGACCGCGTTGCTTCAAGTACCCAAGATAGCCCTCCAAAGCCGCCACAAACTCAAGGTCATTAACCCCCGGCGCGAGGTCCACCCAAACTTCGTAATCGTTCATGCCGCAACGATAGCACGTATGAACCTAACGGATTCAAGTTTACGCTCCGATAATGCCCTGGGACGAGCCCAGTAGGCTAGTCCTGCTAAACTATGGTTTCTATCGAGCGGTCCATGAAGAAAGCACTTATCACCGGAATTACAGGCCAAGACGGCGCCTACTTAGCGGAGCTCCTGCTCAAGAAGGGCTACGCGGTCCACGGAATCAAGCGGCGCACCTCGCTTTTCAATACGGCCCGAATTGATCACCTCTATCACGATTCGCACGAGAACGGCCTCCCGTTCTACCTCCACTACGGCGACCTCACCGACTCCACCTCGCTCATCCGAGTGATCCAAGAAGTCCAGCCCGACGAAATCTACAACCTCGGCGCGCAGAGCCACGTGAAGGTCTCCTTCGACGAACCGGAGTTCACCGCCAACACCGACGCGATGGGCACCCTGCGCATCCTCGAAGCGATCCGAATTCTCGGCATGATCGACCGCGTCAAGTTCTACCAAGCCTCCACTTCCGAACTTTACGGCCTCGTCCAAGAAATCCCCCAGAAGGAAACCACCCCGTTTTATCCCCGCTCGCCCTACGCCGTCGCCAAAATGTACGGCTACTGGATCGTGGTCAACTACCGCGAATCGTACGGCATGTTCGCCTGCAACGGCATCTTGTTCAATCACGAAAGCCCGATGCGAGGCGAGACGTTTGTGACGCGAAAAGTCACTCGAGCCGCCGCCCGAATCAGCGTCGGCCTCCAGCAAAAATTGTTCCTGGGCAACATGGACTCCCTCCGCGACTGGGGCCACGCCCGCGACTACGTCGAGGCGATGTGGCTCATGCTCCAGCAGGACGAACCGGATGACTTCGTGGTCGCCACCGGCAAGCAGTACTCCATCCGCCAGCTTTGCGAACGCGCCTTTTCCCAGCTTGGCATGGACATCGAATGGCGCGGCGAGAAGGAAAACGAAGTCGGCATTGACAAGGCCACCGGCCGAGAAGTCATCGGCGTCGACCCTCGCTACTACCGCCCCGCCGAAGTCGAAACCCTCCTCGGTGATCCCACCAAGGCGAAGGAAAAGCTTGGCTGGGTCCCCGCCACCACCTTCGAGCAGCTCATTGATGAGATGGTCGCCAGCGACCTGAACGTAGCCAAGAAGGACGCTCTCGTCCAACGTGAAGGCTTCATGGTCTTCCAAAGCGCCGAAGAAGGGCGATAGCCAAAAAATCCTCCCCTCTTCGAGGGGAGGTGGCCTTTAAGCCGGAGGGGTGCGCCTGCGCCCTTAGTAAAGAGAAAGAAACGTGCTGAATAAAGACTCCAAGATTTTCGTGGCCGGCCATCGTGGCCTCGTTGGCTCGGCGATCGTCCGCCAACTGCAGGCGTTCGGATGCACCAACATCATCACTCGCACGCGCCAAGAGCTTGAGCTTGAGAGCCAAGCCGACGTGAACCGATTCCTGACCGAAGAGAAGCCGGACTGGATCGTCATGGCCGCCGCCAAGGTCGGGGGCATCGGCGCCAACAGCACCTACCCCGCGGATTTTATTGGCCTCAATTTGGTCATGGAGTGCAACCTCATCTGGGGTGCGCACCAAGCCGGGATTGAGAATTTCTGTTTCCTCGGCTCGAGCTGCATCTATCCGCGCGAGACCAAGCAGCCGATCCCCGAAGAAGCCCTGCTCACCGGTAAACCCGAGCCCACCAACGCCCCCTACGCGGTCGCCAAGATCGCGGGCCTGGTGCTCTGCGAGTCCATCCGCAAGCAGTACGGACGCAACTATTTCACCTGCATGCCGCCCAACATCTACGGCCCGGGCGACAACTACAACCTCGAAACCAGCCACGTGCTCCCGGCGCTGATCCGCAAATTCCACGAGGCAAAGCTGGCCGGAAATACCCCCGTCACGTGCTGGGGCACCGGCTCCCCGCGCCGAGAATTTCTCTACTCCGAAGACCTCGCCGACGCGATAGTGTTCCTCATGAACCACGATGACGTGCCGGACATGGTCAACATCGGCATCGGCAGCTCGATCTCGATCAGAGAACTCTCCGAAACCGTCCAACGCGTGATCGGCCACGAGGGCGACATCGTCTGGGACACCTCCAAACCCGACGGCTTCCCCGAAAAAACCAACGACGTCACCCGCCTGCACACCCTCGGTTGGCGCGAAAAGACCTCCCTGGAGCAAGGGATCCGCCAAGCGTACGAGGCTTACCTGGCTATTCTCCAGGACCTATCAGATTAGTATCCTCTCCCTCCAAGGGAGAGGAAGTTCGAGGAGTCCCGAAAGGGAAGCTCGAACAGGTGAGGGTTCGCTAGCAGCGAAATCTCTCGCGTGGGTTCAACCAATAGCAAAGCCCAGGCGTTCACCCTCATGCGGCCGTTGGTGAGGGAGAAGGTGCAAGCGGGAAAGCACGGGTTTTTCAGCTATTCTCCTCTCCCTCGAAGGGAGAGGAAGTTCGAGGAGTCCCGAAGGGAAGCTCGAACAGGTGAGGGTGAACGCCTGCGCCAACCTCGTGCTTGGCTCCCCCTCTGCCCACCCTGCTCGGAACTTGGTGACGGCCCTTGTGTGGCTCTGTTTGACGCTACTTAGGAAACTGGTTGACCACTACCCGTCGCAGGGACACATCTCTAAACGTCGCGACTTCCATCGGCAGCAATTCAATGACAATGTTTTTGAATGCCTTGCTCGGAGCCGGGAGATTGACCCGAAAACGATTGGAGCCGTTTTTGGAGGGCATCGCCATTCCCCGATAGCTGCCGTCCGCTGAGAGGCGAACTATGTAGTTGGCCTTGGGGTTAGAAACCAGAGGGTGGTGAAGCTTGAAATCAACGACTGAGCTAGTCGCCTGACTCGTGATCTTAAAGTCACTGACTCTTGAGCCCTTGGATTCGAGCTTTTTACTCGCGACCGTATACGAGCCCAGATTCTCCCGGGTCCCCTTCTCCAAGTGCATAAGAATTCGCACCGGAAGTTTGGGTGCCTTCGAAGAGTCGATCGCAAAACTTGCTTGAGCCTTGGTTTCGCCTGTCACTTGTGAGCTTTCAGCCTCCTGAAGCATAGTCTGAAGCGGGGTTCCCGTGACCTCATCGTAAAGCCAAGCGGAAGAGGGAAAATCATCAAGCGAGGCTCCGTCAACGGTCAAGTGAACGTAGATTTGGGGAGGACCTTTGATCCCACCCCCAATCCCGCCGTGGTATTGCGGACTGATCGGAAACCCATCGGGCGTCCAAGCGTGCTGAAGGTCGTCCGTGATGCAGTCCACGGAAAAGGATCTTCCGCTCGCGGTCATGCCGCGCCAACCATTTTCGCGAGAGGCCGTCGCACCCCTTGTCGGTTTAACAAGAACACTCGGAACCTGTCGTTTTGGCAGATTTGATACCGGCGCGCGCAAACCCTTAGGGGCCATCGGGACCCCTTCGATCATGATGGGCAAAGTTCGGCGTTTCTCCACCAAAACGGCAACCAAGCGCCCGGACTGTGCAGCGAACGTCTCCCGCATCTCCTCGTTTCGGCCCCACGTTCTACGTTGGGTGACCCTGGAAACTTGCCCGTTCGGAAGTTCCACAACGCCCGTAATCATGTAAGGACTTTCACCTTGACCCAGTTTCCTTAAGTACTGCACTTCGAGCGCCGACTGAGACGAAGAGGAAACGTCCTTAATCGTCATCCCCGGGAAGTACTTGCTATTCACTTTCCCGTTCTTAAAAGCAAATTCTTCCAGCACGTCAGCCTCATTGCTCGGCGACTCGAATTTGAATGACGCGGTCCCGTCTTGACGCACTGCCGCAATGGGCAGCTTGAATTGTCGCGCGTAAGCGGAGGTTTCCCCTACTCGTGAAGGTCCAGGAGAGCCGAACCAATCTTCTCCCGTTCTAGCGTAGGTAAGGGGACTTGCGTCCGCGCCCAGAGGTACGACAAATTGAGAACTCATCGGCTGAGATGGGCCAGTCTGGTTGATGATGAGGATCGTGTCAGCGCCTTCTGGACCAAATCCCCCACCCGGAGCCGGGGCGCGTTTACCAGACGGATCCCAGAAGGTAAACCTGCCGCCTGCCTTGCGCCCGATCAATGCCAATTCGAACTTGCTTTCCCCAACAGACACTTTAAATCCGTTGGAAGCCGACATTCGCACCGTCGGAACGCTCTTCGGTTTTGGCAACTTCAAATGGAACTTCTCAGTTTCGGCGGAAACCGAGGACCCCTGTGTAACCACCCCCGCCACCAAAATATCTTCCGAGCAACCGGACAGAGCAAAGTAAGAAGCCAAAACTACAAGTGGGATAGAAAATTTCAACACAACCTTACTGTGCATTCTATTTGATACCATGGCCAGAACACGATGATTCCCACAAATAATAGACACTCCTAAAGTGGCCGATTCCAAACAATCCGCCTAAAATGCACGTCCTGCACCTCGGCGGCTTCGAGCCTGCCCTTAACGTTGAGCATAAATCTCAACATCATCGGGTCATCCAAAAGCTCGCTTGTCGGAATCCCAAACGTGGTAACCGTTCCTGATCCGTTTTGGGGATAGACAATTGTGAACGGCATGACTTGCCCGTCCGCTTGGCGCACCACTTGCACTTCGCCCGAAATGGGCGCACTTGTCGAAAGGAAAAACTGGGTCAGATTGCGAACTCCGCCTACCCAAGACTCCATGATCGGCAGCCCGCTGGGCGACCACGCGCCCGACTTATCAAGCAGATAGTTCAGCCGATAGGTTGCGCCGCTCACCGTGCGGCCGTTCCACGCGGTGAGCGAAGCGCCCACTTCTCCCAGAGCTGGCGTTCTTCCGATTGGATCCGAAGAAACACGCGTGAGAGTCGTCATCGGAACGGTCACCCCACTTGGAGCCATCGGCACCCCCACGATCCGAAGGTTGCTCAAGACCCGCCGCTCGACGAGCAACTTTTCGACCGTGGCGTTAACGATGGTGAACCAAACTCGGGTGGAATTTCCTTTTTCCGCAATCCCCGTCGCCTGAATAGTCCGCACTTTCATCTTGCTGTCCCGAATCTGGGCGGAAATTCGCAGGGGAATCCCGTTACTGAAGGCTGGCTTATACGAGACCTCCATCTGAGTCTCCTTCCCCTTCATCTCTGTTTTCACCACGATGTTCGACCGGAGGGCGGCACTCCTCCCCGACTTGGGCAAGAGAGTTTCAACAACGTCAACCTTGTTCGTAAAAACTCGAAACTGAAAATCCGAGGTTCCGTTGGCATTGACGACCGCAAAGGGCACGGCATAGTGATTGACCGACCGATCCACCACCCCGGCCGTGGAGTCCACGATTCCAAGCTCAATTCCCCGCCCCATTGAAGTCTGGATAATAGATCCGGCGGAATCCAAGGGCAACAGAGTGTTGCCGTACACGGTCAAAAATTCACGTTGCGCAAAACGAGGCTCCTCGATGATCAACACCGTGTCGAGACCGGTCATGGTAAGTTTGCGGTAGTTGACCGGCGTAGTGATAATCGTTCCTCGCGGATCCCAAAAGGAGTAGCCGCTCCCCGATCGCCGTCCAATTGCGACCAGTCGATACGGAGTGCCATCATTCGCCTTTCCCACGTAGCCATTGCTGATCGAAAGTGCGACCTCGGGCTGGCGAGTGACGATGACCGTCTGGGCCAAAGCCATGGCCCCACTCACTGCGAAAACTGCGCTCAAAATTAGCTTTGACATAAAACTGGCCCTATCCTATTTACGAGGACGCCAGCCCGAGCACGCGTATTGCGATTCCTGCGAGGCCGCGCCGAGGATCTGTCAAAGTTCATCCAATGTTCACCCGCCGTGCCATTGGGACATCGTAATCCTGCCTCGTATCTGGCCACTCCAGTTAGTCCGCTTCCATGCCGCCGACTAGCCCGTTAGTCTCCTCTCCCTCCAGGGAGAGCTTGGTCTCCTCTCCCTCGAAGGGAGAGGAAGTTCGAGAAGTCCCGGAGGGAAGCTCGAACAGGGGGGGCAGCGCGCCGCTGGAAAGCACGGGCCTTCCGCTAGTCTCCTCTCCCTCGAAGGGAGAGGAAGTTCGAGGAGTCCCGGAGGGAAGCTCGAACAGGTGAGGGTGAACGCCTGCGCCATCCTAATATTTGTTCGCCCGTCCCTGATCACTCTGCTCGGCGGGTGGTCGGTGCGAAAAGTTTCTTGTGGAGGGTGCCACGGCCAGCGAGACGCGTGAGCCGGAGCTTTGCAGTCGTCCCAATTCCACCCTCGATGACCGTGTTTTGTGCCTTCAACCCCCGTTTTGACCGACCGCTGGTGCAGGATATTGGAGCGGAGGGGCTGTGGCGTATTCGGGAGGCACGGACATCGGGGCTCCGGTTGGATCGGGCGAAGGCAAGAGGATCGCGAGCACCACCGTCCATGGCACCCTTGAAGAGAGAAGTTTTCACCCCAGCCACCCGTCCTTGTGGTTCTTACCCCACACTATGCATTCGTTGACTATTTACGCCACGGCTAACAGTCCGCTGCCTACAAAACACCTTCCGCCTCCTGCGAAAACGTTCACACCTGTGGCTAGTAGACGTGACCCTTTACACATCCTCAGAGAGCAGGCGGCTCGACACTTCATCATTAAACTGGTGAGCAACTTGATCGAACCACATTCTTGCTTCTGTAGGTGTGGAGAGAAGAATATGCTGCGTAGCTAACCAATCGTAAAGGTGCCGGTCGCAAAGCATTCCAATTACCTTAACTTCTGCAGCCGTAGCGCCCCACTCAACAGAACTATAAACTTGTAAGAACTCCTGTATAGGGACACGAAACTGTTGTCGATTTATCGCCCTGTAGTCACCATTTTCCATCTCCATAAAAATAGACAATATAAGTTCAGACGCAAACTCCCAAGCCGGGAAATGAGTCAAAACGGAAAAGCCGTATGTATTCCGGCACCTCCCTTACCATTGGCCTTTAAAATTACGCGCACCTTGGTCAAGCCATAACGAGGCACTCCTTTTCTGGCACCATAGCCGATGGTACGCCCCATGTCAATCTCAAAGGGACGACGTGCGCCTGCTTTTGCAGTCGACAGCCATTTTTCCAATGCTCGAGAATTGGCACGCAACGCCTGAGCAACTGACTCTTCCGCCGTGCGTACATTTTTAAAGCTTGATGCTGCGCCTCCCCGTAGTGAAAGCGAGCGTACTATCTGCGAAATCATAGTTTTGCCCACGTGTCGCTCAAAAGCGTGTGCTCCTACTCCTTGAACTCCTGCCTTTAGATAGGACCCTCGCCCTGCGATGGCGCGACCACCTCCTGATCCCCCGAAAGCAAATCCATGTGTGACGCCGGTCCAGAAACCAGCGGTGTATGCTGGGGAACTACCGTCAACCGCAGAGTTGACGCCCATGGATTCTCGCAAGTGCCAAGTTGCCCCAAACGTTAGGGTATCACCCCAGCCCGCGAAAAAATTGGAGGCATCATCTACTGCATCTTCACCAGAAGGATCGGAGTAAATGAATGGGTTATTATGGCAGTAGGCGTAAGTATTTAGTCCGCCGTCTTGTCCAATTGGATCTGCTTGCATGAAGCGTCCGATCAATGGAATGTAGTACCGCGCCTGCAATAAATCCATATCTACGTCATTATCGTGGAAATAGCCCGACCGGCCGTTGTAACGAAATGGGCCGATTGTGCCCCACTGATAGAGCACATTGCCGAAGGAGTCGTGGTACATAGATTCCGCAACATAGCCGCCTTCAGCAATGCTGTCCATCAACGAACCTTGACGGTCGTAGGAGTACCACTTGCGAGCTCCAGTTGCTTTGTCAATCTCTCCCTCGCCCGGAATGTAGAAGGTGCGAAAATTCTTTGAGTTGTCTAGCTCTGCGATAATCGTTTCACCGTCGTAGAGATAGTACGCGGTGCCTGAGCTCGAATCCTGCTTTCGATATCGTCGACCGTCGAAGTCGTACGAGCTGCTTAAGGTTCGTCCATTGCTGAAGGACCATGCCGTGGGCAGACGCTTCTGCTGCCAATACGTGATGTTTGCGGTAATCCCTCCTGGGTATACGATTTGCTTGGGGTTGCCGCAATAGTCGTATTGACTGCTCGCGAATTGATAACCGTCACCGCTCAGCAAGCGGTTAGTCGGTTGTCCACCGATTGAGGCATAGGTGTAATTGTATACCGTCGGGCTGCCACCGAAGGTAGTCGTTCTCGTTACCGAAACACGGTTGTCATTCTTGTCGTAGCCGTACACTGCCTTCCAATAGAGTGAATCGGTTGACAGATACTCTTCAGAAATGATCCGGTTGGCACGATCATACGTGACATCGGACATCGAAATGTAGAACGAATTTCCATTCTCGTCGTAATAGCCAATGGGATTTCCATTATTATCCAGCTGATAAGTAATACTATGGTAGCCGCCGACATAGCCACCCACCCCTACTGCGGTAACGCGAGAATTGTTATCGTACGAAAGGCTCCAACTGGTCACGCCTTCGTCCTCGAAGTTGTGCCCTGAGAGCAATCCGTTCCCATAATAGGACTTTGTTAGAAATGCTCGCTCGGCGGCGCTGCCTTCCTTCGTGTAAGTCATGACGGGCCGAGAATTGGCGTCAAAGGTCTGCCGAAGTCGAAAGTCGGACCCCGCTTGCAAGGTCGTTCGGCGACCATAGGCATCGTAGGCGTAGGTCAGGGTTTTATTTGGCCCCGGTTGATAGTTGCTCGTCATCTGGCCCGCGCTGTTATATGCCCAGGTATGAGGTGCACCTGACCAGTCGTCGGCCGAAAGGCGGACGCCGTCGCCATCGTAGCCGAAAGTCACGATGTTTCCGGCTTGGTCGGTGGTTTCGACGACACGTCCATCGTCGTCGTACTCATGTTCGGTCCAGTGCTGATTTATCCAGGTTGTGGAGGGCTTTGAAATATCATAGGTCTGAATGGGCCGGCTGAGATTGTCGAAGGTGAACCGTTGCCCAGTATTGTCGGGCCGCCTGATCCATTCTAATCGGTCAGCGAAATCGTAGATATACTCCGTCACTTGACCGAGGGGCTCGATAACTTTATATTGATTAAGCGCGATGTCCGGCTCGTAGTTGGTTGTCCTGTAGATTGGGATAGCTGAGCCATTGAGGTCGACTCGTTCGCTGGAAGATGTCTTGAAGTTCAACCGATTGAAGGTAGCGAGAGTGGTGTTTCCGTTGGCATCAGTCGTGCTGGTAATGTTTCCATTCGCGTCATATTCCTGATTGTTGGTTGTTGAGTCGGGAAATGTCGTCTGAACAAGGCGGTTCCACCGATCGTAGGAAAAGGTAGTGATCCAAGTACCAGTGAACAATGCAGGTGTTGTGCTCGACGTCTTGTTGTTAAAGGCGTCGAATGCGCTCGAAATGATCATGCCATTTGGCATGGTGGTTCGAGTAAATCGCCCGTAGCTGTCGGGCAAATCAAATGTCGTCTGCAATGGTGTTGAACTCGGTCCATAGAGGGAACTTGCGTTGATTTCGCCCTTTGCCGATCCACTAGTTTGGTAATTGAACTCGCTGGTAAGCGCTTTGCCGCTTGGGTTCGAATAGCCAATTGAATACCTCGTTTCCGACTGAGGATCGACTACCTGTTTGATCAGATCGCCCTGTGTATTGTAAAAATAGCTCTTGCGGCGGTTCTCGTCCGATTTTTCGTGGATGACCTTATATTGCTCGTACCAGTACAGCGAGACATTGCCCAGCGGCGTTGTCTGACTAGTCAGTAAGCCGCTATTACCTCCCAAATATCCGTAGTTCCAAAATTTGCCCATGGCGTCGCGGCGCTGGGTGACATTGCCCTGAGAAATGTCCCAAGTCATTTCTTCGTAGACGGTGGGCGTCGCTCCAGCCAGAACCGGGTTATAGATGCGTTTGATCGGGTCGTTGAGGATATTGCTCGCATAGACGTTCGACGGCAAAATCGTGTAAACGTGCCTTGTTTCGCTCCGACCGGGGCTCGTGGTGCCAGGATACGGAGTACCGAATGGTTCCGAAATGGTGCAGATACGCTCGCTTGACCCCGCTGTCCAATCGAGCTCGGTATAGTACGTATTGGACCAGAACCCGTCGGCCCCCGAGATAGTAGGCCGGTGAATTTTGCGGACGACGACCAGGGATCCTGGATATCCGCCGTAGTTTTCCGTATCGTAGGTGTAGTGCCACCGGTTGCCTTTCAAGTCCCAGCAGTCGGTTACGCTGCCACCTTGATAGTTCGTTCCCCCAACCGTATATCCCTGATATTGAAACTGAATTTGGGGTCTTGCGCTGCCGGTCAAAGGCGCTGGATAGACGACGTGTTTTAAGTATCCCGCTGGGCTGCCATCTGGCTCTGAACTGCCAGTATAGGTCAGGTCCCAAACTCGCGTCTGGCCTCCACAATTCAAGGTAACAGCGATGGGCACTCCGGTAGCTTGCTGCGAGCTCCACGTGACGGTATAAAATCTTCCGACCGCATCGGTGACCTGCGTAAGCTGCAGACCCCATGGTGAGCCCGTGGTGTGACGGTACGTGTAAGTAACCTGATTCCCGTAAGCGTCTTCAATATAGCTGATGTACTTCGTGTTGGAGCCGTACGTCGCTTCGTTAAAGACATATTTTGTGTTGCCGGGGTCGGGCCTGTAGGTGCAAGTTCGGTTGTAAGTGTCGTAAAGTGGAGCAGTGCTGCTCATAGAGCCCCGTACGCCGACTTGCCGCACATAGGTCGCTGTGGAAACTCCAGTTAAAGCGTTCTCGGATACAGTCATGTCCCATGATGCGATGGCACTTCCACCCATGATGATTTGTTGCCCCGCTCCGGTCGCCATTCCGACCATGCCCCACTTCCAGCCCTTGCCGGGATCCCCCGCAGCCATTCCCCATTGAGAGCCGGGATCCATGTTGCTCCGATGACTGAGAGAGCAAGTGAGGTTCGTATCGCCGGGCCCCTCGATGGAGAACAGTGTGACGTTCAAATCCAGTCCTCCCAAAGCCGTGGAGACGGAACCGTAGGGCCCAGCGGGAATGCTGCGATGCCAACTCGTGTTCATGGTCGGACCGGCGAACTGGGCATATCCGGTCGAAATCAGACCGGCGAACGCGAGAGCGACGAGTTGTCGATTGCTAGACATCACTCGCTTATCATACCGAGACACTTGCGGTGCAAATGCATTTTTCGCAAAATTGTTCACGGCGGGCTCGTGGCCGAGGGGAGCTCTCTCACACCTCAAGGAGGGGTGCCATGGGTAGCGCGCACAATACTCCCGTCTGACCTAGACTCCCGTCGCGATACCCGTGCTTCTCGGCCGGGCATCTCCGTCACCTGGGCCGTCCGGTCTGCAATCTTGCTCCCCTCCCATGTTGACAACCCGAACTCGCGGCAACGGATAAGTATGCGAGTCCCCAAACCCCTATTTAGCTCTTCCAATAGTCCCATCGTTCCCCAAAACAAGAACATGCAAATCCAACAAATCCGTGAATGCGTCAAACTTAACGCCCAATTTTAGGTTCAAAACTGGTCCCAGGCATCCACCAACGGTTCGCATCCGTAACACTCTGTTTTCGAATGCGTCGAAATTAACCGAAAGCGACTATGCATGTCGCCATTCCGCAAAAAGCCTTCATCATGTTCATCACGTTCATCACTTAGGGCCCCATAGAAGGGAAGCGTGCCCCGGAGGATCGCCTTCAGGCTGTCAAATGGAGCGAAGGCCTCAGCCTCCGCTGTGCAATTGCCAGTCCCTCGCCGCCCCTCTCAGCCTCGGCGGGTACCCTTGGGGTTAGATCCCCATGACCACCCGCGAGCTGAGAAAGAAGTATCTGGAGTTTTTCCAGTCGAAAGGGCACGACCAGTACCCAAGCGGATCGCTGGTGCCTTTCGATGTCACCGGGCGGCTCGACGAGTCGTTGCTCTTCAACGGCGCAGGGATGGTGCAGTTCAAGCCGTTCTTCCGGGGGGCCGCTCAGCCGCCGAATAAGCGACTCACCACCGCCCAAAAGTGCGTCCGCACCGGCGACATCGAAGAAGTGGGCGACACCAGCCACCTCACTTTCTTCGAGATGCTTGGCAACTTCAGCTTTGGCGACTACTTCAAGAAGGACGCCATTGCCTATTCGTGGGAGTTTCTGACCTCCTCCGAGTGGCTCGGCCTCGACCCCAACCGCCTCGCGTTCACGGTGTTCAGCGAAGACGACGAGGCGTTCGGCCACTGGTCCGAGCACATCGCCAAGGCCGGAATCGACCCGAACACCCGCATCTTCAGGCTCGGCGAAGACACGAACTACTGGCCCGCCAGCTCCTTCTCGAAGGGACCCCCCGGCCCGTGTGGCCCGAATTCGGAGATGTTCTACTGGACCTCTCAAACGGAGCCGCCGCCGACCGGGCCGTATTCACGCGAGGATTATCTGCGCGACGAAGCCGCCGGCAAGTGGCTCGAGATTTGGAACGACGTCTTCATCCAGTACGACTGGCAAGGCCGCCTGCGCAACCCGGAGCGACCGAACGAGGGCTATCAAAAAGAAGGGATGCCCGACCTCCCGTTCCAGTCCATCGACACCGGAATGGGCCTCGAACGCACCAGCGCCGTCCTCGGCGGCTTCAGCTCGGTGTACGACACGGATGCCTTCCAGGTCATCATCCGCGAGATTGAGGCGGTTGGCACCGTCAAGTACGGCACCGATCCCACCACCGACCGGGCCATCCGGATCATCAGTGACCATATCCGCACGGCTTGCTTCTGCATCGCCGACGGCATCCTGCCTTCGAACAACGGTCGAGGCTACGTGCTGCGCCGCCTCATCCGCCGCGCCGTCCTGAAAGGGCAGCGCGCCCTTGGATTCGACCAGCCGTTCTTCCACCTCGTCTACGAGGGCGTGGCCTCCACGATGGGCGACCACTATACCGAACTGATCGAGAAGCAAGACGTGATCGTCGAGACACTCAGGAATGAGGAAGCTCAGTTCCGCCGCACGATCAGCGCCGGGAACGACATGCTCACCGTTTGGTTAGCGAACCTCTCCCGGGCGGGCTCCAACGCCCTAGACGGCGAGAGCGCTTTTAAGCTCTACGACACCTACGGCTTCCCGCTGGAGGTGACGCAAGAGTTGTGCGAAGAAGCGGGCGTCACCGTGGACCTGGACGGCTACGAAGTCGCCATGCGCGAGGCCCAAGACCGCAGCCGCGCCGCCGACCAACGAGAGTCCGTTTACGGTGGAGTCGAAGGCGGGTTCATGTTTATCATCCGCCAAGAGCTTGGCGGCCAAGGCACCGAATTCGTGGGCTATCGAGACCTGGATTCGGAGTCGCATGTCGTAGCCGTGATCCCGGAGACGGATGACCACGGCATCACCACTGGACTACTCGGAGTCGCCCTGGACCGCACCCCGTTCTATGCCGAAAGCGGCGGGCAAGTGAGCGACGAAGGCACCCTACGCGGCCCTGGATTTGAACTCAAAGTTCTGGATCTGGTGAAGCAGGACGGGATCTACGTTCACCTCTGTGAGCCGCTCAAGAGCGCCCATCCCGCCAGCTTTAGGGGCATGCCCACCGACGAGTTGCAAGAGATTCTGAACAAGCAGATTTTCAACCAAACGGTGAGTGCCCGGGTGGACACCGCCCGCCGCGCCAAAATCACCCGCAACCACACCGCGACCCACCTGCTCCATGCCGCCCTGCGCAATACGCTCGGCAAGCACGTGACCCAAGCCGGATCGCTGGTGGAGCCGGGTCATCTACGGTTCGACTTCACCCACGGAAAGGGAATGTCGGCTGACGAAATAGTGGAAGTAGAGCGTATCGTCAACGCCCAGAGCCTGTACGGTTACGATGTCGTCATCCACCCCGGCGTGCCGATCTCTGAGGCCAAAGCGATGGGGGCGATGGCGCTGTTCGGTGAGAAATACGGCGATCGGGTGCGCGTGGTGGACATCCGCGCCGAAACCGGAGACCCGGTCAGCATCGAACTCTGTGGCGGTTGCCACGTTCGAAACACCGCTCAGATCGGGATGTTCAAAATCCTCCACGAAGCGAGTGCCGCCAGCGGCGTCCGCCGCATCGAAGCCGTGACAGGAGAAGGCGCCGTGGACTGGGCGAATCAGCAGTTTGGGGCACTGAAGCAATCTGCCGAGCTACTCAAATCCACGCCCGGCGATGTCGTGCGGGCCATTGAGCGCACCCTCGAAATGCTCAAGGACGAGCGAAAGAAGCGCGAGAAGTTGCTCCAGCAATCTGCTACAGGCGGAGAGGACGTGGTGACCCAGATCGGCAACGTGGAGCTCGTGATGCGCGAACTGGCCGACATTGATCCGAAGGAGGCCCAGCAGGTCGCGGATCGGCTCGTGGAGGTCTCACCACGCCGCGTCGCTCTGGTCATCGTAACTGGCGAAGGGAAGGTGACCTTCATCGCCAAGGTCGGGAAAGAGGCAGTTGCCGCGGGAGCCAACGCGGGTGCCTTAGTTAAAGAGCTTGCCACGCGTACCGGTGGTGGTGGCGGCGGTCGACCAGACTTTGCCACTGCGGGTGGTCGGAATTTAGCACCGCTCGCGTCCGCGGTGTCCGCCGTGCCAGAAATCCTGAGCGCTCAGCTGACAGGATGAGTGATCAGCTTGGTTAAGGTCGCTGGGAACGACTCTATGACTCCGCCGGCGACCTCGGCCACTGTGGCGTGGTGGTCGTGGTGAGAAACCTGCGTGATTCCGCTCAGCGCTTGCTCCGGGTTAGCGTGCAGCCGCTCTAGAAACGCAGGCCCGTCAGCGTCGGTGAGCGTGACATCGTAGCCATTCAGCTGCAAGAAGGCCAGAAGCCCGACAAAGCCCGTCGCTTCGCTGCCCTTACTGAACGGAGATTTCTTGGCGAATCCGGTGGCGTAGCGGGCGGCTTGGGCCAGGACATCGGTGCTCTTGCCGTAACCATATTGATAATAGACCCCCTCCTCAAGCGTCGCGAAGTTAAAGTCGTACTTCTGCTTAGTGACCTGGAAATTGATCCACAAATGATCTTGAACGGTAAGGTAATTGATGTCGCGCGCCATCGTCACCGGAGTGTACCAACTCCGCCCATCGCCCCCGATTCGGTCCTAAAGCAAACCGAGTTGCAGAGTTCCGCGTATGGTTAATGGTGCCAAGTTTGGCCGCTGAACCTATGAGCTACGAACCGAACCACGCCATTACTACCATGCCCGACATGCAAAACAGTCGCGATGATCGAAACATTGCGATTGACCGAGTCGGCGTCCGGAACGTGCAATATCCCATAGTGTTGCTTGACCGCGCTAACGAGCGGCAGCACTCCATCGGCAATTTCACCCTCACGGTGGACCTGCCGAAGCACTTCAAGGGCACTCACATGAGCCGCTTCCTGGAAGTGTTGAACGACCACGATCGGGAGGTCAGCGTGCGAAGCATTCCGGCGATCTTGGATGAGCTGCGCTCGCGACTGATGTCCGAGCAAAGCAACTTGGACGTGGATTTCACCTACTTCATCAGCAAGGCGGCTCCCGTGACGGGCAAGGCGGGCTTGATGGGTTATCAGTGCCGATTCGAGGCAGTAGGGGGCAAGGTGAATGATTTGATCATGCAGCTCGAAATCCCTGTGACTACCTTGTGCCCGTGCAGCAAGGAGATCAGCGCGTACGGAGCTCACAACCAGCGAGGCTATGTGAAAGTTCGGATACGTACGACACAAATGATCTGGATCGAAGAGGTGATTGAGGCCATCGAATCGCGAGCCTCCGCGCCCCTGTATCCACTATTGAAGCGACCTGACGAAAAGTTCGTGACGGAACTGGCTTACGACAATCCTCGGTTTGTCGAGGACATGGTGCGGGAAGTCGCCCTCGCCTTCGACGCCGATCCCAGGATCACCTGGTACAGCGTCGAAGTCGAAAATCACGAGTCCATCCACGCGCACAACGCTTACGCGCTGGTTGAGCGGTCGAAAGACCCTACGAGCTAAAGACAGGAAACTCTTCCATTGGCGGCCGCGAGAGCGAAATTTCATCGTTCTCGTGGCAGTCTTTGGTGCCCAAGACTCCCTGTTCGACCCGCCGTTTGCGTCGCAAGCACAACGCGTCTTTAGCCGCTTCGAGGTGCCAGAGGGCAACCGCATTTTCAAGGCAAGCAAGGTCGCGCCCTTGGAAGTCTAACAGCTTCTGGATAACCACCTCGATGACTTCCTCGAGGGTGACTCCGTTTAGGCCCACCTCGTCTGGATTGCCGTGCTGGAATACGATGCGCAGTAAGGGCTGTTCAGTAAGGGCGCTCGCGCCGTCGAGATGACGCCATTTCTCCATGTTTTCGCTCATGATTGTTCTCCTTCGACTAATGGTTTCCAAGACGGAAATTCGAAGACTCTCGGTTTCGCATCGAAGCCACTTTTGTATTTTGCGTTCCGCCGGATGGCACGATACTCTGAATGGAGGAATCGCACCGAGGCCAGAATGATCTCCCGGTGGTCATCGCGCCACACCTTTGGGCCCTTACGAAGGAGCTTGAGGCGGCGAATAACATTCTTGAGATAGTCCAATTTTTCGGAGTTGGGGGCGTCGCTCTTCTCCAGAGCATGCGCCGCCCGAATGACATACCGGACTAGGGCCGGAGCTTGATTGTGCGTTTGCATCGTTTCACCTCACTGTCTTTCTAACATTGGGTGAGAGCGTCCGAGAGGACACTTCTCCTTCCATACGTCTGCGAGGTTAGCTGTCGGATTCGAGCCTGAAGGTACTCGTCCAGCGAACTGGATACACCCCAAAAAGTTGGTTCCCCCGCTCCAGCGTTGCCGGATTCGACTTACCCTAAGGACGCTGGGTGTACAGTCGCCGTTACGGTTTAGGATTTTATTGTCGAAGAAGGCTACAACGTTTCGAGCTCAGCCAGGATCGCACGCATTTGCACGGCCGTTTCCTTTTGGGGGTCGATAAGAAATGATTGCCAGCCGCATTCGGCTCCAGCTCGCACATGCGTTGGTGAATCGTCGAAGAACAGAATTTCGTGCGGTCTTGCTTTTGCTTGATCTTCGAGGTGACGGAAGAATCGGGGATCGGGCTTTCCCATTCCGACTTGGTGTGAGGCAACCGAAACCTGCAACTCCGCGATGGCAGGGTAATGGGTTGGATCACTCAGATGCGGCCAATGCGCGGCATTGGTATTGCTCAGGCATCCCACCTGAATGCCAACTTGCTTAAGTTCGACGATGACCTCGATCGTCCCCGGATAGGGCCCCATCAGGATCCCATTGTGGAGAAGCTCCGCCTGCTCTACGGAGGCCAAGCCGAAGTGCGCGCGTAAACTCTGAGCGTACTCATTCCAACCGATCCGCTCGGCTTGATAAGCTTCGAAAGCGGGAAAGTCTGATAGTGCCATAGCATCGGCCCAGACCGGCATTGGGGTCACGTTGGCGTATCGCGCGGCATCGCCCCAGGACCGGGCCACGCGAACGAGCACGCCGCCCAAGTCGAAAACTACGATCTTTACCGTCTCCATTGTCCTGGGTTCACCGGGAGCGTTCGGTACACTCTCAAGTTGCAATGTCGGATGAAATGGGGAAAAACCGTACGCCGCGTCTGCTCCACGCTCTGCAGAACGATGTTCTGCTCGGAGATGGCGCAAATGGAACGATGCTTGCCCAGTATGGTTTCACCCGCCAGCCATACGACCTCGCCAATCTTCTCGATCCAGAGCTGGTGGCGAAGGTTCATGCTGAGTATTTCCAAGCTGGCGCCGACTTTGTCGAAACCAATACCTTCAGCGCGAACCGCGTGAAGATGGGTTCCCTCAATTTTGACATCCCCGAGATCAATCGTCGCGGTGCTGAAATCGCTCGGAGCGTAGCGGGCGAAAATCAGTTTGTCCTTGGCGCGATCGGACCTTGCGGCAAGCCGCTCGAACCAATCGGCAGTCTCAGCCGTGAAGAAGCATTCGAGGCTTTCGCCGAGCAGGCCGCCGCCCTGGCGGAGGGAGGCGTGGACGGTTTCATGCTGGAAACCTTCATCGACCTCGAGGAGTTGTGCATCGCGGTGGATGCGGTCAATAGCGTTTCGAAACTGCCCATCATTGCCAGCAAGGCATTTATCGAAGACGGAGATGCTCTCGCAGAAGGATTGCCCGGGCGGTGTGCTACCGACATGGGGCTCGAGAATGTGGTTGCGGTGGGTGCGAACTGCGTCGTGGGACCGCAGCGGATGATTGACATTGTCCGCCAATTAAGCGAAGCTTCTACACTCCCGATCCTCGCAATGCCGACTCCTGGGCTGCCTCAGTTGGTGAAGGGGCAGGTGGTTTACGACGTCGCCCCTGAGTACTTCGCTAAGGCTTCGGTGCGGCTCATCGAAGAAGGGGCGAGGATTATCGGAGGCTGCTGCGGTACCACGCCGGAACACACGCGGAAGATGCGCGAGGCGCTCGATTCCGGGCACATCAAGCCCAAGTCTCCAAGCGCCACGACGGCCCGCCAAGTTGAACGCAAGCCGATTGAATCGAGCGAGCCTACAGAGCTCAGCGAAAAGCTCGCGAAAGACAAGTTCATTATCACGATCGAAGTTGATCTTCCTCGAGGACTCGGGGTCGAGAAGGTCCTCAAGTCCGCTCGTCAGCTCAAGATCAAGGGCGCTGATCTGATCGATATATCGGACGGGGCGCGGGCGCGACTGCGCATGAATCCGCTGAGCGTCTGCACGCTCATTCAGGAGCAGGTTGGCATCGAAACGATGATGCACTTCGCCTGCCGCGATCGCAATCTGTTGGCGGTGCAGGCGGATTTGCTTGGTGCCCACGCGTTGGGAGTCCGGAACATCCTTGCTATCACGGGCGACCCGGCGAATATCGGCGACTACCCCAGCGCGACGAGTGTATACGATGTCGACGCGATTGGTCTCGTGCGCATTCTTAGCCGGTTTAACGAAGGCATTGACCTTGCGGGATACAGCGTCGGCGTGAAGTGCGCGTTTACGATCGCCATCGCTTTCAACCCATTGGCGGTGGACATGGATCTCGAACTGGATCGGCTCCAACGAAAAATCGACGCGGGGGCGCACGTCGTTTACACCCAACCTCTATTCGAAGAGAGGCACATGGACAATGCGCTTGAGGCCCTTCAGGCGAGCAAGCTTCCCCTCTTTGTGGGGGTGCTTCCGCTCAAGCACTCGCGTCACGCGGAGTTCATGCACAACGAGGTGCCCGGAATCGAGGTGCCGCAATGGTTGCGAACGAAGCTCGCTGACGCTCCAGACGAGGAGGCGGGACTCCAGATCGGCGTGGCCGCGGCGCAAGAGCTGAGCCGCATCGCCAAGCAACGCGCCCGAGGTCTTTATCTCATGCCACCGTTTGGCTCGGCCGCGATTGCCGAGCAGGTGATAGACGCCGTTCAATGAACGCCAAATCTCTGTTCTGGTGGTCGGTGGGCATCTCGGCGGGAGCGCTCGCTTACGGGGCTCTGGTCGAGTCGAATCGGCTCGTTTTGGTGCGCCGTGAACTTGACCTCGAGGGCTGGCCAGAACGGCTCGACGGATTTCGGATCGCCCTTCTTGGCGATTTCCATCTGCGCGACCGGTACTCGTTCGCCCTCGCGCAGCGAGCTATCTCTACGGCCTTGGACCAGGACCCCGACATGGTCGCTCTGGTCGGCGACTTCGTGGCGCGTTGGCGACCAGAAGTCGTGGAAATGCTCGGCGACACCCTCGAGCCTCTGCTTCTAATGCAGGGCAACGTAGTCGCAATCCCGGGGAATCACGAGTACTTGGGCGGGGAGCCGGACGCCCTTGCCGAGATCTGCGCCGAACTGAACATCAAGCTTCTTCGCAATGAATCCTGGATCCACCAGGGCATTCAGTGGGTGGGCGTCGACAGCGCGAACGCCAAGATGGCAGACCCTGTGCTCGCGTTCGATGGCGTCAAGCCCGACTTCCCGACCGTGGTGCTTTGGCACGAGCCGGACGTGGTGGACTGGCTCCCTGAGCGTGCGCAATTGATGCTGAGCGGGCACAGCCACGGCGGGCAGTTCCTCACCCCGTGGGGCCAACCGTTCATTGGCTCGAAAAATGGCGTGAGGTACCGCCGGGGCTTCTTCACGGAGCCGGCCACACCGCTATATGTCACCAGCGGGGTCGGGACCACTGGCCCACCGAGCCGCCTTTTCTGCCCGCCGGAAGTCGTGATTCTCACCCTTCGCTCGGCATAAACCAGCTGCGCCGGTAAAATGGTGCCCATTGCCCCAGTAGCTCAGTGGATAGAGCAGCAGCCTTCTAAGCTGTTGGCCGGAGGTTCGAGTCCTCTCTGGGGCGCCACCTCTCATCCGGTATTCTTACCGAAATGGCGCAATCCACGGCCCCCGATCCCATTGATGATTTCGCCCGCGCCGTGGGTGGACGATGGAAATGGATGCTCGCCCTTGGCCTCCTCGGAGCCGCCATCGCATGTGGCCTCACGTACGCGGCTAAGCCGGTGTACCAGGCGAAGGCGACATTGCTTCTTCCGAACCTCGAATCGCAAACTGGCGTTCCCGCTGGATTGAGCGGCTACAGCCCAGTCAATGTCCTGCGAGGTCTTGCCACTAGCCTCGAAGTGCAACGCCGGGTCGCCAGCGAAACTCGAATTCCCAGGCTGCAGATTGAGTCGAGCCTCTCGGCCAAGGCCGAACTGAACCAAAACCAACTCGAAATCAGCGCAATCGATGGCGATTCCAAGCGCGCGTTGTCCATCGTCCAATCTGCCACAAAGCACTTGCAGGCCGTGGCAAGCGAAGCAGGTCTTGGCTCGGCAAATCGCCAAGCGGTTATCCTGAAGCGCGCAATTGAAGAGCGCGACGAGGAGCTGGAGGTTGCAAACCAAAAGCTGGCCGAGCACCAGCGCACCGCCAAGACGGGGTCTGACCCCGCAAATCCCGCGAGCGCCTTGTACTACCGCCAGCAGCTCCAACTCGTGGAGGACGCCCTCGGATCGGTAGCGGCCGAGCTCGATACTCGCCGCAAGCAAGCCTCCGCGGCGGGGCGGAATCCAAAGCTACCTTCGGACCTCAGCGGCGCGATCTCGGAGCGGACGGCTCTCCTTGAGGCTGAATTTGCTTACGAAACGGCTCGCCGCCAGTTGGGGCCCGAGAGCCCTGAGCTTCAAAACAAAAAGAGGGACCTTGATGAGGCGAGAAAGAACTTTGAAACCGAAGTCGCCAACCGCTTCCGGGCGTCCCAAGAAGGATTGGACAGTCAGATCGCCAGCCTCGAAGCGCGGCGCGAGATGCTCTCGGTTCAGCGCGATTTCTGGAATCGCCTCGCCAGCATGGCCCCCAAGGAAGCGATGCAGCTCATGCGCCTCACCTTTGATGTGGAATCGATTCAGACCGTTTTGAGTGGCCTTCGGGCTCGATACGACGAGGCAGTTCTGAATAGCGGAGTTGACTCAATCCGATGGAGCGAGTTAAGTCCACCCCGCGCGCTTGACGAGCCCATCAACAAGAACTACGGCCTGAACGCGTTCCTGGGACTAATGATTGGGTTCTTCATCGGAGGCGCCATCTCCATCGCTCGGTTTGGTAGCTAACGTTTGGCGGCTCGTTCGATCAGCTCGATCCATTTACCGTACACGATGTCCGGGTGAAAATTCTCGTTGAACAGCAGCCGGGCGCTCGCCCGTGCGCCATCCAGGCTCGTGGTGCCAACAATCCAAGGACGCAACGTTTCGGCTAGCGAGTCGGGGTCGGCGTTGGCGTATGTTGCTCCCGCGCCGGTCTCTCGGATCATGTCCACCAAGACGCCACGTCGCAACGATGTCACCACCGGTAATGAATTCGCAAAGTACTCCACCGGCTTGTTCGTGATGCCGGTCTCAAAATTGGCGCGGTCACGGTAGGGAACCAAACCCACCTGGCTCAATTGCAAGATGCGCTGAATTTCCGGTGACTTTAACCATCCGGTGAAGAGGACATTGCTGAGATTGGCGGCTCTGCTCTTTGCCTCGTCCAAGGCATCGCCGCCCCCGCACATGACGAATCGGACGTGTGGATCACCGGCAAGGGCCGCGGCGGCTCTAAAGATCGGTTCAAGCTCCACTGTCTGCCCGATCATTCCGGTGTACGTCACCAGAAACTGGTCGTGCCCGTCATCAATGCCGAGCTCGCGCCAGTACTCGGCAGCTCTATCGGCATCGTCAGGAGATACGGTGGGCGGCTCGTAGCTCATGAAAAGCGAAGCGTCAAATTCACCCCGCGCTCGACCTGCGTACGCCAGTCCCCAATCCACCACCTCCGGCCCGTTAGCAGTGATCCCAGTTGCACCACCTAAGGCTCGCTTGGCCAGCTGCCGAGCTCCCGCAGAGGCAAGGCGCACCAGCGAACGCATCGGCGCGGGGGCGTTGAGCCAGTAGAGGTCGGGATATTGGTCGCGAATATCCATCAGCACGGGGACACCGTGACGCTTACTGTAATCGGCGGCGGCGGCGCATGTCTCGATGGTGGGATAGCTTGCGACGATGACGTCAGGCTTTGCCTCTGCTTCCGCGAGGGCGCTCCACTGATCTGCTACGTACTTGTGATCTCGCAAGCGAGCGAGGGAGACGTGTCGGCGATAACCCAGGGCAGGGATAAGTTTGAGGTCGTAGGGTAACTCCAATTCGGGTCTTGGAGATCGAAACGACTTCGAGGTGTGGCTGAATTGGCTGGACCACCATGTGACGTCATGTCCGGCTTGAGCCAAGCGGGCCGCGAGCATCCCGGTTCGCCAGGGTCGGGCGGTCGGGTCGTCCAGCGGATTGGGCTCCCAAGTTTGCAAGCACCAAATTTTGAGCCCTGCCATCCCGGTAAGAGTACCGAATTGCCACGAACTTGCCGAGAATGAGACTATGACTCGTAGCGGTTATTTCGCCTTGAAGCGGCTCGCCGATATCGTTTTCAGCGCGTCGGTGCTGATTGCGTTGGCGCCGGTATTGGCGGTGGTTGCCACCCTGGTTCGACTTACCTCGTCTGGTCCGGCAATCTATCGGGCCCAACGCGTGGGTCAGTTTGGTCAAGTCTTTGCGATGTTCAAATTTCGCACCATGGTGACCAATGCCGACCAGATCGGCCCGCTCATCACGGCGGGCGATGACCCTCGGATTACCAAAATTGGTCGCTTTCTTCGGCGCTCGAAGCTGGACGAAATCCCGCAATTTTGGAATGTGCTTATGGGGCAGATGAGCGTGGTTGGCCCACGTCCCAACGTTTCTTCTATCGTCGCGGGTTACGACGATGAGGCTTGCGAAATTCTCTCTGTTCCGCAAGGGATCACTGATTACGCTTCGCTTTGGTTCCGCATGCAAGAGGGTTTGCTGGAAGGCACCGGCGACGTGATGGCGGACTATGAGACCAAAGTGGCGCCGATCAAGGTGCGCCTGGCGCGGTATTACGCGCATCATGGTTCGCTGAGTGCCGACTCAAAAATCTTCGTGGCGACTTTCCTCGCCGTGTTCTTCCGGCTCGATCCGATATGGGCATTCCCGCTCGAATCACGGCACAAAACTTTGGACGTTATCGAAGCGAACACCGAAGTGCTCGCCGCTTAGCCTACGAACTTGTAACCAACGCCGCGCACGGTGAGGAGCCTTCGCGGCTTCGAGGGATCTTCTTCGATATGTTCTCGTAGCCAGCGCATGTGCACGTCAACCGTCCGGGAGTTGACGAAAGCGTCCTGACCCCAAACTCGATCCAGAAGTTGGTCGCGGGAGAACACTTGGCCCGAATTCAGAACCAAGAAGTGCAGAAGCGCAAATTCTTTCGGGGCGATGGCGACCGCTTTGCCGTGAACGGTCACTTCGTGCGTGCGCGGGTCCACTCGGAGGTTGCCACTTTCGGCCACTTCTTGCGGGGACTCACCGGTGGCGCGTCTCAAGACTGCCTTGATGCGGGCGGCAAGCTCGCTCAGATTGAACGGCTTAACCACGTAGTCATCGGCTCCCAGTTCTAGTCCGGTCAGCTTGTCGGTATCGGCGGTGCGGGCCGAGAGGAAAATGATCGGCGTTTGATGCTCTTTTCGGATCGCTTTGCACAGATCAAAGCCGGACCGATTGGGCAACATCACGTCGAGCACCATCAGATCCGGCTTAATTTGGCGGAAAAGCCTCATGCCGTCTTCTGCTGATAGCGCGGTGAAAACCGTGTACCCCTCCTTGCGGAGCTTGTGTTCGATGGTTTCGAGGATCGTAGCCTCGTCGTCTACCAGCAGGACTTTCATGATTAAGTGGCGATGATTTCGACGTTCGCTCGGGGAACCGTCACCTCTTCACCACTTTCTAACTTCGCACGGAGGACGCGGACTTCCGTTCCAGATTCCAAGACCACGAGCTGCGAAGGCAGTTCGGTCACGGATCCGAGAAGGCCGAAATACGGCTCCCGGATAATCCGGATCGGGGTCCCCGCCTTTAGCTCCAGCGCTCCACCAGCGGCATGAGTTGCGGCACCCGATAATTCAAGCGGCACAATAATCTCAGGTCGAATCACACCCGCTCGGATCTGAGTCGCCCCGTTCATACTGGCCCGTTTGCCCTCTATCGATTGCAGCAATTTGAAAGTCCGCTCTGCCATGTTCAACCGGCCAAACCCTTCCGTCACCATCACAGTGAGCGTAATATTTTCTTGGCCCGTGATTGCTACGCCGATGTCGTAGCCTAAGTACTCGATCAGGTCGCTGTCTAATACGCCGCCGGCCACGAGGCCCGCCGCGCCCACCTCCTCTGCTCGTTTGATTGATCCCAAGGTGACTTGGGAGCCACCGATCAGGATCTTTCCTTTGTCGGAATCGAGAATGTGCTTGGCTTCAAGTGGCTCGGAGTGGTTGCTGACGGCGATACGAATCTCGCCCTCTTGCTCCCCGCCGATGCCGAAGATGCCTTGCACCATTGCGCCCCGGGTTTCGATGATCGCGCCTTCTTCGGGCATGACCTCGGCCACTTTGCCGGACATGTACGCGCTAAGCTCGACCGGGATCGGAGCTTGACGAATGAGTACGTGTCCGCTTACCTCGGAGATCGCCTCGACGGTTCCAGCGTAATCGCTCTTCACCGAAGATTTGAACAGGCCGAAGAAACCTTTCGATTCGGCGACCATTTGCCCTTTCTCGATCGGATCACCGATGTTGAGGTTGAACAAGTGGCGTGCTTCCTTCGGCTCAAGGCCGAGCTTCTCTGCCAACTTGATGGTTTGCAGGATGCCGGGAAGAGAGGCGCGGGCGACGACGTCAGCCGGTCCCACGGTGTCCCCCGCTTTCACCATCACGTCACCCTTAATCGGCAAGCGCCGGATTCGGCGTACGACAATATCTCCACTAACGGTCAGTCCAGGTGTATATGCGCTACCCAATGCTGGTCTCCTTGCTTTGGCTACGTGGGCGTGCCCACGAAACTGCCATCGCGCCAGTTTAGCATGAGGTTGAACATGTGTTCAGAACGGATTTTCAAATTGCTGCCCTCAAGTGAGGACAGGTTAAGGTTACGAGCTAATTGTTAAGGCCTCATTATCGGGTTTAGGGTTTAGGGTCTGGAGTTGCTTCACCCTAGACCCCAAACCCCAAACCCTAGCCCCTTACAAGCGGGGCTGCCAGCTCTTCCAATATTCCGGGTCTTCGATATCCAGGGCCTGCTGGGTGAGATAGAGCGGGCGGTGGGTGTCGAGCATGACGGCTAGCTCCTCGGTCTTGGTATGGCCAAGGGAGGCCTCGACGGCGCCCGGCTGGGGGCCGTGGGGGATGCCGAGTGGGTGGACCGTGATCGAGCCTTCTTGGATTCCCTTGCGCGAGCCGAACTTGTCGTTGCAGTAGTACAACACCTCGTCGCTGTCTACGTTCGAGTGGTTGTAGGGGATCGGGACGGCCTGCGGGTGGAAGTCCAGCATGCGGGGGCAGAAGGAGCAAACTACGAATCCGGCGCCTTGGAAGGTCTGGTGGATCGGCGGGGGCATGTGGAGCTTGCCGGTGATTGGACTGAAAGCGTGGATGCTGAAGGCGTACGGGTAGACGTAGCCGTCCCAGCCGACGATGTCGAATGGGTGGAAGCCGTAGGTGTACTTGGTGTACCGGTTGCGCGCCTTGACCACCACGTGGAAGGTGCCTTTCTCATCGTGCGTCGGCAGGGTGGTGGGGGGCCGGAAGTCTCGCTCGTGGTAGGGGGCGTGCTCTTGCATCTGACCCAGATCGTTGCGGTACCGGCGAGGGATGGTGACTTCGCCGTGGCTTTCAAAGACCAGGCATCGGACCGGCAGGGTGTCGAATTTGATCTTCCAGATGGTGCCGCGCGGGATGACGAGATAGTCGCCGGGGACGAAGGGGACGTCGCCGAACATGGTTTCGAGGGTGCCGGTGCCGTCGTGGATGAAATGAATTTCGTCGGCTTCGGCGTTCTTGAAGAAGTCGGTCATCTGCTCGGCGACGATCGCGTTGTTCCAGATCACGTCGGCGTTGCCCATCATGGGCACTCGGCCGGAGATCGCGTCGCCCTTGGGGGTCATCCGGTTGGTGATTAGGTGGCGGTGGCGCAGCGCCTCGTCGGTCAGATAGGTGGGCTTGATCGGCCCCATGTCTTCCCAGCCCATCACCTCGGTCGGGAGGTTGATGTGATACATAAGCGCCATCGGCCCGCTGAATCCGTGGGTCGAGAATAACTGCTCAGCGTAAAGTCCGCCGTCGGGTTTGCGGAATTGAATATGCCGCTGGGCAGGAAGTTGACCAAGTCGGTGGTAGCGTGGCATAGGGCGAGTTTATCGGATGCGGGGGGTGGAACGCTAGCTTGTGAGGGGATAGGGTTTGGGGCTTGGGGAGTTCTGAGTTCGGAGTTTGGAGTTTGGATGGGGCGGACAATGGGCATTTCAGATTTAAGACTTTAAATTTCAGATTGTTCAGAGGGCCGCACATCGGACCCTTATCTCAGAAGCTGGGGCTGGCGCCACGGACCGGCTACGGATTTGGTTAGTTTTGACGCATTCGAATTCGTGGGCGAGATGTGAGGTGGGCCTAGGACTCAGTTTTGAACCTAAATGAGGCAGTTAAGTTTGACGAATTCACGGATGCGCTGGATTTGCACACTTTTTTATCTGCGACGATTTGGCCGCTCTGAGGCTCCCGAGCCAAAGAAGCGGTCCCAACTACTACTTCGGTGCCGAGATGGGTGTTTGTCAGCCAGCGATGTTGAGCCGATCACTAAGTGCGCCCAAGTAAGCCCCGAGAGGACGGATCGCTATCCGCGTCGCTTGCGCCGGGCGAAAAACAGGCTGGCCGACATTAGGCCAAGAATGGTTGCAGGCTCGGGGACGGTCGTTGGGTTCAGTCGGACGAGGCTGTACCGGCCATTTTTCGTAGCTACGGCAAGTAATTGGCCAGACTCATTTATGTCCACCAGATCGTGGATCGCGTATCCCGATGTTGAGTTACTCAAAAGGTCATTAATGTTCCCAACAAAGCCCTCATTGATGGCCGTGACCGAACGGTAGTTTATGCCCCAGCCCAGATTATTGACCTTGTCTAAGATATATCGTGGCAAGTTGGTTTGAACACCTGAAGGATCGGTTCGGAGAATGTGGGTGGAGTAATAAAGATATTCGGTGCCGTCGCTAGAGAAGAACCCGCCTTGACATCCGGGTAGCGGAGTCCATTGGAATCCGTCCACTCGGCCGCGCATGCCCGTGGCGCTGTTGCGTTGGATGGAGATCCCCGATTCCGACACAGCTCCCACTTGGGTTGCTCCGACAACGGTTCCGCCGCTTGGCGAAATCACGTATGCCTGGTCGTAGCCCTGGCTACCGCTGCCAGACCCACCGCCCCAGCTGAACCACCCTTCGTTGATGCCCATGTATCCGGACTGAGTGAAGTTGGACAGAGTTACCCACGCAGTAGAGACAGCTCCGAAATAGAAGGAGTGGAGCACGGTAGATGACGCGGCAAGATCAGAAATTGAGTGCTTGCGTACTTCAATGAAGTTTGGAGAACTGTTGTATTGGACACCAATGACATCGCCCGCATCGTTAAAGCCGGCCACGGAGCTTTGGGGCATTGCAAGAGCCACAGACGTGGTTCCGTTCCAGTATTCGGTTCGCGGATCGTTACCAGAGAGAAAGTAGACGACTTCTCCGTGATTGTTTAGGTGGGCGTTGCTGACCATATAGGACTCGGCGACGGAATGGGTCGACACCTCCTGAATATCAAAGCGGTAGTTGAAGGCGAACGACGTGCTTGCCGCCATTACGGTCAAGCAAACGATGCTGCTTCTAGTCAGATGGTGTGTCATTTCAAGTGTCCTTTATAGCAAGGCGCGCTGGAGCATGCCTCTGGTTTACAAGATTTCCGTGCGCAGAGTTCGCTCTGCAGCGCAGATAACACCATCTTACACACAAATCGCACCAATTCGGAAAAAGTTTAGGTTAAGAGAGGAGTTTTGTTCCAGTAACGATTGCAACCACTTTTGCGCATCTCTAGCCAAACCGGCCTCACTGATCTAGATAGGCAGCACTCGGCGCTGCGCCAACGACTGACATCCCAATTGCGTCCGAACTCCGGGTACCTTTCGCTCGTGGTTGGCTCGCTCCGCACTTTGCTCGAACACGCGATTGATTACGCGGGGCTTTTTCCTCCGGCGGCCCTTCCTATGGAGGCGGCGGTGGCGGAGTATGCCGAGCTGCTCTCTGGGCCAAACGAGTGGCTGGTGCGGCGATTTGTGTGCCCGGTGGCTTGGCTTCCTGACCTCCTCAACCAAATGCCCGCGAAGGTTGATGAGCCGTGGTCCATTTCGGTGCTGGGCACATCGCTGGACGGGTACCGCCAAGACCTCAACGCGATCGAGCGGTTCGAGGAGCTGGCGGCGGGGCGGGCCTTGGCCGAATGCTATGAAGTGAAGGCGAACCGCACCGAATTGAACCGCCCGGCCCTGAAGCATCTGGCAGACGCAGGGTTTGAGGAAGTATTCATTGAGTTGCCTTGGACGGACGAACTCGAAGATGCGCTTCACCAGATTGTGGAAGTCGAGGGCATCGGAGTGAAGGGGCGAACCGGGGGGCTAGAGCCCGGCGCATTTCCCAGCAATGAGCGGCTCGCGCAGTTCATCCACGAGTGCATCTCGCTCGATTTGGAGTTCAAGCTTACGGCGGGACTGCACCATCCGGTGCCCACGCAAGACACTTCCATCCCCGCCCGAATGCACGGCTTTTTGAACGTGCTTATGGCCACCACGATGGGCCTGACTCACGATTTGCGGCGCGCTGATCTCGCCGCCATTCTGGCCTCCGACGATTCGAAATCGCTGTGGTTCACGGAGAAAGGTGCGGGGTTCCAAGATTGGGAAGCCGACCTCTCCGATCTCCAAGCAGCCCGCGCCTCATTCATTAGTTGGGGCTCGTGCTCCGTCCAAGAGCCGCTCGACGATCTCGCCGCCCTTCACCTCACCTGAGAAACCTATGTCCATGTTTTTGATTCCCGCCAACGCCCGAAGTTGGGTGCCTGGAGCTGACGATTCCGATTTTCCGATCCAAAGTTTGCCGTATTGCAGCCTCGACGGCGACTCGCTGGAGTCGGTGTTTGTGCGCATCGGGGACACATTCGTGGACCTGGAGATTCTGCAAGACGCAGGGCTGATTTCGGCGGATATCGCGGTGTGGGATTCGTCGGCGTTTGCATTGGAGTCGGCGGCTTCGCGAGCGGAGCTGCGCGAGACGTTGTACGATCTTTTCCGACTCGACAACTCCAAGCTTCGGGACGACTTGGAGCTTCAGTCCGAGGCGTTCACTTCGGTCGAAGATGCGGTGCTGCAGTTGCCGTTTTTCATCCGCCAGTTCGTGGATTTTTATAGCGGAATCCACCACGCCAGCAATGTCGGGATGATGTTCCGGCCGGACCAGCCGCCGCTGTTGCCTAACTATCGCCATATCCCAGTGGGCTACAACGGGCGGGCAAGTAGTGTGGTGCTCGACGGCGAGCCGATCACCCGCCCCAATGGCCAAACCAAAGGGCCGAACGACGAGTTGCCGACTTGGGGGCCGTCGAAAGAGCTCGATTTTGAGCTGGAAATGGGATTTTTTACCGCGGGGAACAACGCGATGGGGGAGCCGATCCCGATGGCGCAGGCCGACGAGCATATCCTTGGGGTGGTATTGGTGAACGACTGGAGCGCACGGGACGTGCAACGCTGGGAATATCAGCCTCTCGGGCCGTTCTTGGCGAAGAGCTTCGCGACGAGCATCACGCCCTACGTGGTGCCGCTGGATGCGCTGGAGCCGTTCCGGGTTGCGGGAGTGACTCAAGACCCCGCGGTGCTTCCCTACTTGCAGGAGTCCGGGCTGAGCGCTTACGATATTCACCTGGAAGTGCTAATCCAGTCGCCGAAGATGAGCCAGCCGCAGGTGATTTCCGCCTCTAATGCGCGGCATCTCTACTGGTCGTTCAGGCAGCAGTTGGTGCACCAAGCCTCTAACGGGACGCCGATTGAGCCGGGCGATCTTTATGGCACGGGCACGATCAGTGGGCCAGATGCGGGCAGTTTTGGGTCTCTCCTTGAGTTGACCTGGCGCGGATCGAAGCCAATTACCCTCACTGAGACTGGCGAAACGCGGACTTTCCTCGAAGACGGCGACACGCTGATCATGCGAGGCTGGTGTCAGGGCGACGGATATCGGATCGGGCTCGGGGAGATCGTGACCACGATTCTCCCCGCTCCCGCCTATCCGTAGTCGGGGCTATTCCAGTCCGAACACCTTTAGCTCGGCGAGGTCTGCCTCAGTGGTGCCCGTCGGGATTTCGAGGCGGACGTAGCGCACCTGCGCTATGGGGCCGAAGTAGTCCAGCGAGTTGCCATCACCCCGGTTTGCGAGCATCCATCGTCCGGCGGTCTCGGTGGCCCACGGGCGGGCGGACTCTGGCTTCTGGCCGGTGCTGTAAATCATCACTCGGAACTGATCCCAGATTTTCCCGTCTTTGAAGGTCAACTGGACGCGGGCGATGGCGCGGTCTTTTTGGAGGTCCACGACGATGAACCCTGCCTTATTCTGCGCCCAGGGGAGGGAGGTCTCGGGCTTTTCGTCTACCAGAGCATCGAGCTTTGCGGGGGAGGAGCCTGCGCTATCCTCCACGATTCGCCCAACCGCACTGTTCACCGTCGAGGCTTTGGCGGCGGGGAGGGCGACGCGGATGGGCACGATGCCGGATTCGGTGTTGCCCCGAGCGAAGGCGTCCACGAGTTGCCACGCCTTGAGGAAGCCGGTCGCGCTGGTGCCGAGCCGGGAAACGCGGACCATGAGTACTCCATCGCCGAGATCGGTGAACAGGTCGCGCCCCTGGGCGCCGAGAGCCACGATTCCACCGCCGGAGTCCTCGACCGTAAAGGTGGGCACGGGCGGGAACTTGCCGCCAGAGCGGCGGTAGAACTCCATCCGGGCGTTCTTGATCAGGCCGCCGGTGCCATCAAGGAGCCGGATGACGCTGGTTTTCGGAGTGTATTCGCGCCAGCCTAGCGAGCGATCTTTCAGCCGCGCGTGGAACTGGGCGATGTCAGTGGCGGCGAGGAGGTCGGTGGCCTCGAACGGGATTTGGGCGGTTGCGGAGTCGAACCAGGGCTCGGCGGGGAAGCCGAGGACGCCGGGGTACGCCTCGTCGTTCCGCGTGTCGCCGCCGCCGAGCGCCCCGGGGAAGGGATCGGCGCTGTTCCGGTCTGCAGCTTGGTCTCTCGTCGCGGTGGCTTGACTGAGGTCGGCGAGGCCGGCAAGGAGGAGCACTTTGCGGACGGCGGCCCGGAGCGGGAGTTCATCGGACGAGCCCGGGGTGATGGCTTGAACGCGAATGCCGGTGCGCGCGCCATCGAGGGCGAAGCTAAATCGGCTCATCGGGAGCGCGACACGGTTCACGAAATCCACGGCGGGCAGGAGGGCGGGGCTGTCGAGAGTGACGGGGGCGGCGGCTTCGAGGAACCGGAGGCTGTCGTTGGCGCGGTTGACATTTGAGGCACCGGTCTCAACGCGGACGTAGATTTCTCGAGTTCGGTGGTCAGTCGTGCTGCGGAACGGGATTTCGAGGGTGGCGGTGCCGGTCAGGCCGTCGGCGAGGCCGTTGGCGACGGGGACCATGGTTTCCTTGCCGTCCACGTTCCAGGCCACCTGCATCGGGCCAGTCGAGCCGGGGCCGCCGTAGCGGAAGTGGGCGGTCCAGGTGACGTTCTCGCCGTCACGCGGAAGTGCCTTTGCCATGTCCACCGAGGAGGAAACGTAGAGCAGTTCGACATCACCGCCCTTGACCATGGGGGCTTCTTCGCTCTCGATTTGGAGCACCGGGCGACCCGAAGTGGCCTCCGAGCTGCGGAAATCAACTACGTTCCGAAACTCGAGGGCGAAGCCGAAATTTCGGTCCGGGGCTTCCATCATTTGCTGCACGGTTTCGGCAAGGCCGTCGAGGACGTACACATTTTCTGAGCGCACTCCGCTTACGTTCTTGATTTCATCGCGGTCGGCGAGTCCGCGGGCGCCGGGGGCTTGCCAGCGCGGGTTGCGGAGGCCGCCGGTCGGGGAGTCCCAGGTGGCGGAGAGGTTGGGCGATTTGGCTCCGGGTTCGAGCGGCGCTCCAAGAAGGCCAAGTCCGCGCTTGGCGGGACCCTCGCCCCAGGCGGTATTCATGCGATAGGCGCCGATCAGGGCGGGCTCGTCGCCGATTTCTTGACGGAGGATGAGGCGAGCGCGGCGGACTCGCTTGTTTTTGCCCACGATTCGGGCCAAGTCTTCAAATTTGAAAAGGAGGGTTTTGCCGGGGCCTGCGGATAGCAGGGGGTCGCGGCCGAAGTTATCGTTTGGCTTGGCGGAGTCAATGAAGGTGTCAGTGGCGGCCCAGTAGCGGAACTGGTCGTCCCCGGGTCCTCCGCGCTCTAGGTTCAAGATCGGATTTTGGAGCGCGGCGAGGATCGCCAAGGAAGCGGAAAGCATACTAAGAGTTTAGACGAGCCATCGCCAGGAACGAATTGCGTGAAGAGAAGATTATCTTCGGGCGGGAGAGGTACAACTCTCCCATGAGCGCGACGATCACCAGCCAGCCATACGACCGTATTTTTAATTTTTCCGCCGGGCCATGCACCCTGCCGGTGGAGGTGCTCGAAGAAGCCCGCGATGGCCTGATGAATTGGAACGGGTTTGGGGCTAGCGTGCTCGAAATGAGCCACCGCAGCAAGGCGTTTGAAAGCATTCTCGCCGACGCGATTGCTGATCTTCGCGAGCTGATGGGGATTCCGGAAAATTACAAAGTGCTGTTCTTGCAGGGCGGGGCCAGCATGCAGTTCACGATGCTGCCGATGAACTTGCGAGCGGAAGGCTCGAGCGCGGATTACGTGGTGACGGGAGCCTGGGGCAAGAAGGCGGTCGAAGCGGCGAACTTGCAGGGGGGCCGATCGAGCGTGATTCATGACGGCAAAGCCTCGAACTACAACACCACGCCAAAGCTGTCGGAGCTGAGCGGGAACGCGGACGCCGCTTACACCCATTTCACGAGCAACGAGACCATCCAGGGTGTCGATTTTCTCCACGATCCCGAAGCTGATGGAAAGCTTTGGATCTGCGATATGTCCTCGAATATCCTCAGCCGCAAAGTGGACGTCAGTCGGTACGGGATGATCTACGCGGGCGCGCAGAAGAATATGGGTCCGGCGGGAGCGACGTTGGTTGTTTTGCGCGAGGACTTGCTGGAGCGAATTCCGGCGGGTCTTCCGCCGATGCTCGACTACAAGCTTATGGTAGAGAACAACAGCTTGTACAACACGCCCCCGTGCTGGAGCATCTACATGTGCGGGCTGATGTACAAGTGGATGAAGCGCAACGGCGGTTTAGCCGCGATGGAAGCGCAGAACGAGGCGAAAGCGAAGCTGATTTACGACGCGATTGATTCGACCGATTTTTACAAGGGACATGCGGAAGCGGGCTCTCGCTCGCGCATGAACATCACATTCACTTTGCCGACGGAGGAGCTTGGTAAGGAGTTGGTTAGCCAGGCGAAGGGTATGGGGATGATCGAGTTGAACGGGCATCGAAGCGTGGGTGGCTGCCGCGCGAGCGTGTACAACGCGTTCCCGGTCGAAGGGTGCCAGGTTCTCGCCGACTTCATGCGCGATTTCGCGGCTAAGAACGGCTGATTTGATCGCGGTCGCCCAAATTGCACTGGATGGTCGGGCGAGTGGTTCGCTCGACCTTCTTACCTATTTGAACCCGCATGGCGCGGTAGTGGGCGACATCGTGCTTGCGCCTCTGGGGGCCCGGGCGACGCTGGGGGTGGTTTGGAAGATCGAGACCGTCGACGAGCGAGAGCTTCCGGTTTCGCTTTCGCGCATGCGTGCGCTCAGTCCGAGCGTTTCTGGCCTCAATGTTCCCGAGGCGTTGGTGGAGCTTGCCGGGCGGTTGAGCTCGGAGTACCTTTGTGCGCCGTCGGCCGCGGCAGGCCTGCTCATTCCTGCCGGAATTCGCGACCGGCTGGTGAGCACTTGGGAGCGGGTTCCGGGAAGTCCTCGCCCAGCTGATCTGAGCGCGGTGCAGGCGGAGGTTCTCAACACCGTGGACGATCTCGACGGCAAGCTAGTCGGTACGAAATCGAAGCCGATCGCCGCTGCGGCGCTGCGTGCGCTCCGGAGTTTGCGGGCGCAGAATGTGGTTCGGGAGGGGCTGAGTATTCAAGGCAAGTCCGAGCGGGCGAGTCTCCCTGCGGGGTTGCGGCTTAGCCAAGACGAGGCGCGGATCGAGAAGTTTCTCGTTACCGAAGGGCGGAAGAAGCCAGCGCAGGCGCTGACCCTGATGCGGCTTCAGGGGTCGGAAGGCGTGAGCTTCAGTCCCCAAGAGATCAAGGCGCTCAGCGGGGTGACGGATCAAACGCTTCGCGCATTGCTCAAAGCGGGACTGCTGGAGGCCGGGGATGACCAGGCTCATGCGTCGTATCCGGCGCATCGGCTCTCGCCCCAGCAAGATGGGGCGTTCCAAAAAATCAGGGCGGCGATCGAGGAGAATCGCGCGGAGCGGTTCTTGCTGTACGGGGTCACCGGCAGTGGCAAAACCGAGGTCTATCTTCAAGCCGCTTCCGAAGCGCTTAAACTCGGTCGTCAGGTTCTGTTTTTGGTCCCCGAAATCGCGTTGACGGCCCAGGTGATCGGGCAGCTTCGCGGGCGGTTTGGGGCGGGGGTGGCGGTGCTGCATAGCAATCTTGGGCCGCAGGAACGGCTGGAGACTTGGATGCGGGTGTCTCAAGGTGAGGCACCGGTGGTGCTGGGGGCGAGGTCTGCGCTCTTTGCTCCGTTGCGGAATATTGGGCTCATCATCCTGGATGAGGAGCACGAGCAATCTTACAAACAGGAATCCATGCCGCGCTACCACACCACGGCGCTGGCGAAGAAGTTGGCGGACCGGCACCGAGCGGCGCTGATTTTGGGCAGCGCGACCCCCAGCATCGAGAGCTATTGGGAATCCACCACCGGGGCGCTGACTCGGCTGGAAATGCCGGAGCGAGCGGCGAGTGCGCAGCTTCCGGAGGTCCACATTTTGAACCTAGCCGAGCTGTACAAAAAGTACGAACGGCCCTCGCTGCTGGCACCTCGGCTGCACGCGGCCCTGACCGAAGTGCTGGCGCGCAAGGAACAGGCGATCTTGTTCTTGAATCGCCGCGCTTACTCGCCGTATTTGAGCTGTCGGGAGTGTGGGTACGTTTGGAAATGCCCGAACTGCGCGGTGTCGCTCTCCTATCACAAGCGCGACTTGGCCTTGGTTTGCCATTACTGTGATCATCGGGAGATCGCGCCGGACGTTTGTCCGGAGTGTGAGGGGGTTCGGATTAACCCGACGGGAGCAGGCAGCGAGAAGGTGGAGGAGTTCCTAAAGGACCAGTTTCCGGAGGCGCGGGTGGCTCGGCTGGACCGCGACATCGCCCGAAAGAAGGGGGTGCTGGAGGAGACGTTCGCGCTAATGCGGGCGGGGGAGATCGACTTTTTGGTCGGCACGCAAATGGTGGCGAAGGGGCTCGATTTCCCAGGAGTGACTTTGGTTGGGGTGATCCTCGCGGATACCGCGCTGCATCTGCCGGACTTTCGGGCGAGCGAACGGACTTTTCAATTGCTGAGCCAAGTCGCAGGTCGGGCGGGGCGGGGGCAGAAGCCGGGTTCGGTGTACATCCAAACCTTCAGCCCCGACCATCCGGCTCTGATCTATGCCCAAAAGCACGACTATTTGAGCCTGTACGAAGGGCTCTTAGAAGAGCGAGAATTCGTGGGCTACCCACCTTTTAACCGTTTGGTGAATGTGCTCTTCACCGGCCCTTCACGGACCGAGTTGATTAGGTTCAGCGCGGAAGCCGGGAAGAAGCTGGCCGAAGCGATGCCAACGGCCGACATTTTGGGGCCGGTGGATTGTTCGCTGGAGCGGCTCAATAATCTGTGGCGCAGGCACCTGTTGGTCAAGGCTCCGCTCGATGCTGATCTTTCGCCGATCGGGAAGTTGCTGGATCAGCTCGATTCAGGGAAGATCACGGTGACGGCGGACGTTGATCCGTACACGATGCTGTGAGTTGGAGCGGGTGACGAGATTCGAACTCGCAACATCAACCTTGGGAAGGTCGCGCTCTACCATTGAACTACACCCGCTCATGGGTTTGCGTCGGTAGACCCTTGCATTGTGCTCCCGGAGACGGGGAATGTCAAGGGGAAAGGCCTTAAGGAAATGGAGCCCAAGAGCAGAATTGAACTGCCGACCTCCTCTTTACCAAAGAGGTGCTCTACCACTGAGCTACTTGGGCGAAAGCCGGTTAGTGATACCCGTTCGGGGCCTCCCTTCGCTAGGGGAGAGGGCCCTTCTTACTGTGCCACCAACCCCAGCGATGCCGTACATGGAGTCGGTAGGTCAAATAACTTTGCTTAGGTATCCGCTCGCCAGTTTCGAAGTCTACAAAAACCAGGCCAAACCTCTTTCGAAAGCCTTCTTGCCACTCAAAATTGTCAAGAAGCGTCCAGTGGTGATAGCCAAGGATGGGTATTCCCGCTCGCGCGGCCCGCGCCAACTCCAGCAAATGCCGCTCTAGAAAGTCGGTTCGAGCGGGGTCTTGAACCGTCCCGTCGCGAGAAACCCAGTCCAATCCGGCCATTCCGTTCTCTCCGACAAGCACTTCTAGCCCGTAGCGTTCGTGAAAGAACACTGGACCCCACCGTGCGATTTCGGGCGTGACGGGCCAGTTGAATGCCGTGACAGGGAATCCGGGGCTCTTTACTTTCTCGGTTCCGTCCGCATTCACGTAGCCTCCACTGTAGAGGTTCAGGCAAACGAAATCAGCGGGCAGAGGTGGCTCATCATTGAAGCACTCCTCCAATTCGGGGATGACATTGAGGACGGAGCAATCCCAGCGGCTACCAAGTAACGGCTCGCTCCAAAGGCCGAAGGTCCACAGATTTTTCTGTTCGATGCCAAAAGTCTTGGCCTGCGCCGCTTCGATGCTTCCTTGAGTCTCATCAGCTGGACACCACACTGGCCCCGTGAGAGCTACCGAGATGTGTGCATCCGCTCGCCTCTCTCGAATTGCGGCAGTCGCCTCCTTATGGCAGCGGAAAAATGTTCGCACCGCGAGTGCGCCTGCAGGCCAGTCCCAACCATGCCCGGGGGCGTGCACGGTGCCCATCAGCCCATCGCCGATGAAGCAATTGGGCTCGTTAAAGGTCAGCCATCGGCTAACCCGATCCCCCAATTTCTGGGCTACGAGCGCCGCATACCGTCCAAATCGTTCCGGGGTTCTGGGGTCGTTCCAGCCGCCGCCGTCCTCCGCCCAAAGGGGAAAGTCCCAGTGGAAGAGATTAACCATCGGGTCAATTCCGGCTTCGAGGTAGGCATCGACGAGGCGGTCGTAAAACTCCAGATCGCCCACGATCCCTTCTCTTGGCTCAATTCGTGGCCAACTCACAGAGAAGCGTGTGCTGTTGATTCCGAGATCCTTCATCAGGGCGAGATCGTCTCGCCAGCGATGGTAGTGATCACAGCCGACATCGGCCCGATAGCCGTCCGCGATCTTGCCGGGATTCTCTGAAAAGCGGTCCCAGATAGAATCGCCTCTCAGATCGCGTGCGCCCTCAATTTGGTGAGCGCTCGTGGCGACGCCCCACAGGAATCCTTCGCGCATCAGAGCCCTCGTTCGATGGTGAGGTCAGGCGATTCGTACTCGTCGCCGGTCTTGCCGCCGCTATCCACAAAGTCGGGACCGACGCTGTACAGTTTGAAGGCGGGACCGTCCGCCTCGTAGCTAAATGCGCGCCCCGTGTACGGGTCGGTGGTGAGCTCGCGCGAGAAGCCACTGAGATCCGTCGGAGCGGCTCCGGTGGACTTGATTTGCCCCAAGATGCGGCACTCCAAGATGAACAGGCGGGTCCGAGCCAGGGTGGCGGCTTGGCGGTCCAACAAGGGGCGCAGGGTGCGGAAGAAGTGTTTGCTGAACCGACGCCATGGCCTTGCTTCTTCCGAAAACTCGAGCGGCTTTCGGGCTTGGACCGGCTTGCTGACCTGTTCGCGAACCCAATTCACTTCGACATCGACCTCCTTGGCGAAGCCTGCGAAGTAGCCCATCTGGCGTTCGGCTGGTTGACCTCGGAGCTGCTTGAAATACTCAATCGCCTCTCGCACCTCGCCCCCGAGCTGAGATTGCAAGATTCGGTAGTCCTGGCTGATGTAAGCGTTTTGGGTGAATTGCACGCCCGCGAGCATCGACTTCTTTTCGTTGTCGATCGTCGCGTCCAGCCAGTTCTCTCGGGCAGTGGTCTGCTCCAAGATGGTTGCCAATGAGTTCAAAATCCCCGGGCTGAGCTGGTCGAGTTGGGGGGCCATGGCGCGGCGCGTGTCGTCAAGGAGCGTGAGACCGAGGTCGGCCTCAGGCGCGCCGCCCTGCATCAAATCCATCGCGAATTTGGCCGATTGGGCGGTGACCGTCTCCATTTGACCGATGGATGTGGTCTTCACCGCGTCTTCAAGCCGCCAGACCAAAACGCGGGAAATCTGCCGCCAACCTCCGTGGGACGGATTCGGCTCGAAAGGCATGGTGGCGCGAAACTCGAACTCACATGGCTTCCGCACCGCGCGGGCAAATTCCGCCACAGCAGGACCCATTCGCTTCTGGCTCGACTCGCGCTGGCCAGGGGTGAAGTGAACTCGGTTGATGCCTTCCGCATCGGCTTCGCCCGCGAGCGCGGCGGCGCGTAGATAACCGTCGAAGGCGTTGTTGGAATCGGAGCGGGCGAGGTACGGATCCTCAGGATCGAACCAGGTGTTGAGCACCATCGGCGAAGAGGGCCGACAACCAGCTCCCGCCCCGGCGATTGCCAAGAAAATCCCCCATCTGAACTGCACCTTCCGTAGCGCCATACCGTTCCCGCTCATGCTACCGCATGGTACGATTGCCGGGTCCATCAGGATCGAAATCGCCATGAAAGGAGTCATTCTCGCCGCCGGAAAGGGGACCCGCCTCTATCCAATCACTCGCCATATCGCCAAACCGCTGCTCCCGATCGCGGGGCGCCTCACGCTCGACTACGCCTTTGAGCAGCTCCGCTCCATGGGCTGCGAGGAAGTGTGCGTCGTGGTGGGCGAAAATGAGACCGCCATGCGCGAGGCCCTTGGGGATGGCTCGGGGTTCGGAGTGCACCTGTCTTACGTCCGCCAAAACGACCCCAAGGGGCTCGCTCATGCAGTGGGGTTTGCCAAGGAGTTTGTGGCGGGTGATGACTTTGTTTTGTATCTGGGGGATGCGATTTACGATCGTCCGCTGGTCGAGTTTGCGGAGCAATTTAAGAATTCTGGGTGCGCGAATTTGAATCTGGTGAAGTGGGTGGACGACCCCCGTCGATTTGGGGTGGCGAGTTTGGATGGCGACAAGATCACCAAGCTTGTGGAGAAGCCTCAAAATCCGGAGTCGAACTACGCGATGGCGGGGATGTACATTTTTGGGCCGCAGATATGGGATGTGCTGCCGAACCTGGCCCCGAGTGCGCGAGGCGAGTTCGAAATTACCGACGCGATTCAGACCTTGATCGACCAGGGCGAGGATGTTCGGGCGGGGATTTTCGAGGGCGCGTGGTTTGACACGGGGACACTCGATTCTTACTTGGAGACAAGCAGTTTTCTCACTGGCGGCGCGACCATGGTGGGCGAAGGAGCGGAGATTTCCGCGCCTTTAGGGACCAGCGTCGTGATTGGAGATGGCGCGCGGGTTCAGTCCGGGCTGATCGAAGACGTCACCATCCTTCCGGGCGCAGATGTTGAGGTCACAGGCACGATTCGCCATTCGATCTTGGCGGGTGTTGTGCGGCACGACGGCGATCTGGAGAACGTGATTCTCTGGGGATCGGAAGACCGCTAAGTTAACCAGGCCGCCCGAAATCTCGGGCGGCCCACAAAGTCGGGAGTAAGACGATTCTTACTTAGCTTCGGCGGCGGCGCCATCAGCTGGAGCGGCTGCTCCAGCGTCACCTGCCGTCGTGGCGGTCTTACCGCCTTCCTCGGTCTTTTCGCCCCCGCTGCAACCAGCGAGAACGGCACCGAACGCAGTAGCGAGCATCAATAACGCAATAAACTTCTTCATGTAGTGTTTTCCTCCTAACTACGGCAGTTGCCGCAACGCAAAAATGTTTGTCGCACCCTGGCGAACAATTCTTGCGTACCCTAATTACGATTGACATTCGCACGAAGTTGCGCCTTTGATGCAAGGACTTTCTGCCCGGGCTCTTGAATCCTTGCTTCCGACTCTCTCGTATCCAGCACCATGCCCAGCCGAGGAAAGCAAATCGAACTCTCTTGGCTCTTCGGCGCGAGTGCGCTTGCGCTTGCTTTGTGGCTGATTCCGATCACCCGGCCGCTAGCCATTCCCCTGATCTACTTGTTGAACACTCATGTCCACGAATTGGGCCATGCACTTGCCGCGCTTGGGACGGGCGGTGAGGTGCAGCACATCAAGGTTTTCGGCGATGGATCGGGCGTCACTCCGGTTCGCGGCGGGTTCATGCTCGTGATTGCTTCGGCGGGGTACGTGGGGGCTTCTCTGGTTGGTGGCTGGCTGATTGCGTCGTGCCGCCGGGAAGACCGCGCCCGGTTGGCTCTGCGAATCTTCGGGGTGGCGATGGCGCTTTCGATGCTGCTCTTTGTGCGCGGCGATCTGGTCGGCTGGGTTGCGGGCGGCGTTTGGACGGCTCTGCTGCTTATTGCTTCTTACCGGCTTTCGGGACCTTCGCTCGGATTCGCGGTGGCGTTCCTCGGAGTTCAGCAGTGTTTGACTTCGGTCCAGGCGCTCGTTACCCTCTTCCACCTCAGCGTCGGAACCGAAACCCATAGCGACGCGTTGATCATGCAGAATCGCAGCGGGTTACCGGCCGTCGTTTGGGCCTCCCTCTGGATCATCCTTAGCGCGCTTTGCATTGGCCTTGGCGTTCGCAGTGCGCTGAAGGGAAACCTCAAAACCGGCTAAAGTGAACAGGAACCCTCTATGATTGCGCCCCCACCCCTCGAGGCAGTCGCCTCGGTCCAAGATTTGACGGTCCGCTACGGACGGTTCACGGCGCTCCAGAATTTCAGCGTTCAGGTGCCGCATGGTTGCGTCGGGCTTCTGGGCCCCAACGGCGCGGGCAAAACCACCCTCATTAAGACGCTTCTCGGTTTCGTGAAGCCAGCTTCGGGAACAGCCACTATTATGGGGGCGAGCGTTATCAAGGAAGGGGCTAAGGTGCGGCAACGTGTCGGTTTGATGCCGGAGCAGGATTGCCATCTTCCGGGCATGAGCGCGGTGGAATACGTTGCTTACGCGGGCGAGCTCGCGGGAATGCCCCAAGCCCAAGCTCTCCGCCGAGCCCATGAGGTGATCGAATACTCCGGTCTCGGCGAGGCTCGTTATCGGAAAGTCGAAACCTTTAGCACGGGCATGAAGCAGCGCATCAAACTCGCGCAGGCGCTGGTGCACGGTCCCAAACTTCTGCTCCTCGACGAACCGACGAACGGCCTCGACCCGCGCGGCCGGGAAGACATGCTGGATCTCATCCGGAACATCAGCCACAGCAAGGACGTGAATGTGATCGTCAGCAGCCACATTTTGAAAGACATCGAGAAGACTTGCGATACGGTGATCGTCGTGGTGAAGGGCCAACTGCGGATGCAGGGTTCGATCAAGGAGCTCACGAAGATTCAAGGGCAACCGGTGGACGTCGAGCTTAAATTGCCGTCTCCGCCGTGGCGGGAAGCGGTAGCCGCACGGGGGATTCAGATCGTCAGCGAGAACGGGCCCAAGTATCGGGTGATCCATGAGGCTCCCACTGAGCAGGTGACCCGCATGTTGCTCGAGTGCGCCAAGTCGACCGGGGCTGAAGTTCGCGGGCTGCAGGTGGCAACGAAGAGCTTGGAAGAAGCGTTCCTGGAGGCGGTGGCATTTTGAGCAGTCCGATCGCCGATCTCACATACCGGTCTTACGACGGCCCATTGAATCCGCCGAGCGCGCGGTGGTGGGTCATCACCAAAATGATGACCCTCAAGGCGTTTCGCAACCGCTTTTATTGGCTGTTCGTGGCGCTTTCGGGTTGGTACTACCTAGTCATCCTCACGGTGATCTTTATCACTGAGCTGCTGGCGGCTCAAGCCACCGAGCAATTGGCGGGCAATGGTACAGCGGCGTCGCAGGTGGCAGACCAAATTCAGTTTTTGGATCGCCTCGTCTGGAAGCTCCAGTACATGCATGGCTTTAGCTATGGGCAGCTGATCTACATGGTAATCGCCTTGTTGGTGGGGGCTGGTGCAGTGGCCAACGATAACCGCGCGAACGCGCTTTTGGTCTACCTGAGTAAACCGTGCACGCGGCTGGATTACGTCGTGGGCAAGTTCTTTGGGGTGTGGATTCCGGTGTTTACCGCGATGGCAGTGCCCACCACACTCTTCTTCCTTTACGGGCTGCTGAGCTACCGGAACCACGGATTCACGATGTACGCTTGGGCGTATCCCGCTGCTCTCGGCTTCATGGCGATGGCGGCCACACTGCACACGTCCATCATGCTCGGGATCGGGTCGCTGCTGAAACAAGGTCGCATCGCCGGGATTCTGTACGGCACGCTTTACATGATCACGAACATCTTCACGTTCATGATCTTGATTTTCTTCAACATCAGCATGGGTGAGGCCCGCGAGAGTGCGCGGAACGCGGGTCAGACATTTAGCGCAGAAGCGGTGAAGCAGCACCCGGCTCTGCAAACCGCCTTTTACAGTTCGATTGATGGCTTGAATATTGGGCTCGCGAAGGCGATGCTGGGGGTGGATGGCGGCAACCAGTTTGGTTTGCCGATCACTCCTGGGACGTTTATTCCGGCGCCGAATGGGTTCGTGACCTTCGGGATGATGGCGGGGATTTCGTTGATCTGGCTTCTGATTTTCTGGAAGCGCGTCCGCGCGGTGGAGGTGGTCAATTGATCGAGCTGGATCGCGTGAGCCGCTGGTTCGGATTGGTCATCGGCTTGAACGACGTGACGGCCAACATCGGTCCCGGCATCACCGCTTTGCTCGGCCAAAATGGCGCGGGCAAGACGACGATGATCCGGATGATTACCGGACAGATCAAGCCCACCACCGGCTCGATTCGCATCTTTGGCGAGGAGCCGTTCGCGAATCCAAATGTGTTCCGGCGACTGGGATACTGCCCCGAAATTGATCAGTTTTACGAGAACATGACCGGGCGCGAGTTCGTGGTGCACATGGCTCGCTTGAGTGATTTTAATGCGACCGAGGCCAGCCTCCGCGCCGAGCAGATGCTGACCCTCGTCGGGATGATTGACCGATGCGACAAGCGCATCGCGGGCTATTCCAAGGGGATGCGTCAGCGCATCAAGCTCGCGCAAGCGATGCTGCACGACCCCGATATCATCTTGCTCGATGAGCCGCTGAACGGCCTCGACCCGGTGGGGCGACACGAATTCATGCAAGTGGTGGGTCATCTCGCTGCCCGAGGCAAGTGCGTCATCATCAGCAGTCACATCCTCTCGGAAGTGGAGCAGCTGACTCAAAACATTTTCTTGCTCCATCGAGGGCGGTTGCTTGCGACGGGGGACCTCACCACGATTCGGGGCTTGATTGACAAGCACCCCCACCGAATAAAGATCGAGACACCCGAGCCGCGGCGAGTGGCGAGCGCTCTGCTCCCGCTCGAAAGTGTGTTGAGCGTTAGCATGGACAAGGATGGATCGGTCGAGCTTGAAGTTCGAAATGCCGGACTGTTTTATCCCGCGTTCGCCGATATCGCGCTTGATCAAAACCTTCCGATCTACGGCCTTCACAGCCCCGACAACAACCTGGAATCGGTGTTCCAGTACCTGGTGGGTGGATAGTATGGCGCTGTACGTTTTCACTTCGACCCTTCGCGAATTCCTTTCGCTCCGCCGAGCCGCCATCTGGATCATTGCCGTCCTCGCGGTGTGTGGGCTTGGGTTTGTTTGGCTAAATTTCACTGGTAATCTGGGCACGGAAACCGGATACGCCCGGCTCATCGGCATCATGGGCTTCCGGATCATTGCCCTGATCTCAGCGGTCTTTAGCACCGCGGTGATCGCCGGCGAAGTCGAGCAGAAAACCATTGTCTATCTGCTCACCCGCCCGATTCCTCGGCCGGTTCTGATCATCGCTCGCGCCCTGGCATCGGTGGTTACCGTTGCGGTGATTGCCAGTTTGATGGTGTTCGTAATGGGGCTCATGAACTTCGGTTTGGGCACGTTCACCAACGGCATGGTGTGGCGTGATGTCGCCGCGGTTAGCCTTGGCGCCGGCGCGTATGGGGGGCTGTTCTTGTTTGTCTCCATGCTCCTCAATCGGGCATTCCTCTTTTGCCTCTTGTTCGCGTTCGGGTGGGAGGTGTTCGTGCCCCAGATGCCCGGCGACTTGTACTTCGCCTCGATTCATTCCCACATGAGAGCGCTGACCCTGCACCCGGTGTCCGCGCAGCCTACGCCTGCTCTCTCTAATCTCACGACTGGCGGGGCGGATTCGGCGATTGGGATTCCGTGGGGAGTGGCGCTGGCAACCTTATTGGGATGCTGGATCTTGTTCACCGCGCTTTCGGCGGTGTGGTTCCAAAACTCCGAATACGTCCCGCGCGAAGACGCCGAATAGGTCAGACTTCGTTGTCGCCCTTGCCTTCGCTGAACAGCCACGTTTTGTTGAAGGCGATCTTCTCGTCGGCGGAGTCTTTGGCATCTTCGAGCGAGGCTAGGAAGACGGCGTTCTTGCCGAATTTCTGATTCATGCGGTCAAGAACTTGGCTGAGCTGGTCGTATTCGGGATGGTCATCGAAAAGGCTCGGAGTGATGGCTCCCCGCTCCGCTAGATCGCCGAAGACGACCGACACGAAGGTCGGATGATCAAAGTCGCGCCCTTCCCACAGCTCGGAAACCGTCTCGGTGAGGTGTACGCTGTCTTGGATCGGGGCCGTTTTGCGCCGCGCCTCCCAATGACGTTCCTTCCCCTTCACGCCCACACTGACCACGCTTGTGAACAGGCCATTTGCGCGGAGCCGCGCCGCCGCCTTTTGGGTGAGGCGGAGGAGCACCTGCCGCGCCCCATCATCGGTCCGGAGGTCTGGGGCCAGAACGTGGGAATGGCTGAGGCTGCGCTGCTCGTTTTCCTTGAGGTCGATCTCGTAGCCCCTTAGCAGGTACCACCACCGCTCCCCGACTAGGCTACCAAACGCCTCGCGTAGCTCCAAGGGGGAGGCGGCGAGCATTTGGTTGGCGGTGAAGACCCCATGGGCCTGCAATCTCGCCTTCATCCTGCGGTTGATCCCGGGGAAGTCGGTGAGCTTTAGGGTTTCCAAGCGACCCGGGAGTTGATCGCTAGTGAGCACTACCAGCCCGTCCGGCTTCTGGAGTTCGGTGCCGATTTTGGCGAGAAAGGCGTTGGGGGCGATGCCGACTGAGCACCGCATCTGCTCGCCGACGCCTTCGCGGATCGCTATTTTGAGTTGCTTGGCGATGGCTACCGCTTGATCGGGCTCCTTCTCTTGGCCCAGCAGGCGGAATTGCATCTCGTCGATGCTGCACACCTTGTCGATTGGGAGAACCTGGCCCACCACGTCCAGCACGCGGTGATGGTAAGTCACGTACTTCGTGGGAGTCGCCGGGATCAAAATGATGTCGGGGCACATCCGCTTGGCCTCCGCGACGCGGGTCCCGGTTTTGACCCCAAACGCTTTGCACTCGTAGCTAGCGGCGATCACGCAGGTGCTGTCGGCCAGCATTGGGACGACCGCCACCGGACGTCCTCGCAGCGCCGGGTCTTCCTGTTGCTCCACCGAGGCAAAGTAAGCGTTCAGATCAAGGAACGCCACCCTCAGCGGACGCGCATCCGAAGCAAAACCCAGGGGGTGCATGTTTGTCTACCTATTATGCAGAGACGACGAGGGATGGGGAGGGACCTTGAGGGATTTTGAGGGAAATTGGGCGAGATTGGAAGGGAATCGCGATCAAACAGATCGAGACTCTGGGAGCGCGTTCCGGAACAATTTCCCTCAGCTCCCTCAACCAGCCCTCCAAGTCCCTCCCAAAAAAGTGGTGAGACGGCTGGGACTCGAACCCAGGACCCACGCCTTAAAAGGGCGATGCTCTACCGACTGAGCTACCGTCTCGGACCCAGTGAGGGTACCCGGCTCCGGTATTCTCACGCTATGGCGGACCAACCTTTGACCTATGCGTCGGCGGGCGTGGATATCGACAGCGCACAGCGCTCCATCCGATCTTTGGAGGGCGCAATCAAGGCGACCTACGACGACCGGGTCCTGAGCGGAGTCGGCGGTTTTGGGGGTCTCTTCGCCGCCCAGTTCGACGGGCTGTCTCGCCCTATTTTGGTCAGCAGCATCGACGGCGTGGGGACGAAGACCAAAGTTGCCGCCATGGTGGGCGATTTCTCGAACCTGGGTAAGGACATCGTCAACCACTGCATCAACGACATCCTGTGCCAAGGCGCGCGGCCGCTTTTCTTCATGGATTACTTTGGCTGCTCTCGCCTCGCGCCGAGCGTGTTCGACCAGGTGGTGCGCGGGGCGGCGGAGGCGTGCGAAGCCCAGGGCTGCGCGCTCATCGGCGGCGAAACGGCGGAGATGCCGGGCGTGTATCTGGACGACGAGATTGACGTGGTAGGAGCCATCGTCGGCGTAGTGGACGCAGATCGCCGTCTGCCTAAGGAGGTGGTGATGCCGGGCGATAAGGTCATCGGGCTCGCGAGTGACGGACTGCACACCAACGGATTTTCCATGGCGCGCAAGGCTCTGTTTGAGATCGGAGGGTTGAGCGTGCGAGACACCCTCTCCACCGGCGAAACGATTGGCGATGCGTTGCTTAAGGCGCACCGTTGCTATGCGAACAGCGTCCACGCGGTGATGGAAGAGATCGGGGGCGTCCACGCGGTGGCCCATATCACCGGCGGCGGATTGTACGACAACATCCCGCGCGTGCTGCCAAGCGACATCCAGGTACTGCTCGATCGGCGCACCTTCACCCCGCCGGAACTGTTTCAACTGATCCAGCGTTCCGGGGACATCTCTGATTTTGAGATGTATCGCTCGTTTAATATGGGCATCGGCATGGTGCTGGTAGTGGACAAAGACCTCGCGAACGCCATCGTCACCCGCCTCATCCAGCTCGGCGAATACGCGGCCATCGTGGGCGAAGTGCAGAAGGGCGCGCATGATGTGCAGATTGTGTGAGGGTTTAGCGTTTAGGGTTTAGGGGATTCTGCGGAGTTCGGAGTTCGGAATCGAGGTTCGGGGATCGGGGATCGAAAATCGGAGTTTCGCTCTAATTGAGACAATCGACGACGCCTTCCGAACTCCGAACTCCAAACTCCAAACTCCAAACTCCAAACTTTTTCACTTTCCCCCTAAAGATCTCTGCGCTACCTACCGTTATTACTATCAGGACGCTCGCGTCCAGCTTAGAAAAAGGCAATTTTGGGGGTAACCCCTTAAGCGCAAAGCCTAGGATCCTGTTGAAACAGGACAGCCGGGTTGCCTGGTCTGGTCCCGCAGCGCCATCGAAAGAAGGCGGCAACATGCAAATCTCAGATACAGAATTGAAGAAAGTTATGCTCCTGGGCAGTCTCCGACTGGCCGAGCCGATTGATGAGGCCGAGGTCTCGCCGAGGCCCACCGACGGCCCGCTCATCCAAGCTTTGACCCAAGAGATCCTGGCTATGCCGGACCGCGAAGACCGCGTGTCCGAACTCCGCGCCAAGATCGATTCGGGCACCTACAACCCCTCCAGCGAAGAAATCGCCGACGCCATGGTGCGCCGCGCGATTGCGGATAGCGTTCGGTAGCTCGCGCTGCGAATTGGACAGCTGAGTTGGTGCAGGGCAACATTTATTGCCTGCTCATCGCAAAATGTGTAGTACCATTAGGTTTCTTACCCGGCGACTAATGCCTGTTTAGTGGGGGCAAATTTGTGATGCTATCAATGATCAAGTTATGTTCAGTTAGTGGAGCTTGCTCCTTAGCTAGCTGGGCGGCAGCTTGGACCGTGACCAGTCTCCATCCCCCCGGGCAACGGCACAGCGAATGCAACTCGGCGTTCGGCTTAACGCGGGTCGGAATCTTTCAGGGAGACGGGAGCGCAAGGGCGAGCGTCTGGACTGCGGGCTCGTCGGCGCCGGTAGACCTCACTCCCCCAGGTATCAGCGTAGCCGCTCTCTACGACGTTTGGGACAACGTCCAGGTTGGGGTGGTGGGGTTCAATGGCACGAGGGCCACCTTGTGGAACGGAACTCCTGGGTCCCGGGTAGATCTTCACCCTGCGGGCGCGTCGGGATCGCACGCACTCGGAGTCTATGGCTCTACGCAGGTTGGCTACGTCACCTTTAGTGGCGGTGCCGCCGTCTATCGAGCAAGCCGATGGTCGGGTTCAGCCCAAAGCTGGGTCAGCTTGCATCCCCAAGGGGCTGATGACTCTTTCGCGTACGACATATTTGGTGGGACCATCGTAGGAGCGACTCGTTCCAACGACCGTGAATATGCCGCCATATGGAATGGCGCCGCTTCGTCACACATAAATCTCAATCCCGCCGGTTCGCAAAACTCAGCCGCTTTCACGACGTATGGAGGTGTTCAAGGGGGATACGCCCAGGTAGGGACATCATTCTGCGCGAGCTTGTGGTCGGGTAGTGCGTCGTCTTGGGTCAATCTGGCTCCCGAGGGAGTCGCCTGGTCTGAAGTCCGGGGAATCTATGGGGATATTCAAGTGGGTTCATTTGGCAATGGACCCTTCACCGCGTGCTTATGGCAGGGCTCCTCAAGCTCGTTACAGCCGCTCCCTAAGCCAGCTGGATTCAGTATCGCTCAAGCGAATTCCGTAACCAGCGACGGCATAAACTACTACATTGTTGGGAAAGGATACAACCAGGTGGCATTACGGACGGAGGCGCTTCTCTGGACTCAGCCGGTCCCTGAACCCCTTACCGTTTCCGGCTTTATTGCCGCCTTTTTAGTATCTATGACGCGCCGCAGACCCAAAGTTGCCTAGATGTAACTTAGAGAGTCACGCGACTTCGCATTGCATGACATATCGCGATGGCGAGGGCGTCGGCGACGTCGTCGGGTTTTGGGGCTTCTTTGAGCCCGAGGATTTTGGACACCATAAACTGGACCTGCTTTTTGTCGGCACCGCCGTGCCCAACTACCCCGAGCTTGATCTCGGGCGGGCTGTATTCGCACCAAGGGAGACCGCGCAGGCTCGCCGCGAGCAACACTGTCCCCAGCGCTTTGCTCACGTCCATCGCGGTGGTCTTGTTCACGGTAAACAAGAGTCGCTCGGTGGCGAGCGCGTCCGGCTGGCATCGGTCGATGAGCGCGAGCGTACTTTCGTGGATCAGCCTCAGCCGGTCCGGCAAGGCGATTTTTGGGGTTTGGATGAGGCCGTGCTCGATCACGGTGAGCCTCGATCCCGCCCGGTCAATCACTCCGAATCCCACCCGCTCCAAGCCCGGATCAATCCCTAAAATGCGCATCGTTACGACCGCTTGAACCGCCGCATCAAGTCCGCTTTGCCCATGCTTATCGTGATCGGGCGGCCGTGAGGGCAAAGGTAGGGGTTCTCCGTCTCCGCCAAATCCGAGAGCAGTTTCTCCATCTCCGGCAGTCCTAGCCGGTCCCCGGCTTTGATGGACATTTTGCAGGCGCACGTGACCCAGATCATTTCCCGGGCCGACAGCCCCGGGGCCCCTGCTCCATCCAAAATCTCGTCCACCAAGTCGCGAAGCAGTCGGATGGGATCGGCGCCCCGAAGCGCCGCCGGAACGGAGCGGACTAAAAAGCTCTGCGGCCCGAAAGCGTCCAGTCCAAACCCCATCGCCCGAAACTCGTCGGCTCGATCATTGACCAACTCGGCCTGCCGCCGATCTAATTCGAGCGTCAAAGGAGTGAGCAGGGGCTGTCTCTCGACGCCACCCTGCCCCCTCGCGGCGCGAAGTCTCTCAAACAGCACCCGCTCGTGGGCGACATGCTGATCGATAACCAAAATCCCTTCGTCATTTTCGGCGATGATGAAGAACGCATCCGCGGTTTGCCCGATCACTCGCAGCCCAGACATGAACCGGTCGGCAAACGACCGGAAAAGCGGTGGCTCCACCGGGGCTGCGTTTCCGATTGGCGGAGGCTCCGGCAAGTTCAAGCCCGCGTCGAATCCGCTCGAAGGCTGGCCTCCAAACTCAACTAATCCTCGGCCCCAGCCGCCGCTGAACGCGGTTTGCCCGTAGGTGCCGAGCGCTTGGTTCGCCCGCACGACGCCGTCCATCGTGGGCATCATGCCGTGCTCAAGAAGCGAGTCTTTGATCCCGGTCCGCACCGCGTCGAACACCAATCCATCCTGCGAAAAGCGGCATTCACTCTTGGTGGGCGACACGTTCATGTCCACCCGGCCCGGGTCGATGTCGATCATAAGGAGCGCCACCGGGTAACGCTTCTCGGGCGTGATCTGGCGATAGGCGACGTCAATCGCCGAGTACAGGCCGCGATTTTTGACCGGGCGGCCGTTCACAAAGATCCACTGTTGACTTCGCGTTGGCCTCGTAAAGTGCGGCGCGCTGATGTAGCCCCGCACCCGCACCCCTTCGCGGAAGGTGTTAACCTCGGCGATCCCGCGCGCCACGTCTCGTCCCCATACTGCGGCAATCGCGTTCAAGGGATCGTGATCGCCAGGAGTGTCGATTAAAGTCTGCTGCCCGTGAGTCAGCTTGATTGCCACGTCCGGGTAGCTCACCGCATACTTCCCGATGATCTCGGTGATCTGGCCCAGCTCCGTCCCCATCGTCTTGAGGAACTTCAAGCGGACCGGCGTATTGAAGAACAAATCCTCGACCGTAATGGTGGTGCCGCGTGGCCCGGCTTTAGTCGTCGGCGCGGCGGCCTTGCCCCCTTCCACGTAAAGCTTGGTGCGGCTCCCGTCCCCCAATCCGGTGCTCAGTGTAAAAAGCGAAACCGATGCGATGCTGGGGATCGCCTCGCCCCGGAAGCCGAGGGACGACACCCGGTGCAGGTCCTCGACGCATACAATTTTGCTGGTAGCGTGGCGCTGGAGGCACGCCACCGCATTTTCGAAGGACATCCCGCAACCGTCATCGGTCACCCGGATCAGCCGCGTGCCCGATTCTTCCAGTTCGATCAGAATTCGGCGAGCCCCGGCGTCCAGCGCGTTCTCGACGAGCTCTTTCACCACGCTCGCCGGTCGTTCGACCACCTCACCCGCCGCGATCTGATTGACCGTGTGCGGGTCAAGCAGTTGGACGAGGCGGGGAGAATCGAGGGAGGGCATGGGCTTTGGGGTTAAGGGTTTAGGGTTTGGGGGACGGGGATCGGGGGAACGACTTTACACCCCACTACAAGTGTAGACGGTTCCGCCTCATATTCTGACCGTAGACAAATCAATAATTGCTAAATATAAAGCAATAAATAATTAAACGACGCCCCAGCGTTCCTGCCAAACCTCCCAGTTCAGGCCCTAAGTATTTCCGCGAGCCTGCCGACAATCTACATCAGAGTTCGCGTCTATGTTTGCGATTATTGGAATTGTGGTGGGGTTCGTCTGCATCTTTGTAGGCTACACGATGCACGGAGGCCAGATTGGGGTTCTGATTCAGATCTCCGAATTTATCATTATCGGCGGCGCTGGACTCGGCATCTTTATCGCCTCGAACGGCAAGGACGGCGTCACCGCCACCATCAAGGCTTGCATCGGCGTGCTGAAGCCCGACCCGTTCACGAAACCGGCGTTCGTTGACCTCCTGAAGATGCTCTATCAGCTCTTCAATGTGGCCCGGAAGGAGGGCCTGCTTGGCCTTGAAAAGCATATTGAAACTCCCGCCGAATCGGACATTTTGAAGAAGTTTCCCGCGTTCCTCGCGAACCACCACGCCTGCGACTTTCTTTGCGACACGCTGAAGGTGATTTTGACCGGTGCGGTCGGCCCCCATGATCTCAGCGAGATGATGGAGCTCGACCTTGAAATTGCCCATAAGGAAGCCCACATGCCCGCCGAGGCGGTCCAAAACGTTGCGGATGCAATGCCTGCGGTCGGTATCGTCGCGGCGGTGCTGGGCGTGATCATCACGATGGGCAAGATCGGGGGCGAGGCTTCCGCCATTGGTCACTCGGTTGCAGCCGCGCTTGTCGGAACGTTCCTAGGCATCTTTTTGGCTTATTGTCTCTTTGCCCCGATCGCCAAGGCGATAGAAGGCAAGCTCTTCCCTGAATCGCAGTACATGAACGCGATTCGCTTCGCCCTATTCAGCTTCGCCCGCGGCGAATCGCCCGTCACCTGCGTCGAATTTGCCCGCCGCAACATCGCCCCCGCCTTCCGCCCCTCGTTCTCCGAAGTGGAGAAGGCGGTTAAGGAGAAGGATGTGGCCTAGTTGGGAGTTGGGAATTCGGAGTTCTGAACTGATTGAGAATTGCAGATTTTAGATTTTAGATTTGCCACTGTTGCGGACCCCAGCCCCCAGACCTCCGAACTCCGAACTCCCAACCCCGAACTCAAAATGAACGAAGGCGCCCCGATCATCATCAAGAAGAAAAAAGTGGCCGCGCATGGCCATCACGGCGGGGCCTGGAAAGTGGCCTACGCCGACTTCGTCACCGCCATGATGGCGTTCTTCCTCGTGATGTGGATTATGGGCATGTCGCCGGACGATCGCAAGCAAGTCCAGGGCTACTTCAATGACCCGATGGGTTTCATGAAAGCTACGCCCAAGGGTTCCCCGAACATTGGCCCGACCGGGGGGAGAACTTCTCCTCGCAGCCAATTGCAACCGGGCAACGCCAGCCGAGCCGTCGAGAAAGATGAGAAAGAATTAGCCACCCTGAAACAAGAGGTGAAAGTGGCCCTCACCGCAGGAGAGGCTTCGGGCGATCTCGCCGCGCTCATCAACAGTATTGAGCTTCAAGTTACCCCCGAAGGGCTTGAAATTGAATTCGTCGAAGGGAAGGGAGTGGTATTTTTCGAACTTGGTAGCGCGGTGGTCCGCGAGCAAGCGAAAGGAATCATTCTTCGCGTGGCAAACCAGCTCAAGCGAGCGGGCCGGCTCATGTACATCGATGGGCACACTGACGGCCGCCCCTTTACCGGTGGGAGCCAAGACAACAAGCTCCTCTCCGCCCAACGAGCTCAGAGTGTTTATCGCGTTTTGAGGAGCGGCGGGGTGCCGGAAGTTCAAGTGCTCGACATCCGAGGTCGAGGCGACCGTAAGCTCAAATTTCCTGGTGACCCCCTCAACGGCGGGAATCGTCGCGTCTCGATTCTCCTCCCGTTCAAGGGGGGCGAGGAGAAGGTGATGAGCGACATGTCAGGGGATCAAATTGGCAACGAACAGGCGGCGTTCAGTGTGCCGGTTGAGGTTAAGCCGCAAAGACCCGACATCATCGGAGCTCCCTCAAAGCGCTAGCCGCACAAATTCTGCTGGTTTTTCCACCAAACGTATCTTGATCTTAGGGATTTTGGAATACAATTTGGATGTAGATATGCTCAGTTCATTGCGCCCTCAGAGCCGAAAGGCGTTTACCCTGATTGAATTGCTGGTGGTTATCGCGATCATCGCGATCCTCGCGGCTATTCTTTTCCCTGTTTTCGCGCAGGCCCGGGAGGCGGCCAAGAAGACCCAGTGCATCAGCAATACCAAGCAGCTCGGCTTGGCTAACATCATGTACCTGGGGGACAACGACGATAACATGCCGCCCTACCAGGTCTTTGCGCCGAGCCCTTGGCCAGATATCACGGGCAACGTCACGCTCGGATTTGCCTACTTGCTCCAGTCGTACTCGAAGAGCAACCTTCTCACCTTCTGCCCTACCACCAAGCGAAAGCCCCGGGAGAACAGTAATGATCTGGTGGAGCGTCGCATCTTCCGCGAAGGTCGAGTCGGTTACGGAGTCGCGTTCCCGCTTGGAGACCTTGCCCCTGGCCGCGAAAACACGCTGAGTTACTCCTATTTCGGTGAACCGGCAAGTCGGGCGTTCGCAATGGACGCTATACCCAGCGGACCGAGCAGCATTGCCGCTTACAACGCGTTTAACGCTTTCCAGAACTACGCATACTCGCCTTTCTCGCCCTTTGATCACGGGTACGCGACCTCCGCCGGTTCCCTTTGGGGTGAGGGCTTCTACTCTCGTCCGGACGGACGGCACGCTACGCAAGTTGTGGTGGCGTTCCTAGATGGGCACTCCAAGTCTCTCGCGTTCCCAGCGATTTACGGCGTCCCCGATACGTTCTGCGCCACCGCCAACGGCACCGGTTGCAACAACTTGTTCAGCAAGGTCGCGAACTTCAATCGCACGTCTAAGCCGGACATCTGGAAGCTCTGGGCCACCGAATAAGTCTGGAGAATCCGAACCTCAACAAACTCCCCCGCTCACCTGAGCCGGGGAGTTTGTTTTTTCGAGCCGCGTCGTCTGCTAGGCACGCTGCGTCCTTTTGCTAAGGAGCACCGCCAAGGAATGGCTGACATCGAATCAAATCTCTGGGAGTACAACTTCACCCGCGTGGTGATGCTCGACGTTTCGAGTGACTATGAGCTGATGTGCGAGCCGATGCCGCCCAACTGCTACCCGATTCTTACGGAACGGTGGATTCACAAGAGTCAACTCCCCAAAATTCTGCCTCAGGATGACTTGCTGGTTGGATACCTGTACGACTGGCACGAAGACAGCGAGAGGGAGGAGAACGCCTGGTACGTCGGGATGGTCCGGCAAGAACTCGCCACCGATCTTCTCTCGAAATCGGGAATATCGTAAGTAGGATCGTGGACCGCCGCTTTTGGCTCGTTAGCGACGTCTTAACATTCCGGACTTAACCTCCACCAGTGGCTCCCGTGACCCGAAAAGAATTCGACGAAAAAGTCTCAGAAATCCGCACGATGCTGCACACCATGGCCGATAAGGTGTGCGGCATGGTGCTGGATGGCGTCGAGGGCGCGGTCAGCGATGATTTGGAGATGCTGCAGCGGGTCATGACCGCCGATCCAGAGATTGATGACCTGGAGGACCGGGTCATGAAGGCGGTATTCGAGCTCACTGTGATGCAAGCCCCGGTAAGCGATGACGCGCGGGTGCTGATGGGCACACTTTCTATCGTCGGCGAGCTTGAGCAGGCGGGTGACGATGCCGTGAAGCTGGCCCGGCGCGCCTCCAAGATGCGGGGCAAATTCCGCGAAGATCTCTTGGCTCCCCTCGGTGCGCTTGCCGAAAGCTCCGTGCAGATGATCACTGATGCGATGGATCTGTACGGTCATTACGATGACGAGAAGGCGCTCGCAATCATCCAGAGCGACGAGATGATTGATAGCGCCTACAAGCGGGCCCGCAAGCGGATTCTTGAGGTCGCCGATCAAGAAGGTCCCCTCAGCCGCGATATGTTCCGCACCATCGAGATCTTCCACGCGCTGGAGCATTTCGCCGACCACGCGGTGGAAATCGCCAAGCGCCTCCGGAAGTTCCGCCGGCCCGAGTGACTGGGGTAGGGCTAGACTTTCAATTTCACCCCTAGGTTGGGTAGAATTCGGCTCTGCGCGGGTGTAGCTTAGTGGTAAAGCTCCAGCCTTCCAAGCTGATCATGCGGGTTCGATTCCCGCCACCCGCTCCAGCTCCTACCCCCCGGAGGGGGACCTTCAGGCCGCCATTGGAGCAAGGCATTTAAGCCGCTGGCCCATGCTGAGTGGAACTCAGCGGTCCAAGTGCGGAAGCGGAGTTCCGCCCCCCTTAGCTTCCAGACTGCAAACGTTAACGATTTATTTGCACTTTGCCCTACAAATTCGCCAGTAATTTTGTATAGTAGGGTTATGCGAAAATTTGTTTTTCTTTCTGCGTTGATCGCAGTGGCTACCTCGGGGCTGGCGCAAAGCTTTGCGGAGGGGTTCGAAGCGGGGCCGGCGGCGTTTACTTCGGGGAGTGTTCAAACATTCGGCCTCACGCCCGGGGGGGATTCGATGTCCTTCCCCACCGGCTCCTGGCACGCGCTGAACGCCAGCACCCCCATCGGCTTCGTCAGTTGGTACCACACCCCCGCCGTCTTTCCGGCGCGTTCGGGCAATGTCAAGCTCAATGTCAATTACAATTCGGTGGCGGGCGCGAACACGATTGACAACTTCTTCATGTCGCCCCCACGGATCTTTTCTAACGGCGATACGATCTCCTTTTGGACGCGTGTTGGTACAAATCCGGCCAACTTTGCGGATCGACTCATTTTGAAATTGAGTACGGCGGGAACGACCACCGCAGTCGCGAACTTCTCGACGACATTGGTGACGATCAATCCTGGCCTAACTCTCACGGGCTATCCAGGTAGTTGGTCGCAGTCCTCGATCACGCTTGCCCTTCCCGGTCCAACCGTGGGGCGATTCGCGCTCAACTACAATGTGACCAATGGGGGACCGAATGGCGCGAATTCCGACTTTGTCGGCATTGACGACGTGGAGTACACACGAGCGGGGATGGTCGAGAGCTTCGATGTCTCATCTACCGCCGGGTTCCTGGACGGAACGGTGACCACCTTTGGCAACTCGCCGGGCGGCAATGATATTCAGTTCCCGTCCGGTACGTGGCGCGCTGTAAACGCAAGCACCCCGGTTGGGACTACTGGCTGGTGGAGAAGCAACATCTTTCCGCCACGCACCGGAGCGGGCCTCATCAACGCCAACTTCCAAAACACCACCGGAAACAACACCATTAACAACTTCTTGATGTCGCCGGTTCGAGTGTTCGCCAATGGCGATCGAATTCGCTTTTGGACGCGAGCGGTCTCCGCTCCGGCTTTCGCGGACCGACTCAGCTTGCGGCTCAGCACCGATGGCGCTTCGACAGCCCCTGGGGCCTTCACCCGCGTCCTGCTGACCGTAAATCCATCGTTGGCTACCACGGGATATCCGAACGATTGGACTCAGTTCACGGGTGTTGTTTCGGGCCTGACGGCACCGGCGACCGGGCGGTTCGCCCTCAACTACGATGTGACGAACGGCGGGCCAACCGGACCCAACAGCCAGTTCATCGGCATTGACGACGTCGAGCACATCCCCGCGCCGGCCAGCCAGGTGATTTCCGGCAACATAGGGCTCTCCGACACCAGCAGCTTTGGCTTTGTTCCGGGTGTGTCCCGGACTTTCCGCGTGGAAGTGCGCCAAGGCGGGAATCTGGTCGCCGCGAACACCTTTGTCGCCACCACTCCAGAGCCGGCCTACTCGGTGCAAGTCCCGTTCGGTCTCAGCGGCCCCTGTACCGTGTCGTTCGACGGCTCTTCGTTCCTCAGGCGATCCATCAACGCGACGCTGGCGAGCGCGAATCAAACCCTGAATGCCCTGTTGCGAAACGGCGACGTGGATCGCTCTGGTGAAGTGGACGCCGCAGATATTGACGTGGTGATCGCCAGCTTCGGAAACACCTTCCCCGGCCCAGGCAACCCCGACACCGACGTAGACGTCAGCGGCGAAGTGGATGCGGGTGACATTGACATCGTGATCTCGAACTTCGGGCGCGTCGACGACTAAGCCGGGTCCATGATGGAAAAGGCGAGATCCTATTGGATCCCGCCTTTTCATGACACCGGGACTGCTGGGAGCAACCGACGTACCCTTAGCTCTTCAACAACTGCCGCAGCACGTACTGCAGAATCCCGCCGTGGCGGTAGTATTCGATCTCCTTGGGGGTGTCGATTCGGGCGAGGACGGTGATCGTTTTCGACGTCCCGTTCTCGGCGGTGGCGCGGACCTTGAGCTCGCGTCCGCCCGAGAAGCTGGTCTTAATCGCGTCGCGGAGGCCGATGACTTCAAACGTTTCGCGGCCGCTGAACCCGTGCGCCGCCGCAGTTTCCCCGGCTTTGAACTGCAGGGGCAGAACGCCCATGCCGACCAAGTTGGAGCGGTGAATGCGCTCGAAGCTTTCCGCCAAGACAAACCGAATGCCCAGTAGGTTCGGCCCCTTGGCCGCCCAGTCACGGCTCGATCCGGAGCCGTACTCCTTGCCACCCAGCACACAAACTCCCACGCCTGAGGCGCGGTATCGCTCGCTCGCATCGAAGATTGATGTGACTTCGCCAGTCGGCCAATAGGTCGTCCATCCGCCTTCGGTGCCCGTCGCAATCTGGTTGCGCAAGCGGATATTGGCAAAGGTTCCGCGCACCATCACCTCGTGGTTTCCCCGGCGACTCCCGTAAGAATTGAACAGGTTCACCGGCACCCCGTGCGCGGTCAAATAATCACCCGCCGGACCGTTGGTTTTGATGTTGCCCGCGGGCGAAATGTGGTCGGTGGTGATCGAGTCGCCGAGGATCGCGATGCATCGGAGATCAGTGAGTTCACTCACTTCCTCCGGGGCCTCAAGCGGCATGCCGTCGAAGTAAGGCGCCTGCTTGACATAGGTCGAGCTGGGATTCCATTCGTACCGCTCGCCCGGGGTGATCTTGATGCCCTGCCACTTCTCGTCGCCGTCGAAAACTCCCGCGTACATCTTGCGGAACATCTGCTGGTGAATGTGCTCTTCGACGGTGGCGGCGACTTCCGCTTGGGTCGGCCAAATGTCCTTGAGAAACACGGGTTGACCCGACGACGAAACGCCGAGAGGCTCGGTCGTGAGGTCCACCTCGATGCTGCCGGCGAATGAGTAGGCCACCACAAGTGGCGGCGACATGAGATAGTTCGCCTTTACCTCGGCGTTGACGCGGCCCTCGAAGTTGCGATTGCCGCTAAGCACGCTGACAACGTTGAGGTCTTTCTCTTGGATCACACGGCTGACCTCGTCCGGGAGCGGTCCGCTGTTGCCGATGCACGTGGTGCAGCCGTAGCCGACCACGTTGAAGCCCATCCAATCCAGGTCTTCCATGAGGCCGCTGGAGTTCAGGTACTCCGTGACGACGCGTGAGCCAGGGGCGAGGGAAGTCTTCACCCACGGCTTCGGCTTCAGGCCGAGCGCCCGCGCCTTGCGAGCGACGAGCCCTGCCGCCACCATGACGCTGGGGTTGCTGGTGTTGGTGCAGCTGGTGATCGCAGCTATGACGATGCTGCCGTTGGTCAAACTGTCGGTCTTGGTGGCGACGTTACCGGATGGTTTGAGCTGTGGGAAGGTGGCGTAATAGCTGTCGCGAGCCTTGCTGAGAATGCTTCGGTCCTGTGGTCGCTTCGGCCCGGCCACGCTCGGCACCACGGTGCTGAGGTCCAGCGAAAGGGTGCTGGTGTACTGAGCCTCCGGTGCGCCGGGGGTGAGGAACATGCCTTGGGTCTTGCAATACGCTTCGACCAGGGCCACGCGCTCATCGCTTCGCCCGCTGGCGCGGAGGTAACGAAGCGTCTCTTCGTCCACCGGGAAGAAGCCCATCGTCGCCCCGTACTCAGGGGCCATGTTGGCGATTGTTGCGCGGTCGGCCAGCGGCAGGGCGGCGATTCCCTCGCCGTAGAACTCGACAAACTTGCCTACCACACCGTGCTTGCGCAACATCTCCGTGACCATGAGCACGAGGTCTGTGGCGGTCGTGCCTTCGGAAAGTGAGCCAATGAGCTTGAACCCGACGACTTGCGGAATGAGCATGCTGACCGGCTGGCCCAGCATCGCGGCCTCGGCCTCAATGCCGCCCACGCCCCACCCGAGCACGCCGAGGCCGTTGATCATGGTGGTGTGGCTGTCGGTGCCGACGAGCGTGTCGAAGTAGGCGACGCCATTGACGTCCATGACCCCGCGCGCGAGGAACTCTAAGTTGACTTGGTGGACGATGCCGGTGTTGGGCGGCACGACCTGGAAGTTGTCGAACGCCTGCTGTCCCCAGCGAAGGAATTCGTACCGCTCCTGGTTGCGGTTGAACTCGAGGTCTTGGTTGATTTGTAGGGCGGCAGCGCTGCCGTAGGCGTCCACCTGCACGCTGTGATCGATGACCAGTTCGACGGGCTGGAGGGGGTTGATCTTCTTGGGGTCGCCGCCGAATTTGGCCATGGCGTCGCGCATCGCGGCGAGATCGACGACGCACGGGACGCCGGTGAAGTCTTGGAGTAGCACCCGGGCGGGGGTGAAGCTGATTTCCTTGCTAGGCTCGGCCTTCGGGTCCCACTTGACGAGCGCGGTGATGTCGGCCCTGGTGATGTTGAGACCGTCTTCGGTGCGGAGCAGGTTCTCGAGTAGCACCCGGAGGGAGTACGGCAACCGGTCTAATTCTGCCTTCGTAGCGGCCTTGCTGAGGTTGAAGAATTCGTACGATTTTTCGCCGACCATCAGGGTCTGTCGGGCATCAAAGCTACTCATAGTTTGAGTCTACCCAGCGGTGTCTGGACAGGCTGGCATTGGCGCGGGCGGTAGGTTTTTTCACTTAAAGACGCAAAAAAGTTGTCGCGTGCTTTATGCACCAGATTCACGCCAAGACGCAAAGCGTCGGAAGGAGATCGGAGAATGGCCAGGATCGCTAAGGCGCAAAGGGCTACCGCAGACTTCATGCTCTAGATTCACGCCAGGTCGCAAAGTGTGCGAGGGACCTTTGTGACGGGCCAGGATCGCTAAGGCGCAAAGGGGTAAGCGTCTTAGCGCCTTTGCGTTTACGACTTGCCGCCAATTTTTCTCTCGCGCTTTGCGCCTTAGCGTGAAATACCTCCGCAACCCGGTTGGAGCCAATACTTGCTAATGGTCATCCGGGAGCCCGTTGACAACTCTGCGAATTCCGTCTTTCATCCGTTCCTCCCCGAAGTTGAGCAGAATGCCGAGCCGCAGCCCCGAGACCTTCAGATAGGTGAGCAGGACTTTGTACGCTACGGAAGGGAGCGCTTCAACCGATTTGATTTCGACGATCAGGCACTCCTCCACCAGGAGGTCGGCGCGGAACCCGATACCCATGGGAACCCCTTCGTAGATCACGGGAATTCCGACTTGAGTCCGAACTTGGAGTCCGCGCTTGCCAAGTTCGTACGCGAGTGCGGTTTCGTAGACTGACTCGAGGAGCCCAGGCCCCAGATCTCGATGAATCTTCATCGCCGCATCCACGACCACCGAGGCGACCTGGTTCTCTTTGGTCATTTCTGAGATTTTATCCGTTCGTAGCCCGACCTGCGCTCCGTCGCCTTTGCGCCTTTGCGTTGTGGGCGCCACGACCCGTAAAGGTCATTCCTTTGCGCCTCTGCGTGAAGTGCGAACTACCGCAAGCAGCACCTTGTACCGGTAAACTCACTATCACCATGGCAGTGAAGATTGGAATTAACGGGTTTGGACGGATTGGGCGGCTTTCGCTGCGGACGTTGCAGAAGCACTATCGCGGGCAGTTTGACGTGGTGGCGGTCAATGATCTGACCGACACGCGCACCAATGCGCACTTGCTCAAGTACGACACCACCTACGGACCGTTCCAGGGTGAGGTGTCTCATACCGAAGACACCATCACGGTGAACGGCGACACCATCCGCGTGTTCGCGCAGACCGACCCGGCCAAGATTCCTTGGGGCGAGATGGGTTGTGACATCGTGCTCGAGGCCACCGGTCGATTCACCGACGCCAACCTTGCCAAGGCCCACCTCGCCGGCGGAGCAAAGAAGGTCATCATCACGGCCCCGGCCAAGAATGAGGACGTGACCCTTGTGCTGGGTGTGAACAACGAGATGTACGATGCCAGCAAGCACCACATCATCAGCAACGCGAGCTGCACCACCAACGGTCTGGCGCCCGTGGCAAAGGTGTTGCACGAGAAATTTGGCATCGAGAAGGGGCTGTTGACGACTGTCCACGCTTACACGAACAGCCAGTCGGTGGTGGATACCGCCAAGAAGGATGTGCGCGACGCTCGAGCGGCGGCGGAGAACATCGTGCCGAGCAGCACCGGTGCCGCGAAGGCGGTTGGCCTAGTGATTCCGGAGCTCAAGGGCAAGTTCACGGGCATGGCGTTCCGGGTTCCGACCCGCACCGTCTCGGTGGTGGACTTCACCGCGGTTCTGAGCCGCGAAGTGACGGTCGAAGAGATCAATGCCGCAATGAAGGAATACGCAGACGGCTCGCTCAAGGGCATCCTGCAGTACTCCGACGAAGAGCTCGTCAGCAGCGACCTCATCGGCAACGAGTACAGCTCGATCTTTAGCTCGGTGGACACCGTCGCCCTCGGCAACTTGGTGAAAGCGGTGGCTTGGTACGACAACGAGTGGGGCTATTCTTGCCGCATCGCCGACTTGGTCAAGTTCGTTAGTGACAAAGGAATCTAGGGTTACCGAAATCCTTACCGCTTGCGGCTTTTTCTGAAGCTGCTTTCCGGTAGGGGGCGGGTCCTTGCCGGAACAGAAAATTCAGGGATTCGTCCTGCGTAGGGTGCGTTGTCAACCGTGTGGCACCCCCTACGATCTTTCTTGGACAAGTTTTTTGGATGATTTTGCAAAATAACCGGGTAATGTTGCATGGATGAACATTTCAAGAGTGGCCCTTCTCATCTGCACCTACGTCGCTATGGTGGGATGCAGCACTGGAACTTCGACGACGGTCTCGACCGAGGGAGAGAAGTCAAAAGAGCCGAAGTTCGCCGATATTCTCCTCACCGACGAGGAATCTGGCCGAACGCCTAAGACAACGTTTACTAAGAACACCGCCAAACTTTTAGCCTATTACACCCCCGTTAATATGCCCGTTGGGTCCAAGCTAAAGGGTGCTTGGTACTGCGAGAAGTCTCCTTCGGTCACGGGCACGAACATTAAGATCGACGAAGCAGTGGTTGATCTTCCTGCGAACTACACGAATGCGAGCTTCTCCGTGAGCAAGCCCACGAACGGCTGGCCAGAAGGTGAATATCGGCTGGACCTATCGCATAACGAGAAAGTTTTGGACTCCGTGAAGTTCACCGTCTCCGGCGACTAAGTTCATCCCTCGATCGACTCAACGAGCATTAGGGCCACTCGGGTTAAGTTGCCCTAATGCTAACAAGCGGGCCGTTGGCGGCCCGAGCGATTTGGTGGCCCTTAGAGGCCCTTAAAGGTCATCGTTGTGCACCCGCATCGCGCTAACCGTCGCCCACTCTTTGTCGCCGTCATCGTACTCGACGTGGACCGCGCCGCCTTCGGCCATCGTGATGCGGCCGGGATAGTAGCTCGGGCCGCCTTTCCAACGAACGTAGACTCGCGATCCAATGCCCACCTGGAGAGGGCGGAGTTGGGCGCTGGTCAACTGGGCTCGCTGGCAGTCATCGTATTGAACTTCAACGACATCCTCGCCCACATTACAAATCACCCCGGTATACCACCACTCTTTCTCCGCTGGCCACCATGCTAAGACTCGATCTCCTCGTTTCACGCCGAGACGTTACCCAGTGGGCGGGGTTTGGGGTTTGGGGTCTGGGGTCTGGAGGGTGGCCGACTTCTTTTTCGTGATGCTGAGCGGCAACCCGCAAACCCTAAGGAGCGCTGAGCCGCCATAGCGCCCGCGCCAGACTCGCATCCGCGAGGAGCGACGGCTCCCCCGCGTGCCGCTCCCAACGCTTGCTCGAGTGCCCGTCCTTGTCGCGCAGATTGGACCAAGCGTACAGAGCCGCCCGAACTGCATACGACCGCCAGGGCCGGGACTCATCCACGCGCGACAAGTCTAGCCACGCATCCACCAGGTGGCAGGCGAAGGAAGCATCGCAACGAACCGCGCCCTCCGCGGTCAGCCAGTAATCCGCCGCCGAAGCCCCCGCCCTCACCGCCCGTCGCCGAAGCGGCCCGGGGCCCGATGAGGCGGCCAAGAACGCCCGAATCATGACTCCGGTGTTGTACGACCACTTCGTCTTTTCGATCGTACCGTCCATACGAATGTTGTCCCAAAACAGCCCGTCCGCCGGGTCTTCGAGGCGGGTTAGCCACTTCATCAGCCGGTCGCTTTCGGTCAGCGACCAGGGTTCGCCTAGCAAGATCAATCCCAATAGGGTTGGTGCGTTTGTGCAGGTGTTTTTCGACTCCTTTGGCTTCACCCGCCAGTACAATCCGCCGCCTAATTTTGGGTCCTCCGCGGCCATATTGAAGCGCAAAATCCGCTCGGCAACTCCCCGCCAAGCCGGGTGCTTCCCGGGGGCCTCCAGCAACGCCAATGCCACCCAAGCGTTATCGTCGTAGTACACGTCGTCATTCCCACGACTCGCGCTGTAAGCATCGCCGGTCCGGTACGCCTCCATCTCAGTGAGAAGGCGATCAATCCGCTTTCCTCCGTCCCCATCGCTCTGAATTCGAGCCGACTCCGCAGAAAGTAGCATCCCAAACGGCCACAAATAAGCCGCGGCCCGCCCCTTCGGCTGTTCAAGCACTCGCCCATCCGCCCGAACGTAGTCCCGCGCAATCATCGCACTCTGCTCGCGCGCCATCGCCCCCCAGTCGGGTTCCACCAGTGAGAGAAAAGCAGTCAGCACTTGGGCAGTTTAACTACTTCTTCTTCCAGGTGTCCTTCGGCTCCATGATCGAGCGGGCGGCGGGGGTGGTGAGCCAGGTTTTGGCGTCTTTGTCGCCCTTCAAATACGTGTCCCAGAAGGCGGTGGTGAGGCCGAGCATGACGCGGTGGTGATTGGGGTTTCGGGGTTGCTTGTCGCCGGGGAGGGCGGTGTCGGTGAAGGCGCTGTGCTCGGCGTTGAACAGCACGACTTCGTACTTGTCGCCCGGGGGAAGGGCGGGGTAGACGGCGAGTCGGCTCGCCACATCACTTTGCCCGATCGGCGAATTATCGTGCGTACCCGTCATCAAGAGCCAAGGGAGCTTGACCCTGCTGAAGGAATCGGTGCGAGGCGAGCTCGGGCTGTAGAGGACGGCGGCGTCAATGCGTGGATCGGTGAGCGATTGCCCGATGCCGGGGAAGTTCTGCCCGCTCACGGCTTGGGTGGTCACGGCTCCGAAAGAGTGCCCCGACATCCCGATTTTGGTCAGATCGAGCCGGCCTTTGAGCTTCGCGTCGGTCTTGTTCAGCCGCTCTAGTTCGTCGAGCAAGAAGACGATGTCCTGTTGGCGCAGTCTGAAATTCTGCGCGCTGGCCGCCCGTTGCATCGCCGCCATTCGCTCTTGTCGGGGTAGCCCTTGCCATACCGATGTGTCGCTGCCGGGGTGCTGGGTGAAGACAGCGACGTAGCCCCTCGCGGCCAGATGCACGCCGAGAAATTTATTGCCCTCGCGCGATCCGCCTAGGCCATGGCTGAAGAACACCACCGGGGCGGCGGTTTGAGATTTCGGTAAGTAGATTTTGATCGGGACACCTCGTTTGCGGGCGGCGTCGGTGAGGGTCATGTCGGTGATCGTCGGCTTAAGATCGGCGGGCACTCGGTTGGGATCGTAGGTCGCCGGGGCAACAAGAGCTATGGAGAGAGCGATTGGCAGCAGCATCGGAAAGTTCGGACGCCAATCGTCGAAGGAAGTTCAGCGGGCCGATTCAAACGGCGTCAACCTGGGGATCCAGCACCGGACGGCGGCGCGATAGTCGGCGTACTGTGACCCGAAGCACTCGGCAAGATGGCGTTCTTCGAGGTGCCGGACCATAATCTCCCACCAAAGCCCACCAATGATCGAGTAAGTCATGATCAGCGGCGACTGCCACATCAAACCGACCATCACACCCTGGACCGCCCCGCCTAGCGCCATCGGATTTCGAATGAACCGATATGGGCCAGCGATCACAAGCCGCCCCGGGCAGTCGGATGGCAATGGTGTTCCGTCGCCATGTTTTGCCATGGCCCAGCCGGATGCCACACCCATCCATGAAGCAAGCAAGATCACAAGCGGCGCCACTCCCCATCGGACCAGAGGGGAAATCTCGACGAGGTGCCAATGAAGCGCTCTCTCGACTAGACCAAAGACGGAGGGGATGAGGACCAAGAAAACCGCCCACATGGAGGCCATCTGGCGGATCATACGTGTCAAGTGTTGACGTGGCTTTCGGCTGGGAGACGTCGAAAATCGGAAGGGTCCCCACAGAATGTCCATCGAGTGGAATCGAATTGCGTAGGCAAGCGAGACGCCGGCAGAGAACATCATCGCCACGACACCCCAGGCGGCATCTGGATCTCTCGCCGCAATACCGATGCTAAGGAGAAATGCATATCCCTGTCCGCCAAAGGTTCCCCATGCCAGCGCCTGGGCGAGCGAAGGATGACGCCCAATGGCCCACACCAATCCTGTTGCCATGAACAAGGCGGAAACTAAATCGGGCAAAAGTAGGGCGCCCATCCACAGCGCGGCGTCGCGCCCGAGAAACGCTTGGCGAATCGCCGCACTCCCTTGGAGTCCTACCCACCAGAGGCATGTCGAGATGGCGGTAACGGCGTAGAACGTGCGCGATTCTCGAATCTCGCGATCATCAAGCGGGGTCATCTGGTCCCCAAGTCTTACCTGAGTTGCTTTATAGCTTGAAGCATGGGGTATAACTTCGTTCTCCCAGTGGGTAGATGCCCGAGCGGCCAATGGGAACAGACTGTAAATCTGTCGGCGAGAGCCTACGCAGGTTCGAATCCTGCTCTACCCACCATCCCTTTTTAGTTCGGAGTTGCGAGTCCGAAGTTCGGACTTTGTCCCAACTCCGCACTCCGACCTCCAAACTTACACCGCCGAGCTTCTAGGCGTAAAATAAGGTTGCATGGCAACGACGCTCTTCGACAAAGTTTGGGACCGACATCGGGTGGCCGATCTTGAAGGCGGTGGCGTGTTGCTGTTCATTGACCGGCATTTGGTCCACGAGGTCACTTCTCCCCAGGCGTTCGATGGGTTGCGGGTGGCGGGGCGACCGGTTCGAAGGCCCGATCTGACTTTTGCCACAGTCGATCACAACGTCCCGACCGACGGGCGAGCCATTGACGAGTCCACGCTGAGCGGGAAGCAGCTGGCCGCATTGTCCAGGAATTGCAAAGAATTTGGCGTCCCGCTTTTCGGCTATCTGGGCGAGAGGCAGGGGATCGTCCATATCATTGGCCCCCAGCTCGGCATCACGCTGCCTGGGCTCACCATCGTGTGCGGCGACAGCCACACCAGCACCCACGGCGCCTTCGGGGCGCTGGCGTTTGGGATCGGCACCACGGAAGTAGAGCACGTTTTGGCGACCCAGACTCTGCGCATGAATGGGCGACCGAAGTCGCTCGGGATTCGGTACGACGGCACGCTCCAACCCGGGGTGACCGCGAAGGACATGATCTTGGCGACAATCCGCAAGCTTGGCGCGGGCGGAGGCACCGGGTACGTGGCGGAGTATTTCGGTGAGGCAATCGAGGCGCTGAGCATGAGCGGGCGCATGACGATTTGCAACATGTCCATAGAAATGGGCGCACGCGCCGGCATGGTCGCGCCGGACGAAACCACATTCGAATTCATTCGCGCGGAAGATCGACCCTACGCACCGAAGGGACGAGATTTTGAGAACTTGGTCGCGGACTCGATGCTACTGAAAACCGATCAGGACGCAAAATTCGATCGAGAAGAGTTTGTGGATGTCGGCAACTTGGTCCCGCAAGTGACCTGGGGGACGACCCCGGCGATGACCACCGATATCAATGGCGTAGTCCCCGAGCCAAAGGATGTGGGCGAAGAGAAAGCCATGAGCTACATGGGCCTGAAACCAGGCACGCCGATGAGCGAGATCGCGGTGAGCACGGTGTTCATCGGTAGCTGTACAAACTCACGGATTGAGGATCTAAGAGAAGCTGCGGCGGCCGCCAAAGGCAAAAAAGTGGCGGCGGGAGTCCGCGCTATGGTCGTACCCGGCAGCGAGGCAGTAAAGCAGACTGCCGAGCGCGAGGGGCTGGACCTGATCTTTAAGGAAGCGGGATTCGAGTGGCACCACGCTGGTTGCTCGATGTGCCTCGGCATGAATGGCGATATCCTGCGGCCCCAGCAGCGTAGCGCTTCGACCTCGAATCGCCCTTACGAGGGAAGACAGGGGCCGGGAAGTCGCACGCATCTGGTGAGCCCGATCACAGCAGTGGCGACGGCGGTGAAGGGGCGGTTCGCCGACCCGCGCGAGGCATAGTCGCAAGACTCGAAACTTTTTGCATCCCTCATTCGTCACCGGTAGCCCCGGCGGCTGGGGGCGTGGTATCATTCTCTGCTGCATTGAAGTAATGACCAGGACGGTTTTATGAAGCGTACGTATCAACCCAACAACCGCCATAAGTTCAAGACTCACGGTTTCCGCATTCGCATGCGCACGACCGACGGTCAGAACACGCTCAAGCGACGCCGCATGAAGGGCCGCTACCGAATCGCGGCGCGATAAGACCATCAGCGGTCTTTCGCCGACTCGGTTCGAAGAGCTTTTTTCGAAGGGCGCCCGCGAAAGTGGAGCGCTCTTTCGTGTGCATGGGCTACCGGGCAATGGAAAAGTCGGAGTCGCCACCAGCAAAAAGATCGGCAACAAACCGCGTCGGCATCGAGTTCGACGCCGGGTTTTAGAAGCCCTGAGAACTGCCTCTCCGCCGCCGACTTTGGACCTGATTCTGGTGTGCCACCGCAACGCCGACGGAGTGCCGTACGAACAGTTGAAAAGTGAGTTGCTTAGGTTAATCGAGGCGATCTCTCGACGATGGGAAAAAAAATCGGAATAGCCCTGGTTCGCCTTTATCAACGGTCTTCGCGGTGGATGCCGCCAAGTTGTCGATATACGCCGAGTTGTTCGCAATACACGCTTGAAGCCATAGAAAAATACGGTTTAATCAAAGGTAGCTGGTTGGGGATCAAGCGCATCGCCCGATGCCACCCGTTTCGCCCCGGCGGCCACGACCCCGTCCCATAAATTTATGAGTAAATCTCCCAAACCCGGTTCGAATATCCTCACCGCCTTGTTGCTGGCCACCACGATTTTTCTTGGTCTGCAGCTGATGACGGGCAACGGGGGTTTCCAGCAAGCACCCGACTCACGCAGCTCGGCGGAGATTTTCGCCCTACTGCAGAAGCAAAACGCAACCGGCAAAGACATCACCATCCAAGCCGAGCGAAAGAAGTTCGAAACCAAGCTCCTAGAAGAGGCAAAGAAATCCGGAATTCCCGAAGCGGAAGTCAAGAAAAAGATTATCGAAAGCTGGGTTTTGGCGATGCACACCAGCACTCGAGCGGGCGTCGAATACAAGAACCTCGGACGGCTTTCGACCGCATTTAACTCCTTAGATCACGAGCGAAAGGCTTACCTCAAGGATCCCATGTGGACCCAGATGAAGGTCAAGGTGACCCCGGTGGCGGGTTTGCCGCAGACTGAAATCACCGGCGAAGAACTTTATCAAGCCACCATCACCAATCTCAGCGGGCTGAATCAGAAAGACCTCGTTTGGGGCTTCTTCCCTGGCTATGCGGTTATCGATGCGCTGGTCGGATTGACGGGGCGGCAGCCTTGGGTCAGCTATACGTTGGCGGCGTTCTTGCTCGCGCTCATCGTGCGCGCCATTGTTTATCCGCTAGCTCAAAAGCAGCTCATGTTCTCCCGGCAGATGATGCAGCTCCAGCCGCTCGCCGCCGAGCTCAAAAAGAAGCACACGAACAAGCAGGGCGTGGTGGACACGCAGGCGGTTCAGCTAGAGACGATGACGCTGTATCGCGAATACGGCATCAATCCAGCCGCCGGATGCGCTCCCGCGTTCCTGCAAATGCCGCTGTTCCTCTTGGTGTTCCAATCCATGCTGCACTACCGGTTCGAATTTGCGAACGGTTTGTTCATGTGGGTGAACCCGAGCGCGAGCGGCGCATCAAATGGCCTTTTTGGACCGAACTTGGGCCAGAACGACTACCTCCTTTTGGTGGTGTACGGCGTTTCGATGGTCATCGCGACTTATCTTCAGCCGGTTACCGACCCGAACAACGTGAAGCAACAGCGCTACATGGGCATCGGCGTCTCGGTGATGGTGACGGTGATGATGTTCTTCTTCCCGCTGCCCAGCGCGTTCGTGCTGTACTGGATTTTCTTGAACATCTTCTCGACCCTGCAATCGCTTCGCGCTTACCGAATGGCGGTGCCGCCGATACAAAAAGTCGCAACGGCCGCGGGAGGGGTTCGCTCCAAGAGTGGTTTTTTTGCCAAACTAATGGAAGAACAACAGCGCCAACAGGAAGAGATGCTCCGAAAGCAAGTGGACAGCTCAAAAAAGAATGGCGCCGTGAGTAAGAACGGGGCGGCCGAGATCAAGCCGAAGGACGGCACGAGCGAAGGCACCGGCAAGCAATACAAGCCCAAGAAGAAGTCGGGCTAGGAACATAAAGGACAATTTCCCATGGAAACTCTAGAACTGCAAGTCAAGACTGTGGACGAGGCGAAAACCGCCGCGGCCGCACAACTCGGGGTGACCCCCGATCGCATCAACCTCACCGTTTTGGATGAATCGCCGGGTCTCTTTGGCAAGAAAAAGCTGAAGGTCCAGGTTGAATTGATCGAAGAGGGATCCGCTAAGCCCAGCAAGGCCGCCAAACCGGCAAAGGCCGAGAAGGTCGAAAAGGCTGAAAAGCCCGTCAAGGCTGCTCCCGCCGCCGTGGTGGAGAAGGAAGAGAAGCCTGCGAAGGCCGAAAAGCCCGCGAAGGAAGCCAAGCCCGAGCGCGCTCCACGCGCTGCCAAGGCGAAGGCAACCGAGGAAGCTCCCGCCACTGAAGAGGGCGGCGACGATGCCCGAGAGGCGGTCGAAGCCACTCAGGCCGATGCTGATGCACTCATCGATATGATTCAGGAAGTGCTCGAGATCGCCGACATCGAGGCGACGGTGACGGTGCGCGAATTGCAAGGTCGCTACGTGAACCTCGAGTTGGACGGCAAAGACGTTGCTCACCTCGTGGGTAAGAGCGGCGAGGTTTTGAACTCGTTCCAGTACTTGATGAACCTCATGGCGAGCAAGCGGTTCGACAATGGCGTTCGCATCACGTTGGACGGCAACAACTTCCGTCGCCGACGGGAAGAAGTCCTTCGAAACTTGGCGACCAACGTGGCGAACGAAGTGGTCAAGCGCGGTGAGGAAGCTGTCTTTGATGCGCTCCCCGCGTTCGAGCGACGCATCGTCCACAAGGTCCTCAGCGAAATCCCGGGCGTGCAGACGTACAGCGAGGGCGAAGAACCCAATCGCCGCGTCGTGGTTGCTCCCGCGAACTAAGTTAGTCGGAATTTGAGAGAACCCCGAGGCGTGAGCTTCGGGGTTTTTTCGTGCCCTCGCATAGGGGCTCCGTAGGGGACTAAAATGGCTTATGCCGATCAAGCCGCGCGCGCTGAAGCCGGGGGATACCCTCGGAGTCGTCTCTCCCAGCAGCCCCATCGAAGAGGAAAAATTGCACAAAGGTCTGGACCTCCTACACGGACGGGGGTTCAAAACCAAGCTTTTCCCGCACACGCTGGAACGGGATTTTTATCTGGCGGGGAGTGACCAGGACCGCGCGGCGGATCTAATGGCGGCGTTTCAGGACCCCGAAGTAGACGCGGTGTTTTGCAGTCGGGGCGGCTATGGGTGCGCTCGGTTGTTGCCGTACATTGACCTGGACTTGATGGCGCAAAGCCGAAAAATGCTGATTGGCTTTAGCGACATCACCACGCTTCACATCGCGATGCAGTGCCGAGGGGCGGTGAGCATCCATGCGCCAATGGCGTTGACGTTGGCGTTTGATCGGGAGCCGTGGGTGATTGAGTCTTTCTTCCGGGTGATTCAGGGAGACGCTACGGTGCCGGAAGGGGCAACCCGAGGCAAGGCGGTGGTGCCGGGGGCCGCCGAGGGGAATCTAGTGGGGGGTTGCCTGTGCCTGATCGGCGACACGATTGGGACGCCCAACGAGATTCCGACGAAGGGCAATCTGCTGCTGATCGAGGACGTGGACGAGCAGCCGCATAGGGTGGACGCGATGTTGACCCATTTGCTGAACTGCGGGAAGTTGCAGGAGACGGCTGGGGTGGTGATGGGCGAGATGACGCGAACGGATGAGAAGTCGGATGAAACAATCGGCAAGAAGCCGTGGCGAGAAATCGTTTCCGAACGTCTTGAAAGAGCCGGGGTGCCGAGCATGCTGGACTACCCGTTTGGACACATGAGCACGATGCTCACGATCCCGCTCGGAGTTCGAGCGAGGATGGACGCCGACGCCGGCACGCTGGAAGTTTTGGAGGACATATGCGAAGGATAGCGACTTGGATTGGGGTTCTTGCGTCGGTCGGGGTCTGGGCTCAGACCGTAGCGTGGGAAAAGCCGGTGACTCCGGGGCTCAGCTACCGCATGGAAGTGGATACAAAAACGCCCCGGGTGATCCACGCCCTGCGCTGGTCCATGGGTGCACCTGCGATTTCGGCGCGAAGCGAGATCGCCCAGATGCGCCTGTTTTCGGGCACCGGCACGGGCTCAAGGGAAGAGATTTCGTCGCTGATGGAGAAAACCGGGGCGATCGCGGGAATCAATGGCGACTTCTTCCCGGCGAGCGGGGAACCCCTGGGTGCGATGGTCCGAGATGGGCAACTGCTCAGCCGCCCATTTCCCGGCCGCGCAACCTTCGGGTGGGGCGGAAATACGAGCACAGTGGGCTTGCTGGAGTGGTCCGGCTCCGCCCTCATTGATGGGCTGGATTCGCTCCCGTTGCAAGGCTTTAATGAGGACGTTCAGAACGACCGCCTGGTCCTTTTCACCGAGGCTAGTACAGAGGCCCGATCCGCCGCTCCGAACGTTTATCTCAAGGTGCGCATGGATACGCTCGGCTTTGCCCCCACCGGCACCTCTCGCGGGCAGATCATGGAGATCGTGAGAAATCAGCCCAGCGTAAAGGTGGATCCTGGCTACGCATTGCTGGTCATGCAGGGGGCAGGGGCGTCCAAACTCTCTCGCGCTTACATCGGCGCGAACGTGCGGATTGGGATGACCACCACCGGAATGGACTGGAACAAGGTGGACAACGTCATTGGTGGTGGACCCATGCTGTTGCGTGCGGGGCAGGAGAACATCGACTACGCCACCGCGAGTTTCAGCAAGAGCTTTGCCGATACCCGGCATCCGCGCACCGCGGTGGGACGGACGGCGAAGGGAGACCTCTGGTTTGTGGCGGTGGATGGACGTCAGGCGATGAGTGCCGGAGCGAGCCTGAAGGAGTTGGCGGTGATCATGACGAGCCTAGGCTGTACCGACGCCGTGAATTTGGATGGCGGCGGGAGCACCACCATGGCCCTCTTCGGCAACGTGTTGAATCGGCCCAGCGACGGCAGCGAGCGGAAGGTCAGCAACGGCATCCTGTTCTTCGGTCCCAAAGAAGTGAATCAGGGAGGGCAAGTTGCCATTCAAGGCCCGGCCACTATGGAAGGTGGCGCGATGATCGGATATCGACTCATCGGCGGCGATGGCAAGCCGTTGCCCGACCGAAACGTCATTTGGAGCGCGATGGGGCCGGGCGGTTGGATCGACCAGAGCGGCACGTTCCGCGCGCTCCCAGCGGGCGGCACCGCCGTTGTGAGGGCTTACCATCAGGGGCTGATCACAAGCCTAACGGTGAGCGTCAAACCGCGTGCGGCTGCTCCCGCTTCAGACCCTCCGAAATAAAAAAGAGTCCGGCACTGAGGCCGGACGGGTCTGCGCGTTACGAACATGCGGTTAAAAAATGTTCTTGGTTTTGGCGGTTAAGATCAGCTTCTGGTCATGACCGCACGTCGTTCGCGTGATGAAGATTTAGTGCCTCCCCTCGAGTGAGGGGAGGAGTGGTCGGATTATCCTCTGAGCAGCGAGAGCACCGCTTGAGGAGCCTGGTTGGCCTGAGCCAGCATGGCGAGTCCGCTCTGTTGCAAGATCTGCAGCTTGGTCATGTTGGTCATTTCCATGGCCACATCGATGTCTCGGATGTTGGATTCGCTGGCGGCGAGGTTTTCTCGCTGGATCGCCAAGGATCGGACATTGGAGTCGAGGATGTTTCGCATGAAGTTGCCGATTCGACCTCGAGCCGTGCTCACGTCTTGGATCGCCTTGTCGATCACCGTTAGCGCCTCAGTCGAGCTGGAAGCGGACATGATGTCGACGGTTGCGAGAGTCTTGCCAGCTGCGACGCCTTGCCCGAGTTCGGTCGCGGCGAAGTTGCCCAGCGAGAGATTCGTCGTTTCGTTGGCGTTGCCCCCGATTTGGAAGGTCGCATTGCCAGCGGTGATTTGTCCCCAAGCTGCAGCGGCTCCGGCGAGGTTTCCGTTCTCAGTGAGCGTGATCACGTTGCCGTAAGCATCCCTCAGATTGAGGCCGTTGCCCGAGGCGAAGCTCACTGTGGTGACACCGCCCGCCGTTGCGCCGTTCAAGTCAATCGAGACGTCGGCGATGGCGTTGCTGCCGGCATCGGTGGCGGCTCCGGCGACGGTCTGCAGGATGGCGTTGGAGTCCACGAGGTCCACCGAAGCGTTCGTGCCGTAGTTTGCTGACGTCAGAGTGACTGCTCCACCGGCGGTCCAAGTGGCGGTCACGCCGGTTTGGACGGACGCCTGATTGATCTTGCCGATGACGCTGGCGATGGTCTCACTGCTATCCGTAGTGAAGCTCACGCCGTTGATGCTGAACGAGCCAGCGGAGACGGTCGTGGTGGGCAAAGCGTGCGTTTTGGTGGTGACCACTTGAGCACGGGATGCCGCAGTTGTCACTTGGACCGTCACCGCCGAATTCTGCGTGACGGCTGAGCCGTTGAACACGCCAGTGAAGTTCATGTTCGAGACGTTGGCGCCGCTCGTGCTGATCGCCTGAGTTCCAGAGCTACCGTCTAGGAGCTTCTTCGTGCCGAACGCAGTCGTTTGGGCGATTCGGGTGATGGACTGAATAATGGACGAGAGCTGGTTTTGATTCGCCTGTCGTTGCGGCTCGTCGAGGGTGCCGGAGTTACCGCTGGCCACCGCCAGGGTTCGAGCATCTCGGAGAAGTCGGTTCACTTCGTCCAACGCCGCTTCTGCCGTCTTGGAGTAGCTGGTGGCGTCCTGGTTATTTCGGATCGCTTGGTCCAGGCCGGCGATCTGGGCTCGGAAGTTCTCCGAGACGATGAGGCCAGCTGGATCATCACCGGCGTTGTTGATGCGAAGGCCGGTTGAAAGTTTGGTCATGCTGTCGGCGAATTGCTTCCCGGTGTTGCCCAGGATTCGCAGAGAGGTCATGGCGAGAGTGTTCGTATTTACGCTAAATGCAGACATGTTCTTTATCCTCCGTGATAGCAGCGACGCCGTTCCTTGGCTGGCCGGGTGTTCGTGTCCCGGTGCTGCTCACGTTTTAGTCATTCCAGGTAGACCTACTGGGGGACACCCAGTAAAATTACTGGTATTAACGTATTTGTACGGGGATTTGTGAATCCCGGTAGGAATTGGGGGGCATTTAGGTTCGAATTCGCCGATTTTGCCCCGCAAATTTTCTGGCTCCCCCGGCGGTAAACCGCGTTCGGCTAAACTCCTTTCATGCCGTTGGTGGGACTGGTCGGTCGAAAGCGATGGAGGGCGCGGGTGGCGATGGCCACTATTTACGCGATCCTTTGCATCGGCGCGATCACCACGATCTATCCGTTCTTGGTGATGACCTCGACCGGCTTCCTCGGCCCCACCGATCAGAACGACAACAAGCTGGTCCCGGCGTTTTGGCAAGACGCGGCGAAGTTGGAAGAGAAGTTTCTGGACGATAAGTTCAGCGGGAATGCGGCGACAATCGCCGCGCTCAAGAATCTCACTCCCACGGAACCGGCCGACCTCGTCGCGTACGAAAAGTTCTTAGCAAACCTGGAGCCCCAATACTGGATGGCGGGCTTTCGCACTGCGCCCACCCAAGTGACCAGCAAGCTCAGCTTGCGCTATCAAGCCTGGCTCCGCACCAAATTCCGCTCGATTGACGACCTTAACCGCACTTACATTGAGGAGAACGTGGCATTCCAGACCGCGCAACCGCCGATTGAGCAACTCGATCGAGTGGGCTGGAAACCCCGCGTGGGAAAAAAATGGGAAGATTGGCAGGACTTCAAACGGACACTACCGGTTGAGTTTAGAATTCCGGTCGTCTCGTCGCGCCTCTATCAAGAATTCGCCCGCACGAAGTATCGCAACCAATTTCAAGATGTCCCACCTGGGTGGTCGGGAGGCGCGAAGAACTTCGAAGAGTTGCGCCCGGTCCCAGATGCTGGGCTCTTCGACGAGTACGTGACCCAGGGAATCCCGGCCGCATATCGGAGCGGTGCTGCTGACGCATTGTGGGCCAGCCAAGGCAACTCATTCGAGATGCCGCTACTCCAGTGGGATCGAGCCTATGTGGCCCGCGAAGCCGGGGCACTTAAGCAAGAGTTCAGCACGCGCAACTACCGATTCGTCCTCGACTACATCGCACTCAACGGTCGCGCGCTTTGGAACACGGCCATCTTCTGCATTCTCGTGATCATCACCCAGCTGCTGGTGAACCCGGTCGCCGCCTACGCCCTCAGCCGTTATCCCCTCCCCGCGACCGGTAAGATCCTGATCTTCTTGCTCGCCACCATGGCATTCCCGGCTGAAGTGGCGATGATCCCTTCGTTCCTCTTGCTCAAAGATCTGAACCTGCTCAACACGTTCTGGGCGTTGATTCTGCCCGGAGCGGCGAGCGGATACATGATCTTCTTGCTCAAGGGATTCTTCGATTCGCTGCCTCAAGAGCTGTTTGAGAGCGGTCAAATTGACGGTGCGCCGGAGTGGCTAATGATGCTCAAAATCGCCTTCCCACTCTCTAAACCCGTGCTCGGTTACCTCGCGTTGCTCGCGTTCATGGGCGCATACGGCGCGTTTATGTACGCGTTCTTGGTCGCCCAAGACCGCTCGATGTGGACGCTCATGGTCTTCATTTACCAGCTCCAATTGAGCGCTCCGAAGGCGGTGATGATGGCGGCGGTAACCCTCGCGGCGCTCCCGACACTCATCGTGTTCCTCGCGTGCCAGCGGGTCATCATGCGCGGCATTGTCCTTCCGGGTGAGCGATGAATCCGGTCCGAGTCATCGAACGCAAGCGCGACGGGCACGAAAACTCCCGCGAAGAACTGGAGTTCATCGTGCGCGCGGCGACGAACCTCAGCGCGGGTCTGATGAGCGAGCCCCAACTTGCAGCGTGGTGCATGGCGGTGGTGTGGCGCGGAATGTCCGCTGCAGAAACTGCCACACTCACTCTAGCGATGGCCCAGAGCGGTGACCGAGTGGATCTCGCCGGCCTCCCCAAACCCTGGGTGGACAAGCACTCCACCGGCGGCGTCGGCGACAAGACCACTCTTGTGCTGCTCCCCATGCTCGCGGCGTGTGGCCTCACGTGCGTCAAGATGAGCGGGCGGGGGCTGGGAAAGACCGGTGGCACGATTGATAAGCTCGAGTCCATTCCCGGCTTCCAAACCGCGCTGAGCATCGACTCGTTGGTCGCACAAGCCAATCAAATTGGCCTCGCGCTGACGGGTCAGACACCGAATCTGACTCCAGCGGACGGAACCCTCTACGCCTTGCGCGACGTGACCGGTACGGTCAAATCCATTCCGCTGATCGCCAGTTCGGTGCTTAGCAAGAAAATCGCGGGCGGGGCGGAAGTCATTTCGATTGATCTCAAGTGCGGATCGGGAGCGTTCATGCAAACCCACGAGGAGGCCCGCGAGTTAGGCGATTGCATGCTGGGCATCGCTCGCGAGCTTGATCTCCACCTAGGCATCGAAATTACCGACATGGACCAGCCACTCGGGTCTGCGGTCGGCAATCTGATCGAAGTGCAAGAAGCCATCGAGACTCTATCGGGTGGCGGTCCCGCTCGATTCCGTGAACTGGTGATCGAGTTGTGTGCCTCCATGCTCGTGACTGCCGGGGTCGCCTTGAGCCACGCCGCCGCGATGACCCAAGCCAGAGCCTCCCTTGACGATGGAACTGCTCATCAAAAAGCCCATGCGTGGTTCTTAGCCCAGGGTGCGAGCGTCAGTCTCCAAGAAATCACCGCCCTCCCCCTGGCCCCGATCAAAAACGAGATCAAAGCCACTCAATCGGGTTGGATTAAGCGGATTGACGCCGGAGTCGTGGGGGAGGTCGTGGTGGACCTCGGCGGGGGACGACGGAGTAAGGGCGACACCATCCACCCCGGAGTCGGGGTCCGCGTGCAAAAAGCGGTGGGCGACCCAGTGGCAGCTGGGGAAGTCGTCTTCGAAGTCTACGCCGCCCATGACCCGACCGAGGCGGCCCAGCAACTGACCCGAGCCATCGAATACTCGCCGACCGAAGTCGCCCCGCGGCCCGTCGTCATGGAACGGCTGGCTTAGGGTTACAATCGGAGAAGATGATTTTTGCGGCCGCGCTCGCGGCGATCCTCCCCACTCAAACGATCGGCACCCTGCCGCCCGGCATGATCATTTCGAGTAGCACCAAAGTCGTCCCAGGCCAGTATCTGCGCCCTAGCCAAAACGACCAGCCGGCCCTTATCATCCGAGGCGACAACATCACTGTTGACTTCCAAAACGCGCTGCTCCTGGGCAGTCCGCTCACGGTGGAGCCCGACCGCCGCAGTGGCATCGGCATCCGGGTGGAAGGCAAGAATGTTATCCTTCGCAACCTGCGCGTGCGCGGTTATAAGGTGGCGGTGATCGCCGAGAACAGCCCGGGCTTCATGGTCCTTGACAGCGATCTCAGCTACAACTGGAAGCAAAAACTCAAGAGCACCCTCGCCAAAGAAGACTCTGCCGATTGGATGAGCTTCCACCGTAACGAGGGCGACGAGTGGCTCACCAAAGGTGCGGCGGTTTACATCAAGGGTTCGGACGGCTTCAAGCTCCGCAACGTGAAGGCCATCGGGGGGCAATGCGGCGCGATGATCACCAACTCCAACAAGGGGACCGTGGTGAATTGCGATTTCAGCTTCCTCTCTGGGGTTGGCGTGGGCCTATATCGGAGCAGCGACAACGCAATCATGCACAACCGGGTGGACTGGTGCGTGCGTGGCTACAGTCACGGGCGCTGGAACCGGGGGCAGGACTCGGCGGGGATTTTGGTTTACGAGCAGAGCAACCGGAATGTCATCGCCTACAACAGCGTGACCCATGGCGGCGACGGGTTCTTCCTTTGGGCGGGGCAGAGCACAATGGACACCGGCGAGGGGGGCTGCAACGACAACATCCTTTATGGCAACGACTTCAGCCACGCCCCCACCAATGGCATCGAGGCGACCTTCAGCCGAAACAAGTTTGTCAACAACTTGATCCAGGAGTGCTGGCACGGGGTTTGGGGCGGTTATAGCTACGACTCGGTGTTCGTCGGCAATAAGTTCAAGTTCAACGCCACCGCAATCGCTATTGAGCACGGTCAATCAAACCGAATCAACTACAACTCTTTTGATCGCGACACCGAGGCGATCCAGCTCTTTGAGCGAGCCAACCAACCCAGCGACTGGGTTTACGCCCAGAAGCGCGACACGAAGTCGCGGGACTACGAGGTTCGGGGGAACACCTTTCAGGATATCGCCGCTCACGTGTTTGATCTGAAAGGGGTGAACGGGCTGAATGTTTCGCAGAACCAATTCCGTGCGACGGGGCGCACCCTCGCCGCCAACCCGGTGGTGGAGAACTTTACCTTTGCGCAGAACCAGCTTCGGGTGGCTCGCGATGAATCAGCGGCGGACGTCCGGCGGCTCTCGGTGGCACAGGTGGGAGCTCGAACCAACACCACGATTCTGAGCCCCTCGTCGCGTCCCAAGCCTGCCCTGATGCGGCCCGACGGCAACGTCCGGGTGGAACTTGAAGATGGCACCCGCGACTATCTCCGGCGGTTCACGCCCAATTGGAATCCGCTCAAAGAGCGCATGAGCCCGTTTGTGAAGCGCTATTGGGTGCAGCCGCAAGCCGGGGGTATCCGGCCCTATCTTGGCTCGGGCACCCTTCGCGGTCGGCGCTACATCCTCGTTAACCAGTGGGGGCCCTATGACTTTCGATCGCCGATCTTGTGGCCCCGAGAAGAAAGTACTCGCGGAGGGAAGCGGGTGATTCGGTTTGAAGTGTTGGGTCCGTTTGGATCGTGGCGGGTACGGAAGATCGCGGGGGTTCGACTTAGCGCGATGTCAGGCCAAGTACCCGGCTTTGTGGAAGCGACGGTGGATCAAGGCACACAACCGGATATTCGGATTGACCTCGACTACAAGGGCCGGAAGGTCGTGGACTATCGAGGCGTGGAGTTCGCCGCCGGAAGCCTCATACCATTCTCCTGGAGCGAGTTCAACGTGCCGATCCGGTGGAACGTCCGCTTCTGGCCGTACGATCCCAAGATCCAGGACCCACGAACTCAGTTCGAATCGTTCCGGCAGTTGTTGGACGAGACTCCCCACGCCTTCGCAGACTCGCCGGGCACACTCGCTTATGACTTCTTCGACACCCCCTATCCGGGCGGGCCTAAGGACCACTTCGCCACGGTCGCCGAAGGGACTTTCACCCTCAACCCGGGTTCATACCGGCTGAGCACCAGCGCCGATGACGGCGTGCGGGTTTGGATCGACAACGAGATGATCGTGGACGAGTGGAAATACAGCGGCCCTACGACTTACGAGCGGGTGCTGAAGCTAGGCGGCCAACACCGCGTACGGATCGAGCACTTCGAACTCGACGGCTTCGCCCAGCTGAAATTCGGGATTGAGAAGGCGCCCTAACGAACCCTCACCTGTTCGAGTTTCCCTTTCGGGACTCCTCGAACTTCCTCTCACTTCGAGGGAGAGGAGACTGCTGGAGCCACCCGCGCTTCCCGCTTGCGCCTTCTCCCTCGAAGGGAGAAGGTGGCCAACGGCCGGATGATGGTTATCGCCTGGGCCATGCCCCCGGACCGGATACAATAGGAGTTCCCCAATGCTCCTCAACGTCACCCAGGTTCGCAAGCTTTTCGCCGCCGAGATTGTGCTCGATGGCGTCAACATGCGCCTGGACCGTCACGAGAAAGTCGCCCTAGTCGGGCGCAATGGGGCCGGAAAAACGACCCTCCTCAAAATCCTGACCGGCCAGTACCAGCCGGACGGGGGCAGCGTTCAGTGGGAGCGGGGGGCGAACTATGGCTATCTCAGCCAGGTGAGCCTGCCGGATAGCGACAAGACCGTGCTGGAAGTCGCCACAGAGGCGCGAGAGCATCTGGTGCAGCTCCAAACGCGCCTAAGGGAGCTCGAAGCCCAGATGGAATCGCACGCGAGTGCGGAGGACCTGGAGGAGTACAGCTTGCTCCAAGAGCACTTCAACACCCAGGGCGGCTACAGCATTGAGAACGACTTGAAGTTCGTGTTGAAGCGGCTTGGCTTTGAGGAGGACGAGTGGGATAAGCCAGTGAAGGCGCTGAGCGGCGGCGAGAAAACCCGCCTCGCCCTTGCAAAGCTCCTGCTTGAGGAGCCGGACCTCTTGATCCTCGACGAGCCCACGAACCACCTTGACCTCGAAGCGATCGAGTGGCTGGAAGCCTGGATTCGAGGCTACGGCGGCGCTGTGCTGCTCGTGAGCCACGACCGGACCTTCCTCCAGAACGTATGCCAGCGTGTAATTGAGATCCGTGACGGCAAGGCGGAGACTTTCCCCGGCCAGTTCGAAAAATACCTTCAGCTCAGAAGAGAAGCCGACGAGCAACTGGCCCGAGACGCCGGACGCCAAGCCGCCGAGATGGCGAAGCTCGACGAGTTCGTCCGCCGATTCATGAACAGCCAGCGCACCGCCCAGGCGCGGGGCCGACTGAAGATGCTGGAGCGAATGGAATCGCAGCGCCTCGTGCCCAAGCGCGCCGACAAGACGATGAAGGCGGGCTTCCAGGTGACCAAACGCGCGGGCGACGTGGTGCTGGAGTGCAAGAAACTCTCCATGGCCTTCGGCGCGCAGAAGCTCTTCCAAGAGCTGGATTGGACCGTCCGCTGGGGCGAGCGGTGGGGCGTAATCGGCGCAAACGGCGCGGGCAAATCAACCCTGATGAAGGTCGCGCTGGGCGAGCTGGAGGCGATCTCCGGCACCGCCAAGCTGGGCTCGAATGTCGAACTGGGCTGGTTCCGGCAAGATGCCAACTTCCTGGACCCCGACCTGACCCCCCTCGAAACGCTGCACTACGAACTGGGCATGGACCAGGCTCAGGCGCGAACTTTGCTGGGGCGATTTTTGATCTCTGGGGACGACGCGCTCCGCCCCATCCGCACCCTCAGCGGGGGCGAAAAGGGGAAGGTCGCGCTGGCCGTGATTACTTCGATGCACCCGAACGTGCTGATCCTCGACGAGCCCACCAACCACCTTGACATCGCCAGCCGGGAGGCGCTTGCCGACGTGCTCAACGAGTACAACGGCACCCTGATTTTGGTGAGCCACGATCGCTGGCTGCTCGAGCGCGTCACCCAACACACGCTGGACATCCGAACTGACGGCACCTCGGTGTATCCGGGCAACTACCTGGAATATCGTCAGTGGAAGGCCAAAGGCAGCCCGGTCGCGGCCGGGCCGAAGAAAGTCGCCTCCGCTCCCGTGGAAGCCAAGCCGGTGCCGCTCCTCTCTCCGCGCGAGCTGAGCAAAGAGATCGCGCGGATGACCAAGGAGCTGGAAAAGCTAGAGGATCAAATCACCGCGCTGGAGTCTGACCTCGAAGCCCAAGAGCGCCTCCTCGCCCGTCCCTCGCCGACCGACGACCTCGTGGCGATGAGCCTCAAGCATGGCGAGATCCGTGCTTCGATCGAGCAAAAGATGAACGCCTGGACCGAACTCGGCGGCAAACTGGAAGAGTACAAGTCCCTGAATCAGAGCGGCGATGCGATTGGGGTCAGTTTTAGGAGTTAGATCCGTTCGGAGACAGAGGTGAAGGGCAAATTATTACTTTGCGTTGCAGCTTTGGTGCTTAGTACGTTCGGCGCGCTAGCGGCGTTTGCGTTTTTCGGACCGGCACGCCTTGGCCGGAGCGTGCGATGTTCAATTGTGTCCGGCACTAATGGGAACCTGCCAACGCCATGTACGGTGACAGACTCCGCCTACTATGTAAGGGTAAGGAACTGGGTTTACGTGGTGGCTTTTGTGCCGTATGGCTTGACATCACGTTGACCGGTTTCGACGAGTCAGGACCAATCGCCATACGTGTTGATTGCGCTACCGTCCACCCACTTCTACATTCTCGGCGACCAGTGGTTTAGAAAGAACATTTCCGGCGGGGATCAGCAGCCCTACATTGAGAAGTTTGGCTGGGAACCGAATTGTCATGGTGAATGGCCGCAGCTCAAGTTTAAGGGCAGAGATGGGCAAGACGTCTCTTTGACTTTTCATTGAGAGCCTTCGCTGGCACCAATTAGCATCCACTTCAGTTGACGACAGTCGCCGCGGGCTCCTACCTAATAGCTGGCGCATCAGATCCAATCATTCACTCCAACAGATTTCGCGCAAAAACCTTCATCACGTTCATCACCTTCATCACTTCAGCCCACTAAAGAAACTTCTGCCTCTTCGGGCGAGTACATCTTCCATGGTCCCGGTCATTCTCGCCCTTGCCTTGCCTGTCACTTCCGTGGCGCAATTCACCGTTCTGCCGCAGGACACGGACCCTAAGATCACGACCTATCTGAGTCCGCACGTTGTGACCGAGCATGGAGGAGGCTCGCCGAGAGGGGAGCTACTTTTGTTCTTGCCCGGCACCAATGGCACGCCCGGCAACACCGATCGGTTCGGCGAAGTCGCAGCTAGCGTAGGCTATCAGGTGATCAGCCTGATGTACCCCGACGACATCTCGGCGACCGTCACTCGCAAGAGCAAAGACCCCAACAGCTTCCTCAACTTCCGGGTGGAGATCATCGAAGGGAAAGACCTTTCCACGGCCGTTAAAGTGGACCGGGCTAGCTCGATCGAAAACCGGCTCATCAAGCTCCTCGGGTTCTTGCACAAGAAGAGTCCGACCAGCAAATGGGATCGGTATCTGACCAAATCCGGCGGTCTGGAATGGTCGCGGATCGCGGTTTCCGGCCTCTCTCAAGGGGCTGGGCACGCCGCGTTGATCGCAACCCGACACCGCACCGCCCGCGCAATCTTATTCGGCGGACCCAAGGACTACGATCGGACCACCAACAAGCCCGCCGCCTGGTTCAAGAAGCCGGTCACTCCCGGCAATCTCATCTTCGCGTTTAATCACGAAAAAGATGCCCAAGGTTGCAACTTTAAGGAGCAGCTAGAGATCTGCCGAACCATGGGCTTAGAGAAGTTTGGCGCACCCGTTAGCGTCGATTCAGTCGCTTCGCCGTACAAGAATTCTCGGGTCCTCACAACGAACTACCCCGTCATGCCGATGAACTCCATCCGCGCTCACACCTCCGTCGTCGCCGACCCTTCCACGCCGAAGACCGAGACCGACAATAGCCTCTTCGAACCGGTTTGGAAGTACATGCTGACCGCCAAATAGTGAGCGAACTTTCAGAACGTTCTGAAAGTTAAATGTTGGAACTGCTTACGATTCTTTGCCGGTTGAAGCCGGCAATGGACGTTTCTTCATCGCTCGGAATTCGCGTGGCATTGTTAGGGGCAGGCTTAGGCCTCGCCGGGCAGGCCCTGTTCTACTCGGCGGGCGTTGGCGTAAACGTCGCCATATGGATTCTCGCCGTAGTGCTGGGCTTCGTCATGGCCATGCGATGGCCCACCCCGAGCGCGCCTCCCGCCGAACTCGGCTTCGCCTCGGTGCTCGTTTTAGGTGCGGTGGGGGTTGTTCTGAACGACTCCCCATGGGTGGTCGGCCTCAACTTGGCGCTCATCCTCGCGACCTTCGGACTCTACGCGCTCCGCACCGCAAGTCCCGGTAAGGTCACGCTCGGCAAAAGCTTTGCCGCAGTGGTCCTCTACTGGGCTCAGTTCTGGCTCGAGGCGTTCAAGCTCCGCAAGGACGTGAAGTGGGACGCCCTGAAGGTGGGCACCCAAGGCGGAAACTCCCTCCGAGCGGTGGGGCGCGGCGTCGCCCTGGCGATCCCGGCGCTGCTCATCTTCGTGGGATTGCTGGCGAGCGCTGACCCCATATTCAGCCGCGCCCTCTCGCCCCAAATGAACGTAGACGCCGACCAAGTCGTTTCCCGCACCACGCTCGCGGTGCTCATGGGTCTGTTTGCAATGGGCCTGCTTCGCCGAGCGGTATGGACTCGGTTCTCGCCGCCCGTGCAAAGTGTCGAGACCGGCGAGCGAACGCTGAATCTGGGATGGATCGAATTCGTCACCGTGTTCGCGATGCTCTCCTTCGTATTGGTAGCTTTCATGACCCTCCAAGCGCGCTACCTCTTCGGAGGCACCGACCTCGTGCTGCAAACCGAGGGGCTCAGCTTCGCCAGCTACGCGAGGCGGGGATTCTTCGAACTGGTGACGCTGGTGGCGATATCCGTGCCGATTCTGCTTGGCGCGTACGGATTGGTGAAGTCAGATTCGCTCAGGCAACTAGGGGCGGTGAAGTGGACTTCGGTCGCCTTCATGGGCCTCGTCGGGGCGGTGCTGATTTCCGCCGCGCGCCGGATGCACCTCTATGTGGACGCCTACGGCCTCAGCGAACTGCGGTTCTACGTGTCGGCCGCGATGCTTTGGTTGGCGGTGCTGGTCGGAGCGGTGGTGTATGGCGTCGGCCGATCTCGACTGTCCAGATTGCCGAGGACGCTGGCATTCACGCTGGTCGCTGCGGTGGCCGGGCTCAGCGTCTCCAATCCAGACCGCCTAATCGCGGAGTACAACCTCAACCGCACCTCCGGCGAGGTCACGCTCGATCATAGCTACCTCTCCAAACTGGGGGGCGGTGCGGTGCCTCCGCTCCTTGATGCCTTGCCTCAGTTGCCAGAGTCGCAGCGGGCTGCAATTTGGAAAGACCTGCAGGGCCGCTACGGCACCGCCGACCGCGACTGGCGAGACTGGAACTTCCGCCAATCGAGCGCCCGCGAATCCTTCCGCCGCGCCGCCCGGGTGACGAAACTCTAGCCTACGCCATCACGGAATTGAACTCGCGGATGCACTCGCAGACCCAGTCCACTTGCTCGTAGGTCAGATACTGATGGATCGGCAGGCTGAGCACTTCGAGGCTGGCCTTCTCGGTGACCGGTAGCGAACCGCGTTCGGCGAGGTGCTGATAGGGCGCGTGGTAGTGAAGCGGCACCGGGTAGTAGATCATCGAATCCACCTCGCGGCCCTTGAGGAAAGTCTGTAGCTCGTCGCGTCGGTCAGTGAGGATCGTGAATTGGTGCCAGGTGTGGTTGTTTTCGGCACCCATCACGGGTAGTTCAACCCCGCAGCCTGCGAGCCCGTGCATGAGTCTCTCAGCGAGTCGGTTGCGCGAATCGGTCCACTCCTCGAGCAACGTGAGTTTGTGGCGCAGAATGCAGGCTTGGAGCTCGGCCATTCGGCTGGTGTAGCCGACGTGGTCGTAGTAGTACCGCTCCTTGCCCATGCCGTGGATGCGCATGGATCGGCAGGCTTCGGCCACCGCGTCGTCGTTGGTGAGGATCATGCCGCCATCGCCGGCTGCGCCGAGGTTCTTGGTGACGTAAAAGCTCACGCCTGCCGCATGGCCAAAATTGCCCGCGCCGGAGCCATGTTGGTGGCTACCTATCGCTTGAGCCGCGTCTTCGATGATCTTGATGCCGTGGCGATTGGCAATCTCGAGGATCGGGGTCATGTCGGCGATTTGCCCCCAAAGGTGGACGGGCATGATCGCCTTGGTGTTGGGCGTGATCGCGGCTTCGATCAGCGCGGGATCGATCATCTGGTCGTCGCGGCGGATATCCACGAACACCGGCTTGGCGCCGACCTGCACGATGGCCTCGACAGTGGCGACGAAGGTAAAGGCGACCGTGATGACTTCATCGCCAGGCCCAACCCCGATGGCGTCAAGGCTGATGCGTAGCGCGTCGGTGCCGGAGTTAACCGCGATGGCGTGCTTCACGCCGTGGTATTTGGCGACCTCTTCCTCCAGCCCCTTGTTATGCTTGCCCATCACGTAGGCACCGGTGGACAGGATTTCTTTGACGTCGGCGTCAATGGCGGCTTCGAGTTCGACGTACTGCCGCTTAAGATCGAGAAAAGGAACGCGCACGGTAGATGTATTGTACTTTTTTTCGGGGTTCGGAGCGATGAGCATCCAGTTTCTCCTGTTCGCCTTTGCGCCGTTGCGAATTGCTCGCGTCACCAACACGAAAGCGCGGATGAAGCCGCGCACTCCCAAAGTCGGCCGCGTCGAATACTCCTATTGCCCCCCGTCATCCGTCTCAACTTTTGAACCTATTTGAACTGGCGGGAGCAGGTATAATTTTAAGACTTGAACCGCCATCCCGCCGCGTGATTTGAACTCAAATCGAGTGATGCGCCCAGGAAATTTGCCCACTATGAACCCCAAAGACGACAAGAACAAGAACGGCGAGAAGGCCGACGTGACCGAAGGCATTACCGAGCACGACGTAAGCTTTCTCGAAGGGGTGGACCGCGACGAGACGCACTCAATCGCCAGCAAGGTCGAAAACGAATACACCGCCGACTCGATTCAAGTCCTTGAAGGGCTCGAAGCCGTCCGCAAGCGACCCGGCATGTACGTCGGGGATAACGGGCGAAAGGGCCTTCACCAGATGTTCCGCGAGGTCGTGGACAACTCGGTGGACGAAGCACTCGCCGGCTACTGCGACACCATCAGCGTGCAGCTCTTCAAAGATGGCTCTATCAGCATCAAAGACAACGGCCGCGGCATCCCGGTCGACACCCACAAGAAGATGGGGGTTTCCACCCTCCAGGTCGTGATGACCGTCCTCCACGCCGGCGGTAAGTTCGGCGGCGAGGGCACCGGCTACAAAGTCTCTGGCGGTCTTCACGGCGTCGGCGTCTCGTGTACCAACGCCCTTTCCGAGTGGCTCATTGCTACGGTCAAGCGAGACGGCAAGTCGTATCAACAGCGCTACGAGCGGGGCATCCCGGTCACCGAAGTCACCGTGATTGGCAAATCCACCGGCACTGGCACCACCATCCACTGGAAGCCGGACTCCGAAGTCCTCACCGATACCAACCACGACTCCCACATTCTCAAGAATCGACTGAAAGAGCTGGCTTATCTGAATCCGAGCGTGACGTTCCATTACGTTGATGAGCAGCACCCGGAGAACACCGAGACGTTTTTCTTCGAGCGCGGGATCGTGCAGCTTGTCGAGGACATGAACGCCTCCAAGGACACCATTCACCGAAAGATCGCCTACTTCAAGCGCGTGAAAGAGACGTACGAAATGGAGGTCGCTCTCCAGTACCACGACGGCTACAACCAGACCGTTCTCGCGTTCTCAAACAACATTCACCAGCCGGACGGCGGAACCCACGTCAGCGGTTTTAGCATGGCGCTCACCCGCGTGTTAAACCAATACGCGCGCAAGATGGGCTTCTTGAAGGAGAAGGACAAGAACTTCACCAGCGATGACGTGGCCGACGGTCTTACTGCCGTGATCGCCCTTAAGTTGGGCAACCCGAGCTACAACTCGCAGGACAAAGTGAAGCTGGTCACGCCCGAAGTTCAGGGCATGGCGAACTCGCTCGTCGGCGATGGTCTCACCACATTCCTCGAAGAGAACCCCCAGGACGCCCGCCGCATCATTGACAAAGCGGTAATCGCCCAGCGTGCCCGCGAGGCCGCTCGAAAGGCCGCCGAGACGGTCAAGCGCCAAAACTCGATGGACACCTTCGGGCTTCCGGGCAAGCTCGCCGACTGCGTGAGTAAAGAAGTCGAGAAGTGCGAGCTGTTCCTGGTGGAGGGTGACTCCGCGGGAGGCTCCGCCAAGGGCGCTCGCGACCGCGTGACCCAGGCCATCCTGCCCCTCCGTGGCAAGATCCTCAACGTTGAGCGAGCCCGCATCGACAAGGCGCTCGATAACGAAGAAATCAAGGCGCTGATTGCCGCGCTCGGCATCGGGATAGACATCAGCCTCGGTCGCCGCGAGGAGACGATGGACGTCACGCCTCTGCCGGACGACATCGAAACCTCGATCGGCGGCAGCGACGACATTATCACCGAGGGTCCCGGGCCGAAGAACGGCAGCGGCAATGGCAAGCCCCACCGACAGGAGAAGGAAAAGGAGACCCATTTCGATCTCAGCAAGCTCCGCTACGGCAAGGTCATCATCATGACCGACGCCGACGTGGACGGCGAGCACATCCGCACCTTGCTGCTCACCTTTTTCTATCGCTACATGAGGCCGCTCGTAGAAGCGGGTCGCATCTACCTCGCCCAGCCGCCGCTCTACGTGATCAAGATCGGGAACAACGAGCGCTACTACTGCCTCGATGAAACCGAACGCGACGCGATGATCAAGGAGCACAAGAAGAAGAAAAATCTGACGATTGGCCGCTTTAAAGGTCTGGGCGAAATGAACCCCGAAGAGCTCGAAGAGACCACCATGAATCCTTCAAAGCGTCGTCTCAGCCAAGTGGTGCTAGACAACGAATTTGAAATGGAAATCGAGCTCATGTTCAGCACGCTGATGGGCGACAAGGTGGAGCCGCGACGGAACTTCATCGAGAAGCACGCCCGCGAAGCCCTCGACGCCGTGGACTGGCACTACTAGGCGGAGGCTTCGGCTGAACCGCCTGCGCGGGTGACTCAGGTCACCCGCGTTATTGTTTGGCTTGGCAGTTCCTGTGCTAGCCTACGACAATGACCGGGGATTACCGAGGGGTAAAAGTTCATGTCGAGGCGAGGGTTCGGGTTTTTTCAGCGGAGGAAGGTGGACGACGCACGCCGGTGACGCTCGGCTATAGGCCCGGGTTCCATCTTCTTGATGACGAGAAAAGCGACTACAGCATGGACCTTTCCAGCCTTGATCCAGACCCACTTCATCCGGGCCAGATTGGTCGAATTGGTCTTCGGTTCATCGAGAGTTGGGAGCTACTCGCTCCGCGGTTGGCGGTTGGTATGGCGTTCCAACTTCGCGAAGGGTTTCGCGTTACTGCGGAAGGAGTGATCGAGTGGCTGGCCGAGCGACCTCATCCCTGAGCTTTTCCTCACGCGCCGGACTGGTTCCGGGCCTACGATACAAGAGAACTTCGTAGACTAAGTGCTTGATCGATCTGACGAAGTCGACGGAGCCGACATTGACATTGGCAGCTTCGGCGCGGTTGACGACCCGATTTAAGGAAGGGGCTACGTGTGGGTGACAAGGTAGAGCCCGTCGCCCATGCGCTTGCTTTCGCCTAGGTGCCCTCCCGTGACCCGGTCGAAAGCGGTGAAGTCGGGGTGGTTGCGGTCCATGTTATGGAAGTGCCCTTGTAGCATGCGATCCTGGGGGTCGTAGATGACGCCGATCGCGTTGTCGATGCCCCACGATGTCCAGCGCCAATAGATCAGTTTTCGCCCGCCGATCTCGCTTTCGTGTTGGTCGCCGAATCCGCTGCCGGTGCGCGCCGCTCGCAGGTAATCGGGTTTTTCGACGCCGAACCGCCATTCGCGGTCGGGCCGGAACGGGAGAAGGCACGGGGCAATTGCGCTGAAAATTAGGATGGCTACGGGTAGAACCGGCCGTGGACCCTTGATGAAGGCCGCCCCGACAACCATGGTCACGGCTAGAATGAAGAAGGCCCAAAGAGGTATCGGAAACAAGCCAACCGGACCGCACCACTGACCGGGATACAGGTGTCGAAAGAAAGCGAATTGGCAAACCACGGCGTTCGCCAGGCACGACAAAATCAACCCAACCCAGTGTTTGGCCCGCATTCGCTCAATGATGGGCGGCGATTCAATCGGTTGCGTCATGGGACATTAGCGCCACCATTCGGCGAGTTCTTTGGTGAGGTAGCCGGGCCATTTGAAGATCTTGTGGGGTTTGCGTCGGAGGATGAACAAGAAGTTTCGGACCGGATCGAGCACTTGATCGTTCTTGGGTGGCCCGTGGAACTTGAGGATGATGGCCCGGTCGAGCCAGGTTTTGGCGAACGCCGGATCGTGCTCATTGAGCCGCCTTAGGCTCTTATAGGAAGCCACCCATTCTTGAGCGAGATACCCAACATGGTCATGCAGAGCATGGTCTTCAACATAGGCATCAATGTGGTCTTGGTCTCCTAGTGCAGAAGACTTCGTGGGGTAGCGGACCCCGGAAACATAGGATTGGTAGATTCCCTGCGTGATCTCCGATGGGCGGATGAAGAGGACTGAGGAGCCTAGACAGGCGTAATTCCAGTCGCGCATGGCGATCAGGCCTTTGGGCTGGGTGCGGATGAACTCGAGCATCGGTGCCATGGAGCCTTTGATCGCCAGCGACTGATCGAGGAAGAGAAACGCTTGGGGGAAGACCTCGCGGTCGAAAAGCTTTAACTTGACAAACGAGCCCTTCAGCCCCCAGCCCCGACAGTCCAGAACCTTGATTTTGGGGTGAAGGGGCCGGTCGTGGTCGCAACAACAGGTGAGTTCGAACGGCTCGCCAAGCCAGCGTTCGAGCATGGACTGCAACCGGTTTGGGTACTCATCACCATACTTGCCTCCCGCCTGAATGCAAACAATTTGAAGTGGTCTACCGCTTCCCATCGGATAAAAAACTTAAATGCCCTGACGCAATCGAGTCAAGGTTTTGGCCATCCGGGTGCCGAGGTGGACGCCGCGAATGTCATCGAAGTGAACCAGACTGGTGCGGCTCTCGGTGCCATCCTCGGGGTCGATTCGGCACACGCGGAGCCAGCCGCCGTCGCGGCCCGGTTGCATTTCGAGGACGATGTAGGGCTGATATCCTTCGGGCGGGAAGCAGAGGCCGATGACCTCGCCGTTTTGGTAGGCGTGCTCGAGGGCATTGTCCATCGAATCCGGCACGGGGTCGCGGCTGGGCGGATAGACGGCGGCGCGCGCGGCCATGCTGCTCAGGTAGTTGTCCATCTCGTCGATCCGCCAAATTTCCTCGATGAGGTGGCAAAGGAACCCGTTCGGGATCCCGGAGTCAGCGTACAACTCGATCGTGACCTCGGTTTCATCGAGCCGGCGGACTTGGCCGACCCAAGAGTTCTTCGTATCCTCTGGCTCGACGTATAGGCCGATGAACAAATCTTGGTCCAAGGCCCGTTTTAGCGATCTCGTAATTTCCTCAGTAAACCGCTCCATTTTGTGCCAGCGTACCCGTCCGTGCCACATTTTCTGCCCCATCTCGAAACTCCCGTATTTGTTTTGATGAATGCCGGTATCCCGAACAGCCGATGATTTCTCCAAGAGTGGAATTCTCTGCTCAGCCCCGAGGAAAACCCTCGGGCGCAACTTGGGAATGGTATGGGGATACAAAACGGTTTTCGAACAGACACACAGCAGCGCCTTCAACTGCGGGTTGACCCCCGACTTGTACTGAACGGGCAGCTTCTGGAAATGAACTCGGTAGAGCTCCAGACGTATGTGCAGACCGAGCTCATCGAAAACCCCGCACTCGAATGGCTCAATGAAGATGGCGAGCCGCTCTATCTGGACACCATCCTCAAGACAGTAGCCCCAGACGAGCTGAAACCAGGCAGCGAGGATCGCGAATTCCAGCGCTCGATCCCGAACGACTCGCCCGAAGGCGAATGGCTCGACTTCGCCGGTTGCGGCAATTCGCTGGAGTCGCACCTGGAAGCGCAACTGCTCTCCATCATCGCCCCGGAACTGCACTGGGTAGCCCGGATCATGATCGGCTCCCTCGACGACCGAGGCTATTTGGACACGGCAATCGAGGAGATCGCCCTCGACCACAACATCGCGCTGGACCAGGCGGAGTACGTCCTCAGCACCCTCCAGGAGTGCCAGCCACCCGGAATCGGGGCGCAAAATTTGCGTGAATGCTTGATGCTGCAACTGCGCAGTTCGGACAACCTTGAGGGCAAGCTGGCCTACGGCATCGCGAAGCATTGCTTTGATGATTTGGTGGACCGGAACCTACGCGGCATTGCCCGGCGGTTTAAGGTCCTGCCCGACGTGGTGAGCCAAGCGTTCGAGGTCATTCGTCAGTGCACGCCGTTCCCCTCCGACGGCTTTCACCGGGAAACCCGCATGCCTCAGAACGGCGACCGGGCAAGTGTCTCGGTGGACTTGCGGATCATTCGCTCCGACCAGGGGTGGTCGGTGGAGCTGGCCGGGGTGGATCCGCGGGACCTCATCGTGAGCCAGGCGTACCGCGAGCACATGATTCGCATTCAAAATGGCGCACCGGCGCCACAGGATGAGAAGCGCCACCTCTCCACCTACGTGAATCGCGCTAAGGGCTTCATTGATGCGCTGGATCAACGGCACCGAACACTTTCGCGGATCGGGCAGTACATGATCGAGCACCAACTTGGCTTCGTCACCACCGGCGAGTACGCCTTTCTGAAGGCACTCACGCGGCGACAGATGGCCGCAGACCTGGGCTTGCACGAGAGCACGATCAGTCGCGCGACGGCTGGGAAGCACTTGCAATTGGCGAACGGCGAAGTAGTCTCGTTCGAAGTTTTCTTCAAACCGGCGCTGCGGATTCAGCAGATGATTTCCGAGATTCTGCGGGGTGAGTCGCCGGAGAGCCCGTTAAGTGACGAAGCGATTGCCGCTCTGCTGGCTGCTCGCGGAGTGCACGTGGCGCGCCGAACGGTCAACAAGTACCGCGACAAGAATAAGCTGTTGAGCTCGCGACGGCGTCGGTCGGCCTAATCGCCGACGCCGCCAAAGTTGGCGATGGCGATATCAATGTCGGCAGCGTCCACTTCGCCCGACCAGTCAAGGTCGCCGGCTATGGCACCGGTGCCGCTCGCGCCGAAGTTGGCAATGACGAGGTCAATGTCGGCAGCGTCCACTTCACCGGATTGGTCGGGGTCACCGTTGGTGAGGTTGACGGCGCCGGATGTTATGGTGCCGGTTGTGAGGTTCAGCGCCACACTCTTGCGCAGCCAGTTGGGAGTGAGGGCCACTAGGTTGACCCCGCCGCTGGCGGTTGTATCGATGTTGAAGGTCTGACCGCTCGCTAGGGTCTGGACTTGGGTCGAGATCAAAACGTTGGTGGAGGAGTTTCGGAGCTCGAAGGTCACCGGGACGGGAGTTGGTCCGGCGATATCACCGAAGTTGATCGTGCCGCTGATCCGGCGGCTGAGCGTGCCCATCCGCGCGGTGAAGGCGTAGTTGGTCCAAGTTCCGGCATCAGTGGCACCTTGGTCGCGAACCTGGATGGTCCAGAGACCGTTCGGCAGTTCACCCCAGAAAGCGTTCGAGCTGAAGGTCCAGTTCACGTTGTCGCCGTCATCGGCGAAGTTGGTCGCGACGATACGGCTCTTCGTGCCTCGAGGCGAGGTCAAGAATACTTCGATGTCTCCACGGTAGATGTGACTGATCGAGAGGCTCAGGAGGACTTCCTCAAGGGGTTCTGTCGCGGTGATGGTGAAGGTGCGCGAGACGCCAGTCGCGTTGTTATCGGGAATCGAAGCGCCAACCGCGGTGGTGCTGATAGAAGCTAGGGTGAGGCTCGTGGGGCCGAACCATTGCCCTGCCGCTCCGGCGAGGGCCCCTGCATTGATCAGGCCGAAACCATAGTTTTGGTTAAATTTGAAACCCGCGTTATTGGTTCGCCAAGTGTCGCCAGAGTAAGTGGCGTCGGTGAGGTCAATTTGGCGCGAGGTGCGGGCGAGCAGGTGCTTGGCAAAGCGGGTGTCGAGGTTGGCGTTGAGGCCTTCGGCAATGCCAAGAGAACCAGAAACTAAGCCCGCGGCGACCGAAGTGCCGCCATCGAAATCAGTGCCAAAGAGGGACGTGTAGGCGCCGTCGGTCAGCGGATCAAGGTCGGTGGTGCCGTTCTGATTGAATCCGGCATCGGCGGTGAAGCGGTCGGTGGTCAGGATTGGTCGGGTGCCGCTAACGATTGACCCGGAAGGGGCACAGACAAACACCGAAGCGCCGAAAGAGCTGTAATCGGCGAACTTGCCTCGGCTGTCAATCGCGGCGACGGTAATGCTATTGACCGAGTTCCGTACGGCCGCCTTGTTGACATCTTCGGCCGTGGTCCCGCGCAGGTTCCCTGCGGACCGAACATGGATCGTCCCGGAGGCTGAAGAAGTGGCCAGAGCCGCGACCTCGACGGAGCCATCCGCGTACGGCGAGTCTGGGCCGTAGCTGTGGTTCTTGATCTTGATGTTCGTGTTTGCGCTGGAGCTGTTGAATAGGGTCGCGTCGGCGATCTGGGCGGTGGTCAAGTTGTTGAAATCAATGCGAAGGCCTGCCCATTTTCCGGTTGCCATCACGCCGGTGATGCCCGTGTTGTTGCCCCCTCGGCCCGCGATGATCCCAGCGAGCGCAGTGCCATGATTGTCCTCGACGGTGGCGGGTGATGGGTTCGTCGTTCCGTTGCCGAAGTTAAAGCTGTTGGGTGAGCTGTAGTTGGCGGAAAGGTCGGGGTGGAAGGTTTCAGTACCGTCATCCACGATTCCCACGATGACTCCGGTTCCGGTCCCAAGAAGCCAGGCGGCCGGCGCATCAATGTCCAGGTTGGCGGCCGTCGGATCATTCAGATACCATTGTCCGGGCCAACCCGCGGTTGGGTAGTTCGGGAGGTAGTAAGGGTCGTTGGGCACGAAGTCCTTTCTCAAGGTGACTCGCTCATTCAGGAAAACGCAGCGGACGCGAGAATGTCTCCGCAAGTCGCCGACGGCTTGCTGCGCTCGGCCAACACTGGCCGCTCGGAAAATCCAGATGCTGGGCGAGCTGTAGAACGCTCGAACTGGGTTGAGACGGAACTCTTTTCCTACCGCAAGGGCGAAGGCCGGGGTGTCGCATTGGATGACGACTTCCGCCAGCGGTGCTGGTGCCGCAGACGCGACCGCGTGTATCGCCAGTAAAGCGAGCCCGAGAGTAGAGAGTTTCCTTTTCATGACCAAGCGCAGTTCAGTATACGAGAGGTTTCGTGCCAATGGGCCGATTTGACCTTAGATAGCCTCAATCCCGGTATCCTACGCCCTTGTGAGCACGCGAAATTTCATGTTGTATGACACGATGTCGCGGTCGGTAAAGCCGATCGAGACCGTGGAGCCGGGGCACTTGAAGTTCTATTCGTGTGGCCCTACGGTTTACAGCTACGCTCATATCGGTAACTTCCGAACTTTCCTCACCGCCGATCTGATTGTCCGCACTGCGGAGGCACTCGGGTGGCAGGTCACCTACGTCAGCAATATCACCGACGTAGGGCACCTCACCCAGGACGACGTCGCCGACGCAACCGGCGAGGACAAGATGGAGAAGGCCCTCAAGAGCAAAGAGGGGCAGCAATTCCCGAACGTGTGGGACATGGCCCGGTTTTACGGCAACGGATTTATCGAGGATTGGCAGCGGCTGAACCTGAAAGAGCCCACGATTCGACCACGTGCCACGGAGCACATGCAGGAGCAGATCCGTGCGGTGGAGACACTGATCGAGCGGGGCCACGCCTACGTGACTCCATCGGGGGTGTATTTCCGGTTGAGCAGCTTCCCCGATCACGGAAAATTGAGCGGCAACGTCGACAAGGACCAACTGCAGGTGGCGGTGCGGGACGTGGTGGTGGACGATAGCAAAGAGCATCCGGGTGACTTCGCGCTTTGGAAGAAAGACGACAAGCATCTCATGCAGTGGTTTTCGCCTTGGGGTTGGGGCTTCCCGGGGTGGCACATCGAGTGCTCCGCGATGGCGATGAAGTACCTAGGCGACACACTGGACCTTCACGCGGGTGGCGAAGATCTGGTGTTCCCCCACCACGAAAGCGAGATCGCGCAGAGCGAGTGCTTGACCGGCAAAGTGTTCTCCAACCACTGGCTCCACACGCGGTTCTTGCTGGTGGATGGCGAGAAGATGTCGAAGTCCAAGGGCAATTACTACACGGTACGCGATCTCATAGAACAGCGCGGAGAGGATGCCATCGCGCTTCGCTATTCGCTGATGAGCGTGCCGTACGGCAAGCCTTTGAATTTCACATTGCAGAGCCTGGCGGACGCGACCAAGAACGTCGAGCGATTCCGCGAGTGCCGCCGAGCCATCGAAATCGCCAGCGCGCGAGAGGCTGGCGAAGATCGGGTCGGAGCAGACCTCGAGCGACTCTACGGCGAGACGCTCGATGCGATGTGCAACGACCTCAACACCAGCGTCGCTTTGGCGAAGGCCCTTGAAGGGACCGGGGTGATCTTCCGAGAGGCGGCTCAGATGGGTAGCAAGGGGGCGGCGAGCGCAACCAAGTACCTCGATCAGATCGAAGCGCTGCTCGGCATCTGCCCCGCGCTGGAAACGGTCGTCGCCGAGTCATTCGAGGTCGAACTCGAAGCCGACATCGCCCGGCGAGCCGAACTCAAGGCGGCCAAACAGTTTGGCGAAGCGGATGAGATTCGCGTAAAGTGGTTGGAGCGGGGGGTGGAGATGCGCGACACTCCCGAAGGCACGGTCTGGAAGAAGGTGAAATAGTGAACCGAGCATTGTTCTTTGAATCGATAGCGGCCGGGTTGGACGGATTGATTGGGCGAACCGAGCACGTCCGGTCATTGCCGGCGGACGCGTTCAATCAGAAGACTGCCGCCCATGAGTGGACCCTCGGCCAGCAATTCGGCCACTTGCTAAAGTCGGACACTCCGACCTTCAAGCAGTTTTACGCTGCTTTAGGCGGCACACCGCGGGCGATCGAGGACGAGATCCGGCACACGTTCTTCGGTCGAATGATCATCAATGCGATGGTCAAGCCGAACATCCCGGTGCCAAAAGTCTTTTTGCCTGAAGCTCGAGCCTATGATGCGAAAATCGTTCAGGAATACTTGGACCTCCTGGTTACGACTCGGTCCAAGCTAAACGAGATTCAAAAGCACGACCTCTCCAAGCTCATCATCCGGTCCCCGGCGGGAAGGTTCTTTAAGTACAACGGTTATGATTTGCTGGCGATTTCGGTGTCGCATGGCGAGCGTCATCTGGGGCAATCCGAGGCCATCCTGCGGCAATCCGAGGCCATCCTGCGGCAATTGGAACCTTCCCCGGTAAAAAGTTGATACTTTCTACAGAACTCTCGGCGAAACCGGGCGTCCATCTCCCCTGAAGGCGGCGTCAAACGCATCACGCCCAAGAACAAACGAGGTCAATCCACATGAAGAACGCATTCTACAAAACCCTTGCCGTAGCGGCAATGATGGTCGTCGCATCCATCGCATTCACTCAAGTTTCCGGTCCTGGAACCGGTCAACCCGGTCAGCAGGGACCAGGCGGCCAGCAGGGCGGCGGTCGCGGACAGCGCCAACAGGGTGGCGGTCGAATGCAGATGGGCGGACAGCAGATGAATTTCGAGAACCCGCTCGCCGGTAGCGGCTTTGCGCTCCTGGATCGAGCTGATGTCAAGGCTGATCTGAAGGTCACGACCGATCAAGAAAAGCTGATCACCGAACTCCGGACCAAGTGGGCCACTTCCATGCGAGATAGCATGCGTGCGGCAACTCAAGCGGGCGGCGATCCTCAGAAGGCACGAGCTGAGCTCGACGCCAAGATGACTCCCGAAGTGAACAAGATTCTCACCAAGGAGCAACAAGTTCGATTCCGAGAAATTCGAATTCAGATTGCCGGACTGCGCGCCGCTCTTTCGCCTGAGATTCAAGCCGCTCTCAACATGCCGGGCGAACAGCGAACCAAGATCAACGTTTTGGCTCGAAATGCTCAAGCAGAGCAAACCAGCCTGATGCAACAGGTTCGAAATCAGCAGATTTCGATGGAAGAAGTTCGACCCAAGGCGCAGGAAATCGGCAAGAAGTTTGATGACAACCTGAAGGCGCTTCTTACGAAGGAACAAATGGATGCGATCAAGGCCATGGGCGGAGCTGAGTTCAAGCGACAGGCCGGCGAAGGCCGACCGCAGGGTGGACAGGGCGGACGACCGGGACGACCGGGCGGCGCGGCTCAGCCACAAGCTTAAACCTTTATAGACTGCGCATCGGGACGGGCTCTCATCTTCGGGTGAGGGCCCGGTTTCGTTTTGGATTACCGCCGAGTGCGATGGTCGTGCAGGAACCTGACGCTCGTATCGAGGAACAGCCTAGTCCGCCCATCGAAGTGGGGCGTCTTTCCCTTTAGCTCAGTCGGCACGGTCGGGATGGTGCTGGGGAAGTAGGGATCTACCGTCAACTCCACGTCGCTGGCGCTCTGCGGTTGCCCAACGGTTGGATTATTGGCGGCCTGAAGATCGAAGATCGCCTGTTCCACCGATTTGCCCCAGAAATTGTCCAGGGCCACCGTGGCCTCCGCACGGTCAAATCGCCACATCCAATAGTAGGTCACGCCGCCAGCTGCATTCGTTTGCTTCACCTGCTGCGTATTCGAGAACATGCTGCTCGCGCTTGGGCAACTCAGGTTCGATTCCTTCATGTAGGGGGTGAGAATCCACAGGATCCAGCCGCTTCGGGGATCGCTGGGCGGCCAAGTGGTCCAAGGTCGGTAGCCGAGCCCGTTCTTAACATCTCGCCGATCAGGCATCCGCTCGTCGTTATCAGTCAGATACATCTGCCACGAATAGCCGAACTGCTTAAGATTGCTTGCGCAGACGGTGCGCTTCGCGGATTCTCGGGCTTGCGCAAAGACCGGAAAGAGCAATGCCGCCAGGATCGCAATGATCGCGATTACAACGAGAAGCTCTATCAAAGTGAAGGCGCGTCGCATCCTGTCTCTCCATTTACGTCGGCTCAGCCAACATCTGCGCAGCGAGTTCGACGACCTCGCCCGCCGCCATGTTCTCCAGGCACAAATGACCGATGGGACACTCGCGGTGTCGGCATGGCGCGCAACTAAGAGCAAGCGTGTGGATGCGGTGTCGCGGATGGCGCGGTCCCAAGATGGTGGGATCAGTGGGTCCGAAGAGGGCTAGGACCCGAGTTCCTGCGGCTTGTGCGATGTGCATTGGGCCAGTATCGCCGCCGATGAACAAATCAACTCGGCTGAACAAAGCGGCGAGCTGGTTCAAATTGGTCTTGCCGGTGAGGTCGATCATCGGTGATTTGGCTTCGGCGAGCAGGGAGTCTGCGAGCTCTCGATCGGCGGGAGCCCCGGTGATCAGGATTTTGGCGCCTAGGCGGGAGGCGAGCGCGTCGCCCGTAGCGGCGAACTTCTTCGGTCCCCACTGCTTGATTGCTTTGCCCGCGCTGGGGTTTAGCACGATGAGCTTGTCGCCTTCGACAACGCCGTAGGACGCGAGCAGATCGCCCACCATGCTCCGCTCGGAATTTCCAAACGGCATGTGCATTTCCGGCTCAACATCCCAGGTTGCGCCCGCAGCGGCGGCGAGCCGTAGGTAGCCGGGCACCACGTGCTCCTTCGCGGAGAGGCCGCGCAAAACTCGCTCCGTGTAGAACCGCGTTGCGCCCTCGCGGGCTTCGATCGGGCCGATCCGACGCTTCGCGCCGCTGAGGCGAGTTACGAGACCGCTTTTGAAAAGCCCTTGAAGGTCAATCGCGATGTCGTAATTAGCGCTTCGCAATTCCCGGGTCACGGCGGGAAGGCTCCAAAAGAGCTTTTTTCGAGGCAGGATGTGAATTTGATTCAGGTTTGGATTGCCACGAACGACCGGCGCGCAATGGGGGTGAACGACCCATCCGATGTGGGCGTCCGGATAGGTTTGTCGCAAAGCCTGGGCGACGGGGCTTGCCAAAAGGCAATCCCCAATCGCGCTCAGCTTGACGATCAAAATTCGCATCGGAGGAATGGTGATACCCGAGAGCAGGTACAACTCTTCGCCTTGACTTGCTTCGACGACCAACCGGGCCTTCGCTGGCTGTTTGCCTTTGCCCATCCGGATGACGAACTGGCGATCGCCGCGTGGATGCACCACCTGGTTAAGCGAGGCGTCGAAGTTTCGGCCATGTGGGCTCACGCCACTCCCATCCGTCGCGAGGAAGCCCTTCGTGTCGCTCAATTGTTAGGCATTCCGGATGAGCGCTGTTCTTTCGGTGCGGCTGTGGACGGACGGTTTGTCGAAGATCTCCCAGCTCTGAGAGCAACAATCGCAAAAGAACTCGACAGGCGGCAGTACGACAGGGTCGTCACGGTGGCTTTCGAGCAAGGGCATCTCGACCACGATACGCTCAATTATTGTGTGAATCAATGCTTTGGGGGACCGGTCTTGGAGTTCCCCATGTACTGGCACTACGCCCGCATTTTGCAGCGTATCGGACGATTTGCCGATTCTCAGGGGGAGCAAACTTGGCCGCTAGACGAGGATGCGCGCGAATTCTTAGATCGGTTGCTGGAGTGCTATCCGAGCCAGAGCGTGAAGCGAAACGTTCGCGTCTACCAACGGCTAGTGCGCCCCGAAAACGGCTTATTCACGCACGAACGGCTCCGCTTACAGCCCAACACGGAGTGGCGAACCCCGATCCATTCCGGACGAATTCGAGATCGAATCGAACGGTCTTCGAAATGGCGTCGCTGGATTGCGGCGTTGGAGCGGGAGGTAGGCTAAACCGATGGTGCAAACCGGACTTGACCGATTGGTTTCGACGGGCTTTCGCGAACTGTCGGGCGCGAAACTTGGGGTGGTGTGCAATCAGGCCACGGTTGCCGCGGACTGCGTCCATATTCTTGACCATCTTTTGCAGGCTGCCGACGGCACCTTTGAGATCATCGCGGCTTTCGGCCCGCAGCACGGGATTTGGGGGCACACCCAGGACAACATGATCGAGTGGGAGGGATATCTAGATCCCGCCACCGGCCTCCGATTCTTCTCGCTCTACGGCGAGCATCGCAAACCAACCCCTGAAATGCTCGCCGGCATTGACTGCCTGGTTTTCGACATCCAGGACGTCGGCGCGCGCTACTACACGTTCATGTGGACGCTCATGCTGTGCATGGAGGCCTGCGAAGAACAGGGCATTCGGATCATGGTTCTCGACCGCCCAAATCCGATTGGCGGTGTTCTGGTGCAAGGGACCGTGCTCGATCCGGGCTATGCGAGCTTCGTGGGTTTGCGACCCCTGCCCATGCGTCACGGCATGACGATGGGCGAGTTGGCGCGCTATTTCGCCCAGAACTTCTATCCACGAGTGGAGCTGACAGTTCACGAAATGACCGGCTGGCGGCGAGGGATGAGTTGGGAGGAGACCGGTTTGCCTTGGGTAATGCCCTCGCCCAACATGCCGACCCCCGACACCGCGCTGGTGTACCCCGGCCAGTGCCTGATCGAAGGAACGAAAATGAGCGAGGGGCGCGGCACCACGCGGTCCTTCGAGATGTTCGGGGCGACTTACATCGACGGTCGAGACCTGTGCACGAAGCTCAATGCGGAGCAGATGCCGGGCGTCCATTTCCGGCCCATCGCCTTCGAACCCACGTTCCACAAATTCGCGAAGGAGATTTGCGAGGGTGCGTTCATCCACGTTCGAGATGCAGCGACTTTTGACCCGGTGCTCGCGAGCGTCGCCATTTTGCGACAAGTCTGGCGCGATCACCCGGGCCAGTTTGCCTGGGGCGATCCGCCGTACGAGTACGAATATCACAAGTTGCCGATCGACATTTTGAACGGCAATCAGTGGCTAAGAGAGGCCATCGAGAGCTTCGTGCCACTCGCCGAGATTGCCGACCGAATGCGAGCCGAGTGCGAAGAATTCGCCCCTCTGAGGGATGCCGCGCTAATTTACTCGGATTTGTGACCCGGTTCCTTCATAATGGGAGTACCTGCCATGAAGCTTTGCGTTGCCGTCATTCATAACCGAGACAAAGGGCGCATCATCGATGAGCTGGTCCGAACGGGCTACAAGTTCACGATCATCGGTAGCACCGGAGGCTTTCTGCGAGAGGGGAACACGACGTTTCTTATCGGCACCGAGGACGGCGAGGTGGAGACACTGCGCGAGGTGATCTACAGCCAGTGCCACGCTCGCGATCAGATCGTGAACGTGGCGCCGGTGGAAACTGGGCCGCAAGGCGGCTTCATTCCCAGCCCAATCAAGGTGCCGGTTGGTGGCGCGATTCTCTTTGTTTTGAACGTTGATGAATTCCATCGTTTCTAAGCCGTTTGGCCTGCCGGGTTTGGACCAAGCGCAACTCGCGGTGCGCAAGATTCTCGACGACCCTGAGGTGATCCACGCTGTGATGCTGGCGGGTCAGGAGGGCAGCGGCGCGATGACACTCGCCAAAATTCTCGCTCAAGGATGGATGTGTACCGGAACGGGATCAAAGCCCTGCCACGAGTGCTCGGTCTGTCGTTCGATGGCGCAGGGCAAGGCCGTGGACTTCGTCCATATTGAGCCGATGGGGCTTAGTCGGAACATTTTGGTGAAACAGATTGTGGATATCCAGGACGAGCGTGAGCCCTCGCCCAATATCCCTGTCTCCGTGTTTTTCCGAACGCGCCCTCTGCTCGCGGCCCGGAAAGTGGTCCTGATTCAGGATGCGGATCGGCTTGGTTCTCGCGCGTTTAACTCTCTGTTGAAGATATTGGAGGAGCCGCCCGCCTTCGCGAAGCTTATTCTGACCACCGATTCGGTGAGCCAAATCGCCCCCACGATCCTGTCTCGTTGCCTTACCCTTGTGTGCAACCTGCCCGATCCCGCCGAGATTCAGGAGGTATTTGGGGAGTTGTCCGAAATGGAGACCTTGTTCAGCGAGGGAACCCCGGAGAGGGTCACTCGTATGCGTGAGCACGGCGAACTTTACAACGAGATTTACGCGGCGTTCGAACGCCTCCCTCAAACCTCCCGCGCGGAGGCACTACGGGTCTCCGAGGACTTCCGGGCGCTGGGCGACAAGATCGGTGAGACGCTCAAGATTGGCAAGCGCCAGGGCAACGCAGAGATACTGCGGCTACTCGGCATTTGGTGGGCCGCGCGCGGGGCCGGACGGGGGAGCGGGCTGGAGCTCATTGCCGAAAGTCACCGGTACATCATCGGCAACGGCAGCAGTTCGGTCGTGTTGGACGCACTTTTCACCAGGCTTCTGGCATAAACCTCGAAGCGGGGAACTTGAACTGAGTATAGAATAGTAGATGTCATTCGAGGCCACCCATTGATTTCAGTTTTGACCCGCGTCATTCAGCCCCAGCGCACGGACCAAGCCGAGTTCGAGCGCCGCATGCGTGATTCGCACCGACAGGTGTACGGCCTCGCCATGCGCCTCACGGGTCAGCAGTCTGACGCTGAAGACTTGGTTCAAGAAGCCTACATTCGGGCTTTCAGATTCTTCCACCGCTACGATTCGAACCTCCCGTTCACGAGCTGGATGTACCGGATCCTGACCAATGTCCACATTGACCAAAATCGCCGCAAGGGCCGGATTCGAACTTCCAGCTTGGATCACAGTGGCGCCGACGGCGAGACGGCCTGGGAAGTCGCAGATGAGACCTCCAGCCCCGAGCGAACTCTCATGCACGGCGCGCTCGATGACGCCCTTCAGTACGCCCTGATGGCGATGAGCCCTGAATTCCGAACTGCGGTCGTGTTGGCCGACGTGGAAGGGATGGCTTACGAAGAGATTGCCGAGGTCATGAAGACCTCCATCGGTACGGTCCGTTCGCGCATCCACCGAGGTCGCCGCCAGCTTCGCCGCTACCTGGATCGGGAGTACCCCAATCGATTTTCGGAGGTGAGCAGTTGAATTGCCGCATCGCCAAAGCAAAGATTTCTGAGTATCTCGACTCCGAGCTCAGCGGCCACGATATGATGGCGGTTCGCCACCACCTGTCGAAGTGCACTGCTTGTGAGCAAGAATTTGAAATAGTCTCCAACTTGAAGCAGCGCATCGGGCAAATGAAGTGCGCCGAGCCTGCACCCGAGTTTGAATCGAAACTCTTCGACGCCGTTTTGAATTCAGCGCCCGCTCCTGCTCGACGCCCGATCAGCATCTGGCGATACGCCGCGGTGACCGCCATGGCCAGTGCTTTGGTTGTATTGGGCGTTTTGCAATTTTTTGATCAGCCTCGCTCCGCCCCGATCGCGCAAGATTCGCGTTCGATGGACGTCGCCACCGACCAAGCTCTCCAGGGCTCGCTTGACCCCTTCGGCAGCGCGCCGGTCATCACGGTAAGCAATGCGGGTCGATAGATTTTTTCTGACGGTGGTTCTCGCCGCCGCGGTTTCCGCGTGCGCGGTTGCCCAGTCGCCGATAGACATCCTGCGAAAGTCCATTGATGCGAGGCGCAACACGCTCGCGAGTTTGATTCAGTCGCAGTCCCTTGTCCCAACCAGCGAAGAACGCATCTTGATGAAGGTTGAGTTGGACGGCAAGGGGCGAATTCGCCGAACAATGTTACAGCCGCTTCGATTTCAGGGCCAAGTGATGATTGATGACGGCAAGAGCATCCTTGCGTTCGCACCGGATGCGAAGGAGCTGACCGTCATGAGCAGCGCTATCCGCCCCTTGGCTTCGGCGTTTCGAATTGAGCAGATTTCCAAGAACTATCGCCTGTCTGCCCGCAAGGTTGAACCTATTGCCGGCCGTACCACGGTGCTTATCACCTGCCGTCCTGTTCATAAGGGAATGCCCTGGCGTCGGGTGTCCGTCGACCAGAAGACCAGCTTGCCGCTCCGGATTGTTTCGACTCTCGATAGCAAGGCAACGACCCTGTTGGACACGTTGAGCTTCGACGAACCCAAGTCAATGCCCGACTCCCTCTTTCGCGCCCCACAGGCCAGCGAGGTGAAGATTATTCGCTTGGCGGGTCCGACGCGGGTGCAGAGTGAGGAAGAGGCCGCCGAGCGACTCGACTTCCGTCCGTGGGTGCCGAAGGGACTTCCGATGGGCTTTGCCGCCGAAGCCATGGAAGTTAATTCGTCGGGTCTGGCCATTCGCCTTACTGATGGATTTCACAGCGTTACCCTGTACCAGTGGGATGCGAGCGCGAAAACCCCCGGGTTTGGTGGGCTTTCGGACTCCGATTCGTTCGTCTCACGGGGCCTGAGAATGGCGGTTATCGGCGATGTGCCCGAATCTATCGTCCAACGAATTATTGAAAATCTTCGAAAAGAGTCCTTGAATCTCTAGGACCACTCGGCGCTTAGGAACTTCACTCCCGATCCTCGCGTTACCCTGTTTTGAATCCGATTGTAAGGAGAGAACGAAACAAGAAATGAGCATCCAATCTCTGACTCGTCACCCGGCCCTTTGGCTTTCCGCGTCGCTACTGGTTGGTGGTCTTGCTTTCCAAGCGGGCCGCGCAACTCCGACGACCCACCTCACCGCGCGCAACGCCCCGATCATCACTCGTCCAGCGAGTTTCGTCAATGAGGGAGTCACCGTCGCTTCGTCGCTACGCCAACTGGACGGTCAATTCGCGGACCTCGTGGAGCAGATTAGCCCCGCGGTCGTGCATATTCGGACTTCCGTGAATCGAGGTAGCTACGGTGATCAGCCGCTAGGCCAAGGCTCAGGCGTCATCATTCGCCCGGATGGCTGGATTGTGACCAATGACCATGTGGTCAATGGCTCCAGTTCGGTCACCGTCATCCTCTCTAACGGCAAGGAGTACACCGGTAAGGTCATTGAGTCCGATGATAACCGCAACGATGTCGCCGTCATCAAAATTGACGCCAATAACCTGCCGGTTGCAAAGTTTGCCAACAGCGGCGACGTTCGTCCGGGCGAGTATGCGATCGCGGTCGGTGCTCCGTTTGGACTTGAAAACACCGTCACCATTGGGCACATCAGCGCCATTGGTCGGATGAATGCAGCGGGCAATGGCCAAGGTGAAACCCGAGCCTATTCCAATATGATTCAGACCGACGCTCCGATCAATCCGGGGAATTCGGGTGGGCCCTTGCTTAACATCGACGGCGAGATCGTGGGCATCAATACGAGCATCTATTCCGGAATGTCCATGGGTGGTGGCCAGAGCGCTGGCATCGGTTTCGCCATTCCCAGCAATCAAGTGTCTTTTATCGCCGATCTGTTGATCAGCAAGAAGGCGTTGAAGCGCGGGTATCTGAATATCGCGATGGATACCCTCAAGCCGTACGAGATTGAGGAAATGAACTTGGCTGGCGGAGTTCGCGTTGGCGAAGCTCCGGCTGGGGGAGCCGCGGCCAAAGCCGGAGTTAAGAAAGGTGACATTATTACCAAGGTTGGTAGTTATGCCATTCGAGATGATCAAGATCTGCTCAATGCGCTGCTCCGCTACGCTCCTGGAGAAAAGGTTGATGTCCAAATCGTTCGAGGTACCAAGGCTCAAACGTTGGCGCTGACGGTTGATGCAGCCCCTCTTGGACAGCGTGCTCCAGTTCAAGCGCCAGAGGAAGAGGCCGGTCCTGGATCGCCCTTCCGACTCCCGAACTTGCCCGATCTCATGGAACCGTTCCAACGAGAGCGAGAGCAGGAGACTCCTAATACTCAGCCATCTGAGCCCCGCAACATTGGCGCTCCAGCTCGACTCGGAGTTCAGTTCCAAGATGTGGATGCGGGCAGTCGCCGTTCCTATCGACTTCCTACAGACGCCAAGGGCGCGGTGGTGATGTCGGTGGAACCAGGGTCTGTTGCGGCAGACCTTGGGTTGAAGACGGGCGACCTGATCACTCGACTTGGTTCGACCAATATTGTCACGGGGGCTGACCTAGTGACGGCAGTTAAGAAGTACAAGGTGGGCGACGATGCCACCATCATCTTCAGCCGCTTCGCAGACGGTCAATTCACGCAGATAACTCAGTCAGTTCGATTCTAAAAAGGTGAGTCAATAGGGCCCGAACCCGCAAGGTTCGGGCCCTATTTGCATTTGGCGCAACGTCCTAGCACCTCGATTTTCACCTCTGAAGGGACAAATCCAGCTCGGTTGAATTTCTCGGAATTCAGAGCCGCCATCGCCCCTTCGGGTTCTAACTCGGTCACCGTGCCGCATTCCTGACACACCAGGTGCTCAGTCAGAGGGCCGTGGGGTTCTTCCATGCCGCAGGCGAGGTATCCGTCCACCACCCCGAGATGATGGACAAGATGATTCTCAAGGAGCATCGCGAGGGTTCGGTACACGCTCACCACGTCCACGCTGCCGCCAGATCGCTTGACCAACTCGTAAATTTCGTTGGCGCTGAGCGCCTTTTTTGATTGAGCAAGCGCCCGGATTACCGCGATTCTGGGGTTGGTGATCCTCAGCCCAGCCTCTCTGAGGCACTCAATCGCCCGAGCTTCAAACGTGGAACTGGGGTCTTTTTGGGGCATTTGTAACCTCATTGTGCTCGCTAAGCGAGTTTTTTTGGTTCAAATCGCACGATTTGATGAAAAAGTCCAAAAAAAATACTTGTCAAGAATCTAGTTTTCCTGCATAATCGTCTTGGGTTACAGCAGGTTCAAATGAATCTGAACCGAACCGGAACTGAAGCGGGCTACGGCCAAGCGACACGATGGGGAAGCCTTTGAAGCAGGAGGGAATACGAATGAAATTCTACGATCTCAAAACGCGCGAGCATGTTGACATTCCGGAAGGAAAGATTAAGAAGAAGAAGATTGTGCGGACCACCAAGTCGGGCGAGCAGGTACGACACCAGCTCATCGGCGATCATGATGGTCGAGCGGTCTACAAGTTCGTCGGTGCGGCAGACTATGCCAAGCTCGACGTTCCAGAAGTCAGCTAAAGCTTGATTGCGATTCGTCGTCTGGCCTCCCGAACTCGGGGGGCCCTTTTATTTTTCCTGAACCTAACCACGGTTAAACCGTCCATTCCACTATGCCGCCACTGTCCGAGAAGGAAAAGATTGCCCACCTCTTGCGCCGATTTGGTCTGGGGGCCAGCGAGGCCGAGATCGCCTATTACGGCAAGGGCGGTCTTGCGGGAGCGATCAACGCACTATTGGACGAATCGCGACCAGACGGGTTCGACTTTCCCGTTTCGCGATTTGCGCAGAAAGGCAACAACCTCAACATGCGAGGAGCCCAGGCGTGGTGGGTTGCCCGAATGCTGCTCACCCAGAACCCGCTGAAGGAGAAACTCACGCTGTTCTGGCACGACCATTTCGCGACGAGCGGGCAAAAGGTAGATTCCGGCAACGCAATGGTGGCTCAAAACGAAACCATCCGCGGTTTGGCTTACGGAAGATTTGAGGATCTGCTCCTCGCCATGAGCAAAGACCCGGCGATGATCTACTGGCTCGACAACCAGCTTAACCTGAAGGGTAAGCCGAACGAAAATTTCGCCCGCGAGGTGATGGAGCTATTCACGCTTGGGGTCGGCAACTACTCCGAGAAAGATGTTCAGGAAGCGGCCAGGGCGTTTACCGGTTGGGGTTATGGACGTCGAGGGCAGAACCGGCAAACCACCCAAGAGTTGCGCGTCCCGAGAGGCGCCACAGTTTTCTACTTCGATGTCCGTCAGCACGACGAGGGCGTGAAAACGATCTTGGGCAACACTGGCCCTTTCAACGGAGACGATGTAGTGGGGGTCCTGGTCGGCAATCCGCGCACGGCCGAGTACATCGCCGAGAAGATGTGGGAGTTCTTTGCCCATGAGAAGCCCAACAATGCCCTTGTGACCCGCCTCGCCAACAAGTACCGCTCCAATGGCCTCAGGGCCTCTGTGCTGGTCAGGGCGATCATGGAGTCCCCTGAATTCTATTCAGAGTCCGCTGTTCGCAAGGTTTACAAGAATCCGGTGGACTTCTGCATCGCGACCTTGCGCCAGCTCGGATTGGGAGCTCAACTTAAAGCGCAACTCGAGTTGGATGCGGAGTCTGCACCGGGTCGAGGAATGGCTATCCCGGGCGCAGTCATCACGGCGATGAAGGCGATGGGCATGGAGCTCATGTTCCCTCCCGACGTAGCCGGCTGGGAGTGGGGCGAGAGCTGGGTGAGTACCGCCACGATGGTAGAGCGGCTCAAGTGGGCCGACCGGCTATTTGGCATAGGCAGGGGCGCGAACTTTAGATACCCGGTCGGAAGCCTAATTCCGGGGACGGCGACCTCTCGCGAATTCGTCCAAGCGCTGTGCTCCCTCTTTGATGTGACGTACAGCGAAGCCAAGATGCGGAGTCTAGTGGCAGCAGCAGATAAGGCCGCGGCGGATAAGCCTGTCGCGAATCGGCCCCAAATGGCGGTCGCCGTGTCCAGGCTCATTTTCGGCTCGCCTGAGTTCCAATTCTGCTGATCTTCGCCCGGTACACTGGCCCTCAATGACCATTGAGGAACAACTGAATCTCGTGCGCCGCGGGACGCTGGAGATAATCAGCGAGGCCGACCTTAAAGCTAAATTAGAATTGGGGCGACCCCTGCGGATAAAGCTCGGCGTAGACCCCACCGTGGCGCACGTCACGCTCGGCTGGGCGGTCGTGCTCCGCAAGCTTCGAGACTTTCAGAAACTCGGGCACACGGCATGCCTCATCATTGGCGATTTCACGAGCATGATCGGTGACCCGAGCGGCAAGAGCAAAACTCGCCCGCAGCTCACGCGGGAAGAGATTGAGGTCAACGTCGCGGCAGTGAGTGAGCAGGTCTACAAAATCCTGGACCCCGAGAAGACCGAAATTTACTTCAACCGGGATTGGCTGGGCAAGATGACGTTTGAGGACGTCATTCGACTGACCAGTCGCTACACGGTCGCTCGCATCCTGGAGCGAGATGACTTCACCAAGCGGCTCAACGAGAACCGCCCGATCTCCATGCATGAGATTCTATATCCCCTCTGCCAAGGTTACGACTCGGTATCGATCAATGCCGATGTTGAACTGGGTGGCAACGATCAGAAGTTCAACAATCTAGTGGGGCGTAACCTCATGCAGCAGTTCGGTCAGGAGTCTCAAGTGGTCATTCTCTCGCCTTTGCTCATCGGTACCGACGGCAAGGAGAAGATGAGCCAGTCGCTGGGCAACTACATCAGCGTCGTGGATACGCCGAACGACATGTTTGGTAAGACGATGTCCATCCCGGATGAGCTGATGCGCAACTGGTTTGAGCTTTGCACGGACGTGGATATGGCCGAGGTGGACCAGATGCTGGCGGGAGATCAGAACCCGCGCGACATCAAGCGCCGCTTGGCTCGAGAAATTGTCACTTTGTACCATTCAACGGAGGCGGCGCAGGGCGCCGAAGAGGAGTTTTTAAATCGCTTCAGCCAGAAGCAGATTCCAACTGAGATAGAAACCGCCGCGATTCCGCCGGAGGTGGTGTTTGACGGCTTCGTGGCTTGGCCGGCGTTGCTCACTGCTCTCGGCTTAGCAAAGTCCAACGGTCAGGCTAAGGACTTGATGAAGGCGGGGGCCGTCAGCTTAGACGACGTTAAGCTCACCGATCCTCAAACAAAGACCGCTCCCTCAGACCTAACCGGCAAAGTGCTAAAGGTAGGGAAACTCGGATTTCGACGATTCTCGGTTTAGTCAAAAACACAAATGAGCTGGCTAGCGGCATTGCTAACCAGCTCAAGCGGTGAGGAGCTCCTCGGGTTACTTCTTGCTGCGGCGTCGCAACATCGCGACTACGCCAAGACCGAGAGCGGTCATGGTAGCTGGCTCTGGAACCACGGCTTGGTTCATGTAGGTGATCTTCGCGAGATCAACCGCCTGTGGGTTGTCTGGCAAAGCTTCCAGCACGATGTTCTTCTTCACGCGGATGGCCAAGCCAACGTAGTTGACCGGGATGACGCTGCTGTGAACGAATACGCCTTCGTTGCTGTTGTAGACCACGTTACCGGTAGCGATTGGGCCGCCGATCTCTTGGCCGAGGGCATTAAGAGCGAAGATCTGCTCGGTGACCGTGATCGAACCGGTGCCTCGAACCACGCCGCCGAAGTTCAGAAGAATTCCGGGGAATGCAGCAGGACCGCTCTGGCTAACGGCGTCGTACTGAATGTACAGCGAACCAAATCGGGGACCCATGATGCTGTCTCCGACTTGTGCGTTTGGGCTCTGGACGGTAATTGAGTTACCAAGAATTGTGGTTGATGCCGCCACGCCTAGGTTTCCGCTCGCTGAGAACAGCGAGTTAGTGATCAAAATTTGTGCGTTTGCCACACCGGCCAAAACAACGCCAGCGAGAACGAGACTAGATCTAAAACGATTCATTATTGCTCCTACCTGAAACTGCAGAGGATCATCTCCCCCAACAGTCTCTATTATGCGCCAGGGCTGGGTTAACGGACGATTATTACCGGGGTTCCAAGGTGAAAAGGGGCATGTCTAGTTGAAATACTAGGAGCACGAAAAATCAGCTCACCTCGAAGAGATGAGCTGATTTTGGCGAGGCTGAGCCGGAAAACCGGATTAGCCCTTGCGGCGACGTCGCAGGAGGGCTGCGGCACCAAGACCCAAAGCGGTCATGGTGGCTGGCTCGGGGACAACTTGAGGAGCTTGGTTGACGAAGCCGAGCGATGCGAGGTCGAAAGCGACCGTGTCAGTTGCCGTCAAGTCGAAGTACTTCTTGGCGCGAATACGTTGAACCTGGACACCGGAGAAGCTGATGACGGTGTTCCAAGAGAGACCAGAGGTCGAATCAAAAGTTCGGCTGGCTGTTCCGAGCAACTGAATTTCGTTGCCGAAGGCATCAATTTCAAAAACATCCTCGCGGAAGTGGATGGTGCCGGATCCGAGAATTGCACCGCCGAGGTTGACGCCTACTGCGTTTGCAAAGATGGGACCGGAGGTGGTCGCCGCATCGTATTGGATCGACAGCGAACCGGATCGAAGCGGGAGATTGTCGCCCACTCGTGCATTCGGGGTGCTGAACGTGATCGCGTTGGCCAGCGCTCCGGAAGTCACACTTGCGGTGAGTCCGGCAGCCAATGGGCCGCTCGAGAAAATATAGTTGTAGAACTGAATGTTCTGTGCAAACGCAACGGATGCCCCAACGCTTAGGGCTGCAATTAAAACGACTTTCTTCATGGCTCTTTCCTCATCATGTCCCTGCGAATGCAGGAATATGTCAAACAGACGCAGCGCCTCGCTCGCCTGAACAGAGATAGTTTAGCACAGGTTGTGCCAATCTCCAAGAAGTTTTTTGCGAATCATCCAGGTAATAACACCAAAAAAAGCCCCCGTTTGTTAAAACGAGGGCTTTTGCGGCGAGTAGAGGGTCGCCTCTTACCGAGCGCGTCGGCGTCGAATCAGAGCGGCTGCGCCCAGACCGAGAGCAATCATGCTGGCTGGCTCAGGAACAACTTGAATGCTCTGGTTGATACGTCCAACCGAAGCGTAGTTCGTGCCCGGACCGGTTCCGGTGACCAATTCGAACAATTTCTTGACGCGAATCTTGGTGTAAGAATTCTGAGCAAGCGTGATGGACCCGTTCAGGCCAAAGCCTTGACCGGGGTTGTTGGCGGTGTTGATTACCTGGGTGCCGGTGGTACCGATCAAGATTTCGTTGCCGAGTCCGTCAATACCAAAAACCTGTTCTTGCCAGATCACTTGACCAGTGCCAATGACTGTTCCGGCGATGGAGTAATTGACAACATTGGCGGGAGCTCCCAGGTTAGTGGCTTCATATTCCCAGAAAATTCCTCCGGATAAGTTTTGACCGAGAATGTTTCCGTTTGGGGTGAGAAGGGTAACTGCGTTGGAGCCAACAGCAGGGTTACCCAGCGTCAAGGGGACAACGGTGTTGCCCAAAGTCGTGTAGGCCGAAGCGTTCACTCCAAGCGGAGCGGCGGGGAAGGTCAAAATATTCCAAGTCACCGCTTGGCTAAAAGCGACGACGGACATACTGGCGGTAATTAAAGCAAGCTTTTTCATGGCTCTATCCTCTACTGTCAACCACTGCCGGGGACTTCCACCGGCCAAATAGCTACGCCGTAGGCATTCCTTCGGCTGTTTTCAGTATAGCATGAGGTGCGCCAAATCCAAAGAACTTTCATAAAAATTTACGTATCGGAGGCGGAATGGGCGCATATCCTAGTAATTCGATCAGTGCCCTGGTCACAAAAGAGCCTCGTTGCCAGCATAATGAAGAGGTCCAACGACTAGGAAGTTTTCATGAAAGCGGTTGTAATGGCGGGTGGGGAAGGCTCAAGACTGAGGCCGATCACGGCAAACCGACCCAAACCGCTCGTGCCAGTAGGCAATCGTCCGATCATGGCCCACATCATTGAGCTCCTCAAGGCTCACGGCATCAACGAAGTCGTTTCTACCCTTTACTATCTGGCCGACGAGATCACGAGCTACTTTGACGACGGCTCGGATTTCGACGTGAAGATGACTTACAGCATCGAAGACACTCCCTTGGGCACTGCCGGGAGCGTAAAAAAGGCCGAGTCCGAACTGCGCGACGGCACGTTTGTGATTGTAAGCGGCGACGCGATGACCGATTGCGACCTCACCAAAGCGATCGAGTTTCACCGCGCCAAGGGCAGCATGGCGACTCTTATACTATATAGAGTGCCCAGCCCCCTGGAATTCGGGGTGGTCATTACCGACGCCGACGGCCGCGTCATCCGATTTTTGGAAAAGCCGAGCTGGTCCGAGGTGTTTAGCGACACCGTCAACACCGGCATGTACATCCTTGAGCCTGAGATTTTTGATCTCATGGAGCAAGGGAAGCAGTACGATTGGTCCCAAGACATCTTCCCGCAACTGCTCCGCGAGGGCAAGCCGATTTACGGCTACATCATGGAGGAGTACTGGTGCGATGTTGGCAACCTGGGGCAGTACCGCGAGGCTCAAGAGCATCTTCTGAGTGGCAGAACAACCCTCGCCGTACCGGGCGTCGAAGAACAACCTGGCGTCTGGCTCGGCCCCAATACCGTCATTGAAGAGGGCGCGACCGTCATTCCGCCCATCTGCATCGGCCGCAATTGTAAGATCAAAAAGGGCGCCCGGATCGGCCCGTATACCGTCATCGGCGATCACTCATTGGTCGAAGAAGGCGCGATCGTGGAGCGCAGTGTTGTCTGGGACAGCAACTACATTGGTCCCAACGTTGGCATCCACTCCGCGATTCTCGGCTCACGCGTGACCGTAAAGCGCGACTCTGTGGTCAGCGAAGATGCGGTCATCGGAGACCGGTGCCTCATTGATGTCGGCTGCACGATCCGCCCTCGTATTAAGCTGTGGCCCGACAAGGTCATCGAGCGCGGTTCGACCGTGACCATGTCTTTGGTTTGGGGAAACAAGTGGCGCGGAGCGCTCTTCCGCGATCTGGGCGTGGCGGGACTTTCCAACATCGAGATCACGCCCGACTTCGCGACTCGCCTCGGTTCGGCGTATGGCACCACTCTGCCGCGCGGCTCTACCGTGGTAACCGGGCGTGATAGCAGTCGAAGCAGCCGCATGATCAAACGAGCACTAATGTCGTCGCTCTTGAGCGTGGGTTGCGAAGTGCTGGATATGCGGTCCACCGCCGTTCCGATCATGCGCCACTTCGTGCGCTCCAGCGGGGCGGCCGGGGCGGTGAATATCCGCAAGCTCCCTGGGAACAATCGCGTCTCGCTCATCGAGTTCTTCGACTCGCGCGGCATGTATATGGGTCGGAATCAGGAGCGCAAGGTGGAGTCGGCGTTCTTCCGAGAAGACTTTTTGCGTGTGGACCCCGAGGATCTGGGCTCGATCGAGTTTGCCAGCCGAGCGATTGAAGAGTATCAAGCGGACTTCTTCCGCCTGCTCAAACAAAAGGAAACGGGTAAGCGGCTAAAAGTCGTGTGCGACTTTGGCTATAGCTCGATCAGCTCAATTTTCCCGCAGATGATGGCGCGAAGCAGCATCGAGTCCATTAATACCAACAGCTTCAATGACGCCCGCCTGGCACCTCGGTCAGAAGAAGACGTCGAGCGACACGTCGAAAACGTGAAGCAGATTGTCGGCACCTTGGGTTACGACATGGGCGTGCTCTTCTTGAATGAAGGCGAGCGCATGGCGTTGGTCGATAACCGTGGGCGCGTGATTGACGGCAACATCCTGTTCGCCGCCATGTGCGCGCTTGTCGCGAAGACCTCGCCCGGCGCTTCGATTGCGCTCAGCATCACCGCTCCCCTGCGACTCGAGCGTTATCTCGAAGAGCAAAAGGTTCGGGTGGTTCGAACCAAGGCGGATGTGCGCTCCCTTCTGCAAACCAGCGACGACGAGAAAGTGCACTTCGCCGGCGATGACCACGGCGGATTCCTCTTCCCCGAATTCCACGCGGGCTTTGACGCGATGTTCAGCTTCTCGCAGATCGTCTCGATGTTGCAAGAATCGGAGCTTTCACTGAGCGATGTGATTGACCAACTCCCCGAGTTTCACATGGGTTACGAGCGGGTCCGATGTCCTTGGGAAGTCAAGGGTTCCGTCATGCGCCGCCTTGCCGAGGAATACCAAACCGGGGTCCACGTGGAGCTGCTCGACGGGATCAAGGTCTACGACGGCAACGCCTGGGTTCTAGTCATTCCCGATTCCGTCGAGCCGGTCTTTCACGTCCATGCTGAGTCTGACTCCGACTCCGAAAGCGAGCGGATCGTGAAGAAGTTTGCCGCAAAGATTTTGGAACTTCAAGAGGGAAGTTAAATGCCGTTTTTAGTAGTCAAATCGTCGCGCATGCGATATAGTTGATACATGGATTTTCGGTGCGCGACTGGACCGGCTCTTGCGATACTCATTTTTGGGCTCCCGTCCAGTGGACACGCGGTCTTGTTCCAAGAAGACTTTAATGGCGGCACGCCATCGAACTATTGGATTTCGTTGAGTGAGGCCGGCGGCCCACAGTACAACTATCAAAACGGGTCCTTCAATTTGACGGGCTTCTCCTACACCTTGGGCGCTTCTGCTACCTTTCGATCTTTGTTCCCCGAAATGCGTCGAGGCGCGACCTCATACCGGCTCGAGACCAGGGTTATGGTTCCCGCCCCAAATGAGTACTTTGAGGTAACGTTTGCCACCGGGGGCGGCATGGGTTGGGGCGTCCCTGGGGAATCCTGGCCATCGATCCGGATGGCAAGGATCAGAGGAACTGGAACCGGGTCAATGGGTTTAAGCTTTGCGACGGGTTCCTACGATTTCACGCCTGAGATTCCCGTCTCTTCAAACACATGGTTTGATTTGGCAGTTGACATCACGCCGGCTACAATTACGGGCTACCTAAACGGGGAGCAGGTATACAGCGGCGCGCGCAATTCGGGTGATTCAAGGATCTTTGGAGCGGCCTATGAGGTTTCTTCCAACGCGACGAATTTGCACGAGAACAACTTGCGCATTGACCACATCCGCTTTGTCCCAGAACCAATGTCTGCCGTAGCGCTCGGTGGATCCGCTGCAGCATTGTTGGTATCGAGAAGGCGCAAAGCGAAAAATCGAGGGTGTTGAGGTAAAATCTGCGATCTACCCAACGTGCGCGGGTGGCGAAATTGGTAGACGCACTACCTTGAGGTGGTAGCGCCCACAAAGCGTGCTGGTTCGAGTCCAGTCCCGCGCACCAGAATTTTGGTTCGGGTTTGCTGCGGTTGGTTAGGTTTTGTTCGGGGTTGTTTCTGACCGCCCACAAACCACAATTCGACCAAACCAATCCGAGCCAATCCACCCAAACCCAAACAAGAAAGCCACCCGAAAATCGGGTGGCTTTCGAAGCAGCGCTAGAACAGAAAATCAGCGCTTGACGAACTGGAAGCCGCGTCGGGCTTTCTTTCGACCGTACTTCTTACTTTCCTTGATCCGCGCATCGCGGGTGAGGAAGCCTTCGCCACGGAGGGGGCTTCGAAGCTCTTCGTCCATTTCGACGAGAGCGCGGCTGATGCCGAGTCGGATTGCACCGGCTTGGCCGCTGATGCCGCCGCCCTTGGTGCTGGCCTTGACGTCGTACTTGCCTTCGAGGCCGAGGGCGACCATCGGGCTATTCACGAGAATGTCGAGCACTGGTCGTCCCAAGTACTCCGAGGCATCTCGACCGTTGATCGTGATTTTGCCTTCACCGGGGGCTACCCAAACGCGTGCGATTGCGCACTTGCGTCGGCCCGTTCCATAGTTTGCGTTTTGCATGCTGAGGTTCTCTTACTTCTGAGTGATATCCAGTGCGGTAGGCATCTGGGCTTCGTGCGGGTGCTCGGACCCGGCGTAAACTTTAAGCTTGCTGAAGATTTGTCGTCCCAGCTTGGTCTTAGGAACCATGCCCCAAACGGTCTTTTCGACCAACTTGGTGGGATTCTCATCCTGCATTTTTCCTCGGGAGATGTTGCGAATACCGCCTGGCCATCCGGTGTGCCAGTAGATCAATTCGTCCGACTTGTTTCCGGTCATGACCGCGCGCTCGGCGTTGATCACGATCACGAAGTCGCCGCAATCTTGGTTATAGGTGAACGTCGGCTTATGCTTGCCGCGCAACACCTGAGCGACCTGAGACGCCAGGCGCCCAAGGGGGATTCCAGTGGCATCCACGATATGCCACTTTCGCTCAATACTTTCTTTCGACGCGCTGTATGTTCTGTTCATGTTCCAGTCTCCTGGGAAAATTTTTCTTGTTGATATCGTTCTCGAAGGTCTTTCAGGTGTCTTCCGTACCGGATCTTCATGAGGCAGAGCCCTTTCGCGGGGAGAACAACCGGCCATTGCAGGTTCTCTCTTCGCTGAGGATCTAGGAGCATCGCGATCTCTTCGGCGGGCCGCTTTCCGCGCCCGACCTCGTATAGGCCGCCACTGATTCGCCGCATCATGCCTCTCATGAAGGCATTTCCCACCACGTCGATCCAAATCTCTCTGCCGCTCTTTCGAACGGAGATAGAGAAGATTTCTCGGACCGGGTTGGCATCCGGATCAATTTCTTCGCTGAATCCGCGAAAGTCGTGCGATCCCACCAGCGTCTGCGCCACCGCGTTCATCTGAACAAAGTCCAGAGAGCGCCAAGTGTCGTGGACGAACCGGGTTTGGTGCGCATCGCGCGGGGTCTGCCTTATTCGGTACCGGTAGAACCGATCCTGAGCGGAAAACCTCGCGTGAAACTTCTCCGATACACCCTGCGCGTTCTGAACCGCGATGTCGTGCGGAAGCAGATTGTTCAGGATGCGCGGGATCTTCTCAGTCTCGGGTGGCCATGTGGAATCGAAATGAACCACTTGGTGCCGGGCATGAGCTCCCGCATCGGTGCGGCTTGCTCCAATGATCTCCATGTCCTCGCCGGAGATCTGGCGAACGATATCTGTCAAAGTGCCCTGGATAGTTGCCTGTCCAGATTGTGCGGCCCAGCCGCTGTAGTCAGTGCCGTCGTATGCCACGACGAGCTTCAAACGGCGAGTTTTCTTAGTCGACAAGTTCAATAACCGCCATCACCGCTGCGTCGCCGCGTCGGAGGGAGGTCTTCGTGGTGCGGGTGTAGCCGCCTTGTCGATCTCGGAATCGGGGTGCCACGACGTCGAAGAGGTGCTTAACCAAGTCTTCGCCGTTGATGAGGCTTCGCTCTTGCAGGATGACCATCTTTTCAAGTTCGGTCTTTCCGGCTAGGAGCTTCTCGGGCTTCGGGCTACTGGAACTGTGTCCCACGAGAATCTTTCGGCACTCGCGTCGGGCTTCCAACGTGTCCGTCTTAGCCAGCGTGATCAGGGGCTCGACGATACGTCGGAGTTCCTTGCAGCGATGCAACGTGGTGTTAATATAGCCATGACGAATGAACTGCCGCGTCAAGTTCTGCAGCAGGGCTCGTCTTTGGTCGCTCGGCAATCCGAGTTTGCGTCGATCAATTCTATGGTTCATGGCTTATCGTCCTTAATCAAAGTCTTCGTCGTCATCATCGAGCAGATCAACGGCCCGGTAGCCTGCCTTAGGTGGCTTGATGGCTAATCCGTGCTCGCCGAGCTTATCGCGGACTTCGTTCAGAGACTTCTTGCCGAAGCCTCGGATGCTGGTGAGGTCCGATTCGGTGACGGCTGCGAGGTGGCGCAGAGTCAAGAGACCGGCGCGTCGCAAGCAGTTGTAGGTGCGCTGAGAGAAATCAAGCTCTTCGATCTTGATTTCCGGCACGTTGGCGAGCTCGGGGAGATCAATCTCCTCGTCGCCAAATTCGATGTCGTGGGCTCCCTTGCCCAGGTCAAAGAACATCTGGAGGGACTTGACGAGAATCTGGCTGGCTTGGGTGACGGCGTCGTTCGGGGGAACGGCTCCGTTGGTCCAAACATCAATGACCAGTCGCTCGAAGTCGGTTCGCGAGCCCACTCGGGTCGGTTCGACCACGTAGTTGACTTTGCGTACGGGAGTGAATTGGCTACCCGTCGTGATGATTCCGATGATGCCCTTGTAGCGCTCTTGCTTCTCCGGCAAGGTGTAGCCGCTACCCCAGTTCACGAACAGTTCAGCGTCGAGGCTGGAGTTCGTGTCGCTCATGGTGGCGATATAGACTTCGGGGTTCATGATCGTAACGCCTTCGGGGCATTCGATGTCGGCGCCAGTGACTCGTCCCGGGCCTTTGACGTTGATCTTTAGGATCGTTTCGTCGGGCGGCATGGCTTCAAAGTCCATGGAGATCGCGAGATTCTTGAGGTTGAGCAGCAGTTCCGTAGTGTCTTCCTTCACGCCCGGGATGGGAGCGAATTCGTGGAAGACTTTGCCCACTTTGATGGCAGCGACGGCGGCCCCTTGGATGCTGCTGAGCAGCACGCGTCGGAGGGCATTGCCGATGGTTTGGCCATAGCCGCGCTCTAGCGGCTCAAAGACAAACTTGCCGTGTTCTTGGGTGAGTTCCTGGGTAGTGATATGGGGCATGGGTCGTTCTCAAACGCGGCGCTTTTTGGGTGGCCGGCAACCGTTGTGCGGAAGGGGGGTGACGTCGGTAATGCTCGTGATTTCGAGTCCGTTCGCCGCGAGGCTACGCATGGCGGTTTCTCGTCCGCCACCCGGGCCAGTAATCTTAACTTCGATCTTACGCATGCCGTGCTCAAGTGCTTTCTTAGCGGCGGTTTCTGCAGCCATCGTGGCGGCGTAAGGAGTGCCCTTTCGGCTGCCCTTAAAGCCAACGTTGCCTGCACTGCCCCAGCAAAGCACCGCACCCGTAGGATCGGTGATCGTGACGATCGTGTTGTTGAAGGTGGACTGAATGTAAGCGAAGCCGTTGGCGACCTGCCGCTTCTCTTTTGTTTTGCCTTTCTGTTGTTTTCGTGCCATGGCTTAAACCTTACTTCTTCGCCTTCTTCTTACCGGCAACGGTCTTCGCCTTACCCTTTCGAGTTCGGGCATTGCTGCGGGTGCGTTGGCCGCGGGTAGGTACGCCGCGTCGGTGTCGGAGGCCTCGGTAGCTACCGATTTCGATCAGGCGGCGAATGTTTGCGTAGACTTCTCGACGCAGGTCTCCTTCCACCTGAAATTCGGCATCAATGATCTCACGAAGCTTTGCGATCTCAGTTTCGTTGAGTTCGCGAACCTTTTTGCGAGGGTCGAGCCCGGCTTTCTCAATGAGATCTGCCGAAGTCTTGGGTCCCAAACCATAAATGAGCGGCAAGGCATATAGCAATGCCTTGTCGCGCGGTAAATCTACACCAGCAATACGAGCCACTCTTTCGTTGTTCTCCTAATCTCGAATCTTAACCCTGTCGCTGCTTATGCTTAGGGTTGATGCAGATCACGCGCACCACACCGGAACGCTTGATGATCTTGCACTTGTCACAAATCTTTTTTACGCTTGCACGAACTTTCATCGCTTGAGCCATCCAATGGAGACACACCGCAACTTTCTTTCGGCGCGAGCCGTCTTAAAAAGCGTGTGGTCCTGTCGCGTCAGACGATAGAGCCTGGGCGCGAAGGTGAAGTATACCGACTGCCGCGCGCGGTGCGCTACGGGGCACTTAGCTTTTGTTGGGATTGGTGAGGATTTGTTCGGGTGGCTGGACTGACTTAACAGCCCGAACTAACCTAACGAACCCTAACCAATCCGAACAATCCCCTCACTTCGCCCGATACGTAATCCGACCCTTCGTCAAATCGTACGGCGACATCTCGACTTTGACCTTGTCGCCAGGCAGGATGCGGATGTAGTGCATCCTCATCTTTCCGCTCACGTGCGCAAGAATCTCTAGATCGCTGTCGTCCAGCTTTACGCGGAACCGCGCGTTCGGAAGGTTCTCCAGAACGGTGCCTTCCACCTCAATCCCGTTTTCTTTGTTCGGGTCGTCCTTGCGTCGTCGCGGTTGAAAATTTCCTCTTCTCAAATGTGCATTGGCCTCTTACTCATCATTGTAGCGCACCCTGTCAAGGGGGCCGGGCCGTTAGGCATCCTGGCCCTAGCCCACCCCGCCCGCATATGAGTCCGTCTTCACCAGCGCATGGGCTCGTCCCCTAGCCCTTTGCGCCTTTGCGTGAACCTCTTTGCCCTCTGTGTGAAAATCTAAAATCAGAAATCAGAAATCAGCTAGAACTTACTCGACCGTCAAAATCTCAGGCCCGTTCTTCCCGATCGCGACCGTGTGCTCGAAGTGCGCCGAATACCGACCATCGGCGCTTACCAGCGACCAGCCGTCAGCGAGGGTTTTGACCTTCCAGGTCCCCGCATTGACCATTGGCTCGATGCAGAAGGTCATGCCCTCTTTGATCTTTGGGCCCATTCCCGCGCGGCCGAAGTTAGGCACGCTCGGCTCTTCGTGAAGGTCCTGCCCGATGCCGTGCCCCACAAGCTCACGAACTACCCCGAAGCCGTGCGACTCCACGTGCCGCTGAACCGCCGCACTGATATCACCGATTCGATTCCCCACTCGCGCCTTATCAATGCCTCGTTCCAACGCCTCGCGCGAAACCTTCAGGAGCTTCTTCGTCTCCTCGCTCACCGCGCCAACCGGGAAGGTCCAAGCCGAGTCGGCGTGGTAGCCGTCTTTGTAGACCCCGATATCGATCCCGATGATATCGCCCTCGTTCAGAACGCGAGAGCTGGGAATCCCGTGGACCACCTCCTCGTTAACGCTGAGGCAGCTCGATTTGGGAAAAGGGGAAGGCCCGGAGCCTTGGTAGTTCAAGAAACTCGGTTCAGCCCCCGCCTCGGTGATAACCTGATGAATGAGAATGTCGAGTTGATCGGTGGTGACACCGGGCCGAACGTGCTCGCTCGCCACCCGCCGCGCCCGAGCCAAGACCCGCCCTGCTTCTCGCATGAGCTCAATTTCAGCGCGGGTTTTGAGGACGATCATAGACCGAGAGATTCTACGATATCTTGGAACACCAGGTCTGGGTTGCGGTTGCCGTCAATGTGCTTGACCAAACCAAGCTTGTCGTAATGCTCGATCACCGGCGCAGTGTTTTCGGCGAAGACCCTCAGCCGCTCCCGAATGGTCTCGGGCTGATCGTCGTCTCGCACGAACAGAGGAGAGTTGCAGTTGTCGCAGATCCAATCGCGCTTGGGCGGCTTCGCCTCCTTGTGATAGATCGCTCCACAACGTGTGCATCCGATACGGCCGCTGAGCCGCGCCACGACGATTTCGGGGTCCACTTCGATGCTGACTACGCCATCCAGCGGCTGCTCAAGAGTGTCCAGCATTTGATCAAGAGCCTGAGCTTGCTCCACCGTTCTGGGGAAGCCGTCCAGGATGAAGCCGTGCTTGAGCACCTCAGTGGCCCGCATCCGCTTCGCCATCATTTGGATAGTGACCCCGTTGGGGACAAGCCGGCCTTGGTCAATGTAGCGCTTGGCCATCTCACCTAGGTCGGTGTTGGCGTCATTCTCACTGCGGAAAATAGCCCCAGAGGAGAGCGCAACGGGCTTGAATCGCTCCGTGAGCATCTCGCTCTGGGTACCTTTTCCGACGCCTGGGGGACCAATTAATACAATTCGCACGGGAGAACTCCTTTGTTCAAACTGCGCGCCAAACCCGACATTACTGGCCGTACTGCTTCATCAACAGATTCGCTTCGATCTGCCGCATCGTTTCCAGCGCGACGCTGACCATGATCAGCAACGAAGTGCCGAACAGGATCTGCACGTTCGGAACGTTGATGAACAGCGGTAACAGGTACGGACTAAGCGCCACCACGGCGAGGAAGAATGCCCCGACGATGGTGATCCGCGAAATGACTCCATCAAGGAAGTCCCGCGTTTGCTTACCAGGTCGAATGCCCGGAATAAACGAACCAGCCCGCTTCAGGTTGTTGGCGATATCTTCCACGTTGAACTGAATCGCAGTGTAGAAATAGCTGAAGAAAAAGATGAGACCGGAGTAGACGAGAACGCCCACGTAGCCGCGCCAATCGACAAAGTTCGGGTTGAGGTACCTCGCCACTTCAAGCAAGGCAAGGTGTACGGGATGCGTGCTCGGGAACATATTCGCCATCTGCAGGGGAATCTGAACCAACGAGATTGCGAAGATGATCGGAATCACGCCGACCATCACGACGCTGAACGGCAGGTAGCTCGTTGAGCCACCCATCGCCTTCGTGCCGAACTGTCGTCGGATGTGCTGGACGGGGATGCGTCGCTGGGAAATCGTAAAGAACGTGATGAACCAGGTGCTCGCGAGGAACAGGAGCGCGACAATGATGCCGCTCCACCACGGGGTGTCGCCGTTTCGGATCGAGGTCGCAACGAGTTCGATCGTGCCTGGAAACGCAATGACGATGCCGGCGAAAATCATTAGAGACACGCCGTTGCCGATGCCTCGTTCGCTGAGCTGTTCGCCCAGCCAAAGCATGAGCATCGCACCCGCGGTCCAGAAAAGGATGGTGGTGAACGGAATCCAAGGGCTGGAAGCCATGGCAGTTGCCATGGAGGGCACCGCACCTCGCAGCGTCTGAACCAAACCCCATCCTTGCGCGAAGCAGAGGAGCAGAGCGAGGTATCGAGTTCGCTTGCCTTGATTACGACGGGCGAACTCGCCACCTTCCTGCAACTCCTTCTTCCAAGCCGGATTAGCGGCGGTGAGGATTTGCAGGATGATGGAGGCGGTGATGTAGGGGCCGAGGCCGAGGGCCAGGATCGAGATCTTCTGAATCGCGCGTCCCCCCATCATCGAAAGAAAACTGAGGAAGCCATTTCCAGAAACGGCTTCCGCGATTTCCTCGGAGCGAACACCAGGCACCGGAACGGGCACATGAATGCAGAACGCGAAAATCGCGAACACACTCAGCACGAACAGGATACGCTGCTTGAGATCAGGGTCCGCCCACGCCATGCGGAACGTATCCGCGAGGCTGAACTTTAGACTCTTATCTCCGGGACCCATTGGGTCCATGCTGCCGCCGAGGATGGCACTCACAGGAGAGTGACCTCTCCGCCAGCCTTCTCGATCTTGGCTTGAGCTTGGGCACTGAATCGGTGCGCCGAGACTTTCAGCTTCTTATCGAGCTCGCCAAAGGCGAGGATCTTCACGCCATCTTTGGCTTCATGAATGAGGCCGGTGGCGAGGAGAGTTTCGGGGGTGACGACATCGCCGTTCTTGAAGAACTTGGAGAGGTCATCCATATTGATGATCGCGAACACCTTATGATTGATGTTGCGGAAACCCTTCTTTTGCGGCAATCGGCGATGAATCGGCGTTTGACCGCCCTCAAACCATGCCGGAATCTGGCGTCGGGCTTTTTGGCCCTTGGTGCCTCGACCGCCCGTTTTGCCGAGTCCACTGCCGATTCCTCGGCAGACGCGGCGACGAGTTTTCGTGGAACCTTCGACGGGTTGTAGCTTGTGTAGGCTCATTTCTTCTTCGGAGTCTCCTCAACCGTCTCGACGGTGATCATGTGCTTGACCTTGTGGATCATGCCGCGGATGCATTCGTTGTCCGGGAGAACGACGGAGCGGCCCAGGCGGCGCAGACCCATGGAGTAAAGCGTGTTTTTGTTCGTCGGCTTTTGGCCAATGAAGCTCTTAACGACCTTAATGCGTAGCATTTTCTTCCTCCTCCTTACGAGCCTTGGCGAGCCAGGGCACGAGTTCGTTGTGGTCCATGCCTCGAGCTGCGGCTCGATCCTCGATGCTCTGGAGCGCGAGGAACGCGTTGAACGTGGCGTAGGCCATGTTCACCGGGTTTCGGCTACCGAGCGCCTTGGCGAGGACGTCATGAATGCCGCAAGCTTCAAGGCAAGCGCGGACTGCCGAACCAGCCTTCACACCGGTACCGGCGGAGGCGGGCTTCAGCATGACTTTGCTGGTGCCGCAGATCGCGTTCACTTCGTGCGGAATGGTTCCGCCGATCATGTTGACCTTGATCATGGACTTGCGGGCGGTTTCTTCAGCCTTTCGGATGGCGTCGGGGATACCTCGCGCCTTTCCGAGGCCGACACCGACCTTGCCCTTGTTGTCGCCTACCACGACGAGGACCGACCAACTGGCGGTCTTACCACCCTTGTGGGTCTTGAACACCTTGTTTGATCGGATGACGCGGACGTCGTACTGGGGCCCGTCTTGAAGGGGGCCGCCTCGGCTGTCTCGTCGTCCGGTTTGTCGCTGTTGCATTCTCATATTAGAATTCCAACCCTCCGTCTCGGGCGCCGGCCGCTAGTTCGGCGACTCGCCCGTGGTACTTGAACCCGCCGCGATCAAAGATGACGGCACTGATGCCGGCTTCCTTAGCGCGCTTGGCGAGCTGTTCGCCCACAGTCTTGGCCCCGCCGGCGTTGCCCTTGACGTTCAGTGCCTTTTCAACACTGCTCGCCGAGGCCAGGGTGGTTCCGGTGGCGTCGTCAATAATTTGTGCACTGATGTGCTTCAGGCTGCGATAGACCGCCAATCGGGGTCGCTCTGCAGTACCTGCGATCTTCTTACGTACCCGCACGTGGCGGACGACGCGAAGATCAGATCGTGATGGATTTGCCATTTATTTTTAAATCTCCTTACTTCTTCGCGGACGCTCGCTTACCGGCCTTAAGTCGGATGACTTCGCCTACGTAGCGGATGCCCTTGCCCTTATAGGCGTCGGGCTTGCGGATCTTTCGGATGTCCGCGGCCACCTGACCTACGAGTGCTTTGTCAATGCCGTCCACCGTGATGCGCTGGACGCGGGTCTTTTCGTCGGCCGTCAACGTGAAGTTGATGCCGTCGATTGGGCTGACCTTGACGGGGTGCGAATAGCCCATGTTGAAGTTGAGGCCCTTGCCTTCGGCCGCCACACGATAACCAACACCGACGATGTCGAGTTGCTTCGAGTGACCCTTGGTCACGCCGACCACCATGTTGTTCACCAACGTTCGGGCGAGCCCGTGCTGGCCACGCAAACGGTAGCTGTTGTTGGGTCGGTCAACCGTCAGAACGCCCGCATCCACCTTGAGATCAAGCTCACGTGCGATGGGCATCTGAAGAGTGCCCTTAGGACCCTTAACGGTGACCAGGTTATCGGCCTCGACGTTGATTTCAACGCCCGCCGGAATTTCGATAGGTAACTTTCCGATACGTGACATGGATTACCACACCTCGCAGAGCACTTCGCCGCCGATGCGTCGCTTTCTAGCTTCGCGGTCGGTCATGACGCCCTGGCTCGTGGTGAGAATGCGCGTGGCGAGTCCGCTTCGAATGGGTCGAAGGTCATCGTTGGCGCGGTAGACGCGAAGGCCTGGCTTCGAAACTCGAGTGAGCTTTTGCAGCACCGGCTTGCGGCGTGCATCGTACTTCAAATGAATTTTGAGGCTAGGAAATTTTGATTCGGTCGTGATTTCGTGCCCGGTGAGGTAGCCCTCTTGCTCAAGAATCTTTACGATTTCGAGCTTGATGGTGCTCATGGGAATTTCGACCGTTTGCTTCCTGGCGTGCACTCCGTTTCGGATGCGCGTCAGCAGGTCAGCGATAGGATCACTATGCAATTTATTCTCCTTAGGAAAAGTCGTGGAGCCTTACCAGCTCGACTTCGTGACTCCCGGCAAGAACCCGTTGTGGGCCATCTCGCGGAACACTTGGCGGCAGACGCCAAAGTAACCAACGTAACCACCGGATCGCCCCGTCATGGAGCATCGGTTGTACCGTCGGGTCTTGAATTGGCGATTCTTCACGCGGCGAGCGGTGAACTCGGCCAGCGCTTGTTCGCGCTTTTCCTTCGGAAGAGCGAGGATTTCTTGCTCCTCTTTATGTAGCCGCTCCCATTGCTGGGCCAGCTTCTTTTGTTTTTCAATGAGACACTGTTTTGCCATTGTTTCTTACTATCCCGCCGTTCCCCGACCGGTCTGCGAAGTGTCTCGCACACGATCGGTGGCCTGATTTTTCTTCGGGCACAAGATGCCCGAACTCCGGAGGATACCTTAAGCCAGCAAGAAATTCAAGACTGCCCGCATCGAATTGCGCGGGCAAAACGTCACAGCCCGCTTAGCGAAGCAACTGAAACAGCACCTGCGCCAGGATAATCTTCCCAACGCTCGCAATTGGGAAGACCGTAGCGTAACCTGCATTCGGCAAATCGCTCTTGGTCTGATCTACCGCAAAGCCGAGCCCGGCTGGTTGAGTGTGCACAGCGGCAACCATGCCCATCAGCGTCGCGCCGGAGACCTTGAATACCCGCGAGCTGATCAGCAAGAACAATGTAGCGGTGACCATCGTGGCGACGGCGCCGGTCCCGAGCACGATCAACCCCTCGCTCGACATCATCGCCTCCCGAAAACCGTAACCCGAGCGAACACCAACACCCGCCAAAAACAAAATGAGCCCGATTTGCCGCAATGTGAGATTCGCGCTAAAGCTAAGTCCCCAATAGATCGGCCCCGTGTGTTGGACGGCTCCCAGCACCAACGACACCACCAGTGGCCCACCGGCGAGGCCCAACTTGAACATGAGTCCACCCGGGAGGGGCACCTCAATCATCCCTAGCATCAGCCCAATACAAATGCCCAATCCAAATCCCAAGATGTCAATCTCGCTCAGCGCTTTAAAGGAATCACCAAGTGCGCGCTTGATCACCGGAAAATTGTCGCGGTGCGTCAGCACCCGAATCCGGTCACCGGGCTCCAAAATGGTCGTACCTTCCGGCAAAAACTCGACGTCTCCTCGACTGATCCGAGTGACTACGGCATCAAACTTCTGAGGTAGCTGGAGCTCGGCGAGCGATTTCCCAAAAATGTCGGGATTGGAAACGAAGTAACGTCGATAATCGAACTGCGACCGATCCAAATCCAATCGCTCGTCTGCGAGCCCGCCCAGCAGCGAGGCAAGCGTCTCAATTGAATCGGGACTTCCCACCGCACTCAGCAAATCGCCTTGCTGGAGCACGAGGCTACTTTCAGCAATAAGAAGCTGATCCCCCCGACGCAATCGCCCAAACACGACCTTCGTCGAGTGCTCTGCCATCAGGTCATGGATGGACTCTCCGAATACGTCCGGGTTGGAGATGATAAACGTCGCATTCGTGAGACCTGGAGTTTTGGGCGGAACCAGTTTGTCTTTGCGGCGAAGCAGGGCGCTAAACGCCCCCATCACAATCATCAGCCCGATCACGCCCATGGGGTAGGTGATCGAGTAGCCCACCGCCGGATCTAGGTTTCCCGAGAGCTCAATGACCGCCGCCAGTGCTGCGGTATTCGTCACGCTCCCGGTGAATCCTCCGGCCGTCATTCCTGGGCTCAGCCCAAACATCCTTGAAGCAATGAACCAGATCCCAACCGTGGTGATCAGCGCGACGAAAGTGATTAGACTCGCCTGAACGCCTCGCTTCTTAAACGCCGCCACAAATCCCGGGCCGCTGCTGAGACCGAGCGTGTACACGAACATGACCAAGCCGAGTTGCTGGAGCACCTCGGGAAGCTTGATTTGGGGGTTCAAGGCGCCGAACCCAAGACCAACAAAGAGCACCGCTGCAACTCCCAAACTCGCCCCGCCCAGCTTCAGCCGCCCGAGCGGATAACCGAGCCCCGCGACCAAAAAGAGCGTCAACAAAGGGTTCTCGACCAGAAGCTTCGCCAGTTCGTCCATCTGCCCCTAGTCTACAGGTTGATGGCATCCGGGCCATACTTAAGGCATATGAAGCTCGCCGGAAAGATTGACGCCACCGGAAAGCAGTTCGCTGTTGTGGTTGGTCGCTGGAACGAATTGGTCACCAAGCAACTGCTTGAAGGAGCCCTCGAAACGCTCGAGAGCGCAGGGGCGGTGGACGTCATTGTTGTCAGCGTGCCGGGCGCATGGGAGATCCCCGTGGCCTGCCAAGCGCTCATCGAAAACCACGCTCCTGCGGGAGTCGTCGCCTTAGGTTGCATTATGCAAGGGCAAACCACTCACGCCCAGTTACTGGCGGGTGATGTTTCTGGCGCACTCATGGGCCTGCAAGCGAATACCGGCGTGCCCATTGCATGGGGAATTCTGACTCCCGACGACCAAGATCAAGCCCTGGATCGAGCCGGCTTGAAGCTGGGAAACAAGGGCCGCGAAGCGGCGATGAGCGCGGTTGAGATGGCTTCTCTGCTCGACCAACTTCGCGTTGAAGATTGACCATTTGGTGAGATTATGAGTTGGGGAATCGCCGTGGTCGCGGGAGGGCTTTGCCCTGACGAACTCGCGGTGCGCATCGGAACCCCTCGTAAGGCTCTCGCCAAATTCGGAGATCGAACTGCCCTAGAAATCGTTCTCGCTGCCGCGGAGCGTTCTGAGGTCGGCCCCATCGTCACCGTGAGCGGCCCCGACATTGCCCCGTTCGTCAAGGTGGGCGGCCTACTGGAAGAGACCACCTCCGCCGTGGACAACGCGATCGCTGCTTCCGCTGCACTAAACACGCCGAAGCTTCTCATCATTCCCGCGGACATGCCGTTCCTTACTGCATCAAGCCTGCGCGAATTCACCCTTAGGTTAGATGCTAGAGTCCGTTCGGAAAGATGGTACGCCGCCGGGCTTTGTCCGCTTCGGGAGTATCGGCACCAGTACCCCGATTGGGAGTGCTCGCCCATCCATTTGCGATCCGGAAGGATACTTTCCGGTGGACTATTCGCCACGACCCCAGAGGGATTGACTGCAGGCCGAGACCTGTTTAATTCCATCCGCCGCTCCCGCAAGAACCAACTCGCCATGGTGAAAAAGTTTGGATTCGGGGCGATGGTGCGCTACCTGCTGAGGCAGATTACGGTCGAAGAAGCGGAAGCGCGGTTAGGGTGCGTGTTGGGCGGGGAAGTTGTTCTCGACCTTCAAGCTGACCCGGTCACCATCCTCGACTACGACACCGCCGCCGAGTACGAAATGGCCCTGCGGCTATACCAGGCCTCACCAAATGGTTAGCGCTTGCGGGCGACCATCATCACTTCGATTTCGTCCATTTTGAGCGGACGCTCACCCCAGTCTCCGGCCGTGCCGCCCCAAACGTGCTCCACCGTCAGACCCGCGAAGTGCATCATCGCGGCAATCTCTGGCGGGATGAAAAGGCGCTCTCGCAGATACATGGTGGTCGGCCCCTCCGGCAACTGCCACTCATCGGCGTAAAACATCTCCATGGTGGCCGGGTTGAACGAACCGTTCGCCACATTTTCTTCCGTTGCTCGGCGGATCACCGCGTACGCATTGAGTGCGGTGAGGATGAAAGGCGCCCCCGTTTTGAGGCTCGCCGCGGCGCTCTTCAAAATCCCTAAGTCATGCGCCACGGCGTCCTCCTCGTGGTTGACCAGCCCAAAGCCACCCTCGCAGAGGCAGACCGCGGCGTCGAACGCCCCGGTTCTTGACCATTTGGTCGCGTCCTCGTGAATCCACTCGATCTCTAGCTGCGCAGCTCGGGCTTTCTTCTGCGCTTCGTGCAGCATGCCGCTCGAGATATCAAGGCCAGTGACTTTAATGCCCCTTGATGCCAGCTCAATCGCGTGCCGCCCGGTGCCGCAACCGATGTCCAAGAGCGCCATTCCCGCCTCCAGTTTCATCGCATCCCACAAGAATTGCACTTCAACCTTGGTGTTCCGGGTGAACGGATTTTGGTCGTAATGGGGGGCGTGACTATCAAAAAACTCCCGCCACTCGCGAGGTTGCACCGGATCTGTCGCCCTGTCCATTGCCTTTCAAGGTACCCGAACTCAAATTGGGCCCATTTTGTGGCTAGGACGGAATCATTCTGTACGAAATCGTGTTTAATAGGGCTTGAGAGGGGTCTCCCGTACAAATGAATAGAAACGAAAACCGAAATCCATTCCGATCTTCTAACCCAGCGATGCGAGAAAGCACGTTTTTGGATGCTCAGGCGGGTACGTCTGGCGAGCCGATGACCCTGACCGGCACGCTCACCAAGACCGGGGCATTGCTCGGGCTCTTGATGATCACGGCGACGCTCGGGTTTATCTACTCGACCTCAATTGGCATGATCGCCAGCGTGGTCGGTTCGCTCATTTTGGGTCTCATCATTGGGTTCAGGCCCACCACCGCCCCGGTCCTCGCACCGGCCTATGCGCTGGTCAACGGTTACTCCGTCGGGGCGTTCTCGATGTTCGTCTCGGTGGCTTTGGCCAAGACCCAATACGCCGCAGCGGTGCCCATCGCGGTCGCGGGATCGCTCATCACCCTCGGCATCATGCTGACCCTCTACGCCACCCGGATCATTCGGGTCACGGAGACCATGCGCTCGGTGATCATCGGTCTGACCTTGGCGGTCGGTGTCTTGTACCTATTCTCGTTGGTAGTCGGAATGTTCGCCCCGGCGTTCATCGGAAGTTTCGCCATCTACAAATCAGGACCGATCGGCATCATCTTCTCGGTGTTCGTCATCGGACTTGCGGCGTTCAACTTCTTGCTCGACTTCGACATGATCGAGCGTGGAGTCCAAGGTCGCGCTCCGAAGTACATGGAGTGGTACGGCGCCTTCGGCATCACAGTCACACTTGTCTGGCTGTACCTCGAGATCCTGCGGCTCCTGTTGAAGCTCGGCTCGAATCGCTAAGCCGGGTTGACAACCTGAGCGAGGGCCATCCGCACATGCGGGTGGTCCTCGTCGTATTGGAATGCGGTTTGGTAGAAGTCCAAGACCAACTCCAGATTGTCAGCAACTGTCTCCCCCCAGAACAGCAGATTCAGCGGCACCGGCGGCTGCCCGGGTTGCGAGGGCGGCTGAACATAGCCCGTGGTCACCACCCGCGCCCCCAGCCTTGCGAAGAAAGCCAGCCGCTTTTCGCGCGCCCCACGCTCCGTAGCCCCAGCCGAGTCCTCAACCCGCTCAACTTCAAAATACAGCCCCTCGAACTTTGGAACTCGCTCGCGAAGATGGTCTCGAAGAAGCAAGAGAAACGCCTCCCCTCGTCCCGCCCCGCGCTGACCCGGCTCAAGAGCAAGGTGCACAATCCACCCCCTCGAATTCTCTGGCAAGCAACACCCCCGCGCGAACCCAAGAAACTGCTCCGCGTCATCCGTCAGCACCCAAAGCTCCAACCCCCGCCCCGCGCGCAGATCCGCCCAAAACATCGCCATCGACTCCCGTTCCCACTCCGGAAAGGTGTCCTCCAGCAACCGCGCCACCGCCGGCACGTGCGGATGCCCACTATCCGTCACTTGGTCAATGCGAAGTGTCACAGAATCATTTTGGCTAAAGCCCGTGGCACGAAAGCCGCGATTCCTCAGGTGATTGACAACCCACGTCCCGCCATACGAATCTATGTGCAGTCCGCCATTCACAACCAAGCCTCAACGAGTCCTGCGCAAAAGACGCAGGAATTTTAGGAATTCTAGGAATTCCGTGACTCCGAAACCCACCCCCAGCAGTCCCCAGCCACTCCCAGCCACCCACAGCGCAGCCCAAGCCGAGTATTCAAAGTCACCTACCGCGTAGAATAAGAGAACATGGCAGGTGCACCTCGGAAAGTTGTTGTCGTTGGCGGCGGGCTCGCGGGCCTCATGACGACCCTCAAGCTCGCGGAAGCGGGGGTGAAGGTTCAACTCTTCAGCATCGTCCCCGTCAAACGATCCCATAGCGTATGCGCCCAGGGCGGCATCAACGGAGCCGTGAATTTGCGCGGAGAGGGCGACTCCCCTTATCTCCACTTCGAAGACACCATCACGGGCGGCGACTTCCTAAACCACCAGCCCCCTGTCATGTACATGGCCGAGCGCGCGCCGGCGATGATTTTCTTGATGGACCGCATGGGCGTTCCGTTCAATCGCACGAACGAAGGGCTTCTGTCATTCCGCCGATTTGGCGGCACCTTGAAGCACCGCACCGCTCACGCCGGAGCGACCACGGGCCAGCAGCTCTTGTACGCCCTGGATGAGCAAGTTCGACGCTACGAAGCTGGCCAAGTGGTCGAGAAGTACGAAGGCTACGAGTTCCTCGGAATTATCAAGGACGACGAGGGCCGTTGCCGAGGCGTGACGGTGCAGAACCTGAAGACCATGGCGATTGAGTCGTTCCCTGCCGATGCGGTGGTGATTGCCACCGGCGGCAACGGCGTCATCTTTGGCCGCACGACAAACTCGGTCATCAACTCAGGCGCGCCGGTGAGCATCTGCTACCAGCAAGGAGCCACCTACGGCAATCCCGAGATGGTTCAAATCCACCCCACCGCCATCCCCGGGGAAGACAAGTGCCGACTCATGTCGGAATCGGTCCGCGGTGAGGGCGGGCGACTGTGGACCCCGCGCGAACCCATGGACAAGCGCAACCCGGTCGACATCCCCGACCGCGACCGCTGGTATTTCTGCGAAGAAATGGACCCGGTTTACGGCAATCTACTCAGCCGGGACCTGGTCAGCTTTATCGTCTACTGCATCTGCCGCATCGGCAAGGGCATCGAAGGACGCCAGCAGGTCTACTTGGATATCACCCAGCTCCACACCTCACGAGGCGGGGCCTGGAGCCGTGATCAGATCAACGACAAGCTCGAGGGCGTGCTTGAGATTTACGAGAAGTTTATGCGGGTGGACCCGATCGAACAGCCGATGAAGATCTACCCGGCTCAGCATTACACGATGGGTGGCCTTTGGGTGGACTACGAGAAAGGCACCGAGTCCACGTTGAACTTGGACAGCCATCGAAATCAGATGACCAACATCCCCGGGCTGTACGCCGCGGGCGAGTGTGAGTATCAGTATCACGGCGCGAACCGCCTGGGCGCCAACGCCCTCCTGAGCTGTCTGACCGGCGGAGAACTTACAGCGCACGGCGTCTCGGCTTACTTAAAGAACATGGAAGTCAGCCATGCTGACGCCGACGCGGGCATGGTCGAAGACAGTCGAGGTGCGGAACAGGCTCGCTACGACCAGCTCAACCAGTCGAACGGCGACGAGAACCCGTACGGTCTTCATGCGGAACTGGCCGATGTGGTTTGGAACAACTGCGGCATTTGGCGGACCCAGAAGGACCTCATGCACGCTCGCGAGCAGCTCGCCGAGCTGAAGTTTCGGGCTACCCAATGCAACCTCATTGACGAGAGCGGCTGGAGCAACCAAGCCGTTCCGTTCACCCGAACCCTGCAGCACATGATCGTGCAATCCGAGGCGATCGTGGGCGGGGCTATCGAACGCCAAGAATCACGCGGAGCGCACTTCAAGATGGACACCCCGGAGCGCGACGACGAGAAGTGGCTGTGCACGACCAAGTGCTCCTTCACCGCCCAAGGCCCAACGTACGACTTCAGCGAAAAGATTGAGTGCTCCTACCTCGCCCCCCGAGCCCGCAAGTACAAGATCAACCAGATCAAGGTCGTGAACCTCGTGATGGGCGAGAAGTACTTGGAAACGGGCGTCGCGGAGTCGAAGGTTGGGATGCCGCTGGCCGGCGTATAACCAAGTGGTCAAGAAGGAACGCCGCGCCGATATCGGCGCGACGTTCTTATTTTAGGCGGCTTATTTTTTGAGCCGGCCTATCTATTCGTCCGTAAGACCTAAGTTTCCAATAACCAGGTCAATGTCGGCCGCATCAACTTCACCTGAGATATCAACGTCAACATTGGAGTCATTGGTCTGTCCGAATGATGCAATGACCATGTCTATATCGGTCGCGTCAATTTCACCGCTGTTGTCAACATCTCCCGGAATCAACAATATGTTAGGAAGCGATTGGTTGTTGCCCGTCAGAACTAGCGGAACACGTCGCCTCAGGAATGATCCCCCATCCAAAAGAAGATCCGCCGGACCCGTTACTCCAACCGGTGCTCGGAACGATGCGGGAGTGGACCTCCAGTACAAGACATTCTCTCCATTCGCGACTTCCTCCCCTCCTTGAACGACTGAATATTCGATGGTCCGGGATCGGCCCAGATTGAATAAGGTCGACTGTCCCGTAATCTCTGAGGTCAGAACTTGGTCGAACGCCCGGTTGGTGCGCAAGCGGAGTTGGAACGAGTCCAATATTTGTAGGCCGCTGGAACGGACATGAAAACCGGTGCGAATTGTGGAGAGCCAGCGCGACACCGCCAGGTAGTAATCCCCTGGGGGGAGGCTTAATCCGTCCCGACCGTTCGAGACAACTGCGCCGGTGACGGGCGAAATGCCGCTTCCCGATCCGAATGACAAGGCAGAAAAATTTCCATTACCATCATCATCATCCGTAACCAGCAACTCTCCAGAGACGCGGAAGAGCGAGAGCTGTGTATTCGTGTTTACGGTGCCCTCCGTCCAGACATCTAGCCAACTGCCGTTGGACGTATGGATGCCAACAGGCACAGAAAATTTATACCAACGTGGTGTCGAGGTACGCATTCCTTGAACGGTCACATCAATCGGAGCATTGGCAGACAACACACCCAAGTCTTCGACCGGCTCATACAGATATCCCTTGTTGGGGTCGGTCGTGATGTGCATCTCCATCCCTAAAAACTGATGGTGGCCGTTCGCTTGTGATTGAGAGGCAAATGCTTCGACGGTAAACTCAGATCCAGTAGGAAAATTTAACCCAAATGTTGGAGGAACATCAAAGTCAAAGTCAATCTGTCTTAGAACGCGAAATGGTGAGGTCGCAGGATATGGATCTCCATCACCGAATCCCTGCACAATCCATGTTGGAAATGCCGAGTTTCGAAAAACCGCGCTCGCAATATTGGGGCTTGTCGAGGCTGTCCCGACGCGCTCTGTTACGCCGCCTATCCATAGACGATGGCCTCCTGCGAACCCGCTGGTGACAAATCCGAGGGAAGCCCGTCCATTATTTACGTTGCCCATCGGACCGGCGCAAAGCAATGTTTGATTAGTCGAGTAGATTTGGACCGGGCTACCAGCAACGAGGCCCACGCTTAGATCCGTAAAGGAGGAGGTGGGATCGGAGGACTTGAACCGATAAGTGAAATGACCGGATGCTGGAATCACTTTTCCAATCAAGGAACCCTTCGCGCGACTCACGACATTGAACGGAACCTCGTAACGTCCGACTCGGTCACCACGCAGAGAAATCTCCATCGCATCCTCCGGAAAGGCGGTGTGACCAATGATCAGTTTGGGGCTGGCATATTGTTTTGCGTCCACCACGCCCCCTCGAATCACAACTTGATCTCCCATCACAAATGGTTTCTGGGCAGAATCGCCAGCAATCAACTGCGAATCGAAGAGATACGTGCCAGGAAGGGTAACTTCGAACTCCGCATCAGGAAGTTCGAGGACGGCTTGACCCGGAGTCGTTGAAATGGTAAACGCACTGACGTTGTGGGAGACGCTGGGATCCTGATTGCCAGACGCGAAGCACTCGATCGTATACGTTGAGCCCGCAGTTATTCGGGAATTTATCAAAGAGCCTGAACCGAATCGATTGCCTGCGCTCCCAGCCGGAGTTGAAGCACCAACATCCAAATGTCGATCAGGAAAAGCACTGTTTCGAATTCGAATTATCGGTCCAGTAAAACTCGTTATTGTCGTCGGCCCTGGAGGTGCCGACAGCATACGAATCAAGGAACCCATAATGTGGGAACTGGTTGATGTCGAGGTGAAGATTTGATTGCCTGCAAATCCAGCGTCCCGGAGATAGGTGGCAGCTGGGATATGGATAATGTCCTGCCCATAAGCCAAACTCGCGACACCAACCAAAGTCGAAACGGCGATTCCCCCAAAATAAATCTTCATATCCAAGTCCGCGCTTTGGACGAGAGACGTCAGGTAGAAGTTCTGGTTGAGAAGGCAATATTTTTTGTTAAGAGCACTATACTTGCAGAGGCGCGCTCAGAATTGCTTATTCGTTTCTCGAAACATTAAGGATTTTGTTCCCCATGTAGCTGATCAGCCAAGCAACCCTGGCAGTTGCTTGGCGTGAGTGGCGAAGGGAGCGGGCCTAAGCAGCCTTTTCTTGAGCCGCAGTCCACTCATCAATCGCCGACTTATGAAAGCGCCACGAGTCGTCGAGGCGGAAGCCGGGGAGTTTGCCTTCCTCGGCCAGACGCTCCACGTTATGCGAAGTGGTCCGGAGCAGATGCGCAACCTCGCGGACGGTCATGATCGTGCGGTGAGAGCCAACCGTTTCTTTGAGCAGCCCTTGAATTTGATCCGGGCTGAGGAAGAGTTCGATTCTGACGAAGTTTGAGTTCATACTATTGGGGGGTGGGGCGGGTTCGATTTTGGCTTCCGCCACGAACTGAGGCAGGTCGGGTTCGTGGGCAAAGTTCTCGACGGCGGCGGTCGCACTCGGCTCCCGGGCGGTGAGGCGGATCGCATCAACCAGGTTCATGCGGCCACTCCCAGGTGTTGTCTGCAGGCGTCGTGCATCAGGAAGCCATCAATGTGCGCCGCCTCTTCGGCCATGCCCATGATGAGCGCTTGGTCGGCGAGGGTGCTGATGATACGCGGGTAGCCGCCGCTGGCCTTGTGCAACTGGAAGATCGCGTCGGGAGTGAATGGGCTGAGCTCCTCGTCGTATCCCGCCACCCGGAGGCGATGCAGGATCAGATTGCCGGTATCCACCACGTTCAAGGGATGCAGGGCACACTTGATGGCGAGGCGCGATTCGAGAGCCGGAGCCTTCGCGATCTTCGGCTGAAGCTCTTTTTGACCCATGAGGACGAGACTAATCAGGAACTCGTCGTTCATTTGGCAGTTCAGCAACAGGCGAAGCTCCTCCAATGTGGCCGTGGAGCGAATGAGGTGAGCCTCGTCTATCATCAGCACCACGCGCCGACCCTGGGTGTGGTGGTCCATTAAGGTGGCGTGCAACAGCTGGATCAACGTCTGCCGGTTCTTGGTCGTGGCTTCTACGTCAAGCTGGCTCAAGATCTCCTGAATCATCTGGGTAGGGGTCAAGATCGGGTTGACGATCAGCACCACTTTGTAGATGGATGCGGGAAGCATCTGGATCAGAGTGCGACTGATCGTGGTTTTGCCCAGACCGATGTCACCCCAGAGCACCGCGGCGCCCTTGTTTCGAGTGATCGCGTGGTTCAGCATGGTCAAAACATCGTCGTGGCCCTTGCTCCGATAAAGGAAGCGCGGGTCGGGCGTCAATCCAAATGCGGGCTCGTTCAATCCCCAATACTCTTCGTACATCCTCTTGTTTGTCTCCGTAGTCCCGGGCGACTCTCATCCCCCGTCCGATAGGGTTTTCCCTTAAACTCGTTGAGTAGGCACGGGCGTAAATACGGGTTCGCCGGAACGCCGGGTTGAATGCGGGGCATTTGTGACCCTACTCCTGAACCGGCGGAGCTGCCATGACGCTGCCGCACCTCCTTTATTGCTATGTTAAATACCCGGGCAAAAGTTAGTGTGCCCTTGCAGGATTGCATTCGGGGCGCGATATACTTTTTGGTCACGATGATTCCTCTCGTAATTTGTCTCGTGGCGCAGGTCAATACTCCGATCGTGGTAGGCACTCAGCCTCGAATTGGTGAATTTTTCAAGACGTACACGATCAATACCGAACGGAAGCTCAATGTCACTCTGCTGAGCGCGGCTTATGCGGCGAATCCGATCCAAGATGGGGAGAAGTGGCACCTGCCCAACCGAAAAGGGAAGTTCATTCTGCTCAAGTTCCGCATGACCAACGTTGGCAAAACCGATTGGAACATGAACCAGGGCTACATGTGCGGGTTCAAGGCGACGGTGCTGGATAGCGAATCGGAGAATGTGAAGTCTCTCGATAAGTTCTCTACCAAGACCGGCAAGCTGATGGGGAACATCAATCTCAAACCGGGGCAGTTGATCGAGGTCTACAAGATTATGGAAATGGCTGCCGATACCGCGGCGGTCAACTTGATTTTGGAACCTGGTGATGGCAAGCCGGGTGGTTCGATCACTTACAATCTAGGCGACAAGATTGCTCCTCTTCCGGTATGGTCTGCGACGCAAAACCCGTACGAGGTGCGCAAAAACGTATCGGTGGTCATGAACGAATTGGTGCCGTTCGACAAGACCTGGATGGCGGTCTCGGACGTTGTCCGGACTGGGCCATCGGAGCGAACGGACTTGATGCCCAGGGCTACCAAAGGCTTTGCAAAGGTGATGCTGAAACTTCAAGGTGTAGACACCATCGGCGGAAGCGCGGGAATGTGGCGACCCGAGACGCGGTTGATTGCCACCAGCGGGCAGAGCTACACGAGTGTGGACTGGCTACGACTACGCAGCGGGGCAAACCTCAACGGATTGCCGGCATTGGACGAGAAAATTGACGCGATGCTACTTTTTGATGTGCCCCCCGGAGAGGCTCTGAGCAAGTTGGTCATCGCAGATCCTCTCTTTGGCCGCAAGTACGAGTTTCGCTTGGATGCGGGCGCGGCGGAATTTTCAATTCCCCGGAAAGTAAAAATCGTTCGGTTGTGAGTTGTCGGTGGAACGTGGACATAAACCCCGTACACTGAAAGACAATGAAGCTCTCTCTGCTATGGGGTTGTACGGCGGTCGTCGGGGGCGCGGTGTGGCTAGCCAGCGCACCTCCGAAGATGGAGACGCACGACTATCGTAAGTGGCGCAAGGTGAACAAGACGCCGCACCGGGTCGAGTCCTGGATGGCGCGTTTATGCCGAAATGTCACCCCCGAGGAGGTGCGCGAGGAGAAAGCGAAAGAGAACCCGCATACCGACAAATTCGTGACCGTCTACGTCAACTCTTTGGGCGAGCGCGCGATGTTTGACCCGTTGGTCAAACAATTTCCGGTCGGCACGGTCATCGTGAAGGAGAAGCTGTCCACGGTCAAGAGCACAAAACCCGAGCTGCTTACCGTAATGGTCAAACGCGCCAAGGGTTTCAACAAGGGGAACGGAGATTGGGAGTATATGGTGCTGGACGGCGTGGGCTCCAAAATTCAAGCGCGTGGCAAGTTGGCAAAGTGCCAATCTTGCCACGCGGCGTGGAAGTCCACCGATTTTGTATCGCGTTCTTACTTGGATTTCCCTAAGCGCTAGGCTTGTTTCTTTCTCCAGATGAACCAAGCGGCCAGCCCAGCGAGCCAGACCGGCGAGAGGTAGACCAAGTAGATCCCGACTCGCCCGGCGATTCGACCGATCGCGCCCAGCACGTTCGCCGCGCCCGTGTTGCTGTCGTTCCACCAGTTGTCGCTAGTTTCGTCAGGTCGCACCAGCTCGCTTTGGGTGAAATTAACCGAAAGGTTAGACATCGCCGCGAGGTCCTTGAGACGGGACGTTTCGGACTTGATGCCTTCTCGTTCGGCGCGGACTTCGTCGAGTCGACGACGGATTTCGAGCCTGGCCGTGGTGTTACGGGTGTTGTTCAGCATCCGAATGTACTCTTGCTCCGCGACCGCCAAAGCTCGCGCTCGGCCTTCGCCTCGGGCGATGTCGCCGGTGACGTCTTGGCCCGTCGCGTTTTGGCTCAGCACCTTTCCGTACTTGGCTAGCGCCTTGTTGGCGGTGTCGAACTTAGCGGCGGGAACCCGAATTTCGAGCTGGGCCGAAGCCTGGCTGCCCGGATTAAGGCTTGTCTGCGAAGAGACAATAAACCCGCCGAGCCCTTGGATCAGGCTCGTTGCTTCGAGCACTGATTTTTGAACGTCATCGGCTTCCACGGATAGGTTGCCGTTGTAGATGATGTCGCGGCTGTACTGGAACGGGACGACCGGAACAGTCGGACGAGGCACCGCGGCTCGACCATTGGTTCCCGATGGCACAGTCGTAGACTTCCAAGCCGCCGATTCCGACTCGCGCATTGGCGACTCCTTAGTCTTCGCAAAGGTCGGCGATGCGGCGTCTTCATTCAAATTCGCTTTTCTCGGCGTAGCCGTGCCTGAGACTGCGGATTCAGACCACTCAGCCGGAGCTTTGGCGGCTTCTTCCGCGCTTGAGCTCGACACCTGCTTGCCGAACTCAGGCGCGATGGCGATGACGATGAGCGCAGTAGCGATGCCCGCAACCAGGCGCCCCCAAATCGGGGTCGGGCGGGGTGCAACGCGCTGCGACTTAAGCGCTGCGAGGGTCACGCTTTTACCGTTGGGGTCCGGAGTGGCGGTCAGGGGCTGAAACTCAGCTTTGAGCGCCTTCAGCGCTTCGATCTCTTGCCGAATTTCCGGCGATGTGGCGGCGGCGCGTTCGATTTCGCCGCGTTGGTCGGGGGATAGTTGCCCATCCACGTAGGCTTTCAGTTCTTCTTTCAAGTTCATGAGACATCCTCGTTTGGCGATAGATGCGTGCGCAAGGCGTGCATGGCGTGGTGCATTCGGCTCTTGATCGTTCCTTCGGGAACCCCGACGATGTGACCGATTTCGGCATAAGTAAGCCCATCGAGCTCGTGCAAGATCACCGCTTCGCGGTGCTCCGGCGTGAGCTTTTTGAGAGCGTCGGCGAGTCGGATGGAGTTCAGACTCGGCTGGCCGTCTCGCGACTGTAGTTCAACAATTTCGTCGAGCGGCAGATCGTGTTTGACCTTTCGGGCCGCAGATCGGCAGACATTGAGGGCGATCCCGAAAAGCCAAGTCTTGGCATCAGAATCTCCTCGGAACGACGAAGCGCGCTTGAGCGCGGTTAGGAATGTTTCTTGGGTGGCATCGGCAGCCAGGGATTGGCCGACTCGACGGAAGCAAAATCGCCAGATCGCATCGTAGTGCGCTTCGGCGAGTTGCTCGATATCGAGCCGGACAGTCTGGGTGCGTTTCAGCATTTGCGTTAGCATCATTGGAGGCGCCTCCTTCCAATGAGTGCGTCCAGCATACGCCAGCGTTCAACGCATTATTCAGCCCGCGCCACCCGCCTGCGCCTTCTCCCTCCAAGGGAGAAGGTGGCCAACGGCCGGATGAGGGTGATCGCCTGGGCTCCGCTACTGTTTTTGAACCCACGCGAGAGATTTCGCGCTAGCGAACCCTCACCTGTTCGAGCTTCCCTTACGGGACTCCTCGAACTTCCTCTCCCTTGGAGGGAGAGGAGACTCGCGGTTGGCACGCGCTTTTACCTGCGCCTTCTCCCTCGAAGGGAGAAGGTGGCCAACGGCCGGATGCGGGTGAACGACAAGCACCTCTCTTAGTTCGCCGCTGGCGCAGGAGCGTCGAGTTGAGCGGCTCGGTATTGCCGAACCGCCAGCCCGTACAGCGCGGTGACCACCATCCCGATGCCCATGATGAAGAACATCATCTTCGCGCCGATTTGCCCAAGAGTGGCTCCGGCAATCCAGGTGCTGAGGGGAACGACAACCATCGCGGACATTGCCAGAACGCTTTGGACTCGGCCCATCATCGAATCGGGGACGACGGTCTGGATGTAAGTGGTCATCGGGATCTGGATGAACGGGAGGGCGAGGCCGCAGAGGATGTTGTAGATCAGGAATGGCCAAAAGTACGGGCTGATGCCCATGAGGCCGATGAAAATGCCGATGATGAAGGTGCCCCAGATCGCCGCCATGCCGACTCGACGGATTTTGATCCGCGTCATGGCGAGACTCATCACGACCATCGCGCCCACAAAACTGGCTTCAAAGGTTGCCACTGTCCAATACGCCCCGCCGAACCACTGCCGATTGATGGCGAGATAGACCAACATGAACGGCGCGACGAAAAAGCTGAGAAGTAGCTGCACGATCAACGTGGTGCGGAGAACCGGCTCGGATCGAATGAACTTGAGCCCGTCCACCGCATCCCGTAGAGGGTGCTGTTCGGAGGCCTCGCTTCGGTCCGGAACGAGAGATGGGAGCTTAAGAATAAAGAACCCAGACACCAAGAAGCTGATCCCGTTCAGGATCACCGCGAGCTGGAAGAACAGGTTCGGCGCAACTTGCTCGAGAGCGCCCAATGCGGACGCCCCTACCCCAAGACCGATCAAGGGCATGAAGTTTTGGGTGGTGGCGCTGAGGGCGTTTGCCTCCATCAATTGGTCTTGGGGGACCAAGCGCGGGATCGCCGCTCCCTTTGCGGGAGCAAAGAAGACGTTGACGGTGGAGAGCAGTCCGGCGACGGTGAAGACGGCCCAGATCGGCGGGGTTTGCCAGTAGAACAGGCCAGCCGTGAAGAGCGCCAACAGCCCCGCGCTGGCGAAATCTGCCATCACCATCAGCTTTTTGCGATCCATTCGGTCGGCGAGGGCACCCGCCCAAGGCCCGAGAATCAAAAATGGGAGGGCCTGAATCGCCGCGACGGTACCGACCATTGCTGGGTTCTTGGTGATCCGGTCCACCATGAACAAGAAGATCAGGAAGTACAACGAGTCCCCCAGTTGGGAGGCGGCTTGGCCCAACCAGAGGCGTCGAAAATCCAGATTCTTGAGAACGCCGAACGTCATACGGAACCGGTGAGCATACACTGGCGGAGTGCCGGTTTCGAGCAGTTCAAGCCCAAAGGCCCAGCCTCGGTACACTGCAATGCATGAGTAAGCGACCCATTCGAGCCGACGATTTGAAGCGATTTAAGCACGTGAGCGAACCGCGCCTCAGCCCAGATGGATCGCGAGTGCTTTTCTCAATGCGCGAGCTGGGCGAGAAGAACAAGAACCGCACGCATTTATTCACCGTCGAGCTTTTTGACCAAACGGTGAAACAGTGGACCTTTGGAGAGGCGACGAATACCAATGGACGCTGGTCTCCAGGTGGAAAGCACGTCGCGTTCTTGGCCAAGCGAGGTAGCGGCATCACCCAGATCCACCTGTTGCCGACCGACGGTGGGGAGGCGTTGCCACTCACCTCGCTCCCGGAAGGGAGCATTAGCGACCTGCGATGGTCGCCGGACGGCAGTCAAATCGCTTTCCTCTTCCGCCCTAACCACGAAGATTTCACCCAAGCGGCCGAAGAGTCGCGCAAGTTGGACGGCCTCAGCACACCCCCGCTGATTGCGAATTCACTCCACTACCGAATGGACGGAGACGGCTACTTCGGGGATCAGCGTTACGCGCTTTGGGTGGTGGACATCGCCACTCAGGAAGCACGCGCAATTTACGCCGAGGCGAAGGTGGACTATTACAGTTTCGACTGGCTCGCAGATGGGAAGAGCTTTGCGGTGAGCCACCCGATTTTCGAGTCGAATCCGGCGACTGAGGTGTCAAACGACATCTTGGTTCGGGTGCAACTCGACGGCACCTTCGCGCCGATCTCCGGGCAGGTTATCGGGGAGAAGAGTTCAATCAGAGTTTCACCAAATGGTGAATGGATTGCCTGCCTCGGGTACGCGAGCGAGCAGGACGAACGGGGCGATTTCAACCGTCGGTTGTTCGTGATTCCGTCGGGTGGTGGGGAGACGCGGTGCCTCACCGAAACGGATGACCTCTGCCTTTCAACGGGCGTGAATAGCGACACGAAGTCGGACGATGGGACTCAGCTCCAGTGGTCGCCCGATAGCCAAGCGCTTTACGTGCAAATCGCCGAGCACGGCGCGATGGACTTGGGTTATGTGAGCGTGTCCGCAGGCGGAGTCCAACGGCTGACCAGTGGCGAGCATCTCGTGTTCCTGGGGAATGTGAGCACCGATGGGGAGAAGATTGCATGCACCCATGGCACCGCGACGCGATTGCAGGAGATCGCCATCTACCCCCTGGCTTCTCATCCGAAGGAGCCAACGATCCTCACCAAGTTCAACGATGATTTCTTCAACGAAGTGGAGGTCCAGGCCCCACAGACCATTTGGTTAGAGTCGACCGATGGCGTGAAGGTGCAAGCTTGGTCGATGGCGCCGCTTGGAGTTCCGTCTGGTGAGGTCTCTCCCGCCATTTTGGAGGTACACGGTGGCCCGCACATGATGTACGGCTACTCGTTTATGCACGAGTTCCAGCTGTTTTGTGCCCAAGGGTATTGGGTTGTTTTCAGTAATCCACGCGGGAGCAAGGGGTACGGCGAGGCGCACGCAGCGGCGATTCGAAACAGCTGGGGTGTGAAGGACTGGGAGGATATCCAGACGGTCACCCGCTGGATGCAGGCCCATCCGGAAATGGATTCCAAGCGACTCGGAATCATGGGCGGAAGCTACGGCGGCTACATGACGAACTGGGCGATTGGCCATTGCACCGATTTCTGCGCTGCGATCACCGACCGCTGCGTGAGCAATCTGGTGAGTAAGGCGGGGAACAGCGACTATTTGTGGCGGCCCGGCGGCTACTGGGAAGGATATGCGTACGGCGGATGGGAGAAGATCTCGGTCCTGTGGTCTCAGAGTCCGATCGCGTACTTTGAGAATGCGGTCACTCCCACTCTTGTCATTCACAGCGAAGGTGACCTTCGGTGCAACATTGAGCAAGGGGAGCAAGTCTTTGCGGCGCTCCAACAACGAGGGGTCGAATCTCGCTTTGTCCGCTATCCGCGTAACACGAGCCACGGCATGAGTCGGGGCGGGCCGGTGGATCTCCGCATCCACCGCCTAGGCGAGTTCTCCGCTTGGTGGGCCAAATTCTTGGCCTGATAGCAGGACGGGCAAGGCGTAATGCCTTGCCCGTTGGACTCTAACCGCTTGGTCAGTTTTGGGTCGGGCCTTCCGTCACGGGACGAAGGGGGATGGTGATCGACTTTGGTTTGACTTCTGCGAGGTACGGGAAGGTCACGGTGACAATTCCGTGCTCGTGGGTCGCTTCGGCTGCTTCGGTGTTCACAGTGTCCGGGAGTCTTAGCGAACGGGTGAACGCGCCATATCGTAGCTCCTGGCGATAGACCTTGGCGTCCCCGCCGTGGGTTATCGCGCGATGCTCGCCGCGCAAGGTAAGGACATTCTCTTCGACCGAAATCTGGAGCTCATCTGGGCGGATGCCGGGGATGCTCGCGCGGACCACGAGCTCGCCCTCGGTTTCGATGACGTCGAGCGGCAACAACGCCGGCGCCTCGGTCGCGCGCGGACCTTCAAGCAAGCTGCTTAGTCGGCGAAAATCTGAAAATGGATCTAAACGAACGATAGTTTTCATGGTGTTACCTCTGTTTACTGCTCTCCCTCCAGTCGAAGGGGGCTTGATTGGTATAACGCACACGTGAACGCTAAAGTTCCTTTAGCGCTAGGGACTCATGTAAAAGGTTGAATGAAGAAATTGAGGCTCGAATTTCCGAGCCTCAATTCGATTACTTGGTTCGCTTGAGAAGTTCCCTTACTGCGACTTCGAGCTGGTTGTCTCGGTTGGCGTTCCAAGCGTTGGGGTCGTATCGGACATCGAAGTCCACGCGGCGGCCGATCCGTTCAAGCGGTTCGCCGCTTACGGTCTTGATGCCAATGAACGGAATTTGAACTCCGCCACCATCCCAAAGGCCGTAGAGCCCGGACACGGTAAGCACGTTTCCACCGGTGGCCTCGCCGATGATGGGTCCGAGCTTCATCCGGCGGAATCCTTCACTGAAGATTTCCGCATTGGAGGCGCTGTACTGGTTAGTCATCAGAGCAACCGGCATCTCAATCGCTTCGCCTCGGAACATCTCTTCCGTAATCCGGAGGTTTGGATTTGATCGGAATTGGCGGAATAGCCAGGGCTCGACCCTTAAGGCGGCGAGAATCCGATTGGCGGTGTTTCCACCTCCGTTCCAGCGGACGTCGATGATCGCCCCTTGCTTGCCCTCGGCGTACATTCGCATCTCCCGGAAAAGTCGATCGGTACTCGGCGCATTCATCCCCTGGATGTGGAAATACGCGAGCTTGCCGTTGCTGAGTCGGTCGACTTCCGCTCGGCGGGCAGCGACAAACTCCTCATAGCGGAGAGGCGTACCGGCAACTGGGCTCGTCGGTCGAACCGCGACTGTCATTTCCTTTCCCGCACGAGAGATTTTGAGTCGAACCCGGGTGCCGGCGGTGCCCTTCATGAGATTGGCGAAACTCTTCGAGGCGGAAAGGGTTTCCCCTTCCACGCTCAGAACTTGGTCACCCGCAAGGAGCTGAGTTCCGGGGAAATCAGCCGGGCTAAGCGGTAGAACGCTCGCGACCAGGTACTGTCCCGTGGACATCAACTTGTTCCAATCCCATTCCACACCAATAAATCCAGTGGTTTCATTGGCTTGAGGTGGAGCGGCGGGCGGGGCACTGACGACCAAGTGGCTCGAGTCGAGCTCCTCGATCATCTCATTCATGAGCGCATAGAAATCTTGCCGATCGAAGACGTACGGCACAAGCGCGCGGTATTCCGCCTGGATCGCAGCCCAGTTTTTCCCGTGGTGCAGCGGATCGTAATAGATTCGATCCATCGCCCACCAGATCTCGTTGAAGAGAGCAATCTCCTCCGCTTTACGGTCTACCGTGAATTGGGCGTTAAAGCCAATCGGGGCAACCGCACCATTGGCAAGCGAAAGCGCTACCGGACGACCAGCCGCGACGGCGTAAGCTTTTTGACCAACAACCTGAATGCCTCGCACTCCGCCCGTGATTCCCGCCACCGGAGTCGGGGCTCCGCCAGCGACCGGAACTGCGCTTAATTGTCCATCCACGACGGCCCAAATTGCTCGACTATCCGGAGAAGCCGATACTGCGCTCGCGCCCCCGTTGGTGATCCGTCGCACTCGATATTCAATCCCTCGAGGCTCAATCTTAACCTCCACCGGGCCCGGCTTAGGCTTTTCGACATCAATCGCATCGAGGTCATCTTCGGCGAAGGTGACGTCAGCCGGAACCAGATCCACGACCACCACATCGGAGTCCCCGAATTCGGCGCTGGTGTAGTACACCGCTTTACCATTCGGTAGGAAGCGGGGTAAGTCAGCACCCTTGGCCACACGGGAGATCGAAACCTTCTTTCCCGTAGCGATCTCAACCGCCGCGATGGAGGTAGCCCGTTCAGTTTGATCAGCGTAAACCAGCCACTTACTGTCAGGTGCCCAGCTGAAGGTGGCGCCACCTTGGTGAGCATCTGGGAAACCGCCCCCGGTCACCTTGCGCGCAACTCCGCCAGCGACCGAAATCACTCGAATTTCATTATCGTCGGCATGGAAGGCGATGGACTTACTATCTGGTGAAAGGGCCGGCATTGACGCGTCACCGGAGAACGAATAGAACGGTGATTCGTTTCCTTCGAGGTCCACCGTCATCAACTCGCGACGGTTGTTGCGCCCGGTCACGAACAGAATGCGTTTGTTGTCCAGCCAGATCGGCGAGAAATCTACGCCCAAGCTCTTGGTGAGCCGTCGGGTTGTCCCGCCGCGCTCCGGAAGCAGGAACAGGTCACCCCGCACCACGACCACCGCTCGCTTGGCATCGGGGGACACGGCAAAGTCGGATGCGCCGGTACTGATTGCTACATCGAGAATCGGATTCAGGACACTGTCGTCCGGTACTTCGAGGGCAAGCTTTCGGGACTGGTTTGTCTTGGTGTCGAGAACGTAGATCTCGCTATCGTGCTCGTAGGCCACCGCGCTGCCGTCGGCGGACATGTTCGGCCAACGCAGAGTGCCTCCGGTATGCTTGGTGAGCATTTTCGCGCCGGAACCGTTGGCGGACATTCGCCACAGGTTCGGGGCGCCCGAGCGGTTGCTCGACCACACGATGGTGCCGTCCGGGGCGAACATGGGGAAGAGGTCGTTGAACTCGTCTTTGGTCAGATTTCTATTGTTGGTGATCGGCGCGCCGAGATCGCCAATCCAAATTTCGGCGGTGTCGGTGCCCGACTTATTTGGGTTGCGCCAGTTGCCCGCGCTCCCGCCTAGGCAGTACGCAACCTTAGTCCCGTCTCTGGAGACCGTGGGATAAAACTGCATCTCGAGCGGGTGCCCTGAATGTCGGACGAGGTCGCCGCCCGAGGAGGCAAGACTAAAAATGTTGGCCCGACCCCAAGCTCCTGTGTGGCCCACCAGCCGCTTGCCATCGGGGGTGAACCCGTACAGGGCTTCGGTGGAACTGTCGAAGCTCAGTCGTCGGATGTCGGTCCCGTCGGGCCGCATGGAGAACATGTCGTTGCTCCCAAATCGGTTGGAGACGAAGGCGATGCGAGAACCATCAGGCGACCATCGGGGCATCATGTCCGCCGCTGGATTCACCGTGAGTCGCTTTGCCTCCCCACCTTTGGCGGAGGCCATCCAGAGGTCATTTTGCCAGCTGAACACCAGCTGTTCACCATTTGGTGAGAGGGCAGGTTGAGACGCTCGCTTGATGGGCTCGGCGTGTGCGCCCGCGGCGATGAGGGCACAAGCAATCCAAATGACTCGCTTCATTACGAGAATCTACTTGATTTGAGCCCGAAAATGTTACGGGTTAAAACTTGACGCTGAGTTGGCTAGAAATAACGTGGCTACGGTTTGGCTGACTTGCACCGCCCCAGCCTCTTCCTTCGCGATCCCCGTATTGGTACATGAATTTCAGCATGCTGGTGCCGTCGAGGTTATATCCGACGCCAAAGGTGGCCCATCGTTGACGGGCAGCTTGCCCGGCACCGAAGTCGAAGTCAATGTTCTCGTAACCCAGAATGCCGAATGCGTTCTTCGAAAAGTTGTATTGGAGACGAGTCGACCAGCTCGTGAAGTCAAAGGCCGATCCGACAAGGGCTTCGCCGTAGGTTGCTTCGCCACTCACCTGGACCCGATCCGTGACGGCGAACCATCCGCCGATCTGAACGTCCTGAACGTTGTTAACCGAGAGGTCACGACCCAAGCGATCCCAGTCGCTGCTGGCGATGTAGTTTTGCTCTACTCGGCGGACTCCGCCTTGGAAACCCCAGCGAGTGGCGTTGTAGCCGAGATCAAAATTGTAAGCCGCGTTATCGCTCGCTGTGAGGTTGGTGCGACCGAAGAGCAGATTCGACTGGCCGAAACCTGCACCCAACGAGAGGCGATTGTCGAGTCTGAACTTTAGCCCCGCACCAACGATTTCGAGCCGGTTCTCGGATCTCAGAGACTGCCCGCTTGAGGATAAAGCCTGGCGAAGGTAAGCCAAGGAGATTTCGCTCTTGGAACCGAGCTCAATTTTGGCATCGGTACGCGCCTCTTGAGCCCGTGCCACACGCGTTGAGAGTACGAGCGAGCAAGCCAACCAAATGAGAGTACGGGAATTTTGCGTCATCGAAGCGGCACGTGATTAGAACGGCAAACCGAGGGCCTAAGTTCTCCAATTCTGATAGAAACTTTACCTTTCGCCCACCTCCTTAATTTTCGGCTAATGGGGCGATTCGCAAAAGGTCATTTTAGGATCGAATTAGCGCAAGAAGTTCCTCGGTCTTTTGCTCCATGAGCGCATAGTCCGCGCGGGTTTCTACGTTGAGGCGAATCACGGGTTCAGTATTCGATCCGCGAAGATTGAAGCGCCACTCGTCAAACTCGATACTAAGTCCATCGGTACGATCGATTTCACCATTCAGATAGGCTCCCTCGATATTCTTAAGTGTCGCGGGAACGTCGGCAACGGTGGAATTGATCTCGCCGCTGCACGGGAATTTGGCCACCATGTCCCCAACCAGCTCTCCCAAGGACTTACCCGAGGTGCTGACCAGGTGAGCGATCATCATTAAAGGGATCATGCCGCTGTCGCAGTACCAGTGCCCCTTGAAGTAATGGTGCGCGCTCATTTCACCGCCGTAGGTGGCGTCTTCAGCGCGCATTTTCTCCTTGATAAACGCATGCCCGCTCTTGCATAGAACCGCGCGCCCGCCATATTGCCGTACGATGTCGAGCGTGTTCCAGATGAGTCGGGGGTCATAAATAATGGTGTGGCTGGGGTCTTTTCGCAGAAGTGCTTGGGCCAACACGCCGACGATGTAATAGCCCTCGATAAACTGGCCATGCTCGTCGAGGAAGAAGCACCGGTCGTAATCCCCATCCCACGCCACCGCGAAGTCGTAGTGCCCCGGGTTGGCCCGCATCTTCTCTTCTACTCGAGCGCGCGATTCGGGGAGAATTGGATTCGGCACGCCGTTGGGAAAATGCCCGTCGGGTTCGTAGAGCATCGGCTCGATGTTGAGCGGGAGGTGGGGAGACAGAGCCTTCATGGCGATGCCCGCCGCCCCGTTGCCGGCGTCGGCAAGGATGTTCAGAGGCTTGAGCTCGCTCAAATCCGCAAATGTCAGTAGGTGAGTTACGAAGTCGTCGTAGACATCCTTCTTGGTCATCTCAGGGAGGAACTCGGTCGGGATGTCCCCAACCTCAAGAAGCGCGTGCGCGAGTTTTTCGATCTCGTTTAAGCCCGTGTCCCCGGAAATCGGACGGCTGTCGGCCCGGACCATTTTCATCCCGTTGTATTCAGCTGGGTTGTGGCTGGCGGTGAGCATGATGCCGCCATCAAATTTGTAAAATGCGGTGGCGAAATAGACCATTTCGGTGCCAATCATCCCGAGGTCAATCACTTCGACTCCGCCCGCGTTCAGGCCTGCAGCCAGCGCGAGCTGGAGCTCTGGGCCAGAGAGCCTGATGTCGTAGCCGATGCAGACCGTCTTGGGCTGAATGCACTCGGCGTACGCCCTGCCTATCGCGTAAGCAATGGTAGGGTTGAGTTCGGACGGCACTTTGCCGCGAACATCATACGCCTTAAAACTTGGAAGAAACTGGCCCATTTCGACCCTGCTTTTACCCGTTTTCTAGTTCGGGTAGCCTCCCCCTATGTCGGCAAAATGGGTAGGGGCGCACATGCCCTCGCGCGGGGGAATCGGAAACGCGATACGGGATGGGAAGGCGATCGGGTGTACGGCAGTTCAAGTATTCACCTCTAGCCCCCAACAGTGGAAGTCGAAGCCGGTAACCGCTGAAATGGTTGCCGATTACAAATTCGCGCTGGAATCCACCGGGATTAACCATGTGGTGAGCCATGACAGTTATTTGGTGAATCTCTGCGCGCCGGACGACGAGCAACGGGAGAAGAGCATTTCCGGACTTAGCGGCGAACTGGACCGCTGTGCTGCCTACGGAATCAAGTTCGCGGTGAGTCACATTGGAGCCCATATGGGGCAGGGCGAAGAGGCTGGGCTAGCGAGGGCTGCCGAGGGTGTCTTGGAAGTTTTGGCGCGGACGGACCACTCGGTGACCGTTCTGGCAGAAACAACGGCCGGACAAGGGGGCTCGCTCGACCACACCTTTGAGCAGCTGCAACGCCTGTTTGAGCTCACCAAAAACCCGAATAGGTTGGCGGTCTGCGTGGATACTTGCCACATCTTCGCCGCTGGCTATGACATTAGGACCGAAGACGTTTATGAAGCGACCTGGGAGAAGTTCTCCCAAACCGTTGGGCTTGAGAAAGTCAAGGCGATTCACTGCAACGACAGCAAGAAGCCTCTCGGATCGCGGGTAGACCGCCACGCGCCTATCGGCGAGGGCGAAATTGGGGAAGAAGCATTTCGTCTGTTGATGAACGATGCCCGGTTCACCGACGTGCCCATACTGCTCGAAACACCGGATGCGGAGACCATGCATGCGGTAAATTTGGGTCGATTGTTGAGCTACCGAAGGAGTTGAAAATGAGCCTGGAAACAAAAGTCATCGAGGGATTTACGGTACTGGCCCTACGCCACGTCGGTCCATTTCACACCATTGGGTCGAGCTTCGGCAAGCTTTACGAACACCTTCAGGAAAACGGAATTGAGCACGGCCTCGGCATCGGGCTGTATCACAGTGATCCTGGCACTGTCCCGCCCGATGAGCTCATCAGCGATGCCTGTGTGGTCATTGAAGATGCGAGCAAGTTCGCAGAACTAACCAAATCTCCCCAAGCTGGTGACTTGCACATCGCTCAGGTGCCGGGCGGAAATTACGCCGTTGCCACGCACATGGGCAACCATTCTGGGATGGGTGACACGTGGCACCGGTTCATGGAAGAATTTTCCGCCAGCGGATTTAAATACGGCGAGGGAGTGCCCTTCGAGATGTACATGAACGATTGCGACCTCGTGCCTGAAGCTGAGATTCGCACCGATCTGTACGCCCCGATCGCGGATTAACCAATTGGTTCACTGAGGGCTGCCAGTTCCGGACCGGATACAATAGCGGTCGCGCATGTTTGAAGCCATCATCGGACCACTGAAAAAATGGGCATCGAACGTGGTGCACACCCTCGGCTACCCAGGGATTTTCTTGCTCATGCTCCTGGATTCGCTGAATCTTCCGATCCCGAGCGAAGTCATCATGCCCACCGGAGGCATTCTTGCCGCCCAGGGCAAACTGTCGTTCATTGGGGTCGGAATCGCGGGCAGCGTTGGCACGATTTTAGGCAGCACGCTCAACTATTGGTTGGGCTATAAACTCGGCAAAGATGGGCTCATCAAGTACGGCCGCTATCTTTTCATCCGTCCAAAGGAAGTGGAGCATGGCGAACAGTGGTTTGAAAAACACGGACCCATCGTAACGCTGTGGGGGCGGTTTATACCGTTGGTCCGTACCTTTATCTCTCTGCCCGCGGGCATCTACCGAATGAACTTTCCACTGTTCATGCTGTACGCCACGATTGGGGCAGTGCCCTGGTGCTTTGCATGGGCTTGGGTCGGGTTCAAACTGGAGCAGAACTTGCACGAGATTGAGAAGTACTGGAAATACCTAGATATCATCGTCGTCGTCGCGATCCTGTATTTCCTTGGGCGCTGGATTCGAAGCCGAATCAAAGAGAAGCAGGAAGCGTCGGCTACTTGACGTCGCGCAGGGCTTCGATCAGCTTTTCGGTGGGCAGCCCAATGACATTGTTCACTGAACCCTCGAGTCGCTCGACGAGGGTCTTGGCCATGCCCTGAATCCCGTAAGCGCCCGCTTTGTCCATAGACTCTCCCGTTGCGACGTAAGCCCGGATGGCCTCCGGTGACAGCTTTTTGAACGTCACCCGCGTTTCGTCGGTGAAGCAGATGAGCCCTCCGGCCCAGCGTAGCGCGACTCCCGTGATGACCAAGTGGGTCTTGCCGCTGAGCTGAGTCAACATACGAACCGCGTCTTCTTCACCATTTGGTTTACTAAGCTGAACATAGCCTTCCCCCTCTGCCAGGGCGACCACGGTATCCCCGGCAATCACTAAAGCCTCCGGATGGCGTTCGAACACCACCATCGCCTTCTCCCTGGCCAGCTTTTGGGCGGTTTGCCATGGATCAGCAACGGTCAGAGCATCTTCATCCACATGAGCTGGATCAACCACAAACTCACCCACAATCGGACGAAGCAACTCTTGGCGACGCGGCGATGCGCTCGCAAGAACCACCGGAAACTTCATCCTCATTGCTCCTCATCGCCCTGCGTGAGTTTGCGCATCTGATCATCTTGGATCAGCGCGTCAATCATGGGCTGGATCTCGCCGTCCATAAACGCAATCAAGTTGTGTAGGTCTTTGCCGATCCGGTGGTCCGTGATTCGACTCTGATTGAAATTGTAAGTCCGAATTTTTTCGCTTCGATCGCCCGAACCAATTTGGCCCCGCCGTAATTCGCCGCGCTCTTTGGCTAAGCGATCTCGCTCAATTTCGTATAGCTTAGCGCGTAGCACCGACATCGCTTGCAGCTTGTTTTGTTGCTGGCTACGCTCGTCTTGGCAAGTGACCGCCATACCCGAGGGTTTGTGCACGATTCGAATCGCGGTCTCGTTCTTCTGCATGTGCTGACCGCCCGCGCTACTGGAGCGGAAGGTCGAAATCTCGAGGTCGTCAGCCTTGATCACCAAATCTACCTCCTCGACTTCGGGAAGTACGGCGACCGTGACGGTTGAGGTGTGGGTTCGGCCGCTGCTTTCGGTAGCGGGCACACGCTGGACGCGGTGAACGCCACTTTCGAACTTGAGTTGAGAATAAGCGCCAGTCCCGTCAATGCTGAAAGTCACACGACCCAGTGCTCCCATGCCGTCCTCCTCCATGTCAATGACCTCGGTTTTCCACCGTCGGCGCTCGGCGTAGCGCAGGTACATTCGAAGCAGTTCGCTCGCGAACAGCCCAGCCTCGTTTCCCCCGGCGGCGGGCCGGATTTCGACAATCACCGACTTTAGGTCGTCGGGATCTTTTGGGATGAGGAGCAGGCGGAGCTCCTCAGCAAGGGTCTCAATTTTGGTTTTGAGCTGAGGAATCTCCTCCTGAGCCATCTCCTTCATTTCGGGATCGCCCAAGAGCGTTTCTGCTTCGCGAAGATCTTGCTCAGCCTTTTGATGCTGGCGGATCGTGCTGACCATCCCTTCAATTTCAGCGCGGGCTTTGCCAAGGCGTTGAAGCTCTGCCGGCTGACTGGAGGTCGCCGGGTCCATGAGTTGTTGCTCGATAGATTCAAATTTCGCCAGAATCTCCACGAGTTTCTCACGCATCTTCCTAGTTTACCGTTCAAATATTGGGCATTCCGGTTGGGCCTACCGTTCATAATGAACCGAATGTCTGGCTCGTCTCTCCCCAAAATCACGGTCGTAACCCCAAGTTACAATCAGGGAGAGTTTTTGGAGGAGACGATTCTGTCCGTCCAGAGCCAGCGATATCCAAATTTGGAGCACATTTTAATTGACGGGGGATCAACGGACTCCACCCTTTCGGTTCTTGAGAAGTATCAATCGCACTTTGCCTACTGCATGAGCGAGAAGGACAGCGGGCAGACCGACGCGATAAACAAGGGCTTGGCACGTGCCACCGGCAACTTGGTCGGGATCTTAAATTCCGACGACGTTTACTTGCCCGGAGCGCTCGACTTCGTGGCAGAACAGTTCTCCGAGCGGGCGAATTTACGCTGGATGACGGGCCCCAGTCTTTACTTCGGCCCGGGCTTGCCCCGCGATCACGCCGAGGTTATGGTCACCGAGGTGCCGAAGAGCAAGGCCGGGTGGTTGGTCCATCAGACCATTCCGCATCCCTCGACGTTTATTCGGCGAGAGGTCATGGAGAAGCACGGCGTTTATGATGAAAGCTTCTTCTTCGGCATGGATTACGAATACTGGTGTCGCCTAGCTTTTGGCGGGGAAATTTGCCAACCCTTTACCCGGCCCCTCTCGGCGTTTCGACTTCACGAACTCAGCAAATCCGTGAGTGAACAGCCTCGCCGTACCGCGGATGGAGAGCGCATTTTGCAAATGTACTTGCCGCAATTGCCCTCCGGCGAGCGGGAGAGAACACGGAAGATGAGGGAGAAGAGCCTCGGCAACATGGAGCTGTACCGGTCGATTTGGCCACTCAGCCGCGGTGATCGAGAAGAAGCGAAGCGGATGTGGGCGGACGCGCTTAATAAAAATCCACAAAGCCGCTTTTCGCGTGCGTATTTCTCCACTTGGTTAAAGATTGCCTTGAACCGTCCCTAGGGACCCACCACTCATGTCTGAAAAAATTCGAATCATCACTCTGGGTTGCGCCAAGAACGAGGTGGACAGCGAAGAGATCGCGGGCGTGCTTCGAGGCGCCGGACATCAAATCGGCGGAGCCACCAAAGCCCCCGACGTGACGATCATCAACACCTGCGGATTTCTCCAGTCCGCTCAGGAAGAGTCCATCGAGGCGATAAAAAAAGCGGTGCGCAGCAAGGGCAACGGCAAAGTGATCGTGGCCGGCTGCCTCGCCCAGCGCTTGGGCGAAGAGCTTTCGCGCCTCGCTCCCGGCGCTGATGCTTACATTGGCGTGGGTCAGATGGGCCGCTTCGACGACATTGTCAAAACCACCTTGACTAGTCGCGAGCAAGTTTTTGATGTCAAGCCTCCCCACCATCGCTGGGCCGACGTGCCAAGCCGCGCTCGAAGCGGCCGGCCATGGTCCGCGTACCTGAAGATCAGCGAGGGCTGCGACCATCAGTGCACGTTCTGCACCATCCCCAGCTTCCGCGGCAGGCACCAAAGTAAGCCAATCGAAAGGGTTTTGGAAGAGGCTAACCATTTGGTTAGAACCGGCGCGCTCGAGCTCAATCTCATAGCTCAGGATGTCACCCAGTACGGTTTCGATCTCTACAAAGAGTTCACATTGCCGAGGTTGCTGAGGGGCTTAAATGAGATCGATGGCGCCGCATGGATTCGGATGCTGTACTTCTATCCAAACAAGCTCACCGATGAGGTGATCGAGGCGATGGCGAGCCTGGACAAGGTGGTGAAGTACATCGACATCCCGTTGCAACACGTCCATCCCGAGACATTGCGGCGCATGAAGCGCCCCTGGGAGGGCGAGCGCTATCTCAAACTGTTTGAGAAGCTGCGTACGGCGATGCCTCATGCGGCGATCAGAACGACGTTCATCGTCGGATTTCCAGGAGAAACGGACGCTGAGTTCAAGTCGCTCGTTGACTTTACTCAGCAAGTTGAGCTCGACCGAGTCGGGGCGTTTTTGTTCAGCCGCGAACCGGGCACCCCGAGTCACGACTTTCCCGATCAAGTTCCTCACCGGATCAAGCGCCAGCGATTTGACCACTTGATGAAGGTTCAGCAAGGGATTAGTCTTCGAAAGAACAAGGCGTGGATCGGCAAATCCATGCCGGTGTTGATTGACGAAATCAAAGACGGCTGGAGCGCAGGGCGTTCCTTCCGCGATGCCCCCGAGATTGACGGCTGGGTTTTCGTACGCGGCGCTCACGCACCGGGAACGTTAGTGGAAGCCGAAATTACCGACGCCAGCGAGTACGATCTCTACGGGCAAGCCGTGGGCGAAATCCGATCCTCCGGACGGACCCTCACTCCCTTGCGGATGGCGAACCCGCGCGCCCCCCAGTAAAAACTTTGGGGAATCCCCAAGTCATCATCATCCGTTCTCCACATTGAGAGTTCTAATCTTTGTCAAGGAATGTAACCTTGGCGCGACGAACTTTACTTTTGTTTGGAGTGGCGATTGACGATGGATTGGCGACAAGGGCATCAGTACGGCCATCAGCTCATGATCGAGCTGATGAAGACGCTCAACGTGGACCAGAAATGGTGCGAGTTTGACGCGGAGGGTTTCACGTGGTGGGGGGCGGACCACGCTCAGCGAGTCTGGTGTGAAGAGGGCGTGTTCCAACACGTCACCACGACCTACCGGCTCCACTGCGAAACCGACCTGATTCGCGGTCGCGGACATGCGGCAGACTTTGAACTCGCACTCGAGCGCGAAATGGACCACACCACGCTCAACAGCCTAGTGTACGACAAGCCATCGGACACCTACAAGCTCCACTCAAGTTGCTTCGCTACTGAAGAGAACATGGTGTATCTGAAGCGAGTGTGCTTCGCGGCCGTCGTCTTGCAAGTTACCGAAGCACAGGTAGTGTCGCGAAAACTCCAAAGTGCAGTGGGAGCCCAACCGGCCACCAGTGCCCATCCCACCATGGGAATTCGCACCCAACACGACCCCATGATGACCTGCATCCAACAGTTCTTCCTTCCTCACGGTCAACAGCCGAGCCGCTGGATCGGCATAACCGAATGGTTAGAAACCGAGAAGGCGATGGAGCGCGAAGCGGAGAAGTTCACCAGCGATCATCACCATCACCTGCAGGCCGAATTTCTGTGGAGCGCGAGCCAGACCCCGCGCGGGATCATCCTCGACGTCAATGCCCGAGAGCCTCATCCCGTGCTTGGGAATGGATTGCATTTCACGCTAACCGTGCCTTTGGTCATGTCCCCGGAGCGCGTGTCCCATATGGCGCTAGAGCTGAATCAGTACGAGAGGGATAACTGGAAGAAGTCTCACATGCTCGGCTCCTGGTCCTGCCACGATGGATTCTTGGCCTACCGATCATTCATTCCAAACACCGTTTTTCGGGCCGACCTACTGCCCCAGTTGTCCTTGAACATGGCGAGTCGCGCCGAATGGGTGAACGAGTTTTTCCTCGAGAAGCGTCGTCAAGCTGAGGCTATGCGAGCATCCTCGGGGTAGCCTCCGGCGGAGCGAAGCAATGAAAAACACGTCCTGGATGTCGGCCATGTTGTCGTCGGTCTTATTGGTTGGTGGAATGCTGCCGGCGTTCGCCCAATTGAAGACCCCGCGAGCAGCGCTGGTCGGCGAGTACGCCTACATGCTGGGAGATCCGAGGCCAATTGCGGTCGGGCGGGGCTACGTCCAATACTCGGAATGGTCTCGGTTCGGGAATGCAATTGCGATCATTAAGCTCGATCTGTCGCTGACGGCCGATGTGGCGACGATGGCTCTTACCGGCACGACCGCCCCCACCATGACCGAGTCGGCGTATCTATGGAACCGCAAAACGAATCAGACTCAGTTACTTGAACGGGTGAGTCGGCCAAACCAAGTGATCGAGTACATCGAAGTGCTCCCAAATGAACGGACTGCCGTGGTCACTACCCGAATCACGAATCCGGACCAATCGAAAACAAGCCAAGTGCGGATAGTGAATGGTCCCGTTTCGGAGGTGATCGCCGCTCCCGTTGGCGGAAGCGTCGAGTACGTGGCATCGGAGGAAGGATCCAGCGTTTTGGTGTACATGACCAACGGGAAAATGGCCTCTGGCTCCGTGAGTACCGTGGCTCGAATCTATGATGCAGATCGTGGGCGGTGGACGCCCATCTCCCTCGGCCTCGACTCCAATCAACTCGTTGAATACGGCGGCTATTCCAATCGGATGGATGCCTTCCTCATCCGGGTCGTAGGTTTCGGCGGAGGCAAAGAAGGGTACATGGCCTACTTTCCGGCCAATGGGAATATCGTTTATCTGACCGCCGAGCAGTTTAAGGAACAGTTTCGGTTTAACGTGACGGATATGAGGGCCGCGATGGGGACTTCCTTGCTGGAGGTCGACGAACAAGAAGTCCGGTACCCGGACAACACCAGTTATTCAATATTCACTCTCGGTGCAGTGGCGAGACCATCGACTCCGGAAACCGCAAGTCGGCCAGGTACCGGGAACGCAACGGCCAGAGCTGACAAATTGCTCTACTTCGGAGCGGGCGCGGACTCGGTCGATATTTCGCCAAAAGAGGACGCGGTGATGGTGTTGCGTGAGGGGTCGCTATCGGTTCAGGACGTGCTCAGGGTCGATCGAGCATTGATGGAGAAAAGGACGGGGCCAGAGTCTAAGGAAGCGCTCATGTCGCGGGCCAAGCAAGTTGGGACGGGGTTGATCATGTACGCCAGCGACAACGATGATGAACTTCCGCCCGCCGATGGGATGAAGGAGCGAATCATGCCCTATATAAGGGATGAATCCGTCCTCGACGGATTCATTTACACCTACTCCGGGCCACTCAATTTGTCGAACATAAAGGACCCGTCTCGAACCGAACTCGGGTTCATTCGGGGCATTGGAGGATCAGCAGTGTTGTACGCCGACTCCAGCGTCCGTTGGAAGCCCGACCCCTAGAGGCCGAGCTTGTCCCAGATCGAATCCACGCTTGTCTTCACGTCGTCCGTCATGCGGATGAGCTTGGGATAGTGGCGGCTGAAGCCATTCTCTCCCGGCCACTTGTGGGTGCAGTCGAACCCGATCTTGCCCCCGAACCCTTCGGCCACCGACGCGTGGTCGAGTTGGTCCACTGGACCGCGCGAGTGAAGCACGTCGCGACTCGGGTCGCAGTTCGCGCCTAGGCGGAACAGCACCTCGCCCACGTCTTGGACGTTCGTGTCTTCGTCGAAGATGAACACCATCTTGGTGAACGCCAGGCCACCCAAGCCCCAAATTGCGTTCATGATTTTATAGGCGTGACCGGGGTACTTCTTTTTGATCGCCACGAAGGCGACGTTGTGGAACGTGGCGTCCACGGGGAGGTTCATGTCCACGATTTCCGGCACGGTGAGCTGGATGAGGGGGAGGAAAATGCGCTCGACCGCCTTGCCCATCCAGCCGTCCTCCATCGGCGGAACGCCGACGATGGTGGCGGGCCAGACCGGCTTCTTGCGCATGGTGACCGCGGTGACGTGGAGCACCGGAAAGTCTCCGGCTAGACTGTAGTAGCCGGTGTGGTCGCCAAACGGACCCTCGAGTCGGCGCTCGCTTGGGTCCACGTATCCTTCGATGACGATTTCGGCTTCGGCGGGGACTTGGACGTCCACCGTCTTGCCCTTCACAGTCCGGACGTTTTCCCGGCGCAAGAAGCCCGAGAAGAGCATTTCGTCAATGCCTGGCGGTAACGGGGAGATCGCCGAGAAGGCGTGGACCGGATCGCCGCCGAGGACGATAGCGACCTCAAGATTCTTGCCATTGGCTCCAGCGTCTTCCATCTGGCGCATGCCGGTTTTGTGCATCTGCCAGTGCATGCCGCAGGTTCGCTTGTCGTACAGTTGAACCCGATACATGCCCACGTTGCGCTTCCCAGTGTTGGGGTCGTGGGTGAAGACGAGGGGCAGGGTGACGTAGGGGCCGCCGTCCTCGGGCCAGCAGGTGAGGATCGGAAACTGGGTGAGGTCAATCTCATCGCCTTGCCAGACGATCTCTTGGCAGGGGGCGTGGGTGACTTCCTTCGGGCCGACGGACTTGATTTCTCCGCTGAGCTCCAGGGCCATTTTGATCTTGTCGGGGAGCGATTTTGGCATGTTGCCCGGGGCCATCAGGAGCTTTCGAAGGCGGTCGGCATGCTCTTCAAAATCGTCGCAGCTCAGAGCGAGGCTCATGCGCTTGCGCGAGCCCATCGTGTTGATCGCCACCGGGTAGTCGTATTTCTTCGATCCGGTCGGGGCGTTGGCGGGATGGATCGAGGGGTGATTGAGGACCGCGCTCATCGGGTTCGGGGTGCCCAACCGGTGCTCGGGACCGACCACGTTATTGAACAGCAGGCCCGGGCCGTCCTTCTTCATCACGCGATCGGCGATTTCGGTGATCTCCAGGTACGGACTGACTGGCTCTGAAATGGTTTTGAGCTCACCCTTTTGTGCGAGGACCTCGAGGAAGTGCTGAAAATCGCGGTACGCCATGCTTGCTTAGTCTACGTGGTTGGAGCCGACTCAGGCTCAGTGGGTGGTTCCCAAGCGAACAGCTGATGTGGAGTTTGTCACATTCACGGATTCGGTACGTTTGTTGTTACAGATGCGAACGGTCACGGGATGCCCAGGACCAGATTTTGAACCTAAATCCGGGCGTTAAGTTTAACGCATTCACGGATTCGTCGGATTTGCATGTTTTTTGTTCTTCAGAAACGGTGGGTCTTTTGGAAGTGGTGGGAGGAGTTTGGGGACGTGCATACTTATCCGGTGCCAAGAGTACGGAATGTCAATCGGGGGGCAATGACAGAAGCGGAATCAGCAAGCTAAAGCAGTGTCTGGCCGTGAAGCACGTGTTTCGCGAAGGGAGTTTGGGGCGAGAGGGAATTCCCAGCGCGCGACCTATGCCACCCTCCCTTTCGGGAGACGAAGTTTTTCACCCTTGCCACCCGTCCGGCCACTTCGGCTGATTACAGCATATCAAGGTTCGACTTGGGTTTTATAGTTAACTTCAACAGTAAATACACAACTATTAACGCTACAAGGTAGGTGCAACTGAGGAAAAGTGCCTTGCCGAAAGCCCCTTCAAGTGAGAGCTTGTCTTGGTGATTTCCCACCTGAAGCACGTATAGCTCGAGTGACAGTGAACTCACAAATGAGAGAACACTTGCCCAAAGAATAGTAGACCTGCGAAATTTATCCGACGAAACCACAAAGAACAGCGGAGTTGAAACCAGTGACAACAGCAGGTGCACTGGGATAAGTTGCCTCAGCAAGCCTAAGACGTTGGGCACTTGCGCCTCCAAATCGAGGCAATAGAGCGGAAGCCACAACGCCGAAGGGAGAAGCAGAAGCAGCAGGATCACCTTGTTCGTACTCATCGCTGCCGAGGACCACCAGCTGATAATGGAATCCGGGTCGGGCCCGGCTTACGGAAAGCGGGCCACGGCAATCCGCTTGGGCTTGTGGCCCCACCGTCGAACGAGTAGTCAACAATTAAAATCATCTACCCCGTGTTTCCCACAAACGCCAAAACCCCTCCCTTCCAATATCCTACACCAGCCGTCGGTCAAAACGGGTGGTGAAAGCACAAAACACGATCATCGAGGCTGGAGCTGGGGCGAGAGCAAATCAGCGGCTCACGCGCCTCGCTGGCCGTGGCACCCTTCGAGAAGTTATTTATCCTGGCCACCCGCCGCTATCCATGGCACACACGCCGCCTTGGGCCGAGATTTCACTGCTGCCACCAACTGTCTGTCGATGGAACAAGTAACCGGGCTAGGGGTTCTGCCTACTGTCGCCCATCGCTCTTTCGATCCCGTCGCTGATTCGCTTTCCGATAGTCGGATCGTAGTGAAACTCGATCGTTCCGGCCGATTCTGCCGGCGCGATGACCCTCATGAGACCCCGATCGGGGGATGGCTTCACGATGATCGTGATCGGCTTTGGCAACTTCCCGCTTGCCCCTTCTGTCTGGATAAGTTCTAGGTTGCCGTCGCTCTTGAGTTTCCAATTGCCGTTGAACCCAACCATGAAGTCGCGCAACACCCAAGTCTTGTCCGAATTGAGGACCAGGATAAGCCACTGGCCAACTGGCAACTTGGACTCGTCAACCGGTTTCCCATTTACGAAGCGCGTGGCGGAATAGGTGCCGACAAAAGTCGCCTCGGTGGCGGGTTCGTGGTGGCAGCCCCAGATGCAACTGAGCAGAATGCAAAGAGTCGGGAGCCTCGTTCCTTTCATATTGGCACTGTCTGCGTCTCCACTAAAACGTTCGTTCTCTTTATCATACACGCATGCGCCTAGAAACAAGGCAGGTTTTTATGTCCCGGGGCACGGGCATGAACCCGTTCATGACTTAACTTGGGCGAGATAGTATCGGCCGGTCACCGGCAAGGCGAGGTGGCCTTCAGAACGAACCTCGTTGGCTACCCCGTCTCACCGCAAATGCCGGAATTTGTGGACTTTGGGGAGCGGAAGCCGCAAGTGGCTAGCCGGTGGGCGGGACCGACGAACGTCGTGTCCACGCTCGTGCTGCTCCTTCTCGCCGCCATTTACATCCTCGAACCCGACTGGGCCTACGCGCTAACGCTGTGGCCCGCGTGGATGGGGCTCGGGTTTATTGCAATAGTCAATCTGTTTCGCCGAGGGAAGGGTCGATTCAATGCCCCTACAGTGTTGGCGGTCGTCTCGGCCGCCCTCGCGGTCGGCCTGTCAGATACGCCGATGCAGTTCCTTCGCTGGGGCGAGCCTAGGGGGGACATTTGCGTGGTTTCACTCAACTGCGCGGCGGGATCGGCGGAGGCCATGCGGGAAGTGGCGGCGTTCAAGCCGGATATCGTGTTGCTTCAGGAAAGACCTTCGGTGGAGGACATTGAGGCGCTGGCGCAATCTCTTTATGGACGGGAAGCCGTAATCGCCTATGGCCCGGACGCCGCGATCATCGCCCGCGGGAAGCTGGTGGCCATGGGCGAGAAAACGGGCATGGTCTCATCGAATCGCGCGTGGGCGGTGGTGGACACGAAGTTTGGGCGGATCGGCATCTGCAGCCTGCGGCTGAGCCCGCCGATTCTTCGGTTCAACTTGCTGGACGGAAATTCTTGGAAGGACTGCGACTTGCACAAGAAGCGCCTGAGCCAAGAGTTGGACGAACTGGTCGAGAACCTCCCCGCCGAATGGCGCAATTCCGACATGCCGATCGTCCTAGGCGGAGACATGAACACGCCACCGGATCGGGTGATCCAGGGCGTGCTGACGGAGAAGCTGAACTTGCGCGACTCCTTCTGGTTCGCCGGGCGAGCGTGGGGCGGAACGGCTGTGAACGAGTATCCGTTCATCCGCATCGATCAGATCTGGTCGCGCGGACTGGTGCCCGTCTCCACGGTCGCCAAAACCACGCAACACTCCGACCATCGCATGGTGGTGACGCACTTTGATTTAGAATCTGGTCGAAAATAGTGGGCTCTGTGCAAGTCTCCTCTCCCTCCAAGGGAGAGGAAGTTCGAGGAGTCCCGTAAGGGAAGCTCGAACAGGTGAGGGTGATCGCCGGCCGCGAACTTTGCAATCAACCGATCTCATTCAATCAACTGCAAGCCTTAAGCTGTCACCCTCATCCGGCCGTTGGCCACCTTCTCCCTTGGAGGGAGAAGGCGCTGGAGGGAGTCGCGGGCTATCCGCTAGTCTCCTCTCCCTCCAAGGGAGAGGAAGTTCGAGGAGTCCCGGAGGGAAGCTCGAACAGGTGAGGGTGATCGCTAGCCGCGAATTTTTCAATCTCACGACCAATCTCGATCCATCAACTGCAAACCCCCAGCGGTCACCCTCATCCGGCCTTTGGCCACCTTCTCCCTTGGAGGGAGAAGGCGCTGGCGGGAGTCGCGGGTGGCTCCAGCAGGCCCCCTTTCCCTCGACCAGGTGATCGCTAGTCGGGGATTCGATAATTGCTCCCGCGACCCAGTTCGAGCATGCGAGTCTCGACCATCAGGCATATGTGATTCATCACATCGTCCCACCGCTCTTGTGCTTCTAAATTCGAAATGCGAATCACCATCAGCCCTTGAGACTCAAAAAACTCGTCGCGACGTGCATCATAAGGTGCTTTACCCGCATGCGATTCGCCATCCAACTCGACGACAAGCCCTGCCGCCGCGCAGAAGAAGTCGGCGATGTAAGGCTCGATGATATGCTCACGCCGCCACTTGGCCCCGACCGTGCGCCGACTCCGCAAATGGGCCCAAAGTCGCTTCGCAGTCGGATTATCAAACTGCCGATTCGCCCGAGCAAAGGCGATCAGATGAGGATCCTTTTGGCTTGACACAATTCAATTGTAAAGAGTTTGACTTTGCGGAGGCAAGTGTCCGGCGTTCACCCTCATCCGGCCTTTGGCCACCTTCTCCCTTGGAGGGAGAAGGCGCTGGCGTGAGTCTCCTCCCCCTCCAAGGTAGAGGAAGTTTGACCACGAGAATAGGAGCAGATTCAGCGGACCCAACAAATTTGCATACTAATGGGTTCAAAAACGCGATCAGTGGCCAATGTATCAAATGGCACGCTTAAATGTGTAATAAGAAACATATTGTAACTCCGAACTCCCAAGTATCAATTCTAGCCGTACCATTTCCAGCCGGTGAAATCTCTGCTGGTGAGGTCACGAGAGTTGCCCGGTAAGGCTACATGAATCCCCCACCTTGCCAGTGAATATCGCCGAACGAGATGGAACCAACCCCCCAGTTATGACGAACACGGGGAAGTTCAAACGAGTTTCAATCGCCGCTGGCATGCTGGGGCTGCTGGGGGTTCACGCTCATGCCGGCACGGTGGCCGTCGCCGATTACACCGGCAATAGGATCGTGATGGTAGACGACGTGACCGGGGCGATGCGTGGCACGATTGCCAGCGGTGGCGGACTCAATCGCCCGTTCGGATTTGCCTACGGTCCCGACGGACTTCTGTACGTCAGCAGCTTCGCGACGAATCAGATCAAGCGGTTCAATTCACTCGGGCAGTTCGTGGACAACTACGCTGCGACGCCGAAGCCGCACGGCCTCAGCTTCTATGACCGCGACCTCGTGGTGGCAAACCAAGCCGCCAATACGGTGACCCGTTTCGGCATGGTGCCGTGGACCAGTCCGGTTCGAGCGGGCCGAAATTACCAAGCCGTGGTGATTCGAGAGGGGCGATTGTTCGTCAGCTTCAACTCGACGGCTGGTGGCGGCATCGAAGAATTTGATCCCAATAGCGGCTCCCCGATGGGCGATCTGATCAGTACGGGCCGCGGCTTGTGGGACACTCAGGGGTTCGGTTGGGGTCCGGACGGCACTCTTTACGTGACCAGCTCGAACAACTCCCGCATCTTCCGGTTCAATTCGGGTGGGCAGTCGCTCGGGTTCTTTACGACCCCCGGTCAGCCCTTGGGTCTGCGCTTCAATTCGAACGGCGAATTGCTGAGCACGGTTTGGGCCACCGCGCAGGTTGCCCGAATGAGCGTGCCGAACTTTACCCATCTTGGCGGATTGTTGCCTTCGTCGGTAACGACGGTTCAGCCCTGGTACATCGAACTGGTTAATCCGAGTATCGAGTGCCAGCTCACGTTCACGGGTCGGATCAACAACTCCAGCCCGGCGAGCACCATTACGGTGGAGTTTGGATTCCCGGGCACCGGCACGACGCTTCAGAGTCGCACAGTCACGGTGCAGTCGGGCGGTCGGATCAGCGTTCTCGCGCCATCGTTCCTCGCCGAATATGACATGCGCATCAAGGTGGGCACATTCTTGACCCAGACGCGCCGGGTCGACACCCGCGACGCCAGCCGCTCGGCGGCAACGTTCGTTCTGGTGAACGGTGATGTGGACGGTTCGGACACCGTGGACTCCGCAGATTTTCGCCTTCTGAGCCGTGCGCTTGGGACCACTCCCGGCCAAACGGGCTACGACGCAAGGGCGGATTTGAACGGCGATGGGTTCATTACGACTGATGATTTTGGAATTTTTGGCTCAACCTTTGGAAAGACCGGTCGCGGGCAGTAAACTCTGCCCCGTATGACTAGCAAAATTTGGATGCTCGGCGTCGCCTTGACCCTTGGGGTCGTGGGTTGCTCCGAGCAGACTTCCACCACCTCCGGCACAACTGACGCTCAGCCAGAAGTCGCCACCGAAACGACTCCGACCACGACCGAAACCCCGGCCGAGGCCACGGCAACGGGTCCCACCGCCCCCGAAGGCACCGCCCCGGGCGATGTCGCTTGGCGCAAGCCGGCCGACGGTGAAGAGGTCGGAATTCTCGACACGGCTCAGGGCCGCATCATCGTGATGTTCTTCCCCGACAAGGCCCCCAAGATGGTTGAGCGCTTCAAGGAATGCATCACCAACGGCACGTACGAGGGAACCTACTTCCACCGCGTGATTCCGGGCTTCATGATTCAGGGCGGCGACCCGAATACGAAGAACGCCGACAAGGGTGATGACGGCTCCGGCGGCTACGGCGCCAACGTTCAGGCTGAATTCAACGACGTGAAGCACGTTCGAGGGATTCTTTCGACCGCGCGATCGGGCGATCCGAACTCAGCTCAGAGCCAGTTCTTCATCATGCACAACACTTATCCGAGCTTGGACAACCAGTACACGGTGTTCGGCAAGGTGGTCAGCGGCATGGAGGCGGTGGACAAGATCGTCAACCAGCCAAAGGGCGCAAATGACAACCCGAACGACAGCAAGGCGGTCACCATTAAAAAGGCCAGCCTCGCCAAGTGGCCGGTGAAGAATTAATGTCAGAGAACGTCTTGTCTTCCGATGTTGATCAGCCGATGGATGGCGACGAAGTCGCGGTTTTGGAGACGGCTCAGGGTCGTATCGTGGTCATGTTCTTCCCGGACAGGGCTCCGAATCATGTGGCTCGATTCAAGGAGTGCTGCAACGAGGGCATCTACACTGGAACGTATTTCCACCGCTTGATTCCCGGATTCATGATCCAGGGCGGCGATCCGAATACGAAACCGGACGGGAAAGGCCATCCCGGGACCGGCGGCTACGGCGGTTATGTGAAGGCAGAATTTAATGACACGAAGCACGTGCCGGGAATCCTGTCGGCAGCCCGAACCAGCGATCCGAACTCGTCGCAGAGCCAGTTCTTCCTCATGCACGGCGTCTCGCCGCACCTTGACCGGCAGTATTCGGTCTACGGGAAGATCATCGAAGGACTCGAGGTCGTGGACAAGATCGTGAACTTGCCTAAAGATCACTCTGATCACCCACGAGATAAGGAAGGCGCTCGGATCAATCGAGCCTACGTGGCGACTTGGCCATTGGCCGAATAAAAAGCACCCCCTAGGAGAACGCAGATTGAACATCGGCATCTGCGTTCTCCTGTCAATTCTTCTGCTGATGGGAGCCCACGGGCTCCTTTTTCAGCTTCCCACGACGCCGCTTGAGGTCTGGATATTCCTCACTGGTGCGGCTGCTGTTTGGCTCGCCGTTAAGGAGCACGTGTGGAACTGGCCGGTTGGACTGGTCAACGTTGCGCTCTGGACGGTGATGTTCATGCAGCAGCGGCTTTATGCCAACGTTGGGCTGCAGGCCGTCTACGTCATCTCCGGGCTTCTCGGCTGGTGGTGGTGGACTCAGAAAAGCGATGGCGAGGCCAAGCTTAAGATCGCGGATGCATCGCGGCCTTTCCAAATCGGTCTTTGGGCACTTTGCCTTGCACTATCCTATCCGGCGCAGCTGTTCTTGATTAGTATAGGTGGAGCAGCCACTTATTGGGATGGCCTGACTACTTTGCTCAGCCTAGCCGGGCAGTACTTGCTGATGAAGAAACTTCGTCAGACTTGGTATTTCTGGATTGTCGCGGACGTGGTTTACGTGGCCCTGTTCATCAGTCAAAAGCTCTATCTGAGCGCCGGGCTATATTCCATTTTGCTCGTGATGTGTATTGTTGGGATTCGAGATTGGAGGCAACAAGATGCGGTTTGAACAGGGGCTCGTTATCGGTAAATTCTATCCTCCCCACGCGGGTCACCAACACCTGATTGATCAGGCATACAGCCTGTGCGATCACGTGACCATATTGGTCTGCGACGGCGTGACCGACCTCATTCCTCCAAGCCTGCGCGCCCAGTGGCTACGGTCGATGTACCCAGCGGCCCGTGTCGAAGTGATCAATGATGGTGGATTGGGGGACGGCGACTCCCCTGGTTGGGCAACTCACGTCCGGAATTTTCTTGGTCGTGCGCCGGATGCCGTTTTCAGCTCGGAAGCATACGGCGTTCCCTTTTCGGAGGCCCTTGGCTGCAAGCACGTCATGGTCGACGCCGCGCGGACAACGGTCCCGATTTCCGGCACCGAAATCCGTCAACGCCCTTACGACCATTGGGAATACTTGTCCCCCGTCGTTCGGGCTTATTTCACGCAGCGTATCGCTTTTGTGGGTGCGGAGTCCACGGGCAAGTCCACGATTGCTGAGCATATGGCGGAGCAGTACCAAACTCTCTGGGTCCCCGAGTACGGGCGCGAGTACACCCATTTGAAGATGGCTGGGCATAGCTCCATGGATGAGGTTGTGTGGGGTACCGATGATTTCGTCGCGATCGCGAAAGAGCAACGGGAGCAGGAAGACCGCGCGGCGGAGGCGGCAAATCGCGTGCTTTTCTGCGACACGGACGCGTTTGCGACGGCAATCTGGCATGAACGCTACATGGGATTTCCTGATCCGGCAACAGTCTCGGTGGATCGACCCAGCCGAATCGCGCTCTATTTTCTAACGGATGTAAAGACACCTTTTGTGCAAGATGGCATTCGAGATGGGGAAGCGGTTCGCGAATGGATGGACCAACGCTTTGAGGAAGCGATGCAAGAAGAGGGGCGGAGATTTGTCCGTCTCGCTGGAGCGATGGAACAGCGCGCTACGATCGTACGGGACTACGTGTCGGCGCTCCTCTCGCAACCCTTTGACTACGCACGCGCGAATGCGAGATCTCAGTGATATGACGTAGGGACTTAGCGCCCTGAATCTGACCAGGGCGCGGGTACGTAGGGACTCAAAAGTCCATTGCGGTGTCGCCGTGGATCATCTGGATATATGCCAATTGCCCAACGTGATACATCGGGTTCCAGTAGGCGTACGACATGAAGTCGCGCCACGTGAAAACTCCCCAAGGTGTTGCGATTGTTTCGGTTAGCTTGTGTTCGGGAAAATTACGGATGGCATCATACAGTTCGCCTTTCACGGACTCGAAGTGGGCTTTGCAAGCTTCGACGGTTTCGAATCCGGAGTTGTCGTGAGGCTCTTCCATGTCAGAAGGCATCGCTTGATCCCGAATGACTTTCGCAAGAAACGGAGGCACGGTGGAGCACTCGACGAGCATTTCAAGGGGCGTTCGAGTGCTCTCGCTGGCTTTGTAGCCGAGTTTATCTCCGAGGCGGTCGGCGTTCTTAAATAGGTCCTCGTAGGCACTTTCAATCAGGGCAGGTAGCGCATTCACATAGGTCATGACACCCGGAGAATACCGCTGGGATTAGCCGATTACCGCGCGGACTTCCTCTTTTCCTTTCTTGTTGACTCGCCAAATATAGGCGTCGAGAACGTAGTGGGTGAGTTGCGGCATCGTGAGTAGCGGGACCAGGATGGTCAGGACCAGCAAGGGGACGGGAGCGTGAAATGGACCGAAGACCTGCGGCTGTTCACGCCAAACGAACCAGTCCCACATCCCCTCTTCGAGATAGGCAAAGACCAAGAGGACTCCCATGTAGATTGGAAGATACTTGAGCTGAAAGAAGTTGAGTATCCGGTTCGAGCCTGGGGCGGCTTTGGAACGCTTTCGGTATTGGTAAATCCAGATCAGCGCCATGTACGGGATGCCGTGGGAGACGATGTTGATGAGCGTGAAGGTGAGATCGCCGTTGAAGAGGATGATTCCTGTCGCCCAAGAGGCGGCGGTAGCGAGCAGAAGCAAGATTTTGCCGCCGTTGAGCTCTTTCGTTTTGATCCACCGGTGGAGTTCTTTAGCGAGAAAAGCGAGGAGGGTGATCGCGTAGACGCCGCGCAATAGTTGTTCAGGCCAGATCACAGGCAGGCGCAGCATTTCGAAGCCGCTGAACCACTGGAATTTGCGGGGGTAGGTGTGCCAGTAGACCAAGGGGTAGACGGTGGCAAGGTAGATCGCGAGTTGGTCCACCCGGTATCCCCAATCTCCCACCGGTTCGCCGCGCCGGTAAAGCATCATGAATCCGTATTGCTGGCGAACGAAGTGATAGATCGCGAAATAGGCCACCAAGGACCAGAACACCCCCTGCCCGAGCGTCGCGAATACGGTCACGCCGCCTAGCCAGCATAGAATTGGCGCGGCGATATAAAGCGTTCGTCGCCGGTCGAACTCTTCGCGGTCGAAGTAGGTGCGGAACAGCGAGCTGTACACGTGGGCCACGTCAATCCCCAGCACCAAAACGATCCAAAGCCAAACCGGCACTTCGGAAACTCGGGAGAGTTGATTTCCGAACGCTAGGACGATCGCGGTGACCGCGACGGGTGGCCCGATGATGGCCGCGAGATCAAATTTGGGTGAGTAGATCCAGGGAGTGGCGACGCGCATCACTTGACCGGCATGTAAAGTTCAGTGATCAGGTCGGCCGGGGCGGTGTCTTCGGGGTCGTTCACGTACACCTCAAAGGCGGGTTCGTCAGTGATGATCGTCCGTTTGAGGGTCTGCTCGATGTGCCGGCCAAACCGCGCCCAGGCTGGCTCCATTTCCTCGTAGGGGCCGACGTAGGTGGTGGTGGCGTAGTCGCCGCCGTCGATGTGATGCATGACGACGGGGAAATTGCCGGTGGGGACGAGGCTGAAGCCGATGGCGACTTCGACCGCGGCGCCTGAACGGAGCTGGGACGCGTCTACTTCCTCTGGATTGTCCCAGTAGACTCCGATCCACCGTTTGATCGGCGTACCGGTTTGTTCGACCCATTGAGAGAGCTGCTCAAACTTTGCGGGCAGTTGGTCATAGGGTCCGACGTGGGAGATCATGACCAGCGGGATGGGGGTGAGGGCAACAACTTGAATTTTCATGATTGATCGGTCGAGAATACATCTTCAAGGGTTGAAATAGTGCGGAACGAAACGGGCAAGGTCTTCGGTGATCAGGCCGTCGCTTTCGCGAACGCCGATCCCCCGCGCGACCCCGTCAATCACCCAAGAGCCGATGAGGACGTGGTTCTCTTCGAAGACGGGCAGGGGCACGTACTGTTGGTAAACCCATGGCCCTTGATCGTAGGGGCCGCCGATTTCGGTTACTTTTTCTCTGTCGTGAATGCTCACGTTAGAGCCTTCACGGCCCAAGATAGGTTTTCGCACGTATTCGGGCATCGAGCGGGGGCCGTCGGTGTACGCGGGGACGAGGTTGGGATGGTCGGGGAACATGTCCCAGAGTACGGCGAGGATCGCCTTGTTGGATAGGATCATCTTCCAGATTGGCTCGATCCATTGGGTTTTTCCATGGGGCTGGATCGCGTGGGTACCAAACTCTTCGGCGACCATCCATTCCCAGGGATACAGCTTGAAGAGGGTTTGGATCGGTAGACCCTCGTCATCGCAAAACTGGTTCGCGGCGTCCCACTCAATTTGGGCCATCGTGAGGAGTTTGGTTTTCAGGCCCGCCTCCTCGGCCGTATCCATCAGTACCGCGGTGGTCATGACGTCTTCCATCACATCCATTGAGGCGAAATGGACGACGGGGTGGGCAAGGTAGCCCTCTCGCTTGAGATCAGACCACTTCTCGACCAGGCCTTCATAGATGGAATTGAATTGGTCGTCTGATGGGCGGACGTCTTGGAGCCAGTGCCACTGGACGACCGCAGCCTCAAGGAGGGAAGTCGGGGTGTCGGCGTTGTATTCGAGCATCTTGGGGGGCGACTGACCGTCGTAGACCAGATCGAAGCGACCGTAGATGGCTGGCGGGTCTTCCTCCCAAGCTTCTTGGATCGCTTTTTGCGCGGGCCAAGGAATGGCGAAGGACTCGTAGAGGTTCTCGGTGATGACCCGCTCTACGGCCTGGAGGCACATGTCGTGCAGTTCATTGGTGGCGCTTTCTAACTCATCAACTTCGGACCGAGTGAAGCAGTAGGCCGCCGATTCATTCCAGTACGGGTGCTCTTCTACGGTGTGAAACGTGAACCCGAGATGCTCTAACCGCGGGATGAGATCGGGGCGCGGGGTGCTTGGCTCGCGACGCATCTAGCCGCCTGTATAGCCGCCAGTTGATCCGGTAGTGCCAAATCCACCGCTTGATCGTGGGGTGACCCAATGGGCTCCACCGACCGGACGCGAACCGTTGCAGGAGGAGCTTGGCAACAAGTTACCTTGCGCGTCTCGGCACTCCCGCCTTCCGGCTGAACAGCCGGTCGCCACAACCCCCGCGGCAATCGCGATGATCAGTTTGGCGGGCACTTGGCTTGACTTTTTCATGCCGATAAAACTCTACCAGAAAGTTTACGTGAGGGTAACAATTGGAGGGGGACCTCGGACCCAAACGTAAAAACCCGGCACCCTCGCGAGGGGACCGGGTTTTCTTGGTCGGACTCTTTAGAGACCGGCGGCTTTTTGGTCTGCGGCGGGATCCACCGGGATGCCGGGGCGCATTGTGCGGCTGATAATCGCGTCTGTAGCGATCAGTCGCTGGTGCTGCCGAAGTTGGAGATGACGATATCAATATCAGCCGCATCAACCTCCAGGCTGTTATCAACGTCTGCCGAAATATTGGCACCCGTGTTCCCGAAGGCTGCGATGACGGCATCGATATCAGCGGCATCCACTTCGTCGGAGTTGTCCACGTCGCCATTGCTGAGCATCGCGTTGACCCCGGAAATAGCCCCCGAAATGGTTTGAATTCCGGCGGATTTTCGTAGGAAGTGAGTCGAGTCGATCTTCACGGTGAGAATCCCGCTGGCGCTAGTCGCAACCGTGTACTGTCCGCTGGCATTCAGGGTTGTATTCTGCGTATCAACAAGGGTTGAGCCATTGTAAAAAGTCACCGTGATTGGCTCACCTGTTGGAGCGACGACTGTGTTATTCAGAGTAACGGTGCCCGAGACCGAGTTGCCGCCCAAATCGTAAGAAATGGACCCAACGAGGCACCGGGGAGCGAAATAGCTACCGGTAGGGGTAAACGGAACCGTGCGCGAGTCTCCGGTCACGAGCGACAAGTTGGCGTCGGAAAAAGTCTGATAGGCCGAATTGAAGTACCTTGGTCCGGCGCCGGTGAACTTCACTGCCACCCCGACTGTTTGTCCAGCTGGGACGGCGATATCGGGAATATCAATGGGGAGCGAAATGCCACTGTTGGTGGCACCTTGCGTTGCGGGGGCAGTTCCTAGCGACGTCCAGCCTGCCGCCGAACTCCCAGGGCCAACGGCGAGTGAGGTGCCCAGAGCCGTGCCAGTCCTCACAAAAACTTCAACCGTAAAGGCAACGTTCGCCAAGGCACTGTTCGCTGTGCTTAGCCCGGTCATGCTGACTGGGCTCGCCGCGGCGGTGAGGTCAAAGAAGATCGCCCAGCCCGATGAACCTCCGTTGTTAGAAGTGGGATTCGCAACAATAGTGATGGCCTGAGCGCTAGCGGCTACCAAGGTTGAAAGACAGAGAACGGCGAGTCGAGTTTGTTTCATGGCTCTTTCAGTGTATAGGAAAGTTGCCAAGATTCCCAACAAAAATAAATGGGATCGAAGGCGATTGCCTTCGATCCCATTTCAATCGAGTCCGAGCTTTATAGGCCGGCGGCTTTCTGAGCGGCGGCGGGATCCATCGGGATGCCGGGGCCCATCGTGCTGCTGAGCGTCATGCTGAGCAAGTACTTGCCTTTGGCGCTTTGCGGCTTGGCTTTGACCACGGCGGAGAGAGCGGCGGTGTAATTCTCGAGAAGTTGCTCGTTGGTGAGGCTCACTCGACCGATCGGCATGTTCACCACGCCACCCTTGTCGGCTCGATACTCGACGCGGGTCGCGCCCTTGATTTCCTTGACAGCGGCCCCAATCGCGTTAGTAACGGTGCCATTTCGCTTGTTGGGGGTCTTGGCCCCAAGGGCCTTACCGACCTTACCAATCTGAGGGGCCATTTCTTCTGTGGCGAGCACCACATCAAACGCCTTGAATCCTTCCTGGATCTTCTTGATCAGGTCTTCATCACCTACGAAGTCCGCGCCAGCGGCCTCGGCTTCCTTCGCGTGGTCACCCTTCGCAAGGACAGCGACGATTTTGATCTTGCCGGTGCCATGCGGGAGGGTGGTGGTGCCTCGTACGTTCTGATCGCCCTTCTTTGGGTCAATTCCGAGTCGGATGGAAATGTCCACTCCTTCGGCAAACTTGGCGGTGGCGTTTTTCTTCACGAGCTCGAGAGCTTCGCTGAAGTCGTGCATCTTGTCGAAGTCCACATTCTTGGATAGGTCTAAAAATCGCTGAGAATGAGGTTGCTTCTTCTTGTCTCTTTTTGGCATGTTGTAACTCCGTGGTGATGACGGCTCCGTTAAGGAACCTCCCACAAGCCGCTATTCTACCTGAAACAGCCTCAAAACCCGTATTCCCGAAATCTGAAGGTGCTGTGGGCGGGCGGTACAATAGGATTGAACTGCGGCCCAACCCCGTTTTAGGCCGAATCAATGGAGCTTCGACCCCCTTATGAGTAAGACTTACGCAATTCTTGGCGCCGGCATGCAAGGCACCGCCGCCGCATACGACCTCGCAAAATTTGGTTCACCCACCAAGATCTTGATGGGTGACGTCAGCCTCGATCAGGCGTCCAAAAGCGCCAGCCGGGTGAATGGGTTGGTGAACGACACGGTTTGCCATCCTCAGCAGGTGGATGCGCTCGATAAGGCAAGCCTCACGGCTTTTCTGTCCGACGTGGACGTCTTGATTAGCTGCGTTCCTTACTGGATGCACCCGCACATTGCGGAGATTGCTATTGATACCAAGACCAACATGTGCGACCTCGGTGGAAACACTGATGTCACGATGAAGACCCTCGACTTGGACTTCAAGGCGCGGGAAGCGGGAATCACCTTGATCCCTGACTGCGGCCTGGCCCCTGGGCTGGTGAACAGCCTGGGCATGTATTTGATGGAGCAAATGGACGAAGTGGACAGCATTCGCATGTACTGCGGTGTGCTCCCCCAGAATCCTAAGCCACCTTTCAACTATAAGCTGACGTTCAACGTGGAAGGCTTGGTGACCGAATACGATTATCAGGCGGTCGCGATTCTCGACGGCAAGATCACCCACGTCGATACGCTCGATGATCTCGAAGATTTGACCATTGACTCACTCGGCAAAATGGAGGCCTTCAACACCTCTGGTGGTACCTCCACCGCCCCGTTCACCTTTGAAGGCAAAGTGAAAAACTATGTCTACAAGACGATTCGCTTCCCCGGTCACTGCGAGCGGATGCGGATATTCAAGGACTTTGGTTTTTGGAATGAGAGCGCGATAGAAGTGCGCGGGCAGCAGGTGGTACCAAAGGATGTCTTCAACGCAGTGTTTGGTCCTGCGCTGGAGAAGTTCGTGGACCGAGATATGTGCGCGGTGCGAGCCGTGGGCGAAGGGTCCAAGGACGGGAAGCCGTTCAAGAAGCAGATCGATATTCTCGATAAAGAAGACGAGGCAACCGGCTTCACCTCGATGGAAAGGTTGACCGGATTCAGCGTTTCGCTTTACGCGATCGAAATCGCGGAGGGCCGTGTGGATACGGGCGCGATTCGATATGAAAACGCGATCACTGGTGCGACCTTTGTAGAGCAGATTCAGAAGCGGGGAATCGGCTTAGCTTTTAGCTAGTTCATTAGGTTGAAAAATGATTCAGCCCCCGACTGATAGGTCGGGGGCTTGTCTTTGTTTCCGCTACGCCGCTTGCGAATCGTGGCCTAGTTCGGGGCTCCAAACAGAGGTCCGGTTGCGTCCCATGTGCTTGGAGTAGTAGAGGGCTTTGTCTGCTTGCTCAATCATCTCTGTGGCGGGCACATCGGCGTTGAGTGATCCCGACACCCCAAAGCTCGCGGTTGCGCCGTGCAGGTCTTGGGTTTGGGATTCGATCGCCTCTCTTAGCGTTTCGGCGAGAATGAAAGCCTGCTTTACGTCGGCACCGCTGAGGAACACGATGAACTCTTCGCCACCGTACCGTGCGGGCAGAAAAGGCTCCGGCACAAGTGTCGACATGAGTTCGCCAACACGCCGAAGCAATGCGTCCCCTTCGGGATGGCCATATGAGTCGTTGTAGTTTTTGAACTTGTCTACGTCCATGAGAATGACGGCGCAGGGATTGCTGGGGGAAGTCTCGGGATAAAACTGCTGGAGGGTGTCAAGGAACGATCTTCGGTTGCAGAGCCCGGTGAGCGCGTCCTTGAAGGCAAGATCCTTGAGTTTGTCGGCTTGGAGGACTCGCTCCGTTATGTCATTTGCGGTGAGTTGAAGACTCGAAACTTCACCATTGAGACCGCGCATCGGCATCATGTTCCATTCAACCATGGCGCGTTGCCCGTCCTTGCCCACGGTGGGCAACTCAAATGTAATGGGCTGGTCCTGTTCAATGGCTTCCTGAATCCTTGCGTCAAAAATCTCTCTGTCTTCAGGCCCGATAATGGCCTCGGTGAGTATGGTCTCAAAGAGATCGAACTGTGCGTATCCAAATGTCTGCTGAGCGGCCTCATTCCATTCGTAGACGCGCCCTTGGACATCAATTCCTATACAGGCGATGGGCATATAGCTCAGCACTTGTTGGAGTCGGAAAGTCGCCATTCGGAAGTTCTCTGAGATGACTTGGACGTCGTCCAGCTGCTCTTGGAGCCCCGCCCGTTGTTGCTGAAGCTCAGCACTTCGCAGCGTGATCTCCTTCAGTTGCCCCTCGATTTCGGACTTGCTTTGCTCGAGTTCCTTCTGTCGCCCAAGGGTCAAGGCTTGCATCGGTCGGAACACCAGTAAATTTTTAGCTAAGGAACTCGCGAACATAAACAGGCATAGTGCGAACAGCCAATTTGCATTCTGGCTAGACTCCTTCAAGCTGAGTTCAATTTGGTCCTTCGTTACCCCGTTGAGGGCTTTGCTCATTCTTTCCGAGCGTGCAACTAGTGTTCTGGCGAACGAAGAGGGTCTAATCGCGGTACGGAAAGTTCCGATTGCCGCGGCCGCTGCGTCGGTGCTCGAGTCGAACGTACGCAAGTCGGTCGCGAAAGAAGAATGTTTATTTAACTTCAGCTGACTCTGGAGTCTACTACTGAACTGGCGAGCCTGGGCTATCGCGTTCATGGCGACTCCATCAACGCGACGCACTTGCTCGGGGCTATCTACCATTCCAGCTTGACTGATCAACTCAATACTTAGATGCCGGAATTCGCCGATCGCTTCCCTTAAGCTACCAACCACCTGCGCGTTTTCTAGAGCGGTTCGTTGCTGAGCTTGGCCCCGTAGGGCTAAGGCGACACCTAGCGCGGCGGAAAGGATCGTGATCGCGGTGAATACGTAGTACCCCTGGGTGAAGGCCCAACTTCGCATGGCTCCATTTAGAGTTTGCGGTCTCGAGGTTTCAGAGTCACTGGTTTTCACCATGACTCTATTCTCGGAAGGCTGACAAGCTTTTATGAGAGAGATCGTGTGGACTTGCAGGGAATGGTCAGTTTAATTTTTAGCACAAGGTACAGTATTGAGCGTAGCTACCATGGATCAATCGCATATCCGCAACTTCTGCATCATCGCGCACATCGACCATGGGAAGTCCACCTTGGCAGATCGCCTCATTGAAAAATGCGGGGCGATCCGAGGAATCGCGCAAGAGCAAATGCTCGACTCGATGGACATCGAGCGGGAACGTGGAATCACGATCAAAATGGCGGCGGTTCGCCTCGACTATCGAGCGAAAAATGGTCAGGATTACCAACTGAATCTGATCGACACCCCCGGGCACGTGGACTTCACCTACGAGGTGAGCCGAGCGCTTGCTGCCTGCGAAGGTGCTTTGCTCATCGTGGATGCGAGCCAAGGTGTCGAGGCACAAACCATCGCCAATGCCGGTATGGCGATGAACCAGAATTTGGAGATCGTCCCCGTCATCAATAAGATTGACCTCCCTCATGCGGACGTGGAGCGGGCTCGAGAGGAGATTGAACAGACGATTGTCATTCCGGCAGATGATGCGGTGCTAGCCTCGGCCAAGAACGGAATCGGAATTGAAGACATTTTGGAGGCGATCTGTGCACGAATGCCATCGCCCAGAGGCACTCACGATGCGCCCTTGAGAGCCCTTATTTACGACTCTCATTTCGACAGCTATCAAGGAGCGGTTGCGTACATTCGGGTGGTAGACGGATCCGTTAGACCGGGTGACAAGATCAAGATGATGTCTTCGGGCTCCACGTTCGTGATTGACGAAGTGGGCGTGTTTAAGCCCCAACTCGAACGGACGAAGGAATTGCAGACCGGCGAGGTGGGGTTCATCACCGCCGCCATGAAGACGATCGGCGACGCAAAGGTTGGTGACACAGTGACCTTGGCGGAGAACTCTGCCATCGAGGCGTTGGCCGGCTATCGCGACGTGAAGCCGATGGTCTATTGCGGTCTCTATCCCACCGATGGTGAGGATTACGAAGACTTACGCGATGCGATTGAGAAGCTCAAGCTGAACGATGCCTCCCTCAATTTCACGCCGGAGACGTCCGCGGCTCTCGGCTTCGGCTTTCGTTGCGGCTTCCTCGGGCTCCTCCATATGGATATTGCCCGAGAGAGGTTGGAGCGCGAGTTCAACCTTGATTTGATCCTAACAGCGCCCAGCGTGGACTATCTGGTGCAACGCACGGACGGCACCGAGGACCACATTAGTAACCCGAGCGAGTTCCCAACGCCTTCGGAGATCAGCCAGATCAACGAGCCGACGGTCTTCGCTACGATCATGACTCCACAAGAGTACGTCGGGTCGGTGATGACGCTTTGCCAGGAGCGACGCGGGGTGTATCTCAAGAGCGAGTATCCGTCGCCGAATCGGGTGATGCTGTATTACACGCTCCCGCTCGCGGAAATCCTTCTCGACTTTTTCGACAAGCTCAAGTCGTCAACTCGCGGCTACGCCTCGTTTGACTACGAGTTAGGCGAATATCAGCCGAGTGATCTGGTCAAGCTAGACATTCTGCTCAATGGCGACATCGTGGACGCCCTGTCGTTCATCGTGCACCGGAGCTTCTCGTACCAGCGTGGCAAGGGCATCGTGGAGCAACTGCGTAAGGTTGTTCCTCGTCAGCAATACGAAGTGCGAATTCAAGCCGCCATCGGGAGCAAGGTCATCTCGGCGGACACGATTAAACCGTTCCGTAAAAACGTGATTGCGAAGTGTTACGGCGGGGACGTGAGTCGGAAGCGCAAACTGCTTGAGAAGCAAAAGGCGGGTAAGAAGCGCATGAAGCAGATCGGAAGCGTGGAGCTGCCGCAAGAGGCGTTTTTGAGCGTGCTCAAGGTCATGGAGTAGTCTCACCATTTGGTGAAACTACTCCAGATTAAACTTAGCGTCGGCGTCGCGTTGTCTTTGGAACTACGGCCGGTTGTGGGGGCGTTATGCTGTTGATTTGCAGTCCATCGTTCACGGTGCCCGAGATCAAGAATTTGCCATCGCCCGTAAAGGCAAGCGGTGCTCCGATCGCACTCTGATCGGGCAACTTGGCGATCGGCTTGAATGTATTCAGGTCCCAGAGAATTACAAATCGGTCGTTAGAGCTGGACGCCGCAAGCCGACCATTTGGTGAAATTGCGCAATGTTGAACCCAGTCGGTATGCCCCTTGAGCGACGCGATGCGAAGGCGGTCCTTGGAATTCCACACGCCGAGTGCGTTGTCGCGGCCCGCGGTGACGAATTTAGTCCCAGCGGCATTCACGGCGAGTTCGTTAACGCCCTGACCGCCGTGGCCATCCCTTTGCGAGAGCAAGCCGTAGGTGCCGGGGAGGCGGAAGTGGACGCCCTCAGTCAATGTGGCAATAACCATTCCGGTAGGAACGAGGGTCGCGCTTCCAAAGACGACGCCATTTCCGGCAACGCGGAGTTTGGGCTTCATAGTGGCGAAATCCCAGAAGATGACCACGTCATCTTTTCCCGTCGAGATCATGGTTTTGCCATCTTTTGAAAAGCTGATGGCTTGGATGCCACGACCATGGCTCATCACACCACGGGGAAATTCTCGAAGTTTGGTCCCCTTGGCGATGTCCCAGACGTACATCCGAGAAGTCTCATCTCCGGAAACCAGCAATTTGCCATCGGGCGAAAATGCCAAGCCGTAGCATGCCTGGGGGTGCCCCACCAGTTGCTTGACCGTTTGGCGCGTGGCTGCGTTCATCAAGCGGACCTGACCATTTTCTTGGCCGATGGCGACCATTGATCCCGTTGGCGCGCAGGCGACAGAGATGGTTTTCACCTGATCAAAGGCCTGGACCTTTGTGACGACGATGGGCGCGGGTGCCGCGATCAGCGCGGCGGTAATAAGAGTAATCATCCGTGGTTCTCCAAGGCATAGGACGTCCCAGCCCCAAGGGAATTACGGGGTTTGTGTTGCGTTTGTGGCCACTGCTTTAGGATTCAAAATTTGCTCCTTCACCTTTTGGTTAAATTGCCATGCGGCGCGCCAGTTGGCGGTGATGGGCCGGCCCTTTTCGTCAATGCCGTTCATGCGGATGGTCAATGGCACGAAGCGAATCCCGTCTAGGCGTACCTCGAAGTTGTTAACCCCCTTTCCCTGCCGCGATGCAACGAGCCGCAGATAGGGGCGATTCACTCCGCCAGTCGGGATGTTTTTGCTCTCCAATGTGACTTCGTACCCTTGCTTTTCCAGTTGGGTTACCAAGGGTCCCCAAGTTGGCCGTCGCTCCGTAAGGCTTTCAAAAACGATGCGAGAAAACAAGCGGGGGAGTTCAGTTACGATCTTTCCATCCACTGGCGCACCAACCTTGTTTGCCGCCACCGGCTGACCCCACCCTTTTGCCGCCAAGACTTTCTTAGATTTGCCGTCGGCAGTCGTTCTTCTCAGAGTCGTTGGAGCCGCGATGTCAACGTAGTCAACCCGATAGATACTCGGATCGCTGATCCAAATTGCACCGTTCTGAGATCCTTCCAACTCGCCATTACGGAGTTCGACCTCGAATCCGCCGGCCACGTCGGTGAGTTGGCCAATAGCGTCATCGACACGCTTGGCGAAGTCGGCAAGCGTCAGGGTCGATGCGCTCCATCCGTCAGTCCCTGGCTTTACAATAACTGGTGGCTTAACAATTCCTTGCTTCGTGTCGGCAAGTTTCTTTCGGCCAGCTTGCTCAGAAGTCTGCTTGGGCGCATCTGTCTCATTAGCCTTAGGCGGCTGACCATTTGGTGAAGCCACGTCGGGCTCCGCAGCAGGCTTGGGCACAGTAGTATCGATGTCGACCGGCCGCTCGTCGGGCACAGTTGATGCGCTAGGCTTTGCTTCGGGCGGAACGTTGTACCCCTGTTTTTGGCTACACCCGGCAATCAGGAACAGGGCAAGCAGAGAGGGGCCAAATTGCGTCAGCTTCATGATTCTAAGGTCGAAGGCATTTCGGGCAGCGGATAGTCAAGCTTCGCCCAAAACTTGAGATCAATATCTGGGAATGGCGCGTCCTTTTGCCGACAGTCCTCATAGAAGGACAGATCGTCCGACGACAGAGTTCCCCCGGCGTGGATGGCGTCTGCGATGAGGGATAGACGCTCAAACCGCTCGATATGATCGGTGATCCGAATTTCCGCGTAGTCGCGAGCTGCCCAGGTTGAGATGAGGAACTGCCAGTCGGAGGCCTCGGACAGCAGAAGTTCTCTCGCCGCCTGCACGACGATGTCGTGCGCCGGTCCCCCGTCGTACTCGGCGGCCATTTGTCGCATCTTCTTTTGGCACGGATAGAGCCGTTCCCAGGTCCAAAGGTTGTCGTTATTGATCCAAATGTAGTGGTAGCCACCTTCGCCCCATGAGCCTTCAGGGAGGTGGATCATGTGCCGCGCTGGCTCCTCGTCAATCACGTCCCCTGCGGATACCGAGGCCATTTCCTCGTTAGCGTGCATGGCACGGGCCATTTCGTACAGGAACTCCGGACCCTCCCACCACCAGTGTCCGAAGAGCTCGGTGTCGTACATCGCCACGAGAGTGCCAACCCGGTCATTCTTGTACTGATAGTCGCCCATCACACCCCTAACCATTTGGACAAAATCTTCAGCGTGGCCTTGGATTTTCTCAAAGGCGTTCCATGGATCGTACGGTTGCTTTGAACCTAGATCCGCCTTGTTTTCGCTGATTCGCCAGTAGCGGTGGCGGCCTGGATAGAGTTGCTTGTGAAATTCAAGGTAGGCCGGGTCACCCGGATAACCTACGTCTCCTGACCACACCTTGGCCGTGGTGTTCGGGTCCCGCGCGAAGCATATGACCCCGTTCGGAAGTGCGTAGTGCTCGTACTCACTTCGATCTTCTTCAATGGGTTCAAAAAGCAATTTCGATCGATCGAACAGTTCTTGAAGTTGCGGGAACTGCATCACGTAGGTGCCGAGTGGTTCACCGCCTCGGATCATGTGGCTGTCAACGAAGAAGTACTCGATGCCATTCTCATACAGGAAATCTTCGACCGATTTACGAGGCCACACGGTCTGGTCATCGCCAGTGGGAGCTTTCCAGTCATACCCGGGACGGTAGGCGCACTCTGGGAGCCAAATGCCGCGAGGGGCTTTGCCGAAGCGCGCGGAGTGTGACTTCACCGCCAGCTTTACTTGAGCCTGGACCGATTCGTCTGTACCGGCTAGAGGAAAATAGCCGTGGGTGGCTCCGCAAGTGATGAGCTCGATGCAGCCTTCATCTTGGAAATAGCGGAAACCATCGTTGATGGATCGGCCCCATTGATGCTTAAAAGAAACTAATGCGCGGGTGTAAAACCGTTGCCACATCCCCGCCAGGCCCTGCATCCACATTGGCCCGTCGCGCTCAAACGTCTCTCGATCCGCCACGGCGGCATCGATTTTCTCTTGGCAATATTCTTCGAAACCAGCCTTGAACGCCGGGTCATCCAACTGCTCCGCCAAGATCGGAGTCATGTTGATTGTCCAGCGCGGCTTGATGCCTTGGTTGTTTAAGCGATCCAGCGCGTCGAGGATGGGCAGGTAGCACTCAGCCGCCGATTCGTTGAGCCAGTCCGTTCCATGGGGCGACTTGCCATGCGACAGAACATACGGCATGTGGCTATGCAAGACCAGCGTGAACCGACCGACCAGTGACATCAAATCATTATAGGCGCGATTCTGAAGCTTGCGTCCTGTGTGGCGATTTCGGCTCCAAACCTAAAGCGGCGCGGCAGATTTACCGACAAGACCTTGGAGTGGGCTTTCTCGTACATTCGCCAGCTGGGCGAAGTACTTGGCCCCGGTTTGGTCTGAGGTCATTGAATGGAGCTCTTGCAGAATAATTGGATCGGCGGGGTTGGACTGGCGACAGGAGCGATATCTTTCGTCGCCGGACTCGCGATGCTCGCCCGGGCTCGACGAGCCCCGAAGTCTCAACTGCTGAACTACCTGCAGCAGGCGGATGACGTGGCTGACTTTGAGAAGGCGGTTCAAAACGCTCTGCGAGCGGTGCTCGCCGATACTGGAGCTACCGCGGGATACGTGATGCTGGCAGATGCTCAAGAAGCATCCCAGTTGACTCTAGCGGGTTCGGTCTTACTTGACTCCAAATTGCAGCTCAACGAGACCCAGTCGGTGGAGCAAGGCATCTCAGGACTGAGCTTTTCGAACCGCCAAACGATTTTGATCCATGGTCAGCAGAGTTCCTCGTTACTTTCTGAGGAGTTCACAACTCCCGTCACTTCCGCAATTGCGATCCCACTTAACATGATCGAAGGCGCCCACAACAACGGCACTTCCATTGAGCGGGCGGCCGGGGTGTTGGTTCTGGCAACAACCGGAAAGGCTCTTCCACTGAATAGTCGACACTTGGAGATTGCGGCGGCTTATGGAACGGTGCTCTCCATGCTCGTCCATAACCTCCAGATGATTGAATTCTCTCGAGAAACGATTATGAGCACGCTCCAGGAGTTTGCCGAGTTTCTTGACGCCAAGGACCCATTTTCCGTGGGACATTCTCGCCGCACGGCGGAAATCGCGGACACGATTGCTGAAAAACTGGGAGTCGAGGCCGAAACGCGCAAAGAAATTTGGGCAGGTGCCCAGCTCATGGATATGGGCAAGATTGCGATCAGCGACTCGATCCTTCGAAAAACCAGCGGCCTCACCGACGAGGAATTCGATGTGGTTCGAGGTCACCCGTTGGTGAGTTTCCAAATTTGCCGAAAATTGCGAATGCCGGAGGGAGTATTGCTCATCGTGAGGAACCATCACGAGCGGCTGGACGGCAGCGGCTATCCGGATCAGCTCCGAGGAGGAGAACTACCTCTCGCACTCCGCATCGTTTGCGTTGCTGACGCCTACGACGCAATGCGTTGTGCAAGGCATTACAGAGAGGGAATGTCTTCGGCTGAAGCTCTGCAGGAACTGATGAAGGACGCAGGGACCAAGTTTGATCCTGGCGTAATCGAAGCGGTGCGAGAGCTTACCGATGAAGGCGTGTTCGAGCCGCTTTACGAAGAGTTGAGACCGCAACCAATTCAACTGAGGGTGGCATGAGCCAGGAACGAATTGGAATCGAATTTGGAAATGGGGGCGTGCGCGTTGCGGCTATCCGGCCCGGCAGCAGGCCCGTAGTGACCGCGCTGCAGAGTTTCAACGCGCCAACTGATCAGCTTTCAGTTGACGCCATCAAGGGCTTCGTCTCGCGCACCAAATTGAGGGGTGCGCCAGTTACATTTAGCGTGCCCAGTGATCTTGCGACCCTACACTGGACCAAGTTGCCCAATGTTCCTTTGTCAGAAATGACTGAGATCGCAACGTTCAAGCTGCGCGAGCACTTCGCCAAGAATATGGATGAACTAGCGCTCGGGGTCGTCCCCTTTGAAGTTGCCGGCGACGAGCTCGTTGAGGCGTTAGTGATCGCGGTTCCCAAAGAGATCGTAGCGCTTCGAGCAAAGATTGTGGAATCCGCTTACCTCGAACCGGTTGCCTGCGAGATTGAGGCTCAGGCGCTTCTTCGCATTGCACAGTCCGAAATGTCTAGCGCGGGGGCGCTGTTCAGACAAATGTCAATGACGATTGTAGACCTTGGCGCTGAGCGCACTCGTTTTGTGGTCGTTCAAAACCGACGGGTTCAGTTCATTCGAACCGTTAAGTTCGGATCTAACCGTTTGGTGAAAGTAGTATCTGAATCGCTCGGCATTACTTTTGATCATGCCCAAATATTGATCGACCAGCGTTCAACATTTTTGAGCCCGGATCTCCAGCTTCAGCTCGACTGGGAGCAAGAAAGGGTTTGCGTGGACGTTTCGGGGGCGATGGAATCTCTATTTAAAGAGCTTCGTCGCCTCACCACGTACTTCCGAACGCTTCGGGCTGATCGTAGCTACCGTGGGCTGATGGAGCGGCTTGTTCTCTCGGGCGAGTTGGTCAGCATCCGCGGATTCACCGACACGGTTGGCAAGAGTATTGGCATTGGTACCCAACAGTTAAGCCCGATGGTTGGCGCGAGGCTTGACCTCGAGACCCCAGACTTGGCTCACCTCGCCAGCGCACCTCATCGATTTACGGTCGCAGTTGGCTTGGCTTTGAGTCCCTATCACCCAGAGATCGAGGAGGTAAACCACTTTGCAACAACTCGCACCGCTTGAACGAGAAGCCACCACCATTGACATTTCGGCAAATCTTCTTCAAGGATTTTTCCGTGAAAAGCAGTCGGACAACCGAAACAGACGCCGTTCCAACGTCGGGACGATCTCCACTGTTCTCGTGTTGACCATGTGGTTCGGCTTCTTAGGCGTTCGATCATTTGACGCCTCGTCCGAACAAATCCTGCTTAGTCGAGCCGTAGCCCATGAAAAGGCAATTCTCGCTGACGTCCTGAGATCCTCTGGAGGCGCGGATGTGCCGGATGAGGTGCTTGCTCTGCCAGCGACGTACAAAGCGAGCAATCAACTCCTGGTAACGCGATTCGCTCACATTTTGGCTAGCTCCGGGGCGAGCCAGAGCCTGCAGAGTTTGAGGTACGCCGAGGAGAAGCCGGGTGAACCTAAGTTTATTGGCCAGGCCGAGACCACCAACATCCTTACGGTACGCGCGTTACTAGACGAAGTTCAGGCGGCCCGACCGGACCTCGAGGGGATGATCACTTCGGTGTCTCAGCCCCAAGGCGGTGGACAAGCGACTTTCAATGTTTCTTTCGAGCTACGGCCCATAGCCATCGCGCGGACCGAGGTGAATCCATGAGCCTAGAACCGACTCAAAAACAGAAGTTGGCAGTTATCGCAGCCGGAATTCTTGCAGGATCCGTCCTTGTTGGGTTCCAAACGAGCCGCAGCTCTGCCGAGATTGAGCGCTTGACCTCCGAGCTCGGCAAAACCCATGTCCAGATCAGGGCGGCGCGTGAGAAGGCGATGGCTAAGGACTCGGCTGGTCTCAACCCGGACATGGCGCGAGGGCAAGTGATGAACAAGCTGACAAACCAAATCGCAAAGGCCGCTCGAAACTCGGGGGTGACGCTTTCGCAGCTTCAGTTCGACGGCAGTCCAACCAAGCTCCCTTCCTCCTCTGATTCGAAAGACCCGGCCAAGACCGGCGGGTGGTCTCAAAACGTCGTCTCGTTCGCCGTGAATGGCCCGACGCCGCAAGTGTTTTTGGTCATCAAGCAGTTGGCAGAGCTCAAAGAGCCCTACGAATTCAAAGAAATCGGCATTAACCGAATGGTTAATGCCGGCAGCGGCGAACAAGGCGTCACCGCGAATGTGAAGATGTCTATTCTAGTGCCCAGCGAGGGAGCCTCATGAAAACAGAATCCAAACCTCTAGTTGCAATCGTCGGATTGGCGACGGTGGGAGCCCTCGGATTTTCCCTCTATCAGCTTCTCCCGATTTTGATGCCTTCGTCAAAGCCTGCGGCGATGACCCCCGCAAATAAGTCGACGGGTCTTGAAGCCAAGCCGTTGGCAGAGACCCCCGCTGTGACATCCGACCCGTTTCGGAGCTTGGAAACAACAGTGGTCGTGGCGGCCCCCACGATCGCCAACACGCCAGGCACCGCGACGGCGCAAAGCTCGGTAGCCCCAGCTCCGATCCAGGGCACGGTGCGCCCAGAGATTCCGCAGGTCGTCGCCGATGAGCCTGAGGCCGCGCCGAATCCGGAGGCAATGGGACCAAAAATTCTCCTTCGGGGTGTGATCGACTCTAAGCAACGCCAGGCCTATATGTCGGTGCTCGGCAAGGCCGCGAAAGCGTTCGGCCTCGGCGCGGAGTTGCTCCCGGGAGTCGTGCTTATCACCATTGAGACCAGTTTTGCAGAAGTAAGCGCAGACGGACAAATCCTCCGTCTCCGAGTCGGACAGGAGGTTCAACTCTAATGAAAACACTGAAGAACATTCGAAGTTTTGTGGCGCTGAGCGTCCTCATGATCGGGCAGTCCATCGCGGCCCAAACCGCCATGGTCGACGTCCCGGTGGGCGAAACCGCACACGTGCGTCCCTCGGCTAAGTCCACGGCAATCGAGACTGAGGTGTTGGAGACAACGATCCGGCACGAAGCTCCAGTCAAGGTCACGAAGCCAGCGGCGGCGGCGCGTCCCGTCCGGCGAAATGCCCCCGTTCGAAATGCCACGCCGATGCGAGGAAAGATCGGCGCGGAACCGACTCTCGCTCCGATGACCCCCGACCTGGACTCCATTCGCCGGGCGATGGATCCACGCTTAATCGCGAGCACCAACATTTCTTCTGCAGAAGTAGTGGACCCCGAACCCACGACGCCTGAGCCTAAGCCGAAGGAAGTCGCGGTCTACGTTGTGGATTGGGAACTCAGTGAAATCGTCGCTAGCCTGACATCTCAGACCGGCGTCAACATCGTCCTCGCCTCCACCAGCAACCCCAAGATCACGGTCCGGCTCGACAAAATGCCGATCCGAGAGGTAGTCCGCATTATCGCCTCGCTGGCGAACATGCAGGTCGTCCAGCTCAAGAGCGGAGGCTTCGTGATGGCCCCGTCAGAAGTGTTGAAGAACGCTTTTCCCCAAGAATACAGCGATCAGATCACGGCGATCCAAAATCCGCCGGTACCTCCGACTCCAGACAAGCCCGTCGCGGTGGTGGAAGCAGTAGACGTCTACGACGTGAAGCACGTCAAGCCGAGTGAACTCGTCGAAGCGCTCAACGCAATCTTTGAAGGCGAAGAACTCAAAATTCGCCTTGGCCCCGGCAAGCTACTGCCCAGCGCAGTTGGTTCAGATAGTGGCAGCAGCAATGGCAACTCGGGAAGCAATGGCTCCACCACAACGGGGGCCGCGTCATCAGCACTTTCAACTGGCCGAACGCTCGTGTTCCGCGGACCACGCATCATCGTGCAGGAAGCTGTTCGGCTCGCCAAGCAGCTTGACACCAAGCAGCCCCAAGTCGCGATCCGCGTGCAAATTCATGACATCAGCGACGACGCGATGCGCGACCTCGGCGTGAGCTGGCAAGGACAGACAAACACGTCCCTCAACGAGAGTAACTCATCCTCCAACGACATTAACTTCGGATCATTTACCCGGAGCGCCCTTTCGTTCCAAGCATCGATCAAGCACCTTGAGAAAACCAACAAGGCAAAGATCCTCGCCCAGCCCAATATCAGCGTGCTCGACCAAGAACCAGGCTACATCCTTATCGGCGACCGCATCAATTATCCGGTGGTCACGAGCATCAACTCTTCGGGTCAACCGATATTCGATGTGAGGGAAGAACGGGTGGGTATCTATCTGCAGGTGAGTGCGACGGTGAATGACGCCGAGCGTGTGACCCTGAATCTCTATCCTCAAGTGAGCGCAATCAGCGGATTCCTCGAAGTCGCGGGTCAGGGAAGCTATCCCCAGATCAGTACGCGCGAGGCCAAGACGTCGGTGCGAATCAAGACCGGAGAGACGGTGATCATCGGCGGACTGCTCAGGGACGAAGAAATCAAGTCTATCGAGCGGGTGCCCATTCTTAGCCAGATCCCGTTCTTCGGTGAGCTGTTCACCCGGCGCAAAACCACCAAGAACAAGTCGCAGGTGATCATCAGCATCACTCCTCAAATCATCGAGACAGAAGCATGATCATCGAACGAGGCTTGGAATCCATCCTCGTCGAAGAGGGTTACGTCAGTCGAGAGCAGCTGCAATCGTTGCTCTCGACACGGTCAAACGCGGCGGAATCGGTGGGTGATCTGCTGGTCCGGCTGGACCTCATCACTGAATCCCAGAAGCTCAAGTGCCTAGCGCTTCAGACCGGCATCCCCTATTACGATTTGGTCAAGGATGAGGTGGACGTCGAACTGGCTAAGCTTCTGCCGGGTCGCCTCGCGCTGCGCCACAAGGCTTTGGTGATTGATGCCTCCGACTCAGCTTTGACCATAGCAATGGTCAACCCGCTAGACCTGAGCGCGCTCGATGAGATCGGGCGTGAAATGGACCTGGATGTGGATCCGATGTGGGTCACCGAGACCGAGCTGATGGACGTGCTCCAAGAAGTCTATGGCGGCGTCGGGGATATGCAGCAAATTATCTTGGACGCCTCTCGCGATCTTGAGGCGGCCAACCTTGAACTCAACAAAGGTGAGGCCGAGGAAGAAGCAGTCTCTGTCGTCGAGCTTCGCGAGGTCGCCGAGGGCGGCCCGGTGGTGCAACTTTCCAATGCCCTCTTCGCGCAAGCCATCAAGTTTAGGGCGAGCGACATTCACATCGAGCCGACCAAGAAGTCGGTCCGCGTCCGTTACCGGATTGATGGAGTGCTGAAGGATGTGATGGAGTTTCCGAAGGACGTCCACCGGGCGGTGGTGTCTCGAATCAAGATCGTCAGCAGCCTAGATATTGCCGAGCGTCGCATTCCGCAAGACGGTCGCTGCTCACTCGTCACGGGCGAGGGTGAATTCGATTTCCGAGTCTCCACCTATCCGAGCGTTCACGGCGAGAAAGTTTGTATCCGCGTGCTCGACAAGCGCAAGAGCAATCAGGACATCGGCAAGCTAGGGATTCCCGAAGCGGCGCTCTCGAAGTTACTTCAATGCGCGGAGAACGCCCAAGGTTTTATCTTGGTCAACGGCCCTACCGGTAGCGGTAAGACCACCACGTTGTATTCGCTGCTCAACCACCTGAACAAGGCGGATCGGCACATCATCACCGTCGAAGACCCGGTCGAGTATCAGATGGACGGGATCATTCAGGGCAACGTGAACAATGCCGCCGGGATGACCTTTGCGGCTGGCCTACGGGCAATGCTGCGTCAAGACCCCGATGTCATTTTGGTCGGTGAGTCTCGCGACCCTGAAACGGCGAAAACGGCAATCGAAGCCGCCCTTACCGGGCATTTGGTTTTGACCTCGCTGCACGCTAATGATTCGGCAGCGGCAGTGACCCGACTCGTGGAAATGGGAATTGAACCGTTCTTGGTTGGGGCTTCAGTCAGCTGTTCGGTGGCCCAGCGATTGGTCCGTGCGAACTGTATTCACTGCACCAAGCCTTATGAGCCCGATCCGCAAGTTCTTTCACGCCTCGGCTTGCCGGAAGACGGCACCTATTCGAAGGGAATGGGGTGTGACAAATGCGCGGGAACCGGATATAGAGGGCGGCTAGGTGTTTACGAAGTTTTGTACGTCACTCCGGCGATTCGCCATATGATCACCGAGAACATCCCCGGCCCTCAGATCTATGCGGCCGCCATTAAGGACGGTATGCAAACGATGCTGGACGATGCCCGAGCCAAGATTTTGGCGGGCGTGACCACGGTGGACGAAGTGTTGCGCGTGGTCGCGGTGGAGGCAAGCTAAGCAAGTGCAGAACTTCCGCTACGTCGCTCTCGGCCCCGGAGGAAAGAAGGTTCACGGCGAACTCGCCGCGGCCTCGATCGAACTAGCTGAAGCACAGTTGGTCCAGAAGAATCTCTATCCGACGAAGCTAGAAACCACTTCGTCCGCTAAGGCAACAGGTGCGGCGCAGGAGAAATCTGCGCCGTTCTCGCGGCGTAAGAAGGCGGCCAGCGTAGACGACGTTTGCGAAATGCTTCGCGCTCTGTGCGTCATGCTTCAGAGCGGCGTCCCCGTGGTGGAGGGTCTTCAAGCGGTGGCAGAGAACGCCTCGGCCCCTTCCATTCAAAAGCTCGCGAAAGGGATGAAAGCCGATGTCCTCTCCGGGCGGTCACTTTCGCAATCCATGGCCCAGTACCCGAAGGCGTTTCCGGAGGTGGTCGTGGATATGGTCTCGGTCGCGGACGAGAGCGGAAAGCTCGCGGACACTCTGCAGAATGTCATCGTCTATCTTGACCGCAACAACACGGTTCGCAAAAATATCGTCGGCTCCTTGGTCTATCCGGGGATTTTGATGGGCGCGTCGGGACTGGCGTTTTTGGTTCTTATCGTTGTCATCTTGCCCACGTTCGGTGAGGCATTTTCTTCGCTTGGGGTGAAGTTGCCGTGGTTCACCCAGGCTCTGCTGGACCTCGGCAAGTTCATCAAGGGCAATCCCTTGCTGGTGATTGGTGGGTTGATCGGTTTGCGGTTCGGCATCAAGAAGGCGCTGACTTACCAAAAGGTTAAACGCGCCTATTCCTTAGGCTTGTTGAAGCTGCCCGTGGTTGGCCCAATCTTAACCCAAGTTGCGCTGAACCGCTCGCTGCGAACCCTTGGATCGCTCCTGCGCACCAATGTGCCTATTATCGAGGCGATCACTTATGCATCCCGAGTTGCCAATCACATTCCGCTTACGGCGGCTTGGGAAAGCGTCCGGGCTAATGTGGGCAATGGTTCCCCCATCGCGGAGTCAATGACCGTCACGGGAGCTTTTCCTAAGATGGTGATTCAGATGGTGGCGGTGGGCGAACGGTCGGGTCGCGTTCCGGATTTGCTTGAGACCATTACCGAGCATAGCGAGCAGCACGTTGAGCGGCGGATCAAGACCGCGGTGAGCCTGCTGGAGCCTCTGGTCATTGTGGGCATGGGTGTGTTGGTGGGAATGATCACCGTTTCGATTCTGATGCCGCTATTCAGCATCAACAACAACTTGAACTAACGCTATGAAGAAGAGAGGATTTACGCTTGCTGAGATCATGACCGTCGTTGCGATCATGGGCATGATCGCTACAATTGCCGTGCCGCAGTACGTCAACACCGTCCGCCGATCGCGGGAAGATGCGTTGCGCAGTAACCTTGCGGTCGTGCGGGCGGCGGTGGATGCGTATCGCACCGACACTGGCGTTTTTCCTTCGAGTCTGGCGGACATCGCGGCAACCTCAGCGCCTGCGAACGGGCTGACGGAGGCTGGCGGATCTTCGGCGATCACGACTTCCGACTGGCGGGGCCCTTACCTGCGGACTGTCCCCACTGATCCGGTTTCCAGCGCGGCCTTTACGTACACCACGACTTCGCCGAATGTGGGTCGGGTAACGCCTTCGGCCACCGGGAACGATTCTCGGAACATTGCATTCAGCACTTATTAACCCGTTGGTTAGTGTCGAATTTCTATCATCCGGTAGGTATAGTGCGAGGGTCGTCTAGGGACGCCAAGCGAGAGGGACTTTGAATCTAGAAAGAGCTGTTCAATCAACGCTTAAAAAGTTTGGCTACCGCCTCGCCCGGCATCGCACGAGTTGGGAAGATGCATTTCGCGATGGGCTGATTTCGACGAGCGCGATTGGGGCGATCGTCGACGTGGGAGCTTTCACCGGGTTCTATGCCGCGCATTGGCGAGACCGAGGATATAGAGGTCCAATCCTTTCTATCGAGCCCACCCAAAATTCGTACCGGCAACTCTGCGCGAACCGCCCCGATGATGCGCAGTGGATTCGCAAGAATCTCGCCATCGGCGACGAGCCGGGCGAGTTGCAGATGCACGTCACGCGCAACGGTCAGAGTTCGTCGGTGCTCAAGCCGCTCGAAAGCTATAACGATTTGTTGCCGGAGACCGAAGTGACCAGCACGGAGACGGTCACGATTGCGACTCTTGACTCGGTGACCCATGCCGATTTTCCGGCGGCTCAGCCCATTTTTCTGAAGGTTGACGTGCAGGGGCTAGAGCTGAAGGTCTTGGCTGGAGCACATGAGACCCTTTCTCGGACGAATTGGATCGAAATTGAGGTGTGTGTTGAACCCGCGTACGAGGGGGCACCTGCGGCGGAGGAAATCGTCGTGGCGCTCAGTTCGCTCGGCTTTGGGTTACACGCGGTTTTTCATCCGTACTTTGGTCGCAAAGATGACCGGGTTTTGCAGTTCGACGCAATCTTTGTTCGGCGCGGTTAGCGGTACAACTCTGATCGTGCAATTCACGGGCATTCATCATGTTGGCATCGTCGTTTCGGATCTCGAGCGTTCGCTCGATTGGTATCGGACTGTTCTCGAGTTCGAGCTTCGGGCGCGCACCATAGTCCCTGACACTGGACTCGAGTTCGCCTATGTCTCGCGGGACGGAATTGAGCTTGAGCTCTTCATGCAGCTGGGATCGAAGCCTGCTTCGGCGGACGCTCGCGGCGTGTTTAGTAGCTTTCATCAGCAAGGCATTCCGCACTTTGCGCTTGGCGTGGCGAGTGTCGATGCGGCCTATGAATGGGCGGTAGGCAAGGGGCTAGACGTGATCTTGGCGCCACAGGTCAACGAGACGATGGGCGTCCGGTATCTCTTCATTGCCGATCCCGACGGCACGCAGATCGAGTTTTTGGAGCGCTTGATCTAGGGGCCTTGATCGAAATGGCCCACTTAAGGTTTAATAGCCTTTACCCGGGGGATTAGCTCAGCTGGGAGAGCGCTTGCATGGCATGCAAGAGGTCAGCGGTTCGATCCCGCTATCCTCCACCACCCTTATTTTTTGGCGCGGCTGTGCCACAATCTTTGAACCTACTTCAAAGGAGCAGTATGCCAGTCGTTCCCGTTCGTGTCCCTCAAATTGGTGAAGGCCTGCAAGAGGCCCGAGTCGTGGCTTTTCTCAAACAGCCCGGTGACTTCGTCAAGCGAGACGAGCCGATCTATCAGATGGAGACCGACAAGGCAGTCATGGACGTGGAGTCCCCGTTTGAAGGCAAGATTGTTCGCTGGATTGGGGCCATTGATGAGGTGATGCCCATTGGTGCCGACATCGGCGAAATGGAAGTGGGCGCTGGCGTTGAGGCGATTGAGCCTAACCACGGCCCCAAACCGCCAGCTCCGGCAGGAGAGACTTTGATTTCTCTACGCATCCCACAAATTGGTGAGGGCCTACAAGAGGCTCGGCTCGTGGCTACGCTTAAGAATCCCGGCGACATGATCCGACGGGACGAGGCGATCTATCAAATGGAGACAGACAAAGCGGTCATGGATGTCGAGTCGCCGTACGAAGGCGTCCTGGTTGAGTGGCTGGCTCCAGTAGATGCGGTGTTGCCTATCGGGGCGGAAGTTGCAACTTTGCGGGCCGTTGGCGAAGTGTCCGAGGCTCCGACTGCGCATGGTGCCCCGATGGTCGCTCCGGTGACTTCTTCGGCAGCGGTGTCGGCCCCTACGGGCGAAGGGCGCAGGATGGACGTTCCTCCTCGCACTCGCGCTTACGCTAAAGAAAAGGGCGTCACGGAGGATCAGCTGGCTACAATTCCGGCCGCCGGCTCAAAGTTGATGCCGAGCGACATTGATGCTTTCCTCGGCGGCGCACGGCCCGTGAAGCCGGCGGCGACACCTGCCTCGGGATGGAAGCACGCGGAAGATGCGATGACTTCAGCGCAGCGTTTGCTAAGTTCTCGCTTGGTGCGCGGTAGCCAATTGGTCGTGCCGGGCACGATCACGGTCGCAACGCTTTGGGAAGGGATCGAGGCCAAACGTGCGTCGCTTAAATCCAGCGGTGGCTCATTCCAGCCCAGTAGCTTCACGATGTTCGCGTACGCGGTGGTTCAGGCGTTGAAGGCTCACCCCGCGTTCCGGTCCACCATGGTGGGCGATGCCACGATTCGAACATATGAGCACGTGCATCTAGGGATTGCAGTGGCGCTTCCGGGCGACCGACTGGTCCTCGCGGTGGTGGACGAAGCGGACAAATTGAGCTGGACGGAGTTCGCGGAGAAGATGCGCGAGCAGATCGACGCCGCGCGAAACGGCAAGGATCAGGCCCATGAGGCGGTGACGATCAGCTTAACGAACATGCAGTCTTTTGGTCTCCGCGACGCGGTGCCAGTGGTGGTGCCGCCGAGCGTGGCAACGATCTTTTTAGGCGAGCCATACAACGGTCTTGACCAAACTGTTAAAGAGGTCAAACTCCGTCGATTCGTGAACCTCGCCATGACCTTTGACCATCGATTGATCAACGGTGTCGGGGCGAGCGAGTTCATTAATGCGATTCGCTCGCACACCGAGAAGATCAGCGAGATTCTTTAACGCATGAGCAAGCCCATCATCGGCATCACCTGCGACCTGTACCGTTCTGAGAACGACGGGGCATACGGGCCGCAGTACTCTCTCCGCAGCAACTACTGCGAGATGGTGGTTCGCGCGGGCGGTGTCCCGGTCATTGTGCCGACGGTAGCGGATGTCCGCGAACTCGCCCCGCTTTTGGACGGACTTGTGATCCCTGGCGGTAACGATATCGACCCGGTGCACTTTGGTCAGGAGATGCATCCCGCGTCCAAGCTTCAAGATCCGAGTCGCTTCGCAGCGGAGTCCGGCCTCTACCAGGCACTTCCAGAAAACGCCCCGATCCTGGGCGTTTGCTATGGTGCGCAGTTTCTGAATGTTGCCCACAAGGGAACCTTGAACCAGCACATTCCGGACCAGCTGAACCATGCGGAACACGAGGGGGGCACAGTTCAGGAGTATCGAGTGGATGCCGACTCTAAGTTTGGCCAAATTGTCGGCGAAACCCAGGTGTCGGGTAAGAGTTATCACCACCAAGCGATCGACCAGGTCGGAGAGCAACTGCGGGTGGTCGCTCGGCACGAGGACGGAACCATCGAGGCCATCGAAGGCACGGGGCCGCGTTGGTTGGTCGCGGTTCAATGGCATCCGGAAAGGACGCCCGACAACCCGGCATCGCAAAAGCTTTTTGCGGCATTTATCGAGGCGGCTCGTGCCTTTCGCGCCGCGAGGTCGGCATGAAGTGGCTCGTAAATGGGGTGGAGACAGAGTTCTCCGCAGGGGCTTCCGATGCGACGGTCGGGCGCCTTTCTGACCGGCTGACCGTTCGAACGGCTTCGGGAACCTCCAGCGCATTGGTGGCAAAGTCTGGCTCGAAAGTTATCATCAGTTATCGCGGCCAAGTTTTTGAGATTGAGAAAAAGGCTTCTCGCAGCGGCGGGAGTGGGGCGGCTTCAACTGGTGATTTCACGGCTCCGATGCCGGGTCTGATTATCGATGTGCTAGTGGTGGAGAACGAAGAGGTTCGCAAGGGGCAGAAGCTTCTGGTTTTGGAAGCGATGAAGACCCAACAGCCGATTAACTCGCCATTTGATGGGCGAGTTAGCCGTATCAATGTGGTGAAAGGCGAGCAGGTGACCGAAGGGAAGTTGATGATTTCCGTGATTGCCGCCGAGAACTAACTCAGAGTGTGATGAACGAGCTTTCGACCCGATACGAATGGGAAGTGCTGGTCAAGAACCTGCGGCAGAAGCACGCGTCCCTCACCGGTCGGGATGCGTCGGGCTGGGAGCACAAGATTCACGGGGCCATGAACCGCTTGCCTTATCTAAAGAGCCTGGGAACCATTCGGCTCGACGATGCGAGTGCGGCGGGATTCAAGGTTGTCTTGAAGGAAGTCGCTAATAACCTCGCCGCCGTCCAAACCGATTTCCGGACGCTTTTGAATCAGCATGTGATTGGGAGCAAGAAAGCTCACGCGGTTTTTGCTTCTACTGGCTCCGGGTTCGATATTTGGGTTGCGATCTTGGACGAAGAGGAGCGACTCTTTACGGCGCTGATTCGGGTGGAGGCAAGCTGATGCGAATTATTGAAGTCGCGCCCCGCGATGGCCTTCAGAACGAAAAAACCCCGATTGCAACCGATGCCAAGCAGTCGTTCATCCGGGCATTGCTGGCAGCTGGGCTGAACGAGATCGAACTAACGAGTTTTGTTTCGCCGAAATGGGTGCCGCAGTTAGCGGACGCGATGGAGGTTTTGGCGGACTTACCAAATGGTGGAATTTACAGCGCTTTGGTGCCGAACGACCGGGGATTGGACCGAGCGATTGAATCTGGAATAGGCAGAATTGCCGTGTTTACGGCGGCGAGCGATGCGTTCACCCAGGCCAACGTCAACATGACGGTGGCGCAGACGCTTGATAATTTCCGACCGATGATTGAGAGGTTTCGGGAGAGTCGTCCGAATGGGTTTGTCAGGGGGTACGTGAGCACTATCATCGAGTGTCCGTATGCGGGCATGATCGATCCGTGCCAGGTTGGTACGGTCGTTGACGCGCTTTTCGAAATGGGCGTGGATGAAGTTTCTTTGGGGGAAACCATCGGGGTGGCGGTCCCGAGCGAAGTGCGAGGCCTGTTCCCGATCTTGGCGGATTACGACAAGGCAAAGATCGTGTGGCACTTCCACGACACGCGCGGAACTGCTATTGCGAATGTCGCGGCGGCGATGGACGCGGGTTACAAGAACTTCGACTCCGCGGCGGCTGGTCTAGGGGGATGTCCCTATGCGAAGGGCGCAGGGGGAAATTTGGCTACCGAGGATTTGGTCTATTTTCTGGAGCGTAACGGCATTGACACGGGCGTGGACATCACCGCGCTGGCGCAGGCGTCGCTTCCGATTCTGGCGGCGCTGGGGAAGCCGGTGACGTCGCGGGCTCAGCTCGCGGCGCTCGCTTCGCCGTGCTAGCCGAATAAATCCCAAACCAGGCGAGGCCGATCGCGAGGCATGCCACCACGGCCGTTCCCGCCCATTCGTCCCTTTTCATCTTGAATTCGGGCAAATTAACCAAAAGGACAACCAGGCCGATGGGGAGTAGAGCTGGAAGTGCCGACAGCGAAATAGGGCCGAGTTTCATGCCGCCAAAGAGCAGCACCACGAGTAGATAGCTGACCAGCGCCGCTACCATCCACGGGAGCGTGGCCTTAGTTCGCATACGGAACTTGAAGAGGGTGACGAAGAACACGCTGAGGAAGATGAAGTCGGCTGGTCCGACGTAAGTCCCCACTTGTACACCGACGGACTGCCCAGTTTCGATGGCTCTTGGAACGCTGTAGGCGACCTTTTGAAAAACCTCTGGTTGCCGTTGGAGAACTTGCTGCACCGGCCCCAAGGGGTAGGTGACGAGGAACACGTCGAATCCGGCGAGGAAGATGGCGACGGGTAAGAGCAGGTTCTTATCCTTTACCAAACTTGCCACTAAGGCTCCGAGACTGAAGCACCAGAGCAGGAGTCCGGATTGGGCGACGATACTGAAAAGAACGCTAACCAAAGGGTTAGCAATTGGTTGCCCAACTAGTTGAGTGAACCCAAACTGCAGGACTACTCCAATGAGTAGCCCCACCATCGCGGAGCGCGGTGTCCAGGGGTGGTTGGCGGCATAGAAGAGCCCCAGAATTGGGACGGTAATGAAAATGGCAGAGAGAACTAAGCTCAATGCTGGGGCCATGAACGGAGGCACCTGCAGGAATGCAGCAAAGAGGCGCAGGACGGCGAGGACCGCCAGCAGTCCGATCAGCGCGTGATGCCCGCGCTTACCTCGGGAGAATGGGGAGAGGCTGTGATCGGGTGGGGGAGATGGCTTGCTCATAGACGGAAAGAACGGCGTGGGTCATGTCGCGCATGGTGTAGCTTCGGATCGCCTTCGAAGCTTCCGAAGAGATCGCCCCAAGCAGCGAGTCGTCTCGTAGCAGACGCAACGCAGCGTCGGCAAGTTGCTGGGGATCGTTGCCGACGACAAATCCATTCGTGCCATCGGTGATGGCACTGCTTGCTCCTCCGCCTTGAACCACGACCGCAGGAAGTCCATAGCTCATCGCTTCTTGAATCACAAGCCCTTGTGTTTCGGTCATGGACGCGAAAAGGAAGATGTCGGCCAGCTCATAGAAAGCGTCTACCTCGTGGCGATCCACGAACCCGACAAAACGTACTCGATCTCCGATCGCGTAGCGTCGGGCCAGCTCGGCGCATTCTTCCCGGTAGGGCCCGTCTCCAACGAGCCAGAACACTGCGTTTCGCTCGGCTTGGAGCACCTGCGCGGCGGCCGCAAACAGGACCTCCATGTTCTTCTCTTGAGCGATTCGGCCTACGTAGAGCAAGACTCTGGTTTCCGGGGCTAGGCGGTGTTTCAGGCGCAGATCGGCGCGGTCGAGCATGCGGCGGGGCATGCTCCCGGTCGGGATCACGGTGACGGGTGTCTTGACACTATGCCGGCTCAGCCACTTCTTGCTGGCTTCGCTGGGGGTGATGACATGCTGCACCGCATTGTAATAGTAGTGCGTGTGCTTGGCGATCTTGTAGCGCAGGTACCGCTTGGGTACGAAAGGGATGTAGTGGCTGTACTTATCGTAGTGGGTGTGATAGGTCGATACGACCGGGACTGACTCCGACTGTGCCCACCTTAGGCCCACGAAGCCGATAGTCCAGGGCGTATGGGTGTGCACGACATCAAACTGATGCCTTCTGAACTGCGTGAGCAGGGGATAGAACGGCGGGAAGGCGAGCGGGTACCCCTTTGTCCACGGGGTTTCCATGGCAGGGAAACGGTAAGTGTTGGGGTCCGGGTCCTTGTAGCCAAAGTGGGCGGCGGTGAAAATGTGGACAGAATGCCCGAGTTGCCGGAGCTCGCGGACGAGACCGTCTATGCTGACGCTCACGCCGTTGAGGACCGGCAAAGCCGAGTCGGAAAAGATCGCGATTCGAAGGGCCTCGGTGCCCATATCTGACTCTAGCCTATTCGCCGTGAACGCGGCCGTGGGCTTCGACAAATTTGACGACGCCCGTTAGGCGGAATCGTCGTTGCCCGCCCTTGGTTCGGTGGTGCTCAAGCCAGTTTCGGTTGGTGTAGCGGCGAACTGTCGCGGGGCACACGCCCAATAGTCGGCTCACTTCTTCCAAGGTCAGCTCAGGATCGAGCAGACGTCGGATAAGCTCCTGGCGAGATTCCTTGAACTCCCCGGTGTAATAGTTGGCGGTCACCTTATCGTCGAAGAAGGTGCCCAAAAATTCGATGTTTTTCGGGAGCAGTTCCCAAATGCTTGCGAGCTCAGGATCGAGAGCCGGCTCGGTAGAGGTTGCGCCTCGCACCCGTCGTGGGCGGGGAGCGCTGAGGGTCTTTTGTGGACCTCGAGTGCGTCGCGCCTTGGGTTCGCCGTCCTGAACCTTTTTGCCTAAGAACTCACCAATGGACGGGATATCAACGTCGATGTCTCCCTTTTCGCCCTTCAGAGGCTCCTTCTTGTCAGCGGTAAATGCGGATTCAATGTAGGCGATGGGATCAAACTCTTCCTGAGTGGACACTTGCGACTCCTTCGTTGGGCTCATCGCCTTCTATGATACTTTCTATTTGGCCTCAATTGCGGCGAAAACGGGCTTATTCGATCAACATTGAATCGCCAAAACTCAAAAACCGGTACTTATGTTCTACCGCCTCCCGGTATGCAGCTAAGAGGGAATCTCTTCCGACCATGGCGGCTAGCATCATCATCATGGTGGTTTTGGGGAGGTGGAAGTTCGTGAACATGCCGTCCACGACCTTCCATTCGTAGCCGGGCCTGATGAAGATTTTGGTGGTTTTCGTACCTGGGCTAACCCGATGGTTAGCTATCGCAAATGACTCGAGGGTTCGGACGCTGGTCGTGCCGACCGCGATGATGCGCCTCTTCGCCTCGTTAATCGTTTTCGCAGCCTCCTCCGAGATCGAACAGCGTTCGCCGTGCATGATGTGATCACTTAGGTCATCGGCCGTGACAGGGCGGAAGGTGTCGATTCCCACATCAAGCGTTACCGTGGCTCTTTTCACTCCCATCTGACCCAGTTGTTTGAGAATTTCTGGGGTGAAGTGCAGGCCCGCGGTGGGCGCGGCGCTGCTGCCCGGGACAGCGGCGTACACGGTTTGATAACGCTCTTTGTCGGACAATGACTCGTGAATGTAAGGGGGCAGAGGGACCAAGCCGGCGGCCTCCAGTTGATCGGCTAGATCCGCGATGGGATCAAATTGTAATGTTCGCAATCCGTCGCCGTCGTCGCCGATGACAGTCGCGCGCAGGGCATCTGAGAACTCGATTGTTGACCCGACGGGCAGCTTTTTTGCGGGCTTCACCATGGCGACGAAAGTCCGTTCGGCCGGTCCATTTCTAAGAAGCAGCGCCTCCACTGCGCCTCCGGTGGGTCGATGACCGAAGAGCCGGATTGCGGACACGCGGGTGTCATTCATGACGAGCGTGTCGCCCTCTTCCAAAAAGGTCGCGATGTCTGTGAACTGCTGGTGGCGGACCGCTCCCGTCCGGCGGTCCAGGACCATCAACCGGCTCGCGGCGCGATCCGCGAGCGGGTGTTGCGCGATCAACTCCTCTGGGAGGTGGTAATCGAAGTCGCTTAGGCGGATGCGAGAACCTCCGTGAAGTCGGTGAGGTTATTGCCCCTTAGGCAGAGTCTCTCGCCGGATCCATAATCTAACCATTCGGTTATTTTCTCGGGATGAAGGCGATCTAAAAAGCCCCAGTGCAGCCCAGATCGTTGGGCCCCCTGCACGTCGTCATGCCAGTCATCGCCGATGTGCAAGACCTTGTCGGGTGCGGCGTCCAAGCGCTCTAAAAGACGGGTGAAAAGGAGCGGATCTGGCTTTTCGACCCCCTCCTCGAGGGAGGCGATTACGAACTTAAACCGGTCGTAGATCCCCTTCGACTTGAGGATGTCATGAAGGCTCGAGTCCCAATTGCTCAGCACGACGGCGGGGATGCGGAGTTTGTCCAATTCGTCCAATGCGAGCAGCGTGTCGTCGAAAAGCGAAAACCAAGTGTCAGTTTCAAGCAGCTGCCTCTTCGCTTCGGCCACGACGAGTGGCGCAGCGGCAAGTTCGCCCTCTCCATGGAGCCACGCGGTGGTCAAGTCCAGCCAGAAGTCGGCGAGCCGCAGTGGATCTTGCGTTTGATTCACTTCCCAAAAGAGGCTAAGCCGCTGTTGAAACAGGATTTCGTAGGAGTGAGCGGCCTCCGATCGCAGGCCAAGTCCGACCGACTCAGCGCATGCAACAGCGAATTTGCCGGGTCGATATCGGTTCTGCAGCAATGTCCCTGCGGCATCGAAGGAGACGAACCGGATGTCGGAAAGAGGCATAAACGCGCGTCAGTTTACGCGGATAGAAACACGCGGGGTAGGTCGTACGTCTCAAGGAGGTGAACCGCGCAAGTACAATGCGCATACAACTTGATATGAAACGGTCCTCAAAGCTCTCAACCCTCTTGTTCGCCAGCATTGCGCTTGGCGCAATCGCCTTCGCGGCTCAACAAACGTACTCTCTAGGCCGCACCGCAAAGGTAGGTGAAGAGACGGAATACAAATTTAGCGCCACTCTCGACTTCACCGAATTCAAAATCGATGTAAGCGGCAAGACCCGCGAGAAGATCACTAAGGTCACCGAAGACGGTACGGTCAGCTACGACACGACCCAGTACGGCTTGGTTGTGAAGACTCCCGATGGCGAGCAAGTCATCGACGAAGAGACAACGACTAAGATGACCATCGGTGGTGACCGGGTGGTCACGAAGTACGGAGATGAGGGTGATGAAGATGCTTCAAGCGTTCGCTTGTCCCTCCTCGGCACCGTGAAGCGACCGGACAAGCCGATTGAAATCGGCAGCAAATGGTCCGCCGAAATGAAGAACGCCAACAAGGAGACTTACCCAGTGAAGGCTGACTATGAAGCCATCGCGCTCGAAAAGGTTGGTCAGTGGGATACTTTGAAGGTCAAGATTTCTACCAAGGAAACGGCTGGCGACGACCCTGCCTCCGCTGAAGGCTTTGTCTGGATCATCCTTGCCGACGGCACTAGTGCGAAGGAAGAGATGAAGATCAAGAAGGCGCCGTTCCCGATGTCCCCGACGCCGATCGATATGGACGTCAAAGTCGAACGCACCAAGTAATTCACCAATTGGTGAAAAGTCGCCCTGGTCTTTGTGGCTAGGGCGATTTTGTTTTGGTCTTCTTGGGTTTGGCGACCCCCCGAAGTTCAAAGCAATTGCGGCAGCGGGCCTCGTAGGATTCGGTCGCGCCAATCAGGATCACGGGGTCATCCATTCGGGCTGGTTTCCCATTGATGATCCGAAACGTGTGGCTGGCGGGCGCCCCGCACTTGAGGCAGATGGCGCGGAGCTTTACGACCTCGTCCGCGATGCTGAGCAACTGCGGCATCGGCCCAAATGGCTTCCGCCGAAAATCTTGATCCAATCCCGCCAAGATCACTTCAACTCCGGCGTCAGCGAGTTTCTCCGCGAGGGCAACGATTCGATCGTCGAAGAACTGAACCTCCTCCACCACCAGGACATCAAGTTTGGGGTCTAGGCTGGCTGCGAGCTCTGCAGTGTCCAGGACCGGCTTGGCGTCATGACGGACCCCCATGTGGGTGACCACCATGTGTTCGTCGTAGCGCCGATCAATTGAAGGTTTAAACACCTGAACGTTCTTTTTGGCGTACAGCGCACGGCGGGAACGACGGATGAGCTCCTCTGACTTGCCAGCGAACATACTTCCGCAAATCACCGTGATGGACCCCAACCTTTTCATGTGCCCCCGATCTTAACCGAGTGGGGGCGGGCTCTGCTGAGCGGTGAATTGACCGAGCCAATCGCCCTGAATCTTGGCGGTGCCCGACATCCCTTCGCCGAGGGAGAAGTAGGTCGCCTCTGAAGTCCGTAGCTCCGCCCGTCGACCGTTGGACAACTGAAGCCGAACGTAGTACTTGTATTCCTGGGATTGGTCCGGCTCGAACGGGAATTCCATGATGTTGCCAGAGTTGATCGCGAACTTGGTGACGACGTAAGCCCCGGGTTGCTCGGCGATGTTTGCGGATGATGCCTGCATCCTCGGGACCCACCACATCTTAAATAGGCTGTAGCCGATCATTAACAAGCCGCCCACGAACCCGATAATGGGCAGAATCGACAGGTTAAGAATGGTCCGCTCACCATTATAAGGGCTCGCGGCGGAAGTCAGTCCGACCAAGAACATGGCCATGAACACGAACACGCTCAGGATCATGAGCGCAAGGCCCCCAAAGAGGAGGCATCCAAGCCGCCTTTCTTGCCCTGGTTGAATCACATGCGCAACTTACCGCAAAGCGGGCTGGCCTGCCAAGATCACTTCGCCCACGCCAAATGAGCGGCGGATGTCGATCAGGCAGATTTTTGCGCGCTGACCCACGAGCTCGGCTCCCCCAAGCAGCTCCACGTAGAAGCCGTTGTCGGTCCAGCCGATGACCTTGTTGAGGCCTTCGTTGTCGCTGCGGCGCACGCTGCACTCCAGAACTTGCGCTCGGCGGAAGCCCATGTGCTGGCGATCCACTTCTTCAATGGTCCCCGAATCGATCGTGTACTCATCGAAGGCGTAGTCAAAGTCGGCTCGAAGATAGATTCCTCGGCCCAATTCGTGCTCCAGATCCTCCACGCTTTCGCCATCTGCACCGATGAGCGCTTCGATGACGGCGGGGTGGCACTTCACTAAGAAGGCGTTGCCCGGCTCATTAAGCATCCGGCGCATATCGCGCTCAATCCAAAGGCTCACGGTGTCCTTGCTGGCAATGCGACCACGGCCTTCGCACATCGGGCAGATGTCGCTGATGGATTCGGTGACGCTCTCCCCGGTTCGCTTTCGCGTGATTTCGATGAGCCCGAGGGAGGAGACCTTGCCCACTCGGGTGCGGTTGGAGTCTTTGCCCAACTGCTTGGTGAAGTGGTCTAGAAGTCGCTTGCGATCGTCTGCCGACTCCATGTCAATGAAGTCAATCACGATGATGCCGCCCATGTCGCGTAGCCGAAGTTGTCGGCAAACTTCCTCCGCCGCTTCGAGGTTGGTCTTGAGGATGGTTTCGGCGAGGTTGTTTGATCCCACCATCTTGCCGGTGTTGACGTCGACCGCGGTCAGCGCTTCCATCTCGTCCATCACCAGGTAAGCGCCGGATTTCAGCCAGACCTTGTGCTGTAGCAGGCGCTCCAAGTCCGATTCGATGTTGTAGTGGTCGAAGATCGGAGTGTCGCGGTCGTAAAGGAAAATCTTGGAGGTCAGGCTGGGCGAGACGACGCGCGCCACCATGTGGGCCTTTTCGTACTCTTCCGGATCGTCAATGACCATCTTCTGGATTTCGTCATTGAACATATCGCGGATGGTGCGATAGAGCAGGGTTTGGTCTTTGTGGATACATGCCGGCGCGCGCATTTTCTTGGCGCCTTCGATGACCTGAACCCATAGCTGCTGCAGGAACATCACATCCTGGCGTAGTTCAAGCTCGGTCCTACCTTCGCACTCCGTGCGCATGATGATCCCGAAACCCTTGGGGGCGATCTTGTCACCGATCTGGCGCAAGCGGTCTCGCTCTTTGCGATCTTCAAGCTTGCGACTGACGCCAATGTTGTTGTGCTCGGGCATCAGCACGAGGTAACGCCCGGGGAGGGCGATACGGGTGGTAACCCGGGCTCCTTTTGTGCCGCGAGGCGCCTTGGTGACCTGAACCATCATTTCCTGCCCGGGCTTGATCAACTCTTTGATCTTGCGTCGGCGCAGTTCCTGACGCTTCAAACCGCTGGGGCTGTTGTCGTTGTTCGGTTCGTCGGGCAAGATGTCACCGACGTAGAGGAATGCGTTGCGCTCCAACCCGATGTCAATGAACGCGGCGTCCATGCCGGGCAGAACGTTCTGAACGATCCCCTTAAAAATAGAGCCGACTACCCGCTCCTCGCGCTCAACTCGATACTCTTTGAGTTGACGATCTTCGAGGACCGCGATGCGCGTTTCGCGCTGGCTGCAATTGACGATGATTTCGACCTGTCCGGTTTTCGCCGACGATGGTGCGCTGGTCTTGCGCGTGTAATTCTTTTGTACTCTGGCCACGAACTGTTGCCCCTTTGAAAATGGTGGGAAATTGCGCGAGCAATTTCACGTGGGCACTATTGTACCGTGTGGGGAAAACTTTGCGTCAATTTGATCTCATAATTGTGGAGCCATGCCGATTTATGAGTACCGCTGCCGAGATTGTGAGGCAAAACTCACGGTATTGGTGGGCATGACGAGCGATGGCACCGAGGTGAAGTGCGAGCGTTGCGGCGGAAAAAACCTTAACCGTTTGGTGAGTCGCTTTCGAGTGGGACGAGACGAAGACGCCCGAATTGACGAGATGGCGGATCGCGTGGAGCGCATGGGTGAGCCGGAATCTCCAGCGCAGTTGCGCGAGGTCATGCGCGAGATGGGCAAAGCGATGGACGAGGATTATTCCGACGAGATGGAGAAGGTTTTTGAAGAAGATGTCGCCTCGCCAAGCCCAGAACCCTAGTTCCTCATTAAAAACTCACAACTTCGGGCAACAATGATCTCATGCGCATTTTGATCGTGGAGGACGACCCGGATATCGCGATGGGTCTCGAGGTCGCGCTCAAACGGGTCGACTACCACGTCGAATGGGCCGCCGACGGTTTATCGGGAGAGGAGATGGCGATGCTCCACCCTTATGGCGTCATTCTCTTAGATTTGATGTTGCCCAAAAAAGATGGTCGCGAAGTGTGCCGCACCCTTAGGAAGATGGGGGTCAGCACGCCCATCCTCATGCTCACGGCGCGGGACCAAATTGATGATCGCGTCAACGGCCTCGACGCTGGGGCGGACGACTATTTGGTCAAGCCGTTCGCGGTCGAAGAGCTACTGGCGCGTATCCGAGCCTTGACGCGACGGGATGCGGAGCGAAAGGACGCCCTGATCCACACCGGGCCGCTTGTGGTGGATACGTTGGCGCAGACCGTAAAGCGTGGCGACGAGCTCATCCATCTCACCCGCCGCGAATATGAGCTGATGGAGGCTTTGGCGAGGAACAAGGATCGCGTGCTGACTCGGGACGTGATCCTTACTCGAATCTGGAATAACGAAGACGCGCTACCAAATACGGTCAACTTCCACATGGCGAGCCTTCGCAAAAAAGTGGATCCAGAAGGAAAGTTGATCGAGACCGTGCACGGGTTCGGCTATACCATCCGGTCAGGGAGCGGTTCCGCTTGATTAAGTCACTGTCCACCAAGTTCGTGCTACTGAATGGGCTCATGCTCGTGATGGTGCTGAGCGGATTCGGCTTTGTCCAGCTTCGCGCGACGGACCAGACGATTCGGGACATGATGGATCGCGATCTTTTCGCGAGGGCGGATGGGATGGCGCGAGGTCGCCCGCAGGGCCCCCCACCCCCGGGTTTTGGGCCTCCCAACGAAGGTCGCCAGCCCGGGCGCCCCAGAGACGATGACCCGATCCGCGGGCCTCGCATGTTCGATGTCAGCGGGGAGCCTGTGGACCCCAATCGTGTTCGCCCGTTGTGGAGCAAGCCGATGTTCGAGCGCTCTAAGGTCGGCGAACGGCTGGCTCAGGACCTGCAGTTCAATGGAGAGACCTACCGCGTAGTTTCGGTTCCGCTTCCGGGGCGGGACCGCATCGCGGGGGTGGTGCAAGTGGCCCACCCCTGGGCGCCATTCCGACTTGCTCAGCAGGCTCAGCATCGCACGCTTATGGCGGCTCTTCCGCTGGCGTTTGCCGTAGCGGCGGGGTTGGCCTTACTCCTGGCGCGGCTCGTGCTTGGGCCGGTCGCGAGGCTGACTCAGGCGGCGGAGCGAATTGCCGCTGACCCTCGGCACCAGGAGGACATTGCGGTGGATCGGCCGGACGAGATCGGTCGGTTGGCGGGGGCGTTCAATGCCATGACCACGCGGCTCCAAAGCTCGAATGAAGAGCTGGCCAGGTCCCTGGAGCAACAGCGCCGGTTTACCAGTGACGCGGCCCATGAGCTACGTACGCCACTTACGTCCATAACTCTAGCGGCTGAGAATGGGCTCCACCCGAAGGCCACGCCAGAGGAGATGCGGACTTCACTTGAGACGGTGGGGCGATCGGGTGACTCGATGACGCGGCTTACTCAGTTGCTGCTCACGCTGGCTCGTCGCGATCAAGGTGGCGAGGAACTGCAGATTGAGCGGACTCTGCTTAGCCCGCTCGTTCATCTCGCGGTGCGTGAGTACGGCGCCCAGGTTGAAGTAGATATTGCGGAAAATGAGAGTGCCGCACTGAACCCAGACGCCACCCGCCAGATCATCCAGAACATCGTCGAGAATGGGCTGGCTCATAGTGAATCCAGTGCCCCTATCAAGGTTTGGTTCAAACAGGATGAACTTGCGATTGGAGATTCGGGCATTGGCATCCCGGCCGAGCATCTGCCGCATTTGTTTGATCGCTTCTACCGGGTGGACGGCTCACGTCAGAAGGGGCGTGGTGGCTTCGGGCTCGGCCTCGCCATCGTGAAAGCCTTGTGCGATGCGCAGGGGGCTTCTATTCGGGTGGAGAGCCAGGTCGGAGTCGGCACAACTTTTTTCATAAGTTTTTCAAAAAAGGCTAAAACCTCATAAGACCCTCATAACAAAAACGCATATTGAAGTCAACCGAGGTAAATCGGTCAAGGAAAATCAAATGAAACAATTCAAACCCATCGTTTCCATCGTTGCCGCACTGGTCATCGTGGCAACATCGGCCATGGCCATCGCCCAACAGGGCCCTCCCGGCGGCTCAGGCGGTCCCGGGCACGGTGGCCAACCGGGCGGACCGCAGCACCAAATGCGACGTGACAATTCCTTGTTCGTCGTCCGAATGCCGACCGTCCAGACTCATCTGAACCTGACCGCAGCCCAAAGGACTGCGATTGAAGCCATTCGACCTCCTCAGGGCGGTCCTGGCGGCGGTCCTGGTGGCCCAGGTGGCCCCGGCGGACCTAGCGGTCCTGGTGGTCCCGGTGGTCCTGGTGGTGGCGGCCAAGGTGGTCCTGGCGGCGGCGGACAGGGTGGCCCTGGCGGTGGCGGACCGGGTGGTCCTGGCGGACAGCAAGGTCCTCCAAACCCGTTGGCCGAAATTCTGAATCAGACTCAGATGTCGCGACTGCGCCAGCTCACGCTCCAGTTCGATGCGCCGATGACGTTCATGGATCCTCGGGCCGGACAACAACTGCAATTGACGCAACAGCAGCGGCAGAGCATTCATGCGGCGATTCAGCAGCACATGCCTCCTCCGCAGCCTAATCAGCCACCGCAGACCTTCGCCCAGATGCAAGCCAGGAAGCTCGCCGCCTACAACGCGGCTTGGCCGATCTTGACCGCGACGCAGAAGTCTGCCTGGAACACGATGACGGGCGCCGCGTTTACCAACTGGGTCCAACCCCCAGCCCCACAGCACTAAGCACCTGGAAGGGCACCTGTAGGCCCCCTTTGTAGGCCGAAATCGGAGCGGGAGGATTCGTCCTCTCGCTCCGTTTTTTGTGCGGAACGACGTGAACGCCTTGCTCCAAAGGCGGCGTGAACGCCCCCCTCCCGGGTCCCAGAGCTGAAATCCTTCCGCTTTTGGAGCACTTCCTATACAATATGTTGGGAGTAAAGGAATGAAAGCTAAATTTTTTGCGATTGAAGTTGCCCTATTAGGGGCGTGTTTGGCAGGGGCCCAGGATGCGTTGCAGAATAATGGGTTCGAGCAGGCCGTAGCGACGTCCGATTTTATGGCTGCGCTGAGTGGCACCTCGGCGGTTCCGGGTTGGCAGATCACTGGGGCGAGCGCTGCGAACGGCGTCAACTACCGCACGATTCTTTCGGGGCCGCCCTGGGTGGCGACGAGGGGGAATCAGGGTGTTCAGTTGGGTGGACCGGATGGGCCTAGCGGAATCTACCAAGACATGGTCTTGACTCCGGGTGCCGACTATGTATTGGCGTATGGGCACTGCGGCGACGGGGTGACTAGCCAAGACACCTTTTCAGTGCACTTTAATGGTCAACAGTTAGCGCTTGGTGACCAACAGAGCCAGACTTGGCTCGGATCATCAAGACTAATGCAGAACGTGCCCGCCAACGCCAGGTTGGAGTTTCGAGCGATTTCTGCGCCAAACGGGGTGATTCTCGACGAAGTGTATTTCTTCCGGTACGACTCGGGTCTGCTAGTCGGTGACGTGAGGCTACTCGAGCATTCGGGGCCGAGGACGAACCGTCCCGTGGTGGTTGAGCTTTTTGACTCGGTCGGAACGCTGGTGCACACGTACAACTCTACACTCGATCCGAGCGGCCACTTTAAGGTCAATCCGGTCGCCACGGGCATTTTTGACATAACGGTCAAATCTCCCGGTTTTCTGCGTAAGCGCCTCACCTCTACGAGCTTGTTTCAGAACGTGAATGAAAAAACCTTTACGCTCACGAACGGAGATGTCGACGATTCGGGAGAGGTGGACGCGGCGGATATTGACGCGGTCATTGCCCAGTTCGGAAGCACGGACCCTACCACTGCGGACGTCGACGGTTCAGCCGAGGTGGATGCCGCGGACATTGACATCGTAATCGGCAACTTTGGTTCCGTGGATGAGTGAGGCTGAGGCCTCACTCGATAATGATCCGACCCTGCAGCCCCATTTCGGTGGGGTTGTTTTTCTTCACGTACTCGATGAGGGCGTCGCTGTCGAGGAAGCCGGTGTCGAGGCGATAGCCTTTGGCTTCGGCGAGGCTGGTGAAGCCGTCGCCGCCGCGTGACATGAAGTTGTTCACCACGATCCGGTAGGTCTTGTCCATCTCGATGGGGGTGCTGTTCAAGGAGAGTTGAGTGATCTTTTCACCAGATGGTGAGTTTTTGCTGATGCGGTAACGAACACCATTGGAGACCTGGACGGCCATCCCCTTGCCTGCGCTAACCTCGAGCATTGCCTTGATCGCCGCGCCAGTCACGTCCATTACGACCAGCGTGTTTCCGAAGGGTTGAACGGCGATGATCTCGCCGAAGGTGATCGGGCCTGGTTCGATGGGGGCGCGGACGCCGCCCGCATTCATGAAGGCCATGACTGTGGCTTGCTTGGCCACGTAGCTGAGTTGGGCGTCCGCGATGACGTTGCCCATCGGGGTCTCCCCCGACATCGGATCGCGTGAAATGCCCTTTTCGGTCATGCCGACAGGTTGAGATTGAAGTTGCTCAATTGGCTTACGGAACGCGTCTACTGCCGCCGCCACGGCATGGTCTTCCGGAACCTTTTCGTCGACCACGATGACTGCGTTGTCTCGATAACCGGTCACGACACCAGCGGCATCGAACTCGACTTTGATCCGACCCAGAATCTTGCCCCATTCCCACGCCTGCACGACGACCGTATTGCCCACCAAGGTGGGATAGGTGCCTGCGGGGGCGGGGAAACCTTCGATTTGAGAGTTACAGAGCAGGGTGTGAGAATGACCGCCGACCACGATATCCACGTCCGGATGTCGCTTAGCCAGCGCGGTCTCCGCCGCGAAGCCCATGTGGGACACGACGACAATTTTATTAACCCGTTGGTTAGTTAGCTTGGTGATTTCAGCTCGTAGGGCCGCGTCGAGGGGCTTCATCGTGATGGTGGGGCCGGGGCTGGATATCTCGGCGAGGTCCGGCGTCATGAGCCCGATGATGCCAATGCGCTGACCGCCGACGGTCAGAATCACCGATGGTTTGATCAGGTCACGAAGCAAGGGCTCGCGGCTAAAGTCCAGGTTGGCGGAGAGGAGCGGGAATCGTGCGTTCCGGGCAAACGGAGCCAAACCTTGGGGGCCATCATCGAACTCGTGATTGCCCAGGGCCATGGCTTGATAGCCACTGAGATTCATCAAGTGGACATCGGCGAGGCCTTTGTACACGTTGTAGTAGAGCGTGCCCTGGAAGGTGTCGCCGGCATTGAGAACAAGAGGGTTCGGGTCGGTGGCTCGGTACCGCTTGATGAGAGTCGCCATTTTCGCGTATCCGCCGTACGGCTTTCGCGCGACGATGCTGGATTCCACTCGCGCGTGGATGTCGTTGGTGTGCAAGACGGTCAACGTGAAGTCCGGTTTGGCATGGCCAGCCAAGGGGGCGAGGATCGAAAGCGCGGCGAGCCAATTTCTCATATCTGTGAGTATGGCAAAGCACTCGCTGCCCCGCGCTACAGTTGCCGCCGAAGACCCCGAAGATTTATTAGGACAATGCCCAATGAACAAATGAGGTGGCGGCGCGCGTCGTACTCTTGCTATTATTAGGCACTCGCGCGAGAGCTAGACGATGCAGAACCCGAATCTTCCCCCCCAGCAAGGTGCGCCCCCGATGGCTCCGCCACCCAACGCCACTGCGGCCACGACCACTCACGTTCCCGGCGAGGCACCGGGCAAGCCGCGACCGGTTGACGACCTTCATATCGATGCGTTGCTTGACATCGTGGTGGATCGGAACTGCTCAGACCTTCATATCTCCACCGACAGCCCACCCGTAGTGCGAGATGACGGCGCGCTGAAGCGACTAAACTTCGAGATGTTCACTCCGCAGCAGACGCAGCGGATGATGTACGAAATCATCTCGGATGACCAAATTCAGCGGTTTGAATCAACGCTGGAACTTGACTTTTCGTATGCCCTACCCAAGGGTCGAGCCCGCTTCCGTGTCAACCTCTATCGAGACCGCGGCGCAGTGGCGGCGGCTTTTCGATTGATTTCGAGCCGAATTCCGACGGTGCGCGAGCTCAACCTCCCGCCGCTGTTGGATCAGCTCACTGAGCGGCCACGTGGCCTCATCTTGGTGACGGGCCCCACCGGTTCCGGTAAATCAACGTCGCTCGCGGCGATGATTAACCATATCAACATCAACACCGCGGTCCACATCATCACGATTGAAGACCCGATCGAGTACCTGCACACCCACAAGCAGTCGCTGATCAACCAACGCGAACTTGGGCAGGACACCAAGAGCTTTAACAATGCGCTTCGCGCTTCTCTTCGAGAAGACCCCGACGTGTTGCTCGTGGGTGAAATGCGAGACGTGGAAACGATCAGCCTCGCGATTACTGCGGCTGAAACGGGCCATTTGGTCTTTGCCACTTTGCATACCAACAACGCCGCGGAATCGATTGACCGAATGGTTGACGTGTTCCCTCCGGGACAGCAAGAGCAAATTCGAGTTCAGCTCTCCAACAACCTCGTTGCAATTGTTTCGCAGCAGTTGTTACCGCGTGCAACGGGTAAGGGCCGAATCCCCGCGAACGAGATCATGATCGCCACTCCGGCTATCCGGAACCTCATTCGCGAAGGAAAGACGCACCAAATTCCGTCCACTATCCAGACCAGCGGTGGTTTGGGCATGTTCACGATGGACCAATGCCTTCGTGACCATTACATGAAGGGGCTCATCACTCTGGAAGAGGCGCTCAGCCGATGCCAGAACCAGGAAGAGCTCAAGAAGATGATCAGCACGATGGCGGTCGGGACGCCCGGCAACAGCAATGCGACCCCCAGACGATAGTTTTCGGTAGAGGAAAATAACCATGCCAGTCTTTAGCTACACATTCCGCGACGGGTCCGGGTCCATCCAAAAAGGGACCATGGACGCCGACAGCGAAGATATCCTGCGTTCTAGGTTTATTGAGCAAGGCTTCGATGTCATCGAAGTCGCGATGATCAAATCGAAGAGCACCAAAACCAAGAGCTACGGCAAAGTCAAGTTGGGCAACCTGTCCATCTTCTGCCGCCAGTTCAGTACGATGGTGGATGCGGGTGTGTCACTGGTGCGTTGTCTTGACGTGCTGGGTCGTCAGACGTCCGATCCAAAGCTGAAGAAGATCTTAATTGATCTTGGCGAGCGCATTGAATCGGGCGAAACGCTGAGCCGTTCGATGCAACGCCATCCGCGCACCTTTAATAACCTCTTCGTGGGTTTGATCAAGGCGGGTGAAATCGGTGGTGTGCTCGAAGAGACCCTCCAGCGACTCTCACAGTTCCTTGAGAAGGACGTGGAACTGCGCCGGAAGATCAAGTCGGCCATGACCTATCCGGTCTTGGTTTTGACAGCGGCTATCGGCATCGTGATCTTCCTTGTGAGCTGGGTCGTCCCTCAGTTTGCCCAGCTCTTTGTGGATATTGGTTTGAAGCCGGACGACTTCCCGGCGATGACCAAGTTCCTCATCGATCTTTCGGCCTCGTTCTTGAAAACTTGGTACCTATGGGTCGGCGGCTCGATTTTGGTCTTTGTCACCTATAAACTGATCGCCTCAACGAGATTTGGGCGGCGAGTGATTGACCGTGGGAAGTTGTATGTGCCGGTGTTTGGCAAACTTCATCATATGATCTGCATGGCTCGATTTAGCCGAACGATGGGCACCTTGCTCACTTCAGGTGTGCCGATTTTGCAAGCGATGGAAACGGTGGCCGGTACGGTCGGTAATACGATCATGTCGGACGCGGTTTTGGAAGCCCGAGCGCGCATTCGAGAAGGGGACCGCATTGGTGACCCGCTCGAAGCCTCGAAGCTCTTCCCGCCGATGGTCATCCACATGATCGGCGTTGGTGAAGAGTCCGGTTCGCTCGACTTTATGCTCCAGAAGATCGCTGACTTCTACGAAGATGAAGTCGAAGCTCGAGTGGCCTCGCTTACGGCGGCTCTCGAACCGATCATGATTCTATTGCTCGGCTTTATCGTCGGCTTCATCGTTATCGCGATGTTCTTGCCGCTGATTAAGGTCATCGAATCGTTGTCCTCGGGAAGCCAGGACTAAGCGAAACGCGAAAAGCCGAGTCCCCAGCTTGGGGGCTCGGCTTTTTTTGTGCATTACCGGGTGGTTGATCCGTCCTCACTCACGAGTTCATGAATAATCCGATCCTCAGCCATGGAGTAGCGCGTGTTCCCTGAATGGACTTGGATCGTCGGCCTATTCATCGGCGCGGCAATTGGCAGCTTTCTGAATGTGGTGATTTACCGCATGCCCCTCGGCATGTCGATCAACGAACCGAAGCACAGCTTCTGCCCCAACTGTAAGAACCGCCTGGGTGTTCAGGATCTGTTCCCGCTTTTGAGTTGGCTGGTGCTACGCGGGAAGTGTCGCCAATGTGGCGTGTCGGTTCCTTCCCGGTACTTCTGGGTGGAGCTGATCACGGGTTCGCTTTGGGCGCTCGTTTGGCACCAGCAACTCATCGTTGCCTGGGATGTGCCTAGGGCAGTTTGTTATTTTGCGATGGTCAGCGTCTTGGTCGCAGCGACCTTTATTGACCTCCGCTGGTTCATCATTCCGGACCAACTGAACGCGTTCTTGCTGTTCGTCGGACTGTGTTTCAACATCGCTTTGTTGGCAATGGGTCGGCCGGAGGCTTGGACGATGGGGATGCCGAGCGCGATTGCGGGGGCATTGGTGGGCACATTGGCGCTGTGGGGCATCACGTTCCTAGGCCGGTTGATCTTCCAGAAGGACGCCATGGGGCATGGCGACATCAAACTGGCGCGCGGGATCGGCGCTTGCCTCTTTCCATTCGGTGCGCTCACGAGTTTCGCGCTCGCGATTGTGTTGGGGGCGGTTTTGGGCATCGTCCAGGTGCTCGTGATGCGACGGCAGGATACTGGCGAAGAAGAGGAAGGCAGGGAAGAGTACGCGCCCGAATCCATCGCGTCGATCTTAAAATGTGGGGTCGGGTACTTCTTGGCCTTCGACGTGATTGGGCTATTTGTCCCCAAGTTCTACAAATCCTGGTTTGGTGAAGACCCCTACAGCACGGAGGATATCGAGGACGACTGGAAACCAAGCTTCACCACGATTCCCTTCGGTCCCTACCTGGCGGTGGGGGCGATTGTGGCCGCCACGGCGAACGGCCCCATTCAAATGGCGGTCAATGCGTACATGCGCTACTTGACCGGGAAGTGAGATTAAACGCTCGAATTGAGGATTGCGTTACAAATCCGGAACAGGATTGAGCAAGTTATAGTCTAGAATAATCGGACGGCGGAACCCATATGCATCGAAGGCAAGCCTTTACGTTAGTTGAACTTCTCGCAGTGATCGCGATCATTGCGCTCCTTTCGGCGATTATTTTCCCCGTTTTCGCTCGCGCAAAGGACAATGCCAACCGCAGTGCGGACCTTTCCTCGCTGAACGAATTACGCACGTCGCTGCAGCTTTATCGCCAAGACAACGGTGGATATCCGCCTGCTCTCTTGGGATACGTTTCTCGGTACACCTCCGGGCCATTGAACGGCCAGGTTGTCCCTGCGGACGCTTTGACGGGGGCTCTTTTCCCGAAGCGCGTGCGAAGTGTTGAAACGTTCCGACCTCGTCCTTTGCGAAAGGCGGCAAACTTGATTACCACCGCGGTCTGGCCGACTGCTTATACCGATCTCCAAGGCCTTTCGCCTCAGGTAGACACCAACGGCGATAATCAGGTGACGAATCTGGATGACGTGCCTGGTGCGCGCCAAGCCTATGGCCCCGGTACGACAGTTGCCCTGTTAAAGTCTCAGCCAGTCAGCGCAAGTAACCCGGCGGCGGAGTTTTATCAGTTGAGCGGTTACGATGTGGCTCAGAATCCTTCGGGTATTGGCGTTGGAGCCAGTCGTTGGGAGCTTCGTTACACCTTGTTCTGGACGAACTTTGCCATCGGAACCGGTGGCGGATTCGGTGCCGGCAGTGCCCTAGACGACCCTCGCCAGCTAGGTTACAACGATCCTTCTGAGAACACGGTAATCACCTGGAACAGCTACTACCGGGACTACGAGCCGAGTGGCACGAACCGAGTGCCGGCACGCAGCAAGAGGGACATTGTTTTGTTCCTCGGCGGATCCGCGCGTCCCTACGATTCGCGCCAAATTAGCGACAACAGTTGGCGAATCCTTCCCTGATCGCCCGACCTATCGACTGACGGGAATCTTCTCCTTACTGAGGTTTGATACAGTATGAATTTTAGAGGCATGAGCACAAAACAACGCGGATCGTCATTGATTGAGATTCTCGTGGTCATCGTGATCTTCACGGTAGGAATTCTCGCGGCAGTGCAAGTGTTTCCCGGTGGTTTGGCGATCTTGCGCCAGAACCGATCCAACACGGTAGCCAATGCGTTGGCTCGTGCCGAAATGGAGCGACTTAAGGAAGACGCAGCGCAGATGCCTGACGCCATCCTTTCGGTGACCTATCCGATGGCGACTCCCACGGTGCGTGAAGTGGAGTTTGATCTTCAGCGCACACCTAATGACCTAAATCCCCCGCCGCAAGTAACGGCTTTGGATCAAACGGGTCAGCTTTCTGACGTGGACGGTGGACTTGGTTCTTGGTGGCTCTTTAGCGGCGCAAATACCATGCGGCAGATCGTGGGCGAAGGCCGGCGCATTCCAGCTCCACGATTCGTGGATGGCCCGACTGGTGCCCGCTATGGTGGCGTGCTGGCTGTGCAGTTCGGACCGCTGTTTCTAAACTTTTTGAACGCGAGCCCGGCTGACCCTACTCAGTTCGTTCCTTTCGTCGTCTACGGAAACGATCTCGTGCGTCGGATCACCGACGCTGACCTGAGCTCCGATTTCCCCCTGCGCGAAGACTATGTTTGCTTCGTCGAGGATGACGGCGAGTACATGACAGTGCCGCAGGGCCCCTATCGCCCGGATCTCGCCGCGGGTGCGTTAACTCGCAGCTACCGAGTGAGTGCTCGAGTCCAGTTTTCCGATGGTTCCAGGCAGGATCTGGTGCGAGTCATCCGCCTCCCGGCCGCACTTCAAAATGCGCCGCGATTTAACTTGAATCAAGATCTTCGCGTGATCTTCGCGGGGGCTGGACCAGCCGTCACGCGAGTAGAGCCAGACACGGTGCAGGTTGCACGACTGTTCGAGGAAGTCACGACTTTCTTGACCGAAGCCCAAATCGGTACCAACGCCGGGGTTTTGGATGACGCGGTCTACCAATACCAGCGCCTCAACGATCAGCTTGGCGTTTTCCTTTTCCACCCTCAGGGTGCTCAATACACTGAGCGACGCACTCGTGGACGATTGCCGCTACGCGCTCGCGTGGACTACAACGTTCTCGACTGGCGCAACATCCGCGACGATTTCCGGGTTCCGCGTACGGCCCCTTATCAACAGAAGCTCCTTCTGGAATCCCTGAAGGTGGCGGGCAACCGTGGTCCTGACAACCGGGTCTACACCGGCTTGGGCTTCCAAGTCTCTACCGGTCCGGGATTGCCGATTGAGCGCGACTTCGTGGTGATGGATCGTGAGACCGGTGCCACGCTGATGCCGAACAGCTACCGGGTTGATATGAGCACGGGCGTGTTGACGTTCATCGACGTCGACAACAACATTGCCAATGGCTTATCTTCCAACTTGGTGTATGCCGGGTCCGCCGTTATCTCCACCGTGGACGACGTTCGCAATCGAGCATTCCGGGCTTTCTATCAGGCGAATGGCGAATACGCGATTCAGCCAGTGAAGGCCTTTAGCCGGTATCGAGCGACCTTCAGTTCTTCGCTTGGAGCAGGTCAGTGCTACATCGGTGGAACCGACATCGCAGCGCCCACCTCATTGCCAACGCGAGTCTATTTCCCGCTCAGCGACCTCGGAAAGAAGGTGGTGGTAAGCGAGATCTGGTACACGGACGGCGGTGGCGTGCGCAAGAAACTCACGGAGCAAGAGTTTATTATCAACGCTCCGGGTCCTACTGACTGGAACCGTTACGGCTATCTGGATATCAGAGAGAAGGATCCGACTGCGGTGCAGTTTGATTACAACTTCGGCTATGCGGTCCGCAACGTCCGGGGAGCAAGTGTTGGGGTGAGAGTTCTTTGGAATCCAGCAAGCTTTAGTTTGACGGCTGATCCTAACGAGAATTTGACCCGGATGAACAACTGGCTCGGCCAGATGCGCCGCATCACCACCGAAACGTTTTTGATGAAGGATATTGAGGAATGATGCGACCCCAGATGCGACGACATGTAGGATTTACGCTGGTCGAACTGCTGACCGTGATGGCCCTCACGGTGGTTCTTCTGGGCATCATTGTCATTCCCTTGGTCCAGAGCTTCAACATTACGCGTGCCGCTCAAGGGTTTGCCGATGCTCAGAATCGAGCTCGCATTCTGATGGAGCAGGTGATCAAGGAAGTAAGCAACGCGGCTTACGTTCGGGATAACTCTGGCGACGCGGGAGCGATCATCGCGGATGTTCCACTTGCTGCCGGTTCTCCGGGACAGTTCGTCCGAATACGCCTTGAAAACGCGAAGCTTGATATCATTTCTCCTGCCCAAGGCGATCCATTGCCCGCGACTACACCTGGCGGCGGATTGATCGATCCTGATACAGGCTTGGTTGATCCGACCTTGCGGACGCCTAAGGGCGACGTGAATTTGCCGGTGTCCGAAGGCTTTAGGCTTACCCGGTACTTCATCGGCTTAAAAGAACCCATTGCGGGTGGCTTCGGTAATCCGCTTCCCGCCCGGTACAACAACCCATACGACGGCGTTTTGGTGCGCCAGAGCGGTATTGCGGACAATCTCTACGTCCTATGGCGTGCTGAAGTGGACTTGCGCCGCTTTAACAGCACGACCAATCGCTGGGAAATCAATACAGAGCTTTTTGACCTTAACGCAGACGGCACTGCGACTCCCCAAGAGCTGGAAACGGCCCTGGACGACCCCAATTTCTTTGGGTTCAACATTCCGCTGGGACAGATCAACAATCCGGCTGGAGTTGCCCTCGCTTCGCGACAACGCGATTTCAATCGAATTCGATCCTGGCAACGACGGTCGCGCATCGTGACCGAGATCAGTCGCTATGACATGATTCAGGTGGTGATTGACCGCCAGTCGCGGGCCATTCAGACTTTCGTCGACCCGGTTGATGGCGTGACCAAGCCCCGAGTGGTGCCCTTGGTCCAGTTCACTCCTACTAGAGTGGGCGGGGATCCGATGACCGGTCTTACCGCGATTCGATCGGGTGAGGAAGCCGACAACGCCGACAAGATTGGGCCGGACGTATTTGCCGCCGATTTTGGGAACGTGAGTGCGCCGTTTATGCGCACTCGACCAAGCAGCTATCGAGACAGCTCGAGCGCCGTGGTCGCGCCTTGGCTCACCTATCAGCCTTGGTTGAGCGGACGGCCGTACCTCGTGGGACGAGATCGACTCAACGGGGGGTTGATCGTAGGGTTTAGCCAATACTATTTCACGACCGGCACCGACACGGTAGACGGCACGGAAGTGTTTGACGCGAGCGCTTATCAGTTCGCCAAAGATTACGACCGAACCCAGGCTCTGCCGATTGACCCGGACACCGGAGTCGCGGTGGCGAGCAACCTTTTCCGTTACCCCTACAGCTGGGCCATCGATAAGGCCGCTCAGCGCGCAGGCGCGCCGAATCTTCTGACGGAGCCGGCCATGCGCGAAGACTTCATCCCGATGGTGCTCAACCGAAAGGGAGGAAGGATTACGGCCAGCTTTGACATAGATGAAGTGGGATCAGCAAATGCGCTCCCCGCAGGCGTGGATAACAATCGTCCCGTCGCGGCTACAGGATTAGCTCTTCCGCCAGCTCAAGATACGCTTGTGACGAGTGGTGCGCCTTCCAACCAGCGTTGGGCAGGCGTGGATTTCAACCCCGCGTTGACTTCCAGTCGGATCAATCAGCGCTTCAATGTTTTGTGGAACGACTGGGATTTGCTGGCTCCAGCTTTTGAGAAGTCGCAGGTCCTGCGCCGATTCGTTGACCTTCGTGTCACCCCGCAGATTGATGGTGAACCGAGCCCTCTCGACCCTCGCTCTGGCTTCGCTCGCGCTCGAATTGTTCCCGGTAGCGATGTGGTCATCGGTCCTGATCAGACTGCCGGCGCCAATTATGGCCGACCAGTCCGCTATATGCGCGTTTCGACGGCAGGGAACGTCGGTCCGAATCAGTACTACATCAACTATGTAAACCAGTTGGAGCCAAATTGGAACCAGCTTGGGTTCGCGGTGAACGCATCGATTTACGATCCGACTTACTACGACGACACAAGCGCAGCTTGGCCAAATCGTCTGGTATCGCAGATTCTGCAACCACGCTATAGGGCGGGGTACCTAGAATTCAATTCTTTGCCGGGAGAACCGCTCCCGGACGGAAACATTAGCGTGTTTTATCGCTTCCAATTTACAGAGCCTAACGATGTAGTCGAAATTGACTACGATTCGCGACAGCTCATGAACATCGCACTGACGATCCGGAACTTCCCCCAAACCACGGCGCCTAACCAGCAGAACGTGACGATTAAAGGGCAGGCCGCGGTTCGCAACCTGCTGAGATAGTGCAAGGCAAGATTTCCATGAGAATTCGAGGACAACGACAAAGCGGTCAGACCCTGATCATCGCCCTGCTTATCTTGGGGGTGTTGCTCATCTTGGGCTTCATCTTCACGGGCCTCGTGAGTCGAGGCATTGCTCAGACTTCGGGCGCTTTTCGAAGAACACAGTCCACGGACCTCGCCGAAGCCGGTGCGCGCTTTGCTCACTATCAGATGCGTAACTCCGAGATGGCCGCCGACTGGCGCCCATCTCAGACGCCGTTGACGATTGACGCTAACGATGCGACTCGCGATCCGGATGCTTGGTATTTGCGCCCGGCACCGTTGGGGGCGAGCTATCTCACCGACCGAAGCGGCGTCGTGGTTCCTGATCTCGGCGGCCCAGACGGCCTTGGCCCATTCAGCCGTATCAATTACGACAAGGGTCGCGCGCTGATTCGGGTGCTTTACAACCCGACTCAGTTTGCCAACTTTAGCGGTAGCACGTTGCTCCGCGAACCCGGCCGCGCTCGCGGCTTGGTGATGATCGAGAGCATCGGCCGCCCGGGCAAGTACATTCCGAACGACCCGACCACGCTCACTTCGGAGTCCGTGAAGGTTCGTAACTACGCTAATGCGGGTGAGTTTAACGACCAGTTCGGCAAGCTCAAGCTTCAGACCACCCGAAACGCAGAAACGCGCAAATTGGTGGCTTTCGTTTCGCTCACCAACATCGAGTCGGGCTGGTCCATTCTCGACAAGTTTAATGTCAGCCGCCCGGCAGAGATCGGATCGCTATCGGATGACACTTCGTTGCTCGTGACCGCTGGTCCTACCGATCCTCGTGGCGACTTGGGCATCACGTATGAAGGTCAGCGCGTACGCGTTCCGACGATCCTTGGTGGTCAAATCATTACCGCGACCGGGGTCAACCTTGTACGCGGCACAGGCTCGTTCTTCTCGAATGCGAGTGTGGTGATCCACGGCGACATGCGCGTGACGCTCGATCCGCGAAGCGGCGATAAGTTTGTGGTCGCGGGCACGGTCAAGCCAGCCAATGCGGCGGCTCGACTCGAAATCACCCGAGTGGATGGCACGGGCCCGAACGTGTTCAATCTCTTCGGCGCGACGCTCACCAGCACCAATCCCAATTTCTCCACCGTGGGCGGTGTATTCCGCGATGGCATGCGCAATGTGGACGCTAACGGCTACGCCAGAGCGACGAATCGCATCGAAGCCCCCAGTTTCCTCGAAACCGACCCCGCCACCGGCCTTAACCGCTACAGCCAGATCACTCGGCAGAGTGGACGGCAACTGAGCGGCGGTGCCTTTATTGGTCGAAATTCGGGCCAGTGGGGCCATGGACGCGGCATTTACGTGGACAGTCCCGAGCGTGGGAACTACGCTAACGAAACGGATCGAGAGCAGGGTGACCCCGCCAAAGCACTCGTTCGTGACTGGCTAAACCCGAACAACCTTGATTCGGTCGCTTGGAAGGGACCGTTCTATATCCCCGTCGCCACCTACGTTGAACTGCGGCCCGACGGTTTCCGCATTATCCGCGACGCCCGAAGTCGATCTCGCGTCTGGCGCCAGGAAGATGGCAACCCGACTGGTAACTCAGAGATTCGATACCGCGTGCTGTACCCGGGCCGATTCGGTGCGAAGTACATCATCAATAGCATTGCTCACCCCGACCTCATTGACCTGGATTACAACACGATTTCCGTGGCCGCTGTGCAGCAACGCGGCTGGGAATTCAATGGCGTTCTCCAGTTCGAAGGCGACGTGCGAGTGCGCGGCGTCATCCCGACATTTGAGCAGATCACGTTGACCTCGCTCGGCAGCATTTACATCGAAGGCAGCATCACGAAGGGCGTGATTAGCCCGATTGATGGCAGCGTTCTCACAACTCCTAGCCCGGCGACGATCATGCTCGCGGCAAAGGATTACGTGGCGGTCAACACCACGATGTTCTTCGGCCCCGCGCCAGGAGAATCGGTGAGCCCGAAGCGGACCGACCGACTTCCGAACACCCCGAATCCGATCGAACTGGACCTCAGCGAGCGCAACTCGCTCACCTTCCAGACGCAGTTCTTGCGCAACCCGTTTGTGACGGCTACCGGCCTGCCGAATTCAAATCCGCAGACCTGGCAACCGTTTGCGAGCGAATACGTTCAAGCGCGTAACAACTCGCCGATTACGTCCTCGCTGTTGCTTTCGCACAGCGCTGACAACGCCGGGCCGACCTTTATCACGCTGTCGAGTACGCCGTTTGCCTACTTGGCGACGGGCTTGGATCCGGTCAACCAGCAGTACATCTTTGGCACAGACCCCTCGCGGGACTTCAATACCGATGCGGGGCAGTTGTTCTCGAACGCGAATTTGGTCTCGATCTACGGTCTAACCAACACCACACAGACCGCTTTCCCTAGGTTTGAAACGGTCTCGCTACCTCTCGTGGACAGCACGTTCTCGAGCGCTTCGCAGCGATTGAGCGGTCAGACTCCGGGCACTCTGAGCAACCAGGTGTACGCGGTGGACGACGAAACTCGTTTCACGATCAGCACGACGGCACCCGCCGCCTACACGCCTCAGAATTACGTTCTCTCGCGCATCGCCGTGCAGCCTTCGGACATTCGAATCCAGGCCGCTATCTATGCGGAAGAGGGCTCGTTCTTCGTGATCCCCGGACCGGCGTTTAACTTGAATGCCGACGACAGTCGACAGCGATTTGAGGCGAGCATCGGAACATTGGGAACCATTGGCCTGGCGCAACTTCAGCGCTACCGAGATTTCGGTACGCGACCTGAAGTGCCGTTCTTTGGTGAGCCCCTGAACGTCCGCGTTTCCATCATCGGATCCATCAGCGAAAACATGCCGGTGCCGATGAGCGAGCGCTCGGAATGGCAACGACGATGGGGTTGGATGCCTCGCTACATCGGTGGTAGCGGCGCTCCTGCCGGGACCGCCGTGACCAACGTGCAGACATTGCCTTCGCAACACGTTCCGACTGGCTGGCCACTCGACTTGACCGCCGGTGCGCCCACCGCCACCGACGCTCGATTCGTTCCGAATTTGAACTTGACCTACGATCCAGTTTTCGCGATTGGATCAGCGGACGGGACAACCCCGTTGCGACGCAGCGACGACGGTCTGTGGACCTTGCCCCCGATGCCCCGGCTCCCCGTGAGCCGAACTCTCGCCTACTTCGGCGAGGTGAACCCATGACGAGCTTAAGAACCCTTGCTTCCTTCGGAGCCGCACTCGTTGCGGCCCAAGCTTTTACTGCGCCCATCACGTTTGCCGGGCGACGGCAGGCGATCAACGTCGGGGTGCTCGTGGTGGAAAGCCAGCAAACCAACGGGGAGCCGACCAACTTCGCGCCTCACGTTTGGACCCAGCTGGAGAAGGATCGAACCGTAAAGCCAGCGGCGTGGTCGTTTACGAACCCCCGCGCGAACACGGTCATGACCAGCTTCATGGAGGCGCGCTGGAACGCCCGCCTCGGATCGGGTGCGCCCGCTCCCGGAACACGCCTTACCAAAGACGATGCGGCGTATTGGGAGATTGACCTCGACGACACCGCCGACGCTCAGCTTGCCGACTACGACGCGCTTTTACTGGTCGTGTCGGGCACGATCTCGCTCAGCCCCCGCGAACGAGAAAAGCTGCGAAAATTTGTAGATCAAGGTGGCTTGCTTTGGATTGACACCGCCGATGCAGGAGTGCCGGCATTCGACGTGTCGAACCCGCTTCCCCTCCCGCTGACCTTCGGAAACAACCCGGCTTCGTTGCTGGTAGACCCGACTCACGCGCTGCTCAGCTATCCAAATTCGATCACCGCCCCCGAAATCGGCCAGCTCCTGAGTGCGGGATCTGGCGTGATTCAAGTGCCAGGTACTGCTCCCGGCGGTGCCTCACAAGGTTGGGTACTCGTGGATGGCCTCAAACTGGAGCCGGTCGTGGGCCCTTCTGCGGCCGACATGGCCATTTCGGTGGGTCGCATCGGTGACGGCTTCATGCTGGTCACGACTCGATTTGTGTCCGGAGCATTGAACCAGGGTCGAAATGCGGCGGGCAACGTGGTTGCCAACACTGGGTTCAAGAGCCTGGTGCCTGTTTTCTCCTCGGGCTACCAGACCGCGGCAAAGTTTGTTGTGAATGCTCTTAGCTTGCGAGCGAGTAGCTCGACGGCATTCGGCAATACGCGCCACACCAACTCGAATCCGGTTGACATTTCGGCTCCGCTTCTCAAGCGATTCGAAACATCAACAATTTTGCCATTCGCAGGTACGACGCCGATTCTGTATAAGAACCGGATCATCTTGGTAGACACCGCGGGGCGACTCAATGTCCTTGATGCGACGGCGTCGAAGGACCTTGATGGTGACGGCAACCCGGACGATGGATTCATTGACGCGGCAGGATCACCGATCGACATTTTGTGGCGAAGCGATGTGATGGGAGCGGGTGTTTTCTCGACACCGACCTGCACTGAGCTCGTTCGACCGAACGACAACGCCGATTCCGAAGACGGCGTGCTCGTACACGTCGTGGAAAATGGCGCACCAAGCCGTCTCTTGCAGTACAGCTTGCGTAACAGCGGCGACTTCATCACGCCTGCTGCCACGTACAATTCGGACGGCAACACGACCCCGACGCCAGCCAACGCCGCCGCAGTTCCGCAAAAGTCCCCGGCATCTCCGACCGTTCACGAAGGGATGGCCTACATGGCCGATATCACCGCCGCCAACAACAGTCTGGGGCGCGTTTGGGTGGTGGATTTGATCGCACGACAGCGCATGGAGACTGCGGCAAGAGCGTGGCAGATTCAGCTTGCACCTCGTATGCAGGCAGTAGATGGTCCGCCTACCATTGGCTACATTCCGATCCAGGATAACTCGGGTGGCGTGGATAAGGTCGTGTACGTCCCAACTCAGCCGGATGGTGCTCGTTCTGCAGGCTTCGTGAGTATTTGGGCAGGGACCCGAGGGGAGTCGCCCACCGCGATTCAGCGATCCGGAAACACCCTTCAGATTACAACTCGAGCCTCGCTCCAGAACTTGCCGATTTACACATCCGGCGGGTCTGGGCAAGTGAGCCTTGACCTTAAGCTTTCGGTGATCAATCCCGCTACGGGTCGCCCGTATTCAGGGGGCCAAATGGCCAATATGTTCTCCAATAACCCAGTGGTGAATGGAGCGCAGAATGGTTCGATTTCGGTAGATCTAGGCGGGTTTGGAGCCGGTCTTGATTTCACAGGTCCGAACCCAACCGCGGCTTTACGTGTTGACTACACCCTCGACTGGGGACGGGCGGGCGTTGGTCCTGGGCTTGCCGCTCCGGATAACTACATCCGCGGTGACGCGCAGCTTCCCGACGAGGCCGGCAACGGTCGCCGAGTGTTGGGTGCGATTGCGCTTGGTCCTACGGGGAACATTTTCGTCGTTACGGCTCCGGCCGACGTCACTCGACCGGGTGGCTCCTTGTTCTGCCTTCGTGAGAAAGGGCGCGGCGACTTTGAGATGCTGTACCGGTGGGAAGCCTTCGATCAGCTCAACATCCTCACCAGCGGTAGCAGCGGGCTCGCGCGCATTGCATATGACGGCGCGGTTATTGACTATGACGGGCTTCTGAATTTTCCGGGCATTGGCGGATTCTTGAACCGGGCGATGACGATTCAGCGCTTTGCGACCGGTCCAGTCGTGCGCGGAAACCGCGTTTACGCCGCCCTGGCGGCTGGCAAGCAATTGCCATTCCCGACCGGGAACGAGCGGTTTACCACCACTTTGATCGCCTTTGAAGCTGATCCTAAGCCGCTAGAAATGCTCGTCGAAAACTTGGGCACTAACTTCGCCTTGCTCCAGCCCGATCCGGGTCGCAGCATTCGACCAGCGGTTGGACCGTTTGAGCCTAATGTGCTCAGCGTGCTCCAACCGGTTCAGTTCCAGTCCGATGTCACCAACAATTTCACGCGCGTCTCGATAAACTCCTCCGCGAGCGTGACTCGTGGTCGGTTCAGGGACGCCATAATCGCGAATCTCCCGATCATCGCTCGGAGAGGAGGTTCACCGGACATCATCATCCAGCCAGACTCCGGCGTGGTGGATGGCGTCTTGGTTCCCGGCAACGCCGACGGACGCTGGAATCCCCAGAAGTGGCAGATCGTGGTCAACGGCATGGAGGTCACGGGCAATCTGTTCCTCTCTGGCAACACGCTTTACTTTGGCGGCGGCAGCTTCCTCCCCTACTTCCTCAACAATGGCTTCGGAGGTCCGCCTAGCAAAACGGGGTTCCTGTACGCGATGGACCTGAAGATCGGTGCGAATGACATCCGCGAGCCAGCGGCAAAGCAGACCTGGATGGTCGGTCCTTTCCGCCCTTGGGAACGCTACCTCAGCCTCATTGACCTCGATGTCAGTGGAACGGGCGTTACCCCTAGTCCGTACGTGATTTGGCCTAGCCCGTTCGGCATTCGGTCCTTTGATGACTTCCGTATCCGAGTGCGTCAAGCCACCCTAGGTGATCCGAACGCTCCAGTGCCTCTCGCTGGCTTGATCGGCGGTAACGACGCGCTTTTGGCGTGGGATAACAGCCGGACTTACGCGTTCTCCAAGTCTGACTTGGTGGTTGCTGACGAATCGCGAATTATCCGCATTGATCCATCTGGAGCTCCGCTTTGGTCGGTGGACGCCACCATCAAGGGCGGCAAGGAAGGCGAAATTGGGTCGAGCACTCGACAAGTCAATTTGGCTCGGCCAACTCGCGCTTACTCGGTTGAAGGGAACAATCTTTTGGTCGCCGATCCGGGCAATAACCGCATCGTAAAAATGGACTCCGCCGGGCGCGAGCTGCGCACGATCTCCGAGTTCTATCTCGATCCGCTCTATTTGCCATCGGGAGTGCCTAGCAACGTGGGCACCAAGCTCTCTGGGCCGCGAGACGTCTACACCTTCACCACCTTCCCCTCGGCGGCCCAGGTGGGTCAACTTAGCCCGGCGCTTAATCGGCGACTGGCGGGGACGGCGGAGTACTGGATTCACCACTTCATCGCTGACACCGGCAATCAACGCGTGATTGAGCTGATCGATCGCTACGAGTACGACGCGACTCGTCGCGTCATCGGGCCGATCGTTCGCATTGATGATCCCACCTCTGACGCCGATCCGGTGATCATCACCGGCGTGCCACGAAGGCTTGTTCCCGCAATTGGAATGCTCTATTGGCAGATTCGAAGCGAGCTGACGCGCAAGCAGTACAGTTACAACTCGATTGACCGCCAGTTCATCACCGATGCATCAGGTACACGGCCGGTGTACGCCTTTGGATTTGGCAACGTCGAGCCGACACGGTCCAGTTTCGGACTCGATGACACCCCAGGCCGAGCCGACAACCAGGCGGGCTCTGGCGGAGTCGTTCTGTACGACCCGGTCCGAGGCGCGGCGAATCTTGTCACCGACTTCACCATGCCCGCGATTCCAAACTCTGCGTTCTGGAATGACGGCACGGCTTCGTTCGGCATCCCAGGGGTGCAGAACAACTACGGCGCGGGTGGCGTGCGCAAGATCAGCGGTCTTCGCTCGGCTACGCTCAGCTACGCTGGCGGCGCGCTCGCAGTCATGATCGCGGATAGCAACGGCGTCTTTGAGCTCGTTCAAAACGGAACGGCGTGGCAGGCTCGATGGGCGCTGCCCAAGGAAGCTTACGTCGTCATGCGACGAGCGCGAGTGAACCCCGGTCCAGCAATCTTGCCGACCACCAAAAACCCTATGGGCTTCATGCCAATGTTCGCTCGGCGGCTGAACTCGGGCGAGGTGATGGTGGTGAATGGTTACGTGGGTCAGCACCGCGTGGCGAGCCTGCCCAATGTGGCGGCGTTCGGCATCAGCGCCGGCGATCCATTTGGCGGCGAAGTCGCCATCCTAGATGGTTCCATCAACAACGATCCAGCTCAACGCGGATTTGATTGGAACAAAGACAACCTAGGATTTGACTCTTACTATGTGAACTTTGAACTTCCTCCGGTAGCCGGAACGCGCCCCCTCCAGGGCCCGGTCTTTGCCGAGAAGCGATAAGCCGACCCGAAGATTTAGGTTATCTAAGCATGAACATGTGGCGATCAGTAGTATCGGCTCTCCTCGCGGGGGCTCTTGTCGGCGTCTTAGGCGCTCAGAGCTTTGGCGGGTATCAGGGGGGCCAAGGCCGCCTCGGGCAACACGACGCAGACAAGCGTACGTTTAACCCAGGACGCCCATTCCTGCGCTGGTGGGATCCGTTGTTCAACCTCACCACAACCATCGATAACCCCGATTTGGGCGCCACTCCGCTCCCAGGCGCAGCCTGGAGCGTGCCTAGCGGGACTAGCGCTTCCTTCGCGTTCCAGTCCAACCTAACTACGGTGCCCGTGCCGCCGGCTTACCGATTCGCCACGCCGGTAGGCGCAATTTCCGTTGACCAGCCTTGGACCCCGGCCGCAGGCACCGCGCCGACCTTTACCTGGCAGTTCAATGGGCTTATAGCGGGCGACGACTATGGGATCTCGGTAAACATTCCGGTAGGACCGACCGATGTTGATCCCAGCGCCACCGAGAACTTGGCCTTCCAGGCTCGATACCAGGTGTATCGAATTACCGGCGTTGAAAATCTGATCAACCCGGGCCAGCCAATTTATCAAGTTGTTGACACCAACATTAACGTCGGCGGATGGGTTCGCCTCGGCAACAACGGCAACTCCACGAATTTGGTTTACCGCGTGGCGCCTACCAGCACGGCAATTACCGTCACACTGATTGGCACAGTTCCACGACTCGCTGATGGGTCACTGGCAGACGTGCCCGCCGACGTACTTGTGCTTGCAGACGCAGCTCGAATCGAGGGAGTGACAACCACCGCCGGGCGAGTCACAACGCAAGCCGTGGTTGGATTCAATGGAACCGGGCCATTCCAGTGGCGCACCGTGAGTGGGCGAAGCGAAGACACCACTGTCCAAGATGGGTCAGAAGTTAAGAGCTACGGCTTCCCGCTGATCACCAGTTACACCTTCGACTCCACGCTGGTCATTGCTGGCGACAACACAGGGCGCCGGAACATGGTTTGGAGCTGGCCCGTGCAGCGACCGTTCAACGCCACCCCCGCCGAACAAACGCGCTTCGGCAGTGAAAAAGCAGATTGGCTGCTTGGCGAAGGTCTGTTTGTGGGCGATCCGAAGCGGACTGATCAGACCGTTTATGTCGACAACACAAACGGCAACGTGCGGGTAGGTGCGGCTTGGATTTCTGATAACACCTTCGCGCCGCTCAAAGGCGTTGATTATCTCACGACCCCGGCCGTAGCAGCTTCTGCTTCCAACGTGGTCTATGCCCCCAAGCTGACGCCTGGGCGGTATATCATCGAAGTCTTTATTCCGGGCGGCACCAACCTCGCCACCGGTGCGACCTACGAGGTTCAGCGTAACGGTGTCACCGTTGCCACCGACACGATTGATCAGCAAGCCAATGCCGGCCGATGGGTTCGCATCATTGTGGGTCAAACCAGCCGTTGGGATAGCGACGACCTGGCACCACTCAGCCTCGTGGTGACCGGGACCAGTAACCCTGCCGTTGGCGAAGTGCTGGCCGATCAAGTCCGATTCATCAAAACCGCCGACACAGCGGTGCGGAGTACTCCGATCTACACGCGAGCTAACGTTCGGGTGGGAGGCACCACCATCGAGCGCGATGTGGTCATCGTGACGATGGACAATGGTCGCGTCTACTGCCTCGATGCTCGCGGACTCGAAAGTGCCGGCGTTCCCACTGGGCGCACCCAAGTCTATTGGGTCTACCCCTCCGAAACCACCGGCGCTGACCCGAACCACGTTGCTGGCCTCGATGGTCCGGACGGCATGGCGGAAATGCCAAGCAGTTTCTTCGCCTCCAGCGCCGCGATGGCGCGGGTGGATGTGGGCGGATCGCTTCGAGACCTCCTTTACGTCGGTTCGCAAAACGGCCGCGTTTACTGCATTGACATCGAAGGGCGTGGGGATGGCACCACGACTCGACGATGGAGCTACCCGAACGACTATCCGTCGGCTTCGGTTGAGAGCGCGCTTGGTCCTATTCAAGGGTCGGTAGCCTTTGCCGATACCGTGAACGGCCCCACCGTTTTTGTCCCAACCACGCAAGGACGTCTTTACGCCTTGAATGCGGCAGGAAACGACGTCACTAAGACCACAACCGAACGATGGTCGTACCCGGACATCGCGGGTGGTCCCGTAGGCTCTATCACCATGACTCCGGTCGTGGGCTGGAGAACCGGAGCTCCGAACAATCGGGTGGTTTACTTCGGTACCAACGATCCTTCACTTTTCGGGGGCGGGAACACCATGTTTGCCGTCAGTGCCGATGATGGCAACGGCGACGGAATCGGTGACCTTCTCTGGTCTCGAACGGCTGGCGCAAATCCGTGGGGCAACTTCCTCAACATCAGCCCGGCGTTTGCCGACCAAAGCGATGCTAACCCGAACTGGCCGGTACCTCCCGTGAACCAGTACGGCGTGGATATGCCGAATACCCTGTTCGTGGGCAACACGAGCCAAGAAGTGAGCGCTCTTGATGCCGACACGGGCAACCTGTTGTGGGCGAGTCGAGAACTCGGTGCATCACCGTGTGGACCTCTTAGCTTCTCCCATGGTCGCCTCCGCGACGTTTCTGCAGCAGCCGCGGTTCTTCCAAATCCAGAACCGATGGTGGTCGTGCCAACGACTGACGGTCGCTACGTTTCATTCGGTGCTCCTGCGGGCCGCATCGATGCGTCTGGGCGCCGAATCAACTGGACCATCACGACTTCGCTGAGCGGGAATATCCCTTCGATGTCATTCGGTGGGCCCAATGCGCCTACGCACAACTACATGTACGGCGCCGATCCAGCGGGCTACCTGTACGCCTGGAGTTGGGACCCCTCGCTACCGGATGGCGGTCAAGCCGTTACACCGGGTACAGCACCGATTCCGACTGAACCCGACGAGACTCGCGACCCGACGTCTGAAATCCTCGGGCAGATCGTCAATCAGGCTCAAGTCGAGTTCATCCTCCCGCAAGACTTTGCCGACCTGCAGGCCCTCGCGGCTGCTGGCACCCTGACAGAGCCCGCGGTGAACGCGACTCTGAACAAGGTCACGCGACGCAATTTCGAGTTTGGCGAGACCGCCTACCTCGTGATCCGCAACTTGCCTGATCCGGCCTTCTTCAGCCCGCCGTATCCGTACACGGTTGACATCTTCTTCAATGCTCCGGGACAGAGTTCCCAGCGCGTCGCGTTTGGCCTGACTCCGGTCAACGGCGCGATTCCATTCCGCAATCGTATCGTGCTCGCCAGCTTCTCGTTCCTCGGCATCGGCCAGAATGCGTTGGTTCCGGGCATCTCGACGATTACGGTGAGAGCGCTTTCGGTCACGAGACCGGGTGCTAACCGCACGATTCCTGCCGTCAATTTCCGCCCAGGTAACACCATCTTCCTCGCCAATCCATTGGCGGTAGAGATGACAAATGTGATCCCGGGTCCTGGCACTCAGGTGGGTACCAGTTTGTCCCCATCCGATGCAGACAACATCATCAACGGCACCCCAGCCGCGAAGTTGGCCACGCTGATCCAGCCGTTCCGACCGGAACTCTCGGGCCCAACGGATCTTATCGCACACGGACAGACCGGCCTGACGAGGGTCAATGTCTTTGACCGCAGCTTGATGAGCTTGCTGTTTGGGCGCCAGCGAGGACTCTCGGGCGTTCGGATGCAACTCAGCAACCTGAACTTCTTGGGCAATCCGCTCAAGCCACTCGACCCGACTATCTACCCCGGCCTAGAAGATCTTCCCGGATCACCAGGGACCAACGTGAGCCTGGACTACCCTGACATTCGCCGCGATCGATTGATCGTGACCAAGCAGCAGTTCGGACAAGTTGAAAACCCGCTGTTCCAATCGGTCACGCTTAGCCCGCCCAACATCGTTGATACGGACCTCACGGATTACCGCACTAACGAGGTGCAGTACAACCAATTCCTGCAGCGTGCGCTAACGGTTACCCCGTTCGACTTCGAAATGAACGTGCCGAAGTTCCAGCCGCCCACCACGGACCGCTACCTAGGTAGCCAGTTCGTTTTCGTGGACGCCGGAGCGCCGGGACGCCAAGTCAGCGGTAATCAGGCCAGCGAGCCGTTCCGTCAGTTCGGCCTCAGCGCCGGCCTTGCGATTGACGAGCGACCAGTCTTGGGTACCCCAACCGTGGACCTCGGTTCGATCTCAGGGGGCGGCGGCTACTTGCCGAGCACCCCATGGGCGACGCCGGGCTACAACTTGCTTGACAACCGTATTCACAACCAAGCTCGCTACCCGTTCTTCCAGCGCTTCTCCGTCTTCAACGAAGGCAACGTGAATTTGCTGAACCTGCGCGTCGCAAAGGTCGTCCAGCGAGTGAATTCGGCGGTACTCGACGTGTTCACCATGTTTGCTCCTACGCTTAATGCAGCGGCGACTATGGACTCACGGCTCCATCTCCACAGTGACCTCGACCCGTTCTTTGCCGCGATTAGCCTCTCGGGGCGACCGGTTATGGGTGATCACGTGATTCTTCAGAAGGCTCGACCGGATGACGGCGAACCGACCCGACTTCGCGTTAACCCGATTCGACGTGCCAACGCTAATTTGGAAGTCATTGACGGCAGCTTGCTGGGCGTCGCCGACTTCGCCAGTGCAGTGGATTACGACGAATCCCTGAAGGATCCGAAGATCGCCGTTTCCGTTCCGATCGGTATGCCGGTGGGGCGATATCAGAACAGTGTCTTTGTTTTCGAAGATCGCTTCACGGGATTTGCGCCATCTGCGCCTTATCCTGCACTGAACATCGAAACCACGAGCACTGCGTTTGAGCCGTACACCGACTCGCCACTTTCGTTGATCTTCAACGTTCGCGAAACTCGTCTCACCACGAGCAACACGGGCAAGTCGGCGAAGATGGCGGACAACATTCCGCTTGATCCTGCAGGTCGATTTGTCTGGGCGAACCAGCAACCCGCTGCCGCCCGAGCGGGCAACGGGGCGATGGTCGTGGCAATCACAAGCGACCGTCTATTGAATAGCGTGCCCGATATTAATCCGGGCGTCCGTCAGGAGACGGAGGCCGGACGATTCCCGCAGTGGCGCATCTATCTCTTCAGCCTTGGATTTGGTGGCACGACCCCGGTCGCGGCGATCAACCCGTTGGGTGACCTTGACCGCTGGACTGCGAGCTCCGCATCTGGCAACCCGGCGGTGGACAAGTGGTTCAACGGCGCGAGCGGGGCATACCCGACCGCAACGAACACACCATCTGCTCTGTTCGGCATTCCAAACACCGAACTGGACCTAACTACGCTGCAATTCACCAATCCTGCGTTCCCGCATTCCGGCTTCAGCGAACCGCTGTCAGGTTGGGGCGGAAGCACGGGTAAGGCGAGCGTCGGCGCGATGCGCATGGCATTTGTCGGGGAAGTGACCCGACGGACCGCCTCGGGCGATCGCCGACGTGAGTCACGGCTCATGCTCACCGACATCACGCTCTCAGCTGGTGGCGCTGTGACTGCCGCTACTCCGGTTGCGCTGAACTTCGCTTCGGCGGTGCCAGATCCTCAAGCGAAGATCGGCAAGCCATCGTTGGTTCAGAGCGGACGGGTCTCGACCGTGTTTTATCCAATCACATCGGCTGGATCGACGGAGATCTACTTCAGCACCTACGACGGTACGCAGTGGGTTGCCCCTCCGGCCTCGCGCCGAGGCAACAACGGCCCGGTCAATCGCCTTAACCTAGGTAGCGGATTTGAGTCCGTTAACTCGCCTTCAGCGAGCTTGCGAAACGACTCTGGTCCGGCGCTCCAGGGCCCGGCAATCATTGATCTGGTTTTCACCGGAAGGTTAAGAGGCCGAAATCAGCCGGAGGTTTACATGGCCCGCATTAGTTCGAACGGTGCCCAGCCGCGAGCTGTGGACGGAACGCCATGGGCGAGAGCGGGTGGTCCATTGTTTGACCAATTGGTTTACGATCCAGCCGCGGCGATCTACTGGTCCAATGGTGCTGATCTCGTGAGCGATTTCAGCGCCGCCAACGGCCTTGACATCCAGCAACTGATCGTGACCGCGGGCGTGCAGTCGTACCAAACCATTCTGGTCCCCGGCTCTAACAAGCGAGCCGAAGGATCGCCAGTGATCTCCTACGACACCACCATCGGTGGTAAGGCGTTCATTGACATCTCGAACGGCTCAGTGCGATTCTCGGGCGCAATGGTGCCGCGTGCGTCTCGTCTGTTCCTCCGCTACTCGCCACGATTGTTGCGAGTGAGTGCTGCGCCAGACGTGAATCACCGCGCCGCTCAGATTGCCTTCGACGAGCGAGCCAGCAGTGACTTCAACTTCTGGTTCAATCCGGGCGGGGTGCCAATCACGAGCGGTACTGTGTTCCCGAATCGCTGGATCGTTTCGTACGGCAAGACGGCAGCTCGCGATAGCCAAGCCAGCCGCCCGTACATGATGACCATGCGGACGGGCGTCAGGCTCTCGCGACCCATTCGGTTGAATACCGCGGGGGCAATTGCGAACCTCACCGTGACGTTTACTGACGGATATTCGCCTGCGTACCAGGTCGACCCGGCCGCAGGAGCCATCTACTTCGATCCGGGGGCAGAAGGGCGACGAGTTAACGTGACTTATGATGCGATTGACCGTGACGGAACTAACCTGGGTACGAGAACCCTCACCAACCTTCCGGTTGAGGTGATTGAGGAAACGCCGGAAGCGGCAATTCCGATTGAGCAAGTCTCAAATGAGTCGAGCGTAACCCTGTTCCTTGATGCTCAGTCGGGGAACGGTGGATCGTTCAACGCGAACGGCCGCCCAGGGCTCATCTGGATGTTCTGGTCAAGTACCCGAGCTGGCGGAAGCGACATCTTCTTCCAGACCGTCGCGCCGCGATTCAGCGCCCAAGCCAACGGCAACTAAATCGCACGAAGATAACCCACGGGGCAACCAAAAGGTTGCCCCGTTTTTTTGCGGAAAAGCGTGAACCTTCTTCGTTCTGCGCGGCGTCCATGAGGCGTTCTCGCTTTTTGATACCGTAGGTCGTTGACGCGGATAGAAAAGCGGTGCTAACATAGGCCCGCTGGGGAGTTTCAGCGTGGATCGCACGAATGGCGAAAAAGAAACTGAGTAGCGTGGTAGGCATTGACATCGGCAGTCAGTCCATTAAGGTGGCTGAGGTGCAGAGTCGTGGTCGGGAATACGTCATCAACGCGCTCGGAATCGGGCTAACCCCCGAGGGCATGGTCGATCAGAACGGCGTCTACGACACCGAAGTGATCGGCGCTGCGGTCAAAGAGATCTGCCAGAAGTCTGGCGTCACGGTCGGCAACGCGGTGGTTTCCATTGCCGGTCAGGCCGCGATCTTGGTGCGAACACTCGAAGTTCCCAAGATGAACCCGGCTGAACTCAAGCAGCACATGGAATGGGAGATCAGCCGAAACCAGCCTTTCGCCGAACTCACCGTCCAAAGCGATTTTAAGGCATTCGAGGTCACTGATCCGAACGCGCAGAACATGGATGTGGTGATGGCCATCGCCGCTCAATCCGCGGTGGACACAATCATGGGCATCGCGAAGAAGGGCGGTAAAGCCGTCTACGCGATCGACGTCGAGCCCCTTGCGGTAGCGCGAGCGCTCAAGGCAGACTACGCGGAGCTAGGGAACGACACGGTTTGCGTGATCGACATTGGTCACAAGTCCACCTCGATCAATGTCTACCAAGATGGTCAGCTCCTCCTTCCGCGCCAAGTGCCGGTGGGTGGTGAAAGCCTGACGCAGGCGATCTCCGGTTCGATGGGGGTGTCAATGGAAGAGGCTGAGCGCATGAAGTGCGAGCAAGGCGAAATTCCTGAGTCGGCTGGGCAAGACAGCTTCGCCCCTGCCGCGAATCCATTCATGACCACGGAGACGCAGGAGTTTCAGGCTTACAATCCATTTTCCGACGACGAAGCGTTCGTTCCGCCCGCCTCTGAGCCTGCTTTCGCTGAACCGCAGTCTGCGCCGGAGAATCCCTACGCGCTTCCTGCGGAGCCTGCGGATTCCAACGATCCTTACGCTCAGTCGCCTACTTTCTCGCCCTTCGACGAGCCTTCAACTGCCGCATTCGACGCAAACGGCAACCCGATTGACCCGAACGAGGTCATCGAACCAGTTGCCGCGCCGGCGATGATTCCAGCCGATCCGGTGGGATCGCCGGTATATAATGCGATGGCGCGAGAGATTGATGAGTTCGTCGCTGAAGTGCGGCGTTCCATCGACTATTTCCGCAGCAAGGGTGGCGACGTCAAGAGGGTTTATCTTGGCGGCGGCGGCGCGAAGTTGAAGGGATTGGATTCCTTCATCGGTCGCGTGCTGAATGTGCCCTGCGAAGTTTTTGATCCGATGAAGCAACTCCCGCTCGCCGGGAAGCGCCTCGATATGACGCTGGTGGAAGCCCACCGGCCCGATTTCTTGGTCGCCGTTGGAAACGGCCTTCATATCGCGTTTGACTAGGACGGTTGAATGAAGCTTAATCTCGTACCCGCAACCGTAAAGAAAGGCGCCGCCATGAAAACCATGGTGGCACTCTCCGTGCTCATGGTCCTTCTGGCTACGCTCGCTACGGCGTTCATGGCTTACACCTCCAGCCAGACTCTGGCTAAGGCGAAGCAGGAAGTCGAGGACGCGCGTCCCGCAGCCGTAGAAGCTGTCGCTACTGCCAAGTACGCTCAGGTGATCTTGGATAATGCGAAAGGTGTTACGACCAACTTGATGTTGGCGAACGACATGAACGCGCACAACACGAAATACACCCGCTTCTACAGCAAGGTGATGCCGTATGTGCCCAGTTTTTATCGCCTCACCAGCATGAGCGTGGAGCCGATTGATGATAAGTCTTGTCGACTCAATCTCAGTGGCGTGATTCAAACCGCTCAGCAGTACGCTGATCTTTCGCTCGCACTCCTGAGAATTCCTGGGGCCAGGCTGATTTCTCGCTCTGGATTTGCTTCGGTGAACGACAATGTCCCGGCCCTCACGGCCGAAGACCAAGTGGGCAAGATTATTCCCGCTGGAGAGACGCCCTTACCTACGGATCCGGTTGAGCGCATGGAAGCTGTTGTGGCACGTGCCACAGAGCAAACCACGGGGTTCGAAAACATAGGGAACTTTGGATCGCCCACGGAATCTGCCCGTGGCGCCATGAACCGTTGGTCACAGGTTGCGGTCAGTGTTCTGCTTGAAAACCCTGCTGGAGCGCAACTTCCAGAGGGATGGAATTTTGACTTCTTGACTCCAAATCCCACTGACACGCTTAACGCGGCAGCTCAGTTTAATGCGGCAGGAGCGGCTCCAACGGGCGGCGCGGCGACCGGCGGCGCGGTCGTTCCGCCTCCTCCAGGTGGCGCATCGCCACGAGAGGGTCGGGTCTCAGAATAGGATAACACCATGAAGCTGACTCCCTTAACGATTTTAATCCTCGGTTTTTGCATCAGCGCGGTGATCCTCGCGGTTGGATATTGCAATTACTGGGCACCCAAGACGGCCGAAGCCGCAAACTACAACGGCCTTCGCGACAAGCTTCAGGCGGAAGGCAACAAGCTTCCCCGGCAGAAGAAAAATGTCCAGGACGCCACACAGATTACTCAGGCGGCCGCACAGGAATGGCAAAGCATCGTGGTGCGAAAGACCCCGCCGAACAACGTTTCCGAAGGTGGAATCAACCTCGCGGTCAATCGCTGGTATCTGGTTAATGACGCGGTGCGGTTCCGCAACCGGATTCAGATGGACGTTAATCGTCAGCTCAAGGTCGGCGGTGTGAAGGTTCTCTCTGCCCCTACGGTCCCTGCGTTCCCCGACAATCCTTTGACCATTGTCGAAGAAGGTTTCGGTTACCCGCGTCTTGGATTCCCAGCCCGCGTCTATGACTTTGGTACGGTGACCGTTGAGGGAACCATGGCTCAAATTCGGACCAATGTGGAATCATGGAGCAACATGCCGAAGTACCTCGCCGTTGTTGACGCGTTGAGGATTGATGGAACTCCTCCGCGATTGACTGCGACTTACAATTTGAGCATGCTCATCTACATCCGCTCCAAGGACGTGTTCCCGCCAGTGCCAGAGATTCCTGACGGCGATGCACCAGCAGGTCCCGGTCCGGGCGGGCCAGGTGGAGGGCTAGCCGTTGGCGCGGCAGGTCGATAAAATGAAACTTATTTCTTTCATCAGCATCAGCGTCGTGGCATGGTTTGGTCTACTGGCTCTGACGGGCTGTGGTGGAGAAGAAGTCGCGGCGCCCGCTCCCGTGGTCGCGCGACCGATGCCTCCGTTGCCCAAGCTTGAGGCGGACGCTGGGGTTCCTGTCCAAACCAACGTGGATCCCAATTTCGACCGAGCACGAACGATCGCGTCCAGTAAAGAATTTGGTCGCCGCAGCGATCCATTCTCGTTGCTTGCCAGCGAGCGCAAGTTCGAGCGTGAGCAGCAAAATGAGCGAGTCATCGTCGAGTACGGCGGCTGGTTCCAAAGCGAATTTGTTGAGCCGGATACATCTGCAGCCGAGCGACAGTCAATTGTCGAACCTCAGCCTTACCGTCGGCTTAGTGGCATTTTGCTAGGGAATGGTGTTTCCGCCCTCATTGAGATGGAGGATGGCCGAGTATGGGAAGTGGTGCCCGGCTCTCAGATTCCCGGCACGGACTGGATTGTTATTTCAATCGATGCCGAGCGAGCCATTTTGCGACGAGGTGGTTCTAGATTGCCTAAGGAAATTATCGTACGCCTCGGTCCGCGAGCGGATGGATTTGGCGGTCCCGCCCAGGGAGGCGGGGGTGGTGGAGACGCCCCACTTGGCAGTGAGAGCGAAGGACGCGAAAGCGGAGGCGGCACTGCTGGTGCACAAGGTCGAGGAAGGGCCCGATAATATTCTAGTAACTTAGTTACACTGTCAAACTTCAAAGTTTAGTGAGGAAGATCAACATATGAAATTGAAATTTGCTTGGCTAGCCGTAGTGGCACTGATGACGCTGATCGTAGCGGCGCCGATGTCGGCGTCTGCGCAAGACGATCCGCGAGATCGCATGGTTCAGAGTCTTGAATTGGACCAAGCCGATATCCGAGACGCTCTGAAGTTACTATTCAGAATGGTCGGATCGAATTATTCGGTCGCCTCCGATGTCCAGGGTACGGTCACCATCAGCCTGCAGAACGTCCCGTTTGAGACCGCGCTCCGCGCTGTCTTGAACCAGGTCGAATCAACTTGGCGGGTAGAAGGCGGTATCTACAATATTATCAAGAAGCCCGAGCCGGCGACAGTTAATCCTGGCGTGGATCTTGGTCCCGGTGCAGGAACCGCACCGCAACAACAGTCTGTACCGCGTCGGATCAAGATTCGGTCGGCAGACCCGTACCTGATTTTGCTGCTGATCAGTCAAAGCACCCCTTCAGCTGACGTATTCCTTCAGCCTGAACTGAGCACCTTCCCGAGTGGCGGTCAAGGTGGTCAAGGTGGCCAGGGCGGCGGTCAAGGCGGATTCGGCGGCGGATTTGGCGGTGGCCAATCTGGCGGCGGTGGATTTGGCGGCGGCGGCTTCGGCGGCGGCTTTGGCGGCGGCGGTGCAGGCACCGGCGGCGGTCGAGTCGGCGGCGGACGGTAACGCACCACTAGACAAAATTGGATTTGGGATAGAGGATTAGTTATTGATATGAGACATTGGACTCGACAACTTAGACTGAATGCGCTGATCGGAACGACCGTGGGGGTCCTTGCGATGGCATCGGCATCATTCGGGCAAAACACGACAACGCTCGATCTTGACCTTAAGGACGCCGGTCTGGTGAGTGCTGTACAAGCACTCACCAACCGAACCGGACTTCAATTCGTTATCGCGGATGAAGAGTCTAAGTTCAAGCCGATCACGTTGAGCCTGCGCAGACAGACCGCCGAACAAGCGATCGAAATGCTCGCTTCAGCGGCAGGCGCTTGGGTCGAGAAAAATGAGGCCGGTGTCTACATCATTCGTGCTGGCAAGCCAGTAGTCAAACCTTCCGAGTCAGGCACTCCCGTGGTCAAGGCGCCAGTTGAACTGCGAAAGATTCGGTTGATGAAGGGCGATCCTTATGTCGTCTTCCAGCAGATCATGAGCACATGGACTCCTGATCCATATGCGGCCATCAATGAAGCGAACAAGGTCCGAAACATGACCTCGTACACCCCTTACCAGGGTGGCAGCATCAATGCCGTGACGAGCCAGGGAGTCGTTCCACTTAAAGGTAGCGATTTGGGCCAGCCCCAAGTTCAGCCTGAAAGCGGAAATGACATCCTGTTGCCCGGAGAAACTGCGAACCAACTCGGCGGAGGAAACTTCGGTGGTGGTGGCGGCGCGCAGGGCGGCCAAGCTGGACAGGGTGGTCAAGGCGGACAGGGCGGACAGGGTGGAATCGCCATCACGCCGGGGCAAGGTCTCGTTCCAGACGGGATCGAGTACCTTGCCTACGATCCAACCGACAACTCGATCATCGTTCGCGGAACCGACGAAGCAATTCGACGGCTCCAATCGGCGATCGCCCTCTTCGACATTGCGCCGAAGCAAGTAGAAGTCAAAGTTGAGTTCATCACAACGAGCCAGAGCATCTCGCGAACATTCGGTATCGACTGGACGTTCTCGCGAGGCGCCGTTTTCGCCGGTAACAACCCCGGTGCATTCGCTCGAACCGGTGACCCGATCTTCCTCAACTTCAGCACCGGAAACTTTGTGACTCGACTGCGAACGCAGTTGATCGAAGGCGACGGTAAAGTGGTCTCCGCTCCGTTGGTGCGAACGTTCAACAACCAGAACGGTTTCATCTCGCAGAACACCACGACCACGATCTTCGTGCCGAACCAGACGGTGACGCAGGGTGTCATCACCACGACGTTCACCCCGACGCCACTTACGATTAACACCTTCCTGTCGGTACGACCCCGTATCAACAATGACGGTTACATCACGATGACCCTCACCCCGCAGGTTCAGCAGTTCGGTCAAATTCGAACTCCTCCCGGTGGCGGTCAGGCGGTTCCGGACCAGCTCAGCTCCTCCATCCAGATCTCAACCCGAGTGAAGGACGGTGAGACGATTCTGATCGCGGGCTTCAACACGAAGCAGAACAACACGAGCACGACTCGATTCCCGATCCTGAGCGACCTTCCGATCATCGGAAGCCTGTTCCGCTCGACCTCGACGAACCGAAACGACAGCGAACTGTTGATCTTCGTGACGCCGAAGGTCATTGTCGAAGAAGACGATTCCACCGCACCCTAATTGGGGCCGGTAAAATCATCAGGGCGTGGCTGAGCGGTAAGCTCAGCCACGTTCTTGTTTCAAATGGACGGCTACTGGATTCTGTTGGGGATGATGGGTGCGGGCAAGTCGACCGTTGGTCGTTCCCTAGCCGCGTTGTTGGAAGTCCCGTTCTCGGATACCGATTCCCTCCTCGAACGCCGGTTCGGCCGCCAAGTGTCCAGCATCTTCCGCATCTACGGGGAAGACACTTTCCGTCAGCACGAAACCAGCATCCTTGAGGCTATTGACCGGCAACCTGGGGTGCTCGCCACCGGAGGTGGGCTCGTGGTCCGTGAACAAAACTGGGAGCAGTTTCAAAGACTCGGCATAACAGTCTTTTTAGACGTTCCCCCCACACAGCTTAAGGAGCGGCTTGCCAAGAGCAAAAAGAGGCGGCCGTTGCTCGAACATGAGGATTGGCAGCAGCGGTTCGATTGTCTATATGAAGCTCGACTAGGCATGTACAGCCGCGCCGACATCCGATTCCCGGTTGATGCAGAACACCTTGAATCCTGCGCCCAGCAGTTGTTTGAGACTCTACAAGCGAGGGCCTCATGACGATCCGACATCGGCACGGCGCTTATCCGATCGTGTTTACGAGCCTTGCAGTGGCCCTGGACGCCATTCCAGCGACCGCGCGTGTGATTACGGACGGAAACCTTGCCGCGCTCTACAAAGAGCCTCTGAGCCGGTTTAATCATGTGCTTGCCCTCCCTAGTGGAGAGCAAAGTAAATCGATCCAAGAGTATCTAAACACTCTGCAATGGCTCGCTGACACCGGAATGACGCGAGGAGAAACAGTCCTCGGCTTCGGGGGCGGGGTTGTGGGTGACCTGGCGGGTTTCGCAGCCGCCACTTACATGCGCGGGGTGACCCTCATCCAAATCCCTACGACGCTTCTCGCGATGGTGGACTCGAGCGTGGGCGGAAAGGTCGGCATTGATCTTCCGCAAGGTAAAAACCTGGTCGGCGCTTTTAAACCACCACATACCGTCTACATTTGCCACGAGTTGTTAGAAACGCTTCCGGGTCGCGAATTCTTGAGCGGCATGGCCGAGGTGCTTAAGTACGGCTTTATCATGGACGCGAAGATGGCGCGGAGTCTCGCCGAGTCGCCCTTAGGGTCTGGCGACCCCCGGATTGGTCAAGTCATCCGGAGTTGCATTACGCACAAGGCGTTTGTGGTGGAGCGGGACGAGTATGAAACGAGCGGTCTTAGGGCAACCTTGAACTTCGGCCATACCGTGGGCCACGCTATTGAAAAACTTCAAGGGTATGCGCAGTGGACGCATGGCGAAGCCATCGCGGCGGGCATGGTCGCCGAGTGCGCTATTGCGGAGGCGATCGGGTTCGCGCCTCCGGCTACAAGTGTCCTTATTGAAAGCTCGCTTCGAGAGCACGGTTTACCCACGCGCTTGCCCCAGGAATTCAATGCGGGCGAGATTGTGGATACGATGAAGCTGGATAAGAAGGCGGGGAAAGAAGGCATAGCCCTGAGCCTTGTGGCGGAGTTGGGAACGTGTAAACTTATGCCTTCTGTTAACGAGGAGAAAGTAAGGCGCGCACTCGATGAATTTATCCAACGCTAAGAAGCTATTGTTCTGGATCACCGCTGCGCTACTGCTGATCGGCTATTCCGCAAGCCAGTGGTTCTACTTCGAAGGGCGTGCCGCCCAGTACGCGAAGATCGTTGATGTCCCCTCCATTCAATCCCTCGCACTCCTGTTGCTTGTAGCCTTCATCGTGCTTGCCCTGGTCCCAGATAAACGGGAGGTGGCTCAATGATCGGCACATTGCTTCGGGTTCGCTACGAGGTGACCCAGCAGGTCGATGAGGGCCCGGTTTTCGTTCTCTACCGTGCGCTAGACAAGGTCACCGGGCGCGAGGTGATGATTCGTACAATCCGGGATCCATTTAGCGCGGAGGCTGCCTTCGTGGACAGCGTGAGAGCCAACGTCCGCGAATTGGCCAACATCCATCATCCCGGCGTGGAGCGCTTTGTGGATGTGGACGAGGACGAAGGGATGCCGTTTATCGTGTCCGAGGTTCGGATGGGGCAGCATTTCGATGAGCGCCTGCGCCGGCTAGCGCCTTATTCGGTGCCGGTGGCCATTTCGCTTACGGTCCAAATTTTAGAGGGTCTGGTGGCCATTCAGGGCGCCGGGTTTATCCATGGCGAACTCACTTCTAGGCACGTTCTTGTAGCGCAGGACGGGAAAGCCTCGTTGCTCCAACCCGGGATGTGGGCGACCTATGCGAATTCGAGGCTGGCTGGTGCCGCAGTGCTACCAACCATCGCCAATTACCTCGCCCCTGAAGTCAGCCAGGGCACCATGCCCTCGCCCGCGAGTGACGTCTACGCGGTCGGGGTGATGCTATTTGAGATGCTTTGCGCCCGCCCGCCGTTCAGCGGGGATACTCCCATGGCACTGGCCAGCAAGCACATGACTGCCCCGGTTCCGAGTGCCAAGAGCATTAATCCCAGTGTGCCGGAAGTACTGGAAGAAGTCGTGCGCAAGGCGATGTCGAAGGACCCGTCCGTTCGCTACGAAACCGCCAAGGCGATGCTCCACGATTGCCGGATCATCCAAGACGCAGTGCGATTTGGCAAGCAACTGACGTGGCCGCTGAGCGGGACCCCCGCTCCAGCTGCGGCATCCGAAGTGAAGGTTGCCTCCTCGAAATCTGGGCCTAAGAAGTACGAGCCGCCCGCGGTGAAGGCTGATGCCGCCAAAGAGGCGCGCAAGATCGATGAGCTCGACATGGCCGACCGCCTGCCCCGGTGGCTCACCGGGATCGCTTACGCATTCGTCTGCGCTCTGATCGTGATGATTGGAGGGTGGGTTTTTTGGAGCCTCACCAAGCCCAAGCAAATTCAAGTGCCGAAGCTCGAAGGGATGCAGGTCGCTCTGGCGAAGCAGCGACTTGAAGGGATGGGGCTGACTCTTCGAGAGGGCCGCAAGGAATTCAGCGAGCGTCAACCGGAAGGGGTTATTTTAAAGCTCGATCCGGCTCCTGGCGGACTGGTGCGGGAAGGCGCCGCGGTCTCTGCTGTGATCAGCCGAGGTTCCAAGTTCGTTCAGGTTCCCGACCTCCGCGGTCGCACGTTAACCGAAGCTAAGACATTACTGCTGGGGCTCGACCTGCAGGTGAATGAACCGATAGAAAAGCGGCGCAGTCGCCAGTTGGAACCGGGCCGGGTCATGTCTACTGTTCCGGAATCACGGAGCAAGGTAGAGCGGGGCACTCGGATTCGCCTCACCGTGAGTTCCGACCGGCGGGAGGATGTCGCCGAGATCTCTTCCGCGCGTGGTTCTTATCTGCTTACCATCACAATGCCTAAGGGCATTGAGGCCGTGAACGTCCGCGTGGATGTTAGCGATGTGAGCGGGGTCCGGACGATCCACGATGACCGACATCGTGCCGGCGAGAAGTTTGAAGTCGAAGCGGACGGCCTCGGGGATCCGGTGTACTTCAAAGTGTTCTTCAACGGGCAGTTGGTGAAGTCGGTCGAGAAGTCTCCCCGGGAGGCCAGCGGACGGCAATGAGAGCCGAGATCGCCCCAAGCATCCTCTCTTTCGCGCCGGATAATTTTCGCGAGCCGGTGCGCGAGTTGATCGATGCGGGGGTGGACTGGATACATCTCGATGTGATGGATGGCCAATTTGTCCCGCCGATCACCTTCGGGGCGGACCTTGCGTCGTCCATCCGCAAGCTCGGCGATGTGCCTGTTGAAGCCCATTTGATGACGCTCACACCCGAGAAGCACTTTGACGCATTCATTGAGGCGGGATGCACGCGCATTATCTTCCATGCCGAGGCTACCGCTCACGCGCACTTTCATTGCATGAACCTGCGGAAGCGAGGCGTCCAGTCAGGCGTCGCAATCAACCCGGCAACTCCGGTCGAGGCATTGGAAGTCTTGCTTCCCCAGATCGACATTGCCCTTGTGATGACCGTCAACCCGGGTTGGGGGGGGCAATCGCTGATAAAAGAGTGCCTTCAAAAGGTTCGCCGAATCCGAGAGCTGGCTCCTGAGCTGCCGATCCAAGTGGACGGCGGGATTGATGCGAGCACCATCGGTGATGCGTACCGAGCGGGGGCGAATGTGTTCGTCTCGGGTAGCTACCTGACTAAGGCCGATTCGATTGCCGATGGCGTCCGGCGTTTGAGGGCGGCGTGCGATTAAAAGTTCTCACTACCGCGCTTCTCATCTTTGGAACACTCCTGCTGCTGTGTTGGCCATTCATTCTCGGACCTCGCCCAGGTCCAGATTCCGCCCGAGCGGTGATGGCACAGTGGGGCGCACGCTCGCTCACCTACTTTATGGTGACGAGCATGGTGTTTCTCTCCGCGGCCTTTGGGGCTGCACTCATCATGCGGCGAAACCGACTGAAGTATCTGGACGAGATGCGTAGTAACGTCCGCGACCTGATCGAAGGCTCGTTGAACGACCATGGCAAGCCTAAGTCCTGAAGCGTACATGCGCGAGTCGATCGCGCTCGCCGAACGTGGCTACACTGCGCCAAATCCGCTAGTGGGATGCCTGATCGTCAAAGAGGGGCGTGTGGTAGGGGCGGGCTATCATCGCATGGCGGGCGAGCCGCACGCGGAGATTGAGGCACTGCAACAGGCGGGAGGTGAGGCGAAGGGAGCCGACATGTACGTCACTCTGGAGCCGTGTTCTCATCACGGCCGGACTCCGCCGTGCGCAGGTGCAATAGTGCAGGCGAAGCTGGCTAGTGTGACGTTCGCCACCCCAGACCCTACCCACGCAGGAGGAGGGGCGAAGATTTTGCGCGATGCGGGGATTCGGGTCCAAGAAGGAGTTCTCGCCGACGAAGCAGCGTGCATGAACCGGATCTGGCTTCATTCCAAGAAGTTGGGTCGTCCGCTCGTAACCCTTAAGGCGGCGATCACCCTCGACGGATTTATCGCTCGGGCTGATGGCACCAGCAAGTGGATTACTAATGAGGAGTCCCGCGTCATCGCCAGAAGGTTGAGAGCTCAGCACGGGGCGGTATTGGTGGGTCGGGGAACGGTGGAGTGCGACGACCCTGAGCTCACGGTGCGGGACGTTGAATTGGCCGAGCCACCGATTCGAATTGTTCTGGACCCGCAGGACAAGCTCGATGCCCGGAAAAAGATTTTCCAAGATTCCGCCGCGCCCACTTGGAGGATCAATGGCTCCATTGATCTCCCGGGGATCTTGGATAGGCTTCACGCCGCGGGCGTTCCGGGACTCCTCGTTGAGGGGGGAGCGGCTACCTATGCCCACTTTCTGCGGCAAGGCCTAGTCGATCGGCTCGATCTCTTTGTCGCACCGAAGTTGTTCGGGCACGGAATTCGGTGGACCAGCGAGCTAGTGCCCACAAACTTGAAACTGGTCCATGCCAGAACAATCGGCGAGGACGTTTGGCTCCGATACGACCTCACCGCTGACGGGTCCTAGGACTTTCAAAATCGTGGTATCGGGCCCGGGGGCTCGGTCGTTGAAAAGGTGGAAGACTCCACTCTTCTCCCAAAACCAATAGGCTCCGTCTCACCCCCTCTGAGCGGAGCCGTCCTTTTTTAAAAGGTCTCCAAAAACCAGGCGTGAAGCCGAGTGTCATCCGTCAGTTCAGGGTGGAAACTCGTCCCCAACAGGTTGCCTTGGCGCACCGCCACGATCTGACCCTCGATCTGAGATAAAACTTCCACGGAACCGCCAGTCCTTGTGACAATCGGGGCGCGGATGAACACCCCCATCACTGGCTCAGGCATTCCCGCTACCTCCACCGGCGCCTCAAAACTATGAACCTGGGCGCCAAAGGCGTTGCGCCTCACAGTTACGTCAAGGAGCCCTAAGCTGTATTGGGAAGAGCCCTCAACCTCCTGGGCCATCATGATCATCCCCATGCACGTCCCCCAGATGGGCATGCCTTCAGAGGCTCGCGCACGAATCGCCTCCCCGAGCCCAAAGCGCTGGAGCAGTAGCCCAACCGTGGTGCTTTCTCCCCCCGGGATGATGAGGTGCGAACATTCCGCGAGTTCTTCTTCGGTGCGGACCTCTTGAGCGGCTACCCCAAGCGCACCGAGCGAGTTGAGATGTTTCGCGAAGTCGCCTTGGATGGCCAAAACCCCGACCTTTGAACTGCTCACTCATCCATGATACTGGAGGCCGGTATTATCTTGAGGCATGAAGGTCGAGATCATTGGGGTGCTGTTTGACCGGTGCGGTAAGCAACCCGGCAGCGCGCTCGGCCCGGAAGCCATCCGATACGCCTTCGAGCGGCATGAGCGGCGAGACGTTCGCGTGCAGTATCGCCAGCGGGTTGAGCGGTGGCGCTATGTCCACACCGAGCCGCAAGTGGAGCGTTCCAGCGGGCTTCGAAACTTTAACCAGGCACTGAAGTGCTACCAGGACCTGCAAGTCGAGATGGAGGCGGTAATGGCAGAGGGGAATACGCCCCTGGTCCTCGGCGGAGATCACAGTGTTGCCCTAGGCTCAATTCCGGTGGCCCATCGCCGCGTGGCGGCTCAAGGAGGCAAATTGGCCGTGCTTTGGGTTGACGCTCATGCCGACCTGAATAGCCCCGATAGCTCGCCCACAGGGAATCTCCACGGAATGCCTTTGGGCGCGATGGTCGGGAGGGACGCCTCTTCCGCATCGAGGGGCATCAAGAAGGACCAGTGGCGCGAGTTGCTCTCGGACCTGATCGGAGGGTCTGCGCTCGACGATTCACAAGTGGCTTGGCTTGGGCTCCGCGATGTTGATCTCCCAGAGGCCAAATATCTCGCCCGAAAGATGCCCCGATCCATGCCGCTGACGATGGAGTTTATTGATCGTCACGGTCTCCCAGCCGCCTTCAAACGATTCTCGAAGTGGTTCGCTGAGTCGGGATGCACGCATCTTTGGATCAGCTTTGATGTGGATGTATTCGACCCAGTGCTTGCGCCGGGTACGGGGACTGCAGTTCGCGGAGGGCTTACCTATCGTGAGGGTCACCTGCTCGCCGAATTGTTGCACCAGCAATTCGCGGACAAGCTGGTCGGCTTAGATGTGGTCGAAGTCAATCCAATATTGGACAGCACCCACACCACCGTGCGCGTGGCGGTGGAGTGGATGTCGTCACTCTTTGGCAAAAAGATTCTTCCGTGGGGGCCTCACTACGATGAGTAAGTTTGATGCAATGCGCAGGGTCTTGACTCAAGAGGCGAATGCAATTCATTCGCTAGCCGAACAATTAGATGGGGCCGTAGAGACTGCGATAGAGTGGATTCTTGAATGCCGCGGACGGGTCATCACGTGCGGGGTGGGGAAGTCCGGGCACATCGCTAGAAAGACGGCTGGAACGCTTAGCAGTACGGGCACGCCGAGCCTGTTCTTGCATGCTTCAGAGGCGGTGCACGGCGATCTAGGCATGGTCACCGACAAGGATATCGTGCTCCTATACAGCCATAGCGGCGAGACGGACGAGGTCGTCAACCTATTCGCTCCGTTGCATTCATTAGGTGCTCGAACTATTCTCATAACCGGACGAATATCAAGCAGCGCCGCTCGGATGGCGAACCTCGTGATTGACACGAAGGTGACCGAAGAGGCTTGCCCCAACAACTTGGCCCCCACCACCAGCACGACCGTGATGCTCGCACTCAGCGATGCCCTCGCAGTGGCGGTTATGGAGCTTCGCCAGTTCAAAAAGGAGGATTTCGCTAAATTCCATCCAAGCGGCGCGCTCGGAAAGCGGCTTTTGCTCACCGTGGCGGACGTGATGCGTGCAGGGGATGACAACGCCGTCGTCCAAGAGGCCGTCCCGATTCTTGACGTATTGCAAGCCATGACCAAGGCTGGAGCAGGCGCGGCATGCGTGGTTGACGCCGACGGACAGATGATTGGCATTATCTCCGACGGCGATATTCGACGACATTTTCTACAGTCGCCAACGCCCATGGTGGCCACCGCCCAGGAACTCATGTCACCAAATTACTCCGAAATTGCCCCCGATTTATTAGCCGTGGATGCGCTCGAGAACTTTCAAAATAATCCGAAAAAAATCGGTGAAATGCCGGTGCTGGACCTCCAAAAAAGGCCCCTCGGGATGCTTACTCTGAAGGACCTTCTTCGTAGCGGAATTGTCTAAATTACTTGTGCCAGAGCAAATCTCTGCGTAGGACGACCGTCTCCTCTCGCTCGGGGCCGATGCTGATAATGGCGACTGGAGTATTCGTGAAATTCTCGATAAAATCGAGATAAACCCGGGTGGAACGCGGCAAATCCGAGAGATCACGGCAGTTCTGCAAGTCCTCGGACCAGCCCTTGAGTGTTTCGTAAACCGGTTCCACTCTCGCCAAGTCTTCGATGTCTGAAGGCAAGTGGCCAAGCGGTTTTCCGTCCAGCAAATAGCCGGTGCATACCTTTAGCTCTTCAAATCCGTGCAACACATCCAGTCGGGTGACGACCAATCCCGACAGGGAATTTAAGCGGCAAGACTGCCGAAGGGCCACCAGGTCGAGCCATCCGCAGCGTCGTCCCCGTCCGGTGGTCGTTCCGTACTCCTGACCCTGCTCGCGGATCTTTTCGCCTAGCTCGTTATCGAGTTCGGTAGGGAAAGGACCGCTACCGACGCGCGTCGTGTACGCTTTGCAAACGCCCAGAACACTGTCGATGTTTCGAGGGCCGACTCCGGTTCCGATGCAAGCACCTCCGGCGGTGGGGTAGCTGGAAGTCACGTATGGGTATGTACCCTGGTCAAGGTCGAGGAATGTGCCTTGCGCCCCCTCGAAAAGCACCTTCTCGCCGCGTTCGATTGCTTCTTGGAGAATGACCTCCGTATCCACCACGAATTCTCGAAGCTGCGCTGCATAGCCGGCATACTCTTCGAACACCGCGTCAAATTCGATCTCCGCGTGGCCAAACATTTTCAGCAGGCGATTCTTGACGGCGAGGACTTCTCGGAAGCGCGTTTCGAATCTTTCAGGACGGACAAACTCGCCCATTCGGATGCCGATGCGCGCGACCTTATCTTGGTAGGCGGGTCCGATGCCTCGGCTCGTGGTGCCGATCTTGTTGTGTCCTCTTGCTTCTTCTTCAAGCTGATCGAGCAGGCGATGGTAGGGGAACACCACGTGCGCCGCGCTGGAAATCAGCAGCGTGCCAAGTTCGCTACGCATGGAGCGGGTGCGAGCGAGTTCTTCCAGGAGCCCCTTAGGACAAATCACCATGCCACCGCCCAAGACGGCTTTAGTGTTTTTGTGGAGGATGCCGCTGGGGATCAAGTGAAACTTGAACGTCTCGCTTCCCACGATGACGGTGTGCCCGGCGTTGTTGCCTCCGCTGTATCGGGCTACGATGTCGGCTTGAGAACCGAGTACGTCGACAATTTTGCCCTTAGCTTCATCGCCCCATTGGGCACCTACGATCACGAGTGTTGACATCGAAAAGGAGTTCCTACGGGCCACCACCGGCGGTCCTACCCATTATGGCACCCCTGGGGACATTCGCAAGAATGTCCCCGGAGGCCGGGATCTCAATCTACGTTGGCTGTGGTGACTTCTTCAGCTTCGCGCTTGCCTCGGAAGAGTTCGCTCGGGGCGGGGCGACGACCAAAACGCCGGGTGAACAAGTCGCTCAAATCATCGAAGATCGTGTAGGAGCAAGGGATCACCACGAGAGTCAGGACCGTCGAGAGCGTGATGCCGCCGATGATGATGATGCCCAGCGTCTCGCGGAATTCCGAACCGCGTCCGATGGCGAGCGCCACCGGCAACATGCCGAGGAGCACCGCAAGGGTAGTCATCAAGATCGGACGCAACCGAGTTCGTCCCGAGTCCACCAGAGCGTCGTGGCGGTTCTCGCCCCGTGCCCTAAGTGTATTCGCATAGTCCACCAACAGGATCGCGTTTTTGCCCACCAAGCCAACTAACGCGATGAGCCCGATGAAGCCCACGATGTTCAGCGACTTGTCGGTAAGCACCAAGGCCAGCAGCGCCCCCACAAAAGCCTGCGGCTGCGCTAATTGGATGATTAGCGGATACAGGAGGTTGTCGTAAAGCGACGCGAGCACCATGTAGACCAGCACGAGGCCGATCAGCAAAGTGGTCATCAGATAGACCATTTCACGCGACTGAACGTCCGCTTGTCCGAGCGGCTTAATGACCACGCCCTCCGGCAAAAGCTTTTCCTTGACAATCCAATCGTCAATCAATGCCTGGACGTTTCCGGACGAAAAGCCGGGCAAGAGGTTGGTCGAAATACGAATCTCCTCTTGTCGATTGCGGCGCTCCACCTTATCCACCGTGGTGCCTGATTCGAGCGTGGCGACCTGCGGCAGGTAAATGGGGTCGCCTTGCGAGAAGGTCACCGGCACTTGGTTAATCAGGTCCGGGTTGTTCCGGTCCTCGAGGTCCATCATCACTCGAATGGGATACTCCCGACCGAGTTGGCGCAACTTTACATCATCGTTGCCTTCGTACATCATGCGCATTGTCTGCGCGATGTCGGCGGTGCTGACGCCGGCGTCAGCCATGCGGGCTCTATCGGGGATCGCGCGGAACTCAGGCTTGCCCGGTTTTGAGCTGATTTCAGGGCTGATAACGCCCTCAATGGCTCCGTCGATGAGCTTTTGCTCGATATTGCGGACAGTCCGGAGGAGCAGATCACGGTCATCGCTGGCGAAAGACATTTGAATTGGGGCACCGAAGGCGAATCCGCTCAGTGCCGAAACATTGACCTTCGTCCCCGGGACCTTACCGATGCTTTCAATTAGGTCACCGACAATGCTAGTATCGCGGCGGGTTCGATTTTGGCCCTTATGGTCTATCCAAAAGGTGATTTTATCCAGTGGCGCGGACTTCTCCTTCAGCTTGACTCTAATCTCGGCCAAGTTCGCGCCCCGTGATCCGCCTGCACCCCCAAACGTGCCGGTCCAACTCCCGATGCGCGTAGTCAGCGTTTCAGTTTCCGGATGCTTTTCCACGATTTTTTCAACCTTGTCCACCACCGCTTGGGTTTGGGTCAGGGTTGCGTTAGGTGCCAACTCCATGGTAACGGTGATAGTGCCTTGGTCGGTTGCCGGCGCAAATTCAAAGTTGAAAAGCGATCCCTGTTTCCACTGTCCGTAACCGAATCCAGCAACGGCGAACACCGGGAATACCAGCGCAAAGAGCGCGGCGCCCCATATGGCGCGAAACGCGAATCTGCGATAGAAGATCGCGTTCAAGACCAACGCAATTACTCCAATCACGCCACAGATCATCATGACGGGGACCGCATTCTTTATCGCGTCTCCCGCTGTTGAGGCTGCGCCGCCGCCGATAAAGAATCCAACCCCGACTAGAATCGCAAATCCAGAGATAAACACGAACCACCGATGGTTAAGCGCCCATTCAAGAATGCGGCCGTATCGGTCTTCGAGCTTCTTGAAGCCGCGATTAAACCAAGCCGCGAAGCCAGAACTGTGACCTTCCACATCTTCGCCTGCCTTGTACCAGCGACTTGCCAGCATCGGGGTGATGGTGAAACTCACGAAGAGCGAGATCGTCACAGCCACCGCAAAGGCGATACCAAGCGGGCGGAAGAACTGCCCCACCACGCCGCCCATGAACGCCATGGGGAGAAACACCACGACGTCCGCAAGGGTGATCGCGATGGCGGCTAGTCCGATTTCACCACGGCCGTTGATTGCCGCGGTCGTCGGGTCTTCGCCCATCTGAAGGTGGCGATAGATATTCTCCAGCACCACGATCGAGTCGTCCACCAGCACGCCAATCGCGAGCGACATGGCGAGGAGTGTCATGTTGTTCAGCGTATTGCCGGTGAGGGCCAAGACGATGAACGTCGCCATGATACAAACCGGGATCGACACGGCCACGATGAGCGTGCCACGGAGGTTGTGCAAGAAGATGTACACGATGGCCGTCACCAAGATGATGCCGATGATCAGCGTGAGTTGGAGGTCAAACACAGACTCTGCAACTCGCACCGATCGGTCCTCGGTTTTCACCAAAGTCACGCCAAGTTCTTTCTCTACTTGGGGGATCAGCGCGTTGATGCCCTTGGCGATTTCGACGGCGTTTCCTTCCTTGGCCTTTTGGATCGTGAGCACTACGGAGGGCACTCCCTCGACTTGGCTGATCTCTCGTTGCTCCTTCTGGGTGTCCACTACGTCAGCGACATCACCGAGGCGAATCGTGGCCCCGGCACCCATCTGCTGCGGATCGCTGATGCGGATGACGGTGTTGCGAATGTCATCGGTAGTCTTGTACTCACCCAAAACTCTAACTGAAATTTCTTCGGTTGGGGAGACGATGCGGCCGCTAGGAACGTTGAGCGTTGCCGCTGCAATCGCGCGCTGCACGTCAATGATGCCGATACCCGCGCTGAGCAGCCGATCCTTCTTAATTCGAACCTGAATCTCTCTCTCGTCGCCACCCTCTACCAAAACTTGTCCCACACCCGATACCCGGGCAAAGCGATCGGCAATCTTGTCGTCCGCTACATCGCGGAGCTCTCGGGGCGAAAGCTTGTCGGACTTGAGAGCGAAAATCATGATCGGATCGCTAGATCCGTCCACCTTGGAGACTGAAGGTCGCAGCGCTTCCTGAGGCAAATCGCTGACGACTTGGTCCACCTTGGAGCGGACGTCGTTCAACGCCACGTCCATATTGGTCCCAATTTCGAACTGGGCCACGACCACGGAAACGCCCTCTTGCGAAGTCGAAGTCAACTCCAGCAGGCCGTTCACGCCAGAGACGGATTCCTCCACCTTGCGGCTGATGAGCGTGTTGACTTCGTCCGGGCCGGCACCGGGATAGACCGTCTGGATCGTCACCACGCCGAACTGAACTTCGGGGTTCTCTTCCAGGCGCATTTTGCCCACCGCGAAGAGTCCGCCGAAGACCGCCAGACACATCAACATCAAGATGAAGATGGGTCGAGTAATTGCAATTTTGGTTAAGCCCACGAATTAAGCTCCTTTCGACTCTTCGATTCGGATCGGGGTATCGGCCTTCACCTGGGTTTGCCCACTAGTGATCACCTTGTCTCCCTCCGAAATTCCCGTTACTTCGGTTCGGCCCGCCTGTTCGAGGCCAGTCTCCACCACCCGCTTTGCTGCCTTAGTTCCGTTGGCGACGTACACGAAACGGCTCCCCGGTTCGCCCAAGAGCGCGCCTGAGGGAACGGTGACCACGTTTTCACGTCGATTGAGTTCCACTTTGGCCCGGGCAAACATCCCGCCCTTCAAATCTCCGGGTGCTCCGGAGAGCATCACGCGGACCTTGTAAAGTCGCCCCAGCGATTCCGCCTGCGGGTTGATCGCGGCGATTGTCCCGGTGTAGAAGCGACCGGCAAGTGCGTCGAGTTGGATCGTCACCGGCATGCCCGTGCGGATAGAGTTGATCTTGACTTCCGGAATCTGGCCCTCGAAGTAAATCCCTTCGGTGCCGACTAAGCGTACAACCTGAGTCCCCGGCCCCGCGTAGGAGCCAATCTGCAGAGGCTTACCCGATACCCGGCCAGCGAAGGGAGCTCGAATTTCGGCATCGCCAACCGTCTGCTGGGAAAGGTCAATCTGGTCTTGAGCCGATCGGACCTGCGCCCGCGCTTGATCTACTCGGTCGGCGTACTGCGAATCTAATCGTTGGGACGCCAACGCGGACTGAAGCTGTTCGCGGGCGGCCGCCACCTGCCCCTCTAGCGAGCGGATATCTTCTGGGCGGGTCGCGTTTGCGACGATGCGAGTGTTCTCCAGTGCGCCTTCGTACTGGGCTAACGCGTTAGCGTAGGCCTGTCGGTAACGGTCGAAGTCTCGCTCGCTGATGGCACCCTGTTCCAGCAAAATCTGACCCCGGTCCCGATCCTTCTTGGCGATGTCGAGCCCGGTTTTGGCGGCTTGTAGCTGCGCTTCCGCTTGTCGACGCTCTTCGATGCGGCTTCCGTTTCGCGCTTTAAGCAGATTCGATTCTGCGGTCGCGAGCTGCGCCCGGGCTGCCCGAACGGAGGCTAAAGATCGCCGCGGTCCAACCAACGCTTCTGCCTCGGCTTGGCGCAGGCTGGCGAGTGCGCCATCCAGCTGCGCTCGAGCTTGACTGGTTCGGCTTCGACCTTCCCTGGCGTCTTGGATGGCAATGAGTTGCCCGGCTTTCACCGAGTCGCCGTCCTTTACAAATACTTGGGTGATCTTGCCGGCGACGCGAGCGCCAACTTGGGTGTCATCGGCGCTTGTGAGGGAGCCGGTGATCTCCATCATTTCAACGAAAGGTTTGCCCACTACCATCTCGACTTGAACCGGAATAATCTGGTCGCTCAAGATGGTTTGGGTGCGCTTGGCTTGGGTTTGGGCCTCTCGGTTCACGCATCCGGTGGCCGAGAGTGCAAAGACGAAGATGGCAGCGTATGTAAGGTTTCGGTTCATGAGCGTGGCTCCGTGGTGCCGGTAGCGGTGGGAAGACTGTCGGTGCCGATCGCTTTTCGCAATGTGGCAATGGCGGTGAGATATTCGGCGCGAGCGCTGACGAGCGCTCCTTGAGCCGCGCGTAAATCGGCGTCAGCGGTGGTGACATCCAACAAAATGCCCTCGCCAGCGGAATAGCGGAGCTCGGCGAGACGCAACGCTTCCGTTTGCAGTGCGACGGTTTTGGTGGCAAAGCCCATCTGGCTCACTGCGTTTCGAACTCGGGTGATTGCGCTCTTGACATCCAGCCCTATGCCCAGCCGGGTTCGGTCTTGAGTTAGGCGGATTTGAACTTCATCCTCCTTTGCGGCAAGGATTCTGGCTCGCGTGAGTCCGTTATCAAAAAGGGGAAAGCTGAGGTTCGCGGCCAACGTCACCTGGTTGGGCTTGTTGAACGCGTTTGCATCGAAGGTATAGGTGTAAAGTGCCTGCAGATTGAGTGACGGCGTGAGTCCCCCGCGTTCGGTCAGCGTGAAAAACTCCTGGGCTCGAAGTTGGTTAGCCAGTTGCCGGAGCTCCGGGCGATTCTCAATGGCTGCTGCGAGTAAGCGTCCTTCTTCAAAGGCCATGTCTGGAGTTTCGAAACCGCCCATGGAAATCTCCTGCGAGTCGAGTTCGACCGGGGTGTCCACGTCACGCGACATCGTGTTGTTTAAAATTTGCTTTGCGAGGTCGAGTCCGTTCTCCGCCTCGGTTAAGCTGGACGCAGCGCGCTGAACGTCAGTCTCGAGGCGAAGAATGTCGAACCGCGCAATGGCCCCTTGTACGAAGAGCTTCTGGGCGTTTTCCAACCGTGCCGTGGCCGCCTGGAGAGCCTCGCGCTGAACCTCTACATTCCACGCGGAGCGAAGAACGGTGAAGTACGCGGAACGGATATCGAGTTTGAGCTGAAGCGTTTCAACATTAATCCCCTCGCTGGTCGCGTCCTCGTTGGCCCTCGCAGCCTGCGCCGCTTTGCGACCGACGCCACCGAGATCCAGCGGGTAACTGAGAGCGAGAGAAGCCCGCTTGGCGTCCACCGAAGGATCGCCAAAACCCGTCGGTCGCGAGGGTATGTATCGCTCGTACGTTCCCGAACCATCAAGCCGAAGACCCAGTTGGGCTAGCGCCTGCTTCGATTGCTGTTGAGCCTTCCGAAGTCGGCTTTGCGCGATTTTGACGTTGAGCGAGTTCTCGAACCCGATTCGCTCCGCCTCACCAAGAGTCAGAGTTTGCGCGAACGCGCCCGTTGCCGCCAGCAGCCCCAAAAGAATAGTGTGAAGTTTCAAGCCTGTTCTTCCTTTTCGTGCTCCGCCATGACCTTCCGGTAGGCCGCGTCGTATTCGTCGATGATCTGTCGCATGCGGTCGATCTTTCCGATTGAGAGGCAACCGTGGACCGGTTCGCGCATGACCAGAAGCTTGTCGCCGGGTTTGATGTCCATCGCCGCCCTGGCTTCGGCCGGGATCACGATCTGCCCGCGCTCCCCCACTGTCACCGATCCGTAAAATAAGTCAGATATGTTCAAACGTGTGTTCCTGCGTCAAAGTATGACTCAACACACTTTTCATACGCAACCCCCAAGATATCGTTTGCATCGCAAAACACAGCGTTGGATGGCTAAAAACGAAAAGAGCGCACTCGATGAGCACGCTCTAAAATTAACAAAAAGCTAACTTAGTTGGCTTGGTACGGGTAGACGCTCATTCGGCGTCGGTCCTTTGGACCCTCGACCTTGATCTGGCCATCAATCAGCGCGAATAGCGTGTGATCGTTGCCCATGCCGACATTGACGCCCTTGTGGAACTGAGTTCCGCGCTGTCGAATCAGGATGGTGCCAGAGCGAACGACTTCGCCCGCGTACTTCTTCACGCCGAGGCGCTGGGAATTAGAATCTCTACCGTTCTTGGATGAACCTTGCCCTTTCTTATGTGCCATGGAATCTTACTTTCCTCCCACCACTTCAAGAACGCGGACAAATGTCTGCGGCTGTCGGTGGCCCCATCGCTTCCGTATGTTCTTTTTGGCTTTGTAATTGAAGGCCTCGATCTTCTTGGCCTTGCCCTGGCGGACGATTTCCACCTGAACCTTGGCGCCCTTCACGAAGGGCGAACCTACTGTCACGCCGCCGTCGTTGACGACCATGACGACTTCGTCCAGGCTAATCTTCGTGCCTGGCTCGCCTTCCAATTTTTCCACGATCAGGACATCGTCCTTCGCGGCCTTAAGCTGCTTTCCGCCGGTCTTCACAATCACAAACATGGTATCAGTCTCCAGCTCAGGCGTACGGTCAGAAGTCCGAGCGGCAATTTCGGAGTATAGCTCATGAGAATCGCGCGCGTCAAGCTCGATGATACATGGCCCTTCGACAAGCCTCGACCCATTGCGTATCGAGCCCTTTTTGAGATGCTCCCAATTCCTTCCCGCGACACTCTCATGTTGGGCTTGAGCGTGGTTAGCGTCGCAAGATCGAGGGCCTCCCAAGGTTTTCGAAGAATCGTGCACCGATCTCGCGGGAGGGGCAAGACAGTAGGGCATCGAGGGTATTTGGCTTCCGAAACCTTCGCCGATCATTACACAAAAAACCAAGAATGTCGTCAGCATTCGCTTGCAAGGCATCGCCTATTTGCGTGCCATCCGCAACTAAAACGTCTCGCTTTTGAGTTGGATCAAGAACCGGGCTAGAATACAGGCTATCAGGAACTTCGATAGATGAAACTCCTCGTCTCCCTTTGCACTCTCTTATTGAGCCATTGCGCTGTTACAGCTGGATTCACCAGGTCCCTTTCGGAGTTCCTTTCTCCTGAGGCCCAGAGAGGCTTGCACACAGATGTGCTGGCAGCACCATTGTTAAATAATAGTTCCGTCAAGTTAGAGAGAGATGACGTCAAATGGCTCTATCCGGCAAAGCTCTCAGATCAAGACATCCTTATACCGCTGCGGCAAACTGCGCCCCTAACATCCCGGGACAGCGACTGGAAGGATTGGTTTAGGAAGTTAGGTGCCGCAGTTCCTTCGGATGTGCCAAGTTGGGTTCAACTAGGGCTTGGTAGGGGACGCATTTTTGGCGACTTAAGGTCGATCGGGGATAACGCATGGATTGAATACAGTTCTGAAGACGCTGATTTAATCAAGAAGTCAGGCGTTGATATTGGACCTGCTCCGTCTTGGGACAAGCTCTACGGAACAGTCCGACTTAAGTTCGCTTCTCTCGCATTTGGTCTTCACTCAATCGCAGGAGGACAGATTTACCAAAGAACATACGATTTACCAGCGTGGAGCTCATCTGAACTAGAAGAAGCCGAAAAATCTTGGTTAAAGAGAATTGAGCCTCTTCGCCGATCAAACTTCTGGCAGAGCTGTAAGGACCACGTCAGGCTACATAGGTTGTTTGAGCCAGATAGTAGTCTGCATCCTTCACAGGTGACCGAGATTCGGAGGGCTCTGGCAAGCGAGTACGCCGACTGGATAACTGACTTTTCAAAGACCATCGGAAGCAACGGGGTGGCCAGCGTGTCACCCGTCGAGGCGCTCAGATTAGTAGAATGCGCACCAAAGGTGCCTTGGAGCTTCGTACCACAAATGGAGCAAGTTCAAGGTACGACTTTCCTGAGAAGCCGAAGAAAAGTTTGGCGCCCAGAATTAAACTTCGTCAGAGCAATGCGAATTCAGAAAAGTCCTGGTCTCCTTTCCCATGGGGTCAGGGGAGAAATCGCTAAGATGATCGAAGAGTCCGATAATGTTGATGCATTCACCGAACCTGTTTTGGCGCTAGAAGGTGTTTCGCTCGGAAATGTTAGTCAAAGATGGTCGCCATCTGCAGTCCGCGTGTTGGCCCTGTATAAGTCGCAAATCGGCAAACATAGTGCTCAGCCACTTCTGTTCGAGTCCGGTTTGCTGAATACGTTTATGCTCTATGCGACACGAACTCGGGACGCGACGGGCAAGCTGGTCGTTGGTCCTGCGGTTTGCGCGCTGCACTCACCCGGGAATCTACAGCTTGTAGAAGTTGCACGCACCCTGGATTTTGAGCTCGCTTTTATTGGTGGGAATGACCGGTTTCCTTTCACTTATCGCAGTTCACCGCAATCCGCAAGGGCCCTTGGGGGCACCCTCGCCGAAATAATGTGGACGCAGCACCGTGTTGACAGCTTTGACCAGATGGATGAACTCGAAGTTAGTGCCGCCGAGGGTTCCTACACAACAATTAATTTGCGTTTTCCAACCGGAATCGCGACAGCGCTACTCTTGGACGCGCCGTTGAAACTAGAAACTGTCACGATCGGCAGCTTGCCGGCAAGTGTGAGGGACGAGATCAAATCTGCGTTTGACCGAGAGATTGTCAGGCAGAAGCGGAAACCGGCACACAACCCGTGACCTCTCCCCCCAGCAAGAATTTTGAGCGCGGACTAATTCATCGGTGCCCTCGGAATTTAAGCCGCCTCTCGGATGTTCACCACCAACGCGACGATCTCCGGATCAAACCGCACGGGGTCTTGGACTAGCGGTGCGCCCTTTTCTTCGGCCAGGGCCATAAGTACTGCGAGCACTCGGGCCAAGAGCGGAATCTTCTGAGCGGTCATCTTCATGGGGCCCGACCCATCAAAACGTTCGTGCATGGTCAGAAGCGACGGCAGAAGTGGGCGAAATTCAGCGGCAAGCTCGAGACGACGCATCAAGTCGGGGTCGTTTTTGGCCATCATCCGCTTGTACGCGGGATAGATGCGGATCAGGTTCTCCAATATAGTCGTCTGGTTTTTGCTTAAAACTAGCGACGAGGCAATAAACGTGGCGTAGGGTCGCAAATACTCCCAGAGCGCGTCACAGATCGGCTTATCCTCGGGAGTTTGCCAAGCTTCCATCCACCGTGTGTCATCAAGATTCGAAGCCTTGCCCTCGTCCTTGTAAACGCCCGTGTAGGCGAAGGAGCGGTTTCGCCCTGCGCGCTTTGCTTTGAATAGCGCGACGTCAGCGGCCTTAAAGAGGGAGCCGGAATCGCGCGCCGTCTCCGGGTAGCTGGCAACCCCAAGCGATGCGGTGACATGGCGCACACGACCATTCGCACTTATATATTCGATCTGCTCAAGGCTCTTCCGCACCCGCTCCGCGACTTCCAAGCTGAACTGCAAGTCCAATCCCGGCAGAACCGCGCTGAACTCCTCGCCGCCATAACGTGCCGCAAGATCGTAGGGGCGGACTGCCTCTCGCAGCTTTTCAGCGACCTTCTTCAGCACGAAGTCACCCGCGTCGTGGCCCTCTTCCTCGTTGAACGCGCGGAAGTGGTCTACGTCGAGCATCAAGAGGCCCACCTGGGTGCAATTTCGCTCAGCCTGACTGAGCTGAGACTGCATGAAATCCTGCAGCGCGCGATGGTTAGCGACGCCGGTCATCGGGTCGAAACTCGCTAGTCGCTCTGCGTTTTCAAACATGAGCGCCGTGTTGAGGGCGAGGCTCATGTGCTCAGCCAGAGTTTCGAAAAGATCCTTGCTTTCGAGGAACGAAGCATCCCCTTCGCGTCCGACGAGCTCCAGAACTCCCATGATCCGATCGCCGATGATCAGCGGCATTGCCACCATTGACTTGGGCTGAAGGTAGCAAAACCTTGCTTCCAATTGGTTTGTCAGCAGGTTTTCGCTCACGTTTTGCACCCAGAACGGTTGCCGTTTCGACGCGACCAGTTCAGCCGCACATGAAAGCCTCGATTCAGGCTCGAGCGTGTTCAAAAGCTTCACTCCTTGTCGGTTTGCTCCTACGTGGGCACGCAGAGTAAGGCGCTCCTCGTCGGTCGCTCGGGCCCACAGTAGCACCGAGGCTAAGCCGCACGAACTGGCGATCTCATGAACCGAGAGGATCGCGAGTTCATTGAGGGTTTGGTGCATGGTGAGTGCCTTGCCGATGCGCCGGAACAGCTCCGCCGAGCGAGCATTGTGCGCGGAGTGAGCGCGCACCTCTTGCTCTTCATGGGCATCGCAGACCAGCAAGATGACCTCGCGGCTGCGTACAGCCCGCGTCGAGGCCGAATAGACTCGAACGCCATCAAGGAAAACACATCCGCCTTCGCCCGTCTGGGCCGCGGCATCAACTAAGTTGTGGAGGGGGGAGTCGAGGAGATTGGCACCAATGCTTAGGAGCTCTAGCTTCGACGCTAGTCCCCAGTTTCGTTTCACTCGCCCATAGCCGTCTGTAACAGCCACCCCGACCAGCTTCGGATCTAAATTTCCGATGAGGCCAGGAGAGGGGAGATCCACGATCATCTGCTCGCCCTCCGGAAGCGGAACTACGACGGGATAGCCTTCAGAGGCCCACGGCGTGATGCCGTCCGTCGTACGTACTCCTAACTCCGCGAAGACCGCATGCAGCCAAGCAATTTTTGGATTCTCACTCAACCCAATTAAGTTCTCGGCAGAATCGGCCCTGTGCCATAGTCTGATTCAATGAGAAGATTGCGAGCATTTTCTCGTCTCCCAATCGTGCGCACCGTTGTGGCCTTCGTCTGCCTTTCGGTTATTTTTGGTCTGCTGGCGGGCTGTGGCGGAAGCGGAGGTACGCGGGGGTGCGTGGGAGTTTCCACTCCCAGTGACCTAACCTATCGTACGGAATGGTCAGGTCTTCTCGGAAATTCTCAGGTCATTCAACTTCTCTCGGAAGGCGGCACCGTCCTGCAGAGTCGCATTGTTAATCGGGGCGTCAACGAGATTGCATTTATCCAAACCAACTCCGGCCTTTATCGCATGCGTGCGGAACTGCGGAGCCTGATCAATGGAGGGGGGAGCGTCGTCGGACGAGTTGAGACGGCATTCGAGGTCTGTGGCACGACCGTCTTTAGCACCAAAACAAGCGGAAACCCGACCGGGATGACGGTCTACCCACGTTCAATATCTCTGATCCAAAACGCCACCCAGCGGTTTTACGCGAGCCCCACCAATGATCAAGGCGAGCACTTTTTCACTCCCACCGGCGAGGTGGAGTGGACGATCTTGGGGGGCGGCGCGGCCACCGTTGATGACACCGGGCTTGTCACAGCCACGACCGCGGGCAATGCTACTCTACGGGCCACCGATATCGCGAGCGCGGCAACTGGCGTGGCCAACATCACTGTTTCTCCCTTTGCTCCCACGAGAAGCAAGTGGACGATTTTAATCTTCCTCAACGCCGCGAATGACCTGCACCCGTTCTCCACGCTGAACGTTAACCAAATGGAGAGGGTGGCGAATAATCCTGACCTGCGGTTCGTGGTCCAGTGGAAGCAGTCTCGATCGGTCTTTCCCAGCTCGACCTTTGATGGTACTCGCCGACTTCTCGTTCGACCCGACAATACGGACGCCATAGAAAGTCCCACCCTGCAGAACATGGGGCTGGGGGTGGACATGGGCAGCTGGAGCACGCTTCGTGATTTCATCGCATGGGGGAAGGCGAACTACCCGGCGGACCGTTATGGGCTCGTCATCTGGAATCATGGCAACGGCTGGCAGCGAGGCATCGAACCAACCACTCGCGCAGTCAGCTACGACGATCAAACCGGCAACGCCATCCAAATTTGGCAACTTCCGTCTGCTCTTTCCGGAGTTGAGATGGACTTTGTGGCGTGGGACGCCAGCCTGATGCAGATGATGGAGGTCGCCTACGAGATCCGTGACCACACGGACTTCATTGTGGGAAGCGAAGAAAGCCCTCCCGGCGCTGGCTACCCCTATGACTTAGTGTTCGATCCATTTCGCGACAATCCGAACCTGAGCACTCGCCAATTAACCAAAGGGTTCGTTGATGGGATGGTCAATTACAGCCCATACAACTCATCGAAGATCACGCAAAGTGTCCTCGAAGCCGCGAAGCTGAACGATGTTGCGACCGCACTCGACAATCTCGCGGGAGAGTTGATCGCTGCCGGTGGGACCGTGAACGCAATCGTCCAATCGGCTCGGCTCAACAGCCAGAGCTACAGCCCGACCCCAATACGGGCGTACCGCGATCTATGGGACGTGGCCGAGCTCATCCGAACCGGCGCTGGCGTCTCCCCAGCCATCGCCTCGGCCGCCCTTCAGGTTCAAAACGCGGTTCAGGCGGCGGTAGTTTGGGAAGGACACAACGCCAACTCACCCCGGAGCCGGGGGCTAGCCATCGACTTCTCGAGTGGCGGCACATTCACCTCCATCTCATCCGACTATAACCAGCTCGATCTCGCCACCAACACCCGGTGGGACAATTGGCTCCGTGTCGCCCCCTAAATTCTGAGGTCGATGGGCGACACGACCTTGAGAATCAGGCTCGACTTGAACTGTCGCGCGTTCGGGTCGCCGAGGATCAAGAAGTACTCGTTGCCCCGACCCCCGCTTTGCCGGAAACTGACATAGGCGTTGTAGTCGTTACTCCTTCGCACAACGCGACCGCTGATGGCCCGGTTTTTGTGAAGGTCCCAGTTCGCGCTCAGGATGAGCTGAGAGGCCTCTTCGAAATGCGAGACGAACTGAGCGGTTGCCCCGATCACTAGATCCCGATGCGGCTGAAGGGCCAAACCGAACCGATGCGATCGGTAATCCTTTCCGCTGAGAAAACCGGTGGTGTGCGAGTAGCTATATTGGCGATACCGATCGCCACGCGGCCATGCCATCGACAAACTGTAGCGCTCATCATTGAACTCCTCGAACGTAGATAGCCGGGCGGATAGGTTTAGCGCAAACCCATTGCGCAACGCGATGCCGCCGTAAGCGGCGATGTTGCTCCGGTATGGATCGCCGTCTTGATGCCAGTACTTCCCGGCATCCACCCCCCAATCGGTGTCCATAACCGCTCCGGTCTTGTGGGACTTAAATCTCCCAAAGCCGCCGGCGAAACCTTTCACGTCCTGCTCCGAACTAAATCCCAATTGAGGCCTGAAGTTCGAGTCAATGGAGACCATGTCGAACCACAGATTCCTGCCAGGCACATCGGAGAAGAAGCCCGCCGTGATGCGCGATCCGCCGCCCACTTCGGCGTCCGCCGTGCTCATGATATTCGCGTAGTAGAGGTTCGGTCCGATGCCCTTGCTGTAGTTGACAAACGCACCATCGTTGCTCACCCCGTCGCGGCGAAGGCTAGCGACCGCAATGTCCAAATTGGTGCGAGAAGCGGGATAGTAATTGTAAGCCGCCACAAAGGCGTTCTCCTCCCCGATCGTGTTGAGGTTCATCACCCCGAATTGGCTTTTGTCGCTCAGCTTCCCAAAAGCCTTGACGCCAACGTCGAAACTTGGCACTCGCTGGCTCGCAAAGAGCCGCGCATCGTAGCCGGTTCTAAAGTACGAAGACCCCTCTGCGAAGAAAGGGCGTCCGTCATCCGCAAGCCTTTCGAAGTAGCTGAAATCCAGGGACAAAATTTGGTTTTCGATGTTGCGGAAATCGGGGTTGATCGCCCCAACCAGTTCCAACCGGTCCATCAGTTTCGTGCGGAAGTCTAGCCCGGAGTTAAAAATGAACTCGTCTTCGCTTTGGCCCACGTAGGCGTAGGGCAGAAGTTGCACGGTTCTAGGATTCTCGATTTTGGGGACGTTGACCCCTGTAAACCGACCGATATTGGCCAGGTTGTCCCCGTCGGTGAGAAGCCAAGCCACGTCTCGAAGAAGCCGCGGAATGTAACGGCGGACGTTGAACCGGATGGTGCGCTCTCCGGGGGCAGGCAGGCGCATGATCTTCCAAGGGATTCGAGCCTCTGCTTCCCATCCTGTTGCCGTCTTCCGCCCGGCGGTCAAGATTTCACCGAGCCACTCCGCCTTAGCAGCGCGACCACCGGCAATAGAGATTGAGTTTGCACCGGCGGGGTTGATGCTGAACACGTTGAAATCCGTGAGCGAGCCGAGTACGTCAAGGACCAAGGTGACCGTGTCGTTTCCGCTCAGATTGACGTTCTTTCGGGTTTCCTGGGCGACGATGGTGTCCGGTTGTGAATCTGCCATGCGCGCCGCGAAGTAAATGTAATTTTCGTCGGCAGCGAGCCAGAACTGCATGTTCTCGGGCGACGGCGCCTTAGTCACAATCTCAGTTGCTCCCTGCCCGGTCGCGGCCCCCAGCCACTCACCTGCCTCATCCACCGCCCCGTCAATCACGGGGGGCTGGGCGAGGCGCACCGACGCCAGTTCAGTCATCGAAGGCTCCGCCAAAGCGAGTCCACACAAGCCAATACCTAAAAGAAAGCAAGTAAATCGGGGCATAAGGTCCACCGAAGGGCACTACTTGGAATCCAGATAATTAGTTTCTCAGCAGGCCCATTTCGGTTTTGGACCTGCTTTGCCGAAGATTATATTGCCCCGCGAATACCTAGGCGGTATCATACGTTTTAAGTTCAAGTGCTTCACTTCCTTCCTGCCCTGATTGTGCTCCTGATGAACGGCCACCTCGCCGGTCCTGGGGATGTCATGGCCCTGATGCACACCGAACGGGTGATCATCGCCCTAGCGCGGCAACCGCGCCCTGAGGGAGCTGGCGAGGTCCAACAGCCCCGCGAGACGATGCGTCTTGCAATCCGAGCCTTAGCTTGGGTCGGTCGCTGGCAAACACCCGCTCCCCAGGAGATGTGTGAAGCCACTCCCAAGAGCCAAACCGCGATTGAACCATTTGGTGAAATCGTCCGGCTACCAGAAGGATTCCGAGCGGGAGACCGCTCTCGGGACGGTCCTGTCGCCCTCCTAACGGCTTAACCCTCCGCGCGCCCGCTCTTTCCAAGCGATGCGTCGCCAAGCCGTTGCGCGACCGGAACAACCCATTTTTCTAACCCAATGCTCCAACTTTTACGAAAACTTTTTGACACCAGCGATCGAGACGTCAAGTCCATTCAGCCCACCGTCGAGCGCATCAACGCGCTCGAAGCTCAGATGTCCGAACTGAGCGATCTTGAACTCAAGGCCAAGACGCCTGAATTCAAGTCGCGACTCGCCGCCGGTGAAACTCTCAACGACATCCTCCCCGAGGCATTTGCCGTGGTCCGCGAAGCCAGCCTTCGTCTTCTTGGAATGCGTCAATTCGATGTTCAGCTCGTTGGGGGCATCGTGCTCCATAACGGGCGCATCTCGGAAATGAAAACCGGTGAAGGCAAGACCCTCGTCGCCGTCGCCCCGATCTATCTCAACGCCCTAACTGGCATGGGGGTCCACCTCGTCACGGTGAACGACTACCTGGCGCGACGTGACGCTACATGGATGGGTCCGATTTACGACTTCCTCGGCCTGTCGATTGGCGTGGTGCAAGGCCAGAGCATCGAAAGCGACGAGCGAGGCGGCTCTTACCGCTACGTTCACGGTTCCGACGTCCTTCAAGACCCCCGCTACATGAATCTCGAGCCTTGCTCGCGCCGAGAGTCGTACATGTGCGACATCACCTACGGCACGAACCATGAGTTCGGATTTGACTACCTGCGCGACAACATGGCGTTCCGCGTAGAGCAGCTCAGCATGCGCGAACTCAACTTCGCCATCGTCGACGAAGTCGACTCGATCCTCATCGACGAAGCCCGAACCCCCCACATCATCAGCGGACCTTCGAACACCGACACCACGCTGTACAAAGAGATTGACGTAGTCGTTCAAAAGCTCGTCATGGGCGAGAAAGACGATAGCGAACTTCCCGGCGTTCATTACGTGATCGACAAGAAGAACCACAACGCCACTCTCACCGAGGAGGGAATGGACCTCGTGGAGGAGATGATGGGCATTGACAACATCGCCAGCGACCCCAAGTTGTTTCACCACGTCAACGCCGCGATCAAGGCCCACGGTCTTTTCCAGAAGGATATTGAGTACGTGGTCCGCGCGAACGAGGTTGTGATCGTGGACGAGAACACGGGCCGAATGATGTTCGGTCGTCGGTTCAGCGACGGTCTTCACCAGGCGCTTGAGGCTAAGGAAAATGTAGCCGTTCAGCCAGAGAGCCAGACGATCGCGGTCATCACCTTCCAAAACCTGTTCCGAATGTACGGCAAGCTCGGTGGCATGACCGGCACCGCCAAGACGGAAGAGGACGAGTTCCGAAAGATTTATGGGCTGGACGTGGTGAGCATCCCGACCAACCGTCCGATGACTCGTGAAGACAATCAGGACGCGGTTTTCAAGACCCAAGAGGCCAAATTCCGCGCCATGGCCAACGAACTCCTGAGGCTCTATGCGAAGCAACAACCGGTACTCGTTGGAACGCGATCCATCGAAATGTCGGAGTTGGTGTCCTCACGCCTGGGCGCGGACATGCTCCAAAAGACCCTTCTCACCTACCGGCTCTATGAGCAGAAGGAAGCTAAGGAAGTGGACAAAGAAGCCAAGAAGATGATTGACGAACTGATCGTCATGCCCTTCGAGGAAGTCAATCGCCAAACCATGAGCACCGTCTGCAGCAAGGCGGGCATCAGCGGCGACGCCCTCAACGACGGCAACATCGAGTGGTTCCTCAAGAAGCACGGCCTCCCGGCTGAGAACAAAGAGTATCTGGTCGAAGCCCTCAAGCACGGCGCTCCGCACAACATCTTGAACGCGAAGTTCCACGAAAAGGAAGCCGTCATCGTCAGTGAAGCGGGCCGGAAGGGCGCCATCACGATCGCCACCAACATGGCCGGTCGAGGTGTGGACATCCTGCTCGGCGGTCGCGTCAGCGATGCCGTCATCGAGGCGGCTCGCAAGAGCGAAACCGAGGAAGATGACTTCAGCTTCGATCCCGAATATGCCGATACGTTCACTCACTTCCGACGTGGTGGGTTGGAGCGAGCCGCTCCTCCACTACCGCTGAACGACCAAGAGCGAAAGGGCCTTGCCGAAGAAGTGCGCAAGCTCGGCGGACTCTACATTCTCGGTACGGAGCGACACGAAAGCCGACGTATCGACAACCAACTCCGAGGTCGAGCGGGTCGACAAGGCGATCCCGGCGAATCGAAGTTCTTCGTCTCGCTCGAAGATCATCTCTGGAAGATCTTCAACGCCAAACTGCTCGAAAACCCGCTCTTGAAGACCTGGCCCCCGATGGAAGAGATCAACGCCGGCTTCCTGTCGAAGGCGATCCAGAAGACCCAAGAGCGAATCGAAAACCACTTCTTCGAAGCCCGAAAGCACGTTCTCGAATACGACGACGTTCTCAACAGCCAGCGCGAGCACATCTATGGCATGCGCCGCGATTTCCTTCTCGGGAACGGGGCTGGGGCGGAGCTTCGATCCGGTCTCAAGGACGTGGTCAAAGACGGTGTCAACGCCGGTTGGGTCATGGAAGAAGATGGCACCCGAGTTTACGAATCCGAGGAAGTCTTCGAGCGACTCAACGAATCGCTGCCCATCGTGGACTACGTAACTCCGGTCGAACTCGACGAATTCGAGCCCGCCCAGTTGCAGGTTCACCTTGAAGAAGTCGCCGAGCGAGCCTACGAGGACAAACTCAAGTCCTTCGGGCCAGATTCCGATCTGGTCGAGCGCCAGATCATGCTCCAGGCGGTGAACGACAAGTGGATGGATCACCTCCAGCTCATCGAGTACATCCGCGAGGGCATCAACCTCCGCGCGTACGGTCAGGTGGACCCGCTCGTCGCCTACAAGCGCGAGACGTTTGACCTGTTCAACCTCACGCTCAAGGGCATCCGAGACCAGGGGATCAAGTACTTCTTCCGCGCCATGCCGATCGCCAACGATCCGTTGCCGATGATGGAGCGGCTAGACGATTTCGACCCGGCTCTGTCCGATGTCATGAGTCGCGACGCGGGTCTGATCCTCGAAGGGGAAGTCACCAGCGGCGAACCCGGCGGCTGGCCTGAAGAAATCGATCCGAAAATGGTTGGGCGAAACGACACTTGTCCCTGTGGCAGCGGTCGTAAGTTCAAGCAGTGCCACTATCCGATCTTCCGCGAAAGCGGTCTGATCTAACGGAGCGAGGCCTTCAGGCCGCCTTCGGAGCAAGGCATTCATGCCGAAAAAGTGGGAGCAGCAATGCTCCCGCTTTGTTCGTAGCCTAAGGCCCCCTCCCGAGGAACAGCTACAATCAAAGGTGCCATGAGCCAATCCGTGTTTCGGGAGTTGCTGGGCGACCAGCTCGACCAAGTGGAAGGGGTGTTGCGGGCTTTCTCCGATCATCCGGTGGCCGCCGATGGGGCGCTCGATGTCACCCATCACCCCGGGCGGATGGCGCGCTTCTTCATCTGGATCCTCGCTTTGCCCAAAGAAGGGAAGAACCAGCCGACTCACATCAAGATCGACCGCACCCCCGGGGTCGAGCGCTGGAATAGGCGCATCGGGAGGTCGAAGTTCCGTACTCGCCACGCGGTCGTGGACGGGCTACTGGAAGAGCGGGCGGGCAGGTTCAGGTTCCTCCACCGAGTGTCCGTCGTCGACGGCGGACTGCACTACCACCAGGAGCGCGTTTACTTCCTGGGAATCAAGTTGCCGCTAACCTTCTCGCCCATCATCGAAGCCAACGCAAAGGGCGATGCGCAGGGCTGGAGCCTCGACCTCATGGTCAGTTGCCCCCGCTGCGGCCCCATCTGCCAGTACCGAGGGTGGATTCAAAGCCAATGAAAGTCGCGATTTGGATTTTGCTGGTGCAGGCCTCACTCGGAGCGTTCGACACGCTCTACTACCACGAGTACAAGCTCAAACTGCCGCACGGTGACCACAACCAAGTGGAGCTTCGCCTGCACGCGGTGCGAGACTTTTGCTACGCCCTCATCATCGCCACCCTGGGCTTTGTGACGTGGCAAGGCGCCCTGGCTTGGGTTCTGCTCGCGATCCTCGCCGCCGAAATCGTGATCACACTTTGGGATTTTGTGGAGGAGGACAAGGTGCGCAAACTTCCCGCCGGGGAACGTTGCATGCACGCCATCATGGGCATCGTTTACGGCGCGTTTTTGGCCTACCTATTGCCTGACTTGTGGCGATGGAGCCAACTGCCCACCGGCTGGGGCACCAGCTACCACGGCATCCCAGCTTGGTTGCTCTCGCTGATTGCGGCGGGGGTTTTTGTGAGCGGAGTTCGCGACTTGGCGGCTTCATTGCGTCCGAAGTCGGCAGAACCGCGAGCTTGAAACGTACAGTTCGGTCGGTTTCGCGCTATAGTAAATGTCGTTGGTCGTGAGCCAGCGCATTGGAGACGTGCTCCTTATGTTAAGAAATAATTATCGTTCCCCTCACCGCCGAGGTTTCACGCTCATTGAGCTCCTGGTGGTCATCGCCATCATCGCCATCCTCGCCGCCATCCTCTTCCCCGTCTTCGCACAGGCACGCTTGGCCGCTAAAAAGACACAGTCCATAAGTAGTCTGAAGCAGATCGGACTGGCGACCATCATGTACACGAATGACAATGAAGATTGTTTTCCGATTGGAACCATCCCGCATCCGCAAGATCCCGACTACGGAACGGCAAACCGATTTATTCCAGTTCCGGTGAGTCAACTAGCCCCCACGGACGCCGCCTGGAAGCGAGATGTGGCGACAAGTTTCGTCAACAATTCAATTCAACCGTATATGAAAAATGTGGACATTTTTCAGGACAGCAATGGATTAAAGGTTGTCCCCCCCCCACCGAGTATGTTTATGCCCGCAAATCAGCCGACTTCCGGGCTCCCAAGTATCACTTACACCTACAACGGGATGCTGCAAAGTCTTTCCAGTTCCGCGGTCGCTGCTCCGAGTTCGTTGACCATGTGGTGGCACGGATTCGGGAAGCGGTCTCTCTACGGCATTGGGTATGTATCCCCGTGGATTGATTGTCCCTCAACGGGTGCGCACGCGAACACGCCATGCAACTACAATAGCGCGATCCATGTTGGTGGTTACACTTCGAACACCACGAGCACAGGCATGGATGTATTCTCGCAAGGGATTGTGATGGGCAGGACCGATTCCAGCGTCAAGTACTTAAAGCTCTCTGGCAACGGAACATTTGCAGCAGCGAACAGGACTGATCCCCGACGGCAGCCATTTGCCAATTACGGTCGCAAGTTCATGCCTTGCGGACGCTGGTTCACAACGGATGGACGCTGGCCTTATTTCTTCCGGCCCGATTTCGATCTCGAAACTGCTGAACCTGCGGGATACCTCGCCGGGACCGTAGCCAGTCAAGCGGCATTCTGTCAATGATCATGAAACTCAAAAATCAGTTCGTCATTTTCAGCGCATGCGTGGCGTTTTGCGTTTGCGGATGTAACTCTGGCCCTCAACCTGAACCGGAAGCTCCGGCCCAGGGGAAGGTCCCTGAAGTCAAGCTAGACTCCGTTCCCGGCGATCGCGGAGTAGCCCCATCGAATACCGTTGAGCGGGACCAGCACTAATTGCCTGAATCTTCCGGGTGACACACGCGGGGGCGCCCGCTAAGCGATCCTAGCTAACAAAAGCCGCGCGCTCCTTTGGGAGTGCGCGGCTTTATCCGCGCTTTGTGTTTCGCGAACGATAGTATCTCGCAAAGGCGCAAAGCTCGGGCGTTCGGTGTATGAACTTATAAATGCGCCAAGGTCGCGGAGCTAACCCATCTTATCAGCGCTTTGTCCATCGCCCGGTGACGTGCGCTCCTTTGGGAGTGCGCGGCTTTATCCGCGCTTTGTTTTTCGCTCACGAGAGTTTCTCGCCAAGGCGCAAGGCGTACGCGCACGTGGAGTTTGCAAAGGTCGCAAAGCCAGCCCAGCTTTTGGCTCGACCTTAATTCAGGCAGCTAGGATGCCACGGTGTCCGCCCGGGCTGGCCGGGAGTGGCAGGGATAGGATATAGGCGCATGAGCTGGACCCCAGAATACGGCAGCCCGCAGGGATCGGCGAGGAGCTTCCCCTTGGCCAGCCACTTCGCGTGACCGTCGAAAAACGTGTTGTTCACGCCCCCGGATTGCCCGTCGAGCCAGAGCACCGGCGGAGTAGTCGCGGTTTTGTTGTAAAGGTTCTTTGGCGGTTCATACCAGGAGTCATCGTAAATCCCGTTCTTCAGGGTCACTACCACGATATCCGAAGCCTCCTCCACGCTCGATAAATTTAGGCCTTCGGCCGCCCGATTGGCGACGTAAGAACGCTTGACCAACGGCCGCCCGGCCAGCCCGTCTTCGAGCGGGTGCGGCTTTTGAATACCGTCACTGGGCGATTTCAAAATGTCAAGATTCTTGACGTACGGCTGAATTTGATTCCACCAACGATTCTCTCGGGTGGCTCCGTAGGGGGTCGGCGACGTGCGGCTGAGGTCAACGGCGTGGGCAAAGAAGAAAATCTGGTCGTCGTTCTCGGTCATGTACATGCTGAGGCCAATTCCGATTTGACGGGTGTTCGACAGACAGGCCGTCTTCTTTGCGGCAGAGCGCGCTTGGGCAAAGACGGGGAACAGGATGGCCGCTAAAATGGCGATGATCGCGATGACGACCAGCAGTTCGATCAAGGTGAAGGCTCGACGCACCGAGGGAGTCTACACGTGAGGCTGTTGGCAATGGGGAGCCACAACTCGAACTTAATTGCGGCTTAACATTCGTTCTTTGAATGCCGACCTTTGACTTCGAAAGTTTCCGTTAACGGTCAGTTAAGCATCCATTTGCGCAGCGCTCAGGTCCAGTACGGGGCCAATAATCCCGGTAGATTTAGCGGATGTTTTTGCTTCCCGCCTACTTGTTGTTGAATCAGGTGACGCCGGTGAACCTGGAAATTCCGGGGCGCGCCCAGTATGCGCAAGTGGTGCCTGGCGGGGTCACTGTTCTGCCGAACGGGCGTTGGCTTCGCCCCAAGGGGATGCGATTGTATACCGGAGAAGATCTGTGGCAAGTCGTCCGCAACCCGCGCGATGGCACGATAGTCGGGATTCACGATGGCGGATTTACGGTTTATCCGGGGACCGGAGACAAAACAAAAAAGCAGGTGTTCGCACGGAAAGAAATCGCGCCAGCGGCGATTTTTGACGCTGCCGGGGAGCGCATGTTCCTCAGCTTAGGAGACTCTGGCGAAATCGAAGTTGTAAATGCCTCAGATTTTTCTACCTCTCGCATCATTAAGCTGAATGACGGAGCAAAGTTTTCATCGGTCTACATCAATGACTTGGTTCTTTCCAAAGATCAAAAGCTGATCTATGCGGTCGATATCGCCCATCAGGTTGTAGTGACCATCGACATTGAAACTGGAACTGTCCTCAGTCGAGTTCCCGCCGGCCGACAGCCGTATGCGGTCGCGCTAAACTCCGACGGAACTGCACTGTTCGTTGCAAACATTGGAATATTTGACTACTCCGTCCTGGAGAAGGGTGCCGAGGGCAGTAATCCACGCGGATTGACCAAGCCCCCGTTCGCTTTTCCAAGTAAGGAAGCCGAGAAAGGAGTAGAAATGGAGGGATACAAAGTGCCCGGCTTGGGGAGTGCTTACGCGCCAGAAGCGCAGTCTATTTACTCTTATCAACTAAAGGACGCAAAGAAACCCACTTTGCTCAAGTCCGCTAAGTCTGGAGTACTTATCCATGCTCCCGCTGATGGCGGAAAAGCGGTTGGAGGAAGCGCCCCAAACGAACTGTTAGCATCAGGATCGAAGCTCTTCGTTTCAAATGCGAACAACGACACGGTGCAAGAATTTGACGCAAAGACGCTAAAGCCGGTCCGATCGCTCAAGCTCACGGCTTCTCCCGAGGCAAGTACGTTGCGTGGTGTGATCCCGTCGGGGATGAGTCACGATCCGATGCGACAAAGGCTGTACGTTTGTGAAAGCGGCCTGAACTCGGTGGCGGTGATCGACCTCAAAACATGGAAGATGGTCGGTCGAATCGCGACGGGCTGGTTCCCGATGCAATTAGCACTTTCAAGCGACGGCAAGTCACTGGCGATTGCCACTCAGAAGGGGCTGGGACGAGGGCCGAAAGGGAGGTTCCATGCCAGACCGGCAACCGATGAGAGAGCGGGACTCTCCGCGATGCCAGGAATGATTGGGCTCGTCACAATTCCGAGCGACAAGGAACTAAAAGAAGGGATGGCAATCGTCGCGCGGAATAACGGATTTCTTCCGGTTGCTCCCAGACCGGCAAACCCGATCCCCTCCAAGCATTTTCAGAAGAGCAAGGATATCGAGTACGTGGTATTCATCACCAAAGAGAATCATACATTCGATGGGATTTTTGGAGAGCTGAAGTCTCGTGGCGCAGTTGCGGAGCCACAGTATGCGGAGTTCGGTAGGCAGGGCTGGATTCGAGAAAAGGGCTCAGAGACAAAGACTTCCATCATGCCGAATCACTTGGAACTTGCCGACCGATACGCTATCTCGGATAACTTCTACATGGAGCCTCAGGCGAGCGGGGATGGCCACCGGTGGTTAGTTGGCGTGTACCCCTCTCTCTGGACAACGCGGGTGTTTTACGCCGGGTGGGACCACCAATGGAACAACAATGCGAAGGGCCGTCTCGTTAGCTTCGGTTCGGACGGTTCTCAGATTCCAGAGGATTACCTAGAGAACGGCTCCATCTGGGAGCACTTGGATCGCAAAGGCGTGAACTTTCGAAATTATGGAGAAGGCTACGAGCTACCTCGCACCGACGAAGGTTGGATGACCAATCGTGCGGGAACCTATTATCGAACAAATTATCCGATGCCGAAGGTGCTCTTTGATAACACAAACTTCAACTTCCCGGCGTACAACACCAACATTCCGGACATTGCGCGGGCAGATTGGTTCATTGAGGACATCCACAAGAACTTTGACAAGAAGGGGAAGCGGCTGCCGAAGTTTATCAACATTGCAATCTGCAACGATCACGGCGATTCACCAAACGCGAGCCGCGGTTACCCTTACACCGCGAGCTATATGGCGGACAATGATCTTGCTTTAGGGCGAATTGTCGAGTACCTGACTCATCGCCCAGAGTGGAAGAAGATGGCGATCTTTGTGACCCAGGACGACTCCGGAGGAGATGATGACTCGGTCGACCGTCACCGCAGCTTCGTACTTGCCATTAGCCCATTCGCGAAGACAAATTACATTTCAAAAGAGCACACGAGCATCATGAGCATCATTAAGAGCATATACATGATCTTTGGTGCCGGTCCTAACAATCAGTTCGATGCGACGGCGGTGCCGTTACACGATATGTTTACCAGCAAGCCGGACTACACCCCGTACCGCCACGTGCCCTCGAACCCGGAAGTGTTTAAGCCCGAAGCGACCTTCGATCCATTTGATCCGAAGTTTGAGAAGCGCCGAAGAGAGATGAGTGGGGTCCGGATGGATGATCCGGAGTACATCAGAAAGATCGGCGGGGAATAGTCTGGATCAGTCTTCCGAGACGGACGAAAAAGATCAAGGGCCGGACGCTCGAATTGGGGGAAGAGCGCCGGCCCGGGGAGGGATTGGGACATTCGGCGCCCCGGGGGAGGGGCGCCTTTCGGTTTTGGGCCACGCCGCTCTATGGGGGCAGAGCAAGCAGAGACAATCCTAGTTTTCCCGGTTCACCGCGCCGCCAAGACCCACTAAATACGGGCCTTAACTCAGTCCAGTGACCTTACGCGCAGAGCTTTTGCGGGGGCCAATCGCGGACCTAGCTTGCGCCTTTGCGTCTTCGCGTGAGATCATCCTGGAACCGCGAGCCGACTCGTGTCATTGCGCCTCTGCGCCTTTGCGTGAAACCTCCCCCGCCCGCGAACCGATTAATGCCCTTGTCGGCCCTCTCCGAAAGCAGAATAGGCTATAATCACTGTTCGCGTCGATTTCGGCGCAACTCACATTGGAGAAAAATTGGACCAAATGAGCGAAGAAACCACTACGACGCCGGCTGATATGGGCTCCGACGCTGCGTCGAATCCCGGTGGCTTGGAAAGAGACCCAAAGACTGCGGCAGCCATGGCCGCCAGCGCTATTTTGCGAGACAAGGAAGGCGATCTTCGCCCTCGTGGTCGCCGCAAAAAGAAGGTGAGCTACCTCACCACGAACAAGATCTACACCGTTGACTACAAGGAAACGGCCCTCTTGAAGCGATTCCTTAACGATCGGGGCAAGATGCTTCCGACCCGACAGAGCGGCAACACCGCCAAGCAACAGCGCATGATCGCCCAGGCGATTCGCCGCGCTCGAGAGATGGCGTTGATCCCGTTCGTGGTGAACGAACCAGGCCCAGATCGGCCAATGCGACCGCGCGAGGACCGACGAGGTCCCCGAGAGAACCGAGAGCCACGAGGCGAGTAAGTTCTAAAACCAGAAAGCCCGACTTGAAAAAGCCGGGCTTTCTTATTTCCGCCGCGGCCCCGGGCGAGGCATTGGCCCCGCGAGCCGGGATTCGACCAGCTTCTGGCGGTGGTCGTTAAAAGAGCAAATCGCCCGGACGCCGATGACATTTGCCACCTGCACGGCGGCTTCCCAAGATTCTGGGTTCAATTTGCCGTCCAAGCATCGTCCATCTCTATATCGGGCACAATCCCTACAGTTCATTCGCGTCCAAATCTCCCGCCATGTTCCACTCGTTGCTCGCTTCTCTGATCTTGACTCAAGCCCCGACCACGCCGCCCGTGATCGCGCTCAACGGGGGCTTTTTTGTCATCACAGAAGGCACCGTGGTTACCAAGGTGAACACCAAGCAATGGGCCAAGCCCAGGGCAACTGCATTCGCTCTGAAGGATCGTAAGAGCACGTTGAGCTGGGACGCGAAAGGGTTGACCATCAAAACCGGCACCCAGATTCGCACGACGAAATTTGTTGAGCTACCCACGCTTTCCAAGTTTTTTACCCCGGACGATATCCAGTCCTACCGCTCGCAACTAGCCAGCAAGGAAGTGAAGGCTGAGGCAGTCGCTTTGAGCGGCTGGGAGCGGGTCGGAGAGATTCTGTACCTCGTCCCCCGGTGGGAGACCAAAGCCAAGAAAACCTGGCTCGAAATAATCGTGCGGGTGGATCTAACCAAGCCCAGTCCATGGATCGAACCAATGGCAGTGGTCGACGGCTTCAGCACCGCGAAGCTGGCAGTGGAGGATCACCTAATCCGCACGCCGGGTGGAGTTGGGATGGTTGCCGAGCGAGATGGCGAATGGGGTTTCTCGTTTTGGGGGATGAAAGATCCCGCCACGACCTTCCGCGCGATCGGACAGTTCCCGAGGCTTTTCGATGTCAATGCCGAGGGCACGGTGCTCCGGTTCATCGAGAAGACCAGTTACGGGACGCAGTTGGCCGGAATGGCCAAACTCCCGACGGGCGAACGTTCGGACCTCGCCGAGAACCGCGACCCGATGCACTTCCCGGGCGACACGGCGGAGATCGTGCAGATAAGTTCACCGAAAGCCGTGACCCTAAGAAACACCGAATCTGGCCTCGAATTGAAGCTTCCCTCCAATGTGGGCGTCCGAAATGTGCCCCCTGGGGTTCTAGTTTGGGTGCCGAGAGAGAATCCTACTCAGGCGGTGCTTTACTCCCGCGCTGGTCTGAGAGCAGTCGCGCGCTGGACTAAGCCTGCGACGAAGCCAACGCCACCGGCTCCCCGCCTTTAGCCGCCGACTCTAAAGCGGCCCAAGCCCAGCGATTCGCCTTCAACCCATCTTCAAGGGTGACCGAGGGAGCACGTTGCTGCTGGATTGCCGCGAAAAACTCGTTCAGCATGAGCTGATCAATATTGCTCGAGAACCCGGCGGCCCGATAAGCATCGCCGTAAACCTGAATCTCTTGGGAGAAAAGGTCCACTTCAATGACCCCCTCGGTTCCGACGATAATGAGAGTCACATCGCCCCAAGTGCGGTAATTCGCGGGTCTAGACCAGCTTGAATCGATGGTAGCAAACCGACCGCCGCTGAAGTCGAACGTGATCATCGCGTGATGCTCGACCGCCCCACCCGGACAAACCGCCGCACTCGCCTGACTCGGCGACTCGGTGAAGACCGCTTCGAGCAGATTAGCAACGTGGACGACATGGTCGAGGATGGCCCCTCCGCCGTCACTCGCGACTTCGAACCAGCCACCGGGGCAACGACCGTGATTGGTGGCACAGACGCTCACCACCGCCCCAATTTCGCCTCCTTGAATTCTTTGAACCACTCTTGCCCACGCCGGAGCGAAGGAGCACGGCAGCGCGGTCATGAACAGAACGCCCGTCTCTCGCACGACTGCGGCAATCTGATCGCCGTGGGCCGCACTCATGCCGACAGGCTTCTCGCAAAGGATGGCCTTGCCAGCCTTAGCCGCGGCCTCGATCAGCTCGGGGTGGCGCGCGGTTTCGGAACAGATGATCACCGCTTCCACAGAGGTCAGCAACGCATGGAGATCAGCGTTAAATTGCGCGTTGTGCTTTGCGGCGAAGGCGGCCCCGCGCGCTTGGTCGTGATCGTAGACCCCGGCAAGCTGCGCCCCCAGAAGCTGGGCATAAGACCCGGCATGGACATGGGCAACTCCTAATATCGCGACGGACGTCGGCATAGGGAGAGTTTAGTTCGCAGGAGGAAAAACGTGCACGGTGCGCCCGGCCTCGGCGAAGTCAATGCGGATGTGCCAAGCCGGCCACCCGGCAAGGACATCCTCGCCATGCTCGGGCCATTCGACCAAGCACAAGTGGGTGGGCAGGTACTCCTCGAGCCCAATGCCGCTGGCGGCGGAGATGCGATACAAATCGGCATGCATGACGGGCGGGTCAGTTTCGAATAGTTGAATAAGATTAAAGGTCGGGGAGCGCACTGGTTCCTCGACCCCAAGATGTCGAAGCAGCCCCCGGACAAAAGTGGTTTTGCCGGCCCCGAGTTGCCCGGTAAGCAGAACCAAGTCGCCTGCCTTCCAGGAAAGGCACAATTCAGCCGCGAGACTGGCCATGGCCTCTTCGGTCGGGACGTGGTGAACTTGGCTCAAGGCTTTGGCGTGAATCCCTGCGTGATGGCGGGAATGGCGCGCAGGGCCTCTAGGACCTCGACGGGGACGGCGAGCACGATGGTATTGCTGGGCGACGCCCCGAGGCCTTCCAGAGCCTGCAGAGTACGAAGCTGGAGAGCGCCGGGACTGGTTGCCATCGTGGTGGCAGCAGCGGCGAGATTGGCGGCGGCGTCTCGGTCACCCTCGGCCTTGGTGATGGTGGCGCGCTTTTCGCGCTCGGCACTGGCTTGGCGTGCCATGACTCGCTTGAGGTCTTCGGGCAGTTCAATGTCTTGGATGCGGATGCTGTTGACCTCCAGCCCCCATCCATCAATCTCGGTCTCCACCATGGACTCGATGCGCTGTCCCACCATGTCGCGGTCGGCCAAAATTTCGTCGAGCGTCATGCTCCCCACTATGTCGCGGAGAGCCGATTGAGCGTACTGCTGGATCGCAAACTCGAATTCGCGGACGCGAGTCACCGCGAGCGAAGCATCGATGACGTGAAGAAAAATCACGCCGTCCAGCGAGACCGGCACGTTGTCCTTCGTGATCGCGGCGCGGCGCGGGATGTCGAGGGTCATGATTCGCGTGTCAACGAACCGGACGCTGTCGAAGAACGGCATCACGGTGAAAACGCCTGGACCTTTGGTGCCTTGGTATTTTCCGAGGCGGAAGACTAGGGCCTTCTCCCATTGCGCGGCCACCCGGAATGCGGAACTGATCAAAATGCCGACCGTGGCTCCGCCGATCATGCTGATCCATGTGGCGGCGCTAGCGGCGTTTGCGCCGCCGAGCAGGAACCCCAACCCTGTACACGCCACGAAAGAAAGAAACGGGATCGGGTTCGGCATACCCTGCCGACGGGCTGCACCCATCCGTTCAAGGGTCTGACTCTCGACGGATGGTGGAACGGGAAAATTGCTCATTCTTGTCAGAAGTTACGGGCCAGCAGGCGGAATAGATGCGCTGAGGATGCCCCAGGCTTGTTGCACCAAGTCTTCGGGGTGCTCAGTTGCATCTAGCACTCTCCAGCGTGCGGGGGCGAGTGAGGCCTCACTGAGGAAGCCCTGGCGAACGCGTTCGCGAAAGTCGGCGGACTCTTGATCGAGCCGGTCCCCTTTTTGAGTTCGCTTCGCGGATTCATCGGGGGAAAGGTCGAGCAGGAATGTGAGGTGGGGTTGGAGGCCGCGAGTGGCGAACGAGTTCCAGGTTCTGAGTTGGTCGAGGTCGAGGCCTCGACCGTATCCTTGATACACCAGGGTGGAGTCCGCGTGGCGGTCACAGAGAACGATGGTCCTAGCCTCGAGGGCGGGAAGGATGAGATCTCGTACGTGCTGACTACGATCCGCGAGGAACAGGAACAACTCGGCTTCGGGGACGACGTGGTCGCCGTGGAGGAGAATATCTCTGATCGCGGCACCGACGGTACCGGCCCCTGGTTCTCGAGTGACGAGAACTTTGTGTCCTTCTGCCTCAAGTCGTGGCGCTAGGGCACGGATGAGCGTTGACTTCCCGGCCCCATCGATGCCTTCAAACGTCACGAACATGGGAGCGAGGGTACCCAGTAGAATCGGGACACCTGATGCTCCTCGATTCGGAATCCATGGTTCGAGCGCTGACCTCCCTCTTGGGGGCGGAGGCAGTTCGGGCGGGGCGAAGCGTGGAGCGGGCGTACGACTGCGACGCCTATTCGGTCGATCGATCGGCCCCGTCCGTCGTGGTTTTTCCCTCATCCACTGACGAGGTGGCTTTGGTGGTGCGGTGGTGTTGCGCCCAGGATGTGCCATTTACGGCCCGCGGTGCGGGGACCGGGCTGAGCGGGGGAGCCATGCCTGCACTAGGCGGAGTGGTGATTTCCACCAAACGGTTAAATCGCATACTGGAGGTTGATCTGCCGAATCGACGGCTCTTGGCGCAGACAGGAGTGGTCAATACGCATCTGACAGCGGCGGTGGTCGAACACGGTTTGCACTTTGCTCCTGATCCGTCTTCGCAAAGTGTTTCGACACTCGGCGGGAACATCGCGGAGAATTCCGGTGGGCCGCACACCTTGAAATACGGGGTGACGGCCCCTCACATTTTAGGGGTGACCATGGTTTCACCAGATGGTGAAGTGCTCGTTTTTGGAGGTGGGGTGCCGGGAGCTCCGGGACCAGACTTTTTGAGTTTGATCGTCGGGTCCGAGGGGCTTTTGGGGATCGTGACAGAGGCTTGGGTCAAGCTGACGCCTCTACCCGAGGCGGTCGAGACCGCACTGATCGCTTTTCCAACCGTGCGGGCTTGCAGCGAGACGGTTTCGGCGATCATTGGTTCTGGAGTGCTGCCCGCAGCGCTGGAGATGATGGATCGCAAGATCCTTGAGGCGGTTCGAGCGGCCTTTGGATTGGAGTACCCGGAGGGCACCGAGGCGATGCTGTTGGTGGAGTGCGATGGCGCACCGGCGGCGGCTTTGCAAGAGATCAACCAAGTGCGTACGATTGCCCTCGAAAAGGGCGCATTGGAAGTTCGGATTGCCCAAGACGAGTCCGAACGCAAGAAGTTTTGGATCGCTCGGAAAAAGGGAATCGGGGCGATGGGGCGACTCGCGCCGACCATTGTCACTCACGACGGGGTGATCCCGCCCTCGAAGCTGCCGGATATGCTGGAGTTTGTTTACGCGGTGGCGGAGGAGGCCGGGATCGGAGTGGCCAACATCTTCCACGCCGGAGACGGGAATTTGCACCCGTGCTTCTACTTCGACGACCGCGATCCGGCGCAGATCGATGCGGTGGTGGCGGCTGGCGAGAAGATCATGCGGCGGTGCGTCGAACTTGGCGGATCTCTCACCGGCGAACACGGGATCGGCATCGAGAAGATTGACATGATGCACCTGATGTTCTCGGAGGCCGACTTACGAGTTCAGGGGTTGGTCAAGCAGATATTCAACACGGGAACGCTGTGCAACCCGTGCAAGGTGATTCCAAATCAGAAAGGGTGCACGGAGCACGTGCGCCGTTGGCGGGGTGTGGCAACGTGAGGGACGACTTAACCAACTGGATAACCCTGTCGACTCTCTCGGATGCTCAGGAGTGGATACACAACGCGAGTCACTGTACTTCAATGCGAATTCCAGATGCCACGCAGCCCCCGATATGCATTTCAATCGACGACCTGTTTGAGGTGAGCGAGCAAGATTTTATGGTGACCGTGCCGGCAGGATGGTCAACCTTCCGGCTCAATCAGGAGTTACAGGCGAAAGGGTTGATCGTGCCTCGTTACGGGTCTTTTCGACATGAGTTCGAGTCAGAGTCGCCTCTGAACATTGCTTCCGGATTCCTCTTTGATAGCCTTACGGTGGGTGAGTCCGTGGGCTGGAATCACCCTCACTTGCTTGAAGGTCAACACGGAAATTGGCGGGACTGGATCTTCGAAGCTACGTACCTCTTGGCGTCCGGTGAGTTGTGTCGCTCTGGAGCGCGGATTTCAAAGAATGTAGCCGGGTTTGATTTTCATAAGTTCATTGTTGGGAGCCGAGGCGCGTTTGTCTTACCCGTTAGTTTCACGCTTAGGGTCATCCCGCGGAATAGCATCCGGGAACTCGAAATCCGGATTCCCTCAAACTATGGGGACTTTGTCGACTGGGATAAGATGATGATCCATCGCGTCATGCAAACCGATTTTGAAGATGCTTTGCAGCGCCTTGATGAGTCCACTTGGTTTGCAGATCCGAACACAAGCACCATTTTTTATCACATTAGTCCGGCGGGCGGGCCGGTGCGATACCCGGGGGATTGGGTGACCGACTTAGGGCGTCCCGGGGATTATCTTGAACACACGCCTGCTTATGCCTGGGCGCTACGTCGGATTAAAGAGCTGTTTGACCCGACGAACAAACTCAATCCGGGGATTTTGGGGATTGTATGAAGGGTGAATTCGAGAGAGATTCGCGGAAGCCGGAGCGCAACTCCGGGGTCCAGATGTGCGAAGTGCAACTTCGCGCTCCGGCTCCTCGATCGAAAAGATCTGGGAGAAAAAGGAGATGAGCGGTGATCTGCGTGAGCTGACTTCCCATTGCATCCGATGCGGGTTTTGTCTGGAGTCTTGTCCGACATTTCGGCTCACGGGCGAGGAGACTGAGGGGCCGCGGGGGCGGATATATTTGGTGCGGAGTGCGGAGGAAGGGAAGCTGACGTGGGACGATGTCGCGCCCCACATGGACAGGTGCCTGGGTTGTCGGGCCTGCGAAACGGCGTGCCCGAGTGGCGTGGAATACGGCGCAATCTTTGAACTGGCCAAGTCTCGCATCGAAAAGGTTCGGCCCAGACCGGTTCGACGAATATTACTGTCCGGTCTGACCGATGCGCGTCGCGCTCGACTGCAGTTCAAATTGGCGGCGCTACTCCCAGGACGAAAGCTCCCGGGAATACTTAACCGAATGGTCAGTGTCGAGTCAGGAACTTCCCGAATTCCGACGCCACAGCCCCCACGGACTTACCCCCCGCTCATAGAGGCAGATCTCCCACCCATCCGTGGGGAAGTTGCGCTCCTTGGGGGATGCGTCATGCAAGCGCTGTTTGAGCCAGTTCATGTCGCTACCGAGCGACTTCTCAGGAGAGTCGGGTTTCGCGTGGTCCGGATCTCAAATGGTTGTTGTGGAGCTTTACACGCTCATTCAGGTTTGCTGGATGAAGCCAGAAACAAAGCCAACCATTTGGTACAGGGCATCCCCGGGGACCTTCCGATTATTGTCAACTCCGCTGGATGCGGAAGCATGATGAAGGAATATTCGGCACTTGATCCGAACCTGGCGAGCTACGAAGAGAGAGTCTTGGATGCGAGTGAATTCCTCGCCCAAAACGGGTTAGCCGAAAAACTCAAACGGTCGAAAGGCCATAACCAAACGGTTACCTACCACGACGCGTGTCATTTGGCGCACGGCCAGGGGATCCGCAGTCAACCCCGCGAACTCATCGCGGCGATTCCAGGCATCAAGCTCATCGAAATGCAAGAACCCGAGATGTGCTGCGGCAGCGCGGGAATCTACAACATTCAGCAACCCGCGCTGGCCAAGCAACTGTTGGATTGGAAATGGCGGAACGTGGAAGCCACCGGAGCCTCAATCGTGGCGAGCGGCAATCCAGGATGTCACGCTTGGCTCGAACAAGCGAGTCAGGACAGCGGTAAAGCCATCAAGGTCGTGCACACCATGGAGTTGCTAGAGGCGAGCTTCTCCGGACTAGATTTGCTCAAATAGTTCGCGGATGAAGGGGGGAAGGGTCACCGCCTTGAACTCAGCTCCAACCAAAACATGCCAGGTGTAGCCTTCCGTCACGACGCGGTTATTGTCCGGGTGAACCACCTCGTAGCAAACCTTCACCGCCGCGCGTTTGAGCTCGGCGGCCCACAACCGAACGATGATCTCGTCATCATATTTGACTTCGCCTTTGTATCTGGCCTGGGCCTCAACCACGGGAAACTTGTAGCCACGGTCTTCGATTTCGCGGTAGGTCAGCCCGCGCTCGCGGAAGTAGGCTGAGCGGGCCTGCTCAAACCAAACAAAATAGTTCGCATAGTAGGCATGACCCATTTGGTCTGTTTCGGCATATCGAACCCGGATTCGCTCTTCGGTGACACGACCAATCATTAGGTCCGTATACCCGGGATGGGCAACGCCTCTGGTAGCATCACTAGGCCGATGACATCTGGGACACGCCCGTACATCGAATTCCGCAACGTCAGCGTTGAGTACGGAAAATACGTTAAAGCGCTGAGCGATATCTCTTTTCAGGTTCGAGAAGGGGAGTTCGTTTTTATCGTTGGACGTACGGGAAGCGGCAAATCGACGATTTTAAAACTCCTGAGCCGAGAGGTCAATGCAACTGCTGGCACGGTGAACTTTGACGGTACTGATGTCGGTGCACTCATAGAAGGCGAAATACCTGCATTGAGGAGACGCCTCGGCATCGTGCCCCAAGATTTTGGGCTCCTGCCGAGAAAAAAAGCGTGGGAGAACATCGGCTACGCCATGCGAGCGGTTGGGAAGACCAAGCGCGAGGTCAGAAAGTCGGTCGGACAGATCCTTGAGAACGTCAACATCGGGCACCGCGCCGATGCTTTTCCAAGCGAAATGAGCGGCGGTGAGCAACAGCGGCTCGCAATTGCTCGCTCGCTGATCAACGATCCGCACCTGATTCTCGCCGACGAGCCTACCGGGAACCTGGACGCTCAGCACAGTTTGGAGATTGTTCAGCTTCTGGACAAACTCAACAAAGAGGGCGCGACAATTCTAGTGGCGACGCATGACTTGATGGTTATTGAGCAGTTCAATAAACGGGTCATCACGATGGACAAAGGGCGCATTTTGAGCGACGTGGGGCCAAGTGCTTGATCGCATAGAATTTCTGTTCGAGGAGGCCTTCACGGCTTTGCGCCGCAATACGTGGATGAGCTTTGCCGCGATCACCACGAGTTGCATGGCTCTGTTCTTGTTGGGCGGAATGGGCTTCGCGTACCGAGGCATCTCTCAGTACGCGGCGACACTGCCTAGTCGATTCGAGATACGAGTCTTCTTGAAGGAAGCCAAGACAGGCATTGAAACGGCCGAAGCGCGGGAGACCATCGCCAAAATGCCTGGGGTTGATAAGGCCGTGTTAGTCACCAAAGCGGAAGCATGGGCCAAGATGCAGCGCGAAATGCCGGACATGACTAAGGGCATTACAAATCCGCTACCCGACGCCTTCAATGTCACTTTAAAGGACGTCGACAAGGCGGCGGTGATCGCGGGAGAGATCCGGAAGTTGAGCGTGGTCGAGCCGGATGGGGTCAAATACGAGGGCGAAACTCAGGCGCTTCTCTCGCAGACCCTCACCATCCTTCGCTGGATCGGAACAGCCCTCGGAGGGCTCATGCTATTGACCGGGGCGGTGCTGATTTACAACGCGATCCGGATGACGATCGTGGCGAGACGCCGTGAAATACGGATCATGCGCCTAGTGGGAGCCACGAGGTTAACGGTCACCGTCCCTCTGCTCATCGAGGGCGTGGTGCAGGGGGCGATCGGAGGCTTTCTGGCGAGTTGCCTCATCTTAGGATCGCATGAGCTGATGGCGCGCCTGCTGAACGACTTAGCAGGATTTATTCGGTTGGGTTCTCTTCCGGCCGGTATGGTTTTTAGCTTTATTGTGGCGATGGGGGCGGTCTACGGATTCGTTTGCTCTCTGCTCGCCGTTAGAGATCCAAGGGGGATAGATTGAGAAAGTTCTATTGGCTTGTCGTGATTTGTTTGCTTTGTTCCGTGGGCATGGTTGCGGACGCCCAATCGAAGGGCAAAGCAAAGCCGTCCGTGAAGCAGTTGCGGTCATCTTTGAACAAAGTTCAGTCCAAGAAAACGGCGTTGCGCAACGAAATTAAGAAGACCCGCCGACAAACCGCGGCGGTGCTGGGCGACATCCAGTGGGTGGACCGAGAGATGGAAAAATTCGCCGAGTCCATCGAGAAGACTGAGGACGAACTTGCGGACGGCAAGCGTGAGCAGGCGGCGATAGCGAAGGAGCTTACGGTGGCGCAAGCTGAGCTCAAAGTCAAGGAAAACCAGCTCTCGAAGCGGCTGCGCAGCATCTACATGCAAAAGGCAGAGAGTCCCGTAAGCGCTCTTATGGCTAGCCGGAGTTTGGGTGATTTGGCGGTCCGAAAGTCCGTACTAGAGCGGGTAGCGTTAGCGGATCGAACACTGTTTGAAGAGTTCCGGGTGAAGGCTGCGTCGGTCGCCACCAAGAAAAAGCGGCAGGATGAGGTGGTCCGAAAGATCGCTCAGCTTGTGGACCGCCAGAAAGATTACAAGTCCGAGCTTTACGGAGCCAAGCTGAAGAAGAAGGGCTACTTGTCCGAGCTGAATGAGCGAGCCGATGACCTTACCGAGCAGTACGCTGCGTTAGATCGGGAGAGCGATTCGATTGCCGCCCAGATTCAGGCGTTTCAAGCGCGATCTGGAGGGAATTCAGTGCCTTTTCGGGGAGGGTTGAGCCGCCCTGTGCGGGGGAGAATAACCAGTGGCTTTGGAATGCGGTTCCATCCGGTGCTCAAACGGAGTCGGCTCCATGCGGGAGTGGATTTCGGGGCGCCCACGGGCACGCCCATTACCGCCGCGGCTGCGGGGGTCGTCATTTCGTCAGGCTACCGGGGTGGCTACGGTAACGCAGTGGTGATCGACCACGGCGGAGGTGTTTCCACCCTTTATGGCCACGCTTCACGCTTGTTTGTCAGTGCCGGTCAGCGGGTAACGCGTGGGCAGAAAATCGCGGCGGTCGGTTCAACCGGACTCTCGACCGGGCCGCATTTGCACTTTGAAGTTCGAGTGAATGGTAAGCCGGTTAATCCGATGAGCCGCCTATAATCGGGCGTAGCCATGATGTTTCGAATTTGCGCGTAGTATGTTCAGGGAATTGCTGTCTTGGAGTCTTACTGTCCGTCCCATCGTGCCATTTTTGAGGAGCTAGCTCGGCTGGCTCCTGATGCGCCGTTTTTGGCGCTGGGGCAAACGGCGTTTTGGGATGAGCCGATGAAGGCGGGCGTCGCCCTCTGCTCCCGGGCGCAAGGATTTAACCGCCGCTTTGTTGCAGGCATTCACGACACGGACTATTTCGCGAAGCACGCAGGCTCAAAGAAGCAGGGAAGGTACGTGATCCTGCCGCATAACGATACGAGCACTCGCGATCTTTGGAGCGCGGCCGGAGAGTTCAGCGCACTGTTCGGCAGCGAGACGGTAATTACTCGCGAATCGCTATTGAAGTCAGGTTCAAAAGTCGGGCGGATACTTCGCGAAAGACCGTCGGCGCTTGATTCTGCGACGGAGGCTTGGGGTTGGCGGGGGGTCGTCTATCAGGGTGAAACGACTCCAGTCATCGCCGAGACCCCCTTCTCCCCATTACAAGAGACCCTCTTGGCGGCCCTTGATTGGGCCGTAGACGCCACATTGGACCTTATTCCCGGCTGTCAGTCGCGTGAATCAAAGGCGGCGGCAGAGCGACTGAGGGCCATCGCATGCAGTGCCACCGAGCAGGCGACAGATGGGACACTCGGCAGCTATTACAGAGCCTTGCTGCCGCAAATGTACGAATTCGCGGCGGGGGTCCCCGTGGAAGTCGAAACCACAGCGACAACTGAACTGTTGCGGTTTAACTCGGCCACAGCGGGCCGGGCTCGCTTTAAGTTGGTGGACCTTTTCCTGCGACCGGAAACCAGGGACCAGGCTCGTGAAGCCTACAATACGACCCTGAGTCATACGGAGATTTACACCTTGGACCGGTTTGGCAGTTGGGCCATTCCGTTCGATTTGGTCGTCCCTGGTCATGGGCGCGGCACGCTCCGAGTTTCGCCTAAGGCGGTGATCGTCATGACCCCAACTCCGCTCTTTATCACGACCAAAGTTCCCGTGAAAAATGTCGCTGACCTGGCGGCGGCCATCGAACGGAAATTTGGCGGGAACTGCACGCTCGTAGGCAAAGCTGTCTCGCTGATCGGCATGCTGGCGAGTGAGTTCGTCTTCGTGTTTCACGAAGGAGCAAGCGGTTACATCCACCATTCCCGGGCGTTTCATCAGAGGCTGGGTGACCTTGCGCCGAAGCTCAATCCCATCCTCCGGGTCAAGTACGGCACGTGGGACGCGCTCAAGGAGTGCAAAAAATGGATCACGTTGCCGGAGCCTTATCGGCGGCCTTTCGGGGCAGATGATTTGAGCACGGTGAGCTTCGCTGATCGCTGGCGCATTGTCGTGGACGAACAGCGGCACAGCCTTGCGGAAATCAGCCAGTTTCGCCGTCCGATTGACTTCGTGCGGTATTTGGCCAAAAGGTTCAGCTCAAGTTGGAGTCAGCCCGCGGCCCGCTACGAGACGATGCACCTGGAGCTACAGGCGCTTCACACTCAACTGCGTGAACTGAAGGTTCGGAAGGCGGCGAGCATGGCCGCATGGCGCGAAATCAAGCAAAAGCGTAACGCGCTTGAACATGCCAAGGGTGCCCATTGGCGTGGGCACATCTTCGAGAAGGCGCATACGGATGCTGACCTCGCCGTGCGAGAAGATTTCACCAAACGGTTAAGGGATGTAGACCAAGACTTGATGGGGGCTCGGGCGGCGTGGATCGCGTTGGCCAATGAGCAAGAAGCGCTCGTAACTGCACCGGAGATATTAGAGGCACACGCTCAACGACGTGACCTAGAGCTGGAGCTTGAACTCAAACGGCTCAAGCTCGTGCGAGAGGCTGTTACGGTTAGCAAGGGACTCGTGAAGGCAGGGTATCGGCCGAGTTCGTGGTGGTTCCCTTTATTGTGTGAGGACGGGGGGTGGTTCCGTGAGACGGTGAGCCACGCGGAGTATTACTTGGAGCCGCTTCAGTGAAGTTTTGGAAAGTTTCAGCGATAGGGAATGACTTTGTCTTGGTCCACGGTAAGGACACGGCCGGAATGGACCTCCCCGAGTTGACGCGAAGCGTTTGCGACCGGCATTTCGGAGTGGGAAGCGACGGACTTCTGGTACTCGAGGGCCGAGTCCTCCGGATGTTTAACCCGGACGGCTCAGAAGATTTTTGCGGAAATGGCCTTCGCTGCGCCGCCGTGCATGCCTTCGAGCGTGGATGGATCGACGAAGCGGATTCAATGATTCACGATGGTCGGCAAATCCGAACCTGGGTGTGTCCACCCGACTCGGCCCGCGTCGAACTAGGATCGGCAAGTTTTGACCCCGTCGACGTTCCGTTGAATCAGACCAGTGAACTTTGGCAACAACCGATTGAGATCCTGGGTGAACGCGTAGTAGCGTCGAGTCTCTCAACGGGCTCAACTCATACGGTGATCTTCGTTGAAGAGATGCCACCAGATGATTGGTTTCTGGCGGCCAGCTCGGCTCTCGAAGCGCATCCGCTTTTTCCGGAGCGCACCAGTACGATGTGGGTCCAGGTTCTAGGACCGCACTCGCTTCGGATGCGTCCTTTTGAGCGTGGTGCGGGTGAAACTCGCGGTTGCGGCACCGGCAGTGCGGCCGCCGCAGTTTCCTACAGTCGGGCTCACGGCGTGACCGGCAAGATCGAAGTCCACAACACGGGCGGCATGGTGACCGTGCATTTAGAAGATTGGCGAGGGCCGATCATGCTAGAGAGCGCCACGGTGACCCACTTCGAAGGTGTGCTAGAAGCGAGCCTATACGCGGAGGCGCGCTAGCTCAGCGGTCGCCACCGGGTGGTTCGGCGCGAGATCGAGCGCTTTTCCGAACTGCGCCTTGGCCCCAACTTCGTCGCCTTGTCGCCGTAGAGTGACGCCTAAGGATGCGATGGCGTCGACGTACCGTGAGTTGATCGCGAGTGCGCCTCGGAATTGGCTTTCCGCCGCGCTCAGATGTCCGAGCTCCAAGAGGCATTCTCCATACCGGCAGTGGATGTCGGCGTACTTGGGAGCCACCGTGAGGATTCGAACGTACTGCTCAGCCGCCGATTCGTAATCCCCGGCCGTTGCGGTGGCGGCCGCTTGCTGGATTAAGGCCCCGACGAGGCTTCCTTCCGCTTCAAGCATCTCCCAAAGGAGCTTCACCGCTTCTTCGTTCTTGCCTCCGTTGTGAAGGATGACGAACTGTTCGAATCGCTCGTTCTCGAGGTTCGGCTGCTCCTGAATAGCGTCCATGAGACAGCCCATGGCTTGATCACAATTTTCCTGTAGATAAAGCAAGATGGCTTTGAGCATCAACGCGGCGACGAAGCCCGAGTTGATTTTCAACGCAGATTCGAGGTGCTCGAGGGCACCCGCATTGTCGCCTTTCGCGGCAAGCGCGCGGGCCAGCTTGAATTGGAGATCGGCGTAGCCTGGCTGAATAAGCACCGCGCGGCCAAAGTGATCGCAAGCATCGCTGGGCTGACCTTCCGCGAGCGCCTGATCACCGAGGCGATTGAAGCTGTCGGCCAAGTAGACCTTCGCTAATCGGATCAGCGAGGGATCTAGCGGACCGGAGCTGAGGAACGCCTCAAAGTTGACGGCGGCGTCAGCGTACGCGGCAGACTCAAACGATCGCAGGCCCTCATCGAAGCCCGCGTCGCGTCCAAAAACAAACCATTTGTCGAGGGTACCCATGCGATTCGAAGAGACTATTCCAGGTTTTTGTTAAGGAGCCCCCGCGCAAGAAGAAGAGTTTGGCCATCCTGGCCAGCACGGCGGCCAATCCTTTGGCATCTTACAGACGTGTCGAACTGGCGAGAAGTCCCGCCCACTTAGGGCAAGTCGATAATCATGCCATCGAAGCCCGGCGTGATGCCGTGCGGGGCAAAATGGGCTTCGAGCTCGGCGTGGGTTGCATCCCCGAGATGGCAGTGGTGCGTCGTGACCACGGGGGTTTTGTCTGCGAGGACGCCCATCTCGCGCAAGCGATCCGTTGTCTGGATGACCAGTGCACAGTCCATATGTCCGTGGTATCCGCTGCGCACGAATCCGTCCGTGCTCTCAATGACCATGCCGTCCAGGCGGTAGTCAGACAAGAACTCCCAGGTGGGTTCCCGCCAATATCCAGTGTCGGTGCCGTAAAGAAAGGTGCTGTTGCCATCCTGGATGATCAGGTTGTGGCAGTCCTCGTCGAGCTTGTGGAAGGCGGCGATCGGCGTGACCTTGTAATCGCCCTCTTGAAATGGTTCGAAACTATGGGTTGCGATGATTTCGAAGGGCCACTCGGGATACCGCTCGATGAGCTTTGCAACAATCGTCTCATTTCCGTAAAAAGGGATCGGAGCGAAGAAGTGGGGGGTGAAGGAGTGCAGCATGTACTGGAGCTCCGCCCGGCAGAAATGGTCGTCGTGGGTGTGGGTGAAGATAACCGCAGACCAGTCTCGAGGACTAATCCGATCTCGGATGGCCTGAGAGAACGTATCCGGACCAAAGTCCAACTTCAAATGCCCGTCAATCAGCGCCGCGCTTCGGGTGCGGATGTCCTTTCCACCGTTCGCCAGGGCATGACGACTCACCCGCGAATCATCAAAGAATGCGGGAATGCCATCAGCGGCGCCGGTGCCTTGGAGGAGAATGCGCATGGCTCAAAAGTCGTTCAGGCGCCACACCACCAGCCCCGAAATGATCTTGGGGTAGTAGTAAGTCGACTTTTGGGGCATTTTTTCGGCCCCGTTTGCGATAACGCGCATGTCATGAACGCTCGGGGGATTCATCAAAAAGCTAGCGGGCGAACCATTTTCGACCGCATCGATAGCCTCTTGCTCAACCCGCGTGTAACCGAAAAAGTCAAGACCAGTGAGGCCAAGATGCTTTGCAAAGATCACCTCATGAAGGATCGTCACATCTAGGCTCTTCAAAGCTTGGCTAGCCTCGCCAGGAATCTGAGCAAGGACGGCGGGAAGATCATCAATGCGGAGCACGAAGCCTTGCCCGCCCGGCAGGGCCACGCCGAACGCACGGACTCCGGCAGCTTGGTGCGCCTCGATGGTCGACATCAAGTCGGCGTTTGCGCAATCTTCGATCTTCCAGTAGGGGGCAGTGAGCCGCTCGCGCACATCCCCGTCCACTCGCTTGAGCGTGCGATGGGTGGGGAGGAGAACCAGTCCAGGATCCTCCATGCTGCTGAGCGCCATCATCATGAAGTCCTCAGGGATCAGTTGATCTTTAACGGGCATCGTACTGCGGTAGGTGAGGGCAGTTTCGTATCGGTGGTGACCGTCAGCGATCCAAACCTTTCGGTCAGCAAACTGCCTAACCAAATGGTCAAGAATGGCCGGGTCGGTGATCGCCTCTAGTTTGTGTTCCACCCCGTCGTCGGTTGTGAGTTGCCCCACCGTCTCGGCCGGAGCATCCTGAATCGCTTTGAAGAGAGCCTGATCGGAGTCTTCATAGAGACCATAAATGCACTCTAAGTGCGAACGAGTTGCCTCAAGAATACGGAGACGATCCTCTTTGTGCTTCGGAAAGGTCTGCTCGTGGGGAAGGACAACGCCGTTCTCGTACGGCTCCACTTTGAGCAGCGCAATCATGCTCTGGCGGGTAATTCGCTTCCCGCCAGGGAGATCGAAGGTCTGCAGATATCGGTAGAAGGCCGGCTGTGCCTCCAGACTCATCGTGCCATCGGTTGACCACTTTTCCAGGCGACTCGCACTGCGAGCGTATTTGATGAACTTGCTCCGATCGTCTGTTTCGGTCTGCGGGAGCGTTAGTTGGACCGCGTTAAATTCGTTCTTGGCGGCAAGCTCTTCGCGTTCGGCGGGGCTGATGACGTCGTACGGCGGGGCGACGAGAGTCTCGAGCTCACCGGCTTGAGCGGTGTATCGGAGTCCTCGGAAGGGTCGCAGGGTGGCCATGGCGCGGGAGTTTACCAAACAACTTCCATTGTCCTTGGTACACTCGCCGCGTGGAGCCTACGCCGGGACTCAAGACCTACGCTGAATGGGTGAATGTTCGATTATCGGCGCTCTTGCCCCCTGTGAATGCTGTGCCGACGCCTCTTCACGAGGCAATGCACTACTCCGCGCTTGCTCCCGGAAAGCGCTTGCGACCCGCACTGTGCATGGAATCAGCCCGCGCCGTGGGCGGTTCGCCGCAGGATGTCCTGGATGCCGCGTGCGCCCTAGAACTAGTCCATGCCTTCTCGTTGGTTCACGACGACCTGCCCGCGTTAGATAATGACGACCTGCGCCGGGGTCGCGCAACGTGTCATATCAAGTTTGGCGAGGCCACTGCGATCATGGCGGGCGACGCGCTCTTCGCCTTAGCTTTCCGCACATTACGCAATCAGATGGGGACAGATACGCAACGAGCGGTCGCAATGGGCTGGCTTGCTGATACCTCACTAGAACTGGTCCAGGGTGAGACACTGGATTTGCTTAGCGAGGGTGCAGAACCCTCCGCAGACACGCTTGAGTTCATCCATCGGCGGAAGACCGGCTCGCTGATCGCTTGCGCATGTGCGTTTGGGGGTCACTTTGGCGGGGGAACGGAGGCGGAGGTCGCGGCGCTCCGCAGCTATGGCGAGCGCTTGGGCCTTGCTTTCCAGATCGCCGATGATGTTTTGAATGAAACCGCCAGCGTCGAAACGCTAGGGAAGGCGGCCGGGAGCGACAAGGCGCGGGGCAAGCTGACTTATCCCGCGTTGTATGGGATCGAGGCTGCGAAGCTGAGGGCGCGTGAGGAGAGCGACAAGGCAACCGAATGCTTGCGTTCGCTATTAGGCCCCACGGAAGCGTTGCTTGAGCTAGCTCGCTTCAGCGTGGAGCGGTCGAACTAGATCGCCTTTGGATGAGGGCTTGCTCTCGCTCAAACGGTTCTTCCGCGGCGGCAATGATTCGAGAGGCGTACGCGGCGCTAGCTCCCTGATTGGATTTGACGAGGGCAAGGCCCGCTGCACCCATTTCCGCGCGCTTTTCCGGAGACTTCATTAGGATGTCAATCCAGATCCCAAGCTCTTCGGGGGTTGTCGCGATCAAGCTCGCCCCAGCGGCCTGAGCCGCAGCCGCAACATCGCGGAAATTGTGCATGTGCGGGCCGTGGATTACGGGAACTCCGCAAGCGAGGGGCTGGATGAGGTTCTGTCCGCCTAAAGGCTCAAAGCCCCCGCCGATAATCGCAATGTCCGCGGCGGCGTAGACGTGGCTAAGCTCGCCGTAAGTATCAAGGATGAGATACTGCGCCGTCTCTGCCTGCGAACGACGAGCCGAAGGGATGGACGCAGTTTTGACCATTTGGTGAAGCGCTTCCGCCTCTTCAATATGGCGTGGCGCGTGGACTACTTTGGCACCCAGCGAGAGAGCCACTCCAAGGGCAGAGAATACAAACGCCTCTTCGGCCTGGCCCCTGGTTGAACCCACGACAATCAAAATCTCTTCAGGCTTTATGCCAAGCTTTTCGCGCCACTTTTCGCGTGTCGAGTCGCCGGAAGTGCTGATTTCGTCGAACTTGGTGTTACCCAGAACCTCTACATTGGCTGTCCCGAGATCGCGAATTCTCACCGCATCCCCCTCGGTCTGCATAAGAGCTTGATCTAGTTTTGCTAAAAGGGGGCGGTAGAAGAATTTGAGGCTCTTGGAGCGGCGGAAGCTACGGTCAGATATCCGGCCGTTGACCAACAATGTATTGGCCCCGACTTCTTTCGAGAACTGAAGAAAGTTGAGCCACAGCTCAGTCTCGAAGATTGCGACGGCGTGGGGTTTGACTCGCCAAGTCGCGGTCCACATGAACCTAGCTACATCGATGGGGAAGTAAACCAAATGGTCAATTAAGCCCGAAGCAACAGCACGGTCTCGCGCGGTTTGGTGACCAGTGCTCGTCGTCACACTCAACACGATTTGCGCTTCCGGCCGTTGCCGGCGAATCTCCGCTAGCACTGGAAGAGATGCCACAACCTCCCCCACCGACACCGCGTGTAGCCACAATACCGGCCGCGACCGGTCAAGCTCAAGCTTGTACTCGCCATATCGCTCCTTCCAATTCGGGGTTTCGCGGCGGCGGCGGGCACGCCACCACACCATCGGAGCCCAGATGGGCGCCGTGAGCGAGATGAGAATGTTATACAGCCAGATCATGGCCGGTGATGCGGCGATAGGCTTCCAGATACTTATCGCGGGTGTTGACGACGACCTCTTCCGGAAGCTCCGGCCCGGGCGGTTGCTTATCCCAGGTTAGGGTTTCGAGATAGTCGCGCACGAATTGTTTGTCGAAACTTGGCTGAGCCTGCCCCGGGGAGTAGTCTCCGGCTTGCCAGTAGCGCGAGCTGTCTGGCGTAAGTGCCTCATCGATCCAGATCGGCCCGTCTTCGGTGAGGCCGAACTCAAACTTGGTATCCGCTAAGATCAACCCACACGTGGTTGCATGGGCTGCCGCCGCCTCATACAGCTCCAAGGCCCAACACCTCAGTCGCTCCGCCAGATCCGCTCCGATCAAGTTAGCCGCCTCGCCGTAGGCGATGTTCACGTCATGCCCCGACTCGGCTTTAGTGGCAGGTGTGAAAACCGGCTCTGGGAGGCGCGATCCATCCTGAAGTCCATCCGGCAATGTCACCCCATGAATTGTGCGCTGACCGTCCCGGTAGTCCTTCCACCAAGAACCGGCGAGATAACCACGAGCAACGCATTCGATCATGACAGGCTCGGTGCGGCGAACCACCATAGACCGCCCTGCAAGTTCGGGCATTGTTCGCCCGATACGGTCTGCAATGACCGCGTCTTCGGAACTAACCACATGGTGAGGACAAACACTGGAGAGCTTGTTGAACCAAAAGGCGCTGAGCTGATTGAGGACTTTGCCCTTATCCGGAATGCCAGTCGGGAGCACCACGTCGAAGGCACTCAGCCGGTCGCTGGCGACAAGAAGAAGGTGATCGCCCAGGTCGTAAACATCGCGAACTTTGCCTCGGCGAGGGGCCGCCAAATCAGGCAGGGATATCTCAAGGACGGCGCGATTCACGGGCTCATTATGGACGGTTACTTGGCGAACGGGTACTCGGACCGACGCCGTGCGACGACCTCTTCGTAGCGTCGAATATCGTCTTCGATCTCGATCGAATGCTCTGTACCGTAGGCTAGGGCAATCGTAAGCTCGGACTGGGTCAGAGCGGGGAATGACTCGCGGAGACCTTCGAAAGAGCCCACGCGGCGAAACTCGCGTACCACTTCCCAAACCGAAATTCCGGCGCCCACGATTCGAGCGACCGCGCGATCGGATAGCTTCTCGATTCGAACGTCGCGTTGGGCCATGAGGGAGCGGAACTCCATTAGGCGCACGTCGATCTCCTCGTTTGTCATGCCGGTGAACTCGGCCGCCTGAGAAACGGTAAGCATCTCTTGATCCACCGCGCCGATCACAAGGTCATTGCGAAGCTTGGGGTCAAGATCGAAAAGGCGGAGCATGGCTTCATCCACGCGCTCTGGAAAGAACCGCGTCATGCGTTGGAGTTGTAGTGTGGCCCAGTTTGTCATACGATCGACGTCAGGTTGCTTCGCGTCATTCACCACACTGTGAGACGGGCGAGACTATCTAGAGTACTCGATGAATACGTATTCTTACGAAATTAATCGGTCTAAGGACTCAATTTGATGAATTCCATAGGCCATGCTTCTCAAGAAACTGCAATACCGTCGCGTCGTATTTATCGGTTTCCAGCCACCGAGGCTGGCTATGTTGAATCCCCGGGAACCAGGCGATTTCGACGGAAGGATTAGCGGCCAGATTGCGTTCGGCGGCGATCTTCGGCACGATGAGGTCGGCCCCTCCATAGATCAAAAGCATGGGAAGAGTTAGCTTCTTGAGGTCACGGGCCACATCCACGTGGCGTGGGTCCACCCCAGTGATTGCCCAGCAAAACACCCAGCTTGGAACGAGCAAGGGCATCAACGCAGGCCCGACAAACGTAGTCCACCAGCCCGAGTTTGCATCTACCAAGCGCGAATACATGGAATCGAGCACGAGACCGTCCGGCTTGATCCCCTGATGAGCTACCGCGAAAACGGTGGCCGCGGCCCCCATGCTGCTTCCCCAAATCACAACCTTCGCGTCTGGATACTGGGCTTTGGCCTCATTGAATGCCGCGGTCACGTCATGCTGCTCCGCCCAGCCGATGGTGCTTCGTTTTCCACCACTGCCGCCATGGCGTCGAAAATCGAAGAGTAAGCACGCGCAGCCCTCTTCATAAAGACGCTTGGCCAAAGGAGTGCCCTCAGCGCGGTTCATCATGAAGCCATGGGCAAGGACGATCACCGTCTTCGCTCCCGGGCGATGCATCCACCATCCCTTGATGTCCACGCCATCGCTGGAGTTGAACTGAACCGCAAGCTGGGGCAAACCCAGCGCACCGGGGGACAGGAAGATGGGCACCCGAAGCGGATGCAGCGTCCCCCATGCGACCCCGAATAGGGCCAAGCCGTACAGCAAAAGAAGGCCCAGCGTGGTCCAGAGAAGAGGTTGCATAGGGGTAATCGTGAGGGCCGACGCTAAAACTGGCTAAAATGGAGCATATCGCTGAAGCTGATCTAACATGTTTGCTCTTAATTTTTACTCCGACCTTTACGAAGAAGTTTTACGCAGCGGCCGCAAAACGGTGACAATCCGGCTTGGAGACAAGACGCAGAAGTATACGAGCGGTCAGGTGGTTTGGGTTACCCTCGGCCCGCGATTTGGGCGCAGGCAGAAGCTGTACTGCGCCATTTTGGACCGGGTTGAAACCAAGCAGATCAGCGAATTGAGCCCCCGCGACATCGAGCGCGAGAACCCAGAGCTCCGCAATCAGGATGAAGTGATCTCTTTGATGAGCCGAATTTATGGTGAGTTTGTGACCCCGGCCCACCTCGTGACCGTCATTTACTTCTCGCGTATTGACGAGATCTAAAAAAATGCCCCGCTCCGAAGAGCGAGGCTAATGTTGTTGGACCAGTACGTTTTTTGTCGTTTGCTGTGTTAAAGGCGTTTAGCTTCCGGCTTTTTGTCGGCGCAGGAAGGTGGGAATATCGAGGTCGAGATCTTCGAGGAGGATCGGCTTGTCATTTTCCACTTGGGTGTCCCGGACTGGCTCCCGGCGGTTGATGGTGACGAACTCTCTTTGATCTTGCGTGGCGCGAGTCGCTTCTATTTCGGGAAAGATCTGTCGGTCCACCGGCCGGTCCTCACGCTGGCTGAGGCCTGCGGCTAGCAAGGTGACGTACACCTCGCCTTCGGCGGCTTCATCAAGCACGTGACCAAGGAAAATCTCAGCATCGTCCGCATCAGCGAACTGCTGCAGATACTCCATCACTTCGCCTGCCTCGCTGAGCGTGAAATCGTAGCCGCTGGTGATATTCACCAATAGTTTCTTGGCACGATGAATACTAGTTTCAAGAAGAGGGCTGTTGGCAGCAGCTTCGGCGGCAAGACGGGCTCGCTGCTCTCCACTGGCCTTCGCCATACCCATCACTGCCTTGCCGGCGTCGCTGAGGACGCTGCGTACATCGGCGAAGTCCACGTTGATGAGCCCGGGCTTCAAGATGATGTCGCTGATCCCCTGGACGCCTTGGCGAAGGACTTCGTCAGCCACTGCGAAAGCTTCGGCGATACTGGATCGTCGATCCACCACGTCGCTGAGCTTATCGTTCGGGACGATGATGAGCGTATCGACATGCTCAGCGAGTCTAAGGGCGCCTTGCTCTGCGATTTTGCGACGCTTCGGTCCTTCGAAGCCGAAGGGCTTGCTGACCACGCCGACGGTAAGAATTCCTTTCTTCCGGGCGATTTCGGCCACGATCGGGGCCGCGCCAGTTCCGGTTCCACCACCCATGCCGGCGGTGATAAACACCATATCGGCATTCTCGATCAACTCGGCAATGGCCTTTTCACTTTCGCGAGCGGCGTTTTCGCCGACTTCAGGATCGCCCCCGGCGCCAAGGCCACGGGTGGCGTTCTCGCCCAGTCGAAGTTTCTTGGCGGCCTTGCTTGGCGCAAGGACCTGAGCGTCGGTGTTCATCGCAATGAACTCCACGCCTTGCATTCCTTCGCTCACCATACGGTTAACGGCGTTGCCGCCAGCTCCGCCAACGCCGATCACTTTGATCTTAGCGTGGGCATCAAACAGGTGCGCCGTTGGGGTGGCTTCGGTGCCAGGTACCGGTTCTCGATCCATGTGCTGGTAGGGACGCGCAATCCTCGCAAAAAGACGCGCATCGATTTATGCCAAAGTCAAGAAGATGCGCGCCGAGCGAGAACCTTTAGTGATCAACGGGGGCCAAGGAGAAGGGGGCGGTGCGCTTTTTCGCACTGCGCTCGCCATGTCGGCTTTGACGCAGACTCCAGTTCGTATCCACCAAGTCCGCGCGGCCACTCGGAAACCCGGCGTTTCGAGTGAGGACCTCACGTTCCTGAGGATGTTGGAAGTAGTCTCCGGCGCGAGGATGGAGGGAGACGAGTTAGACTCGAATGAAGTGCTTTTCGTGCCTAAGCATGCGCCCAAACCGCTGAGGGGCGACTTCGACGTCCGCAGTTTCGAGAAAGGGAGCATTCCTGGAAACGCGCTGATGCTGGCGGAGTCCATCATGCCGGTGCTGGCTCGGTCGGGTGCGTACTCGACCTTCTCGATTAAGGGCGAGACTTACAACAATCACACCTTGACATTTGATGCGTTTGTGCTTGGGACTTTGGCCCTCCATGGTAAGCAAGGGGTGGTCGGCTATGCGAGTCAACGCTGGGCGGGCTTCGGGTTTGCCGGGCAGGGGCATGTCCAGTTTGAGGTCGAGCCGAGCGCGATGCAAGGGTTCACCTGGCTCAAGCGTGGAGAACTCAAAGCCCTGCGTGCGGTTGTGGCTTCCCACGGCGTGGCGAAAGATGTTCCGCTCCGAGCCTCGGACGAGCTGAAGGATTTGTTGCGCCCCCTGGGTATGGAGGCAGAGATCGACATCGTCGAAGTGGATTCCCATGAAAGCGGGGTTCACGTTACACTCGCTGCCCATTACGAGAACGGGATAGGGGTGGGATCTTGCCTGGGGGCTAAGGGGGTCAAAGTGGAGACGGTGTGCCGAGCGGCGCACTCTGCGCTGAAGGAGTTTGTGGACTCCACGGCCACCCTTGATCCCTTCTTGGCGGACCAAGCTTTGGTTTGCGCCGCGCTATCGGCTGAGCCGACCCAGTTCGTGACGCAACGCATCACTCCCCGACTTCAAACGATGGCTTACATCGTGAGGCAATTCATTCCCATTCCGATCACGATCCTGGGCCGACTGAATGAGGCGGGAACCGTAAAGGTTGGTCAGGCTAGTTGATCGTGCGTGGACGCTCGCTCAAGAGAACGGCGTACCCATCGGGGTCTGCGACCAATAATGAGGCTTCACCATTTGGTGAGGATTCAATGCCTCGAAGTACGCCGATCCCCAGGTTTTGAAGCTCTGGTAGTAGCTGCGCGAGGTTGGCGACGTCGAAATTAAGGACCACGCCGCCGCCGGCGAATTCGGGCAAGATGCCGTAGCTGAACGTGCGTTGAACCAAGAGGACATCGGTGCCTCCGGTGCGTAGGCTAACTAGCCGAACCCCATCCACCATAGATTCATCCCGCACGAAAAGGTGTAGCAGGTCTACGTAGAACCGCAACGACTCGCCTAAGTCGTTCACATCCAGGATCAGTTGGTGCAGTGCTGCCGACATGTCAACAGTGTCTATTTCGGGGTCGGTGTTGCGTTCTCCTGCGATTGGGCATAATCAATCTGCCCATGCCGGAATCCCCCCTCTATGATCTCTATCGGCTCCATCTCGTGGATGCTGCGCTGGAGGGAATGAAGCGTCGAGCAAACGCCTTGGATGGCGGAAAATCGCTGCTTCAAGCGATTTCAGCGATCAAAGCGGAGCATGGAACGGTGTTGAACAAGCCCAAGCAGCTTGAAGAATCCATCAAAGAGCTCGAAGCGACCAACGCGGGCTACGTCGCCAAAATCAAGGGCTTCGAGAAGGAGCTTTACGGTGGCAATGTGGTGAACGCCAAAGAGGCGGCGGGCTACGAAGCCGAAATCGCGAGCCTCAAGAAGATCATCGCCAAGCACGAAGACGAAATGATGGCGATGATGGAAGAACTCCCGGTTGCCCAGGAGCTAGCGAAGCCGAAGATGCGCGAAATGCAGGGGTTGGCGAAGCAGTTTGAAGCCAAGAAGGCGGCCGATATCGAAGAGGGGAAGTCGCTACAGTTGCAATACAACGCAAAAGCAAAGGAGCGCGCTCCCCTCGCCGCCGTGGTTCAAAAACCCTTGGTCGCGCAGTACGACATGATTCGCGCGAAGTATGGCGGACTGGGAATGGGCGTACTAACGGGTAGTGCCTGCGGTGCCTGTGGAACATTGCTCCCCACCAAGGTGATCGAAAGCCTGAACCACGATCGGATAGTTACATGCGAAAGTTGTCACCGAATTTTAATCAAGCTCGTACCTGGCTAGCGGCGGCGGCATTGCTCGGGCTATCCGGGTGCGCGAAGTTTCCCGATGTGCCCGATGCCTTGGGGACCCGGTTGATCTTCACGTTGAACGTGAGCGGCACGATTCGGACGGGGCAAGAGCCCGGATCCAACGGAATCCCGTATGTGTACATGGTCGCCATGCGCACCAGCACCGACGAGAACCCAACCACGCAAGGGCCAATTCCCGTTATTGCGCCTCCCTGGGGGAACGGCTTCGTCGCCGGCAACGCCACTCATTTTGTGTGGTGGGATCCCACCGCGGTGAGCGATTATCTACTCTATCGTTTCCTCGAGGTCCAATTGAACAATCGGGTAATTGTCGGCGTGCCAGTGGCAACCGAAAATGTCGGTGTAGGCTCGACTCGAATTCGGTTTGAGCTTTTGCTGACCCAGTTGGTCGAGAATCCGGTCGATGCGGCTGCCTTGAAGAGCCTACAAGTCAACTTCTTGACCATGGACCGCATCCCCCAGAGCGGCACACAAAAAGAGTGGGATTCTTTGGGCAACGCTTCGATACCTACAGAAGTCAACGAATTCATTCGCATCCCCCTCGGCCGCAACGGCATTTACAATAATCAGACCAGCAACAACCTGGAGCCGGTGGGCGACCAGCCTAACCCGGAGCTGGATATCAGCAATTGGAGCGTCGAGGTCCGCATCGAATAGTGCCGCGCGTCAGTGTTCTACTCACATCATATAACCATCGCGAGTTCTTGCCGATCGCGTTGGAATCCCTCCGGAAACAGAGCTTCCGAGATTTCGAAGTTCTAGCCCTCGATGACGGGAGCCAAGATGGGTCTCGGGAATGGCTCGCTCAGCAACCTGATGTCATCTGCCATTTTCACGAGAAGAACCTCGGCACCTACGGCAACCTAAACTTTGGGATCGCGCACTCGACGGGCGAGTTAATCTCGGTGTTCAACGACGACGATGTCTGGGACCCCCGTAAGCTCAAGCAGCAAGTAGCCGTGCTGGATGCTCGGCCAGAGGTGGGGCTGGTCCACACCGCCGGTTGGTTCATCGGGCCGCAGGGCGAGAAGATCGAGGGCAGCCCGCTGGGCTTTCCTTGGCCGGAAACCAGTAGCGGATGGATACTCCACGAGCTGATCTACAAGAACCGCATCATCGCGAGTTCGGCGATTTTTCGGCGCGTTCTGCTGGAAAAGACCGGCCACTTCGACCCTGAGTTCTGGGGGTGCGGAGATTGGCACATGTGGCTTCGATGCGCGGAGCATGCCCAAGTGGTGCATCTCCCGGAGTCACTGACGTTCTATCGTGTGCACCCAAACCAGGCATGTCGCGAGGAAGACAAGATGATCGCGGACAGCCTCCGGGTGCGCGAGTGGATCGAACGTCGATGGCCTGAGTTATCCGCCCTAGTCAGCCGTGAGCCGGAACTCGCAGCGGCCCGAGCCCACAACCTCGCATGCTTGGGCACAGAGAGGATGTGGTTTGGCGACGTCCGTGGAGGACGAAGCGCATATTGGAACGCGCTTAAACTGAATCCGGCGCGACTGAAGACCGCCTTGAGACTTGCGGCAACGCTACTTCCAACTCGGGCATTTCGTGCGCTTCGATGAGTTGGGCCTCCTCACGGCGTCCATATAGCCCCCAATAGGCGCACCAGCCAGTAAACACGAGTAGCCCCACAATGGCTTTTAGCCACTGCGGGACGAGCGGATTGAAACTGAAGAAGCCCTCGAAGGGGGCCGCGATGTACATCATCAGCACACCCATCGCCAGGAGAACTAAGGCGTCTTTACCGCGCTCGCGGAGGGAGTCGAGCCTCCGCCGCCGGCCGGGTGCAATTAGAGCCCAACCCAGGGAATAGCCCGCTGCTCCACTAACGATCATGCCGGTCAGCTCGCTGGCCCCGTGGGGCGCGAGGCTGGTGGCAAGGAAATCCAGTTTGCCGACCTTGGCCATGTCTTGGGCCAGTGCGCCGAGCATGATCCCGTTCTGGGATAAAGCGTAAAAAGAACCGAGGCCAAAGGTGGAGGCACCGATCGCGGCCACCGTGACCGCTACCCGAGGGTTGTTCGATGCATAGAAGCCCGACATCATGATGTGCTGGCCGGTGGTTCGCTCCTCAAAATTCGCGTCGCGCCAGTGCTTGAAGAGCTCCTCCGATTCGGGAGCCACGATGTAGGACCTCAAATCGGGTCGATAGTGAAGAACCCCAGCGGCGAAGAATGTCGATCCCACCACGGTCAGCAGACTCAACATCACGCAGGCGAACTGGCGTCGAAAAGCCCGCGCTCCGGCGAGTAGCACGGAGTGAAGGTTTTTCTTGAAGCCTCGGCTGGGTCGGCGATACAGCGCCGAATAGGCGAGCCCAAGCACCGAGTTGAGGCTCTCAATGAGTTCGGGATTCGAAGTCTCGGCGCGAGCCCTGGCTAGGTCTGCCGAGGTCTTACGGTAGAGATTGAGAAATTCCTCCAATTCGGCGGCATCTGTTCGCGTCGGATTGGATTCGATTTTGGTGGCTAAGAACCGGAGACGCATCCACTGATCGGAACCGCTCTTTACAAAATCAGTTTCATTCATCGCCTTGCCCCCCTAGTTTCCCCATACAATCACCAGTTTTATGCGGTTCTCCTTATGAGAATATTTTCCACCAAGTAATCTCGCAGAACACCCTTGTTTTGATTACGCCGAACCAGCATCGGCGGTTTACCTGATTTGCCTTGAAATGCTTCCGAACAGTGGGTGGCTGCTGGTCGTCAAAAAGTTTGGGGAGGGGGACTATTGGCACAACGTTTGCGACTCCCTCTTTGCAAATTGGACTTAGACCATGGACATGTTGGAATGACCACGTTCTCGCCCTAAGCGACGTAGGAAATGATGCGGCAAACGATGGACCACGATGACGGAATACCGAGTTATCTCGGACGCCTGACGCAAGCTCCACTGTTGAGTTCTGATGAAGAATTCGACTTGACCGAAGCTGCGCAAAAGGGTGACGTCGCCGCCCGCCTACGCTTGATCGAGTCGAATATGCGGCTGGTCATCAATATCGCAAAGAGCTATCGCTCTCGTGCGGTCCCCCTAGAAGACCTAATTCAAGAAGGCGCGATTGGCTTGATGCACGCGGTGGACCGGTTCGATCCGGGCAAAGGCTTCCGTTTCTCGACTTACGCCACCCACTGGATCCGGCAGTCCATCGGTCGAGCGCTTGATAACAAGTCGAAGGCGATTCGACTCCCGGCTCACATCTCCCAATCCCTCCGCCGCATAGATCGCGAGAAGATGCGCCTAATGCGAGAACTTGGCCACGAACCCACGCACGAAGAATTGGCGATCAGCCTCGGATTGAGCCCGAAAAAGTTGACGATTTTGCTCCAGAGCTCCATGGACATGCTTTCCCTCGACATGCGGGTCGGCGACGGGGAAGGCACCACACTGGGCTCACTCCTCCCCGACTACGCAACAGTCAGCCCAGAAGACGCCGTGATGACCACCGAGCGCGTGGAAGAACTTCACGAGATCATGACCGAACTGACGGAGCGTGAGCGCCGCGTCATGATGCAGCGCCTTAAGATGGACGAGGGCGAAGAACTTAGTTCCATCCGAGAGCGGCTTGCCAAAGAGATGCAGATCAGCCGCGAACGCATTCGCCAGATCGAACTCCAAGCAATTAAGAAGCTCCGAACCGTGGCTCATCGCCGCAAGCTCCGCGAAATCCTGACGCGCTAGCTGGTACCTTCGGGCCGTGATCTGGGGGCAAGCCTGCCTGGCATGTGTGGTTTGGATCGGCTACGGATTTTTCCAACGCCGCCGTCAAGACGTCATCCGCGCCCGCATTTTCGCCCTCTCCCGCACGAAGCGTGTGCTCCTCGGATCGCTAGGCTTTATCGTCGGAGCATTGTTGCTCTTGGGCGGGCTCTGGCTTGTTTCTCTTTGGGGAGGACTAACCCGCGATGGGCTTACCTTGGGTGGGTGGTTAGCCGTTGCGCTCCTTGGTTTGGTCTTTGTTCACATCCAGGTGATGGCGGCGGCGAGCATGATCTCGCTCGTGCAAGAGGCAGAGCAAACTGCCGTGAAGTCGGAAGCCGAACCTCCCAAGGCCAGCCAGTCGTCTGGTAAGAAGAATCAATCATGAATGCAAAATGGACTCTCACTCTCGTCGCGGTCGCTCTCATGGGATCAGTGCTGACGGCCCAGGTTTCTCAGGAGCAGCGCGGGAAGCGCGCCGACGAAATCATCTCGAAGATTAAGCGCATGGACCTGCTCAATCAGCTCCTGCCCCTCGTGATGACCAAAGCCCAGCTCGACAAGGTTCTCCCGGCCGTCGAAAACGCCCGCAAGGAAGTCCGCAAAGCCGAAATGGTTGAGTACGACATGCTGGTGAAGCTTGAGGCCAAGGTGGACACCGCGCTCAAAGAAGGAATTGACGAGCAAAAGCTTCCGCCAGGCGAAACGATGAAGGAAGTCGCTGCCACATTCAAGACGATGCACATTCGTCGGCAAGCCATCGTGGCCGACAACGTAGACACCGTGATGGCGGTGCTAGAGAAAGAGTTGAACGCCGGGCAGAAGAAAGCCGCCGCGAACGCCATTCAGCCCACTTTGTTCGATCCCACTCTCGATCCTTCTAAGATGACCGATTCGGCGAAAATGCGGTTTTACGTTCAGGCGATTATCCTCGACAGCGAAGCGTACGACCTGATGCTGAAGATGAGCCAGCAACGCAAGTAACTTAGCTCTGTCCAGCCACGCGAGAGTTCATCTCAGCGACCTTGGACTCCAAAGACTGGCGGTAGACCTCAAGGTCTGCCGCCAACTTTTTGTCCGACGTCGCCAGTATCTGAACCGCGAGTAGACCGGCGTTGGCGCTATTACCAATCCCCACGGTGGCAACCGGAATCCCGGCGGGCATCTGCACAATGCTAAGGAGCGAATCCGATCCGTTCAGCGCCTTGGTTTGAACCGGGACTCCGATCACTGGCAGTGTGGTCAGGCTCGCCGTCATTCCGGGCAGATGCGCTGCACCGCCCGCTCCCGCAATGATCACGAGCAGTCCGCGAGCGCGAGCCGTTTCGGCATATTCCACCATCCGCTTCGGAGTCCGATGGGCGCTGACGACTTCAACCTCGTACGAAACCCCGAACTCGGCGAGAATATCAAGCGCCGCCTGCATGGTGGGCAAATCGCTCTCGCTTCCCATGATGATGCCGACTGACGGGTTGCTCATTAGATTTTGATCTTGAAGAACAGGTACTCGATGAGCTTCATCAAGTAAGCGAGGATCATGACCATCAGCAGGATGACCAGCAGCTCACGGAATACCGCCATATGGGTGGGATCGGTGACCGTCTTCTTGCCCTGGAGCGTGGCTTGCCCGACGAACTTGTCCGCACCGGTGAGCATCACCCCGAGGGCCTCCTTCATCGGCTCCCGGGCCACGACCCAAATTCCTGCCATTCCGGCGAGCGCAGTGGGCAACGCTAGTTTGTATTTCTGCCGCTGGTGCTCGTTGTAAATAACGCACTGCCGGCACCGCTGGATTTTGACTTCCATCGGTAGCTTGGTGTTGTACGGAATGTATCGGGCAGCGGCAACGATGTCCTTGGGAATCTGAACCGTTCCCTGCATCGCGTTCTGGATCACCTTTTCTTCACACATGCATCCCACCCGCTCTTTCCAACAGGTTCGACGGGCGTGGTAGATCGGGCACTTTTCGCGCACGAACTTGCGGCAATAGGGAAGCTGCCAGCACTTGCCGAGGAAGACGTTCTGTCGATCGACGTCCTCTTTGACGCCCTTTCCGTACTTGAGCGTGTCGGCTTTAGATCCGTGGGTGAGCCGGTTTTTGACGCGCGAACTGAGGTCGACGATCGTAACCGCAATGGCGACCAAACCCATCATGCCACCGACCTGCTGAAGCCCTCGCATGGCAAGGACGGCGACTTCCATCGGGGCACCGCCCACCATCATCGGCAAGTACATCGGGGAGAAGTAGAGTGCGCCGGAGACGAGGATCAGCACAACGCTCAGGACATCTTCGGTCCACCACATGATGCTCAGCGCGATCGCCATAACGATGGCGGCAATGCCGCCATAGAACGTGAACTGACCAATCAGGGTCTGCGCTGGCTTCGGGTCTGGCGGGGTTTGCCCGGCGAAACCGAAGAAGTAGTAGAACAGAAATCCGGTGCAAATGATGGTGCCGACGCTACCGACGGTCAGCATCACCCGGGCAATATTGTCTTGCAGGGTAGCGACTAGATCTTCGACGTCTCCAGATTTCTGCATGAAATTACTTCTTGTTGACGCGTTCCATGTATGCCCCGGTTCGGGTGTCGATCTTGATTACGTCACCTTCGTTGATATGATAGGGCACTTGAACCGGGGCACCGGTCTCGGTGATGGCACCCTTTGTGGAGCCACCGCTTGCCGTGTCCCCCTTGATGCCGGGCTCGGCTTCGGTGATCTTGAGCTCGACAAAGTTCGGGAGTTCGAAGGTGAGGAACGTGTCGTTAACGGACAGGCCAATGATCTTGGACTCCTCCTTCAGGAATTCGCTGCCGTCTCCGAGGGTGGTCATCGGAACGTAGACCTGGTCGTAAGTTTCAAGATCCATGAGCACCGCCTCTTGATCGGCTTGGTTGGTGTAAAGGAATTGAAGTTCCTTCTTCTCGAGGTAGACATCGTCCACCCTTTCGCCCGAGCGGAATGTCTTTTCAATCGTTGAGCCGTTCTTGACTCGCTTCAGCTTGGTGCGGACGAATGCGCCGCCTTTGCCCGGTTTGACATGCTGAAACTCCAGGATGATGTAGATCTCACCCTCCATCTTGAACGCCAACCCATTTCTAAAATCGCTTGTATCTGCCACGTGGTGATCCTCTCCGTTATCCAATAGACTGGAAAACGGAGAGAATTGTACCGGGCGAGTGCGTTAGGGCTGCGGAGCCTTCCGCGCAAGCTCAAGAGCGACGACCTTTTTCTCGACCTCGGACTTGATTTCGGCGGCGAGAGCGGGGAGCCTGCCCTTGTCTCCTGTCACCTCAAACGTCTCAATGGTGCTTCGCTTCTGGCCCGAGTCGAACCTTTGCAAGAACACCTTTACGGTGACCTTGTTACCGGAGACGCTGTACTCACCGGCGATGCGGTAAACGTTCGGGTGCTTCGAGACATCCGTCCATGCTTTGAACTGGTTGGACGAAGTGAAGGCCGCGCGAATCGGGTCTTCAAGCCCTTCCGGATCTTCCTGGTCGAGTTCGAATGGGCCGACAATGACGATCGGGAGGGGTGGCTTCAGGCCAACTGCTCCGCGGTCTTTCTCATTCAGCACGCCAATGTCGAACGAACCTCGTCCGGTGCTTCGCTTGAACTCTGGTCGTTGGATCCCCTTTAGGCCGACTTCATTCTTGAGCGACTCGACGCGGTTGGCGGCGTAGGTGAGCCATCGTTCGATGTCCACGAACAACTCGCCGCCTTGGCCGGGTCGAAGCCCATCGGAGTTTGCCTTATCGATCGCCTCGAGCAACGAGTAGGTCAACATGCCGTGATCCACATTGCTGGACTCGTAGCTGAGTTGATCTGCCGCTGAGCCCGCCAGCATCCAGGTGCCGGTGGCATCTTTGATAGCCTCCCACGCTCGCTGGTAATCGCCGCTCACGCTGCGCTCACTACCATCCACGATGCTGCCCGCAGCAGCGCCGCTATGGCAAGTGTCTAGGATGACGACCTGCTTATTAGCAGCGATAGCCTTGAGCTTCACCCGAAGGTCTTCGCCGCTTACGCTCACGTTGGGTAGGTTCGCTTCCGTGAGCGACTCCGGATCGGCCTCGCTGGTCAGGAAGTAGTAACCGGTTCGAGAACCGAGCTTGTCCATGCCGTGGCCAGCAAAGAACACCATCACGATGTCGCTGCTGGTTGCCTTCTTGGCCACGTCATCGAACCACTTCAGCACGTTCGCCTTGGTGGGCGGCTGATGCTCGTCTTCTGTGGCCAGTTCGGTGATCTCGACCCGGTTGCTCAGGAAACCTCCAGAGACTCTGCGGACGGCGTTGGCGAGGGCCTCGGCGTCCTTGGGCGGTGCAGTGAGGTCGCGGGTGGTGCCCACGTAGTCCCCGGCACCGACAAATAGCGCGTACAGCTTGATCTCGGGAGCTTTGAGGCCCACCGGCACGCCTATGTCCAGGTTGGTGGGGAGGCTGGTCAGCGTTCCTTCCGAGTTGGAAACCCGTACCGAAACGATGTTGCCTTGCCCCTCCGGCAGACGATTCTCGGGCAACAAGTGGGGTCGAAGGTCTTCGAGGTTAACGTTGAAGTAACCTACTCCAGCCTTCGTGACGACCTCCTTGCCGTTGACGCTCACTGAAACGCGGCCAATTCCACCATCGTCTCGCGGTTCAAGCGCCACTACGACGCCGCCTTTCTTGTCCGGCTTAAGATCAGCTTGAGGATAGAGTCGAAGTGAAGCGAGGCTTGGCACCGAGCGCTTCTTCTCCTTGCTGGTGCCCAAGAGCTTTTGCAAGAGGCCGGGATCCCAGAAGTAGCCCTTGAATTGATTAACGTCAAGTGCTTCTAGCCCGCCTTCCCATTCCATCACGTAAAGGGCACCCTCCACGTCGTTCGGGTCGTTGGCATCGTATCGGCCTTCAGTGTCCATGACGAGCCAACTGCCGTCGCGCATCTGGACAAGATTGCCGAGCTTCTCGTAAGTCTTCGCATCCCAAATCACGATCCCGTCAGTGAGGTCAACCGTCAAGATTCGACTGTCATCCGGCGAGAAAATCGCGTTAACTGCCGTGTCGTTGAGTTCGAGAGTCTTCTCTTCCTTCTTACCGTCCACGTCGTACACGTAGACCTTGTTTCGGCCCGTCAGCAGCACCTTGGTGCCAGCCCGGTTCGCCATTTGATCCATGTCTCGCTTGAGGAACCAACTGGTTCCCTGCTGAAAAGAGGCGACGCCGGGCGTTTTCACCGTAGCGACGGCGAACGCGGTGGGAGAGTGCGCAATGATTCTTGCCCCATCCCGGGTGAAAACTAGTTGCTCAGGCGCGTCCTCCATACCGTGGGTAGATTGACCGACCAAATTGCCGGTCGCGACATCCCACCAAGCGATTGCCTTCTCCCCGGCTCCCGCGATCAACTTTCCGTCGGGGGAGTACTTGAGGGCCTTGATTTTCATGTCCGCCGCTTTGTCCAGAACGGCCAGGATTTCGCGAGTATCCAATTGCCAAACCGCATAGGTTCGATCCTTGGTATACGGGCCGTGAACTGCGTTGGAGCCGTCCGGGCTGATCGCGCCGGTAAAGTCCTCCTGGGGATCGGGGTACTTCGCAGTATGAGTCTGCTTGCCGATGCTGAAGTCGTAGCAGAACACGAGTCCATCCTGGAACGTTAGCATCGCGAGATCGGAGTTTGGCGCGAACTCAGCGATTTGGCCCTCGCTAGAGTTGCTCTTAAACATCCCATCTCCTGACCACAAGTCATAGCCGCTGAACTGAAACGGTGGGTAAAAGATGCTCCCCGTGCTGGCAGAGATGTTGAATCGCCCCGAATCCGAGAACAGCTCATCCGCCAACCGGTCGAGCGGATCGCTCATGGAGGTGGCGGGGATGACCAAGATCTTGCTTTCGGACAAGTTGTCGAGGAAAAGAGATCCAGTGGCATTCTTCGAAATAGTTAAAAGGCGTTCGGCACCGAGGAACCGAATTCGTGCGAGCGAATTCGTCGCCCCCAGCGTGCCACTCGTCGCAATTCCGGTCTTGATGTCATAGCGGCGAATTTCGCCACTCGCCATGCCCAGGTACCAATCGTCAGCTTGCGCGCCGAACGTTGCGGCGGTTGGCATATCACCTCTTTTAAGCTCAAACGGAGTCTGCTTAGCGGCCTCGAGGTCCCACAGAATCACGCGATCGTCATCGCCGTGGGTTCCCGCTCGGGTTCGATTTCGATTCAACCGGAGCTCGTCGACCGGGGCGGAGTGCCCCTTGAGCCTCTTTTCCTCCACGCCAGAAACGGCATTCACGACTACGAGGTCGCCCCCCTTGTCGAAGTACAACACCGACGCTTCGGATTTGCCAACGAACTGGGCACCAACCATCGCCCGAAGCTCTTCAGTTCTGTCTCCGATCACGTGGGCAAGTTCGTAACGCAACTTGCCGGTCGTGGCATCAAAGACGAAAGCCCCTTCGTTCACATTCGACACAACCACCGAAGTGCCCGCGTCATTGAAATCCAGACTACGGATCGAAGTCATCTTAGGAGCAGTAAGGGTCACCTTTGCGCCCGATTGTACGTTCCAGATGCATGCAGACAGGCGCGACCCTGCCGCCAAAAACTTGCCATCTCCAGACCAGTCGAGGGCAGGTACGAAAACTTCTAAGCCGGTCAGTTCCTTAATGAGTTTCCCGGTTGAGGCATTGATCACTCGGACTATGCCGCTACTGGAGGAGACGGCAACCATTGAGCCGTCCGGTGAGAAAACCGCCTCGACGAAAAACTCGCCGTCAGGGCCGGGGTACCGACTTGCGACCTTCGCCATCGTGGCATCCCAGACTCGTAGCTCTTCCGTGCCCATCGTGAGAATACGCTTGCCATCTCGGCTGAAGCGGACCACAGGGGTAGGATCTTGCGCGCCGCCCAGGACCCGCAGGAGTCGAAGAGTTTTGGCATCCCACAAGCGCGGTGCGAACTTCCGATCGTGAGTGATAAGCCGGGTGCCGTCCGCGGATTCCTCCATGTCGGCAAGCAAGGTGTCAGTGGATTGAGGGACCAATCGGAGTCGTGATTCGGTCGGAGCGGCTCCCGTTTGCACGGCGGCCTGCGTGGGTTCACGCAGGCCGCAGAGTAGGAGCGCTGCGGCTATGAGCCAAGCGCTTCGTTTCATCGGTTCTCCTTACTTGGCTCCGGGGAAGATCGGCGCGGTCGCTCGGCTAGCGGCGCTGAACTCAGTGGTCGGACCTTGGTCGAACCCCTTTTCCTTAGCGAAATCGTTGATTGCGCTAACCAGATCTGCGGCAGGAAGCTTTGGCGACTGCTCGAGCACGGTCGTCAAGAGAAGGGTGAACAGGCCGTGTGCCGGAGCGTCCGGACCCGCGGAACCGAGGTCCACGCTCGGATTCTTCTCTTGGCTGGCGTAGATCCAAGCCACGGTGCCCTTGGCTTCCATCGCTCGATTCTTGACGTCGTTCGCGTTCAGTTGCGGCCGAGCGTTGTTCATCATCGCTCGAGTCATCGGCTTGTAATTCGCGCCAACCTGCGACTTGTTCAGGAACTTGGTTTTCGCGGATCGACCGTTGATCATGAAATCTCGCGACATGCCGCCGCTGTAGCAGCTGTCGAACACGAAAGTGCAGTTGACGCCCTTGGTGCTTAGAATTGTTTGGACTTCGTCGAAGAGGTCGTCCACTACCAGGGTTCCGTCCGCGAGCACGAGAGTCTCGTCAATCTTGTCGGCTGGATCTGGCTCCTTCGCCTTGGGGTTTTCAAGCTGGGCGCCGTGGCCGGAGTAGTAGAACACCACGTCATCTCCTGCCTTTGCGGTGGTTACAAGCCACTTAATATTCTCGATGAAGTTCTTGCCGTTCGCATCCTTGTCGAAGGACTTGCGAATGTTGGCCTCCTTGAAATTGTATTGCTTGGTCAGCAACTTCAAAATCGCGTTTGCATCGTTGACCGGACCGGAGAGGTCGTTGTCCAAGACGTTGCCTTTGTCGTCCTTGGCGGGATTGCCCTGAGCGTCAAGTGGGGTCGGGTAGTCACAGATACCAACGAGGTAAGCGTAGGTTTCTGCCTTGACGGTGAACGGTGCTGCAGCGACCGAAAGAGCGAAGAGTGTCTGAAGTGCCTTTTTCATTTTGTGTTCCATCTAGTGTCCAGTGGACACGTCCGGGGTTCTAAACGGGCGGGTCGGAACCCAGTTTCGTCTGGGCCTAGTCGGGTCCCGGGACTATAGTCTATCACAGGTTCAAACGAACCGGGCGGGTACAATGTTCCTACAATGACCCAGCAGCTCCCCGAGTGGCTGAAAATCCGGCTCCCCCGCCCGGACACGATCAAGGAAGTCGAGCAAATGATGCGCTCGAAAAACCTTCATACGGTTTGCGAAAGCGCCCGTTGCCCTAATCTTCCCGAGTGCTGGAGCAAGAAAACCGCCACTTTCATGATCTTGGGCAACACCTGCACCCGATCCTGTGGGTTCTGCGCCATCAACGTCGGTAAGGGAGAAGATCTCGATCCGTTTGAGCCCGCCAACGTCGCATACACGGTGAAGAAGATGGGAATGAAGCACGTTGTGGTGACCTCCGTGGCCCGCGACGATCTCAAAGACGAAGGGTCAACCCAGTTTGCGAAGACGATTCAGGCGATCCACCGAATCGTCCCGGAGACGATCGTCGAAGTTCTGACCCCAGACTTTAAAGCAAAGCCCGATTTGCTGAAGACCGTCTGTGACGCCTTTCCAGAAATTTACAATCACAACATTGAGACCATCGAGCGCTTGCACACCATCGTTCGTCCTCAAGCCCGATACGCCCGAACCATGCGGGTGTTGGAGATGGTGAAGGAATTTAACCCGGGCATCTATACGAAGAGCGGGATCATGCTTGGCCTAGGCGAAACGCGCGACGAGGTCTTGAAGACCCTGGCAGATCTCCGAAAGGTAGGTTGTGATGCGGTAACCATTGGCCAGTATCTCCGCCCGACGATGAAGCATCTCCCGGTCAACAAATTCATCCACCCCGATGAGTTCAAGGAGTACGAAAAGATCGGTGAGGACATGGGCTTTGCGTTTGTGGCCTCCGGTCCGTTCATCCGATCGAGCTACAACGCCATCGAGTTCAGCAAGAAGGTCATGCAGGAAAGACTGGACAAGGTCGAAAACGCCATCGCCGCCCGGCCTAAGTCCTAGCGCTTCTTCTTCCTCGCCGACTTCGTCTCGCCCAACGTGGGCGTGACGAAGAACGAGTAAGCGATTCGAGTGCCATGCTCGACTGGTGGCTCTTTAGCAAACTCGCGAAAGGTCTCAATCATCCGCCTGATGAAGTCTTCTGCTACCTCAGGGGATACGACAACGTTGTACCGTCGCCATGTGCTCAGCCTTCCTAGTTCCGGTTGGGTGAGGGTCGCTTCGGTCAATGACTGCCTTTCGCGAAGCATGAGGCGCAGGAGAGCGGCGTAGCCTTCAAGCACCTTCTCGCGGTACTCGGGCTCGGCATCGAATCCTTTAGTCAGAAATCCGCGGCGAGCAGCGATGACGTAAAGCTTTTCGGTTCGGGCCCCACTTCTTTGCTCCCCAACTGGGATCAGCAACCCGACTCGGACCAGCTCATTCACGTGATAGGTCGTGGCGCTGGCCGAGCGTTGAACACCTCGGGCGATCTCAGCTATCGAGCGCGGAACGACCGGCGAGCAGTTCCAATACACTTCCGCCCGCGATGCTGAAGCCAAGCACTCAACTTGATCTAAGCTCATCGTCGCAAACGGCACCTGGCCTGGGAAGAGGGGAGAATTCTCCATCTGGGACTATAGTACCATATTTTTAAAATATATGTTTCATTTTTCAGACACTTTGGAATATAATAAGTCCAGGCCCATCAAACGGCTGCGGCGCTTGCCGCCAGGAATCGAAAATGAACTTCAAGAAAAATCTCCTCGTTGCTTTAGTCGCAGCCTTTGGCGTCGTTGCCGCCCAAGCTGACCGAGCATCTACAATCCCGACCGGCCACTGGTACAGCGCCAATGTTTCCGAGGCTCAGATCGACCAACTCGTCGATCAGGGCTACCGAATGCACGACATCGAGGTCAACAGCACCAATCCGCTTCGCTATGCTGCCAGCTTCGTTCGCAATTCCGGAACCTATGAGAAAAACTGGTGGTGGACCGCTGATCGATCATTAGACCAATTCCGCGCTTTTGGGCTAAGCCGGAATGCGCGCCCGATCGATATGGAAGTCACGGTAGTGAACGGCGTTCGCCGATTCGCGGGCACTTTCATTCGAAACTCCGGTGCTGACTACGTCCCTTACTGGACTTTCGACAACAAGACCTTTGGTGAAGTGAACACGTTGATTGACCAAACAAATGGTCGTCTGGTTGACATCGAGGTTCAAGAGGTAAACGGCGAGCGTCGGTTCACCGGGATTCTTGTTCGAAACTCGGGAAGCTTCTTCAAGAACTGGACCTGGTATTCCAATCGAACCGCTGAGCAGTTGGACCAGATCAACGATGACTCGAATCTTCGCATGACCGACTTGGAGCAGGGCCCGAATGGTCGATACAGCTTCATCCTCGAAAGCGGCCCGGGGGCGTGGTACTACTGGACCAACCGCACCTTTGATCAGATGTCATTTGCGGTAGCCCAATATGGATCCCGCGTGATTGATATCGAGCGACGCATCGTCGACGGTCAGCCTCGCTACAACTTCATCGTCATCAACAATTCCAACGCTATGGAAACACGCGTCGGCAACATTCTGCGATCAGGGAGCGACGGCGCGCGAGGATTTTACTTGCGACAAATCGGAGGCGGCGAACTCGGCAAGCTGATGCCCGACTACCAGTTCTATCCTGCGAGCACGATCAAGGTGCTTCCGCACTTCATGTACTCCTATCGTGGATCAACTGGGCTTGAATCAAGGCACCCTAGTCCCGATCTATTCCGATCACACCAGCGATACTCACCCTGGCGACGGGTCCACGATTATTGCAAATCGCGTCCTCACAACCACCCTTCGTCGCATGATGGTGAACTCAAATAACCAGGACACCAATGCCCTCCAGGACTTCGCGGGGAATGGCAACGGGGTGACCGGTCGCGCCGCCATCGAAAGCTTCAAGTCGAACATCCTCGGGCTCACCGACGAGATGGAGATTTTCCACAAGTTCGGAGCTGGGGGCTCGGCGAACAACCCGGCGAACGTCGCGACGCTCCGACAATTCGCTGATCTCTACGAAAAGGCCGCGGACGGGTCGGTGCTATCTGTCAACGGCTTTGCCTTCTTCAGAAACAACATGCTGAACCAGAGTTCCAACTCAGGAATGCAGACTGGACTTCTGACCGTGATCGCGCAAGAAGCTAATTCGTTGGGCATGACTGTCACACGGCGCAACCAGTTCATTGCCCAAATGCAGACGTGTTGGAAGGCGGGCAATTGGATCGGAACCACGCACGTGTCTTCGGCAGGTTGGATTCAGCTACCGTTCGTGAACGACGACGGCCGTATTGTCAATCGCCAATATGTGGCCGGGGCCTTCCTCGAGGATACGACCAACGTGTCGATCAACAGCCTCAATATCCAAGTGGTAGCCGAGAGCATGCGCGAGCAATTGAGAGCCGCGCTTCAAACGTGGCTCTGAGAGGAATAACGACCAAAATGCCATCTTGAGACGTCAGTAGGTTGCACGGCACCCATGCGACCTCTTGTACGACTCACCCGCGTCATCGCTGGCGCGGGAGCCTTGACGATGGTAATGCCGCCCATCCTGCTTGCGGGATGGGCGGCAGTCTATCTGTGGGAAGTGTTTGAATACGCGAGCGCCCCTGGCATTCCTGTTGCTTTCGAATACGAAGGCGCGGGTGGAAAAGTCCGAGTCCGAGCCAAGTCGTATTCGGTGGATGTCGGCGGGCGTTTAGTTCTAGCTCGCGGGCTAGAGGTTCACGGTCCTGACGGTGGGCGAGTGATTTACGTAGACCGCGCCATTGTCCGCCAAGATGAAAAGGGTGGGACTCTGGTTGAAGTGCAGGGCATCGATGCGCTCCTAGATCGAATGCCAAATGGGGACTTCAATTTTCTCGGCACGATTCCGAAACCGCCGGAAGAGAAGGGTCCCGAGACAGTCGTCAGAGTGGTCGCCAAGGATGTGGTCCTGCGCTACCGCGATCGGACCCGCAAAACCCCAATCACCCTCGTTGGGCGCAGTAAAGAGGTGCGCGCGAGCGGAGTTGGCGATGGGTGGCTGGCCCACGGAGTCGTCCGGTTTGATGGCGTAGGGGCTTTGCCGTTCGAACTGGTATTGGGGGAGAAGGGTGCATTTCGAGCCGATCTGCAGCTCGCAAACTCAGAGATCGTCCCGATTCTTCCCGTGATTGAGCGGTACTTAGAAAAAGATCAGCGGTTGCCGCTCAGTGCTCGTTCCCTGCGCGGTACGGGAAACCTGCAGCTTGACGGCACCGCCGGCGGGGCCTTTCGAGCTTTTGGGAGCGTGCGGCTGGGTGCGCTCGATTTGGTTGCCTCGAGCTACCGTGCGAGCACGGTTACAGGTGACCTAAACCTATGCGGGCAGCGGTTGACGGGAAATCTCTTCGCCGCAGGCAGCGGGCTGCGCCTAAATGCAGACCGGCTGACGTTTGATTGGGCCAGACAAGTCAAGCTGGTGGCGACCGGTCGCGCTGAACTCACCAATCTGCGCGAGCTCCCCGCAGACTGGCGAAAGGGCATCCCAGCGGGTATTCGGGTGACGGGGGCAAAGTTTGATGGCACGGTCGGACTGGATGGAGACAAATGGCTCGTCCAAGGTGGCGTCAAAGCGAGCGAAGTCACGGCAGAGGGCGAGCGTTTCTCCAATCCGAGTGTTCAATTGGTAGCTTCTTCCACCAACGTGGCCGCAAAAATCCTATCCGCGCGTTGGTCTGGTGTCCCCCTCACCGGGGCCGTGAGCTACACCCCCAATGGCGGGCAGCTTCGCGCGTTCGCAGAATCGAAGTCCGTAAACCTCGGGCCGCTCGCGAAAAAATACAACTTGCCCCTGTCGGGTCGCGGGTCTTTGCAAGCGATCGTCGAGTCGGCGGGCAACAAAACCCTTGTTTGGATCGGTAGCCGGGGCCAGGCTGATTACTCGTTGCCAGAGGGCCGTCGAGTGGGCGGCAATTACGTCGTTCAGCTTTCGGGGTCGCCCCAGAAACTGAACCTGGACCAGGCTGTGCTCCGCGGGCCGCAGGGGGCATTGGCGGCGAGTGGCTCGGTCAACTTGAATGCCCGGACCCTAGATCTCGCCGTTTCCGGGGGCGACATCGAGGCAGCTTCTTTCGCCCAAGATGTGAGCGGCAAGGCCTACTTCCAAGGCGTGGTCAATGGGTCCTTCAGCAACCCGACTTTCGCCACTGAAGTTGACCTTTTCAAACTCAAAGTGGCGGATGCGGAACTGCCGTGGCTGCAACTTCAGGCGAGCGGAAACTCCAGTCGAGTGCGGTTTACTCAAATGGAGGCGCAATACGGGTTCAGTCGGGTTTATGGGGACGTCACACTTGAACCGAAATCTGGGAAGCTCGCCGGGAATTTCCGCTCGCCGGGCATTCAACTCGCAGAGTTTGGGGAGGGCCAGGCGGCGGGGCTTATCCGAATCTTAAATGGGACTGTAACCGGGACCCTCAGCAAGCCGACAATCATGGCGGACCTCGACGGCGGACCCATAGCCTTCTCTGGCGCGACCCTGGGCGGGGTGCAGGGTCGGCTATTCGCCAACAGCGATCTGATCCGCATCGCGGGCGGGAAACTGTCCGTCAACGACGCTGACCAGTCGGGTGACTTGACCTTGAGCGGTGAATATCGGCTCGGCCCGAAGTCGGGCAACTTGCAGGCGAATTGGACCAACCTGCCACTTCGACCGCTCGCCCAATTTGATGAGCGATTCGCCGTCCAAGGGCTGTCCACCGGCGAAGCCGCGCTCAGCTTTACCGATAAAGGGATCCGTGACGGCACGGTCAGTGGGTCCCTGGCTGAAATCGCGCTCAACGGTCAGGTCCTCGGATCGGGGCCGTTTGAGGCGGTGGCGAAAAATGGGACATGGACGGCCTCCGGTTCTATCGGCTCGCTTGAAAGATATGCCTCGTTGGACGAACTGAAGCAGGACGCCAACGGAAATTTGAGTGGGAAGTTGACTTCCTACCGGGTCACGGCGGAGTCGTTGATTCGCCTAACCCGTGCGCGCTGGAAAGATGCGCCGGAAGACGTGCAGCGATTTGTAGCGGACTTGACGGGCGTTGTGGATGGCACGCTCGCCTTTAATGTCACCAACGGAGTGTTTGGAGTCCAAACCGACGACCTTGCGGTGAGCGATCTCAGCGTGGGCGGTCGAAACGTCGGAAAGCTCACGGCTAGCATTGACCGCACCGGGAACTCTTGGGCGGTGAAAGCCCTAACTCTCCAAAATGGCGAGGAACAACTCACGGGAAGTGGCTCCCTACGTGACGACGGCGCGCTGAACTTCGAGGGGGAGGCGAACAAAATTGGCCTGTCTTGGTTGAACGCGATAAACCCCGATCTAGCAGTGATTCCCGCAATCGCCGACGCTTCATTCCTCGTAACGGGCAATACCGACAACCCAAACGTTCGTGCCTCCCTAAAGGTGAGCGGGATTCCGCGGGGGGATGCGCTTGAAGGTGGCCCCCCTCCCTCGCTGAACCTAGACTTTATCGAATTGAAAGACCGACTGCTCACCGCAGAAGGCGCATTCCAGGCGGAGGGATTCACCGGATCTCTCGTATTCTCCAGTCCGTTGTCGGCCCTAGTGGCGAGTACGGAAAATGTGAGATCGGCCACCGATCAGTTCCGGTTGGAAGCCAACGTTTCGGAACGGCAGATCGGCGAATTCAAGGACCTGTTGACCTTCGTAGACTTTGAGCGAAGTTCAGGGACGATAGGCGGCCGAGTGGCGGCGACGGGAAATATCGACAAGTACACCCTCTCAGGCGGCTTGCGATACGGTGGGACCGCTACTGCTCCGCCGCGCCTCGCTTTCGCCGACACAAAGACTTCCATCGAAAATCCGCTCATCGAGGTCGCGTTAGTGGGCGATCAGGTGCAATTCACCGCAAGCGGCACCAGCTCGGCGGGCGGAGACATGACCCTAGAAGCTTCAATTCCTGGCGTTTTTCCGGAAGGGAACGACATCAAGGCATGGCTCGCCAACACTCCCATTCAGGGCCAAGTTCGGCTGAACGCATTTAAGGTGGATGAGGGTGACGCGTCACGAGGGAACTTGATTCAAACTGCCCTCTCAACCATTTCCAAAGCCGACGACACCGCCGCGCCGATTACCGTTAGCGGGAACCTTAGTTCGCCCCTCATCGACGGCAAAGTGGCATTCAGCGGGGCGAACGCCGATCTGCCCGAGTTTAAGCCCGGGGAAGGCTCATTTGAGCCTTTGGTGAATCCAAGGTTCAGCATCGAGTACGCAAGCATAGGCCCGGTCCGAGTTCGGACACTAGCCGCGAATTTCGTCGCGAACGCGTCCGGAACCGTTCAAGGCAGTTTGCTTCGACCCAACGCGACAGGAGCGTTTGTCGTCCGGGAAGGCACCTTGAAATTGCCCAACGCCAGAATTCAGCTTGAAGATGGTGGGCTTGTTTCTCTTGCGATGCGCACTGATTCAGCTGGGAACACGACCGTCGAAGTGCCCGTCAGCCTGACCGGACGAACCTCCGTCAGCGCCCGCGGCGGAGGCTCCAACTATCAACGGTACGACATCACTATCCAAGTGAATGGCGATTTGATGCAGCAGGGTGACTTGCAACTCCTGGGCCGGAGTGACCCTCCCGATCTCAGCCAGCAGGAGATTTTGGCGATCATCGGTCAGCGCGACTTGCTCGAAGCGCTAGCGACCGGGGCACAGAATACGCGAACCGGCGAGTTCAGGGATGCCCTAATCGGACTCTTCCTGCCTACTTTGAGCGACCAACTCACATCGTCCCTCGCCACCGCATTTCAACTCGACTATCTCGCCCTCGACTACAACCCATTTGAAGGCGCAATGCTGAGCGGTGCGAAGAGCTTCAGCCGGTACTTAACCATCGAAGGACGCCGCGCGCTGACCCCCACGCCGTTTGTCAACGCAGTCAAGTACGAATTGAGGCTGGTGTACAGAATCCCGACGAAGAACGATCTTTTGAGCCGAGCACGGTTTGTGTTGAGTACGGATAACTTGCGGCCCTATCGCATCGCTATTGAGTACTCCATCAAGCTGTGAGGGAGCCATTGCATCCGAACCTAGTACAATTCGCGTAGGGTTATCGCGATGAAAAGAATCCTGTTGAGGTGGATTGTGTTGACAGTGGCGGTGGTTTTGGCTGCCTTCATTACGCAAGCCATCGGACTCCCCTTCGATGTGAAAACCGACCAAATCCCGCAGCTCTTCATCGGATCGGCGGTCTTGGCCCTAGTAAACGCGACCCTCGGACGAGTGCTCCGGTTTATCACGGCCCCTGTCAATTGCTTGACGCTCGGTATCTTCTCGCTAATCGTGAACGCGGCGATGCTGATGTGGGTCGGTAGCATGGGATTTGGATTCACGCTTGGAAATTTCTTCGCGGCGTTCGTGGGCAGCATTCTCATCTCAATCGTTTCGGGCGTGCTGGGCGGCATTCTGATTAAGGATAAGGAGAAAGACTCGGACTAATGATCAATCGGCGGAAGTTGCGACGCGCACTTGCGCCGACCGCCGATCTTGGAGGGTCCGTCGCCGCAGCGATTTTGGGCCTGGCTATCTTGCTAGGAGGCATCACCCTCAGCTTCCGCACCGCCGTCGGACCGTTTGTAGCATGGGTCAAGGCGGGTTGGATCAGCCTCGTCCGCAATTTCGGTGTCCAGTCACCCGACTACGCCGATCATCTCCTCGGTGGGGCTTTGCTTATCTTGGGTTTTGTCCTCGCCTACGCTGGAATTCGGGCAATCATGCGTCGCCTATTCCGAACTCTAAACCCGGGAGTGGGGAACTCGGTCGGCGCCGTCTATGTGCGCCGCCAACAGCTCGCTCGCGGACCGAAAATCGTTTGCTTGGGCGGTGGCACCGGCCTCTCGACCCTCCTCCGTGGACTGAAAAACCACTCTTCCAACATCACCGCCGTCGTGACCGTCACCGATGACGGCGGATCAAGCGGGCGTCTGAGCGAAGAACTCGGGATCATCCCGCCCGGCGATCTGCGCAACTGCTTGGTCGCGCTCGCAGACGCGGAAAAGTTGATGACCGATCTATTCCAGTATCGGTTTAAGGGCAAGCGCGGGTCGTTAAGTGGGCATAGCTTAGGCAACTTGCTGATCGCCGGGCTCATCGAGCAGTGTGGCGGGGACTTCGAGCGAGCTCTCAACATGGCGAGCGAGGTGCTTGCCATTCGTGGCCGTGTCATGCCGTCCACTCTAGAGCGAGTTCGCCTCCGCGCGACGCTGGAAGACGGCACCGAGGTCTGTGGCGAAACCAAAATTGTCGAAGCCGGGGGACGAATTCGACGCATCTTCATTGACCCGAAAGACGCCCACGCCTTTCCCGACGCAGTACAGGCGATCCGCGACGCGGAGCTAATCGTGATGGGTCCCGGAAGTGTGTATTCCAGCGTGATCCCAAATCTACTCGTCCCCGGCATTCCAGAGGCGATCCGCGAAAGCAAGGCGATCAAGGCCTATGTTTGTAACGTCATGACTCAACCCGGGGAGAGCGACGCCTTTACTGCGGCAGAACACGTCCTCGCGATTGAGGCCAACGTCACGCATCGCCTGTTCGACTACGTACTGGTGAACAACCAGTTGCCCTCGTCCAATACGCTCGAAAAGTATCGTGACAAGGACCAGTACCCCGTCGAAGCTGACATTGACCGCATTCGAGCAATGGGCTTTAAAATCGTGCGCGGCGACTACATGAGCGAGTCGGATTTCGTACGGCACGACCCCTCCCGAGTCGCGGAATCCCTGATCAAGTTGATGAACAAATGAGCTTGAATCACGCCAGAATCGTCATCTTGAGCGGTCCCAGCGGGGTCGGCAAAGACAGCGTCATAGATCGTTGGATGCACGTCAATCCCAAGGTTGAGCGGGTGGTGGCGGCCTGTACCCGCGACCCCCGCGAGGGCGAAGTGGACGGCGAGGACTATCATTTTATGTCCGTGGACGGGTTTCACGACGCGGCTGCCGCAGGGCGCTTCTTAGAATTCAAGGAAGTCCATGGCAATTGGTACGCGACGCCATGGAGCGGCATCGAGGCAATCCACGACCGCAAAGGCATCGCGGTGCTTAAGATTGACGTCCAAGGAGCGCGCGAAGTGCTCCAAGCTCATCCCGAGATCGTCAGCGTTTTCTTACTTCCGCCGAGCATGGATGAACTTGAGCGACGCATCCGAGGACGCCAAACCGACGACGAGGCGGCAATCGCTAAGCGGCTCCAGAACGCCAGAGACGAAATCAAAGACTCCATTTTCTACCGTCACCGTCTGGTCAACGACGATGTTGACCGCGTGGTGGCCGAGCTCGAGCAGATTCTGGAAGTAAATGAAGCTCGCCCCACGTTGTAACTCCTGAAGTAGAAGACTCATGCACCCGATCCTCTTTGAACTCCCCAATTTTCCGGTCCGAAGCTTTGGCGTGATGCTAATGATCGGGTTCGTGGTTGCCATCGTAATGGCGTCTCGCCGGGCCAAGCGCTTTGGCCTCACTGACCAGGTTGTGCAGGACGCGAGTATTTGGATCATTCTGCTCGGGGTGCTCTTCGCCCGAGTCCTATTCATTGCCCAAGAGTGGAAGAGCTACGCAGGTCGTTGGGACCAAATATTCAAGCTGCAAATGGATGGGCTGACGAGCTTCGGCGGACTACTGGGCGGCGCGATTGGCGTCGTGCTGGTGAGCCGGGCCAAGAAGTTCCGAGCTAGTCAGCTGTTAGATACCGTTGGCGTGCCGATGCTCGTGGCGAGTGCAATTGGGCGCGTTGGATGTCTGCTCAACGGATGTTGCTTCGGTCACGCTTGCCCAACTTCACCGCCGGGAATCAAGATGTACAACGCCAACGGAACCGTCTACACCGACGCGGCCGGAAACATGTTCTTCCTACCCGCTCAATTGCTGGATTCTGCGCTCGTGCTCATCGGAGCATTGCTGATCACGTGGCTGGAGCGTAGCAAAAAGTTGCCATCGGGTATGTCGGTCTCGCTTGTCATGATCGCCTACGGCATGGCCCGGTTCTTCTACGAGTTCTTACGGGCCGGTACAAGTTCCACCACGATCGGCGGATCCGGCATCACCGAAGGGCATATTGCTGCATTGCTACTCGCACTGGTGGGCGCAGTGGCGGCCTACGTCGTCAGCGCGAAAGCAAAGAAATCGCCAACTGTTTCGGCTTGAGGTATCCTGCAGATTCGATTTTGCACCTTTGGTGCTGAAGGACCAGATTTTATGCGCGTTCGAAACAAAGAATTACGACAAAAATGGCACCGCAAGGAGCAGAAGATCAAGGAGTTGATCAAGGAAGCTAAAGCTGGCGGCGGCGTGAAGAAGGAAAAGAAGGTAGCTGTCAAGGCAGAAAAGCCCGCAGCCAAGAAGCCCGCGGCAGCTAAGGTAGCCGCGGAAAAGGCGCCTGCGGCTGAGAAAGCGAAGAAGCCGGCAGCTAAGAAGAAAGAAGTTGCGGTTGAAGCTCCCGAAGCCACCACCGAGGCCGTAGCCACCCCTGAAGTCGAAGCGACCCCTGAAGCAGGCGAATAAGCCCACTCAGCAAAACAGAACTCGGCGATCCAAGGATCGCCGGTTTTTTTTGTGCCCGACCAAAGCTCCTTTCATCTGGCAGAGGTCCAGCCTGAAAACTTAACGCCCTCCCTAAGGTTTCCGCTGGACACTCCCGACAATCTTACTGGCCCTCTTTGTAGGGTCGGAGTATCGATTGATCGCGATTTTGCAAACCCATAAATTTCAGCATCGCCCGTTCTTGGATTTCAGGGAACTGAACCAAGTGGTGGCTCAGGCAACCGACGATGGCTGCGCGGCTCAAGACCTCGCGTTTCGATCTTGGATATCCCTTCTGAAATGGAATCGGTTCGCCGATGATCTAAACAAAGCCTGTTTTAATTGCCAGGCGGGGACAAGCGGAAACTAAAATGTTCGGCAAGAAAACATACGTAGGCGTGGACTTCGGTCATCACACGATCAAGGCTGCCTTTGTGGAGAAATCTCCCCAAGGGTGGAAAGTCACCAAGGCGGGCTGGGTGCCCACCCCGCACGACTGCATCAAGGACGGGATCATCACGAATCCTGAGCCAGTCAGCGTGGCATTGAAAGCACTGCTCCGCCACACCAACATCACGACCAAGGACGCGATAGTGAGCGTGCAAGGGAGTACCGTGGTGGTCCGAACCGTTCGCATGCCCAAGATGGCCGAGGGAGTCCTGCGGAAGTCCATCCGATTTGAAGCCGGGCGCTACGTGCCCACCTCTGTCGAAGACTCCTACATCGAATTTGAAATCATGGGCGACGCAGAGGATGGTCAGATGGATGTTCTCATCGTTGCCGCTCCAAAGGATTACGTCGAAAGCCGACTCAAAGCCGCCGAAATGGCCGGCCTAGAAGTCGAGAGCGTGGACGTCAGCCCCTTCGCCGCCTACCGCTCGCTCGTGGAAACGGACGACACCAAGAACTGGGACGAAGAAACGTTCGCTCTAATTGACTTAGGTTCAGGAGCCAACACGGTTTCCGTCGTCACCGGTGGGCAATTCGCCATGACGCGAACCATCACCAGCGGTCACGGCGCTGCTCTCACCGACGCCCTCAAAACATTCTTTGATCTCTCGCAAGAGGATGCCGAAGCCGGCAAGTCCGCGCTGGACGTCACCGCGCTGTTGGACGAAAAGCCACAGGAGAATCCTCCGCTCAGAGTCCTTCACCCCTATTTGGATGAGCTCGTGCGAGAGATTCGCCGCTCGCTCAACTATTACGAATCGCAAGCTGTGGACGGCAAACCACCCAAGCCCATCAAGGTCGTGGTGTTGACCGGCGGCGGCGCGCGCCTGACTGGTCTCGACCAGTACTTGAGCGCGAAGCTAGGCATTCCCGTCGCTACGATGGGCGCGTTCGAAAACCCGCGACTGACTAACCAAACGCCTCACGACTTTGGCGCTGGCCACGAATTCAGCGTCGCCGCCGGGCTCGCCATGCGACCTCATATGAGGGCCGCTTAACCGGAGCAAACCAAGATGCCATTCATTAATCTTATTCACGAACAGCGCCAGGCAATCCGCCTGCAAGAGCGCAAAACAAAGTTCGCCATGATTGGGCTCATCACCTCACTCGCCGTCAGCACGAGTGCGTGGGGACTCATTTGGCTCCAGAGCGAAGGCGCAAAGGGCGAGAGCCAAGTGCTGCAAGCACAAGTTGACAAGATGGAGCCCGTCCTGAAGGCGATCGAGGCGAGCGAGATGCAATTCAATGCTCTTAGCCCGCGCTTGACGACCCTCCAAGATGCCGCGATGAACACCCAACGGTGGGCTCGCGTCTTAGACCACCTTTCTCACCACATGCCCAGCGGCGTTTGGTTGACCCAGATGCGCTGTAGCCAGACCAGTTCGACCGAGCCGATCAAGGTGGAATTGCAGGGCATGTCTCCCAATCAAGATGCAGCGTCGGAGTTCATTCTGCGCCTGCAGGCCAGTGAAGATCTCGACGATGTGAATCTCAAGTACACCCAGGGAGACCAGGTGAATGAGAAGCCAGTGATTCGATTTGAAGTGAGTGGAAGCATCGTTGGCACCGCCAAAGAAGCTCCCGTGACCGAGGAAACTAAAGAGGAAGGATCGTGAACAAAAAGCGCGTCAACAATCGAATGTTCATCGCCTTCAGCGTGTTCGCACTGCTGGGCGGGGGCGGAGCCTGCTATCTTCAGCTCCAGAATCTAGACTATTTCAGCCAGCGAGTAGATGAACTTCAAGCCCAGCTTTCCAAGCAAGGTGACGTCGAATCTCAGCTTGAGGAAATTACCCAGCGTGTTCAGGTGAGTCAAGAGAAGCTTGATCATCTTGAGCAGGGAGTTCCTCAGCGCGCTTACATGCCGACTCTGATGACGGAAATCGAAGCCCTTGGCAAGCGAAACGGCATTCTGGTTACCGGCGTTCGTCCGATGCCCTCCAAGTTTGTGGCACCGCCGAAGTCAGGCGGAAAGGCAGACGCGCCAGTTCGAAAAGCTTACGAAGAGCAGGATGTCGAAGTGAAGGGCAACGGGCACTACCTAAAGGTCCTTGCTTTCCTCAGCGAGCTTGAGCGATTCCCCAAGATCGTTTCCGTACAAGCAGTCACGCTCACTCCGAAAAACGACCTTAACGCGAAGGGCGACAAGTCCAGCCTCGAAATCACCGTCGAAATCAAGGCGTTCCTATTCCCAACTTCTTCGCCACGATCAACTTTGACTAAGGGAGACGCATCCAATGAAGGCGCCTAACAACGACAAGAAGAAAGTCATTATGCTGAGCACGTTGGGAGTCCTCCTCCTGAGCGTCGGGGCATTCCAGTTCATCGGCGGTGGTACGCCCGCGGCTCCAGAGGAGTCTAAGGAAGACGCCACTAAGGCGGGGATGGCCCAGGCCGAAGCGGCAACGCAGGCCAAGAGCGACAATGTCTTTGCCAGCGCACCACTTTCGCAGCGTGACCCATTCAAGCCGCAAGTGCCGGAAAAGGTTGATCCAAACGCAGTCGCGAATCAAAACAAGCCTGCGCCGACCCCGACCGGGCTAGACCCGATGCACGTGCCCGACCCACCCATGCCACCCATGCCGGGTGGTGAAGGTGCGCTGCCGCAGCCATCGAATAATCCTGGCGAAATTGCGGGCAACGGTGCTCCAAATGGCGAAGCCGGACCGTCTTTCCGATTATCCGGTGTTGTCATCGGCGATCGTTCCGTTGCACTCATCCAAGTAGAGGGTGGGAAGCAGAGGGCGGTACGAGTCGGCGATGTCGTGTCCGGGCAAAAAGTTGCCTCGATTTCTCGTCGCGGCGTGGTTCTTGTAGGAAATGGCCAGCGTACAACGCTGTCTTTAAAAGGCAATGCGGAAATCAACTAGATTTTATAGTCACCTGATCACAGCCAGTCTCCTGGCGTCGGCAGCGTTTGCGGCCGCCCAAGGGGTTATCACGGGCGTGAACGTGGTCAAGTCGGCCAACGGCATCGAAATCGCCGTTACCGGCGAACGCTTGGCTCAACCCAACGTGACCCGTACCATGCGCGGAAGCGTTTTCATTGCCTCCTTCAAGGGAGTGCTGAAAGCTCGTTCGGGTAAGCAGAGCATCAATGCATTCGGCGTAACCACCGTGCAGTGGACCCAGTTCACGGTGCGCCCTCAGGTTGCTCGAGTGGTGCTCAAGCTCCGTCCCACGGACGCCCCCGTGGTTACACCTATCACTGGTGGCTACCGAATCTATCTTGGTGAACCCCAGATGATGGTGGATCCACTGTTAATCCCGGGCACTCGTTCAGTGGTTGAACCGGTCAATCCGGCCGGAGAGCCTCTGCCCGCGGGGGAAATCACCCAGACTCCATTGCCGGTCACCAAGCCAATCCTGCCTAAACCGCAGCCAAAGCCAGTGGTCCTAGGCGGTGGCGCGCAGCGACCGATGAATCCGTTCGTTGCCGAAGTGCTTCCCGGAATGCAGGGCAAGCTGGTCACCTTGGAATTCGATGACGCCGACGTTTCCCAGATTTTGAAGGCGCTCGCCATCCAAGCCGGAGTCAACATTGTTACCGCTCCCGAAGTGAAGGGCAACCTGACGATCAAGCTTGAGCGAGTGACGGTTGAGCACGCCATGAACGTGATCACCGCCATGGCCGGTCTGCGATACCAACTCGTGGATAAGACCATCGTGATCGCTCCCCCAGATCGCATGGTGGACATCCTCCGCGGCATCAATGCGAAGGATCCCGACATTGCCGGAGTCACCGAGACACGCATCATCCCAATTTACAGCCATCAGGGCCGCCAGCTCAAGTCAGCCGTGTACCGCATGGTTCAGCAAACGATGCGAAGCGGACGCTATGAAATCGTCCTGCCGAGCGAGGATCCCGCCGACAACCCGCTGAACGCTGCCATGAATACTCAAGGCGCACCTGGTACCCCGGCTCCGAGCCCGGCTCCTTCCGCTGCCGCTGGCAAAGCCGATGCGGCTGACGAATACATCATGCTCATCGGGCACCGAAGCCGACTCGACGAAGTCGAGAAGGTCGTTCGCGACATCGACTCCCAACTCTGCTCAGCGCTCGGAATCGAAGTGCCAACCAGCACCGCGATCGTTCAGCAGATGTACTCCACCAAGGGAACATCGGCCAGCGCACTCCTCACCGCCCTCGGCGTGAAGGAAGGAAAGCTTGGCACCGTGACCGTAGCCGCGACTCCTGCCATGAGCAACAGTCCGCAGACCGTCGTCCTCACGGGACGCGAGCATGAAGTCAACCGCATCATGCGCGCTCTCAATGAACTGGACAGCGAAGGTCAAGCGACCGACGAGTTCATGGTTTACAACGTGTCCTACAGCGAACCAAGGGCATTGCGCGATGAACTCGCCAGCCAGGTTCCCGGAGTGCGCGTTTCGATATCTCCCGCTGCGGTAGGCAACCCCCGGTTGTTCAACGCCAAGGGCAACAGCACCCAAGTGGGAGGCACGGCCTCCACGCCGCTGGCCCAAGAAGCTCAGGCTTCAGCAGGCGGGGCAGATAGTAGTAATTCGCCTCAAGGCGCCGTCGGGGGATCCAACGGGTTCCAAGGCGGACTCAGCCAACCGTATAAGGATTTGGAGTCGGTGGCGCAGCCAATGCGGCTCATCCTTCGCGGATCCAAAGAGCAACTCAGCCGCGCTGAAAAGATGCTCGGCATCCTCGACGTCGCCCCGCGAATGGTCGCCCTCGAAGTGCGGGTGATGGAACTCAGCAAGGACGACGCGATCAATGTCGGCCTCGACTGGAATATCTTCACCGGTGGCGCGGTGAAGTTCATTCGGCTTCAAAACACGGTGGAGACCCCGAGCAACTCGGTCGGTGTCAATATCCGAGACCGAAACTTTACCGGCGACGTGGTTGGAACTTTGGACAAGTTGTCCAACCGAAACAACCTCATCGCACGACCAAACATGATCGCTCCAGACGGACGCGAATCCGAGCTTTTCATCGGCGATGCGATCCGCTACGTCGAAACGATCACCTCCGGCCAAAACGGCCCAAGTGTCCAGATCGGAACGGTTCGAGTTGGCATTAACCTTTCGGTGCTCCCTCGTGTGAGCGCGGACGGAACGATGACCCTCGATCTACGTCCAGTCGTGAGCTTCTTGACCGGTTTCAAGCGAGTAAGCGTGCAAGGCTTTGCTGCAGAATTGCCGCAAACCAGCGAGCGCATCTCTCAGCAGACCATCACGATGCGAAGCGGTGAGACTTTCGCGATTAGCGGCCTCATCCAGTCGCAAGACGTGAAGCAACTCAGCGGCATCCCGATCCTGATGGACCTCCCGATCATTGGCGCTCTTTTCCGACGCACGACGACCCAGACTATCCGACGCGAGTTGGTAGTGTTTGTGACGGCGAAGGCGCTGGAAGGCCCGCTCACGACCGAGAATTCTGAGCTTCCGATGAAGGCAGATAGCGAAGCAATGAAGCCGAAGAAGGCGAAGACGGAGAAGAATTGATGCTGCCCGGACGCACTTCAGTTTGGGTTGGCCTGGCTCTCGCCCTGTCCCTCTCTGGCTGCGGCGGGGAAGCGTTTAGCGACAACATTCCAAACATTTACGCTGGTGATTGGGATGGTACGTACAACGATATCCTGCGTCCGGCTACCGGAACCATCCAATGGCTCATTTCGGATAATGGCGTGATGACGGGAAAGATTGTTCGAGACTCTGACGGTGAAGAGGGAGTCTTTACCGGTTCGATCGGGTCCGGCGGTCAGTTCACCGGCGTGGCTGACTTTGACGGTACGTTGGACTTCACCAACATTCAAGGCTTCATCGCCCGGTCCAGCACTTCTACCTTCGGTAGCTTCTCATACACGTTCAATGGTAGTGAAACTTCTGCGAGCTTCACTCTGATTCCCGCTGGCGGAACCTAGGCATCCCCTCGCTCTTCAACTTGGCATCGGTCACACTATGACCGATGCTTTTTTCTGAATCAACGTCGGAGGCGTGGATGCAACGGTATGGGTCTGAGATTCCCGTCGCGGTCCCGGATCTAGACATGTTCTTGCGCCACCGCTCGGTCCGGAAATTTGACGACCGTCTTGTGGACGAAGCAACCGTTGAGGGGCTTATGGCCGCCGCACAAAGCGCATCCACAAGCAGCAATCTTCAACTGTGGAGCGCGGTGAGTGTTCAAGAGCCAACTCGTCGCGCTGAGATCGCCCGCCTCTGCGCCGATCAAGCCCAGGTGCATCAAGCCCCGTGGTTCTTTGCTTTCGTGGCGGATCACTACCGAATTCGACAGGCGGCACTCGCCGCCGGTGTCGACCCAACTGGCCTAGATTACGCCGAGTTCGCGGTGATGGCGTTCATTGACGTTTCTCTCGCGGCAGAGCGGTTCGTGTGCGCCGCCGAGTCACTGGGGCTCGGCGTTTGCTATATCGGCGCGCTTCGAAACCACCCTGCGGAAGTGGCCGAGCTTCTCAACCTCCCCACGGGCACCTTTGGTGCATTCGGGCTATGCGTTGGCTATCCCAGCGACGAAGAGCGCGGGCGGATCAAGCCGAGGCTAAGCCAAGGAGCCGTTTGGTTTCGAGAAAAATACGATCAAAACGTGACGTGCGTCGAGTACGACGAGCGCATGGCCCCCGGCTACGCTAAGCGAGGCATCGATTCGAGTTGGAGCAAGCACAGCGGCGTTCGTGTGGATGGAGACCACATGACGGGACGCGAGGTCTTGTTGGATTACCTCCGCGCCCAAGGTTTTCTGCTTCGCTAGCTGCGTTCGACCTTGCATGCCGCCATCAGCTTCGCCGCAGCTTCGATGTTGGCAGTGTGCCCACTGCGCTCGGCAATGACGTCGATCGCCTGAATCGGAATGCCGCTCAGGTACAAATCGCCGATCAAGTCGAGCAACTTGTGCCGCGCGGCTTCGTCGGGGAAAAGCGACGGATTGACGTAACCCATCTTGCCCAGAATTAGCGCAGTGGTGTTGTCTAGCCCCTGTCCAAGTCCTGCGATCTTGATCGTAGCCAGTTCATCCTCAAAGACAAAGGTTCGAGCCGGCGCAATTTGCTCCCGGTAGACATCAGCACACAACATCGCTTCAAAAGATTGCTTCCCTGGCCAGCCTTCCGCGGTAAGAAAATCATATCGCCAGTGTCCTCTGCCCGACCCGATGGCGATGGAGTGGGCGTCGCCTTTGTTGAACACGCGGGCGAACGGGGGCGTCACGCGGAGGACGCCAATCTTCTCCAGTCCTGCTTCCTGAATCGCGGACACGTATGCCAGGGCTGAGCCTTGGGCCGCGGGGAGTTCACCTCCAGTGCACTCGACTTCTGCATCCGTGATACCGAGGCCGGCGAATGCGCTCATGAGGTGCTCTATCGTTCCCACCGTGCCTAGGCTAGTGCAACGTACGGTGTCCGTGATGTTGTTTGGCGTGGCGGTCCAGCGCTCTCCCCCTTGAGAAAAGGCAATGCCGTCATTCCCAGGAAGGACCTTGACCATTACCGGACGTCCGGAGTGAAGTCCCGGCCCCTCCAAGCTAAAGGCCTTTCTGACGGTCAAACGATCGAAAACGAGACTCAAGATTTACCCTCGCGCTGGCGGGCGAGTTCCGCCTCCAGCGCCTTAACGCGCTTCATGAGTTCGGGAAGCGCCTGGATGGCCGCCACCTGCCGCATCCCCTCGCGCAAAGGAACGGCTGGGAATCCAAAGTACGCTCCCGGTTCCGTGATATCCTTCATCGCCCCTACTCGGCCCGCGAGCATTACATCGCTCGTCACCGACGTGTGATCCTTGATCGCGGCTTGCCCAGCGATGGTCACGCGATCTCCGATGTCCACAGAACCGGCAACGCTCACGTGCCCCGCGATCACACTGTGCTGACCGATGGAACTGTTATGGCCGAACTGAATAAGGTTGTCGAGTTTGGTGCCGTCACCGATGACTGTGTCACCGCAGGTGGCTCGATCCACACAAGTCCCCGCACCAATCTCAACATCCGCCCCCAAAATCACACCCCCCACCTGGGGGATTTTCTGCTGCTTCGACCCATCCCAGACGAACCCAAAGCCATCGGCCCCGATCGTGCAGTTTGAATGGAGGATGCAACGAGGGCCGATCTTCACATCTTGCACGAGTACGACGTTTGGATACAAAGTCACGCGCTCAGCCAGATGGCAGTTCTCACCCACGTAGCAACCAGCATGCAAACGGCATCCAGGCCCGATCGTGGCGTTAGCCTCGATCACCACCAGGGGACCAATCCGGGCCGAAACATCAACGGTTGCGAGAGGACTCACCACGGCACTTGAATGGATCCCTTCATTGATCGGAATCGGTCGTTGTGCCATTGCAAGCAGCCGACCGAAGGCCGCTCGCGGATGCGCCACCCGGACGCATGGTTTTGGGATCGAGCCAGAGTCTTGGGAAACAAGCAACGCACCGACTCCGCTGGCTAAGGCGGCCTCCAAATACTTCCCGTTCTCGGCAAAGGCGATCCCCTCGGGATCCCCAGAGTTAGCGGGCACCGGGCGAGCAACCACGTGGTCCGCTGGACCATCTAGCTCTCCGCCCACCGCCTCGGCAATATCTTTTAGGGTCCAACCCTTTGTGTTCGAATCCATTCTAAACATTCATCGGTGGCGTCGCGCCCTTCCGCTTTAGTTGATACCAGCCGATAGCCCTTGATTGCTGACCAGATTTTGGCCTTCTGCCCCGCGATCCACTTGGGTTCGGGGGTTTTTGGGGTGGCGGGGCTGCCGGGAAGCGTGATTGACACACCGCCGACCGTGCTTGAACGGCCCGCGCTGGGCTGGGTTTGCCACAGTTCACCTTGCAGACGAGGGCGGGTCAGCGTTGCTCCCGAATCCGAGCTGAGTTTTTTGAGAGCAGCGATCAGGCGCGCCTCGCCCTCGCGCCTCGCTACTGCCGCATTGGTGTCCAGCGCATCATAGTCGCGTTCGATGCGTTGGTAGGCGGCGGAAAGAATCGCGTTGCGCTCGCGCAGATATTCCTCGTTCAGTCGGACCAGTTCCGCCCGGATCTCGGCGAGACGGGCGGCTCGCTTCCGCGACCAGTCCGCATCGACCACGCGAATATCCTGCCCTCGATCGGGGAAGCCGATGAGGTTCGCCAATTCCAAGGTCAACCGTCCCACCTCCGGAGCCATTCGGTCAAAAGGGATCCTGGTTTGTGCGATTGCATCTTGAAGTAACCGCTCGTGATCCGGCTCAAGTCGTGCCCGCGAAGACGCAATCGCCGACTCAATTTCTGCGTCCAAAACGCGCAGTCGCTGCTCCAGAATCTTCTTCACTGCCGCAGCCTGGTTCGACCGAACTTGACGCAAACTCGCATCAAACTCCGCATCTGAAAGCGCAGAGAATATCCTTCCTCCTGGGCTCCCCGGCATCGAGGTGGACTGCGTGATGTTGTCGCTCACCAACGCTGGAATAGTTGGCGCCCCAGGCTGAAACTCGCGCTCAAGTCGAGAGATATCGACAAAAACGGCTGGCGGCTCCGGAGTGGAGCAGCCAGCCGCGAAGATGAGAAGAGACAGGCCACAAAGTGCGGAAGCTTGTCTCATCTCGCCTCTATCGTCCCGCGTTCATAGAGGTGACGGTCGGGGCGGTCAGGTCGTTGGCGCCATAAGGAGCAACCGTAGACTCAAGGACGGTGGTAAAGCCCTGCTGCTTCGCCACGCGACCGAGGGCCGCCTTGGCTTGATCAATCGTCGTTTGCTGGAGCTGCTCGCGCATATTCGAAAGGTCGTTGCTGAACTCCCGATCCCAGACCTGGGCGAGTTCTTCCATCGCGCGGGCGCGCTGGCTGTACTCGGAAATCTGCCGGCGATCCGCTTCCGTCAAGTTCTGCTTGGTCATGAGGTCGGAACGGGCCTTATCGCTCGCCATCACGTCCTTTTTGATCTTGTCCACCGCGACCTTATCGGCTTCGGTTTGAGCTTCTTTCAGCTCCAGAGCCTTGAGCTGGTTGGCTTGCTCGACGGTCATGACGCTGTAGGTCGTGATGAAGTCCAGCAGTCCGCGTCGCTTGCCAAGAGCTGTGTTCAGCTTCTGAGAATTCGTTTTGCCAACATTGCTGTCTTGGATGACCTTGTTGAGGTCAACGACGCCGGTTTTCTCCGCGGTGGCTTGGAAGCCCGAGCCGAACATGAACACCGCCATGCCTGCGGCGACGATCCAGCCAGAGTATTGTTTGAGAGTAGATTTCATGGTTTTGTGGTTTTAGAAACTGCCACCGATGGAGAAGTGAGTTCGCGAACCCCCGTCCGGCCGGAAGCCAAAGTCGATGCGAATCGGCCCGAGAGGAGTACGGAATCCGACGCCCACCCCGTAGCCAAGATGCATTTTGAAGTCAGAGCTTTGGGTGAAATCGCTGATTCCAGGGTAGCCACCCCAGGCTCCGCCGTAGTCCAAGAAGCCGATCATCGTGAATGAATCGGTGCCAGGAGCGGGGACGCGAAGTTCTGCCGAAGCGAGAAGCGCATTCTTGCCCCAGAAACGTTGCTCGGCATAACCGCGCAACGAGTCAGAGCCGCCAATAAAGAGCTGTTCGTAGAACGGTGTCGTTCCCGTGATCGATCCTAGACGCGAGCGGAACGCGAGAACCGGGCGAGGATCTCCGAGCTTTCGCCGATCCTTCGGGCGGCGACTGAAGAACGACTTGTATTCAATGGTCGACCGCACGAACGAGTTCGAGCCGAGAATATCGGTGTAACTCGCCACACTGCCGCCGATCTGATTCACTCGCGAAAAACCCGGCTCCAGAGACACCCGCAAGAAGTCACCTTCGAATGGATCAAGAGGAACGTCCCGCCGATCTCGGGCGACCTGCAAAATGCCCTTGAGCAAGCTGCCGTCCTGCTGAATATAGTCAGCGTTGCCGCTGCTGAAGTTCACCGCGCGCACATCGTCCAAGCTGAAACCGAGCGTGGCATCGAAATTGCCGCGCACCGGTCGTGAGAATGAAAGCGAACCGCCTTGGCGGCGCTCGTCAAATCGATCGTTGGTGCCAATCGCTGAACCGCTACCAAAGTTCGCAAAGTAGCTCTGCACCCGCGAATACAGTGAGACCTGCATCGTGGTTTGGCGCTTATCAAAGAACGGATCAGAGAAGTCAAGCGAAACGCTCGCACCGGAGCCAAACGTGTCTTGTTGCAACCGAGCCCCAAGGTTCTGTCCGTTGCCCCGGAAGTTCGAGTCGGCAATGGCGAACGTCCCCGCCAACCGGCTCTGAGGATCCAGCGCAACGCCCACATCAAAGCGAGCCGTCCGCGTTTCTTTCAGGTCCAAAAGCAGGTCGATTTTTCCAATCTCTGCGCCAGGGCGGATGCCTGGGTCGGCCTTTTCAAACCACTGCGTGCTTCGAATTCGCCGCACGTCGCTCGCCCATGTCGCCTCGTTCAAAGGCTCGCCAACCTTAGACTTAATCAGCCGATTGATCACGCGCGGCTTGGTGCGAGTCAGGCCGTTGATAATGATGTCGCTGATCGTGGTTTCGATCACCAAAATCACCATCGTTTCCGGCTGATCCGCCATGGTGGGGAAGTCAACTTCCACGAAGTATCCGCGCTGATCGTAAAGGTTTCGGATCGCCTCGGCCGTCGGTCGGCGCGCGTTGAAATTGAGCAGCGCATCCTTCGGCTGAGTGACCAGCTTCATGATTTCTTCGGTCTTGATGACCGTATTTCCAATCACGCTGATCTCTTTCACGAGCGGATTTTCCTCGATATCCACCACGATCTGGACCTCAGAATCGGACAGTTGCCGACTGAAAACTTTGACGTCCTTAAACACGCCCTGATTGCGCAGCGACGTCTGGTCGCGCTCGAGTTCGGCGGCGATAAATGCCTGACCCTCCGTCGCGCGCATATTGGCCCGAATGGCCTCCGTCGTGACGCGATTATTGCCGCGAACGACAATTTCCTTGATTACCATGGTGCTTTGCGCATGCAAAGCCGCCGCGAGGGCGAATAATAGAAGACTCCCAACTCCTTTGGTCAAACTGTATCCTCCGATGACGATAGTGTAGACGGTTCTCGCCCGGTATCGTTACCTTGGTAGGCCTCAGAAAGTTCCGGCGGGAGGCTTCTGGTATCCTCCAGACCGTTCGTCCCTGCCGGGGTGGCGGAATGGTAGACGCGGCGGTCTCAAACACCGTTGAGCTCAAACTCATGAGGGTTCGAGTCCCTCCCCCGGCACCAGTTTTTGTTAGGGTTTAGGGAATAGGGTTTAGGGTGCAGGGTCCCCCAATCTCAAATCTCAAATCTGAAATCTTCAATCAGTTAGAAACTCCAGACCCTATCCCCCAAACCCTATCCGGGCTTTTCCGCCCCCTTGCTCTTATCCTTTCCGCCGCGCTTGGCCGTGCTCGGCACCTTGCCGCCGCCGCCTCGATCATTGCTCCCGCTCTGGCCCGCTCTCTTCTGATTCCCTTTCTTTCTGTTAGGCATTTTTGATTTCTCCAAGGTCCATCCCGGACCCCAAATCACCTACTCCCCAACCCATAGGAACCCTGCAAGAGCCCGCCCTCAACTAATGCAAATGCAGTGTATGTTCTGAAATCAGACCAGTACAGCCTACGCCGCCCCGATCCGCAGTGGCACGCGACTTTCTCCGAGTCCCGCGCAACCATGCGATTAAGCTTGTGATAGCGGACAGCGAAGCGGGCTCTGGAACCGCCTGTGAGCCAGCACGAACCATCTAGTTTCCTGGCTGATTGAACATAACTTTTTAATAGCCAGAAGTCGCAGCAGGAGTACCGCCTATGAAGTTCGGGTCAGGCGGGGTGGGTTCAACTGAATGTGCGGCCCAGGACCGGCCCGCATAGTGCTGGGCGGATCGCGGATAGAATAGTGCTCATGTCGAACTGGGGCCGTGCCGGAGATCTCAGGGCCTGGCGAAAAGGCCGGAGACTAACTCAGACCGAGGTCGCCACCGCGCTGAAAATGACCCGAGGAGGGTACGCCAATTACGAGGCAGGCTCGGCGCCAATCCCCGAGCGCCGCATGGATGCACTGAGGGCAATGGGTTTCGGAAGTTCGGACTCAAGCCAGGGGGCAGGCGTCACCCGCGCCGCAGAGCGCAATGCAGCGCCGGCCTCACCTCGGCTGATTCTAAGCCTGATCAACTCGATCGCGCACCCCGATACTCCCGCCCAGGTTAGGCAGCAACTGGCACAGGAACTGATTGACTTGCTTCGGGCGGGTGGCCAGGCTGATGAAACTCCCTGAATTCTTGATGCGTGGCGTGGGTAGCGCGAGGCGGAGTTCCGCTCGCCTCAACCTCTCGCCGCGATACCTGCACATCTCGGCCCAGATAACCCCAACGGGGTGGCATCTCTTAGCGAAGGACGAAGTCCTGGAAAGAGAGGACCTACCAAACCGAGTCCTTAAAGGACGGCATAGCACACCCCCGCCGGATGCTATGCCGTCCCGTTGGGACTCCTTTGAGGGGGCGAACCCCAACCCCAGGGCTCCGCCCTTCGCTAAGAGATGCCACCCCTTCGGGGTTCAACTGCCGCGTCGAGCGCGGTGGCCGGGGTGAAAAACTTTCTCAAGCAGGGTGCCACGGACAGCGAAGCGCGTGGGCTGCAGATTTGCTCTCGCCCCAAACCCCGCCTCGATAACCGTGCTTTGCGCTTTTAACGCCCGGTTTGGCCGACGGTTGGTGTAGGATATTGGAGTGGAGGGGTTTGGGGTGGATCGGGTGAAGGCAAGTGAAATGCAAGCCCCACTGTCCATCGCACCCTCGAAGAGTGGGGTTGTTCGCCCCGGTCACCCGTCGAGACGGCTTGTCCGCAACTCCGACCAACCTCATCTCGGTTTGGACGGGCGGCGGTTCGTTCGGTCTGCAAGTCGCGGATTGATGATCGGGGGTTAGGACTCCAAACGTTAACAATCGATGGTAAACGAAAGCCCCAGCCCACCGTATTAATCTCTATGATTGCGGCGGTTTTCCTTTTTGCAGACACGGTTACCGGGCAGGTGGTCACCGCCGATAGTCGCGCGGCGTCATTTGCCCAAGTGGGAGTGTCGTTCAAGGTCTCGAAGGGACCGCTGTTGGCCCAAATTGGGTACGGCGATCCAGGGATCGTCACGCGATCAGACGGAACATTTACGATTTCGCGAAACGAGCTTTACAGCGGCGCAATGGTCGCCGTCGACCAGAACGGGAACGCAGGCTTTACCACGGTTCCAAAAGACAACAGAGCCGTAAAAATCGTTCTTAAGCCGGTTCGAACCGTCCCGATATACATCAAGCAGAGCATGGAAGGATCGGGAGCGGGACCATCAGTTCAATTTACAGTCGCAGAAGCTGGCGAGACCAGAACAATCGGTTATGCAGAAGCGAAATGGGGTCAAAACACGCTGACTCTTCCTTCGGGTGCAATGACGGCAAACATCATCCATCCGAATTTCAGACCCTTGGCGCTAAAGCTAAACTCTGGTCAAACTAAAGAATCCTTCGTGACTCTAACCGCAACAAAGTGGGCAAAAAACGTAGGGAAGCCCGCTCCAGTGTTAAGGCTGGACGAGGGTTCCGGAATCAAGATCCCATTTAGTTGGTCGGCCTACAAAGGAAAATGGGTGATCGTGGATTTTTGGGCAACTTGGTGCAAGCCATGCATCGCCGAACTGGGTAACTATGCGAGCTTCTACAGGTCAAACGATGCGTTGCGCAATCGCTTTGAAATCCTGGCCATCCATAGCCCGGATGGTAAGAGCCTGAAGGCGGTTCAGCCCGCGCTCACGACCATCGTCCAAGCCAACTGGGGGGGAAAGGATTTGCCATTTCCACTCGGATTTGACGGCTCCGGAGTAACTACCAAGACATGGGGCGTTGAAGCCTATCCCACGTCACTTTTGGTGGACCCGAACGGAGTATTGGTCGGACCCGCCTCTCTCGGTACGCTCGAAGCCAAACTCCGCGGTGCCACACCAGAATAGAGGCTAAAGTCGCTTTTAGATGAGAGCGTAGATGCGGCGGGCTGGGTGGCTAGGTTGAAAACTTACTCAAGCAGGGTGCCACGGCCTGTAAGGCGGGCTGGTGGCCAGAGTGGAAAGTTCGCTTGGGCTAAACTGTGGCGTGGGTAGCGCGAGGCGGAGTTGAGCGCGCCTCAAACCTCCCGGCGCGATACCCGCACATCGCGGCCCAGATAACCCCAACGGGGTGGCATCTCTTAGCGAAGGACGAAGTCCTGGAAAGAGAGGACCCACCAAACCGAGTCCTGAAAGGACGGCATAGCACACCCCCGCCGGATGCTATGCCGTCCCGTTGGGACTCCTTTGAGGGGGCGAACCCCAACCCAGGGCTCCGCCCTTCGCTAAGAGATGCCACCCCTTGGGGGTTTAACTGCAGCGTCGGGCGGGGTGGTCGGGGTGAAAAACTTTCTCAAGCAGGGTGCCACGGCCAGCGAAGCGCGTAAGCCGCAAATTTGCTCCCGCCCCAAACCCCGCCTCGATGACCGTGTTTTGTGCTTTCACCGCCCGTTTTCGCCGACGGTTGGTGTAGGATATTGGAATGGAGGGGCTTTGGCGTATGCGGGAGACAGGGACATCGGGGCCTGGGCTGGATCGGGCGCGGTAGGCAGATAGTCTGCGACACAGTTGGATTGTGCCTGCGATTCTGGGTAACATCTCCTAAGTGTGAATTTTTCGAACCTAGACTTAAACCTTGATCCGCGAAAGCGCATAGTTGAGCCCATTGAACTGTTCAACTCCCTCACCCTCCGCGGCACGATCGATAACGTTTGGGGCCCGCAAGAGAAAGCGCTGAGCTTATGGGATAAGCAGAGGGACGAAAAGGACATTGCCATCGAGATGCCAACGGGGGGAGGCAAAACACTCGTTGGCCTAATTGTTGCCCAGTCATTGCTCAACGAAGGACGCGGGCCAGTCTTGTATGTTGTGCCGACGCACCAGTTAGTTGAACAAACCTGTCTGCGCGCAGGAGAATTGGGTTTGCCCGTTGCTTCCTACTCTAAGCAAAAGTGGACAAATCAAGTTCGATACGATGAGCGCACCGCCATCTGTATCACAAACTACGCCGCTGTTTTTCATGGCTACTCGAAGTTCCGCGACGCGGGTGTCGCGGGCCTGGTACTGGACGATGCCCACACTGCCGCCGATGCGATTAGGGATTGCTTTTCTATTAAGATCGCGCCCTCTGATGACAATTTCCGGAAAATAGCTAGCATATTCCGCCAAACATTTATTGACGCATATAAGGAAGAGCTCTTTGATCGAGCAATGAGCGGGGATCCACTGGCGCTCCTTTTTGTGCCGATGCAAGACGTATTTCGGAAGCGGGGGGTGTTGAAGCGCGCTTTGGAAGACGCAAAGATCTATGAACACGACAATAACAAGTTTCCGTGGGGCCACCTACAATCTCACCTCCATTGTTGCTGCGTCTTGATCGGCGGTTTGGGAATTGAAATCACTCCGCCTTCGTTACCGATGAAGCACCTAAAGTATTTCGATAAGAAGGTGAAGCGGGTCTACATGACGGCTACAATGCCTCAGAAAACCGAGTTCATCCGCACTTTCGGGGTCCTTCCAATTTCAATTCAGCCAGGGGGAAAATCTGGGGAGGCCCAGAAGCTTGTTCTGTTAGCCGAGGGAGACACAGATGAAGATCAGCGCAGAAACGCTCACGCCTTAACTAACGACAACAAGGCCTGCATAGTTTGTCCGTCGAACGTTGCGGCCACAAATTGGCCATATCCCGCGGAATTGTACGATGTGACTTCAGGAGACTCCGGAATCCGAGAATTCGCAGGCAAGAACCCGCCGGCGAAGCTTGTACTTGCGGGCCGATTCGATGGCATTGACCTACCCGGAAAGTCTTGTCAAATACTGGTTCTGGATGGGCTGCCAAAAGCGTCGTCGCTGCTTCGGCGGTTCTTGGATCAGTCGCTTGCAATTGATCGACTAAGGACGGCACACACTAGCATTAAGGTTATCCAGGCGATAGGAAGAATTTTCAGGAGCAACACAGATCATGGTGCAGTAGTTATCGTGGGCACTGAGTTGCAGAGATGGTTACGAGCTCCAGAGAACCGCAGACTTCTCCCTGCACTGCTACAACGGCAGGTGAGGCTTGGCCTAGCGTTACACGAAAGAGTTCAGGAGGAAGCGACTACGCAAAGCGACCTGTTACAGGCAGTGCTAAGCGGAGGAGAAGATTGGGACGAGTATTACGAGTCTAACTTACGCGCAATTGAACCCGAGGCGCTAGGCGGAGAGCCAAGTTGGCTCTCGGATTCTGTACTCGCAGAGGCGGAAGCGCTTAACCAGCTCTGGGTGGGTAACTTCTCCAAAGCTCGTGAGGCAATTACAGTCGCTGCCGACCTTACGATGGAAATTGATAAGGGACTGTGGGCATGGGGCAGGCACTGGGCTGGCCTCATCGAATTAGCCGACGATCAGGAGTCGGAGGCCATTCGCCATTTCCAGGCGGCCTCAAATGTCAGGGCCGACCTTGGCAGAGTGAAGCTTGATGCCTCTTTCAATCCGCCTCACCTCGCGCCAGGGCCACAAGCCCTTAATATTCAGAAGCTTCTGCAGGACAAGGCAAAGGTAAGCCGCCTCAGAAAGTACGTTATAGCAAATCTGAAATATGGAGATCCGACAAACCCCTGTGAGGAGGCGATCTCCAATCTCGGTGAGTTAATCGGTCTCGAAGCCTCAAGGCCCGACAAGCAAACGGATACCGGCCCGGACGTGGTCTGGGAATATCCCTCAAGTAAGAGTGCACTGGGTCTCGAAGCAAAGACAAACAAGGTTTCCGGCCCCTACAAGAAGAAAGAAGAGATTGGGCAGTGCCACGATCATCTCCAATGGATGGAGAATTCTTACAAGGGGTGGGAATGTGATCTAGTGGTGATTGGGCCGTTGCTCGAAGTGAGCAAGGAGGCAAATCCACCTGAAAAACTGCGTATATGCCCACTTGAGGGTCTCAAGTCAATCGCTGAGAGAGTGGAGGAGCTCTATGTTGCCACGTCGTCCCTTGACAGCAAACACGTGGAGCAAAGGATCGAAGGATTGATGAGAAGCCTTGGGTTAGTTTGGCCGATGGTCTGGGAGTCTTTACCAGGCTCCTTGGCGACGGACCTGCAAAGCAGGCCCGAATCCGCCAAGGCACCTTCCTGAGCACAGCGCCCTAATTGCCTAAGGCATTGATTAGATCCCGCATTTGTGTTGGAGGGAGCAGGTCCCAAACGGATATTCCCGTGGCGGAATGATACGCTTGGGCCGCATGCTTTGCCCGCCGCAACATAGGCCCAACCACACTCTCGCTGCTAGCCAGATACTCTGCCACGTCCTTTAACCTTTCTGCAATGCGATACCCATTGTGCGAACCCGTGATCGTGACGCCAAAGTCTCTAAGTGGCCCGATGACCTCATTACGAAGGTAACGAGTGTCAATGCGTGTACCCGTTGTGTCTGAGAGCACGTCAGCTAATTCTGAAGCGGGCATACTGCCTAGGCCGCATTCCGCTTGATCGACCAACGTTTGTAGCGCAATCGCTTGCAGGTGTCGGGACGGGGTAGCGCTCGTTGCATGCAGTTCTAAGAATGCCTTAACGGAAGATGCGTTCGCCAGGCTGAACTTGCTGTCCCCTTCAGTTGGTGGGTCCAGCGTCGCCTGCTCGTGAATTTTTGAAGGCCATACCTCCCACTTTATCTGCACATTCAAGAGCTTCGCCCTAATTGCCCTTGCTGCCGTGTTGGGAGAACTGGCATTGGTTAGATCCATGCGCAAGCGCCGGAGCGAGCCCGCAATGAAGTCCGCGCAACGGATGGCCGGCACCTCTTCCGAAGACATCATTTGAACAGATGAAATCCCGTCCTGAAACAAAGTTTGTGGCCGGACCTTTCCGATCAGCGTAGTTAACTCATTCTGAAAGTCCGCTCGACCATAGCTGTCGAAGACAATGTCCGTACCGCCGGGCATCGAGGCCACATCCCGAGCAAGTATAGAAAGCATCTTCTTTCTAAATGAACTTCTATGCCGAATTCCCGGGCTCCCTGGCGACAGAGCCGCCTTGTCGACCATGAAGGCCCAGTAGTTAAGCGGCAGAGCGCTTATTCGATCAATAACGTGAAGTCTCTTCCTCCAGTCGTTTCCGATGTTGGAGCTCTTAAGCTGACAGATGTCATGTTCGATGGCCCTCAGCCCGTCCTCGACTGTCGCAGTATTCTCCTTATCTACAAGTACTGCCACGCAACAAAAGAACCGATCACCCTGCGGGAAAGGAAACTGATCGGTGCCGCTTTCGTCGATGTACGCCGTTCGGCTCATACTCGCTAACGCACTCATGTGACGCCCGCTGCGTCCCATTCGACGGAACGCTGCATCCGGTTGTAGCAAGAGGTAGATGAAGTGTTGATTGGTCCTTTATTCATGTAAGTTCACTAGCCGCGAAATAGCAGCTAATCCGAATGGACGTTTCGACGCCATCGCGCGATGCTGGGATGAGGAGTGCGGGGCCAAGAAGACCTAGTCTAAAGAAATATTACTACATGCAACTCCCTCTACCTCGCCGCATGGGGGATTCAGGCGGACGCGCAGTGTGGTGCGGGAAGTGAGCGTGGTGAGCGCTTCCGTCGCGATATCCGTGTTTCTCGGGCGAGTTATGAGCGTTGACATTCAACGCATAAAGCAACGAAGCAGTATGAAACGCGCCAGAACGCCAATCTGCCCAACTCAATCAATCAACAAAAAAAATATGTGCAAATCCAGCGAATCCGTGAATGCGTCAAAGATAACGCCCAATTTCAGGTTCAAATTCACCGATTTCCAGTCCTACCAACCCTCGAATCCGTAAAAACATCCGACAACATCCGTGAATGTGACGAATGCCGCAGCCCACCCTCCAATCCCCGATCCCCGATCCCAGATCCCCGAACTCCAAACTTCGACCTATCCCAAAACTTCCTTCTTCCACTCTCCCAGCAACGCGATGGCCTGGAGGGGGGTGAGGGTTTCGACGTCCAGGTTCTTAAGCGCTTTCACCACCTTCGGGTCTTCGATCTCGAACAGGGTGAGCTGCAGGTTCTTCACGCTCGGCTTCGGGATGCAGTCGGGCTCCGCCTGTTCGAACCCATCGAGAATCTCTTGCGCGCGGCTCAGAACAGACCGAGGCACGCCCGCCTTCCGCGCCACGTGAATGCCGTAGGAGCGATCGGTGCCGCCGGGCAGAACCTTGTGAGTCCACACGATGTCGTCGCCGACCTCCTTCACGCTCACGCGGTAATTCACGACGCCGGGTAGCTCGTCCGCGAGGACGTTGAGCTGGTGGTAGTGGGTGGCGAACATGGTTTTGCTGCCGATCTCCGCCAGCCGCTCCAGCATCGCCCAGGCAATCGCCAAGCCATCGTAGGTGGAAGTCCCGCGGCCCACTTCATCGAGAATGACCAGCGACTGCCGGCTCGCGTGGTTGAGAATGTACGCGCTCTCCACCATCTCCACCATGAAAGTGGACTGGCCCAGCGCGATCTCGTCCTTCGCTCCGATGCGCGCGAAGATCCGGTCGCACAGCGACATGCGGCAAACCTTGGCCGGCACAAACGACCCGATCTGGGCCATCAGCACGATGGTGGCGACCTGTCGAAGATAAGTGGACTTGCCGCTCATGTTCGGCCCGGTGAGGACCACGAGGCGGGTGTCCTCGTCGAACTGGGCGTCGTTGGGAACAAAGTGGGGCGCATTGGCTTCGACCACCGCATGTCGCCCCTGCTCGATCTCGAGCTTTTCGCCATCGGTGATCTCGGGCCGGCGGTAGTTGCGCGCGACGGCGACTTCGGCGAGCGAAGCGAGCGAATCCAGCTCCGCAATAGCCTTCGCCGTCAAAAGCAGAGGGGCCGCATGCTCGCTGACCCGCGTGCGCAGGCGCCCGAAGATCTCGACCTCCAGCGCCTGCGCCTTCTCGCTGGCCCCGAGCACCGCGCTCTCGTGCTCCTTCAGCGCGGCAGTGATGTACCGCTCGGCATTGGCGGTGGTTTGCTTGCGGATATAGTCGGCGGGAATTTTGTCTTGGTGGATCTTGCTGACCTCCAAGTAGTAGCCAAAAACGCTGTTGTAGCCGACCTTGAGGGAGCCGATCCCCGTGCGCTCGCGCTCGGCCGCCTCGAGCTCGGCGATGAACTTGCGCCCATCTCGGCCCAGACTGCGCAGCTTATCGAGCTCAAGATCATAGCCCTCCATGATCACCCCGGCATCGCGGACCGAGTGCGGCGGGTCGAGCACGATTGAGCTTTGCAGAAGATGGCCGAGTTCACGATGATCGCCCAGCATCGCCTTCAGCTCCGCGATCCGCCCTTGGCAAACCTTGTTCAGCGGAGCCTCAAGGTCGGGCAGGGCAGCCAGGGTAGTCCGTAAGGCGGCGAGATCTCGGGGGCCAGCGAGTCCAGTGGCGCATCGGCTCACCAACCGCTCCAAATCGCTGAGCTTGCGCAGGCCGTCACGCAAATCGGCCCGGTGCAGACCCGCCTTCACGAGGAGTTCCACGGCATCGTGCCGCTGCTGAATGACGTGCGCATCGAGCAGAGGCTGCTCCAGCCATCGCCGCAAGCACCTCGCGCCAAGAACGGTGACGGTCTGGTCCAAAACGCTGAGCAAAGTGAACCGCTTCGAGCCGTCGCTGAGGTTCGTGGTGAGCTCCAGTGACCGCCGGGTCGAAGGGTCGAGAGCCATGAAGCTGTCCACCGCGTAGCTGCTCAGCGATTCCACGTGTCCCAGCTCCAGGCCATTCTTTTCGGCGTACCCGAGCACCATCGCGGCGGCGATCCAAGCACTCGGACGTTCATCGAGCCCGAAGCCGCTGAGGGAAGTCACCTTAAACTGCTGTTCCAACCGACGGGCCGCCCGAGGAGCGTCCAGCGCATCCCACTCGGTCACCGCGATGCCAAGCGTCCCTTTCGCGACGGGAGCCATCTCGGTGACACTCTCGCTCAAAAGAAGTTCGCTGGGGCGCAATCGAGCCAGTTCTTGCACGATCAAATCATGGATCGCCTCGCCATTCAATTCGGTGACCAAGAACTCGCCGGTGGAAGGATCGAGCGTAGCAAAACCGGCAGTGCCTCCAACGAGGCAGATCGCGGAGAGATAGTTGTTCGAGCCCGCGGCGAGCATCGAATCTTCCAGCACGGTGCCTGGAGTCAGCACCCGCGTGACCGCGCGACGGACGAGGCCCTTGGCTTGCTTGGGGTCCTCGACTTGGTCGCAAAGGGCGACTTTGTGCCCGAGCTGAACCAGTTTGGCGAGGTACTTTTCGACCGAGTGGAAGGGAACCCCCGCCATCGGGATGCGCCCATTCACCGCGTCCTCGCGGCCGGTCAGGGTGATCTGGAGTGCGGCGGCGGCCGTCTCGGCGTCCTCGCCGTAAAACTCGTAGAAGTCCCCCACCCGCATCGCCATCAGCACACCAGGATGCGCATCTTTGGCATCGAAGTATTGCTGCAGCATCGGGGTCCGCGGCTTCATAGGGAATGGACATTGTACTGCCAACCCGATTCGACTGCGGACCTGGGACTCTAGTTGCTGCTGATCGGAGTGGCGATGTTCAGCGTCGGCGTGTATTCCGCCCTGATCGCCGTGATGGCATTCACTCCGGTCCGGATCGGCCCTTGGACGAGCACTTGGCCGGAGTTCGCGTCATACGTGTAGGACGTCGGGACTGAACCCACGGTGACCCGCGAAGCCCTCGCATTGGCGGGGACTTTGATGCGCACGCTAAAGTTCGCTGCGCCGCCACTGCGGTTCGTTATGTTGAGTTGATTGACCCGCCCCAACTCGCGGTAGGCCGCGTTGAAGCGCTGATTGCCTAACCGGAGCCCGGAGTACAACATCTGGCTCCATCCACTCGGCAACTTGGGCGCGAGGTTGAGCCGATTGGTGGTCATGTCAGCCTCGTAGTCGAGGAACGACATAACCGAGTCCATGTAGGTGCTCATCGACTCCCAGGCATTCGGGAATGCGGTCTGAAGGCGGAAGTTAGGATAGACCAAAGAGGAGGACGGGGCAATCTGCTCCGCGCCAAATCCGAGCGGCCCGACAAACGGGAACAGCAGATCAATCTTCTCTCGCATGAGGTCAATGTCGGCCTTGCCCATGGTGTAATCAGCCCGCTCGGCATGGAAGAGCCCAAACCACAAGGTCGAAAGCCACCACGGCCCGCCGTTCCAGTAGTTGTCTCCCCAGTACCGATTGATGAGTCCACTGAATTCACCGGTGTTGTTCACGAGAGGGCGGAACTGACCACTGGTGGGGTGCGGTTGGAAGCCGTTGATGCGATCAAGCACCGCGGTCGCTCGAGAGTCCACCGGTGAGTAGACATTGAACGGATAGGTGATGCCGAGCAGGCTGATATCAATGTTCTCTCCACCCCACGCAAGCCGCGCGTCGAGCCCTTGCTGGATGTTTGCGGCGCGAGTGTTGTAGTCGGCCGCCCGAGCCGCCCAGTTGATTGGAGCATTGCCCTGCAGAACGGAAAGGCGATTCGCGAGAGTCGCCGCGTCCCAAAGCCCCCGGATCACGTTCGCGTTGGAGTAGTTGTGGAAGCCAAACTGGTCCTCCCATATGTTCATGCTACTGACGAGTTTGAGGACATCGTCGTAGTACAGCCTCGAATCGAGGGCGCTGTCGCTACTGCTGGCGATGGCGCTATCGTGAATCACGGCGGCGTTGTTGGTGAGGAGAGAATCGTCGCCGGTGAGTTTGTATAGGTACAAAAGTGCCCACGGGAAGACGGCGGTTTCGTCCACCTGCGGCGCTCCCCAAACGATGTAGCCATCGGTGGTGTACTTCTGATAGTAAAACCCCTTGCCCCAAGACTCGTTGCCTCGATAGGCGACATCGCGCATCCATCGGACCATCTCGCGGGACTCTGGGATATGTCCCGCCCGAGCGAGACTGATGAGGGCGTACATCATGTCGCGGGGCCAGACGTAAGGGTAAGCACCGTTGTGCATCCCCGCGATCAACGAGCCGGAAACCGTATCAATGTGCAGCGCGGTGGCGAGTTTGCTTCGGTTCCACAGGGCGTCATATCGGTCGTCCGGAAGGTCCACCGAGACGCCTTCTTGAAGCCAGTTGGCCCAGTAGGCATTGGTCTGAGCCTGAATCTGGCTCATATTCCCGGCGCGGAACCACTCGAGCACGGGTGCAATCTGCTGGTTGTACACGTTTAGATCGCCGGCCGGGCGGGTAAAGCCACCCGCGACAATGAGATTGAACTCTCTAGGAACGCCGGGCTGTAATGTGACTCGGGTGCCGATCCATCCTTGCCCCTGATCGCCACTGGTCTCACGCCAATTGTCGGTGGACCATGTGCCGCCTCCGCCTCCAGGGGTACCGACTTCTTTCAGTGCCGTGGCGAAGTAGAGCGAGACGTTCTTATCGAAGCCGCTAAAAGTGGTCGGGTTGTACTCGTTTGGTGGCTGGATGTTATTGCCGTTTGCGCTGGCGAACCTCTGGGTGCGATCAAACGCGATCATCGCGTTGCGAGAAGCATCAATGTCCGCGCCGTCGTAGACGTCGCCCCCGTTGAGGGCCCAATCGCCGTAGGTGTACAGGCTAACGGTCTTCGGCAAGGGCGCCTGGTTCGTCAGGATGATGCGCTTGATGTGGAAGCTGCGCTGGGGCTGACCATTGGTGCCGTTCGGGAAGGTCACCCCGATGGGCGCGAAGTCAAATTGCTGCACCGTGATGCTGGTGCCGCTTTGATTGAGGCTTTGCGCGGTCTGGAGAACGTTCGAGTTTGTGACGTACGATTGGCTGATCGAACTGTAACTCACCCCGTTTGGGTTGGTAAGCCAGTGGGTGAGGCCATCTACTCGAAGTCCGCACGTCAGCATGTTGAGATGCATCTGACCGCGATGGTCTAGCGGAAGCCCCGGAGGGAAGGTGTCATTGCCGCCGCTGTAGCCTTCGTTGCGAGTGCCGACGCCCTGCACGCCGCCCGCGCCCGGGTAGTAGATGTCGTAGAGCGACCCGTTCTGGTCAATCATCGTATTGATGAAGCCGTTGCCCGCTACGCCCTCCTCTTTCCAGAAGTACACGTCGGGGTAGCCAAGACTGGGGGTGCCTGATCCGGCTCCTTTTCCAGGCCACGCGAGCTTGTTCGTGAAGCTGAAGATCGCCGGTGAACCCGTGTTCGCGAAGATTTCATTACCTTCGCTGGCTTGCCACGCCGAAGCGCGGTAGCGGATGTTCTGACCGTACAGACGGGTGCTGGCGGGGAGCGTTCCTCGCCACCAGTCGTCGTTGCCGCCCCCGCCCCGAGGTTCATTGCGAACAAAGTTGATCTGCCCCGCCAGGTTCGTAAGAACTTGGGTACTTCCCGTTGGTACGCCGAGGGCGCCCGAGGGCGAAGAGCCGTCGGTCGTGTAGTAGAGGCTGACGCGGTCGTAGGTGAACGAGGGGCCAATCTTGACCCAGATTTCCGCGGCCTCGCCTTCGCGGACCACTTCCGGTTCGCGCATGGTGACGCCGCCCGGTTCGCCGAAAACTTGGCTGGAGGCGTTATGCGAGACTAGGCTCGGGGCGGCCCAAGCCTGAACTGCCAGTAATCCCGCACACCAAATCCAAAGACCCCTCTTCATACGCACGCTTTTCCCGCTAAGAATACGTATTCAGACTACACCAAACATGCGGTTGACCACAAGGGTATTGGTGCCGGGTTTCGCAAGTTATGCCCGAACGATGCTTGCCACGATCATCGGTCGAAGCGAAGCTTGCCGCTGGATGATGGTAGTAACCGAGTCCATCGCCTTCTTTTGCACGAGTTTGTCGTCGCCCAGGTTCTTTATATCCATCGCCTTGAGCACGTCTTCGCAGGTGGTCTTAGCTCTTGCAAGCGAGACATCGCTGCCTGAGTAACCGCGCGCTTCGAGCACAACATCCTCGACGCCCTTCTTCGTGATGAGAATGGAAACAAAGATGACGCCGTAATCGGCGAGGGTTTCCCTTTCTCGAACCGTGGGATATTCCACCAGATGGCCTCCTCGGTCGATCCACTTGGTCGCGCCATCAGTTTCTTGCTCGGTCCACGCCTTCGTAGCGTCGAGAATCAGCTTGAACCCGTCCTGGAGCTTGAACATTCGATGCTCCTCGTGCCCCATAGACTTTGCCATCTCGCAGTAAGTGTGCTGATGTCGCGGTTCGCCGTGGACCGGAGCCAGGTAGAACGGGCGAGTCAAGTTAATCATCATCTTGAGCTCGTCTTGATAGGCGTGGCCGCTGACATGAATCTGCGGGGAGGCATCGTAAACTACGATTGCTCCAAGGCCAAACAGTCGGTTGACGGTGCGCCAGATAGCGGCCTCGTTGCCTGGGATCGGGCGAGCAGAATACAGGATCGTATCCCCTTCGCGGACCCTCATGCGCGAATACTCGTCCTTAGACATTTGAACCAGCGCGCTCAGCGGTTCGCCTTGGCTACCCGTGGTGAGAATAATTACTTGCTCCGGTGGAAGGTCGTCTGCTTGATCAAGGCGGATGCGTACCCCTTTCGGAACGTTGATGTAGCCCAGCTTGGTGCAGATATCGATGGTCTGCTCCATGCGCCGGCCCGCCGTCGCGACCTTTCTGCCGGTCTCGGCGGCGACGTCCATGGCCTGTTGCATCCGGTGGATATTGCTGGCGAACATGGTAATCAGGATGCGTCCCTTGGCTTGGCCAAATGCTTGGCGGAAACCGTCGGTGGCAATCCTCTCGCTGGGGCCGAAACCCGGGCGATCCACGTTGGTGGAGTCGCTGAGCAAACAAACCACGCCCAAATCGCCCAACTCGGTGAGGCGCTTGATGTCAGTCAGTTTGCCGTCTACCGGAGTGAAGTCGAACTTAAAGTCGGCTGTGAACAGCACAATGCCGTGGTCGGTGTGGATGCCGATGCAGCATGTGTCAGGGATGGAGTGAGTGATGCGGACAAATTCAAACTTAAGGCCGCCCGCGGGGATGATATCGCCGATACGAACTTGGACGAACTTGAGCTCCTTGGTGTCCAGCCGCTCTTCGAGCTTGGGGCGGATCATCGCGTGCGTAAACTCGGTCGCGTAGATCGGGGTTTTCACGGTTCGCAGAAGGTGCGAGAGTGCGCCCACGTGATCTTCATGAGCGTGGGTGAGAATGATTCCTTTAAGCTTGTGTTTGTTCGCTTCAACGAAGGCGAAGTCAGGGATCACAACGTCGACCCCGTGCATTTCTTCGTTCGGGAACGAGATGCCGCAGTCGATCATGAGCATGTCGTCGCCCTGGATGAGGAGCGTGCAGTTGCGACCGATCTCCCCTGCGCCGCCAAGCGGCAAAATTTCAACTAAATTCACCCCGACAGGGTACCAGTTTGGGGGGATCAGTCCCTACGATTCATGAGCGACACGTAGTACAGGAGCATCAAAATGCTCTGCGCAGCCGCGGCGACGTAGGTCAGCGCGGCGGCATCCAGTACCTTTTTAGCGCCTACCAACTCATTGCCTGAGAGTAGATTGGAGCTCTGCAAAGTCTTCATCGCACGGCTACTCGCATTGAACTCAACTGGTAGGGTGACCAGCGCAAAGATGGTAGCGAGGGCAAAGATGCCGAGACCAATGAGCTGCAGGCCCGGACTGTTGAACATCATGCCGCCAATGAAAATGATTGGGCCAAGCCAAGAACTGGCGCTGACGGCGGGCACAATTGCGCCGCGGAGCTTAAGTGGGCCGTAATTTTGGGCATCCTGCTCGGCATGGCCAAGCTCATGGGCGACGATGGCAACCGAAGCCACGGAGTCCACAATCGAAGATTCCGAGAGTCGAATAACCTTGACGCGCGGATCGTAATGGTCCGTGAGTTCGCCGGCAATCCGCTCAACCCCCACCCGCACACCACTGTGCGCCATGATCCACTCCGCTGCATCAACTCCGTTTACGCCCTTTTGAGTACGAACTTGGGCGTACTTGGCGAAGGTGGACTTGACCTTAAACTGGGCCCAGAGGGCGAACAGCAGGCCGGGAATCGCGAAAACCCAATAAATCGGGTCAAACATCATCATCAGAATCTCTTACGTTCGAAGCCAAAAGTTTGTTCACGGACCTACTTGGCGATGGATCCTTCGGCGGCCTCAACCGCGTTCATGAGAAGGCTGACTACCGTCATCGGTCCGACCCCGCCCGGAACCGGCGTGATCCAACTGGCTTTCTCGGCACAATCCTCAAAGTCGCAGTCTCCCACGTCGTGAGCTTTGCCCCCCACTTTGTTGTAGCCCGCGTCTACCACGATCGCGCCCGGTTTGATCCAGTCCCCCTTGACCATCTCTGGGCGACCGACGGCAGCGACGATCAAGTCAGCCTGCTGACAGAGCGATTTTAGGTCTTGGGTCTTGCTGTGGGCGATGGTGACGGTAGCGTCCTTTTGCAATAGCATCAGAGCCATCGGCTTGCCAAGAATGACACTGCGTCCGATCACGACGGCATGCTTTCCCGTGAGGTCAAGTTGATGGTGTTCTAAGAGACGAATAATGCCCAGTGGGGTAGCGCAGCGGTAGCCGGGGAGCCCAGCGACAAGTCTGCCCAGCGAGGCGGGGGTTAGACCATCGGCATCCTTCTCTGGACCAAGCGCGAGCAGGGCCGCGTCTTCATCGAGGTGTTTCGGCAACGGGTGCTGGAGCAGGACGCCGTGCACGAGCGGGTCCGCATTCAGCTCAGCAATCTTGGCGATGAGCTCCGCTTGAGTGGTATCCGGTCCGGCTGCCCACTGACCGCTTTGCATACCCGCCTTCTCCGCCCAGGCACGCTTCATGTTGACGTAGGCGAGGCTGGCGGGGTCTTGACTGGCGACAATTGCCTCAAGTCGCGGCACGATTCCACGCTCGGCGAGCCGGGCCACGCGGACCTTTAAGTCGGCACGCAGTTGCGTGCTCAAAGCCTTGCCGTCAAGAATTTGTGCCGTCATGGGGGAGCCCCTATTTTGGCACGGGGGAGGTTAGTCCGTTCGCAAAGTCCAGCCGTTTGACTGAAGCAGCGCATCATGCTCGGGTGAACCGGCTTGAATGATCTCTTCCGCAGGTTCTTCACGCGGCGTCGAGACGGCAGGGGTGAGGAAGTTCTTGAACTTCGAGCTATCCCAGTTGGCCTTTGGCGTCTGCGGCAAGATCTTCCCCAAGACCGCATTAATGAATTTGGAACTGCTCTTGTCGCCAAATTCGGTCGCAATTACGACCGCCTCATTGATGGTCACCTTCGGCGGCATCTCTTCGATGGCATACAGTTCCGCGGTCGCCATTCGGAGGATCGCGCGATCTACTTTAGCGATGCGGTTCAGGTCCCAACCCGAGGCAAGAAGCGGGGCGATCTGACCGTCTATCGCCTCCAGATCTTCGAAGACCTTTCGCACGACGCGCTTGATGTAGCTCTTGAGCTCGTCAGTGAACTCCTCGCTGGCGATACCGTCGGCAAGAGCGGTTTCTAGTTCGACGCCTTCCGTGTCAGCGCAATAAATGGTTTGAAGCGCGACATGGCGGGCCGTCTTGCGCAACTCAATGGGAGTCTTGACCTCGACTTCGACTTCTTCCGGTTCGACAGGGGTGAATTTCAGACGAGTACTTCCTCCAACATTCGGGGGACGAAGGCGGTGGAGAACTCACCACTCACAAAATTGGAGTGGCGCACCAGTCGGCGAAGGAACGGGATGTTGGTCTGAATCCCCTCGACGTCAAATTCATCGAGTGCCACCATAAGCCGGCGGACGCACTCGTCGCGATCACGCCCGTACACGATCAATTTCGCGATCATCGGATCGTAAAACGGCGAAATCGTAAAGCCCGCATAGACGTGGGTGTCCATGCGAACCCCTATGCCGCCGGGTGCATTCCATTTGGTGATCTTGCCGGTGCTCGGGGCAAAGTCTTGATCCGGGTCCTGCGCAGTAATTCGAGCCTCGATGGCGTGTCCGCTTAGCTGCAAGTCGCTCTGCTTAAAAGGCAACTTCTCTCCGGAAGCGACCAACAGTTGGAGCTGAACCAGATCCAGACCGGTCACCAACTCAGTAACCGGGTGCTCCACCTGAAGCCGAGTGTTCATCTCGAGGAAGTAGAACTGGTTGTCGCTATCAAGCAGGAACTCGACGGTGCCTGCGTTGGTATATCCGACACTTCCCGCCACCCGGACGGCGGCTTCGCCCATCTCCTTGCGGAGTTTTGGATCCATGCTTGCGAATGGGGCCTCCTCAACGATCTTCTGGTGGCGCAGATTCTGCACTGAGCACTCTCGCTCGAACAGATATACGCCATTGCCATGTTCGTCGAATAAGACCTGAATCTCCACGTGCCTCGGTTCGATCACGCACTTTTCGACCAGCATGTCGCCATTTCCGAAGCTCGCCTGAGCCTCAGACTGGGCGATGGACCACATTTTTTGGAGTTCGGTGGCGTCGTTGACGCGACGAATCCCACGTCCACCGCCGCCCGCAACCGCCTTAAGAAGGACTGGGTATCCGATCTCCTCGGCAACCACCATCGCTTCTTGATCGGTCTCAACCGGGCCCGTACTTCCCGGCACGACCGGGCAATTCGACAAGATTGCCGCCTCTTTCGCCCGAGCTTTATCGCCCATGGAAATGATCGCACTTGGGGGAGGGCCGATGAACTTGACACCCATCTGACCCAGGGCCTCGGCAAAGTGATCGCGTTCGCTGAAGTAGCCGTATCCCGGATGCACCGCGTCGGCACCCGAAATTTCCACGGCCATCAAGACGTTGGCGAGGTTCAGGTAGGAGTCGGTGTTGGAGGCTTCGCCTACGCAGATCGCGCGGTCGGCGAACTTGACGTGCAGGCTGTCTTTGTCCATGGCCGAATAGATTGCCACGGTTTCTATGCCGAGGAGCTTGCACCCTCGCATCACTCGAAGGGCGATTTCACCCCGGTTGGCCACTAAAACGCGCTTAAACATCAGTATTTTTCGTGCCCCAGGTGCTTGCACTTCACAGTGCCATCTGTGGGTTCGTACGTGTACGGCTTCTTGTCGATTGGACAGATCAGCAGTTCTTCGGGAAACTTGAGCTCAGCAAGGCTGGCGGGCGGCGTCTCACTACTCGTCATCTGAACCATGATGCCCTGCCGAACTTGGCGGATATTGGACATGCATTTCTCATCTTTGCCGCGAGCGAGCGCTTGACCAACGACCGTGTTGCCCACTTGGTCCTTTCGCTGGTTGCCATCCACCACTAAACCAGAGCAACCAGCAAGGGACGCCGCGACCAAAAGAGTTAAGCAAGTTCTCATGCGGTCACCTTCAAACGGGCAATCACTTGACCAAATTCCACCGGGTCGTTGGATTTGACCAAGATCTCAAGCACCTCGCCACCCTTTTTGGTCGTGACGTCATTCTTTATGCCTAAGGCGTTGATCACTCCCAGCACAGAGCCGGGTTCCAACTTTAAGCCGACGGAAACGGGAGAAGATGCCTCCTGGAAGTACCCAACGCACGGGGCCTTCACGTCAATATCGGAGCTGGCAGGATGGCTTTCTGAGATTTCGGCAACCGCTAGTGAGGGGACCTCGTGCATTTCAGACACGGCATCCTTTAAGACGGCTCGAAAAGATTCCTCGCCGGATTTGATCCTGACAAAAGAGTAGCCGTGGCTTTGCGCGGTGGCTAAAGCGTGCCGGATGGTATCCACGTCAAGGCTTGCCATTCCGTGGAGTGTACCAATTCCTTGGTCCTCGCTCAAAAACTTGAGGCAAAAAAATGGTGGGCGTGCGTTTTCGTTGTTTGGGAGGAGAGGTGCACGCCCACCCAGAGGCTGTCTTCGTTGCTTTTGTTGGTTTGAGGATTTGCCTATGTGGCTTCCTCTTGATTATTCAAACACCTTGTTCGGGCAAGGAGTTCCAATGATAAGAATAATCTGATACTCTGGCTTCCCCGTAACCTTCCTAGCTGGGAAGCATGCAAGGCGATGGAATGACTTGGGAGAACGTGACACTACTTCTCGCACCCAAATTTTCAAAGCGGAGGCATCTCTGATTCAGCGATCTCAGATCACGGTCGGCATGGCACAAATCCGAGTTGAGCAAGGGCCCGCATCGTTCGATTGCGTGGGATTGGGAAGTTGTATCGCCATCGCACTGAGCGACCCGGAAGCAGAGGTTTCGGGAATGGGGCACATCATGTTGCCGCACCACTTTGGGGGACAAGATATTGAACGGGCCGGGAAGTTCGCCGATTCAGGGATTGACAATTTGGTCAACCGGCTGATTGAGGCGGGCGCTGTCTCTGAGAGGTTGCGGTGTGCTTACTCTGGGGGAGCGCAAGTGTTTCGGGTGACCGCGGGGCAGTCACACGCTCATTTGGCGATGGGGCAGCGTAATGCCGAGGCCGTGGCCACGAAATTAGCTGAGCTAGGCATTCGCGTTGTGGCGAGCGAGGTGGGGGGAGCGACGGCCCGCTCGGTGAGCTTTTGCTCTTCAACCGGGGAGTTCAGAATCCGGTCGCTCGTCGGAGGGGAGAGAATTCTATGCAACCTGCGCTGAAAAATCCGGACGAGCGGCCCCGGCTGCCAATTCAGGCGATCTTGCGGCGTACGCCTGATCTGCCAGCGTTGCCGACGGCGGTGATGCGAGTCATCCATCTCACCGGCGGGTCAGACGCGACATCCCGCTCCGTGGCCGAGGCAATCGGTCTGGATCAGTCCCTGTCCAGCAAAGTCCTGCGGCTCGCCAATAGCTCGTTTTATGGGTTGCCTCGACAGGTCACCTCGCTCAACGATGCGGTAATTGTGCTCGGGTTCCGTACAGTGCGCCACATGGCGCTGATCGCGGGGACTTACCCGTGGATGAGCAAAGGGTTGAAGGGTTACGATTTGGCTCCTCGCCAACTCATGACCCACTCGATGGCCATCGCCGTCGGGGCGCAAATCTTTGCTCGAATGGGGCAGTTCGATGCGGATACGGCTTTCGTGGCTGGGCTCCTCGCCGACATCGGAAAGTTTGCCATTAGCAATTGCATCGAAGACAAAGTGGGGCTCATGTCGCAATTAGCCGAACACGCAAACATGACTTTTGAGGAAGTCGAGCGCAGAGTAGTTGGGTACAGCCACTCGGAAATTGGGGCACACATGGCCGAGAATTGGAACTTACCTTCCGAATTGGTGGATGCGATCCACTGGCATCATCAGCCGAACGACTCGCGATATCCTTGGCTCGCTCACGTGCTACACCTCGCGGACTATGTAGCGATGACTACCGGATGCGGCCTTGGGGGCGACGGTTTGCAGTACGAATTGGCGGTGGAAAGTTTGGATGTCTGCCGACTTTCGGCCGGAGATTTGGACCGGGTAACGCTTGAATTTGTCTCTGCCTTCGCTCACGCCGAGTCTCTGTTTGAAGGATTGATGTAGTGCGATCCTCATCTCTTCAAGAGCCAATTACATCAAATTGTGCCGGCGGGTGGCGATTAGGTCAACCGTTTGGGGCGATGATCCGTTCTGATAGATAAGACTATGCCGCGCCAACAATTTCCGGGAATTACCGCAGAAGCTTTTGTGTCGGACGCCGACCGCCGAGCGCTCGCCGCGCTTGAGAAGATTCCGCTACTGCCCGAACTGATCCGTAAATTTTATGACCTGGGGTTAGACCGATGGATGTATGTCTACAACATGGGACGCGCCGTGCGTTGCGGCCCACGCCAGTACCCGACGCTGTACGAAATCCTGCGCGAGAGCTGCGCCGTGCTGGACATGCCAGAGCCGGAGCTCTACATCAGCAGCAACCCGTTCCCGAATGCATTCGCGGGCGGCGTCGAGCGGCCCTACATCACGTTGCGCAGTTCGATGGTGGATACCCTCAACGACGAAGAGTTGTTCCACCTCGTCGGGCACGAGCTCGGCCACATCAAGGCGGGCCACATCTTGTACTTCTCGGTCGCCCAAGTTCTGGCGCCATTGCTTGAAGCGATAGGGCGACGCACATTTGGGCTCGGCGATGCGGTGAGCTACGCGATGGTCATCGCTTTCTATGAGTGGTCTAGGCAGGCCGAGATCAGCGCTGATCGCGCGGGTTTGTTGGTGGCTCAGTCGCTTGGAACCTCGCTCGACGCAAACCTAAAATTGTGCGCCGGTCCGAACCGCCTCTCGGATGAGATGAATCGGGACGCCTTCATGGATCAGGCCCGAATCTATCAAGAGATGCCGATGCAGGATGCGTTCGGAAAGATCATATGGTTCTTGCTCATGAACTGGAGCAGCACCCATCCGATGTTTGTGCACCGGGTTCAAGAACTAGATCGATGGGTGTCTGGTGGCACCTATGACCGGATTCTCGCGGGCGACTATCCGGGCGCCAAGGCTCCGGTGGGCTAGTTGGCACCGAGTACCGAATTCCTAAACACGCTTATTCCCCTGTTCGCACCGCTGGGCGCCATCACTTGGCGCAAGATGTTCGGCGGAGCTGGGCTGTATTGCGACGGCTTCTTTTTTGCGCTCGTCGCGGATGAGGCGATTTATCTCAAGGCGGATGATCAAAACCAGGCCTGGTACGAGGAGCGGGGAAGCGAACCGTTCATTTTCGACGACGGAGAAAAGCCCATGCCGATGAAATACTGGCTCGCCCCTGACACCATCTTGACGGACCCTCCCACAGCACTAGAATGGGGGGCAGTTGGACTAGGAGCCGCAAAACGGAAACCGCCGTCCACGAAGAAGAAGAGGCTGAAACAAGGCGAGGGGTAACATTGCTGCCGTCCCAAAGAGGCAACGAACGATGGTCGAACCAATTCTTATAGGCAAAGGGGACAACCCTGTTTTTTTACATCCCGGCAAAGCGAATCGCCACGGCATCATTGCGGGCGCGACGGGTACCGGTAAGACGGTCACCCTGCAAATGTTGGCGGAGAACTTCAGCCGCATGGGCGTGCCCGTCTTCATGGCTGATGTAAAGGGCGACCTGAGTGGGATTTCGCAGGTTGGCGGTGGCAACCCGAGAGTGGAAACTCGCCTAGGGGAGCTAGGTTTGCCGCTCGAATACGGCGGAAATCCGGTGGTCTTTTGGGACCTCTTCGGCGAGCAGGGCCATCCGATCCGGGCAACGGTGAGCGAGATGGGGCCGTTGCTGTTGAGCCGAATGCTTGAGCTGAATGACACTCAAGAAGGCGTTCTAAACGTCGCATTCCGTCTCGCCGACGAGGAGGGGCTGATGCTCCTCGACCTAAAGGACCTACGGGCGATCCTGAGCGAGATTTCGGACCGCGCCAAGGAGCTTCAGCAGGTCTACGGCAACGTCAGTGCCGCTTCAGTCGGGGCGATCCAACGGCAGTTGCTGGTCTTGGAAGACCAAGGCGGAGACAAATTCTTTGGCGAGCCTGCGCTCGACCTCAAAGACTTCATGCGCACCGAGTACAGCGGTCGGGGCATCGTCAACATCCTGGCCGCAGACAAGCTAATGAGCAGCCCGAGGCTCTACGCGACTTTCCTGCTGTGGATGATGGCGGAGCTATTCGAAATCTTGCCGGAAATTGGCGATCCAGAGAAGCCGAAAATGGTGTTCTTCTTCGACGAAGCTCACCTGTTGTTCACGGATGCCCCCAAGCCGCTATTGGAAAAAGTCCAGCAGGTCGTGCGCTTAATCCGCTCAAAGGGAATCGGCGTCTACTTCATCACTCAGAACCCGGCAGACGTGCCGGACGCCGTGCTCGGCCAACTTGGAAATCGAGTTCAGCACGCCCTTCGCGCCTTCACTCCCAGCGAGATGAAGGGCATCAAGGCCGCTGCCGACAGCTTCCGAGAGAACCCCAGCTTCAAAACCGAGGACGCGATAACTGAGCTTGCAGTGGGCTGGGCGCTTGTTTCAATGCTCGACGAAAAGGGAGCCCCTACAATCGTTGAGAAGACCGCGGTGAGACCGCCTCTAAGCCGACTCGGTCCCGCAACGCCAGAAGAGCGAGCCACCATCCGAAATGGGTCCCCGGTTTCAGGCAAGTACGACACGACGGTGGATCGAGAATCCGCCTACGAGAAGCTACAAGTGAAGGCAGCCGCCCAATCAAAAGCTGAAGCAGAGGCCAGGGCGGCTGAAGAAGCCGAGAAGCTTGAAGAAAAACAAGCCAAAGAAGCCGCTCGAGAAAGCGGCGGACGAAGAGGCGACACCATCGTCGAGTCAGTGATCAAGAGCACCCTGCGATCCGCAGGAACCCAAATTGGACGTCAAATCATCCGAGGCGTTTTGGGCAACATCTTCAAGCGCTGATTAACAGTTCAGATACAAAAAAGCCGGTCCTATAGTAGGCCCGGCCTTTTGGCTTAAGGTTGAAGAGCTTTGGCGTAAGCGGGGAGTTTGTCAAGCATTTCTGACTTGGTGGCCTCCGCCAGATTCTCGCGAGTGATCCAGACTCCGACATTGTAGTCAGGCAATGGATCTACGGTGAGACCCGATTTCATCGCCTTGACCAGCCGCTGAAGAGTCGCATAGCTGTGAGCCCGAGGACCAACCAGCAACGTAGCAAAGAATCCGTTTGCGGGCTTGGCCAGCTCGTCGAGTGCACCGAGGCCCCCGATACTAGCTCCAATCACGTTGTCTGCTCCCATTCCTTTGGCGGTAGCTGCGTCTACGGCACCGAGAACGGAAGCGTCATTCGCACCGAGGATCAGCCAATTTGGCTTGCCAGCACCCATGGCGCTGGCGGCCTGCGTTTGAGCTTCCGCACGAGATGAGGAGCGAAGCACCTTGATCTGCGCCACATCGTAGCCATTCGACCGCAACGTATCGGAAATCGCTTGGCCACGAGCGGCGAACTTGCCTCCATCAGCCTGCGTCATCACAAGAATCCCTGTATCCGACGACTTCCATCCGCGCTTCGCCACTTCTTCGAGGGCGGACTGGACCAAGACGCTGCCGAGGTCACGGTTCTCGATCCCAAAGTAGGCCAAGTTAAGAAACTTTTTTGAGTCAACGTCACGCAGCCGCTGGTTGATGGTCACAATGCCGATTCCAAAGCTTTCGGCCTGATCACGAACGTAGATGCCCGCGGTTTCGGACGGAGCTTGGATCAGCGCTCCGGTGCACCGAGCTGCTGCTGCGGCACCGAGGGCAGACTGGACGCTTTCTTCGTCCGATCCAGTGATGGGAATGACGTGGAGAGTAACGTTCTCGTCCTTCGCCGCCATCGTTGCGTACTCAATCTGGAGCTTGGTCCAAGGATTTTCCGCATTGGGGACGATCATCGCGATGTCGCGCACCGTGACGGACTTGGTATTGTTTTTATCGCCCGCCTTCAGAGTCGTCTGATAGCGGTTGCAACCCGTCAATGCGAGCGTGGCGAGAACCGCCATGAAAAGTTTAGTTGAGAGTTGATTCACGCGTCTTGGTTTCCTTCCGTGTCGATTATGTCGCCATCTTGCCGAAACGCACGTGCGATGCCGAGAGTTCCATTCGAGCCCATTTCAGGCAATCCAGCTAGAATAGCCGTGTGGCGTTTCCACTCCTTTATTGTCGGCTGATTACTCGAAATCTCATATCCCACGATACGGCAGGTGGCCCATGTTGAGTTTGGTCCCTATGCCGCGTAGCGTTATCGAGCACCCCGGCAGCTTTCGGTGGGAGTCCAAGAATCCGATCCGCCCCCACCATTTACGGGGGTTGATTGCAGCGCAACCGAGTTCGCGATGGACACTGGAAGGGGGACAAGTGGTGGAGTTTGTCGAGAATCCGGAAATCGCGACCGAAGGATATCGGCTCTCCGTTGGCGAGACTCGAATTCAAATCGAAACCAGCGACCTGAACGGGCGGCTTTACGCGATTGAGACCCTCTCGCAACTCGTCGAAGAAGACCGCATTGGATGCGTCACGATCGAAGATTCGCCCCGGTTTGCTTGGCGAGGCATGATGCTCGATCCGTCTCGCCATTTTGTACCCAAAGCATTTGTGCTCAAGTTCATCGATCTCCTGCGGATGCACAAGATGAATTCCTTGCATCTGCACCTGTGCGATGACCAAGGTTGGCGAATTGAGATCACAAAGTACCCCCGCTTGACGGAAATAGGATCGAAGCGTTCTGCCACTCAACTCAGGCCTGGTGATGAGACCACCGATGGCGTCCCTCACGCCGGGTTTTACACCCAGGACGACCTTCGCGACATCGTGCGATATGCTGCGGAGCAGGGGATCAACGTGGTTCCAGAAATCGAACTTCCGGGTCATTGCCAAGCCGCGCTGGCGGCATACCCACAACTGGGGAACACCGGCAACCAGCTAGAGCCATCCACTCGATTCGGCGTGATTGAGGACGTCTACGGAGTCCAGCCGGAGACGATCCAGTTCCTTGAGGACGTGCTTACCGAAGTCCTTGATATCTTCCCGAGCAAGTTCATCCACATTGGCGGCGACGAGGTGCCTAAAGCTCAGTGGAAGGCCAACCCAGTGGCGCAGGCGAAAATCAAAGCCGAAGGATTGGCGAATGAAGATGAATTACAAAGCTGGTTCATCCGACACTTCGACCGCTGGCTCAGTGAGCGTGGCAGACGGCTCGTGGGGTGGGACGAGATCTTGGAGGGAGGTCTCGCCCCCGGGGCGACTGTCATGAGTTGGCGTGGCTTTGAGGGTGGCATCGCGGCGGCAAAAATGGGGCACGACGTGGTGATGGCCCCAACCGGGTTCTGCTACTTCGATCATTACCAGTCGCAGTTCAAATCCCGAGAACCCGTCGCAATCGGCGGCTTCCTCCCGCTTGAACGAGTGTACGAATTTGAGCCCGTGCCGCCCGAACTGGACGCCGAGGCGGCAAAGCATGTTCTGGGTGGCCAGGGGCAGCTTTGGAGCGAATATCTCCGGGACAGCGATCAAGTAGAGTACATGGCCCTCCCGCGGCTCTGTGCATTGAGCGAAGTCCTTTGGGGCAAGCCTGAAGAGGCAACGTTTGAAGACTTCGAAGCTCGGCTGCGCGGACATCTAGTTCGGCTTGATTCATCGAATTACCGGTTTCGCCCGCTGCAGCCTCAGATTCCCGCGGGATACACCCGAATTGGGGGGTGGGCCGTGGGGGACGTAGGTCTCGATCCCTACGAGGTGAGATGTATGGTGCCGGCGGACTTCGATTCGGAAAGTCCTTTTTCAATTGTCGTGCAGTATGGTGGAGGAGCTTATGGAGTGTGGATCGATAGGATCGAGATCAAAAGCCCTTCAGGCGGTAGCATTGTGGAGCCATTGGGTTCCACGGGCAACTTTGATGAGCGAAACGCCGCCCACTTTGAGGGGCTGGCAGGCCCCGTCGAAGTGACCGTCACTATCCGATCCAAGGGCTCCGGGGAACTAGAACGAAACACCTCCGGCGACATTTATGGCGTCTCCCCCGCCCCGCCAACGTAGAATGAGGAGACATGCAAGACCGGCACTTACTGATCTTTGACGGCGACTGCGGCTTTTGCCAGTGGTCCGCAGATCGGCTTATGCGCCGCGATAGCAAGGGTTTATTCACTGCAGTGTCCCGACAGCGATGCCCTTCACCTCCGATGACCCCCGAGCTAGCCGCTCAATTAGGCCGAGAGATCGTGGTTTGGACCCGTGACGAAAAGTATCTGGGTGGGGCAGACGCAGTATTCTTCTTCATGCAGCACACCGGGTGGGGCTTTGTCGCCCGCATCTTGGCGCTCCCACCGTTCATCTGGATCGCCCGAATCGGCTACAAAATTGTCGCCAAGAACCGGCTGCTTATCAGTAAGTGGCTCAAACTTCCGACAACTTGCCCTATTCCCACTTCAGCGCCAGCAGATCGCTGAGCTCAGTCAGGAACTTTTCATCTTCAGCTCCGAAAGCGCCGACTTCGTGCCCATCGATGTCAATCTGACCAAGCACCCGCTCGCCCCGCCGAATTAAAACCACGATTTCCGAACGAGTGCTCACCGAACAGGCAAGATAGTTTTCCACCTCGCGCACATCGCTTACGATAATATTTCGGTCTTCCGCCACGGCCGTCCCGCACACGCCCGTCCCGATGGGGATGCGGGTGTGATCAGTTGGAGCGCCCACAAAGGCATCCAAAACCAAAGTCCGTCCCTCAAGCCGATAAATCCCGCACCAGTTGTATCCCGGCAGCGCTGAAATGAGTTGCATGGCCTCTTGCCGGAGCACCACCCCACTAGATGTGGAACTGCGGACACGATTTAGGGTTTCTTCGAAAGCGTGATTCATGAGGTGATTATGGGGCGACTTGCGACGCCCAATTGTTGAGTTCTTCCGCCACCGACTTTTTGCCGGCGGGGAGAAGTTCGTAAACCGGAATGCCCTCCCACTGGGCCAAATCTGCGCCGCCGTGAGCGACCAAAAATGGCCCGACCGTAGCCCCCGGGTCAAGCACATTTCCCAGCAGGATTGCCTCGCACAAGGTCAGCAAGAACGACTCGGCCAAAAGCAGATGAGACGTCGGCACGTCCGGTAGTTCAATCTCGGGCAGAGCAAACTTGACCATGCCAAACGTGTAAAGCCCTTCCCGACGCGTGGTCGGGCGAAAGACGATGTGCTCTCTGGCATCTAGCTCAGGTCGCCGCCGCGGCGAGCAAATCACTTGTTCTGGCAACAGATACCGCTGGCAGATCGGATCCGCTACCACGCCTCCCGTGAGCTCGGCAAGGCGGCGCGCTGTCAGCAAGAAGATATCGAGGGCGGGAAAAATGTTCGGCTCGAAAGCCTCGAACGTAAGCTGCATGACGTGCCAGGTGGCCGCAACTCTTGTTCGTGTCTCGTCCCCGAACGACTGCGCAATTGGGCTGCGCAAGAACGGCTCGGGATCAAAGCCCGCCTCGTCTCGCGGCATGATCATCAACTTGAGAATGGTTTTTTGGTCCGGAGCGGCGATGGCGTACACCCCACGCTGCATGGGAGCCTCTAGAACCGATTTGTCTTTGCCGCCCAGCGGAGCAAGCATGCCAGGAATTGCCCCGTTCTCGCCCTTGGGAGTCATCACGGCTCGGCAACTTGGAAGCGTCGGAGTCCCCGCCAACACGCTCAGATAGTAGTCCTTCGATATCTCGTAGCCGGGGGTTTTTGGCTTACTGAACTTGAAGAGGTCGGAGAGCTTACGCTGGGGTGGGCGCATTAGATACCTCCTGGGGTCGTCGGCGTTTCCACCAAGCTGCGATCTCTTCACCGTCGTAGTGACTGATGTATTGAGCGACGCTTAGGAAAGCGAAGAGTGGGATATTGAATCGGTATTCGATAATTCCGTGCAGGACTAATCCCGAGAGGAGCACCCACTTACGGGCGGGCCGCCAGAACACCAAAGTCGCGAGAATCACTTCGATGACCAGCGTTCCCCAAGTCGCCGCTTGCAAAAACGGCGGGAAGTCCACGAAACCCGGAGTGGGGAACCGGTTGAATTCGGTGAGATGTGGCGGGTACCACGCGGCAGTACCATCCATCCAGTGCACCCCGGTGAGCTTGTGCAGCACGGTGGTGCCGTAAACGATCGCCATTTGAACCTGAATGAGGCGCTGCGGCCATAGGCTTATCGGGCTGGATTCTGGACCACCTCTGCGTCGAATGCGCAGGCGGTCCAGGCTGAAGGCCGCCCCGACCGGCATCACCGCAAAGTAGATCGCCGTGACGCGGATGAGTGAATCTCCACCATTGAGGATGAACGGATTGCGATGGTGCAGGCTGACCAACCCGAGCGCAAGGAGGATCGTCGAAACCCGTGTCCAAAGTCCGAGAGCCGTGGTGAGCGAGGCAAGCAATGTCGCAGCGAAGACGGCGCCCGTAATCCGAGAATCGGTGACCCCGTTTAGCAAGCTGAGTCGCCAAATGTCTCCCGCCCAGAGCTTGGCCCCGGTTTGGGGAACGAGCCCAGTTTCCGTAAACCAGTCCCCGAAGTCAAAGCTGAGCATCAACAGGCCAATGAAAATGATGCTTCCGAAAACCGCTCGGTAGACGCCCAAGGTCAGAGGAGAGCCGTAGCCAAAAATCCATCGATCCAGCTTTCGAATCATGGCTTCGTCCACCCCTTTGCTTTGTAAAGCCGGGACTGATCCACGATTGAAGGGTAGATGAGCTCTTCGTTGTAGCGGCGGTTTGGATTGACGGGCTCCGGAGGCGCGGGGATTCGCCGCGAGTGCCGTCGAATGTTCACTCCAACCGGGGGGTTCTTGGGGTCGTCAAAATTCTGAAGCGCGATCCACTGCGCCAGCTCGGGTTGCAGAAAGTACGCCTCATCCCCTTGGACCCGCTCGATGTACTTCCGGTACCGCTCCTTCGCGTAGCGAGACAGCACGGGCATATCCGCCAAGCGAGGGAACTTAGCCTCTTTCAAAGTCCCGTCTTCGTAACGGACGACGGCATCCACGTAGTAGTCCAACCGGAGTGGGTCGGGCGAAAACATGTCCCAGTACTGCCAGAGTCCGGTGGACATCAAGTAATACTTCAGCGGACCTTCACGCACGCTCTTATCATTGAGCTTAAGCGCCATGTCCACCGGCGTTCCGGACGTCCGTCCGGCCAGCACGGCGGGAGGCGCGTGAGGGAGGCTCCACAGACCGATCATCACGACGTGGAACACCCAAAGTGCCTTAACTGGCCATTTGACGTTTCGTTCCGGTGTGCTCACTTGAAATCAATCCTAGCCTAAAGTAAGTTGCGGCTCTTCTCGGTGTCCTTCACCAGGGGAGCCAAAACCTGGCGGATGTGATCAACGTCATACACAATCTCCCTCGGGCCACAGTCAGGCGCATCGAAAAGCAACTGCTCCAAGAGCTTCTCCATGAGTGTATGCAGCCGCCGCGCTCCGATATTCTCGAAGCGATTATTTAACTCCACCGCGAAGTGTGCCACTTCATCCAAGGCGTTTTCAGTGAAAGACACCTGAGTTCCGTCCACTGCCAACAGCTTCTGATACTGCTTCACGATCGCATTCTTGGGCTCGCGCAAAATCCTGGCAAAGTCCTCCTCTGCAAGCGACGTGAGCTCGACACGAATCGGAAGACGCCCTTGCAATTCCGGGATCAGATCGCTGGGTTGCGCGAGGTGGAATGCCCCGGCGCAAATGAATAGGATGTGGTCGGTACGCACGGGGCCATACTTGGTTGCAACCGTGCTCCCCTCAATGACCGGCAGAAGATCACGCTGAACACCCTCGCGGCTCACGTCGGGGCCCGAGCCTCCACTGGTGGGAATGGCCACCTTGTCAATCTCATCAATGAAGATGACGCCGGTCTGTTCCGCCCGCTCTACGGCTTCTTTGTTCAGCGAGCCGCTCTCGATCAATATCCCCGCCTCGCTGTCTTCGAGGATGAATTTGGCCTCGCTCACCGGCATGGTGCGGTACGTTCGCCGCGAGCCGCCGAACGGATTTTGCCCGCCGAACATGTCTAGCCCCATCTCCTCCATCCCTTGAGGGGTGAAGACCTGGAGAAAGTTGGAGCCCTGCTCTTCCACTTCGACCTCGATCAGTGTTTCGTCTTCGTCACCCGCTTCGATTTGACGGATGAGTTCGGCGCGTTCTTCCGGAGACGCCTCCTTGAATTCGGGCATTTGATCGGTGAAGATTGGATAGTCCGACCCGAATCCAAGCTCCATGGCCTCAGACGGGGCTTGAGGCTCCTCTAGGCTCCGCTTTATCAGGATGAGATCGGCGATCTTTTCGAGCATTCGCAGATGAGCAGCTTCCTTGACCGCCTCTTTTCGCTCGGATTCGACGATGCGTACCGCATTGGCGGCGAGATCGCGGATCATCGAGTCAACGTCTCGGCCGACGTAACCAACTTCGGTGAACTTGGTAGCCTCGACCTTAACGAACGGTGCTCGGGCGAGTTGGGCAAGGCGGCGAGCGATTTCGGTTTTGCCGACCCCGGTGGGACCGATCATCAAAATGTTTTTGGGGACGATATCCTGCCGATCTTGCTCACCTAGCTGTTGACGTCGATATCTGTTTCGTAAAGCGACGGCCACCGCCTTCTTCGCCTCCGACTGACCGATGATATACAGATCAAGTTCGGCTACGATTTGCGCTGGCGTCAACTCTTCGATGGGGTAGGGCATGACTTCGCCCAAGGTTACCTGCTTGCCCAAAACGTGAAGCCCCGCTTACCTAAGGAAGCGGGGCTGATTGGAGGGGAAGCTAGACGATTACTTCTTGTTTCGTCGCGCTCGTCGGATCATCGCGGCGATGCCGAGTCCAAGCGCAGTCATGCTGCCGGGCTCCGGAACGGTCTGCAAGTTGCCACCGTCCACCCAGCCTTCGTGGGCGTAGGACCAAGACTTGAGCGCGCCATTTTGGTAGCTGGTTTCGAGGCCCTTGACAGTGTGCATCCAGATGCCAAACTTCTCGCCGAACGCCGAACCCGTCCATTCGCTTTGGCCCTGCGGACCGGGGTACTTGGGCAAATGATTTTGCACGGCTGCGGCATTGATGTCGAAGCTGAACTTCTGACCGCCACCCGCGGAATTGGCAACCGTGAGATTGTTGATCCAGCTTGAAGTATTGAGCGAGGAGAGGATCAGGTCCGGAGACTGTATCCCCGCGGCCGGCGATCCGTCTTTCCAGCTCTGATGTCCGTTGACTCCGTTGTAGGAGTACGCCAGCAATGTCGGCTGGCTACCCGAAGCGTCAAGGAAGAAGATGGCGAGTTGACCCGCATGGCCCTTTGGATTTTCGCCTGGGCTGAGCACCAACCACAATCCGTCAGTATGGCGATCGTTGAAGTTGACTTCGTACTTCAAGTTCGAGTTCGAGTTGTTGTACTCGGCGTTGATGTTCTTGATTTGGCCACCAGCCGAGTTGTAGTGGAGTTCGCCCCCGCCGGGCTGAGGACCGTTGTTGCTTCCCAGACTGTTCCACGTCCACCTGTAGGTCGTCGCATTAGCGCTGACCACCATCGCCATTGCCGCGACCACGAAACCGAAAATTCGAAAATTGCTATTCATTGCTTCACTCACCTGGGAGTAGTAAAGCAAAGTTTGAGGCCAAAACCAGGGCTTGCGGGGTATTTCCGTTGGATTTGCCGGGGCAAATCAAGCAAATAAATTGGGCCGCTCCTGCTTTAGGAGAGGCCCAGTCTGAGTGATCGAGTTAGATTACTTGGACTTGCGCTTGCGAGCAATCGCGGCGAGACCGAGTGCCAATGCCGTCATAGTGGCTGGCTCCGGAACGGTCTGGAGATTCTGTCCGTCGAGGAAACCCTGCTTGGTGTAGGAGAAGGTCTTCACGCCACCAGTGAGCGCGCCGGTTGTGTGGTAGGTCGTCTGAGCGCCTTGGACCTGGTGGAACCAGATGCCAATTTTATTTCCGTACTCAGCACCGGTCCACTCGGCAATGCCGCCTGGTCCTGGGTAGAGAGGAACGTGATTGTTCACGATGGTGGCATCAATATCGAACTTCATGGTTCGCTTTCCACCAGCGTCGATCACCTGAAGATTGTTGATCCAACTTGTGCTGTTTTTCGAGGACAGGATCAGGTCGGGAGCCTGGGTGCCAGCAAGCTGGGTCCCGTCCACGTAAGAGTTGTCGCCATTCACGCCGTTGTAGCCGTAGGCAGTCAAAACGGGGGTTGCAGATGAAGCATCCATGTAGAACAACGCGAGTTCGCCGGCGTAGCCCTTCGGATTCGCTCCGGGGCTCATGGCGAGCCAGTAGGCGTTCGTCTGTGTGGTGTTGAATTCCACTTCGTACTTCAGCTGGTTCGTCGTGGAATTGAACTCAGTGAAGATGGTGTTAATATCTCCGCCGTTGTTGCTGTAGGACAGTTCACCGCCGCCTGGCTGGGGTCCGTTCGAGTAACCCACGCTAGTCCATGTCCATCGATAGGTCGTTGCACTGGCGCCGCCAACTAGGCTGATCGCAGCAACTGCTAATAAAGTAAATTTAACATTCATTTTGACAATCCTCTCCGCCAAACAGGATACAAGATCGCCGACCAACCGATGGTTAACGGACCGCAAAATCTGGAGTTTTTGCGGGGGAGGTTCGGTGCCTGATATTCCGATGAATCGTCGACCCAGTCCCCGTCAGATACACTAGACCCATGACGTGGTCCGCCGACCGAATCCAAATTGGGCTGACCGCATTGTGCGGAGTTTGCCTGGCCATGGCGCTGGTCGCGCTCATCCCCGGTTGGACCTTCGGCACCTCTGCGCAGTGGTCTATCCCGGCCGTTCTGTTCGGTGCGTACTTTGCCATCAAGTCAGGGTTTGCGTCCATTCGCGAGCGAAGTTTCGACGTCAATCTCCTGATGGTCATCGCGGCCGTCGGTGCAATCGCAGTAGGTCATACTGAAGATGCCGCCGTCTTGCTCTTCCTGTTCAGTCTAGGAAGCACGCTAGAGGCGATGGCGATGGCAAAAACGCAGAGCGCCATTGAGGCACTCGTGCGCTTGCGTCCGGATGAGGCCCTTCGAGTTACCGACTCTGGTGATGAGCGCGTTCGGGTTGAAACCCTCGTTCCTGGCGACACCGTTCGCGTGCTGCCGTTCGAGCCTATCCCGGCGGACGGCGTTATGCTAAGCGAACATGCTGGTGTCAATCAGAGCGCGATGACCGGCGAGAGCATCCCGGTGGAGAAACGCGTGGGCGACACACTGATGGCGGGTACTCAAAACCTGGATCAGATGCTACTCTGCCGAGTCTCTCACGGCGTCGGCGACAGCACCCTAGACAAGATCGTCGAACTCGTCCGCGAGGCCCAAGACAATAAAGCAAGCGGTGAGCGAATCAGCAAATGGTTCGGCGAGCGGTACACGATATTCGTGGTTGTTGCCTTTCTAATCTCGCTGGGTGCTCGAGCGGCTTTAGGTGCAACTTGGAACGCGGCGTTCTACTCCTCGCTGATCTTGCTGGTCGCCCTGTCCCCATGCGCACTGGTGATTAGTTCGCCCGCCGCCTCGCTCTCCGCCCTCGCCCACGCCGCCCGAAAGGGCATTCTCGTCCGCGGTGGCGAGTACATGGAAGAAGCAGGTCGCATCACCATGTTGGCCATGGACAAAACGGGGACGCTGACCGAAGGCCGTCCCAAAGTCGTGGAGATCTGCACGGGCCTAAGCCATGCCGGTCAAGAGTGCAAGATCGTTTGCTGGCACCAGGAGGACGCGCTCGGCAGCGAAGCGTCCCAAGCCCTTACGTGGGCGGCCGGAGCCGAGCAATTCAGCACTCACCCCATCGCCGACTCCATCGTTTCTCACGCCCGAGCGCTAGGTTTAGAAGTTCCAGAAGCGAGGTCTCATCAGGCGCATGCAGGGCTAGGAGTTGAGGCGGAGTTGCCGTCGGGAAATGTCCGAGTCGGGCAACCCAAATTCTTCGATGGCGCAGAGATGCCGCAAGAGTTCGTCGAGCACGTGGACGAAATGCGCTCGCGAGGTGTGACCGCCGTGCTCGTTAACCAGGGCGAGCATTGGGCTGCGATCGGACTTCGTGACGAACCCCGGGCCGAATCCGCGGACACCATTCTTGCCTTTCAAAAGGCTGGGGTGAAGCGCATCGCCATGCTCACCGGCGACAATTCCGGCACCGCCGCGGCGGTCGCGGGTGAGCTCGGTATCACCGAAGTTCATTCCGCGCTCATGCCGGAGAGCAAACAAAGACTCATCGAGGGCTGGGTGAAGGAGGGCGAGCGCGTGATGATGGTTGGCGATGGCATCAATGACGCCCCCGCTCTAAGCACCGCCCATCTCGGCGTGGCGATGGGCGGACTGGGGAGCGAGGTCGCCCTCCGAGCTGCCGATGTGGTCTTGGTGCAAGACCGAATTCAGCTACTCCCCCATCTCATCCGGCTCGGACGAATGACCAACCAGATCATCCGGGTGAATCTGATATTCGCGGCGGGGGTCATCGTGGCGCTGACACTGTCGTCGTTCTTCTTAAACTTGCCATTGGCGATTGCGGTACTGGGGCATGAGGGCTCAACCGTCCTCGTGATCTTAAATGGCCTCCGACTTCTCGGCGGCCCCCGAACTCAGTAGCCCGGTATCAGCGGGGTTCCCGGCCGAATGCCCAGCGCGGATTCCAAGAGGTGCAGCGCACGGGACCGTTGCTCCGCCGTGGCCGGCTCGAGAGGCAAAATCACTTGGTCATTCCCGATCATGCCCAAAGCCTGGAGAACCGTCTTATGCACCGCCGGCTGAGGCATCGAGCGAAGTTCCGCGAGGAGTTCGAACGGGAGTCGCGGGTGTGCGTGGAGCTCCTGTACCAACCAATGCGGGATCACATTAGCCAGACCGCTGATTGTGCCACTCCACCCTTGCTGAAGGGCTTGGTGCAATACCGTCTCGTCGCCTACGAAACGGCACCTAGTTGAGTCCACTTGATAACCTGCCAGATTCTCGACGGAACCGCTACTGTCTTTCAGCCCGGCGAACTGTGGGAACCGATGCCATCTCTCCACCATCTGAGAGGTGATGGCAAAGCCGCACCGGGCGGGGAAGTTGTAGGCCAGCACCGGAAGTGGACTCGACTCAAAGACAACATCGAACCAGCGTTCAATGGCCTCTGGCGCGGCATTTCGGAAATAGCCCGGGGCCATCACGAGGGTTGCATCTGCACCTGATTTGGCGGCCTGGTGACCTAGCCAAATCACCTCTTCCAGACTGTTGCTAGCGATGCCCAGAATGACTTTGAGCCTGCCCTTTGCCCCAACGGCGGTCCTGAGCAAATCTCTTTTCGTAGGAGCGCTCAAACTTGGCCCCTCGCCGTTCGTTCCAGCTATCACCACACCGGCGCAACCTGCGGCGTCAAACCAAGCCAACAGACGCGCCAACGAGAGGGCATCCGGCCGGCCTTTGGCATCCAGTGGGGTAACTGCGGCAGGGTAAACGCCAGGGGGCAACATTTCTCAACATTATGAAGGCACAAACCTGAAGTCGGTCGTGAGAGTTACCGACATTGAAGGGTATGAAATCCGCCCGCAATTTGACGGGGCACGCACTCACTGCGCAGCCCGCCGATGCCTTCAAGACACTTCGCGAGAAGCTACTTGACCGCTCAGCAGTGGTTGGCGTGGTTGGCTTGGGATACGTGGGCCTGCCATTTGCGGTCCAAGCGGCGGAATCTGGATTCTCAACGGTCGGCTTTGACGTCAGCCATGAAAAGGTGGGCCAAGTCAACGCGGGCTCGAGCTACATCGGAGATGTCACCACCGACCAGCTCCAAGAAGCGGTGGTTGAGCACGGCCTTTTCGCCACCACAAATTTCGAAGCGCTGCGGGATTGCGACGTCGTCGTGGTGGCCGTTCCAAGTCCGCTCACCAAAAACCTTGTTCCCGACCTCACCTACATTGAGTCGGCGACACGAGAAATCGCCGCCCATTTACGTCCCGGACAATTGGTAACCCTTGAATCCACGACCTTCCCTGGCACGACCGATGATGTGATGCAACCCATACTGGAAGAAACTGGGCTACGCGTAGAGGAAGAGTTCTTTTTGGCTCACTCACCCGAGCGTGTCGATCCAGGAAATTCACGATTTAATACCAAAAATACGACTAAAGTTGTTGGGGGCGTAGGGCCGAAATCTACGGAATTGGCGACGTTGTTTTACTCCAGTACGGTCGATCAGACAGTTCCGGTGAGCAGCGCGAGAGCCGCAGAATTAGTCAAGGTTTATGAGAATATTTTCCGGTCGGTCAATGTCGCGTTGGTCAACGAGCTGGCGCAACTGTGTGATCGGATGGACCTCAATGTCTGGGAGGTTCTAGATGCCGCCTTCACCAAACCGTTCGGCATTATGCCGTTCTATCCTGGTCCCGGAGTTGGCGGCCACTGTATCCCCCTCGACCCGCATTATTTGGAATTTAAAGCCCGCGAATATAATTTCCAAACTCGCTTTGTCACTCTCGCTGGAGAGATAAATCGCTCAATGCCTGCATTCGTGGCGGACAAGGCCAACCGAATTCTAAATGAACAAGGCGTGGCCCTTTCGCGGTCACGCATCCTAGTGCTGGGAGTCGCCTACAAAAAGGACATCGACGATTACCGCGAATCCCCAGCCATTGAAGTAATCAAGCTCCTGAAAGCTTCGGGTTCCGAAGTATTCTATCACGATCCGTACGTCAAGGCGATCGACGATCACGGGGTGACGATGCTCAACTCCGAACTAAGCGAAGATCTCGTCCGAGGCTGCGATCTCGTCATCGGCACGACGCAACACTCGTCCTTCGAAATCGAACGGATAGTTCGGTCATCGAAGCACTTCCTCGATACCAGGAACATGACTTCAAAGCTCGCAAACCGCGAAAACGTCACCTTACTCTAGCCACTAATTTCTGGCTTCAAAAGGATGCGCACACGAGTGATGCGTTGCCGCGCCATATTTTCGACCATTAATGTGCCAATTTCTATTTCGATCGAATCGCCCATCTTGGGCATTCGCTCCAGGGAATTAATCAATATTTGAGCTAGCGTCTCAGTTGATTGCTCATCATCGCCCGGTAAATCAAGAAATTCCAGTATCTCGTCGTAACGAACATCCGCCCGAGCTGAAAGCCGGTTCGAAGCGCCTCGCTCAATAGGGGGCCGCTCACCCTCTAATTGATCCTCAATTTCCCCAAAAACTTCCTCCACGACGTCTTCAAGCGTGATCAACCCGCTCGTTCCGCCGTACTCGTCCACTACTAACAGAATCTGCGTGCGAGCCTCGCGCATGCGATTGACAATTTTATTTAGGGTGATATTTTCCGGAACGACCTCGATCGCTCGCGCTAACTTCTCCAAACAAAATTCCTCAGTGGAACTGTGGCGCATAAGGTCCTGAATGTACAAAACCCCGACGCAATCGTCAATATCCCCGCGACACACGGGCACCCGACTGTGCGGAATCTTCGAACACGCCTCAAAAACTTCCTCGCGAGGCAAATTGACGTCGATCCATTTAATGTCCAGCCGGTGGATCATGATGTCGGCCGCATCGAGTTTGTCAAAACGCAACGCCCGGGTCACCACGTTTGCATGCGACTCTTCCAGCATTCCCTCGGTTTCCCCGGCGCGAACAAGCATCGCCAGCTCTTCGCGAGAAATACTCGTCTCGCGCATCGAATTGATGTCCACGCCCATAGGCTTCAAAATGAGACCCCCCACCATCTGCGCGACCGATGCCACCGGAGAAAGCAATAGCACCACCGCGTTCAAAGGGCGAATCAGCCGCAAGGCCATATGCTCGGGATGTTTAAGGGTCAGATACTTGGGAACCAACTCCCCGACCACAACCAACACAAAGGTCACTAAAATCAAAGAAATCAGAAAGGTAGCAGGCTGAGGAAGCACCGGCCCAATCGCCCTAGCGATCATTGCGCTCACCAACGGCTCAGTGAGAGAACCAAGAGCCAAGCCACATACCGTAATGCCCACCTGAATGCCCGCGACGTAGCGGGCAGTGTTATCGAGCGCCCCCAACAAAAGCTTCGCGGACTTGGAACCCTTCTGTGCGAACGCTTCGACGCGGCTTCTTCGCGATGCCACCAGCGCATACTCTGCCGCCACGAACAGCGCGTTTCCTACCACCAGTAAGACGCTGATCAGCGCCGCTAAACTCGGGTCCATTGGGTTTCGGCTATTGTAGCAGGTCTGCCGCCCGGTACCATCTGGGCGGTGACCAAGCCAGATGTTGTGATTGTGGGAGCGGGGGCAGCGGGCATCTTGGCAGCCTGGCGAGCGGCCCAACTGGGTGCCAACGTACTCATACTCGAGAAAACCGTGCGCCTCGGCACCAAGATTCTGGTCTCGGGAGGGGGCAAGTGCAACATCACTCACGGCGGACCCCTTGAACTTGTCCTGAAGGCATTCCGACCCAATGAAGCACGCTTCCTCCGCCCAAGCTTCTACCGATTCACCAATGACGAGATGGTGGAGGTGCTGGTTGACCGGGGCCTTGAGGTCTACACCCGCCCCGACGGACGCATCTTTCCCGTGCACCAAACCGCCAAAGACGTCGTCGCCATTCTGCGCCAAATGCTCGACGAAGTGGGAGTCAGAATCCAGTTCAACGCTGGTGTAACCCGGATCATAACCAACGGATCAGAACTAAAAGGCGTCGAGATCGGAAACGAAACAATAGGTTGCCCCCAAATCGTCGTAAGCGTGGGCGGAAGCAGTTTCCCCGCCAGCGGCACCACCGGCGACGGCTGGCCCTGGATGCGAGAGCTTGGACACCGCATCGCGCCCCTCCGCGCGGCCCTTGCCCCCATCTATCTCAAACTGGAGTCGGAATCGCCCAGCGGAGTATCACTCCGAGACTGCATCCTCAAGGCCCGGCAAGGAGGAAAGGAATTCGATCGCTGGCGCGGAGACCTGCTATTCACCCACCACGGGCTGAGCGGACCATGCGCACTCGGCGTGAGCCGCACCATCGCAGAGCGCCAAGCCGAGGGCGAGGTGCGCCTAGACGTGGACCTGTATCCAGACCAAACATTCGAAACCCTTTCGCAGAGATTTCTCGACGAGACCCACCAGCATCCCCACCGATCTGTTGCAAATGGCCTAGAACGTGACTTCCCAGCTCGAGTTGTCGAACTCATTCTCAACGCTGCACAAGCCAAGGGCGACATGCGCAACAAAGACCTCGACAAGAAAACTCGCAACCGTCTCATCGAATCCCTAAAGATGCTCCCCCTAGGAGCGGTGCGTGCAGTTCCTCTGGAGAAGGGAGAAGTCGTTGCTGGCGGTGTCCAACTCGACGAAGTGGACTCGAAAACTATGGAAAGCACCCGCGTTCCTGGGCTGTTCCTCTGCGGCGAAATTCTCGACATCGCTGGACCAGTGGGCGGCTACAACCTTCAGGCCGCTTGGTCCACTGGGTACGTTGCCGGAGAAAGTTGCGCAAATCGGGCGCTGAACCTGTAAACTAAGGGGGATGATACTCACCACTCTTCTTGCCACCGCGGTTGTGCTTGCTCCACCTGCACCGATGGTTTGCCCGATCATGGGTTCGCCCGTTTCGGCTACCTCGAAGTCTTTCGATGATTACGCCGGCGTCCGATTCACCTACTGTTGCGCCGGTTGTGATGCAAAATTCGCCGCTGATCCAGCCAAGTCCATCGCGAAGATGACCGAGAAGAAATGGGTGGGCGGCAAGAGCCTGTTCGACCCAGTCAACGGCTCCCGAGTATACGAAGCCAAGGCAAAGGGCTTCTCCGATTACAAGGGCGTACGCTTCTTCTTCGAGAACGCCGCGAACAAGACTAAGTTCGACGCCAAGCCAGTTCAGTACGGCGAATTGCCCAAGCAGGAATCTTTGGTTTGCCCGGTCAGTGAAGAGAAGATCGGCGGCTACGCCAATGCTTCGAACTTCAAGGACTTCCAAGGCGTTCGGTACTACCTCTGCTGCGGCGGTTGCATCGACCCGTTCAACAAGGACACGGCTAAGTTTGCCGCCATCGTGAAGAAGTCGGTGAAGGCTCCTGCCATTGCAAACGCCACCAAGAACGAGGGCGGTCACCCAGAAAAAGTCCACGGCACCCCTTAAGGGAGCGCCAGAATCGCGGCCCGGAGGCTTTTGCCGACGGGCCATATCGCTACCGCCACTGGCTGCGAACCATCCAGAATCCACTGCTTGCGGAGCTTGGTTAGGTCCTGCTTCGCTCCCCTCTGCTTGATCTCTGGCGTGCTGGCATCCAACCTTTTCAGCTCGCGCTTGAGCAGCGCAACATCAAACTTGCCTTGCCAGAGCACTGGGTAGCACTTCAGCCACTCTGAAGTCTGCGCCGTTCCGGTGAGGTAGCCATTAGAATCCCCGAGTCCAGGCAGCCCGAAGTTGCCTAGGGCGTGCGCCCGAATCACGCTCGGCCCTGCCTCAATCAAGTATTCGCCTGGAGCTTCCACGGAGTAATGAAGGTCTGCCTCTGGCAAGAACTCGCCCGATTCCGCTTGCACGGCACCTCGTCCCGGTTCAACGCCGGAGCCCAGCCATACCAGCGCCTCGCGACACTCGCCGCCGTACTCAACAAATTCCAGCCGGGGCCCCAATGCCTCCAGATACCCATCAAAGAGCAGTGGACTGAGCTTGATGCCGCCACGCTGCAAAGGCCGCATCTTAACCGCCAATGCCTCCGGATCGGGAGAGAAGTGGCTGGGGTCAAAAGTGCGCTGCCCACCCACCCGGCGTGCGGGATCGGCAAATGCGTACTCTGCCCCCCAGTCCGCCGCCAGAGAATCGCTCTCAACCAACTCAGACTCAAGCCCATGAACCCGGAGGTTATGGCTCGCGCATCCCAATCTCTCCGAATCCAGGTCGTAGCCCCGTGCCCGTCCGCGACCAGCAAGAGCAATCAAGTCCGCGCCGATGCCACAGGTGGCATCGACCACCAATTCCCCCGCAGGAAACTGTGACGCATGATAGCCCGCCACCCGCTCGTGGGTCGCTTGCTCCAGCGCCTCTCGAACAAACAGCATCTCCCCCGCGCGAGCAAATTTAGCCGCGCCACGCTTGCGAAGATCCCACTGCTCGAAACCCCAACGAGCCAACTCAGGACCGAGCTTCTCCGCCACCCGCGAAAGGTGCTTGGGCGTCGCTGGTAGATATTGCGTCAGCGACAATGCGAGTTCGTACTCGTCTGGATTGCGGGTCTCGTTGAACCTCATGAGATCGTAAAACCTAGTAATTCTGACGGCGTTTGGCAATCCCCGTATTTTGCTCAGGGGCCGACCCGGCAACCGTACGGAATCCCCTCAGTGGCAAAACCCATTGGGCCTTGCCGAAAGCACATGGCCATGGATTGGCCTGCTTGTCATCACGGAGGATAATAAAAAACACATGTCGTTCAGAATCAATACCAACGTCCAAGCGATGAGCACGCTCCGCAACCTCGGAGGCACCGGGATGGAGATGCAGAAATCGATGACTCGCCTTTCGACGGGTTTGCGCATCAACTCTGCCGCCGATGATCCGGCGGGTCTCATCGTTTCCGAACAGTTTCGCGCCCAGCTTACTGGCATTGACCAGGCCGTGCGCAACAACCAAGACGCCACCAACTACGCAAAAACCGCAGAAGGTGCCCTCAGTGAAGTCAACAAGCTGTTGAACGACGCTCGTTCACTAGCTGTCTCAAGCGGCAACGGTGCAGCACTCACCGACGCACAACGACAGGCTAACCAGCAGCAGCTCACTTCCATCGTCAGCTCCATTAATCGAATCTCTTCGAGCACGAGCTTCGGCGGAAAGAAATTGTTGGATGGCAGTGCCGGTATCACGGCGTCCAGCACCAACGCTGCGAGCGTCAAGTCCATCAGCTTGAGCGGCACCTTTGGCACCGGCGCGATCACGGCTAACAGCGTGGTTACCGTGGACGTCACCACGGCGGCTGCTAAAGCCACCGGAACAGGCACCGCGCTCTTGACCGGTGCGTCGGCAATGACTGCAGCCGGATCGGCAACACTGAACGGCGTTTCGGTTTCCTGGACCACTGCCGACACTCGAAATGACGTTCTGGCTCGATTGAACCAGGCATCCGGACAGACCGGCGTCACCGCTAGCTTGAACGGCTCCAACAACCTTGTCCTCACGTCGCAGAACTACGGCTCTGATGCGAAGATCAACTTGGTGGACACGAGCGGTCAGTTGGGCTTCACTGGCAACGTTCTGAGCACGTCTGGAACCAACGCCGTGGCAGACGTGATCATCGGTGGCACCACCGTATCCTTCGCCGCTGGCAAGGGCTTGAACCTGCAGGACACGAACGGTAACTCCATCGCACTCGGCGAAGTGTTCGGTAACACGAACGGTGCCGCTGCTGCCGTTGGCTACGCCTCGGTCGGGTCGGCTAACTTCCAAGTGGGTGGCAACGCCGGTGAAACGGCATCACTCTCTCTGAGCAACTTCGCCGCCTCTGGTCTAGGTAGTGGCGTGGTGAGTGGCGCCAACCTTAGCACGCTGAGCATGCTCAGCGACCAAGGAGCGACCGACGCGATGGCCGTCATCGACAAGGCGATCAGTGAAGTGAGCTCCGCTCGTGGAAGCATCGGTAACTTCATCCGCAACACGATCGAAACCAACGTCCGGTCGCTCGGTATTCAGCGAGAAAACCTCGCCGCCACCGAGAGCTCGATCCGCGACATTGACGTGGCGAACGAAATGACCAACTACACCAAGTTGCAGATCCTGCAACAGAGCGGTCTCTCGATGCTGGCGCAAGCCAACTCGGCCCCGCAGTCGGTCCTCTCGCTCCTGCGATAAGACAAAACGGGTCTGGAGCAAAACTCCAGACCCACATAATTTCCATCCGCTCCGTTCAGGAGCCACGACCAAACGATGCAACTCAAAGATGACAGCCTTCCTTCGGGGAGCTGTTTTCGTTTTTGGTTGAGAGATCATTGCCCAGAACTCTAGTGATCTCCGCCGCACAGCAATAGCCTCGTCATTCCCTCGAAAGAGGGAACCCAGGACTCTCGTGAACTGCCTGGGCCGGCTGGATACGGCCGGCCAGGGCGCACCACTAAGGGAGGATTTTTTCACCTCGTTCACCCGTCGCCAGCTTCGGATCTTAGAAGTGATGAAGGTGATGAACATGATGAAGGGTTTAGGGGATTCGTTGAAGATGGCTGGGCACCAGTGGCACACGCCCGTATTCCCACTTTTCCTGCTGTTTTTCACAACGATTGCTTCGGCAGAGGGATGAATGGCTCGCTTGCCCTTGCACCCTTGTAGTAAGTAGTTACCAAGATGGGCCCGAGTCAACCGGACAGTGGCTTTTGTAAAGCCTCCCGAGCAGGGTGCCACAGCCAGCGAGGCGTGCGTCCCCCCCTCCTTCGCTAACGCTAAACCGAGCCTCGATGACCGTGTGCTTTAGATTTGCCATGGCTGCTCGCGTGCCTCAACGTGGACGGCGCGGAGTTGCCGTAATCATCCCCGATGCTGAACCAAATTGTCCGGCCGCCGAGTTGGCTCTACCTTGGTGTAGGATAAGTTTGTGGAAGGGGCATTGGCGCATGCGAGAAACACGGACATCAGGGCTTGGGTTGGCACGATTGGTAAGTTCGGTAATCCGAGCCCCGCTGTCCGTGGCACCCTAAGAGGGAGTTTTTTCTCCCCGACCACCCGTCCGAGGCCCTACTCCCAAACGGGAATATGGATGGGGCTTTGGTGCACCCTGCTGACCGTGGCACTCATACGAAAGAGTCCTCTAGCTACGTCCTCGGGTCCGAGCACGACTGGCTGCAATCAGTGAGGCAAGCCCTAGCCCTGCAAGGGAAGTGGGTTCCGGTACGACTTGGATGTAATCCACATTGACGGGTGCAGATGTACCTTCATCGCCCGTAAAACTCATCTGAATAGCGCGATAACTAGGATTCTGATGAAAGAAACTGTTGTTAGTAACGGTGCTGACAAATGTTCCGTTTAAGAAGAGCGTCGTCACTGGGCCTTGGTTTCGGAGCTCGACGTCCACCTCGTTGACTAGGCCCGAAATTGTAACGGTGGTAAAGATGGACCCTGCTGCTAGTAGAACTACGTGATCATTACCGAAAGTGGAAAAACTGACTTCCCGAGTTCCTCGCTCATTGCCTTGACTGTCGGTGTCAAAAATTGAGAATCCGACTACACTAATGGATTGCGTCAGGGGCAGAGACATTTTGGTTCTGAGTGTCAAGTTGTTCTGCCCGGGCGTGTTTGCGTCAAAAATTTCGCGTCTGACCCAATTCGTATGAGTCGGCCCACCGCTCACCGATGAGAACCCGCGTGCACGGAAAAATCCACCTGATACGTCATGAATCAGATTGGATGAAGTTTCAACGTTCAAGAACTGCCACTCTGGCGAAAGCGAGTCAAAGTTGTCGATGAACACGGCCGGCGTCTGGGCGGCGGCGAGCAGGGTCATTAACACGGCGAAAAATTGAGTGCGCTTCATGGGAGCTTTCGGTATGCCCCTACTATATAGGCAAATGGCTGCGAATCGATCAAGATTTTCCCCTAATGAACCGTAATCATCCCAAGACTTCGGCTTCTCGCAATTCCCCGACTCTCCAACTCACAAAAAGCCATTGACGAACCCACCTCCCAATGCCGAATAACGTGTGCGCCTCGACGTCCCTCAAAGTCCCTCTACGATCCCTCTATTTCCCTCAAAAGAAAAATCATACAAATCCGACGCATCCGTGAATGCGTCAAAGATAACGCCGTTTCTCAGGTTCAAAACGGGTCCCAATCCACGAATAGGACCTTCGCATCCGTGAACAACGTTTTCGAATGCGTCAAATCTAGCACTCTCAAGGCAGGCTCGCGACTACATGTGCGCGATGATATTGTCGCCAAAAGCGCTGCAAGCAATTTCCGTCGCGCCTTCCATCTGACGAGCAAAGTCATAAGTGACTCGCTTCGAAGCAATCGCCCCGTCCACGCCCTTCAGAATCAGATCGGCAACCTCGGTCCATCCCATAAACCGGAACATCATCTCGCCGCTCAAGATCACGCTGCACGGATTTACCTTGTCCTGGCCCGCGTACTTGGGCGCGGTGCCGTGGGTCGCCTCGAAGATCGCATGACCCGTGATGTAGTTGATGTTGGCCCCCGGCGCGATGCCAATGCCGCCCACCTGCGCCGCCAAGGCGTCGCTCAAGTAGTCACCGTTCAAGTTGAGAGTAGCGATCACATCAAAATCAGCCGGGCGCGTGAGCACCTGTTGGAGCGTGATGTCCGCAATCGCATCCTTGATCACGATGCCCGCGCCGGGAAGCCCTTCGGGAATCTTACACCACGGCCCACCGTCAATCTCCACGGCTCCAAAAACTTCCTTCGCAAGCTCATAGCCCCAGTCTCGGAAAGCGCCCTCGGTGAACTTCATGATGTTCCCCTTGTGGACCAGCGTGACCGACTTCTGATTGTTGTCAATGGCGTATCGAATCGCGCTATAAATCAGTCGCTGGCTGCCCTGCTTACTCACTGGCTTGATGCCAACGCCTACGCTCAGCTCGGTATCCGTCCCGTGCCCGACCGCCGCGTGCCAATCGCTAATCTTCCCAGTCGACCCAAACCGGATCTTCTTGAACATTTTGGGGAATTTGGCCTCGATGAAGTCCAGCACTTCCTTGGCCTCTGGACTACCCGCCGCAAATTCGATTCCGGCGTAGATGTCCTCCGTGTTTTCTCGGAAGATGACCATATCCACCGCCCCCGGATCCTTCACCGGCGAGGGAACGCCTTTGAACCAGCGCACCGGCCTCAAACAAACGTAAAGATCGAGGATTTGGCGCAACGCCACATTGAGACTTCGAATCCCCCCACCAACCGGCGTAGTCAAGGGGCCCTTGATGCCGATCAGGTACTTCTTGAAATCCTCAAGAGTCGCATCAGGCAGCCAGCTACCGGTCTGGTTGAACGCTTTCTCCCCGGCCAATACCTCGTGCCAAGTGACCTTCTTGCTCCCGCCGTACGCCTTCTCGATGGCAGTATCGAACACCTTAACGCTAGCGGCCCAAATATCGGGGCCGATGCCATCGCCCTCGATGAACGGGATGATCGGGTCGTTGGGGACTTGGAGCCCCGAGGAAGTCATTTGGATTGCATTAGCCATGATGAATTGCCGGTAAGCATACCCATCTGGGTTCAAAAGTCGGCTACGGTGGCTCTGCCAATCGGCGTAAGATAGACAACGTCATGCCCACGCTCTTTACTAAGATCATCAACGGCGAAATCCCCGCCGACATCATTTGGCAAAATGACCACTGCGTCGCCTTTCGAGACATTGAGCCGGTGGCCCCCGTTCACGTTTTGATCGTTCCGCGTTCTGAAATTTCTGGGATCGCGGCAGTGCCCGAGGACGGCGATCACACCCACCTGCTAAACGCCGCCCGCTCAGTCGCTGAAATGTTAGAGCTGAAAGACGGCTACCGCCTGGTCATCAATCAAGGCGAGGGAGCCGGACAAAGTGTTCCGCACCTCCACGTCCACCTCATAGCCGGTCGCCCGCTCACTTGGCCCCCAGGTTAGGCCCGGCGGAATTTCGGCACCAGAAACTCGAGCTTAGCGGGCAAGATGATCATGCGCGAGCAAACCATCAAAACCATAAAGGAGTAGGAGAGCGCCGCCGTTAGCAACAAAGCTCCCCAAGCCGGAATTGTGCCGACCGAATTGATCGCATACCCCGCCCCCCAAACGAGCAGACCCACAGAAAAAATAAGCGTTTTCCGTACGATGGCACGACCAACCGGTAGGTCAGGGATGATGTGCCGCTTTAAGCTTCGTTCAATGAAATAAAACTGGAAAAGTTGGAGTAGCACTCGCGAACCGGCGACCCCCACGAGCCCAAAGTACAAAGCCGATGGATAGGCAAGCGCCGCGACACCGATGAGCATGTACCAGATAAATGGGGTAGCTACGTTTGGCTTACCCACTCCGCTCGAAAAGATGGAGAACATTGATCCGTATACTGAGAAGGCGGCATCGAGCGATGCCAACACGAACACCGCGGTCATCGGCCCTGTGACCTTGTCCAGAAACAATCCCAATATTTGTCCCGCGAACGCGGAAGGAATAAAGATGATTGCCATCATCAATGCGAGGGTTGTCGGCATCACCTTCCAATAAGTTCTGAGCAGGGCCTCCGGGCCATCTAAGTTCGACTTTGCGATTTCGGCAGGAAAGACCTGCGCAAGAGGCATCGTCGAGTTAATGGTCGCGGGAATTTTCGCCGCTTGATCATAGACCCCTAAAGCACCTTGGCCCAGCACCTGCTTCAAAATCACTTTGTCGAGGCCCGAAAACACTTGCGCGAAGGTTCCCAACCACGACCTCCGCACAAATTCTCGCACGGGCGCGAATTCCTCAGGATAGTAACGAAACCGAACTTGTCTTAACCCAAAGTTGCGCATTTTCCGCTCGTACAAAAGGATCGTAAAGCACGAGCTGACCATATTGCCCGCCATAAACCCCCACGGCTGCTTCGTGGTGTAAACCAGCCAGAGACTGACCGCCGTGTTGATCACGACGCTGACTAAAGCGACAACACTGATGAAGCCGTACTCACCTTTGGCAACGAGCACGGAATTAGGCGCATTCAAGATGAAAACCTGAATGATCGTCAGCGCGGCCGTCGAGTAAAACAGCACGCCACTTAGGTCCTGTCCAACTCCTTTGATGTACTGGGCGGCGAAAAATGCCACGAAGATGAGAGACGCAGTTGAGGTCAGTAGTATCGAAACGACCGTGTGCGAGGACAGGACCCGGTCGGCTTGCTGAGTGTCGCCACTGTGAAAGGCCTTTACGAGGGCGTTGAGCGTCCCATGACCAAGCCCTAAATCACAAAGAGCCGAGATGATCGTAGAGATCACCAGCAGAAGAGCTACGGCGCCCCAGAGTTCATCTCCAAGCCAAGCCACGTAGCGGCCAAATGCCCAGAGATTTAGGATCAATGCGAGACCCCTCGAGACTCCGAGGTAGACGGTCCCCCTGACCGCGCCCAAAGGTTACTTCTGCTCCGGCCGCTGTGGACTGAACGTTGGGAAGGCAAACTCGCCTTCGCCGGAGCTGATGGCGGTTTCGGTACCTGCGGTGAGATCGTAGCGGTAGATACGGCGGTTCTTCCCGTCTCGACGAGCGTAGATCAGGCCCTCTCCGCTGGGGAGCCAGGCAATTTCGAAGCAAACTTTGTCGGTCAGCACCGTGTACTCCCCGACTGGTTTGCCAGGCTCGCCAATGATGATGCCCTTAGGATCAAAGTTCCCTGAGGTGACTGTCCCTACCGAGAACAAAAGCTTGGATCCGTCGGGGGAATAGGCGGGATTGGCGGCGACCTGCGTTCCATCCTGAGCGGCAAAAACGATCTTTAGTGTTTTCAGGTCCGCGGGATCGAAGTGAATTGCCCCGTGGACGAACGGTCGAGTGGCCACTCCGTCTTTGACAAACTGCTCGGGAATTTCTTCGGGATCGATCCAAGTGAACTCTTGAATCGCCGCCGTCACTGAGCCGTCCAGCGCCACATCAAAAGCGATGTTCTCGCCAGCAAAAATCGGGACTGGCGGAGGGAGCACGCCTTCTGCATTCGGCTGGAAGTCCTGTAGCATCAACACGTCGCCGTCTTCGCGGCGCATCGTCGCAATCATGAACCGGCGGTCTTTCCCCCACCGGGCTACTTTGAAGCTCTCGCCGATCCGCTCGTAAAGTGCTGCGAACTGGTCGATCGTGCCGCCCTCCTCTCCTTGCTGCGTGCCGCCCCCGGTCACGGGAGGAAGCAGTTGGCGAATAGCGCCGTCAATCGGTGAATACTCATTGACGAAGCCGGAGCTGGTCAGAATCGCCGTATCGTTGATGCCTTCGTAACCCAGCGGACCGAACCAAGGGGTTCCCTTGCTCCGAGTACCCACGGTTCGGCGATCCGCCTTCTCTGTCGCACCCGGTCGCCAGCGGTAGATGTGGAAGGTATTTTCCTCCCGATCGCTGCTGAAGAAGAGCCGCTGACCGTCGGGGCGCCACACTGGCGGCCCGTCTTTGACGCCGGGCTTCCAGCCCGGAACTTCGGTCATGTTCCCCTGGGCGTCAAAAACCACCACCTTGGCTCCCTCACCTTCGTACTTGAGGGCGGCAATCATGTCAATGCTGACCCCGCGCAGAATGTCCGGATTTTTCCCGAAGTTGCGGAGCATTTGGAACCCAAACACCAGACCCGCAATGAGCAACAGTCCAATGGCGAGCCGGAGCAAGAGACGCTGATTCTTAAACTCGGGGCGCGGTTCGGTTTGGGCCATGTCTGCTCTGATTTAACCCGAGGCGGCAGCGTTAAGTTTCGGGGAGGAGCGAATCGCCGATTTTAAGTCGGCTCCCGTTGGCGAAATCTCGCCCGCTCATACGCTTTTTCCCCGCTGGCTGGAGCTCAAGAATGTGCAGCGATCCGGATGCGAGTGCCACCCGCAAATGGGGTTGAATCGCGAGCACTTGGCCCGGTTCGCCAGACTCGGGTGAAAATCCAGCTTGGGAGATCCGAGCCGGACCAAGATTGGTGTCGAGAACCGCACCCGGTGCCGGGGTGAACGCCCTGAACCGGTTGTACTCCGATGCCGCGTCTCGGTTCCAACGGATATGCGCCTCGGCCTTTTCAATTTTTGGAGCCGCTGTAGCAAGTTCGTGGTCCTGCACTTCTCTTGGGTATTCCCCAGTGGCTAACTTTGGCGCCCAAGAGCGCGCCATCTCTGCCGCCAAAACTGCCAACCGATCTTGCAATTCCCCGTACGTCTCGTCTGGCAAGATCGACATCTTCTCGATGGAGATCACGTCTCCCGAATCCATCCCTTTGTCCATTTGGATCATCGTGACGCCCGTTTCTGTGCGTCCGTCGAGGATCGTCCGCTGGATGGGTGCCGCGCCTCGGTACTCAGGGAGGATGGACCCGTGCAGATTGATTCCGCCATGCCTTGCTGATTCTAGCAAGGCAACACTCAGTATCTGCCCGAACGCTGCGACCAGCAAAAAGTCCGCATCCAAGGACTGAACCCAAGACACAAACTCGGGATCGCGCGCTTTCTCTGGGGTCACGACCTCGTGCCCGAGTTCCATCGCCCTTGCTTTAACCGGCGAAGCGCTGAGCTTGAGACCCCGGCCCGAAGGACGGTCAGGCTGAGAAACCACGGCGACAACGTGCTCATGAACGGCCTCGAAGGAGGGCACCGCGAAACTCGCCGTACCAAAAAAGACGATCCTCATTCGGCGTCGTCATCATCCTGATCAGGATGCGTCCAGTGCAAGGTCGGAAGTTCGACCTTATCAATAAACAAAATGCCGTCAAGGTGATCCACCTCGTGTTGGACGACCCGAGCCGGAAGCCCTTCCAGCTCATAAGCAAACGGCTTTCCCTTCCGGTCGAAAGCTTCGACCTCAATCCGCATGGCACGGAGAACGTCGCCGTAGAGGCCCGGGATGCTGAGGCACCCTTCTTGCCCCATTTGCTCACCATCACGGGAGGTGATGACCGGGTTGAGCATCACCACGGGGCGCATGTCGCCAGGTGAGATGACAATGATGCGCTCTGAAGCACCCATTTGCGGTGCGGCGAGACCAATGCCGTTAGCCAGACGCATAGCGCGGAGCATGCGATCAATCAGTTCTTCCGATTTCTTGCCGATACTCGTGACTTCGTGCGCCTTCTTCCGAAGCACCGGGTCTGGAATCTTGACCACCGGGCGTTCGGCGTTGGTGACGTACAGATATTTGAACTCGTCAGGGACGACGATCTCCATCAATCCGAAATTATGATTGAAGTCGGGCGACGTAGTGCACCCGGTCCGTCGATTTCCTCGGCTTACGTAAGGTGTAGCTCTCGTAAAGTTCGATTTCTCCGAACCCGGCATCTCTCAAGGCAGCCCGAACTTCTTCGTCGCTGTGCGCGCGCTGGACATGGACCTCTTGCAGATGCTCTCCGTCTTTCCAAAAGTCCATTTCCACTCGGATGATCCGCGAAGCGGGATCGTATTGCCCGTCCCACTTGTACTTGAGAATAGAGTTTTTGCGCATGTCGGTCTGCGTAAACATCTCATGCTCAAAGGCGTAGGCTGTGTTGAGATCAAAAATGAAGGAGCCCTCGGGCTCAAGGTGCTTCGCCACTTGGGCAACAGCCGCACGAAATCCTTCCAGGTCCGAGATGTAATTGAGGCTATCGAAAAAGGAAAACGCGGCCTCAAAGGTGTCGTTCAGTTGAAAGTCGCGGGCGTCCGCCACTTCGTAACGAATATTGAGGTTCCCTTCAAGGGCCTTCGCTCTAGCTGACGCGATCATCTCCGGGCTCAAATCAAACCCGGTGACGCTGTAGCCGTCGAATGTGAGCATCTCGGCGACGCTCCCGGTACCGCAACACACATCCAAAATTTTCAGCGCCGGATTGCCTTGCCGAGTGAGGAGGAGCTTGAAATACTCGGCCCACATCCGATAAGGCACCGTGGCCATGAGGAGGTCGTAATGGGGAGCGATGGGGCCGAAGCTTTCCACCGAACGAGTTAACCCGAACGCTAGGGAATGGCGTGCGGACGGATATCGTTCAGCTTCTTGGGGCCGATGCCTTTGACTTGGAGTAGATCATCCACTGTCTTGAAGGGTCCGTTGGCGTTCCGATAAGCGATGATCTTGGCGGCGGTACTCGGGCCGACGCCCGGAAGCTTGTCCAATTCCTCTGCGCTTGCCCGGCTCAACGAAATTGGCCCCGAGTTGGTCGCCGCTGGGGAGGCCGCCCGAGAACTTGACGTTGGCTTCTCCGGATGCCGCACCGAAGAGGGCATGGACATTAAGGAGTCGACGTCCATCGAGCTAGCGATGTCCACTTGGGATCCGTCCTGAAGTTCCTCCGCCAGGTTCAAACCCTGCATGTCAGCGTCACGCTTGGCACCACCGGCAGCATCGATTGCATCTTGAACTCTTGCCCCTTCAGAAACCTTGAACACTCCTCGGCGGTTGACCGCGCCGGTCACGTGAACTTGAATTTGCGGCTTAGGTCCGGTGGTCATCGCGCCGTTGCGCGACATCTGCACTCCTGAATAACCAGCGAATGCGATGCCGATGGCCGCGATCCCCGATATGCCTGTCTTCTGCCAACTGTCCAATGCCATTTCAACCTCAACCCCGCAAAATTGGCGGAGAAAAACTGATCTTAGCGAATTGTCAAGATGCCTGCAAGTTGTGGTCTGTCTACTGATTTGAGCGGATGAACGCGGGACCTTGGGCGAGCAGTGCGTGCCGCCAACCCCGGGTGCTGACCACACATTTCTCTGCCCGGAGGGCAAACAAAAACCGCTCAAGGATGAGCGCCCCGATGTGAATGGTTCGCTCTCGACCTCGCTCCATCCCGGGTACGGCGGCCCGCTCTTCGTCCGTCATGTCCATGAGCCAATTGGCCGCGCGGCTGATTTCTTCATATTCCAGAACCGCCCCGTGGACGCGGTCGGGCTGCCAAGTCGTCATTTGCTCCCGAATGGTGATCAGGTTGGTCCCCGTCGCTCCGAGCGCAACGACGGTCCCGCACTCATTGGGGCGGTACGCGAAGCTCAGCAAGTCGTCGATTTCACCACTGGCCCGCATTCGGGCCATAAAATTGGGGGACTCCTCCGCGAGCGTATTTTCGCGGAGGCCAAGGGCTCCAACCGGAAAGCTCTTTCGAAATCCGATCTTCCACTGCGGGGAAGCCTCGACTGCCCCGGCAGGTTGGTGCCAAAACCGGTCTGCAGTGACCATCTCTGTGCTCTGTCCGCCTGGATCAACGATGGAAATTCGGTCTGAGCCAGCAAAAAGCGGATCCTCAGACACCGCGAGGAACCCGAGTTCTGCCTCGTCCTCGCCAGAAAGGATCGTAACCGGAGTACCTTGCGCTGCTGCCCGGTCCAGAAACTCGTGTGAATTGGTCGCGATTCTCGCCGCCATGGTTGCCGCGGCGATCCATTCGGTCGCACCGTGACTGTCCGAGACTTGCTTCGCCTCCGCTAATGCTAGCAAGGTGGCCGCCATGCTGGATTCGGCAAGGAGCCCAGTGAGTTTCGTCCCGGTCCCTAGTCCAGTCACGGCGGAGGACTCAAAGATCGTACGCCAACCGGAGCTCTCTTGGGTGGCCACTAGCGCAAGAACCGAGTTAGAGCCAACATCCACCACCGTGCGAGTCATTAAGAAGATTGTATCAGACGAAGAAACATCGCATGAAGTCGCAAAAAGTCACCGCATTGCGAACGAAATCGGGTACATTCGTGCTTCCGGATTTTTTAGAAATCTGCGTGTTCATGTCATGACTATCAACGAGGAACAGACCGTCCCCGCAACTCCCGAAGTCGCGCAAAATGAAGCGACCAAGTCGGCAGTTGCCGCCGAGGACGCCACGACGAGTACCATAGCTACCGCGGAATCTCCTGCGGAAGCCCCGACCCCCGAAATCGCGCCAGTCGCCGTCTCGGAGCCAGCCCCTGCTGCACCCGCAGTTGTGGCCACACCGGCCCCGACGCCCGTGCCAGTCGCCGTCTCGGAGCCAACGCCACCTGCACCCGCAGCCGTGGCGCCATCGGCCCCGACACCTGCATCTGCTACCCCAGTTTCGGATTCCGACAAGCCCGCTGTCGAAGTGGCAGACGACCTTGATCTTTTTGATCAGTGGATGTCTAGCCCCGACCAAGCTAAAACGGAGTCTTCGGACAATCGACGTCGCCTGAATCGCGGCGACCGAATCGAAGCCACCGTCATCCAAGTTACCAAGGACCGCGTCTTTGTTGACCTCGGTACTAAGTCGGAAGGCGTCGTTCCTCTCAACGAATTAACTGACGAAAACGTGGACTCGGCCGAAGGCCTCGTCCAAGTCGGCGACAAGATCAATGTCGTCGTGATCCGCACCGATGGCGGCGATGGCAACCCCATCGTCTCCAAGAAGAAGGCCGACTTTGATGAAGCCTGGCTTAAGATTGTGGAAGCCCACGTCGAAGGCACGATGATCACCGCTCCCGTGGTGGAGCGAGTCAAGGGCGGTCTCGTGGTAGACATCGGCGTTCGCGGATTCGTTCCGGCGACCCATGTCGGTAGCGGCAAGCTCCGCAACCTCGACAAGTACGTCGGTCAGCCGCTTGAGCTCAAGGTCATCGAAATCGACAAGGAGCGCAAGAAAGTTGTGCTCTCGAACCGAGATGCCGAAGACAAGCGACGCGATGAACTGAAGGATCAGATTTTCACCGATGTGAATCCAGGCGATGTTCTGGAAGGCTCCGTGCGACGACTCACCGACTACGGCGCGTTCGTTGACCTAGGCGGCATCGATGGCTTGCTCCATATCAGCGAAATGAGCTGGATGCGCATCAATCATCCGAAGGAAGTCCTGAAGGAAGGCCAAAAGATCAATGTAATGGTCTTGAAGCTAGACAAGGACACTGGCAAGATCAGCCTAGGCCTGCGCCAAGTACTTCCAGATCCTTGGAACCAGATTAAGGACAACTACACCATTGGCCAGAAGATGACCGTCATCATCAGCCGAATGGTGCAGAGCGGCGCATTCGTTAAATTGGCCGAGGGCGCAGAAGCGTTCTTGCCGATCAGCGAGATTAGCCACCGACGCATTGGCAAGCCGCAAGACGTGTTGACCGAAGGTCAAGAAGTCGAATTGACGGTGATCGACCTGCGCCCCGACGAGCGCCGCATGGTCCTCAGCCTCAAGCACGGTTCAACGGCCGAGCCTCAAATCGGTTACGGCTACGGTGCTCCGGCTCCGGCAGAATACGACGATAGAAAGGGCGCGCCCAAGGATCGGATGAAGAAGCCTGCTGGCGGCAAGAAGAGCGGCGGAAAGGGTCGCGACGGCGACTTCGACTCCGGTCGAAGCGGCGGCGGCGGTGCTACCATCGGCGAGCGACTTGGAATGCTCAAGGGCTTCCACTTCCGAAGCGAGGGCGACGACGCGCCAGCTACGGAAGGTGCAGATGCAACCGAAACTCCGGCAGCTGCCGAAGCTCCAGAAGCCGATAAGTCGGCAGAGTAATCCCATTGCTGCCACTCGCCATCACCGGTGGGATCGCAGAAGGGAAGAGCACAGTCTTGGAGGTCCTCCGAACGGAGGGCCTCCAAGTTGTTTCAGCCGACTCGTTGGTGGCGGGACTTTGGGAAAACCCGACGGTGCTCGCCGGGCTAGCGGAGGCACTCGACGTCAAGGGAGAAATCTCGAAAATCCGCGTTCGGGAGATTATCGGCACGCAACCCGCTGCCCGCCGAATGGTGAATCAATATTTTCATCCGCTTGTCGTGGACGCGATGACGCGCAGCAAGGCGGAAGCGATTGAAGTGCCACTGCTCATCGAAACATGCCTCCAAACCCATTTCAAAGCCGTGTGGGTGGTCACGTGTGGCCCAGCAATTCAACTAGAACGGGTCAACGCTCGGCCCGACGCTGAAAGCGCCCGGAGACTGATGGCCTCCCAGTTGCCGACCCGAGTAAAAATTCCGTTTGCTGACGAAGTGATCCGAACCATCGGGAGCGTCGCCGACGTCCATACCCCGACATTAAATGCCTTAACACGGCATAGAGGTCGGTGAACAGTCGCCTAGTGATTGCACGAGCAGTTCAGGATGCGCTATAGTGCAACCTGCCATGCGCCAAGCGTATGGACAGACGGCGGATCAAGTTCGCCCCAAAAGAGGAATTAAAGGATGGAGGACTCGTCAGAGTGAGGCGGTTCATAAGTAGCTTAACCGGCAAAGTCACAAGTACCGTGGCTATTTTTTCATTGGTGTTGCCCACGCTTGTTCTGGTGCTTATGGGCCAACGCGTGGAAGCACAAGTCGTTTCGTTGCCAACTTGGGCGGTAGTCCAGTTCGACGTGCGCCAGGGCGGTGGCGGAGCTAGTCTCGGCCAAGCCGCATCGGAAGCCCTAATCACCGAATTGAGCAAGTCGCAAAAGTACGACGTGCTCTCAGGTGAAACGGTCACCCGCACGATTCAGAACTTGGGATTCCAATCCCCGGTGACTCGCAAGAATGAACTGATCCGTTTGGGTCAAGATCTTCGTGCGAATACGATCGTGAGTGGCGAGGTGGTGAACAGCCGCATCGTCAACGTTAACGGTGGCAAGCGTGCCGACGTGATGATGCGAGTCATCGTGTGGGACGTGGCGAGCGGCGAGCAAGTCAATGGTGCTGCTGTCCTTCAGTCTTCGGGTATACGAGCTGGCGATGTCAGCGACGAGACTTTGTACTCCGAGGCTGTTGCATCCGGTGCGTTTGAGTCCGTCGCGGCGATTCAGAAGAACACTCTTCCCGCGGCAACTATTCTCAACACCACCAGTCGACGCGCCCTCATCAACCAGGGTACGCGGACCGGCTTTACCAATAACCAAGAAGTGATCGTGCTTCGTGGTCGCGAGCAAGTTGCTCGTGGTCGCATCGTTGCGGTTGAGCAGGATCAAGCCTATGTAGAATTGACTTCCCAGACGAAGGGTATCCAACCGGGCGACAAAGTCCGGGCTGTATTCCTAGTCCCGATGCTTGACTCCAAGTGGCCCGCAGGTAGCCAGCCACGAGTTGTGGGTGCGAAGAGAGGCGGAAGTAATTCCGGTCTCATCACCACACTGCTTGTACTGGGCCTTGTGGTCTTCGTAGTCGGCGGTGCCGGCGGCAACAGCGGAAAGAACGTTGGCAACGTGACGGCGCAAGCCACGACTGTTCCCGGTTCTCCCGTCGATCAGCCTGCAGTCCGAGTGTCTTGGCGAACCGATGCGTTCATCAAGGGCAACGGAGATCGACTACTGTTCCAAGTCTATCGCGATGACGTGGCTGATGCCCCGGTCGTCGTTGCTCCAGGTAGCCAAACTTCGGTCATTGACCGAGGCAACGCGCTCGATACGTTCACTTGGGGCAACTACCAGATTGCCGGTGGATTCGACTGCGACGACACTCCTCCTGAAGAGGATGACGGCGTTGGAATTCCCCTCCGGGCTGGCCTTCCGTACACGTACTCGGTCGAATTGATCTACCGCGTCAACCAGATTGACGTCCCGGGTAGCTCGGCTGGAACCGACGGTGGTGGCGGTGGCACTACTGGTGGCACCACAGGTGGTACCACGGGTGGAACCACCGGTGGAACAACTGGCGGCGGCACGCTCGCTGGTGGCACGGGACGCCCAACGGGCAGCCAAGTCGATCTTGACTCCCACTACCTGCGCATGATGGCCCCGCAAACCGCTCCTGGTGGAACGATTCGCGGCGGAACCATCGTTTACTGCTACTTCCGCTCTGAGCGAGGCGTAGCGAAAGGAACGGCAACCCCGTTCGTTCGACCGGTGCTGAGCTCCCCGCCCAACAATCAGACTGTTGCTTCGGCCACGATCTTCCGATTCACGTCGGTGCGCGGTGCAGCAAGTGCAATCACAATCGAATACGTCCTCCAGTTCTCCACGGACCAATCGTTCTCCACGAACGTTGCCACCATCGAGAGGTGGTCCGACAGGACCGGTACGGGAACACTTAGTACTCCCCGATCCATCACCGAAACCACGACGTTCCAGCCTTCTGCGGCTCGAATCTACTGGAGAATCGGTGCGAAGAACGTGGCGGACAATCCTGGCCCGGTGGGCGGATACGTGTTTAGCGAGCCATTCTGGTTCCAACGACCGATCCTTCCGCCAGCCCCCTAATCGTCTGAACAAACTCGACGATACGACCGTCCAAGAATGCGTCCCGGTGAAACTGACCACAGAATCACCGGGATGCACCTCCTAAAATTAAAGGAATCATGAAGCGTTTGAACCGGTTCTTATTACTGACCTCGTTGGTCGCCTGCGGCAACGCAGTGCATGCACAAGTCGGATGGGGCGATTCCTGTATCGATCCGGAAAACACCACGCCCCGCACGACAGACCACGGGTCTCGCACGATTGCGAACAACTTTATCATCCACAGCGTTGGTACCTCTGGCTCCGTCACGTACGGTGGTACGAACGGCCCCTGCTATGGGCCAACGGCGCGTACCCTCGACTTAGCGGGACGATTAGGTTTCCAAATTGGTCCCGTGGGATCTGTTCAGACTACATTCGACAATTTCCTGGCCCTAACCACGGGTATGCCCCGCGACCCAGCTGGTGACTACTGCTACGCACTGGTCATTAAAGGTCCTGCAGCCGGGCCTTTAACCACAGCTTTGTTCGGTTCTGGAGGCCTCAACGGTCAGTTCGTCGGCTTAAGCCAACGCTATATGATTACCAACTGGGCAGATGCAGACGTCCAAGTGCAGCTCGAGTCCCGAGTGATTGGTGATGCGGTTCGCCTCAAGTGGACCATGAACAATTTGAACGCGGAGTCGCAGCAGTTGGGTCTCAAGTTTGGGGCTTACATGGGCATGCGAACAGCGAATCCAGGTGTGACCGATCAATTCGGACACAACCAAGCGGGTTCCCGACTTCCATCTCTCGGCTCCACTGCTAAGCCGGATGCGATCGGCGGACCAAATGGCAACGTCAACCAGAGCGGCTATGTCGCGTTCGTTGAAACCCCGACTACTCGCCCAATCCGTTCCATGAAGAATTGGTTGCGCAGCAACCCTCGTTTCCCCGACTATGTCAACTTCCAGTGGGGTCAGTGGAATCCGTACGGGATACGCGTAGATAACGTCCCAACTGAGGCCACTAACGACGCCACTGCCGTTCAGCAGATGCTCATCGGTAGCCACGGCGCCGGACCGTTCGATTACGGCGGAATTCTTGCCAACAACAACATGGCAGGACGGCTTCCGACTGACTTCATCGCCCCAGGGGGCGACCCAGCGCTTAACCCAAACGTTACCAATGTTCGAGAAGACTCCGATACGCCCATTAACGAGATGAGCTTCATCCAAGTCTTCGGTGCAGAAACCGTTTTCCCGCAAGGGCAGCGAGAAGTCATCCACTACATCCGATCCCCTTGGAGTGTAGGTGACTATCTCGATCCTTATACGGTTTTGATCGATGCCCCTCGGATTGTTGAATCATCCCCAGGAAGCCTCAATGATCTAAGCCCGAATCCGATGACCATTGCCGCGTACATCGACAATCAGTATGCGATCGTCGATCAGGCAGTTCCGCTCGTGGACGTTCGATTTACCATCGAATTCCCAGAGGGCAGTAGCCTCTCGCTTGCTCCGGGTGAAACGCCTGCCAAGGTTGTTTCGACTGTCAATCCAAATGCAATTGGCACCGTTTCTTGGCAAGTGCAGACCGACGGAAATCAAATTGGCAAATTGCCCTTCACGGTGCGATTCGCTCCAGCCAATAGCTCCTCAAAGACTCTGGCAGGGTCAGTCCTCGTCTCGGCAACTCCAAAGCTTCGAATTCCTGAGGGCGCGACCTTGGTCACGTTCCCCTGGAACTTCGCGGATACATCCCTCGATGCTATCTTCGGTCCTCAGGGCGATCCCGATGCGATTACCTTTGGTGTTGACTATGTCGCCTACCGTTGGGATCCCAACACGGGGCAGTACTTGCCGCAGCTTAGTGCGCGGCGAGGGGAGTCCGTATGGATCGTCGCTAACAACGACTTTGCGTTCAAGAACTTGAACGGCGCAACGATTCCGGCAGATATTAACGACGGCGGTCAATCCACCACCCTTCAACCGGGCTGGAACATGATCGGCAACCCGTATCCGTTCGCAGTCCCTCTAAGTCAGCTCGTTGGTATAGGTCTCTCCGATCCAAGTGGCACCCTCACGTGGGACCAATTGGTTCAGAATGGATGGGTTAGCACCAGCCTCGCCTATTGGGATCGCGATCCTCAAGACCCGACCAGCGGTTTCTATCGATTCACCGAAGGAAACTCGGATCTCCTTCAGCCGAATCGAGGCTACTGGATCTTCGTGAGCACGCCTCAGCGCATTCAAATCTCCTGGCCACCAGTGTTCCTTGCTGGTGTCAGCAATACAACGCGGCGACCGGGTGACGCCAATGCCTCTGCGGTTTGGCGACAGACCGACAAGCAATGGCGACTCCAACTCGTTGCTCGCAACGAGAGCGGCATTGACTCGCAGAACTTCGTTGGCGTTACCACCAGCAACGCCCTCGCCAAGAATCTGCGTAAATTCGACCCGCCGGTCGCACCGAATGCTAAGGTTGATCTCTCGATCCGAGAGTTGATCAATGGTCAGAACAATCGAATGGCTTCCAGCTTTGCCGACTCCCGCGCTCGAAAGACTTGGACGGTAGTGGCGAAGGCGGAGACCCCAGGCGAAGTCGTCCTGACTTGGCCAAACATCTCCTCCGTGCCGCGCAACATGCGCTTCACCCTGAAGGATATGGCGACCAACACAACCAAGGATCTGCGATTCCAGAGCAGCTACACATTCTCCGTGGATGAACCCGCGACCCGAGAATTCCAGCTGACCATGGAACCCGCCGGAACCAGTCGAGCGCTCATCGGCAACGTCACCGTGGCCCGACCAGGTCGCGATCTGAACGGCCCGGTGGTAGTGAACTACACGCTCTCGACCGAAGCGATGACGACGATTCGCATCGTGCAGGGTGGACGTGAGGTTTATCGATTCCATCGTGGACGTTCCGACGAACCAGGCGAGAACCAGGTCACCTGGACTTTGAGAGATAGCGCCAACCGCGCTGTGGCTCCGGGTACCTATCAAGTCGAAATCCTTGCTGAAACCTCCAATGGCGAGCGCGTCCGCAAGATCGTCCCTATCAATGTCGTTCGATAAGATCGGCATCAAAGCAATGGCTGACTCCTTCGGGGGTCGGCCATTGCTTGTTTTTGGGCTGGTGATCTGCCTGCTGATGGGCCTCTTCGCCCACGCCGGAGCCCAGAACGCCGCAATTCAACTCACCAAATACCCCGACGCTGTCTTGGCCGACGGCGTGAGTACGGTTACCATCTCAGTTCAGGTGCGGAACAAGAACGGCAGTAACGTTCCCGATGGCACTCAGGTTCTTTTCGAAACTTCGTTGGGCGCGATTCGCCCTAACTTGGTGGAGACCAAGAATGGCTTTGCCCAAGCCACGCTCACCTCGGACGCCATCGCCGGCACCGCCAAAGTTACCGCCAGCGTGCTCGCGTTTCGTTCCACTGCGACCATTGAAGTTAAGTTCGCCGCCACCAAGGAAGAACTGATTGACGAGCAGTTCGTCACCACACTCTCAGCCCCCAACCGCCTCACATACAGCCCGGAGAGACGAATCGCCAGAGCTGATGGCCCTGGTCAAAAAGTCCACCTAAAGGGCCCTGGTTTTGACCTATACGCCGATGATCTTCAGTACGACGTGCGCAGCAACGAGGTCATTGCCAAACGCTCCCGCCTCGAAACTGAGCAGCGGGTACTCGAGTTCACGGAACTTCGCTTAAATGTCCGCGAGAGAACCGGCACGGGACTATCCCAAACGGAAGTAACGGTTCCCATCTTCATTCCCAAAGCCCCGTATTTCGATGTTCTGTTTCAGACTCGGAAGCGACTGAGTCCAGTGAACCTTTCAGCGGGAGCGATCTCACCACGAGTGGACCCTGTCGCCCCAAACGAGTTCACATTCACGCCAATCGACGAGGACATCACGCTGGTCTATGCCAAGCAAGCGACGATCTATCCGCAACGGGAGGTGCAGTTTCGGATGGCGACCGTGGACATTCAGGGCTCCAAGGTTCTGCGGGGGGTGCCGCTGTTCCGGGTGAGCACGCAATCGGTACGACCAGTTCTCACAGAAGAGTTTCTGAGGGTCGCTGATAACCAGTTCAACGTGGACTTTCCGTATTACACGAGCCTCTCGGCCTCGGCGTCGAGCAACTTCAGATTTCGATACGGGACGCTCTATTCTCGGGGGTTCGGTGCAGCAGGGGGCATGTACTTGGACTTCGAACAGAACTGGTCGATGAAGAACGATCAGAAAGGCTACTTTGCGTTTCAAGGCATCGGTCGAAAAGACTGGGGTCTTACGGCTCGGCAAAGCTTGAATCTGTGGCGAAACGCCAGCGCATACCTGCAAGCAGACCTTCCGGCCAATCGTGCGATCGTCGCAAATCTTAACGCCGATTCTAGGGTCGGAAGGAAGGTGAGAGCAACCTACAATGCGGGCTTCAATCGAAACATTCGAGGCGAGAAATACGAAAGCTTCGATCAAACGATGGCCTTCCGCCGCGACCCTCTCCGAATCGGCAAGTCGCCCGTGAGCATGAACTTCGGCGTAGTTGGTTCAACTCGGGAGTTCAAAACGGTGGATAGTGACCTCTACAGCCAGTCCTACGGAGCTGACCTGCAGTTCTTGCTGAACCCTCAAAGAGTAGGCAGTGCCTACATCAACTCGAGTGCGCGCTTGAGTCAGCTCTGGGGGTCGAATGTGAATCGAGGGTTGACCAGCAACTTCACGGCGTCCTTGAGCACTCCACTGGGAAGGTCCTCCAATCTCAACCTAACCTATGATTTCAGCGACGACTTCTTCAGCTCCGAAACCGTAGGAAAGCACCGTTTGGCCGCTGACTTCAGCCTAGAGCTCGGTCGCCTGTACTTCTTCTCGTTTCTTTCGAAGAGTCTTGATGTTGACCGCTATAATTTGCAAGGCGACCTCAGCTACCGGTTCTCGCAGCGGTGGCGATTCGGTGCCACAACAACCATTGAGAGCTTCCGCGGCAGCTCATATCAGGACACCGGATTTGTTGTTGCCTACAACCTTGGCCTCCGAGAAGTTGGGCTAAGCTGGTCATCGCGACGACAACGTCTTGGGATCGAAATTCTTGGCTCGCCGATTCGTTAACTGCCTTCTCCTGCTGCTGGCCTGTGCCCTGGTGCAGGCTGCGGATTTCGGGCGATTTGGCTACCGCTCCACGCCCAATATGCCGGGATGGCAGATCAACAGCGAGGGGCTAAAACCGCGATTTCCCCGCTCCGACACTCTCTACTTCACTACCTCAGTCAAAAAGTGGCTGGTCGCCTCAGTGCGTGCCCATGAAGCCTCTTATACGCTCGTGGGAGGAGGCACAGGGCCAACTCGGATCCGAGCAAACCTGTTCGCCCCGGGACCGGAATTTCTATTTGAGCGCGGATTCAGTCTCAAGCTAACCAGCCTGCAGGCCCCATTGCTTAGCTGGGGGGAGGGGAGCGTGGGAGCAGGCGTAGAGACCCCCCGTTCGCGATGGCTCGCCATGAGCTACCAAGACAGTCAGCCTCCCGTCCTATTTTGCTTCCTCAATGAGCCAGTTTCGCTGAAAGTTGTGGGACGTCCCGGAGACTGGGCGCTCGAAGTCGTCGGCGATCCCTACAAAAAGTGGGTGAGATTCGCGCTCCCGCTCGGTGTGAGAGCGCTTACAACCACCGACGCCTCCGCGCTTGGCGCGATGGTGCAATCCATTAAATCCCACGAGAGCTTTTGGCGAGGACCATCTCCTGTTCTTAAAAAGGTCACTGCGACGAGCGAAACAGACGCCGTCACCGGGACTTGGCAATTCTCGGGACCAAACGCGGTGGTTCCAATCGGCGCCTTCCTGGCACGGAAAGGTGGCTACAACGTTCAGCTAACCACGGAAGTACGAGAAGTATCGGCGCCCTCGGACGAGGGTCCAGTGGCCTACACGCCAGAAACGAGCCTGTCCATCCGTTTTCCTGTACTGAATCTGCCACGAGGGCGAAGTCTCACCGCAGGGAGCCCGGCTTGGCGAGCCGCCGTTCCTACCGCATCCAAGCCGTTCTCAATCTTCAACAGCGCTCTGGGCGGGCTGTTGGCCTCCCGGGCCAAATCACTGCCAGATTTTCAACGTGCAGCGGTTGACGAGTATCTCGACCGAATCACGTTCACAGAAGAGCCAAACACCGGAGCCCAACTGCCCTTCAGCCCGGACGGTGCAGGGGCTGGCGAGGCGGCGATGTTCAGCCTGCTCCAGCAGACCCTAATGGCAGGCGACGGGATCAACACGCGCCCCAATGCGCTCTTCACCAGCCTCCTATGGGCCCGGGACAGCTTGAGCTGGGACCTGCCGATGATCGCGGATCCCAAGATTCGCCGGCGAGCAGCCGCGGTTGCCGCCATCGCCGGCGCACTCAGCGCGGACCCAAAGATGAGACTGGACGGGGCCATGTTCCAGGCCGGGCTTGCCGCTGAACGGGGCCTAGGTTTGTGGCAGGGTCTTAACCCGCCCGACCCCTTGCTGGAGCCCGTTGAGGCCATGCGGCTTCGGCTCTTCAAGGCCCCCGAACTCCCGAAGCGAGAGCCAATCTTACCGATGCTGGTGAACCCCGTCCGCGTTTTGATCGGCCCGCCCCTGACCGCTAACAACACCCCTACGGGCTACCGAATTCGGTGGGTTGCGGAGAAAGCAGGTCCTCAAAAGCTAACACTCATGTCCCCCCAGGATTTGTCTTTTACCGCCCGCATGAACTCCAAGCTGGACTTCGTCGTGATGAACTCTCCCGAGCGCTACGAGTTACGAATCGCGGTTCCAAAGCGGGGAGAGGTGCTACTCGACATCGCCACCGAAGGCACTCCAATCAAGCTCCCCCCGACCGCGGACATCATTTACACCGAAGCGATGCGTTAACGGCTCCCATTCGAACGGTCCCGCCGTCTCACCATTTGGTGGAAAAACAGAACCGCAAAGAACAGATACTGGCAACCGCGTACGAGATCGCGGGCAACAAGGGCCTCGAGAATTTACACGCGCGCACCATCGCCGCAGAACTCGGAATTAATCACGCGGCGGTTCACTACTATTTCGCCAAGCGAACAGACCTCCTGGCGGCACTGACCGCCTATGCGCAACGCCGATTCGAAGGAGACTTAGATCGTGTCTCTGGGAACCGGACCACCGCCACCCAGCGCTTAGAGGCTCATATAGCGTTGTACGAAGCCTACGCCCGGCCAGCAAGCCGATTTTTCCGCGTGATGGCCTCCTTGTTCGTTGCGAGCAGCGGGGAAGCCATCATCCGAGATGCTCTTCAGAAAGCTACTGTGGCTCAGGCGGCGAGGCTAAAGCTAGACCTCGATGCGGCCAAAGCCGAAGGGGGAATCAACCCCGACAGCGTCTTTGCCGACGTCGACTCGCTCTCGGGCTATTTGAGTGGCCTCTGCTATCGGTCGCAGTTGATGTCTGGCATGGACCCCACCCCGATGATCGACCAGTTGTTCGCCTCGCTGTTTAGGCGATAGGTCGTTCAACGAGCCAGCAACGAGACGCCCGATTTACGCTTACGGGCAACAGGGGCGGGGCGACCTCGCACTTGTCAAACCGATGCACGCAACGGTCTGCAAAGGTGCAAGCTCGACCGAGAGTGGCGAAGTCGGGCGGTTGCCCTCCCAATGCCTGTAGGCGTTCCTTGTTGGGCTTTGGCATCGCCGCCAAGAGTGCCTGCGAGTAGGGGTGCTTGGGGTCTCGGAGGAGTTCGGCCGTCGGGCCCGTCTCCACGAACTGGCCCGCGTAGACCACAGCCGCATTTTCGCAGGCTGCCGCGATGACGCCGATGTTATGCGAGATCAACACCACGGCCGTATTGTGTTCGCGCTGCATGTCCTTCAGTAGATGAAGAATCTGGGCCTGAAGCGTCACGTCGAGCGCGGTCGTGGGCTCGTCGGCGATCAGCACCTTCGGTCGGCAACTGAACGCAATCGCGATCACGACACGCTGCCGCTGGCCGCCGCTCATCTCGTGCGGAAACTTCTTTGCCGAGGTTTTCGGATCGGGAATCCCGACGTGCCCCAGCATCTCCTCTGCCTTGACTCTCGCTTCGCTCCAGCTCAAATCTTGGTGCAGCACCATCGCTTCGGCAATCTGGTCTTCGATGCGCATGACCGGGTTCAGACTGGTGAACGGGTCCTGCATCACCATCGCGAGTTCGCTCCCTCGAATCGCGAGCATGTCGCGTTGGCTGAGGGTGGCCAAATCGCGCCCTTCCATCAAGATCGAACCTTGGGTGATTCGACCGGCGGGGGGCAACATGCCCATGAGGGTGTTGCCGAGCATGGATTTGCCGCACCCCGATTCGCCGACGAGGCCGAGAGCCTGACCGCGCTCCAACTCGAAGGAGATGCCGCGCAAGATCGGCACTTCCCCAATTTGAACGTGGAGATCCTGCACTTGAAGCAACGGCATGCCCCGAATTATGGCTAAGTTCGACGTGTATACTCACGGCATGGCGACTTCCGTTCGGGTTGTGGTGGTGGATGACGAATCGGCGTACCGAAATGCGCTTCAGCGCACGCTGAGCCTCATGACCGAGTGCGAGTTATTGGGCGTGTGCAAAGACGGCGAAGAAGCGTTAGAGTTCTGCCTCGAGACACCTCCTGACGTTCTCCTCACCGACCTCAACATGCCGCGCATGGACGGCATTGAGCTGATCAAACGACTGCTCAAGAAGGAAAAGCAGGTTGGGGTCGTTGTACTCACCGTGAACGAAGAGGACGAGACGATCTTCGACGCGATCCGGGCAGGAGCGCTCGGGTACTTGCTGAAAACTAGCACTCCGCAGGACGTCGTTGACGCGATCCGACTCGCGGCGAAGGGAGAAGCAAAGTTGACTCCCAAGATTGCCGCTCGCGTGCTGAGCGATTTCCGTCGCATCCGCGAGGACGACGATACGGACGATACAGAATTGTTCGTGCTGAGCGATCGCGAGAGCGAAATCCTTGATTTGATCGCTAAGGGCTTGCGCAACAAAGAAATCGCCCGCGATCTTGGCATTGCCGAGAAGACGGTGAAAAACCACGTCAGCAACATCTTGAAGGCGCTCCAGGTGAACAGCCGAACTGAGGCCGCGATGAAAGCGATCAAAGCTCGAATCGTCGATTCCTCGCACTAGCGGAGCTTCTGTTTGCGAGCCAGTTTCTCGCAAAGGCGCAAAGACGCACTTTGGAAACGGTGTTTCCCAGATCACGCGCAAAGGCGCAAAGGGAGCGGGGCTCCTCTGGGAGTGCGCGGTTTTATCCGCGCTTTGTTTTTCAGAGCAAGAAACCTATCGCCACCACCGCTACCAAAAAGTGGAGGCCGGACCTATGGTCCAACCTCCTCTTCAAGTCCAATCCGACAGTTCTAGTCGGTAGACACATCAAACTTCTCGACCACGGGCTTTGCGCCTTTTGGTTGAAGGAGAAGAGTCTGGCTGTCGGTGAAGACAACTTCCAGGTCAAGCCGCTCGGCAATTGTCTTGAGAGCGAAGCCGAGCGACGTGGGGTTGAGTTTGAAGTCGAGTTTGTACTTGGGTACTCGCTCGTCAATCTCGACGGTGACCTTGGCTTGGTCGCCAAGTTGCTTGGCGATAGCTCGGAGGTCGAGACGATTGAAAGTGCCGCTTACCGCTCGCTTGAGTACGGTCTCGGAGAGTTTTCCGATGGCGCGTGCTGCGATGGTGTTTGGGTTGGTCGTGGGGTTTGGCTTGACAGCTGGGGTCGTCGGATTCGCTGGGCGAATCTTCGAGAAATAATAAATGTCGTTCTGAATTTCATAAGTAAGATTTGCAACTCGGCAGACGATCTCGAGAGTCTCATCGAAGTCCATGGAATTTAGGGACAGGAAGAGCTCAGTTCGAGCCACGTTCTCCAACACGAAATTTTTCTTCGATTGTGTAAAGAGATCGTGAAGAACGCCTCTCACATCGGTGCCTTTAGCACTAATCGTGATTTGCGCGCCCTGGATTGCTACCGGTGCACTCGGGTCTTGGCCTTGAGCAAAGCCGGTAAGAGGCAATGCCAAGAGCAACGTCAGTATGGCGATTTTTTTCATGGTGATGTTCCGTGGGGCGAAGAGATGGGGCTAACGGACCAGTCGTCCGCTTTCGTCGTAGACTGCGATGGCACCGCTAGAGACGGGCTTCGGCTTGGGCTTCGGCGTAACTTGTCGTGCTACTGGTTTCGTTTGGCGCGCGGGCCGGGCGGGGGTGCGGCGCGCGGTTGGGCGAACTTTAGGAGTTGGCGCTGGCTCTATCACCGCTGGCTCAATCGCCGCGGTCTCCGGAGTTTTCTTTGGTGTGGGCTCCATGGCTTTTGCCGGGGTATTCAACACTGGTTTGCTCAAGGGAGGAGTAATTTTGCCGGCGGGAAGCTTTTGTCCCGGTTTGAGCATGCGCTCGCCGAAGAGTCTGGTCGGATCGCTTGCAAGGGCGCTCATCGTGATGAGCACTGCGGCAAGAGAGACGCTCAGCGTCAGGGTCTTCCCGTTTCCACGCCATGCCATCTTAGGCATAGTGAATCGGGGTTTCTCAGCGGATAATTCTGACGCCGGCGTCGGGGCGGGGGATTCGACGACGGCGTGGGTCAAAGTTGTTTTTGGAGTGTCAGAGGGTTTCTGCTGCTGAAGTTGCACGGCCATCTGGCACTGCGGGCACTCAACCAAGTGCGCTTCGAGCGCTTCTAGTGCTTCTTCACTAAGCTTGGAACCGCCCAGATAGCGCTTGAGTTGCGCCATGGCCAGTTGGCATTCGAGGTTTTTCAGCTGCATCGTTGACAATCCACTTTAGGTTTTAGAAGCGGATCAAAACGCTTCCATGATGGATTGTTGGAGCCTGCGCCAGATTCTTTAGGGGTTTTTACGAGGATTTTCGATTTGAGCCCAGTTTCGGAGCGACTCAAGAAGGCGCACGCGATTTTTCCGGTTTGCGGCGAGACTGTCTTTTTCTCGTGATTCGATCAACAGGTTCCCGGATGGCGATTCAACCACTACCCATCCTCCCAGTCCCACCCAGCTGTGCGTATTCTTTGCCAGGCGAATGCCAGTGATCTCCTCCCTCTTCCGATGCTCCGTCCGCTGGTCGCCATAAATTTCAAGCGCCTCCGGATGAAGGACTAAAAAACCGATGTCCTCGTGCGGGTCCAGCACGCTTCGGTATTGGGGAGTGGCAAATCCAACGAATATCAGCGGGTCTTCGGGACGACCGCGTTCACGGCCGTAACGCTTTCCGAGCTCATCTCGCATGGCGGCGTTGGACCAAAGTCCAAAGGCCGAGAGCGAAATCCAACCGATTACAGGAAACAGAGCGAGCACCGCAATCGGCATCCACTCAAGCGGCGAGTCGGGGTTCCAAAGCAAATATCCGCCCACGGCGAACGGGAAGCTGAGCAGTCCGGGCACGAGATTGCCCATCAATTGTCTGCTTCGAGTCCAAATCTTGCCCGCCACCTCTCGGCATAATACACCGTGGACCTTGATGGCGAGTAAGCAGATCCAACTCCTGGCCTTGTCTCCTGATCCCTCCGAACTCGCGCGCGTGCTGTCCAAGTTCGGCAAGGAGCCGGGATATGTCTCGGCGTTTGATGATGCCAGACTCGGATTGGCGCGCGATCTTGGCTTTAACGACGAGCTGTTAGAGCTCTTATCCTTCGGGGACTTGCTGGGGCGCGTGTGCGTGGAAGTCGGACTTCGCCCAACGCCTATAGCCACAAAAGGACAAATCCGGGCCGCTGTGGAATTCGCCTGCGAGGAGCAGCCAGACGAATCTCCCTTCGCCAAGTGCCGCTACTTTGCCGGTTTCCACGACACGATGGTGGATGGGTTGCGGGAGCTGCACCACCACGACATCGGTCCCGATGAGCTTGAAAAAGCCGCCTCCATCAGTGCTTCACCGCTAAAGGAAAAACTGCTCGCACTCAGAGAGATTGACCTGGCCGCCCGCGAAAGCTTGCTTTCAATTGGAAGGTCATTCAGTAGTGACCGCGCCAAGATCATCGTGGATTCCGAGATATCTCGTGCTCCACATTTCACCAATCTGCTGGTTTTGGCCGGCTCCGAAGTGCACCCGCTCGAGCTTCGCGCCCTCCAACGACTGGGCGAACTGGGGGTTGCGGTGACGGTAGTCACCGAATATGGCCCCGGCGGATTCGAGGGCTCACGGCAGATCGCCGAACTGCTTGGTATAACGCCCAAACCCCCCAAGCGAGCCGAATCTTGGACGAGCGCCCTATTCCAAGACGCCAAGGCCGAGCTCGGTCCCGTCGCAACCGTTTTTGATGCGGCCGACCCGCTTTCCGAGTGTGAAACCGCCCTCCGCAAGTGCCAAGCCGAATACTCCGACGGAACGCCCGAGCACCGAATTGTCATCCACGTCAACGATTCCCAAACCTACGTCCCGATGCTGATGGCGAGCGCGAGGCGACTAGACATGCGACTCGATGCTCGAGTGCTGACGCCACTCCTGACCAATGGTTTTGCGAATCTGATCAAGTCCATTCTCGACGCCCTCACCCAGCCTGGTGTAAGAGGGTTGGAGAGGCTCGCCGGAAGCACTTATTTTAGAGCCAGCCAAGAGGAGCGTGCCATGGTAAGCGACTTCGTCCGCGCGGTTGGCCAAAGCCCCTGGGAAGAGGCGGCGCATTTTGCCGAACTCCATCGCGAGTCCCTTCCGTGGCTCTGGCCGATTCTCAAATGGCGCTACAAAGCATTGCTTGGTCACCGCTCGCTAACCGATTGGCATGAGTTATTTGAAGACTTAACCCGGCTAGACGCATTGGAAAGTGCGGCTCAAGATTTGGAGAGCCATAAGCGCGAGCATGACCGGCGAGCACAGACTGCGCTCCTCCGAGCCTTGGTGGACTTTGCCCCCGCCTTCGATGCGAAGCGACAGACTTCACTCGACCTCGCCGGATTCGTCCGAATTGCGATGCGCCTTTGGGACCTTGAGCAGATCGTGCTCCCAAGCCCGGGGAAGGGCTTCCGGGTCGTGTCTAACCCGGTAGAGATTGGCCAGGCGGAAGTCGTTGTGTCTCTGGGAATGCTGGAGGGCACCATGCCCAAACGCCGCAGTGAAAACGCGATCCTGTCCGACGAGGACCGTGCCGCGCTCGCCGAGTGCCTTCCGGACCGAGAGCCTCTGCCGAACTCCTTCGTCGAAGCACGCGCCCAGCGAGACGAGTTCATCCGCCTCTGTGCCCCGGCCAAGAAGAAGCTGATCTTCGGTTACCCGCGCACCGACGAGGACCGCGACAATGTCCCGACGTCGTACATTGAGGAAGTCAAAAACGTACTTGGTGAACTGAAAACGGAGTCGATTCCGCGGAAGCACTTTGTGCCCCCTGAAGACGAATGCCGACTGCAAGTGGACCTCGACCTGCGGCTAGCGCTTGACCGAAAAGCGCCGCCGTTCGAGTTTCCGTCCATTGAGGATGCCGCGGTCCGGGCGCTCATTCGGCCCGACTTTGCCGGCACGGGCGTTCGGATTGGGGAAGTTTCGTCGGCCCTTCGCTGCGCGTTCCAGTCCGTCTCGGCTTACAGGTTGCACTTGAGGCCAAGCCGGCTGCGCCTAGAGGGCAAGCTGAGGCGACTACCGGTGCGCGGGGGGTTGCTGACCACATCGGACCAAGTCAGCGCAGAGAATGCTCTGCTTGAAGAGCTCAAGCAAATCGCGGTCGAAGAATCTAACGCCTCCGAACCTTGGGAGCGAGCATTGCTGGAAGCCGGGGCCACTCGCTATATTCGCGGCTGGATCTCTCGCGAGTTTCGAGCGAGGAGCATTTGGCCCCGGTCCGGCGGCCGGCCTCGCCCCGAGGTCTCGCTCAGCGACCCTGAGCTTCGCGACACGATCAAAGTGGACGACCGCACGGTTCGATTCGTCGGCGAAGTTGAGGGGATCAGCGATGTGGGGCCGTATCGGGTCCTGCACCTATTCCGATCTGGGGAGGCCCAGATGCCCGAAAAGGAAAAAGCCGAAGATCAATGGCTCGAACTCGCCATTCTGCTGGCCACAGCGATGCAGGCTAAGCGTCCAGTAGCCCTTGAAATCGACTCGACCGCTGGCGAGCGCAAGCTAGTCGTGCTGAACCGCGAGTCCGAAACGGATGGCCTCTTTGCCGACTCCAACAACTCGCTCAGCATCCAAAACTTGGAAACGCCGCCAAGGGCATTACGGGACGAGCTCGTGGCGGTGCTTCGCAGGGCCGTTTTCACCCTAGATATCGCAGACATGCGCCCGAATCCCGGTGCACATTGCGCTCAATGCGATTTTGGTGAGTTCTGTCGAGTTTCAAGCGAATTGATTGAGGTGGGCGACCTGTTCTCGGAGGACCCCGAAGTTGAGTGAACTCACACCCGAACAACAGGCGGTCGTTGACAGCCAGGAGCCGCGCTTGACCGTTAGGGCCGCGGCGGGGTCGGGCAAGACCAAAACTTTGGTCGCCCGGTACATGCGTCACGTCGAAATGGATGGTCTGCGCCCCGACCAAATCCTCACCATCACCTTCACCCGGAAAGCCGCTTCGGAAATGAGGAGGAGAATTGTAAAAGAACTCCGCGAAAAGGGGCGCAAAGAGGATGCCCAGATCGCCGAGACCGGGCCCATCCAAACCATTCACGGATTTTGCGAGCGAATTCTGAGGGAGAACGCGGTCGCGGCAGGCATAGATCCTAAGTTTGACGTGCTCGAGGGAGGGGTCGGAGATACCCTCCGCGAAGACTGCCTCCGTCGCGAGCTCCAAGAGGAAACCACGGAATCGCCGCTCATCGAAAATTATCTGCACATTCGAACCGGGATGCGGGGTTACAACCAACGCGGGGCCCTGCACGAGACGATCAGCGAAGACGTCGGCCGAGTGCTGGGTGCCTTGCGCGGTGCAACGAAATCGAGAGCGGAACTCGCAATAATCTATTCTGACAAAGATTCCTTCAAGGCTCACGCCCTCGCGACAATCAGTACCCTCGGATTAGGCGCCCAAGCCGAAAAGGTGGGAAAGCTGATGATCGAAGAGGGCCCAAAGGCGGAGAATGAGCTTAGAGCTGTGGCTCTCGCGTGCGGGCTGATGCAACTCGCGCTGGGCGTTTGGGAACGATTTGAGCACGCGATGCAATCGGAACAGAGATTTGACTTTGCCGAGCTTGAGCGCCGCGCGGTGGAGTTGATCGAACGCGACTCGTACACCGCTGCGCGACTGAACCGGCAATATCGAGCCGCCCTGGTGGACGAGGCACAAGACCTCAACCCCATGCAATACCGGCTCATTGAAAGCATGGCGATTGGCCAGGAGATGCTGGTGGGCGACCCGCAGCAGAGCATTTACGCATTCCGCCAGGCGGACTACCAACGTTTCATTGAGCGTTCAAAATCCACCACATCCCTACAACTGAGCTCAAATTTTCGCTCGGGGTCAGAGGTCCTGGCATTCGTGGACTCGGTTTTTGAGACCTTTTGGCAGACTTACGATTCGATGGAGCCCGCCGCCGAAACACCTGGGGAAGTCGAGATTTGGGAGCTGCCCGCCTATGACAGTGAGCGTGTGGCTGAGATGGTCGCGGGGTGCCTGGACGAAAACACAAAGCCCGGGGAGATCGCGATCCTGGTGCGTAATCTCAAGAGCGCCAAACCTCTGCCTGCGGCATTGGCGCGGCGCGGCATCGATTGCCGCGTTTCTGGAGGATCGGAGGACTTCTACGGAAGGCTCCACGTACGAGATTTGGCCAATACGATGCAGGCGTTGGTAGATCCAAGGGCGGATCTGGCGCTCCTTTCGCTGTTGCGCTCTCCCATCGTCGGGATGTCGCTCGACGCCGTGGTCGAACTCGCCCATCGTCCAGAGTCTCCACGAACGAGCGTCCTCGCGAAGCTCCCCAGTTTTACACCGAAGGTCGAAGAAGACCGCGTTGCCTTGGAAGCGTTCAAGGCATGGTTCTTTCCCCTGGCAAAGTATGCCGACCGCCTAAGTGCCTGGGAGGTGATCTCGGAGGTGCTGCAAAAGACGCCGTACCTGCTCCAAATCGCCAGTCAGCCCCGACCGATGCAGGCAATTGCCAACATCCGCAAGCTGTTTATGATGGCCGTCGAGGACCGCGAGCTCGGACCGTTAGAGTTCTCCGAGAAAATTCGGCGCATCCGCGAAATCAAGAGCAAGGAGGGCGATGCGCTGGCGGTCGATGACGACGAAAACACCGTCAAGATCATGACCATCCACAAGTCCAAGGGCCTGGAGTTTCCAGTGGTTATCGTTCCCGATCTCTTCAAGAAAACTAGCCGCACCACGCCGCCCGCGATCTTGGTCGATCAAAATTCGGGGCTGGTTTTTCCAAAGTTTGAGAAGGAGACGTCGGAGCTATTCCGGTGGCAAGCAAAGCGAAAGGGCGACCAAGAATTGGGCGAAGAAGAACGAGTGCTCTACGTTGCTATGACGCGTGCGCAACGTAAGCTCATCGTGGTTGCCAATCCCACGCTTAGCCTAACCAACCAGCCCTTCGCGCTGCGTATCGCCAAGGCCATCGGCATGAAAGCTGGAGCGGAGTTGAGGTGGAAGGTCATTCGCCCGGAGTCTAGCTCTCCTCCGTCAGCTTGACGATAGCGCTCCAGCGCTCGCGCAAGTCTCCCAGCAGAGGGGAGTTCGCTCGGGAAACTGCGAGCAAATCTAGGTCAATCTCAGCGAGCAAAAGGTGCTCTTCCAGCATCGGGGACTTCGCCACGACTTGCCCGTCGCTATCCACCACCGAGCTCATTCCCACAAACCCCTTGCCGCCCTCAAAGCCGAGCAAAGCCGAGTTTACGCAATAGAGGCTGTGCTCTTCGGAGATGCCCTGCAGCAAGCGTTCGTAGCGCTCCATGTTTCCCGGCTCCGCTCCCTCAAATCCCCTTGCGGGGCTCGCGCTGGGAACGATCAGAACCTGCGCTCCGCGGATCGCGCAGAGGGTGGGCATGATGCTGTGCCAAATATCTTCGCAAATCAGGAGCCCCATGCGGCCCAAGCGAGTATCAAAGACCGCTAGTCCGGTGCCCGCACTCACAAATCGCTCCTCGTCAAATACGCCGTAGGTCGGCAAGAAAAACTTCTGGTAGACCTGCCGCACGGTCACTCCAGCGGGCGTCGCCTCCAGGTAAGCGGCGGAGTTGAAAAGCGTCTCATTGTGCCGCTCGTAAAACCCGAGTGCGATATCGATGGGTTTCGTCAGCCCGGTCAAGCGCTTACCTAATTCTGCGGCTAGTTCCTCTCGCTCCAGCGAGCATTCGAGCACGCCGCCTTCGAGGAAGTAGCCGGTGGTCGCGGTCTCGCAAAACACTACCATTTCCGCATTTTCGCTCGCCGCTTGGCGCGTGATTTCGGCGATTCGGTCGAGGTTGGCGTGAACCTGGGCCTTCTCGGGCGTGAACTGGGCGACGGCAACCGTGAATCGCATATCCCGTAGTGTATCTCCCCGGAAACCGGGCAAACTAGAGAGGCCATGTCCCCTCCCGCCGCCCCCATCTCCCCGGCCCGCGTCAAGCGGCTGGCGCGAGTGGGCCAAGGGGTGGAGGCGTGCCGAAACTGGCTTCTAGAAATCGTCCAAAACGGGCTCGCCAGCTCATCCGCGACGGACCGTTCTAGCTACGAAGCCATGGCGGCTCGGCTGGTTGACTTTCAAGCCCCCGGCCTTGCGCGCATGGTTCGGCAGCTCGGCGAAGTGCTTGACTCGGGCGCGGGATGGGAAGCCCGCTGGCTAGACGCCGCATCGCTCCTGATCCTTTTTCTTGAGGCGTTTGACCAACGTCAATCGCTCGACGAAGCGAGGCAAGAGGACATCTACCGGGCGGTGGGCTTCACCACCAAAAAAGACGACATCCCGGCGGACAGCCGGATCGAGGACATCTGGCACGTGGCGATGCAGAAGGTCTTCCTAGAGGACCGGCTGACGGTGCAGAGGTCGTGGATTTATGGCGAGCGGTGCCAGCGGTGGTTGATGCACCTGAGTTACAAAGTCGCCCAGCAGCCGTTCACCCCGGACCTGAAAGTGGGGCGGGCCATTGCCGGAGTGGTCGGGGTTTACCCGGGAGCGCTTGGAATGCGAGGGGCAATCCTCTCCTTGGACGAAGCCGAGTTTCAACCTCCGCCGAGCAGGTCGCTGGCCGAAAACCTGGGACGCTACGCCGAAACTGTGGCTAAATTCCCCTGGCTCGAAGTCGCCCCGATGGCCCTCGAAGTCCATGGTCTTGAACATCTGGGCGGCTCGTGGTTTGTGATTGACGAGAACGGCGAACGCATGGGGATCACGATGCGGGAGCATGCCGGATGGCGCACGGCTGCTTTGCTCGCTTTAGGTCCGATTCAGATCTACGGAGAGTACAACGGTGATCAACTGCTCGGAATCTGCGCTGGGCATGAGGGAGGGTTTGCCATCCTATGAGCGCCAGCGAAACTCTGCGGCAGGTGGTCTCGGGCACTCGGCGAGCCGGGGTCGAGGATCCGAAGCGACTACTTTTGCTTCAAGCCAGAGAGACGATTTCGCGGCGAGTTGGTCGGGTGGAGTCCAGCTCCGGCGACACGATCCAACCGCCTACCGTAGACCCAAATCCCCTCGAGCATCTCGCACCCTACGTTCAGGCGGCGGCGCTGAAGTACACCTCGGTGCTGCCGGAGTTCCTGCATCACCTGCAGAGCTCAAATGGCACTCTTCCTCTCGCCGCGCTTCCGGAGATGCTCACTTGGGCTGTAAGTCAAAACTATGATGTACGGCCGGTGTTGGGAGCAACCGGCACTTGGCTCGCGGGGCAGAACTCGGCATGGTGGCAATTCAGTCCGGAGCACGAAACGCCCGCGCGGTTGATCGCCGCCTACGGCAATGAGACTCCCGCGAATCGCAAAAAACACTTCCGGCGCCTATGCGTAGCTTGCCTAGATGCCGCTCATCGTCACCTCGCCCAGGTTTGGTCAGTTGAGCCAGCTGACATGCGAGGCGCTCTGCTTCAGCTCGCCATCGAGTCCGGGCCCCCATATCCGGAGGAAACGGTCAGCCTCGCGCTTGCTGACCGTACCGCCTCTATTCGCCAGATCACGCAACTCGCCCTCGCACAGGATGAGCATCACCGATTTGCCCAACTCATTCGCCAACTCGCTCCCACTTTGATCGCCGAAAACGGTGAGGTGAAGCGAAGTGATCCGATGGATGAGCGCTGGGAAGAGCTCGCTATCCAAGCGCAAAGCACCGGGCCGAACGACGTGGCGCGGGCTGTCATCAGCCTTTGTCCGCCCGACCTGCTCGGCGACCACCTAGAACTGCTCGCAAAGTGTTCTCCCGCCATCGCCTCGGGAATCCGGCGGTCGGCTTCGGTCTTTCGGCATCCCGCCCTGCTCAAGCACTTCGCTCAAGAGGCTTTAAAAAAGGGGGGCTCGTTCATGGAATGGGAGCAGCTGCCGGTCAAGGATGTAGAGGAGCTGATCCGATGGGCGTGGGACCACCTGCCGCCAGCGAAGCGGTTTGGCCCACTGGTCGGGGTCCTTGAGGGCTCAGAGATATTCTCAACCGAATTCAGCCGGTGGGCTATCGTCGAGGTTCGAAAATCCATGGGTTGGCACGGGCCCGAGACTGCCTTTTGGAATCAAAATTCCGTGGCCCTGGCGTGCCGAATAAGCCCAGAAGCCATCCCAAACGCCCTAGAGATGCTCAACAGCTCTCAAGCCGATCCTCGCCACCCGCTGCTCAAGTCGTGGTTCCCCTTGCTCACCTTGCGCCATCATTTATTGTCGCCCTTCGTGCTACGCCCATGACCCCCAACATCATCCGCCAACACGCCGAAATTGAGTTCGCAGACGAGCTTTCGGCCCTCGCGAGTGTGGACACTCGCCCGCGCCCCCCTCAGTGGCGGCTCAGCCCGTGGGCGGTGATGCACTACATCCTCGGCACGACATTAGAGGATGGGACGGTCATCTCGCCAAAGTATGTGGGCAATCGTCGTCTCGTCGAAATCGCCATCGCAACGCTGGCGACCGATCGCGCTCTCTTGCTACTCGGCGTACCTGGCACGGCAAAAACATGGCTTTCTGAACACCTCTGCGCCGCGATCTCGGGGGATTCCACGTTGCTGGTCCAAGGCACTGCCGGAACGGACGAAAACGCCATTCGCTACGGCTGGAATTACGCGCGACTGATCGCTGAGGGGCCCTCAAGCGAGGCGGTCGTCGAGTCGCCGGTCATGCGAGCGATGCGACTCGGCAAGTTGGCGCGCATCGAAGAGCTGACTCGAATGCCTAGCGACGTTCAAGATGCCCTCATCACGATCCTCAGCGAAAAAACGCTCCCGATTCCGGAGCTCAACTCTGAAGTTCAGGCGATCCGTGGGTTCAACGTCATTGCAACCGCCAACAACCGCGACAAGGGTGTGAATGACCTGTCCAGCGCCTTACGACGCCGATTCAATACGGTCGTGCTTCCTCTTCCTGCCACGCTCGAAGAGGAAACCGGCATCGTGCTCCGCCGGGCCACCGAACTCGGTCGCGCCCTCGAGATTCCTGGCGCCGAGCCAAGCTTCGAAGATATTCGCCGCCTGGTCCTCATCTTCCGGGAGCTTCGATCCGGGCAGACGGAAGACGGAAAAACCGCCATCAAATCCCCCTCGCCCACGCTCAGCACCGCCGAGGCGATCGGCGTGATCAACCAAGGCATGGCCCTATCGGCACACTTCGGAAACGGTCAACTCACCGCTAGCGACTTTGCCGCCGGGATGGTTGGGGCCATCGTGCGGGAGCCAGCCTCCGACGCACTGGCTTTGCGTGAGTACCTCGAAACCGTGGTGAAGCAACGCGAGGGGTGGGGTGACCTCTATTTGGCCTGCCGAGACATCCTGTGAAAGATACCCGGCTCTACGGCGTCCGACATCACGGCCCCGGCTGCGCCCGGTCCCTCCTTTCCGCGCTTCACGAATTCGATCCTGAAGTGCTCCTTGTGGAGGGGCTGCCCGAATCCGAACCCCTGCTCACTTGGATGCGGCATGAGGAGCTGGAGCCGCCAGTGGCGATGTTGGCTTACGCCACCGCAGACCCCACCCAGGCGGTCTTTGGCCCCTTTGCCGAGTTCTCGCCCGAGTGGGTCGCTATTCGCTGGGCGCTCTCCCGTGGCGTGCCGGTCAAGATGATCGACATGCCGGCCGCCCACACGCTCGCTCCTCGAGAGGCTGGCTTGTTTGGATTCGAGTCGACGGAGCCCCCTCGCGATCCGCTGGGGTGGCTCGCCACCGCGACGGGCTACGACGATGGCGAGCGATGGTGGGAGCACATGGTCGAGGAGCGACTCGATCCGGCTGGACTTTTCGAAGGCATCGCCGAGCTGATGGAGATGGCCCGCGCCGAGCTCGGCGAACCGACCGACGAGCGAGAGCTTCAACGGGAGGCTTTTATGCGGCAGGGCATCAGGCAAGCGGAGAAGTCGCACCGGAGGGTTGCCGTCGTGGTGGGTGCGATGCACGTCCCCGCGCTTTCTGCCCGGGACCGAATCAAGGCGTCCGCTGATGCAGCGCTCATCCGCGGTCTGCCGAAAGTCAAGGTGCAAGTGGCATGGATTCCCTGGACCTACGACCGAATCGCCGCTAGCAGCGGCTATGGAGCCGGCGTCATTTCGCCTGCTTACTACGAGCATTTGTGGAGAAGTAAACCGGTCCAGCTCGCCACCGGGTGGATTCTGCAGGCTGCACGCCTTCTCCGAGAAGAAGACCTCGATGCCAGCCCCGCCAGCGCCATCGAGGCGGTCCGCCTCGCGGACGCTCTGGCGGCCATCCGAGGGCGGCAGCATCCTGGACTCCAAGAACTGCAGGAGGCGGTGGCGAGCGTGCTCGCCGAGGGACACGACGCCCCGATGCAACTCATCCGCCGCAAGCTCATCGTCGGCCAGCGGATGGGCGCGATCCCGAATAAGATGCCCGGACTTCCGATCCAGCAAGACCTCAACGATCACCTCAAGCGGCTTCGCTTGAAGCTTGATGTTGAAGAGAAACCTCTCGAGCTGGATCTTCGGTCAGAGTTTGACCTCGCGCGCAGCCACCTGTTGCACCGCCTCAACGTGCTGAGCGTTCCGTGGGGAGAAGCAAAGGAAGTGCGGGGCAAGGCGGGCACCTTCCATGAGCATTGGCGGCTAGAGTGGCGTCCCGAGTACGCCCTGGCGGTCGTGGAAGCGAGCCGATGGGGGACCACCATCGAAATCGCCGCGAACAAGCTCGTGGTCTTGGCGCTGGAGCAGCCTCGTTCGCTCGCGCAAGTGACCCAGCGGCTAGACGAGGCGATCCTTGCGCGCCTTGAAGATGCCCTTCCAATCATCCTCACCAAGCTGCAAACGGCGGCTGCGATCGCCACTGATGTAACGCAAATCTTGGACGGTATTCCGGCGGTGGCTCGCGCGCTAACCTACGGCTCGGTTCGCCAGACCGACGCCACCACGCTTCGTGCGGTGTTTGATGGCCTCGTGGCCCGTGCGTCCATCAACCTGCCACTGGCGGCGCGAGGATTAGATGACGAAGCGGCTGAGCGGCTCGCCGAGCTGATTGACTTGGTTCACCCGAGCGTCGCTCACGCCGAGGGGAGCGAGGCTTGGCTGGGCGCCCTCCGGCAAATCATGGACGACCGCGACGCGCACGGGCTTCTGGTAGGACGCATCACGCGTCTCCTTTTTGATGCCGGCTCGCTCGAGCAAGATGAGATGGCGACGCGGTGTGCACGGGTGCTCACGCCGGGGATCCCCCACCGCTATGCGGCGGCATGGATCGAGGGTTTTCTTGCCGGGAGTGCCCTGGCGCTGATTCATGACGAAGCCCTCTTTGACCGGCTAGACCAGTGGCTGCAGTCGCTCCCAGCCGAGACATTTGACGAGACGCTCCCTTTGCTACGCCGCACCTTTGCGGCATACACAGCGCCCGAGCGACGGCAGATCGCCGAAGTCGTTAGCGCTGGCGTCGGGGCCAAAGTCGAAGTCGCGCCCACATTAGATGCTGGCCGAGTCGCGCTCGTCATGCCGTTCCTAGACCAACTACTCGGAGGTGTGTCCGATGGAAAATGAGCGTACTCGCCGATGGCGACTCGTCCTGGGCAACGAAGCCGAGTCACTCGGCAGCTTGCCACCGGTGGATGCCGGGCGGGATCGCGTGCTCGAAGCTTTGTACGATGCCCCCAAGAAGGGAAATCTCGGTCCCAGCAGCCCCAATATCGCCCGCTGGTTAGGCGACATCCGCACCTATTTTCCAAGCACGGTGGTGCAGGTCATGCAGCGCGACGCGATGGAGCGTCTAGGTCTCCACCAAATGCTGCTCGAACCCGAGACCCTTCGCGCGGTCCAGCCAGATGTCCACCTCGTCGCCACCTTGCTCAGCCTCGGCAAAGCCCTCCCGGCCCAAACTCGAGAAACGGCCCGACAAGTAGTGGGGGCAGTCGTGGAAGAGGTCACCCGCCGCCTTCAAGAGCCGATGCGGCAGGCCGTCTCGGGCGCACTATCCAAGCGCAGTCGCAACCGACGTCCGCGCCTCACCGAGATGGATTGGCATCGCACGATCCGCGCCAATCTCAAGCATTATCAGCCCGAGCAAGCCACTTTGATCCTTGAGCACCGGCATGGCTTTGGGCGGCAAGGCACCGCCGTGAAGCACATCATTTTGGCGATAGACCAAAGCGCCTCGATGGCGACCAGCGTGGTGTATTCCGGCATCTACGCCTCGGTTCTGGCCTCGATTCGCAGTCTCAAAACGAACGTCGTGGCTTTTGACACGGCGGTGACGGACCTCTCCGGGCACCTCTCCGATCCAATTGAACTGCTCTTTGCTACGCGCCTTGGCGGTGGGACGGATATTGAGCAGGCTCTGGCGTACTGCGAATCTTTGGTGGAATCGCCCTCCGACACCGTACTGGTTCTGATCAGCGACCTGTTGGAAGGAGGGAATGAAGACCGTCTGCGCCGCCGGGCTGCGCGGTTGGTCCAGTCTGGGGTCACGCTTGTTACCTTGCTGGCTCTGAGCGACGAGGGCACGCCTATCTTTGACCCCGATATGGCGGCTGACTTCGCGGCTCTTGGATCGCCAACAATGGCGTGTACTCCCGACGCATTCCCGGATCTCCTGGCCAGCGCTTTGAAAAGGTAGATTTCGCCCTCCAAGTCACGAGTCAGGGGCCAGAGTTTGCGGCTTTGCGTGAGCGCTAGCTTCTCGGCTGGCTGCAAAGCCCCTTGATCGAGTCTTCTCGGCGACCCAGGAAACGAACCTCGCCGGAAAACAAAGCGCGGAGCGCACTCCCAAAGGGGGATCGCGCCTTTGCGACCCAAAGCGTACTCTAACCGCGGTCGAGTGCTTTGCGTCTTTGCGTGCCATCAAAGCCGGTGATGAACTCACATCGTCATCGCTCGGCTGGCACTAAAACTCTCTGTGCCTGTGTGTGAAACGAGTCGCCGAAGCCATGAGCGAACCTCGCCGGAAAACAAAGCGCGGATAAAGCCGCGCACTCCCAAAGGGGATCCGCTCTGATGGGTAACGCCGCCCAGGACTCCCGCCCTCCAAGCCCGGAACTGCCATACTTTCACCGTGTCCATTGACGTAGACCCGATGGCCCTGCATCTGGAGAATATCATTCTCTCGCCGCTGTCGCTGCTCTACTACATCGGATGGGAGGCGTACGAGGCAGCCTATGCCTTAGGTCTCAAGAAGCCATTTCAGCCACAGGTCCCGTTGATCGTCATCGGAAACCTCACGGTCGGCGGCATGGGAAAGACACCTACCACCATCCACGTCGCCCAAACCCTGCGCGAAATGGGCCACAAGGTGGTCATCAGCGCCAGCGGTTACGGGGCCCCGAGAGCCCAAGCCGCCAGCGTCGCTCCCGACGGCCCCATCACCGCCCAGGAGTGGGGTGACGAGCCCGCCCTGTTCCGATGGCTACTCCCCGATGTGCCCCTCATTGTCGGTCGACGACGAGTGCTCGCCGCTCAACTCGCTCACGAGCATTTCCCCGACCACATCATGCTGATGGACGACGGTTTTCAGCACAAACCACTCCGCAAGCACGTCTCGATCCTCCTAGACCCACCTCACGTGCGTAACCCGTTGGTCTTGCCTGGCGGACCCTACCGAGAACCCCGTAGTCATCGAAGCCGAGCCGACATTCTCCTCCCCGACGACTTCGAAATCACCTCGGCCGGAACCTACTTCATGGATGCCGAGGCGAAGCGAATCGAGGTGGGAGCCGAGGAGATTCAGGTGCTCACTGCCATCGCCAAGCCCTATCGGTTCGTCGAATCGCTCACCCAAATGGGTCACAAGCTCATTAAAGCGCGCCACCTGGGCGACCACGACCCGCTTACCGCAGGTAACCTTTTCAACGGATTTCGACGTGATTTGCCGGTGATGGTCACGGCCAAGGACTGGGTCAAACTTCGAGCTTTGCCGTCCCAAGAAGGATTCCAAATTTACATCGGGCACTACGACGTCACTATCGAGCCGCAATCCGAATTCCGCGCCGCCCTCACCCGCCACCTGAATGAAGTCAAAACGTCGTAAGGAGATCGAAGGGAAGCTGGGGGAGATTCTCCTCCGCCGCGTGCAGAAGAATCTGCTGCGTAAGTCACCCGTCGATGCCGAACGCGTCGGTCGCCGGATCGGGCGCATCCTCATGCGAGTAGGGAAGCGTCGCCGCGAGCGTGCTCTCGCTAATCTCGCCCTGGCATTCCCCGAAAAATCCGATGCCGAGCGCGCGGACATCGCCGAGCGTGCGTTCGAACATTTCGGCATCATCAGTGCGGATTTTCTCCAAATCCCCCGCCGCTCGCTTGAGGAGTTCTATGCCAGCACCGAGGTCGTGGGGCGTGAAAACCTCGACAAGGCCCTCGCCCTCAATAAGGGAGTTATTTTCATCACCGGCCACTTCGGCAATTGGGAGCGCAGCAGCACATACATTAGCTCGGAGGGGCACACCCTCAGCGTCGTGGCGCGCGATACGGATGACGCCGGCGTGAACTCCATAGTCAACGATTTACGCAGCTTTACCGGCACGAAGGTGATCTCCCGGGGCGCAGCGGCCCGCCCGATCATCGCAGCTCTGCGGCGCAATGAACTCGTCGGGATTCTGCCCGACCAAAACGCCGACGAAATCTATATCCCGTTCTTTGGCAAGTTCGCGGGGACGGTGTTGGGGCCGGGGGTCATCCATGAGCGCACGGGGGCGCCCGTCATTCCTGCTTACTGCGTGCGCGTTGCGCCGGGCAAATACCGCATCGAAGTCCACCCCGCGCTCGAGCCTCAGGCTGGCTACGAGACCAAAGGCGAGGGCATGATGCGTGCGATTAACGCCTCGCTGGAGGAGATAATCCGCAAGTACCCTGAGCAGTGGCTGTGGTTCCATGACCGCTGGCGCAACGCTCGCAAAAAGGGTCTGCTGTGAGGGTGCTCGTCGTTCGCTTCCGCGCGATCGGCGATTGCGTGATGGCCGCATGGCCCACCTCCGCCATCCGGCAGAAGTACCCCGATGCGAACATCACCTGGGCCGTAGAGCGCATCTGCGCCCCCGTCATTGACGACGTCCGGCTCGCGAACCGAGTGGTGGCGTTCCCTCGCGATCAATGGAAGCGAGAGCGATGGCGTGTCCGAACTCTTGCCGAGCAACTCCGCTACTACCTCTCGCTGCGCGAATCCCCTTACGACCTTGGCATCGACCTACAGGGGCACAGCAAGACCGCGATGGCCTTGCGCATTTCCGGCGCACGGCGGAGGGTGGCGGTGCACGCCACTGATTCCTTCGCTCGCGCTTTGAACCCCGTGCCGATCCAGCGAGCCCCCGGCACGCACTGGGTGGACCATCACATGGCGGTGCTCAACACCGTCGAGCCGTTCCCCCAGGTCGCGCGTCCGCTCATGCCCGAGCTGCCCCCGTTGCCCGAGGGGTTTCCGGCAGGCAAAGTGGTGTCACTCTGCACCGGCGGCAGCAGTGCAATCAAGCAATATCCTAGAGAACATTGGCAAGCCGTCGCCCGCGGCCTCGAGGCCCAAGGTTGTCAGGTGGTCACCGTCGGCGGCCCGCAGGATCCCCCGCTTGACACCCCTTGCGTGAACTACGTCGGCAAGCTCACTCTCAAAGAAAGCATGGCGGTCATCGCCGCTAGTGCCGGGCACATCGCGCCCGACACCGGCACGGGGCACATGGCGGCTGCCTTGGGAGTTCCCGTGATCAGCCTCTTCGCCGACGACCCGATCCAGATATCCACCTTTCGACCGTACACGGATCAGGGCACGGTCCTCACCGCCCACACTCCGGCAGAGATTGATCCGGCCGAGATTATCCGCGCCGCCATCTCGCAAACAAAAAACGGGCGGCTCTAACAGAAGAGCCGCCCGCCGAAACGCAAGTTGAACTTACTTGCGGAGGACCATCTTGCTGATGGACTGTGCGGTGACTGGAAATTCCATGCCCATGTCAACCAACTTCACCTTAGCGACCGTCTCGGTGACGGCTTCGGAGCTGAGGACTTGGCCGGTGGTTTGATCAATCGAGACCTTGATCTTCATCGCGTTGTCGCCTTCCATTACGATGTTCATCGGAGGCATACCGCCTGCTTGCGCGTTAGGGTTCTCCGACATCATCTTACCGATGTCCATGGTCATCTTCGGCTTGCCGGTGAATTCCAGGTTCCAGGCCTTCTTGTCGCCGACTTCGCCCGGACCAACCAACTTGCCCGTCAGCTTGCTGCCCTTCGGGAACATGCCGCCCATCGTTGGCATGTCGAATTCCCAGGTTCCGCCAACGGATACTGCCTTCTCGGGGAGCACGAAGAACGAAAGCATGTCCCAAGCGTTCTGTCCGCCGGTCATCATTCCCATCATTCCTGCATTAGCGCCTTCGGTCTTCACTTCGGTGACTCGACCGAAGATGTCCACCTTTTGGGTGCCCTTGATTTCCTTGGGAGCTTGACCGTCCATGCCGGCCATTTGATCGGCCATCGGACCTTCGGCTTCAGTCTTGGTCTTGATGTTGTTGTAAAGGAAGTTCACGAGCGCGGAACCGTCTTCCTTCACGCCGCTGTAGGTGAAAGTGGCGTCCATTGTGGAGTCCACCATCATGGTCTGCTCGCCCTGTCCCATCGCGGAGAGATCGGTTGAGCTGTTGATCTTACTGGTCAACGTGTACTTTTCAACTGCGCCGTTGGAGTATGTGCGCTTGAGGGTGACAGCGTCCTGCGCGTAAGCGGACATGACACCCATTGAGAGGGCGGCAAGAGCAAGAATTTTAAACGAAGTTTTCATGTGGTTAGGTCCCGGATTCTGACGAATAATTGACACGGAAAGCTACGCCATTCCGCTCTAATCGAAAATACGAGGGGTCGCGGCGCATTGGTTTCACGGTTTTAGGCCGTTTGTCGTCCATTGCCGCATCGTCGCCTGTTGAATCGCTTCGGTCTGAGCGCTTACCGCAAACACGAGAGACTCACGCAGAATTCGTTGCGCGGGATGGTCAATTGAATTCGCCGCGCCGCCACTGGAAGCCACGGCAGCATGGGCACTTCGTCCTGCCAAGGCGATCGCCCATGCGCGCAAGTTAAGCTTTTCCTCAGTGGTCTCCTCGCATTGCGTTTGCGCGGTTTGAAGGCGGCTGCGGCACTCGCCAATCTCCGCCTCCAACAAATCAGCCGCCTCCGTGAGGAACGGCTTATGGCGTTTGAGGCCGTTGCCGCGAATCACATCCACGCCAGCCCGGGCGCAACCGATGGCGAAGAACCCCTGCAACGTGATGTTGATCATGTCGGTGCGCATGATCCAGTCGCTGGGCTTGATGTCCACCACGTCTTCTGATTTCAGCAGATGCCCAGTGACGTCGGCCGTCACCGTCCGCGCCGCCTCCATCGCTGCGAGGCGCATCGGGGGCGACAGCTTGATTTCTGCCGACTCCCGCAGCGGCACCACCCCAAACAGCGAGCGACCATCAGGCAACGTCGCTCCGATGAGAAATTGCGGGAAGAACTGCTCGCCGGTGACCCAGGGCACATGCCCGTTGAGCAGGTAGCCCTCCGGGACAGGGGTCGCGGTGACCATGGGCGGGCCAGGCCGCCTGAGCTGGCTAAAACCAATTCCGATCAGGGTGCCGCCGTTGTGGGCGTTTGGCAGGAGTCGCGCCTTCAGCGCTTCATTGTCAGATCGGGCGATCATCCCAACCGCGCTTTGGTGCTGAGTTTGAAGGAAGGCGAGGGCGCCGCTCGCCCGAGCAACCTCTTCCTGGAATGTCCGAAAGTCCGCTTCACTGACCGCGGGTGGGCGTTTGAGGGCCAACAGTCCGCGCTCTGCCAAGCCGTTGAGCCCTTCCGCGAGTGCGGCCGAATCTCCGTCCATCACGTTCGCCCGAGGGGCGACGTGTTCTTGCAAGTAATGGATCGCCGATTCCAGCATCAACTACTCTACGACCACAAGGGTCCAGTCGCCTGCGTGCAGAAGCTGCTGGCCCGCTTGCTTCAGCAATGCAAGCCGCGAATCCCGCACCCGGGCGTCATCGACCATCACCATCGTGGAGTCGAAGAACGCGTTGATCGGCGCGCTCAGCCCGCGCAGGGCCGCCGTCATACCCGCCGGGTCTTCGGCCTGGATCGCTTTCATTAGGGGCGGTTCGCTTTGCGAAAGAGCATTGGCCAATGCAGTCCCTTCGGCGGAGTCCAACGCATCCAACTCAAGTTGGAGAGAAACAACCACGCCCTTCTTCTCAGCCGCGGCTACGATGTTCAACGGTCGAGTCGCGGTTTGGACGAACGCATGGTCGGCGCTAAGTTCCTGCAGCGCAAGTAGTCTCAGTCGCACGGCCCGTGGATTGCTGAGCGCTTCGCGATCATCGGCGCGCACGGCGGCTTCCAGCAGGTCGTACCGAGCTTCAGGCATGAGCGCCTTATATCGACCGACAAATATCTCCGCCAACGAAACCTCCGCCTTCTCGCGGTCCAAGGCGTGCCCTTGACCGGCATAAAATTCCATGGCTTGAGCCAGGGCTCCCAGCCAGCTTCGATTTAATCCGGGCCAGCCTAGGGCGAGGTCGATCAGTACGGTGACCGCTCGGCGCAAGCCGTAAGGGTCGCTGCTACCGGTCGGAGCGAGCCCCAACCCGAGATACCCCGCCAGTTTGTCCAGTTGATCGGCGGCGATCGCGCACCGAGCCACGTCACTTTTCGCCCTGTCCGGGGCGTACTGGGTCGCGATGGCGTCGCAGACGGCATCGGACATGCCAGCGCTTCGGGCGTATTCGCCCCCAATCACTCCCTGCAGACTAGACAATTCACTGACCAAACCTGAACTCAGGTCAGCCTTCAAGTAAAGGCCAGCCTTCGCAACATCGGCCCGACCGCTCGCGTGGCCGCCGGTCCAATCCCATATCCATGCCGCTAGCGCACTCAGGCGGTCTGCGCGCTGCCGTACGGAGCCAAGCTTCTCTTGGAACAGCATGCGCTCCGTCTTTGCGAGGAAGTCGTCTAGGGTCGAGTTTTGGTCTTCGTCGAAAAAGAACTTAGCGTCGTTGAACCGCGCGTTAAGCACCCAGGCGTTGCCGCTCCGTACTGTCGCCTCTTGACCGCCGTTCCGGATAGAGATGAACCGATTGGTCAGCTTTCCATCCGTGCCACGGACGGGAAAGAATCGCTCGTGCTTCGCCATCGCCGTGATCAGAACGGGTTCCGGAAGCACCATGAAATCCGCTTTGAATTCTCCCTCAAGTGCTTGCGGCCATTCGGTGAGGTAGACGTTTTCGTCGATGAGCGCGTCGCTCATCTCCGGAGTTCCAGTCGCCACTGCATTGGCTTGCCGGATGATCAGGTCGCGGCGTACTTTTGGATCCGGCTCGACTTGCCTGGAGCGCAGCTCGGCGAGCAACGAATCCGACGTGCTGGCTTCAAATTCTTCCGGGGCGTTAAATCGGTGCCCGCGACTCTTCAGGCCGCTCGAAACAGTCTCTATCGAAAACGGGACATGGGCGCCGTCGAAGGCGGCAAGAATCCAGAGGATCGGCCGAGCGAATCGCATGCGATTCGCGCCCCAGCGCATGGATTTGTCAAAGGTCAGGGCGCGGATGGAGGCGGGCAAGATCTCCGCCAGCACCTCAGACGTAGGCCTTCCCGCGATGTGCTTTGTCGCCCAAACGTACATGTCGTCCTTGCGCAACGATTCTATGGTCACCCCTTGCCCGCGGCAAAATCCTTCGAGCGCCTTAGTGGGATTACCATCGGCATCGTAGGCGGACTTTAGGGCCGGACCACGATTCTCCTCGCTTCGGTCGGGCTGCTGGGGGGCCACGTCCTGCACTCGTATGATGAGTCGGCGCGGTGTGCCGAGGGCGTCGGTCTCTCCGTGCGTAAGATGGGCTTCCGTCAGCCGGCGGCAAATCTCATCCCGCAACTGTCCAAAGGCACGTTCGACGAACGATGCGGGCAACTCCTCCACTCCAAGCTCCAGCAACAACTCCGGCATGAGGTCAAGTGTACCGGTGGTGGACTCACTTAATTGCGGCGAACTCGAGTCTGACGGCGCTCAAAAGAAGTGCCCCGCTCGGCAGTCCGAACGGGGCAATTAGATTGTGAAACCTTGTCAGTGGACTTCTTCGCTAGCTCCTACTGCCCTTTCTTCAGAGCTCTCTCCCACTTAGAGGCTTTTCGATATCGGGACTAAGTAATAGAAAATAGTTACAATGTAGGAAAGGAATAGCCTCAAATGGAGGATCTGCACGCACAAAAATGCGGCCGCCGAGGGGGAAACTCGGACGACCGCGTGGAGAGGAGGAGAAAGTTGTTATGCTCAGTTCATCGGTTCGCGAGGCATGGGATCCATGTTGCTCTCGTCCATATCCTCACCGCCAAATGGGGGATTCATGGCCGGATCTCGCGGACTGCCTGGATCGGACGGTGCATACGGATTACCTTCGTTCGGCTCCATAACTTCACCATATTGTCGGCTCGGATCGGAGTTCTGATCGTCGCGGAAATTGTCCTCCTCGTTGGTGCCAGGCTGCTGGCGATTCGGATTTGGATCGTTCGTCGCGCCGCCCGTGTTGAAAGGCCCGTTCCCCGGAGTCTTTGGGTTCTGAATCTGTGATTGATTCTGACCAAGCTGACCAGCGTCGGTCTGATTTGTTTGCTGCTGACCCTGAGTCTGCTCTTGTCGTGGGTTGTTTTGTTCCATGTTTGTGCTCCTTGCTGGATCTCCTTCTCTTGTCAAGTCGATTCAAGCTTGCAAACACTACAACGGTCCCTCGTATAAGAACCTAATGAGGACCCGACTCATGTGCATCAGAAAGGCGTAAGTCCGTCTGCTCTTACGTCTTCTTTACAACTTCCGGCAGTGTTTTGATGAAGGCAGCCTACGAGTTGGAGTCAACGTCTTTACATGGAACTCAACGGAAAACGCGCAGAGGATCACCGCTCAATATGGATACGCAACACCGACACTCCGGATTTTAGCCGCACGGTGTTCAAACCGGCCTACGAAGTAGTCATCGTTGGTGCGGGAATCGCGGGAGTAGCTTTGGCCTACGAATTGCGAAAAATGGGTAAGGGGGTGCTTCTGCTAGAGGCGCTGGAAGTGCTCCAAGGTGTCACCGGATATACCACTGGAAAACTCACCGCTCAGCACGGATTGATCTACTCCAAGCTCATTTCTCAGGCTGGCGTGGATCATGCCAGCCGATACTATGAGGCGCAAAGCTGGGCAGTTAGAGAGGTTGAGCGTCGAGCCAATGAGTGGGGAGTGGACTGCGGTATGGTCGAAGCCAGCGCCAATATTTTCTCCACGGTCGAGGAGTTTGACTCTTCTATGGAGATTGAAGCAGACACTTATGCGCAGCTCGATATTCCTGGCGCGCTTTCACACGAACTAAAGGTTCCCTTTGCCACCCGCAGGGTGTTGACGATGCTCCACCAGCGGCATTTCCACCCACGCAAGTTTCTTCTCGAAATGCTGAATCAAGCCGTGGCTGCGGGCGTAGACGTGATGTCGCGCAATCGAGTCCAGAAGATTGAGGAGGAAGACGGGGCCTGCTTCGTGGAAACGGACGCTGGGCGAATCAAAGCAGGCTTTGTCGCGGTCACTTCGCACTACCCTGTGCACGATTCCGGACTCTTCGTCGCGAAACTCACGCCGACTAGATCCTACGCGGCTGCTTTCGAGATGGCATCGGGGGCGGTGGAGCAGATGTACATTAGTCACTCTGAGGAGCCTCTCCGAAGCTGGAGACCCGGAATGATTGATGATCAACCTGTCCTCATCGTGGGTTCGACCCATCACAAAGTAGGAGAGATTCCTGCAGTAGGAGACGCCTACGCCGAACTGGAATTGTGGGCGCGAACCATGCTCCCCGTCGGCGAGCGAGTAGCCGCCTGGTCCACGCAAGACCTTTGGACCCCCGATCACGTCCCTTTCATTGGGGCTTCGCCGGGCCGAGGAAGGATCGGAATCGCGACTGGTTTTGGAGGATGGGGAATGACCAACGGAATCGTGGCGGGCAAGCTGCTGGCTGATCTCTTTCACGACACCCCAAATGAATGGGCACCGGTGTTTGACCCAAAGCGCATGAATTTTGAAATGGTGATTCCAATGGTTAAAGACAACTTCGCAACCGCGAAGCACCTCATTGGCGATAAGTTGTCCTCGGTGCCAGAAATTGATGCGGAAAGGCTCGCTCCCGGTCATGGTCAGGTAGGCCACTATCAAGGAAAAAGGTGCGCTGTTTCAAAGACCGAGAATGGAACTCTTGTCGCGCTCGATCCTGCTTGTACCCACATGGGATGCCAGGTAAGTTGGAATGCGTTGGAGCAGACTTGGGATTGCCCTTGTCATGGGTCACGGTTCGACGCGAGCGGCAAAGTCATCCACGGACCGGCAACCGATCCCCTGAAAAACATACTTGATCAATAGAGTTCTTATACTATTTTTATGCTTTTCGACGTAACACTTTCGTGAGCCTATGACAACCAAGTTCGACAGGTTACTTTGGAGTCAGCCCAAGTGGCTGCACTACGGGGTAGCGGTGGTACTTGCTGTGGCCTTTCTAGTTGTGCGCCATTCTTTGCATGGCTACTTAGGAGATCGATCAGCCTTCGGACTCTCCCTCGTACCCGTGGCGATCGTTGCGTACATGGGCGGATTTGGTCCAGGGATCGTCTGTGCAATCATCGGACTTGCGGGCTCGACCTACCTTTTTGCGTCGCCCGACCACGCATTTACAATTGCTGATCCGTACTTGGTGGTACAGCTCGCGATTTTCTCTACAGTATCTCTCTTCATCGCACTAGTCGCCGGAAGGCTGCGAAAAAGCGCCTTTCGCAACTCTAGGTTGGTAGAGCAAATGGATGCGGACCGCCAGCAAATGGACGATGTCTTAACGAGCGTTACCGATGCTTTCTTCTGCGTTGATCCCGGTTGGAACCTGATCCAGTTTAACCCTGCTTTCTCCGAGCTCGTGCGCGACACCGAGGGCGTCGCTCTTGGCCGATCGCTATGGGAAATCTTTCCCGCCCGTGAGAGCACGCCAGTTTTTCAAATGCTGCAGCGGGTCATGAAGCATCGAGTCGCTGAGGTTTTGGAAGCACAGCGTCCCGACTCTGAATATTGGTTTCAATTACGGGCCTTCCCAACCCGATTCGGCCTCTCCGTCTTCATTCAAGATGTCACCGAGCGCAAGGTGTTTGATCGTCGCCGAGAAAAAATGTTGGCCGACGAACGCGTAGCACGTAGCGTCTCTGAAGAGGCGGGGCGGATGAAAGAGGAGTTTCTGGCAATCCTCTCCCACGAACTGCGGACGCCTATGACTTCACTCCTAGGCTGGGCGAATCTCCTGAACCGGGAGACCGTGTCCCCGGAGCGACTCAGGGAGGGTCTGATAAGCATCGAAGCAAGCGCCAAGACTCAGGCGAAGATGGTCGAGGAGCTCCTGGATCTCAGCCGCATTAACGCCGGCAAGCTGCGCATCGAGATGGAATTTCTAACTTTATCCGATCTCGTCGAAGAAGCTGTACGTACCCATCGACCCGCGGCCGCAGCAAAGAGCATTACGGTGAAGCTCCAAGATGAATCTCAAGGCGCCATGGTGCGCGGCGACAGCGGCCGATTGCATCAAGTCTTCGCTAATCTCATCTCAAACGCAATTAAATTCACTCCGAAGGGCGGACATGTCGAAGTCTGTTCCTATAAGGAGGGCTCATCAATGTGTTTTACCGTGAAGGACAACGGAGAGGGTATCGCGCCAGAGGTCATGCCACACATATTTGAGCGCTTTCGGCAAGCGAACTCAACTTACGCGAGGCGATTTGGGGGCCTTGGACTCGGACTCTCGATTGCTAAGCAACTGGTCGAACTGCAAGGGGGCACGATTGAGGCGAAAAGTGAAGGCGTAGGTGAGGGTAGCGAATTCAAAGTTTGCCTGCCGGTGGTTCCCTTGCGAGAGCAAAAGCTCGCCATGTCCTCCGTCGGATCATCTATTTTCGACCTCAAGGGCGCCAGGGTATTGGTTGTCGAAGACGACCCCTCAACGAGGATGCTGTTACGCCGTCTAATCGAGGAGCACAATGGGCTAGTTCGTACCGCCGAGGACGCCCAAGAAGGAATGGATGCTATATCGCTCTTTCGTCCAAACGTCATCCTAAGCGACGTAGGCTTGCCCAATATGGACGGTTGCGCCTTCATGTGCATGGTTCGAAAGCGCGAAGATCGCTACAAGGATGTCCCCGCAGTGGCACTTACCGCCTTCGCTCGGGACGAAGATCGGGCAATGGCAACCGAGGCTGGATTCAGCGCTTTCATGACGAAACCGGTGAATTCATCGCTTCTGATGAAGACTTTGGTCGATCTCGCTCTGACACCGTTTTAGTCCGGAAGGGCCGTTGCAATGAATCGCGTGCCGTGGCAATTCATGCAGCGAACAGAGAGCTGATGCCCATCCGCTTGCACCTGGCCACAGATGGTGCAGACATGAGAGTTAGAAAGGCTGGCCAAGGCATCTGCCTCCGATTGCGTGAAGTTCTCCGGCGGAGGCACGAGAGGTAGTCCAGGGCGGATATCGGCAGGGGGGTATTTATAGATGCTCAGGCCGCCGGAGGTCTCAAGTTGGGCGACTTGAACTTCTCCAACCTGGCGTACGCCTGCCAGACGAAGGAGCATGAAGATCTCGTCGGAGGCGAGGTACTCGCTTCGAACCGCGTCAATACTCAATACGCCCTCCGAAACCACGCATCGAGAGGACGTTTCAGCGGCTTTATCGAACCGGGGTATTCGGCTCTTTAACACACCTAGAAGCGTGTGAAGCACCGTCAGAACCGCTACGACCACCATGCCGTGTAGAAGGGGAACCTCCGGCTGCATCATAGGATCGCCCACGCTAGAGCCGAGTGCAATAATGACAATCAGCTCAAACGGCGAAAGGTGCCCGAGGATTCGCTTGCCAAGAAGCCGAATCATCACCAGGGCGAAGACGTAGAGAACGGCGGTGCGAAACCCGATCTCGAGCAAGAACATTGGCGGCTCACTGCCAATAAAAATTCTTTGCCAGTCAAATGGTCTGATCTCTTTCATGATTTATAAAAAAGGGCACCCCAAGCCTTAAGTGGCGGAGGTGCCCAGAGGTTCACTGGTCGGGCCTACATAGGCTTGACGACAAGCTCGTTAATAAGCTTTTGATCGCTCTTATTTTCAGCCATGATCTTTGCGGCCATTTGCTCGGCCATCTTTTTGACTTCCTCGGAGACAACTGTCCCCTTAAGTCGGACACCATTGTCGGTGGAGTCCACGTCAATCATATTCCCGTTATCGTTAAGGATTGGGTTAGCCACGATCGCAGATTTGATCATCGGCGTTAACGTTGCCGCAGCACCGATATCACCGGCGCCTTCCTTGATGTTCTCACCCGCGACTGCCGCGCCTTCTTCAACTGCAGCACCTGCTTCTTTGGAGTCTTTCTCCACGCCCTTAGCCGTGTCATTACAACCGGTGGTGGCATAGAGGCACAGGGATAGTGCCGTCATCGGCAAAATTGCCTTCAGTATGTTTAGTTTCATTGGTTTTTCTCTTGGTTGGAAATTCTTTTACTTGGACTTGGCCGTTTCCTTGCCTTCAGCGGCGAGTGCGGCGTCGTTGATCATGGTTTCCGCCAGTTGGCCCAGTGCCTCGTCAGCGTCATACTCTTCGTCCAGGGTCATTTGCAACATCTCAGCTTGCTCTTCATGCCCCAGCAGGCGAGCAAAGGTGCGAGCTGTTCCGTAACCGGAGATTTCGTAATGCTCAACCTTCTGGCAACCGCCAATGAGTGCGGCATCCAAAACCTTAGGGTCGGTAACATCTTTAATGAGCTCGTCGGTTTCTTTCACCAGACCTTCCATCGCCTTGCATTTGTGACCCCCGGCCTCTTCGCCAAGCTCCTTAAGCATGTCGACGAGTCGCTTTTGTTGCTCCTTTGTCTCAGCAAGGTGATCTTTCACGGCCTGCTTTAGCTCTTTCGCCGTGGCGGCTTCGGCCACCTTGGGAAGGGCTTCAATGAGCTGAGACTCAGCACTGTAAAGGTCCTGTAGACTCTCTACATATAACGCGGACATATCTTTTACTTTCATAGTTTTCTTCCTTTAGGGGGCTACGCACCCTCCCGGTTCAAAAACGAAATAAACCGGAGGGGGCGAGATAAGGAGAGTCACTGAAGTTATTGGAAAACCATATGATCAAGCGGTGGCTGCACTATTGGCGAACACTAGCGATTCAGCCTGCTCACGATGCTTCTTCAGCTTGAGGTTGAGTCGAACTGTGTTCACGATGTCGCGATATCGAGTCTTAATTCTTCGAGGAGTGCTGTCAAGTCGCCGAGCGACCTCCGCGATGCTGATGTTGTCGACCGCGATCATATGAAGGAGATTACGCTCTGTCGTCGAGAGCTGCAAGATTGCCTCGTACAGCGCCGGATCCATATTGCCCATCACAAATGCTTCTTCTGGATTGGGAGAAGAATCGGGGCACTGCTCCAAAAAGTCACTCACACCCAGAGTTTCAGGGGAAACCATCTGCACTCGACGGTTGGCGCGGCGCAACGAATCAATGTATTGATTCTTCGCAATCTTCATTACCCAAGTGTCAAATGAGGCGCGCGTATCGAACGAGTCAATAAAGACAAAAGCTCGAACGAGCGTTTCTTGCGTAATATCTTCGGCATCGCTGACATTTCGGCATAGCGAACGAGTGTATGCTCTTACTTTACGGTAGGTGTCGCGGAAAAGCGAGTCGGTTGCATATTGGTCCATCATTCTCATGTCTATTCTCCGTGGTAGCGGTATAGAATGAGTGTACGAGGTGAGACGTAAGAGAAAAAGAGGACGCTCGCCGGGCAGATGTAAGAAATATACGTAGGTTAAATTGCTAGGCGGTACCCAACGCGATGCTCTGTGAGGAGAATCCTTGGTGAATCTTCGTTAGGTTCGAGCTTCTTGCGCAGGTAGCCCATGTAAACGCGCAGGTACTGCGCATCCTCGCTGTATTCGATGCCCCAAACCTCCGTGAGAAGTTGCCGGTGGGTAACCACCTTGCCCGCGTGTTTCACCAACGTGACCAGGAGCTTATACTCTAGGGGAGTGAACTTGATCGGCTCGTCGTTGAGCCAAACGCGTCTCGCCGCGTAGTCCAGGCGCAGTGGGCCGCTCTCGAACACGGGTTCGTCGGCATCTCGGAGGTCGAGATGCCTAGCCGCAACTCGCAAGCGGGCCGAGAGCTCGGGGACCGAAAAGGGCTTTGTGATGTAATCGTCGGCTCCAGCATCAAGCGCAGCCACTTTCGAATCATCGTCGTCGCGACCGGACATGATAATGATCGGCACTCGTGACCATTCGCGGATGGTCTTCACCACTTGAACGCCATCGCCGTCAGGTAGACCCAGATCAAGAATGATCAGATCGGGGCGTTTCTCGACCGCCGCGGTGAGACCTTCCTGCGCAGTATGCGCTTCGGTGAGGCGGAAGTTGGTCTCCTTGAGGTAGCTGCGCAAAAGAGCGCAGACGGCTGAATCATCTTCGATCAGCAAGAGCTTATATTCAGCGGCTTGAATGGACATGAAATTTGAAAGGGGACTAAATTCGGGTCAACACACTAAGATTACCGTGATAATGGCCCGTTTAACGCGCTCAACCGCTTGTCTAACCTAAACAGGGCCCATTATTATAAAATTCTTATTTGATAGGGCAATTGGCTCCATGTGACCTAGGACTTTCGAATCCCCTCAGATTGAACGAAGAGCTTGATAGAGGTACACCATCGCCTCCGTATCGCGTTTGCAGTAGGCCAGCAGGTCGTACCTTAGGGTCGCCCGCGTCTCCGGGTCGCATCCAGAATCAATAATCCGTTCGAATGCAACCATCGCCGCGGCTCCATTGCCAATCCCAAGGCCCTCATAACTGAGATTCGGGACCAGCACCGGCAATACCTTTTTGATGGATGTGCGCCCCTCAAACCCGGGATGGCTCACCTTAGATTTGATAATCGCCTCTAGATCAACTTTTTTGGCCTCAAACAGGTCTGAGCACTCCTGAGCGTGCAGAATGCCCTGCTCGGCCAACTTCTTAAGCTGCGTACTCTCAAAAGCGCTGTAATGGACCACCGATGCGGCGTGTCGCAACACGGGCACCAGCGTCGCGCAGAATTTGATTCGTGGATCTTCATGCCCCTCCGCTAAGAACTCTTCGTGTAGCCATTGCTCCGGCATCTCCCCCTCGAATTCCATCGTGTGCGCCGACCACTGAAACACGAGTTGCTGGAACGGTCTGGTTCCCGCGTATACCGGAATCGTGGGCGCGAAGGACTCGAAATCGAGAAATACCGCCGGAAACCGCACACGATCTAGCGAGTCCGATAGTCCGGGCAAAACTGCCTGCTCGCCCGAAATCACCATCCGCCAGTATCGGGCCTGATTGTCGGTAAGCAGGGAGTCATCCGGAATCTCCGAAACCCCGCGTATTCCGAACTCGATCATCTTCTGCTCCTTTGATTTGTGCAGACTCGGAATGGTGAAAATCGTGGGTTCGGGAATATCGCTGTGACATTCTCCGAAGTACACGCATCGTTCAGGCCGATGGCAGTGGCGACCCCAACTCGCGGGAGGGGCTGAATCTTGCTTAAAAATCCCCTCCGCAACTTCCGTCCAGGCCGCGATCTGGGCAACCCAGGTGCTGTGGTGGTGGGTGACCGATTCGAGCCTGAAGAGCTTCGCGACCTCCAGCTGAACTCCATCGTACTCGTACTCCCCGTTGATCAGACCGATGCTGATTTCAGCGATATCTAGCCCCGCCCGGCGGAGTACTTGGGCCTGGAAGAAAACGTCCGCAAGGTGAAAGTCCTTCACCTCCTTGGATGATTTGAATTCAATGAGGTGCCATTGATCCCCATCCCGCCGTAAGACGTCTACCCGCGTCTTCATGCCATCCACCGCAAAGCTGGCTTCGAACAGCGTGTGGGCTTCACTCAAAAGGGCCGCATGTGTTGCTGCCTCGCTCTCCTCGCCGTATGGAAGCAAAACCCCGCCTGGGAAGAGCTCCCGCGCCATTTCACCAAGCCGGGACCCCAACTTCATTCGTTCGCGAGCGCTCGCATCAGGCGCGATCGGGTGGTGCTTGGCGTACCAAGCAAGCCTCGGACAAAATCCTGCATTGATCACGTCGCGCTTGATGATCATCTTTGAACCCTACTATGGCAGGGCGTGTAGCCTTGCCGCTCCATTCCGTCTAGACTAAGAAGATGGCGTACGGAGTGCTGGCTGCAGGAGTTGTGGGCGGAAAAGTTACCCCGCTCACTGAAGAGCAGGCAGCAGCTCGCATCAAAGAGCCGGCAGAAACCATTTGGGTACACGCGACTGTTGCCCCAAACACCGACGTTCCAACTTGGCTCAGGGAGAGCCTTGGCAAATGTCCACTTACTATGCATGACTGGTCTTACAGCCACACTCGTGCGGGCGTCGAGCAGCGCAACGGGACTCTCGCCTTTTTGTGTGTCATCCCTAAGCCTGCCGAGGAAGTTGAATATTTGCACATGGGGGTCTTTGTTGCACCGAACCGGATCATCACGGTTAGTCGCCATGACTGCCGTTCGATTAGGGAGCTGTTTGACTCGTGGTTGGACGATCCAGAGGATATGGGCACGGACGTCGCGGGTGTTTTGCATGGCATCCTCGACTCGGTGGTGGATGACCACTTCCCAGTTCTAGATGCGCTGCATGCACGTGCCGAAGTACTTGAAGACAAGGTGTACGAAATAGGTCGATTAGACCCCACCGCGCCTTTGGCTCTAAAGAGAGAATTTTTAACCTTGCGGAAGCAGATCAGCCCGCTGCGGGACACATTGAACGGGCTAATACGGTTTGGCCCACCCCTAATCCCCTCTGCGCGGCTACCGGAATTCAATGATGTGCTCAATCACGCGCTTCGGATCAGCGAAAACGCAGATCTCGGGAGGGACATTGTCTCCAGTATCATGGACGCGCAGCTCGGGGTGGTGAGCGCACGCTTGAACGAGGTCATGCGCACATTGACCGTGCTTTCGACCCTCTTGATGGTGTGCTCACTGATCTCCGGAATCTACGGCATGAACTTCAAGTACATGCCCGAACTGGAGTGGCAGTACGGGTACCCCTTCGCCATCATGCTCATGGTGGTGGCATGCGTGATCGTAGTACTGCTGTTTAAGCGCCGAAAGTGGCTTTAGACCGGACCGCGCACGAAGAGCACTGCCGACTTAACCTTGCTAAGCACGCTACGCACGAGTTTTAGAGCGTCGTCGTTGCTAGAATCTTCTGATGGGAGACCAACCAAGACGTGGGTGGCTGGGGCTTCTTCAATCGCGGCTAGGATCGCGGAGGCTATGTCTCGCCCTCGCTCCAGCAATACCTCATGGTCCACGCCGTCGACTTTCAGGATCTTGTCCGCGGCATCTAACGCCGCCAGCGCCTTCTCTTCCTCCTCGGGAAGAGGAGCTTGTAGCGGCAGGTCCCTTGGTACGATCAACGGGAACAACACCCGTACGCTTCCGTTCAGCCCAGTCGCCAGTTCGTTTGCGGTGTTCAAAACAACCGGGTCGCACGGTGTACCCATAACCGTAACCAGAATTTGAATGCTACTTACTTTGCCTTTCTTCTTTTTGACTGGTTCTTCATGACCATCGCCGAGAAGGTCAAGCGAGCGTCGGGCCTCTTCGACTGTCGCCACGATCGGCAACTGCGATCGGACGTCGGGGACCAACTTCAGCACCTCCATGACTTGGGCCGGCACGGCCGCAACGATCACACGCGCGTCGTGAGTTACTAGGAACTGCATCACAGAGTGAAATGTGTCGGCACCTTGTGATGTGCACTCAATGAGCCCGGAGCAGTCGATAACCACGCCTGTCGGATGCCGCTTGAGCGTTAGTGAGATCGCCGTATGCAGGGTCTCCCACTGATTAGAGCGCATTGCGCCGGAAAGGATGATGACGTCTTCGTACGATTCGACAATCATTTCAGGAAGTACCTTACGTTGGTGATGACCACATTCTTTCGCGCCCCGAGCGCCAGTTTGAGCGAGATCGCCACGTTGTTGTGCAAGAAGCGATGGTACCAGCGGCGAGGCACCGCCTCGGGCACGATCACGGTCACAAACTGGTCCGGCGACTCGGCGATGGTCTGGTCAATGTAGTCGGTCACCGGAAGAACGAGCGACCGGAATGGCGACTCCAGAATGACCAACGGTATCTCTTCGCCAAACTTCACCCAATCGGCCTTCACCCGATCAACGCCTTTTGGATCAAGCGTAACGTGAATAGCCCGTACGTCCTCGCTGAGCGATTGAGCGTACGCGATCGCTTGCAAGATGCCCTTGTGTAGCCGGGGGACAAGGAGCAGCACGGTCATATTGACCTTAGGCACCGCATCGGTCGGCTCAACTTCAAGCTCTTTCGCCAGATAGTCGTAATGGCGTCGAATTCCGTTGAACGTGAGGATGAGAGCAGCCAGAGCGATGAGGACAAGCCATGCCCCGTCGTTCCACTTGCTGACCAGCAACACCATCGCGAGGCACGCGGTGATGATTGCTCCGAAGAAGCTCACCCATGGCTTCCACCCGCCCAACTTGAGCTTGCGCGCCCGGGCAAACATCCCGGCTTGGCTCATCGTGAACGATACGAACACTCCCACAGCGTACAGCGGAATAAGGAGATGGGTGTCCCCGTTGAATCGTATCAACAATGCCATCGCCGCGAGACTTAGGAACAAAATTCCGTTTTGGAAGACGAGCCGGTCGCCCAGCGAAGCGAGTTGCCGAGGCAAGAACCCGTCGCGTGCAATAAACGAGCACAGCCTAGGGAAGTCGGCGTATGCCGTGTTTGCGGCCAAGATCAGAATCAATGTCGTAGCGATCTGAAGCGCGTTAAAGTAGAACACGCCGAAACCGGTTTGCAAAGGAAATACCTGCTGGCAAATCTGCGCTAGCACTGTCTTGTATCCGTCCCCGTGCAGCGTCATCGGAATGATGTGGAACTTGTTGCCAATGTACGACGCCCCCACGAACATGGCCGCGAGCAGCGTCGCCATGATCATCAAAGTAGCAGATGCATTGCGAGCGGTAGGTTCTTTGAACGCCCCAGCGCCATCCGAGATCGCCTCAATCCCAGTCAAAGCTGCGCAACCAGACGAGAATGCCTTGAACGCCACCGTAATGAACGCCACGGTGGTCCAGAATTGGTCAGGGACGGCTTGCTCCGCCTGCAAAATAGGCTGCGGGGCGGGTGGTGTGGGCAAGAACAGCCCGTACACAATCATGCCCAGCATCAGCACCACGAAGCTATAAGTGGGAATGGCAAACATTGCCCCCGATTCCTTGGCGCCGCGTAGATTGGCGACGGTGAGCAAGCCGATAGCCACCAATCCCATTTGCACGACGTATGGGGAGGACTGCGGGACGAGTGAAACAATGGCGAGTACACCAGCGGAAACCGACACCGAGACCGTCAAGATGTAGTCGGTCATCAAGGCGGCTCCGGCCAGTTGGCCGTACCCTCTGCCGAGGTTGTCCCGCGACACGATGTAGGATCCACCTCCCTGGGGGTAAGCGTGAATGGTCTGGTAGTAACTAAACGCCACCAAGTAGATCAAACCGCAAATGACGATTGCGACTTCAAAGGTGAAGTGCAAATAGGCCAGGCTCGCGACCATGAACACTCGCATGATCTCCTCGGTCGCGTAGGCCGTGGAGCTGAGTGCATCGCTGGCGAAAATCGGAAGCGCAACCCGCTTGGGCAGCTTCTCATGGTGGGCGTGCTTCGTGGCGATGGGCCGACCGACGAGCAAGCGCTTTGTTCGCGCGAAGAAATTCATGACAGCTAAACGTCGAGCCGATCAATCAATTGAAAGTCGCTGGACCAAATCAAGTGAACACCAGGTTTCTCGTGAAGACCGAGTGCTCGCCTTGGATTATGACAGCAGGCGCGAGTCGCGGCTTCAGGCCCAAAGTCCTCGGCAAGGTTCTGAAATGCCTCCTTGAGGGTGATCGCGCTCCCCGCCAATGCTCCGTTCGACGCCAATCGAATCTCCTGATCTCCGACCACGCAGTCGAGCCCCCACATATTAAGAGCCGTTCCAGCAGGCAGCCCAGCGGCCATAGTCGAGTCGCTCACGGCAATCAAGTGGTCCGGCAATTTCAAATTCGCCAAAATCCCGGCTGCTTCTGGGACCACGTGGTGCCGGTCGTAGATCAGTTCCGCCGTCATCTCAGCCTCACTCAAAACAAACCCGACCGTCCCCGCCTCGCGGTGATGCAGAGGGCGCATTGCGTTAAAGGTGTGAGTCGCATGCCGTGCTCCGCTCTCAAATCCACGTTGAGCCTGAGCAAAAGTAGCATCGGTGTGGCCAAAGCTGCAAATCACACCTTTGGCCGAAAGCCACTCGATCAACTCCAGGTTGCCAGGCCTCTCCGGCGCCAGTGTAATGACCCGAAGCCGAGGATCGTCTAAAATCGCGTCCCATTCACCCGGACCTTCGGGCGCGTCAATGATGAAAGATGGAGGCTGGGCGCCCGGGTAGATCGGGCTCAAAAACGGCCCTTCAAGGTGAAACCCCGGAATCATGGGATGCTCCGGAATTGCGTCGAGAGCAAGTTTGATATCTTGAGCCGAAGCCGTCACGGTGGTCGGCAGCCAGTACTCATAACCCATCTCCGCCAGCTTGTCGCACAGTCCACGTACCTCCTCCGCCGACGCGTTCATGAAGTCCACCCCAAACGCCCCGTGGATGTGCAAATCCACAAAGCCCGGCGTCAAAAACCCGTCACTGCCCAACTCGGTCGGAATCCAGTGATCTCCGTCAATCGAGTAATTCCCGTAGCCGTTTGGTCCAAGCGCGGTGAAGATGCCCTTCATGGTTTGCGGGCATACCCGATTCCGTCACGGAGGATGAGGCCCTCCATCTCAAGCATCGTCAATTCTCCCAAAACATCACCCGCGTCCAAATCCGTCTTCGCCACGATCATTTCGCTAGAAAGAGGATCATCGCCGAGTATCGCGAGGATGCGGCGTTGCGGCTCCGATAGGTGATCTAAAGAGCTCATCGCTTCTTCTGACGCCTCGATACCCATGGACTCCAAAATCTGGTCCGGATGGTCCACCAACATCGCTCCGTCCCTAATGAGTGCGTGAGATCCCCGAAAATTTGGGTTGCTAATATTCGCGGGCACGACGAATACAAGCCGGTTGAGCTCATTCGCTGCTCCCGCTGTTCGTAAGGCTCCGCTCGTTTCTGGTGCCTCAATTACTAGAACCGCATCCGCCAACGCCGCCATCAGTTCATTGCGCATCAAAAATCGGTATCGGTCCGGCTTCACACCGCAAGCGAACTGGCTGATCAGACATCCGTTCCCCGCGATGTGATCGAAGAGGCTCCGGTGTTGATGGGGGTATGCCACATCCACTCCTGTGGCCAGCACGGCGCCGGTCTTGCCCCCGACAGCCAGCGCGCCTTGATGGGCGGCATGGTCAATGCCGTAGGCTCCGCCGGACAAGATAGTGATTCCAGAAGCCGCCAGACGCTCGGCAAATTTTTGGGCCGCCGCCTTGCCGTAGGTGCTTGCCGCCCGAGTTCCGACAATGGCGATCGAGGGGTTCGACAGGCAGTCGGTGTCGCCGCGAACGAACAGCGCGGGAGAGGTTCGCCCCGATTCGGCCAAGGTCTCAGGATAGTCCTTTCGCTCAAGGACTCGAGCGCCAGATTCAAGCGCGCGTTCCAAAGCGACCGGATCGGCGCGAAGCATCCTCTCCTTCTCCCCCGAAGTGAGATGTGGGCTACCGCGTAGCACCGCGATTGCATCAAGCTTAGACTCTCCTATGTCACGCAGAACGAGGTCGGCCTTAACCGGCGCGACCTCGCTTGCGAGCAATAGCTGCCAAAAGTTTGGCGACATCGTCGGATTATGTCCCGGTGCCGTTCCTTCCACCGCCAGCACCGCCAACGGCGCCGCCACCTCCTCCACCCGAGCCGCCAGAGGCGGACTTGAGCGCGGGAAGGGTGTTGTCAATCGAAACCTTGAATTGAGCCTTGGCGATATTGCCGAGCCAGTCAGCAGCCGAGACCGTGAGGGTCTTCGCTCCGTCTCTCAGGCCAGGATTGTCCGAGCCGTTGATAATCACTGCAAGCTGACCATCACGGGTCAACACGTGCTTCATCACCTGCCCGTCGATCTCGACCTTGACCGTGTCCATCCGGACTCCAGTGCCCAGGTCTTCGATATCCCAAAGGAAGAAGGGTGCCTGCTCGCCCGCGCCCACCGAAGTGCGCCCGGACATCTCGTACCCATTAGCGGGAAACACGAACTTCACCTTCGGAGCCGTCAGGTCCACACCGGTCTTCGCATCAAAGGCGAGAATTTGACCATCTCGTCCGGGAAGAAGCAGGGTGTCTCCCATGATGCGTGCCGGGTGGGCAGCCGTCATGAGATTTGGAGGCGTCTTGCCCGACGCGTCCGCAGCCGGCTTAGTGGCCGGTCGCAGGATGTAATTCCAAAGGACGCTTCCGTCCGCCGGTTCGATGAGCTGCATCGAGCCATTCGTCGTGTTCACCGCGATCTTGCCGCCCACGATGGAAGGCGCATTGACGGCGACCGACTCAAGGTCGACTGGCTTGTGAAGCTGACGACCCTGCTTGGAGAACGTCTTCACGGTACCCGCTTCAGTCACGACAGAGATAGTATTTGGAGTAACTGCCGGAGCGAAAACTGCCTGCTCTCCCACCGTGATGCGAACCCGTTGGCCGCCATTTTGTCGGGCCATACCCAGCACGTAGTCTCCGCTGATCACGTAAACCAAGTCTTCGAATACAACTGGGGTGACGTCTGGGCTGAGCTGAGTGAATTGAACCTTCCACTTTTGAGTGCCTCGGGTTGTATCAATCGCCATGAGCTCAAAGGAGCCAGTGGAAACGTAAACATCGTTGCCCTCCGCCGCGATCTGGCCGTACATGCCGTTGGTGATCGCGAGTGGCTTAGCCCAAGCCGGTGTTCCGTCGGATGCCTTCAAGGCGATCAACGTGTCGTCGCCCATGGGCAGGATCACGAGGTCGCCCGCGATAACGGGGTTGCCCGCCAAGCCGCCTTCCATGTTGTATTCCCACGCGGACTTGCCGGTCGCGGCGTCGAGGGCGTAAACGGTGCGGTTGTCGGCCGCCGCAATCACGAGATTGCCCATCAGCAACGCACCGCGATTGAAATTGCCTTGAATCGGGTCGGCGACGGGGTAGCGCCAGACCTGGTTGCCGGTGGACTTATCGAGCGCGTAGACGCGCCGACCGACGGCCGCGAAGAGCGTATCGCCCATCGCAGACATCACGCCAGGGACCACCGAGGTGGACTGCTGCCATTTCCAGCTCAAAGGCACCGGTCCGGTGACTTGCGCCATTGCACTGCCAGAGAGAGCGGCCACACCAGCCGCCAAGAGCCATCGCTTCATTTGAACCATCGTGGGGAGTTTCCTTCAACCGAACGTGCCGCCAGTATATCCCTGCGGCTCACTTCTTTTGACGTAAGCTATGGACGCGCGAGTTTGGTTTGTGGTATCACTATGCCTTCAAACGGTTGGGCTTATAGCTCAGTTGGTTAGAGCGCACCCCTGATAAGGGTGAGGTCACTAGTTCGAATCTAGTTAGGCCCACCAACCTTTTTGAGCCTCCTTCAAGTCGAAGGGGGCAATTTTATGTCGGCCCCACCCAAAAAACCGCAAATCGGCGTGAGGAGCTCTTTCTGCGTCCAACGGTTCTCAAACCCTTCTTCCCAGTGCCAGGCCCTAATTTCCAAAATTCCTTCTTTCGATACTAAATCGGCCCTGGCCACGATCTCATTGCCAAACAGGATCGGCAGCACGTAGTAGCCCCATCGGCGCTTTGCCTCGGGTACGTAAACCTCCCACACGTACTCGAAATCCCAAACGTGGCGCACCAATTTTCGGTCCCACATGAGAGGGTCCAGTGGCCCCAAAACGTGCGGCTTCGCCTCCAATTCCTCCATTTCTAGCAGCTCGGGCACCGCGTGCATCTTCTGCCCATCCACGTTGATGGCTTGCAGCTTTCCCTCGGCGACGAGATCACGAATCACTGCGTGGCGCTTGGGCGCCGGAATGTAGAACGCCCAGATTTCGTATGGCGCAGATGGTCTCAAAAGCCCCACCGCACGGTGGCGATCCAATACAATTTCGCGGAGCATCTCCTCTTCGGTAAGTTCGGCGGCTCCAAAATGACTCTGGGGCAGAACCCGCTCCGTGAGATCATAAACATGCCGCCCGCTTCGCCTTGCCGAGGTCATGATCTGCCCCGTGTGCCACAGCGCGCGCAGAATCTGCTTCGTCACGCTCGGACCAAACCAAGATCCCTTCCAATCTTCCCGATGGTGTTGAAAGTCAAAGTGCCCCGGCTCCAACGGCCCACGCTTGCGAAGCTCATCCAAAACCGCCTCCACCCCTTCCGGAAACTCTTCCCAAATCCGGGTGAACTGGCGACGTTGAGTGTCCCGAATTAATCGACGTGAGGGCCAGAGCTCCATCGGCATCAAGCACGCCTGCTTATCCCATCCGTCGTACAGAAGCCGGTCTTGGTAGGCCAGCCGGGCCCAATCACCGACCCGGTATCCCGGCACCCTAGCCTGAAGTACTAACTCATGGTTGCAAGCCACCGGCTTGAGCGGATCAAACTGAATGCTCCGGTGCCGAGCAAACACCCCTTCGATGGTGGTGGGCCGCAAATGGTAAGCCACCATTCTCCACCGTGCTTCGTTCGCACTCATCTCAATCGACTCAAATGCCATCGCAAACAGAAGCTTACAGCACCCTTAAGGAGGGGGGCCCTGAACCGACTTTGGAGCAAGGCCTTCAGGCCGAATGACCTGAGCTAGGTCAATGTACCAAATGTACTTTCACTTTTCCGAAGGTATTGCGTGAAACCTGGAACGGTGAAAGCTACAATCATCAAAATCACGCTCGTCGCAGCGCAGCGCGTCAACCCACCCAACTTTTTTGTCCTACTGCCCCGTCTCAGTTGTGGTGCTAACACAATGATCGCCATAAACTCTATCGCACTCGCCTCGTTACTCGTCGTGCAACCCTCACCCGCGTCAGACCAAGCTAAAGCGTTTGATTTCTGGGTTGGAAACTGGTCATGCGCCGGGGACTCTTTTGACGCGGCAGGGAAAGCGACGAAGACCGAGGCCACCAATAGCATTGCCAAAATCCTCGACTCCAAGGTGGTCGAAGAGAATTTCAAAATGGGAACATTTGTCGGCACCAGCCACTCGGTCTACGATCCCGCAGCCAAGCTCTGGCGGCAGACTTGGGTAGACAATCAAGGCAGCTACATCGCGCTGACGGGGAAATTTGCCATTGGCAAGATGATCCTGCAGACAATTCCCAACCCGCTTAAACCAAAAACCGCCAGCCGCATGGTGTTCAAGAACATCAAGAAAGACTCGTTCGATTGGAACTGGGAGTCAAGCGTAGACGCTGCTAAGACCTGGAAACTCGCCTGGCACCTGCACTACACGCGTGTGAAGTGACGTGCAGGTGGCCAGACGTCCTCAACGCGAAGATCGCGCTGGCTTGAAGAAACGTTTCCAAAGAATCGAACGAGGCTTGATGTTGAGGTCTAGGAACCCCTCGATCTTCAACTTCAACTTTGGCATCCGCTCCCATTGAACACGCTCGGTCAACGGTGAGGCGGCCCGTGTTAGCTTGAGGAACGACCGCAAGCCTCCCAATTTGGTGCTGAGGACGATCTCGTTGCCTCCCGCTTCAATGAGAAAAGGCCAACCGTCCGCAGTTCCCTGCAGGCGGCCGACCACAGTTAGTTTGGGTTCTGGTTCAGATCTCGCGTGCGGATTTTGACTTGACCAGTCACGCGCCATTCCGCGTGTTGAGCTTGTGCTCCGGTTCCACTGGGAACGCTCAGTCGAAGGTCAGAAAACTCATACTCGATCTCGGCGTTGCGGCCGGTGAGCTTGTCGTAGAGGCCAATTGCGAGGTCTGGCCAGTTGTTTGTATGCTTAATATCTTCCACACCGTTGCCTACGGTTCCAATGATGGGAAGTTCCTTGCTCAAGGGGCTGGACGGGGAGAACTCGAGCGCACCCGTCAATTCAACTCGTTCCCTGGGGCCCAGCCACGCATTTATACTAAAGACGAGTATATTTACTGGGCACTGAGAAACGTTTCTCTGATAAAGTGGAGTCGACTGAACGATATCGTTCGGTCGAGAGAAATGATATGAAAAAACAACGACTCGCTACTTCCGCGCTCATGCTTATGGTCGCCTTGCCCAGCTTAAGTCAAGCTGTTGAGCTCACGACCAATGGCGGCTTCGAGACCGGAACGTTTGCCGGGTGGACTCAGTTCCCCTCCGGGCCAAACCAGACGATCACAAACGTGAGCCCTTCTTCCGGTGTTTTCGCCGCGGAAATTTTCAACACGGTTGCCGCATCGAACTCGTTGATGAAGCAGGCGAATATCGGCATTGGAATCGTAACCGCAGGCCAAACCGTGAACATCAGCTTTGATGCCAAGGGTGAATTCGGCAACGGCGGTGTCGCTTTCGCCGAGTTCTTCTCAGAGCTCGCTGGTGGCGGCGTTTCAAGCTCACAAATTCTGGGCGGCGCACCGCTTAACGTAAATGCTAACAGCTGGACGACGTTTAACTACACGGTCACCACTGGTGCGAATGTGAGCGGTGGCGTCACGCTCCAACTCGGCGCGACGACGGGAGCCGCCACTGGTAGCTTCGCCCACGTGTTCTATGACAACGTGTCCGTCACCGCCGTTCCTGAGCCAGCTACGATGACCGCCCTCGGCGTAGGTGCCCTTGCCCTAATCCGACGACGAAAGAACAAGTCGTAAGCTAAACAGCTAAAAGTAGCCCGGACCGAGATTCTCTGTCCGGGCTACTTTGTGTCCACTGCTGAAGCTAGTCTCCGGTCGAGCCGAAGTTGGCAATCACGATGTCAATGTCGGCCGCATCCACTTCGCCGGAGCCGTCCACGTCCGTCAGCGGCTCCGCGCTACCAAAGTCGGCAATGACGAGATCAATATCCGCGGCATCGACTTCACCAGAGCCATCCGGATCGCCGTTGGTGAGCGTGACATTAACGCCGGTGACCGGTGTCCCATTCAAGCCATAGGGGCCAGTACGTTTGGCCAAGAAGTGCGGGCTGACAACACGCACAAACGTTGCTCCACTTTGGGGTGTGCTGACGGTGTAGCGACCGTTGTCATCCAGGGAGGTCACCTTGGAGTCCACCAAATTCAGGCCCGCATCCAGAAACTCGACCGCCACGGGAACACCCGTTAGAGGGGCCACCCACTCCCGGAGCGTGACCCTGCCGCTGACTAGAGTCGCGGCGTAATCGCCGACCAAGGTGAACGCGATGTTCCCGGTCATATTAGTGAACATCGCGGCGCCGGTGCTAAATCGGAAATAAGATCCGTTGCCCTGGGGAGACGTCGCCATTCCCCAGTCGGGAATCAGCGGCTGATAGCCTTCAACACGGAGCCAATAAGCCTTGTTGACTAATAGTGCCAGAGGTACTGGGAGCGTGAAGGAATGGTCTTTCATTCCGTAGGGAGCAGCTACCGGATTGCACAGACTGTTAGTCTCAATTTTGTATAGGTACGGCGCATCGTTTTCGCCAGGATTGCCGCAAATTGGCCAATTTCCGCCCGGATATCCCTCGAAAACCGCGATCGAGAAATTGATGACCTGCCCCCACTGAGCGTTGTAGGTGTAGCCGCCTCGCCATCGCACTTCGGTCAGGTGCGCGCTTGCTGGGAGGATGAAGTCGTCATAGGCATACATGTCGCTGTCGCTACCGTTCTCCCAAACCCATGCAGACGGGATTATCGTGGGTGAAGCAGCGGGAGGACGAGTGAAAAGGACCTCGCCAAAAGCGTATGTAGCGAGCGACAAATACATCGACAATAAGAACGTTAACTTCATAAGTCACCTCGCGAGGTTCGCTCTTAACGTGTTCAAGGGTGAACCCCTGGAATCGCAATCACTTTATTCAATCACTAATCGTTGGATTGCTCTAAATATTTGCGCCTACGTCATGATACCGCTGGTTAACTCAAAGCACAAGAGATACATATTTCATGTTTTGCAGTTCCTCAATATGGAGCGCGTAGTTGCTCTTCGCATTCTTGGATCCCCGAGTTGCACTCGGGCTTTAGCCGCAGCTTCGTTTCATCCGCCTGATAATTCCTCCTGCTCGAAAGGAGGCCTGAAGGCCCCCCTCCGGCGGGTCACAATAGCATCATGAATACGGAAACCCTCATCCAGTCCTACTTCGACGCCTTCAATCGGCATGACTTAGAGGGAATGCTGGCAACGCTAGCTCCCGACGTCGCGCACGATATCAATCAGGGAGACCGCCAGGTTGGAATTGACGCGTTTCGCGCCTTCAAGACCCACATGGACGCCTGCTACTGCGAGCACATCGAGGAGCTATGCATCATGACCAACGGCTCGCGCGGGACCGCGGAATTCATGGTGAGCGGGGAATACATCGGCACGGACGAGGGCCTCCCGCCCGCCACCGGGCAGAGATATCGCATCCCAGCCGCGGCGATTTTCGAGACAAGTGAGGGCAAGGTCACGCGAGTGACCTCTTATTACAACCTCCGCGACTGGATCACCGCGGTTTCCTAAAGTGGCTGAATCATGCCTTCGACCCGGGAGACCCTCAGATCACCCGTCAACCGAAAGCCCATGATCGTGATCGCCATTCCCGGCTTCAGGTCGCGGTTCAGCAACTTAAACTCGAAAGCCGGGCCGGTCATGTCGGAGCCGATGATAAGGTCGCGCGTGGCGGCGACCTCCTTCATATAAGGCGCGCGCCACTTGACCTTCTCACCGGAAGGGGTCGTGTCTGGATTGATGATCGCTTCCTGGCCTCCGTCAAACTTCCGCACCAGCGCCCGGTCCGTCGCCACCCAGGTCCGAATCTCATAGTCGCGCGAGCCCCATCGCGCCAGCCCCTTCAGCCCCACCAACTCCGTATTGCCATCGGTCCGCAAAGCGATGCGGTCCGAAAACGGATCGGTAGTCAACCCTGCAATGGAACCGCCCAAGCCCGTAAGTCGAGAAACCTCAATGGAGCCGTCGCCAGAATAAGTTGACATTTCGCCGATTGGGCTCAGAACAGATATGCGCCCATCGCGTCGCACAAACGTGAAGCCAGATCCCAGTGTCCGAGCTGGAGGAGGCAGCTCGGAACCAGCCTCACCCAGCGTATATTCCGTTATCTCGTTCGTCATGTTCATCAGTAGCGCGGTGCCGTCCCGCAGAAATCCCACGCACCGAGACCCCGGGATGAACCGCCGCGTCCAAACCTGGTTGCGTTCAAACTGCACCAGCAAGACCCCCGGATCGCCGTCTCGGGTCGCGCTACCCGAGATCATGAATGTCGGGTCGGCCATGGCCGCCAAAGCTAAGAAAGATGTGATCATAAACGCTGATATATTTTGACTTTCACTAATGTTTCGTGCTAACGTACTGGAGTCATGAAACGCTTCGCCATCGTCAGCTTCGCTCTTCTCTTCACGCTCGCCGCGGCACAAGATATGCCGTCTCGACCAAAACAGCTCGAAAATCTCGACTTCTTAGCAGGCAAATGGGCCGCCGCCGCCGACAAAGAGAACAATACGACGATGGTCATCAACTGGGCACTGGGTAAACGATACATGAAGTTTGAGCAGTCCGGCAAGCTCATGGGCGTGGATTCCGAAGGGCTCATGATGCTAACGTTCGACGAGACCAAGAACAAATACTCCAGCACATGGTTTGATTCCTGGTCCGGCCATCCGATGACGGGCACGGGCGACTGGAAGGGCAACGTCCTGACAACCATCACGGAGTCCGTAGAGATGATGGGCCAGAAGACTAACATCCGCATGACGCTCACCAAAAAATCTAATGACGCCTTCGACATGGATGTGGCTTCCGGCGAAGGCGACAAGTGGGAAACCATGATCCAGTTCAAGTACGTCCGCGCCAAGTAACGGAATTACACCATGAAAAGCTCTCTGTCCCTATTTTTCACCGTCTTCGCCTCCGCCGCCATGGCTTCCCAAAACGCCGACCTGCCCAAGGAACTCAAAACGCTTGACTACTTCGCGGGGAAGTGGGCAACTGAATCCAACACCAAAGACGCCCCGTCTTGCGCCTACACTGGCGAATGGGTGCTGGGCAAGAGGCACCTGCGAATGGACGTCAACGGCACCCTCATGGGCATGAAGTTCGAAGGCATGCTGCTGCTCACCTGGGACGAATCCCGGAACAAGTACGCCTCCACCTGGGCCGATAGCCTCGGCGGCATGGTGGCCACCGGCTATGGCGATTGGAAAGGCGACACCCTGACCACCACCACGGAAATGGTGGAGATGGGCGGGCAGAAGATGAGGATCCGCGCGACCCTCAGCAAGAAGTCCGCCGAGAAGTGGGTTTACGACGTGTCGGGTGGCGACGGCGACAAGTGGCAGTCATTCGTGAACCTGATTTACGTGAAGCAGAAGTAAGTCGGTCTGTCACAATACAGAGTGCCCACACCCCCCATCTCCGGCGTAAAGCGACTGTGGCAATACGCCCGGCCGCACCGGAAGCGGGTGGTTTGGGCCACCTTCACCACCACCGTCGGCAAGGTGATGGACGTCGCGCCCGAGATTCTCATCGGCGTCGTCATTGACGTCATCGTCCGCGGCAAGGGGTCGTTCGTCGCGACCACCCTCGGCGTCACCGACCTGTGGCATCAGCTCCTCATCCTCGCCGGCCTCAACGCCATCGTATGGATTCTGGAGTCCACCTTTGGCTACCTGAGCAATATCGCCTGGCGAAACCTGGCCCAAAGCATCCAACACGACCTGCGCCTCGACCTGTACCACCATGTCCAACACCTCGAGGTCGCGTATTTCGAAGACACTACTAGTGGCGGGCTGCTCTCGGTGCTCAACGACGACGTTAACCAACTCGAACGCTTCCTTGATGGCGGGGCCGCCAGCATCATCGAGCTCTTCTGGAACATCGTCCTCGTGGGTGCAGTGTTCGCCGCCAACTCGCTCCTGCTCACTCTGTTCGCGTTCCTCCCGATTCCTCTGATCGTGGCGGGCTCCTTGGTCTATCAAAAGCGACTCCAGCCGCTCTACAGCAAGGTGCGAGAGGCCGTGTCTGAGCTCAGCAGCACCCTAAGCACCAGCCTCGGCGGCATCACCACCATCAAGGCGTTCACCAGCGAGGCCCGCGAGACCGAGCGCATGCGCCGCGTCAGCCTCGACTACCTCGAAGCCAACCGCGACGCCATCCGCTTTAGCTCCGCCTTTGTGCCGCTCATCCGCATGCTGATCCTGGCTGGTTTCACCTGCACCCTCACCATCGGCGGCTGGATGGTCCTGAACAAACAGCTCGAAGTCGGCTTCTATTCGGTCCTCGTATTCATGACCCAGCGCCTCCTTTGGCCCATGACAAGATTAGGCGAGACGTTCGACCAGTACCAGCGAGCCATGGCCTCCACCCGCCGCATCTTCGGGCTCATGGACGTACAACCCACCATGCTCCCCGGCACAAGCGCCCTCGCCGAACCGGTAAAGGGAGGCATCGAACTCGACGACGTGCGGTTCTCCTACGGCGAAGGCGCCGAGATCATCCGGGGCATCACCTTCGCCGTCCCGAGTGGCGAAACTCACGCCATCGTCGGCGCCACCGGGGCAGGGAAGTCCACTATCCTGCGGCTACTCCTTCGCTTCTATGACGCCAGCTCCGGGAGCGTGAAGATTGACGGGCAAGACGTGCGCCAACTCAGTTACGCCAGCCTGCGCAACGCGATCGGCTACGTGAGCCAAGACGTGTTCCTGTTCCACGGCAGCGTCCGCGAGAACATCGCTTACGGCAACCCGGACGCCTTGCAAGAGATGATCGAAGACGCCGCCCGCGCCGCCGAAGCCCACGAGTTCATCCTCGAACTCCCGAATGGCTACGATACGGTGGTCGGCGAGCGCGGACAGAAGCTCAGCGGCGGCCAGCGCCAACGCCTCTCCCTCGCCCGCGCGATCCTGCGCAACCCCGCCATTCTGATCCTGGACGAAGCCACCAGCGCGGTGGACAACGAGACGGAGGCCGCCATCCAGCGCTCCCTCGCCCGCGTGACCAAGAACCGCACGAGCGTGGTCATCGCCCACCGCCTGTCCACCGTCCGCGACGCCCACCGAATCTGGGTTCTGGAAGCGGGCCAACTCGCCGAGTCGGGCACCCACGACGAACTGGTTCAAAGCAACGGCCTCTACGCTGCCCTTTGGCGAGTTCAAACCGGCGAAAGTGCCAACATCATGAAGAGTCCCTAGCAGGGAACTAAATGCGCAGCCCGAACGTCTGCAACCTTATGCGACGCGAGGGGGTATGGCTGAAAATGCTGGCTCTAATCGTATTGACGCTGGCTTATTTGCCCGTCAGTGCGATCGCTTCGCTGTGCTTCGGGCATTCTCAGTGCACCATGCCGTGCTGTGTCGAGCTTGCGGCAGAACCTGCTGCAAGTGAAAAGTCCTGCGGCGCGTGTCCGGGCGAAAGCAAAGCGGCGAAGATACAGCGCGAAGAAGTCGATGCTTGCGGTTGCATGATCAGCGCAACGACTTCTGTCCCAATGAGTGACGCCGTCGCCCTGTGCGCGCCCTTGACACCATCGGTGCCGGTTGCGGTCCAGCCAGCTCCTTTACTGGTGATCGCAGCTTCAGAAGTACCGCTTGCCATGCCGGGAATTCGAGGATTTGACTCGGGTCCCCCGCCTTCCAGGCCTTACTGTGTCTGGTCCGGCCGTGCTCCTCCTGTCCGGCTCGCTTAATTGCGCTTGCCGTTGCTGCTGACTCAGGTTGGCGGCCAGACTTAGGAGACACAAAATGCTAAATCTATTTGCACTCGTTGCGATCGTTACATCGCAGCATGGTAATCACTCAGCACCTGATCCAGGTGCCATCACTAAAGTCAATTTCGAGAAATATGAAGCAACCCTTCGGCTACCCGAAGAGGGGTTGTATGCCGGAGAAGAGCTCGACCTAGAATTCCGCGTCGTCGACACAACCCAAAAGGATCCGGTCGAGACGGGCTTCAAAGGGGTGGGCGGTATTTCGGCGAGCGCCGTCATGACCATGCCCAGCATGCCTGGGATGCCCGAGGCCAAGCCGAAAGTACATCGCGAAGGTGTGCCTGGTGACTACGGGATGGAAGTGTATTTTCCACATGGGGGCGACTTCCGAATCGCACTCGATCTAAACATTCCAGATGTCGGAGTGAAGCAGATCGCGTTCGTGGTCAATGTAAACGATGAGCGTCCAGCCTCAGCGACCAAAGTTCAACCCTATCGTCTTCAAGTATTTGATTGGCCCAAGAATGCTCAAGCGGGCAAGCGGACCATGCTAAAGATGCGCGTTGTCGACAGCAAAACTGGGCGCGCCCAGACACAATTCGACCTCGCTCACACCAAGCGCTTCCATCTGTTGATTGCCAGCAAGGATCTAAACTGGTTTATTCACGAGCATCCGGAAATGGCTCCTGACGGCACTTGGAGCATTCCCCTGACATTTCCCGCCGGGACCGACTATTGGGTCTACGGCGACGTCGCTCCGACCGGCAAGGGTTCCAGGGTTCTGATCGCAAAGGTTTCCGTTGCTGGGCCTAAGCCAAAGTGGGACACTCGTCTTGCTCGGGCGACGGTGGCCGTTGATCGGGGCCTCAAGGGCACGCTGAACTCTCTTGCACCGATCGAAGTGGGCCGGAAGGCAACACTACAAGTAAAGCTTGCTGACGCCAAGACGGGGATGCCTGCGGGGGACACTGTGCCCTGGCTCGGAGCAGCTGGTCACATGATGATTTTCCATCGGGATGGTCAAACCGTGGTGCACAGCCATCCAAACGAGTCCGCTGAGAACGCAGCCCTTGTTAAGAAGGGCATTGTCCGTTTCACCGGCCGATTCCCGAAGGCGGGGACGTACAAGGTGTACGGGCAATTCTTGTGGCGCGGCTCAGTCCGCACACTTGGCTTCGCGATCGAGGTCAAGTAATGCAGGACGTGCTCGTCGGCGCCCTGGTGCTTTTTGCCATGGCGGTTTACGTGTTCCTTATGCTGCGGCGATTCGGTATCGGCAGGCCGGGCGGCCGCCCCGATTGCGGCTGCGGAAGCGGGTCCAATTGCGACAAAGAATCCAATCCAACCCAATCGAGAATTAAAAAGAGTAAATCATGAAAATCCAAACTATCATCCTCGCCACCGCTACGGCGGCAACCTTGGCGTTCGCAATGCCGAGCCAAGACTCTGGAGGCTCGTGCTGCGGTGAGACCGTGGCGCTGCAAACCCAGCCGCCGAAAGTTGTAAAGCCAGTTCCGGCCAAAGAAGTGAAAGGCATTCAAAAAATGACAATCACGATCAGTGGCGGGAAATACACCCCAAGTGTTGTATCCGTGAAAAAGGGCAAGCCGGTCGAACTTACGTTCAAGGGCGGCACAAACCTCGGCTGTGGCGGGACAATTGTCTTCAAGTCACTCAACCTCAGAAAGTCGGTAACGTCGGGCAAATCGGTCGTCGTTAAGTTCACTCCGAAGAAGGCAGGCACGATCACCTACACGTGCAGCATGGACATGTACGACGGAAAGATCATCGTCAAGTAAGTGGAAAAATTCAAATGAAAATAATCAATACCCTTCGTCACACTTTAGCCCTCCTCGCCATTCTTGGCACTACCGGGCTTACAGCAATCGCGTCGGCCCATGAAGCCGATTGCCCTTACTGCAAGATCAAAATTGTCCAAAACACGAAGGACCAAGACAATGAGGTCGTGCTCAAAGCTGGCAATAAGCGCATCGAGTACCGTTGCCTATTCTGCGTTTTCAAGGATCAGAAGCGCTACAAAGGCGACCTCATCGTTTACGCGCCCAGCGAGAAGGTCGGTGCTCCGGTGGTTTTCAAGCGCACGGCTGGAAACTGGAGCGGTCCAGAAGGGGCAGTTATCCTCAATACATTCACGAAGCACGCCCAGTGCTCCGAACTGTCCCGTGCGTTCTCGTCGAAAGCGGCGTTCGATGCATACGTGAAGGCAAACAAGGTGGTTGCTCCAAAGGCACTCACACTGTCCGAGTTCATTGCCGTCGTGAACAAGCCAAAGTAAATGCAACATCGCCCTTCCCGTCTCCCCGGGAAGGGCTTTCAACTTCAGGAATCCTATGAAACTAGTCTCTTTGTTCGTCCTTGGCCTTGCGGCCGCGATAGCATCCGCTCAAGGGATGCCCGGCCACGAAATGGGTAGCGGAGCAAAATCCCAGTCTTTGCCCCCGATGCCGGCTAACATGCCACCATGGCTTGCTGCACCCGGTGCCGATCACTTGTTTTACAAGGCCGCTCCCTATAATTGGTCGATTAATCGCATCCCGGCTTTCGCGCGCGACATGTACGCGACCGGAGTCGGTCATGCGATGGCTTACGAAGTACTCGTAACCGGCAAAGCCCCCGAGCTGGAGACAAAGGTCTTCGGCACGATTGATTGGGTGCTGAAAAACCCACCACGTATCCCGGTTGACGAAGCCGCCATCTCACCGACCTTCGTGAGAAAGTACGGATATCTGGAAAAGGTCTTCGACTGGGCTCACACGCTTCACTTTCAGACGATTGACGTATTTGCCCATCCCGGATGGACCGACGCCCAAAAGGAAGCGGAGATCGAGCGACTTTGGGCCTTCTACTCGGCCCAGCCCTATGCAATCACCGGACTTCCGATGAACATGGATGTCCTCGACAGCTTCTCCTATTCAAAGAAGTTTCGAACCCAGTATCCAAAGGTTAATGGCCTCTTTTGGGGGTACCACTGGCTCCAAACGGTGAACTACGACATGCTATATCGAGTGCCGGTAAAGGACCAACTGCCTCAATACGGCCTTATCGGCGAGCGGTATCACACCGAAGAGCTATATAAAACCGATCGCGACTTTATGCCGATGACGGCAGAGTTGAGCCCGCGATTTGCCAAGCGGTTTCCTCAAATCGCTAACGCATTCGACAACCTCCACATGCTCCATGACAACGTGAACGATGTGCTTTCCAGCCCAGAACTCACCGAAGCACAAAAGCAGGAGCAAGTGAAGATCGCCATTTACAACGTCATTGCCACAACCCACGCCGGTGAAACGGCAGGAGAGGGCATTCCCGACACGGTTCATGATCACCGACATCCGACGAGCATGCCTGGCATGGGCTGGATGAAGGGTAGCGACGACGACGAAATGTACATGTCGGGCATGGGCTGGATGAACATGGGCGAATGCTCCCATTGCTCCATCGCATTGCCAGAGGGCAACGTATGGGGAGCTACCGTGTTCGCGGAAGGGTGGACTATGACGGTTCGGTGCCTCATGTGCGCACGGGACATGGCGGGCGAGACGCCGGGAAGGGCGATCATTCGCGCCGCGACCGAAGATCCTAATCAGCTTCTGGTTCTGATCTCGGACGAAGAAGGCAATTGGACAACGAACATTGCATCGGTGGTTTTCCTCGAGAAGGTCGGCGACCATCCGGAATGCACCGACTGGTCCCGAGCCTTTACGAACTTGGCCGCGCTGGAAAAGTATGTCGAGGAAAATCCGGAGTACAAGGGCACTAAGCCGCTGAGCCTGACCGAGTGGGCTGCGCTGACCAATGACACCCCGGACACCTATCGCAAGATCGATAAGCCAAATCCGTATCGCCCCGATGCCCCGGTAGAAACTCCCGAGGGAGGAGACCGATGAAGCGATTTATCCTCCTTTGCGGCATGGCGATAGCAGCAATCAGCTTCGCCACGGACCACAACAACATCGACTCTGGGCGCCCTTTGCGCTTTGATGATGCCTATTCCATCGCCTTTCGCGAGCGAGCTCTCGAGTTTGGGGTGGGTATCGATACGTTCCGGCGGCGAAGACCCCACTTGGATTTCAAAGCCGAATACAAATATGGATTCGCCAAGAATCAAGACCTGACGATCGGGTTCGACCCGGGCTACGACTCGGAAGACCGTCGTTTCGACGCGGGCGATATCGAGCTTGGCTATTTTCACGGCGTACGTCGAGAAATTGGTAACGCCCCCGCGCTCGCCTATCGCTTAGATGTCGGGTTGCCTACGGGCCGTGATTCTCGCGGCGTGGACGTCAGATTGCGGGCGATCGCGACCAAGGCCTGGCACCAGTACGACAAGCTGCATTTGAACATCGACGTCGGTCTAACGAGCGGCGGCCCGGACGGCGAGCGGGATGTGACCTTGGGCGCTACGCTCGGATATTCCTCCCCGTTTGGATATCCACGACGATTTGATCAGACTTGGCTCGCCGAGTTTGCTCTTCAACAGAGTCAAGTTCGGGGGCAAGGGTACACCGGGACGCTAGGCGTCGGGATACGCAAACAGGTCGATGTGAGGTCTGTCTTCGATGTCGGAGTAGAGTCGGATATTTTCTCGACTCGCGGGGCTGAACGGACATCGCTTCGGGTCACGGTAGGGTATTCGGTCGGGTTTTAAGGGTCGCCCATCACCGTCCAACACTAAGAAATGAATCTACTCGTCACGAACTTACGGGATTCGGCAAGCCTGAAGTTAGGGGTCGCCCTTGCCACGTGCGCTCTCAGTAGCGTCGCAATGGCGACCCCGGAGCAGATGGAAGCCTTCCACGGCACGATGAAGTTGAAGGAGTCCTCTCGCCTCTTCAAAGCGGAGTGCATGTCCTGCCATACCAAGCCGCCCGAACACAATCCCTACGGCAAAGACGTCCGATCTGCGCTGAAGTCAAGCGGGAAGGAAGTCATCACGCTCGAATTGATCCGGTCCTTGGACTTAAAGGATTCGGACGGAGATGGATGGCCCAACGGCGAGGAGATCGAGCAGGACTTCCTTCCCGGCGATAGTGACAGGCATCCCGCTGGAACGCCGGCAAAGGCGGACAGTCCGCCGAGCGGGTTCGACCAACTCGTTCCGAAGCACTCGTTCCATCCGCTTTTCGTCCACTTTCCCATTGCCCTCTTTCTGTTCGGGGTTGGGCTGGAAGTCTTTGGGCATCGCCGCCGAGACGCGACGATGCGAAAGGCGGGTTGGTGGGCGCTTCTTTACGGCGCGCTCAGTACGGCCATCGCCGTGCCCACCGGCCTCCTAGTGTTCTTCCGTAGCGGGTTTCAGTGGCAGGGCACCGCGCTCATCCACGTCGCTCTGGCCGTCTCGGCGACCCTTCTCATGGCGGGCACCGTGATTTGGAGACGGAGGGCCGCACACGAATCCCTGTCCTACTTCACCCTTCTGGGGTTGGCGGCGGTGGCGGTCGGGGCGGCTGGTCATTTCGGAGCGCAGCTCGTCTACGGACCTTAATTAGGCATGGAAAGCAGCCGGGTCGTGAACGGGAAGCCCACCCACTCGGCACCGCCTCTCTTGCGCCATAGTCACGCGACAGCGGGACGAAGGCGGAGGAGAGGGGCCGGGGGTTAAGTTTCGAATCACGCTCACGCAAGCTACCTTGGAAGTTGCGCTGCTTTATCCGCGCTGTGTTTTCCCCCCACGCATGAGGCTCCTAGAAGCCCGTCAGTCAAGCCACTGACATGCAAAGAGGCGACGGGCGACTCGATTGGGTTTGCGCGTATGGACCCTTGAGCGAGTGATTGAGACCTAAAGCTCCCCTCGCACCAAGATTTGGTAAGGGCAAATGCACTTACAGAGTTAGGAAAATCTAATGACAATCACCAAAGAGTCCCAGTCCTGCATCGACGCCTGTCGAACCTGTGCCGACGTCTGCAAAGAATGTGCGACCGAATGCAAAACCATGGGCGGGATGGACAAGTGCGTTCAACTCTGCAACGATTGCGCAACCGCCTGCACTAGCCTAAAGGATACTTTGGCCAGAGGCGAACACGGCAATGCCGCGAACTGCATCGCTGCATGCGAAGCCTGCGCTCTCGAGTGCGACAAGGGTGCGGCACACATGGAAGCCTGCAAGCGATGCGCCGAAGCGTGCCGCACCTGCGCCGACGCTTGCCGAGCCGTAGAGGCCGTGAAGTCGTAAGCGTGTAGCTTGCCTGCCGTATGCACGGCCGGAAACAACAACATGAAAAAACTATTGACCGCGGCAACCGCCGCTCTTATCGTGGGTTCGGGCGTGCTCGTCCTCGCCCAATCCGGCACGGCTCCCGCCATGCAAGATCACCAAAAAATGGACATGTCCGCCCAGTGCAAGCAGATGATGGCCGAGCATCAAAAGCATAAGGCCACCATGAAAGCCGTTGACGCGGACCTCAGTCGAATGGTCAACCGGATGGACGCCGCCAATGGCAACGCCAAAGGGGTCGCAACCTCCGCCATCGTTAAAAAGCTTGTCGCCCACCAGGCGATGATGCATACGATGGGAGATGCCATGCAGATGAAGATGATGAGCCACATGTCGAGCCACATGAAAGATGGCAAGAGCATGATGGAATGTCCCATGATGCAGCCGAAAATGAAGATGTAGTCCGCTAAGCGAACGACCTCAACAACGCACGGGCCGGGATTTCTCCCGGCCCGCGCGATCATTCAGGGTGCAACTATCCAGAGGTCCGAGCGTGCGGAGCTTATGAAGCACGCCAAGATGTCCCACTAAGCCGAGAATTTTCCCCGTAGGGAACTTATCGCATGGCTTCCGCAACTGACTTTGAGGCTGATGGTGCCTTCTTTGGTGTTGCTGAATGATAGGCTGCCCAGCTTGCCGCTCAACGTGGTGCTAAAGGCGGATAGTTTGACTTTCGCCATGATCTTGATACCTTTGGTTAAAGTGCGACCGGGCAATACCCTTCCCCGTAGGTATCGAAGGGGTGGCGAGGTTTCATTAGAGTTTTTTCTCAATTTAACAGTGCCCGCCCGTTAATTGCGGGCAACTGTATGTAACGCATCTAACCCTCAAAACCAACCAAGAAGGCCTTAGTGGTTTATCACGGAATTAGCCCCTCCTACGGGGTCGCCCTCTGAGTCGGTCCCCACCTGGTACCCGCCCCACTCTCTCTTGCCAAACACCCAGAACAATGCCGGCGTGACGACTTGGTCGAGAAGCGTGCTCGAGAATAATCCGCCCAATATAACTACCGCGATCGGCTGCAATAGCTCGGTCCCCGGCTCGCCTTTCGCAAGGGCCAAGGGTAGCAGCCCGAGCGCCGCCGCCAGGGCCGTCATCAGCACTGGTGACAAACGCTCCTGCGTTCCTTGAAGAATCATCTCTTTGCCAAACGGCAAACCCTCTTCCCGCATCAAATGCACGTAGTGCGACAGCATCATGATTCCGTTTCGGGTCGCGATTCCGAACAAGGTGATAAATCCCACCATGGAAGCCACCGACAAAACGCCTCCAGAGGCGTACACCGCGACCACCCCGCCTACTAAAGCGAGCGGCAAATTGACCATTACCTGTAGCGCCATGCGCCAGGAGCGCAGTGCTACGTTCAGCACCAAAAAGATGGCGACCACAGTAAAAACCCCCAGGAACAGAATGCGCGTCATCGCACTCTGCTGCGCCTGAAACTGCCCACCATATTCGATGTAGTAGCCTCGCGGCCAGGCTGCCTGTTTCGGTCGCATCTCCCGCTGAACCTGCGTCACCACACTATTCAGATCACGGCCCTCCACGTTCGCCTGTACCACGATTCGGCGCGATACATTTTCGCGGTTGATCGTGTTCGGGCCCGTGTCGCGCCGGACAGTGGCAAGTTGGCCCAGCGGAATGCGCTGCCCTGATGGTGTGCTGATCAAGGTGGACCGAATCACGTCCAGATTGTTCCGAGCCTCCGGAGTGAACCAGACAACGAGGTCGAATGTGCGCTGTCCCTGCAGCACTTGGGACACCACGTGCCCCGCCAGCGCAACCTCCAAGTTCTCTGCCAGTTCGTAAGGTGTCACTCCGTATCGCGCCGCCGCCTGCCGGTCGATTTCGATGCTGATCTGCGGGACTTCAATCTGAGGCTCGACTTGGAGGTCCACGACGCCGGGTACCGCTTTCATCGTAGTCTCGACTTCCGCCGCGAGTCGGCGCAGCTCCCCTAAATCACTCCCAAACACCTTCACCGCCAGCGCCGCCCGAACGCCCGAAGAGAGGTGATCGAGCCGGTGCGAGATCGGCTGCCCAAACGCGACAAAGACGCCAGGAATCTGAGTGAGCTTCTCGCGCAGTTCTTCGGTCGCCACTTCGCGCCCGCGCTTGGATTCCTTTAAGCCAATGTCGATCTCTGAGTAATTGACCCCTTCGGCGTGCTCATCCATCTCGGCACGCCCCGTGCGCCGCCCGATGTGCGTCACTTCCGGAACCGAAAGAGCTGTCTTCTCGATGATTGTCCCGATGCGATTACTCTCATCGAGACTGGTCCCGGGCGGCAAGATCGCGCTGAGCGCAAGCGACCCCTCGTTGAACTTCGGCAGGAACTCCCTTCCGAGCAAAGGCAATAGCATCGCCGCCACCAGGACCATGCCGGCGGTCCCCGCAAACACGGCCCACGGGTAGCGGAGAGCGGTCTTCACTACGGGAGCGTTCAGCTTCTTCAACCACCGGACGAACTTGGAGTCACCGTGGTCATTGGCCATCCGACGGTTGCGCAGCATGATGCCGCAAAGCGCCGGTGTGACCGTCAAAGACACGATGAGCGACGCGATCATGGAGAAAATGAACGCGAGCCCGAGGGGGAGAAACACCCGACCCTCCATGCCCTCTAAGGAGAGCAATGGGACGAACACGAGCACGATGATCAGCGTCGCGAAGACGATGCTGTTCCGAATCTCCGCGCTCGCACTGTAAATCACCTGTAGCTCTGACTTTGGTGATGGGGAAGCCGCGTTGAGCCGAAGACGCCGAAAGACGTTCTCAACGTCGACGATGCTGTCATCCACCACCAACCCAATCGCGATGGCAAGCCCGCCTAGCGTCATGGTGTTGATGTTGATCCCAAAGCGGCTTAGCAGCAGCAGAGTGAGGATGAACGAGACCGGAATAGACACCAACGAGATAAGGGTGGCCCGGATATTCATCAAGAAGGCCAAGATGACGATGAGAACGATAACGCCAGCTTCCGTCAGCGCCTTCACCACGTTCGAAATGGCGTTGTTTATAAAGTGCTCTTGGCGAAACAACTGCCGATCGATGACTACCCCTTCGGGCAGGGTCGAAGAGATTTCAGCAATCGCTTCATCCAGCTTTTTGGTGAGCAGCAAAGTATTGGAGTCAGGCTGCTTTTGCACCGACAAGATCACCGCCGGTCGCCCATTGACACTCGCATCGCCCCTCGGCAGGCCCTTCGCGAACTCAACATCTGCCACCTGATCAATCGTGATAGGTATTCCGTTTACGGACTTGACGACGCTGGCCTTAATGTCGTCAAGGTTGCGCACGCGGCCCAGGATTCGAATCACTCCTTCACGCTGTGGTTCCTGGAAGAATCCACCGCCCGCGTTAAGATTGCTCTCACGGGCCGCCTCTACCAGCTCATCCAAAGTGACATCAAATTGCTTCAGCCGCTCCGGATTCGTCAGAACTTGGTACTGCTTGGAGCCGCCACCGATGGGGACCACCTGGGAAACGCCCGGGATCGCCAGCAAACGGGGCCGCACGACGAAATCGGCCAGTGAACGCACTTCGATGGGAGCCGTCTTGCCGTCCTTGCTCGAAAGTGAGATCAGCATGATCTCCCCCATGATCGAACTGATCGGAGCCAAGGAAGCCACCGACCCTTCCGGCAGCCGAGCTTGGGCGAGCTGCAGCTTTTCACTCACGATTTGGCGCGCCCGGAAGATGTCAGTGCCCCAGTCAAACTCCACGAAAACGATGCTGAATCCCGCGCTAGAGGCCGAACGCACTCGCTGAACTCCGGTGGCCCCGTTCATCATCGTCTCGATTGGGAAGCTGACGAGCGCTTCGGTCTCCTCCGGGGCCATTCCGTGCGCCTCGGTCATGATCGTGACGACCGGACGATTGAGGTCGGGAAGGACGTCCACGTCCATCTTTGGAATTGCGATCAAGCCGTACAGTATGACCATGGCGGTCAAAGCGATCGCCATCCAGCGGTTGCGCAGGCTAAGTTCGATCAGTCGGTTGAGCACTAGTTGCCTCCGCCTGCCGCGTTCAGCTGGTACGAACCATTTGTCACCACTTTCTTGCCACGTTCCAGCCCGGATAAGATGATCGTGCGGTTACCGACCGCCCCGCCCAGTTGGACGATCGTCTTTCGGTACGTGCCGGGCATCTCCTCCACGAACACAACGCTGGTTCCGTCAGTGGTTTGAACCGCCGAAGTCGGCACCAAGACCTGCTGCCCGTCCGCCGTGCCCATATGGACTCGCACGAACATGTTCTGTTTGAGCCGCTCGCCGGGATTGTCGACGACCACCCGCACTCGCGTGGTCCGAGTCTTCTCGTCCACTTCGTTATGGATAAAGGCGATCTCACCCGAATACGTTCGATTCGGCAGGGCATCGGCCACTACTTCAACCGCCTGGCCCACCCGCACCTTCGATAGGTCCGCTTCAAACACTTCGCTGAGTACCCAGACGATGTCGGCATTGAGCAGCTCGTACAAAGGTTGCCCCAACGCCACCGTTTGACCGACGCTGACGAATCGCTCTTCTACTTCGCCCGCAATCGGCGCGGCGATGGACACTCGGTTACCCCCACCCGCCGTTCCGCCCAGGAGCGAAATCTGATCCCGGGCCACTCGAATCGAGCTCTGCACTCGGTTAAGGTCGGCTCGGGATTGCAGCAATACGTTACGGCTCGCCGAAAGCGCGGACCTGGCCAGCTCGACCTCGGACTGCGCCTGCTCGACTTCTCGGGCGTTGCGCAGCCCCTGGTTGGCGATTGACTCCTCTCGTGTCAGCGCCTCTCTCGCCAACCCTTGTTGGCGGACGTCGTTGGCCAGTCGGCTTTGCGCTGTGGAGAGTTCCGCGACCGCGGCCTCTAATTCCCGCCGAGGGACCACGCCCGAAGCAACCCCCGCTTCAAGCTGTCGGACTCGCACTTGGAGCGCGGCCACTTCCGTCTTGCCCGATTCCACTGCCGCGTTCGCGGCTGACATTTGCGAGCGAGCGGCTTCCAACGTGGGGGAAGCGAACGCGCCCGTCGCTGCTAGCTGCCTCTGTCGGGATGATGTTCGCTGGGCGATGCGAAGACGGGTGTCGGCCGACTCAACTCCCGACTCGGCGATTCTGATCGCCGCTTGCGACTGTGCTACCTCCGCGACCGCGCGGCGATAAGCCGCCTGAGCATCCGCCAATTCCGGGCTCTCGATGACCGCGAGAGTCAGCCCTTGGCGCACCGAGGTGCCCGGGAGTGCCCCGAGGCTAATAACGCGTCCTGAAGCACGCGCATTCACCGCCACCATTCCGTTCGGATTGGCGCTGACGCGTCCCGTCGTTTGCAAACCGCCAGCGGCAGATGAGACCTGCGCCGTGACCACTTCGAGCCCGATCAGTTTGGCCTTCTCGACGCCGATGGCGACGAGGTCCTGGTCTGGGGTCATCTCTTCGTTTTCGATCGAGAGGACGTATTTGATCCCGTCCACTGTCTTCTCCGCCGTCTCTCCCTGATTCGGTGCGGGGTAGGCCCGAAGCATCGGCCCTCCGGCTTTGGATGCGTCCGGCGTCACGATATGCCGGCCATCTGGCCCGTGCATATGGCCCTCCTCATCGTCCTGCGCCAGCGCGGGTCGAGACGGGGTGAGCGACAACATGACCGCCAACAGCAGCACGGCCGCTCCCCCCAGTCTTGCATTGCGTTGACCGAGACGGTAGACCAGGAAGAGCAAAGCAGCTCCCCCAAAAATGCCCGCGCCGATCAAAAGAAGGTTCGGGCTTGAGGCCTGCTGCAGGGGAGGCGTCGCTCCCGCAACGGCGGGCACGTAGACCGGGAACTCTACCGACGATTTCTTTCCGTCCGGAAGTGTCACCGCTTGCGAGATAACGTACTCACCCGGCTCCCGATAGGTCATATGCGAACCGTAGACTTCGTTCTCGGGCTCGTAGGCGTTGGTTTCCGTGTGAATGACGGCCTTCTTATCGCCCTTGCGAGAGATCGTGGAGTCCACTTTGCAGCCGATGATGATTTTTCCATCCGGCCCTTCGATACGCATATCGTGGTGACTTAAAATGAAGCTAGTCGTATCGCCCGAGCCTTGCGGGGCAACGATGTGACGACCATCTGGGCCGTGCATGTGCCCTGCTTCCTCTTCTTGCGAGAACGTGGCGGTGCCCAGGCTAAGGGCCAACAAACAAACGAGTAACTTTCTCATCGCTTTTCCTCCAGTCCAGGGATCGACACGGTCGCGGTTAGATATCTTGCCTGCGCGAGATGAAGGCGCTCGGTGGCCTCCGAGGCTTCTTGCCTAAGCTGCACCAAGGTTTTCTGCGCTTCCAATAGTTCAAGGAAGCTCACCACTCCGCTCTCGAGCCCGGCTTGCATGGCCCGCACCATTTGCTCGGCTTGGGGAATGATGCCGGTTTCGTAGCTTCGAGCCACTTGCTCAGCCACCGCGAGCTGCTGAGTACTGACTTCTATATCGAGCGCGATCCGCCGTTCGATGTCTCGCAATTCCGCTTCGCGGGAGCGCTGCCGGGCTTGAGCGGAAACTACTCCGTTGCGGTTTTCGCCTCGATCGAATAGGCGCATGGACAGGCGCAATTGCAGCCCCAAATTTCGCTCCGTAGAGGGACGCCTGTCTAGACTCCACACATCCGCTGCGACTCCGGCGTACAAGGAGGGCCGACCCATTCTCCGCGCCTCTTCCGTCGCCCCCCCCGCCACTTCGAGTTGGGCGTTCGCCTCAATGCGCTCGGGACGACGCAGAAGCGCGCCTTCCGACATGCGGGTCATGTCGCCCCAGGCGGGCCACGATGCTTCACCAAGTTGCGCAGAGACAGACTCGCCCGTGAGGGAACTGACCGTAGCTCGGGCTCCCTCTCGCTCCGCTTCCGCACGAATCAGGCTCTGCTGGGCCCGATTCAGCTCGATTTGTGCCCTTGTTTGTTGCACGGCGGCGGCTTGCCCCAACGTGACGAGGCGGGTCGTTGTTTCGAGCGTCTTGCGCGCCGTTTCTACCGACTGCCCCGCGTTGACGACCGACCGTTGTGCACTGAGGTACTTCGCGTACGACGTTATCACGGACCCCGCGACGTCCAATTTGGCGCGCGAGAGCTCGGCCCTTGCCACATCAACTTCCGCCCGAATGCGGCGCGCCCTTGCCGCGCGGGCACCCGAAAGATCGAAGGCTTGACCCAGCACGAAGGTCGAGTTCGTAAACCCGATGCCCGGAGCGAGCTCAAGCTCGGGATTCTGGGGCGAGGATGCGGACCGCGCGAGCGCCTCGGCCTGCTCCACCTGGTGTTGGCGCGCGGCGATGCTTTGGTTCGCCCCGAGCGCTTGGGTCACGAGGTCGGGCAAGGGTGACGAGTTTTGGGCCTGCAAACAGGCGGAAGCAGAAAGAATGCTGAGAAATAGGGCAGATTTGAGATGCAAGAAATCCTCCGGAATGGCCAAAAAAGGTTGGCAGCCGAAGGAATGGCCTAGCGATCCGTCGGCAGCTTATGCGTACCGGAGGACGGGTGGGGCACGGGCAGGCTCTCGGCTCCCGGGGGGACCGGTACCCAGTGGCTGACCCGTCGCCTCAATCTGCTCGGTAAGACGCTCGCCGGTTCGGGCGAAATCTATCGAGGGCGGACTGGGCAGTATCCAGAAGCCTGCTACGGGTTGAGTCCCGGGGGTCCGCAGCAGGACGTCGAACGTGTCCTGATGTTCACCAATCTGATGGTGCGAATCGTCGGCTTGAACCGCATGGCGATCACTTTCGGAACTCGCGGGCTGCCCCTCATGGTGATCGTGCGCAGAATGACCGAACCCCGATTGGTGATGATGATGAGGCACCAGCATGTGCGCCTGAAAGAAGATCAGGCCGATCACAAGGAGGCTGGCAAAAAAACGATTCATTGGGGGGCCGAACTGCAGCTTAGGATGAGTTGACCGTCCTAAACGGCGCGACGGAAGACTGGCTATTCGATCTTGCTGACCTTGCCGTTTTCGAACGTGACTTTGGCGTCTTTGTAGATCCAGATGTCGAGTTCGGCGCCGCCCGCCCCGTGCTCATGCTTCGAATCATCGGGCGCGCCCTTGATCTCTTTAACTTGCGCCGTATCCATTCCCACCGCAACGGTAGCGGCGGTTGTGGGCTCGGCGGAGGGGGTTGAGCCGGTGGTCACCGGAGTCTCAGGTGCCGGGGTTGCTGGCTGTTCAGGGGACGAGCAGCCACTCAGGGCTACGGCCAGCAGGCATACGCCGAAAAAAATTCCTTTGTTCATGTTGGTAAGAATACCGTGGAAGGTACGACTCTAGTAGCAGGCGTTTTGACTTTGGCTCGGACTCATCTCCCATCCTCAATCAGCCGCCAGGTTTCAGAGGCCGCCCAGCTCGCCGCTCAACGCGGTGCTAAAGGCGGATAGTTTGACTTTCGCCATGATCTTGTTCCTTTGAGTTGATATGCGACCGGGCAATACCCTCCCCGGATAGTTTCGGAGGGGTGGCGGAGTTTCCTTAGAGGGCGGGCTAGTACATAACAATCTGCGGTAGGCTGCGCAACGATGATCATAGGGGAGAATGCGGAAGCACAAGTGTGGGCGCGGCGTTACTATGCACGAACATCCGTCGCAGATCTCCTCACCCACGACTCCGATCAACTCTTCAGTCAGCTCTTCCAGAACAGCGACTTCGACATCGCGCTGCTGCAGCGCGACGCTTGGATCGTTCAGTTTGACATCCTCAAGAACTCACTAATGAGCGTTGACCCCGGCGCGCATCTCTTCTTCGAATTCAACGTTCCCCGTGTCGGAAAGCGGATTGACACGGTTCTGATCGTCCGTGATCTCGTCATCATCATCGAGTTCAAAGTCGGTGCCGATAAGTTTCCCGCTTACGCGGTTGAGCAAGTGTGGGACTATGCCCTTGACCTCAAGAACTTCCATAGCGAGAGCCACGATAAGACGATCATCCCAATCCTGGTCGCCACAGAAGCCCCGAATTCTGCTGCAAAGCTCGACCTCATCGAAGGCCGACAAGGGGTTAATCAGCCGCTCAAGGCGAGCGCAGGCCTGCTAGCCGCCGCCATCCAAAGGGCGCTAGACGAGTGCCGAGGGGTCGAGATCGACCCGGCCGTTTGGTCGGGCGGTCATTACTCCCCAACACCGACGATCATTGACGCTGCAATTGCCCTCTATGGGGGTCACTCGGTAACCGAAATCTCCCGCAGTGACGCCAGTGCAGTCAACCTTTCAACTACTTCCGACACCGTCGCAAGGATCATTGAAACCTCCAGCGCAAAGGGGCAGAAGTCGATTTGCTTTGTCACTGGCGTGCCCGGTGCTGGCAAAACGCTCGTTGGCTTAAACGCGGCCACCCAACACACCAGTAAAGAGGACGCCCTCTACAGCGTCTTCCTCTCCGGCAATGGGCCGCTCGTCAAAATTTTGCAAGAAGCCCTGGCCCGCGACAAGGTTGCGCGAGAGAAAGAGTGAGGTGAACGCATGACTCTTTCAAGCGCGCGGAGCGAGGTCAAGGCGTTCATTCAAAACGTGCATCACTTCCGAGATGAAGGTCTGGTGGATATGGACCGAGCTCCCCACGAGCATGTTGCCCTGTTCGATGAAGCGCAGCGCGCTTGGGATCTCCCCCAAACCGCTTCATTCATGAAGCGCAAGAAGAACCGTCCAGGATTTGACAAGTCGGAACCTGAGTTCCTAATCTCGTGCATGGACCGACACGAGGATTGGGCGGTAGTTGTTTGCCTCGTTGGCGGCGGTCAAGAGATCAACACGGGCGAGGCTGGAATCGGCGAATGGGTCGAGGCGATCATGCGGTCCTATCCAGACTGGCACGTGTACGTTTCCCCTAACTTACGAGACTCGGAGTTCGCCGCAGGTCACGCTCTGGAGCGCCTCAAGTCCCACACGCATACTCAGTTTGAGCCGAGTCTCCATCTCGGCGTCTCAATGCGGTCATTCCGCGCCGAGAATGTCTCCGGCCTTGTGAAAAGCATCCTCGACTTAGAAATAGATGAAGCTGCCCGAACGCTGGCTGAGCTGAAGGACCGGTACCCGATCGTCCTCTGCCGAGACCTCAATCAAGCCAAACAATGGGTGCGTGAACGAGCGCAAGGGAGTGAACGATACGGAATGGTGGCGTCCTCAAACGCCCAGCGCCTCCGGCCGCACGCCATCGACGTGCGGGTCAACATCGACCCCGTCCACTGGTTCCTTGATCCAAAGGATGACGTCCGCTCCTCGTGGTTCCTCGAAGAAGCCGCCTCGGAGTTTGACGTCCAAGGTCTCGAACTCGACTGGACCGTGGTCGTCTGGGACGCCGACTTCCGCCACAACGGCAAGCAATGGGAGAATTACAGCTTCACCGGCGGCAAGTGGCAACGCATCAACGCCCCCCAGCGCAAGCTGTACCAAAAGAACGCTTACCGCGTTCTGCTGACGCGGGCCCGTCAGGGCATGGCGATCGTGGTGCCACAGGGAGAAGCCACTGACTACTCGCGGCAGGCAGGATTCTATGATGGAACCTGGAATTACTTGTCTGAAGTTGGCCTAGAGCACTGTTAGCGGTTCGACTACTTCCCGTAAAGCCCTTGGTTCTTACGCACGATCTCGATATCTAGCCGGTCGACCCGTCCATCCGCGTTTACGTCCGCAATCGGATCGTAGGGGTTTCTCGAGCCAGCGACTGAGGCGGCTTCGGTCACATACTTCAAATCTCTGGCATTGATGACATTGTCACGGGTGCAGTCGCCGTTTACCATTTCCACCGACGCCAGCACATTGGGGTCAGTCGGGCATGGCACGACGGCAGAGAGGAACCCTGACGCGCTGAACCGGATGTTCGTACGCTGTAGTGCATCGAACGGAATGCCAACGAAGCCGACGGAGTCGGTGTTCCTCGGAAGTTCTACATCAGGGTGGAAGACGTCGCCGGATGTCATGCTCAGTCGCACGCGGTCGGAGTTGGGCACGAAGTCTCCGTAGGAGACGGAGAACATCGCCACCTCGCGCCTCTCTCCTGATTGAATTGCTCCGCGGTCGGCACCGCTCTGTCGGTCTCGCCAATAGCCCCAGAAGTCGAAAGTGCACACGTCCGGGTCAGACGAGGCGGATCGAACCAACGGGGAGTTGCTCATCGGCTTAAAACTGCCGAATTCAAACTGCGGGTCCGCTACGATGTCAGTCGCATCCGGTGCGATGCCGTTGAGGTTATAGAGGCAGTTCCAGAATAGATTGTGGTGTTGGCGGGACGGGTTGGAGGTGGGCGATTGAGTCGACGTGATTCCGGTCTGCACGCCTATGGATGCCGAGTTCTCAACGATGAATCGGGACGAATCGAAAATGAGCCCAGAGTCGGAGGACATCGTCAAGTGAGATACCCCAAAGGAGTTAGCGCCTCGTATCCAAGTGCCCTGGTTACCAACGAAGACAGAAGATGTGATTCCGGATCCAGGGCTGGGTTGGTAAATGTCCGTGTACGTCTGTTGAAGATAGGTGCGTGAAAAGTTGATCTTGGCGTTCGGACGCGTGGAGATCTGCCCACCCCTCACAATGACGCCGCCAAAGTTGACCCGCGAGCCAGAGTAAGCAATGATCTGTGGGTGACCGTAATCACCGGTCTCGGGCCAAAGCCCACTGTTGCCGAGAGCCGAATGATCCGAAGCCCGAGTCAGAATGATCGGGTCCTGTTGAGTCGCCAGCGCATCCACTCTCCCGACGACCTGCATGATCGGGTAGTAACTCATAAAGCTTCTGCGGTCGGGCTTTATCACGACACCTGGTTCCAAGGTAAGAGTCTTACCGGCTGGAACATTGAATCCTTCCCGGTTGCCTTCCGGTGTCCATCCATATCCGGTGACAAGGTACGCCCATTGGCTCTTTGTCAAACGCAAGTCGCCGCCCATGTTGTAGACCGAAATCGCGGGCCTTGCGAAGTCCTGCACCGTGTTTCCCGACACGGTGATGGTTCCCCGGCATAGGTCGAACCGCACCGGTGCAAATGCACCTGTCCCACCCTTGAACAAGTTGTTCGTCACCGTGGGAGAAGAACACTGGTGGACATAGACTGTCGCGAAATCGCGGAACTCGTTCATCGTCGCCACTGGAGACGGGCAGTCGGCAAAATAGACACTGCATTGCTTAAAGATGTTTCCGCTCACCGTTGGTGGCGTTGGGGCCGCTGTAATCGCCACCTCGCTGCGGTCGAAGAAGTTGCGCTCCAAGGTCGGGATGCTGCCGTTGCAAGAAAGCCCAGATCGGGTGAGTGTCGAATCCCGAACCTCCACGACGCTACCCGCGACGGAACTAAATGGAAACTGCCGGACATCCGCGTGTCGGACGTTAAGCCGCCCCACTTCCCCGACGAGATTCCAGGGATTGTCACCTGCAGTGGACGTTCCGTCAAGGTATGAATCGCCGAGTACAGAGTCGTCAGCGAAAGTGGTGATAATCACCGGCTCGGACGGAGTGCCCACGGCGTTCAAAGTGCCGTAAGCCCGGAAACCACATGCGCGGCCTTGCCAATATTCTCTGTCTCCCTTAACCACCACACCGGGGTCGAGGGTGAGCGTCTTACCCAGAGGCACGCGGAAGACCGGCAAGGATCCTCCCTGCCCTGGCTCATAACCAATCGTCAGGTAAGCCCAATTGCTCTTGGTGAGGCGCAAATCATCGCCCATTTCATACACGGTAGCCGCCGGTCTCGCGAAGTCCAGCACCGTGTTTCCCGTCATGGTGATGGTTCCCCGGCAAAGGTAAAGATAGACAGGCGTAAATGCTGACGTCCCACCCGTGAACAAGTTGTTCGTCACCGTCGGCGATGAACACTGGGAAACAAAAACGGTGCCTCCATCCCGAAACTCGTTCATCATCGCCACGGGAGACGGGCAGTCTGAAAAATTGACACCTGCTTGCTTGAAGGTGTTTCCGCTCACCGTTGGTGGCGTTGGGGCCGCCGTAATTTGCACCCCGCTTTGGTCGAAGAAGTTGCGCTCCAACGTTGGGATGCTGCCCTGGCAAGTCAATCCAGATCGGGTAAGGGTCGAATCACGAACCTCCACGACACTCCCGGCGACGGAGCTGAAGGGCGTCTGGCGAAGATCGGCATATCTCAGGTTGAGGCGTCCTGCCTCGCCGACTAGGTTCCAGTAGTTTTCATTCGAGGACGTCACGCCGTCTAGATACGAGTCACCAAGGACGGTGTCATCGGCGTAAGTGGTAAGAATCACCGGCTCAGCCGGAGTGCCCACGGCGTTTAGAGTGCCGTAAACCCGGTAGCCATGTGTCCGGCCCGTCCACCATTCGCGGTCACCTTTAACTACCACTCCGGGGTCGAGCGTGAGCGTTTTACCTAGCGGCACGCGGAAGACTGGAAGGCTCCCTCCGGTCGTCGGCTCATAGCCATACGTCAGGTACGCCCAGGTACTTTTGGTCAGGCGCAAATCATCGCCCATCTCATAGACCGACACGGCGGGTCGCGCGAAGTCTTGGGCTGTGTTTCCCGTCACGGTGATGGTTCCCCGGCATCGGTCGAACATCACTGGCGTAAACGCGGAAGTCCCCCCTTTGGACAGGTTGTTCGACACCGTCGGTGAAGAGCACTGGAAAAAAGAAACGGTGCCTCCATCTCGGAACTCGTTCGTCGTCACCACTGGCGAAGAACACTGCTGGAAATAGGCTCCTATTCCTTCAAATGTGGAGGCGTTGAGTCGAGGGGAAGCAGCGTCATACAGGGAGATCGTCCCCTGAACCCTCATGTTTGACAAATTGAGTGCGCCATCTTGGCCATAGAGCACCATTCCTTCCTTCAAAAAGCCGCCACTGCCAAGCACCGAACCGCCCGGATTGAGAGATATGCCGCCGGTACCCCACGAACCTACTGCCCCATCTCCATTGACATCACCGCCGATGGAATCATCGTTTTGGCTCATGATCACCGCCCGGTCGTCAGTGGTGCCTGCGAACTCCAGCGTCCCGTTTACCTGCAAATAGGAGGGCCGAGGATTATTCCACTGGTCCCGCCCGCCGAACTTGATAATGGTGCCGGGTTCAAGAATCAACCGCCCACCGGGTGCGATGGTCACGTCCCGGTCCAAGATATAGGGGCTGCCGTAGCTGTGCCAACGCTCGGTGGTCGTGATCGTGTAGGGGTAGTTGATCCGCGTCGGCCCGCCTATCCCTGCACCAAACGTCACCGGAGCGGTGTTGAGAACGGAGCCATTCGTCGCCGTGATGCTCGCGCGGACTTGGTAATTCCCGTACTGTGCGTAAGTCTTGACGACGGAGGTTCCGGAGCCCGTCGTGCCGTCACCAAAGTTCCACGAAACCGCCTGGATGAGTGGGGATTCGTGGACCCTAAAGGTGGCTCGCTTTTCTTCGACGGGATCTGGTTGGATGGTCACCCTTGGGGAAGAGATCGAGACAGGAATGTCGGTCTCCGAAGATCCACCTCCCGAGAAGAGCGCCTTGCCTCGAATCACGGTGCCTCCAGGTGTAAAGTAGTCACGAACTATGTTCGGTCCCGAACCGAGCAAAGTCCCGCTCGTGGTGCGCCACTCGTATCCGGTCACTTGCTGCGATTGCGGGGCAACTGCCGTGCCGTGGTAGGTCACTTGCGCGGGTGCTACTCGAGCGCCGGTGACGTTGGCGTTCATTTGGCCAAACAAACGCTCGTTGATTGCTTGCTGAATTGCAGAGCCGATGGCGAATTTCTCGTTCTCAATGTTCGCGTGACGGACGTCGTAGGCGACACTCGCTCGGATGAAAAAGTCGTCGTCGAGAAGTATCTGTGGGTAGATGTTCGCCCGATACTGACCAATTTGATTGAACCAACCCCGATCATCCCACACGATTGGGATGCCGTCCCCTGTTTCCCACACGGCATTATTTGGTCCTGCAAGGATGTAGTTGTCCGTCGTGTCGTGATCTCGGGCGTAATTGTAAAGCCAAATCTGATTCTTAATCGCCAGGTTATGAAAGATGTTGTAGAACGCTTCCCCCAACTCGTAAAGCAGTGTGCCAAACGTGATGTATCCGTTTAGGATGTTGAAGCCAGCGGCGTTCAAGCTACGGCTGATCAACTGGTCTCTTGCATAGCCTTGAACCTTGTCCCACGCTTCGTCTTCCCGTGCCTGCGCGAAAAGTGCCAGCGCTTCTTCAGCCACGAAGGCCGCACCGACATAGTCCTTCCAAGTAATGTTTGAGGAAGGTGGGTCGAACGAAGAAGGCTCGCTAAGGGTGTCATTGAGCAGAGAGTCGGACACGCCATAGAAATGCCAGGTCTCCCGGGCATACTGTTTGATTCGCCAGTCAACCGCTGCCGCAGATTGGAAGGCACACATCCCTCCTATCACTAGACCGGCAACGGCTTTTGGCACCCAACGCATGGAGTTAGTATACGGACTTTACGCAAGATTCGGAATACTGGGATTGCGCTTCAACTGCGCTAGCGTCTACCCTTTGTTCCCGCCGGCAATCCTCCCCCCATCCGCCCCGTATCCGCCCCCTTCTGTCAATGAACCCCTAAAAATCCCGTCCGACCCCGCCGAAAATGGCAGGTATGGCTACGGTTAGGACGCCGGGGGTTTTTGAGGGGTATTCGGGGAAGTTGGGGTCGTTGGTGTTTCGGCGCTCGGCCTATGGTACTCAGATGCTCGAGCGGCAGAGGCCGAAGCAGCCGAACACGCCGGCCCAAGTCGCCGCGCGCAACCGCCTCAGCCGAGCGGGGAAGGCTTGGAAGGCCCTCAGCATGGAGGAGGTCGCCGAGTGGCGCCTCTATGCCCGGACGCTTGGCCGCGATCCGAAGGGCTTTCGGATGGACCCCAACAACGTTTTTTCGCGCCTCGCTTTGAAGGTGCTTCAGGTGAACCCGGAGGCGGAGATTCCCACGCTTCCCCCCGCCACGCCGTTCAGTGGCGACGGCATTGCGGCATCGGTGGCGGCGGCTCCGGGGGCGGTGGTTTTGAATATTCAGGTGGGCAACGCGCCGGGCGTGGTGACCGAGGTCCTGGTTCAGCGCGTTTCGAGTCTGCACTGCGCCGCCTATCCGGAGAAATTCCGGTCGCGGGGGTTTTCGGCGTGGACGGCGGGCGGTTCGGTGAGCGTGCCGGTTTCGGCGGGGGTTTGGGCGGTCGCGGTACGCGCGGTCCGGTCGGCGACGGGGCAGAGCGGGGAGTTGATGGAGATTGGACGGGTAGCTCTTGGGTGATGGGGGACGGGTGATGGGTGATGGGGGGACGGCTTTGAACTCGGACGGGCGGAACCTCACCCCTAACCCCTCTCCTCCACCTGCGCCTCGCTATCGCGTGGCTTCGGCGCAAGAGAGGGGAACCGGGACGAGTTTGGAATCTGGATCTCAGATTTTAGATTCAGGTTGATTTAAATGTAGAGAAAAGACGCGATAATGAAGTTGGCCATGAAGAAGTCGAACTCGTTTTCTAGAGGGGTTGTGATGTTGGTAATCGGCATCGCCGGCGGATTCGCGGTGGCGCAGTGGCAGAATCAATCCCTTTTAGATGCAGAGAACGTTGCGAAGCAGCATGAGGCGACGGTGGTGCACGACCGCAACTATTCCGCTCGTGGTTTGGAGGGGCTTAGGCTCGTGGCAACATCATCCAAGTCCGGATGGATATGCACGCTCTACAACGATTCCGATCGCATTGTTCGTATGGAGGATCAGTTCTCTTTCGGCGCCTGCGGATCTCCAGTCCGGCCCGTCATCCGCAATCGCCGTGGCGATATCGTCGAGATTTACCAAACCTTATATGCCTGCGGCCCGACCTTTCCTGGCAAGAAGTACACCCTGAAACCGGGCGAGAGCTGGACTACTGACGCCGAGCTTACGCAAGTGAAGGAAGTGTTTGAAGTGCCAGCCTCTGGCTCCGGAACGATCGAGTTCACATTTCCCGTCGACTGGCTCGAATCCGCCGAATCGCCCGACGGTCCCTGGACACCAATGTCCGGTGGACTATGCACCCAACCATTTCCCTGGTGACCTGGACGCCGATGGCTGGAGCAAGAGGCGCGCCGGGTGCGCGGGGGATGGGTGATGTGGGGTTGCATTTGATTTCAGATTCGTGGCGCACCTGACTTTGAAGTTGTGCGCGCTCTTCAAACAAATGTAAAGAAAATCGGCGTCAATTTGTGGAATTCGGTGTAGAGTAGGGGCAGGCCACGTACTAATATGATTAATCTGCTTCGCTCCACTAAGGTAATTGCCGCCTTCGTCCTGCTGGGGGTGTGCGGTTTTGCCCGGGCCAACTTCATTTTCAATTCTTCTTTTGAACTGAACTCAAATGCCGGCTCGCAGAACGGGGCAAATGACCTTGCGGACGGTTGGACCAACTACTTTGGTAACTCAGCGGCTAGTTCGCCCGATGTTTGGGATAACAATGGCTCTTTTGGATTGCTACCTGGCACTTCTGGGTTTTTCACGGGCGTGACGGCCTCTGGCGGGACTAAATTCGCCACCTTAGGCTCCATACACACCCAAGGTTGGTCGGAGGGCATGGAAAGCTCCAGCTTCAGTTTGTTGGCTCTTCAGACTTATCGCGTCAGCGCAAATCTTCTGTACGATCAGTTTGCGCCGGGAGGTTACAATGTTCCTAGCGTCATCACGGTGCGTCTGCGGCAGAACACTTCCTCCACCACTTTCACGGTGGGCACCTTGGCCGCAAACACACTGGCCAATACGTGGCAGAATCGCTTCCTCGATTTTTCGGTGGGGACCAGCGACAGTTACACTCTGATTTTGAGGAACGAGTTTTCGCAAGTCTCTTCGTACATCGCACTGGATCAGGCGGGCCTGGATGTCGTTCCCGAGCCGGTGACGATGGCGGGCTTAGCCACCGCGCTGCTGGGCCTTGCCTCCGCTCGTAAGCGAAAGCGCATCTGACGTCGGTGTCTTGCTGGCTTTTGATTGCGGTGAAGGATCCGCGCGCGGACCCTCATCCGGCCTATCGGCCACCTTCTCCCTTGGAGGGAGAAGGCGCGGGCGGAGGTTTTTTGTGATTATTGCGGGATTAGCTTTCGGGCGTTAGCGGCAAATTTGAAATGCCGTCTCCTATAGAAGGAGACGGCAGTTTCATTTTCAATTTAAAGCCTTATCGGCGGCGCCTGCGCAGCAACGAGGCCACGCCAATCGCGAGGGCAGCCATCGTCGCCGGCTCGGGGACCGGTTGAGCGTACTCAACGTTGCTAAAGCCAGTGGTTCCGCTGCCTTGGACCACGACGCGGTGGATGTTCGAACCGGTGATGGAGAACATCGTTCCGATGTTCTGTTGCCCGATGTGTTCTGCCCCCGACATCTGAGCCACTACGTTCCCGATGACGTCAAAGCCCGTGAGGGATACCGTCGACCCGTCGCCGAACCAATCGGTGTAGACCGAAAATGAACTCGTGAAGAGCGGAGTCGTGCCATCTACCGAATCCACAAACCGGAAAGTGAGAGCACTGGCGTAATCAAGAAGTCCGCCTGAAGTTGAACCGCCGAGGCCTGCCGTTACACTAGGATCATTCCTCTTCCAGCCTGTTCCCGTGTTACCGTTCTCGGCCACAACAGAACCGAAACCACCGAAGCTGGACACCAATACGAACTGGTTGAGCCGCTGGTTGGACAGTTGGTTCGATGTCGGAACTGCCGATCCGGGTGTGTTGGCCATTCCTGGCAATGAATCGATGTCGAGCACCACTGCATAGGCTTGGGAACACACCACAGACGCTGCGAGAAGTACTGCAAGAAATCGGGTTACCATAAACACGCATTTTACGCTGTTGCCCGGGGTACAAGAAAGAGCTCTTCATGAATCTCGCATTTTTGCGAGTATGCCCGGCGGCCTCTACGATTTTGGAGACTGGGCGGGTCTCGGTGAGTTTGAAGCTCGGAGCCCGGAGTCGAGGGTAAGCGAGCTGATTTTCGGATAGCGGAACAATCTGGATCGTGTTTGCGCAAACTCGTGATAAGCTAACCGTATGTTTCTGCAACGCAGTGTTGTTTTGGCTTTGGCGGTGTCGGCGGCGGCGGCTTCTCATGCGAGCTTTGAACTTTTGATGGCAGTTGATTTTGGTTTAAATCAGGTTCACCGCTATGACCCGGTGACCGGGATTTCGCTCGGGAGCTTTGGTCAAGGCATGATGTCTGGCGCGGCGAAGATCGCGATCAACGAATCCACGGGCGTTGCCTATGTGACCAACTTGTATCTTGATTCGGTACAAATGTGGAATTATCACACGGGGCATTACCTGGGAGATTTTGCGAATTCCGTCAACGACCCTTGGGGAATTGTAAGGCTGAACAACGGAAATATAGTCGTCGCAAATGGTAGCTCTGTCAGGACATATAGTACATCGGGCGGCCTCATAAGCTCATTTGGGTCCAGTGGTTACGGGCTGGGCACGGACGGGGTTAATCTCTTCTTAGGAGAGAACTTCCAGATACGAAAGGTCACGGCTTCCGGATCGGTACTCGGCACCATTGCCACCCCGGGACGGGACAATAACGACATCCAGATTCGAGGCAATACGGCTTACTCTGCGGCGTTTGTTGGTTCAAATAGGCTTGGTCGGTTTAGCCCAGCTGGAATGATTGGTTACAGTGAGACCACTGTATCCAATTTAGACCCGGTCGGGAATATGGAGGCTATTGCGCTGAGCCACGGCGCCATCATGTATCTCCCCGGAAGGTCTACCGCGATAGGCAATCCGACGGTTTTCTCAAGATATCACTCGGTATCCAACGTAGCCATTTCAACATTTGGGAATTTGCCATCCACTTCCCGAATAACGGGCATGGCGATCGTCTTGGCTCCAGAACCAGGGACGATGACGGCGATAGGGCTGGGGCTGGTTGGGCTTCTGCGGAGGCGGCGAAGAGTCGCGGATTCGAAGTCGGACACTAATTCCGGTTGAACCCGACGCACCCCGCGAGAGGAGCGCTTCTTTCCAGTAGCTCTCGCGATGGTTGTCGCTTACTGGTCAACGCCGCCGAAGTTCGCGATCACGATGTCAATATCGGCCGCGTCGACTTCGCCGGAGACGTCTACGTCAGACGGGTTGTTTGTCGTATCGCCGAAGTCAGCGATGACTGCATCAATGTCCGCAGCATCAACTTCACCCGAGTTGTCCACATCGCCGTTCTGCATAGTGGCGGAGCCAATGGCCAGATTTGAACCCGTCAAGTTGATGTTGATCACGCGTTTGAGGAACGAGGAGCCGTCCAGAACCAACTGAGAGGCGCCGGTGACCGTAGCCGGAACGCTGATTGACAGCGGCGTGCTGGTCGCGTTCGCTGTGATGGTGCCACTGGCGACCGTCGTCGTGCCTTGCTTCACGCTGTAGCCGATGTTCCGGCTGAACGCGAATGCGGCGCTTGTGTCGCCGAGGACCAATGTGCCGGTAAGGTTCAGGACTGGATTCAGCTGCACATTGTCGAGGGCGGGACCGTACTGGGCTAGACTCAGGGTCGTGCTACGGAATTGGAGCAGATCGCTTCCCGTGCCGATCACCGTGAGATTATTCTGGGTCCAGCCCATACTGGTTGCCCCCTGACCGGTGTAGGCAAAAGAGGGGGAACTCACGACGTTGCCATTCCACAGCACGTCCATGGTCCGAAGGGCCGATCCGCCAAAGATCTCTGCCGCCATGAAGAAACTCAGGTCGTAAGCCTGTCCAGAAGCAGTGGTCACGGTCTGCGAAATGGTTGCCGGGGCTGTCCAACCGAGCGTTATCGAAGCCACCCCGGCGGCTGGCTGCCAGGTTGACTGGGTGACGATGTCGACGCCGCCGCCAGAGATGCTCCAATTGGTAAGACCGGCCCCGATATTGGAATTGAAGCCCGACCCGCCGAAGGATTCAAAGCTCCCATTACTGACAAGGTTTGCTTGCGCGATTGATGGGGCGAGCAGTGCCGCAACTCCTAAAAACGAGCATGTCCAATTTTTCATAACCTCTCCTCAAGTGCGCTTAGTATATTATCCAGCAGGCAACAGTTCGTAGGATGTGGTTGCTTCAGCGCCCGAATACAGCAGTTTTACTTGGGGTGGGGGAATTTTGGAGCTGGGGCAGGCGCGGGTGGAATAGGGAAGGGGGTTGCCGCCCTCCCTGTTCGCCACACCGTCGCTTACTGGTCCACGCCGCCGAAGTTCGCGATGACGATATCAATATCGGCTGCGTCGACTTCGCCGGAGACGTCCACGTCAGACGGGTTGTTCGTCGTATCGCCGAAGTCAGCGATGACTTCATCAATGTCGGCAGCGTCGACCTCACCTGAGTTGTCCACATCGCCGTTCTGCATGGTTACCGATCCAACCACCTGGTTAGACCCCGTCAGGTTGACGTTGATCACGCGCTTGAGGAACGATGAGCCGTCCAGAACCAACTGGGATGCGCCGGTAACCGTAGGTGGAATGCTGATCGACAGCGGCATGCTGGTCGCGCTCGCCATGGTGGTGCCGCTGGCAACCGTTGCGGTGCCTTGTTTCACCGAATAGGCAATGCTGCGGTTGAACGCGAACACTGAGCTACTGTCACCCAGGACCAATGTTCCGGTAAGGTTCTGGCCCGGTCCGGCAACAGCATTTAGCTGCACGTTGTCAAAGTTCATCTGACCACTGAGTCGAACGAACCTTACGCTAATGAAGCTTCCGAGATTCGGGTCATTGGAGGTGGCGTTGTAGACCAGCGAGAGCGGGATGAAACTGCTCGGGTTAATCAATGTATGATTGAAGTTCACAGAGCTGAGTAATGTGCCGCCAACGACGCTCCCGCTGGCTACGGTGCCGGCTGCCCACAGTTCCATCCGGAAACTGCCTGCGAAGCTATCTCCCCGTCGAGCTGCGATGACGGAAAGCGAAGTGCCGCCCGGTTGGAGGGTGGCGAGGGTTTGCTGCGCGACAGAACTGCCGTTGCAATAAAGGATCTGGGTGCCTTGGGGCGCTTCGGCGTTAAAGAAACCGTAGCCTGGGAAGATATTCCAATGGCCCGCTTCTCCTGACTTCGTCCAACCTGGAAGACTGTCTCCGAATCCACCGTTAGCAAACGCGGGGGTTTCAAAGGTCCCATTGACCACCGACGCAGAGGCAATACCGCTTAGTGCGGCAACCGCGAACACACCCGTAATCCTTGCAATCATACGCGCATTATACAGTTGCACGGAGGCGATCGGTTGATATGGCAAAAACAGCCGATAAACTAGTAAACACACGGGGTGAGGCTTGCCGAGTTGTACAGTGCGCATGGCGTTTAGTGGCGATCGGCCCCTCTGTGAGAATGCGTTTATACACTTGTTTGAAACGTTTGAATAAAACAGGCGTTTAAGTAATCATGTCCTCCCCAGAATCGGCCTCGGTCAGGGCCAAGATCATGCAATCTGCCGGGCCTTTGTTCGCCGATTTTGGGTACGAAATCGTCTCGATTCGAGAGATAGCGGCGCTGGCTGACGTGCATTTCTCTGCCATCAACTATCATTTCGGGAGCAAGGAGAACCTCTATGTCGAGACCCTGCGGTATGCCTCCTCGTGTGACGATGTGGATGGTTATATCCAACGGCGCCAAGGCGACCATGAGGATCCGGTGCCCCAGCTACGTGAGCTCGCGGGACTCTTTTTAAAGGACTACATGACCAATCCGGAGACCACTTGGTCGATCCGGCTCGTCGCGCGGGAGATACTCAAGCCGAGCCCCTTCGCCGATGTGCTTCACGAGATCTGGACGCCGTGGCTCGACCATGTCAGTCAGTTGACGGGGCGGCTCGCGGGGACTGACCCCGCCAGCGCAGAGGCCCGGTTCCGATCCGCCGTATTCTTCATGATCCTCGACTCTATTGGCCAGAACCACACGATCATTGGGGCCTTTCTTGGTCACGCAAAGGGGACGGAGTGGCTGGTCGATCAAGTGATGGACCTGTTTCAGCCGAAGACGGCGACTGCTGGAAACGTATGAAGCCCAACCGCGCCGTCAAGGTGGCCCTTGCCGCCCTCTTCCTCGACATGGTCTGCCAGAGCTTGGTCTTCCCGGCTATGCCAGAGTTGCTCCGGAGCCTGACCAACGGGACCGCGGCATCTTCAGCCCTCCTCTATGGCTACCTCGTGGCATCTTACGCGGTGGCTGAACTGGTAGGCGCGCCTTTCATGGGGCGGCTTTCAGATCGAATCGGCCGCAAGCCCGTGCTTGCGATGGGGTTTTTCGGATCATCGCTCTCCTTCGCGCTCGCCTCGCTCGCACCTCAGGTGGAGATGCTCTTCATTGGCTATGGTCTTGCGGGACTCACATCTGCGCTGATTGTCGTTGTGAACTCCGTGATCGCCGACTCGACACCCGAGGAAGAACGCGCCTCGGCGTTCGGATGGGTAGGGGCGGTGTTCGGGATTGGATTCGTGGTCGGGCCGATTCTTGGAGCGCTTATCGCAGGTTGGGGTCTTCGGGCGCCTTTTTGGCTGGCTGCAGCGCTGTCGCTAGGAGCTTGCATCCTCATCCTCACGGCATTGCCCGAGTCGCTGGCTCCCGATCGCCGTTCCACAAGACGGATGCAATTCGTGTGGCCCTGGCAGTCCATCGCCGTCCTGCGCCGCTGGCCGCAAATTCGGCGGCTCGCTTGGGTAGTGATGTTGAATGCGCTCGCCTTGCAGATGCTTATCGGCGTGTGGGTTCCTTCGGCGACCTACCGCTTCGGGCTTGGAGTCGCGGAAAACGGCTGGCTACTGGCCGGATTTGGACTGGTTACGGCGCTCAGCCAATCGCTCCTCGTGCCGTGGATCATCCCAAAGCTCGGCAACAAGCGCGCCCTCTTGATCGGACTCGGTATCAGCGCGTGCACCTACCTGGGTTATGCCGTCGCGCCGTCTTTAGCGGTGTTCCTCGCGGTCGTGGTGATTGGTGCCCTCGGGGCGATCGACGAGCCCGCCCAACAAGCGATTATCACGGGTACGGCAGGGCACGACGAACAGGGTGAGGTCCAGGGCGGTCTTGCCACTATCGGGAGCCTGATGGGCATCGTCGGTCCCGTGCTCGGCACGACCCTCTTCGCCCTTGGGAGTCCAGGATTCCCCGGCCTGCCGTTCGCGGTAGGGAGCGCCTTGGTGTTCACGGGCCTAATCCTCGCCCGAATAGCGATGCGACTATCTGAAGTACAGACCTGAGGGGTCAGAAACTAGGACCAGTCCGTGTCGCTCTGCGTCTTGCCCCCGACTGGATTCTGCGCGGTCGGCGGTCGGTTGGGGTTGTGGCTGACTTCGCCGCCCAGAAGTCCGTTAGGATCGGCGAGCAGATCACCGATATCGATTCCGCCGGCATCGTCATCCACGTCTTCACCGAATTCGAGTTCGGTTCCGGCGTCCGGGCTGGGCGCTTCCTCATCGGCGGCGATCGGCGGGGGCGTTTCCGCATCAAAGTCAGCTTGGCGAGGCATGTCAAGCTTGGGAGTGTCTTCGCGAGGGTCTTCTCGTTCCGGCATGCTAGTTCCCCAGACGAGTTGCGTCGTCGGCGCGGGGGTTGGAGGAATCCTGGCGTCTGGCGTGGACCCGGGCATCTGAGTCGTCATCGCCGGTCAAGCCGCCCGAATTTCCATCGGACAGCGCGTCCTGGAGATCAGCGCTCGCGCCACCCGAACTGCCTCCCGAGGTGCCGCCTTCAGTTTCGAGTGGGGTCAGCTCATCCTGGGGCAGTACCGCAATAACGTTGTAAGCATTCGTGGCATCGCCATAGAGCGGCGTGGGCTCTTGGGCGAAGTCTTTGTTCGTGAGATGGTCGTTCTCGTAGGTATCCAGGATGTCGGCGGGATCACCGGACCGCGCGCCTTCGGGCGTGGCATCTTCCGGGGCGACTTCGCCGATGGTCCGATTAAGGGCTGCGTCCGCCTTCTCAAGACCACGCTGGAGCCGTTCGATGGGGTCGGATGGGTTAGGGGTCGCGTTGTTGTCCATGGTTACGCCGTATTACGGCGGAGTGCATGTAGATTCTATGCGCGAAGGGCCCGCCCGCGTAAGAATTTAATGTGCTGACACGACTTGAAAACTCCTAGCACTTTGACCTAGAATGCCCTACAATAGTCCTTATGAAATGGTTGGCTCTATTGTGCGTGGCGGGGATCGGGACGGCGGCGCACGCTTCGTTCGAGCTGTTGCTGGTGGCTGATAACGGGTCGGGGAACCTGGCGACGCGAAAAATCCACCGCTACGACGCGATCAGCGGTGTCTATCTCGGCAGCTTCGGGGGGTTTAACTCCACGATCGTGAGCACTTACTTGAACCAAGCCACCAACAGCCTCTTTGTGTTGAGCATTAACGGCACCACGGAGTGGGATTACAACACCGGCCTTCTGAAGAACTCATTCGCATTCACCTCGACTTCCTCCAACGGCTACGCGGTGCGCCCATCGGGAGATCGGTTGGCGTTTTTCGACAACACGACGGACTTCCTGATCTATAACTTTCCCGGTGCCTCGCTGGTCACAGGGGCAGGCTTGATACCCGGTGCGGCGTACCGAACTGGCGTCTGGACAAGTGACTCCACAATCGTCGCATTCGAGTCTTCGCAGTCCAGATTTGTGAATGTCAACTACAACGGGGTGACGGGCCAAAGCACGATAACATCGTCCAGCCTCGCGATTGGGGCGACAAGCAATTGGGGGCAAGTCACAAAGGTCGGCGGATCGAATCGAGTGGTGATGGCGACCGGAGCAGCGGGCGGATTCACCTACTACCAACCGGATACCAACACGTTCAGCGGCGGAACGGTGGGCGGTAACACTCTGAGCGCGGCGACGGCGCATAACGGCTTCTTCATCGGTTCTAATCAGGGCGCGAGCGGGCGCATAGACTACTACGACAAGTTCAACAACCTCACGCGCCAGTTCGGCAGCGGTACCGTACTTGTCCCCGTCAGCATGCAGACCGTCCTCGCGCCGGAGCCTGGCGAGTGGATGGTGATGGGGGTTGGTTTAGTGGCGTTGTTGGGCCGACGTAGGCGACGTTAGCGTTGCCGCTTCCCCCTTGTACCCGTATATCGCTTACGCAATTCTTATAGATATGCCCCATTTCCTATCTGAGGTCGGCGTATTTTTTCGTCCTCGGTGGAGCAATGTATTTCTCAGTGCCGAACCTCATCAATTCGATCGTTCCAGACGAGCCCGATCCAGCCGCCGCCAATGCCCTGCAGGAAGGGCTCGGGGGGCAGTTTGGCGAGATGCGAACGATGATGCAGTATCTTTTCCAGACCTTCAACTTTCGGGGGGATGCGAAGCCCTACCGTGACCTGATTCACGGCGTCGGAACTGAAGAGATCTCTCACTTCGAGCTGATCGCGACGACCATCTCGGCACTGCTTGACGGTTCGCCGCGCTACCAAGGCAAGTCGGAACAGAGCAAGACTGGGCGAGGCTCCGAGGGAGAGGTTCCCGGCGCGGGCGGAACCACGCCGCTTGAGATCGCGCTGACTGCACCAAATATCCACCACTTCTTGGTGGGAGCGCAGAGTTCACTACCAGTAGACGCTGCGGGTAATCCTTGGAGCGGTTCCTACGTTTACAACAGCGGCAACTTGACCCTCGACCTGATCAACAACCTCATGCTCGAGTGCACGGGGCGGTTGCAAAAGTGCCGAATCTATGAGATGACCGATAATAAGACTGCGCGAGCCACCGTCTCGTTCCTCATCGTGCGCGACCATGCCCACGAGATGGTCTTCGCCAAAGCGCTGGAGTCGCTGGGTATTGACTGGGCCAAAACCCTTCCCATCCCAAATTTTGACGCCACCAAGTATCCGGAAGTCGAAGAACTGATGAGCCAGGGCTTGCACCTGCGCCAGCACCACTTCAATCTAGAAGGGTCTGAGATGGGCAAGATCTTCAAGGGCTCGTCGCCAGCCAACGACGGCAGCGAAGTGATGACCGACGAGGAGCCGTTCGGCGGTTTCCCCAACCCAGGAGCTCCTGAGCGACCGGAAGAGTTCTCCCCCGGCCTGACTCCAGAGCAGAAGCGGATGGTGGATCAGATCGTAGCCGAACAGTAAGAGCTGGTCAAGTAGTCGTTCGGGAATGGGGTTTGGGGTGTAGGGTTTTAGACCCCAGACCCCAGACCCCATTCCCCATTCCCCAGACCCCAGACCCCAGACCCTGAACCCGCACCCCAGTCTCACCCTCGCTTGCGCCGCTTCAACACAGCCGCCAACCCACAGCCGAGGGCAATCATGGATGCGGGTTCGGGAACTGACTGCAAATTGGCGCTGCCGTTTCGGGTGGCATCTGAGAAGTTAAGCAGGGTCACGTCTTGCCCCAGCGAACTCAAAAGTCCCCGCGACGTGTCACCCACGGTGACCTGCACGGTGGACAAGTAATCCGCGAACAGAAACGTGAAGCCCACGTTGTTCGTGTCTAGGGCAGCGCGGACGTTTGCTTCGCTATACAGCGGGTTGGTGAAAATGGTCTCCCAGCTCGAACCGACGAGAGCATTGGCGGTGGTCGCGTCCACTCCAAGTGTCACCCCAGACGCCCCGTAGCTGCCCAAGAACCCATAGGTGAGCGTGGATAGCTCTACGTTCGCGCTGAAGTCCGCTGTGGTCGTGCTTCCTGCGGCGGCAAGCGGGGCGACCGGGACTGCAAATCCGATTGACGTCTCTCCCGATTGATAGCGGAGAAGTGCGTTCACGTTGCTGACGTCCGTGTTCGTGGGCGAGATGCTGACCGAGAACAGATTTTGAGCGAAGGCGCAAGCGCCGACGAGTACAAGTGCAAGAGATGATAGTATTTTCATGATGAGGTCTTCCTCATCGATAGGTTACGATGGAACCGTGGGCTCGACAAAGAACAGCGTTGCCGCTCTTTAGGACAATCTTGCTGACTGGCGATATTGGACCGGCGTGAGGCCCGTATTCTTTCGGAGCAGCCGTGAGAGGTGGCTCGCGTCGGAGAATCCGGTCTCGACGGCGATGCGGGCGACGGACCAATCGGTCGATCTTAGGAGTTTCATAGCCAACTCCATTCTTAACTCGGCGACGTACTCAAAGAGGCGCTTTCCGGTTCGCTGTCGGAACGCGCGGTGCAGATAGTAGGGGCTGTAGCCGACATATTCTGCGATGTCTTTCAGCGTCAGGCTTGAATGTAAGTTGCCGCGGACGTACTCCTCAATTTTGAGCACGACCGCATCGGCGAGGTGCCCGGATGGGATGGTTTGCGCTCGCGGAGTATCTCCCAGGGTCGCAGCCACTCGGGCGGCGAAGACCGTGGCGAGGGATTCACCGAATATGGTGCCGTAAGGGGAGCCTCGCTTGTAGTCATCGGCGAGCAGCCCTAAGATCTCTGAAAGCCGGGTGTCGGTGAAGGCGTAGCGGGTAGGCAGCTCGGGGCTGGCGAGCCGAATTCCCGCCTCTTCTGCCACGCACAGTAGAAAATCAGGATCAAGCTTGAGGCCGATGTCTTCCTGAACTCCGCCTTCGGACTCGGCAAGCCAGCGGGGGCCGCGACCTACGACCGAAATCAGTCCTGGCGCAACGATTGGATTGTCTACTCGTCGTCCCTCTCGCAGAGTGTATTTGGTGGGGCCGCCGGTTCTGACGAAGAAGGTGTGCATGTTCGAGAGCATTTCGAACTGACGGCTTGTGTGAGCTCCGTGCCGCAGTTCGACTCCTGGCCAGTAGTCCCAACCGGTGCAAGAGAAGGTGATCGAGCCGTGCTCGACCATCTCTGTCCAGGCTTTTCGATTTCTCCAAGTGAACGGCTTGCTCATTTGCCCCTAGGAGTTTCTTACGGCACTCGCTCCAGATTCGTATCCAGCAGAGTACGGCATATAGAAAAGGGTAGTGCACGGGGCACTATTTTTTGGATCGTCGACGGACCAAAGCCAACGTTCCGATCCCCAAAGCAATCATTGATGCAGGTTCGGGGACGGGTGAAGTGATCATCATTCGGCTGGCATAAATCGCCTGTCCCGACGGAGGGTTCGTCGTCTGCAACGTCATCGTCTGGGCACCCGAACCTGGCGCGTAGGCGACATTATAGGTCTGGGAAACGCTACTCGCGAATGAGAGGATTGTCACGTCGAGCGCAGTGGCGCTCACCATTCCGAAAGTCACTCGATAGCCGCCGTCACTGTATGGAACACTGGTCACAATGGTTGTCGCGTTGGTGTTTATCAGCAGGCTGCCAGATGAAGTTCCTATCGCTTGAACCTGGCAGAAGTCTCCGCTGCCGAATATGGCAACTCCTTGACCTGGTGCGCTCGCCGCTCCGAAGTCAACGTCGATTTCGAAACTGTCCCCAAGGCTGTAGCTTCCCAGCGTGCGACCGGTGACTGCTCCTGACCAGCCGGGGTTGAGCTCGGCTTGCCACGCTCGTCCACCGACATTGATCCCGGGCCCGCCTAGTGCACCATTGGCGTTAGAGTTGCCCATGGCGTGCGTGCCGACCGTCGAGTGACTCCACGCGCCGAAGCCGTACCCGCCATTGGAGCCGTTGCCCCAACCGCTGTTGTAGGTTGCATCGGCGGCATCATCGTAGGCGATGATGAATGACGCGGATGCCATGCCCGGCAATGCAACGACCGCGCAGGCAACGAAGAGGGAAGCGTGCTTCATCCCACTGAGTATAAGGCAGATTCGACAAAACCGTCCTGGCAAAAAACGCGGGGTGTCTACCGAATGACTTGTCCGAAGGTGATGTCGTGCTCGTCGAGGTCTTGGATGCCGAATTCGCGGGTGCCCCAGGGCGTGTCGTATAGCGTGTAGTCGATGTGCGTGCCATTGGCGCAGAGCTCGTCATAGAGCGCCTTGGCGTCGCTGACCCAGATGTAGGCGTCGTTGGTGCTCGGGGCGACGCGCCAGTTGGGGACGAGCGCCTTGTCTACGCCGAGCTTGACGAACATGAGGTTGACCGCGCCGCGAGAGACTATCGCGAAGTCGGGCGGCTCGTGGTATAGGCTCGATTCAAAGCCTAGCTTTTCCTCAAAGTACTTCGCGGATGCGACCACATCTCGAACGAACAGGACGGGCGCGATTGCCTGGAACTCCACGCTCATGATTGGCGGAGGCTACCCGACGCATACTCCGTCTGACCGGTCGCCGTTGGGCTCTATGCGATATTCTCAAGAGCAACTTTATGCGACCTCCAATCCTCTTCATCTTCGCGGGGTTGCCCGGGACGGGGAAGACGACACTTGCGCGGCAGTTGGCTCGCGACCTGGGAGCGGCATATCTGCGGATAGATTCAATAGAGCAGGCGATGCGCGACGAGCACCTAGAGGTCTCGGGCCCGGAGGGTTACGTGATCGCCTATCGGATCGCGGCGGACAATCTGCGGATCGGACTCTTCGTGGTGGCAGACTCGGTAAACCCCATCGCAATCACGCGACGCGCATGGCGAGAGGTGGCGACTCGGGCGGGAGCTTCATTCGTTGAGATCGAGGTCACTTGTTCGGATTTAGCCGAGCATCAGCGGCGCGTCGAGGCTCGTGTGGGTGATGTCGTTGGCCTTTGCCTGCCAACTTGGGACGATGTGCTGGCGCGGGAATGCGAACCTTGGGACACCACTCCCGTCGTCATCGACACGGTCGGGAAGTCGGAGATGGAGAGCTTCTGGGAACTTCGGCGCAAACTCGAGCAAACGGAGGACTCGCGTAGAGGTTGAGCCCGCCGCTATCGCTCACGATTTCTTCAGCAGGGATTCGACCCGGTGACCGGCATCTAGCAGTTGCCAGTTTTGCCACCAACGAATGAAGGCGGTCTGCTGCTCGAGCAGTCGTTCTTCGTGGTACGCCAGCAGCGAGTCGCACCCCGGTTGTGCCTTGCGCCACTTCACGCCGCCCGCCTTCTGAAGTTGGTGGCATGCTGCTCCGAGACGGTCAAGGGCGACGTGGCTGTCGTTGGCTTGACCAAGGATTTCTTGCATTTCCTCAATCACCGGGTAGAGCTCCTTCTTAAAAGGCGGCTTGAAGCAGTCTATGAACAGTTCCATGGCGTAGCGCAGCCGCTTACCCTGAATACGGACTTGGTGCAGATGTTCGTAGTCGCTGAGATCTCCCGAAGCAAGCTCGTGCAGCAGTTGGAAGTGTTCGGGAACTCGGATACTGGCGAGGTCGCGGAGCGTGCGCAACTTGGAGTTCTTGCGCGGCTGTTTTGCAGAAGACTCGGCTTCGTCCCAAAGATCATTGAGTTCATCAACGCTGACTTTACGTGAGACCTGCTCTAGGTTTCGCTGAGCCGTCTCGCGTTCCCCTTGAGCGTAAGCGAGCAGGTAGTCAATGCCGGGCCATTCGTTCTCACCAACGGACCCTCGGCGCGCCTGAAGCGCTTCTTTCATAACGTCCCAATCTCGGGCGGCGCCAGCCGCGCGGCGAAGACGCCTGAGGCTCTTGTCGAGTCGCAGGTGGAGTTTCTCCGGCCAATACTCCTTGAATTCGCCGACGACGGCTCCGGCACGACGGGTTCCTACCCGGAGTTGGTGAATGTGTTCGACGTTGTCGCCGGAATGCCCTAGAGCGAGAGGCAGAAACTTGCGAATCGCCTTGGAACGGGCGGCAAACGCAGTTTCCGCCGCCTCCTTGAGGGGCAGATCTGCCTTGAGATCGGAAATCCATGTACCGTCGGCCATTCTGGTTTATTAAGGTTTTGAATTCGAATCCGGCGATTCGAGTTCAACTTATTACCAGCGTACCGGGTTTAGGTCTTTGCCCTGAATTTTGAACGGTAAAATTTAAGAATTGATGGGTTTTCATCCCACTTTATTGGAGAATCTAGGTGCCCGAGACCCGCGAACTGCAGAAATTTCATCGGTTAGGTAAGGAAGTTGAGAGTCTTTTAAGTGAGCTGACACCAATTCGTGAGGAAATGGTCGCCGCACCCGCGCTCGCCCAGTCACGGCTTGATGAAGTGCACCCAAATTTCCAGTCCAGCGCCCGAAATCTCCTTCACTACCTGGCATTGCGGCGGCAACATATCCGCCCGTTGCAACTGCGGCTGGCAAAGATTGGACTGTCGTCCCTTGGTCGCGCCGAGTCCCATGTTCTCGCCACTTTAGACTCTGTTCTTCTTATCCTTCACCACCTCGCCGAAGACACGTCTGTCTCCGATGTTTCAGTCGAAGACGATTTGGACTTTGCCCAGGGTGAGCGCCTGCTAGCCGAGAATACAACGCGTCTCTTCGGCCCCGTTACCCCTGAGCGGGGGGTACGGATGATGGTGACCATGCCAAGTGAGGCGGCGTCGGATTTTGTACTTGTGCAAAGTTTGCTCCAGCAGGGAATGGACTGCATGCGCATCAACTGCGCCCATGACGACACGGTCGCTTGGCAGCAAATGATCACCAATTTGCGGCGAGCCGAAGACGCTCTTGGCCGAGAATGCAAAGTCTTCATGGACCTCGCAGGCCCCAAGCTTCGCACCGGCCCGCTGGAGCCTGGACCCGCAGTAGTCAAAATCCGCCCTGAACGGGACGGACTTGGAAACTTACTCGCCCCTGCTCGCATATGGCTCACCTCGATGGACGCCGAACCGCCTTCGCCAGCAACCGTTAGTTTGCCCGTCACCGAAGCGTGGCTGAGCGCTATTGAGGTCGGTGATGAAATCCACTTTGCTGACGCAAGAGGCGCCAGGCGAGTTCTTACGGTGGAAGATAGAACCGAGCACGGCTCTTGGGCGGAGTGTGCGAAGTCTGCCTATCTCATTCCGGGCATTGTTCTTCATCTTGCGAGCGACGAGGAGCATGCCGTGACACTGACGTCCATTCCATCGACCGAGAACTCGATAAAGCTTGTGCCCGGTGACGCCCTCTTAGTCACCCGAGACCAGCACCCGGGAAGACCAGCCACGAGGGATAGTGCAGGGCGCATTTTGACCCCGGCTATGATCGGATGCACGATACCGGATGTGTTTGCAGACGCATCCCCCGGCGAGTCCATTTGGTTCGACGACGGCAAGATTGGCGGGGTGATGGAGAAGATTGAGCCGTCCCGTGTGCTCGTCCGGATCACCCAATGCCGCCTAACTGGCGAGAAGTTGCGCGGTGATAAGGGGATTAACCTTCCGGAGACGCCAATGAGACTTGCGGCGATGACCGACAAGGACAAGGAAGACCTAAAATTCGTGGCGAAGCACGCCGGCGCGGTTGAACTATCCTTTGCCAACACGGCGCGGGATGTTGAGGAGCTGCACGAGGTTTTGGCGGAGCAGGGGGGCGATGCGCCAGCGATCGTACTCAAGATTGAGACGCGCCGTGGCTTTGACAACCTCCCTGACATGCTTCTGACTGCCATGCGCGCACCGTGCTGTGGCGTGATGATCGCGCGAGGTGACCTCGCCGTGGAATGCGGATTCGAGCGATTGGCTGAGGTGCAAGAGGAGATTCTCTGGATTTGCGAAGCGGCCCATATCCCGGTGATCTGGGCAACGCAAGTGCTGGAGACGCTCGCCAAAGAAGGAATGCCCTCGCGAGCTGAGATCACCGACGCCGCAATGGGTCACCGGGCCGAGTGCGTGATGCTGAACAAGGGGCCGCACGTGGTCTCCGCGATGCGAGTGCTCAACGACATCTTGCGCCGCATGCAGGCTCATCAAGCCAAGAAACGATCGATGCTACGCGAACTCCGACTTGCGCATTGGGACTTGAAGGACGAGGACTGAACAAGACAGACTGCCCGGTCTAAAAGAGTTGGACCATCTCGAAACTCGAGACGGCCCAACTTTTTGTTTGCTGAGGAAGGAAGCGGTTACTTACGTCGTCGCTTCAGAGCTGCGGCAATACCGAGAGCTAGGACCGTCATGGTGGCTGGCTCTGGAACTGGAGTAAGAGAGACGTTGTCGTAGTAAACGCCGGACGGCTGGTTGTTAGAGGCTCTGCTCAAAAATCCAAATTGCAAGAGCTTGCCGGACCAGCTATTGTCGATGGCCAGGGACATGGTGTTGCCTTCGGACCAGACCGAGGTGGAAGCAGCCGTAGTGTTGAACGTCGGGTTGACCAAAGTGGCAAAACCGTTGCTTGGGTCCAGAATCTTCATGAACGCAGCCGTGGTGGTTGCGCCGCCGGGGCCAGCTTGGGATGAAGCCTTGTAGTCAAATCGGAAGTTGAATGTCAAACCGAGGTCCGCGCCTGAGATGACGCGCTCTTGGAACACCAAGGCTTCCACGGTCTGGCCTGCAGTGTGTGCGGCCTGATTGTTATAGTCGCTGTAGATGTTGAGGTACTGGGCGCCTTGGTTGACTCCGCCTTCTCCGCCTGCGACCGAGCTGAATCCGGGGGTGCCGTTCGGAGCGTCAAAGACGCCGTAGCCCCCAAAGTAGCTACCGTCGGGATTGAAAACGTTACCGAAGACCTTCCAGCCATCTGCCCCAAGGACGGTTGGGCTAGCGGCGTTCATGCCCTCAAAATTCTGGGTGTAAGGCGAGATTGCCAGTGCAGCGGTGGTGATTGATGCGCCAACTAGAAGAGCGGCGAGCTTTGCGATGTTGTTCTTCATTGAATTCCCCTCTCAGAAAAAATCTGAGCAACGCATGGAAACGGTTCAGCCGAAACGTTTCGCTATCGTTCTCAAAGTATACACCTGAGTTGTAAGAATTCAAGCATTAACCGGTACAAATGCAGGGTCCAACGGGTGTTGAAACGGTGTGCCCACTGGGTTGTGCGGGGCCACAAACAAAAGAGGCCCACATTGCCGAAGCAATGTGGGCCCAGTCGTTGCCCTGGATTAGTTGTCCGTGGCGCCGAAGTTCGCAATCACGATGTCGATATCTGCGGCATCGACTTCTGCGCTGCCGTCGACGTCCACGCTCACGGAGTAGTTACCGTTGCCCACAACTGCGCCAAACGCGCTGATCACCAGATCGATATCGGCTGCGTCGACTTCACCAGAGTTGTCGCAATCGCCATTCACGAGACTCGCGTTAATGGCGGATGCGCCGCTGGCAGTCCACGTGAGCGATCTCTTCTTCTTCAGGAACGGTGTTCCGTCCAAGTAGAGATCGTATGATCCGGCGGCGAGACCTGGAACGTTGATCGAGTAAGTGCCCGAGGCTCCCAGAATGGTGGAGCCAGAGAACAGCGCGGTTGTCGAGCCGACGGCGGTTACGACGACGCTGACGACTCTACCCGCTTGGCTACCCACGAAGTCGTTGAACGAGATCGTGCCCGAAAGGGCGGAGGCGGCGGGTGGAGCAAACGTGATGTTGTCGTAGAAGACCCCCGAAGGTTGGTTGTTGCTGGCGCTGTTGAAGAATCCAAACTGAAGCAACTTACCGGTCCAGCTATTGTTGATCGTGACAGACAAGGTGTTTCCCTCTGACCAAACCGAGTTGGAAGCCGCAGTGGTATTCAGAGTCGGGTTGAGCAGCGTGGCATAGCCATTACTGGGGTCCAAAATCTTTATAAACGCTGCGGTTGTCGTCGTTCCGGAGGGGCCGAACGGCGAGGAGGCTGCCTTGTAGTCAAACCGGAAATTGAATGTTACACCGAGGTCCGCTGCCGATATGAATCGCTCTTGGTAAACCGACGCATCCACTCGCTGACCTGCGGTGTGCGCACCTTGATTGAGGTAGTCGCTGTAGATGTTGAGATATTGGGTGCCCTGGTTGGCTCCGCCTTCGCCACCGGCGACCGAGGAGAATCCTGGGGTGCCGTTCGGAGCATCGGGTCCAAAATACTGGTACTGGAAGTTCCCTCCAACATCAAAGACAGCCGCGTAGTACTGCCAACCGTCGTTGGCAAGCACAAGTGGATCTGCGCCGTTCATGGCCTCAAAATTCTGGGCGTACGGCGAGATGGCCATGACGGCCGTAGTGAACGAGGCGCCGACTGCAAGGGCGGCTAGTTTAGCGATGTTTTTCTTCATTGAATTTCCTCCCTCAGAATCATCTGAGCAGGCGCGTTAGTCGGTTCTTACGAAACGTTTCTCATTATAATGCTAGACCCGACGATAACCAAGGGGTTTCTCCCTAGATCAAGTATAAATACTGGGCTCAGCTGCTAAGAAACGCCGCGAATTGCCGGCCTTTCCTCCAACACTTCTTCCCGCTGCTGTGGCAGTGGCTTCAAGCCGTTGCGTTCAATTACGTCGCGGTACCAGTAGCCGGAGTCCTTGATCGTGCGCTGTTGGGTCTCGAAGTCGACATGGATCAACCCAAAGCGGTGGCGATATCCTTCCGCCCACTCAAAGTTATCCATGAGCGACCAGTGGAAGTACCCTTCGATGGGATAGCCCTCGGCGTCGGCCCGGTGGAGCGACCGAAGATAACGGGACGTGAAGTCAATGCGCTGCGGATCATGAACCGCACCATCTTCTGAAACCCAGTCCAGAGAACTGAGGCCATTTTCGGCAATCATGATGGGCAGCTTGTATCGTTCGTGGTGGAATCGCACCGACCAGTAGAGACCCTCTGGCGAAACCGACCAATCAAACCCTGTTCTCGCCGCCCCAACCTTGGCGTCAACCAATTTGGCTTTGCCGTCCTCACCCGCCGTGATGTAGGGCGCCGAGTAGAAATTGAGGCCCAACCGGTCAATCGGCTGAGACATCAGAGCCAAATCCTGATCGCTTACCTTTGGCCCGTAGGGCGTTAGAGCACGGACGCACTCTTCCGGCCATTCTCCCAAAACCACCGGATCGAGGAAGAGCCGTGCAAACCAGAATTTGCGACTGGGGTCAGGGATGCCAAATGTAAAGTCCCTTGCCGCCTCAATGTTCTCAGGCGACTCGTCCTGGGGAATTCCGATATGACTGATCGGCACGTACCCGATCTTCGGTTCTAGCTCTGCCGAGGCCCTGAGAGCCTGCACCGCCCGACCATGCGACATCATTGCGTGCTTGGTGGCGACCAGTAGCTCTGGCCACCCACATTTAAGCCCTGGGGCATGCGTCCCGTCCATGTGACCCAATCCTAAGAAGCAGGGAGGTTCGTTGAGGGTCCACCAGTTCTGAATGCGGTCTGAGAATTTCCGGGCAACGACATCGGCGTATTCGCCAAACCACTCCACCGAATCTGGGTTCATCCAACCGCCTCTCAAGAAGAGCTCGTAAGGATAGTCCCAATGAAAGAGAGTGGCGTACGGCGAGATACCAAACTCCAACAAGCGGTCAATCAGCCGATCGTAAAAGTCGACGCCCTCAGGGTTGATGTGGCCGACGCCGTTGGGGAGGATGCGTGACCACGAGAAGGAGAAGCGATATGCCTGGATCCCAATTTCGTCCATCAATTGAACGTCACTCGACATCGCGTGGTAATGGTCGCAAGCAACTTCGCCGCTCTGCCCGCTCAGCACCGCGCCAGGAGTACGGCAGAACATGTCCCAGACGGAAGGGCCACGACCGCCTTCGTTCGCGGCCCCTTCAATCTGATAGGCGGCAGTTGCAGCGCCCCACACAAAATCGTTGTTAAATTTCATTATTTGTTGTTCCGTAGGGACCTCATTTCAGTCCGGTCATCGAGATTCCCTTGACGAAGTAGCGTTGTCCGACGAAGAAAATCACAATAAGCGGGATCATGACCATGATACTGCCCGCCATCAGTAGATGCCACTGTTCAGCCCGGAGTGAGTTGTAGGTGGCCAGACCCAGTTCTAGAGTTTGGGTGTTGGGATCGTTGAGGTAAATCAGTGGTCCCATAAAATCGCGCCAGTGATAGATGAAGCAGAAGACGCAAACCGTGGCGAGTGCTGAACCCGATAGCGGCATGACCACCCTCGAGTAAATCGTCCAGTGACCGGCCCCTTCAATCTTGGCTGCTTCATCGAGCTCCTTAGGGATCCCCATAAAGAACTGACGGAGGAGAAAGATGTTGAATGCGCCTCCACCAAAAAACGCCGGTACGGTCAGCGGAAGGATGGTGTTCACCCATCGAAGTTCCTTGAAGAGCACGTACGTGGGGATCATAGTCACGATCGCCGGCAGCATCATCGAACTCAGCATCACGATGAAGAGGCGGTCCCGACCCGTGAAGTTTACCTTTGCGAATGCGTACGCCACTAGGCTTGCGCTGATCGCCGTGCCGAGCGTGGCGAGCGTGGAGATGAGTGCCGTGTTTCCGAAGAGCCTGATGAAGCTAACGTTGGGGTTCGAGAGCACTTCAGAGTAGTTGGCAAACGAGGGCTGCTTAGGCCAACTCCAGGCCGCAGTTGTAGCCAACTCGGCCGGGGTTTTTAACGACATCATCAGCGACGTGTAGACCGGCAACACAAATGCCAAGCACCCCAGGGCGAGCAGGATGGTGATCGCAGCTCGGCCCAGGTTGTGGAGGACTGCATTCCGTTTGTTCATGACGCTCCCTCGTAGTACACGTGCTTATTGAGGCTCCACTGGAACTTGGTTACGGCAAAAATCACGACGAAAAGCAACCATGCCAGCGCCGATGCGTACCCCATTCGCAGGCTTCCAAAGGACTGATCGTAGAGGTGGAGCATGTAGAATCGGGTGCTATCGTTGGGGCCACCTTGAGTCATCACAAACGCTTGCGTGAACACTTGGAAGCTCCCGATGACCCCGGTAATCAAGGTGAAAAAGAGCGACGGCGACACCAGCGGGAGGGTTACGGCTCGGAACTTGTGCCAAGGTCCCGCCCCGTCTAAAGTAGCCGCCTCGTAATAGAATTCTGGGATAGCTTGGAGTCCCGCGAGCAGGATCACCATGCCGCCGCCGACCCCCCACAGGCTCATGATAATGAGCGAGGGCAGGGCGAGCGTTTCGCTTCCGATCCAGTTCGGTGGGGCACCATTGACACCGAGGATCATCTTGAGGCCAAAGAAGTCTTGGCTCGAGTCAGACCCAAACAGCACCGTGTTCAGCAACCCACCCTCCGGCTGAAAGATCTTGCGCCAAATGAGCGAGGAGGCAACCGCGCTTGCGAGTGCGGGTAGGTAGAAGAAGGTGCGATAGACCGGCATCCCCTTGACCTTCGTATTAAGCAGGAGTGCGAGGGCCAAAGCGAAGATCATGCCCAGCGGTACGGAAACCACCGTGTAAACAAAGGTGACCTTAACGCTGTTCCAAAACCGGGGATCCTGAAAGACGGCCTCTTGGTAGTTGCCAAATCCGCGAAACTCGGCCGGCTGGATGATGTCCCACTTGGAAAAACTCATCAGGAACGAATAGACCATGGGGCCAACTGTAAACAGAAGGGTTCCTATAATCCAGGGAGCAAGGAAGCCGATGCTGGCCCGGTTCTCTTGACGTTGGACCGCAGTCCGCTTTGTCCTAAGGTCCGGATAGTAGACCCACCCCACCGTCGCCAGCAATATCAGAATCCCGCTTACGGCTCCGATGCGCCAGTCAAACGGCGGCAATTTGTCTTCCTTGAGGATAGTTTTAAGTCGCGCGGTTGCGATTCGCTGTCCTTCGCCGAGGGCCGCACTCGCGGTGGACGTACCCAAGTAAATTGGCTCCGTCTTGGAGAAGGCCAATCCGCTGACTTCGGTCCAGTACTCGGCTGTCGGCGGGAAGACGACGTACTCGGTGGCTCTGTCGGTCGCGATCGCGTTGGCGGGATAGCGCTGCTCGATCGGAGTATTCGGACCTGGAATCCAGTCCTCCCCCTGCGCGAGGCGCCGTATCGCTGGTTGTGCGATCCCTGCCTTCGCCATGGCGCGCATGCCTGGTTCGCCCGCCATCCACTGCGTCAAGAGCCAAGCTTCCTTCGGATACCGAGTAGAAGCGAGTATTCCGTAGCCTGAGCCTCCGGTCGGTGCCGCGCGCGTGACCACGCCCGTCTTCGGGTCTTTGTAACCCGGCGCGATCGTGATATCCCAGTCGAAAAATTCGGGGCTGCCGGGCTGAAGGGATTTACGCACGCGGGGTACATCCCATATGCCGCACTGATACATCGCCACCTTTTGGGAAATGAATAGGTCCACAGCGGTTGCCTGGACTACCGAACTGAGTTCGGTTTGGCTCGGCATCCAATGGCGCTTGTTGGCGAGGTCAGCCACGAATTCGAACGACTTGACCACTCGCGGATCGGTGAAGTTCAGCCGGTCGAAGTGGGCTGGCTTGTCCACGTATCGGGCGCCTTGCGAAAAGGCAACCGTATCTGTGAATGCGCCGGTCCACGAAGGCGCAAACCCCCATCTCTCGATCTTTCCGTTCGCTCCTACCTTGGTAAGAGCTTTCATACAGTAGGTGAAACAGCCTATGCCGAGTTCGGGACGGGGTTCGAAATCCCACGTCCAGTTGCCGTCCGGCAACGGCAGACCCGCTTCTTTGAACAGACGCTTGTTGTAATAGATGAGCCCGATCGGAGCGATGTCCCTGGGCAGGACGTAGAGCGAGCCATCCAGTCGAAAGACCTCTACCATGGGTTGGTAGTAGTCGTCCAACCTGAGACTTGGGGTCTCTCCGATAAGCGGATCCAACGGCAACAGCGTCTTCCGCTTCGCGAACATTTGCATGTTCTGCGGATCGAGCATCGTCACGTCGGGCGCAGAGTTACCGGCGATCTGGGAGAGGAGGCGCTGGAAAAAGTAGCGATAGTCGACGTTCTCCAGACGGACCTTGATCCCTGGATGGGCCGCCTCAAACTCGTCTACGACCTGCGACAGGACACGAAGACTCTCGTCCCCATCCCAAACCGCGAGCCGAAGCTCCGTTTCTGCCCGCACTTGGGCGGGCAGAAACAACAGACAGGCGAAGACCGAAGCCAGAAGACGTGACAACAATGAGCGATCGGACACAAATACCCTCCAGATTCGACAAACTCGACTAACGAGGTGTGGACGAGTCAGCCGGTAGTCCCGGCGCATTTGGGTCGATTTCGCCGTACTTCTCAGTCTGTTCTTTGATTTGGGCTTCCATCTCCGGAGACATCTTGCCCTTTAGATGTTCAGGAATCGCTTCCTTCACGCGGATCTTCGGAGCTGGCAGATCCCCAGGGCCGGAAGCGGCTCGGACGGCAAAGAACCCACCGATGAATACGACCAAGGCAACACTCGCTACGACAACCCAAGTTGGCAGTTTCTGTTTCATGGCTGGCGTTCTTACTCCGTTGGCAGCGGGCAATCGTTGCCAGGGCCATTTCCGCCAAAGTCATCGGCATCAACGCAAACGCCTTTGAGAGTGGTGTCAACCGGGGTGTTGTAGGCTCGAGCTTGGCGATAGCCTTTGAAGATGTAGCCCTTGGGGAAGGACTTGACATGACCGTCGGCAAAACCAAAGTTCGAAGAGCCGCCAGTCTTGTAGTCAATTCCTGAATAGATTTGGGCCGGATTCACATCCTCGTAGGCCAAAGTGTTTTGGGAACCGGTGCCCCATACCCACTCTTCCCAAAATGCCGACCAAATCCAATAGTCTCCGGTGTAGAACTGGGCAATATTCGCCTGCGAGGTCAGCAAAATTGAGCTCGAAGGAGCCGGAATGGCGCTTGTCGAATAGACGCTCACTGCGTTCTCCAACTGGCCTCCCCATGTGTTGACGCCACCCACGCCGCGGATGAGGTTACTTGCGACTCGGTAGGAGCGCTTGATTTCACCCAGGTTCGAGGGTTTACGAGGGGAGCGGTCGAGGCCCGATTCAAGGATCTGATAGTTCTTGGTGTAGGTCTGAATGACCTTGTCCCAAGAAGGACAACCCATGGTCGTGTCCGAACAACTTCCAGTGACCCAAGAACGGCCGTTTCCGTTCATGGTCCCGCGCTTCATGTACGTGTCGTCGTAGTCGCCGACGTAAAGGTTGACGCCAAGCAGTAACTGCTTCATGTTGGACGATGCAACAATCTTCTTGGCGGCCGTTCGCGCTTGGGCGAAGACCGGGAATAGGATGGACGCTAGGATCGCGATAATCGCGATAACCACTAGCAGTTCGATTAAAGTAAACGCATTTCTCTTATTCAACTTACGTGCTCCATTGGACTAGATGTTGAAGCTCGAACGATGAGCTCCGCGGGAAAAATTGAACGATCTTCTGGCTCGCGCCCTTCGATGAGCGCGCAGAGCGCTCGCACGGCGGCGGCACCGAGTTCGCTGATCGGCTGCTTGACCGTTGTGATGGTAGGGAAGACGTGTTCACTGTCGGGCGAACCATCGAATCCGACAATGCTGATTTCTTCGGGGACCTTTTTGCCGAGGGCGTACGCTTCCATCAGAGCTCCAATCGCCATTTCATCATTAGCGCAAAAGACCGCAGTCGGAGGATCTGGCAGGGACAACAGGGTGTTCATGGCTCGCTTGCCGCCCTCGATCGTGAACTGTCCCATCGTGACCCACTCCTCTTGATAGGTGATTCGCTGGGATCTGAGAAAAGCTTGATAAGACTGAAGTCGGTGGATCGCGTCGTGCATATCCAGGCGCCCTGCTATGTGGGCGATCTTACGGTGACCGAGATCATAGAGGTGCTGTAAGGCCAGGTGCACTCCGGCCTCGTTCTCCACGCTGAAGGTGTGAACTCCTTCGAGTGGAAAGCCGGAAATGCTAACGCAAGCCGAATGGAGGCTGGTCGCAAGCTCAATGTCTCTCTCGCTGAAGTGGGGGGCGATGAAAATCACGCCGTCCACGCGACCGTCCACGATCATGGAAGCCATCTCATCGCGCTCACTCTCGGAGTAGCGCGTGAACAACAGCACATCTTGGTGCAATCGCCCTGCTTCATTGAACACGCCGTTCAACGCCATGTGGAGATAAGGGCTTAGAAAAATGTTGTCGATGACGTCCGGGGGAACGATGCCGATGGTATCGCTGCGACCCGTCACCATCGAGCGTGCGACCCGACTCGGCCGATAATTCAGTTCCTTCGCAACCGCTAGAACTTTGGCTTTGACCTCTTCGGGCACCTTGCGAGGACCGCCGTTCAGCGCATAGCTGACCGTACTGATAGAGATATTCAGTCGCTTTGCGATGTCTTTGATCGTGGATGCCATGAGTTTTCGAAACGTTTCTCAAGCGTCTCCAAAGAATTATACATGAGCTTTTCAAAAAAGCAAGTGGTTCGCGAAAATTTGTGAAAATTGACGTCCGGCAAAAGAGCATGTGGGAGGTCATTCTCTCCCGAAATCAAAAATGTCTTGCTTTAGCGGGGTAAATTTCACGCATGAAGATGGAAAACGTTTCTCAACTTGGTCGAGCATTGGTTCGCTTGAGCGCGCTGTTGGCCGGCGGCGCGCTCGTCGCGGGTGCCTGTTTCGGAGTGAAAGCGGAGACTTCGTTGGTCAAGTTGGTCGGCAAACCCGGCGCCTATGAACTCCACCGAAACGGCAAGCCATATTTTGTACGGGGCGTAGGGGGCAACGGCTCGCCCAAGTTACTCGTTGAGGCGGGGGCAAACTCGATCCGAACATGGGGCGCCGAGGGGCTCGGTGAAGTGTTAGATAAGGCGCACAAGGACGGATTGACGGTCACCGCCGGTATATGGCTAGGACATCGACCGGAGTTTGACTATGGTGACAAGGCTGCGGTCAAAAAGCAGTTTGAGATGTGCAAGGAGGTCGTCCAGAAGTATAAGGACCACCCCGCCTTGCTCTGCTGGGCGTTTGGCAACGAGGCAGAAGGCGATGGCAAAGACCCCCGGGTTTATCAGGCCATCAACGAGATCGCTGAGATGAGCAAACGAATCGACCCGAACCACCCGACCATGACGGTCATTGCCGAAATTGGTGACCGAAAAGTGCCCTCCATTCATCAGCTTTGCCCGAGCATCGATATCATTGGTATCAACAGCTACGGCGGAGCACCAAGTCTGGCGGAAAGGTATGCCAAAGACGGCGGTACCAAGCCGTACATGGTCACAGAATTCGGTCCTCTCGGACACTGGGAGGCAGGGACTACGCGGTGGGGAGCTCCCATCGAAATGTCCAGCACCGACAAGGAGGCGATGTACCGGAAGGCATACGATGGAGGAGTGCTGCGAGCCGCTGGCACGTGCCTAGGATCATATGTGTTTTTGTGGGGCAATAAGCAGGAGGCGACATCGACTTGGTACGGAATGCTGTTGCCAAACGGTGCCCATGTCGGCGCGTTTGACGTCATGGCTGAGATTTGGACTGGGAAGCCGAGAAAGAACCTCACGCCGCGCATCTTGGAACTCAGCGTGCCGCAGTCGGATCGTCTTGAGCCGGGCCAAGTGATCACTGCAACCTTGAAGGCGGCGGATCCAGAAAACAAGCCCATCAGAGTTGAGTGGGTTTTAAGCGGGGAGGCGGTCGAGCGGCTCACCGCCGGAAGAGATGAGCGAAAGCCCCCGCTCTTTCCTGATGCCGTGATGCAGCCAGGGCAGATGTCGGTCAAGGTGAAATTGCCTTCCACTTTGGGCGGGTACCGGTTATTCGTGTACGTTTACGACGATGCGGGCGGGGCAGCCGTCGCAAATGTGCCGTTGTACGTGGGTGATTCGCTACCGCTTGATGCAGATTAGAGGTATTAAAAAACTGCTTTGAAGTCTGCCCCTTTTGATGTAGGATGCGATGATATGAGATTTGGAAACGTTTCGGAGAGGCGCGGAATTCGCGCGGCAATCTGCTTCCTGATGTGGCTGGTCGCGGTCAGTGCGAGCGCCGTCGTCCAGGATCCAAGTTTTGAGGCGGCCAATGGCACGCAGTCCACTTACTGGACTTCCTTCGGCAACGTTTTCAATGAGCCCGCACTGCCGAGGTCTGGGGTGCGAAGTCTTAAGATGTTCGGAAGGTTCACCGGGGGGAGCAATAACTCGGGGGCGTACCAAAACGTGACGGTTAGGCCGGGTGAGCTTGTAACGGCTAGCGTTTGGGCGTACAACCGGTCCTCTGATCCGGTGGCGGGGAACAACTATGCGGTTCTGAAAGTGGTCTATAGGAACGCCGCCAACGCCGATCTCGCGTTCATGGAATCGAAGCAGATAACGGCGGCGACCACACGGAATCAGTGGCAACTGATTTCGGCGAGCCTGGGAGACGCTCCAGTCGGGACCACGCACTGTGCGGTCTTTCTCTTGTTTTTCCAGCCCGCGTCCACTCCGTTCGCTTCAGGAGCGGTGATTTTTGATGACCTCGCCTTGACTGTCAGTTCGCGAAGAGAGTATCGGCAAGTCTGGAGCGACGAGTTCGATGGAACGGCACTGAACACTCGGAACTGGGAGCCGATGATCGGCGACGGAACGGCATACGGAATTCCGGGTTGGGGCAACAGTGAGTTGCAGTACTACACCGACCGCAGCGTCAATGTCAACGTTTCTCGAGGCCTGTTGCGCATAGTTGCCCGGCGAGAGAACTTTGGAGGCAAGCAATTTACGTCGGCGCGGCTTCGAACGAAGGGTAAGTTTGACCCTCTCTATGGCCGCATCGAAGCGCGTATCAAAGTTTCTGCCGGTCAGGGGCTTTGGTCAGCTTTTTGGATGCTGCCCTCGGGCACGCAGTACGGCGGATGGGCGAGTAGCGGCGAAATCGACATCATGGAGTTGCTGAACTCGACCGACCGGCTGTACACCACGATCCATTACGGCAACGGCTATCCGAACAATGTCAGTAGCGGCTCCAATGTGTACCGGGCGAGCACCTGGGCCGACGGGTTTCACACCTATGCGGTGGAGTGGGAGCCGGATTCTCTTCGCTGGTATGTGGATGGGGTGCAGATCTACTCTCGAACGAGCTTGAATTGGTTCAGCGCGGCGGCCCTTTGGAATCAGCGTGCTCCGTTCGACCAGCCTTTCCACCTCCTCTTGAATCTCGCGGTCGGGGGCAATTGGCCCGGCAGTCCAAATCTCGGGACACCGTTCCCCTCGGAGATGCAAGTGGACTGGGTGCGGTGCTATCAAGGACGGATGGTAACCACTTCTCCTGCGACGGGTACGGACCGGACCCCCTAGCCGGCTGACACGTCAGGAGCGCCCGGGGTATACTCCTTACATCTTGACGCTCGTGCTCGTTTCCCAGCATCATCATCACGTAGTGAATCACTGCGGTGGTGCTGTCGTTTAACGAGAACTTTGTAGAACTCAAGATCAACTGAAGCAGGCCCACCGCAAATGCGGTGGGCCTGTTTTGTTTTAGGAACCCACCTTATGAACTTAGACTTTGCCAAACTCGACGGATTAGTCCCGGCCGTCGTTCAAGATGCCACCAGCGGCGACGTGCTGATGGTCGCCTTCTTGAACGAAGAATCGTGGCGCATGACAATAGAAACCGGTTTCGCCACATTTTGGAGTCGAAGCCGCAGCAAGCTGTGGACGAAAGGAGAGAGCTCCGGCCACAAACTATCAGTGCGAGAAGTTTTGACCGATTGTGACGAAGACGCCGTCATTCTAAAGGTCGACGTCCAAGGACCGGGCATCTGCCACGAAGGATACAAAAGTTGCTTCTTCAAGACTCTTAATGAGCGTGAGTGGGAAGTAAACATGAGTCGATCGTTCAATCCGTCGGAGGTTTACCGATGAAGCTACGACTAGGGATCCCGAAGGGAAGCCTTGAAGCGGCAACCATTGACCTATTTCGCCGCGCGGGATATAGCATTTCAGTACGCAATCGTTCCTATTTTCCTGCCATTGATGACGATGAGATCGAGTGCATGCTTATTCGTGCTCAAGAAATGGCAAGGTACGTCGAAAACGGGGTACTAGACGCCGGCCTGACCGGTTCCGACTGGATCGAGGAATCACAAGCCGACGTCGTCCGAGTCGCTGACCTGATCTACGCTCGCCAGAGCTTCGGCAAGGTGCGGTGGGTACTGGCCGTCCCAGAGGACTCGTCCATTCACTCCGTCGGCGATCTCGAGGGTAAGACGGTGGCCACCGAACTCGTCGGTGCGACAACCCGCTTCCTTGATAATCATGGCGTCACAGCACGCGTAGAGTTTAGCTGGGGAGCCACCGAGGTTAAGCCGCCAGTTCTGGCCGACGCCATCGTCGAGGTCACCGAGACCGGTTCGTCGTTGCGCGCTAACAAGTTGCGCATCATTCAAACCGTTCTTGAGTCAAATACGCAACTGATCGCCAACAAGGATGCATGGGAAGATGGCGGTAAGCGAAGAAAGCTGGAAGACATCCGGCTCTTGCTAAATGGTGCAATTGAAGCAGTAGGAAAAGTTGGGTTGATGCTCAACGTACATCGGGACAACCTTGATGAGGTTCTTTCCGTTTTGCCGGCGCTAAAGAACCCCACTGTTTCACCGTTGAGCGGGGGTGACTGGTTTGCCCTCAATACTATTCTTGAGGAGACTCTGGTTAGATCGATCATTCCGAGACTCAAAGAGGCAAAAGCGGAGGGAATCGTTGAGTATCCACTCAACAAGATCGTCCCGTGAGAAGAAGAATATGATTCAAATACTAACAGTACAAGAGGCAACGCCGCTATTCTCCAATAAGGACGACCGACTCAGAGAAGCAAAAGAGATAGTAAAGCGTATATTGGACTCCGTCGAAGCTCGCGGAGACGCTGCGGTACGAGAGTTTGCTACGGAGTTCGACGGCTTTGACCGGCCCTCATTTTTGGTCGGAAGAGATGAGTTGGCGGATGCAGAAGTAGCTATTGCACTAGAACTAAAGTCGGCGATTGAGAACGCGGCTGAGAACATTCGCTCCTTCGCGACCATGCAAATGCCGAAGGAGTTCATGACCGAACTGGCTCCTGGCCACATCGTCGGTCAGGTCGTCCGCCCCATCGAAACAGTCGCGGCATACATCCCAGGAGGTCGCTACCCGCTGCCTTCTACCGTCCTCATGACTTGCATCCCGGCGTTCGTCGCGGGAGTTCCGAATGTCTGGGTCGTGACGCCAAAGCCCGACGAAACCGTCCTCGCCGCGGCCCAGATCGCTGGGGCCACGAATGTGGCCCTGATCGGGGGTGCTCAAGCTATCGCGGCCTTCGCTTTTGGCACCGAAACCATCCCAAAGGCCAGCCGAATCGTCGGGCCTGGCAACGTGTACGTCAGCGCCGCCAAGCAACTCCTCGCAGGGCAAGTCGGTATTGACTTCATTGCCGGCCCCACCGAAGTCGTGATCCTCGCGAACGAGGGCAACGCATCCTGGATCGCCGCCGACATGCTGGCCCAAGCGGAGCACGATCTGGACGCTTGCGCATTCCTGATCACCACTTCGCGGCCCCTGGCCGAGGCAGTTGCGGTTGAAATCGATCGTCAACTCGAGTCCCTCGCCACGGCCGCGATAGCGAGCCTCGCCATCGACCGAAACAGTGCGATTGTGCTGTGCGAATCTGATGATCAAGCCATTGACCTCGCCAATCAGCTCGCCGCGGAGCACTTGTGCGTGCCGGACAGCAGTTACGTTCCACGCATTCGCAACGCAGGCAGCATATTTGTCGGTCCCTACAGCCCAGAAGCCGCTGGCGACTACGTCACCGGGCCGAACCACGTCCTGCCAACTTCAGGAAGGGCAAATCTCTCGGGAGGCTTATCGGTCCACGATTTCGTGAAGATCATCACCGTTCAGCAACTTTCGCAAGAGGCCCTCGCGAAAGTCGGCCGAGATGGTGCGCTCCTGGCCCGCGCAGAAGGGTTGGAAGGGCACGCGCGTTCCATTGAGGTGCGGCTTAATGCTTGAACCTCGCCTAGCAGTGCAGCGCATGCGCCCCTACCACCCGCCGACCGGCAATCGCCGCGAGTCCCTTAGGCTCGACTTTAACGAAAACACCGTCGGTTGCCCGAAGCATGTCCTGAAAGCACTGGCCGATGCACTCTCGGGGGACTTGCTCGCAACCTACCCCGACTATGGTGCTGCTGCTCAGCAGCTCGCTCGATTCTTTGGGGTTTACCAAGAACAGCTGTTGCTCTCGAACGGCACCGATGAGGCGATTCAGCTTCTGGTGAACACCTTCGTCGAATCCGGTCAAGAAGTGGTCGTGCTCGAACCCAGTTACGCGATGTATCGGTTCTATGCAGAGGTCGCCGGTGCAGTCGTACGAGAGGTTACAGCCGGTGATCTACCGGGTAGGTCCCCATTTGAACGCGTTTTGAGGACGGAACCAAGCGCGATCTTAGCGGCGGTCAATGAGAACACTCGGGCCATCTTTCTGCCCAATCCAAACAACCCAACCGGGTCGACGTTCACCCTCCAGGAGATACAAGAAATTCTCGAAGCCGCGCCTCAAGCGTGTGTCCTGGTGGACGAAGCGTATTTCGACTTCTGGGGCGTGACTGCGTTGCCTCTAATAAACCGTTATGAAAACCTGTTTGTCAGTCGTACGTTCAGCAAGGCATTTGGCTTGGCGGGGATGCGGCTCGGATGCCTCATGAGCCAGGCAAACAACATCTCATCAATGAAAAAAGCTCAATCTCCCTACAGTGTCAACTCGCTTTCGATCGTGGCGGCCCTGGCGGCCATCGGAGATCCTCGGTGGGTACGGGATTACGCCTCCCAAATTCAAGAAGGCAAAAAAGTCCTAATAAGAGAGCTTGAAAGACATCATCTAACCTACTGGAGGTCGGACGCAAATTTTGTTCTATTCAATGCCGGCAACCGTGCGCAGGCGATATTGGACGGATGCCGGGAGGCACGAGTGATGATACGAGATCGCCGGTATGAGATAGCAGGCGCCCTCAGAGTGACGGTGGGGACACCTGAGCAAATGACCCGATTCGCCGCGGTGCTCGAGGCCGCCCGATGAGACAGGCGAACTTAGAGCGTATCACGACCGAAACCCAGATCACCGGATCGCTGCGGATCGAAGGTACCGGGCAATACAAGATCGATACGGGCATTGGGTTTCTCGACCACATGCTGGAGCTGTTTTCTAAGCACGGGGGGTTCGATTTGGAGTTGAAGGCGACGGGCGACTTGCAAGTGGACCAGCACCACACGGTCGAGGATGTAGGCATCGCGCTTGGCGAACTGTTCAACCAGGCTCTCGGCAGTCGGCAAGGCATCAACCGGGCGGGTTACTTCGTTCAAACCATGGACGAGGTGCTCGCGGTGGTGGCCCTTGATTTGGGCGGTCGGGCCGCTTGCGTCTACGACGATAAGGTCAAGGCGCGGACCGTCGGTGGGCTCACGGTGGAGCTCCTGCCGGATTTCTTCGAAGGTTTTGCGCGCGCCGTGCGGGCGAACGTTCATGTCAAGGTGCTGTACGGACGCTCGAGTCACCATAAGATTGAGGCGGTTTTTAAGGGCTTCGGTAGAGCCTTGAAGTTTGCGTGTTCGGAGGATTTGAGCCTTAAGGACCAGCTGCCTTCTACCAAGGGGTTGCTATGATCTCGGTCGTGGATTATGGGGCGGGGAACTTGTTTTCCGTCGCGAATGCACTGCAGGCGATCGGGGCAGAGTTTCGATTCGCGAGCGAACCTGCGGCGTTGCGAGGGGCGGACAAAATACTGCTGCCGGGGGTGGGACATTTCGGTCAAATGATGGGCGCCTTGGACGAGCGCGAATTGCGCGAGGCGCTCCTTGGGGAGGCCAAGGAGGGGACGCCGATTCTTGGGATTTGCCTCGGGATGCAGGCGTTGTACGAGTGGAGCGAGGAGGCACCGGGCGTTGCAGGGCTTGGGTTGATTGCCGGGACGGTTCGGGCGCTTCCTTCGGATTGTCGAGTGCCTCATATGGGTTGGAATACAGTGCGATTTGCGGACGGGGAGGACGTGTGGTGCTACTTCGCGAATAGTTTTGCCGCTCCGGTTTCTGGGGCGACTTGGGGGACGACGGAGTACGGCGGAGCATTTAGTAGCGCGGTGCGAAAGGACAATCTTTCTGGTTTCCAATTCCATCCGGAGAAGTCGGGAGCGAAGGGCTTGGAGTTGATCGCGAGGTGGTGCCGAGATGCTGGCTAAACGGGTGGTGGTTTGCCTTGATGTCGCGGATGGGCGCGTGGTGAAGGGGACCAATTTCGTGAATCTGCGGGACTCCGGCGATCCGGTTGAGCTGGCTAAGCGATATGGCGATGAGGGAGCGGATGAGATCGTGTTTCTCGACATCACGGCTTCCCATGAGAATCGGCGCACGACGATTGAGATGGTGGCGAAAGCGGCTAGGCAGGTGTTCGTTCCTTTGACGGTGGGGGGCGGGGTGCGTTCGGTTCAAGATGCGGGGCTGCTGCTGCGCGCGGGGGCGGATAAGGTTTGTGCCAATAGTGCGGCGATTAGGCGAAGTGAACTGATTTCGGAACTTGCTGCAGAGTTTGGATCGCAGGCGACGGTGCTGGCGATTGATGCGAAGAAGTCGGAGCATGGCTGGACCGTTTTCCTGAACGGAGGGCGGGTGCCGACGGAATGGGGCGCGGTGAGCTGGGCGGCATTTGGGCAGGCGGCGGGGGCGGGGGAGATTTTGCTGACGAGCATGGATACCGATGGGGTGAGGGACGGGTTCGATTTGGATCTCGTTAACGCGGTTTGCGCGGTGACCACGGTTCCGGTGATTGCCTCGGGCGGGGCCGGGTCGGCGCAGCACTTCGTTGATCTGTTCCATGGCACCGAAGCCAGCGCGGGGCTCGCGGCCTCCATTTTCCATGAGCGGGCGGTTTCCATTTCGGCGGTTAAGCGCGGCCTCCAGGACCAAAACATCGTGGTGCGCCCGGCATGATCATCCCGTGCATTGACCTGATGGGCGGGAAGGTGGTCCAGCTGATCCAAGGGAAGGAAAAGGCGCTTGAGCGGACTGTGGAGGAGGCTCTGGAGCTGTTTGCCGGGTTCCCGCTCTTGCACGTGATTGATCTTGATGGGGCGCTGGGGTCGGGGTCTAACCAGCCGGAGGTGGAGCGGCTGTTGACCCGCGTTCGCGCCCGGGTGGGGGGCGGGATTCGGTCGGTCGCGCGGGCCAAGGAACTCGTGGACGCGGGGGCGGAGCAGGTGATCATTGGGTCGGCGGCGTTCGCGGGGAGCGGGGTGAATGAGGAGTTTTTGAGCGCGCTGGTCCGGGAGATTGGCGAGGCGAGGATCATGGTGGCGATTGATTCGAAAGATGGGCAAGTCGCGATCAATGGTTGGCAAGCCGTTTTGCCGCAGACCCCAGATCGCGTCATGTCGTTGCTCGCCCCCTATTGCTCGGGGTTCCTGTGCACCAACGTGGATCAAGAGGGTCTCCTCCAGGGCACGAACCTCGAGCTCTTCTTGAACCTGCGCGCCAAGACGGACAGGACGCTGGTGGCGGCGGGCGGGATCACGACGCTGAGCGAAGTCAAAACCCTCACCTCGGCGGGAATCGAAGTCGCGCTGGGCATGGCCGTCTACACGGGACGTTTGGACCTTGGGGAGCTGCGGGATTTGGTGCTCGGGGGTGGTTATGTTTGACGCATTCGAAAACGTGGGTCACGGATGCGGCGGTGCTGAGGGAGATTTGAACCTGAAATTTGACGGATTCACGGATTCGTTGGATTTGCACTGTTTTTTCTTGTTTGGATTTTTCGGAGGGAGAGGTGGGCGGGGCATATTGTTTAGGTGCCTTGAGAGGAGTTTGTCAAGCGCAAACAGATTGAACGCTCTGGGCTGTAGGGAGCACTAACCTTCGTGTCGACGACAAAGAGGTTTTTCGGAGGGTTTGCAGCGGGACTTGGGGCAGCATGCGTGGGGCTGGCGGCTTACGCATATTTTCCGCGCGAGGGCGATTCGCTTTCGGGGGGCATCACGCTATCAATCTCGGTAGAAGCGGCTCAGAATCGAGCTTTATTTACCCTGACGAATGAGGGGGATAATGACGCCTACTTGTTCCAAGATCCCCATCATATGCAGTGCTTTCGAATCACACCGACGGGACGCCAATTCGCGACCGTCAACCCGGCCAAACTTGACGCCGGGCCGCCGGACATAAGGTCATTGCTCGTCGTTCCAGCGGGGGGATCTGTTACTGTTCCAGTTAGGTTTGACACATGGGGAGATCGGAAGTTCCACAGACTAGAGAAGTTTCAGGGAGTGATTACCGACATCGGGTTTGATCTCCCGGAGTTCGAGAAAATTAAGGATCAGATCATCACGGAGACGATTGAGTCGAGTGTTGTGATCGCGCGGTGAGTGCTGAGAGCGGGTTGACGTGATTCAATGCGCGGCGGAGGTCCTTATGTTTGCCGTTTTGCCGAATCGCGCACGACGCGGCCCTTCGTGGCCCTTTCAAGGTTCTTAAACATGTACAAGTCCCAGGCGTTCGAGTAACTGAGGTCGATTTTGCGGCGGTCGAAGTCGCGCAAGATTAATACAGATATTGGCCTTAGCAGGAATAGGTGGCCGGGCGGCAGCAGGCCAGAGGCGACTCCCGTCAAAACCGCCTCTGCAAGGGGCTGGAAAATTCCCCACGATGTCTCGAAATCCCTCTCCACGCCCTGCAGTTGTAAGAGGAGGGTGGTTGCGAGCCGGGGGATGAGCATCACTTTCATGCGTGGAGGCAGGTAGTCGTAATCGTCCACAAAGAAGAAAAGTGGAAACGGTGTCTCTGGCGGCAAGGCATCGACGTGGCCCGACGGCAACCGTACAAGCAAGTCCTCGGCATCGACGTGTCCCTCTCGAACGACCCGTTCGTAGTCCCGCTCGGTTGGCACGACCGCCCCCTCGCATGCATCGATGAGAGCTTTGATTGCCTTGAGATTCAGGGGTTTTGCGGCCATCGATTTGCGAAAGTCAGCCCCCCCGTACCGATCCGCACAAAGGACGCGATTTCACCTTTCCACCATCATACACGTAACCCTGCGGGTGGCTCGCAACTACCACGTATACTAATTGAAATGGCGATCAAGCGGAGGAAGTTTCAGTTGGCAACCTGTCTGTTAGTCATAGGTGCAATGGGATCCATAGTCTCTTGCACAGTAACGGCACAAGTTCCCCCGACCCCATTGCAGAAAGAACTGGAATTGGCCCGCAACGACGGTATTCCGACCAGCGCAGCGGAATTCCGCGCGACCATTAAGGTGCCCGCAGAGGCGGACAATGCGGCCCCGTTTTATCGCCAACTGCCTCCCACGGGTCCCCGCCCCGACATAAGTAATTTTCAGTGGCGCCTGATTTGGGACCCATCTCCCGAAGCGGTGAACGATGTGCAGACTGCGCTGAAGCAGTATCAGAAGTGGTTCGATTTCAGTGATCAAATCGTCATGCGGCCCTCGTTTTGGGTAGATCGGAAATGGGAAGAAGGCATGGGCGCACTCCAGCCAGAATTGGCACAGGGCCGTGGGCTAGCTCAGGTGCTGCTACTACGGGGCAGTCTAAAGGCACGACAGGGCGATGCTGCCGGTGCGGTTTCGGATGCAAGAGGCGCCTCGCAAATCGCGAGCCATTTCGGGAGTGAACCCACCTTAATTTCTAACTTAGTTGGCGATTCGATCACGCAAATAGTGCTTTACAAAGTCGCCGAATGGACGTTTCGATATCGCGACGTCCCACAGTATCCTGAGTTGTTGAGCCAGACGCTGAAAGCGTGGGAGCAACCAGACCTTCGAGCTGAAGTAAGCGCCGACCTTTACCAGGGGCTATTGCTTATGGATCAAGTTCAGACCAAGGAGGGACGGGCTTTGGTTGGGTTAACGGAGGATGATCGCGCTCCAGGCGACGCCTACATGGCGGAAGTCATGAATCAACCGGTGGAGGCTGGCAAGCTTAGATTTGCGAAAGGATTTAGGCAGTATTGGAAAGCTCTGAGGCCCTTTAACCAAGAGCGCGCAACGGAGGCCCGATTCGAAATGACCAGCGGGATGTTGTCTGTCCCAACCGCGGTCAAGTTGATCGAATCTCTCTTTGGAGATAATTATGTGGAAAGTGAACGGCTCAAAAGTTACGACGCGCGCCGAGTTTTCTACGCTGTCTTTTTGAAGGCCGCACGAGAAGAATTTCCGGCGAAACTCGACACGTCGAGGTTCATCAGTCCGATCGACGGGAAGCCGGTCCGCTACTCCTATGATGGCAACGAACTAATTATTCAGGCCGGGGTCATGAAGGAGCGCGAAGTGCGGCTAGTTATCCCGCCGATACGACCCAATATGAACTAAGCCGTAGGTTCAGGTTAGTAAATTGTCCAGGGCCAATTGGTGAGATACGGTACGGTTCCGCTGTCGTATCCATAGTTAATCTCAATCTCAATGAGCTTGCCGTTTTTACACGTGTAGGTGTTGCTAATGAGCGAGTAGCTGTTCAGCGACTTCTGATACCACCGGTAGTAGTAGAGCAATGACCAATACTCGCGGTTCTTGCCGCGAACGGCCGTGCGTTTCGGCTGGCCCATGATCTGGGTGATTTGGCTCCTCGTCATCCCGATTCGGACGCCCAAGTTGGTTTTGAGGTGGATGGGGCCGGTCTTGTGGGGTTCCGTGTTGTAACCGCCCGCTTTCCATTGCGCTTCTACTCGGCGATCGCGTGTCAGAGTTACCGACCTGTACCCGCCGTCGGCGTCAGCGGTGGTCAAGAGAAAGAAACGGCTGGCCGGATCGTAACCATGATGGTGGGACAAACGGTCTCGGTCCACGATAGTGTGCCCCGCAAGTGACGTCGCAACCCCTTTTGGAGCCAGGACAGCGGCAGCGAGCAGCAAAGTGCTTACCATGATTTCATTGTGAGCAAATCGCGGGGCGCATAGCGGTGATCGGCAACAGAAATGCGCATTTCTGTGATTTCCGACGCCTTGATGTCGAGAATCCGCTTAGTCCACGCCAGCCACGGGTTTCTCGCGATGCCGGTGCTTTCTGGACCGCCCCGTTGTCTGCCAGCACTACCCCTTCATGATCTCTCCTTCACCGATGACCCGCCACTTGTCATTCTTCCTCTCTAGATAGAGCTCGGAGCTTCCAAAGCCCCAGCCAACTGATCTATAGAGATATTTGACGGTCGCCTTGTTCCCGCTCCGGCTTATCGATGGCTCAAAATTATATAGCGTCACGATTTCCCTAGTGCCTCGTCTGAAGACCCCCTCGGGAGTGATGTCGAACGGCACGTAAGAAAGCGGCGGGGCGTGGGATTCAAATGCTTCCATGAATTCGGAGCTAGGGGCCTTGCCATTAATGGTCGCCACAATGCGTTGCTTCCGATCTATTGCCTGCTTACCGTGCCCATGGTGGTTGAGCAGGTACAGGAGTGAGACCCCACTGACGCGCTCTGCCGGTGAGAGAGGGGCGTAAAATCGAACGCCCATTTGAACGTGATATTGCTGAGCAACCGCTTTCCAGGTGCCGCCGGAACGCGTCAGTAAATTCATTACGGTGCCTGAAATATTTCCGTAGTTGTTGTGGATTTGAACGATCGCATGATTTCCGCCGGGCGAGTATGAAACAGGTGGAAAGAAGATTCTCCTGAAATAGGGAATTGGACGCCCCGTGCGGTCGATTGGCCGCCACTCCTCGAATGGCGGATCGCCTGGACCGCGGAAGATGAAACGGCTATCGAACCCCATTTTCGAGGGAGCAACGGGAGGGCCAGGATGGTAAGTGACCGGTTGGCGGCCAGCGCTGACGAAGCCATGGATGATGTCGGAGATGCCGTTGTCATGCCAAGCGGGGTCGTCTTTTACGATGCGCGCGGACTCATCCATTTCGGCAATCAGTTTCGAAAATGGAACTCGTGTTTTCTCGTACGTGTAGACCTCCTGCATGGCAAATTGGAACTTGGGATTCCAGTCTTTGTCCAGGTGAACCCAACTGTCGATCACCGCAGTCACGACGGCGAGATCGTCGTTCGCGATTGTTGGAGGAGCAGAGAGCAAGAGCGCGGCGGAAAGCATGGTTTTAGTATATGACGACCGGTCACGCGGTATGCCCTGCCGAGGCTGGAGTCGTAGGCTGTTGGTAAATTGGGCGACGTTTGAAGGGGGACTGGCAGTTATCGGACTGAAGTCCGATGCGCCGCAGACAGGCTGAAGCCTATCCTCCGGTTGGGGCGCGTGGCATAATTCACGTATGAGGCCGTTAGAGATTTTGAGCCAGAAAGGGCCGGAAATCGGGGCGCTGTGCCGGAAGTATGGGGTGCGGCGGCTGCGGCTATTTGGCTCAGCGTTGAGACCGGACTGGGATGCGGCGACCAGTGACTTTGATTTCGTCGCAGACTTCGGCGCGCTGCCCGAGGGGATTGGGCGATTTGATCAGCAGTTCGGGCTCTTGGTTGACCTGGAACGACTGTTGGGGCGCCCGGTCGATTTGGTGGATTGGGGGGCGGCGGAGAAGCCGTACTTCCGGGAAATCGTGGAAACCACGGCGGTGGAGTTGTATGCGGCTTGACGTTCGGCAATGGCTCCTCGACGCGGCAAGCGCTGGCGAGGAAATCATGGCCATCGGTGCGGCATGGGATGGCGATCGCATGACAGGGCTTGCGATTGAACGGCTGCTCACCATGGCGGGAGAGGCGCTGGTTCGGATACGAGCGGCTGACCCAGAGTTACTTGATCGGATTACTGATGCCTACAAAGTGATCGGGATGAGAAACGTCTTAGTTCACGCCTATGACAGGCTGGATCAGTCCATCGTGCGAGACGTGATTGCTACGAAGTTGCCGGTTCTTGTCCTTGAAATCCGTGGCGAACTGGGCAAAGTTTAGGCAGGGCCGCGCGTTCGGATGGGACTGAAATCCGTTGCGCCGAAGACAGGCTAAAGCCTATCCTCCGGCGGGTGCGCTGGTTTGAGCTAATGACGATCTTCACCTTTGAATTTGCGAGGGGTGTTGGGGCGGGGGATCTGGGATCTGATCTACTAGAGGGGAGTGGAAGCTAGGCGTTTTTGCTTCGCGGTGAGGTCCGGCGACCAGAATCCGCGGGAGGAGCGGAGCTCAAGGAGGCGCGTCATGTGCTCCTTGGCGGCTTCCAGATCATCCATCCCAAGGTGCGATTCGAGCAAGACCTTGTTGGCGATGAAACGGTAGCTGGAATTCTCGTGCTCTAGGAATGGCTCTGCCAGAGACACGGCGAGGTGAGGTTGACCGTATTTCGCCTCGATCCACGCTAGGGAGAGTGCGGATAGGCCCTCGCCGCTCGCGTGGCGCAGGACCTCGGCGGCGAGTTGGGGATAGCCGGCCCAATCAATAAACATGGACCGCATCGTGGCGCATTCGAGCTGGCGATCGGTGGGGAGGGAGGCAATCTTTTTATCCATCCAGCGCAGGCGATTTGCGGCGACTTCGCGGTTGGTGATCTCTGGAAATCCGCGCCAGCCCGAGGAAATCTGGGCGACCTTGATGTCATTTTCGGGAATGCCTTCCTCGATGCCATACCGGGCCGAGAGGCGATATGCCAGGCCGCATAAGTTGTGCTCGCCGATGTGCATCAAGGCGAGGGCGAGAGTCCGGAAAGCCTCGTATCGGGACTCGCAGGGGTCTGCGTTGAGGAGGTGAGTAACTAGGGTGCGGGCCACGGCGAGGGGGCAGTCTGCTGGGTTTAGGGTTTGGGGTTTGGGGTTTGGGGGGATTTGATCGGGGTTTGGTCGGAGGTGGCTTACTAGGCGCTTGGCTTGGTTTCGGCCGAGACGGCTTTGGCCGGTTTCGTATCGGTGCCATGCCGAGGGCGGGATTAGGCTCAGTTCGGCGGCTTGGCGAATGGAACAAGTGGCAGCAATGCGTTCAATCTTTAGCATCCAGCCGAAGTGGATGCCGTCGGTCTCTGGTTCAGCGCGTTGAGTGCCTTGAATCAGGTCGAACAGCGATTCTCGCTGGGCTTCGGGGGGCGATGCTTGGCCACTTTCCCAGCGCTTGAGGGTTGAGACGGAAGTTCCAACAAATTCGGCGAACTGGCGCAAAGACTGTCCGAGTCTTTTTCTTTCCGATCTCAAGGCAGGGCCAAACGTAGCCTCCATCTTGCTCTCATTCTACAGGAAAGTTTCTCAGAAGTGGCCCATGTCCCAAAAGTGGACCCGATCCATTTTGATTTGTTCAGGTCAAATCGCAATGAGATCGACCTTTCGATCACCAGAGGAAACATGAACATTTATCGAACACTGTCGCTTGGATTCTTGGTCGCTGCCGCTTCATCTAGCTTTGCGTTTATCGTAAATGGCAGCTTTGAAACGGGAACCGCCTACACTGGTGGCCCCAACATCTTCTCCGCGGGAACGCCCACCCCTTGGGTGGCCACGAGCTTCACGCCGGATATGTATGACAACACGGGCGCTGATGGCTGGGGTTTGGCGGGCATCGGACCTTACAATGGGATGATGTCGAGCGTGGTCGCGGCCCACGGGAATCGCTTTATCGGTTTTGGCGCGTCGGCCCCGCTTGGCTTCGCGGAGTCATTCGGACAGGCAGTTTTGGGCCTGATCGTTAATACCTTGTACGCGGTCACGACGAGCATGATCACGGACAACACCACTTTGGGCAATCAGCAGTACGGCGGGCCGTATGATGGCTTTGGGACGGTGGATGCTTACTTTAATAATGCCTATGTCGGGACGTTCGCGCAGAACACGCTTTCGAAGACTTGGCAAACGCGAAGCTTCACCTTCACAGCTGGGGCGGCGGCGGGGTTCTTCGAGTTCCGGGCGATGATCGATAACTCGACACCGGTTTTGCGAAGCTCTTATATGGGGCTGGATAATATTCAGACCGTGCCGGAGCCTTTGTCGATGGTGGCGCTGGGGCTTGGGGTGTTGCCGTTGTTGCGGCGGCGGCTGCGTCAAAGTTGAAAAGACCACCGGTGCGAGGAATTCTTGGCTGACTATCGGAGTGCGGAGCTGGAGTTCCGCACTCCAAAATTCTTGTTGCTAGATCCCTTCACGAGAACCGAGTTGGTCCTAGGTAGAATCCCGGCTTGGATCAACCGATCGTTCCACAACAAGGGCATTCCGACTTTTTCGTAGCCGGCGGAACCCTTCCCCTTGATTCCGCAAGCTATATCGAGCGTGCGGCGGACAAGCAGATTCTTGAATCACTGCAGAACAGCCGATTTTGCTACGTCTTGAATTCCCGCCAAATGGGTAAGTCGTCGCTGTGCGTTCGCACAATGGCCCGGCTCAATGCCTTGGGAATCCGAACGGCGTTCATTGATATCACCAAACTCGGCGGGCGCAATGTCACGCCGGAGCAATGGTATGCGGGTATGGCGCTGGAAATCGGCCGATGCACGGGGCTTCGAAAGGAGATTCTGGACTATTGGAAGGCCGAAGAAAGCGTTGGACCAATGCAGCGGTTCTTCGGTGCGCTCAGGCAGATTGTCTTAGGGTCATCGAGCGACCGATTCGTTATCTTCGTTGATGAGATTGACTCCACCCGGTCGTTGCCTTTCGACACGGATGAGTTCTTTGCCGGGGTGCGTGAGTGCTTCAATCGGCGGGTTCAAGAGCCGGAGTTCAACCGGCTGACGTTTTGCTTCCTTGGCGTGGCCGTGCCCAGCGACTTGATGAAAGATGCCCGCACCACGCCATTCAATGTTGGCGACCGCATTTACCTCCGCGACTTCAAACTTGAAGAGGCCCTGCCGCTGGCTCAGCATCTTGGACCCCAGGGAAAAGCGGTTCTGGAGCGCGTGCATTACTGGACCAATGGGCACCCGTTTCTCACCCAGAGTATTTGTCGCGCTTTGATGCAGCAGTCCGAGCCATCTGTGAAGGTGGTCGATGAGATGATCCAGCGCGATCTCTTAGAGCCGAAGGTGCGCGAGACCAACATCAACTTGTCGGACGTGGGCAACCGTGTGCTAAACGGCTACGCGGATGGCGATGACGTCGATGAATTCCGCGCGAACATTCTCTCGGCTTACCACAAGGCTCTTACCGGCAAGGAGCAACTCGTCGACGACGAATCCAATCGGGTAACAGCGGTGCTCAAACTCAGCGGCCTGATGCGATCCGAAGGCAAGCAGTTGTTCGTTCGCAACCGGATTTACGAGCACGTTTTCGGCAAGGAGTGGATCAAAGAGAATATGCCCGAGCAGGAGGTTCGACGTCAACAGTCGGCCTACACGCGAGGGATCATTCGAACGGCACTGGTTGCCGCGACCATCATAGGGATCATCGGATTCCTGGCGATCAGTAATTTCAGCCTGCGGAAAAAGGCCGAACAGACCGCCCGCGTGATGAGCTGGCGGTCCTACGTCTCGGACATGAACCGTCTACCTGTGGTCTACGACCAAAACAACACGCTTTTGATGGATACACTGCTGGCACGGCATTCTAAAGCCGAATGGCGAGGACCAGAGTGGGACTTCTGGAACGGACGAATCAACGACGCGCTTTGGAAGGGACCGACCCGCTTGGGACAAGGGAGCTTCGATTTTTTCCCGGGCCAAGAGCGGCTGATCTGGCTGGACGACAACACGGCATCGATTCTCGAAACAAACACTGGCAAGATCTTGGATAAGTTCGAAATGCCTGCGCCGGGGTCCGGAGGGATCGCGGTAATGTGGGACGGCAAAACCATCGTCCGCACGCACGGCCCGGGAAAGAGCTATCTCATCGACATCGAGCAAAAGAAGGTCATTAAGAGTTGCCCTCCCGGAATGCTCCTTTTCCCTTGGAGAGGATTTTTCTCCCGAGATGGTCGATACGCAATCGGGGGATCCGCGGAAGCACAGGGGGTCATTGACCTAAGCACCATGAAGTTCGTGCAGTCCTGGAAAATACAGAACGGAGCCTTCTTTGTCGGGTTTATGCCAGATGGAAAGAGCGTTGCCCGCTCCGAACAAGTCGGAAACCTTGTGACGATTCGATGGTATGACTTCGGCACTCAAAGGATCGTTCGTGAAATGAAAGACATGAAGAACGTTTGGGCCGGCCCGATGATGCGTGAGGATTGGATTACCCTGACCTATTTTGATGGTTGGCTTAGGCGATTCCGCATGTCAGATAACAAAATGCTCTGGGAAATCCGGCTTGGGGACGAAAAATTGGAATGGGCCACCGAGTCCGCGGACGGCTCCCTCGTCACCGCCTCGACGGCGTCGCGAAGTGGATATCTGGTGAGAATTGAAAACAATGTACCGCGGCTCGTCCGGCGCTTTTCTGATGCGGGATCATTGACGGTCTCCGACGATGGCAAACGAGTCTACCCTGCCTATCGCCAAGTCAGGGCCTACGATACGGGCTCGCTGGGGGCGACCATCGAAAAAAGATTGCCCAACTTTTTAGGTGGCATTGCCCACCTCAAAGCGACGGATGACCTGTATGCCTTCAATTCGAACCTCGTGACGCTCTTGAAGTTCAAGAATGGCGACTTCCAGACATGGCACGTGAATTCCGATGTAAAGGAGATCATGAAATGGCGCGGTGAGCCCATGCAACCGGCGGCCATGACGAATGACGCGGGTAAAGTGCGCGTCTTCAATATCGCCACGAACAAAACCATCGCCGCCTTCGAATACGAGCCTGGATTCAACAGGATGTTGATCCTTGACGAAAATCGATTGCTTTTTGGTAACGCCCAACGAGAATTCGAACTCATCGACATCAAAACGGGGACCAAGAAGCCCGGGCTAAACCTCAAAGCTGACCTATCCTTTTGGACGCTGTCTGACCAAAAGGAGCTTATCGCCGTAGGCGGTACGGATGGAACGTTGACGCTTGTAGATGCAAAGTCGTTGAAGAAGCTGTGGACGGCAAAGGAGCACCGGCAGTTTATCTCGCGACCTTCCTTTTCCCGCGATAAAACGCTCCTCGTGACGCCTTCGGACGACGATACAGCCATCGTCTGGGACGTGAAGACGGGCAAGATGATCAGCCGCCTCGAAGGTCACGCCCAATCTGTGATCGGCGCCGATTTCCTCCCGGGGAACACCCGCGTAGTCACCGCGAGCCTCGACAAAACGGTTCGGTTGTGGGATGTTAAAACCGGAACCGAACTGACCACGATCGGCTTGATCGGCGACTCACCGACGTTCTGCTCGGTCAGCAAAGATCAGAAGTACATCATTGCCGGTAACGAATCTGGCCTCTTGAAAGCCTGGCCCCTCGCGGGAGTGGTCTCGAAAAGCCCCTAGTGAGCCAACGGTGCCATACTTAAATCTTCCTGTGAACCTATGAACATCAGCGCGGAAATTGCCCACGTCCTTTTCTTGGATATCGCCGATTATTCCAAGGAAACCACCGCCGCGCAAAGCCGGCTAGTAGCGGAGATGAATCGCATAGTTTCTGGATCGGCAGCATTTCAGTCAGCGACCCAAAAAGGGCAAGTAATGGCGCTCCCGACTGGAGATGGCATGGCGATTCTCTTTTACGGCGACCTAGCGGCACCGGCTCGTTGTGCACTGGAACTCAAAGAGTTGCTCGGCGATTTGCGAGTTCGCATGGGTCTTCACTCGGGTCCGGTCCAGCGCAACCAAGACATTACGGGCCGCGACAATGTGGCCGGCGAAGGGATCAATATGGCCCAGCGAGTCATGGATGCCACCGAGGTTGGTCGGATCTCGGTCTCGGAATCCTACGGCAATTGGCTCCGCGAACTGGATGACTGGAAAGACCGCATCGGCCCGGCTCGCAATATCACGGCGAAACATGGCGTTCAATTGACCGTGCATTCCCTTTCCGAAGCAGGGGAAGCGGCGCTCACCCCGACCGATGGCACGAGTGTCGTCGTTCTGTACAAGCGCAAAGCCCAGCCAGACGAGACGATTTTGGCGTCCATTGAGCAGCATCTCACCGCCCGCGGGCTCCGCGTTTTTATTGATCGCCACCTTAAGATCGGCGTGGAGTGGGCGAAGGCGATCGAAGAGCGAATCCGCCTTGCAGATTGGGTCATCGCTATCGTCTCCGACAGCGCCCTTGGCTCGGAAATGCTGGAATACGAACTCGAAGTTGCCGCAGACGAGCATCGCAAGCGAGGCAAGCCGTTCATTCTCCCGGTCCGCATCGGAGATGATCGCCCTCTTGAAGGCCCAGTGGGTTCGATCGTCAACCCGCTCCAGTTCACGGTCTGGAAGACAGCCGACGACGACAGTCACATTCTCGGCGCGATCATCGCCACTATTGAGCAGCCGCCTGCACCGAACACTGCCGTCGTCTTGGAGCCGGTCGGCGGCGCGGTGCCGCCCGATTCGCCGTTCTATGTGGAGCGACCGACTGACACCGAGTTCCTGGGCGCGCTCGCCAAGAAGGAGAGCATCCTGCTTGTCAAGGGTCCGCGGCAAATGGGCAAGACATCGCTTATCGGTCGGGGGGCGCGCTATGCGCGGTCCCAGAACTGGCGCATCGCGATGACCGATTTCCAGAAGCTGTCTTCGACGCCGTTGGCCTCGGACGAGCGTTTTTACATGCTTCTGGCCCGGATGCTCGCGAAATCGCTCCAGTTCGACTACGACTTCGAGGGTGAATGGATCGACGTCTTCGGCGCGAATATGAACCTCGACAACTTCATCCGCGCTTTGATCGAGTCGTCAGACGTTCCGTTGGTCTGGTTCATGGATGAGGCCGACAAGCTCTTCGCGGCTCCCTTCGCGTCGGATTTCTTTGGTCTGGTGCGCTCGTGGCACAACTCGCGCGCCACCGAGCCAGATGGCCCATGGTCCCGTTTCACGGTGGTGCTCGGCTATGCCACCGAAGCCCACCTTTTCATCCAAGACTTGAACCAATCGCCGTTCAACGTCGGGCGGCAGCTGGATCTACAAGACTTTGACCGATCCGCCGTTACCGAGCTGAATCGCCGCTATGATTCGCCATTGTCCGCTGATCAGATCGTTCAGCTGATGAAACTCATTGGAGGTCAGCCATTCTTGGTGCGAAGGGCACTAGACGTCGTCGCGCGCGGGGCCATGAACTTTGATCAGTTGATGGCAACGGCCGATCGAGATGACGGGGCGTTTGGCGACCACCTGAAACGCATCCTGATCTCCGTTTCCCACATCCCTGGGGTTCTTGAGGCACTGCGGACATCGCTACAATCTCCAGACCTCGGGGACACCGACGGCTATCACCGCCTTCTTGCGGCGGGGATCGTCCATCAAGTCAGCGATCGCACGATCCAGTTGCGTTGTGAACTCTACCGACGGTACATGTACCAGCACCTACAGTGATGATCTAAAGGAGATGATGTGAGTCGAACTCACAACCTTTGCAGTGCGACTGCAGCGCTCTCCCAACTGGGCTACATCCCCGGGTGGCATGTATAGCGCGCAATGAGCTATCTCTCTCCCCAAGTTTTCGACGCGATATCCGTGTATGTCCGTCCTGCGCTGACCTTCTGCTTTCTCCACCCACTTCATTCATCCGGCATGAGGGGAGCGAGTATGGCGGTGAGCATGTGGGCCGGGCTCGGGGTTCGGGGACCGGGCGGCGTGGCTGACGGTGCTTACGTTCGAGAGCCTTTTTGGGTTTGAGGGGAATTTGAGATAAGATTGAGCAGTGAGACAGTTTCGTGCTTCGGTGTGGAAAGAGGGCGATTGGTACGTGGCTCAGTGCCTCGATGTGGACGTCGCAAGTCAAGGCGAGACCGAATCGGAAGCGCTAGAGTCTCTTAAGGAAGCCGTCGAACTGCATTTCGCGCCTCCGGTCGCCTCTGTAACCCCGAAAGTGGCCACTTTCGAGGCTGAGATTGGCGCAGCTTAATCCGCTGAGCTACGCCGATATTCGGCGAAAGCTACTCGCGGCCGGCTTTGCTGAAGTAGCTCAGGCGGGAAGTCATGTGAAGTTTGCCAAGCCAGTTGAAGGCGGAACTCGGACCGCGATCGTGCCCAAACATCGGGAGGTTACGGTGGGCACTCTGCGTTCCATTTTGCGCCAATCTGGAATTTCAACTGATGAGTGGGAAGTTCTTTGAGGCGGTGAACATCTTTACATTTGGCTTGGCTACGGTGCCGGTGTCGAGGACGCTTGCGACCCTGATGAATCCGCCGACGGGAACGACGGTGCCGGGGTTGATTCATGCGGAGTGTTTGACGCCGATGCAGCTGGGCGCGGCGGTTTGGTCGCCTCAGCGCATGCAGCTCGGGAAGTTGACGATGTTCGCGGCTTGGGAGAGCGAGGACGCGATTGAGTCGTTCTTGGCGAACCATCCATTGGGGCATTCTTTCGCGGCGGGATGGCATATCCGAATGGCCTTTCTTCGCCGATGGGGTTCGGTGCGCGAGTTTGCTGGGCTGCCGGAGCACACGGGGGAAAGCGATCCTTCGGCACCGGTCGCCGCCTACACGCTTGCCCGGCTAAAAATTCCGGAGGTGCCGCGGTTCATAAGATGGGGAAGGCCGGTAGAGGAGTTCGTGCGAGATCATCCGGAGACGACTATGGCTCTGGCGGCGATTCGGTATCCGCGCACGGTGGCGACCTTCTCGATTTGGACTTCGCAGCAGGCCATGAGGGACATGGTTTGGGCGGGTCGTCACGCGGACGGGATGGGGGAGCGGGATCGTCGGGATTTTCATCATGAGTTCACGACGCTGCGGTTTCGACCGCTGTCGGAGCACGGGATTTGGGAGGGGTGCTCGCAGTTTGTGAAGAGTTGTGTACCGGACTGAAGTCCGATACGCCGGGTGACAGGCTAAAGCCTATCCCCCTGACGAACTGTGCAGTTCGATCCTCGTTTTGCGCAGCATGGCGGTCTGGTACCGAGCACAAACTTGAGGAGTTCAGATTTTAGAAACCAGCGGAGGTCAAACGATACTTGGGCTTGACTGATAATGCCGGGCGCGTACTTGCGGACTAACCATCCGGCACAAACGATATCACTTTTCTATCTTTGTCCAGATCGACAGCAAACACGCGAGAGCCCTTGGCAAACACGAAGCGAAACACGCACCAGGTCTCGCCGCCCTTTTCAGACCGATCAACAAGTTCTACCCGTCGGACTTCGCCGAGTTCGGTGTACCAGGATGGAAACTCCTTCGCCACCGGCGAAAGCGACGTAACAGCGTCTTCGGTGAACAGCCCTTCAGGGAGTCGCCCGGAGGAGAGAGAATCGAACGCCTCGCGAGCTTTGGAAGTCAGGGCAGTCTCCTGCTGCGCAAGCGGCTTCCACCGGAACTTCTGATCCACAAGCCCGGCGACACCGTGCGCCATCATATAGGCATCGGCGCCTCGCGAAGAGCTAGACGACCACCAACCGAGGTTTGTCAGCACGATCACGGTCAAGCGTAGCGACGGCATACGCATGATGAACGTGCCGGTGATTCCCGAGTGGTAGTGGTAAGCGTGTCCGTTGCGCTCGCCGAGCCCCCACCCGAATCCATATTGGAACGTAGAGCCATCGTTGAGCTTGGTAGGAACCCAGATTTGCGTCAGGCTCGATTGTTTGATCACGGCGTCGGTGTAAAGAGCCGCGTCCCACTTGGCGAGGTCCTTCACCGTTCCGAACAAGCCGTAGTGCGAAGAGAGTCCGCGCTGGCTGTCACGCCGGATGTTGAGGGTCTCCCATGTGTCGCCGGTCTGAACGAGGGTGTATCCCTTCGCCAGGTGCTTGTAGGGCCGGCTCAGATCCGCCATGCGCGCCGTCTTCATGCCGAGCGGATCAAGGATACGTTCGCGCAGAAATACGTCGTACTTCTTCCCGCTCACCTTTTCGATGACCATGCCGAGTAGGAAGTATCCGACGTCGCTGTAAACCCATTTTTCGCCGGGTTTGCCACCAATGGGGTCGGCCTTTGCCGCTTCGTACATCTTAGCGGTCGTGATGGTTTGGAGCCGAACGAGGCTGACGAAGTCTTGCCCAAGTGGCGAAAGTCCGCTGGTGTGGTTGAGCAAGTTCCGCACGGTAATTCCTTTCCAGGTCACGGGGGGTTCGTGAAGGTACAGGCTGATCTCATCGTCGAGATTGACTTTTCCTTGTTCGACGAGCATCATAATCAGCGTCGCCGTGAACTGCTTAGTGATGCTAGCGAGCGCGAAGACCGTGTCGGAGGTGACGGGCACGTCGTGGTCAAGGTCGGCAACGCCGTAACCCTTGGACTTCGTGATTTTCCCATCGCGTACCACCGCGATTGCCGCACCTGGGATTCGCTGGCGCTTGATCTCCGCTTGAACGAAATCGTCGATCTGATCGGCATGGCAAAGACCGGCTGCAGTCACTGTCAGGAGTAGCACGAAGCCCCTCAAAGCAGGGGAATGTTCGGCTCTTCGGTTGGTGCAGTGGTATCGCATCCGCATTGGGCCATTATCGCAGGAAGCGTCGGAGTCCGTGCCTCGGCGTTTAAATTCGCTGGTGATGCCTGGGACCAAGGGGGTGGTGGAGATGATGAGATTCGAACTCACGACCTCTGCAGTGCGATTGCAGCGCTCTCCCAACTGAGCTACATCCCCATGTTGAGGTGAGAGTACCTTTTTCGGGAATCGGGAATCGGGGATCGGGAATCGGGGATCCGGGTCCAGGGTCTAGGGTTTAGGGTTTGGGGAACGGGGATCGGAATGAGTGAAGATTTCAGATTTCTGAGTTGCGGAGACAATTTTGGGGAGTTGGAAACCCTCGATCAAGCCCCATTTCTGGGCTAGCTCTCCGAAACGGGTGAGGGCGGCGAAGTGGTCTTCGCTGAGGTCGTAGTTCATCGTCCAGGAGAGGTATTCGCGGGTCAGATTCTCCGAGAATCCGAATCGCTCGACTGCGCCAGGGACGAGGGATTCGAGTCCGTGGCAACCGGTGGTTTTTGCTTCCAGGAGTAGTCCGGCGAGTTCGGGGGTGAGGCGGTCGTGGCCGAGCCACATCGCCCAGACGAACGGGAGGCCGGTCCACTGAGACCACGCTTCACCAAGGTCCATGACGTGGAGGTTCGAGCCGTCAGCGCGCATGCCGTTGTCGCCGATGAGCAGCGCAGCGTCGGCCTGTTTTAGCATGCGCGGGAGGTCGGGCGGCAGAACGCACGTGGTGGGCTGGAGCCCGAACAACTCGGCGAGGAGAATCTGTACGAGGGCGTTGCTGGTGAGCGAGCTTTGATCGAGCACCAGGGACTTGATCTCGCCGAGCGGGACTTGGCTGAAGAGGCGCACGCTGTTGACCCATTTGAGCGAGCTGATGCTGACCCCGGCGGCGACACGGGCACCGGGACGGCGGAGGGCTTCGATGCTGCTGACAAGGACGGCGTCGAGTTCGCCGGAGCCGAGTTTGGCGGGAAAGGAGCTGGGGACGGCGAAATCCACCGTCACCGTCTCGGGCATTTTGGCCACCAACGGGACCGCATTCAGGTACGGGACGCTGCCTACGCGGTAATTCATATGAAGTGAGTTAATTGTACGCGCATAATAGGCAGCATGGGGCAGGTGTGCGAGACCGAACGGCTGATCATTCGCGACTGGGATGCGGATCGGGATTTGGAGGCGGCGTTCGCGATTTACGGCGATCCGTAAGTGACGCGCTACTTGGCGGGGCCGCCCGTGCCGGACATCACTGAGCAAGCGGCGCGGCTGGCTCGCATTGTCAAGAACCGGGAGACGGCGCCGGCAGGCACCGGATTCTGGGCCCTGGAGACGAAGGACGGCGGGGATCTGGTGGGCGCGGTGTTGTTGAAAGCGTTGCCATTGACCGCGGGCGGCATCAGCGACGAGTTTGAGGTGGGGTGGCACCTGCGCCGCGACTGTTGGGGTCACGGGTATGCGACGGAAGCGGCGCATTGGGCGGTGCGGCGTGGGCTGTTTGAGCTGGGGTTAGCGGAGATTTACGCGATTTTGTTCGCGGAGAATGTGCGATCGGCGCGGGTGGCGGACCGGCTCGGGATGCAGAGAGTGGGAGAGACGAGCCAGTACTACGGGGTCACGGTTGATCTGTACTCGCTGAGCCGATAGGCTTTCGTGCCACGGCGACGACGCTGCTGCCAACCGGTAGCGGCACTTTCAGGAGCAGTGCGCCTTCCATCTTCATGAGCGAAATCAGGAGCTTGTTCAGTGAGGGACCCACTTGCGGCAATCTCACTCGGGCTTGGCTGGTGCGGAGGCGGTCAAGCAGGCGGACCATCACCACGACAGGGAAAAGGAAGAAGACGCTGTAGCTGGCGCGTTCGACTTCGAAGCCGGCTTCTGTTAGAAGCGTTGTTAGCTCGCGCTTGGTGTAGCGGCGGTGGTGATGGAGAGCCACGTCGTGCGGCCCCCAAAGCCAGCGAAAGGCGGGGACGTTGATGACGACCACTGCTCCGGGCTGGAGGACGCGGAAGATCTCAGCGCAAGCGGCACGGTCGTCGCGAACGTGCTCCAGCGTATCGAGCGTGACAACTCGGTTAAAGGAGTTGTCTGGGAAAGGGAGTTTCTCCGCGTCGGCTTCGACGACTGAGGTGAGACCGCGCTGGCGGCAGCGCGATAATGCGTCCGGGCTGACGTCAATGCCGGTGGCGGGGCCGAGTCGGAGGAGTTCCGCCAGCATGGCGCCGGTGCCACAGCCCACATCGAGGGTCGCGCCTTCGGGAGAGGGGTGGGCTTTGAGGAGGCGGAGAGCGAGTTGGCGTCGGGCTACGAACCACCAGTAGTGGTCTTCCAGCTCGAACATCTGTCCGTATTCATCGAGGTTCAAGTCGAGCCTTCTTTCCCTTCAGCCGCAACCTGATCAGGTCGAGCACCATGCGGGTGCCATCTCGGAGGACGCGGACCTTGGAGCCTTCTTGATGCATCCAGCGGATGGGGATTTCATCAATGGTGTAGCCGAGGTCGCGGGCGATCATGAGCGCCTCGAAGTCGAAGCTGAAGCCGTCGAGTTTGCAGCGCTTGAAAATGTCTTGGCTCGCATGTTGGGTGAACATTTTGAATCCGCACTGGGTGTCGGCGATGCCGCGGATGGCGAGGACTTGCACGACGCCATTGAACGTGCGCCCGAGCATTTCGCGGTACCGCGGTTGGCGGATTTCGAGGTTGGATTCTCGGAGGGGGCGGCTGCCGATGGCGACGTCTACTCCGGCGAGCATGCGGGGGAGCAGTTTCTCGGTCTCTTCTTGGGGAGTGGCGAGGTCGGCGTCGCAAAACAGGACGTAGTCGCCCTCGGCGGCCAGCATGCCCATTCGGGTGACGAACCCTTTGCCTCGGTTGGGCTGGGAGTCGAGAAGGGAAAACTTGGGGTGGGCGGCGGCGAAGGTTTGGACGAGTTCGTTGGTGCGGTCACGGCTTCCATCGCTCACGACGACGACGTCGTAGTCGTAATCCTGGGCTTCGTAATACTCGAAGAGCCGCTCCAGCGTGCGCTGGATTCGGTCTTCTTCGTTATAGGCCGGAATGACCACGCTCAGTCGGAAACCGCTCAAGGAGTGGCGAGTTTACCAGTGTCCTTCTTACTGAGCCGGGAGGAGAAAGGGGGAGCGCTCGTACACCACGAAGAGATTGCTGAGCTTGCGGCCCGGCGTCACTTTCAGAGAGCCTCGGTAGAGCAAGCAGGCGCTGGCCCCGCCGTCGAGATTCACGGCATTATCCACGCCCACCGACAGCATGGCTTTGCCAATTTCGCCGAGAGTGACGGCGTTTTGGGTTGCGAAGATGACGAGGCGACCGTCTTTGGTGGTGCCGACGGCGCAGCGTTGGGCACGGCTCCAGACGCGGGGATCGCGGAATTTTTGCGCTTTCGGGTCGGCGGCGAAGACGCCATCTCGGATGAGGCGAACGGTGCCTCGAAGGGCGAAGCGGTAGTCGGACCAATCCATCATGCGTTGGAAGGGGGAGTCGAAGATTTTGACCTCGCCGAACCAGTCCACGGCGAGCACGGAGCCACGGTGACCTTCGGCGGTTTGCTTGCCTTCCACGACGATGTCGCCGACCGGGTAGGCGCTAGAGGTGTTGAAGAAGGTGCCGGTGATGGCGACTACCGGGGTGTCTTTTCTGACCAGATCCCAAATGGACTCGAGCCGGGGGGAATGAAGCACGGCGGGCATCACGCTCTCGGACGCAAGGTCCACTGACACAGAGTGGAAAGTAAATTTATTCCACTTCACGTGGGAGTACTCAACGGGCTGAAGCTGAGCGGCATGGGCGAGGCCCACACTCGCCAGCACTCCGAGTGCGGCAAGAGCTTTGATTGACATTGGACACCAACAAACAGTTAAGCGGAGAATTCCACAAATGGTCCTCCGTAAAGAAACCGGCTTTAACAAACCGATCCGCCAGTCTTCCACATTTATGTAGCGTTTGTGTATCTCGGACAAGGAAAATTTTCTGTCCCCCCTTTGACCTGAGAAGGCGAAATCGGCTACCTTAGAGGTGCGATTTCGCAGATGCAATCCGCAGACCAGCCTCCGAGCCAACCGCTAAATATCGAGAGCGGCCCAGGGAACTCTTCGTCCCCCCTGACGGATGCGCACTCCCCTTCCAACGTTGACGAAAACGTGCAGAATTACTTGCCGCTGTGGTTCCGACGCCTGACGATAGCAAACGTCATCTTCACCGTTCTGGTGATCCTATGGGGTGCGGTAGTCCGGGCTACGGGTTCCGGAGCGGGTTGCGGCGACCATTGGCCGAGATGCGACGGCGAAGTCATTCCAACCAGCTTTACGGTCGCGAAGGCAATTGAATTCACGCATCGCACCATGACGGGGCTTTGGTTGATTCCGATTGCGATCGTGTTCGTTTGGGCTTTGCGCAATTTGCCGAAACCGAACGTCGTTCGCAAGGGAGCCAAGGCGGCGGCAATGCTGGGCATTGTCGAGTCGCTGATTGGCGCGTGGCTGGTTTTGGCGAAACTCGTCGGGCAAGACACTTCCGCGATGCGAGCCATGGTGATGGCGCTGCATCACTTCAATACAACTTTGTTGCTGGCGACGGTGACGTTGGTGGCTTACTGGGCGAGCGGGGCGGCTCCGATTCGGTTGCGTCAGCAGGGGCCGGTGCTCGGTGCTCTCTTGGTTGGAGTGGGGGCGATGGTTTTCACCATCGTGAGTGGCGCGATTACGGCTCTCGGTGATACGCTCTTCAAGCCCACGGATACGCTCGCGGGAATCCAGCGTACGATGGATCCGAGCGCGCATTTCTTGGAGCGGTTGCGCATCGCTCACCCGGTGTTGAGTACATCGGCGACGCTCTACCTCATCCTTGGAATTGCCTTTGTGGTTTCGCGCCGAAAGTCGCCGCTGGTGACCAAGCTCGGGCAGTGGACGACCGGGCTCCTTCTGTTCCAAATTTTGCACGGCGTGATGAACGTGCTTTTGAAGGCACCGGTTTACTTCCAGATCATGCATCTGCTGATTGCGGACGCGATTTGGATTTTGTTTACGGTCTTCTCCGCCTCTGCATTGTCAGCTAAGCTTGCACCGGAGATGAGCACCGAGCCCGAAGAGCCGTATACGATTTACTCGATGCCTTGGCGCGAAAAAATCAACGCCTTCGTGGTGCTGACCAAGCCCCGCGTAATCAGTCTGCTCCTGTTTACGACCATTTTGGCCATGTTCATCGCCGCACGCGGCTGGCCGGGGGGATGGCTTTTGCTTTGGGTGTTCCTCGGCGGTTATATGGCGGCTGGATCGGCTAATGCGATCAACATGGTGATCGATAGCGACATTGATGGCCGAATGAAGCGGACGAGTCATCGTCCGACGGTGGCTCATGTGATGCCGCTTTGGATGGCGTCCGTGTTCGCCCTAGTTATGGGCGTGCTGAGTTTCACAATCTTGGCGGTAGCGGCGAATCTGCTGACTGCGCTGATGGCAACTTCTGGGTTGCTGTTCTACGTGATTATCTACACCCTTCTGCTGAAGCGCCGCACTTGGCACAACATCGTGATCGGGGGCGCCGCGGGCGCCTTTCCTCCGTTGGTTGGATGGGCAGCCGTCACTGGGGAACTGAGTCCCCTGGCGTGGTTCCTGTTTGCCTTGATCGTGGTTTGGACTCCGGTGCACTTCTGGGCCTTGGCGCTCTTCATCAAGGACGATTACGCCGATGCGGGCATCCCGATGTTGCCAGTGGTGAAGGGCGACCGGGCGACGGTGGTGCAGATCACCGCGTACTCGATCCTCACCACAGTTTTGTGCGCGATTCCCATTTTGATCAACCAGGCTGGAGCGATCTACCTGGTTGCATCCGTCTTGCTCAACGGAGTTTTAGTTTTTAGAAGCTGGAAGCTGATGCAGGCCCCAGACCGACCGAAGGCGGTCTGGTTGTTCAAGTATTCGATGGTTTACTTGGCGCTAATTTTTGTCGTGATGGCAGTTGACCGGGCGGGGGGCGGCGCGGGACTGGCCCTGTGACCCCATGGGCCTGGCGAACTACGCTGACAAGCCCAGTACGATTCAAGTAGGATAAATATAAAGATGGCGCAATTGTTTAAAGCGAGCACGAACTCCCTGGCGAAGATCAGTTTAATGATCTTTGCTAGTCTGCCCGTGCTGGCGATATTGGTGGGAATGACGCTTAGCCGCAACGCGCCGAATACGCGCCAAATGTTGCCGCTCGAGCAACCCGTTCCGTTCAGCCATCGGCATCACACGATTGAGCTCGGCATTGACTGCCGATACTGTCATACGAGCGTGGAGACGGGTGCGCAAGCCGGCCTGCCGAGCACGGAAACCTGTATGAGCTGCCACGCTCATATCTGGACGAACAGCCCCCTGCTTGAGCCAGTTCGAACGAGCTATGCCGAGAATAAGCCGATCGAGTGGACTCAACTCAATAAGGTTCCCGAGTTCGTCTACTTTAACCATTCGGTTCACATTAACAAGGGCATTAGCTGTAACCAGTGCCATGGCGCGATTCAGGACATGCAAATCGCCTACAAGGCCCGAACTCTGTTCATGTCTTGGTGTTTGGACTGCCACCGCAAGCCGGAAAAGTATTTGTACACCGACCCGAGGAACCCCCAGCTGAGCCCGAAGGAACAGGTGTTCAACCTGTACCAAAAGTATCAGGCTGATCCGGGCATGAGCGAAATGACCCTGATGGAGCAAAACATGCTCAAGGGTGCCGAGCAACACGCGCTGAGCACGACCGAAGGAAAGGAACTGGTCAAGGCTCGCGGCTTGAAGAAGGAACAACTCGCCGACTGCGCGGTGTGCCACCACTAATTTTGAATCTAAAGAGGCTGAATGAACGAGACTACTGAGACGTTGAATCTGGCTGAAGTTCGGGAGAAACTCGCCGGCAAATCAGGGCGCGCCTATTGGCGCAGCCTGGAGGAAGTCGCGGAGACCCCCGAGTTTCAAGCTTGGGTGGACGACGAATTCCCCAATCGCTCCAGCCTGATGCAACTTGACCGTCGTAGCCTCCTCAAGTACATGGGCGCCTCCATGATGCTGGCCGGGCTTGGCGGTTGCCGCTCTCTCGTTTTGCCCAACGCAAAGTTGGTCCCCTACGTCAACCGCCCAGAAGAGTTGGTGAACGGAGAGGTGCTCCACTTCGCCACCGGATTTGCTCTGAACGGAGTGACCACCGGTATCGTGGTGGAAAGTCACTTTGGGCGCCCGACCAAGATCGAAGGCAACCCCAATCACCCATTTAGTCTTGGGTCGAGCGATTCGTTCATGCAAGCCTCCGTGCTGAACATGTACGACCCGGACCGAACAAAGGGCGTTGCTAAGAAGGGAATCACCACTGGTTGGGATGGCTTCCTCACCGAAGCGCGCGGCTGGATCAAGAGCTTCGAGGCGACAAAGGGTGCCGGATTTGCCATCTTGATGGAATCCACCGGCTCGCCGAGTTTGATCGCCGAAGTCGAGAAGGTGCGGCAGGAGATGCCGAACGCGATCATCGCGACGTGGGAGCCGGCGGCGAGAGACAACGTTTATCAGGGCGCGGCCATGGCGTTCGGCAAGCCGCTTGAGACAATTTATGACCTGAGTGATGCGCGAGTAATTCTTTCGCTCGATTCGGACTTCCTCGGCTCGATGCCGGGCTGGGTCAAGTACGCAAAGGATTGGGCCAAGGGTCGCAACGTGGACGGTGACCCGTCCAAGATGAGCCGTCTTTACGCCGCGGAGGCTGCGCCGACACTGACTGGCGCCGTCGCCGACCACCGAATGCCGATGAGCATGGTGGAGTTGGAGAATTTCACCCGCGCACTGGCCGTCGAATTGGGCATCGCGGTGGACTTCGTGGTTCTCAACGAAGTTGTCACAAAGCAGGTCAAGGCCATCGCGGCAGACTTGCAAAGCAAGCCTGGGCAAGTCATCGTCATTCCCGGCGAATTTGTTTCGGCAGAAGTGCACGCGTTGTGCCACGCCATCAATGGCAAGCTCGGTGCGGTAGGCAAGTGCGTGCGTTACCACTCGGCTGCGGTCTACATGGCGGGTCAGCAGGGAGAATCCCTCAAGGCGCTCATGGCCGCGATCAACGCGGGTGAGATCAAGTTCCTTCTCGCTCTAGGCGGTAACCCGGTGTTCAATGCGCCGGCTGATCTCAAGTTTGCCGAAGCCCTTAAAAAGGTGGAGCATACAGCCCACCTTTCGATGCATTTGGATGAAACCAGTAAGGTTTGCGATTGGCACTTGGCCGAGTCGCATGCGCTGGAAGCGTGGGGAGACGGGCGGGGCCTTGATGGCACTGTGACGCTCAGTCAGCCGTTGATTGACCCACTTTACGACACCAAGAGCGCGTGGGAAGTACTGCGTGCGGTGCGTCCCTCCATGAACAGCGCGCGTGATTCTCACGAATTGCTGATGGAGATGTACCAGGCCAAAGGGATGACGGAAGCCGCTTGGCGCAATGCGCTCAACGAAGGCGTGGTTCCCAATACGGCTACCCCGCCGGTTGCCGCCGTTGCTCAGTCGGTCGCGAGTAAGCTTGGAAAGGCACCTGTCGCAAAGGCGGACTTGGAGATTCTTCTTCGCCCCGATCCGACCATCTTCGATGGTCGGTTCGCCAATAACGGCTGGCTTCAGGAGCTGCCGAAGCCGCTGACCACCATCACGTGGGATAACACGGTTCAAATCAGTCCCAAATTGGCCGAGTCCATGGGGCTGGCTAGCGGGGATGAGGTGGAAGTCACCACTGCCGATGGCAAGGTGCGAGGCGCGGTCTGGATTTTCCCTGGTCAGGCTGAGCGCACGGTCACGGTCCACTTCGGATATGGCCGAGACATGCGAGAGACGTTGGTTGCGGACGGTACCGGCTTCAACGCTTACGTATTGCAGAACAGCAACTCCCCGTTCTTGCACTCGGGTTCGATCACTAAGACCGGTGGCAAGCTCATGGTGGCGAGCACGCAGATGCACCACTACCTCGAAGGGCGCGACATCGTCCGCGAGGAGACGCTGGACGAGTTCTTGCACGGTGGGCACCACGAGAAGCACCATCACAAAGACATTTCGATGTTCCCGAAGCAGGAAGATGAGTTCCCGTACGAAGGCCCTCAATGGGGCATGACGATTGACCTGAACGTCTGCACCGGTTGCCACGCCTGCGTTACTGCCTGCCAAGCCGAGAATAACATCCCGGTCGTCGGTAAGGATCAAGTGATGAAGGGTCGAGAGATGCACTGGATTCGCATCGACCGCTACTACGGCACCAAGGACATGGGCGAACTCGGCGGCAGGAAGCCTGAACGTGCCGATCTCGATAATCCGAGCACCCATTTCATGCCGCTCGCATGTATGCACTGCGAGGCGGCTCCGTGCGAGCCCGTCTGCCCGGTGGCGGCCACGGTTCACAGTCACGAAGGCTTGAACCAGATGGTTTACAACCGCTGCGTCGGAACCCGCTATTGCTCCAACAACTGCCCCTACAAGGTACGTCGGTTCAACTTCTTCAACTACAACGATCGCAAGTTCAGCGACTTCAAGCTTCTTGATGGCGAGAAGAGCAGCCGAGACCTTCGGGTTCGCCTGATGGTGAACAACCCAGAGGTTACGGTTCGCGGTCGAGGCGTGATGGAGAAGTGCACCTACTGCGTGCAACGTATCAATCAAGCGCGTATCCACGCCAAGAACGAAGCGGCGAAGGGACGGCGCGAGAAGCCCGATCCGAAGGAAGGCGAGATTATCACCGCATGCCAGCAGGCTTGTCCGACCGGAGCCATTGTCTTCGGCAATGTCGCCGACAAGAGTAGTCAGGTTAGCCGACTGAAGGCCGTCAAGCGCAACTATTCGCTGATCGAAGAGCTCAACACTAAGAACCGCACGACTTATCTCACCAAACTTCGCAATCCGAACAAGGAGCTCGAAAACGCCTAATGTCTAATCTCATTAAAGAAAAGCAGGATGAGCTGAAAGAGCTACTTCCCGGCCAGCACAGTTACACGTCGCTGGACGATCAGATCGGTTCACTGATCCTGGATAACAAGCGCCATCCGAAGGTCTGGTACCTGTTCGTGGCATTCGGGTTCATCGGCGCAAACATCCTGTTGATGTCGATAGCTTGGCTTGTCTTCCAAGGCATTGGCATCTGGGGTAACAACCAGCCCGTCGGCTGGGGTTTCGACATCATCAACTTCGTCTGGTGGATCGGTATCGGTCACGCGGGAACGCTGATTTCGGCCGTACTCCTGCTAGTTCGCCAGCAGTGGCGTAACTCGATCAACCGCTTCGCGGAGGCGATGACGATTTTTGCCGTCATGTGCGCGGGCCTGTATCCGCTGTTGCATACGGGTAGGCCCTGGGTCGCCTACTGGCTGTTCCCGTATCCGAACATCTTGGCGATGTGGCCTCAGTTCCGCAGTCCGCTCATTTGGGACGTGTTCGCGGTTACCACGTACATCACGATTTCGGCGTTGTTCTGGTTCATCGGATTGATCCCCGACTTCGCCACGATGCGCGACAAGACGAAGCATCCGATTGCCTCCCGCATTTGGGCTGCGCTTGCTTTGGGTTGGCGCGGTTCGGCGAAGCATTGGCATCGTTACGAGCAGGCTTATTTGATCTTGGCCGGACTTTCGACGCCGTTGGTGCTCTCGGTGCACTCGATCGTGTCCCTCGACTTTGCCGTTTCCATTGTTCCGGGTTGGAACGTTACGGTGTTCCCGCCCTACTTCGTGGCCGGCGCGGTGTTCGCCGGATTTGCGATGGTGCTTACCTTCGCGATCCCGCTTCGAAAGTGGTACGGATTGCACGATCTCATTACCGATAAGCACCTCGACTGGATGGCGAAGATCATGCTTACCACCGGGTTGATCGTCTTTTACGGTTACCTCAGCGAGGTTTTCTACGCGTGGTATTCCGGCGTGATTTGGGAGCAGGCGCTCATCCAGAACCGATTCTTCGGCCCTTACGCGGCCGCCTTCTGGGCACTATGGCTCTGCAACGGCATCATCCCGCAGATTCTGTGGTTCCCAAAAGCGCGAAAGAACGTGGTGGTCCTATTCGTGGTCAGCCAGTTCATTAGCGTCGGGATGTGGCTGGAGCGGTTCGTGATCATTCCAATGTCGCTTCACCGCGACTACCTGCCCTCAAGCTGGGGCATGTACACGCCGACTTTTTGGGACTTCTCGTTCTTCTTCGGCACGATTGGATTCTTCATCATGCTGATGTTCCTGTTCTTCCGGTTCGTCCCGGTGATCAACATCTTCGAAATGAAAGACCTCCTGTTCAAGAAATTGGAAAGCAAAGAGGATGGACATGCCGCACCGGTTCCGGTCGGTGGAAAGGGGGGTGAATAACCATGCCAAAAGTTGAAATTCGTCCCGCACACGCACATCATCACGAAGATTCGGATCTGCTTTACGGAGTGTGTGCGGAGTTCAATGCGCCGGGAGATCTTATCCGCGCGGTAGAGCAAGCTCGCGAAGCCGGCTTTACGCAGATGGACTGCTTCTCGCCGTTCCCCATTCACGGTCTCTCCGATGCAATGGCATTTCACGATGTGAAGGTGCCTTATGCGATCTTCTTCGCGGGGTGCATAGGCGGGATCGTCGGGCTTAGCTTGCAGTACTACACGGCGGTGATCGACTACCCGATGAACGTGGGTGGTCGACCGTTGTTTAGCTGGCCCTCCTTCATCCCGGTGACGTACGAATCGACGATTCTCTGCGCTGGCCTAGCGGCGGTGTTTGGCATGCTGGCCTTTAATGGCTTGCCGAAGCCATATCACCCGGTCTTCTCGACCCCGAACTTCGGGCGAGCCTCGCAGGACAAGTTTTTCCTTTGCTTGGAGAACCATCCGGGGTTTGATGCGAACAAGGCGGAGGAATTTTTGAAATCAATGAACGCAACTCAGGTTTCTCGCGTGGACGCCGAAGAAGCAGGGGATTGGACAAAGTGAAAATGCTGAAACTCAGTTCAATGCTTGTCTTCACGGCGGCGGTTTTAACCGGTTGCCACACGGACATGTGGTACCAGGCCAAGGTCACGCCCTATGATAAGGATGAGTCCGGCATTTTTAAGGATGGCGCAGCTAATCGCCCGCTTCCGAAGGGTGCAGTAGCCCAGGGTTGGGAGCGCCAGAACGAGGCTCAGTCCACGGGTTACGAGGGGAACCAGCTCACAAATAAGTTCCCAGCGAAGCTGACGCTTGATGGCGAAGATGTCAACACCGAGACCGAGATGATCAAGGTGATGAAGCGCGGTAAAGAGCGGTTTACTATTTACTGTTCGCATTGCCACGGAGCTGCGGGAGACGGGAAGGGAATGATCACCCAGCGTGGTTTTGCGCTTAAACGTGCTCCGGCTAGCTATCATACGCAGCGGTTGCGTGAGATGCCAGTGGGTCACTTCTACGATGTGGTTACGAATGGTTTTGGCCTGATGTATTCCCAAGCGTCGCGGGTGCTTCCGGACGATCGCTGGGCCATCATTGCGTACGTTCGCGCTTTGCAGTTGAGCCAAAACGTCAACGCTGGCGAGATGACCACCGAAGACTTGAAGAAAATGGAAGAGGCCAAAGCGGCCGTTGCTGAGAAAGAAGCGGCAAAGCACGATAGCAAGGGGGGCGGACACTAATGTCGGCGGAGATTACGACGACGGAAAAGGTGCACTTCGGCAAGCTCGGTAGCGCCGGCCTTCTGCTCGGTGTTGTGCTTGCCATTGCCTCGCTCGGAGTCATGTTCGCCGGGGATAAAGAGCTCGGCAAGAACATGGTCATGTCTTGGACCTGGGCTTGGGGAGTGTTCATTGCGCTCACGCTCGGATGCTTTGGCATTACGTTGCTTCATCATGTCGTTCGCGGCTCTTGGGGTCAGGCGGTGTTGCGGCTAGTCGAAGCCGGCGGCGGTGCGTTGGCCTTCTTTACGATGGCGCTTCTGTTCGTGCCGGTGGCGCTCAATTTTGGGATTCCCTACAGTCATTGGTACCCGCGTCCCATGGATGATCCGTACATGGTGACCAAGGCGCTGTGGCTGAACCCCACAATGTTTGGGCTGCGGTTCGCGGTTTACTTCTTGATTTGGATGGGCCTCGCTTGGGGTCTTCGCAAGTCGAGCTTGCGACAGGACGAGAGCTTCGATCTGCGAGAGCAGCAACTGCGGACCAACTGGAGCTCGGCAGGGCTCGTGATCTTTGTCATCACGATCACTCTCGCCGCTACCGATTGGTTCATGTCCATGGATCCCCACTGGTTCAGCACGATCTACGGACCCCTCTTCATGATCGTGGCGGCCAACATGGCGCTTGGGTTGATGACTCTGATTGTGGCGGTGAACGCGAAGAAGTCTCCATATCGCGACGTGATTAGCTACGACCTCACCCGCGATTTGGGCAACCTCTGTTTCATGTTCACCATGTTGTGGATCTACTTCTCGCTGAGCCAGTTTTTGATCATCTGGTCGGGCAACCTTCCCGAGTTCACGAGCTTCTATTACAAGCGCCAGTACGAGAGTCAGTTCCTGCTGTTCCTTGGCGCGGCGAACGTGGTGTTCGGGTGGTTTGTTCCTTGGATGGCGCTTTTGGCGCCTCGAACGAAGCGCACGCTTTCGATCCTCGCGTGGGTTGCGGGGGGAATTGTCTTCATGAGGCTAATCGACCTCTACTGGACGGTAATGCCGTTCATGCGCGGAGGTCAGGTTCTCCCGATGTGGACCGATCTCCTCGCGCTCGTTGCGATTGGCGGATTCTGGGTTTGGGCTTTCGGCAAGACGACGAGCCAAGCCCCGCTTTTGCCCGCCCACGACACTCGACTTCAGGAGGCACTGCACCATGAGCACGCATGAGTATGACGAGGATCCGGAAATACTAGAGAAGTCTATTAACGTTCGCTATGAGTTGCGAGATGGCAATTTCTGGTCGGTCGGGAAGTGGATCACGGGATTCTTTGTGTTCGTTGCTGTTGCGTTCGCTCTGGCTTACGGGTTGATGCTAGGCATCGGCGCGACCATGGCAAAGAGTGCGCATCCGATCAATCTGACCGTCGCCAATCCGCCAGGATTTATTCCCGAGCGAGCGCCACTTCAAAACAGCATGACCACCAAGTCCGATATGAAGGAGCTTCGCGCGAAGGAACGGGCGGAGACTCAAGAGTATTCGACCACGGACCAAGCAAAGGGAACGATGCGCATTCCGGTTGACGCAGCGATCGAGAAACTAGGCAAGCAAGGCGCCCAGGGCGTCACGGGAGGCACGAAGCCTTGATCCGAGCAGCGGCCGCCCTGGTTTTGGTGATTTCGCTCATCGGTAGTGCGTGGGCTCAGCCCGCCACGCCCAAGATGCGCGGGTTCGATAAGAGCTCGATTGGGATCGATCAGAATCTGGGCACCGCTCTGCCTCTCGACACGGTGTGGAAGACGACCGAAGACAAACCGGTGCTTCTGCGCGAGTTCTTCATGTCGGGCAAGCCGGTGATTCTGGTCCCGGTGTTCTTCCGGTGCAACGCAGCATGCCTAGTGGTGCTTGATGGAAGCGTTAAGGCGCTCAACGCGCTCCACGTCCGATACCCTGAAGAACAATTCCAAGTTGTTGTGTTCTCGATTCACCCGAAGGAAACTCCGATTGACGCCAAGATTCGACAGTCGTTGATCAACAAGGTGTACGCGGATAGCTCAGATGTCCCGGAGGAGAAGGCCAAGTTGCTTGCGCATGCCAAAGACACGTGGCACTTCGTAACGGGTGATCTGAACAGCATCACCAAGCTCACCACGGCCCTGGGATTCCGGTTCACCTACGAGCCTGAAATTAATCGGATCAATCATGCAGCTGGCATCATGATGGCCAGCCCGGAAGGCGTGATCACCAATTACTTTTACGGCAAGGACTACAGCTTTGCAATTCTCAAAACGGCCCTCGATGAATCACGCGTTGAGAAGTTGGGCGAGCCTGATCAGCCGATTTTGCTTGGCTGCTTCATGATGGACCCGGCCACGGGCAAGTACCGCATGGTCGTGGGTCGAACCCTTCAAGTCGGCGGCATCGCTACGGTGCTGGTGCTCGGATGCTCCATTTTCATTTTGTCTACGAGGAACCGGCAACGGTCTCGACTCTCTGGGGGAGGGGGCTCCTCACCGGCGTAATCCGGACCAATTTAAGCTCATATGAACTTTCCAGTACAACCTGAACAAGCTTCGAACTTCGCGGTCCAATACGATACGCTGTTCTTTATCATCACGGCGCTCACCGTGCTCTTCACGGGGCTCGTCTTCGCGCTGTGCTTGGGCTTGATCATCAAGTACAAGCGCGGAAATGGGAAGCCCGAGGATCGGCGCAACCCGATGCACCACAACATCATCATTGAGCTGACCAGTTCAGGGGTCTCGCTCGTGTTGGGCATGGTGATCTTCGTCTGGGGCGCCAAGATGTACATCGAGATGCGCCAGCCGCCGAAGAACGCGATGGAGATTTTCGTGATCGGCAAGCGCTGGATGTGGCACGCACAACATGACAACGGTGTGCGCGAGAACAACGAACTCCACGTTCCAGTCGGCACTCCCGTCAAGCTGACGATGATCAGCCAGGACGTGATCCACAGCTTCTATATCCCGCAATTTCGAGTTCAGTTCATGGTTGTGCCGGGTCGTTACACGCAGATGTGGTTCACGCCAACCAAACCCGGGCGGTTCAACCTGTTCTGCGCCATGCACTGCGGCACACAGCACTCCGAAATGGGTGGATACGTGTACGCGCTTGAGCCAGCCGAATTCTCGAAGTGGAAGGAGAACGGCGGCAATCGGTTTAAGCCAAAGCCGAGCATTCCAGCGCTGGCTGGAAAGCAGCTTTTCGAAGACTTCATGTGCTCTAGTTGCCACGGGGAGAAGGACGGGAAGCGCGCTCCCTCGCTCAACGGTCTGGTGGGTCGCAAGCGCGACTTCACCGACGGCTCGAGCATGGTCGCAGACATGGACTACATTCGCCAGTCGCTCCTCGCCCCCGACGCCAAAATTGTCAAGGGCTATCGCCAGATGATGCAACCATACAACTTCACCGAAGAGCAAATCATAGAGCTCATTGAGTACATCAAAACCCTCGGTTCTCCGGTCGGTCCAATGGCCACGAACCCAGCCGCGACAACGGTCGCCACAGGAGCCACGCGATGAGCGGCATACCCCCGACGGAACACGTCGAAACAGAAGAGAAGAATTACCTCCAAGAAGGGCACACGATTGCCTCTTGGCTCCTGACCAAGGACCACAAGCGCATCGCCGTCTTGTATCTGATTTCGGTCAGTTTCTTCTTCTTCATCGGGTCGATTGCCGCCATGTTGATCCGGTTGGAGCTTACGTCTCCTCGCGGAACGTTGATTACTTCGGAGACCTACAATAAGGCGTTCACCGCTCATGGAGTGGTGATGATCTTCTTCTTCCTGATCGTCGCAATTCCGGCCGTCTTCGGTAATTTCTTGATACCGCTGATGATCGGGGCAAGGGACCTTGCGTTCCCGCGGCTCAACCTCTTAAGTTGGTACTTTTACATGGCGGGCGGAATGATGTTCCTCGTCGCCATGATGACGGGCGGCGTGGACACGGGCTGGACCTTCTACACGCCGATGTCCTCGATCTACTCGAACGGGCAGGTCACCTTAACTCTGGTGGCGGCGTTCATCACCGGGTTTAGCTCGATCTTCACGGGCATCAACTTTATCGCCACCATCCATAAGATGCGCGCCCCGGGCATGACCTGGTGGCGATTGCCGCTATACGTGTGGTCGCACTACGCCACGTCGGTGATCATCATCCTGGGCACCCCGGTTATTGCCATCACGTTGTTGTTGGTGGTTTTCGAACGAGTCGCGAAGATCGGCATCTTCAGCCCCGAACTCGGCGGCGACCCGGTGCTGTTCCAACACATGTTCTGGTTCTACAGCCATCCGGCCGTGTACATCATGGTGCTTCCGGGCATGGGCGTCATCAGTGAACTGATGGGCTGCTTCAGCCGCAACAAGGTTTTCGGATATCAGTTCGTCGCGATGTCTTCCATGGGTATCGCCGCGCTCGGGTTCGTCGTGTGGGGCCACCACATGTTCGTCTCGTCGCAGTCCATGTATCAGGGCATCGTCTTCTCGTTCCTGAGCTTCTTGGTCGCGATCCCATCTGCCATTAAGGTCTTCAACTGGTCGCTCACGATGTACAAAGGGTCGGTCTGGCTGGCCTCCCCGATGATCTATGCCTTGGGCTTCATCGGACTATTCACCGTCGGTGGACTGACGGGGTTGTATCTGGCGAGCGCGGGTACTGACGTTCACGTCACCGGTACCTACTTCGTGGTCGCGCACTTCCATTACGTGATGGTTGGTGGAACGCTTCTCGCCTTCTTGGGAGCTTTGCACTTCTGGTGGCCGAAGATGTTTGGCAGGATGTATCCGGAAGGCGTGGCAAAGTGGAATGCGATGCTCGTCTTTGTCGGCTTCAACCTGACGTTCTTGCCGCAGTTCGTGGTCGGCTACCTAGGTATGCCTCGCCGCTACCATTACTACTACTTCGCCCCTGAATTCCAGGTCTACCACGTGATGTCCACCTTGGGAGCGTCCGTCCTGGCCGTGTCACTACTCGTTCCTGGCGCCTACCTAACTTGGTCGCTCAAGAACGGCCCCAAGGCTCCGGCCAACCCGTGGGGCGCGAAGGGACTCGAATGGGAAGCAGCTGCGTCGCCTCCGATCAAGCACAACTTTGCGGGGATTCCCGTGGTGATGGGCGATGTCTATGACTACGATGCCGAGGCCGAAGAATTGGCTTACCGCGGATTGCCCCCGCGCGAGGAGAGTAAATAATGGCGATTTCGCTCGACAAAATGAATCAACCTCAGGACGTCGTTTACGAACAGTTTGAGGACCTGGGGCAGCAGCAAGAAACCTATGTCTTGGGCATGTGGGCGTTCCTGGTCACCGAAGTCATGTTCTTTGGGATCATGTTCTTGGCTTACACCATCTACCGATGGAAGTACCAGCCTTACTTTTATGCTTTGCATCAAGAGCTTGACTGGAAAATTGGGGGACTCAATACTTTCATTCTCCTCATGAGTTCTTTTTCAGTGGCTTTGGCGGTCCATTTCCATCAGCGAAAGATGAAGATGCCCGTATTGCTCTGCCTTGGCTTCACGAACCTATGTGCGCTCGCATTTTTGGTGATCAAGCTCCTGTTTGAGTACATTCCAAAGTGGAATAAAGGTCATTATCCGGGACCCGGATTCTCGTGGGACTCGACGTACATACCCGCAAACATTGCCCAACTTTGGTACAGCTTGTACTTTGGAACGACCGGACTGCACGCGCTCCACGTCGTTATTGGAATTATCCTCTTCAGCGTCCTGATGTTCTTGATCGCTAAAGATCATCCGATCATCTCCGACTATTTGCCGACCGAAATGCTCGGCCTCTACTGGCACTTCGTTGACCTGGTGTGGATTTTCCTCTACCCCTTGTATTACTTGATGCCGAAGTAAACCGCCATGTCTGAACACGTACACGCTCACGAACACTCGCATCACATCACTCCGTTTGGTACGTTGATGGCAACCTTCATCAAGCTCGCCATACTCATGGCGGCCACTATTGCTTGGGCGTTTTTTGCCCCGCAAATCTTGGGTAATACGCCGATCTCCAGCGTCATCAATAATCTGGTCGCTCTGGGCATTGCCTGTGTCAAGGCTTGGCTGGTGATCCAGATTTTCATGGGCGTCAAGTTTCAGTCGAACGTGGTCAAGACTTACGCCATCCTTGGCTTCGTGTGGATGACCTTGATGTTTACGATGTTCGCCGACTACGGCACTCGCCAGTGGGAGCCGGTTCAGGGTTGGACGCCGGGTGATACCCAGCAAGCCCTTCCACGGGCCGATCAGCCGTACGAAGAGGCGATTCCACCTCGAAGCAAGATCAATATTCCGGAAGGGAAGCACTAGCCTTTCAGATGTAGCTGCGCGTTCGCGGTGCGGGTGAAATAGATGCGCGGCTTTTTTGGGCAGTAGGTCGAGATACTGGTTTCATCCCTGGCGGAAGACAAAGCGCGGATAAAGCCGCGCACTCCCAACGGGGCCCTCACTGACCCGTTAAAGCTCTGAGAGACCGTTCGACTTGGGCCATCAAGTCGTCGTCGACTGGAAGGGGGGTGCCAAACGAGACGGTGACCCACCCAAATCCTGGGCGTGGCGTTGTTTTGCCGTACGGCATGATGCGCGTTGTGCCGGTGATTCCGCAGGGGACGACGGGCACGTTGGCCATTCTGGCAATGAGCACTACGCCCGGGAGGAGCGGCAACATTTTGCCGGTTTCACTCAAGCGGCCCTCGGGGAAGACGCACACGACCTGGCCATTCTTTAGGAGCTTGACCGCAAGCCGGATGGAAGCGCGGTCTGGCTCTCCGCGACGAACTGGAAACGCCTGGAACCAGCGAATGATCCCACCGAGCACGCGGCCCTCGAACAGCTCACTCTTGGCCATGAAGAAGATGTGACGCCTGCAAGCTGCTTGAACCACGACGGGGTCCACGTCGCTGATGTGGTTCGCGAGCAGGAGAACTCCCCCTGAGCGCGGGACCTGGAATGAGCCCTTGACCCGAAATGGGCCCAGGATGGTAAGCAATACCCACCCAACGACCCTCAGAGCGGGCAGGAGCAACCGCAATCCGAGTTGCGTTTCCGTCGGTTCATCGTGTGGCAAGGATCACCTGCTGCAACGCCTGCGCGTAGGCTTGGTGCTCGAGCGCAAGCACGCGTGCGCCTAAAACCTCAGGCGTGTCGTGGGGCAGGACCGGACAGCGCAACTGCAGCACGGCAGCGCCTTCGTCGTAGTTCTCGGTGACCCAGTGGACGGTGCACCCAGACTCGCGCTCGCCAGCGGCGATTACCGCTTCGTGGACGTGATGTCCGTACATGCCACGACCCCCAAACTTGGGAAGAAGCGCAGGATGAATATTAAGCACACGTCCTTCCATCGCCGTTACGACTTGCATGGGGAGGCGGCGCAGATACCCGGCTAGACAAAGCCAATCGCACTCCTTTAGGATGTCGATCAGCCTTAAAGAAAAGCTCTCAACAGGCTCGTAAGGGCAGACGGCGGTGGAAACACCGAGGGACGCGGTCACGGCAAGGGCTGGAGCTTCGGAGGAGGGCACCACCACGACTCCGAGAGTCGCTTCGACTCGGCCGTCCCGCATCGCCTCGATCAAAGCACGCATGTTCGACCCGCGCCCGCTTTTCCCCACCAGAATCCCCACTCGCGGCTTTGAATCCACGAGAGGTTTGTACCCGTTCAGATACGGGATTGAACGGTGGCCCCTGAGATTCGGCCCGTGGTTTGCGAAAACGAATGGTATGTACGCACGGGGTCTCAGCATCAACGCCACCGCCATCGCCACTCAATGGGCGATCGCGACCGTGTACCGCGTCACCCGGGTCACCCAGGGATACCAGGAAGTCTTGGAAATCGCGGCGGGTTCTCAGCAATACACTGTCCGCATTGAAGGCAATGCGCCGCCTAGCAACAATGCTCAAGTTGTGCGTGAAGGCGACTTCATCACCATTGAGGGCCGCTCCCGCCCGGAGCAAGGTGTGGTGCGCCGCGAAGATATCCGGAAAATGCGCTAGAAGCTAAATCCGTAGCCGAGGTAGACGAAGTGTTCCCAGGAGTCGCCTCGGGTGGGCTTTCCTACTGCCAACTGAGAGAAGAAACCACCGGACCAAGTTCGGCTGACAGCCATCCAACTTGCGCCAGCAGGGCCGGCCGTGTGATCACCTTGCAGCGTGAACCAACCCCGGTAATCCACATCGAATCCGACCAAGCCAGTGGCGACCCCATCGAATCGACCGACTCCGCCGTGAAAGCGGGCGATACCGGCGTCTACTCGACCGACGGCGTACGGGTTGCCATTGCGGCCGCTGATGCCCATCACCCCCACCGCTAGGGCGGTTCCCCGCTCGTCCCAAAGGAGGGACTTCAGACTCCACGTCTGAAATCCCAAATGGTCCGTGGCGGCACCAAGTTCAAATCGGTCCAGCAAACCCATGGTAAGCACCGAATAGTGACCGTACGGGCGATCAAATCGGTCCGATCCGGACAGGGTGTGGCTGTAAAATGCTTCGCAATGCCCGAGGCTATCGGCGATCGGGATGACCACGTTGGTGGTTGGGTCAGCCGAGGCAATCGACAGCCCGGTGGTGAGGCAGAGCAACGCAAGTAGTTTTCGCATGGTGGAATCTCTTTGAGAGAGATTCCACACTTGCGGCGATGACCCGCTAAATTTGGCGGGAACGTGTAGGAATCGAACCCACCCGGCGCCTTTCGACGCCACTACGGTTTTGAAGACCGCGGGGCACACCAGCACCCATTCGCCCCCGAACGGACGTAGTTTACACGTCGAACTTGATACCCTGAGCGAGGGCTGGCTTTTCGCGACCGAAAAAGGTTGTGCTGGTCTGCCGCCGCATGTAGGCGCGCCAAGAGTCCGAACCCGATTCTCGTCCGCCGCCCGTCTCTTTTTCGCCGCCGAAGGCACCACCGATCTCCGCGCCGCTGGTGCCGATGTTGACATTGGCAATGCCGCAATCGCTGTAGCGCTTGAACGCCTCTGCGTCGCGGACATCGGTGGTCATGATGGCCGAGCTCAGGCCCTGCGGGACGTCGTTGTGGATGCGGAGCGCCTCCTCAAGGGTGTCGTAGGGCATCACGTAGGTGATGGGCGCGAAGGTCTCTTCACGAATGGTGGCCGATTGAGCCGAGAGCTTCACGATGGCGGGCTTCACGTAGTAGCCGCCTTGGAACTGGCTTTCAAGTGTTCGCTCGCCTCCTACGATCTCTAACGCTTCTGAGCGGATGTTGGCCAGTGCTTGTTGCATGCCCTCAAAAGCGAGATTATCGATAAGCGGACCGACCAAGGTGTCGGCTTCGAGTGGGCTTCCCACTTTGCTCGATCCGATCTGAATGTAGGCACCTTTCAGGGTTTCGAATACCTTGTCAAAGATGCTGCGATGGACGATCACCCGGCGAGTGGAGGTGCAGCGTTGGCCAGCGGTGCCGACGGAGCCGAAGAGGATGCTGGGGATCGCGATGCCGAGGTCGGCGCTCTCAGTAATGATCATTGCGTTGTTACCGCCGAGCTCAAGCAGGGAGCGCCCGAAGCGAGCGGCGACCTTGGGTCCGACAGCGCGCCCCATGCGGGTGGAGCCGGTAGCGCTGATAAGGGGCACGCGGGTGTCCTCGACCATTTGGTTGCCCTGTTCGTAGGTGCCGAGGATAACCTGGCTCAGGCCTTCAGGAGCTTCGGGGAAATCTCGACAGACCTCGTCCAGAAGGTTTTGTGACGCGAGGGCAGTGAGCGGAGTTTTCTCGCTCGGCTTCCAAAGGCAGGAATCGCCGCATACGAGCGCGAGGCAAGCGTTCCAGGCCCAAACCGCGACGGGGAAGTTAAATGCGCTGATGATGCCCACAGGGCCCAAAGGAAGCCAATTCTCCTGCATCACGTGGTTGGGCCGCTCACTTTGGATGGTGAGTCCGTAGAGTTGGCGGCTGAGCCCCACCGCGAAGTCGCAGATGTCGATCATCTCTTGCACCTCGCCGCGCCCCTCTTCCAAAATCTTGCCGCACTCTAGGGTGACCAGTCGGGCGAGTTCTTCCTTGTTTTCGCGAAGCTTGTCGCCGAGTAGGCGGACCAACTCACCACGCCGGGGAGCCGGGACGTCACGCCAAATTTCGAATGCGCGCACGCTGGCGGCGATCTTGGCGTCCACCTCTTCCCGAGTATCGAGCTTTAAGCTCGCCAGTATGGAGCCATCCACGGGCGAAGTCACAACCAAATCGGTTCCGGAGAATGCGCTCAGATTTGGGATGAGACGAAGGGAAGAATCCATGGTAGCGGACATGCCTCTATTGTAGCTCTTTGCCTCGCTTGAACTCAATCTAATGGCGTAGGTGGGTACATTCGAGGCATGGTTCAAGTGAATTGGAAAGAGAACATGGTGTTCGAAGCGAGCACCCCAACGGGCAATACGTTGACGATGGACGGGTACCCGGGTGAAGGCGAGGTGAGTGCTGGCCTGACCCCTCTAGAAACACTTTTGGCAAGCGTGGCGGGCTGCTCCGCAATGGACGTGATCTCGGTTTTGGAGAAAAAGCGGCAGGTTGTGACGGGCTATCGGGTGGAGATTGACGGGGAGCGCGCGCCTGAGGGAGCTTGGCCTCGACCCTATCTAAGCTTGACGATCAAGCATATCGTGAGTGGAGAAGGGCTGGATCCGGTGGCAGTGGCTCGGGCAGTGGAGCTGAGCGACACGAAGTACTGCTCGGTGGTTTCGACGTTGCGAGTCTCGCCCACGGTTGAGAGCATTTGGGAAATTGAGTAGCTAACAAAAAAGAGCCCCAACCGATTTGGTTGGGGCTTTGTTGTAGGTAGGAGGTTTATCGGAACAATCGAAGCCCGAATCGCTCAAGGATGAAGATGAAGTTGGCGGCACTGGAGGTCACCTGCGAGATGCGGTTGATGTCCGGCGAATTCGATTCGGGAACGAAGATGATGTCGCCCTTCGCGAGCCGAATGTTCTGCGTGCTATCGCCCTTGCTGAAGAATTGGCTCAGGTTTGCGCGGATGATCGTGTAAGTTCCGGGCGCACCCTTGTTTTCTCGGTAGATCAGGATTTTGGAGAAAGCGGATCGGTACTGGATTTCACCTCGTGCTTGAGCGATGGCGTCCACCAATGTCATACCCTCCCGGAACGGAAAGCTGAAAGGCTGCTGGACAGCGCCAAGCACGTTGACGACGTTGAATTTGTCTTCTGGAATGCTGAGGATGTCTCCGTCTTGCAGAACGTAGTTCTGGCTCAAGTCGCCGAAGGTCAACATCGCGTGGAGGTCGATCGGAATGACTTCCTTTGACCCAATGCGTTGAAGCTTTGCGCGGCGTAGATCGGCGCGCTCTAGGATGGCGTTGCCGCCAAGGGCGAGCAACGTTAAAATGTCATCGGAAGGGCGAATCGGGAAGGTACCGGGTCGGTTGACCATGCCAGTCACGGAAGCACGGATTTCTCGATAGCGCTCAATGGTGACGGAGACCTTGGGTTCTCGGATTCGGAGCACGCGTTGGTATTCCTTGGCGAGGATGGACTCGAGCTCGTTGGTCGTGAGACCTTCAGCTCGAACGACGCCAACGAATGGGGCGCTGAGGTTGCCGTCTTTGCCGATGGGGAGGACTGCAACGATCTGTTGCTCATCCAAAACTTGAATGCGCACGACGTCTTCTGGCTGCAGTCGGTAAACCTCCGATGCCTGCGCCATCACAGCGTTAACCAGTAACGCTAGCATTCCCACGATCCAAATGAACTTCAATTTCAGCATGGCGAAAACTCTTTCTCGCGAAGGGCGAGATTACCACGAATCCCGGGCTTCATTACGGTGCTTTCGGTGGCCTTCTACGACCACGGTGAACTCACCTTTACGAGGCATTTCTTCCAAGGTAGGACGGTTCAACAGAGTTGTTCGCACTACCTGTTGATGTATCTTGGTTAATTCGCGGCAGAACGCGACCCTTCGATCCCCTAAAACTTCACTAGATGTCTGACAAAGTGCGTCCACTCTGAACGGCGATTCAAAAAAAACGATCGTGTAGGGGGACTCGCGGAATGGTTCGAGTTCGCTACGGATGGCTCCCGCTTTGCGCCCAAGGAAGCCGAGAAAGGCGAAACGCTGAGCGTAAAAGCCGCTTAGGCTGAGGGCCATGGTTACCGCGCTGGGACCGGGAATGGAGTCTACTTCGACGCCAGCTTCGTGTAACAGGTCTACGAATCGCGCGCCGGGGTCGCTGATGCCGGGAGTTCCCGCGTCGGTGATCAGGACCGCTTTAACGTCTTGTTGGAGCAGTCTCACGTACTGCTCGAGGCCCTCTTCGCGAGTGTGTTCGTTCAGAGATTTAAATGGCTTCTTGAGTTTGAGATGCTCGAGAAGTCGGCCGGTGAGGCGGGTGTCTTCGGCGAACACAACGGCGGACTCACTCACTGCCTCGATAAACCGATGCGAGATGTCGCCCAGGTTGCCCAGGGGGGAGGCGAGGAGGGTGAGTTTTCCAGCCATAAAATTTGAGGCCCGCAACGAGTGTTGCGGGCCAGTTGGGATTAGCGCGGCGCGGTGGGCGCGGGCGCGATGAGATCCGAGCTACTTGGCCCGGCAGGCTTAGGCGGGTTCTTTGCCGCTTCTGCCTTAGCTTGCTTTTCACGCTCGGTGGCGGCCTTCTTCTCTTCTTCGAGGAGCTTTTGCTGCTGAGCTACTTGCTCATCCTTCGACTTTCGGTCCTTCAGCCAGCGCGATTGGGCGGTTTCGACCTGGGTTGCCAGTTCGGCGGTGATCAACTTGTCCTTCTTCAGCGCATCAAGTTTGGTGAAGACTTGGCGGTTGAGTGCCAGGCCAGTGTCAGTCAGACTCGCATTGCCAACAGCGGCTTGGACCAGGTGCGGGCCAGCCTTGTCGCTCTTGCGGGCGATGTAGAGGTCCACCAATAGCAGTCGGATGGATGGGTTCTCGCCGAGGGTCAGGAATTCTTCCATCGCGGGGATGTATTCCGCTACCTCAAAATCTGCCTTCGGCTTAGTCTTATCTGGGAACGATCGCCATACCCGGTTGGCGGCAAAGAACCGACCAATGATCGCGGCCTTGCTCGAAGCAGGGTCTGAGGTTGCCGCCTTCGCCATCGTGACGACGCCTTGGAAGTCCTGCTCGACGATAGGGTCGCGTTCCAGGGTGTAGAGCTTATACATCGCTTCGACACCCTTGTTGGCCCAGTTAGTGAGCTTGGCGCGCTCGGCACGGATGGTCTTGTAGTACAGGTTGTTCGCCACGAACTTCAGGTGGTTTTGGCGATAGAACTCCTTGCGCGCATCGAAATCGGCTGGTTTGTCGGAAGTCTTAACGCGAAGCAATTTGTAGATGAGTGGGCCATCGACGCCCTTGATCACCCCGCTGATCTCGCCAGGCTTTAGCTTCATGACTGGGCCGTAGTTTTCGTCGTTCAGTAAGAACTGCCAGGCCAGAATGTCTTCACCTTCGCTCTTCTTCTTTTTGTCTTTCTGAACTGGGTTGTCGGAGTACTTGTCCATCGCATCCTCAAACTTGATGGTGCCCGCCTTGATCTCAGCGAGGATCTTCTCTGCTTCGGCGGTTCGGTCCTGGGTTGGCTTTTCGCGGAGCAGGATGGATTTGAGGGCGACGGAGTTAAAAATCGTGTTTAGGTCAGCGTCGGAGATCTTGGCATCACGCTCCTTCTTAGCGGTCCAAAGGAGTTGTGCTGCCGCTCCCTGTAGCATCACGGCAAGGTTTTTATCCTTCAGTTTTGAAGCAAGAAGCTCCCGTTGCTGGGTCGTCACTTCCGTTGGAGTCTTTCCGACCACTTCTTTGAATTTAGCCAGGTACTGCTCTTCCGTCGCATTTGCCGCTAGCTGTCCGCCCTGAATTAACTGCTGCTTGAACGCGGCGATCTGCTCGTTGAACTGCTTCATCACTTCGTCGAGCACGGTCTTATCGTCGAGGGTGATTCCCTCGGCTTGGGCCATGGAAACGTTGATCGCGGCGTCAATCGCTTGGCCGTAGGAGTCTCGGTAAGTCAACGAACGTTGGATAGAGTCCAGTCCTTCGAAGGCATCGGGTCGGCCACCCGCGGCAGCCTGTTGCTGCATTTGTTGCTCTTTGTTCTTGAGGTCTTCGTTGTAGATAGCGTCAAGCGTGTCGAGGCTGACTACGGTCTTGCCAACCGTAACCACCGGGATCACATTGGCGACTTGCTCGGTGGGCTGGCCCCCCTGTTTGCCACAACTGCTGAAGACCCCAATCGCCATGACGGCGGCGAGGAGGACGGCGGTGATGACACCGCACCCGGACTTTTCAATAAAATTTCGTGCTGAGGTAATCGACATGATGGTTCTCGATCTGTATCTCTGTGGCGACCATTATGGCACGGCGCCTCATGTGACTCAAACTGTGGTATCGTTTTGGTAGACAGAGTGTGCGTAAATCGGAGAGGATTTCTACCCATATCTCGCGTCTAGTAGGTTAACCATGGCAAAAGGGCTCACGACTCGGCAAGAAGCGATCCTCCAATTCCTGATGGAATACTCCCAAAACGAAGGGTATCCGCCTTCCATTCGAGAAATTGGCAAGAAGTTCGAGATCGGCTCCTTGCGCGGGGTGACGGTCCACTTGGACGCCCTTGAGCGCAAGGGATACATAACTCGGGCCAATACGCCTCGCTCGATCCGCGTGATTCATCCGCAGTATCAAACATCAAATCGGGTGGTTATGCTCCCGCTTATTGGTTCGATCGCGGCGGGGATTCCCATTCAGGCTCAAGAGCATGTGGAAGATTTGATTCCGGTGCCGAGTGAGATGGTTCGCAATATCGAAAACGCGTTCTTGCTCCGGGTCCGTGGTGATTCGATGGTCGGGGAAGGGATTATGCCGCGCGACCTCGTGGTGGTTCGACCCCAGCAAACGGCAAGTCACGGCGACCTTGTTGCAGTGCTACTCGGGGATGAAGCGACGGTGAAGCGTATTCACTTCGATCGGGACGCCACACGCTTGATTGCCGCCAACCCAGCGTACGACCCGATCCTGATTGAGCAAGAGGACGCGAGGGTGGTGGGGCGTATCGTCGGACTTATCCGCGACTACGAAGGCATGGCGTTTTAAGGGCCCGCAAGATACTCCATCGAACTCAGAAACTCACCGCCCGCGTGTTCGGTGAGTTTCGCGAGCCCAAGCGTGTCGGCGTAAGTGGCCACCGTTTCAATCTTCTTGCCGCCGGCGGTCAAGTTCATCGTTGTCTCGATTGCCCGGTACTTGCGCCCGCTGAGCGTGAATGTGGTTTCCTTTTGGGTGCCCACTACGGTGCCCGGTAGGTCGGCTCCGTAGTATCGAATTCGACCAGACCACTTCGCGAGGTCGGGAGCTCCGGACACATCGAGGATCGTGACCGGTGGATCGTAGAGGACGCCGGATAGCTCGGCGGCGATTAATTCTGATCCTCGCCACGCGATCCGAGAGGGGCCCATCGGGCCGACCAATTTGAAACCGCGCACGCCATTGACGCTGGTGCGCCCCGTTACCCGAACTTTCTCCACTCCCGTCACCAGTTTGCCGTTGACAACGTAGGTCCACTCGCTAGTTTCGCGAATTGGCATGAACGAACCGCCGCGCCCGCCGCAACCGGCGAGCATCAGCAACCCAAGTCCCAGACTAAACCAATTCAAGTTTTGCAAAGCTTTGGATGAGTTTCTTCACTCCGGTGACTCCCATGAAAGCGACGGTGACTTCGGCATCGTCGCCCTTTACCGGGCTGCAGGCAATCACCACGCCTTCGCCAAATTTCCCATGGCGTACGCGCTCGCCCACATTGAACGGAGCCTTCCACGCTGGGCCCTTAGGCTTCGGACTTTCGAAGGGATCTGACACCGAGTAGCCGCCGGTTCGCTCCATGCGCACTTCCCGGAAGGGAGCTTGCACGACAGCTTGTTGAGGCATGAGCGAGTCCGCTCCTGAAAGGTCCACGTCGTCCAAAAACCTCGAACGACGGTTGAAATTTGCGTTACCGTACATCGATCGACGGCGAGAGTGGAGCAAGTGCAACTCCTCCCGAGCGCGAGTCATGCCGACATAGCAAAGCCGGCGCTCTTCCTCCATCTGCGTTTCATCGCCCGAAGATCGAGAGTGAGGGAAGACACCCTCCTCCATTCCCACCAAGAAGACTGAAGGAAACTCAAGTCCCTTGCTGGAGTGGAGGGTCATCAGGGTGACGCCCTCGCCCGTTTCGTTTAATTGATCCACATCGCTAATCAACGCAACGCTCTCCAGGAATCCAGAAAGGGTGGGCTCCTCGGCGGTCGCATCATACTGTTGAGTCACATTGAGAAGTTCTTGAAGGTTTTCTAGCCGGCTGATGGATTCGTCGGATCGCTCGTTTTTGAGTTCGTCTACGTAGCCCGAGCGGTTCATCACAAACTTCAGCATCTCCGTCACGGTGCTTTGCCCGGTCATGTCGCGCCCTTCTTCGATCAGCCCAACAAACTGCTGCAAGCCGTGCAATGCACGCTTGGCGAGTTGGGATTGCACGCTCTGCTCCCGCATGGCGTCCCACCACGAGAGCCCGCGCGTGCTTGACCATTCGTCAAACAGTCCAAGCGAGCCCGCACCCAAGCCCCGAGTTGGCGTGTTGATCGCGCGTTTGATTGAGACTTCGTCGAACGGATTGAGCACCACTCGAAGGTAGGCGAGCATGTCGCGCACTTCCTTGCGTTCGTAGAAGCGCTGGCCCCCCACGAGGATGTGGGGAATTCGCATCGTCAAAAATGCTTCTTCCAGGACTCGGGACTGGGCGTTGGTGCGATAAAGGATTCCGTAGTCTCCATACTTGCGGCGGCCGGAGCGGGTCTCTTTCAAAATTGTGTCCGCGACCACCATCGCTTCTTCTGCGTCGGTCCCCGCCTCGGTGGCGGTGAGAGGGGCGCCGCCTTGATTGTCGGTCCAGAGTTCCTTGTCGGCTCGACCTCGATTATGACGGATCACATCGTAGGCCGCGCGCAGGATGGTCTTGGTCGAGCGATAGTTTTGGGCCAGCGTGATCACTTTCGCGTCGTTATAGTCACTGCTGAACTTGAGCATCAGGCTCACGTCGGCTCCGCGCCACGCATAAATGGACTGGTCGTCGTCGCCCACGATCGTGATGTTGCGGTGCTTGCCGGAGATCAGCTGCGCAAACCGGTACTGGGTGAAGTTGACGTCTTGGTACTCGTCAATGAGCACGTGCAGGAACCGCTCTTGATACTTCGCCAGCGTCTCCGGGCTTTTCTCCAGCAGTTGCACAGCGTAGTAGAGAATGTCGTCGAAGTCGAGCGCGTTCGCCCGTGAAAGCCTTGCTTGGTACTCGGGGTAAATCCCCGCGACCATCTTCTCCAAATACCCCGCCGCCGTCCCCTCGTACTTCTTGGGGTCGATCATCTTTTCTTTTGCGCGGCTGATCTCCGCGAGCACGGCACGGGGTTGGAGGGCCTTTTCATCAATCGCCATCCGTTTCAGAATGTCCTTGACGATGCTCATTTGCTCGCTGTCGTCGTAGATCACGAACTCGGGCGAGAGGCCGATGGCATGCCCATCGATGCGTAGCAGCTTCGCGCAAGTGGAGTGGAAGGTGCCCATCCACATTGATTTCGCCGAAGGACCGACCAACAGTTCGAGTCGCTCGCGCATTTCTCGTGCCGCCTTGTTGGTAAAGGTTACGCTCAGGATTCGGTAGGGGGGGCAGCCTTCGGCAATGAGCCTGGCGATTCGGTAGGTGATGACCCGCGTTTTGCCCGATCCGGCACCCGCAAAAATTTGGAGTGGGCCACCCGACCAGAGGACGGCTTCTTCTTGTTGGGGGTTTAGGGTGTCGAGGTCAATAGAGGCGACCATGCGTGAAGTATTATGACGGGACTTTCACGGGGGAAGTATTGTAACGAATGGCCTGTCTGGTGCGTCTGATAGGTTGTCCTTCCAGACCCTCCCGGCGTTGAAAGGCGGAGTAGCTTTCGAATAATGAAGCGTTTCACGGTATGTGCAGTTTTGATGGCCCTTGCGGGGGCTACGCTCGCCCAAAGTAGCTTTACGATCCGACGACCCATCGAGGGGAGTTCGGTTCGTGAAGTGGTTGATGTTCGCATCCCCGTCGGGTCCATCCCACGCGGCGCTGGATTCGTCGGCATTTGGGTCAACGGTCGCTTCCTGGAAGCCGTCTCTCCTTTCCCTCAGCCTGGTGTGAACACGAGCGGCTCTGACTTCATTTACAAGCTGGACACCAAGGCTTACAAAATCCCCGATGGTCAGATGACCATTGAGGCCGTCCTCTACGCCAACCGAGGCAACTTTACGCAGCCGATCAATAAGACCAGCGTGGTGGTCCGGCTTGATAACAGCGCGAGCATACGAATCCCTTCCAACGGTTTGGTGTTGCGCTATCCTTTCACCCCGAATTCCGAATATATCTACGGCGTCGAGTTCAAGCAGACATTACAAAGTCTAACCGATGCCCAAAATCAACTGGGGTCGCGGGCGGGAGAAATTGAGACGCAACCCGAGAAGTTTCGGTATCGAGTTACCGTGATGAATCGGTATGCACGTGCAGACGGCGGCCGGGAAGGACTCGTTCTGTTCCAGCCCATACCTCCTCGTGGTCAGGACTACGCGATGCTCACCATCGCAGGCAGTGCAGGTCCTCAGAAGTACTACGACTACATGATGGCCCCTCTCTACATGAGGATGGCTAACAATGGTCGAGAGATTTATGGTGCATGGCCGTTTTACGCGCCGAACGGTACCGGATTTGGTGACGCCAGCAGACTTGATTTGGTCGCTATGTTGCCTCTGCCGATTTTGCCGAGTCGAGGAATTCGGCCAGGCGGACCAGCGTTCCCAGGGTTCCTTCCGCAGGCCGTACTAGACCTGGAGAAGACCTACGAGAACGAAAGGTTTACGACCTTGGTTCAAGGTCGTGGCACGCTTGAAGGCATCGAATACGAACGCGGACGACCCTGCGCCAAGATTCGAAATGTCATCGCACAGGGTGCAGGCACGACGGGTATTCAAGAGTTTGAAGAGTTTTACTGGTTCGCCCTAGACATGGGGATGCCGATCCGAATTGAGCGACGCTACACCACGACCACCCGAGTGCGAGAGCAAATCGGGGGCGGCGGAGCCCAAGGCGGCGGTCAAGCCGGTGGCCCTGGACGAGCTGGCGGCCGAGACCAAGCCGGGGGTTCGGCTGGGGTTGAAGGTCGAAGCATGACGCCTGGGCTTCCAGACGGGGCTAGATTGGTCGGCCCTGGACTATTGTTCGACTCTTCGCTTCTTCAAGTGGGCGGCGGAGGCGGTAGGCGTGGTGCGGTGGACGCAGGAACTCCAGACGGCGGCGGCCCCTTGGGTGGAGGCGGTTCAAATGGTGGCGGCGGCGGTGGAAACCGAACTCGCACGAGAATCGTGCGACAGCGCACCGTGATCACAATGGTCATGGAATAAGCCCGACTCAATGCTCGGACGACTGTTGCAATACGCAAACTCCTCGGGGAATCCCGAGGAGTTTCGCATGTCTCTCATCGAGCACCTTGAGGAGTTTCGGCGTCGGACTATTCGTTGCGTTGCCCTACTTGGGGTGGCCTGGGTGTTCGCTTGGTTTGCGTACAGCCCGCTATACGAGATTCTCAACACATACGCGAAAACCGGCCTGCCCAAGGGGCTGAAGATCGACGAGGTCTTCCTTAGCGTGACCGACCCGTTCATGCTGAAGTTAAAGCTGTCGTTCTACTTTGGCTTGGTGGTGGCGTTACCCTTGGTGGTTTTGCAACTCTGGGGGTTCATTGCGCCCGGGCTAAAGGCGAAGGAGCGCAAGCCATTCAAGATCATCGGGCCGCTGAGCCTTTTTCTTTTTGCGCTGGGTTGTTTTTTCTGCTGGCTCATCATTCCGACGACGATCGGGTGGTTTGCCAGCGTGGCGATGGACAGCTACAAGGACGTTAAGATCAACCAGGAACCTGGGCGATTTGTGTTCTTCGTCGTCAACATGATGCTCTCGTTTGGGCTCGGCTTCCAGCTTCCGTTGATCGTGTTCTTCATCGCGAAAGTTGGGATTTTGCCGGTCGAATCGCTGAATCAGTATTGGCGGCAGGCCGTGGTGATTATCTTTATTGCGGCGGCTGTGCTCACGCCCAGTAATGACCCGATCAGCATGCTGATGATGGCGATTCCGCTGTGCATTTTGTTTATGATGAGCGTGCTCGCGGTGAAGTATACGACCAAGCCGGACGTGGACACGCTGCCGGATGATGAGCACCTTATGGATGAGGTGAAGGCTAACCCTTACGCGGTGCCTTATTCGCCGGCGACGGCAGACGAAGAGTCGACTGATCAGCCTTAGGCGTCGAGAAATCTGCGAATTGCCGCTAGAGTTTCTTCGCTCAGGTGATGCTCAATGCCCTCGGCGTCAAGTTCGGCGGTCTGCTCGGAAACTCCTACTGAGCGCAGCCATCGCAAAACCAGCTCATGCCTTGCCATGCTCTTGCGCGCGAGTTCTTCTCCGGCTTCAGTTAGTTGGATACCTTGCCTCGGCAGAACTAGGATCAGGCCTTCCCGCTCGAGTCTGGACAGGATCTTAGTCACGGTGGGCTGAGCCACTTGAAGCTGCTTAACGACATCCGTCGTTCGAACTCGGTCTAAGGTGTCACTTGTTCGATCAAGCAGGTGGCTGAGGCGGAAAATAACCTCCACATAATCTTCGGCGGTCTCCGAAGCGTGGTCTAACCGGGTCTTTGCGTAGGCATTTTTCTGGCTGGCCACGGGTTGGAGTATACATTCATTGCCATGGCTATGAACATGGTATGATAGCCATTGCTATGAAGTCACTTGCGTTTGGGGGGTTGTTGTGTGCGGCGTTCATCGCGCATGCAGACGACCCTATCGTTACCGACCGACCTGATTTCACGGAAAGCAGCCGCGTGGTGCCTTTGGGACGAACCCAAGTCGAATCAGGTTCGACGTGGACGCGAGCAGACGGCCGGTCCAGTTCGTTGTCTGGCCCGGAAATATTGATCCGTCGAAGTCTTTCCTCTAAAATAGAACTACGGATCGGCTTGCCAAATTACAATTGGTTGCGCACCCGAGGTGAGCGGACAGTTAAGGGATTGGATGATCTGTATCTTGGTTTTAAGCTTGAGCTTGATCCTCTGCCGGGTGGTTTTAATCTTGCGCTGATTCCTGCTGTGGTTTTGCCCGTGGGCAGAATGGGCGTGCGGAGTGAAGACCGGGCTTTAGATCTAAAGCTGGTCTGGTCGAAATCTCTACCAAACGATCTCGGGCTGAGCGGGATGTTGTATTACTCGAATCCTGAGGTGGATGGCGATCGGGTCGATGGGTGGGAGCACACGATTTCACTAGGAATTCCAATTCGCGAAAAGGTTGGGATGTTTGTCGAGCACGTGCTTGACTTTTCGAGGTCTTCGCGGCCTTACCAATTGTTGCACTCCGGCTTTACCTTTCAGCCTGACTCGGAGAGCCAGTGGGATCTTCATTTCGGCGTGCGCCTGGTGGGGCCAGGAGCGGAGAGCTTCGTCGGGGCGGGGTATTCGGTTCGATTCTGAGATCCATCATGAAATTTATCACACTTTTTAGCGCGGCCTTGATCTGCTTCGTTCTTACCGGCTGTCAACCTAAAGCTGCGCCGACGGCGAGCGGCAAGCTGAACGTTGTCAGCACCGTTGGCATGATCCGAGATGCCGTCGCGAGAGTAGGCGGTGATGAGGTCAACTCGGTGGGGCTCATGGGCACTGGGGTAGATCCCCATCTTTACCGGGCGACAGCTGGCGACGTCCAAAAGCTGGACGGCGCAGACATCATTTTTTATGGCGGGTTGGAGCTAGAGGGCCGGATGACGGACATCTTTGTGAAGATGGCGAGCCGGGGAACTCCGACCATTGCAGTGAGCGAGGCGATTCCGGTTTCTGAATTGCGTGAGCCGCCCGAGTTTGCGGGCAAGCAAGACCCTCACATCTGGTTTGATGTTCTGCTTTGGAAGCAAGCGGTGGAGTCGGTTCGAGACGGCCTTGGAGGGGCGAAACCCGCTTCGAAGGCGAAGTTTGATGCAAGTGCAACGGCGTATTTGAAGGAGCTAGACGAGCTTCACCAGTACGTTCAAGACCAAGTTGCGACAATTCCGAAGGAGCAGCGGGTGCTGATAACGGCGCACGATGCGTTTGGCTACTTCGGTCGGCGATATGGCATGGAGGTGATCGGTATTCAGGGCACGAGCACCGCAACGGAAGCGGGAGCCGGAAACCTTCGGAAGATCGCCGACACTATCGCCACGCGCAAAATCAAGGCCATTTTTGTGGAGAGCAGTGTCCCAAAGGCCACAATCGAGGCGCTTCAGAAAGCGGTGCAATCACGGGGCTGGAACGTGGTCATCGGGGGCGAACTTTTCTCAGACGCGATGGGCAAGGACGGGACGCCGGAGGGCACCTATTTGGGAATGGTCCGTCACAATGTTGATACCATCACCCGTGCGCTGAAATGACCCAACCCGAACCCACGCCTGCCGTCTTCGTCCGCGATTTGACCGTGGCGTACGAGGAAAAACCGGTCCTGTGGGACATCGATCTCGATATCCCGCAGGCCACCCTCACCGCCATCGTGGGGCCGAATGGAGCCGGCAAGAGCACGCTCATTAAAACGATTCTGGGATTGGTGCCGGCTGCAGCGGGGACGGTTCGGATTTTTGGCGAGGCGTACGCGCTGAATCGGAAATCGGTGGGCTACGTACCGCAGCGAGGGAGCGTGGATTGGGATTTTCCTACTGACGCGCTCGATGTCGTGATGATGGGCCTTTACGGGAAGTTGGGGTGGGTGCGTCGCCCGGGCAAAGCGGAGCGACAAACCGCGCTCAATTGTCTCGATCAAGTGGGCATGGCGGACTTCGCCAAGCGCCAGATTAGCCAGCTTTCGGGAGGGCAGCAGCAGCGCGTGTTTTTGGCCCGAGCCCTCGCCCAGGACGCCCGGCTTTACTTTATGGATGAGCCGTTCGCGGGGGTGGATGCGACCACGGAAGTGGCGATTGTCAACATCTTGAAATCGCTCCGCGACGCGGGGAAGACGGTGGTGGTTGTTCACCACGACCTTGACTCAGTCCCGACTTACTTCGAGCGGGTGGTGCTTCTCAATGTCCGGCTGATTACTAGTGGGCCGGTCGGTGAAGTGTTCACTGCGGAAAATCTCCAGCGAGCTTATGGCGGACGGATCGCTTTCCTCGACCGATGAATATCCTGCACGACCTCCTGTTTGATTACACCCTGCGGAACGTCGCGCTCGGGTCGGCGTTTTTGGGAGTGGTTAGCGGGGTGCTGGGTTGTTTTGCGGTGTTGCGTCGGCAGGGATTGATGGGGGACGCCTTGTCTCATGCGGCATTGCCCGGTGTTTGTCTGGCTTACATGCTAACGGGTTCGAAAATGCCGATCACCTTGATGCTTGGAGCGGCAATTGCGGGCTGGATCGGGATGTTGTTGATTTTGACCATCATCCGTCGGACTCGGGTGGACTCCGGGTCGGCGTTGGGCATCGTGCTGACGGTCTTTTTTGGGCTCGGCGTGGTACTTCTCACCGTCATTCAGAAGCGGAATGACGCGAACCAAGCGGGGCTGGACAAGTTCCTGTTCGGCCAGGCGGCGGCGTTGGTGCAAGAGCAAATTGTGACGATGGGGATCATCGGAGGTGTTGCGCTTTTGGTGGTGGCATTCTTGTTCAAGGAGTTTAAGCTCGTGGCGTTCGATCCTGAGTTTGCGGGGACGATTGGGTTTTCCCCGAACAGGATCGGGACAGCGCTGACCGGCTTGTTGGTGGTGGCAATTGTGATCGGGCTGAACACGGTGGGCGTGATTTTGATGTCGGCAATGCTCATCGCCCCGGCGGCGGCAGCGCGTCAGTGGACCAATTCGCTGGCGAAGATGGTGGGCATTGCGGCCCTAGTGGGGGCTGGATCCGGGGTGACAGGGGCCATTCTTAGCGTCACACAGGACGGGGTTCCGACGGGGCCCGCGATCGTGCTGTGCCTTTCGCTTTGCGCCGTGGTGTCGATTCTATTCGGCTCCGCCCAGGGCGTGGTGTGGGACTTGGTTCGCCGTCAGAGAAGCCGGGCGGCGATGGAGGCACCAAGGTGAGCAGCGCGACCCAGATTGCGCTGGTGGCACTCGCGGCAGGAATCGCATGCTCGCTGGCGGGGGTGTTCCTGATTTTGCGACGCATGGCGATGATGGCGGACGCTATCAGCCACGCGATTTTGCCCGGGTTGGTGGCGGGTTATGTGCTTTCAAAAGGGCCAAATATCCTGGTCGGATTTATCGGCGCGACGGCGGCCGGGTTACTTACAGTAGTCACGGTTGAGGCACTTACCAAAAGTCGGCGAGTGAAGCAAGACGCCGCGATCGGTCTCGTTTTCCCGGCGCTGTTTGCCTTGGGCGTTTTGGTGATCTCGAAGTACTTGGCCAACGTACACATTGACACCGATGCGGTTCTCTACGGAGAGATTGCCTTTGCTCCGTTCGATACGTTGGTAATCAACGGACAGGACTACGGTCCGCAGTCGCTCTGGGTGTTGGGGAGTTTGGTGGTCATCAATGCGGTTTTTCTGGCCACGTTTTATAAGGAGCTGAAGCTCTCGACCTTCGACGCGGGTTTGGCAGCGGCGCTGGGATTCATGCCGGCTCTCTTGCATTACTTGCTGATGACGGTGGTCGCGATCACCACAGTAGGGGCGTTCAGCGCGGTCGGGGCGATCTTGGCGGTGGCGTTGATCATCGTTCCGCCGGTGACCGCCTCGTTGCTCAGCACCCGTTTGCCCGCCCAGATTGCTCTTTCGCTCGTCATTGGTGGGGTTTCGGCCTTGGTAGGGTACGGGGCGGCGAGCCTGTGGAATGTTTCGATCAGCGGAATGATTGCGGTTGTCCTAGGGGTGGTGTTCTTTACCGCTTTGCTAGCGGCACCGCGCAACGGGTTGGTCGCGCAAGCACTGCGACGCCGTCGACAACGGAGTCAGTTCGCGACCGAGGTACTTTTGGTTCATCTGGCGACGCACGAGGCCACTCCGGAGCAGGCAGCCGAGAGCACGCTCCTGCACATTGAGAGGGAGCTGGGATGGTCGGCGGAGCAGTCTGCACGTATTTCGCATAACGCCACCCAGCAGGGCTGGGTGACTTACGCGGATGGATCGCTAGCTCTCACGGGCGAGGGCAGGCGGGTAGCCACCCTCGTTGCCGAACGCTAGACTTTGGCTTTGAAATCCATTCGGCGTCCCACGGCTCGGGCGATCGCCTCGAACTGGGGCACCATTGCCTCGAACTGTTGGATGGTCACGCTCTGCGAGCCGTCCTTTATGGCGTGGTCCGGGTTCGGGTGAACTTCGATGAGCAGGCCGTCGGCACCGCAAGCGATGGCCGCGTTGGACATGGCCGCGATCAAATCGCGCTTACCAGTTCCCTGAGAAGGGTCCACGACGATGGGAAGGTGGGAGAGGCTCTTCATCACCGGCACCGCCGCGAGGTCGAGCATGTTGCGAGTTCCGGTCTCGAAGGACCGCACCCCGCGCTCGCAAAGAATGATGTTCTCGTTGCCGCTGCTGGCCACATACTCGGCGGCAAGAAGCCACTCGTCGTACTTCGCGCTCATGCCTCGCTTCAGCATGATCGGTTTGGAGGCGCGGCCCAGTTCTCGGAGCAGGTCGTAGTTCTGCATGTTGCGCGTGCCGATCTGCAGAATGTCGGAGTACTCGCTCACGAGATCAATCTTGCGCAGGTCCATCACTTCCGTGATGACCTTGAGTCCAAACTTCTTCGCGGCTTCTTTTAGCAATTTGAGGGCCGGGACGCCCATGCCTTGGAAGCTGTAGGGGGAGGTGCTGGGCTTATACGCGCCTCCTCGAAGGATGGTGGCTCCCGCCTTGGCGACCGCCTCGGCGGTCTCGAAAAGCTGTTCCTCGGACTCGACGGTGCAGGGTCCGGCCATCAAGGAGACGGCTTCGCCGCCGACGGTGACTCCGTCGCCAAGATCGATGACCGTGCGGCCCTCTTTGAACTCACGAGCCACAAATTTGTAGGGCTTCGTGATGATCATCACGTCTTCAACCCAGTCAAGGGCCCGGAGTTGTTCGATCGAATCTACTTTGGCGTACTCTTCGCCGCCCACCGCGGCCAAGATCGTCTTCTCGACGCCGGTGATTTTGGTCACCAAATAACCAAGGTCATCGAGTCGTCCGTGGACGTCGGCGACGTGCTCCTCGGTACATCCACTCCGCATCACGACGATCATGCTGTCACCTTCTCTTGCATCACGGTTCCCAATGCTTCTACGAAGCGGATCATCTCGGCGTCTGTCCCGACACTAACTCGAAGGCAATCCGGCAGCCCCAGAACATGCCCGCTGCGCACAATGACCCCCTTTCGAAGGAGGGCCTCAAAGATCGGTTTTGCTGGCTCACCCATATCGGCGAGGACAAAGTTTGCGTAGCTCGGAAAGACCCGGGCTCCTTGGGCTTTCAGCGCCTGAGAAAGGGTCGCGAGTGCTTTTTTGTTGTGCGCCAAGGATTGCGAGAGGTATTCGGTGTCTTGCAGAGCCGCGACGGCGGCGACCTGCGCCAGAGAATTGACGGCGAAAGGGGCTCGGATGCGGTTCAGAGCGTCTGCGATTTCGGATGACGCGACCATGAATCCGACTCGAATTCCCGCCAACCCGTACGCCTTGCTCAGCGTGCGGAGCACGACGACGTTAGGATGGGTTTTTACATATTCGAGGCCGCGCGGGTAGTCGGCTTCTTCCATGGCGAAGTCGCAATAGGCTTCATCGAGGACCACCGTGGTGGTATCCGGAACATGCGACAAAAAGCGATCGAAAGCAGCTTTGCGGTAGATGGTCCCGGTGGGATTGTTCGGGTTGGCGAGGAAGATCATCCTGGTGTTGGGCCCGATCTTGGCTGCTATCGCTTCAAGGTCTAGGGCCATTTCTGAATCCACGGGGACTTTGACCAAGCGGCATGGAGCGACGTGGGCGGCGGCGTCGTATCGAACGAAACTGGGATCGCCGACAAGGACCTCGTCTTCGGGTCCGAGAATCAGCGCCTGGCCGAGGAGCGTGATGAGTTCATCGCTGCCGTTTCCGATCACGACTTGATCAGCGGCAACATTAAAATGGCTCGAGATCGCGGCCCTCAATTCAAACGCCGCTGCGTCAGGATACAGGTGAAGCTGATCGGCGGCCTTGCGCAAAGCCTCGACGGCTTTCGGGCTCGGTCCCAGCGGGTTTTCGTTGCTGGCGAGCTTGATCACGTTGTCCAGTCCAAGCTCTCGCTGGACTTCGGCGATCGGTCGCCCCGGAGAATACGGCTGCATTCCTAAGACATTTGGTCGTATTTTGGGGGGCATTTCAGGTTCAATTTTAGCAGATTAAACTACCCCGGAACCGTAACTCGACTTCTAAACTCATCGGCTTTCGCGAGTATTCTCGAGCGTCGCGTCTGGTCCAAGCGATCAAATCCCCCGACTAATTGAGCCGTGCGCGGATTTTTGGTGAAGAAGGGCCGATGGCGGCTGATGAAGCCCCAGTACAGTCCGTCCCAAATTTCGCACCAATCGCCAGCCGGGTAATCGCTCATTTTCAAGATGTAACTGCTGCCCGAGATGTAGGGTTTGGTGGCGAAGGTTCCGCCGTCGCTGAACTGGGACATGCCGTACACGTTCGGCCCCATGACCCACTCCGCGGAATCGACGAACATGTCCATAAACCAGCCGAACGCCTCCTTCGGCGCGACCTCACACATCAGCATCACCGCGCCGAGGACCATGAGGCGGTCAATGTGATGGCACCAACCCAGATTGAGCGCGGTTCGAATGGCTGCGTCCACCGGAGGCAGGCCGATTGTACCGTCCCACCAGCACGGCGCGAGACGTCGCTTGTGATCGAAGAAGTTGTCGTCGTCTCGCCCCGAGTTTGCGTACTCTTCGTCGGCGAGTTTGATGAATTCGCGCCAGCCGATAATCTGGCGGATGAACCCCTCTACGCTGGGGAGAGGAATTTTCTCGCGCTTGGCGAACTCCATCGTCTCGCGCACGATTTCAGCGGGGGTGATGAGGCCGCAATTCATCATGGGAGAGATCAGCGAGTGCCAGAGGGTGACTTGCTCACGGCTAATCGCATCCTCGTACGGGCCGAAGCTGGCGAACCGCTCTTGAAGAAACTGCCTGAACCACACGCGGGAGGCCTCGGCAGTCACGGGCCAGCGGAACTCACGAGCATCTCCAGGGTGATCGGCAAATTCGCGCGAGACGAGTTCGATGACCTCTTGAGTAATCGAATCGGGGGGCACCCACGTCACCGGCGGGGCGTTGACGCCACGGGGAATCTTCTTCCGGTTATCAGCGTCGTAGCTCCACTGCCCGCCTTCCGGAGCCCCAGCAGGGTCGACCAAAATATTCAGCGCCTTTCGCTGGCGAACGTAGAACTCGGCCATTTTCCGGTTGCTTCCACCCCGAGCGGTTTCGTCTCTGGTGAGGAACATCGGTGACTCTGCTTCCACGAGTCGGTCTTGAAAGTGCTCTTTCAGGGCACTTCGAAACGGGCGATCAGCGACTCTGAAAGTAAAAACCTCACTGGGCGAAAGCGCTTCCAGGTGATCAAGAATCGGTGCGTTCGCGTTGTCGTAGCGAACGTAGGTGACCTCACGGCCCTGCTCGATCAACTCTGCGGCGCGGTGGCGCATGGCGGAAAAGAAGAGCACCAACTTCTGTTGATGGTGCCGGTGTGCCCGGGCGAGTCCCGGGTCCTCCTGCATGAAGATGGGGGCATCGGTCGGGAGGGCTGACAGATCGCTGAATAACTGATCGCCCAAAAGCAAAATCACCGGTCGCATGACGTACCGGTGACTACGATTTTTGCGGCAACTGATCAGCGTACGTCGAGGGTGATGGTCTGTGATTCCTTCGGCTCGACCGCGGTGCTGATGGTAATCGTGCGTTTCCCTGCGTCTAGGCTGAGGTTGAAAAGCCAGTTGCCCTCTTCGTCGGCCGTCTTTGGGAACGTTCGGCCGTCAATTGTCACCTGAATCCGTCTTCCGGGAGCGGTGGTGCCGCGCAACGGAAATACTCCGCGCTTCACGACGTCGCCGTCTTTCGCATTAAGAATCTCGAGTTTCTCGTCAAGCGGGGCGAGAAGATCGGTGATCGTAAACGCAACGGGCTTTGACCTCGTGCCTTCGCGGCCGTTTTGGAGTTCGTACATGGCGTACACCTGGTGACGACCACTGAGCATGCTCGCCTCGATCTTCCACTTGCCGGAGTTGTTGACTTCGCCTCGGGAAACAAACTGCTGTTTGTCGTAGAGCAACACCGGCATCATGGGCGTGCCCGTACCCTCGAACGTGATCCATGCTTCTTTGGTGGTTATGCCGTCTTTCGGTGAAGTGATAATAGGTGCGTTCGCTGCAGAAAGGCTAAGTGAAGCCATCGCTCCGGCGCCCAGTGCTGCCTGAATCACCCCTCGAATTCCCATCCAAGTCGCATAACTCACGCTCACGAGAGTTCACCCATTTCGCTGGAAGTTAGAAGCTCTGCGCGTAGTCGCGAGATTTCCCGATTAGCTGCGGCGAGTTGTTCCTTCGCGTCGAACGCTTCGTTTTTGGTTTGGTTGAGCTGAGAGGCAACGTCGCTGATGCGCAGCTTCAACGTTTCGAACTCCTTCGGCTCGCCGCCGATTTGCTTCATCACACGGAGCTGAGCGTTCTCTTCTCGAAGTCGGCTAAGGTCGCCCATGTCTTGGCGCAAGCGTCGAAGTTCTTCCATCGTCGCGTTAAGGGCCTTCCGGTTGCCCTCATTTTCGCGATTGGATTCTTCTAGGTGCGCGAAGAGGTCATTAATGCGGTTGCGAAGAGGGGCGATTTCAGTGTTCGAAATTTCCGTGCTCTCGACGAAGTTCTTGAGGCGAATGTTCTCGCTCTTGACTGTTTCGAGCTCGCCGGTCGACTCGCGCAAAATCTCGGCCTCTGCCTGGACTTTCACGAGTGCGGTCCGAATCTCTTGTGATTCTTTGCGAGCTTTGTCGAGTTCGGAGCTTAAGTTTTGAACCAGGGAGCGAAGTTCAGTGGCCTCGTTGTCCACGGCCTCGACGGTCCCAGCCACGGCTTCGAGTTTTTCGATTCGAGAAGCCTTCTCGCCTAGTTCTTCTCGAAGCTCGGCGATGAGGGATTCCAGCTCAGGATTGCGGCGATTGAGGCGTTCGATTTCGGCTTCGAGCTCTTTAATGAGCCCGACCGCCGATTGGTTTTGCGAAGCTTCCGCGTTCGCACGCTGAGCCTGGCTCTTGAAATTCTCAATGATCTCGTCTTGCTCGATCAGCTGTCGCTCGAGGCGACCGACTTGCTGAGCCAATTCTTCACGGTCCATTGAGGCTCGTTCCAGCTCTGGCAACCTTGTCGAGAATTTCTCGTACTCGGAGCGCATCTCGTCGATTCCGGCAAGCTGAGCGCGCAAGTCGTCGAGTTCGCGACCTTGCTCAAAATTCGTCATCTCCAGCTTCTCCAGATTCGAAGTCATGGCGGCAATCTGCGCTCTGACTAGAGTCGCCTCCGAAGCAGTCTGTCGCGCCTGGGTGAGCTCTTCTTCTAGAGCGCGCTCGGAGTTCTTCGCGGATTGAAGGCTCGTTATCGTCTCGGTGAGTTCTTTCTGCAACTGCGCGAGCTGTGCATTCGCCGTTTGCTCGGAATCTCGTAACTCGGCCAGGGACGAAATACTTGACTCCCGTTGCGATTCCACTTGGTGGAGCTTTTCCTTTAGTTCGGCAAACTCTTCGCGAAGGTCAGGCACGCTTTGGGAAGTGAGCAATTGAGACTTGAGGGCCTCCGCTTCGGTCTCGGCGGCGAGAACTCGCTGACGAAGGTCGATCAGTTCGGGCTCCACGGAGAGCTCTGCACTTTGCATCGACTCGAACCGAGCCTTGAGCTCGGCTAGTGCCGACTTCGCACCGAAGGCTTCGTTTTCGGTTTGCGTGAGCTTATCCCGTAACGATTCCAATTCTGGGGTGATGCCCGCTGCGCCGTGCCGGAGGGCTTCGTTTTCATTTTTGAGCTGGGACAGATTGACTACGAGTTCGCCCGTCTCGGCTTCCTTTGCCGCGAGGTCTTGTCGTAGTTGAAGAAGCGTCGCGCCGAGTTCTTCGGCTTGCCCCGCTCCAGCCTCGGCGGAAGAAAGCATGGTGGAGATTTCCATCTTCTCGCTTCGCTCTTGTTCGAGCAGCGCGGTCAGATCGTCAATGCGCGCGGTGTATGGGGACAGATCAAAATCAGATATTGAACGGTCCGGCATGGAGTTTAACTTGGCTTCCAGTTCGTGCACCTGGCTACGGGCGAACTGCAGTTGCTGGTTCAGCGGCTCGACCATCCGCGCCTTTTCGTTGAGCGCGTTGAGTTGCATCTGGTCGACGCCGTCGGCCTGCTGCCCCTTGATCAAAAAGTGATCAAGAATCCACGTTGCGGCAGCGGCCACGAATGCGCCAACTAGCAACCAAAACAAATTCAACTCTGGGATCTGCATACAAATCTCTTAAAATCCCTAATCGGGATTGTTACCCTAGTATTTTTGGTGTCTTTTGTCAAAACGCGTAGGGTGGAGAGAAAATTCCTTGCTCCGTAATGATCGCTGAGATCAATTCTCCAGGGGTTACGTCGAAGCCTGGGTTCCAAACTGGGCACCCTATTGGCCCGATTCGCACGCCATCTATTTCCGTCAGCTCCTCGGCGGCACGCTCTTCGATGGGAATATGGCTTCCATCGGCGATCGAAAGGTCCAAGGTGCTGGTCGGAGCTGCGATGAAGAACGGGATGCCGTGGTGCTTCGCTAAGACCGCCATCATGTACGTCCCGATCTTATTGGCCGAGTCGCCATTGCACGCGATGCGGTCGGCTCCTGCGATGACCAGGTCCACATTTCCTTGCCGCATGAGGCTGGCCGCGGCGGAATCTGGGATGCTCTTGAACGGAATCTCATCTCGCATCAGTTCCCAAGCAGTGAGGCGCAGCCCCTGTTGCCGGGGGCGCGTCTCGCAGGACCAAACAAAGTGGTCTTTCGTAGCCGCGAATGCGGTCCGAATGACGCCGAGCGCCGTGCCGTGACCGGCGGTGGCTAGGGAACCCGTGTTGCAGATCGTGAGGATTTTCGAACCGGGTGGCACGAGGGTCGCTCCGTGCTTACCGATGCTCAGGTTCATCTGGAGGTCCTCGTCGTCAATGCTGACCGCCTCGGCGAGAATGCGCTGAAAGTCAGTGGTTTGTAGGGCTTCGATGCGCTCGATAGCCCAAAACAGGTTCACCGCAGTGGGGCGGCTGGCTCGCAATCCTGCGGCCGCGGAGAATAGATCGTCCCCAGACTGGGCAGCCAGGGCCATGGCGTAGGCTGCCGCAACTCCAATGGCAGGGGCGCCTCGCACGACCATGTCTCGAATGGCTTCGGCGACTCCAGTCCATTCGGTGTAGGACAACCACGCCTCTCGCAAGGGCAGGCCCCGCTGGTCTAGTAGGTGAAGGGCGCCGTCCCGCCACTCAAGCGCTCGAATACTCACTGAACTAAGGTACCCCTCCTTGAACCACATCGGGCCAACATATCGTAGAACTTCAAGATCATGAAGGTGCTGATTTTTGAGGACAATCTTATTTGGAGTAGCCGCTTGCTCCAGTCGCTTCGTGGTTTGGGCCATGAACCCACGCTGCTGCGCGAGCTTTCGGGAGATGTTCCCACGGCCGAAGTAGCCATCGTCAATCTCAGTTCGGCGAGCATGCCGGTGGAATCGCTTCTTCCGAGCCTTCGCGAGGCGGGCATCTACGTTATCGGTCATGCCGGGCACAAAGAAAATCCGCTTCTCGATCGAGGCCGCGAGGCGGGGTGCGACGCAGTCGTTAGCAACAGCACCATCACGTACAAACTCGCCGAGATTTTGGCTCAGGTTCCGCAGCCCCGCTAGAATGCCGGTTTTACATTTGGAGGCTTGCGTATCCGGTGTGCCGCATGCCTAAAATGCGCTCACGCACTCTCCACTGGCGTGCGCTTTTCCTAATCGTTAATCTCTTGGGGATGCGGGCAAGCATCCCCTTTTTCGTGGTTCGTTTGTACAAATTTGCTCCTTGCGCGCATAATCGGTAGATGCTAGTGCCGCTCTCTATCGCACTCGTGAGCTTCGCCGCGATCGAGGAAACCCCGATCGCGGCGCCCTTTCGAGCCGCGTACGTCGCCGCGGGACCGGGGAAGTGGAGCACCTACGATTCGCTGGGGAAGGCAGGACCGTCATTCGAGATCGCGAACGCCCAAAAGCTTGCGTTGAACTCAACGGGAGAGCGGGTGCTGTTTGTTCAGGGTGGGGAGCAAAAGGTTATTGCGCTGCGGGCTGGGGCATCCACATTCTCGCTCGGCCCGGGTGCCCGCGATGCAACCTGGGCCCCGGCGGGAAATCGAGTTGCCTTCCTGAGCGCGCAGGGATTGTATGTTTACAACGCATCGCTCCCGACAGAAGCTCCGAGCTTAGTTCAGGGAGGGGTGATTCACTTTTCTTGGTCTTCGGACGGTCAGCGATTGCTCGGATTTTCACCCGCCTCGTCGGGGGGCAAGCTACAAGTTCTGTCTCTCGAAGGCAAGCCGCGCACAATCCTCGAGGGGCATGGCATGCACCGTATTGCTTGGGCACCCAATGGGCGCCATTACGCATTTCTGAAGCCGGTTTTGGGTCAGCGAGACAAGTTCAATTTGATTGTCGGGGCGATTGGGGCGAGCAAACTGAAGAACATTGCCAAGTCGATAAATGGCGACTTAGTTTGGTCTCCTGACTCGCGCAAGGTCGTTATCAGAGGAGCAGCAAACGCGTGGCTGGCGGATATCGCGAGCGCGGAGCCGATCCGGCTGCCAACCGCTATTCCCCCGGTCGTGGCTTGGTCAGGCTCACATCACATCGTTGGATGGTCCGGCACAAGCCTCGTTAAGCTGGATATCCGCCGTACCCCGTACGTTATCGAAAAGGACATTGCGTTAAGCCCTGCTCCAGAAGAGTCGGACAAGGTTGTCCTTGCCCCGCGATTGGTCGTCGACAATGCGGTGCTGGCCGCCGATCCCTTCCGTTCTCTTTCAAGACCATCGACTGGGACGGTTCAAGTGCGCGGTTACGTCGATAGCAGGGACCCGTTGGAGGATCTCGCCTCAATTCAGGTGTCGTTGATTCGCACGTCGGACGGTCGAGAGCAGTTCATGGCCAGGCCGATTGCCATGAAATTGGTGGTCCCAGAGACGGCGCGCCAACTCGGCTCCGACCTCCCGTTGCGAGTGCAAGACCTACCGCTCGATCAGGAGATTGAGTTGTCCTTGAGCGGCTCGAGCATAAATGGTAATGCTCCATTGCCCGTCCGATGGGCTTTCAAACCCAACTGGGACGACACCGAATTCCTGTCCGATCCGAGGTTCCCGAAGCTACCGAAGGAGCTCAAATTCATCTGGCGACAGGCGGTGGATGAAACCGTCAAGGTGCCTCTCATTTTCCCCGCAGTGGGCAAGACTCGGCTTAGTGACTGGTGGATGGCCTCGCGAGGCGGCGGGACGCGAAAGCACATCGGGCAGGACATCATGGCGGACAAGATGACCCCGATCGTCGCCTGCTTCGATGGCACGGTGAGCGTGGGGCGGGGCTTTGGAAATGCCGGAAACACGATCACTCTGGACCATCCCTCGGGTTGGACCGCACAGTACTACCACGTCAATAACGACAATCCGGGGACGGACGATGGTCAAGGCGGAGACTCGCACGCCTTTGCTCCGGGCATCGTGAATGGCACCCGCGTCGTAGCAGGCCAGTTTCTTGGGTGGGTAGGGGACAGTGGGAACGCCGAGTCCACCGGCCCACACATTCACTTTGAGCTTTGGTACGAACCCAGCCGCGCGGTTGTCAACGCTTATCCGTCCCTGATGGCCGCTACGAAGTTAGCTCAGCCGAGATACCCAGACCCCGCGCCCTTTATCCGTCCTGCGGCGGGCGAAAATCGCGTAGACGGCATCGTCTCGCAGGTCAACCCGATTTCGCGGACCATGCAGTACGCCCAGGTCGCCGCCTTTGTGGAAGGGAAGCCTTTCAAGGTGACGACCTATCCGACTTGGGCAGAGGCTCAGCTCGACGCCGCAAAGGTCAAGGTCAGGCTTCCCGAAGGCGCCTCGCTCCGACCAGACGACGTGAGACCAGGGATGGAAGTCACATTACTTGTCCCGAGAGCCAGCCCAAGGCTACCGAGGGTTGTCGCTGCACAATCGCTAGCAGAGCTGATAGCTCGGCATTGCAAATAGAGCCGTTCCAAGATCGACGAAGAGGGCGCTGGCGGTGTCTTTGTCCGCGAGGGCAGTGACGCCACCGTGTTTGCGAGCAATCTCCACGAGAGTAGCTTGCTGGTCGGGGGCGGGGTCGCCGTCGAAGATCTGCAGAAATCCTTCCACCACTTCCTCTGCGTTCGACGCATTGAACTCCGCCTTAATCCGCGCCGCAATGAACTGCGAGATCGGTCGGTTGGGGTCGTCGCCTCGAAACACGAGCGCCGCATGGTTCCATCGAGCGGTCATGTTGGTGGACGTCACCCACGACTTGCCCCATTCCCAGCCGCCGACGTTGGGTGGATAGAGGAGCAGCAATCCCTGCTGCGACATCAAGAAGCCGAGTCCGAGACTGATATCCTTGAGCTCCTTGCGCAGTCGTCCCGGACCGCCGCGAAGTTGCAACAAAACATCGCGCACGCCGAATTGCCGGAACAGCGCCACCGAAAAGTCCACCGGGCTCTTGTGGTTCTTGCGGACGCACTGCGGAGACCAAAATTCGGGAGACTGGGCGATGAGTCGAAGCGCTGGCTTCAGTTGATAGTCGTTCTGACGGAGAGTGGCCGCCACCTTTTCGAGCAGCGCCGAGGTGGAACCCTCGCCCACGAACCAGTCCACCAGTTTCTTCGCAATGAACTTGGGACAGGCTTGATGGGCCAATGCTAGCCCGACCACGTCGTCGCCGCTGAACTTGCCGCGCTGCCCGAGAATCACCTTCTCGCCCGCGTCGTGCAGGGAAGGCACATCGCAAAACGCGAAGATTGACCGCCGCTCCTTCGCCGCCGCTTGACGGAGCTCGTCAAAAGGAGTCTCCACCCCGATCCCTGAGTAATGCACAGACCATCCGGTGAACGCCCGCGCGGCTTCCTGGATGTCCTTCTCCGAGTAGTTGCCCATGCCGAGGGAGAACAACTCCAAAAATTCTCGGGCGAAGTTCTCGTTCGGCTTAAACTTGGTGCTGAGGTGGGTGTCCAAGTAAAACAAAAGCGCGGGCGACTTCGATATGCGGCGCAGCAATTCAGCGAAAGAGCCCGACGCATGCTGGCGCAATGTCTCTAAGTAGTCCAACATCAGAGGGCCATCGAATACCTTTTCTCCGCTGACCGAAAAGTGGTCGTGCCATAGAAGGCTAAGTTTCTGCTCCAGCGGCCGCTGGCTGAAAAGCATGCGCATTGCCCACCAGCCGCTGATTTGCGTCGGCTCAAGTTGGAACGTAGCGTCCTCGTACTCCATGAATTCCCAAGCTGTGACGGGGAATACCTCCGGCACCGCCTCGTAGTTGATGAGCCGCTCGATCGCGCCAGCACGACCCAGCGGGGCGTAAATATCCAGCTCCGTTTTGCCTGCTCCAAGGCCAAACCTGCGTAATAGGTGGGCTACCGCTGCGCGCTCGTCCATGCCTTACCTTACATCATTTTAAGAGGTATCGGGACGAAAGTACTGCTATCGTTTGGTGACCACCCCGATGCCGTAAAGGCCATCGGGGTGGTAGACGTGCTCGTGGGTGATCTCGGCGAGCCTCAGCTCCTTCCAAAACCGCTCGACCTGCGTGTCGCTATAGCTCTTGGCAATGTCGTGAAATGCGATCAGGCCGCCGGGGCGCACGAGCGGTGAGTACATCTCCCAGTCTTGCTTCACCCCTTCGTAAGTGTGGTCGCCGTCAATGAAAAGGAACTCCACCAGCTTCCCGCCCAGAATCGTCTTCACCCGCTCTAAGGTCTCGAGCTCGTGCGAGTCAACGCGAAGCAAAGTCATGCTCTGACCGGGCAAACGGAAAGACTGGTACAGCCTGGTTTTCCAGCTAGAGTATCCGCCGCCAAACTTGCCGCCCGGGAGGTCCACGCTGATGATCTGCGCATCGTCGGGCACCACTCGAGTCCAAAAGTGCAGCGTCCCACCCCAGTGGGTGCCGATTTCTAGCACCACTTTTGGCTGCAGGGCACGAACCTCTTCCATCAACGCAACGATCTCCTCCTCCATTTGAATCGGCATGAAATAGCCGCCCGCGAATTGTTGAAGCGTTCGGACCATGCCTGCCGAGTCGTTTTGTTGGCGAAGGGTTTGTTGGTTTAGCCCTCTTACGCCCACGAGAGCTTTGAATACTTGGAGCAATCGTCGGATGCGCATCGGGAGAGACCATACCAGTTCGGAGATTTAACCTATTTCCGCGTACAATCGCTGGCGCCTTGTCATATACTAATCGCATGGCTTGGCAGCGTTTTGTTGGGGTTGCATTGGTTTTGGGTTGCACCGGTTTCTCGTTTGCGTCGTTTGAGTTGCTCTGCGTGCTTGATGCCACCGACAAGGTGGTTCATCGCTACGACTCCGAAACGGGCGTCTACTTGGGCAACTTCGGGGGCGGGTACATCCAAAATCCGATCTCTATGGTGCTCGATCAGGCGAGCAATTCGGTGTACGTCCTGCAGAACAAAGTGACTGGCGATAATTTCGACTACGTAACCCGGCTGGATTACAACACGGGGGCCTTCTTGGGCGTCGTTAGTTTTCAGCAACCCAACGCATTGGCCATCGGCTTGACCAATGACGGTCGGTTTATCACGAGCGTTTTTGGCGCGGACGTGGATCGAATGACCGCGGCAGGCGCATACAATGGCTGGGTCGGCAATGGATCGGCGGGCGTTACCGCGGGCTACTCCGGCATGGACATGGACGACAATGGCCGGCTCTGGGCGCTGAACACCAATGGCGTAATTTACGGTTGGAATAACCCATTCTCCGTATTTAACGCGTCGCCGATCTACAGTTTGGGCGGACCCGGGCCCCAGGCGGTCAGGGGGCAGCTCACCACCCGTGGCGACTTGCTGCTGGCCGCCAATCAGACCAGCTTTTCCTACGCGACGCTCGCTCCGGGCGGGGGCTTTTTCGCCACCTCGGGCGTCATTAACGGACTGAACAACACCGGCGTCGCGATCGGGCACAACCGAATCATGTATGTCTCGGGCACTTCCGGCGGGCTCGGATTTGTTCAGCGATGGGATCAGTTTGGCAACTTCAACGGCTCGTTCGGCGATGGTCAACTCAACAACCCGATCGCGATGGGCGTGGTGATCGCGCCGGAGCCTGGCACGATGCTGGCGCTTGGCGCGGGGATTGCGGCTCTCCTGAGGCGCCGGAAAAAATAATTTAGGGTGGAAATCAATATGGTGAAAAGTTGCTTCGCAATCGGACTTGCTTTGTGTTGGGCGCATTCCGCGGCTCAGGCTTCGACCTTTAATACCGGGACAGAGGGATGGGTGAGCTTCCAGAGCTCGAGCACGGTGACTTGGTCACCCACGTTCGGTAACCCAAACGGACACATCGTGCTTGCAGACTCCAATGATGGTTGGGCCTACTTCAAGGCGCCAACCTCGTTTCAAGCGCCCGCTCCCTATGGCGGGGTGTTCATGTTCGACTTGCGCCACACGTCGTCAAACGGCTTGCCAAACGTATATAAGGTGCGCGTCGGACTTGCTGGAAATGGTCTGAGCATTATAAACGAGGCGAGCTTGCCTTCTGGGAACTGGACGACGTTTTCATTTAGCCTTCTCGAATCTTCCGGCTGGCGCGTGTTTAGCAACTTCAACCAAAACTATTTCGTGGGCGCCCCAACGATCTCACAGGCCCAACTTCAGTTAGTCTTGGCCAATCTCACGGGCGTCTACGTCGCGGCAGATTACAATGACGCGGTCACACCGCCACAGGATGTCTCCTATCTCGACAACGAACGAATTGTCCCATCGGGAATCATCACGTTAGGCGATTACATCGGCAATGTCTCGGCCCATCAGATTCAAACGTCGCTGACCAGCCTATCGGGAACCACCACGTACCTATCAACCAGCGTGGCATTGACCCCGTCCGGTGCCTACACCTTTATCGTGCCCAACACGGTTCCGGCCGGGACATACACTTTGTCGGCAGACGGCTCCCCGTTCCTCAAACGAAAACACAACATCGGCCTGCCGATCGGTGGTGGACCCGTTGCGGTCGATTTCTTCTTGCCAAATGGTGACTGCGACAACTCAGGCGAGGTCGATGCCGCGGACATCGACATCGTGATCGCTGGCTTCGGGCTCGTGGCTGGGGCCCCTGGATACTCGTTGAGCATTGACGTTGACGGCTCGGAAGAAGTGGACGCGGCCGACATTGACATCGTGATTGCGAACTTCGGCGGCGTGGATAACTAGCCGCTTGGGCTGAAGCATTAGCCGGGCATTAGCTAGCGGAATGCCTGGCTACATTGGTGACAATTTTGGTTGCAGTTTCGGCATCTGTCGGTTATAGTTAGGGCATGTGCTCCAAGTATTTTTTCGGTCTCTCCATCGCGTTTGCTCTCGCGCCGTGCGCTCAGGCGGGGACTTTGGTGGTGCCCAACAGCAATCAAAGCTATCCCACGGCGACCCAAGCGGACGGCCCGTACCACGACGGTGAGATGACGCGCGTCATCGTGATGAACGAGAGTCAGCTCACGGCTATGGTCGGCAAAACCATTACCGGCGTGGCGTTCAAAATTCACACGCTGCAAACCACGACTTGGCCCTCAAGTACGGCGAACTACTTGGCCTGCGATCTTTACCTCGGCCCCGGCGTCCATCCGGGCGCGAAGTCGCTGACCTTCCTCAATAATTACACTGGGACGCGGACGCAAGTTCGAAGCGGCCCGATCACCGTTGCGGCGAACAGCGTGCCCACGGGCAACAACTTCATTCCTTTCATCGCGACTGCGCCCTATATTTACTCCGGTGGGCACTTGGTTTTGGAGCACCGTCGCCGAGGTTTTACCGGGTCGTACTCGTGGATTACCGGGGTACGCCAGTCAGATGCAGAGTACGACGTTAACATCTCCGCGGTACGCGCCGGAACCTACAGCAGCACCACCGGTACCCAGCACAATGCGCCAGTGACTCTCTTTCAATTTGAGGATCCTGCGATGACGTTGAGTGGGACGATCTCTCTCCAAGATTTCGTCGGCGCTCCCGCCTCCGTTCCGATCCAGATTCAGGTGTTTCCGGCGGGGAACTCCACTCCGGTCCACACGGCGATGGTCACGGGCGGAGCCTTCAATATCTCCTTGCCCTCCGCCGTTACGCCGGGCAACTATGACGTCGCATTTAACGGCTCGCCGTTCCTTCGCCGCAAACTCACCATGCCTCTGTCGGCGGGTGTGAATGGCACGACTTGCACGCTGTTTAATGGCGATGTGGACGACTCCGCCGAGGTGGATGCCGCCGATATCGACGCGGTCATCGCGGCCTTCGGCAACATCGGCGCAAATGTTCTGGGCGACGTGGACGGCTCGCAAGAAGTGGACGCCGCGGATATTGATATTGTCATCGCGAACTTCGGCGCAACCGACGAGTAATCGGTCCGCCGTCAAGGAAGGTACGACTGAACTCGCCTTTGGTGATAAACCAAATGGTCGGCGAGAAATGCGATCGACTCACGCGCATTCATCGCGCCGCCGATGGGGTGGTCGAAGATGAGCGTCTCGTCGTCGGGCAGGCCGTTGGACTCGATGCGCGACCGCATCTTCGACCGTAACTTGTCCCAATCGCGGAGCAACTGCTCCAAATCGGGATTGAGCGTGGGCTCGACGGTCGGGGTTGGGACTTCGTACCGTTTGCCGCTCGCAAGCGCCTCCGCGTAAAGTCGTTTCCTCTGCTCCGATTCAGGAGTGGCGGGCGGCATCGGCTCCTTCGCTCGCGCCAGGCTGACCAGCAACCCCCGCTCGACCAGCACCAGGTGATCCATCACTTGAGCCAGCGACCATTCATCCGGCCCCAACGGCGCGTGGGCTTGAGCCCCGAGCGACTGCGCGAGGTCCACGAACCAAGCCTTGAGCTCCTCAATCTGTTCGAACGAGGCCAGTGCGGTGATCATAGACAGATTGTACAGCGAGTCCCCCTGAGGTGACTCAAAGAAAAATCCCCGCCGAAGTAGCGGAGACCTCACCTCTCCCCTGCGGTCTAAAACGCCGGCAATTCCAGATGTGCTGGCCGCAAGAGAGGGGACTCGGAGGCTAGCAGAGAAACACGGATGCCGCGGCGAATGGCTGGGGACGTGAGGGAACTGGTCACGCGCTATATGAGCCACACCTCCTTGCCTAGTGATCGGGTTCACGCCGGCCACGCGTTGCGTTCCTCGGGGTTCGGTTCAACACCTACCTGCTCGGGAGGGTTAACATGGCTCCATGGCGAATGAACCGAAGTCTCTGCGCGCAGCTATGGACCAGTTTAACGATTGGCTCGCCGCTCGCGTCACCAATGGCGTGGCGACCATGGGGTGCGCGTACCTTTTTGCGACCTTGGCCCTGTGGGGCGGGACGGCCGTGGACTGGCGGAATCGTCTCGAAGCTGTCGATTGGTTGTCCCAGACGTTGCTCCAGCTCGTCTTACTCTCTATCATCATGGTGGGACAGAGGGTGCTCAGTGAGTCTTCCGTCGCTCAGGCCAAAGAGATGCATGACACCGTCATGGAAGAGCTCGAACTCGCGAAGGCGGAACGGGCTGAACTGCTGGCCCTCCACCGAGACATCCGGCGCATCCTCGGGGACCAACCGTTGAAACCGTGAGCCATTTGGCGAAAGCCCGCGGCACGCGGGAGCATCGCTCGCGCTATCTACGGCACTCCTACTTGCGGAGTAGAGGTTTTCACCCCGGCCACCCGTCCACAACTATTGGACCGAGCGACTGGCGTCGATAAAGGAAGGTTGAGCACCCTCTATCTCCAGCAATCTCTGCTTCCGCCAGAGTCCTCCGCCGTAGCCGCAGAGACCACCATCGGAGTTGACCACTCGATGGCACGGGATGATGATGGCGATGCGGTTGTCGCCATTCGCGCGTCCCACGGCGCGGACGGCCTTGGGACTTTGAATCGCGGCTGCCTGCTGAGCGTAGCTACGCGATTCGCCGTAGGGGATGGCAAGAAGGGCGTTCCACACCTGCTCCTGAAACTCAGTTCCGCGCATCACCAAGGGCACCGTGAATTCTTTCCGATTATTCGAAAAATATTCGTTCATTTCCCTTTCGGTTAGCGCGAGAAACGGGTGCGAGCCAGGGAGGATGGTGCGGTTGAATCTTTTTTGGAATATTTTCAACTGAGTTTCGAGCATTCGGCGGTCAACAAATTCGAGTAGCGCAAGACCCTCTTCAACCACGATTGCGAGCATTGATCCGAGGGGCGTTTCGATCCATTTGGCCCAGGCGGGCTGGGTTTGTTGGGCCTTGTGGGGCGGTACTCCAAGGATGCGCTCGAAAGCGGCGCGGAATCCACTCTCCGAATCGTAGTCGGCCGCCATTGCTGCTTCCACTGCGTCTTTGCCCTCTCTGAGCCCGCTGAGGGCGAGGCCCATGCGCCTCGCGCGCTGGTAGGCGTGGAAACTCATTTTGTACGCCTTCAGAAAGACACGACGGACTTGGACCGGGTCGAGGTTTTGGTTGCGCAAGTCGGTGTCGGTCATTCGACGCCCAGGGTTATCCTCGATTTGATTCAGGAGCCGTTCAACCCATTCGGGCTTCTCCTGTCCCATGTCCAGTGGATGACAGCGCTTGCAAGCGCGGTATCCGGCGTGGAGGGCGGCTTGGGCCGAAGGAAAGAACTCGACGTTCTTCGCGAAAGGGGTCTTTGCGGGGCAGATTGGGCGGCAGAAGATCTTCGTGGTTTTGACGGCGGTGAAGAAGAGGCCATCAAATTCCGGCGAGCGCTTTTCGAGGGCGTCGTAGAGAGCGGCAAAGGTAGGGGGCATGATTGGACGATACCGGGACCGGGTGGGAGATTGGCAAGCGATTTTTGGACGCGACCATTTTGGGGGATCGACGGGCCCTGTGCGTACCCTTACACCCCGCGCGCTATCCATGGCACCCCTCCTTGCGGAGTGAAGGTTTTCACCCCTGCCATCCGCCCGAGATAGTTCCCCCTCGCCCGGAGGGAAGAGGGGGTTAGGGGGAGAAGGGCGCATGCGTCTAAATTAAAATCAACGCGTCTAGCCAAAGTCCCTTCGGATTCTCCCCCCCGGCCCCCTCATGCATTTTCCAGGGTGTCTATTTCAAAGGAAAAAATGAATAAGGGGGAGTTCGGAAGTCTCCCTTGTTTCTCGATTCCTCTAAACCAATCCAACTCAGCCAAGAGACACGAGGGGGATTTAAGGGGAGATACAAAGAAAAATCCCCCGCCGAGGCGGGGGACGACTTACTTTAGGAAAGAAGGGATCAGTCCAGCATGCGGACGGTGCCGGACGCCATGTCGTAGACCGCGCCTTTCACCACGATTTGCCCCGACTTCACCATGTCGGCGGTCAGTTTGTTGCTGCTCGAAAGCTTCGCTTTCACGGCCTTCACGTTGGCGATAATGCTCTGATCCAGCGTTGCGCCCTTTCGGACGGTTTGTTGGATGGGCTTGACGACTGCAGGGAGGTTGCCGGGCAACTTGCCGCCCTTCATCGCCGCGTCCACCGCACCGCATTTGTCATGACCCAACACGACGACCAAACGTGAGCCAAGGACCGCCGTCGCGTACTCCACGCTTCCCGTGTTTTCGGCGTCCAGCGTATTGCCGGCCGTGCGAACGACGAACAGATCGCCGATTCCCTGGTCAAAAATCAGTTCGGGCGAGAGCCGCGAGTCAGAGCAGGTGACCACGACGGTGTGCGGAGTCTGCTTCAGCGCCACCTTGGCGCGGTGGGCGGGGGATTGGTTGGGGCGCGTTGGCTCGCCCGCCACAAATCGCTTGTTGCCGTCCATGATGATCTTCTGGGCGGCACTGGGGGTCACGCCGGTTGCGGCCGGCTGGTCCGCGCGGACAAATACCGAAGCAAGAATGAGGGGGACAGCAACAATAGCGGTGAGAGTGAAGGGACGCATATCACCATATACGTGAACAGCCGAACAAAAGTTCATGAAATTTGATTCATGCTTGCGGATCAAGGCAAGTCCTCCGCAAAGGGATACTCGAGCAGGCACAAAGAAAAAACCCCCGCCGAAGCAGGGGTTATGCCAATGGTAAGAAATACTTAAGCTGCGATTTCCAGAGTGACCGACGACGAGCCCCCGTAGATCACTGCCGAGTTCGACCAGGCGCTGTTTTGGCCGGCGCGGGAGGCGCGGACTCTGTACCAGCGAGGGCTGCCCACGGTCGCGTTCGTGTCGTTAAATCGGGTCGCCGTGACGGTGGCAAAGAAGCTCCAGGTGGTGCCGTTCGGGCTGGTTTCGATCACGTAAGTCGTGCCTGCCACGTTTCCATTTCGGTTCCAAGTGAGGCGGCAAGTGCCGTCAATTCGGGCCGAAGCGGTCACCAGCGTCGGCGTGGTCACCGGGCCGCTCACCGAGGGGTCCACCGTGATGCCAAAGGCGCTCATGATTTCTGGGGTCGCCGCCGGATTATTCTTGATCTGCTGCGCATAGGCTCTCACCACGTCGCCGCTGCTGAGCTTGGTGGCAGCCTTCGCGGCCACCGCGCCCTTGGCCGCATCCTTGGCGGCGGCGGCGGTCGTGTTGTCGGTGTCGAAGGTCTGCCAGGCGCCCAAAGTGGCCGCCTCGTCAGTGGCGTCGTAGCCCAGAGCCGCGCCATGGAGTTCCATCGCGGTGTTGAAATTCTTGAGGGCGGTGACGAAGTCGCCGTCTTTGGATGGAAGTGTAAATCGTGCCATGGTGTTTTTCTGTATATTTTTCCTAGCGACCTGCGCCAAGATTTTCATCGGCGAATGCTCCGGATTTCTTGAGAGTTGTTTTTAGTTTTTTTCGCGTGAGGCGACATTTTGAACATAAACGAGACTGTTTTAACCGCAGAAATTTGTTGCAATACTCCGGAAAAACAATTCCGTGGATTGCGGCAACGTTCTTTTGGGTCTTATATTTGTTGCTGCGGATCAGATAGTCGTTCATCTGGCCCAGAAATTTGTTGACGCAGAGCACGAACACGTTTCCCTGGGTCAGAAATTTGTTGCCCCAGAGCCCATCAACAAATCTTTAAAGTAGCTCAACGTTGATCCAGAGCATAAGTAATGGGAATCACGCGGAAACGCCGCCCTCGTTCCTCCCTTCTCCTGCGCCCGGAGATTCATTGGTCGCGGTGGGCTTTGCGGCGGAGGAGAAGGGTCGGGGATGAGGTCAAAACGCCCAACCAGAGCATGACGCGCCGAGCAACAGGCTGGTCCGCTGGCGAAGAAACACGGATATCGCGGCGAAAGCCCGCCCCAAGCGCTCACCCCGCGCGCGCTATCCATGCCACCCCTCCTTGCGGAGTGAAGGTTTTCACCCCTGCCACCAGTCGCCCCTTGAAGGGCGGCCCGCTTACTCGTGAGAGGGCACTACGCGTTTTGTGCGTGGCGGCGACGGCGCAGCAAAGCAACCAACCCGGTCGAAACGGCCAAGAGTGTTGCTGGCTCAGGAACTAGCTCCAATCGGCTGATTCGAAGATTGCCGGTGGATGAGAGTCCTAAGATTGCGTAGTCGGCACCCTGCGCAAGGCCTTGATAAAAGCCTACGTTCACCGCAGGGAGGGCGAAATTAACGATTGTCGGGGTAGTAATCGCGCCAATCGTAGCGAATGGGTAGGCGTACTGAGTATCTGTGCTACCGACGTTCGTCCGTCCGCCCCACTTCCATCCCAAGGATAACCCGGCGGGAGCCGAGTCCACGTAGACTCTTAGCAAATTTACGGAACTGTGGCTGAAGTTGCGGAGGTGGTTGTAGGTATAGGTAGTCGGAGTCATGGTGGTCGGGCCGTAGTAAAACTCGACTCCCGCCCGCATGTTTGCCGCTGGCGTCAGCTGCATCAGCCCACCGCTTAAGGAGAAGCTGCTCGGGTCACCGCCCCAGGTCTGGCCTGGGAGAGTGGAGTGGTGAAAGAAAGTTCCGCGTGAACTCCCCCAAGTGTTTAGCCCAGTTTCAAAGTCGAACGCTCGATCGCCGGGAACCATGGGGTTGCCGGTGTGGCTGACGCTAAATGGGCCCTGAGTGAAGTCGTCGACGAGGACGATTCCGTGCGCTAAAGCAACGAAACCGAGCCCGCTCATCAATATAATAGTGCGAATTGTATGTATAAACATGGCGCTCAAATTGAGACGGCAACAACAGGTACGAGGTTCGCGGGCGGACTGAATCTTAAAGTTGATCCAATGCGGTGCGCCGGAAGAGTACATCGTCGCGCCAATGCACGAAGATCCTGATCACGGCATATACGACCAAAACCCAATAGTATTCGTGCCAATGGTGCACCATTTGTTCGCCAAAGCTCTTCTGAGCCGCCGACTTGTCACATGCGAATGCGACGAAGAACCACGCAAATGGAGAAAGGCAAAGAAACACAACTAGCCATGGAATTCTGGTCCACCAGAAGAACAGCGCGGGCATGCAGAAAAACATCCAGCCACTGGTCGAAGGCGAATCGCTGACGGCAACTAAGAACACCCCGACCAACACGACGACGATCGCGACGAATCGATCAAAAAGCTCCCACCCCCGCCGCCACCGCTCGCCCATGCTGCAGATTAGCACCTCGCAGTGCTTTCAAAGCACTGTATGATGTAGAGATGGAAAGTCGCGCAGTGATGAGGTCGCGCATTGGGGACGACGGGCAGACGGCGGCGCACGATTATGCGGCCGCGTTTTCCATCGTGCAGCTCACGGCTGCCGTGGTGCTCTGCCTCATTGTCTTCATGCGCAGCCCACTGTTTGCTTTTGAGATTGCGAGGGTGGCCGTACCTATTACTTGCGCGGCGAGCGTGTTTACGCTGACGCGACTCCGGCTGAGCGTCGCGGGTCGCTCAATTGCGATGATTCTTGGCTTACTGCTCACGTCTTTCGCGGTCTCGACATTCACAATGCAGTGGCCCTCCACGGCCAACTACAGCGCCCAAATCTCCGGCCCCCAAAGCTACTACCAAGTTGGCGTAATGTATCAAGAAACTCTCTTTCGTGAAGCAAAAGTGTTTGCGGAATGGGCTCAGTTGAATTTGTTCGGCGCCGCAACCTTGGCGGCAACCGCGTTCTTCTCGGCCAACTCAGTGCGTTTGGCGCAGAGCAACTCTACTTTGGTAAGTGATCAAGCTGAACTCGGTTCGATCGAGTTGTAGATAGAAACTCGACCTGCTACCTCGGGTTGTTTAAGTCTTCTTCTCGATCCAATGCCTCGACTTCGCGGTTGGAATGGCGCACCCACAATTCAACTGTTCGGACGACTACATAGGCGACGGGCACCCAGAAGTATTCGTGGTACGCGTGGATGAAGGGGGTGCTCTTGTCGTTGGTGAAGTCGCACGCAATGTACAGGAGCATGTAATAGGGAAACGCGAGCAGGGCGAAGGCGATGCCTGACCTCCGTCCGAGCCACCAAAAGAATGGAAGCGGAAGGGCCAGAAAAACGAAGAGGCCGGCGCTTGAGACCAAAATCGATGGCACCACCGCGGCGATGAGGAGCGCGAAGGTGACAACGCGATCCAGCACTTGCCACCGACTAGGCGAGGGAGGAATTGCGGGTCGCGGGTATGGGCTGCCTTGTGACTCCACAGTTCACATTACCACCCGAGAATATCGCGCCTGTGCACACTGCCACGCCATGGAGTGTTTCAAGTAAGGTGAGGGGGTGGGGAAGGCGATTCTGGTTGTTTTGGCAAGTGGCTTGGGCCTTTACGCGGCCCTCAAGCTGCTGGTCCTCTTGATCACGCAGTCGTGTGGATCATCTTTGGTGAGCTGGCAAATTCCAGATAATTTTTGGACGGTGATGGGGGTGGGTGGTGCAATCGGCGCCGTACTGGTGGTTGCCAACTGCCTTGGCCCCTGGCCGAGGCTGGCTTGGCGCAGAATCCTAATCGCCTATGCCGTTACTACGCTTGGTTACGTTCTCACCATATTCCTTCTCTTAAGGGCAATCATGGCCCCTACCCCTGCGCGGCGGTACCACTATTACTATTTCTCACCGGAGGTCGAATTCTCATCGGGCTTCGAACTGGTTGGAATCACGATTTACTTCCTCCCGTTTATAGGATTAATGCTGTGGGTGATCTGGCGCAGGTCGCGCAGGAGTTCTGGGTTCCCTCGTTCGAGGGAATGACGAGTTTTCGATATCAATCAAAGTTAACCTTCATCAAAAGTGCCACGCCATGAGCGAACCCAAAAGCCTTCCTCTGATGGGCGGGGGTCGCGATCTCCCTGACTAATCGGGCCACCCAGCGCACATAGCACCCGCTCGTCGAAAAAGTCGTTCAAAAAATCAAGAAAATGGCTGATCATAGCTTCGCCCCAAATGAAGTCGCAGAAATAGCCCTTGTGCCAATAGACTGCGGGGTACTTACCACACTCAATGCGCAACGGGTCGGCAACTCTCGGGTTGGCGCTTGGCACTTCTATAACCAGCGTCGCGCCATCGCGCCTTTCGGAAAACTCGAGATTCGGGAAGCGTGTTTGTAGACCGTTCAGGACCGCCTCCTCAACCTGTTTCATGCTCCAAGCATAGCCGAAGCTACCGAGCGCCTCCACCTATCTGGCCCGGTGGTAGCATGTGCATTGCAAATGAAACGACGCACTAAGCTTCAAATTCTTGGCTGCACTTGCGTCGTCGTCAGTTTGACGGTCGTCCTGATGGGTAAGGGTGTCTTTCACGCTCCCGCCGTTTACGAGTGGTATCAGATTCCCACGGGCAAGACCAATTACGAGCCGGATTACGGGCTTAGTTCGGCAGCGCACAAAACCGGCCCGGCCCTTGCTGGCATCCTCTTCTCGTTTGGATTGCTGACGTTATGGGTTGCCAAAGACGTCAAGTGGTGACCGGTTCCCCACCGACCAGGCGACCTGTCAAGACTAAGTTACTTCCCTCGAAACAGCATAACGACAATCATGCCTAGGTTCGCGAAGACCGCGATGCCAAAGAAAATCTGCAGCGGCACTGAGGCCTGGACACTGGGGAACCAAAAGAAGGCAATCATAGAAAGGGCGGCGATGCGAAGGCCCAGTTCTAGACGAAACTTAGTGCGGGGCTCAACCTTCGCCATGTTCTCAGTATACGCTTGGCGTATTCCTCCCTTCTCCTTTGGTAAGCGGCATGTGGGCGGCGGAGGAGAAGGGCCGGGGATGAGGTCAACACGCCCAACCAAATCATGGCGCGCCTAGATACAACCGGGTCCGCGGGCCCAGAAACTCGGATATCGCGGCGATAACCTGCACCAACCCATCACCCCGCGCGCGCTATCCATGGCACCTCTCTTCGTGCGGAGTGAAGGTTCTCATCCCTGCCACCTGCCCCGCGAGAAGGGCGTGAAGTACCATGCTTTTATGCGGGCCGTAAAAATCGCATCCTTTTGGAACATTTGCATCCTATTGGCTTGCCTTCTTGGCATCGCGCACGACACCGTGACGGCTCGGGTCTGCCTCGAGTATTTCACCGTCCACCACCCTCAGATCATCGAACCACAGTACGCCAATCCAACAAACATGGCGCTGATATGGGGCGTGCTCGCGACTTGGTGGGTTGGTTTGATCGGCGGGTTGGTGCTTATCGCTAGTAACGAATTGGGGCGTGCACCTAAACTAGGTTATCGGCAAATCGCTCTGATGCTGAGTAAAGCGCTTGCGGTCATATTCATCATGAGCATGCTTACACTGGCTGTGAGCTGGATAATCGGCAACGCTCGCATCGCCGGGCACGAAACGTCAGCACTTGACTTTCAGCACCGACTAAACACCGTCGCAACGACACACCGTGCAAGCTACTTGTTCGCTTTGATCGCGATCATCGTTTTGGCACGAATCATCGTGTCAAAGCGTCGCGTTCTGGGCGCTTAGCTTCCCACCCTGTAGTCTCCAACCCGTCACCCCGCGCGCGCTATCCATGGCACCCCTCTTTGCGGAGTGAGTTCACCACGGGAATCCTCTATAGGTATTCTTTCCGGATGCAAGAAAACATCTTTAAAAACGACAAAGAACTTATGACTATCATTGCGTCTGGATTAAGGCATCTCGCAGAAAATGGGGCTGCTGACCAATGGGATCAGCGTGCGGTGGAACTTGGAGCGCTCACCCTTGAAGATCGCCTCCAAACGTTACAGACCCAACCCGAGCACTTCAATAACCATGCTAAAGAAATTGGATTGGGTCTGGCATCTTGGCAGAGTCGGAGTGAAGAGCCAAAGCGCTTGAAGTGTGCAATTGCCTATGAATCACAAGTCCTTCAACTTCTGAGCCCTTTGTCTTGCGGGGCGATCTGGCATGGCACCTGCACGAAGGATGCCGGTGAGGGGCTCACTTGGACCTGTAGTCACTTCCGCCTAGGTGACTTCGAGCTAACTGAAGGGCCCTTGCATGAAGGAAACGTGCCGCAAACGGAGATCACAGTCTGCGGGCGCGAGACAAAAACTGTGATTGGCACAATTGCGTCGGTGGCTGCCCAGATTATCTCGATGTCGCCCTTAGTTGCATTAGGCCCTTGAGCCGTGCACTTCCGCCACGCGCCCGTGCTACCCTTCATTGAGTGCACGTTCTATTTCTTGAATCACTGTTGCAAGTGCCCCCATCTCGTTTTCAAGCTTGCCTAGATTGAACTTAGCTACTTGAGCTTGAGCAGAGTATCGTTGAGTCAGTTCAGCGATTTGTTGCCTCTTGGTTTGAAGGAGTGTGAGTGTTTCCTGCATTCTCCGGGGTTCGCGCCGCAGTTCTTCCGCCGCTTCAAGCACCCGGTTTCGGTAGCGTTGGCTCTTCTCGCAGAAACTCGACCATGCCTCGGGCGTGAGAAGCACTGGAGAAGCGGCCAACAAGTCCTCATTTGTAGGCAACGCTTGGAGGATGCTTGAATGGTGGATCGGGACAATTTCAACGTCGAATCGGTCGTTTCGGAGCAGTGCGACCGCGAATGTGGCGCCTTTTAATCTCGGTGCGTACGATAGGTATGCCGCGTGTGCCTCTTCGCGCCGCATCCTTGGCCCAAAAATAACTTGCTTGATGGCTTCCGGTCCGTGGCGCACCGACAGTTGCGCCTCGTTCCCCAATGAGTGGCGAAATGCGCGCACTTCGTGCTCATATTCCCATTCCGCACTCTTGACCAGGAAAGACTCTTTTATTCGCTCCTCAACATCCCCGGATTCAGCAAGCGGTCGAAAGATGCTGTATCTGACTGGCTCCAGTCCATTGAAAGGTGGCGTGGCTGTTCCGAGAATTGGGCAATTTTCGTCGTATCCAACACAGAAGCCCTCACCGTGTGAGGCGTAATGTCCCCACATCACGGCACTCAGCACATTGCGTGTCAAGCACAGAATCAACGGGTGCGATGCAAGCTGCCACTTCAGGTGCGCACCGGATCGCCGGCAGTAGTAGTCGACTTCTTCTACACCTGGGGCTGGATCAGGTACGAGTAGCGAACCCCCCGTCCATTCGCCCCACGGAGCTTCGCAAGGAAAAATCCCTCTACTCTGTTGATCAAGTCTTTGAAAGCTTGGTAGCCCTTCATAGACATCATTGAACAAGCGAAGCGCGCTAAATCGGTATGACGAGAGACTTAAAACCCGGTCGAGCGCATCTGGATCGGTCCGTCCGTAGAACTTGAAAACGACACCCATGTGGTCCATTGCGGCAGAAAGTGTGGTAGGTGGCTTTCCGCTAAGCCACCGTCACGCCGCTGTCAAGATACACATCCTGAATCGCCTCCAGCAACTTCACCCCATCCGCCATCGGCTTTTGGAAGGCTTTGCGGCCAGAAATCAGGCCCATGCCGCCGGCTCGCTTGTTGATGACGGCGGTCATGACGCCATCCTGCAAATCGTTGGCGCCGGAGGCTCCGCCGGAGTTGATCAACCCGGCGCGGCCCATGTAGCAGTTGGCCACTTGGTAGCGGCACAAATCAATCGGGTGGTCGGAACTCAACTCGGTGTAGATGCGCTCGTCGAGCTTGCCGTAGGAGGAGCCGCCGGTGTTGAGGGCTTTGTAGCCGCCGTTGTTTTCGGGCAGCTTTTGCTTGATGATGTCGGCCTCGATGGTGACGCCGAGGTGGTTGGCCTGGCCGGTGAGGTCGGCGGAGACGTGGTAGTCGGTTTCCTTGGTCTTAAACGCGTCGTTGCGGAGATAGCACCAGAGGATGGTGCCCATGCCGAGGCTGTGGGCTTCGGCGAAGGCTTCGCTGACTTCCTGAATCTGGCGGGTGGCGTTGTCGCTGCCGAAGTAGATGGTGGCCCCGATAGCGGCCGCGCCCATGTTCCACGCCTGCTCCACGCTGCCATACATGACCTGGTCGGCCTGGTTGGGGAAGGTGAGGAGCTCGTTGTGGTTGACCTTGACGATAAATGGGATCTTGTGGGCGTACTTGCGGCTGAGCATTCCGAGCCCGCCGAAGGTGCTGGCGACCGCGTTGCATCCGCCGTCAATGGCGAGCTTGATGATGTTCTCGGGGTCGAAGTAGGCGGGGTTCTTGGCGAAGCTCGCGCCGGCGGCGTGCTCGATGCCCTGGTCCACCGGGAGGATGCTGAGGTAGCCGGTGTTGGCGAGTCTGCCGTGGCTGTAGAGGGACTCGAGGGATCTTAGGACCTGGTTGTTGCGATCGGTTTGGGAGAAGATTCGGCTGACCCAATCGCCGCTGGGGAGGTGGAGGTTCGCCTTGTCGATTTTGCACGTGTGGTTGAGCAGGGATTCGGCGTGGGTTCCTAGGATTTCGGCGGTTGTGGGCATTTCTTATTTTAGCTGGAACTGGAGCGCGGAGTTGTACTCCGCCTTGTTGGTCCCCGGAGTTGCACTCCGGCCCGTGCGGAAAACTATTAAACTGAGTTCATGGAAGCGAAGGGATTCCATTCGCGCGGCTACTTGCCGCACATTGAGTCGTTTAAGGTGCCGACCTTCATCACGTTTCGCCTGGCCGACGCACTGCCGCTGGATGTTTTGGAGAGGATCAAGGCGGAGGTTGAGCACTTAGGGGAAAAGGAACGGCGGTCATCGCTCTGGAAGAGTATCGAAACGTATCTGGACGCGGGTTCTGGGTCGTGTCTCTTGCGCGAGAGTGGCAATGCCCAGGTTGTTCAGGATGCTCTTCGGTATGCGGACGAGCAGGGGAAGCTCCAATTGATTGCTTGGGTGGTGATGCCGAACCATGTGCACTTGCTCGCCGACTTTAAAGCTGACATAAGTAAGACGATGCAATCGCTGAAGCGGCATACGAGTCGGCAGATCGGCCCAACGGGGCGACTGTGGCAGCCTGATTATTTCGACCGAATGATTCGGAGCGACGAACACTTGCGGCGGACGACAGAGTACATCGAATGGAATCCGGTGAAGGCGGGGCTGTGCGCTGATCCGAAGCATTTTCCGTTTTCTTCTGCTCGGGTAGGGCGTTAGGTTTGCGCTGGAGCCGGAGTACAACTCCGGGGACCAACAAGGCGGAGTACAACTCCGCGCTCCGGTCGCTTCCACTGCTCTGGTGAATTCGTTAGGTTTGCGCTAGAGCCGGACTACAACTCCGGGGACCAACAAGGCGGAGTGCAACTCCGCGCTCCGTCATTCGTCCACCGACCCAAAGTTGGCAATCACGATATCGATGTCGGCGGCGTCCACTTCGCCGCTGCAATCGACGTCGGTGTTGCCGCTTGTGGTCGCGCCAAAGTCAGCGATGACCATATCGATGTCGGCGGCGTCGACTTCACCGGAGAGGTCGGGGTCGCCGTTCGACATTGTGACGGTGCCGATGGCGGCGGTGGTGCCGCTGAGGTTGACGGCGACGGTCTTTCGCAGGAACGACGAGCCGTTGAATTCAATCGTGGCCGCGCCGGTGGCGCTGGTCGGCAGCGAAAGATTGATGGGGGTTGTGCTGGTCGAAGAGACGATAGAGCCCGTTTGGACAGTGGTGGTGCCCTGCTTGACCGCGTAGCTCATTGAGCGGTTTGCGGCGAATGGGCTCGTTGTGTCGTTGAGGACGAGCGAGCCGGAAACGGATTGGGCGGGGTCGGCGACATTGATCGTGAAGCGCGGAATGAGGGCGTTGGTGGTGAAGGGGGCGCTACCGTTGAACGTGACTTGCGTGTTAATGTAAGCGGCCAATCCGGACGGGGTCGCGATCGGAGTGCCGTGATACCAAGTGCCGACATTGCCTGCGGAGGAGTTTCGGACGGTCATCGAGTAAGTCGTGTTGGCCTGGAAAGTGAAGCCGGCAGTGGTGAAGGTGTATGTCCTAACTCCAACGAGGAACGTGGGCCGGATCATCGTGTGAACGACGGTGCCAACGTTACTTGAGGTTTGGCCGGTGCGGAACTCCACCGTGGGCGTGTTTACGAAGTCACTCAAGGCAAGGCGGGTGGACACCGTTTGGAGCTGAGTGGCATAGTTGGGAGTCGTAAAGCGGACGGTGCGCCAATAGTTCATGTCCGTATTGGCGGAGGCGGTGTCGCTGTTCGACGTGGTGAAGTTGCTTAGCAACACGGCGCCGTGTGCTTGGGCAAACCCAACAGCAAGAAGGGCAGAGATAAACGGGGTCCGTGGGCTGAACATCCACCCATTGTATAGCAACTTCCGTTAGATAGGCGTTAGATAGCGCAATTTTAGTGCAACTTGCCTAATTCGGGGTGATCCATTCGGCCATGTGCTCGCTGGTGAGGCGGTGGACGAGCTGGGCTTTGGACTCGATGATCTGCTTCTCGATGAGCGGAATGAGTTCGGCGAGGCGCTGGACGGTGTCGGTGCTCTCGAGGAGGCGTTGCTTCACGATGTTCTCCAAATTCAGGAAGCGGGCGACGACGAAGCTGCGCATCATCGGGTCGTCGGGGAGCTGGACTTCGATGTTGAAATCGGGCCGGGCGAGCATGCCGGTGATGAGGATGCGGAAGGTCTCTTCGAGGCGGGACGAGAGGGCGTGCTGGCGCGGGGTGTCTTCGGAGTCGGCCTCGACGATCGGTTCGGTGTGGCCGACGAGGTAGGGATTGCTTTCGTCAAGCTTGCGGATGCGGAAGCGGCGCTCGCCCATGACGGAGACGTGCATGCGGCCGTCAGGATAATGGTGCACCTGTTCGATGTGGCAGGCGGTGCCCACCAGGTACGGGTCGGGTGTGTCGTCAATCTCCTCGCCTTGGCGGATGAGCACCACGCCGAAGGGGGAATCGAACTCGATGCAGCGCTTCATCATCTCGCAATAGCGAGGCTCGAAGACGTGCAATTGGAGCCGCTCGTAAGGAAAGAGGACGGCATGAAGAGGGAACAGCGGCAGTTCTTCGAGGTGATGCGACACGACCAAGCACATTATACGACGGGGTGAACTCTGGTGTTTTTTAAGCCGTCAAAGGCACCGGAGGTCGGTTCATCTACGTAGTGGTAGGGGTCGCGGGTATTCTTGCGACTTCCCCAAGATTGGAGACCGGTTTTATCGTGGATATGCAAGTCATGAATGACGAGTTACAGCGTCTGAAAGAGGAAAACCAGCAGCTTAAGGCACGGATCTTTGAGCTCGAAAAGACGCCCGCCAAGAATGACGGCGAGACGCAGGTTCAGGCCCACTCTTCGGCTGAATCGCAGGCCGATGTTGCCCCTTTGCACGAGGCTGACGCGACACTGCGCCGCCTCGTTCAGCGCATCGCGATGATTTTGCAGGCCGAAAAGGTCGTGATCATGTTCTACGACCGCGACATGAGCGAGCTGAAGGCTATCCCACCCGCATTTGGGGTGGAAGAGGAGCGGTTACCGTTCTTCAAGGTCCGCGCTACCGAAGGCATCTCCGGACAAGTTTTCCGCGAAAGCGAACCCATGCTTTTCCACGACGCCGTGGCGGATAACCGCACGGTGCAAGACCACGTGACTCTACTCGGAGTGCACAACGGCATCACCGTCCCCCTCGTGATCGAGAAGCGGGACGAAGAGAATCGCATCATTGAGCGCACCACGATTGGCGTGATGCACGCCTTCAATAAGCGCCACGGCGAGGACTTCATCGATGAAGACGTCCGCCTGTTGGAGCGCATGGCGAAGAACGTCGGTTCGATTATTGCGAACCTCCAGCTTTACCGAGAAGTGGTCGAAGAGCGCGAAGAGCTGCTCCAAACGCTCGAATCCATCAGCGCGGGCCTCGTTTTGGTCAACGCCGACGGTCGTATCAGCCAGATGAACAATTCGGCGCGGGCGATCTTTGGTTGCACCGTTTCGCCGATCGGCAAGGCGTTCGGCGAGATCATGGTGGCCCCAGAAATCGCGGAGATGTTTACGCGAGCCAACTCGGGCGGCGAAGGCGGAACCACCGACTTTGCCATAATGCACGGCAGTTCGGAGCGCATTTTCCAGCTCAACGGCGCGCAGGTGAAGTACGAAGATGGTCGCGACCTCGGCGTGGTGCTCATCATGAGCGACGTCACGGACCTGAAGAACATCGAAAAGATGAAGTCGGGCTTTGTGGCGATGGCTTCGCACGAGCTGCGTACGCCGCTGACGGCGATCAAGGGCTTCAGCAGCACGTTGCTCGATGGCGTCGATGACGACATCTACAGCAAGGACGATCAGAAGGAGTTTTTGACCATCGTGGTGGGCGAATGCGACCGACTACGGCGGCTCATTGACGACTTGTTGAATACGAGCCGAATCGAAGCGGGCGAATCGTTGACTCCAGACTACAGCGAGTTCCCGTTGGTCGAACAGCTCGACAAGGTTCTCAAGGTGCAGCAGCACGCGACGTCCAACCACGTGTTGAAGTCGAACTTCGCTGGTGACTTGCCGCCGGTTATCGTGGGCGACAAGGACAAGTTTGATCAAATTCTCACTAACCTGATGAACAACGCCATTAAGTACGCGCCGGGAGGCGGGGACATCACCCTTCACGCCAAGATGGATGGCGAAAACGTGCTGATCGGCGTCGAAGACCAAGGTCTTGGCATTCCGAAGTACGACTTGGGCAAGGTGTTTGAGCGGTTCCACCGCGTGGACAACGACGACAACCGAAAGATCTACGGCACCGGCCTTGGACTCTTCTTGGTGAAGCACCTCGTCGAAGATGTCCACCTGGGCAAGATCTGGGCGGAATCGGAAGTGGGCGTAGGCTCCACGTTCTGGTTCACGATCCCTGCGAAGTTGGACATCGACAAGGCGAAAGAAGTCAACGGCTAAGGAGTTTGAGCAGCCCCGCTTCGGCCTGAGAGTGACATTCGTCGTTGGCGTCGTCGCATGGACGAATGTTGCCCGTTTCATATGCTTCGAAAACGGCAGGATGAATGTAACTCTTTCGGCACACCGTCGGAGTGTTCCCGAGCCGGCTGGAAACGACTTCAAGAACAAACTTGGTGGCCCGCTTGCCCTCGGCCTTTGTTTCGGGTTTGGGCCAAAGGCTATACGCCTCCATGGCCAGAACTGAACCCCACCACGTGCGGAAATCTTTCGCAGTGAAGTCGCCCCCTGTGACATCGCGTAGATACTGGTTTACGTCTTGGGACGTAACGCTTACGATGTTGCTGGACTCGTCCAAATACTGAAACAGAGATTGACCGGGCAATTCTTGGAGGCGCTTTACAACTCTCGCCAGTCGTCGATCACTGACTTCAATCTCATGAGCCTTGCTGCTCTTGCCAACGAACTTGAACTTAAGGCTCGAACCTTCGACCTGGACGTGTCTATTCTTGAGCGTGGTGAGCCCGAACGACTTATTGGTCTCGGCGTATTGCGCATTGCCGATGCGGATCAAGCTCTTTTCGAGCAAGTTGACGATGATGGCTAAGACCTTCTTACGAGGCAGATGAGGGATATCTAGGTCGGTTGCTATGGCTTTCCGGGCGCTGGGTAGGCACCGACCGAAGTCGAGCATGCGATCAAATTTGTACCCTTCCAGGTGTAGACGAAAGTCGGGGTGGTAGCGATACTGCTTGCGTCCTTTGGCGTCGCAGCCGGTGGCTTGGAGGTGACCCTTCGGGTCTGGGCAAATCCACACCCGTTGGTAGGCAGGAGGGATCGCGAGTTGCCGAATTCGGGTCAACACCTTCTCGTCCTTGATTAAACCGGTTTTAGGGTGCAAATATGCAAAGCCTCGACCCTTGCGTTGCCTCATGATTCCGGGGGCAGAATCTGAGACGTAGCGTAAGCCGATTTCTTCGGCGGCTAGGACAGAGGAAGGAATGGCGCTCATCCATTTTTATTGACGCCATCCCTTCCGACTCCCGGAACGTCACTAGGACTATCGCGAGATCGCGATAACCTGAACGTCGAACACGTGCGGGTTGGCCCGCATGGCGCGAACCGCGCTGGGACTTGGCTCCTTCGCGACCGCAACCTGCGCGATGGCGGCGTGGCTCGGGCCGAGAATGATGTTCTCCATCTCCTGAACATTGACTCCGTCATCCTTGAGCGTGCCAAGGATGGAGGCGAGGACGCCCACTCTATCCGCGTGCCGAATAATCATGAGATGCGAACTGGCGTCGCCGGTGGGAACGTTGACCACATTTGGCGCATGACCGGTGCCCATGTATTCCTTCACGATCTTGACGACCTCGTAGGCGACTGCATTTTGCGCCTCGTCGGTGCTGGCGCCGATGTGGTGGGTGCAGTAGATCGACGACTCCTTCATCGTCCCCTCGTACGGGCCATCGGCTCCACCTGGTTCGCCTTCGAAGACGTCGAGGCCCGCGCGGATGTGACCGCTGTTCACGGCCGCTTCCAAGTCCGCTTGGTTCACCACTTCGGCTCGGCTGGTGTTGATGAAAATTGAGCCGGGGGCGAGGCGGTCGAAGAACTCCTTGTTGATCATCCCCTTGGTTTCGGGGGTGAGGGCGACGTGGACAGAGATGACATCGCATTGGCTGGCGATCTCGGCGAGCGACTCGGCCCGTCCGATTCCGAGGGCGGCGGAGACGTCGGCGGTCATCCAACGGCTGAAGGCGATGACTTTCATTCCGAACGCCTTCGCGATCGGGACCATGTTCTGGCCGATTTGGCCCATGCCGACGAGGCCGAGGGTGCGACCGTAGAGGCCGCGTGCCTTGCTGAATTCCTTCTTGTTCCAGGTTCCCTCGCGGAGCTGGATCACGTTGTCGGGAATTTTTCGGTCGCAGGCGACGATGAGGCCAAACGCGAGCTCGGCGACGGCGTGACTGTTTTTGCCGGGGCAGTTGCAGACATAGATGCCCTTATTGCTGGCGGCGACGACATCAATGGTGTTGTAACCCGCACCGGCGCGAATGATGACTCCGAGGCTGGATTTCTCGAGCATTTCGGCGGTGACTTTGGTGCTGCGAACGACCAGGATGTTCGCTTCGCTGGACTGGATGCGCTCCTGGAGGGCGGCATCCTTCAGATCGGGTTCATACAGGACTTCTGCACCCAATGCCTTGAGCCCATCCAATCCGACGCTTTCAAACTTATCTGCCACCAGTACTTTCATGCAGATTTGAGTTTACTCGTTGGGGGTTTGAACCTGCGTTTAGTTGAGGTTAAGGTCGGAGATCGGGGTGAAAAATTGTTTGCTCAGGGCTAAAAGTTGGCGTAATATATACCGATAAATACCGGGGAACCGTTTGGATATCCCCTCCGCGTCCATTTAGTGAGCACAGCAATGAATCTCCGCAAATTTACCGGTCTACACCTCCGGGCTTCCCTCGCCTCCCTGCTCGTTTTAGCCGGGACCAGTGCGATGGTCGAGGCTCAAACCTACCAGCAGGTCCAAGCTGCCGCGAATCGCCTGAACAGTCGACAGCAGATGGCACAGTTTTGGGCGGCGGCCAATAATTGGCCGGTCACTCTTTCTTTTCCCAATGGCCGGATCGCGAAGCTGATCGCAGTCGATAATGGTCGCCCGCTTTACATCACGACTAAAGACCGAGACGGGGCCCGAACAATTGCCGCCCACTTGGTATGGCCGGGCGCAGCGTCCGGGCTGAACTTGACCGGCGCTGGCACCATCGTCGGCGTTTGGGACGACGGAGCGGTCTACGGTCACGCTGAATTTGGAAGTCGACTCAGCTACGGCGATAACGCGGGTATGGGTCAGCACGCGACTTGGGTGGCAAGCACGGTCGCGGCCGCCGGAACCAATGGCGCGGCGAAGGGTCCCGCCTACGCTTCCGCCATCAAGAGCTACGACTGGGGGAACAACTATCCGGAGTTGCTCAGTGCCTCTTCCACCGGCATGCGCATCTCGAACCACTCTTACGGTTTGAGTCAGGGCTGGGTCTTCGGCGCACGTGGCGACGGCAAATGGGTTTGGTACGGCGATCCGACTTTAAGTCAGGTCGAAGACTGGAACCTGGGTTTCTATGGTCCGGTAGCACGCGAATGGGATGACACCCAGTTCAACATGCCCAACCACATTCTGGTCTTACCGTCTGGCAACGAACGCCTAGAGGGCCCTGCCACCCAGCCGGTCGACCACTGGGTACTCGAGAATGGTACCTGGGCATCCAACACGACTCAGGTCAGAAATCGCAATGGTGGCCCCAATGGCTACGACAGCTTAACCTCGGACTTTACGGCTAAGAATCCGATTGTCGTCAGTGCAATCAATAAGATTCCTGGCGGCTACAGCAACCCCAACAGCGTGGTGATGTCGAGCTTTGCGAACTGGGGACCGACCGATGATGGTCGAATCAAGCCCGACCTCACGGCACCCGGCGTTTCGATGTTTTCTGCGGCCACGGGTGGCGGCTACGATAGCGTAGACGGCACATCGTTCGCCGCTCCGTCGGTTGCTGGCGGCATCTCACTGTTCTTGCAGGCATACAACACCCTGCTCCAGCGAACACCACGTGGCGCCACGCTGAAAGCCATCGCTCTTCACACTGCCGACGAGGCCGGGCCGAATCCTGGACCTGACTACGTCTTCGGTTGGGGACTCATGAACTCGCTTCGCGGTTCACTGCTGATTCAACAGGCGGCATTCGATCCTCTGGCGATCCAAGAGCAGCGGCTCAACTCAGGCCAAATTCGAAACACGACGGTTCAAGTCGGTTCCGGACCTGAGTTCCGAGTTACCCTTGCTTGGTTCGACCCACCGGCTACGGTTGCAACTAAAGCGCTGAACTCTCGCGCTTCGATGCTGGTGAACGACCTCGACCTTCGAGTGATCAACCAGACTACGGGCCAGGTTTATCTCCCGTACAAGCTCGATCCGGCCAATCCGACCAATGCGGCGACGCGCGGTGACAACACCGTGGATAACGTCGAGCAGATCGTCATTGCCAACCCTACGGCCGGCAATTACACGATCCGCGTCTCACACAAGGGGACTGCTCTGCGACCCTCTGGAGGTCAGGATTATTCAGTGGTCGTCTCAGCGCCCATCGCGGGCGGACTTGAGAGCTTGACGATCAATCCGAGCACGGTCATTGGTGGATTGCAGAGCACGTTCGGTACGGTTGTTCTCTCTGAGACCAGCGATGAGCCGACAGTTCTCCAACTCTCCTCGAATAACCCCGGCGCGGTACAAATTCCGTCGTCCATCACCATTCCGGCCAATCAGTCAAGCACGAGCTTCCTGATCAACACCCGATCGGTTCAAACCACTCAGACGGTTCGAATCTTCGCGGGTGGCGATGTGGGATCAGTGAATGGCGAACTGACAGTCACTCCCATTACATTAGGTAATAACCTGACGCTCTCGGTGAACGAGATTGTTGGAGGTAACGACTTGACCGGCACGGTCTTGTTGAATTCGCCCGCGCCGATTGGCGGTGCCACGGTTTACCTCACCAGTTCGAATCCGAGCAAGGCGCGGTCCATCCGCAACTGGATTCAGATTCCGGCTGGTCAGACCCAAGGCACGTTCGATATCCGCTCCTGGCCGGTTTTTGATCCCACCAACGTGACGATCAACGCCCGGCGCGGCACGGTAACGGCGAGTTCGGTACTCCGAGTGAGCCGAGCGGGGATCATGACCCTCACCTCGGCCTCGACAGCCCCTGGTGGCACGAGCGTCCTCGCGACGATCACCATGGACGGACCAGCCCCCAGCGGCGGAGCGAGCATTCAACTCGCCAGTTCCAACTCGGCGGTGGCTACGGTGCCCGGAATGGTTGTGGTACCCGCGGGTAGCCGAACCGTCACGGTCCTGGTCCGAACCCTTCGCCCGTCGGTTAGCACTCCGGTGACAATCACGGCGACCCGCTTCGGCGTGGCACGGCAGAAGACGATCACAGTTAACCCCTGATCCTCCCGCTGCCTATAAGACCTCCGGCTTTTTCAAGCCGGAGGTCTTGTTTTGTTCGGGAGAACAGCCGATGATTTCATTAGGATGCAATCGTATCGCCGCGTCGGAGAATGGATGGTGGAGCACGGCGTGCTTACCGAGGAGCAACTGAACCGCGCTCTGAAAATGAAATCCCAACAGGACCGCCGCTTCGGTGAAGTTCTGGTGCTTAACGGCTTCTGCACGGAGGACGACGTTACGGAATGTTTGGCCGAGCAGTTTGACCTCGCGGTGGTGGACTTTTCGAAGATCCATCCCAAGGCGAGTGCCTACAATTTGATCAGCGGCTCGTTTGCTTTGAACCGCCTGGTACTGCCGTTCCAGCTCAAAGATGGGGTGCTGGACTGCATCGTATCTGACCCGGTGGACATCCAAAGTACGGACGAGGTCCGCGACCGGGCCGGGGTCCCCTTAAGGCTTCACCTCGCCCCGACGTCCGCCTTGCGCGCAGCAATTCAGCGCACCTACAAGCTTCCGAAGATGAACGAATCGACGCCTTCTGGCAAGAAACTCCCGATTGATATGCAAACCGACCGCAGCGCTTTACTTCGCGCTCTCCAAGATGGAGGCCAAGTCGCTTGAAGACCATCGCAGTGACCGGGGGCAAAGGAGGCGTTGGCAAAACGCTGATCTCCATCAATCTCGCGATTGGCTTCGCCCAGGCCGGCAAGCGGGTCGTTCTGTTTGACGCCGACCTTCAACTCGCCAACATCGACATCGCGCTCGACTTGCAACCGGTGATGAACCTGCAGCATGTGGTGGGGGGCGAGGCGACTTTGCTTGAAGTTTTGACTCCAGGCCCGGCGGGCATCCGCGTGGTGACCGGTGGTTCGGCAGTCCAGGGTCTGATGAACGCGGGCCCGAAGCGAATGGCAATGTTCCTTTCGCAGCTGGAGACGCTCCGCAGCAGCACGGATGTTCTGATTTTTGATACCGGCGCTGGCCTCGACCAGCGCGTGATGACCTTCTTGCGGCTCGCCGAAGAGATCGTTTTGGTGACCACTCCCGACCCGACGAGCGTGACGGACGCTTACGCGACGGCGAAGATTCTGTGGAAGAAAGACCCTGCCGCGCAAGTCAGCGTGCTGTGCAACTTGGTTCAAAACCAGGGCGAAGGGCTGGCGGTTTACCAAACGCTGAAGGGCATTTGCGAAGGATTTTTGGGGCGAAGCCCCCACTTCCTGGGATCGGTCCACGCTGACATGCGTGCGATGGAGTCGGTGCGAAAGCGCTTCCCGTTCCTACTTTTGGCCCCCGAAGCGCCGGGAGCCAAGGACATTCAGAGACTGGCGAGTGGCATGGCCGCGCAGCTACGTCGTCACGCGGCTTGACGGAGCGGAACTCCTGCTCCAAAGCACTCCTGAAGTGCATCCAGACAGCCGGGATCGAATGCGGTCCCGGCGTCTTTGTTCATGATTGAGAAGACCATCTCCAGCGGGAGTCCTTCGCGGTATGGTCGGGTCGCGGTGAGCGCGTCGAAAACATCGCTGACGGTCATGATGCGAACGTCTAGCGAAAGCTGATCCTCGTCGATCCCGCGCCAGTATCCCTTGCCATCCAGCCGCTCGTGGTGGGCCGAGGCAATGTCGGCGATGGCATCGAAGGTGGGAATGCGGCGCAAAATCAGGTCGCTAAGTTTCGGATGCGATTTGATGACGTCGAATTCGTCCTGATCCAGCTTGCCGGGCTTTTCTAGGATTCCAGTGGAGACCCCTAGCTTGCCGATATCGTGCATCAGACCGGCCCTTTTAAGAGTTCGGAGACGAGCTTCGGAAAAGCCGAAATATTTGCCAAGCACCAAAGCGTACTGAGTGACTCGGGTGGAATGCTCGGAGGTGAACGAGGACTTGGCGTCAATGATCATTGCGAATGCCTCGCAGATGCCATCAACATCGGTTTCGATCGCTGAAACCGCCAGCCACGGAAGCTCCGCGCGGACGAAGTCCTCTCGGCCGATGTCGTTCCAGAACTCAATCTCGTGTTGAAAGGCGAAGCAAGCCTGGACCACATCGGGGTCGAACCAGCGCCCGGACCGATCTCGGATCATGTTGTAGGCGGCATCCAGCCCGAAGCTCATCATGAACACCTCGAATGATTGGCAGAGGCAAATGATGCGCGCAATGAGAGGGATTTCGTTCCCCCGCTTGCCGTACGGAGCGCCATTACCGTTCCAATGTTCGTCGAGGTGCTTAATCCCATCTGCGACTTCGGGTCGGCAGCTCAACATGCGGGCAATTTCCGCTCCTCGTGTGCAACGGGCTTCCGTAACCTGGTTCATCACCTGCTTCGGTGTGCCAAGGTTCATAGCCATGCGCCGGAGCTTGGTGCCGATGGATTGACCACGCTCGGTATTTTGGAATGAGAACTTCACTGATTCAACGGGGGAAGTCCAGTCAATCAGTTTCACGCCTTGCTTGGCGAGGTGCTCATCTCCGCCAAAAATTTGGTGAACGCGAACAGAGTTGTTTGAGCAGCCGGAGTCCTTAAGAACCGCCGCGAAGTAGAGGTCTTCTTTCGCGTTGTCGTCGAAGCCGAGTTCGGTCGCAATGCGGAGGGCGATGCGGGCGGAACGGAGGGCGTGGCCTTCAGGCTGACCTTCGACGAGGTCGAGCGCTTGACTCAGGGCACCGAGGATGCTGGCTTTTGATGGTTTGGATTCCATGCTCTTGAGCACTTCATTCCATAAATCAGGCTCAAAGTAGCTCTTCTTGTAACTTCGTTAGCCTTTGCGGAGGCACTAAACCGAGATGGTGATAAGCCGCGGCGGTGGCCATGCGTCCTCGCGGCGTGCGCTGGAGCAGGCCAGTCTGGAGCAGATACGGCTCGTAGACGTCCTCGATCGTGCCTGAGTCCTCGCCGGTTGAAGCGGCAAGCGTTTCGAGGCCCACCGGACCGCCGGCATACTTTTCGATCATCGCGAGCAAGAGCGTTCGGTCAATTTTGTCCAGCCCGAGGTGGTCAATTTCGAGCATTTTCAGCGCTTTATCGGCGATTGCCTTCTCGATCTGCTCGAGACCGTCCACTTGGGCGAAATCTCGGACGCGGCGAAGGAGTCGGTTGGCGATTCGAGGGGTGCCGCGCGAGCGACGAGCAATCTCTTCGGCCCCATCGCGCGCGGTGGCGTAGCCCAAGATCGTCGCGCTCCGGCGGATGATTTCGAAGAGGGCTTCGGTGTCGTAAAACGAAAAGTGCATCACAATCCCGAATCGGTCGCGCAGCGGGCCCGTGAGCAAGCCCTGCCGCGTGGTAGCGCCGATGACCGTGAAGTGGGGGAGCTCCAACCGGATGGAGCGGGCGGCAGGCCCTTTTCCAATCATGATGTCGACCTTAGAATCCTCCATGGCGGGATAAAGGATTTCCTCGACTGGGCGGGCAAGGCGGTGGATCTCGTCAATGAACAGCACTGCGCCCGGTTCGAGGTTGGTTAAGACGCCCACGAGGTCGCCGGGCCTTTCGATGGCGGGACCACTGGTCACGTGCACAGGGGCACCCATCTCAGTGCCGACGATGTGGGCGAGCGTGGTTTTGCCTAGGCCGGGAGGGCCGTAAAGGAGCAGGTGATCCAGCGGCTCGCCACGCTGTTGGGCGGCTTTCAGGAAAACGCTGAGGTTTTCCTTAATTTTGGTTTGGCCGATGAATTCGCCTAGCCTTCGGGGACGCAACGACAGTTCTGCCCCGGAGTCTTCGGGGTGTTGCAGGGCATCCACATCGGCGTTGTCGCGAATCATGAGCTTAGCGGGCGAGGGTCTTTAGGGCGAGACGTAGACGTTCCTCTACACTTGCTCCAAGATCAGAGACGGTGGAAAGGGCCGATTCGGCTTCAGATCGTTTGTAACCAAGGGCGAGAAGGGCTTCTACAATCTCGTCGTCGGGTGGCGCGGGGCGACCGACCACCACCGCGCTCGTGAGTTTGCGATTGAACGTCTCCTGGCGCACCTTCTCCTTGAGTTCGACGATGATGCGCTCGGCTAGCCGCGGACCGACGCCAGTGGCTTTCGCCAAGGTGCGCGGGTCCTCGGTGGCGATGGCTTGAAGAGTGGTTTCGGTCCCCAAGTCGGAGATGACTTGGAGGGAAATTTTGGCTCCGCACCCTTTCACTTCGGTGAGCAAGTCGAAAAGCCGCCGATCCGAATTACTTAAGAATCCAACCAAAAATTGGGTGTCCTCGCGGATGATCTGGCGGGTGTATAAGTCAGCGCGCTCGCCGACGAGGGGCAGGAAACTGATGCTCGATTCGGCTATGAGGACCTCGTAACCGACGCCGTGGCAGTCCACCACCACTCGGCTCGCCCCCACCTCCAATAATTCTCCGCGAAGTCGAACGATCATGCCTTTACTCTAGCGTATGTTTGAGGAACCATTCGGCGAGAGGGCTCTCCTGGTACGCCCGGTCCCATGAATTATGAGCCACCCCTGGATAGATCGTCACGGAAGGGTTACCCCCGACGGCGAGGATCGCGTCGATGGCTTTGGTCGTGCCTTCCGGTTTGACGACCGTATCTTGGTCGCCATGAAACGCCCATAGGGGAGTGTCTTTGAGTTCTTTAGCGGCCGTTTCAGGGTCAATCCAGCCGCAGACAGGAGCGATCGCTGCGAACTGCCACGCTAGGTGCTTGGCGAGCCTAAATGTGCCGTGTCCCCCTTGTGACAACCCGGTCAGATAGCGACGATGGGGATCGGTCTTGAACTCTCGTTCAACCTGCTCTAAAATCAGATTCAGCTTTGAACGTTCGCTCCACCAGTCCGCCTGCTGAGTACGTTTCTGGGGAATCACGACGATATAAGGCCATCGCTGGCGCGCTTTCATGATCGCGAGTGGAAGGCCGACGCTGACCTGAAGCAATCCGTCGGTGCCGCTCTCGCCCCTTCCGTGGAGAAACAGGATCGTAGGGGTCGGTTTTGTCGGATCGTAGGTATGAGGAATAAAGACGGAAAATCGCGATTCGACCCCTTCCACCACCAGTTGTCGGTCGAGAAATCCGGTTTCGACGTTCAGCGTCCGACCTCGCTAGCTTCGATTTTAAATCCGAGGCGAACCTCGTACGCTCGCGGCCAGGGCAGATTGATATCGACTTGGGTGAGCTGCTGAACTTCGTATTGGCGGGTCCCTGCGAAGAAGCGCTTGCCCTTGAAATGGCTGCGAAACACTTCATCCAGACGCCGCCCGAGATCTTCTTGAACCAAGCGATTGACGGCATCTAGGCCAGCGCCGTACGTTTCCTCTCGCGCGGCCGGGGGGTTGCGATCAATGAAGGCATACGCCATCGGCCGGGTAAATCGGTGGTATTCGAAGTCGTTGACGAGCCGATGAAGGAGGAACGAGCGTTGATTCAGCTCACGGGTGAGGGCATCAATCGGCATGCGCCGAGCGGCCAGATAGACGTTAGCCGCCGGGATCGAGGTGCCAAGGGTGTTGCCCGCGGTATTCCAACCCGCATAACTCAGAAGCCGCATCGCGCGGTTTCCGTCGTTTAGCACTTGAAACAAATTGGGATCGCCGGTGCCCGATTTGCCGAGATTGAGGTCGGCCACGGCGATTGGGAATCCCATGTCAACCTCGTTCTTGAGCGAGGCCACAAACTCTGCGAATGGGGCGGGCCGGGGTTGGGGCGTGTTGACGTACAGCGTGTAGTCCGCATCGTCGGTGCCGTTCGCGATCACCGCGCCGCTGGCGATGACCTGCTCGCGGATGCTTGTACTGAGCGGCTGGGTCTCGTACGGCGGGGTCACTGAGGTGCCGAGCGGGTCAGCGTACACCATTCGAATTTTGGGAACATAGCCGACCTGAGCCAGCATCGCGCGGCTGACCAGGATGTTGGCGTGCTGGTCAATCCCCTCGCAGAAGTAAACCTTCTGCTTGGCGTTCAGGGACTCTGTCAGGGACCGCAAGGACGCCGACTCGCCAATCTGCGGACCTTCGACCTGGGCGTCATCTTGGCCCAGGATTAAATAGTCTAGTGAACCCCGAGCAGCCATCTGAATCAGTTCAGATTGGACGATTTGATTGCGTTCTCGAGCGAGGTCGTACTCTTCCAGCACGCCTTCCGGGAGCTTCGCATTGAGCCGTAGAACCTCGGCCAGATTCGACCAATCCGGGTTTTGGAAATACCGATCGCGGCGGATGAGATATTTAGCAAGCACCTCTCGCCACGGGCGATTGCCCACCGTGGAAGTCGGCAAAACCCGCATGATCGCGCTGAATGCGAAGAAGGGGACGCCGGGAGTGCGCCGACGTATGGCTTCTAGGCGCTGAAGCCGTTCGATCGCCAGCTGGCTTCCCACGGAAGGGATGCGCGAGGCGATAAGGCCTCCGTACGCCACCATGTCCGTGCTCACGATAACCGCGCTGTATTGCCCAAGGTCCTTTTGGGACAGCCACGAAAGAATGAGGTCCGCTCGGCCGGGGGTGACGAATTGACCGAGATACTCCGCGGGCGGCAACTCGATCTGCACACCACCGATGTTGGAGATCATTTGCGCGAACTGCCCAGTGGCAGGGCGGTCGTCAATCGGGATCAGCAACATTTTGCTGGCCCGCGCATCTAGTGGAAAAGTCTGAGGAAAACCGTTGGAAAAAGCAGTCGCCGCAGTCGCGATGAGGGGGAGAACAAAAATTCGTCTCCATCTCCCGCGTAATCTCATGAGGATACGATACCCGGCAAAGCGCGATTCTTCATCCTCTTATGAGTTCCACTTCGTCCTATTGAGCATGTCTGTCGCAATCGTCCCGAACGAAACGCTGACCCTCCAGGGGCCGTTGGGACTTATCGCGCCGCCGGACATCGCCATCGAGTGCGCCGCGTTCTCGGGCACCCTGGGCATGCTGATCAAATGCGTGCTCCATCAGCGCGTGGACCTTTGGGATATTCCGCTTCATCCGATCTGTCAAGCGTACGTGGAGTACCTGCTGGAAACCGACGAGAACGATGTGGATGGCGCCTCGACCGCACTGGTCGCGATGGCCTATCTCATCGAGCGAAAAGCGCATCGTCTGATTCCAGTGCCGGAAGTGGTCGAGGACGAGCTAGAAAATCTGTACTCCGGCCCAGAAATCATCGACTTCCAATCGGCGCTCCTGAGCCTCGAATCTCGATTCGAAGAACGGCAGCACTTGTTCTTCCGGACCGCAGATGTTCGCCACGAGTACGAAATCCCGGTCACTCTCGGCAAAGTAGGACCCGCAGACCTTGGGCGCGCGCTCGAGTCTCTGCTGGCGAAGGCGAAAGCCGACCCTCCCGTGATGCTCGGACGGGCGCGGAGATCATTGGCGGACCAAATGCGCGTCGTGGCGCGATGTCTAACCGCCTCACCCACGACGCTGGTGGATTTGGTCGAAGGGGAGTTCAGCCGCTCGGAGGCGCTATGGTGGTTTCTCGCCTTGCTCGAACTCATTCGACTCGACCAGGCGCGGGTTGAGATGAATGCCACCGGCGACGTTCTATTTTCTTCGGCAGAGGTGACGTTATGAACTTGGTGCAACGAATCGAAGCCCTTCTCTTTGTGGCCGATGAACCCATTTCGGCTCTGGAGCTTTCCCAAAATTTGGAAGTCAGCCACGACGATGTCCTGGCGGCACTCAATGAACTGCGCGAAACTTGCGAGCAGGAGCGTGGCATTCAACTCGTCAAGATCGCGGGCGGATATCAGTTCAGCACCAAGCCGGAGCACGCCGAGATGATCGGCCGCTTCCTGCGCCCCTCCCGAAACAAGCTCTCGCGCAGTCAGCTTGAAGTGCTCGCCATCGTGGCGTACCAACAGCCGGTGACGATGGGCGAAATCGATGCCGTACGCGGTGTGCAGAGCGACCATTCCCTGAAGGCGTTGCTCGATCGGAGACTCGTGCACGAAATGGGCAGAAGACCAACGCCCGGACGTCCGATCATTTACGGTACGAGTGACCAGTTCCTCCATCTGTTTAATTTGGAAGATTTAGACTCGCTGCCCCCAATCGCATTGCCCACCCCAGATGCCCCGGTAGAATCTCCAGACTCCTCCGCATGAAGCTCGTTCTCTCCATTTGCGCCCTTGCCGCTGTGGCGGCCAGTTGGTCGCAAAGCCGGACGGTTTGGCCGGTGGTCGGGGCGAAAAGCGCGATCGTCATTGACGCCGTGACAGGGAAGGTGCTGTGGTCCAAGGCGCCCGACACGTCGAGGTTCCCGGCGAGCACGACCAAGATCATGACCGCGCTCCTCGCACTCGAAGCGTGCGAGACTATGCCGTTGGTCCGCGCGCCCCTCGACGTGACCAAGGTGACCGGGAGCAGCTTGCACTTGAAGCCGGGCGAATCGCTTTCGGTGGATGACGCGGTGTACGCGATGATGTTGCGCAGCGCCAACGACGTGTGCCATTCCGTTGCGCTTCAACTCGGCGGCTCGGAAGCGGGCTTCGCCCGGATGATGAATGAGCGCGCCAAGGCCATCGGGTGCGTTCGAACTTCTTTCAAGAACCCGAACGGCCTCCCGCACAAAGAACACGTCACCACTGCGCGTGACTTGGCGCTCATTGCGCGTGAGGCCATGCGAAACGAGGCCTTCCGCGAAGTCGTCCGCACCCAAAAGCGATGGATTGACCGCTCGATCAACCAAGCGGACCGGCTCCTCATCAATCGAAACAAGTGGCTTTTCAAGGACACCACCGCCGACGGAATCAAGACCGGGTTTACCAAAGATGCCGGGCACACCTATGTTGGCAGTGCCGTGCGCAACGGATTTCGAGTGATTACGGTGGTTCTGGGTTCCCCGAACTGGCAAGACGACCACAAGGCGCTCCTCGATTGGTCCTTCGACCGCTACGGAATCGCGCTTCAGCGAAAGCAGGGGGAGCAGATCGGGGTTTTGCCGGTGGCAAACGGGACCGACAAGATGGTGCGGGTGACGTCGAAGGGGGCGACGCAAATGCTCCAGCGAATGGACGCCGCCTCGCCGCTCAGTTTGAACTGGGACCGGGACAGACTTCCCGAAGCGCCGATTGTGGAGGGACAAGATTTGGGGTTCGCGATCATTCGCGATTCAGACGGGTTCTCCGTGCGCTTGCCGGTGGTGGCATTGGCCCCAGTAGACCGTGCGCCGTCGGTCCTAAACTCGACTTTTCGCAATCCGACGTGGTACATTATCGCCGGCGCGATGCTCTGCGGAGCATGGGTAATGCGCCGTAGAACGAGGACCGCTTGAACAATAATATTGAGCCAAACGCGCCGGGAGGCGCTGGCGACCCACAGAACAACTCCCCCCACGAAAACTACTCAGACCGACCAGGTTTTGACCCGACCCGCCAACGCGATGACCGGCCCCAAGTGCCGAGCCGCAGTGCAAAGAGACTCCTCGACGAGGTGCTCGAAATTAGCCACGCTGATGAGGGTGCCCCGCGCCCGCAATACAATGACCGCTATGGTCAGCGCGACCCGCGACGGGATAGCCAGCCGCGACAAGATCGCCGCGAGCGACCCGACGAAGAGCGACTGCATAAGTATCTCGCCCGATGTGGCGTGGCCAGCCGCCGTGCCGCCGAGATCATCATCACCGAAGGGCGCGTAACCGTCAACGGTGAGCTCGTGACCGAAATGGGCCACAAGGTCCGTCCGGAGAGCGATGTGATTAAGGTGGACGGCTCCTTGTGCCGCCCCGAGAAGCTTCATTACGTTCTTTTCAATAAGCCAAAGGGCGTTCTGACGACCCTAAGCGACCCGCGACGCCGACCCACGATCGTCCAGTATCTCCCCGAGTTGGGCGTGATGTTGCGACCCGTTGGCCGGTTGGATATGGAGTCCGAAGGGCTATTGATCTGCACCAACGACGGCAACCTCGCCGATCGCCTGACCCACCCGAGTTTCGGCGTGGAGAAGGAGTACATGGTGATCGTGAAGGGAGACGTGGACGACAAGGCACTGACGCGGCTTCGCGGCGGCGTGTTCATTCATGGCCGCTGGACCGCGGAAGCGTTCGTCGAGAAGATCAGCTTCGAACGACGCACCGAGACCACCAAGCTCAAGATGATCATCCATGAGGGTCGGAATCGCCAGATTCGCCTCATGTGCGATTCGATTGGGCATCCGGTGGAAGCGCTGGAGCGCGTCCGCATCGGCCCCCTCAGCGTCAAGGGATTGCGCAGTGGAGAAGCCCGACTGATCTCGAACGTTGAGCGCGAGGCAATCTGGAATTCCAGCGGCCCGCAAGCGATGGATACGTGGCTTGAGGAACGACTCGGACGCCGCGCGCCCGAGCCACGCGCGTTCCAGGATCGGCCTCAAGGTGATCGTCCTCAGGGCGACCGTCCGTACGAAGACCGGCGACCCAGCGGAGACCGTCCGCAAGGCGACCGGCCCTATAACCGCCCCTCTGGGGATCGGCCGTACGAGGATCGGCGGCCAAGCGGTGATCGGCCTCAAGGCGATCGTCCGTACAATCGCCCGTCGGGCGACCGTCCGCAGGGAGATCGGCCATACAACCGTCCTTCGGGTGATCGACCCTATCAGGATCGACGACCTTCTGGGGATCGTCCGCAGGGTGATCGGCCGTATAACCGACCTTCTGGGGATCGTCCGCAAGGAGATCGGCCATATAATCGTCCGTCCGGTGACCGACCCTATCAGGATCGCCGACCCAGCGGGGACCGCCCGCAAGGCGACAGGCCCTACAACCGCCCGTCTGGTGACCGACCCTACAATCGCCCAAGCGGAGATCGTCCTCAAGGCGATCGTCCCAATAATCGCCCGTCTGGTGACTGTCCTTACAATCGGCCAAGCGGAGATCGTCCTCAAGGCGATCGTCCGTACAACCGACCATCCGGTGGTGACCGCCCGCAAGGTGACCGCCCGTACAACCGACCTTCTGGAGATCGTCCTCAGGGCGACCGCCCTTACAATCGTCCGTCCGGCGATCGTCCACAGGGTGACCGGCCCTACAACCGACCCAGCGGCGACCGCCCACAAGGTGACCGTCCTTACAACCGGCCCAGCGGAGATCGGCCCTACAACCGACCGATCGGCGACCGACCGTATAACCGACCAAGCGGAGACCGCCCACAGGGTGACCGCCCTTACAATCGTCCGTCTGGTGACCGCCCACAAGGTGACCGACCGTACAATCGACCCTCTGGGGACCGTCCTTACAACCGCCCGAGCGGTGATCGTCCGCAAGGGGATCGACCTTACAACCGACCATCTGGCGATCGTCCCTACAACAGGCCGAGCGGCGACCGCCCACAAGGCGATCGACCCTATAACCGCCCATCCGGAGACCGACCGTACCAAGACCGAAAGCCTTCCGGCGACCGGCCCTACCAAGACCGAAAGCCTAGCGGCGATCGGCCTTACAACCGACCAAGCTCCGGCAAGCCGTTTCAGGGTGGCAAGCCGTCGTTCGACCGGAACAAGAAGCCGGGCGGATACGGAAAGCCCAGCGGACCAAAGCCAAAACGGCCTTACGGCCGATAAAGAAAGAGGGCTTCGGCCCTCTTTTTTTTAACCGATCCAGGGTGATCTGCGATAGAATCACAACATGGGACTCACCGAGGAACAGCGTATTGCCCATTTGCTGCGCAGGTTTGGACTTGGAGCCAGCCCGAGCGATATGGCGCACTGCCTACCTCTCGGGGTTGAAGGAACTCTTCGGTGGCTCATTGATTACACGCCCGAACCAGAGAGATTTCACCCATACCGATTTTGCTTTCGAGAAGGGGAGGATGCGGAGCCCGGAGCCTACCGCACGCGATTTCACTGGATGGCCCACTTCGCGACCACGCGAACCCCTCTTCGAGAAAAATTAGCCCTGTTTTGGCACGACCATTTCGCGGTAGACGCGGAGAATGGGGGCGACGGACTCATGTTGCTCGACTACATGAACGTGATGCGCCAAAACCCAACCGGGAAGTATGCGGACCTTCTGGAAAAGATGGCAAAGACCCCAGCATTCATGGAGATGCTCACCATGCAAGACAGCACTCGCGCGCATCCCAACGAGAATTTTGCCCGGGAACTGTTCGAACTCTACACTCTGGGTGTGGGACACTATTCCGAAGAGGATATCAAAGAGGCGGCGCGTGCTTTCACGGGTTGGAGCTTCACGAATCGGTACTGGCAGACCCAGATCACCCACGAACTCCGTCTCAGACTTGGTCACAAATCAGGCCAGAAATACTGCTCCTTCAGCTTTTCGCCTGACTTCCATGACGACGGAGAGAAGCTCATTCTTGGCAAAAAGAGTCGGTACTCAGGAGAGGAACTCATCCGGTCCGTTGTGGCGATGCCGCGTTGTGCCGAGTTCATTTGTGGCAAGTTGTGGGACTACTTTGCAAGCTGCCCGCCTTCCAAGGCCGTAATGAGCGCGCTTGTCGCAGAGTTCCAGAAGACGGATGGCTCCATTCGCGCCGTTCTTTACGCGATTGCCCGCCGACCCGAGTTTTTCGAAGAGCTGTGCGTCCGCCGCAGAGTAAAGAGCCCGGTGGATTACGTGATCCATATCGGGAGGTGTTTTGGATCGGTGGACATCCTGCCGAAGTTGATCGGAGAAAACGAGGCTTTCGACAAGCCAGTCTCCAAGGCCGCCTGGGACGCGGTAGGGACCTTTGTTTGGAGTAGCGAGCAGATGGGACAAGAACTTCTAATGCCGCCCAGCGTGGCCGGGTGGGAATGGGGCGAAGGCTGGATCACCAGCAATTCCATGGTCTGGCGCATGAAGTTTGGCGGCTTTCAAACTTGGGAGCCCAAAGATGCCGAGCGCAAGAAGTGGGGTGCCGCTCCCGGTGGTCAAATGCTGGTGGATTATATCAAGCAACGCAAACCAGCCACTATCGATGCTCTAGTAGGCTCCATGCTCCGATTTTTTGATTGCTCCCTAGGTGCGGAGGGCTGTGCAACGATGGTGAAGCTGTTCGAGAAGGAGGGCGGAATGCAACCGATTCAAACTGGCAACGACGAATGGCTTTGGGGCCAGCTCTGGAACGGCTATGAGCTGTTGAGAGCGGCCCCGGAATTCCATTACTGCTAGCGTGCGGCCGGCTTCATCAGGCTTTGCAGGTCGATGATGAACTGCCCGCCGCCACCGGCAGAGACGGACGGTAGCTTGCCGTCCCACTTTTCGATCCAGTCGCGGGCGATGACCAGCGAACCACCTTGCACCTGCAGCGCGGCGGCTTTGAGCCGGGAAGATTCCGCCGAACCCTGGGCTCGGGCGATTTCGGTCTGCTTCTGAAGCTCGGCTTGCTGGAGCACGAATTTCTGCTTTTCGGCCTCCTGCTGAGCGATCTGCTTGGCCTCAATCGCCTTGTTAAACTCGGGGCTGAAGTCGAAGTTCACGATGCTGAGGCCAGTCGGGTCCACGATGATGTTGTAGGCGCGTAGGCGTTTGGTCACCTCGGCCTCCACCTCGTTCTTCACCTGCTGGCGGAAGCGGATCAGCTCCTCGGCGGTGTACTTGCTCGTCACCACCTTCAGCGATTCTTGGATCGTCGGGTCAATGATGCGGCTGTTGTAGGAGGGGCCGACGCCCGCGTAGATCTTCGGCACTTGGGCCGGATCGAGGCGAAAATTGAGGGCGATCGTGGTGGTCACGACCTGGAGGTCCTTGCTCGCGGCGCTCGCTTGGCTCTCCTCCTTCTGGGTTCGAGTTTCCATGAGGACGACCTGGTCAATGCCGGGCACGATCATGTGAATACCGGGGCTCAGCGAGCCTCGGAGCGCGCCGAAGCGCAGAAGAACGCCTTGGTATCCCGCCGGAACTTGAACCACGCCGCTCCAAAGCGCTCCGCCGATGACGAACAAAATCCCCACCACCCGCGTCGCCCAGGCGAACGGCTTCAGGTTCACCCGGTCGCTGGTCTGAGAATGCACCCCCGCCATCACAAAGGAGGCGATGATGAACAAAATACCGAAAAATACGATGCCCATTTCTATTCTCAGGTACGGATGGGGACGCACGAAGGATTCACGCTGGGGCCATTGGGAGAGCTCAGATTTATGATTGGGTCGGTCTTCCAGTCAGTTCCCGCACCCGGCTGACGGCAGCGTGGAAGCAGCCCTTCTCCATCTGCCCTGCGATCAGCCCCTCGCAGAAGCGCTCACCTCGGACGCAGAGGACGAAGTAGCGGCGCAGTTGATCGATGGTGGCGTTTTTGAAGTCGTGGGGAGTGGGAAAGAGGGCGAAGAGGGTGGTGTTCGGTTCGCTGCCGGGCGGATCTTCGGGGAGCACGGCGTAAGGGTCAATGAAGAGGGACGTGCTGAAACACAGGGGCATAAAGGCCGACACTTCCGAGCCGTAAGCCCAGTACGGCATCTGGTGCACCATCACTCCGTCCTTCTCAACTGGCGGATGGTTGACGCAATGTCCGGGCACAAAGCCGGGACGCTCCATTTCGGCGGCGAGAGCGAGAAAGGCTTCGAGATCGGGTGCGGACCAGGGCATTTTGGGCCTCCTTTCCGAATCTTAACTGATTTCGGGTTTCAGGGTTCAGATTTGTGGTTGGGCTCCTTCGCGAGTCACACTTGTCAGCCCGCCGAACTAGCCTGGTAGGATTGTGGCTGCGAGGTGCCAGGAGTTCACCAAAATGCAGCCCTTACCTACCGTCGAATCATTGATTGCACAACTCGCCGCCGTTGGCATCGTGCTACCGCCCGGACCCGTTCACGTGGATGGATACGGTGATTCGGCCGAGCTTTCCGAAGAACTCCTAGACCTCATACGGTCAGGACGCAAGCGCGCAGGAACGGGGTTACTCTGGGCTTACGAACACGATGGTGAGCCAATAGCTAGTGCTGGCGACATAGATATCGTTATTGACCACCACAACGTGCCAGCGCTCGTTACAAGAACTCTGATTGCCGAGATCGTCCCTTTCAACGAAGTGACCGCTGAGTACGCGGCCATAGAGGGGGAAGGTGACGGGTCGCTGGAATATTGGCAGCGGGGACACCGGAATTTCTTCTCACGCGAGTGCGAGCGCATCGGGAGGAAGTTCGAAGAGACAATGCCTGTTATCTGTTGCGTCTTTGAACTGTTGCACGTTGTGCCCGGGATCCCACTCAGTGGCCCGGCGTACGAGGATTCTCCCTCGAGCGAGATCGCGGCATTCGAGCAATTTATCTGCGGATACACGGGCGGAATCCTCCGCAGAGCACGGGAGATTCCCGAGGAAAAGTGGAACTGGAGCTTCTCTGAGCGCACGCCGACGGCGCGTGAGATATGCGAGCACGCGTGGATTTGGCTGAGGAGCGACCGGCAAGAGCTAACGGTGCTCGACCCCGCGCGTCAGGTGGCCATTCCAGATCCTCCTCAGCACCGCGGCCAGATGCTGGATTTGCTCGAAAGCGAGAAGGAGGCGTGGCGGGAGCTCATCCGAACCATAAAAGCCCCCATGATGGACGAACTCAGAACCAGCCCAGACGGCCATTCCCGATCCGTTCGAGGCTATCTCTTTCACATGGCGCAGCACATCGTCAGTAAGAGCGGGCAGATGACCATGCTTCACTTCGAGCTCGGCCTCGATGGCGGCGAACCCTATGATGCGCCGCACCCGAACCGCCTCTACGGCTTCGGCTCTCCCGCCTGGCCCGCACCAAGGACCTGAGCCCTAGTCTCGAGACCTCGTGAGAGATGCCAGAGGTTGGGCGGCTCGATTCGATCAACGCGCACGCCATCCCCGCTGTCCGTGGCGCCCGCCCGCTTTATTCTAAATATGGCTACGGCGGTTCCTACTCGTCCGCCGAGCCAAAATTGGCGATCACGATGTCAATATCTGCGGCGTCCACCTCTCCGCTGCCGTCCACATCCGTCATCGCCCCACTCCCGCCAAAGTCGGCAATGATCAGGTCAATGTCGGCAGCATCCACTTCACCACTGGCGTCAGCATCACCGTTAGGCAAGTTGAAGGACGCAAAAGTGGTGCCGCCTGATATTGGTACGGTCGAACGCTTCCTTGTCCAATGCGAAGCATCCGCAGTCACCGTGACTTCGGTAAGGTTCGACGGGACATCTAGCACAAGGTAAGGGCCTACTGTTGTAGTCCCGAAGGAATAGCCACCAGCACCGGTCACATTCCACACCACTGGGACCGTTTCCGGGGCAACGTGGTCGGAAGGGGAGGCGGTCAATTGGAGCGTCCTACGCGCGGCTCCACTCTTGACGACTAAGTCGTCGAATTTCACTTCCTGAGCGCCTCCCGGTGTAACGGTCAAATCGAAGTCCGAGACCGTTGTGAGTGTGCCGGGCAAGGGCATCGTGACCGGATATGGAATTCCGTTGACGTACGCCCGGATCACTCGATCCACGAAGTCCAGAGAGAGTGTGATCAGTAACCAGTTATCCGAGCAAGCGTACTCATATTGGGTCGCGGTGGAGACGCCATCGCTCAATAGAATGAAGCCTGCTGGGTCGACGAGCACTTCCGCTAGTTTGGTCGTACCACTCCAAGCCGAAAGTCCGGCATAGGTCCGAGTCCCCGTGGCGATTCCAAGCCCACTGATTTTCACTCGCGCCGAACCTGCGATCACCTTTCTGGTGTCGGTCGCCCCATTGTAGCTGAACCCTTTGAAGGCATAGACCGGAGAACCGGTGACCAAACTGCCCTGGACCGTTACGCCGTAGTTCGTTCCCCTGAAGCCGGGCGCCATCTGCATTAGGGAACTCGAAGCAGGAGGATCGACTGCCCAGGAGTTTTGCCCGCTGACGGATCCCGAGACAAAAGTTGGGGAGTTGAAATTCTCAGTCAGCAAGGTCGCGGGATTCGTTGTCGGCTGAACGGTGACCGGGCTACGGTAGACCACCGGGTTTTCCGCGGTAGTCGTCAGGGACCCACCCACATACCAATACTCCGAGTCAGTCGAGAGAGTTAACGGCCACAGGTTGCCTCCATCGATCAAATCGTTATGAACTACTATTGGGTTGGTCGAGCGATCGAAGTTCTCGATGAACGTCACACCACCCCTTTTGCAGAGTAGGTTCGCGGCAAACACATCGTAATACTCCGTGCTCGCCGACAAGGGAATCTCTGCGTAACCCATGGAGGGTGTGAGATACGCGTAGCCTTTTGCTTTCCCCTCAGGTAGTGTGTTCAAGTCATTGTCCACCTTCACGATCATCGAGCGCCCATTGATTTTGGTAATGCTGCTTGGCGTGGTATTCGTCAGTGTCGTTCCCCGATAGATGGCCCCGCCCACCCAGGTGGTTGCGTTTGACCGAGACCCTACGCCCAGGTCACCCCAACCGTCCCTAATTCCGAATTGGACGGCGCCTGCAGGAGTTGGGAGAATTGTTGGCGCCGCGCTGGGCGATGAAAAAAGCACACCAAAGTCATTTCCCGCCCCTTCCCAAGTGCCGTACGTCCCGTTGGGTGTCACGGCGATGGGCCAGTAGCCCGCGACGAATGCTGTTGGATCGCCCCCAAATCCTCTCAAGCGATGTCCTTGCTGAGAACCGGTGGCACCCACGACGACTCCATCCACCAGAGAAGTTGAAAATCCGTCCGGGTAGCCGGCGGGATTGAGGAGGGTGGCCACGGCTGCTGACGGTGTGCTGTAGTAATACGTCTTGCGACCTGATGACGCGAATCTAAGTCCTGTAAAAGTACTCTCGTGGGCGTCGCGGATGCGCATAGTCTCCGTTATGCCAGCCGGACGCATGGGAATCTGTGTCCATTGAGCAAATGCAGAGGAGGCCGCCATTGCAGCCAAGAAAAGTGATCCACCCAATCTCATCCGATAATCTTATATCAAAAGACCGCAAGTTGTCGCGACTTCAAACTCCTTCTCTTCCTTAATCGAGAGAACCTGGCAAATCCATTCCGCATTCTCTAGCAGAAATGCGTGACTCGGGAGATGGCGTGCGAATAGTGCTCAGGGTGAAAGAACTCTCTCTCGGGGGTGCCACGGTCTGTCGGTGGTCTCACGGAAAATGTTCAGCCGGTCGGACTGCTGGCGCGGACAGCGGAGCCATGGCTCCTTGATCAAAGCGGTGACAGGTCCCCGCTGTCCACGGGCCGGTGGCAACGGCGAACTCCGGGTTGTCGGTGGGCGCTACTTGCGCCTTTCCTCAGGGATCGAATTCGCTCGCGCTCGTGGTTTCAGTGCACCTCTATGGTCAAACAGCCGCGGCCGCGAGGGCGACGAGTTGCGTTTCTGCTATGGCGGGCGATAAACTCCGACGCGATGACCAACCTTCTGGTTGCCTGCGCGCTCCTCGCGGTTCCGAATGAAGCCGTGCGCACAATCCCGGCGGATTGGGGGTTGCCGGGGTGGTATGTCAAGGGCATCCGGGTTGACGGCATTGCGATCGGGGGATCGCAGAAGGTGTCCGACCGCGCGATCTTGGAGGCGGGGCGGCTGACCGCTATCTTGTTGAAGCCTATTCCAAAAGTTGCTCGGGAACTGGTGCGGCAGAATATCCACGTGGCGGTGATGGCATCCGAAGAAGTCACGACGGATGTGCCGGAACATGCGATCCTTCCCAAGCGCTACCCGGAAACAAACTGGGACGAGCGCGCGCGAGGTCTGGGGCCGGTCGCAAACATCCGAGTCGTGAGCTGTGCCGAAGAGAACCTGTTGCGGTTCTGGCAGGACCGGTATCGGGGGGAGTCCATCTTCATCCACGAGTTTTCGCACGCGATCATGGACTTCGGGTTGAAGCGGTTGGACAAGGGGTTCGAGCCCCGGTTGCAAAGCGCATTCGACAACGCCAAGTCCCGAGGGAAATGGAAGGACACCTACGCGCTTGCCAATCTACAGGAGTACTGGGCAGAGGGAGTGCAGTCGTTTTTCGCCGCGAACTATGAAGTGAAGGCAGCCGATGGAGTGCATAACGGGATCAACACGCCGGAAGAGCTGAAGGCCTACGACCCGCCGCTCTATGCATTGCTGGAGGCAACCTTCAGCGAACCCCAATTCCGATGGTCCGAATGAGCCTTTTTGGGGCAAAATCGCATTTGTCACGTTTGGAGGCGTCGGTTGTAACGGGTGCCGCCTATCATGGACTCATGAAACAACGCGTCACTTCAAACGAGAGGAGCCTGATATGCCGATAACCGTACTGACCACCCAGGAGATTGAGCGGCTACGCGCGTCGTTCTTCGTGCTCATCCCGGTTACGGATGACCTGGCCGAGTCGTTCTACGCTCGGCTGTTTGAGGCTCACCCGGAAGTGCGTCCCTTCTTCAAGGGCGACCTCCAAACCCAGCAAGACAAGCTCATTGACACGCTGGCGGCGCTCCTCGACACCTTGGAGAAACCGGATGTTGCTGACCAGATGCTCCGCGACTTGGGCCATCGGCACGTGGCGTACGGCGCGACGCCAGAACTTTACGACTGGGTCGAGTGGGCGATTTTGGACATGGTCGGAAATCAGGTCGGTCCAGAAGAAGCCGAAGATTTGACCGCAATCTGGGGGAAACTCCTGCGGCATGTTTCAGAAACGATGCTTGCCGGTGCAAGTTCCGAAACATCCCCGTAGTAAAATGTCGGCGTGCGAGCGTCGTGGCGGGTATCCCTTTTTGGCGTGATCGGAGTTCACTCCGTTCACGCCAGCTACACGTCTTTCGAAACCCGCCGTGCGACCAAACTTCTCGTTTTGCTCGCGCTGTCGCGCACCGGCTCTCTGCGCCGAGACGACCTCGCCGATCTTCTTTGGCCCGATGATTTTCTCGACTCGACCCGGTTGAGGCTGCGGCAGGAGTTGAGCCGAATGAAGAAGGGACTGGGGGATGCATCTGACCTCATCACGGCCTCGACCGAAGCGGTCTCAATGAACCGATCCGAGGTCGAAACCGACTTGGACCTACTCGCGAAACCTGAGCGGTTGGCTCCGGCGGAGTTGCTCCCTTTGTTGTCGGAGCCGTTTTTGATGGGCTGGGATGACACTTGGGCGTTCTCCGAGCGCGAACGGGCCGATCAACTTCGCGTGCAAGCGGCGGTTGCGGTGGCGACCCAAGCCCTGAACGACAAAGACCCGCAGAGCGCACTTTCCATCACTCAAGCGGCGATTGCGATTGATCCGCGCCATGAAGGGCTTCGCACGCTTGCCATGAAGGCGCATGCCGCGCTGGGCAGCCTCTCGGATGCGTTGGTCGAATTCCGCCGCTTCAAGCGGCAACTCAATGGCAGTACGGCTGTGGTCGAAGAAGAGGCGATGGCGGCAGCGATGCCCGCGTGGATCGAAGAGCCTACTCAGATTGAACTTCCACCCCTTCCAAGCCCGATTGATCGATTTTACGGTCGCGATTCGCTGGTCCGAGAGCTTCGAGACTTGCTCACTGAGGACCGAGGCTCACGACTCGTCAGCCTTGTCGGGCCGGGCGGCATCGGCAAGACGCGTCTGGCGATTGAAGTGTTAAAGGAGGTTGAAGGTCAAGTCGGATTCGTCAGTTTTGTCGAATGCCCGGTGGACGCCGATCCCGCCGGTTTCCTTTTGGAGCATTTCCTTCAGGGCCAAGCCACTGCCGAACCGTTGGAAGCCTTGCGCCGACACCTGCGAGACCAAGACTGCATTCTTGTCCTTGATAACTTGGAGCACCTCGCCGAACCGGGTGGCTTCGTCACCGAATTGCTGAACGGCTTGCCTTCGCTCCGATTGATCGTGACTTCCAGAAGGCCGATGAAGATCGCGGGCGAACGGACCGTCTCGATTGGCCCCTTGGAGCGCACTCAGGAAGCACTTCCGATGCTGGAGGAGTTGGTGGGCACCCGCAAACCGTCGCGCGATCGTGAAGCCGCATTGGCAGAAATCGTGGACCTTTGCGACGGATTGCCCCTTTCCCTTCGTCTTGCCGCGGCGCGGTTACGGTTTTTAGAGCCGCGAGAGCTCATTCAAGAACTCAAGGAGACCGCGAATTCCTTGCGCGCCGATCTGCCTGATCTCCCCGAGCGGCATCGCGACCTTCAGCGAATGCTTCGGGTTTCGCTCGGCTCTCTGGGAGCCGAGGACTCTGAGGCGCTCCTTCATATGTCGTGCTATCCCGGCGGCGTGACGCGCGCTATCGCCAAGACATTCGTGAAGGGGAATGTTGACGATGTTTTGGAGCGTCTGCTCGATTCCGCATTAGTGTGGCTTGACGACGAGATGAGCCCGCTTCGATTCCGGCTGCTGGAGCCGGTGAGGCAGTGCGTCCAAGAGCGGGCTGAGCCAGCCGCCCTGGAAGACGCCCGAGAGCGATTCTTGGACCAGATGACCGCGCTCGCAGAGACGTTCGTACCGGGCTACGACCACGTGCACAATCACGAGCGCCACGTGTATCGGCGCGAGACACCGAACTTTCGCGCCGCAATCAACCTTGCGCTGGAGACCGGACGACCGCAAACCCACGTACTGTTCGAAAACCTCTGGCATTCCGAACTTTCCGCAGGACGCAACGCCGAGCTTATCGAGATGATTCGTAAACTCGAAAAGTCCCCCGACATCACTCCACTCGATAAAGGGCACTTGTTGCTGTGCGAGGCTTGGTGCCGGTCGGCAGAAGGCAAACTGGACGAAACTGCCGATCTCGCGCTTAAAGCCAAACACGCCTTCGACGAGGGGGGAGACGCGGGGCATTCGGTTTATGCGCTGAGCGCGCACTACGAACACCTCCGCTACAAGTCGGAGTGGCCGGTCGTGCTCGCTCGCTACGAGGAGGCGATCGCCCTCGCCGAGGTAGCCGCCCCATGCTTTGTCGCTACGTTGCGGGTTTGGAGGGGGTTAGTTCGGACCTATCGAGGAGAATGGCAGGAGGCGGAAAACGATCTGGAGTATGGGATTGCCCATAGCGATGACGCCGAAGGAGCTGGCTTGAATGCCATGGCGGGAACGGCGTTGCTGGCGGTTGATTTCGCCTACAAGCGGTATGCGAAACTCCAAGAGCGATTAGCTCAGTTGAGGCCGTTGCTCCAGGAACTAGGGGACGCCCACTACTGGTCCATCTTCCAGCGGGCAGAGGCGCGATTTGCACTGGTGGAAGGGAACTACCAAGCGGCGGAAGCCCATGCCCGGCGCGGTCTCCAGATTTTTGCCTACGCAGGCAACCTCCTTCACGACACGGAGATCAAGGTCTCCTTGGCACGGGCATTGATCGGGCAGGAACGCTGGCCGGAAGCGGAAGCTGTAATTCGCGAAATGGCGCCCGCCGTGCCCCAAAAGCTACGCCGCGTCGGCGTGATGGCGGCCGCGTGCCTCGCCGAACTCCGATGGCACCAGGGGCAAACAGACCAGGCAGCACAGATCATGGCCCGCGCACTTGCCTACCAGCAGGTTCACGACGTCAGCGTCCCGATCATGGAACAGGAGTATCTCAATTCCGTTCAAGCTCGGGTGGGGGCCGTCGAGAATGTCGAGACGGTCTCGGATGATGACCTGCACCGATTGTTGCTCGAAGGCTGATCGAGGCGAGTCCTATAGCGTGCCTCTCGCCCAGCTCTCGTACGCGATCACCTCTCCGCTGTCGAGGACCAAAACAACAATGCCAGCTCTCCGGTGTCCGATCAATCCGCTAGGCACCCACGCCATGCGATGCAAAGCGTAACTTTCAGCAAGACCGTCCGCTCGCAGTTTGATAAACCCGCTATCAGTTAAGGTGGTAACCGAATAGCCGCGCTCCTTTGCAGCCTGGCGCCATTCACTGGCATCCATAATGTACATCGCGTCACTTCTGCAAGTTCCCAGTTGGCCACTGAACAGAAAGTCGCCCTGTGCATATCTTGAGGTCATCAGCAGAGCAATTACACCGACTGCGATCCAGGTCTTGGTCCACTCGCTGCACCCAGGTTTATTTTCAGCGGGCACGGCCACCCCTCTTCGCCACGGTTATGTCTTCGTTGAAATTCCCGGTGTCCATATTCCTCGCGCGCACCAATGCCCCTTTCACAACCATATCGTACATTGACGCCAGACGAATTCGGCAGCGTTTCAACAATAATTCGCGGGATTCACCCTCACCAACCTGAGGCGTCTGTAATGCGCGAGCCGGCGCCTCTCCCTTCGAGGGAGAGGAAGATCCGCGACGGCAGACTCATCGTGTCATCGAGTTTTTGGTCTTCTGCCCGTTGAAACCGTCAGCAGGATGGCGCAGGTGGTCAATACACGCCCCCGAAGCCTGTTTTGGGGCGTCGGAATATCTCTTGAGGGTGTTGGAAGATCTCTTAACGGCGCTGGAAAATCCTTCAACGGTGTTGGAAGGTCCCTTGAGGGTGTTGGAGGATCCCTAACGGGTATTGGAAGATCCATCACCGGTGTTGGAAGATCCCTTGAGGGTGTTGGAAGAATCCTTGAGGGTGTTGGAAGGATCTTTGACGCTGTCCGAAGTGTCTTTGGCCGTAGCCTTTCCCTTGGGATCGAATTTGCGTTCGGTGCCGTTGCGTAGGCGGACGATGTTTTCTCGGTGCTTCCACACGATCAGCGTGCCCATGAGGGTGTAGGCGACGACGACGAAGGGGGGGAGGCCGAGGGTGAAGCCGCAGATGATCAGAGCGGCGACGGCGAAGATGCTGGCGAGGCTGACGTAGCGCGTGATCGCGAGGACCACCCCGAAGACGGTGACCACGATCATGCCCACCAACGGGTTGGAGCCCATGAGCGCGCCGTAGCCGGTGGCGATGCCCTTGCCGCCCTTGAATTTGAGGAAGGGCGAGAGGGAATGGCCGACCACCGCCATGAGCCCGAGGCCGAACGACCAGCTCGCATCCTTCAGGAAAAAGTGCCCCATGGCGGCGGGGACCACGCCTTTGAGGATATCGAGCACCAACACGACCGCGCCCGGCCCGGGACCGAGGGTACGCCAGACATTGGTGGCCCCGATGTTGCCGCTGCCTACCGCCATGATGTCCACGCCCCTGGCGCGCGACACCAGCACGCCGAACGGCACCGAGCCGAGCAGGTAGGCGAAGATCAGCAGGCCAGCTTCGATCATCGTCGAATACCTGGCGAAGGCAACCCGCAGGAGCCGGAGTGCAACTCCGGGGACCAACAAAGCGGAGTGCAACTCCGCGCTCCAAACCTGTATGAGTTTGTCATCAACGGAAGTTGGTGAACTCGACGGGGACCGGGAGATCCATGGTCTTCACGAACGCCATCGCCTTCTGGAGGTCGTCCTTGCTCTTGCCGGTCACGCGCAGTTCGTCGCCCTGAATCTGGGCGTTGACCTTGATGCCGCTGTCGCGGATGCCTTTGGAAATCTGCTTGGCGGCTTCCTGTTCGATGCCGCTCTTGAAGGTGACTTTTTGGCGGATGGAAAGGCCGGTGGCGGGCTCTTCTTTGCCGTATTCGATCTGGCGGGAATCAATGCCGCGCTTGATCAGCTTGCTAAAAAGGATATCGCGGACCATTGCGATCTTCATTTCGTCGCCGCCGGTGAGGGTGATGTCTTCCTTTGCGAAGTCAATTTCGGAGTGGGTGTCTTTGAGATCCCATCGGTTCATCAGCTCCTTTTGGGCCTGATCCACCGCGTTTCGGACCTCTTGCTGGTCCACGCGGCTCACGATGTCGAACGAGAAGTTGGTTTGGGCCATGGCTTTGCCGCTATTTTACCGGGGCATTGGCAGACACACTTTGGCCCCGCTCATGTCGGGAGCGGGGCCAGTGGTTCAGGCGAGGCGCTTTTTGAGCCAATGCACTTGCCGCCCTTGGGGGAGGCGCGTGAATAGCCAGAGGAACCCGCCGTACAGGCTCATGAATAGGCTGAGCGCGATGATCGCGCCGGGCAATCGCTGGGCCGTCCGTTGAGCGGACGACTTGGCGAGCTCTTGAGTCAGCACTTCCTTGAGGCCAGGCTGGGTCGCCGGATCGGGTGAGTTGGCCACGAGCAACGTGCGTGCGGCCTCGAGCGTGAACTCGGCGTCGCCGTAATAAACGTGCCGGGTGCCCTGATGATTGGCGAGGCTGATCACGCCGCACACCGCTGCCACTACGAATAATCGCCAAGGCAAGCGTCTCGCCAGGAACCCACCGACGATCAGCACCGGAGCGGCCAACAGCCAAGCGATGCCAATGAGCGGATGGAACCCGGTGTCGGGGAGCAATGAAGCGAAAAGCCAGAGCACCGACATCGCGATAAGCGCCCCGGCGGTGGCTTTGAACGCCCACTTTCGGAGCGGCGTCTCGCCAGCCAGGCGCAACTCGGCTTCCGCCATCTTCTCCGGCGAGCCCATGGCTTCGAGTGTGGCGAGTTCCGCCTCTTCGCGGCTCATGCCCCGGGCGACGCGGTCTTCGATGGCTTCATTGAGGTGATTTTCGACCTCGCTGAGTAAGGAATGGAGCCGATCCGCGGGGATTCTGCCCCGTAGAAGCCCGTCTAACTCAACAACGTACCAACTGACGAACTTAGACATGAGCGACCTCCTTGGTGCCGGTCAGGGCTTGGCCGACGCTGTCGGCGAACTGCTTCCATTGGCCCACGTGTCGCTCAAGTTCGGAGTTTCCCGCCTCCGTGATCGCGTAGAGCTTGCGGGGTGGCTTCCCTTCTTGGGGGAGCCATTCCGCGGTGAGCATGCCGCCTTCCTCCAGACGGTGCAGGGCGGGATAGAGCTGGCCTTCGCCAAACTTCAAGACGCCGCCGCTGTCCAGGCGAATCCGCTTTGAGATCGCGTAACCATGTAGTGGCTCGTCTCGCACCGCGGCGAGAATGAGCGCTTCGATTCCATTTTTGTAAGTCATATCAAGACCTCCATCACCGATAGTTATACATCGGATTTAGAGGTATCGGGACGTAGGACCTATTCGGTGGGCATGGGCTTCACGCGGAAGGCATACAGGCGCTGACCCGCGAAGTTCCAAATCGCGACAATGCCCGCGGCGAGCACGGTCGCGATGCGCGCCGCGCTCTTGGCGTCGCCCGGAATGACGCGGTTGAACAGAGTGCTGAACAGAACGTTGAGCATCAGCCCGACGATGGAGACCGCGAAGAACTTGCCGAACTGCTGACCGGCGTTCTCTTTGCCCTTGATTTTAAAGGTCCACAGGCGGTTCCAGACGAAGCTGTTGACGATGGCAAGGAGGGCACCCGAGGTGGCAGCGACAGGGAAGAACACCCCTTGCGGGTCAGCGCTGATGGCGCTGAGGCTCGGGACCGCATTGAGCATGGCGCGTCCGGCGGATTGGCTCAGAAGCTCATCGCCCGACGGGATCGCGAACATCAAGGTCATGCGGACGTTGTAGTCAATCGCGAAGCTGGTGAGACCGACGATGACGAACTTGGTGAACTGCCGGACGATGCGGCGGCGAAAGAACCCTGTGGGCTCGACGATGGGAAGGTCATCGAGTTCTCCGTCCAGGGCGAGTGCGATCTTGCGCCAGATGAGTTTTTCGCCGAGGCGGCTGACGAGTTTGGTGCCGAGGAACTCGTTGTGATGCATCTGGCGGACGAGAATGCCGTCGATGCCGGCCCGATTGGCACCCCACATGTCGGTAAAGATTTGGTCGCCGATCATCACCGCTTGGGACGGCTTGGCACTGAAGAGCTCAAGCGCGTGGTCATACATCTCGCGGCTCGGCTTAAATTTTCCGACCGCGAATGGGATGCCGAGACTTTCGCTGAGTTTTTTGAGGCGGACGCGGTTACGCGTGTTGCTCACAAGGCAGAGTTGCAACCCGGCTGCGCGTGCTCTTCCAAGCCATTCCAGGGTTTCCGCAGGAATATCGTGGCTTCCCCAGGGCAGAAGGGTATTGTCGGCGTCCATCAGGACCACGCTCTTTCCGGCTGCGAAGAGCTCGGCCGGGTCTACGTTCAGGATGGATTCGACGGTTTGCACCGGCAAGAACGCGTGGTAGCGCCGATGAACCCCTCCCTTAGTAATTTTGCCCGGGCGAAACGTCATGGTTTAGTTCACTTTGGGCGTCATAGCTCGGGCGACGCGGATATTGCGGAGGTGCTCGGAATAGCTGGTGGAAAAAATGTGCTGCCCTGAGCGGTCTCCCTTGGCCACGTAAAACAGATACGGGTGGTCCTTTGGAGCCAGCGCGGCCTTCATGGAAGCCATGCCGGGCGAGCCGATGGGCCCCGGTGGGAGCCCGTCGTTGAGGTACGTATTGAACGGCGAGACCACCGTTCGCACCACTCCCGGGCCCAGCACCTTCCATTCTTGGAGGGCGTAGAGGACGGTCGCGTCAATCTCCAAGCGCATGCCTTTCTTGATTCGATTGGCAATGACTCCCGCGACTACGGGACGTTCGTCGTCGAGCTGGGCTTCTAGTTCCACCATTGAACCGACGGTTACCGCTCTCCAGAGCTGTTCGGTAGTGAGTTGTTCCGGCTCCATGCGCCGCTCGAAGTTGGTGAGCTGCATCATGATCGTCCTCTCCGCCCCGAGGGTGGGGGGGAGGTTGTAGGTGTCGGGATAGAGGAAGCCTTCCAGGGTTTTGGCCTGCCCAGGGAGCCAGGTGAACTGCTTTCGGAATTTATCGGGCTGGCTGGCGACCGCGACGTACTCGCTCTCTTTGCAGACCCCCTTTTCTTCCAGGATCTTGCCCATCCATTTGATCCAGCGGCCCTCGGGGAGGCGCACCATCTGGCTGAGGGGGCTGTTCAGGTTTGCGAGAATTTCGTCCGGCGTCATGCCGGGCTTGAAGAGGAATATGCCTCCGCGATACTGGGACGGCGTGCGCTTCCATTGGGCATACAGTTCGAAGGCGTCGTAGTTCTTGATCACGCCTTCCTTTTTGAGCCGGGAGATTACGGCCTTGCGACCGATGGGGCCGTCGAGGTTGATGTACTTGGGTTCAAGCAACGGCGAGGGTGTGAGATTGCTATTGATCCAACCCAGGCCAGCCCCGGCGGAGCCCAGCAGAATTGTAAAGAACCCTAAACCAATGATCGTTGCTTTTTTAGCCATGTTCTTCAAAATATCGCAACAAAATGCGTCGGGCCGATTCACCGTCTACTTGCTTCTTGCGCTGGGCAGCGGAAAAGCCAATTTCGGCGAGATCAGCGTGGCTGGCCTCGGTGGTCAGGCTTTCGTCAACTGTCATGACGTCCAACCCTAACTCCCGCAGACGATCCACCAGTTGCAAACATACCCGCGCGGACCGGTCATCCACCTCATTGAACGGCACGCCGACCACGATCCGTTCCGCTTCTTCGAGCTTGGCAAAATCGCGGATGGTGGCGGCGTCTTTTTTCAGAGCTCCGGCGGCTTGGAGGGGATTTCGGGGGCTGGCGATTTTGAATTCGCTTTCGCCAAGAGCCAAGCCGATTCTGGCACCGCCCCAATCTACGCCAAGGACTCTCATACCGAAAAAGCCCCAAGAATCTCGTCGTGAAGAAGCCCGTTGGAGCTCACGGCCTCTTTGTAGATGCCCGAGTCTCCCTGAAAATTGGTGAATCTGCCACCGGCTTCTTGGACAATCAGGCTGACGGCGCTAAGGTCGTGATAGGACACGACTGGATCAACCATCGCCTCGATGCGACCGGTGGCCACCAGACAGTGACCGTAGGCATCCGACCAGGTTCGGGTGGCTTGGCAGCGATGAGCGAGAGAGATGATGCCTTCGAGGCGGCCGTAGGTGTCCAGCGATTTGTGGGAGCCAGTGCTGATGGTCGCGGTCTTCAATTCTTGTTTTGTAGATACGCGGCAAGGGTTGCCGTTCCAGAATGCCCCGCCGTTCTTAACGGCGTAAACCGTCTCTCCGAGCGCCGGGAAATGGCTGACCCCGACGACCGGAAAGCCGTCCTCTTCGTAGCTGAGGAGGACCGAATAGAGGGGCACTCCGCACACAAAGCTCTTTGTGCCGTCGATGGGATCGATCACCCAACGGCGAGACTGATCGCCTTCGGTGCCGTGCTCCTCACCGAGGATGCCGTGGTCGGAGAACTGGTGGCGGATGGCGTCGCGGATCGAAAGTTCTGCTTCGCGGTCGGCGATGGTGACCGGACTTTCGTCGGCCTTGTAATCCACTTCGGCACCGCGCTGAAAGTACTTCAACGTTATCTGGCCTGCCGTCTTAGCGGCTTGCAAAGCGAAGGCCAGAATCTCATCCACGTTCTCCATTCTGAACTCATTGCAATGGCAGATGTGATTTGGGTCCGTGCAACGCTCCGAAATGCGTTTCGCGTAAGTCCCTACACCATGCCCGTAATGACCGGACTCAGCGGAAACGAGATGTTCTGCCTCGCCAAAAAGGGGCTCGAGCCGGGGGAGTTGCTCGTGGGCAACAGTGTTTGGAGCATGGGATTCGGCGGGGCGATTAGCGCGGGATTCAAGACTTTGGCGGGTGGCGAGGTTCACGAGGTCACGGAGATCATCCACGAGGGCCGGCAGGCGAGCTTTGATCGGATGGTCGCATGGACCGACCTGCGCGGCGCGGTGGGCATCACCGGCGTGACCAGCGAACTCATCCAACACGGGGCGGGGAGCGAGTTTTTGAGCATCGGGAGTTCGGTCCACCGGCCCGGCGTGAATGCGAGTCACCTCGAATTCAGCACCAGCGCGGACGGGCAGGAGCTCTACTGCCAACTGGACGCGGAGTTTCAGCCGATGCACTTCGCCTTCGGAAACGTCGCCTATTCCATCGGTCTGGGCGGCGGGATCAAGGGGGCCTTCCGGTCCTTAGGGCGGGGTGAGGTCAAAGAGTACAGCCACGTGTTCAACCACACCCGGCATTTGGCGCTTGAGCGAATCAAGGCCGACGCCCGTCGTTACGGGGCGAACTGTGTGGTGGGCATCAACACCACCATCGTGCCGTTCGGGGGCATGCAGGAGATGGTGATGATCGGAACCGCGTCGAAGCACGACCTCTATCCCGAATTGCACGGCAACGACCCGGCCACGAGCGATCTAACCTGCGAGGAGATGTGGAACCTGGCTCATCTTGGGTTCATGCCGATCGAGTTAGTACTCGGCGTGAGTGTTTATTCCCTGGGGTTTGTGGGTGGAATGAGTGCGTTCTTCAAAGCCTTCAAGCGCGGCGAGATTGATGAGCTGACGAAGCTTGTCTATGAAGCTCGGGAGAACGCGCTGCAGCACATCATGGATGACGCGGCTCGGGTAGGCGCCGATGATGTGGTGGGCATCAAAACTTACGTCTATGAGCTTGGAGGAGGCATGATCGAATTCATGGCGATCGGCACGGCGGTGAAGCGCATCCCTGGCGTGAAAACTCTGTCGGATAGTCTTCCGCCTCAAGCGGTGATGCGCGACAAGGACACCTTCGTCAATACTGCGGAGAAGGGCGCGGGCAAGTCGCTCAACAGCCGCGACACGCGGGGCGGAACGGGTGGAGGAGAATGAACGAGAAGACGCGACACACTTTGTCTATGCTGGTGCTGGCTGGGGGCTTTGCCCTACTCGCCGTCGAGGTGCGCTATCACCATGATCTTAAGCTGGCCAAATATCCGATCGCGTGGACTCCCATCGTGTACTCCGCACTCGCCACGTTGGCTTGCTTGATTGGCTTAAGTCACAAACATCAAGTGCGGACAGTGATGGCGATTTTCTTAGGGCTTGGGGTGATTGTGGGCGGATTAGGATTGCGGGAGCATACGGAAGGTGAGCCCGCAAAGGCACTAGGGGTGCTCGAGCCTTTGGGCTACAAGACGGGCCGGGCACCGGAAGTCGGCCCTCCACCTCTCGCGCCGCTGAGTATGGCCGGATTAGGACTTCTTGGCGCCATTCTGGTGTGGCCCAAAGACCGGCGACGACGAGAGTCGAGCTAGATCTCGATGCCGAAGTGCTCGGTGTACCGCCGGAACAAGTTGTGCGCGGCGGGGTAGCAGGAGTTTGGCGAGACGAAGTGGGGGAATTCGAAGGTGATGATCTTCTCGGCCACCTTTGAGGCGGTTTCCATCTTGAATCGTAGGTAGCGCCAGTCGGCGGGCGGGAACTTGATCGGCATATCGCGGTCGAAGGTTTCCAGGTTCGACCAGATGGTCATTCCGTGCTTCTTGCCAAGCTCCGCGATGCCCTCGATGAAGTTCGGAAGCTCCTGGTAATGCACCTGCCCGTCTTGGAAGGCGCAGATGTCGATGGTGTGCGAGGTTTCCTCGAAAATTCGCTCCCAATGTTCAAAGCTCTCGTCCAAGGTGAAGGCGTTTTCCCCGAGTTGTTTTGCACCCTGGGGATAGGGCGAGATCAGCACAGGCAGGTTCGCCAACGACTTGCAATGCGCCCCGATTTGCCGGTGAAGCTCGACGATGTGCGCGTCGTTTTTGCCCGTTTCGTGGGTTTGGTACCAGCCCGCGAATGACTTGTGGTGTCCGTAACGCTCCCAAGCCTCGTCGAGGAAGAGCTTGTTGAGCTCGATCTCGCGCCAATAGGTGCGCCGCCACCAGTGGAAGCCGCTGTCGTAGGTGCCGAAGAACACCTTGATTCCAAGCTCGTCCGCGAGCTCAAAGAAGATCGCTCCGATGTCCTCGTAAACCGGCAGCCGGTCCTCGATGACCTTGCTCGGGAAGATGCACTTGTCGCGGTATCCGGCGCGGATGATAATAACGGTGTCGATGCCGATCTTGGTGTAAAGCTCGAATTCCTTTCGCCATTCGGCGCGACCCCAGTTCTGCGATGGGATGTCGTGGGTGATCTCGTCGAGGAAAGTGCCGGTGATGCGGAGCATGGCTAGGATATCGGACGAAAACCGACATGAAAAGGCCTCCCCGAGTTGCGGGGAGGCCAGTAGAGCGAGGGCGAGATTACTTCTTGGCGCGTCGGCGTCGTAGCATCGCTGCGGCACCCAAGCCGAGTGCGGCCATCGTGCCAGGCTCAGGCACGGCGGTCAGCTCGAAGTTGTGGCGAAGGGCACCGCCGGATGCGCCGCCAAAGGTCGGGCTGTTGGCGCCGACCGTTGGTGCCGGTGCACTGAGGAACCACTGGCCCAGTGTTTGACCCGTTGCCGTGATTTGCACTACTCCCGCATCGGGAAGAACGATATTGAGCGATTCCAAGCCTGTGAAGCTGTAGATCGAGTTTCCGGCGGCAGCGAAGGTGGAGTTAAAACCGCCGACGAACACGGACGCGGAGTCGAAGAAGCTGAAGTTAAGCGTGCCACCCGGCGCGGTTACGCCGCCGACGAATCGGAAGCCCTTGAGGGTGAAGGGAGCGTCCCACGTAGAGTCGTAGTCGTCGAACCCGAGGGCACCGGTGCGTGCAGCAAAAGCGGAGTAGGGGCCAGGAATGTTCGAGTACACCACGGTTGGAGTATTTCGATCATCCGGCATTCCGGTGACGTTGATGGTTCGCTCTTCAAGCGGGCCGGTCATGTCAAAAAGTTGGGCAAAGGCGGCGCTCGTCAAGACGACGGCGAGTCCGGTAATCACTAGTTTCATAAGAGTCCTCTCAACAAACCCAAGGTGGGCCGAGAGGATTCTATGCCAACAGCGCCCCGCAATCGATGCAATTCCGTCCAATCCCGGCAAGTGCGCGGGGCAAAGCCGGTAGTTCTCAGGGTGGGATCGTTGAGGTATCCTCCTAGGCTCGCGGTCGGTTAGCTCAGTGGTAGAGCACTTCGTTCACACCGAAGGGGTCGTAGGTTCAAATCCTATACCGACCACCATCCCCCCTTTCTTGGCCACGCTTGACTCGCCGTATCGTCATTCCCTCGAAAGAGGGAACCCAGTACTCCGGCCAGCTACTTGACAACGTGAGATACGCAACGTTCTGGGTCCCCGCTTTCGCGAGGATGACGAGGTGGCCGGCAAGAATTTAGTTGTCGTCCACCGCGCCGAAGTTGGCGATGACGATGTCAATGTCCGCCGCATCAACCTCCAGCGAGCCGTCTACGTCCTGTATCACCGAGCCCGTCGTGCCGAAGAAGGCGATCACTTGGTCAATGTCGGCGGCGTCTACTTCTCCCGAAGAGTCAATGTCGCCGTTTTGGAGCACGAAGTTGATGTTCGAGAGGCCGGCGTCGGTGATGTTGATCGCCCCTAGGCGGCGACGACGGAGCCACGAGCCGGTGTCGGCGAAGATGTCGAACGTCCCGCGCAGATGGGTGTTGATGAAGTAGCCCCCGCTTTCATCAATGATGGTGGTTATCGCGCCCATCGGCGTGCCGTTTTGGCTGAAGCTGATGACGAGCGGCATGCCGAACGGATCGTTTTGGAAGTCTTGCAATGTGACTGAACCGGAAATCGACGTGAGCGAGCTTACGTTGGCGAGAGTGATCAGATTGGCTGTGTTGCCCTGGGTGGACACAGCGAATCCGGGCGTCACTTGGCTGAAGCCGCCAAGCACGGGCGAGTTACTGGTGACGATCGGCATCGTGGCTCCCGCGGGGATCGTGGTGCCGTTGGGGATTCGCACCCCGAGGTATCCACCCAACATGGCGAGCCCATTCACCTGAAAGCGGTCGAACTGGCCGGGGGTGGCGCTGTTGATGTCCAGCGCGAGATAGCTACCAAAGTTGAGATTGAGGTTGCCGGTGATAGTCCCCTGTCCGACCCCCACATGACCGGGCGAAATCACGCCTCCGAGGTGATTGAGTTGCGGCGTGTTGAGAGTGCCGCCGAGGTTGACGGTGCCGGTGTTCACGGTGACACCACCCGTCACGTTCATAGTGCCCGCATTCCGGAGCTCTCCCATCGGCATAGTGAGCGCGCCGTTCAGTGTGAAGGAACTCAACGAATCAGTCTCTATGAGCCCTCGAGTGGTAAGGTTGGTTGAGATGGCCTGGGCGTTCCCCTGGAACATGGAGATTTGACCATCGTTCTCAATCACGTTGGCGAGGGCGCTGGCCCCGCCCAATACGGTCATGCCTGAGCTTGGCCCGATGAAGCGGGCGATTGAGGCCCAATGGGTGGGCTGTGCGCCAAGGGTCACTCGGCCCTGGGGTCCGACGACCCATGTGCCGCCAGAGAAAACTCCTCCATTCAGGTTGGGAGATTGGAAGCAATTGAGCGTGAGGTTCGTGATGTTAGTGGTGCCGGTATTGTGGAGCTTGTTCCAGAGCATGGAGAAGTTGAGACCGCCACTTTGCAGGTTCAAGATTCCCTCATTTTTGAACAAGGGATACATGTCGACATAGCCGGATTGCGTCAACACGGAGTTGCTGCGATTAAAGATGGTGCCCGTGCCGAGTACCGTGCCGATGAGGTCCCGCTGTCCCGCTCCCTTCAGGTCCAGTGTTCCTTCGATGACTGGCTGTTGCATGACGGTGTTTCCGCCTTGGAGAGCGAGAGTGGTGCCGGATTCGACGGTTGAATATGCGTTGCTCGGCATTGAGGTGACGCTCACCGTGCCGGCACCTCCGATGGTGAGGCCCGTGGCGTTCAACGTTCCGATTGATAGGTCGGAGGACAAGTTGATGCGTGAGCCTTGAATAACGTCTAGCGAGCGCAAGGCTGTCGGGACCATCACCCCAACCACGGTGGGCGCAGGGAGCGATCGCTGCATGATCACATCGGCCTGGGAGTTGTCGTTCCCCAGTGAGAAATCATGGTTGCCGCTGTCTAGCTTGAGCTTAGCGATGCCTGAGGAGGTGGTGGTTCCGTTGTGCACGGAGCTGGTAAAGAGCGTGAGCCCGGGTCCGATAAGCGTCATGTTGCCGCCTTGAACGAACGATCCGGTCCCTCCCGAGTTGACCTGATAGCTGCCGGTCGTCAATGTGCCAACGTTCACGAAGTTGAGGTTTGAAATACTGGAGCCGCCGCTGAGCGTGAGGCTTCCAGCATTAATGAACTCGCCGAACGTATTCCCTTGCAGATTGACGCCCACGGAAGAGGTGCCTTGCAGGTTTACCGATCGGTTAACGAGCCAAGTGCCAAAACCCCCTGCATTGACACCGCCCGCAAAGGTCGTTGCGCCAGGCCCATTAAAGTACATCGTCGCGCCAACATAGAACAGGTCGTTGAAGATGATTTCCCCTTCGCCCGACAGGGTGACTTGACCGCCTGAGGGAGCCTCCACATCTTCGACCGTGAGGGAAGTCTGCGACCGGAGCTCCGTGCCAGTTGAACCGGAAAGGTGGAGATAGGGAAGCGTGGCGGAGCCAGCGAAGTCTAGCAGCGCGCCGGCGTTGCTAAAGCGAGAGCCAGAAAAAGTTGAGGATGATCCAAAAGTGTGACTGACCTGGCCGAAGCGGGTCAGGGTTGTACCTGCGTTGCTCCAACTTCCGTTGCTGGTTCCCCCGACGGCCATTTCGAAAGTGCCGCCCAGCACTTGGACCGAGCCATTATTGTTAAAAGACCCGTTCCCGGCGTTCGGGGTGATGAACATGCCGCCGAGGGCCGCGTTGTCGACGATCCATTCGCCTTGGTTGTTTACGGTGAGGCCCTGCATTTGCCCGCCGCCAGTCGTTCTGAAAGTGCCGAGGTTGCGGAGGATGCCTCCCGTTCCAATTTCGCCGCCGCTGCTTCGGGTGAGGACCAAGGCGACTTCGATCGTGTTGGCGATGGATCGGGTGCCGCCTATCCAGGACGTGGTCGGACCCATAAAGCGCGTCGTGCCAGTTTCGAAAAGCCCGCCTGCCACCGAGGCCGGCCCGCCGATGGTGATTGGCTCGGGCCCCCGCAGTCGCCCGCCGGTCATGGTGAAGTTGGTGATGTTGATGGGGGAATTGGCGATCACAGTGCCATCCGACAATTCCAGGCCACCCAAAGTCATGTTGCCGTTGTTGGAGGCCGTGGTAAGCGTGCTTCCGTTCGTAAGCGATGCGTTGGCATTGCCTCCGAAGAACCCGCCTCGAAGGGTTTGCTCGCCTTGGATGCCGATGCGGCCAGTGCCCTCGGTAATCCACTGCCCGCGCTGGTCACCGTAACCACTAACGTTGAGGGTGCCAGAAGTGCATCGCACAAAGCCGTAGTTGGTGAACTTCGGAATAAGTCCACCGAACGAACAGATCGTAGCCGAGCCAGCCCCGGTTGTCTTCTCGATGACGCCGCCTGGCGCGTTGATTAGATTGCCGTTGCTGACGGAAGAGACATCAACAAATCGCATAGTGCCGTTGTTGGTGATCGGATGGGCAATAAGGGGGGTGGCGGGGTTTTCGATGCCGACGAGAGACCCGTAGGCGGTGAGCAGTCCATTGAGGGTTGCCCGACCGAGTTGAAGTCCGGCGTAAAATTCTGAGGTGCCGTTAACGGTGACGCCGCCCTGTAGGTTAATTTGAAGGCCGATGCCGGAGAGTCCGCCGTTGAGAGTGAGGTTGCCGGTTCCGCTGATCGTGGCGTAGTTTTGCCCGCTCAGTAGGCCCGTAATGGTGCTGCCGTTGCCGCTGATATTCAGGGTGGTCCCATTGCTATAGATGACCAGGGGGTTGGCCGATTGGAGGGTGCCGACGGCAAATTGACCGGTCACGTAAGTCTGTGTACCAGGAGACATGCCTGGGACCGGGTACGCGGCGGTGTTGATGAAGACTGAGGCGGCGGTGGTGGTGGCGTTCGGCCTCAGGCTCCCCGTCCAATTTGTGGAGGTAAACCAATCCCCGCCCGCGGGGTTTGACCAGGAGTAAGTTTGGCCGAAACCGAGGGAGGTGGTCGCGATCATCAACGACCCTAGGAGCATGCGCCTCATATTGACGTCCATTATACAAACGACCGCTGGTTTCAGCAAATGAAATTTTGCCGTATCCCCCGAAACCGTTAGATCTGAGGCATTTTGGTTATTATCGTCCCATGAGGGGTTGCCCGTCTTGGGTGGTTCCGGTGGGCTCGGTGCTTCGTCCGGCGGGCGCGGGCGTGGTGGGGACGTCGGGCTCCTCGCGGGCGCATCCAAGGGCCGCGAAGATCACCGACAGAACGAGCAAGAGGTTTACCAGCCGCATGCAACTGTGTTGGCGTTGCCAGAGGGGTAGTTGAACTCGCTGTCCGGGCGGAAGAAGCTCAGGTAGTAGCCATTGACCGAACCCGGGCTAGTCGAGCATCGGTGGTATCGGAGTTGCTGTCCCTTCTGGCCGTAGCTCCAGGTGGGGTCTTTGTAGTTTCGGTAGTTCGTCACCGGGGCTCCGTTTTGGTTCATGCCGACCCACTTGGCGCTGCTGTCGGTATAGACGAAGCACATGCCTCGCCCTTGGACCCAGGCGGTGTCGTTGCGAGGGTTGAGCGGGGGCCAACTCACGTCGTTTTGGGTTCCAGTAGCGTTTGCGGAGGTGATCATTCGCGTGGACGGGCGACCTGATGGGTTGAAGCGGCAATCTTGAGCGAGTCCGTAAGGGTTAGCGGTGTCGGTACCGCACCCAAGGATGGGATTTGTAAAGGTGTATCCGGCGAGCTCTTCGCGCATGTTGCCCCACCAAACTAGGGTGAGTTGCGAGGGTCGAGCGACGGCAGACTGTGGGTAGCAGTGGAGCAGGCCATTCATGGATTGCGTGCCGTTTTTGGGTTGCTTTCGGCGGGTTGGCAGGTTCGGGCTGGACCAGCCGTAGGGGGTCATCAGCGTGTAGTTCACTCCGGGCCCGGTGTGGACATCATAATTCTTGACGTAGGGCTGGGTGGAGTTGGCCCAGATGAGGGAGTCCTCCTTCTCGCGGGTGACGGAAGTCCATCCGGCCGGCGTCTCCATGTTGGGAAACTGGCCGGGGTTCATGCGGTGCGCGATCGGATAGTTGTCGTCGTTGTCCACGCAGTACTGGATGATGCCGGTGGCAGTTTGTTTGGTGTTGCTGACGGCTTGGGTTTTCTTCGCGGCCTCGCGTGCTTGGGCAAAGACGGGGAATAGAATCGCCGCCAAGATCGCGATGATCGCGATGACAACGAGGAGCTCAATCAGCGTGAATGCGCGGCGACGAAAGTGCATCCTTCTATTCTAAACAAATTTTTCGGACGCGGGGCGAACTTTTCGACTTTTTTGATGGCCCATGGTCGGGGTGCCGCTAGCCGCGTAGGTCTTCATAAGTACCTTCGCCGCGCCTTATCTTAAGCAAATCGTAGATCAGCACCGCCAGAATCGTAACGAAGCAGATCACGCAGATGATCCGGTGAACGATGAGCTGAGCCTGGACGAAGAGCACTACAAACAGCACAAGCAGCAAACCACGCTCAAAGAGTATCCAGCTCGGCTTTCCAAGTCGTTTCATAAGTTTCTTTCCATTGCTTGTTTCCATGAGCAGTAACCCATCGGAGCGCTGACTCGCGAGTCCTGGGATCTGAGTCAAGAGTGAGGGCGATTAGCTGAACTAGGTGGAGAGCCCCGCGACGATGAAGCCGTTCCACGAGTTCACCACGGCAAAGCTCGCAGTGGACGTGCTCAGCTAGATACCCGACGACGTCGGTCGGGAGCTTGACTTGGAAGTCTCGCATATCCAGCGTAAGGTAGTGGAATAACTGGGGGTCATGCGCCGCCCGCTTTAGCGCGGATTTGATTAACGGCCAATCTTCTTTCCGTGCGTTGTTGGTCAGCAATCGAGTCCCAATTTGGTGGTCGTCGAAGTCGCTGGATTGTAGAAACTCCAGGGCGGCGGCGCGAACGCGGCGATCACGACGATTGCCAGCCAGATCCGAAAGCCTGATTCTAATTCTTATGTCGTCTGTGCGCTTCACTCGTAAGATCAATTGGTCAAGGTCACCCGCGAACTTACGTTTGGTCCGATAGAATGCCTTTTGCGCTCGGATAATTTGCTCAGAATCGGGCGACGACTCAACAATTTCAGTTAGAGTCCTCCAGTCTTCGTCGGCGAGGGCTTTAAGGTCTGCTTTTTTCACCCACTCTCCGGCCAGGATAGCTGCCAGTGGATCGGCGACTCTGTCGGCTGGGCGGTAAGGGTTTTCGGGTGCGGCCTGAAACTCACGCGGATCCTTCCGGTACATCTTGCAGAACTGTTTAAGCTTCTGCCTTGCTTTCGATTTGCCTAGTCTACGCTCTGCACCTTCAAGCGCGGTGTTGCGCTCCCATGGTTCGAGCAGGGCCGAGAACTTCACTGCCAATTGAAGGCCAGGTTCTCCGACCAAGTGGCTCGCGCGGTAAATCTCGTTTGAGAGCTTTCTCGAATTGATTGCCGCGATCACAGCGGGAGCAACTTGCACGTGCCCCTCATCGAAGGCGTGACCGAGGATGTCTAGCATTTGACTACGATTACTTTCGTCACGGGCAAATTTGAGCGTACGTGCAACTCGGTCAAGCAAGACCTTGGGCCCGAATGAGGTTTTGACGATCTCCCACAAGTACTCTGACCGATCCTCGAATGTTCGATCGAATGCCTGGTTCTGTTTGCACAGAGAGAGGATGAGGTCGTCATGTATTCCCCGGCCGCAGGTACGGAAGTAGAGGAGCGCCTCTCCGCGACCTGAGGCCACTAGGCGCCGCAGCGTTCGTGCGGACATATCGGATACGACCCAACCTGCCGTACTCGGAAAAGGGACCTTCTTCGCGACGTACATCTACTCTCGTCAGGTTACCTTTGCGCCCATTCGACCTTATTGCTCGGGTCGAGGCACCCGGAGCGCGGAACTCCGTTTCCGCCCTCGGACTGCTGAGTTGCACTCAGCCGAACGCCACCAAATCAAGCAATCCCGTGCAAACCTACGGTCGCCTGAGTCGCCTGAATTTAAAAAAAAACTACCAGTCTCATCCCTAGCGAAAAACAAAGCGCGGATGAAGCCGCGCACTCCCAAAGGGGGTGCGGCGTTAGCCAGTGAACTCAGCCGTCCCAGCATCGTCTAGCCAGGCATGTTGCAATTGGCTCTATGCTTGGCAGTTTCCGTGGCCGCCCCCACCGGGACCCAAATGGATGCCGCGGCGAAGTATAGCCGGGACCAGCGGGGCATTTCGTTCTTGGTGATGCAGTCCGGCAAGGTTCTGCGGGAAGAGTATCCGAACGGGGGTCGTCCAGACCGGGCTAGCGAACTGGCCAGCGGGACGAAGAGCTTCAATGGAGTCATGGCGCTGTGCGCGGTCGAAGATGGGCTGCTTAAACTTGATGAGAAGGCGAGCGACACCATCACGGAATGGAAAGCGGATCGCCGCAAGGACATCACGATTCGTCAACTGCTTTCATTGGTAAGCGGAATCCCCGGGGGAACAATGGGGCGGCCCCCGAGCTACTCCGACGCGATCGGGTTCAAGGCCACCGCCGACCCGGGGACGAAGTTCCAATACGGCCCTGCGCCGTTTATGGCGTTCGGCGAACTTATGCGCCGCAAACTCGCGCCAAAGAAGGAATCGGTGCTCGGATACATCGAACGCCGGATTTTGAAGCCGGCGGGCGCATCGCACGGAATCTGGAAACGGGATTCGGATGGTAACGCGCATTTGCCCAGCGGAGCGAGCCTGACCGCGGGAGATTGGGCAAAGTTTGGCGAGATGATTCGGCTCGATGGAAAGGGCATGCTGCCTCCCGGGAAAACGAAAGTGCTGTTCCAGACGACAAAGGCTAATCCGTCCTACGGGTTGACCTGGTGGCTCCCTTCGTACGAAGGTCTCACTCCGGGCGGGCGGAGTAAATGGAAGTGGTCGGACAAGTTACCGAAGGATGTTCACATTGCGGCTGGGGCGGGTGGGCAGCGGTTATACGTGATTCCTTCGCATGAACTTGTGGTGGTACGTCAAGCTCCGGTTCGAATGGCCGATGACTTTGAAGACTTGCCGTTTCTGCTGGCGTTGCTGGCGAAGTAGTCTTGTTTCGGTTTGAGTTACAGCATCCGTCAAAAAAGTTGACAACCCCAACCACCGACAACGAACCATGTAAGACCATCCAAAAACACCCCTCATAAACCCCGACTCCTGATCCAAACTGGCGGGAACTTCAGGAATTGTAGGAAAAGTAGGAATCGTCCCTTCTTGCGGCATACTCAGCCTCATGGGGTGCCCAGCATCGACTTTGGACTCTGACCTAAGAGTCTCATCACTGGCGAAAAACAAACCGCGGATAAAGCCGCGCACTCCCAAAGTTGGCCGAAGTAGTATTGGCGCATGACTGATCCACAAGAGCACAGGAAGACGGCGGCGCGGATGGCGAATCAGGCGCGGGAGGCGGGGGAGCCGAGCGGGTGGTTTGAGCCTTTTTACCAATGGGCGACGCAGCAGGAGGCAAAGGTTCCTTGGGCTGATTTGGCACCGCATGAGCTGCTGTTGCCTTGGCTAGACGGGCGGTCGCTGGGGGCGGTGGCGGTAGTGGGGTGCGGGCTGGGAGATGACGCCGAGGCGATTGCGCCGCAAGCGGAAACTGTTTGGGCTTTTGACGTGTCTCCGACCGCGATTGAATGGGCGAGGCGGCGCTTTCCGGAGAGCAAGGTCTCGTACGAGGTGGCGAACGTTTACTCGCTTGATGAGTCCCGGATGGGGAAGTTTGATGCGGTGGTGGAGATTTATACGATCCAGGCGTTGCCGCCGGAGTCGAGGGGGGAAGCTTGGCAGAACATTTGTGGCTTGGCGGCGCCCGGTGGCGAATTGGTGGTCATCACTCGCTGGCGCAGACCGGAGGACGCCCTCGGGGCGGTGCCGTGGCCGCTGTTGCTCAGCGAATTGGACAGCCTGGCCCAATTTGGAATGGAAGAAGTCAGCCGCACGGAGTCAGAGCCGGGGCAAGCGATCCGAAGTGTATGGCGAAGAGGAGATCAACCTGGGGCGATGGAACGTATGGAACAGTTATGAGCATGCGCGCTTTTCTCGTCCCAACTTTTCTCCTTTCTCTCATGAGCCTTTCCAATGCGGCGATCACCGGTCGTTTCGTTGAGTACCAACTCAGCGACAACAAGACGACTTTCCAGGGCTACCTGGTGGGTGATGCGGCGGCGGGGCCGAAGCCGGGGATCCTGCTGATTCACGCTTGGGGCGGTCTTGGTGAATACGAGCGGGGCCGTGCCCAGGAGATTGCGGCGTTGGGATACACCGTTTTCTGCGCTGATGTTTACGGCAAGGGCATCCGCCCGACCGCGCCCGAAGAGAAGGGCAAGATGGCGGGGATGTACAAGGCCGACAGGGCGAAGTTTCGGCTTCATTTGATGGCGGCGGTGGAAGAATTGAAGCGCTGGCCGATGACGGATTCAAAGAATCTGGCCGCGATTGGATACTGCTTTGGTGGCACCGGAGCGCTTGAACTGGCACGGGCTGGAGCCGATATGAAGGGCTTTGTGAGCTTCCACGGCGGACTGGATTCGAAGGATCCCAGCGAAGCGAAGAACGTTAAGGGTGAGGTGCTGGTACTGCACGGGGCGGATGATCCGTTCGTGCCGAAGGCGGACATTGAGCAATTCAAGAAGGAAATGACGGATGCGAGCAAGCCGTTCGAGTTCGTCGCTTACCCCGGCGCGGTCCACTCTTTCACCGAGAAGGCGGCGGGCAACGACAATTCGAAGGGCGCGGCCTATAACGCCGAAGCCGATAAGAAGAGCTTCGCCGAGATGCTGAAGTTCTTCAAGCGCATCTTCCGGTAAGGTAATCGGCACAATGCCGGAAGAAAAGCCCTCGGTGGAAGCGCCGAAAAAATTGACGTTCACCGAGGAGACGCCCGTCGTCACCTCGCACAGCTTTGTGGCGAACGGGAAAGAACTGAATTGCACCGTCACCACGGGGCGGATGCCCCTCAAGAACGAATTTGATGAGATTGAGGGGCAGGTCTTTTTCATGGCCTACACCCTGGACGGGGTAAAGCCGGAAGAGCGGAAGCTGATGTTCAGTTTCAATGGCGGGCCCGGCTCGCCTTCGCTTTGGCTGCACCTGGGCACCATCGGTCCTAAGCGGATTCCGATGCTGAACGATGGCGAGTTACCCCCTCCGCCGTACCATCTGGTGGACAACGAGTTCACTTGGCTGGCGGACACCGACGTGGTGTTCATCGACCCGATCGGCACGGGGTTCTCGCAGGCGGTGGATGAGAAGACCGCCGAGAAGTACTGGAGCGTGACCGGGGACATCACCTCGATTTCCGAGTTCATCCGCCTCTACTTGGCGAAATACCAGCGGTACTCTTCGCCGCTCTATTTAGTGGGGGAAAGCTATGGCACGACCCGCGCGGCGGGAATCAGCAAGTCCCTGGTCGAGCGGGGAATCGCGTTCAACGGCATCATTTTGGTGTCGAGCGCGATGAGCTTCTTGACGCTCGATTTCTTCCACGGGTCGGACCTTCCGAACGTGCTGTTCTTGCCCACCTACGCGGCGACGGCGTGGTACCACGGTGCCCTCCCGCGCAAGCGCCCGAACCTGCGGAGCTTCTTGAAGGAGGTTGAGGCGTTTGCGGTGGGTGAGTACTCAACGGTGCTGATGAAGGGCGATCTGGCGAGCAAGAAGGAGGTCGCGGGGGCGATGGAGAAATTGCACCGGTTTACCGGGCTCAGCCGAGAGTTTCTGGCGCAGCGCAGGCTGAAGATTGAAATTTCGGGGTTCTGCAAGGAGCTGCTGCGCAGTCGTCGGCGAACGGTGGGGCGGTTGGATTCGCGGATCATTGGGTTCGACGCGGACCCAAGTGGAGCGAAGATTGAGCACGATCCTTCGATGAGTGCCTTGATGCCCACGTACACGATGGCGTTCAACGACTACGTTTCGCGGGAGCTGGGATACCAAACCCATTTGCCGTATCACATCTTCTATGGTCTCTCGAAGCCTTGGCAATGGGACATGCCAAAGGACGAGCCGACCGACACGAGCCATGCGTTGCGCGATGCGATGCTCCGTAATTCGCACATGAAGGTGTTTGTGGCTTCGGGCTATTACGACCTCGCGACGCCATATTTTGCAACCGAGTACACGTTGTCGCACATGGGGCTGGAGCCGGAACTCCGTGCCAACATCGAGACGAAGGAGTACGAGGCCGGGCACATGATGTACACCCATGAGGAATCGCTGAGGCAACTTCAGTTGGATGTACGCGGATTCTTGGACCGAAGCTGAACCTTCGCCACTCTGGGGCGTCACTTCCAAGCAATGGTTTTAACTCTCTTGGCTGGTTTGGTGATGGCTCCCGCGAGCCTAGAAGTGACGGTGGATGGCGTCAAGCGGAACGCCATGGTGGTAGCGCCCGCCTCGGCGACGCAACTCGCTCCTTTGGTTTTCGCGTTTCACGGCCACGGTGGCAACGCTCGGAGTGCAATGAACCAGTTCAAGATCGAGGCCGCTTGGCCGGAGGCGATCGTGGTCTATCCCCAGGGCCTGCCCACCGCCACTCCAAACGATCCCAAGGGTCAGCGAAATGGCTGGGACATGAAGCGTACCGCCGACAACAAGGACTTGAAGTTCTTTGATGCCTTGCTGAAGGAAGTTCAGGCAAAGCACAAGGTGGACCCCAAGCGCATCTTTGCGATGGGGCACTCCAATGGCGGCGGATTCACCTACACCCTTTGGGGCACTCGCGGGGCTACCTTTGCTGCGATGGGTCCTAGCGCGGCGGCAGGGGCTCGTCAACTGACGCCGAAGCCCGCGTTCATCGTGATGGGGGAGGCAGATACGACGGTGGACCCGGATCGACAACGGGCGTCTATCGCTACGGTGCGTAAGCTCAACGGAGCGGAAGGGGAGGGGAAGGCCGTCGGCTCGAACGTGACCTTATTCAAAGGGACGCACGAAGTCGGGACGTTTGTCCACTCAGGAGGGCACAAATTTCCGGCTGAATGCATCCGCCCGATGACCGATTTCTTCCGCCGCATGAAGCTCCAGTAATATTTTCACCGGGTTAGAGGGGGCTGGCGGGTATCCTATGAGGCGATGGCATCCCCCAAAATCCGCACGATTGGCATTATTGCGCACGTTGACCACGGCAAGACGACCTTGGTCGATGCGCTGTTCAAGCAGGGCGGTCTTTTCCGAGAAAATCAGCACATGGGCGAGCGAGTCATGGACTCGAACGACCTTGAGCGGGAAAAGGGCATTACGATTCTTAGCAAGGTCGCCAGCGTGCGATACAAGGATTACAAAATCAATATCGTGGACACACCAGGACACGCTGACTTTGGGGGAGAAGTCGAGCGCGTGCTGAGCATGGTGGACGGGGTGTTGCTGATCGTGGACGCAAACGAGGGTCCGATGCCGCAAACGCGATTCGTGCTGAAAAAAGCGTTTGAAAATAAGAAAAAGCCGATCGTTTGCATCAATAAGATTGATCGCGAAGGGGCACGGCCGATAGAGGCTTACGACAAGACGATTGATCTGTTCATTGATCTCGGTGCCGAGGAAGAAGATCTCTTCTTCCCTCATCTTTACACAAGCGGCGGCGGCGGATTTGCGCGAAAGGACCCCAACGGGACCGAGATGGACATGCGCGAGATGTTCGAGATGATCGTGAACGAAGTGCCTGCTCCCGCCGTGGAAAGCGACGGGCCGTTCTTGCTTCAGGTCAACAACCTCGATTACTCCGACTATCTGGGTCGGATGTTCGGCGGCAAGATTCTTCGCGGAACGATCACCGTTGGAGATCGCCTCGAAAGGCAGCGCGAGGATAAGAAGAAGAAAGACGGTTTCAACGTCACCAAGCTTTGGATTTACGAAGGCATCCAACTGAAGGAAGTGGACAGTGCGAGCGCCGGCGAAATCGTCATGATGAGCGGCCTCGATCAGTGCCACATCTCCGACACCATCAATCAGCCGGATACCTCGCCTGCTCTGCCCGTCATCAAGATTGAGCCTTCGACGCTCAGCATGAATTTCTATGCCAATAACTCCCCGCTAGCCGGGAAGGACGGGGGCAAGTTCCTGACGATCCACAAGATCCGGGAGCGACTGGAGAAAGAAGAGGTCATCAGCGTCAGCATCGAGATTGACGATGATTCGGCTTCCGATTCGGTGAAGGTGAAGGCGCGCGGTGAACTCCAACTGGCCATCCTCATCGAAACGATGCGGCGTGAGGGCTACGAGATGCAAATCAGTCGTCCTCAGGTGATTTACGTAAGGGACGAAAAAGGTTCGATCACCGAACCTTATGAGATTGTCACCCTCGAATTCCCCGAAGAGTCGCAAGGTTTCGTGATGGAAGACATGAGCCGCCGAAAAGGCGAGCTCACGGATATGCAGATTCAAGAGAACGGCACCCGTCGGTTGCTCTACAGCATCCCGACGAGAGGCCTTATCGGCTTCCGAAGCAACTATCTAACCATGACACGAGGGTTTGGCTTGATGGCCTCGCTCTTCGATGGCTATAAGGAATACAAGGGGAGCATTGAGAGCCGAACCCAGGGTGCACTGATCGTCAAGGATCCGGGCAAGCTCACACGCTACGCTTACGAAAAGATTCAGGAGCGCGGGATGTTCTTCTATGAAGTCGGTACCGAACTCTACGGCGGCATGATCGTGGGGGCTTGTGCTCGCGATGAAGACCTGGTGGTCAACGCGGTGGACCAGAAGGCAGCCACGAACATGCGAAGCGCGAGCGCAGACGCCACGACCGTTTTGGACGCCCATCGAGAATTCAGCCTGGAGCAAGCACTGAGCTGGCTCCGAGATGACGAATTGCTCGAAGTCACGCCGAAGATGCTTCGATTCCGCAAGAAGGTGCTCGATCATAGCGAGCGGCGCGTGTCGGAAAGAAAGGGCGAAGTTCTCGTCTAGGGCAACACGCCCCCAAAGCTGGCGCGTATCATATTGAGTATGAACGCGCTTGCTTTGCTGGTTCTCCTCGGCCCTCCGGGCTCTGATATCGTGTCCTCCTCGGCGATGGTCGAGGTGGCGGGGTACCAGCCGATGAAACCGTTTTCCGTGGCGCTCCAACTCGAAATTGAGCCGGAATGGCACGTGTATTGGCGCAACCCGGGGGACAGCGGGGTGGCCACCGAAGCGAACTGGACTCTCCCTGCTGGGTGGAAAGTGAGCGGGCTGAGTTACCCGACCCCCAAACGATACGACCTTGGGCCGGGGTACGGCGAAAGCTACGGATATTCGGACAAAGTCACGTTCCTGGCTACACTCACTCCGCCGAAGGGCGCGACCGGTGCGGCGAAGTTCGTGGTGGATATGTCGGTGTTGGCGTGTCACAACGACTGCTTGCCGGCGGACCAGACGATAGAGTTTACGGTGCCGGCAGGCAGTGGGGAAGTCAACAAAGAAATGGCGGCGAAGTTTTCGGGATTTCGTGGAGTACTGCCCGCGACGGCAAGTGTGAAATCGAGCAAATTCTCATTTAAGGACGGCGCGTACAAACTGACGGTCCCTGCGCACTCCGTGCTCAAGGGGGCGAAAAAACTAGACTTTTTCCCCAGCATCGCCGGGCAGGTGAGCATGGACAAACCGATGAAGCAAGCGAAAAACGGCGACGGAAGCTGGACGATCTCCATGACGGCGGGGATGAGCATCAAAACTGCTCCGAAAGAACTGCCGTTCCTGGTGGTGCCCCTTGATGCGAGCGGAAACAGACTCAATCCCGGACTAGAATTTTTGGCTTCCCCTTAGTTCGGTAGCCGCTGGAAGCGTAGTCGGCTGGCGTGCTCGCCGCCCTGCAGAATGGTAATTGTCGCCTTCTGGAAGTCTTGATCGGTGGCCCGGCGGATGTTTGTGAAGGTGTTCGGGTTGCGGTCCACCAGAGGGAACCAACTGCTCTGTACTTGCACCATCAAGCTGTGTCCCGCGCGGAAATTGTGGAGCACGTCGTTGAGCTTGAATGTGACCTTAGTCGGGACACCCGGCAGGAACGGCTCGGGTTTTTCGAAGGAATTTCGGAATTTAACTCTAATTACGTCGCCGCGTAAGAGTTGCTGGTAGTTTGCCATCGCGACGCGGCGGGGGCTTACCTCACTGGAGCGCTTCGGCCATACGTCAATGACCTTGACCACAAGGTCAGCGTCGGTGCCGGTGGTCTTGACCCAAAGGTCCACGTCGATCGGTCCGCCAACTCGGATGTCCTCGGTGAGAGGCTCGCTGACGTAGGTCGCTACATCGGCGCGAGTGGAAAAGTGGGTCTGGTCGGCGATCATGTACTCGATGGGGCGCTTTCGACTGGTGAGCCAGTTCGCCACGTAGGGGGTGGGGGCGGCGGGATCGTTGATGTAGCTGGTGCTGCTCTCGTTTTCCGTTTTCTGAGTGGAAAGCTTGCGATCAGAATTCAAAAAGACGTCGTAAGAGGAGGTTCCCTGCGGCGGCCAGGTAGCAAAGCTGCGCCAACGATTCGTGCCGGTTTCGAACACCATGGCCTCAGCGGGGGCCGAAATTGATAGCTGCCCACGTAGATATCTCTCGAAAAACCGAAACTCTAATTCCTCGCGGAAAAATGTCGAAGTATTCTCCTGAAAATCGAGATCGCCAAAAACTCGACCGTCGCCATGCGTCCACATGCCGTGCCACCAGGGGCCCATGACGAGAAAGTTGTCGGCCCGAGGGTTTTGGCGCTCGGCATGGGCGTAAGTTTGAAGCGCTCCGTACAAATTTTCGCAGTCGAACCAGCCTCCGACGTTCAAAATTGCGGCAGAAATATTCCGTAATTGGGGCGGCATGGCTCGGGCCCTCCAATACTCGTTGCGGGTTTCGTTTGCCATCAACTCGTCATTCCAATAGGGGATCCGCCCTTTCAAGAGCTTGGCGTCGAAATTGGGCAGCGCGCCGACATCGAGATAGAACTGGTAGGCCGACTTGTCCTGGCGATCAATGAGTGGCGTGGGGGTGCCACGCGGGACGTGGTGGGCGAGGGCAAATTCGAAAGTGTCCTGCAGGAAGAAAGCCCCGTTGTGGTGGACATCGTCCCCGTTAAACCAATCGCTCACCGGCGCTTGCGGAGAGATCGCTCGGAGCGCGGGATGACCGTTCACGCCGGCGAGAGCGGCGTAAAAGCCGGGGTAACTGACGCCCCAGATGCCAACATTTCCGTTGTTTGAAGGGACATTCTGGACGAGGAAATCAATCGTGTCGTAGGCGTCGGTGCTTTCGTCAATTCCCTTTTCGCCGGGATTTAACTGCGGGCGATTATTCACGAAAACCCCCTCGCTGGCGAAGCGACCGCGCACGTCTTGGTAGGCAAAGATGTATCCACGAGAAACAAACGAAGGACTACCGGCGAACCCGCTCCGCATGATGCCACGCCCCACGGGGCCAGCGCCGTAGGGGGTGCGCTCCAGGAGAATCGGGTGGTCGTCGGCAACGTCGCGCGGGACGAAAACCTGCGTATAAAGCTTCACGCCGTCGCGCATCGGGATGCGGAATTCGAGTTTGGAGTAGCCATCGGTCTGACCGGAGGCGAAAGCGGCCAACGCCACCAGACCAATGATCAAACAAGTTCGCCGCATGAGGACATTCTACGCCCAAAGGGGATCGGGTAACGTACAAAAATGCTTCCCATGGTCGTCCTTTTCGCCCTTTCGCCAGTTCAGTTTGAGGGCCAGCAGACCTTCGACGCACTCGCCCGCGAGGCCAGGGAGAAGGGGATGAGCTATCTCCCAATGCGCGACCGCGTTGACTTCTTTGCCCGCAAGTTCATCGGCAAGCCGTATGTCGGGGGCACGCTCGACCAGAATCCGAACGAGGAAGTTTGCTTCGTTTCTCTCGAGCGGCTGGATTGCGTCACGTTTGTGGAGAGCGTCATCGGCCTGGCGCGGACGCGATGGAACTCGCGCGCGCTGGTGGACGAGAACCGGCTGATTGGCACCATCGAGCAGACGCGCTATCGCAACGGCGTCGTGAAAGGGTATCTCAGCCGGCTGCATTACACCAGCGATTGGATCTTCGATAACCAAAAGCGCGGAAACGTGAAGGATATTTCCAAGCAATTTCCCGGCGCGATGCTCATCAAAAAGACGATTAATTTCATGAGCGTGAATTTCGACAAGTATCCGGCGCTCAAGGCGAACCCCGCGCTTCTGCCAGAGCTGAAGGCGATCGAAGCCAACATCAGCGCGCGCGAGCGGTGGATCGTGCCGAAGGAGGCCCTACTGAAGAACGCCAAGCAGCTCAAGAGCGGCACGATGATCGCGTTCGGCGATTCGCGCTACGGACTGGACAATTCGCACGTCGGGCTTATCCTCATCGTCAAGGGCGTGCCGATGGTCGCGCACGCGAGCAGCAAGGCCAAGATGGTGGTGCTGGAGGATTTCCAGACGATGGTGAAGGCGAGAAACGAGTACGACGGTAGCGCCCAGCTCGTGCAGATTTTCGAATGATAAAAAACCCGTCGCCAAATGATTGGCGACGGGCTCTCTCCTTTCCGGAAGAGAATGAAATTACTTCTTCTTTCGCTTGGCGACCATTGCGGCTAGGCTGAGCGCGAGCACCGACATGGTGGCAGGCTCAGGAACTGGAGTGCCGGTGACGTAAAGCGTGTTGCCTGCGAGAGGGCCATTGCCGGCATTGGTGAGTCGTACGTGGAAACCGTAGGTTGGGCTGCTGACGTTAAGCGCATCGAAGGTGAAAGCCTTGGATTGGTTGACGACGAGGCCGGTGTTGGGGTTGGTTTTCCAGCCCGCGATGCCGCCGCTGCCCGCGTTGTTCTCGTGCGCATCCCAAACGCCGGTGTCGGAGTGGGTGGCGCTGATGTCCTGGTTCGAAAGGAGCCAGAAACCGAACACATCCTGGATGGAATAGTTGAAGCCGCCGAGGCTGAAGCTGGGAGCTGCGCCAACATTGACCGTGTAGGTGAGGCCGCCGTTGCTGGAATCTACGCCAATGGCGTCGATAGTGCCAACGTTTTGGAAGGAGGAGCGGCTCTGGGCAAACGCCCCGGCTGCACATAGGGAAACAATAGTCAACGCGAAGTATTTCATAAGAATCATATTGGAGGGAAACCCACCAACACTCCAGTATAGTTCAGCGGGGGTGCCATGGCAACAGGGAAACTTGAAACCTGGTAATTGCTTGCGTAAATTTGCCTGTAGAATATGAGCGACGGCCTCAAACAGCCTACAGGTGTGAACGAAATGATAAAGAACAGAACTTTAATTGGTATGGCGCTTGGCGTGCTTGCCGCCAGCGCTTCCGCGCAGTTAATCGTGGGTAATGACCAGACCGGAACCGCGACGATCTACAAGATTAATGTCTCCACCGGGGTCGCCACGCCCCTGATCGCGAGCGCAACGAGTGCGACCAAGCCGTGGGGCATGGCGGCGGATAACGCCGGTGGCATGCTCTATTGGAACAGCGGAACGGCGCTATACAAGAGCTCTTTCTCCGACCTCAATATGGGCCTCATCCCCGGCAGTTCTGTGCCTATAACTTTTGGCACCGCGACGACCTCGATGGTTGCTTTGGCCTGGGATCCGACGACGCAGAAACTGGTGGGTACGAAAAATGTGGCCACAGAGGCCGTCTACGAGATCGACCCGGTCACTGGCGTGGCGACTCAGCTGTACACGTACAATACGGGCTTCGATTTCGGCGGTTTGGATTGGGATGATTCGGCCGGGAAGCTCTATGGCCTCTCGGATTCGGCTCCGGCGGGCAACGTTCGCGGCTTGTACGAGATGCTTTCCACCGGCCCCACCTTCATTGCGGGCTATCCGGGCGGGGAGACGGACATTGACGCTCTGGCAACCGGCAACTGCAATGCCTACTTCGTGAGCGATGGACCAAACACCACTCAGGCGAATTTTTATGTGTATAACATCGCCACGGCGGCCCAGACGGGGACGATCCCTTCGCCATTTACCGGCTCCGGAACGTTCAGCGCAGCGGCGTGGGCCCCCGGTCTCTTCCAGACTCCGGTCACGGTTTCTGGCACTCTGAACTTGAACGATACGGTGGCCGCATTTGCCGCCAATCGTTCGATCACGATGGCGGTGAAGCAGGGCACGACCACGATCGGCTCCGCCGTGGTTTCGGCCGCTGGCACCACTTCGACGTTCAGCGTCAACATTTCGCCCACGGCAACCGGCCCGGCGACGCTTGAGGCCGATGGCTCCTCGTTCCTGATGCGAAAGGTGATCATCGCGCTCACCGGCGGTAACGTGGCGGTCGGCACGGTCGGCATGCTGAACGGCGACGTGGACGACAGCGGCGAAGTGGATGCGGCGGATATTGACCTCGTCATCGCCGACTTCGGTTCGGTCGCGGTGGGCAACACCGATGTGGACGTGAGCGGCGAAGTCGACGCGGCGGACATTGATATCGTTATCGCGAATTTTGGCGGCACGGACGACTAGTCTGTGGTTGCAAGCCCCGCGCCTGATGGCGCGGGGCTATTTTTTTGTGCGCGTGGCGCGGATTTCCGCAGCGGCTTGGCTGATTTTTGCGGCGGCCTCTTCGCCTTCCTTCTCGGTTTGGTTTCTGCCGAAAGTCACGCGGATGCCCTCGCCCGCCTCCGTGGGGGAGTAGCCCGCGGCGAGGAGGACGTGGCTCGGCTCGAGGCTGCCGCTGCTGCACGCCGCGCCGCTGCTCGCGCTGATCCCCATCCGGTCGAGGCGGATGAGCATCGTCTCGGCGTTGATGCCGGGGAACCGGATGTGGGCGTGGCCGGGGAGCGTCGGCGTCTCGGAGGCGACACTGCGCACCCAGTCGCCGGTGAGATTCTCGAAGAAGGCTCGCTTGGCGTGTTCTTGAAGGGGGGATATGCGGCGGACGGCCTCGCCGAATCCGACGATTCCGGCGACATTCTCGGTGCCCGCGCGCATCTCCCGCTCCTGCCCGCCGCCCGGGAGGACCGGGGTAAGCTTGACGCCGCCTCGAAGATAGAGCGCCCCGACCGCCTTTGGCCCATAGATTTTGTGGGCGCTGACGCTGAGCATGTCAGTTTCGAGATTCTTCACGTCAATCTCGAGCGCGCCGAAAGTTTGAACGGCATCGGTGTGGAGAAGGGCGCCCTTTTCGCGGGCATTTTCGACCAGGGCGGCGATATTGTTGATCGTGCCGAGCTCATTATTGGCATGCATCACGCTCACGAGAAGAACGGTGTCGTCGAGTTGGGCTTTGAGGGCGTCGGGATGGACTTTCGCCTCGCGATCCACCTCAATCCACTTTACGGTGAACCCTAGGATGTTGAGAATGCTGGCGGTTTCGAGAACGCAATGATGCTCCGCCCGTCCCAGGAGGACGGTGCGCCGGGGATTGTCGGTGGCGAGGGCTTGGAGGGCGGACCCGATGATTGCCAGGTTCGCCGCCTCGCTCCCGCTCCCGGTGAAGAGCACCTCGCCGAAAAGACAGCCGAGGCGGGCAGCAAGGATTTCGCGCGCCTGATCGACCGCCTGCCGCGCCCGCCGCCCTTCCTCGTGGAGCGAACTGGGATTGCCGAACTCCTTTTCGAGCCAAAGCCGGATCGCCTCGGCGACCTCCGGCAGGATCGGAGTCGTGGCGGCGTGATCAACGTAAAGGCGTCGCATTTAGCCCAAAATCGAAATGCTCATGAGCAAAAGTGTGCCGTTGTGGACGGCGTGCATCACGATGGCGGGAACGATGGAGCGGGTGTAGTAAGTGAGCAGGCAGCCCATCGCGCCAATCCAGCCGAGCATGAGCCAAAGCGCCGGCCCTTGGGGGTGAATGGCGGCGAAAGCGAGACTGCTGAGGGCGACGCTGAGGACGACGCCGTACTTGCGTCCGCGATTGGCGGCGTTCATTCCCCCAAACAGCGCGCCACGGAACGCAACCTCTTCCCAAAGCGGAGCTGCCACCGCCCCGGCGAAGAAAAGTGCGAACATCGCAAAACCCCCGCCGCCCTGCGAGATCATTTCGGTGATCGGGTGGTTGGCGTTGGAGTTCTTGATGAAATTCTGCATGAGTAGCATGCTGACGAGGATGACGGGCAAGTTCGCGGCCCATCCAAGAATGCCGATGCCGACCTGCTTGCCGAGGGAAAGCCGGCTGCGATTTAGCCAACTCATGATCGTATGACCGCCGACGGTGATTTTGCTGATGACAAGGCCGAGGAGAAGGAGAAATACGAGCGACGAGCCGAAAATCGTGGCCGATTCCGGGAGGCCCTTGAGGCCGACCTCAAAGAAAAGCTGCACGGAAATGAACATTCCGAAGCAGCCGACGCTGAAAAGCCCGAGCTTGGATGCCTGGTCGGCGTTGAGCCAATCGAAAGGGTGGCCCTGCGGCTGCCACGCGGCCTTGTTCTTTTGGGAGAAATAGAGCACCCAAGCTACCAGCCCGAGCACAAATCCGAGACAGAGCACCCCCACGATCGCCATGAAGCCAATAAGCCCGGAAGCGGGGAAGGCACGTTCGAGCGCGGTTTTGTCGCCGGTCTTTTCGAAGGCGATCGCACTGAGAATTTCTCCGGCCTCTGGGAAGTCTTCGACGGCCTCGGCGAGATTCTCCGCCTCGGCTTTGCTCAGGGTTTTGGAGGAGACAATTCGGGCGGCGGAACGGTCGGCGGGCGACTTGCTGGCGCTGAGTTTCCGCAACATCGGGACGGGAATGGTCTTGTCCATCAGCGAAAGCACCCCGCCATAGAGGGCCGCGACCTCCGAATTTTTGGGCGCCTTTTTGGCAAGAGGCTCTAGGGTCGAGCTGAATGCGGAAAGGCTGCTTTCGTGGTACTGCGCGGCGTTCTGAGCTTGCCCTTGCGATTCCAGCCACTTGGCAGCGCTGCGGAGCTGGAGCCCCATGCGCACCTGAATCATTTCTGCGCCGACGCTGGGTTCATCGCTGGCATTCTCAGCCTCGCGGTTGGCGAGCGTCATCCCGACGAGGATGACAAAAAATAGACCAACGGCCAGCCACCTTAGAGTAATGGCGTTGGAGGCGGGTTCACGGACGACGGGAGGCGGCAGCAGTTCGGACACGTTATGAAGGATGCTACCAGTCCGCGCGGATACGAAAAAGCCCCGGTTCGTTTACACGCGCTCGAGGCTCAATCGTTTAATGATCTCCCAACGGGAAATCTGGGGTTAGAAGGGTCACCCATAGCGGGGCGACTCCGGTGCTCCGCTGGTATCGATCTTAGCGACCGTTGCTTTCGTCACGCGAGCAATCACGCGACTCAGCTCATTGATTTCGCCAGTTGAATAGCCGGGCCATTCGTGGGAAATCTTTCCGGTCTTGTCGATGAGGATGGTCCATGGCGAACGTTCCGCTTTGTAAGCGTTGATGATCTTGAGTTGTGGGTCAAGGATCACCGTAAATGGAGATTTGAACGTGCGCTGCCAATTGTCGTAGCCAGCACGGTCCGTGTCGATCACGCCCAGGAAGTTGACCTTCCCTTTGTATGCGTTCGCAACTCGGTTGTAGTACTTAACGGCCTGAGCGTTCACTGGGCAGGTGTGCCCAATGAAATACAGCAAGGTCGGTTTCCCGGATTTCTTGATGCTGCTGAGACTGTAAGTCTTTCCGTCGCTGGCAAGGCCGCTGAATGCTGGGGCCGGAGTTCCGGCTTTCCAGTTTTGGGCGGAGGCGATGGTCACCTGGAGGGTGACCGCCAACACTCCCACCATAAGGAGGGACTTGATGTTTGCCATCACCCTCCATTGTAGGCGATTTGTGCGCAGATTCCTAGTGCTGGGAACTGAATCTTGACTTTTTGGGATAATGTGGCATGAGGGGCTCACCATGAATGCGATTACTTTAATTCTTGCTATGGCGGCAACGTTGCCGTCCGAATCTCAGCTGTATCATCTTGACCAAGGCGCACCCAGCGCCCAGACCACGCCCGCCGCACCGGCACAACCCGTACCACCAGCCAAGGAAGATGACGCTTTCGCCAAGGCGGTGAAGGACTACGACAAGAAGTCGGGCGTGGTGGACGCCTACGTGAAGGGCGAAAGCGTCCTGTTCGGCGTGCCGAAGAATAAGTTCGGGCGCGACTTCATCTGGTACATCGAGCTCAAGCGCACTCCTGCGGGCTCGTACAGCGGCACGGAAGTCGGCTCGGGTGTTGTCCGATTTGAAATGCGCGGCGACAAAATTCTGCTTCGACAGATCTCCTACGATGTTCAATCGAGCGATCCGGGCAGCATCAAGATTGGTCTGGAGCAGTCGAACGTGATGCCGATTATTTCGGTGTTTGACGCACGAGCGACCTCGCCAGACGGCACAGTGCTGATTGACGTGACTCGGTTGTTCCGAAATGGACTGCCCGAGATTCCGCTCGCTGGCTCATTGGGTGGAGCGGCGTTTGATCCCTCGCGGACTTTCATTGATCGCGTATTGGCCTTCCCAGACAACATTAATGTCGAGGTTACTGCGACGGCGGCAGGAGGCGGTGGCGGTGGGCGAAGCGTCTTCGGTGGTCCTGCCGCACGGCCAAGTAACACGGGTGTTATTCACCACAGCTTCGCGATTTTGCCCGAGAAGCCGATGATGGGTCGCATCAAGGACTCTCGAGTGGGCTACTTCAGCTACGGGTTTACGGATTTCGGCGCGCAAGCAAACCAAGCCAAGCCGTACGAGCTGATTGCACGGTATCGGTTGGAGAAGAAGGACCCCAGTGCCGCGCTCAGCGAGCCGGTTGAACCGATCATTTACTACCTCGCCCCGGAAATTCCGGAGCGATGGCGCAAGTTCATGAAGAAGGGCGTCGAAGATTGGAACGTGGCCTTTGAGGCTGCCGGATTCAAGAACGCGATTCGCTGCGAAGACGCCCCGAACGATCCGAACTGGAGTCCAGAAGACGTTCGTTACAGCGTCATCCGTTGGGCTCCGCTGCCGATCGCGAATGCGATGGGCCCTCACATTGCCGACCCGCGGTCCGGTGAAATCCTAAGCGCTCACGTGATCATGTGGCACGACGTCCTGCAGCTTTGCGAAGATTGGTACTTCGCGCAGGCCTCGCCGAATGACCCCAAGGCCCAACGCATTCCGTTGCCGTACGAGACGGTAGGCGAGTGCCTCCGGTTCGTGGTGGCTCACGAAGTCGGGCATACCCTTGGCCTTCCGCACAACGGGAAGTCAAGCGCGATGGTGCCGACGGCACTGCTTCGCAATGCCAAGTGGACCCAAGAGAACGGAACGGCGGGGTCGATCATGGACTACGCTCGGTTCAACTACGTGGCGCAGCCGGGCGACAACGCGAACCTGTTTCCGAAGGTCGGGGTTTACGACAAGTTCAGCATCAAGTGGGGCTATATGCCGATCAATGGCGTGAGCAATCCTGAGGACGAGAAGCCGGTGCTGGATGCTTTGGCGAGCCAGCAAGTGACGAATCCGTTGCTGAGGTTCTATGACAACTTCAACGGCGCCGATCCGACGGCCCAAAGCGAGTCCTTGGGCGACGATGCGGTTATCGCCTCCACTTACGGCGTGGCTAACCTTCGCCGAGTGATGAGTTATCTCCTTCCGGCGACCACGAAGCTGGGCGAAGACTACAGCGATCTGGGGCGGCTTTACGGCGCAGTCTGGGGTCAGTACGGCGACTACATGGGTCATGTCCTCACGATGGTGGGCGGCGTGGTGGAGACCGACTTCCGAGGTGGTCGAGGCGGCAACGTTTACAACCACCTCGCGGCCTCTCGACAGAAGGCGGCGGTGCAATGGCTCGCGGACAACGTGCTGGCCACGCCGACATACTTGGTGCCGAGCAATGTGCTCGCTCGCCTCGGTCCCACCAGCGGCGCAAGCCGAGTACTGGGATCTCAGCGACGTGTGATCAATGGTCTCTTGCAAGAGCAACGAGTGGCTCGAATGACCGACAACGAACTGATGAATGGCCGGGCAAACGCCTACACCGTCCAGCAGATGATGTTGGACCTGCGGGCGAGTGTCTGGAGCGAGCTTACGGGCAGCCAAGTGGGCGTCGGCATCTACCGACGGTCCATGCAGCGCTTTTGGGTGAATACTCTCGTGAGCAAGATGGCTTCGCCGAACAGCGAGCTTCGCGCCTACTCGTTTGCTGAGCTAAAGGCGACGCAGCGCGCTTTGAACGCAGCGGCACCCAAGGCAAGTGATGTGGTGACGCGGCAGCATTTAGAGGACTTGGCCCAGATCATTGATTTGGCGCTGAAGTTCCCGCCAGCCGCCGCGCCCGCCGCGCCGCAGCAAACTCTACAGCAACTTCTGGGACTTCCGATCAGTGAGTCTCAACAAGACGATTGCACAATCTGCCGACGACGCGAATAGCCAATTTAGGCTCGTTGAGATCCCCGCCACGTGTGAGGTGGCGGGGATTTTTTGTTTATAGTCCGGGGGTGAAGTCGGTGTCCGGTCGCACTGAGCGGCAGTATGCCGCCATGAGTCGAGCGCAATTCTCCACGTCGGTGACCGAGAGCAGTTCCACCGGAGTGTGCATGTACCGCAGCGCCACCCCAAGAATGCCGACCGCCATCCCGCTCATGTTGAGCTGCATGGCGTTGCCGTCGGTGCCAGTTCCGGCCGGCTCGACATCAATCTGATACGGGATGTTTTCTTTCGCCGCCGCCTCTTTCAGCATGGCGAACACCTTCGGATTCGCATTCGCGCCACGCACGAAGCTTGGCCCCTTGCCCACGTCGAGCTGTCCGTACTTGGACTTGCTGACCCCGGGGTAGTCGATGGCGTGATTCACGTCCACCGCCAGTCCACTCTGGGGGGCGATGCCGAAGCTAGCGGTCTTGGCGCCGCGCAGTCCGATCTCCTCTTGGGTGGTGGCAACGGCATAAACGCCGACATCCGGATGGAGCCCGCCGTCTTGCTTCAAGAGGCGCAGGGCCTCCGCGACAATGAACGTGCCCATCTTGTTGTCGAATCCTCTGGCGGTTGCTCGGTCGCCTTGGAGCATTTGGAATTCGTACTGGTACGTGACGGGGTCGCCTAATGAGATGAGCTTGCTGGCTTCTTCTCGGCTACTGCAGCCAATGTCGATCCACATGTCAAAGAGTTCGGGTTTCTTCTTTCGCTCTTCTTCAGTGAGGAGGTGGATTGCTTTGCGACCGATGATGCCGGGAATGGACCCTTCGCCGTGCACCCAAACGCGTTGACCGATGGGAACGGTTGTATCGTGACCGCCGATTGCGCGGAAGTAGAGAAGGCCGTTTTCGTCAATGTAGTGGACGATGAAACCGATCTCGTCCATGTGGCCGGCGAGCATGATTTTCATCTTCGCCTGGGGGTTGGCGATGGCCCAAACGCTACCGTTGACATCGGTGCGGAGTTCGTCGGCGAAGTCTTTGGTGTACTGCCGATAGACCTCGGCGGCCTTCTCCTCGAAGCCGCTGGGACTGGGAACGTTGACGATAGCCTTAAAAAACTCGAGCGATTCCGCGCGCATAGATGAAGGATACTCGGCAAGCCTTCGAGTCGGTTCCAAAAAAGCCCTCCCACGCGTGTGCGCAGGAGGGCGAGGAGAGAAGATTGCCGCTCGTTACTTGGCGGCTTTTCGGCGTCGCAACATCGCCGCGATACCAAGACCGAGTGCGGTCATGGTGGCCGGTTCAGGAACGACATTGACGTTGTAGGCCTGAATGCCGTTGTTCGCGTTCATCACGTACAGCGTACCGTCGTATCCGCCAGTGACGGAACCGGTGAACTTGCCCCATCGGACAGCTCCAACTCCGTTGCCGTTCGCGACGTTGGCAGTGGCTGTAGTAATTGACGTGTTCGTACCGTTCGTCGCGATTAGCACTGGAGCGTTGGGGTTCGACATGTTGTACACACGCACCCGGTTATCAATCGTGTCTGCCGTTGCCATGAACTTTACGCCCCCAATTTCCATGACGTCCATCAGTCGCTCGGCACCAGTGGTCAAAATTACTGGGTTAGTGCCAGAAAGGTTCGCACTTCCCCCGGAGAAACCGACGTATCGCATCCGGCTAGGAGCTGTACCGGTTTGTTCGGAGCCCTGCGAACCGAGGAATGAGTTGTCATCAAACCATGAGAGACCCAGTCGGAAAGCTCCGGAGTTTGCAGTCGGCGAGCCCAACGTGGTGTAGCTTGTCGAGTTGAACGTCCCAGCACCAGTTTGATCGAATCTAGCTACGCCGTTGGTGCCAACGATGGTCGTGTTTGCGCCGTATCCAGCGAGTAAGCTGACGTTAGACCCAAAACCGTTCGCATCAAAGCTGTCACCAAGTCTGGCTCCGGAGATCAAGGTGTTGCCCGCCGTGGCGGAATTTCGGAACACGAGGGTCGAGGCGGCACCACTTGTTCCAGTCGCATCCTCGGCACTGAAGCGATAGATTGAGAACTGGCTGTTGGAGGCAGTCGGACTAACGCTCGACGTGAGGTTCGTGACAAAAATCTGGCCGTCTACTGTTACCGACACATTCGAGGCAGTAAACGTACCGCCTGTGATGCCCGCATTGTTCATGGTCCCGAGCTCTGATCCGCTAATCCCGTTGAGAACTCGAATGTTGCTGCCACCGACGCGGCTAACCACAACTAAGTTACCAGTCGCTGCGTTGTATGCCATGCCACGGGTTAGATCAGTACCAAAACTGGCGTACTCAGCCGGAGCAAGCCATCCATCGCCACCGCCAAAGGTGTTCATCGCCGAAAGGGTCACTTGCGCATGGCTAAATCCCGCACCACAAACCGTAAGTGCCAAGATCATGCTCTTGTTAAAATTCTTGTTCATATCTCTCCTTCAAACCGTCCGAGCAGCGTCCAATCTGCGCGACACCATAGTATAGGTCACGTAGGTTCAAAAACGTCCCCGGCTCAGTTACTAGGTTTAGCTTAAAAGTCGGCGTTTCCGGGAGTGCGGTGGTACGGGATGACGTCTCGGATGTTTTTCATTCCCGTCACGTACATGAGCAGACGTTCGAAGCCGAGCCCAAATCCGGCGTGCGGGACCGAGCCGAAGCGGCGCAAGTCGAGATACCACCAATATGCCTCGAGCGGAAGGCCCATCTCGACGATGCGGCGCTCGAGGACTTCCAGGCGTTCCTCGCGCTGGGAGCCGCCGATGATTTCGCCGATTCGGGGGGCGAGGACGTCCATGGCCCGGACGGTCTTGTTATCGTCGTTGAGACGCATATAGAAGGCTTTGATGTCTTTCGGGTAGTCGGTCAGGATCACCGGGCGCTTCACCTTGACTTCAGTGAGCCACCGCTCGTGCTCGCTTTGGAGGTCGGTGCCCCAGCTCACGGGGTATTCGAAGTTTTCGCCGCTGTTCTCAAGGAGGGTGACTGCCTCGGTGTAGGTCATGCGCTCGAATCCGCTCTCCACCACGTGATTCAAAGTGGACAGGAGTTCCGGCTCGATGCGGGCGTTGAAGAACTCCAGATCGGCGGCGCAATGCTCCATGATGTCGGCGATCACCTCCTTCAAGAATTCTTCGGCCAGGTTCATGTCGCCCTCCAGCGAGCAGAACGCCATCTCCGGCTCGATCATCCAAAACTCGGCGAGGTGGCGGCTAGTGCTGCTGTTCTCGGCGCGGAAGGTGGGGCCGAAGGTGTACACGTTGGTGAGGCCAAGCGCGAGGGTTTCGGCTTCCAGCTGACCGCTTACGGTGAGGTACGAAGGCTTGCCGAAGAAATCGTCGGCGAAGTCGGTCTGCCTAAGCTTTGCTGGATGGTCGGGATGGCCTTGCTCCATCAGGGTCGTGACGGCGAACATCGATCCTGCGCCTTCGCAGTCGCTGGCGGTGATGATGGGGGTGTGAATGTTTTTGAAGCCTCGATCCGTAAAGAATTTATGGATGGCGTAACTGGCTCTGGCGCGCACTCGAAACACGGCTCCAAAGGTGTTGCCGCGACCGCGCAGATGGGCTATTTCGCGTAGGAACTCCATCGTCGCGCCTTTCTTTTGGAGCGGATAGGTGGTTGGGTCGGCTTCCCCGTAGATTTCGCAGCCGGTCGCTTTCATTTCGACCGCCTGGCCAGCGGCTGGCGACTCCACAATCTCGCCATCGAATCGTACACTGGCCCCCGTGGTCAACTTTTTCAGAGTTTCTTCGAGCAATGTCCCCGCGTCCACCACGATCTGCAGGTCTTTGAAGCAGGAGCCATCGCTGAGTTGGACAAACGTCACGCCTTTGCTATCGCGGCGGGTTTTGACCCATCCGTAGGCTTCGGCCTTGGTGCCCGGAGCGAGTTCAAAAAGGTCCTTGACGAGTTGCCTGCGGTAGTCCATGAGTGGAGGACAGTTTACCGGTCCAGCCTAGTCGTCGGTCCCGCCGAAGTTCGCGATGCAGATATCAATGTCCGCGGCGTCCACCTCGCCTGAGCTGTCCACATCAGCGTCCGGGTTGGGCAGAACGGAGGGGTAAGTGTTGCCAAAGCGGGCAATGACTAAATCAATATCGGCCGCGTCCACCTCACCCGAGAAATCTGGATCGCCATTTTGCATTGGCACCGGCCCGGCCAGCACGATGGGGTCCGAGAGATTAACAGCAACGGATTTTCGAAGGAACGAGCTGCCGTTGAGTACCAGAGTGGCAGGCCCCGCATTGGAATCAAGGACTTGAAACTGAAAGAACAACGACGGAGAGGTCATATAATACGTGCCGCCGCTGATCACGTTGTTGTTTTGAAGAAGCTGATAGCTGATCTGGCGCGACGTGAGAGGGAAGGACGCCACTGTATCGTTGAGAATAATGGTGCCTTGCACGGTTTTGGGGTCAGGCCCATAGGCCAGCGCAGTGATAAACGGCCCGCCGTAATTGCCAATGGTGGCGGGTGCACTGGTGAGCGAATGAACGACCGCCAGTGAATTGCCACGCGTGAGATAATTCATTCCGTTGACGGGGTTATAGGCGAGATCGTAGTCTGAAGGTGTCCAATAGTTGCTTCCGACCGCCGTGTAACTGTGCACCCCAAACGGATTGTTGATGATGTGCCGCTGGTTGCCCATCCAGGAATTGTTGGAGTCCATTTTGTTCAGCGCCGAATTGGTGCCAGAAACAAACAGGCAGTCCATGTCGAGGTTCGAAGTAGCCAGATTTTTGATGGCCATCTGGTTATAGAAACCATCCATGAGGATGAGGCTGTTGGTGAAGTTATTGCTTCCGTAAGCCGCGACCAGTCCGCCTAGTACAGGGCTGTACTCGATTCCCTCCACGTATGTGGTTGGAATGGGTGTGGATGGCGCGCTTAGCTGATAGTTAAAAGCGTCAACGGTAAGAAGATAGGCGTTGTTGAAGTCCACAAATGCGGTGAAAACGTACTGTTTCGCCCCGGGATGGTAGGTCATTTGGTTGACTGACAGCACGTTGGGCAAGCTGTAGGTGGCAAGTGGCGTGAACGCCCCGGTGTTTTCATTAACCGAACCGAACGTGTACCCGCCGAGGGTGACCTGCATCCCTTTGAGCCCTGCGGCCGGGGTGACGGTGGTGAGCAGTGCGGCAAGGAGAATGAGTTGGGAGCGCATGGCGTCATGATAACGTAGATTCGCCAATTCGGTTCGTTTTGAGCTCACTTCTAGCTACAAACCATAGGAGGAGCATTGGGCATGCACCGTTGCCAAGATCGTGCCTCGACAGCATGACGGGCGCAGAACTTAGTCAATTGCAGTAATACTCCACCTATGTCGGGCCCCGTTGCGTCTCCGTATCCAGATGAAGCTTCGACGCCAGGCAAAAATGGCTGGGGTGCCTGGCTGGCTCTATGCATGTTTGCCGTGACTTACTGGCTGGTGCCGGGGCTAGATCACCGTCAAAAATTGGTCGCGGCTATCTTTGCGGCCACCGTAACGCTTTGGATAACGGATGCCCTACCGCTGGCGATTACCTCTCTGCTCAGCACGGTGGCGCTGGTGGTCTCGGGGGCGATGCCCGGGAAGGAGGCGTTTGGCGCGTACGGAGATCAGATCATCCTGCTCTTCATCGGCAGTTTTATCATGGCGAAGTGCATGGAGAACTCCGGCCTTGATCGTCGCATCGCCTTTGCTTTGCTCGCAAAACCGTGGGCGACGCGAAGCGCATCCGGGCTCTTGCTCACCTTTGGGGTGGTCTCTTGTGGCATCAGTCTGCTCATCAGCAACACGGCCACCACGGTCATGCTTCTTCCGATCGGCCTCACGGTTCTCAGGGCCATTCGGGTTGAACAGCCAGGGCATCCGATGTGTACCAGCATGATGCTCATGCTGACCTGGGGTAGCTCGGTCGCGGTGGGGACGATCATCGGCACGCCACCTAACGTCATCGGCGTCGGCCTCATCCAAGAGGCGACAGGCGTTCGCATCAACTTCCTTCAGTGGGCCATGTTCGCGATGCCGATCACCATCGTGATGTTGCTCATCGCATGGCTGCAACTGCGCTGGTTTGGCAAAACACCCCCGCCCGAGACGCGGGCGGTTGCACCGTACGCACGCGAGGAGTTAGCGAAGCTTGGCAAGCTCCAAGACGCGGAGCGGAACACTATTATTGGCTTCAGTATCGCGATGATGTTGTGGGTGCTGCCCGGAGCCATGGAGTACGTCGCCGGGCCGGGGAGCGAGGTGGCCAAGTGGTGGGCGGCCCGATTCCCGGAAGCCGTCGCCGCGCTCATCGGTGCCGCCGTGCTGTTCCTGTTGCCAGCGCGAGAAACGCCTACGGGCCGCGCCATCACGTGGAGCCAGGCTTCCACCATTGAATGGGGAACGGTGATCCTCTTCGCCGGAGGATTGGCGCTGGGAAAGGCGGCGTTTGATAGTGGGCTCGCGCAAGTGGTGGGCCAGGGGGCGGCGCAGAGCCTTGGTTTGCGTGACGTCTGGGCGATCACTGCCTTAAGCATCCTCTTGGGTATCGGTCTTAGTGAACTCGCGAGCAACACGGCGAGTGCGACCACGATGGTGCCAGTCGCGATCGCGATCAGCGAGGGGGCTGCGGTGAGCCCAATTGCACCCGCGCTAGGGGCAATCATCGGGGCGAATCTGGGATTTATGCTCCCCATCAGTACTGCGCCTAACGCAATCGTGTATTCGAGCGGGTTGATTCCGGCGCGGCTCATGCTGCGGGCCGGTCTGGTGTTTGACATCATCGGCTTCGTCGTGACATGGTCTTGCCTGCGGCTCCTCTTGCCGTTGGTCGGGTTGGTCTGAGGCCCTGCGCGTGGGGCGATTACCGGTTTGGCGGTCCGATCTAATGAACCGCTCGCGGCTGGGCACCAGAGCCCTAGTAGGCACGCACGCAGAATCACAGAAATGTTAGCGCGGAATTAGCGTTGATAGCTTATAATTGAAGAATGCGATGCCGTGCACTAATTTTTATCACTCTCGGGCTGAGCTCCTTTGCTTCGGCTGACTTTACGATCTTCGCGGCTGAGGCAATAACTGGTTCTCTCGGTGGCAATACGGCACTTTATGGAGGAGTGCAGCGGCACGATTTTGTACTGGCAGGGGGGGCGTCTGTGCTCGGAACGGGAATTCCGTCAAGTCAGCTCGCAGACCCCGCCGGTGTTTTCTTCCAGGGGGGCAAATTGCACGTGAGCAACCGGCACGGGAATACGCTTGGTCTAGGCAGCATCCGGTCGTTTGATTGGGATGGATCAAATCTGTCCGCAGGGACGGTCATCGCCTCATCGTCTGTTGCAGGTTTTCAAGGTTGGCACGGATCCACCGTTGCTCCCAATGGCGATATTTTTGTAAGCACAGTCGTCGGTGGATCGCGCCGATTTCGAGATACCGCAGGTACGTTTTCGGACATAGGCGGAACCTCCCTGGCTCAGGTGCGTGACGTGATGGTATCTCCGGACGGCACAAAGTTGATTGAAACGGTGATCCCCTCGACGTTGCGGGTGAGTAACATTGTTCCCGGGTCAACTAGCTTCAATTCAAGCTTTGTCGTCTCTTCGGCCAATGCGATGCACCAAATGACAATGAGGGGCGGGGCGCTGTACACGACCTCTTTCAATGCTGGCAAAGTACACAAGGTTGAACTTAATAGCAGCTTCCTGCCGGTTTCTTCATCCGTGATCCTATCGGTTGAGTCTCCAATTGGCATTTGCTTCAGCCCGGACGGCAACGAGATGTTTATCTCAGGGCACACGACGAATCGGATTAGTCGGTTCGTGATTTCGGGAATCGGCACGTGGATCCCGAATGGCTTCATCGCTACCGGAAAGAACATGGGTTATCTGGCTACGGTGAATCGTCCGGGTCCGGCCGCGCGCATCAGTGGCGAGGTGGACCTGTTTGATTCCGTGGGTTCCATTCACGGCGGCACGCTCACGGTTGAAGTTCGCAATGGCGCGACTCTCGTAGAAACCCTGACCTGCACTCTAGGTGCTGGCGGTACGTTTGCCATCAACCCGACGGAGACGAGCGGGACCCGATCCTTGGTGTTTCAGACCCGAAGCGGCTTGCGCAGGTCGGTTATCGTGTCATTGCAGCCGACGCCTGTGAGTGGCATGGTGGTGGGCCTCACCAATGGCGATGTGGACAATTCTGGCGAAGTCGATGCCGCTGACATCGACATTGCGATAGCGAACTTCGGGGCCACGAACGTAACGAATCCAGATGTAGATTGCTCCGGCGAAGTGGACGCGGCGGACATTGATGTGATCATCGCGAACTTTGGCGCCGTTGGGGACTAGCTAAGGGGAGATGGCCGGGCTGCCGGTGCCGACATCGGGTAGCGGAATCTCGTACAATCTCTCTTGAGCATGACGGCCCAGCATTTCGACACGATTGTCATCGGCAGCGGCCTCGCCGGATTGACCTTTGCACTCCACGCAGCGGAGTATGGCAACGTCTGCGTGCTGACCAAGGCCGAGCTTTGGGAAAGTAACACCAGTTACGCTCAGGGCGGCATCGCGGCGGCGGTGGGCGAGAGCGACAGTTGGCAACTCCACGAACAGGACACGTTGATCGCGGGAGCTGGGCTTTGTAACCTGGAAGCCGTGCGCTTCTTGGTTCAAAATGCGCCCCAGGCGATTGAGTGGCTTTCTTCGCTAGGGGCTCGGTTCGATCGGGACGGCGCACCCGACACCTATACCGACTGGGCACTTGGTCGAGAAGGCGGGCACAGTCGCAACCGCATCGTCCACCACGCGGATAAAACTGGGTGGGAAATTGAGCGGGCGATGAACGAGGCGGTTCGAGAGAATCCCCAGATCACGATTTTGGAGAATGCATTCGTTACTGATCTGCTCATGCAGGAGGGGCGATGCGTCGGCTGCATCATGCGCGATAGCGATCTGGGCGAGCGCGCATTCACGGCTCGGGCGGTGATGCTGGCCACTGGCGGGGCTGGAAGACTCTATCAGCATACGACCAATCCGCGCATCGCGACGGCGGATGGGATCGCGCTTGCCTCGCGCGCTGGTGCGGATATTGCGGACATGGAGTTCATGCAATTCCATCCCACCACGCTCTACCACCCTCAAATGCGTTCGTTCCTCATCACCGAGGCGGTGCGGGGGGAGGGAGGGACGTTACGCAACCACGAGGGCACGCGGTTCATGTACGACTACGACGAGCGGCTGGAACTGGCGCCTCGCGATATCGTGGCGCGGGCCATCGATGCTGAGATGAAGAAGCTTCAGACTTGGTGCGTCTATCTGGACATGACCCACCTCACCCGTGAGGCGATTGCCCAACATTTTCCAACCATTGTTGAGAAACTCAGCACGGTCAAGATTGAGCCGCATCGGCACTGGATTCCGGTCGTGCCGGCGCAGCACTACTCCTGCGGCGGAGTGGTTACTGACCTCTTCGGGCGAACGACCATTCCTGGTCTTTATGCGGCCGGGGAGGTTGCCTCTACGGGGGTTCATGGAGCCAACCGATTGGCCTCGAATTCGCTACTTGAGGCGCTGGTTTTTGCCAAGTCTGCCGCTGAAGCGGCAAGCGATGATCCGGCGATCAAGGCCACTCCCGAGCCGACGCAACGCCGACATTCCGTGACCGAAGCTGATGCGGTCCGGATACGGCGATCGTTGCAGAAGACGATGATGGACAATGTGGGGATCGTGCGCCGCAATGCCGGGCTGGCGGAAGCCGCCGGACGCATCGAGGAGCTCAACACTGAGTATCACAAACTGCCTGAAGCTCCCTACGGACAATACGCTCTGGAAGCGGAGAACTTGCTGATCGCCTCGCGCTATGTTGTGGCCGGAGCTCGAGCGCGGCAAGAGAATGTGGGCCTTCACTTCAACGCCGACTTGGCTGACTCCACTCCAGAATCAATCCGATCCTAAATTCGTAGAACGCCTTATGATTCAGAGATTTTTTGCCTGGGGCATCAACCAAGTGATGCGGATCTACGAACCAAAGATCGCTCCGCGTAAGCAGTCTCTGTTTGGTGGTCTGACCGGTAAAGTGGTCGAGATTGGCCCGGGGACGGGCCCAAATTTTAAGTACTTCAATCCCTCGGTCAAGTGGACCGGCATCGAACCGAATCCGCACATGCGCAAGTATTTGGAGGCGGAAGCGGAGAGAGTCGGGGTGGATGCGGAATTGCTGGAGGGCTCGGCAATGCGACTTCCGTTTGAAGATGCGAGCGTGGATTGCGTGGTGGGGACGCTGGTTCTGTGCTCGGTTCCTTGTCCGGCTACGGTGCTGGCGGAGGTGCGGCGAGTGCTCAAGCCTGGAGGACGATATCTGTTCGTTGAGCACGTCGAGGCCAGAGCGGGCAGTTGGCATCGGTTTATTCAAAGAGCGTTTAAGCCTCTGTGGTGCTGCTGTGCAGACGGATGCCACGTGGATCGCCGAAGTTGGGAGACCATCCGGGCTGCGGGGTTTGAGAAGTCTGAGATTGAGCACTTCAATCTAAATTTTCCGATTGTGACGCCGCACATTATGGGTTCAGCGACGCGCTAGCCCCAATTGTAACGGCGCGGTACTCGGCTCATGATTCGGGTGGTGATTTCGTGGCAATTAGTCTGCGCGAGGGTCGCGAGCCGTTCCACCGTAACCGTGCCTCCGATCAGGTCCACCTCATCTCCGATATGCACTGACTGGATGTTTGTGATGTCGATCAGCATCTGATCCATGCAAACCAGCCCGATGATGGGAGCTTCGATGCCTCCAATGCAGACTATTCCTCGCGAGGAAAGGGAGCGCGGATAGCCGTCGCCGTAGCCAACCCCGAGGGTGGCGATGACCGTCTCTCGTTGGCAGCGATAAGTTTCGCTGTAACTCACGGTCGCGCCCTTAGAGACGGTCCGAAGTGCTGTAATTCTAGCCTTCCAGTTGAGGAGAGGTGCGGCTCCATCGGAGGCCAGGTCGTAAGGGTCAATGCCGTAGGCGAGAATGCCGATGCGAACCATCGAATAGGCCTCGTCGCTGAATTTAATCGCGCCAGCGCTGTTGCTGGAATGGAGCAGCGGTACCTCGCCCACGCGCGCGGCGACCTCCCGGAACATAGCTGATTGCTCCTTGGTTCGCGGCTCGTTGTTCCCGGAGTCCACGTAGTGGTGGCAAAGACCCTCCAGCTCCACGCTGGGCAACGCACGAATCTGGTCGGCGATAGTGGGTGCTTCTTCGGGCTTGCATCCGAAGCGGGCGAGGCCGGTGTCTACTTCGAGATGTACACGGGCGGGTTTGCCTTGGTGTGTGGCGGCTGCGCTGAGAGCTTGCGCCGTTTCGTGGCGCTCCACCACGACGCGCAGGTCGTAGAAAACGGCTTGTTCTGCTTCGACGGGCAAAATCGGCGAAATAACCAAAATTGGGCTGGGGATGCCCGCGTCGCGGAGCGCTAGTCCTTCTTGTACGGTAGCGACGCAAAGCCAATCGGCATGGCCCTGGGCGGCGAAGCGAGCCACGGGCACCAGGCCGTGACCGTAGGCGTCCGCTTTTACGACCAAGGCGATGCGACACCCCTCGGGAATGGCCCGACGGACAATGTTTAGATTGTCCGCCAGACGGGGCAGATCAATGTCGATCCACGTTCGAGGGTAAGGATTCACCCTATGATTGTGGCGCGGCTGGGGTCAGCGAGAGTTCTAGTCTCTGATCGCCGCGCAACACAACGACCTTCACGGCCACGCCTGCCTTGGCCGCGGTCAAGACTTCTTGGAGAGCTTCAATGTTCGGCACCGCCTTTCCATCAAAACTCACTAAAATATCCCCTGCCTTGATTCCGGCGGATTCAGCCGGTGAACCGGGCGAAACACCCGATATTCGCATACCGCGCGGATCCTCTGATGTCATGTCTGGGATGAATCCCACGCGCGCTCGGCGAGCGCGATTAGGGTCTCCTCCTGCTGGCGCGGCCGTTCCGACAAAGGTTAGGCGAGTATCGAGTTGGTCAATCTGCTCAATACTGCCGGCGACAATTTCTAAAACCTGAGAAATTCCTTGAAAATTAATCGTTCCGGTCTTATCATTTTCCGTGTGGTATTCCGCGTGCAGTCCGGTGTTGAAAAAGAGGCTCGGCACCCGAGCCGCAATAAACGCGGCGTGGTCGCTGTTGCCTGGGCTGCTCATAATCTTGTTGATCTTGACTCCATCAACCTGCATCGAATCCAAAATAGTGGAAAAATTAGGGGCGGAATTCACGCAAAATACCGTAAGACCTTCTTCGCGCAAGCGCCCGATCATGTCCATGTTGATCATGACTTGGGTTTGCTTTAGTATTTCGGGATAGTCTCGAACCCACGCTCTTGCGCCCAGCAATCCTAGTTCTTCCCCGGTGTAGAGCTGGAAAATGTAGGTTCGGCGATTCGCCTTGTTATTTGCGAAATACTCTGCGAGTGCGAGAACTCCCGCGGTTCCGCTCGCATTGTCATCCGCGCCGTTGTGTATCTCGTCGGAGCCGGTTCGGGACCCGGTCTCTCCGTAGCCGAGATGGTCATAGTGACCGCCGATGATCACGTACTCGTTCTTTAGAGTCGGGTCGTTGCCCGGGAGGACCCCGATCACGTTTCGGCCCTTCCCAGCGTTTGGCACTAAGTCGGTTATCGCCCGAAGGTTCAATCCAGTACGCTCAGAACCGGGTTCTACGCCCCACTTGAGGCCAGTGACGCGAGTGAACGCATCGCGAGTAATCGCAATGGCAGGGAGGCCGGCTTGGGCCGAGATGCCTTGGCCTCGCACGAATTTAGGCAGTTCGAGCCCATTGGGACCGGTCGGTCCAGCCAAAACGACGCCCTTAGCGCCAGCTGCGGCGTAGGCGGCGACTCTAGCCGCGCCGTTGGTGCGATACATGAGCACCCATTTGCCCGCCACATTTTGGACTTCGTCGGCTTTTTTGCTGCCTACGAATAGCACCTCACCGGTGGTCAGGCTCATGTGCTTGCTTCCCATAAGGGGCACGTAGTCCTTGCCCATTTCGAGAAGAAAGTCTTCGGATCCGCGCCAGAAGCGGGCGGCGTTCTTTGCGCCAGGTTTTTGGTTCGCGGTGACGTCGAAGAGATGGAACCAGCCATCATTGCCGCCTGGCTTCAGCCCGTAGCTCTTAAATTCCCTGGCGATGTAGTCTGACGACTTGTACATTCCATCCGTCAGCGTCATGCGGCCCTCCATGTTCGGATGAGCGAGCGTGCGCACATGGCCCTCCGGGATGATGGGGTCAATGCGAAGTGCGGTTACGGCCAGGAGGAGCAGGGCAGTCATGCTCTTAGTTTACGTTAAGATAGGGCTCAGCGATGGGGGCAAGCCGGAGCTTCGACAAATTGGCCTCTTGAACGTCACTCCTGTCGGAGCGATAAGCCGTTTTCGAGCAAGGCATCTTGAAGCGCGCGCATTGCCTTATGGCCAATGCCGTGCATCGCTTCAAGTTCCAATTCGCTGACTTTGGCGAGATCTTCGAGCGAGCGCATGCCCGCTGCCTCCAAGGCGCGTTGAGCCGGAGCGGCGAGATTTGGCAGCGGAGTCATGACTAGTGGAAGGTCAGTTCGTAGATGCGGATGATCTTGTCCAATCCGCCGGTGGCTAGGTGCTTTCCGTCGTGGCTGAAGTTGACCGTGCTCAGAGGTTGAGCAGAGGCTTCGATTTTGCCATGACCGCGTCCTTGAAGAACATTCCAGAGATAGATCACCCCGTCGCGTCCTGCGCTGGCGAGGAGTTGACCGTCCGGATGAAAGGCAATGGATTCGATCGGCTTGTCGTGACCGAAGAAGGTCTTGACCAGATCGTAGTCGCCGAGTCGGAAAATGCGGATCGAACGATCCACGGCGGCAACCGCCAACATTCGCGAATCGGGGCTGAAGGCCAGAGCCGTCACGGTGGAACGCACCGAGTTGAAGCTGTGGACAAGCTTGCCGGTCAAAGCGCTCCAAATTTTTACCGTCGCATCGGCGGAGCCGGTGGCGAGGAATTTTCCGTCGGCGGACCACTGAACGGCAGTCACGGATTGGGTGTGTTGGTTGCCCGCGAAAACAGCGTCGCCGGTGGCGGTTTTCACCACCTGCACGATGTTGTGGATGGAGCCCAGCGCGACTCGGCTGCCATCGGGGGCAACGGAAACGCAGCAAATCCACTCGAGCGGGCTGTTGCGCCACGAGAGGACTTCGCCATTGTTGATCTGCCAAACGGAGATTAGGCTTTCCGAACAACCGGCGGCGACAATTTTGTCATCGCCGATCGGATGGACGACGTTGACCACGCCGCCTTCGAGGCGGAGAGTGCGGCGCACGGTGAAATTGTCGTCCCACCAAAGGATTTGGTTATCGAAAGAACTGCTGACGAGTCGGTTCGTATCAGGTTCAAAAGTGATGCTGTAGATCGGGGTACGGTGATCTTTCAGGCGATGTGCAAGGCGTACGCTGACCGAGTCTCGGCTGGTGGCGGGCCGCTCCTCGGCGGTTGCCGTAGCGGTCACTCCAGGAGTTCCGAAGAGCTGGGCATCGTATTCCATGCGGCGAGCCGGATCGTTCAGCGTCTCGAAAGCCGAGTTGAGCTGGGCCATCTTTTCATGGGCCTTCGGATCAGGATTGATGTCCGGATGGTAAGCGCGTGCTAATTTTCGGTAAGCGTTGCGGAGTTGTTGGGATTTCGCCTTGGGGGCAACACCGAGAATGTCGTATAAACTAGCCACTGTTATGGGTTGATTATGGAATCTGGGTGCTCCTTAAAGCTACCTTTCAAAGGCGAAAATGAGAACGTTCTCGCATAATTGTCCGGGGGCTTCCCGCCCCCGACATAGTTTTCAAATTTTCTTCGGCAAAACGTTGAAAATAGTTCGGATGATCGAGTAATGAAGCGCGTTTTATCTGCCCTGGTTATCGCTATCGGCGTCCTTTGTGTCCTCGGCGTGGGGTTTGTGGCCCTGGCGGGATGGCCCATGATCGCCGATGCGGCCCGATCGAGGGAAACCGGCGACAAATTTGTCCAAGCCATGCGTCCCAGGTGGTCGGAGGCGGAGTTTGCCCGATTCGCCGCACCCCGACTCCTCCATCTCAATCCGAAATGGAAGGAGCATTTGGTGACGATTCGCAAGAACCTCGGCGACATCAAGTCCGCTCAGCCAGCGCGCTCGGGTGGTGCGCGATGAGACCGTGCCGGGGCAGGCCATCTATGAGGTGCTCGTGGATATTCAGTGCGAGAAGGGGAAGGCGGTGGTGCGCATGGCGGTCGCTCCGTTCCCCGAAGGCCCGCGCCTCACCCAGTTCTTCGTCGAGTCCAAATCGGACTAAACTAGCCGCATGAAAGTTTTCATCTCCGCCGATATCGAAGGCGTTTCGGGGCTCGTCAGTTGGTCGCAGTGCGGTCGTCCAGATGGGCACCATTACGATTACGCTTGGGCGCGTCAGCGGATGACCGCCGATGTCAACGCGGCGATTCGAGGTGCGCGGAGGGCCGGGGCCACGGAAGTTGTGGTCAAAGACTCCCACGGCAACTCGAAGAACCTCCTTCTGGACCAACTCGAGCCCGGAACCCAGCTCATCAGCGGACATGGCGCGTCCAGCGCGGGCATGATGGCGGGGATAGACCGCTCCTTCGCCGCGGCGATGCTGGTGGGCTATCACGCGATGGCGGGCACCCAAGGCGGAGTGATGGAGCACACGGTGACCGGGTTTGTCCATCGGATGAAGATCAACGGCATGCCGGCGGGGGAGATTGCGCTAAGCGCGGGAGTGGCGGGCTGCTACGATGTGCCGATCGTGACGGTGACTAGCGACACCGCAGGATGCACCGAAGCTTGCACCCTGTTAGATAGGGTGAATACCGCGGCGGTGAAAACCGGCCTCGGGCGATATATGGCGCACTGCCTCGCGGCGGATGAGGCGGAGTCGCTCATCGAGGCGGCGGCGTTCGACGGGGTCAATGCGGCGAGCGCGCTCGACCCGTGGCTCCCCGATTCGCCGACGGTGATCTCGATCGAGCTTAATCGCTCCGAAGAGGCGGACATAGTAGCCTGCCGTCTGCCGGGCGCGGTTCGGGTGGATGGCTACACGGTCGAGGTGTCGGCAGATTCCTACTCCGCCGCGCATCAGTTGGCGTGGGCGGTGTTTAGCTTGGGTGGCTTGGGGAAAAATTCGCTCGACTGAGGCTCCCTGCTCCGCGAGTCGCCCGGGTTTCCAGCGATCATGGGTGGTTGCTGATTCGTCGCGCTCATATCTCTTTCAGACCTGCGAGTGCGCCGATTCAGTGACTTGGGCAGTGAAATGGAACCACAGCGCGACAAGAATTATGGAAGCCAAGGCCATCAAGTCCAAGGCTTGAACTCGCCCCCTTCCTGCTCCAAGCAGAAACCAATAGGACATGGGGACGAACATTGCGGGTGGCACCCAAATCGCTACGCGGGCGGTGGTGCGCGTGAGCGAGTACTTCGTTGTTGAAACATGGACCTCGATCAGATACATCGCGGCAGCAAGGGGCATGAACAAATTTGCCTGATCGGCGAAACGCAGGACTACTAACAGTGCGGGCGCGGCAAATGCTGCTCGCGATGCAGAGCGGCGAAATGCCTCCCAAGGATCGCAGATTTGTTCTGAAAGTCTTGTATCAAACCGTCCTCCAAACCAAAACGCAACTACTACGACCATCCAAAGCGCATACGGAACGAAGAGGACCATAAATAGGTTTTCCCCCCACTCATCCCAATCGTGCGGGATGTTCGGCTTAGGCAATGGCATCGCAAAGGGAACGGCCAAACAAATGCCCAGGAAAGCTAAATTTAGGGTCTGCCAGCCACGGGCGATCTGCTTAATGTGCAGGAGCAAAGCTCCAATCGCTGTTATTCCGCCGAAGAAAACCATAAGTGGGAACCAGGCATCATTCGTGGCATTGCACGTTGGAACAAATCCAGCCGCGATCGCCAGCAAATCTGCAGTCGCGCGCTCTCGCAGCGGCGCAATTGATGGCAGAGCCCTGGCAACAGCACGCGGATAGGGCGAATCTATCTGCTCGTATGAGGGATTCACGTTGTCGGTATTCGGCTGGTCCAGCTTTTCGATATCGTTCAGCTTACAACAGAGCAGAGTATCCGAAGACAATCTGGGATGAAGTTCAGGGATAAACTCGCGCGGTGAATACCGATCAAGCATTGCTCACTTCGTGGGAGCGTCAGTGCCAAATTCTGACCAATCTCGCGAGTCGGATAACGCCGGAACTGCGCCTAGCAAAACCATCAGAGGATGGTTGGACTTTGATGCACCAACTCGCGCATGTGGCGAACACGCGTTGGTACTGGTTGAGTCAGGCGACTGGCGCGGAGAATGAGAATCGGAAGCCGCTTTTTAGTCAGGGGGGGGACGAGTGGGTGGCGACATCGGACTTTGACTTAATCCTCTCGCAACTCAGCTTGTCGCAGCGGGCTATTTTGGAGTGGATGACGAATGCCCTGGCGGCTGGGACCCAGACCTGTGGCGGCTACGACCACCCGGTCTTCTTCCTTCAGCACATGATTTGGCACGAGGGGTACCACGCGGGGCTGATCATGTTGGGCTTGCGGCTGGCGGGGGCAGAGCCACCAGAGGAGTGGGAAGAGCCCAACATCTGGGGGCTTTGGCGAGTCGAAATCTACTAGCCCTTCTCGGCGACACCCACGAGGCCGACCCACTGCTCATCAAGGATGACGAGTCCCGCGTCGAACGTGGTGTTGCTGAGCGGGGTCCAGGCGGTGAGGCCGGATTCGTCGTAGCTGATCACGTTCGTGAAGTATTTTCTCGGCATCTGAAAAGTGTCGAGGAGGTGCTCGGCGGTAGCGCGTGCTTCGATCGGCTCCATGAACCAGTAGTTGGTAATGAGCGATTTGCCGAGGATGCGGACGAGGAGATTCTCCGCCGCGTAGCCGTCCAGTTCCGACCATTTGTCACCAAGCCGGTTGAGCTCCAATTCCTCGGCTAACAAATCAGCCTCTTCTAAGCTGTCGTGAAGCTCGGCTTCGCGGCGGCGGAGACGGCACCAGACGGGCTGGCCACGTTCGGATTCACGCATTTCTTGCCCCACTTTCTCCCACTGGCGAAACTTCAGGGCAAAGCGTTTGTCGCTGGCGGGGTCCGTCATGGGCAGATTTTACCGAACTCAGCTCACCCGCTCGAACCGGGCGTCATCGAAGAGGAGCTCGATCGCGGAGAGCTGGCCGATGTGAGCGCCGTTGGTGGTGGCGGTCGCCGCTCCAGCGGCCAGCCCCCATTGGAAGGCGATCTCTACTGGGTCGCCTGCGGTCAGCCGTGCGAGAAACGCGCCCAGCATGGAGTCGCCGCTGCCTACACTACTTACAGCTTCAATATCTGGCGAGTGGCCCCGCCAAGTGCCTGCACTCGTGGCAAGCACCGCCCCGTCCGCGCCGAGGCTTAGAATAGTCATGGCGTCTGGGTCGCCTTGGAGTTCGAATAGCTCGACGGCGGCTTGGATCGGATCCTCGATTTTCCGGCCTAGTAGTCGTTCGGCCTCCTTTTCGTTGGGTTTGATGAGCGTCGGGCCAAGGGCCATCACGGCGTGCATGGCGTCGCCATCCGCGTCCACCAGCGTCTGCTTGCCTTCGGCTTTGGCGATTCGCACCATTTGGGAATACGCGTCAGCCGGAACTCCGGGCGGTAGCGACCCGCAAAAACAAACCCAATCCGCTCCGTTCAAGTGCGAATGAAATCGGTCGCAGAACCGGGCCCATTCGTCAATTTGAACCTGCGGACCCCGTGCGTTGATGGTGGTGGGTGGATCGCCGGATGCTGACTCGATGTTGAAATTGCTACGCGTTTCGGCGGCGATCTCTTCAAAGTCGTGGGCGACCTCCGCTACATCTAGCACGGCGCGAATATGAGTTCCGGTTGGACCGCCTAGCAATCCCGTCGCCAGAGTTTTGGCACCTATCTGGGCGGCGATGCGGCTGAGATTGATCCCTTTCCCACCCGCATCTGACTCGACCCGACCGACCCGATTGGTGTCACCGACAATCAGCTTCTCAACAAACAGCGTTTGATCCAGGCTCGGATTGAGGGTAACGGTCAGGATCAACGCGCCATGACCTCGACGAGGAGGAGTTTTTCGGGGTTGATCATTCGCTCGGTGCTGAGGACGTAGCTGAGCGGGTGGCTAACCAGCTTTGTCCCGTCGACGCCGACCATTTCGCCGCGATGCCCGCTGATGAGGCGATTCGCCGCGAAGGCCCCCAGCTGCAGGGCGAGTACGCGGTCAAATGCAGTGGGGCTGCCCCCTCGCTGCATGTGACCCAAAACGATATAACGTGCTTCGAATCCGGTGTTCTTTTCGATGAAATCGCGCACGTCTGTCGCACGCAGTGCTCCTTCAGCGACGACGATCAGGCTCGACTTTTTGCCTCGGCCGTACATTTCTCGGAGAGAGTCGCAGATTTCAAGAAGCGAGAAGGGGATTTCGGGGATGATGACCGCCTCGGCTCCGCCCGCCAAACCAGCTTCCAGCGCGATAAACCCATTTTGGCGGCCCATCACTTCAATGACAAACACGCGCTCGTGTGAATAAGCGGTGTCTCTCACTCGGTCAATCGCGTCGAGCGCAGTGTTGACGGCGGTATCAAAACCAATGGAGAAGTCGGTGCCGTTGATGTCGTTGTCGATTGATCCGGGCACGCCCATCACCGGGTAGTCAAATTCTTCGTGGAGTAACTTGGCGCCGGTAAGCGAACCGTCTCCGCCGATCACTACCAGCCCTTCGACGCCATGCTTGTGGAGATTTCTGAGTGCCTTTTCGCGGCCTTCGAGAGTGCGGAACTCTTTGCTTCGGGCCGTGCGCAGAATGGTGCCGCCAACGCCAATGATGCCGCCGACGGTCTTGGATTCCATCTGGACGAGCTCCTCGTCCATGATCCCTTGATACCCGTGGTAGAAGCCGATGACTTCGGCGCCTCGGCCCAGAGCGGCCCGAGCCACGCCGCGGACGGCAGCATTCATTCCGGGGGAATCTCCCCCACTGGTGATCACGCCGATTCGCTTCATGGAACTCAATTATGACGCGCGGGGCGAGGCGGGGAAGGCATACTCTTGAGGTGACCGAACTTGAAGCGATTTTTCGTCGCATTGAGGACCGCGCCCTCTTTCCACTAGGGGAAGACGTGCGGCGGGCGGTCGCTGAGAGCCCGGCCCCGAAGCGGGCGGCAGTTCATCTCGATCGGTGGCTCGCGGCTTCAAGCGGCCCCACGATGTTCATGAGCCTCTTGAATGAGGGCGGACTGTCGGTGAAGTGGCTGATGAGGTTGCTCTCGGCCAGCCATCAGATCGCCGACGTGCTTGCGCAGAACCCCGAGCTGGGCGCGATTTTCTTTGAGCCTTGGGACCCGCCCGATATTGATGAGCTTCTATTCGAGGGGCGGCGCATGATGGACGTGGCGACATCCCACTCGCACCGGCTTGATCGGCTTCGCTTGATGAAGCAGCGTTGGACGCTCCGGATCGCTTATGTCGACATCAATCGACTTTGGAGTACGGCGTCGGTGCTGGAGGCGTTGAGCACCATCGCCGACGCAATCATCCGGCTCACGCTTGAGGTTACTTGGCGTCACTACGCAACGGAACGCGGACTGGCAGAAACGTGCCCCGTGCAAGTCGTCGCATTTGGAAAGTTGGGCGGCGGCGAGATCAATTACTCCAGCGATATTGATCTTGCCTACTTGCTAGACGACGATGCAGATGAGCAGATGGAGACCGCTGCCGGGCGGTTTTGCACCATTTTTGGCCGGGCGATGGAGGATCAGATGGGGCGCGGGATGTTATACCGGGTGGATCTACGCCTGAGGCCTTACGGCGGTTCTGGGCCGGTGGTGAACCGGATGCGCGCGGTCGAGGCTTACTACGATCGGTATGCGGAGACTTGGGAGCACCTGGCCCTGATTCGGTCACGGGTTGTCGGCGGTTCACTTGGACCTCGCTGGGAAGAGATGCGCAAAAGGGTCGCCTTTGGGCAGAGCCGAGGGGCATGGCAGATCGATGAACTGCTCCATCAGCGCGCCAGGATGGAGGAGATTCAAAAGGGGGATGACCTTAAGCGCGGACCGGGGGGAATCCGGGATATCGAGTTTTTGGTGCAGTCTTTGCAGCTCGTCCACGCGCGGCGTATCCCGGAGCTTCAGATTGCGCGGACCTTGGACGTTATTGATACGCTCGCCGACCACCAACTGCTTGAGGATGAACAAGCTAAGTTTCTAGGTGAAACATATTCTTTGTATCGTACGCTCGAACATTGGCTGCAACTTGAGGCGAACCGACAAACCCACTCCCTGCCCGAAAATGTGGAAGATCGTCGCCGGCTGGCCAAACTCCTTGGGCTGCCTTCGGAAGTTGAACTTGACGCGCTTATAGCTGCCAGCCGCCAGCGAGTTCGGGCCGAGTATGAGGCGATGATGCGGCCGCTTGCGGATGCGACTCCACTCGGTCAGCTTGAGCTAAGGGCTGGTCCAGCCGCCCTATCTTTAAGCGACTGGATGCAGACCATTCCCGAGGGGTCGAGTTATCTAGAGGCGGCGATGGCAAGCGAAGGCGGGGTGGAGAGGCTGGCGTTGGTGGTGCGGCGAGCCCCCGTCTTGCTCCCAGAGCTCCAGGCAAATCTTGGTCTTTTGGAGCAGGCCATTTCGGGTGAGATAATGGAGTCCGCGAGCGGGTTGGAGGCCGTGCGATCAGGGAGCGATCTCGCAGGAGCAATCCGTGTGGCGCGGGCGCGGGCGGCGACTTCTTGGGTTCTTTCGGGGGAGGCGTCGCTGTCCGATTCTCTCGATGGGATCATGGACGCCGCGCTGCAACGATTGCTCGGGGGTGCGCCCCTCGAGTGCGTGGCGCTCGGAAGCTACGGCACGCACGACTCCGGGTGGGAAAGCGATCTGGATCTAGTACTTCTATGCCCGCTAGGGGTGCGCCATCTGGACGCCGAGCAGGCAGCTCAGTCCTTTTTGAAAAGCGTGCAGGATCTGCGCTCGGCGGGAGCAGCTATCCAAGTGGACTTGCGGCTACGACCGGAAGGAAAGTCGGGCATGTTGGCGCGGACGTACGAGGGATTTCGGAACTACGTGCAGACCGACATGGACGCTTGGGAACGTCTGGCGGCAGGGCGAAGCCGCCTCATCGTAGGCTCTCGCCACGCCTTGGAGCTCATTCATGAAGCGGCGGACTCGAAGCCGTTCGGGGGCGAGATGCTTGCTGAATTGCTCCACGTCAAGCGGCGACTTGAAACCGAGCTGATGAACCCAGCCGAAGCCAGCCACAACATCAAACATGGCCCGGGTGGATTCGATGACTTGGGTTGGATGATCCAACTGCTCACCATGTCCCGACCCGAGTTGCGGAACACCACGAGCGTCTCCACGCCGAATCGCCTTCGCGATCTTTTACGCGGCGGCATGCTGAATGCAGTGGAGTTTGATGCTCTCGTGTCGGCGCACCGGCTGCTTTTGGATTTGAGATGGCGGTTGGAATTGCTCGGGTTCCGCCGAGACAGCGTTCCGGAGAACCCGGAGAAGCTGGCGATGCTCGCAGAGTCCATGGGTTTCGCCGACGGCAATACTTGCCTGGACGCCATTCGGGGTTGCCGGGGCTTGGTACGGCAGATTTTTGAAGACCAGATCGAGAGGTTGCGCCGGAATTTCAACGTGCCCTCCTAACCGATCTGGCCCATTGAACCGATAATTCGGTTTATGTCGGCGGCCCGCAAACTCAGTCAAAAGGAACTCCTCTCTCTGTTCGTGGTGGACAGCGTGCAGAGTCAGCGCGACCTGGAGGGATACTTGTTGGGGGTTTTGGAGAACTGCACTCAGTGGTTCCGAACAAGCGGCGCCTCCATCTTCTTGGCCACGGAGGATCCAGCGGTCCATCGGCTCGCGGCGAAGTTTGGCCCCGCGGTCCGCACTCCGGATGGCGCGACGGTTACGATGGGGAACGGGCTCGCGGGGCAGGCGCTCGCAGAGGGGCAACCTAGAATTCTGATCAACCCAGAAGGTGCGGGAACAGCAACGCGAGCGGATATCGCCAGCTCCATGATTGTGCCTCTAAGGGATGGCTCCGACGTTGAAAGCGTCGGGGTTTTGAACCTTGCTCGGAGCCACAGTGAGCCGCACTTTGATGAAGCGGACCTAGCGTTCGCCGAAGCGGTGGCGAGCCAAATCGCGCTCGCGGTGAGAAACGCTAAGCTGTTTGCGGATAGCCGGCACTTAAATGAATCGTTTAAGGTGGTGCTCGCAAACCTTGGCTTTGCCGTGTTGAGCCTCGGCGAGGAGGGCCGGATCACGCAATTCAATCCGGAGGCGGCTTCCGTCTTGGCCGCGCTCCCCAGCGTCGGCGAACCGTGGACCTCTTTGATTCGCCGCATCGAGCCAGCGCTTATTCAACCTCTAAACAACTCGGTCGCTAGCGCACTTGCCGGAGAGCGGCATCGCGACCGATTCGAACTTAACCAGCGCAATTGGTCGATTACCGCGACGCCTCTACCGAGTGGCGGATGCACGCTGACTTTGCAGGACGTGACCGAAATTGAGCTCGCTCAGCGTGAGTTTGATCGCCTGACGCGGTTGGCCGAAGTAGGGCAGATGACGGCCACCATCGCGCACGAAATAAGGAATCCGCTGACTGGAGTTCGTAGCGCCGCGCGGATGATCAAGGACTCGCCGGAATTGTCCCTCGAGTTCGCTGACATTATCGAGCATGAGGCGGTGAAATTGAGCCTGCTGTGCGACGAGTTCTTAGAGTTCGCGCGGCCGCTTCGCATAGAGCTCCATCCGACCTCGTTGACAAAACTGGCAGCTGCGGTGGCTGATCTTATGCGCCCGGATTTTGGGGCGGCAGGAGTGCACTTTGATGTCCGACTAGACACTTCAGATACAGAGATCGAACTTGATTCAAGACGGGTCGAGCAGGTTCTGAGAAATTTGCTATTAAACGCTTTGCAGGCGACGCCGAAAGGTGGAACAGTCATTCTGGAAGTGAAGAGGGGGTGGGTCTCAGTAAGAGATACCGGTTGCGGCATGAGCGAGGACACCGTCTTGAGGCTCTTTTCGCCGTTCTTCACCACGAAGACAAAGGGGACTGGTTTGGGGCTGAGTATGGTGCGGAAAATTGTGGATGCTCATGGAGCGCGGATTGATGTTCAGTCCAAGCCCGGGGTCGGCACCGGCTTCGAAATTCGATTTACGCAGGAGCAACATCATTGAGCGAAAAAGCACCGTTACTTATCGTTGACGACGAACAAAACATTCGACGCATCCTGCAGGTGGCGTTCGAGAAGATTGGGATTGAAACCGTGGTCGCCGAGAACGGCCTAGAGGCGATCAAGGTGCTCGAATCGCGACCCATCCGCGGTGTATTGACGGACGTCACGATGCCGGAGATGACCGGCTTTGAGCTCCACGATCAGATTTGTCGCCGATGGCCTGAAACGCCAGTGGTCATCATGACCGCCTACGGGACGATTCCGCAGGCCGTTGCAGCGATCCGAAAGGGAGCCTATGAGTTTGTGACCAAGCCGTTTGACCTTGATTCGTTGAAGAAGATCGTGCAATCGGCAATGGGCGAAGGGCCAAAGGTCTCCTCCAAAGCCAAACGCACGAATACGACTCCGGAATCAACCACCACGTTTATCGCACAGTCGCCGCAGATGTTGGAGATCGTTGAGACGATCAAACAGGTGGCCGATGCTCGCGCTACGGTGTTGATCACGGGGGAGAGCGGCACGGGGAAGGAAGTCGTCGCCAAGCTCCTTCACGAGTATTCCCCTCGATCTCACCAGCCATTTATCGCGGCCTCCTGTGCCGCGATTCCGGAAAGCTTGCTTGAGAGCGAACTGTTCGGATACGAAAAGGGAGCGTTTACCGGCGCTCAGAATTCGAAGTTGGGTCGCTTTGAGCTAGCTCACCAAGGCACGCTGTTCTTGGACGAGATCGGCGATGTTCCACCCCTGATTCAGGTGAAACTGCTTCGCGTCTTGCAAGAGCGTGAGTTTGAGCGTCTGGGAGCGACGGCGCCGACGAAGGTCGATGTGCGCCTCGTCACTGCGACCAATCGCGATTTGAATCAGATGGTCGAGGAAGGTATGTACCGACTCGACTTGCTGTATCGGCTTCAGGTTATCGAAATTCACCTGCCGCCGCTGCGAGAGCGCATCGAAGATGTGGCAGGGCTGGCTCAGCACTTCCTTCAAAAATTCTCCCACGAAAACGGTCGAAAGCTCAGCGCATTGAGCCCGCTGGCACTCTCATTACTTCAGAGCTACAAGTGGCCGGGGAACGTCCGCGAACTCGGTAATGCGATTGAACGGGCGACGGTGATGGCCTCCAAGGAAGAAGAAGTTCTGGAAGTGAAGCACCTCCCGAACGCTTTGCGGCAGGCTGCGTAGCCCAACCATCCCTCAGGGACCTATAATCGGTTCCATGCGTGGATTGGTTTTGGTGAGTTTGGTTTTGGGGGTTAGTTTCGCGAGTGCGGCGCCCCCGGTTCCCGGTCTTGAGAAGCTAAGGTACCGGTTGGATCAGCGTGCAAAGCAGTTCCAGGGGCGACTTGGTTACTCGCTAAAGATTCTTGATACTGGCCAAATGATCAGCTACCGAGGGCATGAGCGGTTTCCGAGCGCCAGCACGATCAAGACTGCCGTGATGGTGGAGGCAATCCGCCAAGTCGAGGAGGGCAAGGTGAAGTGGACCGACCGGCTCCCCGTTCCCACTGATCCGTCTCGCCGCGAGGCCAGCATGTGGTCGTACTTCCTCAAAGACGGGACTAAGTTGGACCTTGACGGGTGGGTAAACCTGATGATCGGGGTGAGCGACAACACCGCCACCATCGTCACCCGCGACTGGATGGGCACGATGAACGTGAACGACCGGATGCAGAAACTGGGGTTGGCGAACACCAAGATTCTCGGCAACGCCCCCAAAGACCGGCCCGACATTCAGCGCCTTCGGCGAATGTTCGGCATGGGGATGACGACTCCGGTGGAGATGAATCGCCTGTTCGAACTGATCGCCACCAACCGAGCGGCGAGCGAGGCGGGATGCGAGAAGATGGTTCGCATTTTGGGGCGGCAGTATTGGGATGACTTTATCGGGGCTTCGGTGCCGCCACGTTTCAGAGTGGCCTCGAAGAGCGGAGCGATCAATCGCTCGCGATCGGACGTCGCGATCGTTTACGGACCGATGACTTATGTGCTGTCCATCTACTCCGATAGTCAAAAGGATCAGCGATGGACGAGCGCCAACGCTGGTGACGTGTCAATTCGTGCTATGGCGAGCGACGTGTGGAACACGTTGTTCCCTCAACACCGTTACACAATGCCACCAGGAAGTGAGCTGTTCGCTCCCACGGGAGGCGGTGTGGAGTAATCGTCTTTGCTCCCTCTAATGAGGTGTGCTTTTAAGGGGATCGGCGGACCGTGAGCCTAGTTGATGCGCTTGCTTTGGGCGTATTCGGCGCTTCGGCTCACCCAGTAGAGGAACTTCTCGTAGTTATCGAGGATGTCCTTTGGCATGCGGACGTACTCCTTCATCGGCTCGGCGGTGGGTTCGGTGCGCATGAGCTCCGCGCCGGGGAGGGAGAGGGCGTTCTCCAGGTCTTCGGGGCAGAGTTTGAGGCCGACGTCCTCGCCGTGCAGGAAGGCAAACATCTTTTCGCCGGTGTAAACGCCCATGCCGTTGAACATACGGCGTGCGCGAACATCGAAGGATTCCGCCGCCTTCATCACCTGTTCGTAGCGCAACGGACGATAGACCATCTGTAACCTTTCGCGAAAAACGGGAGCAGTGTGGGGGCCCGAAACGTAGACCCGGAGTCCATCACCGTCCGCCAACTATACCTTGAATATGCTGGAGAGGGGCCAAATCCTGGTATTGGGTAGGCTCGACAAATATGTCAACCAAGCGCCTGATGATCGTGGACGGCTACTCGCTCCTCTTCCGGGCGTTCTACTCCACCCGCTACTTGAGCACGGCAGCGGGCAAACCCACAAATGCGCTTTTCGGCTTCACTGCGATGCTTTTCAGGCTCATCGAAACGTACCAGCCGGACTGCATTTTGGTGGCGCTTGACTCTCACAAACCCACCTTTCGTCACATCGAATACGCCGAGTATAAGGGTACGCGAAAGGAAACCCCGCCAGAATTGATTGAGCAATTGCTTGGCTCTCGAGAGTTCATCAACGCCCTGGGTGTGCCGATCCTAGAAATGGATGGCTATGAGGCAGATGACGTCGTGGGCACGGTGAGCAAGCAAGCCGAAGCCAACGGCTACCACACCTACGTAATCACGGGGGACCTTGACGCGCTTCAGTTGGTGGATGACCACGTCACCGTCATCACGCCCAAGACCGGGGTAACTGAGGTGGTGGCCTATGACCCGAAGGCGGTGGTGGAGCGTTACGGATTCGGGCCGGAGTTCATCCCGGACTACAAGGCTTTGGTCGGTGACACCAGCGACAACATCCCAGGGGTTCCGGGGGTCGGGGACAAGACGGCGTCAAAGCTGATCCAGGAGTACGGTTCGGTGGAGCAAATCATGGCTCGGCTGCCGGAGATCGACGAGAAGTTTCGGAAGAAGATCGAGCCGGCGTTGGCGCAGATTCCGAAGAGCAAGTGGCTGGCGACAATTGTGCGGGACGCTCCGGTTGACTTTCATTTTGAGGCGTATTGCGTGGATTCGGTCGACCTCGACCGAGCTGAGGAGATGCTCACGTCCCTTGAGTTTAAGACCCACGCCAAGAAGCTTAGAGCCGTACTAGGTCGCTACGTGGCTGGTGCTACCGATGAGCCCGTGGCCGAGGTCGTCTCGGAGGCTCTTGAAGCCAAACTGGTAGGTCAGGCGGCGGACCTCTCCAAGCTCAATGCGTGGGTCGATGGGCGGAGATTCGCCATCACTTTCGCCACGGGGGTCGCTCAGCAATCGATGTTCAGCGAGGATGATCAGAACGAGGCATTCGTGGCGGTAGGTGGGGAAGTTATGCGGGCGCCGGCTTCGGTGGGAGAGTTGCTTTTTTTGCAAGACCCCGCCCAAGCCATTGGACACGACATAAAAGCGATCTACAAGAAGGGAAGCACTTTAGTCGCGCCCGGATTTGATTCAATGATCGCGGGTTATGTGTTGCAGAGTGGGCGCAGCGGATATGGGTTGCGGGAGTTGCTGCAGGGCTACCTGGACGTGGTGCCCCCGGAGACTCCAGAGCAATCGGCGGTAGGGCTTTATCGCCTCGAGCATGTCATGCGCGATCGGCTAAAGCTCGAGGAACAGACCGCCGTTCTGGACGGGATGGAGCTCCCGCTTATCCCGATCTTGGCCGAGATGGAGCGGCACGGCATCGAGCTGAGTAGCGCCTATCTTCAAGAGTTCTCTAAAACGCTTGAAGTGGATATCGCGGTTGCTCAGAAGGAGGTCTTCGAGCACGCGGGTCAGGAGTTCCTCATTGCCAGCCCGAAGCAGCTTGGCGAAGTTCTCTTCGACAAGATGAAGCTGGAGGGGGGCAAGAAGAACAAGACGGGTTGGAGCACTGGCGCGGAAATCTTGCAGGAGATGGACCACCCGATTGCGAAGGCGATCCAAAACTTCCGCGAGCTCACCAAGCTGAAGAGCACCTACGCCGACGCGCTGCCGAGGATGGTGCGTGAGGATGGCCGGGTTCACACCAGCTACAACCAGACCGTGGCCGCGACCGGTCGACTTAGCTCGAACGATCCAAACTTGCAGAACATCCCGATTCGCACGGAGTTAGGGCGGCATATCCGCAAGGCGTTCGTGGCCGCGGAGGGGTACGAGCTGGGTTCGTTTGACTACTCTCAGATCGAGCTGAGACTTCTGGCTCATCTCTGCCACGACGAATTCTTGGTGGACGCGTTCCAGAAACGAGTGGACGTTCATACCGTGACGGCGGCGTTGATGTTCCACATTGAGCAGGACCAAGTTTCGAAGGAGCAACGCCGCCTCGCCAAGATGCTGAATTACGCGGTGCTGTACGGGGTAACCGATTTTGGGTTGGCCCAGCAGCTTGGTGAGGGTTTTGGAGTGAGCGAATCGAAGGAGCTGATTAAGCAGTACTTTGAGCGGTTTCCGAAGATCAAGGCGTATACTGACGGGGTGGTCGTGGAGGCTCGCAGTAAAGGATTCACCTCGACGCTACAGGGCCGACGCCGATACTTCCCGGAGATCCACGCCAGCAACCGTGCGGAGCGGCTGTATTCCGAGCGACAGGCGATGAATGCTCCAATTCAGGGGGCCGCGGCCGACCTTGTGAAGTTGGCGATGATCGATGTTCGAAAAGCTCTTGGCCCATCGGCGAGCAGGATGCTGCTCCAAGTACATGACGAATTGGTCTTCGAGCTGGCTCCAACCGAACGTGATTTGATCGAACCAATTCGGGTTTGCATGGAACAGGCGATGCCAATTGATGTGCCGATCGAGGTGGACGCGAAGATCGGTCCGAACTGGAACGAGATGCAGGCAGTGGCTCATGCTTGAGGACCTCGGCGGGAGGAGTGAATACGGGTTGTCCGGTCTAAACCGTGAGGATTTGCCGGATCAGCCGTTCTACCTACTGCGTCAGTGGCTCGACGACGCGGTGAACGCGAAGGTAGTTGAGCCTAGCGCAATGTGTCTTTCGACGGTCGCAGAAGGCCGACCGAGTTCAAGGATGGTGCTGCTCCGGGGGCTTGATGCGAACGGGCTGACGTTATTCACCAATTACCTCAGCCGGAAAGGCTCTGAGCTAGACCAAAGCCCTTACGCTAGCCTCTGCTTTTGGTGGGGACCGTTGGAGCGGCAGGTGAGGGTGGAGGGGGTAGTGGAAAAAACATCTGCGGCTGAGTCGGATGCCTACTTCGCGAGCCGACCGCGAGATAGTCAGCTGGCTAGCGCAGCAAGTCCACAGAGTCAGGCGATCTCGGGACGCGAAGAGGTTGAAAGGGAAATGTATAAGTTATCGAATTTACAGCCTAAACAAATATTGAGACCGGCACATTGGGGTGGATATCGGCTGAAACCCGACGCCTTTGAGTTCTGGCAAGGCGGACGGGCTCGGCTCCACGATAGATTTCGGTACGAGGCCGCTGCTCAGGGATGGGAAATCAGCCGGCTAGCGCCGTAGATCACTCTCGTCGCTTGGCCATTTGAGGACCAAAGAGCATCTCGTTTGCACCGGGGGCGAGGGAGGCGGCGAGTTTCTCCAGCAGGGCCGTCGCATCAGACTCGAAGTGGTAGGTCCCGGCGATGTCGCCTTGCCAGATGTTCTCCACTACCCATTCTGGGACCGGCAGGAATACGATACGCTGGGGCGGCACCAAGGTGACCGGCAACACGACCGCCGCCCCATTGGGATCGTTGTAGATGAACTCAAGCGTAATCTGGTTGGGCAGATAGGTGGTGCTGCCCATCTGGGGTTGCCCCTTCGCCTTTCCATCACGCCAAACTGCATCGTCGAACGCGCCTTCGGACGGGGGTTGGCCCGCGAAAAGCTCGTCGAAAATGGTGCGCTTCTTCTGAGCCACGTAAGAGTTGAGGGTCATGCCCCCAGTTTATTCGCTCTTGGTCAGCGTTGTATCGAATTTCAGGTCCAACTCCAGATTGAATTCGCTCGAGGTGAACTCCAGCTTGGCGGTCGTGCTTTCGACACTTTCCAGAATCCGGAATGTGATAGGGTGAAGTAATAGGGTGCGCTTGGCCTTTACGGTACCGGTCAGTTTCGCACTGCCCATATCAGCCGCGGCCTCCTCGCCATTCAAGAGCTTCGGTAAGTCGGCATCCACGTCGAGATTTGAGTCGTAAACGATCGCCAAGACGCTCTCGCCCTTCCATTGCTCGACGCCTCGAAATTTGCCCTCAAGAAACTGTCCTTTCTTGAAAAAATCGCGCGGGTCAAGCTCAAATTTCCACGTGTCTCCCGGTTTTACTGCGGTCGCAGGAAGCCGATAATAGTCGGTTCCGGGGTCCACCGATTCGAAAACGAGATCGAAGAGGTCAGGGCCTTCTTCGGACTCCTCGTCCGCCTTGTCCTTCTTCTCCTTAAAGTCAGTCACCTGCATCAGCGGGTTGACCTTGCCTTCGAACGTCGAGTCATACGATTCGGGGTCTTCGAGCTTGTCTCGAGTCCCCTCAACGATCTCGTCGCCCTTAAAGTTAGTGGATACGAGTTGTAACTTTGCACGGCCATCTTTATCTACTTCTGAGTATCGAAACTCGAGATCATGGGTGAGGTCCAGCTCGCCACGCGAACTTTCGCCGTCCATTTTGAAGGCGAAGTCAAACTTCACTGCGGCCTTAAATTTCTCGATCAGACCGTTCGTGAATGTCCGCTTGAATACGACCGGATCCTGCCCAAACGAGTGGGAGCTGAACGAAAGGGCGGCAAGCAGGCAGGTGGCGTGAAGAGTTTTCATGATGGACTCGCTGAGTGTAGGACGCTTTGAGGGATTCAAAGATACTGAGTATCCGGGCACAACGTTCCATATTGTTTGAGCGCCTCAGATAGGGCGAGCACGGCGGCTCCGTCGGTGGTTCTGGCATCTGGGTCGGAGCGGTCGGAAACGAATGGGGCGGCGTGGAGTCGCGAGATTCCAGTGACCCTCAGCACCTCGCCCGCATTGTGCGCCCGAATTCCTCCGCCGGGGAGCATGGGCACTAGGTTTAGTTGGTCCAAACGGCGAAGTTCCGTCGCGCCTTCGGCTGCCGCCGCCGATCCCCCGCTGGACAGGATTCGATGAAACCCGGCATCATGGGCCGCGCGTAGACTGGCTTCCAAGTCAGGGGTTCGATCGAAGGAGCGGTGCAACACGCAGGGTCGTTCTTCGCACAAGTTGACGAGGTAGCAGTTCCTGGCTTCATCGAGTGTTTGGTTGAGGTTGAGGATGCCGAAGACTAAGCCATCCGCCCCATCTTCCAGGAGCCCCTCCGCATCGCGAACCATGGCTCTGAACTCGTGTTCGTCGTAGCAGAAGCCGCCTGGACGGGGGCGCAGCATGGCGAAGATTGGAACACTGACCAGTTCGCGAACGGTCTTCAGAAGGCCGCGAGACGGTGTCAACCCGCCTTGCTCAATGGCGACACATAACTCAATCTGAGTCGCGCCGTTTTCGACGGCAATCAGCGCGTCAACCGGACGGCAGCAAACGATCTCAAGCATTTCGTTTGATCGAGAGGGCGCCGCTCGGGCATTGAGCTACTTGGGCAACGATCGCGTCCGTTGAAGATCCCAACAAGTTGATCCAAGGCCTTGCTTTGGGATTAAATACTTCCGGCAGCCCCCGAACACAGCGGGCGGAATGGGTGCATAACTCGGCATTCCAAACCACGGTGATCTCACCGTTTTCGTACTCTTTTTCGCCCCGATCAGACATATTGCGAGCATACACTTTACGGGTCTTGTCGTCGGAGTGACACCCTCAGAGGTACAATTTGAACCTAACGGTGCCGACTCGCGCCGTAAATTCGGCGTAGAAAAGGATAAGAATGAGCGAAAATTCCCTGAATGGCGTGGCCAAGAAGACTTGGCGAGAGAAGGTCGGACTGGCCGAGATGTTGAAGGGCGGCGTCATCATGGACGTCGTGAACGCCGAACAGGCGCGCATCGCCGAAGACGCTGGAGCCGTGGCCGTGATGGCTTTGGAGCGAGTTCCTGCCGACATTCGCCGAGACGGCGGGGTAGCCCGCATGAGCGACCCCGAACTGATTCAAGGGATCCAAGCCACCGTCAGCATTCCGGTGATGGCAAAGTGCCGCATCGGCCACTTCGCCGAGGCTCAGATTCTGGAAGCGCTTGAGGTGGATTTCATTGACGAGAGCGAAGTTTTGACCCCCGCCGACCCCTCGAACCACGTGGACAAGCACGCGTTCGTGGTGCCCTTCGTGTGCGGCGCGCGCAACTTGGGCGAGGCTCTCCGTCGATGCGCCGAAGGCGCGGCGTTGATCCGCACCAAGGGCGAAGCCGGAACCGGCGACGTGGTGGAAGCCGTCCGCCACATGCGCACGATCATGAGCGAAATCCGCACCGTGGTCGCCGCTCGCGAAGATGAACTTTTTGTAATGGCGAAGGATCACCAAGCGCCGCTCGAACTCATTCGAGAAGTCCGTAATTTAGGCCGATTGCCAGTTCCGAATTTTAGCGCAGGAGGCATCGCCACCCCCGCCGATGCGGCTTTGATGATGCAACTTGGCGCCGAGACGGTGTTCGTTGGCTCCGGTATCTTCAAGAGCGGTGACCCGGCGAAGCGCGCCAAGGCAATCGTGGAGTCAGTGCTGTTCTATCGAGACGCCAAGAAACTGGCCGAAATTAGCCGCAATCTAGGCGAGGCGATGGTCGGCATCAACTGCGATTCCCTCCCAGAGCACGAGTTGCTTGCTACTCGAGGCTGGTAAAACTACCTGCCCTGCGTGGTTAGCCAGTGGTCTAGTCCCATCGCGTTGAGCTTGAAATCAAATTCGTACTCGGCCCGGAGCTTTTCGGGTTGGAGCGAGGCAATGTCTCGCTCGATCGTTTGGGCTCTCTCTGGCCCTGGCGAATAAGAGTTGGCGATTCGGACGCAGGCCTCCATCTGAACTAGCAGGCGAGCTGCGTGGGTGCCCACCTCGGTCACCGCTCCAAAGTGTCCGACTAGGACGCGCTCAGGTGCCAACTCAACGATTCTGTCAACGGTCCTACGCATCGCCACGGGGTCAAACTGCGTCGGGCTGGTGGTGGGGAAGGGGACCGTCCGATCTTTGGGATAACTCAACCCAAACGAGTCGCCGGCGAACACCGTGCGCGAAGTGTGATCCCAAAGTGCCAAGTGGTGCTTCGCATGGCCCGGCGCATCGAAAAACTGCAGGCATCTCCCCCGCCAATTCAGTTGAAACTCATCTGGCGCCTCGGTGATGCGTTCGGCCGGGATTGGCACTGGAGAACCGTATAGTCGCTGAAACGCGTCGTCGCCATAAACCTGGCGCGAACTGGATTCCAGTACGCTCGGGTCCACCATGTGCCGGGCCCCGCGAGGATGCACGATCAATTCGGCCCTTGGAAAAGCCTCCATCAGCGATCCCGCCCCTCCTGCATGATCGAGATGAACATGGCTCACCACGATGTATCGAACCTCGCCCCCGATCCGTTCTAGAGCGTCGACCAGGGTGCCCGTCGTACTCGCGACGCCGGTATCAAAAAGGAGCAACTCGGACTCATGTCGCAACACGTAGGCAGCGGTGCATTCGGGCCTAAAAAAGCCAGTATCCAATTGAAAGACGTCCGGGGCGACTTCGACCATTAATCCCCATTCTAGTACACTGCCGACACCCGCATGAATCCACTTCTCGGTCGCCCGATCGGCACACTGTGCCAGCCCGTTGTGCCGGTGGGGGTTGATAGCTCGTTGCAACTCGCGGCAGAGAGAATGCGAGACCTCGGGTTGCCGGCGCTTCCCGTGAGCGATGGCCCGCGGATTGTCGGAGTCATCGTTGAACGTGATCTAACTCAGGCGCTCAGTGCGGGCTTTGAGCAAACGGCGGCGGTCAATTCGCTCCCCTTAACTCAACTGCCGATGCTTTACGCGGGGGCGAGCGGAGCGGAAGCGTTGCGCGTTTTTGAAGATCAACGGGTGCCATGCGTGGTGGTGGTTGACAATCAGATGAGCCTGGTCGGTATGCTCACTCCCTCGCGGCTTTTCCCCCATCGGCCACACGGCATCCGACCTCCACTCGTAGGCGGCATGGCTACGCCGATGGGCGTGTACTTGACGAATGGCGCCCAGACAGGCGGGGTAGGCCCGTCCGCATTGCTTTTGACAGGCGTTTTTCTTGCGCTGGTTCATCTCGTCACTCTTAACCTTTCGGAGCAAGCAGGCGCTGGGATCGCCCAGTTGAACTGGGGCAACGGGGTCGCGGAAGGGGTCGTCGGGGTTGGATCGATTCTTTTGTTTTTGGGCGCAATTCGGCTGATGCCTCTGGCGGGTTATCACGCCGCGGAGCACATGGTCGTCCACGCGATTGAGCGCGGCGAGGAACTGCACCCCGACATCGTGGCTCGAATGCCACGTGTGCATCCCCGGTGCGGCACCAATTTGGCGGCGGCGATGAGCCTGTTCTTTGGGATAGCGTTCGCGCCTTGGAGCAGCGATCCGCAACTCCAAATCTTGGTCGCGCTTCTGGTGACGATGTTCTTTTGGCGTTCGGTTGGGTCATTCATTCAGTACTGGTTCACCACCCGTCCACCCAATCGGAAGCAGTTAGACTCGGGCATCAAAGCAGGAAGAGAACTCCTCGCAAAATACGAGCAGAATCCAGTTGTCGCGCCGAGCCCATGGTCGAGATTTAGGTCTTCGGGGCTTCCGTTTATCCTGCTCGGCTACCTGGCGGTGGCCTACCTGCTGGGCGAGTTGCTCGCGAAATTGAACGTGCTTGGGCTCGTCGGGGTATGATTGGCTGTTGTGTCGAACGCCCAGGTTTACAATTTTCTGCTCGGACTCGCGGTTCTCACCGCGATTGTTTTTGTTGCGCTGATTCTTATCACCAGCAAGGGCGACGCAATGTCCGGAGGGGGCCAGGTTCGCACGACATTTAAGGGCCGCGCCACAGTGGACGATCAGATTGCGAAGGTCAACATGTATCTTGCGGGCAGTTTCGTCGTGATGATGATCGCGCTCGACTACTTCGCCAACCGGATGTAATTCCCGGCCATGGCCGACTCCACACTCCGGATCCTCCACCTGAACGATCTTCACGGAGCACTCTGCGCGGAGCATCTCGCCCGAATTCGGAGCTTCCAAACGCCCGGGGCGCTCACCTTCGACACTGGTGATGCGATCAAGGCGGGCAATCTCGCCATTCCGCTCCGACGCGAAGAGGTATGGTCGCACTTTGCCGAGATTCCGATAGACGCGGGCACCATCGGTAACCGAGAAACCCACCTTCTTCAATCTGCCTTTGAGGCGAAAATCGCGGGGGCAGCGCATCCGTTACTCTGCGCCAACCTGAAATGGCGATCCGACGGAAGCCCAGTGCTTCCAGCTTCCTTGACGATCATTCGTGGAAGCCTCAAGATCGGCATTTTTGGGGTGAGTGTGGCGATGGTGACGGAGCGGATGGCGAGTCGAGTAGCAAGCGCCTACCTCTGGGATGATCCGATCGCGACGGCGAGGAGGGTCGCCAAGGAGCTTCGACCCGAGGTGGATTTGCTTATTGCGCTGACGCACATCGGCTACGCCAAGGACCGGCTCCTCGCTGAGGCAACCCCGGAGATTGATCTTATCTTCGGGGGGCACTCGCACACGGTACTCGACGAGCCCGTCCAGGTTGGCAATACTTGGATTGCCCAGGGCGGCTCGCACGCGAGGTTTCTTGGTGTCTACGACTATGACCCGAGATCGAAGACCCTCAGCGGGGGGCTTCGACCATTGAAGGGCGCGGGCGACCCCACAGCACGGAAAGCGTAGCAATCAGCGCGTGTAGCCCGATGATCACCCAAGGCAACGCACTGATCTGCGCTCCGATTGCTGCCGCCACCGTGGCCGGAAACAGGACGGCGGTCACACAGGGCCCGAGCACCATCAAACTTGTTACCCGATGCGCCGCTGGACTCAGCCCGGTGCCCCACGCGATGACCGCCGGGAAGATTGGTCCCATTGCAATCCCGAGCAGCATGTAACCGGGCCACTGCAATCCAGCCTGAGTGGTCATCAACAGCCCACATATGGCTAAAGTGGAACAGCCGGCAATAATCCAGGGGGGCCGAACGCGAGCGGCAATCGGTCCTACGCCAAAGCGACCCACCATGAAGGCGAACCAGAGCGCCGCAGCCACGGTGGCGGCTCCGGGGAGAGTCATGCCGTGCACCGAGATAAGGTGTCGCGACATCAAAATGAGCGTCGCCGTTTCTGCCCCCACGTAGATCCCCAGCACGACCATCAGCCCGTAGACCAATTTCGGAATAGAGGCTAAGTTCGCCTCCGCCGTCGGGTCGTGGGCGGGACGGGGACGGATAAGAAACGCCAGTGGGAGAGACAGCAGCGCCGCCACCGCCACCACGAGGTAGGGCGAGCGCGGTTGTTGCACCAACTGAGCGACCAAGTACGGCCCGAGCACGGCTCCCACCGCCCAAAACCCGTTGAGCGCAGTCAGCCATGCCCCGACCCGAGAGCCCTCAAACGTCCGAGCGAACTCCGCGTTGAACCAGACGCTCATCCCGCCATTCCCTGCCCCGGTCAAGGCCAATCCGAATAAGAAGAGTGGCCAACTGGTAGTGGTCGCGCAAATCACGTTTCCCAGGAAGTAGCTGACGGTGCAGGCTCGGGGCACCCAGGCGCCCACGAACCACGGAGTGAACGCGGCGTTGGCCGCCAGCATCAGGGCGGAGCCTAAGAAAAAGGCGGTGCCCATCTGGGGCTGGCTGACGGCGGGTTGCCCCATGAGAGGCGTCATCGCCACCGAGAGCGGCCCGTTCATCGTGACGGCCAACCCCATGAATGCGAACCAAACAAAGCCTGCCGCGACAAGACGTCGGTCCATCGCGGGGGGTGGGGAAGTCACGGAGGGAGGATACCCAGCCGATCAGGGGAGTTTGAGCATCCGCTCCAGCGCGAGCCGCGAGGGAATCGCGATCTCATCAGGAACCTTCACCACGTTCATGACTCGGCCCGCCACAAGCTCTTCGAGAACCCAGAGCAGGAACGACGGGTGAATGCGGTACATCGTACTGCACGGGCAGATTTGAGGATCTAGGCAGAAGATCGTTTTGTCGGGATTCTCGTTCGCGAGGCGCTGAACCAGGTTGATTTCTGTCCCCACTGCCCAACTGGTGCCCGTGGCCGCATTTTGCACCGCGCGGATGATGTATTCGGTCGAGCCGTTGTCGTCGCTGGCGCGGACGACTTCTAGCGAGCATTCCGGGTGGACAAGGACATTTACGCCCGGATGCTCGGCGCGGGCTTTGTTGATTTGGTCCACCGTGAAGCGACTGTGGACGGAGCAATGGCCTTTCCACAGGATGAATTTCGCGTTTTGAATGGCCTCTGGGGTGTTGCCGCCGAGGGGTTTGAAGGGGTCCCAGAGCACCATGTCAGCTTCGGGGTCGTATCCCAATCGAACCCCAGTGTTGCGTCCGAGATGTTGGTCGGGGAAGAACAGGACCTTGTCGCCCTGAGTCAGAGCCCAACTGACGGCGGTTGGCGCGTTGGTGCTGGTGCAGACGGTGCCGCCCCGCTCGCCGACGAACGCCTTTAGATTCGCGGCTGAGTTGATGTAGGTGACGGGGATGATTTTTGACACATCCGTGACAGTGGCCAGTTGCTTCCAACAAGACTGAACTTGGAAACTGTTCGCCATGTCCGCCATGCTGCACCCCGCGGCCATGTTGGGCAAGATCACGGTTTGGTTGTCTGGCGTGAGAATGTCGGCGCTCTCCGCCATGAAGTGAACCCCGCAGAAAACGATGAACTCCGCCTCGGGGTGCTGACCCGCGTCCTTGGCGAGTTTGTAGCTGTCGCCTCGGAAGTCCGCGTGCCGGATGATGGCGTCGCGTTGATAGTGGTGCCCCAGAATCACGAGCCGAGAACCGAGGGCGGCTTTTGCTGCCTCGATGCGGGCGTCCACTTCGACTTCCGGAAGTCCGGCGTACTCTTCGGGCAACGGAGCTTGGTACGTTTTCATCCTTACTCCATTCTACGTCGCCAGGGCAGAGATTAGGAGACTGGGCTAGGAGTGGCTACGGCGGCCAGCAGTCCCTCGCAAGCCGGCACCAACATCGCATAGACAGCTTCAAAGCCATCGTTCTCGCCATAGTACGGGTCTGGCACTTCGATGGTGGTTGAATTTGGGTCCCAATCCAGCATCAGGGAGATTTTCTCCGGTCTCGCACCGGGCCACTCTTTGAGGTTTTCGACGTTCGACGCGTCCATCGCGATCACGTAGTCGAAGTGCTCAAAGTCCCGGGTCGTTACTTGCCGGGCGCGGTGGGAGGTTGGGCATCCGTGACGTTCAGCGGTTGAGCGAGCACGTCGGTCGGCGGGTTCGCCGGTGTGCCAACTCCCGGTTCCGGCGGAGTCAATTTCGAACCGATCGGAGAGGCCTCGGTCTTCCACTAACTTGCGGAAGACCGCCTCGGCGAGGGGGCTACGACAGATGTTGCCAAGGCACACGAAGAGAACTTTGATGGGCATAAAGATCCTGCAGGAGTGTGCAGGCGTCGTTGCCTACGGGGACAAATGATGGCACAACTGGCTAAGATTCGTCCCCGTCCGTGGTCACTTCGGCCCAGGCACCTCGCTTCATTCGCTCCATCGCGTCCGCGGGTGGCGGGGCAACACTTTTTGCCGCCCTGAGTAGTTCGAGAGTTTCGCGGAGCCGCGCGAGGAATGTGCCGCAGTGGCTGCAGCGGGTGGCATGCGCGACGGCGTACCACTTTCGAATCCCCTTAAGGCTTCCGTCCGCCACGCCTTGAAGCAACGCTTCCATGTTGCGGCAGGGGGGCCCTTCGTCTGAGTGAATTTTGAGCATGATGTTTAGGTTGGGGTGAGGGCACCCAGGTGCCTCACGAGTCGGGCGCGGAGGAGCTTTCTACCGCGATAGAGACGGGAGCGAACCGTGCCGAGAGGGACGTCCATGGCGACGGCTGCTTCCTCGTAGCTCAGCTCTTCGATATCGCAGAGCGAAACTGCGAGGGCATATTCTTCGGGCAAGTTGCGGACTTCTTGGTGGATTCCATCGCCCACCAGCGCCCAGTCGATCGCCTTCCAGAATCCCTCTTCGCTCGGCTCTTGCACGGAATCAAGTTCTACGGTGGGACGGGAGACTTTTTGGCGATAGACACGAGCGAACTCATTTCGAAGGATTTGAATGAGCCAGCTTCGGGGGTACGCCCCATCAAACTTGCTCCAGTTCTTCGCCCCTAAGTAGAGGGTCTGCGAAACGAGGTCTTCTGCGTCTTCGGGTTTGCGGGTGAGGGTCATGGCGATTCGGTATAGGACTGGGAGTTCGGAGTCCACGACCGCGGCAAAATTTGGTTTAGGGATTGTCATGGGCGTGGTTTGTACAGGTTGACCCCTCCGCCTCTAGGGACGAAGGGGTCGAGACGTTCGGTTTACTTCATCGCCCTGTGGATCATGATGGGCTTAGCGAAGCTAGCCTCACCGAGGAGGACTTCCGCAAAGGAGCACCACACTTGGACCTTAGCTACGCTGTGGATGTACTTCGGCAGGACCAACTTGGTATTGACCTTGTCACCGGCGATCCGGAACTGCTTCAGAAGGTATGTGTTGCCTTCGTTGTCCACGATCTGCCAGTGCGGAGCGGGGGACTTTGGCACGACAAAATCCTTGCTGACTTCCAGGGTGCCCACGCCCTTTGCGAACGTGTAGCTAACGGTGCCCTTGCTCGCCTCGATTCCCTTGAATGGGTTGCTTCGGACGGCTTCCATTTTCATGGCTGCGGGTGGAGCCATTGGGGTCGTGGAATCTTGGGCGGAGACGAGGATTGGGGTGAGGGTCATTGCTGAGAGAGCGATGCCGAGAGTGACTTTCTTGATGGTGTTGAGGTTCATTGTTGTTTCCTGTTATGGGGTCTTAGATGAGATTGAGGGTCGGTCGGAGTTCCTGATCGGAACGAAGGTTGACGGTGCCCAAGCTGCGCTTGGTGGCGGGATTCCAGAAAATGATGGTGCGGTAGAGCCACAGATCGAGGTCCTTTGAGACGGCGAATTGCTGCTTGCTCTTCGCGGAGGACCAGTCGCCGAGCTTGACCTTGGTGAGTTTTGATAGATCAAAAGTGGTCGGTAGCGTTTCGGCTTTTACCAAGAAGACCTGGGCAGACTTGACATTCGGGAGCTTGATTTTGGTGAGGCGCAAGAATCGCTTGGAGTCGGCTTCGATCAACTCGACCGTGCCACTCTTCAACTTTCCACCGGTCACCCGAATCTCCTCGGCAAATCCGGCCAATTGGACGACCGGAGTGGTTTGACTGGATGGGGTAGTCAGTTGCACGACCGGCGTAGCGGCCTTCATGGATTTCAACGATGCCCCACCGAAGCTCACCGAGAAGCGCTTGCACCAGATGGTCACGCTCATGATATCTTCTGGGCTGATGCTGCTGGGTAGCACGTAGTTTTGGTCTCCGATGTTGCCCTTGATCACGCCGAGGTCCACTGAGTCGGTGGCCTTGAAGGACTTGGGATCAGAGTTTTTGCCGACGATCACATGGACGTCGGGGCCGTTGGAGGTCTTGAAGTTGCTGAGTCGCAAAATCCACTTGTCGCCAACTTTCACGATCTCGGCGTTGCCGGTTGTCTCATGAGAGTAGGATTTGAATTCTCCTTTGGCGAGGGTCATTGCGGTCTGGCCGGCGCTGACTGTTAGCTTTTCGTTGACTTGCTGGTTGACAAAAATTAGCTCAGGTCGGAAGAGAGCCCATGCTAGGCCGAGTACTGGGACTGAACCCAGGAGGATGAATTTTTTTATTCCTTGTCGCATGGATAGCGTAAGGAGACATCCTCAAAAAACGACTCCCAGAAAGTCCGAAGAAATTCTGAGAGTCGTCGATGGTAGCGATTCTTAGCCGTGCATTGGCTTCGCCGGGGGCCGTTTAATGGACACCACGATGGATGCCACGAGGATGGCGATGATGATGCAGAGGGACAATGCGACCGGGAACTTGGGTAGATCCGGCATAGTCACCTTTTCGATGTAGCCATACAGCATCTTTCCGCCGACGAACACCAGGATCGCCGCAAGCCCATAGCTGAGGTAGTGGAACATCTGCATTAACCCGCTGAGGGCGAAGAACAGCGCTCGCAACCCGAGGATGGCGAACACGTTCGACGTGAAGACCAAGAACGGGTCGGACGTGATGGCAAAGATCGCCGGAATCGAATCCACTGCGAACACGATGTCGGTGAACTCCACCATAAGCAGAACCACGAACAGCGGGGTTGCCCACAGTTTCCCGTCAATCCGGGTGAAGAACTTCTGACCCACATAGTCGGGTGTGACCGGCATGAACCGCTTGAACGCCTTGATCAACGGATTCTTGTCTGGGTCGATCTTCTTGTCCTTGACCAGCACCATCTTGATACCGGTGAAGATCAGGAACGCCCCGAAGACGATCATCATCCAGAAGAACTTCTCGAGCAACACCGAACCCGCCGCGATGAACGTGGCACGGAAAATCAGTGCGCCGATGATCCCCCAGAAGAGAACCCGGTGCTGGTACTTATCCGGCACCGCAAAGTAACCGAAGACGATCAAAAAGACGAATAGGTTGTCAACGCTGAGCGCTTTCTCGACCAGATAACCGGCCAAAAAGGCAAAGCCTGCCTCGTTGTTGGTGTACCGCGATCCAGGTTGGATCTGGTCCCAAAACGCGAAGATCAGGCCGTTGAAGGCAAGCGCGATCGCAATCCAGATAGCGCTCCAAGTGAGTGCCTCCTTCATCTCAACTTTGTGGGCGTTCTTGTGAAAGACGCCGAGGTCAAGGGCAAGCATTAAGAGCACGAAGCCCATGAACGCGCCCCAAATCCCAATGGGAATACCAGCTAGTTCGTTCATGGCGGTTAGAAGTCAAAGATATCGTCGAGGAAGCTCTTTTTCTTCTTCTTCTTGTAATCCTTGTCGTAGTCGCGGTCGTAATCGCGCCGATCAGAATCGCCTCGGTAGGCGGTCGGTGGGGGAGGAGACGGCGGGATATACCCAGGGTGGCTGCGATCTTCGGTTTGGGATTGGCGCTCGATAATCTTGTCTAGCTCGCCGCGGTCGAGCCAAACGCCTCGACATTGGGGGCAAAAATCAATTTCGACGCCTTGACGCTCGGCAATCTGGAGCGTGATGTTGCAAGTTGGACAGTTCATAGCATTCTTCTCCGAGACCTCTGCCAAGCGACAAAAAAGACCTCCATCGCTTGGCGATGAAGGTCTTGCGTCTATGACGGTCCGGCTCTTTCGAGCGTATTGACGAACCAGTCTCTGCTTGAAGCAGTCGCTACTCCCCTTCCGGGCTCTCAAAGACATTATACGCGATGGATGAACAAAACTTCAGCATTATGCTGAAGGACTTTGATTTCCTTCCCTTTTCGGCTAAGATTAACCGTGCTGTCGCGAATCTTCCTCTCTGCCCTTTGTTGTCTTACCGTTTCGTTGGCGTTTGCCGATGATACGAAGCGAATCGGTCACTCAAAGCACGGCTCCGCCTTTGACTCTGGTATGCGCACGAAGCCGTGGAAGATGGCCGGCATCGGTAGTGCGCCCTTCAAAATTACCTCCCTCAATCCAGAAGTTCAAGGCTGGTATGACCAGGGAAACGCGCTCCTTCACAGTTTCTGGTTTGAAGAGGCCGAGCGGTCCTTCCGTTGGTGCCACAAATTGGACCCGGAGAACGCGATGGTGTACTTCGGCTTGGCGAGGTGCGGGCTCCAGTGGTTCACGGCAGGGGCGGGTAAGGACCCGAGCCTAAAACGATATCACGAGTTTTTGCAGGAGGCTGTGAAGCGCAAGGCCACGGTTTCGGAAAGAGAGCGGATGTACATCGAGGCTTGGGACGCATCTTGGTCAATGAACGGTGATGCGGCCACGCGCGTACTGATCAGTCGCCTCGAGCAGATTTGCCAAAAGTACCCGGATGATCTTGAAGCCAAGGCTCAGCTCGCATTCTTCACGATCGGGAAGTGGTCTCCTCTCGCGAACGAATTTTTGGTGCAGTCCATTTTCCGGGTTAACCCCAAGCATCCGGGCGCCCACCACGCCCGAATTCACAACTGGGACGGCAAGGACGGACACCAAGCCATCGAAAGCTGCCGAAACTACGGCATTGTGGCTCCCAAGATCGGCCATTCCCGGCACATGCCGGGGCACATTTATTCCAAGGTCGGGATGTGGCACGAGGCCGCGAATTCAATGGATAGTGCCACCCGAGTCGAGCTGAAGTACATGAACGATCGTATGGCATTGCCGTTCGAGACCTGGAATTACGCGCACAATCGCGATTACCTTTGTTACATTCAGGAGCAGCTGGGCCGGGCTGATGCCAGCGTTCAGGGAGCGCTCGATATGATGAACGCCCCCCGTGATCCCAGTTCCCCGATGGGTGATTACCCGGCGGTGATTCCTCTCTTCCGCGCTCAGATCAAGTTTGAGCGGTGGAATGAGATTCTTGACGGTCGCCTCGCGGCTCCGGGTAAGGCGAATGATCCAATGGGGTTTGGACAGATTGCGGAAACTTTTGCTCTCATCGGCCTAGGTCGGGTGGGATCGGCGCGCGCAAAGCTTGACGAGTTCATGGCGGGGTTGTCGAAACAAATCGAAGCCGAGATTAAAGTCGACCCCAAAAACGAAGCCAGATTCCGTCAGGAAATGGAGGCCAACATGCCGCTGTTGGTGAAAACGGCGCAAGCCAAGATGCTGATCGCGGAAGGGAAACGGGATCAAGGCATTGACGCGCTGAAGAAGGTGCTGGCTGCGGAAAACTTCCAGCGAGCTCAGGGAATGTACGCCAACGATCCTCCCTTTGACCCATGGCCGACGGCTCGGATTGTGGCTGATTTTTACGTCGATGAGAAGAACTGGGCGGAAGCGATCAAGTACTACGATCTTGGGTTGAAGGCTGAATTGAACGACGCTTGGTGCCTTGCTGGATTGGCGAAGTCGTACGCGGAGAGCGGCGACAAGGCGAGGGCTACGGAGTATGCAGGGCGGTTTGCCGCGGTCTGGGACGGGGCTGATCCAGGATTGCGGCTGACGAAAGAGGTTGCGAGTTTGGGATTGAACGCGAAGCCAAAGGCCATGACCTTGGAGCCGGAACGGCGGTATGACCCTGTGGCGCTCGATAAAATTGGGCCGAGCAATTGGCAGCCTTTCCCGGCGCCCAAGTTGGATTGCATCACCAAAGGGAATCGGCGCGTCACCCTTGACGAGTACCGGGGCAAGAACGTGTTGCTCGTGTACTACCTCTCTGACCAATGTGCGCACTGTATGGAGCAACTCGCGGCCATTAACGCAAGGTTGGCGGAGTTCACCAATCTAGACACGTCTGTCATGGCGGTGAGCGCCGCTTTGCCGGGGGCGAATGAGATGTCTGAGCCGTTGGCGCCTTTTAACATCATGTTGTTGTCTGACCCGACACACGCCAATGCGCGGCGATTTGCGAGCTATGACGACTTTGAGGATATGGAGCTGCATTCCACGATCCTGATTGATCGCCAAGGGCGGGTGCGCTGGAAGAGAGCGGGCGGCGAGCCGTTCTCCGATGTGCCATTCTTGCTGAACGAAATCAAGCGTTGGTGGAAGTAGCCCCTGCACCGCAGGGGCTTCCATGCCGATAGTTCAGAGGGTATCATTACCTGCGACGGAAAATCTGGGGGCATAGCTCAATGGGAGAGCACCTGCTTTGCAAGCAGGGGGTTAGGGGTTCGAGTCCCCTTGCCTCCACCAAGATTCTGTCACCGCTGTTGCACAACCTTTCTTGAGGAGTGCATCCCGCGTGCGGAGTGCGTGGTCGGCGGGACCTGGCAGCGGCTCTTTCATTCCGGTTTGATTCCTTTCTCGCGCAAGTTTAGCCAGAGGTTCCTTTCTTATCGTTCTTTCGTCCGAGTGTTGCCGCCTGCTACGTCCCCCATAGATGATGGAGCAATTTTACCGACAGGAACTATTTGGGTTATGCCTGATTGCTCACTCAGCTTGGCATTCTTCTGGCCGATTCCGCCCCATAGGTTCAAAGTTGGCGTTTTGAACTGCAACAAGTTGCATTTAATGTCCATTAACTCCAACTTAATGGTCATTAACCGCCTCTCATGACACATTGAGAGCGAGTTAATGGTGTTTGAGAGCAGTTTGTGACGCTTTGGCAGCGGGTTAATGTGCCTTGAACTGAACTTAATGCGTCACGAGGCCAAGTTAATGAGCCTTGGACGCAGGTCTCGGCACATGGAAGGGTTCTATTGACGCGCCAGAATAGGGGGACAGAGTCCACTATCTCGTCCAAAAACCTCGTGACTCTGCGTCAGGGTTTCCAAGTCGATAACTTTCGTGCCATCTGGTGACCAAGCGGATCGAATTCCGCCGAAGTATCTTTCTTGAGCCGCTTGAGGCTAGCGCCATTGACGTCGTAGTCGACGTCATCGTTAACCTGCATGCATCGGTTTCGTGCCCGTGACACTGTTGCGATGAGACCGCTGAACAATTGCCACGCCATCTCGTCAGGACCCTACATGACGACCCTGCTCGCCCTGGCCTCGATACTTTCCCCGGATTACTCCGTCGTAAATGTGTCGGTTCCAGTCGCCGGTGGTGACGAGATTCGGGGGAGAATCTACGCTCCCCATCCGTTGCCCGAATCGCCAGTGCCGGTGATCGGCATGTTGCCAGGCGGTGGTGCAGGTCTCTCAAGTGTCGAATGGGGTTCCATTGCGCTCGCATCCAAGGGGTACCTCGTCATCGCAGTCCTGCCTAACCGAGCTGGAAGTGTTACGTCATATGCAACCGCAATTCGAAGCGGGATCTCCTTCGCCGGCTCCTCTGCAAGCCCTTTTCGTCGCATTGCGGACATGGACCGCGTGGGTGGTGTGGGCTGGTCTCTAGGCGCACGCGCCCTTACCCTGGTCCAGGAACAGGACTCTCGCTTCGACGCGATCGTGGCATGGGATAATCTCGCTGCCGTAGAGACCGGGGATCAAGGATCTCCCTCCGCGGGTTTCAACCCACCAACCTCGACGTTTAGGATTCCGAAGGTGCCTGCTTTAGGGATGGCTTCCGACGCGACCGGATTCAACAATGACCCTGACATAAAAAAGACAGCGTATCGGTGGTGGATCGCCAGTCAGATTCCGTCAATGCAAATTGTCTTCGCGAACTCAAATCATTTTTGGTGGAGCGCCAACTCTAATGCGCGCCAGCAGGGATTATCCATGCACTACACGCTGAGCTGGTTCGACCTTTGGTTGAAAAAAGATGAGCGTGCCAAGGACAAACTGCTTCAACGTACGGTGAACGGTGAAGCGCTACTCGCTCTCCTGAGTTCACGGTATCGCAGTGCAGCAAGCTTTAATGGTCACCTCATCGATGACCTCCGTAATTACTAAAGTCGCGGCAGTATCAATCCGTGCGGTCAAGTTTTATCAAAGTGCTTCCGGGGGCCCTTGAAGACTGAAGGAAAATTATCCGCACCGACTTCCTGATGTGGCTCGATTCCGCGCATACTCGAGTGATGAAGATTGTCTTACCGGGCGGGTCGGGGCATGTGGGACAAAGCTTGCGGAAGCATTTTGCGTCCCAAGGCCACGAGGTTGTGGTCCTCTCTCGCTCTGGTGGGGTGCGGTGGGATGGCAAAACCCTCGGCGACTGGGTGAAGGTTTTTGAAGGGGCGGATGTAGTCATTAACTTGGCGGGTCGTTCGGTCGACTGTCGTTACAACGCGGAGAACCTTGCCGAAATGATGTCGAGTCGGGTGGACTCGACGCGGGTCGTCGGCGAGGCTATTCGCCAGTGCGCCGTCCCTCCCAAGCTTTGGATTCAGTCGTCGACCGCGACGATTTACTCTCACCGGTTCGACGCTCCGAACGATGATGAGGCCGGAATTTTGGGGCAAGCCAGCGACCCTATGCCCACGAAGTGGCTCAAAAGCGTGGAGATCGCGAGGGAATGGGAGCGCGCGCTCAACGAAGCTGAGACGCCACAGACTCGCAAGGTCGCCATCCGGTCGGCGATGGTGATGGCACCGATTAAGGGAAGCGTGTTTCATGTTTTGTCGAAGCTGGCGCGGCTGGGGCTAATGGGCAGACTTGGGGATGGGCGGCAGTTCGTTTCCTGGATTCACGAATCCGATTTCTGCCGGTCGATAGACTGGATCATCGAGCACGATTCCTTGGTCGGGCCGGTCATTGTGGCGTCGCCCAATCCGCTGCCACAAGTTGAGTTTGCGCGGGCTCTGCGCCATGCGCTGGGCGTCAAAATCGGCCTTCCCGCCACCGCCTGGATGCTTGAGATTGGGACCCGAGTGATGCAGACGGAGTCAGAACTCGTGCTGAAGAGTCGGCGAGTCGTGCCCAGCCGACTGATCGCGTCGGGTTTTCAATTCGAGTTCCCGGAGTGGGCCTCGGCGGCAGAGGATCTAGCGCGCCAGAGCCAGCCGTCTAGCGCCCGCGCACACTGAACCGATACTCACCTGACCCCGCTGCCTGTCCGTTCCCGGAGGGCAAGGTGCGGCCTGAGATTTCTCCGTCGAGTTGGGCGTTGTTGTTGACCGCTCGGACGGAGTCTTTCACGCTCACCACATAGCCACCTGCAGGCAACGAGCGGGGGAAGGTGAGAGTCGCGGTATTGGTCCCGGAGCTATAGGAGTAGTTAAACGCGACACCAGCTCTTGAAGTGCTTTCGGCGCGCACCTTGAAGTCTGATGCAGCGGCAACCACGTCGGTATGGAACGTGACCTTCACTTGCGTCACGGGAGTTGCCGCGACCTGACCGGGCGATGGGCTGGCCTCGACGATGGTTGGACCACCGGACACGAAGGTGGTCGTCGCGGTGTTGCTCTTCAAAATCCAGACGTCTTCGTCGAAGGTGACCGCGCTCGCCGAACTGGTCAGCGGAATCACATAGTTTTCCACCAGGGCATCGTTCCAGACCTTTCTTTCCTGCTTCACCCCTCCGACGGTTGGGCGGATATCGATGGGCATCGTGAAGGTGCCGAAAGTGGTGCTCTGATACTGCCGGACGTAGAGCAGAAGATAGTTTTTCCCATTCGAAGTGGTGTTTTGCCACGCCCATTGATAATTGGGGACTCCGCCGCCCATCACGGCCTTATCGAAAAACCAGTTCAGGTCTTTTCCGTACACACGCTCGCAAGAGGCGATGAAATCTTCGGTCGTGGCGGTTTTATACTCGTGAGCTTCACGGTAGTCGGCGAGGATGTTGAAGAACGTTGTGTCTCCCACGATTCGCCGAAGCATGTGAAGCGCCCAGGCACTCTTACGATAAGAGTAGCTGCTGCTGAAGATTCGATTCGGATCAGAGATGTCATAGCAGTAAACCGTGCCGCTGGTTTGCGTCGGTCGTTTGTCGGCCATGGTTTGCTTGTACGCGGCAAAGGAACCGCCGACTTTCCGCTCAGACCAAAGTGCCTCGGAATAACTTGCGAAGCCTTCGTTTAGCCAGATGTCTTGCCACTTCGCGCAGGTCACCATGTCGCCCCACCACTGGTGGGCCAACTCGTGGGCGTTGACTCCTTCCCAAAACCCGCCCATGCCGGAGTTTGTTTGATGCTCCATCCCACCGCCAAAGGTGAATTGGTACATCCCGTACTTTTCATTCACGAATGGGTACTCGCCATAAATTGGCTTGAACACCTCCATCATTGGAAGGCAAAGTTCCCAGAGGTCACGATTCGTGGTGTTATCGCTCTCGGACCAAATCCAGAATTGGACTGGCATCGTGCCCCCGGAATGGGCGTAAGATCTACTCCACGTGTTGTAATTTGTGACCCCGATCGCTGCCAAGTAAGGTGACATCGCGTAATTACTTCTCCACCGGAATTTACTTCGATTGCCGCTTTGGGGCTCGGTATCCAAGAGCACGCCGTTCGAGACCGCAGTCAGCGTGTTCGGAACCGTTACATTGATGTCGAACGTGGCCTTGTCGGTGTTGTCGTCCTTGTTTGCCCACCATGTGTAGGCGTACCAAGGCTCGCTGAGGGTGAAACAGTAGGGGGCACCGGAAGTGCGGGTGCCGAACACGATGCTACCAAAGAACGAACTGTTCGCGGGACCGCTGTAGGGGACGTTCAGGACAAACTGCTGACCGGTGTCGTAGGGGGCATCGAAGACCGCGCGGCAGGTGGTGGGGTCGAGGCGGGTGACGGTGATAGGGCGGCCGTCGAGGGTGACCGTGCCAAGCGTAAAACTGTCGCTGAGGCGGAACGTGAATTCTCCCAAGTCTTCGCGCAGGCTCTTGGCGGTGATGACCGTGGAAGCTGTGATGACGTTGCTCGGCGGGGCCATTTCGAGGTTGATGACGTTGTTCAAAACGTCCGTGTCCGCGACACCTTCGAGCGCTTTCCGGGGTGCCAAGTTCGGCTTCATGCCGTGAAGGAAGGCACGCCGGAGGGAGTTGGCGTGGCTACACTCGGCCGAGCCTCCTGCCCAGGGGACCGCGTGACCGACAGAAAATAACCCTAGGGAGACGATAGCTGATGAAAAACGCATGCTGAAAATGACCGCTCGTTCGTGGCGACGGATAACCATTGTACGACGAGAACTTGAAGTTGGGTAGTTCATCTTCGAGTTTTTGGGTTGGTAAACTCCTGAGCATGTGGTGGATTTCCGCAGTTTTGCCGGTCGCTATGTCCGGAACTTCAATTTCTGAGGCGGGGCTGATGGAAGATTGGGCCATTTTGAAGCGAACGTACACCGAGCTTCATCCCGGGCTAGAACGTTATAACTCGCCGGCGGAGCTTGATCGTGCTTTTGACGTGTTGAAGCAGGAGTGGCGATCAAAGCAAGATTTGCGATCGGTTTATCTTTCGCTGTCTGAGTTTTTGGCCAAAATCAAATGCGGCCACACCTACGCCAATTTTTTCAATCAGACCGATGAGGTCAAGGCCGAGCTATTCGATCAACCCAACAAACCGCCGTTCACTTTTCAGTGGCTCAATCACCGGATGATCGTAGTGAGGGATTTCACCGAATTCAAGAATTTGCCTGCCGGCACCGAAATTTTGAAGATCAATGGCGTGAAGTCTAGCGACGTGCTGGCGAAGCTGATGAAAGTAGCCCGCGCCGATGGCAACAATGACGCGAAGAGAGTCGACTACCTTGAGATCTCGGGCGCGGGGAAGTATGAAGCATTTGACATCTTCTACCCTCTGTATTTCCTGCCCGATTCATATGAATATCAACTCGAGATTCGGTCCGCAGGGAGCCCAAAAACCCAAGAAATCTTCGTGGCCGGCGTGGCTGAATCCGCCCGCATTGTGGCTGAGGCCGCGCCGCCAAAAGACGGCCCGATTTTTAATCTGAAGTTCCCGCGGCCCGACGTGGCGATGCTCAGCATGCCGTCATGGGCGATGTATAACTCCAGATGGAATTGGCGCGAATACGTGCGAAACACGCTCACGAACTTGAAGGCGCCGAATCTGGTGATCGATTTGAGAGGCAACGAAGGCGGCGACTCGGTTGGCGACGAAATCCTTCGCTACCTTGTAAAGAAGGAGGTTGCGACCGAGATGTACCAGCGATACACCAAATATCGAAGCGTCCCAAACGACTTACGGCCCTATCTCGAAACCTGGGATCAGAGTTTCTTCAATTGGGGGACCAGCGCGAGCTGGGAGCGGTCGGGATTCTACCGACTCACTCGATTTGACGATTTACGCGGAAGGGTTGTGAAACCCATGACCGAGCCGTATCAGGGCAAGGTCTTTGTGATTGTCGGCCCGACGAACAGCAGTGCCACGTTCGAATTCGCATCGCAAATGAAGCAGTTGAAACTGGGCACTCTCGTTGGAAGACCCACCGGGGGCAATCAGCGCGGCATCAATGGCGGAGCCTTTTTCTTTTTGCGTCTGCCCAATTCAAAGCTCGAGGTGGACGTGCCCCTGATCGCACAGTTTTTTCCTGGGCAGCGCCCGGATGCGGGGATAAAGCCCGACGTTTTTGTCGAGGCTACCGCCGCTGATATCGCTGAGGGTCGAGACGTCGAGTTGGCAAAAGTGCTCGATCTCGCCAAACCCTAGTGCATTTCCATATCGCCGTATAAAGTTTGAACGTAATTGACTTGCCCGAAGTGGTACCACAGATTCCGCAGGGGATAGTAGCATACGTCGCGAAGGGTGCTCTCCCAACCTGGGCGTAAAGCTATTTTGATATCCAAGTCGGCATCGCTTAGAGCTAGAATCGCCGCGTATAGCGACTCATGAGCCGGGCCAATCTGCGCTTCAATATCCGCCATCGTCAACTCATCGCGCTTTTGGCGTTCAGAGACGATGAAGTCACGATCAAAGAAATCAGCCTTCTTGGTCTCAAAAATTCTCGTGAACCATCCAGCGACCTGGACGACCTCTGCGAGTTGGTTGAGGACGCTTCGTCCGGAGTCCATTGGTTTCCAAGTTAGCCGCTCCTCCGGTGTAGCGCGCGCCGAATTCAAGAGGCTATCCACCGCCCCTCGGCTCATGGCGACGATGGATTGCTGATATGTTGTCATGGTCGTATCTTACCAATCAATATGCGCGGATGAATCGTTCGGAGGGCGAACGAAGTTTTCCACTTGATGGTCGAGGCACATTATCCCAGCTTAACAAAATTGTCATTTAAAATTAGGCTGAAAACTCAGAAAAATATGAACAAGCCATTACAAACAACCGAGTTTTCCACCGTCGCGCCGTAGAGTGGGGAAATCTCAGAGTGTCAGTCCCCCGTCCACGGTGATGACCTGTCCAGTGATATATCCAGATTCCTGTGATGCGAGGAATAATACAGCGTTGGCGATATCTTCTGGCGTCCCCAACCTCGAGATCGGCGCTTTACTGGTCACGGAATCGCGTAAGTCTTGAGAGAGGTCTGCGGTCATGTCGGTCTCAATGAAGCCCGGTGCGACAGCGTTGCAGGTAATGTTTCGGGAGCCGAATTCTTTGGCCAAGGAAAGGGTCATTCCGATCATTCCGGCTTTGCTCGCCGCGTAATTCACCTGCCCTGCGGCTCCGCTGTGCCCGACAATGCTGGAGATATTGATGATGCGCCCGTATCGTGCTTTCATCATGCCCCGGCAAACCGCCTTTGAGCACAGGTAGGACCCCCGTAGGTTAACGGCGATCACTCGGTCGAAGTCCTCATCCTTCATGCGCATTACGAGCTGATCGCGCGTGATTCCCGCATTGTTCACGAGGACCGAGGGTAAGCCTAAATCCTTCTCGATTTGGCCGAATACTTCGTCTACCGAGGCGGAGTCACTGACGTCGAGGGCGTAGGCTTTGGCCGATTCGCCGATGAGGTCGGCGGTCGCTTGGGCATTCGGGAGGGTTGTGGCCACGCAAGCCACTTTCGCGCCCCCCGCGGCAAACCCCATCGCAATTGCGCGACCAATACCGCGGCTTGCGCCGGTCACCACCACCACTTCATCTTGAAACTTCATAATTTCTTCAACTCCGATTGTGCGCGCTCGAGGCTTTCGCTGTCAGTCACCGCGATGCCGGTTACCGATTTGTCAATGCGCTTCAGCAAGCCCGTCAGCACCTCACCTGATCCGCACTCAACAAATGTGGTGATGCCGCTCGCGATCATCGCTTGAACTGATTCTGTCCAGCGCACACTGCTGACGAGTTGTTCCTCTAGGAGGGCGGGCCATTTGGCACTGTCGTTGATGGGGCTGGCGGATACGTTGGCGAAGACTGGAGCGGATTGAGTTGCCCAGGTTTCCGCCCCGAGGGCCTCACCCATCTGTGCCGCAGCCGGGGCCATGAGCGGGCTGTGGAAGGCCCCGCTGACATTCAGGGGCAGGACTCGCTTGGCGCCCGCTTCGGTGGCGCGGGCGGAGGCATCGGCGACCGCGGCGATTTCACCGCTGATCACGAGTTGGCCCGGGCAGTTGTCGTTGGCGATCACCACGACGCCCCCGGAGGCTTTGCAAACTTCTCTAAGCACTTCTGCTTCGAGGCCGAGCACGGCGGCCATGGTTCCCTCGGGGGCGTGCATCATGAGCTCGCCCCGCCGCCAAACTAGCTTCGCCCCTTCTGCGACGCTGAGTGCACCCGCAGCCACGACGGCCGCGTATTCGCCGACGCTATGGCCCGCGTATGCAGAGGCTTCGATCTCAAGAGCTTTCCAGGCGGCGAGACCGCACGTGAAAAGGGCGATTTGAGCGTTTTGAGTGGCGCGCAATTCGTCCTCGGTCGAAGAAAAACAGAGGGTGGCAACATCGGTGCCGACTGCCTCACTGACCTGTTCAAAGACCTGGCGAGCGACGGGGAAAGCGTCGTGTAGAGCCTGCCCCATGCCTGGCTTTTGGGACCCCTGTCCGGGAAACACCACTGCAATCATGCCGGTCAGTTTAGCTGATGGGGCGGGTACCCTTTTAGGCAACAGCCAATGTCTATCGCGCTTGAGACTTTCCCCAATCCGGCACCCCACCGGAACTACACGATCACCCATCTTTTCCCCGAATTCACGAGTGTATGTCCGAAGACGGGTCAGCCCGACTTTGCCACGATCGAACTCGAATACGTCCCGAACGAGACCTGTATCGAACTGAAGGCGCTAAAGTTTTACTACAACAGCTTCCGCGACAAGGGGATCTTTTATGAGGCGGTGACAAACCAGTTGCTGGATGAACTGAGCGCGGCGTGCAACCCGCGCTGGATGCGCGTGACGGCTGAGTTCAACGTCCGCGGAGGGGTTGGCAGCATTATTGTCGCTGAGACGGGCCAGCGCCCCTGACGAGAGTGACGGGCGTCGTCAGGTCAAAACTAGATTCGCCGTCGCTGAAAGTGGCCTTCCTAAGCACTGCGAGATTTTTGTTGGTGGCGGGGATTTTCGCGTATTGACGCCACTCTTTGTCGTGAAAGTGCAGGTCTTCACTCTCCCCGCACCAAAATTCGGAGGCGTCGTTCACGTCGGGCATTTTTTTGCCAGCGGTGCAGCGTCTCGCGAATGCTCCCAGGGTCCGGTACGCCGCCGCTCGATCCCCGAGGTCGTGACCAACGTTTGGAATCGCCAGTAAAGATTTTTGGCCGGGGATGTGGTTCCAGTAGCGGGTGGTGGCGTCGGACGTCCAAAACTCATCGTTCGTCCCGTGTACGAGTAGCACCGGGCAGCGCAGGTGCTTCAAATAAGTGAATGGGTCCACCAATCGGGCCAAGCGTTCGCCCGCTTCCTCGTCGAGCATCATTTGCAGCTGGCGGCGGGTGTAGTCGTCCAACTTCGGACTGAAGCTCCCCCATTGCTCCAATTGCGCGAGCATCTGCGGCCGGACGTTGAGGTTATCGAAGACCATCGGGGCGACTCCGACGACGCGCGAGTCGCCAGTGAGTGCCGCGAGCCACGCGGCCCAGCCGCGCTTGCTCCCGCCGGTGATGATAAATTTTTCGTAGCCGTAGGCTTCTTGAAGCGAATCCATCGAGCGGAGGATCGCCCGCGTCATGGGGAAAATGAGCGGCCAATCGAGTTCGCCAGTAGATAGGTACTGCTCGAAGCTGTGGGCGATGAGGTCGTCCTCGCGCATCCCCCGAGCAGGTTGGTTCGGGATTCCGAAGAGCATGGCGACGGGCATGCGGCAGGCAGAAACCAAGTGGTCGAAGTCCGGGCCGTCGGCTTGATGCACCAAGTCCCCGGTCGCGTACAGTAGGCAGGTATCTCCGGCTCCGGCTCGATGCCAGATAGGATGCGTCCAGGTGATCCCCTGCCATCGTTGGCTGGTCATTTGCAACCCTTGAGAATGCGCTTCGCCCAAAAATTGCCAACCAAATGAGGCATCCGGAGCGTCTTGGAGGAAGCTTAAGTCGTTCTCCAGATTCTTCAAACTGTGCTTACCGTACCCGCTCCGCGGTCGCAGGTGGCGCAAAGAATGCAAAAGGGGATATGCTTAAAGAGATGTGGTTTCTGCTTGCAGAAACAGGAGAGGTGGTTACCGATGGTGAGACATTGGATGAAATTAGGGGCTCTAGCCCTCGCAATCGTAGGCTTTGGCACCGCGCAAGCAGTGTTTAAGGTGCCCGATGTTGCAATCGAGCGAGCGTTAAATGGCCAGTCCATTAACGTTCGGTTCGAGCAAACATCGGCGAGACTCGTTGAACTTCGCGTCAACGGAATGAGTGTGGGGACTCGAGCTGTAGATGGCTCGCTCACGAACACGACCACATTCCGTATCGATGCCAGTATGCTCAACGAAGGCGCGAACCGCGTCGAAGCTTTGGTATTCGATGCCGACGGAAAGTTGCTTGACAAGCAATCTAGTTCGGTGGACGTGGAAGCTCCAGTGGATTCGCCCGTCATTATCTTGACCCCCAAGGCCGGCGAGACGGTTCAGGGCTTAGTCGAGATTCGGGTCGGGGTGAAGAATCAGATCCGACCTAAGATGGTTTCCTTCATCGTCGATGGCGATATGCGCTCGATGAGCAACGTTGCACCGTACACGTACGTCATCGATACGGAAATGCTGGCAAACGGTTGGCACGAGATTCAAGTGCTTGCCGTGGACGACAAGAATGTTTCGATCCGCAGCCGCAAAGTACGAGTTTTCGTGAACAACCCCGGTGGTCGCACCGAGCGTGTGATGCCGGTCGTGGCGGTTGTCGCCCCTCCGACGATCAATCTGACTTCGATGTCCGGTACATACAGTGCTGTGGTCGCCAAGCCAAGTCCGGCGAAGCCGATGAACGTCACTGCTCCCAACGCAGTGACCAATGGCGCACGGAACCTGACTCCGACCGGAAAGCGAGTGGTCAAGCCAGTTGCTAAGCCAGTCGTGAAGCCGGTTGCTAAGCCAGTGACTAAGCCAATCGCTAAACCGGTCATCAAGCCGGTCGTGAAGCCTGTTCGAGTGCTTCCGGCGGTCACGAAGCCTGCGCAAGTTGCTCCGATCAAGGCCGTGAACTCTGTTGCAAGCACGGTTCGCGTCACCCAGGGCACGCGACTGAACCTGAATGGAGTGCTCACGCTTTCTTACAATGCTCGCCCGCTGAACTTCGACGTCCAGCCCCGAGTGCAGTCCGGCATCGCGCTGAGCCCATTCCGCCACCTTTACGAGGCGGCCGGTGGCAAGGTGATGTGGACAAACACCACGAAAACTGTGGATGCCAAGGGCGCCGCGAACACCGCAACGATCCGCATCGGCAGCACCCGCGCCATGCTGAACGGTCAGCGAACGACCCTCGAATACGCCGCGTTCCTTGATCGCGGGCGAACAGTGGTTCCTCTCAGCTTCATCAGCGACACGCTCAACGTGAACGTGGATGTTGATCAAAAGACAGGCCACGTGCTCATCACCTCCCGAAAGTAAATTCGGTGGTGAGGGCAAGGTGCTCCGGCTTAAGCCGGAGCACCTTTTTTGTTCCCAGCGGCCCGACCACTAAAGGAACCGGGTTACCGTGCCGATATGCTCTATGGGACTCCGAACTTGGTGAGCCCACGCGCGAGCAATCCATGATTGAGCAAAACGGAAGCGAGAGTCGGCGGTACAAGCGATGGGACATCTTCGAGTACGCCCTGGTGTACCAAGCAGGGCAGAACTCGGCCGATCCCGCGATCATCGTTGACCTAAGTTTGGGCGGCATCCAGGTACGGAGTCGAACTCAATTTCCTGCCGGCGAGCTCTGCCTGATCTCGATCGCGGAGGACACCGAGAGCAACATCACGACCCACGCGGAAGTTCGCTATTCGTACGTGTTGCCAGAGAGTGATCTCTTCGCTACCGGCTTTAGATTTACGCCTGGGTCCATCGAACAGCGCATCGCCCTGGTCAACTACATCCACGCTCGCTTTCAAGAGGGGATGGATTCAATCGCTGGCTAAGGCTTAGACGAAAAAAAAACAGAGGGCCAGACGAGTGATCGCCCGGCCTTTCGTTTGTTGGAGAAAGTTCTTTAGCCGCGTGAACTGCAGCTGCCGCATCCGCCACCGCCGCCAGGAGCCGCCGCGCCATCTTCGGTTTTAAACGATGAGCCGCAACCGCACGAGCTTGTCGCATTTGGATTCTCGATCTTGAAACCCCCACCGAGGGTGTCTTCGACGTAATCTACGGAGGAGCCTTCCATGTACTGGAGGCTTAGCTCGTCCACGAAAATCTTCATGCCCTCTTGCTCGAACACGGTATCGCCCGGCTCGGCGGGGGCGTCGTCAAGCGCCATGCCGTACTGAAGCCCGGAGCAACCGCCTCCAGAAACCCAGACGCGAAGGGCAGCGGAGCTCTTGCTCTCGGCCATCATCAGATCTTTCAGCTCACAAGCCGCACGTGGTGTTAAGGTAATTGCCATTTTCTATTTGGGTGCTCCCGACTGTTTATACGTTCAATGGTAGCACATGTATCCATACTTTTCTGTATGCTGGAGATGAATTTGGGTTCGGAACGGTAGAATAGGTTGGGATCGTTAGCGATCGATAGGAATTCTCAGAGATGCCATACGTCGTCACAGAAGCTTGTATTGGGGTGAAAGATAAGTCTTGCATGAATGTGTGCCCGGTGGACTGCATTTATGAAGGCGACGACATGGTCTACATTCATCCCGACGAGTGCATCGACTGCGGCCTTTGCGAGCCAGAATGCCCCGTCACGGCGATTTTCGTAGATTCTGATGTGCCGCCAAATTGGAAGAGCTACATCGAGAAGAACAAGGAAATGGCCGAGAAGCTGCGAGGCTAAGCGGCTTCCAGGACTTTCTTGAAGAGGGTCATCCAGCGTGCCGTTGATAGTCGGTCGTCGTGGATCAACTGAACTCCCAAGCGGCAGTGACGCACCCCGTCATTCATTTCCACGCAGTAGCGGACCGTGCCCCTGACCTCGTAAGTCTCGAATTTTCCTTTGATGTCCAAGTCAATGATAGTGCCGGCAGGAACCGGCTCGTGCACTAACATGCAAACGCCGTCGCGCGAAATGTCGAGCAGCTTGCCCTTCCTGGTTTCTTCGCCCCAAGTCGCGCTTAGCGAGAATCCATCCACCGAGATGCGGGCTGGTTCAGAAACGGGCAGGTACTGGAGTCCTTGGCCCACGGAGAGGATGGAGTGCAGCCCTGAACGGCTGTCAAGGCGGCCCGGGAACACGAGCTTCACGATTGGGCCGTTAACCTCAACCATAAAGATCTCGCCGGGTAAGCACGTCTCCACGCCAAAGATGTCGATTTCGGCCCGCTGTGTGGACATCTTGACCAGCCGCCCGGTCATGATCTTCCCGTCCCGAACACGGTTTAGCCGAACTCGAGTACGAGTGAGCTTCCTAAATGAATCGTTTGCACCAACAGCCACGATTCTATATTCGGCGGTTGCGCATTTAAAACTCCCGGTGAATTCGCGTGGTTTCCACTGAAAGCTGTGGACGCGCTCGGTATCCTAGGAGCGTGAAAGCCTACGCGGACTTGTCGTCAGAAGAACGGGCAATTTACGACGTGCAAGAGCAGTTCATCATGGAATGGGGGCGCATGAGCTCCAGCTGGGGGATCAACCGCACGATGGCCCAGATTCACGCCCTGTTGTTCATCACCGGGAAGCCGTGGAGCATGGATGAGATCATCGAGCGGCTTCACATTAGTCGCGGCAACGCCAGCATGAACCTTCGCGACCTCATTGAATGGGGGATTATTCGCCGGTTCCGACGGCCCGGTGACCGTAAGGACATCTACATCACGGAATCTGAGCCGTGGCAGATGGTGGCCCGGGTGGTCCGGGAGCGCAAGCGACGCGAGCTAGACCCTACCAATAAAGTGATCTCCGAGTGCCTGGAAAACGTCCCAAAGGAGACGGGGCTTGAAGATGCCGAGCTGTTGCGCCGAAGATTATTGGGCTTGCTCGAAATTTTTGGGATGGTCGACGCGATCTACGAGCAGGTCTTCAAGAACGATGAGACGTTTCACGAGACGTTGAAGCTCTTCGGTCGAAAAGATTGAAATACAAGCAGGATTTAGGACCTTATGTCGAAATTGAAAGGGGATGGTGGAGCCGTGAAACTGGCATCAACGCGGCGCAAGCCAACCCGAAGCGAAGGCACGCCCCTGGTCGTACCGCTTTTGCCGGTGCGAGACAATGTCCATTTCCCCCAGTTGGTCAGCACGTTGTTGGTTGGTCGCGAACTCTCTCTGCGCGCTTTGCAGAGCGCGATTCGGCGGGATCGGCTGGTGTTGGTGGTCGGACAGCGAGACTTAGCCATTGACGAGCCGAGGGCCGAAGATCTGTTCCGCGTCGGAACGCTCAGCGAGGTCGTGCAGATCATGCCCATGCCAGATGGCACCATGCGTGTGGTGCTACGGGGGCTGAGCCGCGCTAGGGTAGAAAAGTTTAGCTTTAGGCGAGGTTTCTTTACGTCAGAGTATGAAATTCTGCTAGAGAAGGAGGCGGGTGGTGCCTCAAGCGAAGCGCTTCGAAGGGAAGCTCTGGAGGAGTTCCAACTTGTGGCGTCGTTGGGTAAGCAGGTCCCGATTGAGGTCCTCGAAATCCTGCCCAGCATTGACGACACCGGGCATCTGGCGGACCTCCTCACCGATCATCTCAATCTCCGCGCCTCAGTTAAGCAAGAGTTGCTGGAAGAAACTGACTGCGCTCTGCGGATGGAGAAGCTCGTGCACATGCTCACCTCGGAGCGGCAGGTGCTGGAGCTCCAAACCGACTTGCGACAACGGGTGGAGCAGGAGCTTGGTAACACTCAGCGCGAGTATTTCCTGCGTGAGCAGCTAAAAGTAATCCAGAGCGAGCTGAGCGGAGACGAGACCTCCTTTAGCCCGGAAAATGAAGAGTTGGCCCTGAAGGTCCGGACTTCTGGGATGCCGGATGAGACGCAGGAGAAGGCGATTTTGGAGATCAAGCGCCTAGAGCGCGCTCCTTCGAGCTCACCGGAAGGGATGGTTATTCGGAGCTACATCGACTGGCTGATCAGCCTGCCCTGGGATGTTCTGAGCCAAGACCGGCTCGATGTGAAGTTGGCGGCAGACATTCTTGATCAGGGCCACTTTGGCCTTTCAAAGGTGAAGGACCGTATCCTTGACTTCTTGGCGGTGCGCCAACTTTCCGGCTCCTTACGAGGTCCGATTCTTTGTTTCGTAGGCCCTCCCGGCGTGGGGAAGACCAGTCTGGGGAGGTCTATCGCCGAGGCGCTGGGTCGAAAATTCTATCGGCTTTCCGTGGGCGGAGTTCGCGACGAAGCCGAAATTCGGGGCCATCGCCGGACCTACGTGGGTTCCATGCCGGGGCGGATCATTCAAGGGATCAAGCAGTGCGGCACCCGGAATCCGGTTTTCATGCTCGATGAGATTGACAAGATGAGCATGGACTTGCGGGGCGACCCTACATCGGCCCTTCTTGAAGCGCTCGATCCGGAGCAAAACGAGCATTTTAGCGATCACTACATCGAGTCGCCCTTTGATCTCAGTTCAGTGATGTTTATCATGACGGCAAACGTGATCGAGAACATCCCGGCTCCCCTGCACGATCGGATGGAGATTATCAATTTCCGCAGTTACACCGAGATTGAGAAACTGGAGATCGCCAAGACATTTTTGATTCCTAAAATGGTCAAGGAGCATGGGCTCCATGTACGGCAACTCTCGATCGAAGATTCAGCGCTTCAAAAGCTGATACGCGAATACACTCGCGAGAGCGGCGTTCGAAATTTGGAACGCGAGATCGCTACGGTTTGCCGTAAAGCAGCTAGGCAAATCGCGGAAGGGAAGACGAAGAGTCTGAAGATTTCGGACGAGGTTTTGGTTGAGGTTCTCGGACGGGCTAAGTATCGCTACGGCGAGCGCGGGACCTCCGATCAGGTGGGAGCGGCGACAGGGCTCGTATACACCGAAGTCGGAGGCGATATCATCACCATTGAGGCCAGCCTGATGCCTTCGTTGGGGACCGAGCCGCTGGTGCAACTAACTGGGTCGCTGGGGAACGTGATGAAGGAGTCGGCGATGGCCGCCGTCACTTATGCTCGCGAACATCAGAAAGAGTTTGGCGATCAGGCTCCATTCCACCACGACGTCCACGTCCACGTCCCCGAGGGGGCAGTACCGAAAGATGGACCAAGTGCAGGCGTGACAATGGTCACGGCTCTCGTGAGTGCCCTTACGGGGCGCGCGGTGCGACGCGACCTGGCGATGACGGGGGAAATTACACTGCGCGGTAAGGTGTTGCCGGTTGGAGGAATTCGCGAAAAGGTCTTAGCCGCGCATCGAGCGGGGATCGTGAACGTGATTCTTCCGGCTGAGAACGAAGCTGATTTACAAGAACTTCCAGAGGGTGTGCGCGAGCAGTTGCTTGTGCACGCGGTGCGCGACGTGAAAGAAGTCCTTGAGATTGCACTACTAAAATCATGATCATTGCTGCATTGCTAGCGCTAGCTCAGACTCCAGGGGGAGTAAGCGTCGAGAGCGTTTTTGCGCGGGACATTCCCGCTCGGACTCGATCTCTGATCAGGGTTGATCCCGTTGAGCTGGAGTTGATTGAGAATCGACTTGACCCCGCGAAAGGATGGACTTCGCGGGAATCTGTCGGGTGGAGTTTTAAGCCGTCGGGATACGTGTGGGTTAAGGTTTTAAGCCCGAAGGCTCAGGTGATGCACCTCAACGCGAGCGGAGTTTCGATGTTCTACATGAACGGGGAGCCGCGAGTCGGGGATGTGTATGGATACGGTAGCTTTTTTGTGCCCGTGCCGCTGAAGCGAGGTGTGAACGACGTGCTTCTGTACGGGTTTCGTGGAGATGCGAAGTTAAATTGGAGATTGCCGAAGGGCTCTCTCGAGATTGATGCAGCCGACGCGACATTGCCTGACTTTAACAGCGATACTAAAAAGCCTTATGGCGACCGAGGTTCGGTCGTGGTCCTGAACAATTCCTCGTGGGCACGAAAAGTAAGGGTGCGGGTGAAGGGTCGCCCTATGGACCCGGACGATGAAGCATGGATTCCAGCTTACGGCGTGATCAAGTTTCCATTCTCGGGCATTACCAAATCTGAAGTGATGCTGGTAGGCACAGAAGGCTCGAAGCCGTTCGGAACGAGAGCTTTGAAACTGGACGTCAGAAAAGCGGGTGAGCCTTATCGGTTTACTTTTCAGAGCGCAATGGACGGCAGCGTTCAGTACGCAGCCGTTAACCCGGCAAGCGATCCGAATGCTCGGGTGACGGTGTTGTCGCTTCATGGCGCGAGCGTTGAGGCTATTGGGCAAGCCCAAGCGTACGGGCAGAAGGATTTCTGCAACATCGTTTGCCCCACGAATCGACGCCCATTTGGCTTCAATTGGGAAGGGATCGGTCGTCGGGATGCCTTGGAGGCCCTCCATGCTGCTTCGGACTTTACGGGTGATCCAAAGCAGGTAGTACTCACCGGCCATTCTATGGGTGGGCACGGGGCGTGGCATCTCGGGGTTCACCACGCGAATATGTTTGCAGCAGTTGCCCCTTGCGCGGGCTGGATCTCATTTGATACCTATGCGGGTGGCGCAAACTATGACCTAAAGGATCCGATGCAGGCGTTGCTGAACCGCGCCAACATTGCCAGTGACACGCTCAAGTTTAAGAAAAATCTTGCTCAAACACAGTCTGTTTTCATCCATCATGGCGAGGCAGACGAGACCGTGCCGGTAACAGAGGCTCGGCGGATGCGAGATGAGCTTAAAGGCATTGTTGACGTGCAGTACCACGAAGAGCCGGGGGCGGGACATTGGTTCGACAAAAATCCGGAGCCTGGTGCCGATAGCGTGGACTGGAAGCCGATGATGGAGCTATTCCGAACGGCGAAGTCGCCTGAAATCATAAAGAAATTTGATCTGACGCTCGGCGATTTGAGGGTGCAAAGTGGAAACGATTTTGCGTCGGTGACTGGGCAAGTTCGTCGAAATGATCTTACTAAGCTAACAGGTGAGCTACGCACCGATGGATGGCATTTTCAGATTTCGAACGCAAATGAAGTTAATATTGCGGTTCCAAAGCCGGTTCACCTAAATGGTCAGCTGATCGAAGAGTCGAAGGTACACGAAGATGCCTACGCTTGGCGGCTACAAAATGGGCGGTGGCAAGAGCATCATGAAGAGGATCGCATGGGCCGCGGGGACCTCCGCGAATACATGTCCCGTGCTTTTTTAGACATTTACAACTCGGGGGTTCGATTTATCGTGCCCAATGATGGTCCAGCGGAGGAACGTGCTTGGGCATGGCAAAAGGCTCGCTATGACATGGAGCAGATGTGGTATCGCGGCAATGCAACGCCAAGGCTGGAGCTAGCTTCGAATTTCCAAATCGACGAAAACTGGTCTGTTTTTGGTCTTTACTACGGGTATGCGGCGAAACAGACCGCGGTTGCCAACTGGAGTGATCAGAATAGAAAGTTGCCGCCGGGCTCCGCGTTTTTCGAAGTGCTTCATTCCGCTGAATACATGTATTGTCAGATCGGGGGCACGGACGTCAAAGGGCGTCGGTTGGCCGAGCGCTTTCCACTGTTCAGTCCCGGAGTTTCGTATCCAGACTACTTCGCCGCCAACATCAAGATGCTGAGCGAGGGAGCAAGCGGCATCATCGGGGCCGGATATCTCGGCCCCGATGGATCAGCGAAGGATGGCGAGTGGGTTTGGCGCGACTAGAGCGCGTCCCACATGTATTCGTCGCGGTTGTTCAGAGTGACCTGGCTTACGGTGGAATTGGTCGTCCAGGTCGTTCCCTTTGCTAGGAAGCTCGGATGGTATGCCTTCACCGAACCGTCCGACATCAGCACGATGGCCTTGCCGTTCGCTCGCAATGATGTACCGCCGGTCTGCCTTCCTTCTTCGTAGGTAGCTGGAGCGACGTTGGAAGCCCATGTACCGTTTAAACCCCAACGGTGCAGAGCGAAGCAGTAGCTCTCGTTCGGCGCCGGGTTAGTGGTCAAACTGCCCGCGCTGCAATACGGAGGCTGTGCAAGGTTGGCCATCCACAATCCGCCGGTGGGTTGAATGTAGTCCAGCTTGCCCAAGCGCGCTCGCTTGGTAACGACTAGTACCGTGTTGGCGGGTTTGTCGATCTCGCTTTGAGTCAGAGGCTTAGCAATGAAGTAGGGGGACGCCGCAACCGAAGGGCTATGCACTGTGTAGGCATAGGCGTACTGCGTGCAGACATACCGGCTCGCGTCAAGGAGGTCCGGGCGGTTAGCAAGGTCAGCGGAGCAGGTGCTGTTCGTTTCAGCCCGGGTCGTGGGGTCTTGAAGCATCATTCCGGTCTTGTGGTAGCTTCGAATAAGCCAGGACCAAGGTTCGTACGGCACGCCGGAGTAAGTCCAGAACGCGCCTTGCCGCCCAGTTGCTGCGACGAGAACCTGTCGGTCGTCGTGGTCGGAGGCGTACAGCATGAGCGCCGTGCCGTTCTGCTTCAAATTACTAATGCTCGCGGTCACCTTTGCTGCCTTTCGCGCCTGTGCAAAAGTGGGGAAGAGGATCGCCGCCAGAATCGCGATGATCGCGATCACGACCAGCAACTCGATTAATGTAAACGCTTTACGATAAGACATCATGATTGCAACCTACCGACACATCTTACGACAATTTATGAAAAACTGCAAATTAGTCGAGGGACGAGGTTTTGTGTTGGGTTTCGATGCGTCGAATCGTTCCGGTGTCGCTGGTCATGACGATGGACTCGGTGTAGGCCATGCCTCGTCGATAGCGGACACCCCTCAACAGGTCGCCACTAGTTACGCCCGTTGCGGCGAACATCACGTCTCCGCTTGCCAGGTCTGTCGCGGCAAAGACTCGGTCAATGTCCCCGGAAACCATCTTTTCAGCGCGGGCGCGTTGTTCGTCGGTTGAGAACTTTAGGCGGGCTTGCATCTCACCGCCAACACATTGAACTGCTGCTGCCGTGATAACCCCTTCTGGGGCGCCGCCAATGCCCATCAGCGCGTCAACACCAGAATCCGGGTTGAGGGCGGCAATGGCGATCGACAGGTCACCGTCGCCGATGAGGTGAACTCGGGCACCCACCTCTCGGATGTCTCGGATCAACTCCTCGTGGCGCGGTCGCTCCAGTACGCCGATTGTGATTTCGTCCAAATCTTTTCCAAGGGCCTTGGCCATCAGACGCACGTTCACGCGCACCGGCAAGGTGATGTCGACCACGCCTTTACACTCTGCCCCGACGACAAGTTTGTCCATGTAGCAGTCGGGCGCATGCATCAAGAATCCTCGGCCTTCCACTGCCGCCGCAAGAACCGCGATGGCGTTGGGGGTTCCGTCCGCGCACAGGTTTGTGCCTTCCAAAGGGTCCACGGCGATCTGCACGGTGGGTCCGGTTCCGGTTCCAACCTTTTCGCCGATGTACAGCATCGGAGCTTCGTCACGCTCCCCTTCGCCGATGACGATGGTGCCGTCTATATCCATCTCGCCGAGGCGATTGCGCATGCCTTCGCACGCCGCTTGGTCGGCAGAAGAGCGGTCGCCTTTGCCCACCCATTTTGCGCAGGCCAATGCGGCCGATTCTGTCACGCGTAAAAAGTCAAGATGTAAGTTGTAGTCCATCAGATCACCTCGCCGTCGAAGCATACGGAACTATACTCGCACATTCATAACGCGAGGCGGCCGCAAACGTAAAGTGGACACCGCGATTTCGCGGTGCCCACTTTGTCTCAACGGCGAATTTCAGCGATCAGTGGATGGGGCTGGAGGAGTTTGGCTGGTGCCTTGTCCGCTACCTTGCTCGCCCTGTTGACCCTGCTGCTGGTAAAGGCGATCCCGCTCTTGGGCCGCTCGATATTCTTCTAATTTGCCTTCCTTCGCCAAAGCTGCTTCAACGTCAGACTGGTTCTGGGTTGGGAACGCCTTGTTGGTCTCGTTCTTTCCTATTTCGGAGGTCTGGCAGCCGGCCAACACCAGTATTGATGCTACACCCAGGAGGACGAGCTTGCCCATTAGTTACCTAGGCCCCACATCGGATAGTTGATTGAGGTGTTGGGAGGCAACATGCCGAGGTTGCCGGCCGTGCCGCCACCGTTTGGCATACCGTGGCAGTCGCTTTGGAAAGTATAACCGCTGGAGGCGCTGTTCGGGTTAGAGCCGGGCACCATCTCAGACTTGGAGGGAGACTTGGCTAGGAATTCGCCAGCCCGCATGAACTTGGCGTGACCATCGACGAACCCGACGGTGATTCCACCGGAAACCGCTTTCTTCGTGTCCACCTCGTTGGAAACGGTGTTGGCAAGACAGTCTGTCACACCGCGTGGGGTGAGGTTGAACTTGTTTTTCCAGTACTCGCGGAAGGCGATCGGGTAGCCAACGATATCTTGGGTGGTCTGATTCCACTGCGTGTCGTCGGTTGCGATGGGGATAACGCCGATGTTATAAGACGCTTCCATGATGATCATGGCCTCCGCTGCTCTGGGCACCGAGGTTGTGCTGCCCCCAAGCCAGCTATTGCGCAAACCGCGTGAGCCAATCTGACCCGTCGTGAAGTTGGAAATGAAAATTGATCCAGTCAATCCATTGTTCAGCAAGAATTGGTTGAAGAGTTGACCGTCATTGTCCCAAGCCACCTGATCCTTTCGTCGAAGTGGAGTCTCAAAAATCTCTACATTCTTGATGTACGGCAGGATCCACTTCTGCCAACTGAAGTTGTTCACCCGATTGTAATAGGGATCAAAGCAGCCGGACGTTGGGCCAGTGTTGAAGTTAGCAGCCTTGAATTTGGGGTTCAAGGAACTGTTAAGTTGACAAGCATCGTTGCGGGGCCACATGTCGTCAGAGTCAGCCGTGTAGAGCATTAGGCCGATCGTCTGCTGCTTGCAATTCGAGATGGACACGGTCTTTTTGGCTGCGACTCGCGCTTGGGCGAAGACCGGGAACAGGATGGCGGCAAGGATTGCAATAATCGCAATCACGACGAGAAGTTCGATAAGAGTAAATGCACGCTTCATTTGGGGGCCCTTTGGATGACGTCTGGATCGCAATGCTGAACCTGCGACATGGTCTCCAGACCAAGACTCAGCACTATTAGTATTCCCCCCTATTGTTAACGCTGGATGAAGAAAATTGCAAGGGTACCGGGCCATTACGCCATGGAAAACAGCAAATATGGAGGGAGTGAGCGCACCCCTACTGACCCGGGTTGCGCGAACCGATGATCCATAGGTATAACCCAAGTCCAAGTTGCCGCATAGCTCAGTTGGTAGAGCAGCTGACTGTTAATCAGCGGGTCACAGGTTCGAGTCCTGTTGCGGCAGCCACCACTTTAAATTCAAGACTCCACTGGAAACGGTGGGGTTTTTTACACGGGCCATTTCTGCGGTCGCACCATATTTGGCATCATCGCGCGTCGGCGCTTGTGGATGTTGAGGTAGGTCAAGGGCTCGTTGCCTGCAGTGACCTGCCAGGAGACACCCTTTGGTATGACCAGCGCCGTCCCAGCGCCCAGTTGCTCCGATTGACCACCCAGGATCACTGTGGCCTGTCCTTCGAGCACGACCATGATCACGTCTACTTCGGAGTTTATGTGGCTCGCGACACCTGAGTCGGGGTTCCAGCGGACGAGCGTAGCGTCTAGATCTTCCGTCTCCGTCCCCCATATCGCCCCTTGCGAACCCTGAGTTGAGCTTACCAAGGTTCGTGCGGTTAAACTGCCATTTGAGCGGCATTTTCGTGCCTGCGCTCTCGATTCCCCCGGCAATTTTGCTCGTAATTTCTGAAAGCGATACGGATTTCACAATCTTGCCGTACAATGGCGGCGGAAGGGTGACCAAATGTTTGGTCAGTTCGGACTAATTCAATGAAGACACTTGCATTATTAACATTATCTGCCGCGGCAGCGATGAGCTTTGGTCTGGCGTTAGACACCGCCAGCGATGCCGCGTATACGCTGGGAACCAATTACCACACGCAGAATGGTGGCAGCGGATTTCTGGCTTGGAACAACGAAGCCTGGGGCGGAGGATCGATTGCCATCTCGAGTGAGGCAGCCGCGCTCGGACCGCAGCAGTTCAAGATTAGCGGTGCTGGAATTGACACCCGCCGTCGCATGACGGACCTTTTGACGATCGGCCAAACTTTCAATTTCAGCATGATGGCTGGCGGCAACGGAATCGGCACCGCTCAAACGGCGGGCGAGTACGGACTCGAAGTTCGCTCCACGGCTCCCGGAAGCAGCGGCAACCGAGAGATGCTTTATCTAGCCGCGCGACCGGCGTTCGGTTTTTGGCGCGTCGAAGCTGGCGATGGATTCGCAAGCACTGAGTTCACGGACGTTCCTATCATTGGCGGCCAACGCGTCGACGTGGCGATCACGGTGACGGGTGCTGATGCGTTTTCGCTCTTCATCACGAATGGCACGGTGAGCGACACCGTGAATATGGACTTCATTTCGGAAGGCTTCTTGCCCGCTACGATGAACTTCTATGCGAGCGGAGACAACAACGGCTCTTTGTACTACAACAACCTGCAGACCGTGCCTGAGCCAGGCTCCATGCTGGCGCTGGCCGGACTTTCTGCAATGGTCGTTCGACGCCGCAAAGCGCGAAAAGCCTAAACCCTAACCGGAATCTGCCGCCGGTCTCTCGGCGGCAGATTCTTTCTTTTTTCTCTCACTCCAAAGAACTTTGGAGACGCCCTGACCCTCTTAGAGTAATATAGACCAAACCTTTGGTCAACCAGCAAAATGGCCCGCCTTAGCTCTTCTCGTCGAACCGGAAGAAGCGTCACGTTAAAAGACGTGGCGGAGCAAGCTGGGGTGAGTCCATTCACCGTTTCGGTCGTGATGAACGGCTCGAAGTCCAATACTCGAGTGTCGGAGGCCACACGTGAGCGAATCCTGTTGGCCGCCACCACGATGGGATATCAGCCCAACGGCCTGGCTCGAGCGCTGCAGTCTCAGACTACGAATATCCTCGGCTTATACTTCGGCTACGGGCAACTTGAACCCCATGATCCCTTTCACGCGGAGATCCTGACCGGACTTCAGAAAGGATGCGAGGCAACGAAAAAGGATCTGATGATCCATTACTCATTCCACCAGTACAGCGTGGGTGAGGTGTTCTCCGAGCTGGTGTGCGGCAAGATTGACGGGCTGATCCTAATTGCTTCACCGAGCGATCCGCTGGTTGAGAAGGTCCGTGGGTCCAAGCTCGCGGTGGTGGCGATCACCGACCAGATTGACGGCATCACTTCCGTGGTGGCCGACGATGCGGCCGGCTCAATTGCGATCGCGAATCACCTGTTCGAGCGCGGGCATCGAACTGTTTTGTACCGCACCTGCCCGGGCGAGTCGGCTTCAGCGCAGAGGCGTTACGAAGCGTTCCTCGCACGCGCCCAGGAACTTGAGATGGCCGTCATCGCGGGCCGCACATCCGATTGGAAAGGCGGCGTGGAAGCTCAGGAAGCCGAGATTTTGGCTCAGCGCGAAAAGCTGGGTATCACGGCGGCCGTTTGCTGGGGCGACCCGAGCGCCAATGCACTGATTTCCTATTGTAAGGCGCATCAGATGCGCATTCCAGAAGATTTAGCGGTGGTCGGGTTTAACGGGATTGACCCTCCCGTCGAGCCAGCTCACCTCTTGACCACCGTCCGGGCGGGTTGGGCGTCGGTCGCCGAATACGCCGTCAACCAACTCGTCGCCATTCTTGAGGGCCGTGATACACCCGAAATCACGACCCTCCCTGTCCATCTCTTTATCGGTAACACAACCTAGTCATCCCCGGGCTCTGCATCGAAGCAGATCCCAACAAGGCAATCATGAAAATCAATACACGTAAGGCATTCACCCTTATCGAACTACTCGTTGTGATCGCGATTATCGCGATTCTCGCCGCCATCTTGTTCCCGGTCTTTGCCCAAGCAAGAGGCGCCGCGAAGACCATCGCCACCGTCAGCAACATGAAGCAGGTCGTGCTTGGCGCGATCATGTACTCCGACAGCAATGATGATGTCAACATGCCGCACCAACTGTGCCTCAACAACGCGCCAGCGTTCTCAGCGAGTTGTGGGACGCCCGATGCAGGCTACTATCATTACATTGAGCCGTTCATCAAGAGCAGAGAACTGATCTGGGACAACGCAAGAGGCGTCGCCGTTGACACTTCCGCCGGAAACGCGTGGACCCTGGTCCCTTCTATTTCAATTAACCGGAACGGTTGGTCAAGCTGGGAGACGCTAGGCACTTTCGTGCGGTCGTACCGGGCGGCAAGCGCGCAGGAAAACAGCTCCGAGCGAGCTGCTTTCATCATCACGGCTCAAACTGCGAATCGCCGAGTCGGATTCAACTTTACGAGCGATGAGGCGTATTGTCCCGTGGTCGTGAGCCCGCTTACGGTCACGAACACGCGCTTCCAGCGCGCGTACTTAGCGACGCAATTTCATAGGAACCGCTTGGTCGCCGCTTACGCGGACGGTCACGCGGGCAGCGTACCGGCCCAAAAGGTGATGAAATTCAACAACACCGTCGCTGAAGCCAACGAATGCGCGGGCTACAATAACTCCCAATTCATCTCCTCACAGATCAATACCAAGTTCTGGGGCACTTGGTACGACCCGACAAACTAAGGAAAACTTATGAGCAAGCAACCTGTTCCTCCGGGAGTCGCGATCGGAGCGATCGCCCTCGTCGTGCTCCTTGTCGCCGGATGGTTCTTCATGTCCAGCCGCGACAACACTGCTAAGGTGGATCTCAAAGCTGTCGACATGAAGGACGAAGATCCTATTCGACCTGGTCAACCCGGCTACCGGGAACGCACCACCGAAGCTCCTCAGTGATATCTCCGGGCCGCACTTGATCGAGTGCGGCCCGCCCTAACCTTCGCGCCATTCCCATGTTGCCTGAGAGTTCCCACATCAGCCTCGGCGAGAGCCTACGGGTGCTTCGCCGCCTCTGGGGATTCGTACGCCCGTACCGTGGGAAGTTTGTGCTCAGCATCCTGCTCTTGCTGCTGTCGGTCCCGTTGGCCCAGTTCGCGCTGTTCCTAACGCGTGACGTGACCAACAAGGCGCTTCTAGCCACCCACCTTACGGCAGACGAGCGGTGGAGCATCGTGCTCAGCATTGTCGGGCTCCAGGCTCTTTTTTACTTTTCAAGCGCGCTGCTCAGCACTTGCCGCGAAGTGTTGGAGTGGTATGGCTCGATGCGGTCCACCTTTGACCTGCGGCTCGCGTTCTACCGGCATCTCAATAAGATGCCGCTAGCGTTTTTGACCAAGCGACTCCCCGGTGAGCACTTGTTCCGGGCGACCGCGGACATGGTGTCGGTGTTCCGGATTGCGAGCCGCCCCGCCGTGGCGACCGCTTCCGGACAGTCTGCACCCGACAGCAAAGAGGTCGCGATGGCGATCTATTCCAACGACGTGGATCCCTATGACCCGGGGGTCATGGGGATCATTGTCCGTACCGTCCCGCTCATGGTTGAGACGATTTACTCCCTGCTGTGGGGCGTGATTCTGTTGTTCCTCATTGATGGGATGCTCAGCCTGATGCTACTGGCGTACATCTTCCCGTTTGCGTTCGTGTCGCATCGGCTTTTTGATAAGGTGCGCGGAAGTGCCTTCCACTTCAAGGAAACGGCCGAGATGGAAGCAGGTTCGCTACGTGATAGCATTGCGGGGCTGCGCACGTTGAAAAGTCTGGGGCGGCTCAAGGTTCAGCGCAAGAAATACATGCACGCGGTGGCGAACACTCGCCGCGCTGGGATCAAACAGATATCTGAAATCGTGCTGGTCCAAAGCGGCGCCCAGGTGGGCATGAAGTGGGCGTTCTCAATCTGCATTTACGTCTACTTGACCTCTCGCGTGATGGAGGGTTCGGCGACGCTCGGCGATTGGATTGCCGCGCTTCTTCTGGTAGAAGCGGCCCAGGGGCCGCTAGAGAATTTTGTTCAGATCTTGCAGCTCATCAAAGTGCAACTTGTGCCCGCCCAGCGCATTTTGGAAACTTTGGACGCCAAGCCCACGATCGTGGATCGGCCTGGGGCAATCAAGCTTGCGGATGTTTCGGGGCATATCAAGTTCGAGAACGTCGAGTTCGCCTATGAACCCGAGCGTCCGGTTTTAAATGGCCTCAGCTTCGAGGTTAAACCGGGCCAGTATCTGGGCATCGTTGGCCCGAGTGGGGCGGGGAAGAGCTCGGTCATCGCCCTCATGCTTCGTCTGTACGAGCCTTCCGCGGGGACAGTGCTGATCGATGGAAATTCGGTTAGCGATATCGCGCTGAGCACGTTCCTCGAGCGAGTGGGAACGGTGCCGCAAACTACCCATCTGTACACCGGAACCATTGCGGACAACATTCTTTTCGGCAATCCGAAAGCGACGCGAGAAGACCTGGAGCGAGCAGCGATTATGTCCGGGGTTTCCAAGTTTGCGATTCGGTTTGACGACGGCTTGGGCACCTTGGTCGGGGAAGGTGCGTCCCTGTCCGGCGGCGAGAGGCAGCGCATCGGCATCGCCCGTGCGCTAATTCGCAATCCCAAAATTTTGGTCTTAGATGAAGCGACGGCCAACCTCGACCCGGAGACCGAGGCCGACATTCTTGAAGAACTCAAGGCATTGCGCGGGTCGATGACAATCATTTCAATCGCCCATCGCCTCAAGGCGGTGGAGCCTTGCGATCAAGTGCTGGTGCTCGACGCGGGCCGCGCGGCCCAACTTGGTTCGCATGAAGAGCTGATCCAGATGGAAGGGCTCTACAGAAAACTTTGGGCTCTCCAGAATGAGCTTTCACACCTGGAGGGAGCCGCCTCATGACCGAACAAGAGGCACTCGCCGAGGGCACGGGATTTCGCAAGAACTCGTGGGCGGCATTCGTGTTCGTCTTGCAGTTTCTGCGGCCGCAGTTGCGCCGCCTGATTCTGGTTTGCCTCATCGACGTTTCCATCGTGCTGCTGAACCTCTCGATCCCCTGGTTTGGGAAGAGCGTGATCGATCAGGTGTTACCTCGCCGTGACTGGAACGGGTTCTGGGTTATCGCTGTGAGCATCGCGGGGCTATTGCTCGTGGTTCACCTTCTCACGGGCACCCGCACCTTTCTGTACAACACGACCGAGCAACTATTGCAGTTGGAGATTAGACGAAAGATGTACGGTCATCTCCAGCGCCTTTCGATGGACACGATTGACGCTTTGCCGGTGGGTCAGCACCAGTTTCGCATCTCAACTGACGCTGACCGCATCGCGCATATGCTGGTTCGAATCTTGCCGACATTGACGATGTTGTTCGAGTTCGCATTGATTCTCACGGCGGCGATCTACGTCGATCCGATCTTGACGGGGATCGTCGCGCTGTTTTTGATTCCCTGGACCTTACTGTTCATTTGGGTCACCCACTACGGGCGTGTCTTGGATAGGCGACGACTGCGGCTTTGTGAACTCCGCGATGCGGGTGTGCTGCAGGCGGCCTACTCATTCTTCACGATAAAGAGCCTCAATCGCTCGGATCACGAAGTTCGGCGGCACAGCCGAATCAGCGTCGCCCTTCAGAGAGTTGCGAACCAAGGCTATTTGATTTTGGTTGGGTTCGAGTTTGCCACCCAGCGGCTGATCCCGTTCTTGAAGACGAACACGATCTATCTGTATCTGGCTAGGATGGTGGTGATGGGGCAGATGACGCTGGGTATGACCGTCCCCATGATCGCGTACCTCGGACGGCTGTCGTTCCCGATCGAGCGAATCGTCAACTTTGGATGCTGGATTTGGCAGACGATGGTTTCGGCGGAGCGCATGATGCAGGTCATGGAGACCCAGCCCGCAATCGTGGACAAGCTCAATGCCGTCCCGTCCCCGGTCGTGACTGGAAATGTCGAACTGCGAGGAGTGAGCTTTGAGCGGCCCAGAGTTGGAAGGGTTCTTTCGAACGTGACGATTCATCTGAAGCCGAATACTTCGACTGCGATTGTAGGCCCCAGCGGCTCCGGCAAGAGTACGCTAGTGGGGCTCGCGCTGCGGCTAATTGACCCGCTGGAAGGTCAGGTGTTGGTTGAGGGTACCGATCTCAAAGACATCAAGCTGGACACGTATTTGAAGCAGATCGGCACTGTGATGCAGGACACCTATCTGTTCGCGGGATCGCTTGCGCAGAACCTGCTGATTGCCAAACCCGACGCCACTGAGGAAGAGATGCAGGCTGCCATTGACCAAGCTGAGCTAACCAAGTGGGTGGCTACTCTCCCGGCCGGGATGTACGAAGATTTGGACGGCGGATCGGCACTTTCGGCGGGGCAAAAGCAGCGCATCGGCATCGCCCGAGCCATGCTGATTCAGCCGAAGCTGCTGATCTTGGATGAACCAACTTCGGCACTCGACGCAGAAACGGAGCGAGAAATCATGGACACTTTGAAGCGATTGGCGGCGACAACGACGACGCTGATGGTGACTCACCGACTCGACACGATTCGCCACGTGGACCACATTGTGGTGATGGAGTCCGGCGGAATTCGTGAGCAGGGATCTCACGCCGAATTGGTGCGACAGAATGGCTATTACGCCAACATGCGCAAAATTTTCACGGGCTCCGAGCCCATCCCGCAACAGGTGACCGGATGAACCAAGTATTTGAGCCCGATTGGCGAACGCAAAACCGCGCAAAGCGAAAGTTTTACGCGCGGTACATGACGTGGATCGAACGCGGCGGTTACGTCGTGGTCGCGTGCGTATTCGCCGCTTTCATCTTCGCATTCAACTACCCAGTTGAAGACATGATCAAGGCCGATAACGTCGCGATCGAAGGGGAGTCCACCCTTCTCACCAGTGATCAAGCAGTGATGGTCGTGGAAGTTCTCGCCGGGAACTTCGCGGAGGTCGAGGTAGGGGAGCCGCTGGTCAAAATCGTCGAAGGGGAGGACCAAATCGCCACTTACCAGCAGTCGGAATGGATCGCCCAACTCAGAAAATCTGGACGTGAAATCCCCACCAGTCTGGACCGACCGGTTCCTGAGGGAAGAGTGATCGTCGCCGAAAAGGCCGGAACGTTCATTATCGCTGAAGACCTCTCGCGGGTCGCCGCAGGCGAGCCCATCGCGAAAGTGGTGGACTACTCAAAGCTTGTCCTCAAAGCCGAACTGGAAGGTAATACCGTGGCCCGTGCCGCCAAAGATCAAGTCGCCAAAATCTCGGCCATCAACCTGGGCTCGGAGTCTGGCTCCCTGTTCCGTGGTGGCTCCTCGCAAGGTGATCTCGTTTCCGGGGCCGTGCTGCCTCCCGCGCTCAAGGAGAGCATAGAGACTCAACTCAAAGGCGCAGTCGTGAAAGCTCGCGATGACGTTCCGCTCGCCATCGACGGAATCAAGATGATCCAGATCGATAGCTCGGTCAAGCTCGGAGATTCGACTGGATCGACCGCCCCGATCCAAGCTGATCCCGCCGTCAACTACGCCCTGAAAGGAAGCGTGGTCGAAGGTGAACACATCGGCACGCTCCAGATTGCCACCCTGCCGCCTGCGCTCTTAGAAGAAGCTCGCCGCCAGATCGCCGCATCGGCTCGGGCGAAGCCCTTTCGCACCGCCGATGGAAAAAACGTAATCGTCGAAAGTGTGGACAAAACCCAATTCGTGGTGCAACTGAACGTGAAAGGCGCAGGTGCGGAGGGCACCACTCCCATGCCCGCCACCGTCATTTCACGTAAGTACGCCGCCAAAATCGCGATTGCCGACCCTCCCGCATTCCTCATCGAAGCGGTTCGCGCCGCTGACCGACGAGGTAAGCCCGTCACCGCTCGCGTTGAAGTGGTCACCAGCACCCGACCGATCGCCCTGATTCTTCTCAAAAAGTCATGAACGACCTCTCGAAATACGCCGTTGCACGCATCAACCCCCAAGCGTGGGTAGTGCGCTCCGAATACGCAGAACGTGTGTACTCAGGCGTCTTGGGCAAGCTCATCGGGGTCTACTTGGGTCGCCCAGTAGAGAATTGGAGCTACGAGCGCATCGCCGCCGAAATTGGGGACGTGGATTATTACATCCACGAGCGCCGCGGTCGCCGCCTGATCATCACCGACGATGATATCTCCGGCACGTTCACCTTTCTCCGCGCTCTCGAGGACTACGGATTCAATCCTAACCTAACGTCTCAGCAGGTCGGCCAAACGTGGCTGAACTACCTCATCGAAAAGACCACGATCCTCTGGTGGGGCGGGATGGGGAACTCGACTGAGCACACTGCATACCTGAGGCTCAAGAGCGGTATTCAAGCTCCAAAGAGTGGGGCCGCTGAACTGAACTCCAAAGTGTTGAGCGAGCAAATCGGCGCGCAAATTTTCATCGACGGATGGGGGCTGATTTGTCCTGGAGATCCCACCGGTGCCGCGCGATATGCGGAGATTGCCGCTCGGGTGAGTCACGATGGCGAGGCGGTCTACGGTGCGCAGGTCATCGCCACGATGGTTGCCCAAGCATTCGATGAACCCAGCATTGACGAACTGATGGAGACCGGTCTCCGACACATTCCTTCAGATTCGATCATCGCTCGGCTCATTCATGACGTTCGAAGTTGGCACGCCACCGAGAAGGACTGGCGTGAAAACCGGGCTCGCCTTGAAGCCGAGTATGGCTACGACAAGTTCTCGGGACAATGCCACATCGTGCCCAACCATGGCCTCATCCTCCTCAGCCTGTTGCACGGGGAGGGGGACTTCGACCGGTCCATGTTTATCGTCAACACCGCCGGTTGGGATACCGACTGCAACTCCGGCAACGTGGGCACCATTCTTGGGGTTCGCAACGGGCTGGCGGGCCTGAACGGAAAGGATTGGCGGGGCCCGGTGGCGGATCGGCTCTTTCTCCCGTCTGCCGATGGTGGTCGAAGCATCACCGACGCCGTGCGCGAGTCACTCGTTGTCACGAATGTCGCTCGGGCTTTGGCCAAACTCGATCCCATAGTTCCCAAAGAAGGGGCCAGATTCCACTTCAGTTTCCGCGATAGCGTCCAAGGATGGCGTTGCAATGTGCCTGGCGAGGGCGAAGTCTCAAATCCCACTGGCACTGGGTTGCGGCTGAAGCACACCGGAGGTACTCCGGTTCGATTCGGCACCGACACCTTTATTCCGCCCGAAACCAAGGACATGAAGACGGGCTACGTATTGGTAGCTAATCCGACGCTGTATCCTGGACAGCGGGTCGCCTTGAACCTCGCCTGCCACACGGGGGCAAGGGGCCGGGTGTTCCTCGCTCATTACAACTCCCAAGATGAAACCGACGTGATAAACGGCCCAGAATTTGAGCTCAGCGGGCGCGAGTCGGCTACCCTGGAATGGGTTATTCCGGACACAGAAGGTTTCCCAATTCATCAGATCGGCATTGAGTTGGACCGAGGTGATGTCGAGTTGGACCGATTGCACTGGGATGGCATCCCGACCGCGAGTTTCCCGATCTTGCCCGGCACCATGGCCGCTCGGGCATGGGCGAAATCTATGGACCGCTTTGAGTATGAGCGAGATCGATACGACTATCTGGTCCACAACGACGGCATCGGGCTCCTGACCCACGGTGCCGCAGATTGGACCGATTACCGCGTGGATTGCCGCATTACTCCGAAAATGGCGGTATCCGCGGGTATTGCCGTCCGGGTGCAAGGCTTGCGACGGTATTACGCCGTAGTTTTCGCCGAAGCAGGCACCATTAGAATCGAAAAATCGCTGGACGGTCGCAAGACCCTGGCCCAAACGTCTTTCCCGTGGGAGGAGCATCAGGACTATCAAGTCGAAGTAGAGGCTCAGAGCAACCGAATTCGCGTTTGGATCGACGGGCGACTGACGCTAACCGCGGTGGACGCCCGCCAGCCACTCACCGGTGGCGCATTTGGGTTTATTGTCGAGTCAGGCTGTATGGGTGCGGGAACTCCGAGGGTGATGCCGGCTTGAAGCATCGTCCCGCTCAGCGAGTGCAGTGGACAAGCGGCATCCTCGCAGAAGTGGTCGATCAGTCATTTCATGCTCGGGTGAAGCGGTTTATTCAAGACGAGGAGAGCGAAGCGGTGCAGCTTTTTGGGGATGCGGCGCGCGCAGTGTCGCTGAACGGAGATTGGTACGGTGAGCATGTGGGGAAGTGGTTGGTGACGGCGGCCCTCGCCTACCGGCGAACCCAGGACTCGAGTGTGCGGGAGGCGATCCAGAAAGTCGTGCACTTTCTGGAAAAGCAGCAGGAGCCGGATGGTTACCTCGGCACCTACGCTCCCGCTGCCGCGAGTCGCTTAACCAGTCCTGAAGTCGTTGGAACGCGGTCTTGGGACATTTGGATCCACGCTTGGACTCTGCAGGGGTTAATCGCTGTTGCGTTGGAACTGGATTGTGCAACGTCTCGAAAAATAGCGGAAAATATCGGAAATCTGTTGTGTGCCCGATTTTCTGGTGATCTGAGCGAGATTCTGCGCATTGGAAATCACCGAGGGCTGAGCAGTGCAGTAGTCATCGAGCCTCTCGCTCGCCTGACTGAAGTGACGGGAGATTGCAAATTTTCTCAGCTCGCGGAGAACTTAGTTGCCGCCATGGAGTTAGCTGGACTTCCAGTTCTTTCGGCAAATGTTGATGTGTCGAATCTCGGCACCGGAAAATCGTATCAAATTTGTTGGATATTGACGGGGCTGGTTCGGCTTTCTCAGGTGACCGGGCAAGCTAAATATGTAGAAGCGGCGGCTGCGTGGTGGCAGAATATCCACGATTTGCACTGCTCCGCGGTTGGTGGCCCTTGGGGCGGTATCGGGACGCATAAAGAGGTTTTTAATGCGGGCGGATTTTTTAGTCCCGAGGGTTTTACTGAGACCTGTTCTACGGCTAGCTGGATGGCGCTCAGTCGAGAGCTCTTTTTCGAAACGGGGGATCCAAAATTTGTTGCCGCCTTCGAGCGATCCATGCGCAATGCACTGTTGGGGGCGATCGATGGAAATGGTGAAGATTGGTCCTATTTCACGTTTCCGAATGGCCGACGGAATAGCACGTACTACTGGGCTTGCTGTAAGTCTAGCGGAGCGATGGCTCTAGAAGAACTGGCGTTCACCGCCGTGACGGTGACGGAGGACGGGCTGTCGATAAATTTTTGGGAGAGCTTTCACGCGACAGCGGAAATTAAAGACGCGCTGATTGAAGTGGATTGCCAATGGGATTCGGCCGATCCGGGTGAACTTGAAGTGACGATAAGATCGGATCGCGATGTTGACTTTGTCCTAAACATTGCGGTCCCAGATTGGGTGACGCTTCCGGAAGAAATTGCCTCTACGTTCAGGCAGAATTGGACAGGCACTACTACTGTCGCCTTGGCGGGGCAATGTGATCTTAAGCTCATCGAACGCACTGACTCGATTGATCACCACGGACAAGAAGTAGTGCGGACAGACTACGCGGCGTTACAACTTGGGCCATACATCTATGCTTGCGGGCTCATTGACGGATACAAGAAGAGCGAGACCATACGCCTTCCGAAACTTTTTCCCACCTCACCTTTCATTGTGGGAGAGGAGGGAATCGAGCTGCACCAGCCAGGTCGCCAAACAATCCACTTTAAGCCTTACTTCGAGGCTGGAGGCCGGCATAATGCAGCTTGGCGAAAAACATGGCTGGAGGTTGCATGGCAGTAGTTACTGTCGCGGGTTACGCTGGCGAAACGGTGCGGTCCGACATACGGATCACAGTTTCTGATGCTGCCCAGACAGATGTTGATCTCGTCAGTTTAGTCGAGGGAATGTATGGAGCCTCGATACGGACGCTGATTGAACAGAAATTGGAGGAGTACGGTGCGCCAACAGTGCATCTCAAGGTTGAAGATTCAGGCGCATTGCCGTTCGTGATTGAGGCTCGGCTAGAGGCGGCACTGAGTCAGCACTTAAGCAAACCGCTACCTGCGCTGAGCCACACCGCGTCCAAGCAGACCCTAAGCACCGCCTGGCGTACACGGTTGTACGTTCCTGGGAATACGCCGAAAGTAATGCCGAATATCGGGTTGTATGAGGCAGATGCCGTTATTCTTGATTTGGAGGATTCAGTGGCTCCAAGCGAGAAAGCTACCGCTCGCGCGCTGGTTCGACGTGCTCTGATCACACTCGATTTTGGAAAATCCAAGAAAATAGTCAGAATCAACTCCGGTAGTCACGGCCAGGAGGATATGCGAATTCTGTCCGCTTCGCTTCCGGACGTGTTTCTTCTTCCGAAAGTGGAAAATGCCGCTGAAGTTGAAGCCGCTTCGAAGATTCTGGATGAATCAGGGTCTGACGCCAAGCTGATGGGAATTATTGAATCCGCAGAAGGGGTGCAGAACGCGCCGGAAGTTGCTCGCGCCAGTGCTCGTTTGCTCGCCCTCACACTCGGTATTGAGGACTATTTGGCGGATATTGGTGCGACGGATAAGCGCGCTGCCGAATGGGCCAACGCTGCCATTCTAAACGCTTGTCGTGCCGCCAAAATTGTCCCGCTCGGGAATGTCAGTTCTAAGGTTGACGATGAGCCGGGAGTGGAGCATTTCGCCCGGGAGATGGCCGCACTGGGATTCGAAGGAATCGGGTGCATTCACCCTCGGCAAGTGGCGCCGGCTCATCGAGGGTTCGCGCCTACGCTTGACCAAGTCGCTCACGCGGAGCAGGTCATCGAGCAATATGAAGCCGCTTTGCGTGAAGGCAGTGGCGTCTTAGCGGTGGACGGTTTGATGGTAGATGAGCCCGTGTATCTCCGTGCATTGAGAACGTTGGAGCGTGCACAGCGATGATTCAGAATGCCGTTGGCAGGGAAGTCCCCACGCGGGTGAACGGTCGAGAGTGCCAGCCCTTTCAGGGCGTTGCTAATCCCTTGACGCTTGCATATCATCATGCGCCAAGGATTCGCAGCTGCGCCGAGTTTCCCCTTGACGGAGATAAGCGGTCGCCCACGCTGAAAGATGCCCTGCGCAAAGCTGGGCTAAAAAATGGCATGGTGGTCTCGACTCACCACCATTTCCGCAACGGCGACCTGGTTGCAGCGCAGCTCTTCGAAGCGGCGGCCGAGCTAGGGGTCAAGGATTTGATTTGGCTGCCTTCGGCAGTGTTTCCGTGCCACGAGCCGCTATTGAGACACATCGAAAGCGGGCTAATTCACCACATTGAGGGGAGCCTGAATGGGCCCGTTGGCGCCTTTGCGTCACGGGGAAAAATGTCAGGGCTCGCAGTGTTGAGAAGTCATGGGGGACGCTACCGGGCCATTCAGGATGGCGATATCAAGCTGGACATTGCGGTAATCGCGGCGCCGGAATGCGATCAGTTTGGGAATATGACCGGGGCGCGCGGACCCTCGGCCTGCGGGGTACTGGGGTTTGCCATGGCCGATGCGCAATACGCGGATCACGTTATTGCCATCACGGATAACCTCGTGCCGTTTCCCGCCGCGCCCTGGCAAATCCCTGGAAATTGGGTGGATCAAGTTGTCGTGGCGGAGCAGATCGGGGACCCGGTGCTGATAGTATCGGGAACAACCGAAATCACGAAGTCACCAGAGAGGCTGCTAATTGCTCAGCTTGCCATGCAATTCGTGGAGAAGGCTGGAATCCTTCGCGAGGGCTGGTCGTTTCAAGCCGGAGCGGGAGGGACGTCATTGGCATTCACGATCTTTGCGCGAGATGCGATGCGGACGCAGAATATCTCTGCCTCATTTATTCGAGGAGGGAGTACCAAATATTTGGTTGAGATGCTCGAATCGGGGCTTACTCGGGCCATCCTAGATGGTCAGACATTCGACCTCGACGGCGTGCGATCAGTTGGCCAAAATCCGAGTCACATCATGACCAGTCCGTTCAACAGCTACAACTATCACGGCAAAGGGAACATAGCGAGCATGCTGGATTTCGCCATGTTAGGGGCGACGGAGGTAGACCTGGACTTCAACGCCAACGTCGTCAGCCATTCCGATGGGCAGATGCTCCACGGCATAGGGGGTTGGCAAGACGCGCTGTTCAGCAAGTGCACCGTTCTCGCCATTCCAACGTTTAGAAATCGAGTGCCGATAATTCGGGAAAAACTCACCACTTTCTGTGGCCCGGGCGAGCTTATCGACGTCGTCGTGACCGAGCGCGGCATCGCCATTAATCCTCTTCGGCAGGATCTAATTGAAGCGGTGGCTGGATCGAATTTGCCACTGAGGACGTTAAAGCAACTCAAGGACCACGCTGAGTCGCTTTGCGGAGTTCCTCAATCCGCGACTCTCTCAGATCGGACGCCGGTGGGCGTCGTTACTTGGGTGGACGGCACGATTCTCGACACTTTGTATAAAACCTCATGATAATTCCTACATTAATTCTGGCTGTAAGCCAACCTGCAACAATCCACGGGTTCGATGTGGAACGGCTTGCCCGAATTCCCGTGCGCATGGCGGCGTTCGCGGAATCCCAAGACGTTGCGGGAACCGTGACGCTTATCCAGCGACGCGGGAAGCGAGTCCAATGGGACGCTCAGGGTTTTGCGAATCTGAATCCGGAAGTACCGATGAAGCCGGACACCATTTTTCAGGTCATGTCCATGACGAAGCCGGTCACGGCGATCGCGGTTCTTCTGTGCGCAGAGCGTGGGCTGTTGAACCTGGACGATCGGGTGGAGTGGTACTTGCCAAAGTTCGGGGATTTGGAAGTGTTCCAGACTGACGGCTCTCGGAAACGCCGCACCAGGCCAATGACGATTAGGCATTTGCTGACTCACACCAGCGGACTTTCTGGCGACGACCCGGGTGGGTTGGACGATGACACAAAGGCGAGTCTTACTCTCGCCGAGTACGCCGCGAAATTTGGCCCAGATGCCCTCAACTCCGAACCGGGGGAGCGCATCGCTTACAGCGGCCCAGGGATAAGCGCGGCGGGCCGCATCGTTGAAATTGTATCCAAGCAAAATATCGAAACATTCTTGAAAAGGGAGTTGTTTGATCCGTTGGGGATGGCGGATACCTATTTCTTTTCTCCTACCGAAGTCTATCCGCGCATCGCTCACATGTATTTTTCGGAAGGAGGCCAGCTCAAGGCGTTTCAGCCTAATCCATTCCGAACCGGTTCGAAGTTTGCAAACCCCGCTGGGGGCCTCTACTCCACAGCCCCGGACATGGCTAGAATCTTACAGCTCTTGCTGGACGGGGGGCGCTGGGGACAAAAGCGGATATTGTCTCCGCGCGCAGTTCAGGCTTTGACTACTCTCCAAACCGGGACGTTGAGCAGCGATGGCAACGATGCCCAGGGATACGCGCTCGGATTTTCCGTGGTTCGCACGGCGAATGGCACCGCTACGCTGCGTCCCGTAGGCTCGTTTGGTCACACGGGTGCATTTTGCACCGAGTTTTGGGCTGATCCTCAAACTGGCACGATCGCCGTTTTTATGTCGCAGAGTTTCTCAGATCGAGTTCGAAAGACATTTAACACGATGGTCAACGCGACATACGTTGGGCCCTAATCAGTAAAGCGAGCCAGCAAGGGCGATGACTTCGGCGCGAGTTGGCATCGCCTCTTGAGCCCCGTGTTTCGTGGTGGCCAATGCGCCCACACAATTGGCCAATGCTATTGCATTGCTCATTTCCCGGCCTTCCGCCAAGAACTGGCAAAGGCCTCCGTTGAACGCGTCGCCAGCGGCGGTAGTGTCAACTGGCACTACGGATGCTGCGGGGAAGTGCTCGGTGCCGGCGGGATTCACCCAGAGGCTCCCCCGGCTCCCTAATGTAACCACGATATTTTGAACCCCCAGATCTAGAAGCATCTGGCAGGCCAATACGCATTCACTCACTGATTCGGTGGGCATACCCGAGAGTTGGGCTAGTTCGCTTTCGTTCGGGGTCAGGATCGCACAGCGAGACAAGATTTCGGCCGGGATTTCTCGGGCGGGGGCGGGATTAAGGACAAACATGCCGAATTCGGATGCCGCCGCGACACTCTCGATGGGGATTTCGAGTTGGGCCAGGACGATTTTGGGAGCCAGAGTTGTTAGCGACTCACGCACCATTTGCGGGGTGACTGAGAAATTTGAGCCAGGAGCGACCACGATCATGTTCATCCCGTCCTCGCCAACAAGGATTCCGGCGGTTCCGGAGGCGATGCCGTCCTTCGTCTGCAAGTTTAGAGTGTCCACTCCGGATCGCTCGAGCCCAGTGCGCAGCACTGAGCCATTAGCGTCTGCTCCAACGCATCCAACAAACGAAACCGATCCCTCGAGCCGGGCGATGGCCACGGCTTGGTTTGCACCTTTGCCTCCGGGGTGGGTCTGAAACTCCCCGCCGAGCAGAGTCTGGCCCGGCAGGGGCAGTGAGGGCGTGCGGAACACCAAGTCTAAATTGGCACTCCCGACGACGGCGATATGGGCAAACGCTTCAGCAGACATGTTGCAAGTACAACTACCAGAACTGCGAGCCCTTTGGAGATTCTGTAGGAACGCTCTTGGTCCTGGCGGACACCTGTGTTATACTACAAAAATCGGTTGACCAAACATTTGGTCAGATGCGAGCGATGTAGCTCGGCGCGGATTCACCGGAGAACAACACATGAACAAAAGCCTTTCACTTTTAATTGCCCTTGGAGTCGTGGCCGGAGCGCACGCTCAACTTGCCCTTGATAATGCCGCAAACTCCGTCTACGTCGTTGGGCAAGAGTACATTCAAGTTGGTACTCCTCCCGGACAACAGGGTTTGGCGACCAATGGTCTCAATGGCGGATTTGGGTGGAACCCCTGGCAGCGCGGAGGCTACGGTGACAACGGCAACTATGGCACCACGCTTATCACGAATTTGAATCCTAGCTTCAACATGGGCACCAAGCAATTTGGCCTTCGGAGCGGAGTGGGCGGTCTTGACTTCAGCGGCGCCGATGCTCGGCGCCGATTGCTCAATCCATTGGCGGTTGGAAGCACGATTTCGTTCAGCTTGATGATGGGCGGCGGCGGGGCTGGTCAGGTCAATACGATCGGAGAAACCGCAGCCGAGATTCGCTCTAGTCTGCTCAGCAATCCAGGGCGAGACATGTGCACGATCATTGGTCAGCCCGGCGTCAACTGGCGCGTTTTCCGCGACGGGGGCTCCGTCTCTTCGACCATTCCCGTGACCCCGGGTCAGCGGGTGGACGTACTGTTCAAAATTGTTACTGCGGACACGTTCGAAGTGACGTTCACTCCTTTCCTCGGAACAGGATCGACGGTTTCAGGCACGTTCGTGTCATTGGGTCAGCAGGTTCAGACGGTTCAATTCAACACAGACCAAACCGACGGGGACTTTTATGTGAATAATCTCCGCGCCGACGCGCCGTCTGCGACACTGTCTGGAACACTAAACCTCGGCGACACCACCTTTGGTGGCAGTTTCTCCAGAACCATCGTTGGAACAGTTAAGCAAGGAGCAACCACCATCGGAACGATCACTGCGAGCGGCATCAGCGCCTCTTCCGTGGCGTTCTCCGGCACCGTGCCAGCTACCGCTACCGGGGCAGCGACCATCGAGTGGGATGGTTCTTCATTCTTGCTTCGAAAGACGAACATCACCCTCACCGGCGGTAATGTTGCCGTGGGCTCCGTAACCCTCCAGAACGGCGACGTGGACAATAGCGGTGAAGTGGATGCCGCGGACATCGACCTCGTCATCGCTAACTTTGGTGCGACAACGGACATAACCTCCGACGTGGACGTGAGCGGTGAAGTTGACGCTGCCGACATCGACATCGTCATTGCTAACTTCGGCGGCGTGAACGACTAAGTTCTCTGCTCAGCCTTCCACCCCAGCCCCTCCCCCAGGGGCTGGCTTTTTTATGGCTGCTAGAATCGCTCTGAGTTAACCGACGGAGGCGGATTTCGCATCCAACACCGCTTTAAGGAAGTCCCAATCATCGCGCACCGACTCCGCAAACAGCACGGCGTCCCAATCCACCGCAGGTTTGATTTGGCTCAGAAGAGATTCCCGAGTGCGATCATAGTCATCCTGCAGAACGGGAAGCAGTGCCATTCCATGTTTCGTCCGGGCTTGCTCCGACCTCGCCAGTAACCAAAGGGCAGAGGTTGGGTGCCCTGCGCTTGCCGCAACCATCCCTGCAATAGCGAGGGGGGTTTGCCCAAGGGCAATGCCGTGGTCGACGTATGTTTTTAGGCTCAGGTCCAGCTGTTGCGATGCCATTTGGAACTGTCCGCGTTTCCAGGCCACCCACCCCAATACGTAGTGATGGCGCGCCAGCAAATCAGGATAGTGGTGGCGCTTGAGCAGGGCAGCCGCTTGGGCGAGCTTTTGATCGCATTCCTCGTCGTCGATGCTGGACAGATTTGCGCCCCAAGCGGTGAGCAAGTCAATCTGGACGGGGACGTTGGCGTCCAAATGATCTTCGACTCCTCTTTCAAGTAGGCCACAAGCGAGACTGGGACGCTGGCGGCAGAAATGTAACCAAGCCAATCCGGCGGCAACCCGCGTTCTCGTGTCAGCAGAGGCTTCGGAGGACAACTCGAAAGCTTCGTTGAGCGCAGTCTCCGCGGTTTCATATTCGCCCAGAAGGATAGCGGGGATTGAAAGCAAGGTGCGGCTCTCAATTTTCAAATCTTGGCTATAGGCAGCATCGGCCGCCGACTTCGATTCAAGGTGATGGTCGTAGGCGTTTCGGATGTGCCGTAGCGCGTAGTGGGTTTCGGCAACGGCTCGGTGCGCCCGAGCCAGTGTTGCAGGGGAAATCACATTCGAGGTCTGTTCCAGCAGCTCAGACAATAGATCCGCCCAAAGATGCGGGCGCCCAGTGAGCGCTACGACATCCTGAAGATGCACCGCCATCTCCCACACGGCCTCCGCGTCGGCGTCGCCATTTATTCCCGCCTCTAAAGCAGCATGAACGTTTGAGGACTGCTTTAGGACTCCTTCGGCCCAAGGCTTAGTCTTGGGCGAACGAGACAAAAGCTCCGTAATCCACCGCAAATGGCTAAGTGCGGTTTCTCGGTACTCGGCCGGGTCGCATTCCAGCTCTTCCAGGGCAACTTCGCGAATCGTCTCGAGCATTCGGTAACTGAGTTCGTCATCGCGTTCCTCCCAGTTCAGCAGCGACAGTTTGCTAAATGTCTCAAGGTGTTCTCCAGGGTGACACTCGATCAAACACTCCGCCAAATCTGGAGGAAAATCTCCCCGACAGTAGGCGAGCCTAAAGAACGCTTTTCTCTCGTCCTCGGTGAGGTGGTTGATGCTCCAACGCACCACGGACTCCACGCCAGGTTGACGAGTAGCGACGCCGCGCTGCTCGCTCTTCAAATCCGCTCGCCGGCTGAGCGAGGCGATGACCTGGGCTGGACTTTGAGTTCCTAGCTTTGCCGAAGCCAAAACGATCGCCAAGGGCAGCCCCTCCACAAATTGACACAGGCAACGCACGCTTTCCGCATTGGTCGGGGTTACGGCAAAGCCTTGCCTCACCGCCTGAGCCGCGTCAGTGAGTAGCGCGACCGATGGTGATGCTCGTAGGGCATCGAGGCTGCACCCTAGCTCGGGCAGTGGCAGCGGAGGGATTTTCAGCAAGCGCTCAAATGGGGAGTTGATTGGGACCCTACTCGCGTTCAGGATTCGTAGTGATGGACTGAGTCGAATAAGCTGTTCCAGCGTGGGCCGAATAAGGTCAACAATTCCTTCTAAATTATCGAAAATCAGGAGAGTGGGTTGGCTTGCGATTCGGTTCAGAAGGGCCCGAACAACATCGGCTTCTTCGAGCTGAGAACTCTGTGCTAATGCGGCAAACAGATCCAACAGTTGCCCAGCCGAATCAACGTGGGCAAAGTTCACAAAATGAACTCGGCCCTCATACGCATCAGACATTAGCTCAGATGCCCGGGTGGCCAACCGAGTCTTGCCTGCTCCCCCGAGTCCCAGCAAAGTCCAGAGGCGCGGGCCATTGAGATTTGGGTCAAGGATTTCACAGAGCGACGTTAGCTCTTGCTCGCGCCCGACGAACTGCGTGAAGTCGCCCGAAGTCTCGAGGGCAGGTGAGACAGGGCCAAGTTGTGTTTTCACTCGCCTTGCGCGCGCCTCCACGCGTGGGAGGTCGGCGAACAATTTTTGAGCTTCCTCGCTTGGTGGCTCGCCCCAAATGTTGTCGAGAAGCTCTTCAAGCTCCTCGTACTGACGGACTGCCTGAGCGGTACGTCCTCCAGCGGCGAGCGCCCGCATAAGCGCGAGATGCAAGTCTTCCCTAGGGGCGCAAATGGAGATTGCCCGCCGACCCAGGTTAACTGCTTCATCGAGATCTCCCGTGGCGGCGAGTTGTGGAAGAAGTGAAGATATCGTCTGCGCGTATAGTTCTTCGAGCTCTAGGGCCTGGGGATAGATCCAGGAGTCTTGAAAGCTCGGCAGGAGTCGCCCGGTATACAGTTCGATTGCGCGTATAAGAAAGTCCGATGGGGCCGAGGCCCTGGATTCTGCAATGGCCCTGAACTCTCCTACGTCGGTCGTGACGCCGCCCGCTAGGAGTTCGATCGTAGATCGATCGGTGATGAAACAGCGGTCGGGGTCCCAGTCCGTGCACCGCAGCGACGAACGGATGTCCGACAGCGCCATACGCAGGGATTGTCGCGCTAGCGAGGGTTCGCTGTCCGGCCAAAACGACTCCGCTAGAGATTCGCGGGAAATGAGTTTGCCTTGATAGAAAGCGAGATAAGCGAGGATACTCGCCGTCTTTTGAGTTCGAAAGCTGGCTCGTTGGCCCGCTCTCTCCACCCGAAGTTCGCCAAATAAGCAAATTCGCCAAGCGTCCGTCTGTTCTTCGACAAACGCTGCGGGTGCCACAAGTCAATTCTATCATAACTGTAGTCTGCGAACCAATCTCCACTCATTGGACCGCACTGGGCGTCACAGCAAAGTCACAGGGGTTTGTGACGGTCGTGTGACACCGACTGGAGTTTAATGAGATCGTTGGAACGCGCTCCGGTTCGAAGGCCGCGGCAGTTCTGGAACAGAAGGTCAACCCACATGAAACTCACATTCTCAAAAACAGCATTGCGGTTCATCGCAACTGCCGCGGCCATCGCTTCGGCCTCTTTGCTCACGGCCCAAACGATTGGGATTGAATCCACATTAGACGTGGCCCCGGACGATTCTCAAGCCCCCACGACCCTCTTCTCTTTCAACCCGGCTGGTGTCGTCGCAGTCGGAGGCAATCTCACCCGCTTCGGTGTTGCAGATCACTTTGATGGCATCGCGCAACGCGCCGATGGAACCGTATGGTGCTTCTGGCTCACTCCTAACGGTTCTCAACTCTGTCAGGTCAATACGACGACCTTCGTATGCACGCCGCTTCCGGCTTTCCTCGCTGGCCGTGACATCCGTGGTGCGACCTTTGAGGCAGGCGGGCGACTATTCGCGCTTGATAACGCTACCAACTCGCTGGTTCAGGTCAGCACGGTCACTGGAGCTATCTTGGCGTCGGTTCCGCTCACTCTCAGCGGTGCCCCGTACGCCCTCACCAATGCTACAGACCTGGTGTTCACTCCTTCTGGAGTGTTGCTGAGCGATCAGAACAGGTTTTATCTCCTCGCTCCCACCGGTGCCCTCGGTCCCCAATTTTTGGATGCTGCTGCTGGTACGGATGGTTCACCGCCGTCTAACGACGGATTGGCGATCGAGACCACTGGCGCGTTGGTGACTCACGACAACAATACGCGGGACGATATCTACCGTTACAATGCGTTCGCCGGTTGGGCGCGAGCGCTGGTGGTGCCCAACGTGGTTCCTGCCTTGCTCTCTGGTCGAGGGGACTTGACGTCCTTGCCCAAAGTGAAACTCATCCGAGGCATGTTGGTCGTGGTCGGTGGCGGCGGCAATCCGGACGGGTACATTCCCTGGAAGTGGCGGCTCAAGGGCGGTCAGGAAGGCGATGTGCTCTGGCAGGGCGAGTTCTCGCCCCTCCCAAGCGGCGCGTTTGAGATTCCGGTGGACTTCGCAGGACAGGTTATTCTCGAAATTGACCACCCGATCGCCTGCCGGCGAACGCGCCAAATCACAATTGATCCGGACACAGGTGTCATGTTGAACGTGCCGTTCTTCATGGTGGTGGGAGATGTGGACGGTTCGGGCGAGATTGACGCGGCGGACATTGATGTCGTCATCGCCAACTTCGGAGTACTTGGTGGGCCAGCCGATGTGGATGTCTCGGGCGAAGTGGATGCCGCAGACATTGATATTGTCATCTCCAACTTCGGCTCCTCCGACAACTAGGTCTCAAGCCTGGGGTGAAATGGCTCTCACGCAAGTGAGGGCCATTTTATTGGGTGTGGATCGACTCGTCCGCTCGGGTTGCTTCTCGATCGAATGCGGCTCCGGTTTCGCCAAGTCTCGCCTCGATGATTCGTCTTGCCTCCCGAATTCGGATGTCAGGAAGGATCTGTTGCGCTCGGTTGCCCAGTCTTTGCCAGATCGGATCTTTGTTCGCATTTGCCGTCCGATAGAACTTCTCGAGTGCCGAAATCCCCTCTGCCCCCGAGACCTTTTTCGCGCTCTCAAGAGCCACCGCGACTAAATCGGGGGAATAGGCCGTTGAAAACAGGCGGTAGAACAGCCCGCGTTGGTAGTCATCAAAGTCATTGGCGTTCTCTACCAGCGGGAGCGCCTTCAGCAATCCAGCCACACAAACCTCCCGCACGTCCTTCTCGTCCGTGGTAACCAACGCTTCTACCAGAAACCCCGCACTCTCCCGGGTGGCGAGTTGGCTCATGTCGGTCAGCGCTTTTCGATGCTGCGTGCTGAAGGCCGCTCCGGCGCCGCAAAGCGCAAGCAATGGCATGAGCGATCCAAAGTCAGGCGACTCGCCGTTTCGAATTGCGGCAAATACTTTAAGGAAGAGCAGGAGCGCCCCGCCGACTGCAAACGTTACCAATAACCACTTACGGCTCTCACGGCGCTTGGCGTTCTCCGCCACCAAAATTTTCAAGAGGGCTTCTGCGTTCATCTGCGAAAATTACGGATCTCGTCTTTGGTACGGTGCCACCTTCGCGATGGTTTTTCAGGGACGATAGCTTTGAGTAGAAACTCATTTGCAATGACCGAAAATTCAACGCAAAAATGCGTGGCAGGTCGTTTACCAGCAATTATATCGAGAATGCGGAATCCACCTCAAACCCCATCCGAACCCGAACCTTTGGTACACAACTTGACTCTACAAGCTTATCGTGCCAAAGATTCTTCTTTTCGCCAGCTGTGCGCTGGGCGCCCTTTTTATTGGCGGCATCGCCTCCCGTCCGTCCGCTCCGAAATCGGCGGACTGTAGCGAGTCCACGGTAGTTCGCGACGAAGCCGCCTATCAAGTCGCTAAAAAGAGGCTCGCGAACGCAGATATGACAAGCCAGCCAGCTCCAGTGGCGGTGTGCTTTGCCGCAGGTACAGATCCTGGTGTCATGACCGCCTTTTACGAAGCCCTCGAAGAAGCCCAGGAGGGTGCGTGGCCCAACGGAGGCCGATACAACTTAAACTCTAGGTGGAACATTGGCGTCCAAGGGGACCCGGTCACCCTACGTTGGAGCTTTGTTCCAGACGGACTCAACATCCCGAACGGCGTCGGAGAGCCGGCCGCCCCGAGCACTCTTTTTGCTTCGATGGACGCGAAATTTGGCGGGAACCGTGCGCTATGGATCAGCAAATTTCAAGAGGTGTTTGATAGATGGTCAGCGGTCTCCGGCCTCAAGTACGTGCGTGTGACCAATGGCGTCGATCCTTGGGACGACAATGCCGTCTGGGGCACGGCCGGTTCTGCGACTCGAGGCGATCTCAGAATTTCCATGAAGAACATTGACGGGGCAAGCGGCATTTTGGCCTACAACTTCTTTCCGCAGTCTGGAGATATGGTCATTGATGCTTTCGATAACTGGGGCTCCGAAGGCGGCAACAACTACCGATTCCTGCGCAACACCATCTCCCACGAGCACGGACATGGGATGGGCGTCAACCACGTTTGTCCCTCTGGCACCAATCCGGGTGGACGAACCAAGCTGATGGAGCCAAGTCTTGCCACGGCATTCGACGGCCCACAGCAGGATGATATCAGAGCCGCAAATCGCCACTACGGGGATAGCTTTGAACCGAACAATAACTTGGCTACGGCTAAGCCAACAGGGGCAAGCATCGGAGTGGGGACCAGCTTCGCCCTCGGCACGCTGAGTCTAGCCGCTAACTCAGCCAGCCTCTCGATTGACGCCAATGGCGAAGAGGACTTCTACACCCTAACCACAACGGCACCGATTCAACTCACCGCGACCGCAACTCCAATCGGTTCGACTTACCTGGCGAGCACCCAAACGTCAGCATGTAATACAGGGACAAATGTTTTGGGTGCCTCGATTGCCAATCTCGCGATTCAGGTTCAGACTTCGGCCGGTGTTCCGATTGACGATGCCCAGCTTGCGATGCTAGGTCTTCCGGAGTCCACCACCGTGGACCTGCCGACTCCAGGCACATACGTCGTTCGAGTCTTCGAAACGGATGCTCCGACAGAGTCCCAACTGTATCGGCTTAACTTAAGCGGAGCCGCTCGCCCAGCGAGCACCGTCTCGGGCCGGATAACGTTCCTCGATTGGACCGCCGCCAGCGCTGCGCTCCCCGTTACGATCTCGGTGCGTAACGCAGAAACGCAAGCGATCCTTGGTACGGTCAACACCACGACCACCGCACTTGGCGACTACTCGGTTAGCGTCACGGGAGTCGTGCCCGGAGCCAGCTACCAAATCTCCGCCGACGGTCCCATTTGGATCCGCAAAACGGTGACTCTGGTCGCCCCCGCCGGTCGAAACTTCACCGCGAACAACTACAATTTGTTCAATGGCGACGTGGACAACTCGGGTGAAGTAGACGCTGCCGACATTGACGACGTGATCGCCGCCTTCGGCCAGACTCCAGGGTCCTTCCTTAACTCCGACGTGGACGGTAGCGGGGAAGTAGACGCCGCCGACATTGATGTCGTCATCGCCAACTTCGGCGCAACCGACAACTAATCCCCGCCCCGCGAGCATCGCCCCGAACTCTACATTGGTAGACTCGGGGCATGCCTGCGATCGCCTTTGACCGCTATTACCGCTACGAGGAATTTTCTGCCCTCCTCGTCGCATTTGCCGCCGAATTCCCTAACCTTGTTGAGATCGAGAGCATCGGCAAGAGCTACGAGGGCCGAGACATTTGGCTCCTGACTGTCACCAATTCGGCCACCGGCTCTGCCGCCGACAAACCTGCGTTCTGGTGCGATGGCAACATCCACGCCACCGAAGTCAGCGCCGGTACCGCCATCACGCATCTGCTGAACAAGCTGTGCACCCAGTACGGCAAAGACCCGAAGATCACCGAAGTCCTGGATACCAGAGCGTTCTATTTGGTTCCCAGGCTCAATCCGGACGGTGCGGAGTGGGCGCTGGAAGACGTTCCTCGAATGGTTCGTAGCTCAACCCGTCCTTATCCATTCGACGAGGAGGACCTGTACGGTCTCGAGAAGATCGACATCAACGGCGACGGCAAAATCTTAAACATGCGAATCAAGGATGCCAATGGCCCTTGGAAGATCAGCGAAAGCGAGCCGCGCTTGATGGAAAAGCGAAAGCCGGGCGATACCGGCGGCACTTATTATCGGGTCCTGCCGGAAGGGCTATTCCACCACTTCGACGGGCTGACGATGCGCGGTCGCAAGATTAAGCAAGGCCTCGACATGAACAGGAACTTCCCGAGCGCATGGCGGCAAGAGCACGAGCAGTACGGCGCAGGCCCCTATCCCACCAGCGAACCGGAGATCCGGGCTTGCGTCCAGGCGATCACCGAGCGGCCGAATATCTGCGGGGCGATCACATTCCACACCTATAGTGGCGTATTCCTGCGCCCGCCGAGCCGCATGGCGGACGACGAGATTCCGCCCGAGGACATCTGGGTGTTCAAGGAGTTTGGCGACGTGTGCGAAAAGATGACCGGCTATCCTGCCATCAGCAACTTCCATGAGTTCAAATATCATCCGAAAGAGGTCATTACCGGCACCTTCGATGATTGGATGTACGAGCACCAGGGCGTCCACGCTTGGACTTGCGAAATTTGGGCTCCTCCTCGCCAAGCCGGCATCACGGACTATAAGTACATCGAGTGGTTCCGCGAGCACCCATTTGACCACGATGTAAAGATGCTGGAGTGGAGCGACAAGGAACTGGACGGCAAGGGCTATTACGCCTGGACGGAATTCGACCATCCTCAGCTTGGCAAAGTCGAAATCGGGGGCTGGGATGCCTTCTACGCCATGCGAAACCCGCCGCCCAAGTTCCTGGAGAAAGAAGTGGCCCCTCTGGGCGACTTCGCGATTTGGCAAGCCGCCGCCTCGCCAAAGCTCGAAATCCGGGAGGTGCAAACCACCAGTGTCGGCAGTAGCGTCCGGATCCGGTTTGTGGTCGCCAACACCGGCTATCTCCCCACCACCGTCACAGAGCACGCGAAGAAGAAGCAGCTCGTGCGCGGCGTCATCGGTGAGATCACCAAGGACGGCACGGACCTCCAAGCCGCGGGATCGACAGAGCCGGAGTGGCTCGTCAGCGGCAAGCTCCGCCAAGACGGCGGCCAACTTCTGGGCTGGTCTCACGTCTCGAAGGGCGGCTGGGGATACCAGTTAGACGGCACCAGCGATCTGGTGGTGTTCGAGTGGGTTGTGGCGGCATCTGGGACTTACCACCTGCTGGCCAAGCACGAGCGAGCGGGAACGGTACGACTTTCCGTCAGCGTGTAGCTTTTCAGGGGCGGACCGTGGCATACTCGGTCCGTCCTTGATTGGGACCCAACTTTCGGAGGTGAAAAGAATAATGATTGCTCAAATGCCCTACTTTACAATTCGCGCCTCCGCTTTCCGCCTTTAATTTGGAAATCCGGCGAGGCGCATTGCCCCCCGAATTTCAGAAAACAGTGCAGGAAAAACTCACCAACAAAACACTTCGTCAACTTGGGCATCTTGATGAGCCCCAGATTCAAAAGCTCGTGGAGCAGGCGCGCTATTTGCGCCGGCGCTCCGGCCAAAAGGAAACCCCACTCGATCTTTGGGTCGAGCGTATCCTTCGTAAAAGTGCTCGAGAGTTACCAAACACCGACTCGGTTCAACCCGGGGTTGTGGGATCGGTGCTTCGGCAGGAAGCTCTGGTGCACATGGCCCAGGGGGTCGTTTCAGTGGCCCTGTCGACTCAATCGCTCGTAGTGGGTGATCGCGTTACGCTGGGCACCAGTTCTGCTGGCTGGCAGATTGCCGAGGTCCTACCTCGCGAAACCATTCTGTCCCGGCCCGACGTGCAAAATTCCCGCCAGGAGCGACCGGTCGCCGCGAATATGGAGTGCGTGGTCGTGGTGGTCTCGGTGGTGTCCCCACCGTTGCACCCGCGACTGATCGACCGGTACCTGGTGGCAATCAATCGGGGCGGCGCGCAGCCGATTCTCTGCGTGAACAAACTCGATCTGCTGGCGGATTCAACTGAATTGGATTGCTTGGAGGCCCATCGCCAGAACGGCGTGCCGGTCTTTCTTTGCTCGACGGTTGATGGTACGGGCGTTGGAGAATTGCGGCAGTTTGTCGCCGGGAAGGTCATTGTCTTCGTCGGGCATTCGGGCGTGGGGAAGTCGAGCATCATCAATGCGTTCTCGCCGGAACTGAACCTGAAGACGGGTTCCACCAGCGAAGGCTACGGGCGAGGAACTCACACCACGACCGTCAGCTCTCGGCATGAGTTGCCCGATGGCACCGTGGTCATGGATACGCCTGGCGTCCGGTCGTTCGGTCTCTGGGCTGCCGCCCAAACCGACCTTGATGCGGCGTTCCCAGAGATGGCCAACCTCGAATGCCGATTTCGAGACTGTCGCCACCAAACCGAGCCCGGATGCGCAGTGCTGGCTAGGCTGGAGGACGGCACCTTGGAGAAAGCACGTTACAAGGCGTACGTCAAGCTCCGCGACGAGATCGCTGGGACCATGTAACCCGAGAACATTGCGATTGCGTCCAACCCCGCACTATGGCGTTTGGATGGCAAGGTGAACGAATAAGACTGGTGCCGGTTGACGTGGATCGGCACCTGGACAACTACTACCGATGGCTCAATGACCCCGAGATCACTGGGATTCTTCTGATCGGTTCGAGGCCCATCACGAGGGTTTGGGAAGAGGAGTTCCTCCGCAACGTTGGGAAGTCTGACCCGACCAGTGTTTTCTTTGCCGTCGAGACTCTCGAGGGCGTCCACATCGGGGCAACCGGAGTCCACGAGATTGACCTGGAGCACCGCAGTGCGATCACCGGGATCTTCCTCGGCGATCCCGCGAACTGGGGCAAAGGATACGGCGCGGATGTGGTGCGTACCCGCGCCCGCTACTGCTTCGAGCAGTTAGGGCTGGAGACCCTGCGCAGCAGCCATCTCAGTGGCAACTTGCGCAGCCGCCGCATGCTTGAAAAATGTGGATACCAAGAAGTTGGCGTCTGGCCCAGCCGATTCTGGAGGAACGGCGCATGGCGGGACGAACACCTGTTCTCATTGACCCGAGCGGCGTGGGAAGCTACTCTTGGTCCCGCCACGCCTGCGGGGCCAAGCCACCGCTGAACACACCCTCTTCACTTCGTGCGTTGAGGTTGATCACCAGCCCAACGCACGCTAAACACAGCCACAAGGCGGTCCCGCCGTAGCTGATGAACGGCAACCACAGCCCGATCACCGGCCCAATCCCCAGATTCATCGCCGTGTTCACGATCCAGTGGAACGCGAGTACGGTGAGCACCCCCACGCAGGCCATCCGGGCGAAGAGATCTGACATCTTGAGCGCGAGCATCCAGCCGCGAATAAAGAATGCAGCGAAGGTAAACATCACCAGAGCAGAGCCGAAGAAACCGCCCTCTTCCGCGATAACAGTGAAAATGAAGTCGTTGCGCGCTTCGGGTACGGCTCTGCGCTCTCGCTGCTCGCCCTTCAAAAAACCTTGACCCAGCGTCCCGCCAACCCCAATCGCGATCATCGCTTGGTCCTGTTGGTAGTGTTCCTTCTGGTCATCCTTGGTTTTGGAGACCAGCGTACGCAATCGTTCCTTTTGGTAGTCGCGAAGTAGGGTTGCCCCCAGCACCGTACCAACTAAAATGAGAGCCATCAGGAAACCAATGATCTGCTTCCATGGCACCTGGGCGATGAAGCAGATCACCAGCCAAGAGACGAAAATGGTTACCGTCGCGCCTAGATGTGGCTGCCTAAACACCAAGTACAAGGTCGGTAACACGTGAAGAAACGACAGCGCAAAAGTCCACCCGTTTCCGACATCTTCACGCCGCTTGCTAAAAAAAACGGAGAGCGTAATCACCGTGATGATCTTGCTCATCTCGCTCGGCTGAAACTGGATTGGGCCGATGTCTAGCCACCTTTGTGCACCTCCCGCAGTTGAGCCTTTGATGATAACCAGCGCGAGCATCCCAACATTGATGGCGTACAGGAAGTTGACGATTCGATGCCAAATCATCGAGGGCGTGAGTAGGAAAACTAGAAATGGAACGATCCCCATCAACAGCAGCATCAACTGCTTCTTGAACATGTTGTCGCCCGGCGATGCCTGGTTCACGGAAAAAATCGCCATCAGGCCGAATAGGATCAGGACGACAACCGCCCCGACGAACATCGGGTCGAACCCGCTCGCCCTCAGGAGGGTAAACCGACGGTCATTACTTGGGATTGCGTCGGGACTACTCACTCTGAATCTCCCTCGTCAGGCAACCTCGTGGAAGCGGCGGCAAACTCCCGCTTGATCATCCCTTGACCGTTCACGAACCAAAAGGAAAGCTTGCGCAACGCCGGGGTGGGGGCTCCGCTTTCCAAACTGAGCATGACATCCACTCGCATTGCCTCAACCGCCCCCGTCCGCATGTTGAGCTTATCCGGTGCGGTGGCGATTTCAGCGGTGGCGGGTGAAGTTCCAAACTCAGAGGTTGAGGGAACCCCGTCCGCCGCGAGCGTCATTTTCCCCTTCCAGGTCCACTTGCTACCGGCTCGAACGGGATTGACAAGAAGTGGAATGACCGGCTCGTAGAGTTCTCCGCCCGCTTGCCACAGACTGAAACGCTCAGAATCAAACTTGTAGGCTTCGTGCTCGAACGTCACGCCATGCTCGGACTTCAGAAAAAAGACGACTTCGGACGGCTTTCGCTCCTCCGACATATTGATCCGCAATCGGCTCCCCGCGACCACCAATACGCCATCTTTATAGGGCAAAGTGTCGGGGCGGTAGCTCGCAACAGTCCCACCCGATTGACCGCGATGACATCCAGCCAGCCCTACTAAAAGGGCTAGCGAGACACCAAAAAGAGCTAAACGAGCCACCCTCGTTGCGGACGGGCTAGATGCGATCATGCAAATCTACTTGAGTTCAAGAACGAAAGTCTGGGCCGCTTGCCCAGGAACGGTTTGAGTCATTTCGGTCTTCACCGCGCCTTTGTCCTTCACGAACCAATACGTGCCGCTGACCGCCCCTTGTCCCTTGACCGAAGAGTTTTTGCCGGTAAACGTCACTTTTCGTGCTAGCATTTCCGTCTCTCCGACCTTAACCTTCGCATCTCCGACCACCTTGTAGGTTCCGGTTGAACTGATATTGCCATCAGCAGTCTTGATCGTTGAATCGGACTTCCAGGTAACTCCAACGTCCATCTTGGCCGGAAGCTCAAGCGCGGGCGCTGACAGCGTCCCGATGGATACGCTCACCACGGTCACCCCTTTCTCGTCCACGCGCACAACGTCAGAACCGACCGGTGCCAATGCACCATCGCGAGTGCGGTCGAAATAGGCTCCCCCATCCTTCATCACTTTGAAAGTGACGGTGGAGGCACTCTCTGCGTCCGGTTGCCCCGTGATCTTCACGACATAGTCTTGCTTGCCGGGATTGCTGAGACCCGCGTAGGAATACCCGTCGTGCTTCAGTGCGTCGGGAATAGTCGATGCTTCTTCTACCGGAACCTCGGGAGTGACGACGGTTTGCTTAGGATTCTCAGAATCGGGCGCAGACACCGGTGCCGACTGGCAACCGATCAAGAAGACAACGGCGAATAGAGCGGCGATAGAACGCATGCTCTATTCTGTACCGCGGAGGCTCTGACTCTTTAGGCGCATGACGGAAATTGCGACCGCTTCCTGCAGGCCCTCCTTTGTTTTTTGCAAGACTTTGACCTCTTGGCGGTAGCGTGCGATGCCGACGCCGGGTGCCCACCAGGTGGTTTGAACCGCAACGCCATTTTCCCATCGGCTAATGTTCTGCACCGTCACGGCTTCCATGCGCCCGACACCGGTGTCAATCTCCTCCGGCCCAAGGATCTTCGATTCCGACTTGCTCTTGGTCACGCGGCCTTCCGGTACCCATCCGGTGCCTTCCCAGCGGAAGACATTGTCCTTCTTAATCGGGAAGCGGAGTGCGGGCTGTGGCGGAATGAATGGCTTCGCGGGATCGCCAACCGATTCTTGGAATAGGCCCACTCCATCCTCGAAAACCCACTGTTGGCGTTCGTTCACCTGGCCATTCATCACGGCCTCCAAGGTGGCATAAGTCTTCTTTCCTCGTGTGTAAACGTTGGTGCATCGGAAGGTAAGTTCTTCCTTGCGGTTTTGTCGCCCTGAAGCTTGGACGATCGTAATGTCAACATCATAAACCCATTGGTTGCCCCGAACCATCGGGAACAGGGCGCGCTCCTTACCCGGCGCGACGTCGGCCCTCGTGACAACTTTTACGACCTCGGGGGTGTAGCCGCTGGCCTGACCCTGATTGCAGCCTGACGCGACCAGAATGGCGGCAAGCAAAAAACTTCCTTGGATGATCACTTTCACTGTGTATTGGTTCCTTTGGGTTGAGATTGGTTAACGGCGTCGGCTGCATCCTGAGCGATGCGAGCGTCCGCCAATTGGTTGATCGTCACTTCGTGAGTGATCAATTCGTTTCGAAATCGTGGCGCGGCCATTGGGATGCCGTCGACGGTGAGCAAAACCTGAAAGCCGCGGTTATCCCGGCTGTACTTCCACAGACGCTTCATGCCCTCATCGTTCAACGACAAGTGCAAATTGGAATGGCGGGCACCGCTCTGCGAGTCCTCGACACTGGTGCTCGCTTTGGTCATCTGATCACCATTTAGGATCACGCTGGTCGCGTTCAAAACCTTTTCAGGGGCCGAGGCAAGCCCTTTGACCACTGACGAAGAGTAGCGCCCACGAATGGATTTCGCAACATCCTCTTTTGGTTTGGTCCCGTTCATCACTTTACTCGCCTCGTCCATGTACGTGGCCTGAACAAGATCATCGGTAATTTCGGAACGTTCCTGGATACGTCCGGTCACGTCTCGGGAAAATTGAGGGATGTAGCCGGTTTTGACTCGTGCAACCAGAGTCCTCTTTTCAGGTCCGACACTTACCGTGATGGGGACCGGGAAGTCGATCACGATCCCGATCTCTAGCGCATCGGGTCGTAGCTCTTCGAGGGGGGTGCCGTCCAATTGAAGATTTAGATCTTGCTGGAGCTTTGTCTTGAGAGTTGCATCTCCAGTCAGGGCCTTCTCCAGATTCTCCATCGTCCAGACCACCGGATCCGGCGGGAGTTCGTTCGCGTCCATCTGGTTCAGGATCATCACAAAACTGGAGAGTGCGTCGAGGTCGCCCTGCATGGCGCCGAGCAGGTCCTTGACGGGGAGCCGCCGTCGCTCCCCATCGGAAACGTCGGATTCCTGGATGTCTTCGTCGGAAGTTCCGGCTTGCATATCCTCGCCCGGGCGCGTTTCCACCACCTGCGCGATCTGGTTCGCCACGATAATGCGATAGCCTGCCGCTGGATCTACCGCGATCAGATTCACACGGGTCACCGGCAGTTGACGCATGACGAAGCCGTTAAGCTGCATCGCTGCAAAGCCCTGCCACGCCGCAAACCCGCCGCCCACCAAGGCGACGAATCCGATAGAGAAATTTCGGGCTCCGCGGCTGAATCGCATACTAATCGTTGTCAACGGGTTAGAACACCCGCACTCCCGGGTCGGTTCCCCGAGCCCCTAGACCCCTGAATTTTACCAGTCTGCGTTCACTCGCTCGGATTAAAGCTAGCGAACAGTTGTCCGGCGAAGATGGAAGCCACCCAGGCGAGTGCGATGCTGAGCCCGGCGCTGGGCAAACCGGCCAGAGCTGGGGACCACTTTAAGCCAGCGACTAGCCCGACATACAATCCGAGCGGAGGCAGCGCGAAGATCGCCAGAACGAGGAGTTGCACGATGCCTCGAAAGCTCCGCTGACTGGGGTCGTCTACATCGGGGAAAAGGACGGTCGTGAGTCCGATGCATGCCGAGATCAGCACGGCTCCGCTCATCCCCAACAACATCCCGCCTACCGTGAACGCCCAGACAGCTGGGCTCATGATCAGGGCGACCAAGCCCATCAGGAGGGCAGTGGCGACCCCGGTAACGGATTTGCCCACCACCTCAAACATCATAGTCCGGCCCGGACTGTAGGGAAGAGGCTTCAGTGTGTCGACCCGCATGAGCATGTCCACGTAGCCTGATTGGGCTGATGTGCTGGCGCTTGCCAGGGTCATCATTCCAATCATGAAAGTGATGAGGAACCCGTCCGTGTTCGAACCGCGCTTATCTGGGCTCATCGAGAATGTGATGAGCGCGATCATCGCCATGCCCAAGACGGGGAAGAGCAAGAACATCACGGTGAAGCCGCGCGTGTTGATGAGCACGTCTTTCCAGACCAGCGCCCAAGCCCCTCGGACGCGCAGTCTGTTTATCCACGGCAACTTGCGGACGCGGAGCTTGCCAGAGCGCGCGTAGTGCGCCATGAGGCCGATGGAATCGCCTTTCTTGGCGAAGCTCGTGGTCTGGACGGTCGCGCTGACTCGTTGCGCGGCGATTTCGTACAGCCACTCCGCCTGCCGCAAGCTCTGGATCACGCACAGAGCGAGAAACCCGAGCAGCACTGCGAGGCCGCCCAATCCGCGTCCCCAGTCGCCAGTTAGGGGGGCCAAGGAGAAGTCCGCCGCCGCGTTCGGCAAGAAAAATACGGTCCGCAAGATGGGGTTGTTGAAGGTCGCCAGGATATTCTCGGCTTCTAAGTTCTGCTGCAGCAGCCAGGCGATAATGCCCACCGTCCCCAGCGCAAACGCGCCCAGTCCCCATCCCAAGAATGCGCGAATCCGGTCGTACTTTCGGCCTGGGCGGTTGCAGTAGAGGCTCAGGGCGTAGCCCAAAGCCACCCAACCCGCCGCCATCAAGAAGTAGCTTATGGAACCCAGCTTCAATGCCATCGATGCTGCGTTCGGGTCGGCGTCGCGAACGAACGTCGTCCACGCTCCCGATGCGGGTCGCCAGGAGAACAACATCAACACGAATGGCAGCATCAAATTGATGAGCGAATCGCGGAACATCCGGAAGGCCAAAACCACCTTCGGCGACAGCGGGGTGGGGAAGAGCACGTCGATGTCAGCCGGTTTGTGACCGCCGCGATAGCTGGTGAGCCCCAGGAGGAACAAGACCGTCATTGCCAGAAACAGGCCAAACGCAAACGTCTGCAGTACCGCCGTCGCAGGCAGGTGCAAAAACGGCGTCGTCAACCCACGCGATGAAAAGCCTTGAGTCTGAAAAGGCCGAAACGCCAACATGTAGTAGCCGACCAGGAATAAGATCCCGATCAACCTGCGCGGCGAGGTCAGGGCCCTCCGCAGGCTGTTCAGCGTCTGCCTAAACCACAGGTAGAGGAGGGGGTGCAACGGCGGTTTCTCCGGTGATGTCGAGGAACAGTTGCTCCAGTGTCGCTTCAGAACGATTCGAGCGCGCTCGCAGGTCGGCGAGTGTGCCCTCAAAGAGCAATTGCCCCCGAGCCACGATGAAGATGCGATCGCAGAGGCGCTCCGCCGTATCCAGCAGGTGAGTCGAGATCATGATCGAGCTGCCGGAATCGCGAGCATGGGCCAAATCCGCCTTGATCTCTGCCACCCCAGCCGGGTCGATTCCGATCAGCGGTTCGTCGAAGAGCAGTACGTTCGCGCGGTGAACCATCGCGCAGGCCACGCTGAACTTCTGCCGCATGCCTTTGCTCAAGGTCGCGATCAGTTCATTTCGCTTCTCGGTGAGGTGGTACTTCTCCAGCAAGGCGTCGCCTTGCGACTCGTAAACATCCAGCGTGCCGTAACACATGGCTACAAATCGCAGGTGCTCGTCCACCGTCAGCAATTCGTAGAGCGAAGGGACCTCGGGCACGAAGGCGAGGCCGCTCTTCGCGAGGGCTTGGTGGGATTGCAAGTCGTGGCCGTTGATGCGAATCTGCCCGCTGGTTGGTCGCAAAATCCCCGCGATGCAGCGCATCGCCGTGGTCTTTCCGGCTCCGTTGGGTCCGATGATGCCCACGATCTCGCCCGGCGGGATGGTGAACGACAGGTCATTCACCGCACGCACGGATTTATATTCTTTGACCAAATGGGAGACTTCGAGCACGGGCTTCTTACTTGTACCCGCACGACAAGGGTGCCGTTTCAAGTAGCATATTCGCTGATGGCTACGGTGTTCGATACGGCGCAACAATTGCGCGAGCAAGTCGGGAAAGCGGTCGTGGGGCAGTCCGCGTTGGTGGACCAGGTTTTGGTCGCCATCCTCGCCAATGGTCACATCTTGCTCGAAGGCGTGCCCGGCGTCGCGAAAACTCTTTTGGTGCGCAGCATCGCGCAGGCGCTCAATCTGCAGTTCACGCGCATCCAGTTCACCCCGGACCTCATGCCGAGCGACGTGATCGGCACCAACGTTTTTGACCCGAAGACGACGGACTTCAAGCTCCGCAAGGGCCCGATCTTTACGAACATTCTGCTCGCCGACGAAATCAACCGCACGCCCCCCAAGACCCAATCCGCGCTGCTCGAAGCGATGGAAGAGCGGCAATCCACCATTGACGGCGAGCGGCACATGCTGCCCGACCCGTTCTTGGTATTCGCCACCCAAAACCCGATCGAATATGAGGGCACCTACCCCCTCCCCGAGGCTCAGCAGGACCGATTCTTGATGAAAGTCCTCGTTCCTTATCCGCCCAAAGATGCGGAATTGGAAGTGCTACGTCGCTTCCACGCGGGCTTCCGCTCCCAGCAGCTTGAGAAGGCGGGCATCACGCCGGTGGTGGATGCTGCGGGCCTCGCCGCCCTCCGCGCCCAGGCCGACGCGGTGACCATCGAGCCCAAGATTTTCGATTACGTCTACGCGCTGGTCTCCTCCACGCGGGATTATCACGAAATCCAAATCGGCGCCTCCCCCCGGGCCGGCCTCGCCCTCATCGCCTGCGGAAAAGCCGCCGCCGCCCTCCGCGGCCGCGACTTCCTGATCCCAGATGACATCAAAGAGTTCACCCTCCCGGTCCTCCGCCACCGCGTCATGCTCCGCGCCGATGTTGATACTCAGGGCATCACGGTAGATGAGGTCCTTCAGGATTTGGTTAATGCCCAGGCGATTCCGAGGTGATCTTTAGAGTGCGCGAGCGCGCTCTAAAGATCACCTCGGGAATTTCCCTTTTGGGACTGCGCGGCTTTATCCGCGCTTTGTCTTTCGCCAGGGCAACGGATCGTAAAATGACGCAAACCCAGTAGGTCCATCGGTCCCGAGATAACCCAAAACCGCGCCAATCGTCCATAATAGGGACTGGCGCGGTCAACAGGGACCGTTGGAAACGGACGTCGGAGCAGGGATGCTCCCTGCGCCTCTCCCCTTACTCTTGGATCGTGATGCTCGTGATGAGGTCACTGATCACCACGCTGTCCACCACCGTCATGCCGGTATCCACCGTGCCAAACGAGGCGTACTGTCCGTCCCACATCGGCGTATCCGTCTTGACGATGAAGAACTGGCTGCCTGCGCTATCTAGCGACGCGCCACGGGCCATCGAGATCACGCCGCGGACGTGAAGGATGCCGGTGTTTTCAAACGGGATCGTGTAGCCAGGGCCGCCGGTGCCGATTTGGATGTCGTCAATGGCGAGCGTTCGGGTGAGCGGGTCGCCGCCTTGAATCAACGAGGGCTCGATTCGGTGGAACTTGATGCCGTTGTAGAAGCCCGCGTTGGCGAGGCTCACGAAATTCGCCACCGTATTGGGGGCCGCGGTGGAGTTCAACGAAAGCGTTACATCGCCGCGTCCCGCGATCACGATGACGGCCTTCGCATTGGCGACGACCTTCACGGTGCGGGTTGCGGTTTTGGTAGGGTCGGCGACGCTAGTCGCGACCACAGTGTACGTTCCGGGGGTTGCCGGAGCCGTCCACTTGCCTTCAGGAGTTATGGTGCCGCCGCTGGCGCCCTCAGCCACCGACCACGTCAAATTCTGATTTGTGTTGCCCACGACGCGCGCCGTGAACTGAACGGTACTGCCGGGAACGTTGGTGATGAGAGTTGTGGGGCTGTCTAGCCGAACTTCAGTGCCTGCGACAACCGTGACTTGGGTGCTGACCTCCTCCGTCGCATCCGCGTTGGATCGGGCCGAAACGGTGTAGGTGCCCGCCGTGAGGGGAGCGGTGTAAAGTCCGGTCGGACTGATCGTGCCGCCAGCGCCGGAGCCTTGCACGAGCCAAGTCACACCCTCATTCGCATTGCCGGTTACCACCGCGCTGAACTGCTGAATGTCGCCGAGCTTGAGTTGCTGGTTTTGCGGCGTGATGGTGAGATTGATGCCGGTTTGGACTTGAACTGTCGCACGCTGAGAGATGCCAGGGTCTGCTTGGCTGGTCGCGACCACGGTATAGGTGCCTGGCTCCGAGGGGGCGCTATAGACGCCGTCCTGGGTGATTGCGCCATTCGATGCGCCGCCCACTACGCTCCAAGACACGGTAGTGTTGTTTGTCCCGGTCACAGTTGCGCTAAATGTATGATTGCTTGAAGGGCTCAGGTTTACTGAAGTCGCGCTTAGGCTCACTCGGATTGAAGACCCCGGTGTCGGGGTATTGGTGCCCTCGCCGGCACATCCGACCAGCACGAGCGCTAAAACGCACAGCAATGCGGCCAAAAATCGAGAAGTCCATACCATAGGCATCAGTTTAACCCAGTCCACTCAGGAATAGACGCCGCAGACTAGCCGGAGAGTCCAAAGAAGCGCTCGGCATTAGCGGTGGTGATGGATTCCATGCTCTCTACCGACTCGCCGCGAACCTCCGCGAGCCGCGCCAGAATCAGCGGAAGTAGCTTGGGGTGGTTGGGCTTGCCACGGAACGGCTCGGGTGTGAGCCAGGGAGCATCGGTTTCGATCAGAAGCCGATCGGATGGGACTGAGCTGATGAGATTGCGAAGGGCATCGGCTTTCTTGTAGGTAAGTGGGCCATCCACCCCAATCATCGCCCCAAGGGCTAGAGCACGTTCCGAGTCTCGCTCATCTCCCGCGAAACAGTGAAAAAGATATCGCCCCGGCGGGCGTGCTTCGAGGAAGTCCAGCAGATCGGGGTACGCCTCGCGGCAGTGGAAGACCACGGGGACTTGGAGTTCTTCTGCGAGATCCATTTGGGAGGTTAAGGCATGAAACTGCTGATCTCGGGAAGCATAATTCCAGTGGTAATCCAACCCAATCTCACCTAGAGCTACGACTTTGGGATGGCCCAGCCACTCGCGGTACCGAGCCAGTGACTCCGGTGTGAAGTCGGCGGCACTGTTGGGGTGGTGCCCGACGGTCGCATACACTCTGGCGAACTGCTCCGCCAAGCTCACCGCGCGGGCGCTCCACTCTTCATCAATGCCGACGACGGTGAGGCGGTCTACCCCGGTATTGAGCGCTTCTTGGACGGCAGCGGCGGCATCGGGAAATGCGGCGAAGTCGTTGAGGTGACAATGGGTGTCGATCACGGGTGCCCCATTCGCAGTTCGGCGAGGGCTTCGGCACCGTCTAAGCTGTCCTTGAGCTGTTTTCGTAGGTCAGCAAATTGGTCAGGCGAGGTCTTGTTGGGGACGCGGATGGCCTCAGCGAAGATCACAATCGCCCTGGAAAACGGTTTGGGGAGCACGAATTTGTCCCAACTCTTGGCGATCCAGCGCCGATTCGCGCTCATCCCCATCGGAACGATGAGCGCTCCACTTTTTTGCGCCATGAGCAAGATTCCGTCCTGGACCTCGCCCGACGGACCTCGTGGGCCGTCCGGCGCAAGAGCCATCTTGGCACCAGTTCGGAGTGTGCGAATGCCTTCGATCGCCACCCTCGCACCGTCTCGGCCGGTGCTGCCGCGAATCGATTTGAACCCAAACTTCTTGAAGATTGTATTTTGAAGCTCGCCGTCTCGGCTTTGGCTTATGATCACCCAGTAGCCCAGGTCGCGGAAGACTAATGTGCCGAAGAAAGACCGCCCGTGCCAGGCGCAGAAGATGATCGCCCCATCGTGGTCTCGGTACCGTTCCCAGCCTTCCGTCTCGAGCTTAAGAGTATTGCCAATAAGCCGGACGATGACGTGGATAAGCGGTGCGATCCTGGGGAATTGCTTTCGCTTCCACGTTCGAAACTTGCTCACTTGATGAGCCCTCTATTTCGCCCGACTTGAGTAGCGGGGTGCATCGGGTATTCCCTCAGCAAAGTGCCGAGCCAGCCTCCGCTTGGTTCTAATGAGCCCAGTTCGAGTAGTGCGTTCGGTCGCTCGTCGCTGGCGGATTCTGCGGCGACGCTTTTGAGCAAGATGAGTTTTGTGCTTTCGTCCGCTTGACTGGCGAGTTTCATTCGATCGAGCACGCTGAGTTGCGAAAGTGCTTTGAGTTCAACTAGCCGTTGAACACTGGCTCCAAGATCGCTGGAGACGAGCTTGAGCCGGAGGGGAATTTCGGTGGCGGTATCACCCAGAGTCTGGGCCGCCTCTGCGGCTGCTTTGATAGCCGCAGTGTCATCCGGGCGGAGCTGAAGAATCTGCTGGGCGGCGAGAAAAGCGGCTTGTGGTCCTTGCGCAGAGACCCGCGTGAGTTGCTGTCGCGCTAACTCGAGATCGCCAGACTGTGGGGCTCTCATCAGGAGGCTCATGAGGATGCCAAAGCCCAGGCCCCCGATGTGCGTGGCGAACGCGGTGCCCCCATGAGCATCGCCGAGCCGAACGAACATCCCCGTGATTTGCAAGGCCAGCCAAAGCATCGCGATGACCCAAACGGGAACGCCCCACGACTTGTGGAGCTCAACCTTCGTGCGGCCGTAGCGCACTGCGGCGAAGCCAACGCACGAGGCGATGCAGCCACTCGCCCCAATCAAGGGAGCCGCATCGGTGGCCTGGCGGTACACCGCCCAGTGAAGAACCACTCCTACGATTCCGCCGAGCAGATACACGGCGGCGAACTTGAGGCTACCGACCGCCTGCTCAACCGCGGAGCCAGCGGCGGCCAAGAAGAGCATGTTGCCGAGCAGGTGGAACAGATTCCAGTGAAGGAACAGCCCGATCAAGGCATGTACGAAATTTGGATTGTCCGCGCGAAATCCGTATTGCTCTGCCAGCCCGCCCCCGCCTAGCGTCACCACGAAGGCCAGCGCCAAATTCGCGAAAAGGATGGCGATCGTAAGCCAAGGAACGCGAGCCTTAGGGGTCAATCTTCCTCGTAAAACTCGTCGGCAATCTCAACGTTCACGTACGTTTCTTTGACGTCGTCAAGGTCGTCTAAGGCGTCAATGAGGCAGATGAGCTTGCGGGTGTCGTCGGGCGTCGGAGTAGCGAAGTTGGTTGGAATGCGTGCCAGCGAGACCGAACTCGAGACGATGCCTGCTTTGAAGAGCCCATCGTTGGTCGAGTGCAGGAGTTCAATTTTGGTTTCGATTACAAAATTGTCTTCTTCGGAGCTGACGTCCTCGGCGCCTGCGTCAAGCGCGGCGAGCGTGACTTCATCCTCGTCAAGCCCCTCTTTGGGAACGATGACCTGTCCGACGTATTTGAATTGCCATGCCACGGAGCCGTTTTCGCCCATGGTCCCGCCGTTCTTATTGAACGCGTGGCGGAGCTCAGCGACGGTGCGGTTACGGTTTTCGGTATAGACCTCGACCATCAGGGCCGAGCCGCCGGGGCCATAGCCCTCGTACACCAGCTCTTCGAAAGCTTCACCTTCGATTTCGCCAGTGCCTCGCTTGATCGCTCGGTCGATGTTTTCTTTTGGAAGGGATTCTTCTTTGGCTCGCTCAATCGCCACGCGGAGCCGAGAGTTGATGGAGGGATCGCCGCCGCCCGCCTTTGCCGCGATGATGATTTCGCGTCCAAGTTTGGTGAAGAGCTTGCCGCGGATGGCGTCTTGCTTGCCCTTGCGGATGCGAATATTCTTCCATTTGGAATGGCCTGCCATAACTTTCCCGCTATTTTGGCATGAAGCGGCTTTGAGCGTTAGACCGCTGCTTCGAGGTCAACCATTCGGGCCAGAATCACGAAGTTCGCCGGGAATTCGATCTCTTCCTTCGTAAGCTGAGAGCGCGCTTCCTCGGACACTTGAGAGATGAATCGGTCTCGCATGCGCTGTGTGGCTTCCGCGTGAACGGCTTTGGCCGGGTTGGTCAGGACTTCGGGGTCAACCTTGACGGCCACTTCGTCGTCGCCGTACACGCTTTCGATTACCCCAACCAGACCCGCCATGTGCTCAAAGTAGCGGTTCGATTTTCGGTCGTCGGCCGTGACTTCACGACTCACCACTCGTACTCGGTCACCCGATTTAAAGGTCATAACTCTAGTTTACCTAGGCTGTCATACTTGCCAGAAGAATGTTCAAGAAGTTGATGCAGTCGTTTGATCGCCTCCTTGGGAGAGGAGTCATTGACGACGATCTGTATGACCACCTTGAAGAAGCGCTGCTCGAAGCGGATACGAGTGTGCAGGTCTGTGCGGATATACTTGAAGAATTAAAGAAAGCGGTTCGAGACGAAAAGATCACCGATCCGCAAGCCATGAAAGAGCGATTAAAGCTTGCTATCGCGTCTAGATTTGGGCAAAGAGAAGCGGAAAACCTGAAAATTTCCTCGAGTAACCCCACGGTCTATCTTTTCGTTGGGGTCAATGGAGTCGGGAAAACCACCAGCATTGCGAAGCTGGGATTGCGCTTGACCCGACAGGGCAAGAAAGTCATGTTCGCCGCTGGGGACACCTTCCGTGCGGCGGCCATTGAGCAACTTGAGACGTGGGCGCAACGGACAGGAGCGGACATCGTGCGTGGCTTGCCAGGATCCGATAGCGCATCGGTCATTTTCGATGCCATTCAAGCCGCGAAAGCACGAGGGCACGACGTGGTGCTGGCTGACACCGCAGGCAGGCAACATTCCAAAGAGAATTTGATGAACGAATTGGGCAAGGTGACGAAGGTGCTGGAAAAGGCGCTTGGGCGACCAGCCGACGAGGTCCTGCTGGTGCTGGACGCTAACACTGGTCAAAACGCAATTCGGCAAGCCGAAGAGTTCATTGCCGTCTCTGGAGTGACGGGACTTATCCTGACGAAACTGGACGGAACCGCTCGCGGCGGTGCCTTGATCGGCGTTTACGATCAGTTTAAGGTTCCCATTAAGCTCATCGGAGTCGGTGAGAAGGCGGAAGATCTTCGAGATTTCGAACCAGAGAGCTTTGCCGCTGGTTTATTTGAAGCATAGAGTCATGAAACACAAACTCAGTTTTTACATGGTCGCGCTTTGCACATTGCTTACGGTCGGATGTGCGCCGCAACGATCGCTACCGGCTCGCCAACCTGCGACGGTGGAGTTGCCGGATATCAAGGCGCCCGTTCCCCTGGAGGGCGACGCGGTAAAAGCCCTTGTCGCGGTCATGGATAAGTACGCCAAGCTCAAAACCTTTCAATCCACGGTCCGTTGGGAGTTCATCACTAACGGGGATACCGCTAAGAAAGCGGAGAGCGAACGACTGATCCTAGTGGAGTCGCCGAACAAGCACCGCGTGGTCGCGGTGACGGGCACCATGACATTCACTTCGGTTTCGGACGGGAAGAATGTGCTCGAATTCGCCGGCTCGAATGGGAAGCTAACGCTGGCCTCAAAATCGGTGGCCACTGCCGAAGCCGAGAACATCCGCGACCCTCAACTTGCGGGTTCGCTAATTTTCCAGTTGTTCCGAGGCGGAAAGGACATTCATCGGTTAGTTGACAAGGTGGACCCGGTCATTTTGGTTCCTAATTCAGATGGGGAGTTCACGACGGTTCGTTTCAAAGCGATCGGCAGATTTGGCACCACCGAGCTAAAGATCAACAACGCCACCGGGTTGGTGGATCAAATTCAGTGCCAGTTCGAGCCGTTTGTGAAGGAGACCGAGAGTTTGCCTGCGAGTGACCGCTTGCGATCGATTCTCGTCACTGAGAAGTTTGAGAATGTCAAGATCAACGCCCCACTTGCGCCGGACGCCTTCAGTACAAAGGCGCCTTCCGGACTCCGAGTGAAGGACGAGACGAAGCCAATCAACCCCGACGACGCCGGAATTCTGAGCGAGGGAATGATGGCACCGGACTTTGAGATGACCAGCCTCGACGGCAAGAAGGTAAAGCTGTCCGATATGCGCGGTCAGGTTGTGTTGCTTGATTTCTGGGCGACATGGTGCGTACCTTGCAAGGTAGCTCTCCCCAAGACCCTCGCCATTCACCAAAAGTACGGCGGCAAAGGGCTCCAGGTTTGGACGATCCCGGAGGAGGATGCCGCGACGATACAGGTCTTCTTGAAAGAAGAGGGGTTGGTCCAGTTGCCTGTGCTCTTAGATCCAAATAAATCCACTGCCAAGCTCTACCAAATCGTCGCGCTTCCAACGTACGTGCTTATTAATCCAGCCGGAGAAATTGAAAAGGTTTACAACGGCGCGCCAGATACTCGAGATCTTCTCGAGTCGCTGCGTGACGCGGGACTGCCAATTTAGGCAGATCGGGAACGCTCGCCGCCGCGAATCGGTAAGAATAGACGATGAAGAAGAGCTTGGTTTTGGGGTTAGCGGCGTTGGTTGGCGGCGTGATTGCCCTGCAAATCAACACCTGGGTGAATCCGAGCTCTCCCCAATTCCGCGTCGTGGACCGGACGCCGGCGACGTTGGCTTCCCGTGGGACACTTCCCGTCCCCACCGATTTCTCCGCGGCTGCGGAGCGCATCCTGCCTTCCGTCGTGAGCATCGACACGGTCTCAACCAGTGAGGGCATTTGGGGGCCGTTGCGCTCCGCGGATACCGGAAGCGGCATTGTTTACAGTGAAGACGGCTACATCATCACAAACGCGCACGTAGTCGGCGAGAACCCAACTGGCATCACGGTGCACTTATCGGACGGTCGCAGTTTCACCGGCACCGTGAAGGGGACCGACAGCATCGCTGATTTGGCGATCGTCAAGATCGAAGCGAAGGGACTTATCCCAGCCACGTTCACCAGTGACCGAGAGCTGAAAGTCGGGCAGTGGGTCATCGCGGTGGGCAATCCATTGGGCCAGGACCACACGCTGAGTGTAGGCGTGGTTAGCAGTTTGGGCCGCGACTTGGCGACGAACCGTCAGGGCGTATTGCTGGGCGCAATTCAGACGGACGCGGCGATCAATCCGGGCAACTCTGGAGGAGCCTTGGCGAATGCTCAGGGCGAGGTCGTCGGGATCAACAGCGCGATTCTGTCCGGGAATGACCGGACCTCCATCGGCATTGGCTTCGCGATTCCAATCGACCGGGCGATGCCGATCATCGCCGATCTCATCAAATTTGGGCGAGCTCGCTACGGTGTGCTTGGTTTCCAAATCATTCAAGAACCCAATGCGCTCAAGTATCCGCGGTTCCGCGAGAGCTACCGAATTCAATACGGGGTGATGCCGCCTGAGAGTGGGGAAGTCGTTACTCAGGTCACCGCCGGTTCGCCAGCCGCGTTGGCGGGGGTACGGGCCTTTGATGTCATCACGAAGCTGGATGACGTAGAGATCAAGGAGCGTTTCGACTTCGTCAAGTTCATGGCCAACAAGCGCCCTGGGGATAAAGTCCGGTTGACCTTCTGGTCGCAGGGTAAAACGCAGTCGAAAGAACTGACCCTCGTGGATGTGAACGAGATTTAATCTTCAAGCCGAGAAACTACATACAACCCGCCGAGGCGCATCGTCCTGAACGATGAAATGGCGGCTCTAGAACCCCAAGACTACATGTCTATCTTCACAGACGGCATCCCTCAATTCCTCGATATCCTGCCCCCCGTAATCCGTGAAAAGCTCCAGCATGCTGGGGCGCTAGAAACGGTGATCGAGGTTGTGCTGGATTACGGACGACCCGCAGAAGTGCGCTACCGAGATCATATCGAGCGTTACGACACCGCGGTGGTGACCGAACACGATATTGACTTCGTCGTGAAGTCGGTTGGGGAGTTCAGTCTCGATAATCGAGCAGGGATTGAGCGGACGTTGCACCGCATCAGTTGCATCCGGAATCGCCAAGGCAAGATCATCGGTCTTACATGCCGAGTGGGCCGTGCTATGGAAGGCACTATCGATCTGATCGATGACATCGTTCGTTCGGGCAAGTCCATTTTGCTTCTTGGCAAGCCAGGCATTGGTAAAACCACAAAGCTGCGCGAAGTGGCTCGCGTTCTAGCGGACGAGGTCAATCGCCGCGTGGTAATTGTGGACACCTCCAACGAAATCGCCGGTGACGGCGATGTCCCGCATCCCGCCATCGGCAGCGCGCGTCGAATGCAGGTCTCGAACCCGCTTTCGCAGCACGCGGTCATGATCGAGGCGGTCGAGAACCACATGCCTGAAGTCATCGTGATTGATGAAATCGGCACCGAGCCGGAATCCGCCGCGGCGCGCACGATCAACGAGCGAGGCGTTCAGTTGGTTGGCACCGCCCACGGTCAGACTTTGGAGAACTTGATGCTCAACCCGACGCTCTGCGATTTGGTAGGTGGCATCCAGGCAGTCACGCTCAGCGACGACGAAGCTCGACGACGCGGCACTCAGAAAACGGTGCTTGAGCGTAAGGCTCCTCCGACGTTCGACGTAGTGATCGAGTTGCTTGACTTCGACCGATTGTCGGTGCACAGCGATGTGATGAAGACGGTGGATCTGATCCTCCGTGGCGTTCCGCCGCGCCCCGAGATCCGGGTGCGAACGGGGGCCGGGAAGGTCGAGGTCGTGCAGGAAGAACTCGTGGAAGACGCCGGAGCAGACGGGGAGAGTGTGGAGTATCCGTCGCTTTCTCGAAAGCAGAGGGCGTCAGCGGTTAAGGTTTTGAAGCCTGAGCGCGCTCCGGCTGCGGATGCGAAGGCTCCGCCTAAGCTCCTGCGAATCTTCCCGTACGGCATCGCCAGAACGAGGCTGGATCGTGCGATTCGCGACAAGCGAGCCGCTGCGTTTATCACCAATGATCTGAGCCAGGCCGATGCGGTGATCGCGATCCGCAGCACCATTCAGAATAAGCCAGGCAAGGTGAAGGAAATGGGTAAGCAGGTGCCAACCGTGGTGGTGAAATCCAACACCTACACCCAAATTCTTGCTGCTCTGGAGGAGTTGCTCAACAATCCGAAGTTCGATAGCGATATCGAGGCGGAGGCTTTGGAGGAGACAACCAGGGCGATTGATCAGGTGAATCAGTCGGGGAAGCCGGTTGAGCTTCAACCTCGAAGCGCGCGGATTCGACGAGTCCAGCACCAGCTTGTAGAGTCCAAACGGTTCGCGAGCGAATCGGTAGGGGAAGATCCCCAGCGTCGGCTGAGAATCCTGCCAACCCGACTCTAACCAGAGAGAAAAGAGCCCCCGGGCAATCGCCCGGGGGTTTTTGATTTGGTCATAACAGTTTTTCAAAGAGTTGGTTTTAGGCTGATATAGGCTCGTTTCGTAATATTGAGCGTCAGTAGGAATATTTGGTCTTCGCTCGCGAAATTTATCCATACATGGCCGTATTGTTGCGAACAAATAGGACCAAAAGCACGTACCAGTGGCAGGAAAATTCCTGCTAAAGTAAGGACTAATTCAATCAGAAGGGTTCGCGTTGTCGCGACCTTGATGTTGCGAGGAAAGATTTTTGACGCTGAAATTAAAGGACCATCGCTCCCATCCCCCCTTCACAGTTGACGCACTAGTTACCGCCGCCAACAGTTTTCTGCACCCGCGTGGAGCAGCCCCGGTTACGAAACGGACCCTCCGGTTCTACACCACCCAGGGGGTCGTACCATCTCCACTCGGCTCACCAAAATTCGCTCGCTACGGCTATGAGCATCTGCTCACCCTGCTCGCTGCTCGAGCTCTCCAGGATCAGGGGTCGAAGCTTGAGCAGATTCGGGATGACGTTAAGGAGATCGCCGAGGGCAAGCTTGACCGTATTGAAGGTGTGGTTGATGTTTGGCTTGCTCAGCGCCCGGCGACTCGTGGCCGCGTTCAGCAGGTCCGTGAAGACCGGGCAGAGTACGGAGCCAAGACCAAGCTTGCTGCGGTGAGCCAGCCCACGGTTCGAATTCAACTCACGGAGATCGCATCACTCGAGTTAAAGGAAGAGGTGGGCTCTTCGGAGTCTCTCGTCGCCGCTCATAAGGCGCTCGGCAAGTTGATCGAGAAGATCGACAAGTAACGCGCTTTGTGAGCAGAAGGAACAGTCCTCCGTCTGTCGCCGCAAGAGGGGAACTCGCCTTATCTCCCGGGTTTGGAAACCTTCCAAACATAGTTGGTTGGCGCCTTGGGACGCTTAATGGAGCCATCGACGAATGCAAAGAGCGGCCTTCCGTCAATCGCTCGAACGCTGGTCTCCCCACCGTGGGCGGATGGGCGGGGTTGATTTGAACTGAAGAGCAGTACCGTCGATTGGGGTGCGTCGGCCCATTCTAATTTGGCGGCGGCTACTCCGTCGTTCATACCAAAGCCGTACACCTTGGGCGGCTCTGAACTGGGGTCCCAGAAGACTTCCTCGTACTTCAGCATCGGCAGCAGAGCGCGTTCCCAGTCTTCCGCCCGGCACAGCCGATCGTCGTTATCCGCTGCGTACATCAGATGGGCGAGTGCAATTCGCTTGGCGTTCGTAACGGTCGTTACTGCCTTCGCCGACTGTCTCGCGCTGTAGTACAGGGGGTAAAGAATGTAGAGCAACGCGCACGTGATCAAAATCCAGGCGTAAACGGACACTTTCTTCTTGGGCAGGGGCGGTTGGATTGGGACACTCATCTATTGTTCAGGACTCGATGGCTTGGCAAAAAGTGCACGTGCGCCTGCCGGCTGGATGAATGTCGGTGTGCAGTAGTCGACGTTCTGTGCGAAAGTGCAAGGGTCGGGCCGCTTAAGTTCTTGGCTGGTTTCAGTGCACTCGGGCTCCCGCGGTATACAAGCAGGTGGCGGGCGGCGAAGTGCAACTTCGCGTTCCATAAATGCGAAGTGCAACTTCGCGCTCCAAGGTTGAAATGCCGAACATTGCCACGGAGAGTTGGTTCAGGCGCAAGGAGAGTCGGTATTTTGCCACGGAGAGGTAGTTCATTCACTAAGTGACCCGGTTTACGGGCACAGCCGACCGGTTCAGGCACTAGGAGACCCGGTTCAGCAGCACGGAGAGGTGCTCTATGGACAAAGTGCGTCGGTTCACGGGCACGGAGAGGTGCTCTGCGGACAAAGTACGCCGGTTCACGGGCACGGAGAAGTAGTACAGCCGGAATACCGACAGGTTGTGCTGATGAACCGACGTGTTGTGTGCATAAAGGTCGTCGTGATGGATGAGGCGAGCGGGGTCACAACACGCGCTAACCAAAAACCGGGCGAATGAAGGTCAGCGAGGCCTGGTGACCCGGCTACCCTGCGACGTTTCAACCGCATATGCACGGAGGATCAACGAGACTACCGATCCCACAATCACACTTGCAAATATGAAGAACCAGATCGTGCGCTTGGTAAATTGATCCACTTTTTTCTCTCGAGGTTCGCGACGGGATGGAGATTACCGGCAAGCTTGGCAGAGGATGCTGAAGACTCTTTGCAAAGTGGGTTGGTGTCGCGAGGGTTTGCTACGCCGTCCTTCCAGGACTCGATTGGGTGGTGGCATCTTTCCAGGACTCCGTCCTTCGCTAAGTTATGCCACCCCTTTGGGGTTTGGCGAATGGGGGTTCGATTGTGTGTCTGGGGGCTAGGGGAACGGGAGTCCGTAGTACGTGGCGCGATGGGTCCGCGCGGTTCACCCTCACCGGCTGGGAGGCGATTACGAGTTTGTGGGCATGCGCCTCTCCCATCGAGGGAGAGGAAGGTCAGCGCTGGCCAGTGAAGCATTGATTCTCCGCTGCTCGAGGGGCTTTTTGGTGGGCCGAGATGCACGGGTATCGGGATCGGGGATGGGGAGCGGGGATCGCTAGGTGCCTTTGCACGGTGCTGCAAGCAGACGCGTCTCATTCAGAGTACGATTAAAGCCAATGGCTAAAGTCGAAGGATTCACCGCGCTGCGTGGGAATAGGGAGGTGAGGAAAGGGCTTTTCGCGCTCGCCGCATTCGTCCCCATGGTTGCGATGGGCCAAGAGACACCTCCGGAGAGTGGCCAAGCCCTTTGCCCGCTGTGAGTGGCGGGTGGATATGCGGCCAGTTCGGCCGATTCGGGTAAGTGGCTGATCAACACGGTGTACGCGCCGACGACCCAAACGACGGCGGAGACCTTCATTTGGTATAGCGCCACACCTGATCTGCGGGTTGGGATCGCGCACCTTTTGGAGCAGAACGCGTTCCGCTTCCTCGGGAGCTACCGGTTTGTCAAAGAGACAGACAGGTACCCGGCGATCTTCGCGAGCGTGGGCATTCAGGGAATAGGCACCGGCAACCCCGGTTACTCTGCCACCGCAGAGAAGAACTGGACGAGCGGCAAGGTCCGGCTGAACGTGTTCGCGGGGATCGGCATTCGTTCCAACGAGAACCACGCGCACGCGGTTGGCGGCTTCAAGATTGGATTCGAGAATGGCTTCGGACTAGGACTCCAAGCTGATGGTCACCAGAAGCATCCTTTTGTGACTTACTCGAACCGTGAGATGGTCTACGGCTTCTATCTGATCGATGCGAAAAGGCCAGCGTATCTGGTCGGCGTTCGATTTTAATTTGGGGCGGATGATGGGTCTCGAACCCACGGCTTCCTCTGCCACAGAGAGGCGCTCTAACCCCTGAGCTACACCCGCCACGTGAGCCCTATTATGCGCCGTTCGGCGACGTGGTGTCAAACGACGGGTACAACAGGCCCATGGTTCCGGTGGTGGTGGGCTTGGGTTCGAACATTGGGGAACCCTTGCGCAACATTGCCGAGGCGGTCGCTCACTTGCGGTCTTGTTTTAGCGAAGTGCGCCTGAGCCCGTTGTACAGTTCTTCGCCGATGTACGTGCGCGACCAGCCGGACTTCGTCAACGGCGTAGCCACGCTAGAGACCGCTTTGTCACCGCGGGGGGTGCTAAGCGCATTCAAGCGGATCGAGCAGGAAATGGGACGGGTTGATGGCACGCGGTTCGGTCCTCGGTGCATTGATTTGGACCTGTTGATTTACGGGTCGCTCGCGTACGAGTTTAATTTTAGTGACGGTCGGACGTTGCGCATCCCCCACCCCCGGATGACCGAGCGGAAATTCGTGATGGCTCCCTTGGTTGATCTCACTCCCGACCTCTTGATCCCTGGACTAGGCAAGGTTGCCGCATTCGCCGATAATGAATACGAGGGGCAACAGGTCAGCCTGCTGGAGTAGGCAAACGATTGGTCGCTGACCATCGTCAGTATGACGAGGAAGGAACGAATGCCGATTTTTGAGTACGAGGCAGTGGATGGTGCGGGGCAGGCCTTGAAGGGCACCGTGATGGGCGCTGACCTCCAGACGGTGGGCGTGGTACTGCAACAGCGGGGCTTGCAGGTTCATAAGCTCCAAACGGCCCAGTCTACCGACCCCCTCAATGCTGTTCCACCGGCTACTGCTCCGAAAGTTGATCCTGCCGCCGTGCCGTTTGGTCAGCAAGTGGTGCACGCAGGAGACGGGATTGTGCCGCTTACTCAGATGGCGGTGTTTACACGTCAGCTTGCTATCCTGCTCAACGCGGGCATCAATCCGCACGAGTGTTTTGCGAATCTGCAAAAGCAGACTCACCACCCGGTGCTGATCCGGTTTTGCGACGAAGCGCGGGAGGAAACGCAGAAAGGGGGATTCTTGTCGCCCATTTTCGACCGTCACTCGAACACTTTTAATCCGCTTTACCGCGCCCTGTTGAAGGCGGGCGAACGAGGCGGCTTTGTGGTTCAAGCCCTTACCGAGATTGCGGGCTATCTCGAAGCGGAAAATGTGCTTCGCAATAAGTACCGGATGGCCACGATCTACCCCAAGCTGTTGGCGGCGGCGGGGTTTGTGATTATCTTACTCGCGAACTGGATTGGGTCCGAAATGGCGGGGCGCAAAATTTTCAACTCCCCGCTTCACGAGCCCAGAGTGTGGTTCATTCTGGGTCCTGTCCTCATCGGGATGTTCTTGTTCTTCCGGTATGGCGGGCGAAACGCCGAGATTCGAGCCGGGTACGAACGATTTCTGGCCTCACTTCCGTGGTTTGGCGCGACCACTCGCCAATTCGCAATGGCGAAGTTTGGAAGGGCCTTTGGCGCGCTTTACCGAAGCGGCATGACACCTTCCGAGAGTCTTGATTTGGCGAGCCAAGCCACCGGGAATCTCGCGATTGAGCGGGCCATTCAGCCTGCGGTTGAAAGTTTGCGCCAAGGTAAGGGGATCACGGAATCATTGGCGGTCACCAACGTGTTTGACTCCACGGTGCTGCAGATGATGTCGACCGGCGAGCGGACCGGCGAGATTGATCAGATGATGGGCAAGCTCGCCGAATACTACGAGCAGGAAGCTTCGGTTCGAGCAAAGCAGACGGCGACGGCGACCGGCGTATTGGTGCTCATGGGCGTGATGGTTTATTTCGGGTTTATGATTCTCTCGGCGGCAGGACCGATCGTGAATGCGTACCCCGAGGCGATGCGGGAGGCTGAGAACGCCGGCGGCCCATGAGCGCTCTCAGCCACTACGAAATCCTCGGCATTCCGGGAACGGCGTCACCGCGAGACATCAAGGCGGCTTATCGCAAACTGGCGTTCGAACTGCATCCTGATCGGAACGCGGGCGGGGAGACGTCGGAGCAATTTTTTCGGGTGACGCAGGCTTACGAAGCCCTGATCGACCCGATTCGCCGGGAATCCTATGATCGACTGCAGGCGATGAATCGGCAGGAGGCCGTGCCTAAGGCGCGTCAGAGCCCGCCGAATCCTCCTACGGCGCAACGGATGCGCGCCGCGCCAAAAGCCCGCGTTATCCCTAAACAGCCGGATCCTGAGCCCGTTGTTCCCAAAGTTGCCCCCAAGCCAACTGCCGAAGAGATCGTCAAGCTGACGGGATTGCTGACAAGGGGGAGATTGGGCGATGCGGAGCGGATTGCGCGACGGATGATTGCCGCCCAGGTGCCTCATGCTATCCCCTACGCGGTCATGGGCGACATCGCCAAAATGCGCGGCGAACTGGTGTTTGCGCTGGAGATGTACGCGCATGCCGTCCAAATGGACGCTCGCAATCTTTTGTATCAACGCAAGCATGAGGAGGTGAGCTCGATGATTAGCCGGGGCTCGCGGCGGATTCCTCATATCCAAGCCGATGAGCGTAATGACAGCGGGGTGATGTTGGTCGCGACGTTCGTGGTGATGATCGCCTCGGCGTATCTGGTCATGACCAAGGAGCGGGCGGTTGCCCCAGAGATGGCGATGATCAGTACTTGGTCTTGGAGCCTGATCGCCATGCTGGGGCTTTGTGGCGTGGTGCTTGGGGTCGCTTTGAGCCTCGTGGGGTTGGTGCAGCGTTTCAGTTCGACAGTCACACCGGGGGCGGCAACGGCGATGCCGGTGGGGGTGCTCGTCGGGGTGATCGCGGCCTTCAACTTTTGGCTCTCCGTGCTTTGTTATGGGTTTGTGGCTGGTTGGTCACGAACGAACGACCTGAGCGCCACGCGGCTTGTTACGGGCGCGGGATTGGTGACGCTGGTCTTGACGGGGGCTAGTGCGGCGCAAGGCGCCATCGACCCCTTGCAGACCTTCCTCTGGGGGGGCAACTTGGTGTACGGCGGGGCAATCCTAGGTTGGATTGTGTCCGATGCCTACTTAGAGGAAACTGGTCGCGTGAAGTAAACTCCGGGTTCATGCCGAAGTCGTTTTACGTCACCACGCCCATTTACTACGTCAACAGCGTCCCCCACGCGGGGCACGCGCTGACGATGCTCGTGGCCGACATCACCAAGCGATTTCACCAAATGCAGGGCGGGGAAGCCACCTATCTCACGGGGACCGACGAGAATGCACTGAAGGTGCTGGAAGCGGCCCAGGCGGCTGGCGAGGACACCCAAGCGTTTGTGGATCGGATCAGCCAGACCTTCCGCGACGCGGCAGATCAGCTTGAGATCAATTACGACATCTTCTTTCGAACCACGAGTCCTCAACACCGCGAGACGGTCCAGGCCCTTTTCGCTCTCCTGCAAAAGAATGGCTACGTCTATCTCGACAAATACGAGGGTTGGTACGACGTTAGCTCCGAGTCCTTTGTGCGTGAGTCGGAACTCGTGGATGGCAAGAGCCCAGACGGAAACGAAGTCCGCAAAGTGAGCGAGGAGAACTACTTCTTCAAGCTGAGTGCCTTCGGCGACCGGCTCTTGGCGCATGCCGAAGCGAATCCCGAGTTTTGGATGCCCGAGGGGCGGCGGGCGGAGGTCGTCAGCTTTGTAAAGCAAGGGCTTCGGGACATCTGTATCACGCGCAACAATCCGGGATGGGGCATCCCGGTGCCGGGTGACGACACGAAAGTGGTCTACGTTTGGTTCGATGCGCTGATCAATTACCTCGCGGCTTCTGGTTGGCCCAACGACGGGTGGGATTCGCTGTGGCCGGCTGACGTTCACTGGATGGCGAAGGAGATCTTCACCCGTTTTCACGCGACATTGTGGCCAGCGATGCTCATGGCGGCGGATTTGCCGTTGCCCAAGACCATCATCGCCCACGGGTGGTTCACGTTTAACGACGCCAAGATGAGCAAGTCGAAGGGCAACGTTTTGGCTCCGGCGGATTTGATCAGCCACTTTGAGGAAGCGGGTTGCGCACACGATATCGCGGTAGATGTCGCCCGATTCAGTTTGATCCGGTCGCTGCCGTATGACAACGACTCGAATTTTGCGATGAGCGAAATCGAGAAGTTGTACAACGCGGACCTGGCCAATGACCTCGGTAACGCGCTCAACCGCAGCATCACCATGGTCCACAAGTTCACGGAGGGGCACATTCCTGACGTGCCACCGATGGATACCGTCGTTGATCTTGTGCGGTCGCAAAAACAGAAGTTTCTCGCTGCTGCGGAGACCTACCGGTTCCACGATGGATTGGAGGCCACCTTGGAAATCGTGCGGGGACTGAACCGATTCATCGCGGACAATAAGCCCTGGGAACTGGCCAAGAATGCCGATCCGGCACTCCCAGGAGTGCTCACCTCAATCTTGTTTGGGCTCCGAAGCGTGGAAGGTTTGATCCGCCCGATCATGCCGAACACTGCGAATGCGATGCTTCTGCAGCTGGGTTACTCGCCGGAAGACGCCACCACAAATTTTGATCAAATCGGAGATGTGAGCCGCCTTAATCTCGGCGGCAAACTGCTCGACCCGATGCCCATGTTCCCCCGACTACAACCTAAAAAGGACACACCCATGGCCGAAACTCCCGCTCCCGAACCACCAAAAGCAAAGGCTGCCCCTGCGGCGCCCGCAGAGATTGACATCACTGATTTCATGAAGGTGAACCTGCGAGTTGCCAGGATTTTGGAAGCTGAGCCGGTTGAGAACAGCGAGAAGCTTGTCAAGCTGCAGGTGATCATCGGCGAAGAGCGTCGGCAGATATTGGCCGGGATTCGCAAAAGCTATGAGCCAGCGGATTTGGTCGGTCGTCAAGTGATCGTGGTTACGAACTTGAAGCCGCGGAAATTGGCCGGGCTGGAGAGTCAGGGCATGATCCTTGCCGCCGACGGCCCGGACGGAACCGCAATCTTGCTTACGCCCGAATCGGAGGCCCCTGAGGGCACGAGCGTTCACTAGCCTACAAATTTCCGCTCTCGTGCCGACAATAAAACCGATGGTTTGCTCCTAACACGGCGCAATTTCACGGGTTCGGCATCGGTGCAATTACGTTCTGGCACACTCCCTATAGCAAAGATCGCTATCCTCTTCGGCCTTTTGGGCGGATTGGCGGTGGCTTTCGCGTTGATACCCTCGGGGTTCTGGACTCATCCTGTGGCGCTACCAGGGGCGCCCAGTCTTATCGTGATCGGCGCGGTGTGCGTGTGGATCGACTCATGCCGTCCATCTTCCCCCAACGAGCAACCTCGTGGGTTTCGAGGCATCACGCAAGGTGGTTCGATTGAGTCAAGTATGGTTGCGTTTGCTTGCACGCTGGGGCTGATCACCTTTCTTTGGTTCAACCCACAACCACTCATTGCGGCCCTGGCGTGCGTGGCCACTTTTTGGCAACTGTTGTGTCGGTTTGATGCCCATCGGGAGTCGGTCCGGGAGCGAACCATGCTCGGCACAAAGCTGCGGACGTGCAAGGCTGGGATCGAAAGATCTCAAGCGTTTGCCCGTTCCATCCACAGTTTAGTGGACCTGGCAGACGTATTGGACGCCGGTCCTCATCTTGCCCTGAAAACCTCCGATGTTCATGCAGTGGTTCTAAACATCCGACCGGGAGTGGCCCCTTCGTTAAAAGGTGGCGCGTTGCGATGGGCGAGGCGTTCAGACTTGGAGCGGCTTGACATAAGCGATTTCTTGGATGACGACAGCCCGATCGTTTCAAATTTTGATCTGCACCGTACCCATGGGGACGCGGTCGAGCCGATTCACTTGCTACGAGTTCCGCTCCGCTCGGATGATCAAATTTTGGGTTCGCTCGGTTTCATCCGGATGCAAGAGGGCTTTGACGCAGACACGAGAGCCCACCTTGAGAGCCTGGGGCTTGAACTGGCCGCGACGCTCGCTCGTACGGTGCTGTACGAGTACGCGACTCGCTCGGACGACTATGACTACCTCACCGGGTTGCTCAACCATCGGGCTATCAGCGATCAGTTCCAGCAGTTCTTTGAATTGGGGCCTGAGGGAAGCACGCTTGGGGTCTTGCTGATGGATGTGGCGAACTTCAGAAACCTGAATGACACGCATGGGCATGCGGTTGGTGATGATGCGCTTCGGGCCATCGGGAAGCTGTTGCAAGAATGCGCAGGAGATCGTGGGGCAATTGGGCGTACGGACGGCGACGAATTCATGATCTTGCTCCGGCACGGTGATTTGGACGCGTCCTTTCAGCTCGCTGAGCAGCTTTTGAAGCGCATTCGTGCGCTTGAGTTCCAGGTGGCCGGCATGTTCGACTCAATTCCTTTGGAGGTTCATTTCGGAGTCGCTTCTTACCCAGCTAGCTCAAAGAACCCATTCCAACTGCTTGCCCTGGCCGACCAAAACCTCGCGCGGGCCAAAAATGCGCGAAGTCCCATTTTGCGAGAGACGTCGGAGCAAACCGAAGCCGAGTTCGATCCCGAATCCTTTGACACGATCGAAATAATGCTCACTGCCATCGACCGGATTGACTCTTACACCCGGCGTCACTCCCATGACGTGAGCCGATTTGCGACTTGGATATCGGAAGAACTGGGGGATGACCCTGAGGTGACAAGAATCGTGACCCTCTCAGCATTGATGCACGACCTGGGGAAGATTGCAATTCCCGCCTCGATTCTGAGCCGCCCGGGAACATTGCGAGAAGACGAGTACGCGATTTTGAAGATGCATCCTCAGATCGGGGCTACGCTCGCGAGGTCTTGGCCCGGAATGGAACCGATGTTGGACGGAATCTCCCACCACCACGAACGGATGGATGGTAGCGGCTATCCGGATGGGCTATCAGGAGAGGAAATCCCATATTTGGGGCGACTTATTGCTGTGGCAGATGCGCTCAGCGCAATGACCACTGACCGGCCTTATCGAAAGGGAATGTCATTCATGGCGGCGGCAGAGCGCTTACGCGATGGGTCTGGTGTGCAGTTTTGTCCGATCTGCGCTGGCGCAATGCTGAACTCCTTGAGAAGTCGGGGTTTGATCGGCGACGACGACCTTAGGATCGCTGCCTAATCCAAATCCTGCAAGGCACTTTGATGATGGGACATTGTCTCGCCCTGAAAGGTGATCACGTCGAACCTCATCGGTGACTCAGGCGATAACCCAAATTTCTGACAAAACGCCATGGCCGCTTGAGCGAGGTGTTGCTGCTTCTTGGGCGTGACAGCGTCGGCGGCGAACCCGTCGGCGCGGCTTTTAACCTCCACGAAGACCAAAGCTTCGCCATCCATCGCGACGATATCCAGTTCGCCGTGCGGCATTTTGAGTCTGCGTCCGAGCACGGTCCAACCGAGGCTCAGTAAGTAGTCCGCCGCTTTGTCCTCAAAGTCGGAACCTATTCGGCGAGGAGGAGGCATGGCTGGAGGACCATTGAACGGACGGGTTCGAAACTGCGGCGATGAATCTCGCACGGGCCATGCGTTTTCAGCGCGGCAAGGTGATCGGGGGTGGCGTAGCCAAAGTGGCGATCGAATCCGTACTGCGGGTACCGGTCGGCGTAGGCGGTCATCAGTCGATCTCGCTCAACCTTGGCCAAGATACTTGCGGCGGCGATGCTTGCGTAGATTCCATCTCCCTTCACAATTGCGCTGCACGGGACCGGAGCCAGCGGTGGCAGGCGATTGCCGTCAATCAAGGCGGCTTTTGGGGCGGTTTTTAACCGCTCCAATGCGAGTTGCATCGCGGTCAACGTGGCGTTGAGAATATTGAGCCGGTCGATGTCTTCGTGGCTGATCGCGACGACGGTGAAGATAGCGCTCACCTTAATAACCAGTTCTGCGGTTTGGCGCTGTTCTCGGGTGAGCTTTTTGCTGTCGTCGAGGAGGTCAAATTGAAAATGTTCCGGAAGCAGGACGGCCGCGGCGACAACCGGGCCCGCAAGCGGTCCGCGCCCAGCCTCGTCCACTCCAGCGATGAAAGGGGTGGCGGCGAGCGTTTCGCGTTTTGGCATTCCGGAAATAGGGACGCACTGGCCCCCCGTTTTTGTGCGAAGAAATCAGGGCTGCAGCGACTCACGCCTCGGTTCTCTTTCCATCAGGAGCCCCACGCCTCGCTTGGCGCTGAGTTCACCCTGAAGCACCGAGTTGATGAGGGTCATGATCGGGAGGTCAACCCCGTATTTTTGGGCCAATCCTGCCACACACTCCGCGGTGCCGACCCCTTCCGCCACTTGCCCAATCTCCGCTAAGACTTCATCAAGGGCTCGCCCCTCGCCCAGGCCGAATCCAACACGGTAGTTTCGTGAGAGTTTTGAGCTTGCCGTGGCAAACAGATCGCCCACTCCGGCAATACCGAAAAAACTGTCCAGCTTCGCGCCCATGGCCAAGCCGAGACGGGCCATCTCCCCCAATCCGCGGGCGAGGAGGGCTCCTTTTGTGTTGTCTCCATACCCGAGGCCATCGCTCATGCCCGCCCCGATCGCCATGACGTTTTTGAGCGCCCCGGCTAACTCCACTCCGATCACGTCGGCGGTGTAGTAGGGCCTGAATGTTGTAGAGCGGAATGCTTCGCAGACTTTGGTTGCTGCCGCCTCATCCGCACACGCGGCGAGTGCGGCCGTCGGGATGCCGCGGGCAATTTCTACCGCCAAATTTGGTCCGCTTATCGCGCCCACTAAAGCGTCGGGGTGTTCCTCTTGCGCCACCGTCGAGAGGAGCTTGCCGGTACCGGGTTCCAGTCCTTTGCTGGCAAGAACGATGAATGGAGTTGGCCCCTGGATCGTCTTGACCGCCTCTCGCACCCCCGGCGAGGGGACCGCCACGACCCAAAAGTCAATCGCGCCCAAGTTAGCCCCGACTTCACCAAACTCCACGTTTTCTGGGATTGAAAATCCGGGAAGGTAGTGCTTGTTTTCCCGGCTCGACCTCATGTCTTCGAGTTCGGCGAAGTCGCGGCCGAGAAGCCAAACGTGGTTGGCGTTACGCGCCAAGAGTATTGCGAGGGCGGTTCCCCAGCTTCCGGCTCCAAGAACGGCGACATGCATTGCGCGTGAGGATATCTACTTTTGCGACTTCTTGCTCAGCGTTAACCGCGCATAGACCGGGTTAAGTAGACTTGAGCCATGTCCGATCCTATCGTCGCGAAGATCCAAGAGTGGCTTCGCGCCCACGAAACTGAGCTACTCGAAAATTACCAAGCCCTGCTTCGCATCCCAAGCATTGAGGGTGAGGCCAGCGAAAACGCTCCATTTGGTATCGAAAATCGCCAAGCCCTTGATATGATGCTCAGCCTGGGCGAGGGCTGGGGAATGGAGACCAAGGACATCGAAGGCTTTTGCGGCTTCGCCGAGTTTGGTAAGGGCGAACGAATGATCGCTATTCTTGGTCACCTCGACGTCGTCCCGGTCGGCCCAGGCTGGAAGTTCGATCCGTTCAGCGCCACCATAGAGAACGGCTACGTTTACTCGCGTGGCGCGACCGACGACAAGGGCCCGACCATTGCAGCGTTTTATGCCGCGAGAGCAATCATGGAGGTTGTTCCCGAGCTTGGGGTGCGAATTCGTACCGTCTTTGGGTGCAACGAGGAGTCCGGCTTCAAGTGCATTGAACGCTACGTGCAAACCGAAGAAATCCCCACCTACGGCATCGCCCCTGACGCGGGTTGGCCATTGATTCATGCCGAGAAAGGGATTGCCAATATGGTGGTGAGGGCGAAAATGCCTGTCGGGGGACTGACCCTTAAATCCGTGGAAGGAGGTCAGCGACCGAATATCGTCATCGACTCAGCGGTGGGCATCGCGGAAGTGTCGCCCGAGGCCACTGAGGAGATTGCCGAAAAGATTTCCAAGCGCTGGGATAAGAACCTTGAAGTTGAATTTGACGGCACGACACTACGATTAACCGCGAAGGGTAAGGCGGCCCACGGTTCTTGGCCCTTCGGTGGTGACAATGCGGCAATCAGGATTCTGCGCTTTCTCATGGAAATCGCGCCAGCGGACCAGAAGCGGGCTTATGAGGATCTGTTTGAGACAACGCACATCGGCGGGAGCGGGCTGGGCATCGATGGTCGTGATGATATTTCTGAGCTCACCAACAACCTAGGTGTCATTCAAACGGATGCGGACGCCCTGGTCATGAACTTTAACATCCGCTATCCGGTGACTTGGAAAGGGGCAGAGTTGCATCGTCGCGCTTTGGCATTCCTGGCTGAGCTCGAAGGTACGTTCTCCATTGATGAGTTTCACGATAGTGCCCCGCTTTACTTCCCCTTGGAGCACCCACTAGTCAAGACGGTTTGTGAGGTCTATCTTGCGGAGACCGGCGACTCTCGCAGACCGGGGGTGATGGGTGGCGGGACGTACGCTAGGGCGATTCCGAATAGCGTGGCGATTGGGACGGGTTGGCAAGGGGACGGTGAAGCCCACCAAACCGACGAGCGATTGAAGATCGAGCACTTGTTCAAAATGAGCCGGATATATGCCCATATCTTGTGGAAACTAACCACAGCATAAGTGTCCCACGCACGTGTGACACACACTTCGTGGACATATTCAGTACGGCCGAGTACGGAATAATTGCGCCTGAGATATCTCTCTCGCGTAGATATGACACAGCTTCCTGCCCAAAACTCCAACTGCGAAGAGCGGCTCGTTCTAGAGCAGATTGAACTGCTTGTGCGGCATACCGTGCTACACCGTCCGCTCGACATGGAGTTCATTCTCACCCATGCTGAGATGCTGGTGCAGTTCGCCCAGTGCGCCTGCGATAACGTTGGACCTCGGTAAAGTGCGGTGAGTTGCCCCCGAATCGCAATAACACCACAAAAAAACGAATAATTCTCACCAGCTTGTACTATGATAATGGTGCAGGAGAAATTTTAGGTGAGAGAAGAACCGGCAAAAATCGGGGGGATGGCGTCTACGCATTACGACCTTAGTCGGTTGTCTCCGCGAGAAGCGGAGGTGCTTAGTCTTGCATCAAAGGGCCTCCTCGATAAAGAAATCGCCAGGGAGCTTGGCCTCTCTTTAAACACCCTCCGTACTTACTGGAACCGCATACGGATGAAAGCGGGTGAAAGTAGCCGCACTGGCCTTGCGACCGCGTGGGTGAGCGAGGAACTTCGTTCGCAGGCGCAAACTGAATCCGTACCCCTTGATCTCGATGATTCTTGGTGGGAATTTGACGCCGTGAACGAGTTAGTTCGCGCCAGCAAAACCCTTAGTGAGCGGGTCGGGCTCACGGGGTTAGAATGGCACCCCTTCGAAGAGTACAACCGCTTGGTCCATCCGGATGACCTTAAAAATAAGCTGGAATTAGTGAAGCAGGTAGCGGAGTTGCACCTGCCATACGTTTCGTTCGTGGAGCGCTATTTGCTGCCTGAGGGGATGATCCACTGCCATACGTTTGGCGAGATATTCTTCGAGGATGGGAAATTTGTGCTCGGGAAGGGCCATCAGGTGGTTATGCAGAGCTTAGAGCAACAGCCGCGACTTCGCCTGGGTCGATGGATCTGTCATCCCGATTCCGAATTGATTGAGCTAGACGGCGACTGCAACGAACTCTTCCAACTGGATTGTCAGCAGATATGGAAGTTGGACGACATACGCAGTCGGGTGGCCCTCCGCGATTTGGATGAGTTTAACAAACTGTTTGAACCGAATACGGGGCAAGCGAGCAACGTTCAATCGCGCGTTTTCCGCGTTGTCACGAAGGGTCGCGAGCCATTTTTCTGTCGGGGCGTGAGTCGCCCGGGGCAGAATGGCGTTGTGGTGGGATCGTTTAGCGCTAACTTTTAGAGGCTAGCGCCTGGTCGCCAACCACAGCGGGGGCACGAAAGGAATCGTGGCTCATACGGGTCACCGCAATTGAGGCAGAGAATCTCGGCATCTGGGTCAACCTCGGGCACATCGGTCTCGGACCAACTCGCTCGATCATGCACCTCGCGGAGCTTCCCCAGGTCGTAGGGGTCGCGGCGGAACCAGCCTGATTCAAAGAGCTTCAGGCCGGCTCCCACCAAAATGAGCGTGCTGGCCGCGCCAACCACGACGCCGGCAAGCGTTCCGTTCCCCGCGAAAGCGGGGGAAAGCAGTAGGAGTGCCAAGCCGATAGCAAGGGGCCAACGCCACATGGCTACCAGTTACCGTAAGAACTACCTTCGACTTTGTCCGTGCGGTACTTCTCGATCAATTCGAGCGCAAGTTCGGGGCCGTGCCACCCCACTACATCGACAGACTTTTCTTCCAGGTCTTTGTAGACTTGGAAGAAGTGCATGACTTCTTTGAGGGTATGCGGGCTGATTTCGTTGTAGTGCTTTCGGTAGCCATAGCGGGGATCTTTGGTGGCCACGCAGAGGAGCTTTTCGTCCGGTCCCTTCTCATCACGCATCTCGAGCACGCCGATCGCGCGTGCCTCCACGATGCAGCCCGGGAATGTTGGGTGATAGACCATCACCAGCACGTCCATCGGGTCACCGTCTAGGTAGTGAGTCTGGGGGATGAAGCCGTAATCAAACGGATAAAACAGGGGAGAGAAGAGCACACGATCGAGCTTGAAGTAGCCCGATTCGGCATCCCACTCGTACTTATTCGTACTCCCTCGGGGGATCTCGATGATCGTGTTGAACACGTCGGGGGCGTTGTCTCCAATCCGAACGACAGGGGGCATGTCAGAAGGGTACCCGCTCGCCAGATAGTCCCCATTGATGCCCGGCGGTCGCACGAACCTGAACCGTATGCCCAATCAGGCTGGAATCGCCCGGAAACTGAACCAATCGAAACTCTCGAGAATGCCCTTGCATTTGACCCGGATGGCGTGACGAACTAGAGTCCACAAGCACCTCGAAAGTCTGGCCTACGAGTCCCTGATGAATCTCGCAAGAGATGCCGTTTTGCAGCTCCATGAGGCGGTGCAGGCGGTCGAGCTTTACTTGCTTCTGAACCTGCTCCATCGTTGCCGCTGGTGTGCCGGGGCGGATGGAGTAGTGGAACATATATGCGCCGTCAAAGCGGGTAGCCCGCATGAACTCGTAAGTTTCTTCGAACTGATCCTCGGTCTCGCCCGGGAAGCCGACGATGATGTCCGTGGTGATGGCGGCCTGGGGCATTGCCGCCCGCACTTCCGCGACGATCTTAGAGAACTCTGCGGTGGTGTAGATGCGCTTCATGCGTCGCAGGGTCTCGTCGCTGCCGCTCTGAAGTGGCATATGCAGATGCTCCATGACCTGAGGGCAGTCTCGAATCGTCTCGATCAGATCTGTCTTGAAATCGCGGGGGTATGGCGAGGTGTAGCGGATGCGCTCAATGCCGGGGACTTGGTTCAGCATGCGCAGTAGCTCTCCAAACGAAACTCTGCCCTCGGCGAGATTTTTGCCGTACGAGTTCACCGTTTGGCCGAGCAGGGTGATTTCGCGGGTGCCGCGCTCGGCCAGGCGAGTGACTTCCTCCACGATGTCCTGAGTGGGCCGGCTGCGCTCGCGGCCCCGCGTTGTGGGCACGATGCAGAACGTGCAGAACTTGTCGCACCCGTATTGGATCGGAACGTAGGCCTTCAGCTTCCCGACTTGCGCGACCTCTCGCTGGGGGATGCTCTCCACGATCGCCCCTCGGCGCTCGGGCAATTCCATTCGCTTTTGGAATCGTCTGGTTTGGAGCGCCTCTTCGACAAGTGCCGGAATTTTGGATACTTGGGCGGTGCCGACCACGAAGTCCACGTGCGGAGCGCGGCGCTTAATCTCATCCGCGCGGAGCTGGGCCATACAGCCCGCCACGCCGATCACCATCTCCGGTCGATTGCGCTTTGCGAGAGCGAGTTCGCCCATGAAACTGAATGCCTTGTCCTCCGGCTTCTGACGGACGCTACACGTGTTTAGGAGGACGACTTGCGCCGTCCGGACACTCTCCGCGGGGGTGAAGCCGATGGACTCCAAGTAGAGGGCGATTTGCTCGCTATCTTCCTCATTCATTTGGCAACCCCATGTCTGCACGAAATAGGTCCCGCGCTGAGGTTTCTCACTCGGACGTTCGGTCAGTTGGATGAGGCCAGTGGAATTCATGAAGAGCGGTAAGAGTACCCAAGCCAGGATTTTGAACCTAATCTGGCGGCGGAGGGACTTCAAACCGTATAATCAGCCCGTGCCGTTCGTTCTCATTAACCGATTTTTGATTCTGCTGGGAGCGGTAGGGCTCTTTATCACTGCGACGCTCACATACGCCCACATGACGGCCACTTTGATGCCATGCGGAGCGGGCAGCGCATGCGACGCGCTCTGGGCCCGCTCCGAGTCAAAAGTGCTCGGCATCCCGGTGGCTTATCTCGGGCTCGCTGGCTATCTTATTCTGTTCATCCTTGCCGGGATCAGGGCGATAGGCCCCGCTAAATTAACCCCCCTCGCTACTAAGGCCGGACTTGCCATCTCAGGAATTGGCTTCCTTATGTCCTGCTATTTGGTCTACGCCCTGCTGGTGGTGATCCAGCTCAAGTGCGAGTGGTGCTTTGGCTCGGCGATCACCATGACGCTGACGTTCATCTCGCATGTGCTGCTGAGCCGCACTTCTAGGCCCGAGGGTGAACCGGGGATGATCGACGCCACGTTGGTCCCGTTCTCGTTGGTGGCGGCCTTAGGCATCTCCTACGCCATGCTTGCCGATCGGCCAAAGGGCGATCCTTTGATGAATGCGAAGGCGGATCAGCTCGTTTTCGAGAGATTGGTGCCGGACTCAAGCTACACCACGGGTAATCCAAACGCAAGAATTCAATTGGTGGAGATCGCCGACTTTTATTGCTCTGCGTGCCGCTCGATGGCACCTATCGTGGACCAAATCAAAGGTTCCTATGGTAACAACCTGGGCGTCAGCTACCGAAGCCTTCCCTTGTTCAATATTCCCGGTCATGAGAACAGCCTGGCTGCCTCATTGGCGGGAGAATATGCGCGGCAGAAAGGGAAGTACTGGCTCTTTCTTAAGGCAATCTTCAGCCAAGGGGCGAACGAGAAGATTCGGAGCGACATCGCCCTGGCGGAGCTATTGGACGACCTTGGGCTGAATGGCGACGAATGGCGCAGAACGTATCAGTCCGAGTCTTCGCCAATGTTTGAAGCACTGGACCAAGGGTTAAAACTCTTTGATGAAGCGGGCATCAACACAACTCCCACGTTCGTGGTTTACATTGACAAGAAGAGCCCTGTGGTCGTGGATTCGCAGCGGTTAGCGGTGATTTTTCAATCCACCCCGTACAAGGAAATTCTCGCCGGAGGCACCAACTGATCCGAAAGTCCGGGCCAATATTGGTCGCGATGTCGGGTGGCGTGGATAGCGCCGTCGTCGCCGCGATGCTGAAGAAGCGTGGGCACGATGTGGTCGGCGTCACGTTGCAGATTTGGCAAGAGAGCCAGACCGATCCACGGCACGCGGGATGTTGCTCGCTGGGCGCGGTTGAAGACGCTCGCCGAGTAGCTCGGATTCTCGATATCCCCCACTACGTTTTGAACTACCGCGAGCGGTTCCGTGAGACGGTGATCAAGAACTTCATCGACGAATACGCGGCAGGGCGCACGCCTAATCCTTGCGTGCAATGCAATAAAAAGGTCAAGTTCGAGTCCCTCCTGGAGTCCATGGCGGAACTCGGATGCGAGAAACTGGCGACCGGCCACTACGCACGGGTTCGCTACGACAAGCGCCAGGAGCGCTATCGGTTGATGCGTAGTCGGGGTGGAAAGGATCAGAGCTACGTCCTCTATATGCTGGAGCAAGATGCGCTTAGCAAAGTCCTGTTCCCGTTAGGCGAACTCCCAGGCAAGGCAGCAACGCGACAAATGGCGCGCGACTTTGGCTTGCCCGTCGCCGACAAGCCGGACAGCCAAGAGATCTGCTTTGTGAATGAGGCGGGCGGCTACGCAGAATTTTTGAAAAAGGAGCGCCCCGAGATGTTTGAGCGCGGTGAGATGGTGGACTCCGCTGGTAAGCGGATGGGAGAGCATGACGGCGTGGCTGGATTTACGATTGGTCAACGCAAGGGATTGGGCCTCACCACCGGAACTCCACTGTTCGTTTTAAAGCTGGAACCGAAGGAGAATCGGGTGATTGTTGGCGAATCTAACGAATTGCGTAGTCAAGAAGTCCCGATCGAAGACGTTTTCTGGTCACAGCCAGCGTCAGAGGAGCTGAACGTGATGGCAAAGATTCGATACAATATGCCCGCCCAGCCCGCAAAGCTGTACGGCGGCGTTGATCCGAAACTTGTATTCCGTGATCCCGTCCGTGCGGCAACGCCTGGGCAGATTGCGGTGGCCTATCGCGGAGAAACCGTGGTTGCCGGAGGAACAATTTGCAGGAAATAAGTTTGGTAATCGGGGTTTTGGCACTGGCGGTATCCGGCTATGCCGTGTACATGCTGGTGCAGTTGGTGAAGAGTTTAGACACTCTCAGCGGATCTGTGGCAAGGGCTACGGAAAAGCTTGAGCAAATCGGCCGGCAGGTCGAATCACAGCAAGCGGATATCTCCGCGTTGCAGCGCGAATTCGCTGAGCCGGTGCTAACCGGACCGGCTAACATACTCCCGTTTATCTTGCAAAAAGGCGGGAATGCGCAGTGGGGCACACTTGTTGCGTTAGGTTTCAAACTTTTTACGGCATACTGGAAGAAGCGGCAGGGAGATGCGAAATCCCTCGCCAGCGTGAACGTTCTTGAAGGTGATCGCAACGTCCACGAGACGTCGGTCGTACAAGGGAACAATCGCGCCAACGCGAACAAAGGATAAGACTATGAGTGAAAATAACACTGGCGGCGGAAATGGGCTGCTTTACATGCTTGCAGGGTTTGGATTAGGCGCCATCGTGGGTAGCGTGGCAGGTTTGCTGTTTGCCCCCAAAGAAGGCAAGGAGCTCCGAGACGACGTTGCCAACAAGGCGAAAGAAGTCGGCAATAAAGCTAAAGAACTGAAAGAGAAGACCACCGACTGGGTTGGTGAGCAACGAGCTAAGCGCTCTTCGCTTTCCGCCGCTGTGGATGCTGCCGCTGAAGAAGTCGGCGCGTAAACCTTTCACTTTCTAGCATCGCCTCGGCTCATTCATGAGCCGAGGCGACTCTACGGATGCTCATGGGCAAAGCGTTCAGCCAAATCGTAGGCGTCGAAGGGAAACGCTCGCTTTCCACTCTTGAGCGGTAACGAGATGACCATCGGTTGAACCTCAAGTTCTAGGGTTGTCTCGGCTAGCTGCAGGCTCAATTCCGTGTTGCTTTCCACGATAAGCGCGACAGGTTCTAAGCGACGCTTCTTGAGCAAGGTCGCCCACTCGACGTGGCCTTGATGGCAGGTCAGGCTGCCCTTGCTCCCATCGAGATGCGCCACCGATTTCCAGAAGGGCTCCGAAACAAATTCTCCCGCTGCGTACGCGTCGCGAATCGCACGGTCCAGCGCCTCTTCTAGTTCTTGTTCGTTGCCGTGCCTTGGCAGACCGTGAGCAAGCCGATGCCAATCAGCCAACGTTGCCCCTTGCCCCACGCAGGGTTCTAGCGCATCAGTGCTGGTCGCTACCAGCACCAAAAGTTGATCCACGCCATCGTCAAACTCGGTGCGACAACCCGCGCAGCTAAGTCCCGAGTTGCCGCTTGACTTTCCAACGGCGAGCCACCTTGTTTGGTCCAGGGTGATCAACCGGCCTTGATTGGTGGACAGGGTCTCGTACGGATCGCGGTGGGCGTCGAGGAGCGTCAAGTGTTGGCCCTCGGCGAAATACTCCGCGGCGCATCTCTCGCAGATGGCGTTGCCTGCGCCAGGGTCCAGACCCTTGGCGATCCGCGCCCATTCTTCAGGAAAGAGCCTCATCCATTCGCCCGGGAGCGGAACGGGGGTCACTTGGCGTCTGCGCCCATCTGCCTCCTCGTCAAACTGAGATTGGCAACCGTCACATTGCCAAACCTTCGAACTGCGTCCGGAGACCTCGCGCCAGGCCGCCCATGTCTTGATCTCACCGTCGGAGGTTCGCTTCACCCCATCTCGAGTTTCGGTGAAATCATCGCCGGATTCCGTGCAGTGAAACACCTTGCTCTGCCAAGGGAGCACTATGCCACTCGGGCCACGGAGGGCAGAAGTGGGGGCATTGGGCGAAAAGTGGAGTGGCTCGGCGTTGTCAATGGGTCTCAGGAGGCCCACGGCGCAGCAGGGACAAAGCTGTGCATCGAGCTCGCGTGCCACGATCCTGGCCTCGCGACACACGATACAGGTCCCGGATTTGGCGGGTTTTAACTTCTGCAAAACATCTCCGCACCCGGGACATTCAAAGCGGCCCGGGTTGAGACTTCGCAATTTGGCCAGTTGAGCATCTAGCACTTCCCAAGTGAGGTGGGCGGCCGTCACGTCGCTCGTTTCGAGTGAGGCTCGCATTGCTCCCGCGCTGGCGGGTCGCTCCTCGAGTCGAAGTGACAAAGCTCGCTCCAGCGCCTCTGCCACGGCGGCGGGCACGTCTGGGCGATGCTGTCGAATCGGCACCGGATCCTCGCCGGGTGTGGCTGGGGGCAAGCCGGTGAGCAGAAAGTAGGCGGTCGCTGCGAGGCCGTAGAGGTCGGTCCCGGGTCCGCGCCGAGCATTCTCGCTCAATTGCTCCAGAGGCGCGAAGCCGGGCGTGTAGAGCACCGTATGGCGGACAGTGAGGTCGGCCACCCACTCTCTGGCTGAGCCGAGATCAATGAGCCAAACGTGGCCCTCGGGGTCAAGGAGCATGTTTGAGGGCTTTAGATCACGATGCAAAATGCCACGCCCGTGAAGCTCGCTTAGGATCGTTAGGACCTGTTCGACCAACCCTAAAACGGCGGAGACTTCCATGCGCCCTTCGCTTCGCGCGAGCTTTTCCAGCGAAATCGCCCCCTCGATTTGCTGCATCACAAGGTAACTCGTGCCGTTTTCCTGGAAAATTTCGGTGCCGTGGACCAATCCCGGAATGCGCAGTTTTTGGAGAAGTCGCCCTTCCTGGTCAAATTGCGCGCGCAGCCTTTGCATCGCCGCTGGACCGATTGCTGGAAAAAGAAGCTGGGTTCCCTCACGCCGAGAACCGTCTGGTGCGAGCTCCTTGATGACCACCGGCTCGCGGGTTTTTATCTGAGAAGCTTGGTAGGTGATGCCGAAGCCACCTTGGCCGAGAACCGCGCCCAGCTCGAAACGTTCTTCCAGCAGGGTGCCGGGTGGGAGCGGGAGAGGAAGATTTGACACGCCCTTTACAGACGCGCGTCGCGAACCGGGCGTCGCGCATCGGCGTAAGGATATGCTGAACCTATGCAAGAAACCCTTTTGCTCGCCGCGCTGGTGTACTCCATACCGGTGGATAAACCGCTCGACTACAATTTGCGAGTCCGATTTGAGGGTCTCATCCCGATCCTTGGTGGCAACGAGGGCGTAGCCGACGTTCGGTTGGGGGTTCGAGTCACGGGGCTTGCCCCGATTGACGGGCGGATGCGCACGACGAGCGAACTGACGAAAGCGCAGTTGATTTTTAACGACGCGACTCTGCCCCTGAGTCTAGAGAACATTCAGGACTATTTCCCCAAGACTACGATCGAGCACAATCCTCTTGGCAAGATCCTGAAGACCGACGCCCCCGACACCCAGTTGCCGGTGAGGCTCCCGGGCCTCGACATCAAGCGATTTCCTGACATCACGTTCATGCCCATCGAGTTTCCCGAGCGGCAAATTTCGGTGGACGCGGAGTGGTCATTCATCAAGATGTTTGCCGGGAGTGATGTTACTTACAAGTGCCGGCTGAAGTCGCTTGATGAGAAGTCTGCCACGGTGAGCCTGGAAGTGGAGCAAACCTACACCGTGCTCGAGGATTCGGCGATGCAGGTCGTTACTAACCGAGCGGACGCCGAGAACGAGGTGACCACCAAACTGGTCGCGAGCGGAACGGTGGTGTTTGACCGGACCTTAGGAGTGGTGGAGACCTTCAAGATGAATGGCAAGGCGGCGAGTAAGGTGACTCCTCTCGCGAAAGGCGAGGCGAAAACTCGCGATCTCGCGATCTTGGTGGACTTCGGACGCGTGAAACCAATTGAGCCAAAGTAGCGTTTCTAAGGTCGTGAAAAAGTCTGTCTTGCTCGTACCCTTGCTCGTCGCCGCTGGGCTTTTTGGCTGCGCAGATGCCGAGCAGCGAGCGGATGCGATTCGCACACAGGCGCAGGGAGCGGTGGACGCAAAGGTAGCGGAAGCCAAGGCCGCCGCGGCAAAGAAGGCGGCAGAAGCAGCGGCTGAGGCCCAGCGCCAACTCTTGGCGAAGGTGGATCCGGACGGAAAACTGCAAAATAGCGCCCAGCAAATGCAAGAAGGGCAGTCCATGATTGCCAAGATGCAGGAAGGCAAGACAATGGATCCGGCGGTGCAGGCATGGATTCAAAAGCAGCTCGCAAGCTCCAATGAAGTCGTACAAGCGATCGCAATTCCGGTGATGAATCGGGCGTACGAGCAGTTTCCCGAGAAGCGCGCATGGCTTCAGGCCGAAGCCAAAAAAGCGATGGCGACCACCGAGGGAGCGGCTAAAACGGCTTGGCAAGATGCGATCGATTCCTGGACCCGAATCGAGAGTGTCGCCGCCGCTCAGCGATAGAGTGGGTCAAACCGGCATAATTCTCGGCAGTTGCTGATGCAAGACCGACCCAGTTGGGATGCCTACTTTATGCAAATTGCGCACCTGGTAAAAACCAGGGCAACCTGTCCACGGCGACAGGTGGGGGCGGTTATCGTGCGAGACCGACGAATTGTGGCAACGGGCTATAACGGAGCCCCGCAGGGTCTTTCGCACTGTCCGGACGGGGGTCCCGAAAACGACTGGCCCGGCGGCTGCATGAAGGCGGGGCATTGCATTCGGAGTCTTCATGCAGAGCAAAATTGTCTGCTGCAGGCCGCGAAGATTGGGGTCGCTTGCGAAGCCACCACGATGTACGTGACATGCCAGCCCTGCAACTCTTGCGCGAAGATGATCATCAATGCGGGCGTGTCGCGGGTGATTTACGAAGGGGACTACCCCGACGACTTTTCCCTAGAGCTCTTCCGCGAATCTCAGCTAGAAGTATGGCGATACACTGACGACGCGCTGGAGCCGGTGCGATGAATTTTGGGTTCTCACTTGCTCAAGCGGAGCAGGGAAGCCGCCCCTTAGCCGGATTTCGTTATCCGCTTTTAGGCTTTTTGGTGGCGCTGGCGGTGAGCTGGTTGCTCACTCCACTCGTCCGGAAACTCGCCTTCGCGAAAGGCGCGATTGATGACCCGAAGAGGGATGATCGGCGCATCCACAAGGAACCGCTACCTCGATGGGGTGGAATTGCGATCTATGCAGGAATGGTGGTGTCTATTTGCACTATTCTGCCTTTCGCCTATCCGGTGCACCCCTTTCCACCTTATCTGATCGGGTTACTACTGGTCGGTGGTGTTTTGGTCGTCGCGGGGGCACTGGACGATCTCTTTCAGTACAGTGCAAAGGTTCAGTTGCTGTTGCTCCTAGGTGCGGGCGTCTTAGTGCAATTCGTGTACGACGGGGTGGGCCGTATCCAGATTAACACCCTCGGGCTTCCGATTCCGAATGTCGGATTTTTGGACGTGAGAATGTGGTGGCTAGCGGTTCCGCTGACCGCGATCTACATCTTCATCATCACCAAGACGATGGACACGATTGACGGCGTCGATGGGCTTGCCGCCGGCATCGCGACAATATCGGCCTCGACCCTTTGCGTGATCGGGACCTACGATGGCCAGCCCCGCGTCGCATTGATCGCCGCCGCTGTCGCGGGCGCCGCGATGGGCTTCTTGAGGCACAACTACAATCCCGCCAAGATCATCATGGGCACCGGGGGAGCGTACATTTTGGGCTTTACGCTGGCATGTCTCAGCATCGTTGGAGCCATGAAAACGGCTGCTGCGGTCGCGTTGGTCGTTCCACTGCTCACCTTTGGCGTGCCGGTGTTCGATGCGTTCTTCGTGATGACCCGGCGTTATCTGGCTGGGGAGCCACTCACTAAGGCCGACAAAAGGCACGTGCATCACACCTTGCTCGCGAGCGGCTTGAATCAGAGGCAGACCGTTTGGGTGCTGTACGGCATCGCCGCCACGCTCTGCGCAATACTCATCTTCATGGTGGTGCAACGGAGTGCCTAAGCCAAGAATTGTAGCGATTTGCGGCACCCGACCCGATGCGATCAAGACCGCCCCGGTGGTGTTGGAATTGCGCCGATTCCCCGAAATCGAGACCATTTTGGTCTCCACCGGGCAGCACCGCGAGATGCTTGCTCAAGCTCTAGGGGCTTTCGGGCTGAAACCAGATCACGATCTGAACATCATGTCGCACGGGCAAACGCTGGCCCAAGTCACCACCCGCGCCCTCGCGGGGATTGACCTGTTGCTGGATGAACTCAAGCCTGATTGGGTACTTGCACAAGGTGATACGACCACGACCTTCGTGGCATCATTGGCCGCTTTCTACCGGCGCATTCCGTTCGGGCATATCGAAGCCGGTTTGCGGACGGAATCGATCGACAATCCATTCCCTGAGGAGTTCAATCGACGGGCTTCCGGGCTGCTTAGCAAACTGCACTTCGCTCCCACCACGTGGGCTGCCGAGAATCTTGTTCGCGAAGGCGTCCCTGGGGCGAGTGTCTTCGTGACTGGTAACACCGGCATCGACGCTCTTCACCACGTGGCCTCGACCAGCAAGGCACAGTGGTTCCCCGAGCACACGGGCCGAGTCGTTTTGCTCACGACTCATCGGCGCGAAAACTGGGGTGACATTCAGAAAGGGATCGCCCAATCGTGTCGGCAATTAGTAGAAGATTTCGACGATATCTTGCTCGTTGTTCCAATGCACAAGAACCCCATCGTTCGCGAGGCATTGGAGCCCGTGCTGGGGAATCACCCTCGGATCAAGCTTATTGAACCCCCGGAATACATGGACTTTGTAAAGCTCATGCAGCGCTCCACCTTGATCTTGACGGACAGCGGTGGCGTGCAGGAAGAGGCTCCCACGTTCGGGATTCCGGTGCTGGTTCTGCGTGATACCACTGAACGCCCGGAAGGAGTGCACGCTGGGGTCGCCAAACTGATCGGAACGAATCCAAGAACCGTGCTGAACGAAGCTAGGCTTTTGCTCACGGATGACGCGGCGTACAAACTCATGGCTCAGTCGCGAAGCCCCTACGGTGACGCGCGAGCCTGCGAGCGTATCCGCTTTGTACTCGCGCAAGCCTGCAACATTACGACCCCCGAGGTGGCAATGTGGACTTAATCCACGCGATTATCTACGGAATCGTTCAAGGTCTAACGGAATTCCTGCCAATTTCGAGCAGCGCCCACATTCGAATCATTCCGGAGTTGTTCGGCTGGACAGATCCCGGAGCGGCGTTTACGGCGAATATCCAACTGGGCACTTTGCTCGCGGTGCTGATTTACTTCCGAACGGACTTGGGCAACACTTGGCGCGGTTGGACGGCAAGCTTCACCAAGCCCGAGGCGAAGAATACGCCGGAGAGTCGGCTAGGTTGGGCCATTGTGGTCGGCACGATCCCGATCATCATTCTTGGGTTTGCCTTCCGCGAGGCGATCGAAACGAACTTGAGATCTCTGTACGTGGTGGCTACCATGCTCATCGTGATGGCTCTCGTCTTGGCTATCGCCGAATGGATGGGAAAGAAGACGAAGGCGCTGGAGGAAACTACTGTTCAGACGGGGCTGATTGTGGGGCTTTGGCAAGCGGTTGCCTTGATCCCAGGGGCTAGCCGATCGGGGAGCACAATCTCTGGCGCGATGTTCCTCGGCTTTGAGCGTGCCACGGCGGCTCGCCTGTCGTTTCTCCTGAGCGTGCCCTCGATATTTTTGGCCGCGGCCTACACGTTCTACAAGCACCGCAGCGAGTTCTCCGGGCCTCTACTGGCGCCACTGCTCGTGGCGAATGTGTTTTCGTTTATCGTGGGCTACGCATGCATTGCGTTTCTGATCAAGTTTCTACAGACCAAAACCAACCTGGTATTTATCATCTACCGGTTGGTCTTGGGCTCGCTGATTTTCGGACTTTTGATGAGTGGTGTGCTGAAGGCCTAAGCGGCTACCGCAGATTCTTCTGTTTCAACCACTGCGTGCTCGAACTTCGAGTTCAGGAGGAGTTGCACGACTTCAGAACGTAGGGAACGGTCGCGGACCTTGAGGCGGTCGTAGATCCACTTCACGAACTCGACGTCACTCGCCTGAGAGACGAGGTCGATTTGGGTGTCGTCCACCGTGACGGTGAATTCGTGATCCCAGGTTGCGTCGAGCGGGATATGGAGCGAGACGCCGGCGGGGGCTTCGGTGATCAGCGGCCACTCTTCGATGTTGAGCACGTCCCACTTCCACTGGAAAATCTCTTGGTTTCGCTCCATGCAGGCGCGGTATCGGCTCTCTTGGTTGTCCATCAGTTTCGCAAAGGTCTGCGAGCCGTGGTGGAACAGGAAGGCTCCATCACATATCCACTGCGAGTAACCCGCGAGCTTTGCGCGAACGTTGAAGTCGTCGTCCTCGAAATTGCCGATATTGAACCGGGGGTCGAAGCCACCGAGTTCATTTAGGCAGTCGGGGGTGATTAGCATGAACAAGCCTCGAACTTGGATTGCCTCGGTCACGCTGGAGTGCTTAGCTAGATGGTGTTGCTCGGCCAGATACAACAGCCCCGAGAGATCGCTGAACTCGCCGATGTCAACCTGCTGGGCACCCGCGACCTTATCGCTGACAGGCCCGAGCACACCTACTTTCTGACCACCATCGGCCAAAGCGCGGTGCGCCATGACCATCTCGATGAGGGTGGTCGGGGTGGCGATCACGTCGTCGTTTGTGACGCCATACAAGTTAAATCCCGGTTCGCTGGAAAGCCATTGCAAACCACGATTGGCGCCCATTCCGTAGCCCAAGTTCTCACTTGAGACCTCAAGGTGGATGGCGTAGGGCATGGTTTGCTCCATTTGCAGAAGCGTTTGCACGGATTCCGCAGAGGAACCGTTGGCACAAATTGAAAACACTAGCTCGCCAGGATAGAACCGGCTGAGGTGCATGACGGTGTCGTTTGCCTGGGACACGTTGTCCACTGTCGGCATCGCAAGACCGATCTTCGGCCACCGTGGAAGCTCGCCACCGCCAATGACCGCGATGCAGTACATGGCGTCGTCGTCGAGCCCTTCATGGATCAAACCGGGCCATCGAGCCTCTTGGCTGAGGAACCGGACTTGTCGGTCGGGAAACTCCGCACGGACTAGTTCTGCAAACTCGTTCGGCGTCCACTCGACGGTATGGAACGAATTGAGCGGCTTGTCGCTGAGTTCATTGCCTGTGGAATGCGTTTTGCGGTTCGGCGTGCTGATGACGATGCGGCCGGGGCACTGCCCGTACGCGCGGAGCAGTGCGACTGGATCCGGCACATGCTCGATAGTCTCAAAACTCATCACCAAGTCGGCTCCTGAGTAGTCAAAGCCGACGACGTCACGGACAGAAAATTCTGCGTGGGGATAGCGGTTGTTGGCGTGCGCAATCGCTTCGCCCGAGATGTCTATGCCGAGCGCAGAATCCGCGTACACGGCGGCAAATGCGGTCCCGTATCCTTCGCCGCTGGCGGCGTCGACGATCTTGGCACCGTCATACCACGGGCGGAAATAGAGGTATCGCTGCCAGTGGTAGAGCTCGGTCGCGGCGTCGCTTTGGCAAGGCACCATGCGCTCGCCAGTCCATGCCAATGTCGGTATCGGTTCACCCGGTTTCATCCTATTGCCATGTTCGGCATTGCAAGACAAAACCTAGAGGGCCGCGTGAGGTTTTATGCGAAAAAAGCTACAGTTTCGCCTGTCAAGGTTGCTGGGATAACCATTCGTGCGCGGCCTTGTATTTTGCGATCCGCTCGTGGTCCTTCTGGGTGGGTTCAGCGATGCGCTTGAGGTCCATGTTGTCCTCTAAGTCCGCGAGTTTCACCTCTTTGGCCACCGGATGTTGGGCGCAGATCGCCATGAAATCCATGTAGTCAATTTTTTCGTGCGGTTTTGTCACCAGTCGTAGTGGAGTCAGGATAGCGTCTGGAAAGCCCATTCCAGCAAGGCGTTCGAAGTTCCAGCGTTCGCAGTCCTCGACCACGTCGTGCAGGATCGCCACGATTTTGCCTTCGGGAGTTTTGGCGCGGAGCATTACTCGGATCGGATGAAGAATGTAGGGGGCCTCCGCCTTGTCTCTTTGATTGGCGTGGGCTTCTACGGCGATTTCGAGTGCGAGCTCCAGAAGGCCCGCCCAACGTTGCTCTATTTGATTTTCCATACTGGTGTCACCTCGGGAGCGCGCATATTGGGCTCAACCGGTCCTGGGCGACCCTTAGATTTTACCATTTTGGGTCTCGGCGGTATCCTCGGGGCATGATTCAGCCGCCCATGCAATCCCCCGGTGCCGCTCTACGCGCGCTGTTTGCCGAGCGCATTGTGGTGATGCCAGGGGCTTTCTCCGCGCTTTCTGCATTGGCTGCTTACAAGCAGGGTGCCAAGTCGGTGTATCTGAGCGGCGGGGCGATGACGAACAACGTCCTGGGCGTGCCGGACATCGCCCTGATGAGCCTGAATGAAATGAGTTCGGTGGCGGCTCAGGCGTGCCAAGTGGCCCCAGTTCCGATTCTGAGTGACGCCGACACGGGCTTTGGGGAGGCCTGGAACGTGGTGCGGACGCTGATTGAGTTTGAGCGGGCTGGGCTAGCGGGGATTCACTTGGAAGATCAAGTGAGCCCGAAGCGATGCGGGCATCTGGACGGCAAGGATGTAATTCCTACTGAGCAAATGGTCAGCAAGATCAAAGCCGCCGTTGGAACGAAGCGCGATCCGAGCTTCATGATCCTGGCTCGAACGGACTCGAGGGGAGTGGAGGGCATCGATGCCGCGATCGATCGTGCAAAAGCGTATGTGGACGCCGGTGCCGACGGAGTTTTTCCGGAGGGACTGCTTAGTGAGGAAGAGTTCGCTGCCTTCCGCGCGGGGTTGCCGGGTGTACCTCTCTTGGCCAACATGACTGAATTCGGTAAGACACCTCTGATTACGGCTGACCAGTTCAACAACTTGGGCTATCAGATGGTTATCTTTCCGGTGACCGCCCTGAGGGTGATGCTAAAGGCAATCGAGGAGTTCTATGGAGAACTCCTCGAGACGGGGACTCAGGCAGGGTGGATGGATCGAATGCGGACGAGGCAAGAGCTATATTCCACGATTGACTATCCAGAGTATTCAGCCCAAGACCTAAAGTGGTCGTAGCTAGGCGGCTTTAGCGTCTTCGCCAGCTGCCTTGGCCGTTTCGGCTTCGCGCTCGGCGGAGCGCTTCGCGTCGGCTTGCTCCGTGAAGTACGCGAGCAGGGCGACCGACATTGCCAAATTCATAATTTTCATGTTCGAAACTCCTGTTCGGGTTGGACCGCGCGTTAATACGTCGCGATCGGGTCACTGCAGTCCATAGAGTCTGCCAGATCGTGGTCCAATTTACGGTCAAGTTTCTTTCTTTGCCCGTTCTGTTCCAGCTTCTGTACCACTGCGCGGACTGCCCATGCGGCGAGTGCTCCAGCGGCAGCGGATACGATTGATTTCCAAATTCTCTGTTTCATAAGTTCGGGCCTCCTGTATTCATTTACGTATGCTTATCGGCCACGCAGCATTTTCAAAGCCGCCGGGGCCCAAAGGCCCAAACGACGCTGAGTGAGAAACCTGGTAGCGATAACAGCTCCCCAGGGTGCTTTTGCCGATACAATGAGTGGGTTGGGCCGGTCGCGGTCAGGTTATGTTTATGAAAGGACTTTGTTCAGTTTCGCTGGTGGTTGTAATTGCCGGCCTCTCGTCACTCGCCTCGGCAGTATTCTTCGATGATTTTGATGTCGACACTTCGGGCGCATGGGCGGTCAACAAGGCAAATAACGTCGCGAACAACATCGCGACCTTTGCTTACGACTACTCCGCATTGGGCATTAGCTCCGCTCCCGGAGCATCCGGCGGTAGCACCAAGGGTCTTCGGTTGCAGGCGAACATCGCTGGCGCAACCTTCGGAGGGCTGAGCGTCTCACCGCTCGGTCAGAGCTTTACGGGCGACTTCGTCATGACGGCGGATGTTTGGCTCAACTATCTCAATACAGCTGCTGGATCTGGCAGTGGTACGACCCAACTCGGTGGTATGGGTTGGGGCACGGCAGGAACCAGCGCTCAATGGGCCGCTTCCACTCAAGACAGTGTTCACTTCGGCACCACCCTGGACGGTGGATCCGCTAGCGATTACCGGGCCTATTCTTCGGCTGCTCCAACGAGCTATGCCACTGGTAACGCCGTCTACGGTACGACGAGCAACAACAACTCGAACGCGTACTACACATCTGCATTCGCCGCGACCCCAGTGCCGCTTTCGCAGTCTGCGTTATTCCCGACTCAAGCCGGGTCCAGCCCCGCCGGGACGACCGGATTCCGATGGCGACAATGGCGAATCGAAAAAGCTGGAAATTCTTTGACCTGGAAAATCGACGGAACGCTGCTGGGCACCGTGGATCTGACCACTGTCACCACCTCGGCAACCAAGAACATCCTCATCAACATGTTTGATTCCAATGCTGGCAGCGCGACTGATCCGAACGGATTGAACACGATGATCGTTGACAACGTTCAAGTTGTTCCTGAGCCAGCTTCGATGACCGCACTTGCCTTCGGCGCGGCGGCAATGCTTCGACGACGTCGAAAGTAACCTTCACCCGAAGCGATGAAGGAGGCAACAATGTTGCCTCCTTCTTTTTACGTCCCCTCCCAACGGGTAAAACTTAGGCTCAATGAAATGGTTCCCCCTGTTGTTGGTGAGCGGCGCCGCTTGCTCTTGGGTCAAGAGCTCTGAGGTGACCCCGACCCCTGCGCCCGAGGCTGCGCCCTTGGCGGAGATCGCAGAGATGCAGTCCACCAACGTGACGCGCCTCTACGAATCCACCTGCGCCAAGTGCCATGGCGATCGAGGGCAAGGTGGCGGTGGAGGTACGGCGAGCCTGCTGACCAAAGAGAAGTTTGACCAGAAGTACGACAAGCAGTACTTCGACGCGATCAAGAACGGGGTGCTTGAGAGCGGGATGGAGGCTTATGGACAGACCAACTCTGATCAGGAAATTTGGGGCCTGGTGGTACACATTCGAGAGCTGCAACAGGCGGCTTTGCGAGCAGCGGGTGAACGCCCCAAGGCCACCGAGGGGGTCTACTCTGCTCGGGACCACAAGTACAAAGTCGAAACCGTCATTGATCGCCGCGCGGGCTTGACCACCCCCTGGGGCATTGATTGGCTCCCCGATGGCCGCGCTTTGGTCACCAATAAGACTGGTTCGATTAGCGTCATTCGCGACAACCAAATCCTCGGTGACGTGAGCGGCCTGCCAAACGTGAACAGCAATGGTCAGGCGGGGCTAATGGATGTCGCCGTACATCCCAAATATGCCACCAACGGCTGGATCTACTTGTCGTTCTCGGATATCGGTACCGACAATCCTCGCAACAGCTTTACCAAAATCGTGCGGGGCAAGCTCGAATGGAATGGTTCTAATGCCCAATGGGTAAAGCAGGAGACCATTTACGAAGCTCCGCAGTCCATGTACTCCGGCGGCGGGGTTCACTTCGGAAATCGCACAGTTTTTGACGGCAAAGGTCATATTTATGTAGCATACGGAGAGCGAGGACGAGGGGAACTGTCGCAGGATCTCAGCCGGACCAATGGCAAAGTCCTTCGCTTGAACGAGGACGGCACGATCCCGAAGGACAACCCATTTGTGGATCAGCCGGACGCGGTGAAGGCGATTTGGTCCTACGGCCACCGCAACCCGCAGGGATTGGTGTTCGGTCTTGACGGCACGCTTTGGAACACCGAGCACGGCCCACGCGGGGGCGACGAACTCAACAAGGTGGTGCGCGGCGCGAACTACGGCTGGCCCCTGGTCGCCTTCTCGATCAACTACAACGACTCGCCCCTTTCGGTGCCTTGGCCGAAGCCGGAGCAGAACATCACGTTGCCGGTCCTGCGTTGGTTGCCAAGCATCGCCGCGTGCGGCCTTGATGTCGTGAAGGGTGCGGCGTTTCCGAAGTGGCGGGGCGATTTAGTCGCCGGTGGTCTGGCGGGTCAAACCGTCATTCGAGTCCGGGTGAAGGACGGCAAGTATGTGGAGCAAGAAGAGATTCTGTTCGGCATGGGGCGCGTTCGCGACGTCGCCACGAGTCCAAAAGGAGAGATTTTCGTGCTCCTCAACGGTCCGGATATGATCGTGAAACTCGTGCCGGCGAACTAGCTGTCCAACGGTAATCCGCGAAAAGGCTCCGATGATCTGAGCCCGCGGTGGGGCCGACCCACGCCGACACTGGCTCCAGCTCGCGCGAGGAATAGAGGTGGTCGATTCGAACCAACGCAATGCGTCTCGGGAAGGTGTAGCCGGCGCCGCGACCTACCTTTGAGAAGGCGTTGGTCATTTGGGCGGACATTGTCCGGGTGAACTCGTGGGGCGGGGGATTGTTGAAATCGCCTCCCAAGATAATCGGGCCAGAGCAATCCGCAACCGCTCGCATGGTGTCGTCAAAATCGCGCTTCTGAGCGGCGGTGGTTCGGCGAAGGCCCTCCATGCCGAGCCGCCACTGCGGAACGGACCAGTGGGTGGTCATGACGCAGACCGGTTTTTCGCCTCCCGTCATCGCGGAGAGGATCACGCGGCTCGGGACGCTGTGCAGGGGCCAGGATCGGATGTCGCTGAGCGGCCATCGGCTCAAAATCGCGACGTCTCCCGCCTGCTCCATCGCCCAGCCGGGGAGATTCTTGACCAGATACGTAGCCGGGCTGGTGTCGCCGCCTTTGTTTTCCTGGAGGAAAATGATGTCCGGCTTTTCCTTTTGCACCAGCTCCAAAACCTTGGGCACTTCGCGCGATTCGTAGTGGACGTTGAAGGTCATCACGCGGAATCCTGCGCCGGTTTCTGGCGTCGTAAGGGGAACATTGATGCCGCATAAAAGGCCGGTAGCAACCACATTCAATCCAGCCAGAACCGCAAGTTCGCGGCTAGCCTTTCGGCGCAACGCCAAGAGCAGGAACCAGCCGACCGTGCAGAGCGCGGGGAAGGCCCACATGAGCGGCGGGAAGAAGGTGATCAGCCCTCCAATCAGGCCGCCGACGCCGGTCCAAGAGACAATCAGCGCCGCGCACAGCCACAGGAACGCCAACCCAGAAACAACGGTAAATGTCGAAAACTTCACGCCACCTTCGACAACAACGCGCGCGGCGTTTTGCGTTCCCGAGGGCTAAACGTTGAACCTAAACAGCATCACATCGCCCTCGGCGACGACGTACTCTTTGCCTTCACTGCGCACCAGGCCCTTCTCTTTGCAGGCAGCCATCGAGCCGTATTCGGCGAGGTCTTTGTAGGCCACCGTTTCGGCGCGGATGAAGCCGCGTTCGAAGTCAGAATGGATCACGCCGGCGGCTTGGGGGGCGGTCATGCCCTTCACGATCGTCCAAGCGCGGGTCTCTTTGGGGCCCGTGGTGAAGTAGGTTTGGAGGCCGAGAAGGTCGTAGGTGGCGCGGATCAGGCTCTTCAAACCGCCCTCTTTCGCGCCAAGGGATTCGAGGAATTCGGCCCGGTCGGCTTCGGGCAATTCGACCAATTCAGCTTCGACTTGGGCCGAAATGATGATCATTTGGCTGCCGTCTTCCTTGGCCAGCGCACCCACCGCGCGGGTCCAATCGTTGCCGTTCGCGAGGTCGTCTTCGCTCACGTTGGCGGCGTATATCACCGGCTTCATGGTCAGCAAACCGAGGGATTTGATGGCGTCAAGTTCCTCGGCAGAAAGTTGTACCGATCGGGCGGGTTTACCTTCGTTCAGTTCGGGGAGGATCTTTTCGAGGGCGTCCACTTCGAATTGGGCTTCTTTCTTGGTGCGGGCGTCGCGTCGGGCCTTTTCGATTCGCCGCTCCACGCTGTCCATGTCGGCGTAAATAAGTTCAAGATTGATGACTTCAATATCACGAATCGGGTCCACGGAGCCGCTCACGTGGATGATGTCGTCGTTCTCGAAGCAGCGCACGACGTGGACAATCGCGTCCACCTCGCGGATGTTGCCCAGGAACTGATTGCCCAGCCCCTCGCCTTTGCTCGCGCCCTTCACGAGGCCGGCGATGTCCACAAACTCCACGCGCGCGGGCAGAATCTGCTCACTCGAGCTGATCTTAGCGAGGACATCAAGCCGCGAATCGGGCACACTCACGAGGCCCACATTGGGCTCGATGGTGCAAAAAGGGAAGTTCGCCGCCTGCGCCACAGCGTTGGCGACAACCGCATTAAAAAGGGTGGACTTGCCGACATTAGGCAGCCCGACATTACCGGCTCTAAGCATGGGGAAGAGCTAGTTTACCGCCTGGACGGTTGGAGGATAGCCTTTAGGCTGTCACCCGGCGTCAAGCCTTTAGGCTTGGGCGTGCTCCGGGAACTCTGATGAAAGACTGAAGTCTTTTCGCCGGGGGACAGACTGAAGTCTATCCTCCGGCACGGCGGATCGAGCGCGCGGTCGGTGATGGTGGCGATTTACTCGGGCGAAGGCGACGTATCGCTGCAGATTGCGGCGTAAGGACGAAACCCCTCTGGCCTAAAGGCCACCTCCCCTTTTTCAAAAGGGGAGGATCTTTTTTGTCCCATGAGCTGCCTCACTTACTCCTGCCCATTAGTCGCTCAAGTCCCCAGATCAGAGTCGCTACCACAGTGATGAATCCTAGGAATATGGGACTCCAAAGGAGTTCCCAAGCGACAAAACGTTTGGAAACTGGGTTCATCAGTGTGACAAGACAGGAGAATGCGAACAGGCTCAGATACGAAACGACCCAGATACGCAAGTACGCGCTTATCCGATCTATAAAGTCCCGAGGCGGCTGAGACTCCATGACTCGATTGTTTGTGGCACCTACCAGACCAAAACGTGGCTTGGCTCTAAGCCCATGCGTGTGCAACCGGCGAGAACTGCGTCGCCCCGCTTTGATTTCGCGACGGTCTTCGGCGATGGTAACCCGATGGCAAAGGGAACGACCCGGGGCGGGCCGGGAACGTTCTTGAATGTGACGTCAATCGGGGAGGCTAGGGTGAGCAACGGAAGCGCGAGGGCCGCGGCGCAATGCCAGTTCGAACCCTTGAACTTTGCCCGCGTACAGACGACGAGAGCAACCACCCACAAGATGAGCATGAGCGTGCGGCCAAATCCGAAGAAGAGCCAGGTGAGCAGGACCAGCATCGACATGATCACGAAGATCACGGCGACGGACGGGTTCTCTTGCTGTGCGCGAGGATATGGCGAATCCACGCTTCAGTATAAGCTGAATTTCGCCAAGGTGGATAGCCTTTAGGCTGTCACCCGCCGTCAAGCCTTCAGGCTTGTGGGTGATTATAAAAGACTGAAGTCTTTTCGCCGGGGGACAGACTGAAGTCTATCCTCCGGCTTGGAATGGCGGAGCGAGAGGGATTCGAACCCCCGGTACTTTCGTACAACGGTTTTCAAGACCGCCTCGTTAAACCACTCTGACATCGCTCCGCTCGGTTTCGGTGGCTATTGTACCGTCACTCGTCGGCGGCACCGAAGTTGGCAATGACGATGTCAATATCTGCGGCATCGACTTCGAGGGAACCGTCTACGTCGGCGGGGTCAAAGAATCCGGAAGAACCGGCGGTCGAACCGAAGTTCGCGATGACGACATCAATGTCGGCGGCATCGACTTCGCCGGAGGCATCCACGTCGCCGTTTTGGAGCGTGAAATCAAGGTAGTCCTCGCCGGTATCGAGATTTGCGGTCACGGCCTTCTTGACCCAATGTCGCCCGCGGAATTTGATGGTGCGGCTGCCGGTGAGGGCTGTGTCGAAGGCATACCATCCTTCGAGTCCGAGCGTGATATTGATCGTTTCAGCGACGGTGTTGCCGTTCATGATCTCGACCGTGATCGGCTCCCCGGCGCGCTTGACCGAATCGCCGAGGATCAATTGACCGGAAACCGTTCCCGGATCCGCCTTCACTTTAAACCGTCCCTGGGTCTGGCGAACATAATCGCTGTAGCCATCTGCCCCGCCAAATCCGGCGTTGCTGGTGAACGTGGCGCAGTAGAAGAAGAGGTTGTAGAAGTATTGGTGGCCGCTGACCAAGTTTGAGCCGGGGATCGTGATATCGGTGTGGGATTCATTCGCGCCGAAGCTGTCGTAGCCGGACGCATTGGCGGTCATGTCGTAGGTGCCGAATTGGGACGACTGGAAATCGTGCAGGCTGTCGTGAGTGAATGGCGCCCAACTTACCGGCGCATCCACGCCCGCGGGCGTGAGTTGCAGATCGCTGTAGGTGCCTTCATCCAGGTAGGGAATCTCATTCGGGAAATCTTCTCCAGCGACGGACAACGTCGCCGACGCGGGGGCCAGGGTTCCAGTCAGCAACGTGAACAACGTGTTGCCCGCCGGATAATCCGCCATCAGGGCAGGAATGTCGCCATAGAACGGACTGTACGCCCCAACAACCTGCGGGGGGCTGAAGAACATGTTGGCGGTGGTGGCGTTGCTGAGCGTGATCGTGCCCGAAGTCGCATCGTTGGGGGTATCGGTGAACACGAATCCGGACCAATAGTAAAACGGATCGTCGGTCGGAACGGAGTCGGTGTACTGGTTGTGCACTCCGTAGTAGCGAACGGAGAACTGATCCACATCGGCGTGGGAGATGCTGGCGGCGCAGACGCCCGCCGCGATGGCAATGCTAGAGAGAAGACGAAAATTCATGGGAGCCTCAACAACAGGCCCTAGGATATCACCCTAACCGCAAGGATACGGGTGAATTGGATTCAACCCAGTACTTTTGCCGAATCAGTTGCCGACGACGGAAACGCGGCTGATCTTGTCGCCGAGTTCGATGCGGTTCACCACGTCCATGCCGCTGACCACGCTGCCAAAGACGGTGTATTGACCATCCAGAAACGGGGCGCTGTCAAGCATGATGTAGAACTGGCTGTCGCCAGAATTCTTGTTATCGGCGAGCCTGGCGAGGCCGACTGCGCCGCGCTCGTGCTTCAGTCCGGAGTTTTCGTACGGGACCTTCACGCCGCTGGAATACGTGCCGAGGGAAGAGTCGTCCATGGACTTGGATCGCGAGTTTGGATCGCCGCATTGGACCAAGAATGGCTTAGGCTGACGAACCACTTTGAAAAATCGCTGCGCGTCGTAAAAGCCGTCCGCGGCGAGCTTGCGGATGCGCGCGGTCGCTTGCGGTGCCTTATCTTCGGCGAGGCGGATAATGACATCGCCCTTGCCCTCGATGGACACGCGAATACCCACCTGGCCCCGAGCCAGCCCTGCCGCCTGGGGTGACGGCCCGAACCCAAACAGCGGGATCGAAATAACGGCCAAAAGCATCAAAGAGCGCATATTCACCTTAATGATAGAACGTTTGAGAAGGGCAAAAGTAATGCTCAATCCTTGAGTGGTCGGCCCAGCCCGTCGGTCTTCACCGAACCCGTGAGCATCAAAACGCCGTCCACGAACGACCAGAGGTAGCCGAGCCCAAAGCAAAGGGTGGTGAAAAACTGCAAAAGTCCCGTGCCGACGTAGCCCAAGTACATCCGCCCGATGCCAGGGAAGAGCAGATTGAGAACTCCTCCCGCGACTCGACTGCGCGAACTCACCGGCACCATCGCCATCGCATTTTGATGATAGGGAGGGCGGTGAACGAGGTTCGATGGGTTGTGATTTGGAAGCTGGGGCGGCGGAATGGTGGGGGAGCCGGGAGTGGGCGGCGGCATCATTGGAGCCTGGGTACCTACAAATCCGGAGGAGAACTCGGACACCGAACCGGCGCGCTGCCAATCGCCCATGCCGTTTTTCCAAACGTAGGTGTCGGCTTGGATCACCTCATCACGAATAAGTTCGCGCATTTGGTCCACCGAAAGTGGGCCCAATTGCCCAAATCTGCCGATATAGTGCCAATCAAAAGTTTCCATGCGCGAACGTGTACAGAGTCGTTACGGGATTCGGCCCGCAACGGGTTCACAAAGGTACATTATCCCTGAATGAGCGTTCGCGTCCGCTATGCCCCCAGCCCTACCGGAAGTCCCCACGTGGGCAACATCCGTACGGCTCTTTTTTGCCACTTTTTTGCGAGGCACCACGGCGGCGTGATGATGGTGCGCATCGAAGATACCGACCGCGCACGCACTGTTCCGGGTTGCGAAGAGGAGATTTTAGAGAGCATCCGCTGGGCGGGAATCGAATGGCAAGAAGGGCCTGACGTAGGCGGCCCCTTCGCGCCTTACAAGCAAAGCGATCGCCAAGCGCAGGGCATTTACGAGCCGCTGATCGCGGAACTGCTGGCGAGCGGTAACGGCTACAAGGCGTTCGACACACCCGAAGAACTGGACGAAATGCGCCAGTACCAGCAGATCAACAAGAAACCCTTTGGCTACTTTGGCGGAGTGTGGCGAGATGCAACCCCCGAGCAAGTCGCCGAAACCGAAGCAAAGGGGTTGAAACCGGTCATTCGCTTGAGGATGCCTCGCGGCAAGATGCTGGTGGTGAACGATGCGATCCGCGGACGAGTGGAGTTTGAAAGTGACAATGTGGACGATCCGGTCTTGATCAAGGCCGACGGCATGCCTACCTACCACTTCGCGGCGATGGTGGATGACCACCTGATGGGCACGACCCACATCATCCGCGGGGAAGAATGGATCAGTAGCGCGCCCAAGCACGTTTGGCTTTTCGAGGCGTACGGCTGGGAGCCGCCGGTGTTCGTGCACGTTCCGGTTATCAAGGGCAAAGATGGCTCGAAGCTCAGCAAGCGCCACGGCGACACGCGGATGCTCGACTACCGCGCGGCGGGATATCTGCCCGAGGCTCTGGCCAACTTCATCACGCTTATCGGTTGGGCGCCGGGCGGCGACCGGGAGATCATGAGCATGGACGAGATCGCGCAGGCGTTTGTCCTCGAAGGGCTGCAGCCTTCGCCCGGCGTTTTTGATGCTGACAAGCTGAGCTGGATGAACGGCAACTACATTCGGATGCGCACGTCCGAGAGCATCTTCGAAGACCTCGGCCCCCTGCTCGCCCATCCGGAAACCGAGGAGTATTGGAACCGCGAGGGCCATGTGGAAACGGGCACTTGGCCTGCGCTCTTGTTGCTTCGTGATGCGATGAGGGAACGCCCAGATTACGTTCGCCAGGTGCTTCCGCTAGAGCAGGAGCGGGTGACCACGCTCGCCCAATTCGGCCCCGCCTGCGCCTTTTTCTTCGTGGAAGAGGTCGAGTTTGACGACAAGGCCATCGAAAAGTGGTTCGTTGGGCACGACCACGTGGACGAGCTGTTCCATTTCTTGGTGGACCGATTGACCGGCAAAACCGAGATCAGTCACGATGATTGCGAGGCGTTGATTCGTGAGTACGCGGCGTTGCGAAGCATGGAGAAATTGGGACCAGTCGTGCACCCCACGCGCGTGGCGCTCACCGGCAAGACCGCCGGGCCGAGCCTCTTCGATTTGATGAGCGTGCTCGGCCCCGAGCGTATGATTCAACGCCTACGACGGGCCAAGGGGATGCTGAGCTAGATGGCCGTCGGATTTGTGGGCTTGGGCACTATGGGCGCGCCGATGGCGGGGCACTTGGTGTTGGCGGGCCACCAAGTCGTGGTTTGGAACCGAACTCCGAGGCGAGCGGCTGTAGCCGGAGCGGAAGTTGCCGACACGTTGGCCGAGCTAGGGTCGAGGTGCGATGCGGTCATGATCTGCATCAACCGGACCGAGGACGTCGAAGAGGTCATCGCGGCTTTGCGGCCCACATTGAAGCCCGGGAGCTTGGTGGTTGACCATTCCACCATTTCTCCCGCCGCGGCGGCGAGAATCCATGAGGAATTGAAGTCTTATGGGATCAGGTTCATTGACGCCCCTATCACGGGCGGCAGCATGGGCGCAAAGGACGGCACGCTCACCATTTTCTGTGGCGGCGAAGCCTCCGACATCGCGGAAGCACAATCCTATCTCAAAGCCTATGGCAAGCGTGTAGAGCAAGTCGGAGGCCCGGGAAAGGGGCAGATGATGAAGATGGCCAACCAGATCGCGGTTGGCGGGGCGCTGCTGGCCTTGTGCGAGTGTCTCGCGTTCGCCAAGAAAGCGGGCCTCGAACTAGCGCAGACGAGGGAGCTCATCGGTGGCGGGGCGGCCGCCAGTTGGGCGTTTGACAACTACGGTCCGAAGATCTTAAGCCAAGATTGGTCGCCTGGGTTCAGCATAAAGAATCAGCGCAAGGACTTCGGATATTGCCAAGAAGCGGGGGCAGAAATTGGGGCGCATACCCCCGGAACGGAGCTCGTGGACCGACTGCTGAAAATTTTACAAGATGAAGGCCGGGGCGAAGACACCACTGCAGCCCTCTTCGACGTCTTGATTCGCGAGCAATAGGATGGCAAAAATCGTCGTCTTGGAAGGCATCACCCAAAAATTCGGGGAGTTCGTGGCCCTTGAGGAAGTGAGCCTTCATGTGGAGCAGGGCCAATTGCACGCCGTGGTAGGCGAGAATGGGGCGGGGAAGACCACCCTGATGCGGATACTCTACGGCGCGCTTTCGCCGACGCAAGGCACTCTTACGGTCCGAGGGGAGACGAAGACCTACCGATCCAGTCGAGGGGCCATCGCCGACCGCATCGGCATGGTGAGCCAGCATTACGCGATCATCCCCCAGCTCACGTGTCTCCAGAACCTGATGCTCGGTGCGGAACACGGGGCGATACTGAACTTGCAAGACGCTGAAGCCAAGGCGGAGTCGCTCGCCCAGCGCATGGGATTCAAGTTCAACTGGGGCGCGAAGGCGGACACGCTGGGTCCTGCTGGTGCGCAAAAGCTCGAAATCTTGAAGTTGCTGTGGCGCGAAGCTGAGATTCTGATTCTGGACGAGCCGACGGCGATGCTTTGCCCGGCGGATGCGGATGCACTGTTTGTCAGCCTGCGCCGCCTCGCCGACGAGGGCGCGACAGTGATCTTGGTGACCCATCGCCTCCCCGAAGTCACTGAGCATTGCCAAGAGGTCACGGTTTTGCGCGGTGGTAAATTGATCGCTCATCACAAAGTGAGCGACGTGACGCGGCCGGAGCTCGCTGAGTTAATCGTGGGCCGTGCCTTGACCGAGTTTCCCCCTCGGCAACTCCCCGCCACCGAAGCCATATTGAGCGTCCAAGACGCCACCATCCTCGGGGACCGGGGCGATGATGCCGTAAAGGGTGCGACTTTCCAGGTTCGGCGTGGCGAACTCGTGGGGTTGGCCGGGGTGGATGGGAACGGTCAGCAAGAGCTGTTTCATGCCTTGATGGGGGTGCGGCAGTTTCAGCGCGGAGGCGCGAGCTTGGACGGGCAGGATTTGCTGAGCCTCTCTACTCGGGAGAGGATTGCGGCGGGAGTAAGGCTTATTGCCGAAGATCGCCACGCCGAGGCGGTGATTGAAGAGTGGAGCTTGGAAGAGAACGCCGTGTTGGGCTTTCAGCGCCTTCAACAGTTCGAGTCCAGCGGGGGGCTCAATCTGGCCTATGTCCACGAGCGTGCCAGCAGCTTTATCCAACGTTTCAACACGAAATGCACCTCGCCGGCCCAGTCCATTGGCAGCCTCAGCGGAGGGAACCAACAACGCTTCGTGGCTGCCCGCGCGCTTGCCGAGCAGCCCAAATTGGTGCTCGCGTTCCAGCCCACCCGTGGCCTCGACATTGACGCGACGAGGGCGGTGTATCAGGGCATTCGGGAAGCTTGCGCGGAGGGCGCGGGTGCCCTCGTGGTCAGCTTCGACTTAGACGAACTTCTTGAATTCTGCGACCGAATTGTGGTTTTGAACTGCGGCCTGATGTCCTCGGCTTCCTCAATGGACAGGACGGAAATCGGGCAGCTCATGGTGGGCGCCTCTTGAAGGGCGTGTCGCTGGCCTGGCGGCTCGGTGCGCTGATCGTCGGGTCCATCGTTTTGGTGGTGGCCGCACTGATGGCGACTCAGGCCCCGGTTGGCGAAGTGGTGCAGCGGCTTCTGCTCGACAGCTTCTCTGGCCCCACCTCGTTCTCCGAGACGCTGAAGCGATTTTGTCCCTACGTGATCGCGGGGGTGGCGGTGTTCTGGGCGCTGCGGGCAGGGCTGTTCAACATCGGGGTTGAAGGGCAGTTTTTGATTGGAGGGATGGTAGGCATCGCGGTCTCGCTACCCATTGGCGGCTTTGGGGGGATTCTGCTGGGCGCGCTCGCCGGCTCAGTTGCCGGCATGCTGTGGGCGATTCCGGCGGGGTGGATCAAGGCGTATCGCGGCGGGCACGAGGTCATCAGCACCATCATGCTGAACCAGATCGCCATTCTCTTGACCTCTCACTTGGTAGCAGGTCCGCTGATGGACAAGAATGCTGGCTTCCCGACCACTGCTTCGCTGGCCCCCACTTCGATGCTGGGTGGAATCCCGTTCGGGCCCGTAACCGTCAGTTGGGCGATTTTGATCGCCATGGTGGTGGTTGGCGTTTTCTCATGGTGGCTTCGGCGCACGGTATCTGGATTTGAGCTCAGCGTCACGGGAGCCAATCCGACGGCGGCGCAATTCGCCGGGATCGAGGTGAAGCGCACGGTGTTCCAGGCGATGGCTTGGTCGGGGGCGGTGGCGGGTTTCGGCGGCGCGCTCCAGGCGGTAGCGTTCGAAGGACGATTCTTTGAGGGATTCAGCAGCGGCTACGGATTCGACGCTTTGGGGGTCGCGATCTTGGCGGGGGGGAACCCCCTGGCGATCTTGCCCAGTGCATTCGCCTTTGCCGTGCTGGGGCAGGGGGCGACGGCGGTTCAACTGAACGGGGTGCCGAAGGGAATCAGCAGCGTAATCTTGGCCTTGCTCATCGCAGTGTTTGCCGCATTTAGATACGCGAAAGTGAGGCCCATCCATGATTGAGTCTGCGTTTCTGATGAACCTGCTGGTTTTCGCCTCGATCCTGGGGCTTGCGGCGCTGGGGGGGATGTTCAGTGAGCGCAGTGGGGTCATCAATATCGCCCTTGAGGGGAAGATGTTGATGGCGGCTTGTGTGACGGGGTGGATTGGCGGGACCTCGGGCAGTGCATTGATCGGCGTGACCGCGGGGGTGGTGGCGGCGATCGCATTGAGCTTGGCTCATTACCTGCTGACTCAGGTCTATTCCATCGAGCACATCGTGGCGGGGATGGCGATCAACGTCTTCGCGTATGGGGCGACGAACTTCATCGCTTTGACCTTCATCAAGCCGGGGACGAGCAATCACTTTCTGCCTATCTCGGTCTATCTCGGGCTGGCCTTATTGGCTTCGCTGGTGAGTACGTTTGTCTTCGCTCGGACTCGGGCGGGGTTGAGGTTGCTGGCGGTCGGGGAGAGCCCGGAGAAGTCTCGCGTGACTGGACTGGACCCGTTGCGGGTTCGGCTTCAGGCGTTGATCGTGACGGGCGTGCTTTGCGGGCTAAGTGGGGCACTGATTGTTACCAACTCCGGTGCATTCAGCGACAACATGACTTCGGGCCGGGGCTTTATCGCACTAGCGGCGTTGATTTTGGGCGGATGGCGGCCGGTCCGGGCGACGCTAGCCTGCCTTGCTTTTGCCGCGTTTGAGGCGGGGCAGATTCAACTTCAGGGGACCAAGCTGTTCGGATATGAAACACCCGCCGCGCTTTGGAATGCGATGCCTTACGTCATCACACTCGTAGCGCTGGCGGGTTTTGTCGGCCGGGCAAAGGCTCCTGCCGGACTCGGCAAGGCTTAAGGCTTCGGCAACTTCTTGAGCCACGCGAGGGCGGCTTCGAGCGTTGGGTCCTTTTCGGCGGTGGTGGCTGCCTCAACGACCACATCGGGCTTGACGCCATTCCCTTCAATCCGCAACCCGCTGGCCGTGATGTAGTCCTGGATCGGGACAATCATCTGAAATCCGGTGCGCTTATTGGGTGGGGTGTTGAACGGATCGAGTGAAGTGATGACGGAGGCGAGGACCATGCCGATGGACTTCTGTCCGAAGACCTTGGCTCCGGCGGCATCTCGCAGGCTGGCCGACATCATCTCTGCGGCGCTTCCGGTGCCGCCGTTGATGAGCACGGCGATCGGGCCCTTATACTGGATCGTCTGCGGAATCGAGCGGATGGGTGCCTTATCCCATTCGCTGAATGCCTTGAGATCGTCTGGCTTCTTGCCCGTCTCCTTGACGAATTGGCTTGAGTTCGACCGATTGACGAAGCTGCCCAGCGGCTTCTCGCGCGGGATGAAGTAGCCAGCGAAGGTGAGCATGTTCATCACCACCCCGCCTGGGTTGTTGCGCATGTCAATCACGAGGAACTTGGCTCGCGGCTGGATTTCACCCATGAGCTTGCGCACGTTGGCCGTGCTGTAGCCCGTGGGTTCCTTGCCTGGCGTGGTGAGTCCGTCGAAAGTAGGGATTCTCAGGATCGCGGTATCTCCGTCCCACTTGACGGTTTCAGATTCGCGGGTAGAGAAGAAGGCCTTTGTGACGGTCGTGTCTCGCAGTTTGCCGTCCGGTGCTTCGAGGGTGAGGGAGAAAACGGTACCGGCGGGGCCGTCCAGGTTGGCGCGGTTGGTCGGCTTGACCCCATTAACCTTGACGATGGTGTCTCCGGCCTTCAACCCACCCTTATCTGCGGGAGAATTCGGATAGACGGCGAGGAGCTTGATACCCTTCTCGTTGATCTCAAGCTGGATGCCGATGCCGACAGTACCGCCCGTGGTGCGGGCCTTGGCAGCTTCCGGGGTGATGACGTTCATGTGGCTCACCCCGAATTCGGCGAGAGCCTGATTCAAAAGGGAAGCGAGTTCATTAGTGTTATCGGTAGCGTCGATCTTGGGCTGGAATTTGGCCAAGATTTGGGGAAAGGTGCTGAAGTCCTTTCCTGGGACAAAGGCGAACTGGGTGACCCGCGATGTGAGCGTGGCGAGTAGACCTGTCTTGGCCTCGGGAGTGAGGGCGGTCTGGGCGGAGGCGAATGAGAAGGCGCCGAGGGCGACGGCCAGCATGGAAGTTCGTGCAATGCGATTCATCTTTCTATTAGAGTATGTCGGCGCGGAGGGCGATTAGTTCCAGCTTTCGCTATGGCGAAGGGCATTGTTCTTCAAGTTCTTCCCTGGCGGAAAACAAAGCGCGGATAAAGCCGCGCACTCCCAAAGGGGCGGGCGGCTACTTGTAAGGTTTTTCCCTGGCGAAAAACAAAGCGCGGATAAAACCGCGCACTCCCAAAGGTCTAAAAGCAGAATGCCCCGACCGAAGTCGAGGCAATCTGATGTAGGTTTGAAGTTTTAGCCGAGGCTATTACTTCTTGGAGCTGCGGCGTCGTCGTGCAATTGCTGCAAGACCGAGGCCGAGAGCCGTCATGGTTGCTGGCTCTGGAACAGCTTGGACAGCATACTTCGCGGAACCGTAGTTGCCGCCGTTCGGACCGGAAACGCCGGACGAACCGCCGCTGACGGAAGTGGAAGTCGTTCCAGTGTCGTAGATGTACAGGCCGCTCTCGCTAGCCGAGTCACCCCAGACTTCGCCGTTGGCAATGCCAACGTTGGTGAAGGTGAAGGTAGCAACCTTGAAGCTAGCTTGAAGGGAACCGGAACCACCCGTTCGGCCTGAGTACCAAACGATCGGGCGAGCGCCGAGACCGGAGTTGTTTGCACCAGCAACAGGGGTACCGCCCAGTCGCTGAGTGGTCATACCGGAGGTGAAAGGAGCGCTGTAAGAAGCGAGTGTTGCAGCACTGAATACTGGCAACGAATCGGAACCTGCAACAGCATTGACCTTGTTCTCGAGCCGAGTTCCAGGAGCAGTCGTGCTGGTCGAGGAATCGTATGCGAGGGACATGATGATGGAGTTAGACGCAGCGGTTTGACCGTTGAGCCAGACTTCGACTTCAAAGTTGCCGGTTGGGGCGACGACGAAGGTGTTACCAACAAGGGTGGCACCATTGCCTGCGCGGAGTTCGAATGATTGTGCAGAAGCAACACCAGCGACTGACACTAGGGCTGCGACGAGAGCGATATTTCGGAAGTTCATCTTTATTACTACCTCTACCTCTAAGTAGATTAGGATCTAGACTGCGAGAAGGCTAACAGCCTTCAGCCTTTCAGGCTTCGAGCCGCGCTCCTACATCGAGATTCATTATAGCAGGGCATATGCCAATCAACAAGAGTCAAATAGAAATCTTTAGGTCGTTTTTACGTTCCCATCATAATTCAGGCTCGATTAGGCTCAAAAGTAGAGGTCTTGAGGCATTCAAATACCGTACATGTACTAGGTGGGCTTGCGGTGATCGCCGCTGAATCGATAGCTGGTACAAACTCCAGAGGCATGAAAACGATGGTGGTGGGAGGGGGTCTGGCGGGGCTTACTGCAGCGGTCAGACTCCATGAATCCGGACACAAAGTCCTCGTTTTGGAACAGTCCGACCGCCCGGGTGGCCGCCTGAAAACCGATCTCGTGGACGGCTTTCGCCTTGACCACGGATTTCAAGTCGCCTTCACCGCGTACCCCGCCCTCCAGTCCATGGTCGATGAGGCCGAGTTGCAGTACAAAGCGTTTGAGAACGGTTCGCTGCTGTGGGATGGAAGAAATCTGCAAGAGGTCCACCGTGACAAGCCACTGGCGATGGCCCTCTCAACCTACTTGACCCTCGGGGACAAGTTGAAGACCCTAGGCTTAACGCGCGCGCTTAAAGGAATGTCGGTCGAACAGATCCGGCGAATGCCCGACCAAACGGCGGAGGCTTACCTTAAAGGGCGTGGATTCAGCGATGCGTTTCTTCGGCGTTTTGCCCAGCCGTTCTTTGGTGGCATCTTCTTGGATCGATCGCTCCAGACCTCGGCTCGTCAGTTCTGCTACGTGTGGAAGATGCTCGGTGCTGGCGAGACAGTGATTCCCGCGCTCGGAATCGCGGCGATTCCTAAACAGCTCGTGGCTCGATTGCCTGAGTCCGCGATACGTTGCGGCAGTGCGGTGGACTCGCTTCTCCACGAGGGCAACAAGGTCACCGGGGTGCGGCTTAGCTCGGGCGAGGAACTAAGGGCAGACCGCGTGATAGTCGCTACGGAGGCCGACGCGGCAGAGCGCCTCACTCAGATCCCGATGCCCAAAGGATGCCGGTCGAGCACTTGCCTTTACTTCGCGGCCGAACGACCGCCGGTGGATCGACGCATATTAGTATTGAATGCAACGGATGGCGGAATGGTAAATGAAGTAGTGCCGGTGAGCGTGGTGACGCCCGATGCGGCACCGGCCGGAAAGCACTTAGTAAGCGTGACTCTTTTGGGCTGGCACGACGAGCCAGACGAGGAATTGGCGTCACGCGTTATCGCTGAAGTGGCGCCATGGTTCCCGAACCGGGGTGTTCTGGGCTGGAAACACCTTCGGACATATCGCATTCGTTACGCGCAGATGGATCAGCACCCTGGGATTCAGACAGTTGGCCATGGGACGAAGATCGAAGACCTCAGCCTAGCGGGTGAGTTCAATTCGGATAGCAGCATTAACGGGGCGATCCAGTCCGGTTGGGACGCGGCAGGCGCGTTATTGGGAGCATCAGCTTGAAGGTCGCGGTACTGGGAGCTGGAATCGCGGGGCTTGCGGCGGCGCGTCATCTGGCCAAAGCCGGGGTGTCGGCGGTGGCGTTCGAGAAGTCGAATGCCCTGGCGGGACGATGCGCAACCCGGCGGATCGAAGGCTTTACCTTTGATTCTGGGGCCACAAGCATCGCGCCCAGAGGCAAGCGGCTGCAGGCGGTGATGCTGGAGGAACTCGACACGACCGATCTGGTGAAGATCGAGAAGCCGATCTGGACAATGCAGTACGGTCGGATCGCACCGGGCGACGCCGCGAGAATGCGCATCGAGCGATTTACCTATCGTCAAGGCATCGCGCAACTTGGAAAGCTGTTAGGGGCTGGTCTAGAAATTCGACTGAACTGCCAGATCGAATCTATCGCGCGGGAAGGAGAACAGTACAGTGTCGCAGGTGAGTTGTTCGACGCGGTGATCGTGGCACTCCCGGCCCCCCAAGCGGCGGCGGTGCTGGCGGGGACAGGGGATGCGTGGCGGGTGGCCTCGGTTCGGTTTCGGGCTTGTCTGAGCGTACTGTTGGGCTACGAAACACCGTTCGACGCGCCGTATCACGCCGTTATTGATTCAGAACAGCGTAACCCGGTGATCTGGATCAGCGTGGAATCGCTGAAGGCGCCTGGTCGTGCGCCTGAGGGGCAGAGTGCATTTACGGCTCAGATGGGCGCGCGGTTCAGTCACGAGCATTACGAAGATAGCGATTTTGAACTGGTGCGCGAAGCCACGGTGATGATTGAGCGTCTTTACGGTAGCCAGTTCACCAAACCAAAGGTGGCCCAGGTGAAGCGGTGGAAGTACAGTCAGCCCGAGATCACGACGTCGTTTGAGGCCGCCAACCGCGGCGCGACACGGCTCGTGCTGGCGGGGGACGGGATCGCCGGCCCGCGCGTCGAACTCGCTTTTGAATCTGGCATCCAAGCCGCCGACCATCTCCTGAACCAACTAAAACCATGATTTCCAGCCTCGCCCTCGCCACTTCGCTCTTGATGCAGGTCCCCGACCGGCAGTTTGATTACACGGTTTGGATGAACGGCGGTCGCGCCGGAACCGCTCAGATCACGGTGAAGGACCTTCCCGATCAGCGTCGGCAAGTGCTTCTGACCATGACCCTGAAGATGGGCGGGCCAGAAGCGAAAGTGCGGCAGGAGACGATTTACGAGAAGGATGGAGCGGCGAGTCGGAAGATATTGGAGTCCACATTGGACGGCGGGAAGCGCAGCCACATCCTGGCGGAACTCAGCGACGCAGGCGCGAAGCTCACCATCACCGAGGGTGGAAAAACGAGCACGAGCAATGTCCCCCTAAGCGCGAAGGCGCCCCGTTCGAACCCTTCCACGTTCTGGTTTGATCGCACCCAGCCCAAGGTTGGCGAGAAGATCTCGTACTACGCTTTTGAGATCGGGGACCGGCAGTGGAAACTGATGACTTCGACGTATCTCGGACTTATGAACGTGGAGCCGGCCTCGAAGCCGATCAAAGCGCATAAGGTGATGCTCATGCGGAGCGGCATCGAAGTCGCTAATTGGCTCGACGCCAAGGGCATGCCGGTGGCCCTGATCCAGGGCGACTCGATGAGAATCGAGAGGAATCCACTTCCCGCTAGCGTTCGCTAACCAGCATCGGGGCGTTGTACTGCACGGAGTCCACCTTCTTAGCCTCGGGCTTGTGAATGAGGAATCCGCCGAGGGCGGCCCAGCCGAGGAGGGTGAGTCCAACAAACGCGCCAGTGGCGACCTTTTGCATGCGGATCTGCGATTTCTCGCTGACCGTGATGCCCCATCGGATGCAGAAATTCCAGATTCCGTAGCTAAAGTGGTAGGTCGATGCCGCCACGCCAAGCATGTAGATGATGAGGAAAATGTAGCCGTTTGAGGTCAGCTTCTCTTGCCACGCCGCATAACGGATGATCTCATGGTTGCCGGTCACCTTCGATGCAATCGAAGTCGTAGCGGTGTGATACGCCAAGAAAAAGAAGACGAAGATGCCTGACCACCGCTGGAAGGTGTACATCCGGTTTTCGCGGAACTTGTATGCAGCATTGCTCAGATTCGGCATTGCTCGACTTGAAATGAAGAGTCCGTAGATGGCGTGAAACAGAAGCGGTCCCCACACCATGGTGATGAGCAAGGCATACAGCACGTGAGTTGGAAGGCCCTCGAAGAACTCGATGACGCCGTTGAACTTATCCGGGCCAGCGAGGGTGAAGGTGTTGAGGGTGAGGTGTTGTACTAAGTAGTAGCCGACGGGGAAGATGCCGGTGAGAGAGTGCACCTTGTGCCAGAAGTAGGATTCCTTCGTGATTGCCGTTGCCATATCGGTTGTTCCTCCTATTCTACGCGAACTCAGGCGACCGTGACTTAGGGAGGCGCGCTGGTAAACTTGCGGCGTTATGTCGGCAATTGTAGATGTGGTGGCGAGAGAGATTTTGGATTCCCGGGGCAACCCCACGATCGAGGTCGATGTGATCCTGGAAGATGGGACGGTCGGGCGTGCGGCAGTTCCCAGCGGTGCTTCAACCGGCGCTTTTGAAGCAGTGGAGTTGCGCGATGGCGACAAGGCTCGCTACGGCGGGAAGGGCGTGCTCAATGCGGTTGAGAACGTGAACGAGGCGATCGCGAACCGAATCATCGACATGGACGCGACCGAGCAGCGCGAAATTGACGAGATGATGCTCGAGCTCGACGGCACGGACAACAAAGCCAAGCTCGGGGCGAACGCGATTTTGGGAGTTTCTTTGGCAGTGGCTCGTGCGGCGGCGGAGTCGGTCCAGTTGCCGCTCTACCGATACGTGGGCGGAGTGAATGCCTGCGTGTTGCCGGTGCCGATGCTGAACATTTTGAATGGCGGTCAGCATGCCGACTCTAACGTTGATTTTCAGGAGTTCATGGTGTTGCCGGTGGGCGCGCCTAGCTTCAGCGAAGCGCTGCGATGGGGTTCGGAGATTTTCCACGCGCTCAAGGCGGTTTTGAAAGCTCGCGGCTTGAACACGGCGGTTGGTGATGAGGGCGGCTTTGCCCCCAATTTGCCAGATCAGGATCAGGCTTTTGACTTGCTCCTTGAAGCGATTCAAAACGCCGGATATGAAGCCGGCAAGCAGGTCTATCTGGGCATTGATGCGGCAGCGACCGAGTTCTTCAAGGACGGAAAGTACACCTACAAGAATGGCGAGGTGCGGTCGGGTGAACAGCAGGTGGAGTACCTGGTGAAGCTGGCCGAGAAGTATCCGCTGATTAGCATCGAAGACGGCATCGCCGAGGATGACTGGGCCGCATGGGCGATGTTGACCAAGGCGATCGGGGACAAAACCCAGTTGGTGGGTGACGATCTTTTTGTCACGAACGTGACCCGTTTGCAGCGAGGCATTGACGAGGGTTGCGCGAACTCGATTTTGGTGAAGGTGAACCAGATTGGAACGTTGAGCGAGACTTTGGCGGCGGTTGAGTTAGGTAAACGAAACCAGTACACCGCGGTGATGTCGCATCGCTCCGGCGAGACCGAAGACGCCACCATCGCGCATCTTGCGGTGGCGACGAACTGCGGACAGATCAAGACCGGCGCGCCGAATCGGACCGACCGGGTTGCGAAGTACAACGAACTACTGCGGATTGAAGAAGCCCTTGGCGCGCAGGCGGTCTACGCGGGTCCGAGTGGATTCGGCCGTTTGGCTTCGTCGCTGCGGTAATCAAAACAACGTCTGCTGGCGGCTTTCGATCTCCAGCAGGCGGTGCTTTCGCTCGATGCCTCCGGCGTAGCCGGTGAGTTCGCCGTCGGAGCCGATGACTCGGTGGCAGGGGATGAGGATGGCGATGGGATTTGCGCCATTGGCGAGGCCGACGGCGCGGACTTTGTTCTTGTCACCGAGTTCTCTGGCTAGGTCGCCATAAGTACGGGTTTGACCGTAGGGAATCGCCATGAGGAGAGCCCAAACCTGACGCTGGAACTCTGTGCCTTTCGGGGCGACTGGGATCGAAAAGGTGGTGCGCTCGCCGCGGAAATACTCGTCCAACTCCACCTGCAGGCGGGCCGCGAGGGGTTCTTCATTCCCTTCGGTCATCACATCGTCGAATTCGAGTTCCTGGAGGGCGTCGGCGCCTCGGGCGCGGAGATAGCCAAGCGGCGAATCGAGGCGGGCGATCCAGGGCCTTACCACGTGCCGACCGCCGTCTCCTCCAAATACTCGCTGAGCTGGTCGAGGTGGTAGTCGTCGTGACCCGAGAGCATGTGGACGAGATCCACTAGCTGCATGGGGCCAAGTTCGAGATGGGTTACTGGGATGCGTAGCTGCTCTTCGGTAAGGGTCTCGACGATTTCGAGGGTCTTTTCGCGGGCGGCTTTGAACTTCGCCATCGAGCCGGGGACATCTTGGCGATCATAGTGGTAAGTGGCGGCGCGCTCGGTTTCATCGTGGGGCTGGATGACGTAGTTTGCTGTGCTGAGGGCACCCGCAATCCGTTCTTGAAAAATCGGCTCCCAGTCAGCCAAATGGGCGATGACTTCGCGAGGGGTGAATCGGTCTGGGTCGAGGGCTTCATCCCAGCGAGTGGCGGGGATTAATTTCATGAAGCGCAGCAGGGTTGTCATGGAATACCGCGGGGCACGGAAGAGATAAGGGCTCATGATGATAGTTTAGCGGGGAAATGTGCGACCGTACTGGATACAATCTGGCGTAGTAGGAGGCATACGCCGATGGACCCAAAAGACTTCACAAGACGCGAAATATTGATTGGGGCCGGATCGGTGGGAGTCGCGATGATTGCGACGCCTGCGTGGGCGAGCCTCATTTCGACCAACCAACACAAGGCCAAAAACATGATAGAAATCAAACTTGTTGCCGTCCCCCAAGAAATCCCCGCCAAGGTGTACACCTCCGAAAAGGTGGGCATCAGCCGCAAGACCCACGACGAGCATTTGAAGCTCTGGCAGGGTTACGCGAATCAGACCAACAACTTGCGCAAAGCAATGGCCGAACTGGACCTTGATCCGGCGAAGGCAAATCAGATAACGAGCCCCACGCGTTCTCTAAAGGTGGATTACACTTTTGCGTACGAGGGTTACATCAACCACAACGTTTACTTCGAAACGCTGGGCGGCAATGGTGGCCCGGCGACGGGTGCGGTTGCTGATCTGATCAACGCGGCTTACGGCACTTTCGAAAACTGGGCGGCGGACTTCAAGTCCACTGGAATTGCGGGCCGAGGGTGGGTTTACTTGGCCTACGATCACGCCGAAAAGCGGGTCTTCAACTACATCGGCGACGCGCAGAACTCGTTCCCAATTTGGAATCACACGCTGTTGCTGGCGATGGATGTTTACGAGCACGCTTACTTCTTGGACTTCCAAACCGCGCGAGCGAAGTACATTGACGCCTATATGCAGTGCATCGATTGGGCGGCGGTCAACGCTTACGTGAAGTAATCACCTTCCAAAACGGGGCCGCGATTTGTTCGCGGCCCCGTTTTTTTTCGCTTGACGCATCTCGTGCCCTTGTGGCATGATTCGCATGTGGATGATCAGAAACGTCGCGATGAATCTCCTCCATTTTTTGGAGTTGGAGGTCGGCTTGGCGGTTTTACGGCAGGAATCTGTTTTGGATTCATCGTCCTTGCTGTCCTGACTGCCATCAGGCTTGCGACAACTGCGCCTCTTGCTTCCGTATGCTTACTGCTGGCAGTTTTTGTGGTGGTATCTGCATTAGGACGCCGTTCGAAATTCTTTAAGCAGCCTCAATAAAGCTTATAGCTCCTGATCCCAGGCTCGCTGGAGTTGATCGTAGGTGAGGGACTTGGCGTGGAAATCACCGAAGAGGGTGTTGTAGCGGAAGGCTCTCAGCTTCCGGAAGATATCGGGGGAACCTTGCTGGACTTCCGGCTGGGTGATTCGGCCGGCGCTGCCGTGCCAGTGGCCAGCTCCATCGAAGATAACGTTGACGTCAGCCGGGAGTTGGAAAGTGCTCGAGGAGAAAAACTTGAAGGCGATTTCGGTGCGGAAGAAATAGCTCGATCCATAGGTCTTAAACATGCTCGGGGACGTGCGGAAGTCCTCGCTGGGGTCGAGGTGGTTGTCGAGGACCGACGTTCCGTTATCGCCGGGACATTTCCAGATGTCGAGGCTCTTCGTGTAGGGGAGTAAAACTTCCGGGAGCAACGGCATGTAGGGGATGCGCGCTTGAAAATCGGGTTGGCTCTCCCAGATTTCGGGGCGGAATTTGTCGCTGGCGTCGAGGGCGTGGGGGAAGATGTCGTCGTGGTCCCCCATATACATCACCATCGCAGCCCCGATCTGCTTCAGGTTGCTGATGCAGGCGGTTTGTTTCGCGGCAGCCCGGGCACGGGCGAAAACGGGGAACAGGAGGGCGGCGAGAATCGCGATGATCGCAATCACCACCAACAACTCTATTAAAGTGAACGCTCGCCACATCTCTGCCCAATATACGTGGTTTTTGCAACGAAAGATGCCATCCGCTAAGTTCCAAACGTCTTTTACGGAAACGATTTGGGGTGTCGTTAGCGTTAAGCGAAGAGGTACCCTCAGAGATGTTGGAATGAGTTCGATCCAAAGCCCCTCCCCTTTTTTGCGAGTCATAGGAGTCCTGTTTTACGGACTTTGGTGCGTGGGGATTCTGGGCGTGGGGGTGGCCGCGGGTTGGATTGGCGTTGGCCGAGACTCGGTGGGCGGCAGTTTCACCATCCAAACCATTAAAAACACTCCGCCGCAGGAAGTTTTTGCGGACAACGTGGTGTATCTGCTCGTGCTCGGGTGCGACGAAAATCGAAGTTTCATTGATCAGAGCGTAACGAAGCACAAGGCGCGGAGCGACATGATGCTGTGCCTGCGGCTGGATTTCGACAACAACCGCATCACCGGTATCTCGATTCCCCGAGATACGCTAGTTCAGCTTCCCGGCTATCGCCTCCAGAAGATCAATGCTTATCACGCGATTGGTGGCACGGATCTCGCGCAGCAGGCGTCCGAATCGGTCCTAAAAACCCCCATTGATCGGACCGTTGTGCTTGACTTTGAGGCGTTCCAAAGAGTGATCAATTTAGTGGGCGGAGTTGAAATTTTCGTAGCCAAGAAGATGAAGTGGACGGACAAAGCTGGCGACCTCTATATTGATTTAGAACCTGGGCGCCAGACCCTGAACGGCTACAACGCGATGGGTTTTGTGCGCTTCAGACACTCGGACAGCGACTATGAGCGGCAGAAGAGGCAGAAAGAGCTTATGGTCGCATTCAAGGATTCTTTGAAGTCGAAGCCGGACGTGGTGCCAGCGGTGCTGGAGGAGGCCAAGAACCTGCTTGGAGGCGGCCTCAGCTCGGATGAGATTGCAGCGCTAATGCGATTCGGTCAGCGGGTGGGTCAAGACAATATCCGCATGGGCATGGTGCCCGTGACCGAGGGCAAGGATCGGGCGCACGGCTTCTTCATGCTGGTGGACGAGCCTCGCCTCGACGAGACGCTCGAAGAATTTTTGTTTAAGTCGAAGACCCTGGCGTACGATTCGGAGAATCGTTGATTCTGTTCGCGGAAGGTTTCGACGCCGATGAGCCGGAGGGAAGTGCTCAGCGCGGCAGCCAATACATGTCCCGTAAGGACCTGCGCCTCATCGGCGTAATTCTGTTGGTCTTTGGATTGGTCTCATTCCCGGTTTGGCAACACCTCAAACGGCAGGGCGAGAAGGCGACTTGCTCCAACAACATGCGTTCGATCGCCCAGGCGATCCTGACTTACACCACCGACAACAACGACGGCATGCCGATCGCCTTCTACCCCGACGCGGATGGGAATCCGGTGCTGGAGCGTGGTCTGCCCATCACCTGGGCGACCCTTGTCGAGCAAGGCAAGAGCGAGCGTGCATCGTTCAAATGTCCCTCTGCACAGCCTGCCGAAGTGACTGAGGTCACACCGCTGCAGAGCCAGACTCCGATTCAACTCACCTACGGGATGTTTGCCGGAGCTTCGGGCCGGACCGAGCGCAGTTACGAACGACCGAATGAATCGGTGTTGATCGGCGAGACCAGCAACAACGGAGCGCGTGACACCTATAATCCGCGCCCATTCGGACCCAAGTTTAAGAACGATGGTTTTTTGATTGGGCTCGATGTGAGTAACCAACAGGGGCCGCTGCTGAAGCAGGACCTCGACTTCATCGCGGCAGATATTCAGCGTGGTGCCGGAGACTCTGAGAAACTCGGTCTCACTAGCCCGAAGGCCGTAACTAGACTCGCATTTCCGGACACGGGCACGGGCAACTTTTTGGAGAACTCCATTTCACGGCACGACAACGGCATCCACGTGATCTATCTGGACGGCCGGCTGGGATTGATTCGTCCGGGAGCCGCCAAGGTAGATTACAGCGCGCTGAGCCGAAGTCGCAATCGTTGGGCCGTGCCCTAACCTTCGACTGAAGTGACCGCGTCGACGCTAACGATTAGCGCGGTGCAGTTGTCGCTGCCGCCATCGGCGAGGGCAGCATTCACCAGCGCCCAGCAGGCTTCGCTCGGTCCGGCATCTTGCATCATCGCCTCGATCGTCGCATTTGAAAGGTGATTCGATAGCCCATCGCTACACAGCAGGAAGCGATCTCCCGGTAGCAAGTCCAACCAGAAGGTGTCCGGCGAAAGCTCAATATCGCCCCCGATCGCCTGCATGATGACGTGCTTATACTGATGCTGCTCGGCATCTTCGCGGCTCATCACACCCTTCGAGACCACGTCTTCGACCCAGGTGTGATCGGTCGTGACCTGGCTAAGGACGCTATCTCGCATGCGGTATACGCGGGAATCGCCGACCTGAACAATGAGGGCTTGATCTTGGATCAGCATCAATCCGCTCAGCGTGGTGCCCATGCCCCTTCGGCTGGGCACGGCGGCTCCTATGTCCTTCACGAAGCGGTTTGCGGCATGCGCGGCGGAAGTAGCGGCAACGGCAGCATCGGTGGCTGGGTGGTGCAAGTAGACCTCAATGAAGGTCTTGGCCGTGATCTCGCTGGCGATCTGCCCGGCGCTGTGGCCGCCCATGCCGTCGCACACCAGATAGACATGGCCCCGAGTTGCGAGTAATGACTCGTCGTCCGGGATGTAAAACTCGAACTTATCTTCGTTGTTTTCGCGCACTCGCCCCAGGTCCGTTTTTGCGGCGACGCGAGTGGACAAGTGAACCCGGAGTGGGGTCGGTTCGACCAATTCTCGAACGGCGTACGGGGCAGTGATTTCGTCCATCGGGCGTACCCTCATTCTAAACCAAAACACAAAGGCCCCGTCTTGCGACAGGGCCAATTGCGGTTGAGGGGAGTAGTAGGTTAAAGACTAAAAGCAGTTACAAAGTTTGCACGGAGTCGCCGCGTTGGTGGTATCGGGTCGAGTTGCGGCTTGTCGCCGGCACTCAAGAACCGCTCGCAACTTCTTGTGGGCGCGGTGGAGACGACTTCGAACCGTTCCGACCGGCACTCCGGTCACCTGTGCGATCTCTTGGTAAGGCATCTGCTCGACGTCAGCCAGCATGATAAGCGTTCTCTGGTCAGGCTTCAAAGTGCTCAAGGCCTCTTCTAACTCCTCGCTCACCGAGGTCTCCATAAGGATGACTTCAGCGTTCATGGAGTTGTCAGCAGTCTCGACCACGAGCGGATTATCGGCGTTGTCGCTAAGTTTCGGCGCGTCGTAGCTGATGGTCTGAACACGTCGTTTTCGCGAGCGGTTCAGGTCCAAAAAGAGACGAGTGACGATCCGGAAAATCCAGTTCTCAAAGGGGCGGTCCCCTTCGTAATCCTTGAAATTGCGGAACGCTCGATAGTAGGCCTCTTGGGTGAGGTCCTCGGCGTCTTGACGATTCATGCTCAACCGAAACGCAAGGTTAAAAACCTTCTTGTGCGTCCTCTCCATCAGGTCGCTGAAGCGAGCCTGGTCAACTTGCGGATGGGTAGTTGTGTTCGTCATCTCAGTGGTTCTTATGCTTATGCAAACATTACTTGACTGGTAAAGGTTCCAAAAAGTGTATGGATTCCATAAGAACGTTTCGAATCAGGGGCAGGATGCGCCCCCGTCATAATATGGGACATGCAAACGGCCTCAATCGTTCGCCCGATGGGGTTTTGGGTTGGGGATCACTTTGAGTCTGGCCTTGAGGTGGAGCTGCGCGATCGAGCACCCGTTTCATGGCGAGCAACCTCGCTCGCTTCGGACCCGATTTGGTTGTCGCCCGGGTTCGTGAATGCTCACTCCCACCTCGAATATCGGGGGATGCAGGGGCGGCTTGCAGGGCTGGATTATTGGCCCTGGATTCGTTCGCTGACCGAGTTGAAAGCTCAGGAAACTCCGGATGAGGTTCGTTCGGCGTGCGCCCTTGCGGCGCTGGAAAACCGGGCGACGGGAGTCGTGATGATCGGGGAGCACTCTGACCGGCCCTATTCCGCTGGCGCCTTGGCGGAAGTGGGTATTAGGGGACGGATTTTCCAAGAATTGATCACCTTCTTTGAGGCGGCCGACCCAAGCAAGAAATGGGCTGAAGTGGAGTCGAGGGCGGCGGCTCAGAAGTGGTGTGCTGGGTTGGATGTGGCGTTGAATCCGCATGCCACCTGGTCAGTGGACCGATCCTCATTGGAGCGTTTTGCTTCGAGCGAATTCGTCAGCCTGCATGTCGCGGAGACGGAATTGGAAGAGCAGTTGTTTGCTGATCACACGGGCCCAATCGCAGAGATGTTTGGGCGATTTGGATTGGAGCTGCCGCGACAACAGCCGCTGTTTGAGATGCTGGCGGAAGTCGGGATGATGCGGCCGGGAGTCCAGTTTGTCCACGCGGGGGCGACGGGACCAAAGGAGATTGATTTAATGGCGGACGCGGGGGTTTCGGTCGCCCACTGCCCTCGTTCCAACATCGCCTTGGGCTGTCCACTGCCCGATGTCCGCGCGATGCTTGACGCGGGAGTATTGGTGGGTTTGGGGATGGATTCCGCGGCCAGCAGCGGACCGATTGATATGTTTGCCGAAATGCGAGCGGTGCGAGGGGTTTCGGCGGATGAAGTGTGGGCAATGGCGACGACGACGGGGGCCGCAAGTTTGGGCCTTGAGATACCCAGTTGGATCCAGATTTCAAGCGCGGCGACCACCACCGAAGAGCTAATTCAGCGCAGCCAGCCGAGGGATGTGACTTGGGTACCCTCATAGCCTATGATTGAGCGGTACAGCACCCCGGCAATGACGGCAATTTGGAGTCGGGAGGCGAAGTACCAAACTTGGCTCGATGTGGAAGTGGCCATTTGCCAAGCCTATGCGGAGCAAGGCACGATTCCCGCTGCGGACGCCGAGGCGATCTCGAAGCTTGGGGGCTTCACGCTGGAACGATGCGACGAAATCGAGCTCGAAACTCGGCACGATTTGATGGCCTTCGTGCGATGCGTCAGCGAGACGATCACCCAAAAAGGATCATTCACTCAAGAAAACACGCCTGCCCGGTGGGTGCATTTTGGGGTCACGAGCTACGACTGTATCGACACGGCGCTCGGGATCATGATGCGCGATTCGTGCGACGTGCTGTTAGCGTCCCTCGCTCAGTTGCGGCAGACCGTTCACGGGCTGTGGAAGGAGCATGGGCAACAACCGTGCATCGGGCGGACCCACGGAATACACGCTGAACCGATCACCTTTGGGCACAAATGTCAGGGCTGGTGGGAGGAATTGGAGCGTAGTGAGGGGCGTCTTCGACACGCGCGCGCGGAGATCGCAGTGGGCAAAATCAGCGGCGCAGTGGGCATTCACGCGCATGTCGATCCTAAGCTGGAGGCTTCGATTTGCGAGAAACTCGGGTTGACCCCCGACCCCAATAGCACGCAGATCGTGGCACGCGACCGGCATGCGAGCGTGCTTTGCGCGGTCGCGGTCATGGCGGGCAGCTTGGAGCGCATCGCGACGGAGTTGCGCAATCTCCAGCGCACCGAAATTTTGGAGGTTCAAGAAGAGTTTGCCAAGGGGCAAACCGGGAGCAGCGCGATGCCCCACAAGCGCAATCCGTGGAACAGCGAAACGGTGTGCGGTTTGGCGCGATTGGTGCGCGGGAATGCGGGGGCGATGCTGGAGAGCATCATGACTTGGCACGAGCGCGATCTGACCAATTCCTCGCTGGAGCGCATCGTCTTTCCCGACACTTTCCAGCTCGCGGATTTCATGCTTCATCGCATGAATCGCATCCTCGGCGGCCTGGTCATCATGCCCGACAACATGATGCGCAACCTGCGACAGATGGGAGATTTGGTGTTTAGTGAGCACGTGATGGTGGCCCTTATCCACGCGGGAATGAGCCGCGAAGCCGCATACAAAGTGGCCCAACGCAACGCTGCGCGCGGTTGGGAAGGCGAGGATTTCAAGACGAGTGTGGCCAACGATCCGGACGTGAAATCACGCTTAAATCCGGAGCAGGTCGAAGAGCTTTTTGATCTGAAGCACCACCTGCGAAACGCGCCGACGGCACCGTAACGACCAACATCCGGGGCAAAACGACTTGCCGGCGCCCCGATGCACGTCATGAACTGTGAAGGGCGATCTCGATCGCCCAAATTGAACATGATGAAACCACAAACGATCGTTTGCCTAGCCCTCATTGCTGGCCTCCATATGGTGCCCAGCGTGTCTCGCGCAGAGACTTTACTCGAACGCATCGCGACCTCGGTTCTAGCGGACAAATTCGGCATCGACACTCGGGCAGTCAACATCTTTCAGCAACAAACGCGGGAGCCAATCTACGACTTGGCGCCCTATTACGAAGGGTCGCACCACTTCAATCGCGATCCGCGCACGATCTGGAAACTTCGCGAATCTGGAATGGGCTGGGGCCAAATCGCGCAAAAGGTGGGTATGCAGCCCGGCGCGTTCAACAAGCTCCGCAATTCTGGTGCTTTTGATCGTGATCGGTTCTGGACCGACTCTTACAGCGACCGATTCGACATCCCGCAGGAGCGCGTGGCGACCATGCGTCGGAGTGGCGGCACGTTGGAAGACGTTCTGGGTGCCATCGTCGTTGGCAAGCTGAGCAAGCAAGACCCGCGCACGGTTTACGATCAATACAAGACCCAGCGGTCTTGGACCTCGGTCGCCAGCACCAATCGTGTCAATCTGACCGACTGGCGTCGAGTAAGCGCCCCCGTCCGAAGCCGATATAAGCTCGCTTCTTCGGACTCGACAGCAGGTGGTAAGAGCCGATCCAGTGCCTCGAATTCCAATAAAGGGAAGAGCACCGACAAGGGCAACAGTAAAGGCAAGGCAACTGGCAAATCGTCCGGAAAAGGTAGCGGAAAGTCAACCGGTAAGGGCAAGAGTGAAGGCAAAGGCAAGGGCAAGGGAAGCTAGCCGTTACCCATCTTTGCCGGGGTAAGTACCGACACCGTCACTAGGAAGAACTTTCTAAGCATTTCTTCTTAAGAAGGTTTCTCGGCAAATCCGTTGGGCGAGGCAGTTCTAAGCAGCTTCGCCCACGGTTTTTCGCAGGGGATTTAGGCGCCTAGACGTCGACACCGCCGAAATTCGCGATGACTATGTCAATGTCAGCGGCGTCCACCTCTTGAGATCCATCAACGTCGGCGTCAATATCATAGTTCGGGTCTCCGGACACGGTGCCAAAAAGCGAAATCACCACGTCGATATCCGCCGCGTCAACCTCGCCCGACCCGTCCACGTCGCCGTTTTGCAAAGTGACGTTAAAATAGTCTTCGCCGGTATTTAGGTTCGCGTTGTCCACGGCTTTTCGCAGCCAAGTGCGTCCCCTAAACTTAATGGTCCGATTGCCTGTCAAAGCCGTATCGAAGGCGTAATACCCGTCCAGACCAAGGGTGATCGTTTGGGTTTCCTGGACTCCGGTGGTGCTCATAATCTGAACTTCGATCTGTTCGCCGGCACCGCGGACCGAATCGCCGAGCGTGATCTTGCCAGAGATCGTCCCGGGCAGGGCCTTCACCTTGAAATAGCCTTCGGCTCTCAGTGCGTAGCTACTCCCGCTCGCCGCGCCACCAAAACCCTGGTTCGAGTCGTTCTTTTGACAGTAGTAGTAAAGGTCATAGAAGTACTGATGACCGCTCTTCATCTGAGCGGCCGGTATGGTGGTTCCCGTCGTGAGCGGGTTTGGACCGTAGTCGCTGAAGGAGAAGGCGTTCGCCGTCATGTCGTAGAGAAGGAACTCTGACAACGGTTCTGGCATCAATCCCGAGTGGGTGAAGGAGGGCCAGGTGATAGGAGTATCCGTATTGGGGGGTGCCAACTGCAGGGCCGACCAGGATCCTCCATTCAGATAGGGGACTTCGTTCGGGAAGTCCTCGTCATTCACAAACAGCGAGCCAGAGGCGGGGGCGATAGTGCCGGCGGAGACTTGGAAGACGAGGTTGCCGGCGGGATAGTCTGCCATGAGGCCTGCGGCAGTGTCGTTGCTACCGTAGTGCACCAAGTAGCGCGGCGGACTGTAAAACAGGTCGAGGATATTAGAGTCTGGCTGGACAATCGTGCCAGCCGTGGCATCGCCGTCGGTGTCGGTACCCAGAAGCGCTGAATAGACGAAGTAAGGCGCACCCGCTGGAGGCGCATCAGATGTTTGAAGGTAGGTTCCAAGGTATCCCACGCTGTAGCCTACTACTGCGGCGGATGAACGTTGAGGCGACGCTCCAACGAGGGTCAGGCTCAGTGCAAAAAGAATGGTTCGAGTATTCATACGGGGCTGTGCTCAAGGATAGGATAACACAGGTCTTCAAAATGCAAGTCATTTTTGCGCCTCGTTAGAGAACTTATTAATCCTCCACTAGGTTTTTGCGGTCCTCTTTTAAAACCGGAGGTGGAACGTAGGAGGGGCTGGCGTGGAGTGCTCGGGGGGTGTAGGAATCCCCATCATGATTGCCAGGAATTGATCTGGGCCTTGTTCGCGGCGAAAGCGTCTCGCATAATGAAAGAATGTTTATGCGAGGCGCCTTTTTGTTGAGCTTTTCGGTGGTGGGAGCAGTGGCTCAGGCGGCGACCTTGTTTGATCCTGATACGTTCACCGATGGCACACTGGCCGATTGGGTGAGCGGCGTTTCGCTCACGAGTCAATTGGGCGGTCCTGCGGGAGCCACGGATCGCTTCATGCAAGCGCAGTCGTTTGGTGGTGGCGGCCAAGGCTCGAAGATGGCCTACTACAACGACTCCTCCAAGTTCACGGGTGATTTCACTGCGGCGGGAGTAACGGGCGCTCGCGTGAATTTTCGGAGTCTGAGCTCCGCCAATTTAACGATGCGGGCTGTGCTGATGGATAGCGGGGGCAACGAGTGGACCTCGACCACCGGGCAGATTGTGGCGGGAAACTCGACATGGGCGACTTATACGTTCACGATAAGCCAAGCATCGATGACCCGAGTGTCAGGGAATGGCACTTTTGCATTCACGATGGCAAACGTCACGCGCTTTATGTTCCGCCACAACACGGGCTCGCCCTCAACCCAGGGGACTGCAGTTGCGGCATTCATGGGGGTCGATAACCCGGAATTGATCGCGCCCACTCAAGCGCTTTCCGGCACCTTGCAACTAGCCGACACCGGCCCCTTTGCCCTTAACCGAACCATTGGCTATACCGTTAAGCAAGGCACCACGACGATCGGTTCCGGCTCGGTGGTGGCGTCGGGATCATCCACTCCGTTTTCGATCTCGGTGCTAGGATCCTTGTCGAGTGCGGCCACGATCGTTTGGGATGGCTCGTCATTCTTGGTGCGAAGGACAGCCGTGAATTTGAGCGGCTCCAACCAGGCGCTCGGCTCGGTGACCATGCAGAATGGCGACGTGGACGCCTCCGGTGAAATCGATGCGGCGGACATTGATGTGGTCATCGCGGACTTCGGCAGCACTTATCCCGGCGGCCCGACGCCGAACGCGGACGTGGATGTGAGCGGAGAAACCGACGCGGCGGATATCGACGTGGTGATTGCGAACTTCGGCGGAACCGACGACTAGAGGCGGCGGATCTTCGCGGCAAGCGTGGGCGAGGCGATCATGATCAGGAAACCGAACACCATGAGTCCGCCTCGTGTGATGTCGTAGTCGGCGAGGATTCGGTCGAGCGGGAAATTGAGCGCAAGGCCAAGCCCGATCTCAAAGCTAAGCATCAGGGCGCACCACAGGAACCCAATCGCCCAAAGCAACTTCGGCGAGCGGGCGTTGATCCATTTGATGGACCCCCAGGCAATGCCGAAGATGATGAGCGAGCCGATGGGCACCCCGATTTGGTGCGCACGCAACGGTCCGACGACCGGTTCCAAAAAGAGCCTTCGCAGGATGCCGTGGGCAGTTTCGGCAACTGCGATCACGCACCAAATGGCGAAGGCTCGGAGCCAAATCATGTCAGGCGACTACCCAATGTGCCCGGTTGGGTTGACTGGCTGGGCGGGGAACAGCACACGGTACTGCTGGGCGAGCGTGAGATAGAGGAACGGGATCGTCACCAACACGCCGACGCAGCATGCGAACAGGCCCAGGCTGCTCACGATGGACGCGACGAAGTAGATGCCAAACATCGCCCAAGCGAACGGGCCCATGGTGTCCCAGCACTTTTGGATTGCCTCTTGAGCAGAGAGATTTTCTTCAGTGATGATGATGTTGACAAAGGCAAGCCGACCGACCAAGTAGATGCCAGGCACGATGCAACACATGAAACCGATCAGGACCGCGAAGTAGTAGGCGAGGCTGCCGAGCACGTTTTGACCGAAGTTCTTGAACGGACGGAAGAGGGCGGAGATGTCGGCGGGTTTGCCATCAATTTGGTCGAGCGCGAAGCTGACCATTCCCGCGGAAAGCGGTCCCAGAAGGGCAAACTGGATGAGGTAGCCGATGAGCTGGATGCTGATGTACCCGGGCCAGTTGGTGATCTCACCTAGCATTGAACCCGCTCCAACGAATTGGGCGAGGAAAGAAATAGGGTAGCTGACGATTCCCGCGACCATGTAGAAAATGATCCCGGCGGCGATCCAAAGGCCGAGATTGGCTTTGATGTACTCCCAGCTTTTGCCGATGAATTCAAAGTAGATACCCGGCGGATATTGGCCGAACGCGGTGCCGTGCACGTTGGCCCGGGGGTAGGGCGAGTTGAACTCCGCGGTGGTGGGCGGAGCGGTGGGTGCTGCGGGGCCGATGTTGAGGCCGGGGACTGCATTAGCGATGACGCGCTCGCCGGTTCCAGCGTCCTCAAGGGTGCTTTGAGGAGTGACCCGCCCTTCGGCGAGCCACTGATTTAGCGTCGCAATATCCGCCGGGCCATATTTCTGCCCAGTGTTCAAGTCGACCACAAAGTACTTTTTCATTTCAATCTCTCTCTTCCCGATGCTAAGGACGCACTAGTATTGCCAAAAGAAGGTCATGACCTTCTCCGTTAATCCGGGCAGGCCATCGTGCCCGAAATCCGGATAGGTGATCAAAGATCTTGGTCCGCTGATTTTGTTGTAAGCGGCGAACTGGGTGCTGGGTGGGCAGGTCGTATCCATGAGGCCGGTCGCCATGAGGGTCGGGCATTTGATGCTGGGAGCGAGGTGTTGGGCGTCGATGTAGCCGAGCTTTTCGAAGACCTCGTTTTCTCTTTCATGCAATGGGTCTTGGATCCTAAAGAAGGTCTTGAGTTCTTCGTAGGCGCCGCTCGCGAGGTCCATTTCCCAGACCCTTTTGTAGTCGCTGAGGAACGGATAGACCGGGGCGCAGGCGGCGATTTTGTCGTTGGCAAGTGCGGCGCAAGCGAGGGTCAGACCACCGCCTTGGCTCGCTCCGTGGGCGAAGATTCTATTCGTGTCGGCGGCGGCATGGATGCTCGCGATATGGGCGGCGAGGGCGGTGTCGAGGAAGGCGTTTCGGAAGAAAAGGCGGTCGGGGTGGTCGTCAATCCCACGGATGATATGGCCCTTTAGAGTGTTGCCTTGGTGACCCCCTGGGTCTGTGGATTTCCCGCCCTGCCCCCGCACATCAGGCGCGAAAACGGAGAAGCCGGCCGCCGTCCAGGCGGCGAGCGTCGCCCAGTCTGGGCTGCGCCAGGCGTAGCCGTGGAAGTAGACGACGAACGGATGTGGGCCGGTTTTCCAGGTCGGCACGGCGAGCTTGGCGGCAATCTGCGCTCCGCCGAGACTGGGGAACGTGATCTCCTGAAAGCTTGCGCTGGGGATTTGAAAGCCAGTTGGTGGGGTATCGAAAACTGCCGAGAAGTCCGTCTGGGCGATGAATTCACTGAGCTCTCCCCGCGCTCGATCCCAGTAGGCGTCAAAGTCCGCCGGTCGGGGGTTTCGACCTTCGTATAGAAGCAGCTTTTCGAGAGGCAGATCAACGAGTGGCATGGTTGAGGCGGAAGGGGAGCGCTTGGAAAGCGAGGGCGTAGGTGGTGGCATCGAGATAGCTCATCGGCACATTCGCGCCAGGCCAGTTGGGGCTGATTTCTGCGCCAACCGATGCCCAGCAGTATGCGCTGAAACTCCCGAAGCTGGGCACCAGGGACTGATACGAGCCGACCTTGTCGAAGACCTTCGCGTAGTCGGCGGAGATTTGCCCCAGTGAATAAGGGCAAAACACGCCGTTGTCGGCCTGGGTCACCACAAACCCGCCGGGGGCCAAAAGGGCGCGGCAGTCGCGGAAGAAGGATTCCGTAAAGAGCATCGCGCTGATCTCGCCTTCCTCGTCTTCGTAGGTGTCGGTCGAGTCCATCACGATAAGGTCGTAGGGGCCGCGGGTGGTGTCTTTCACGAATGGGAAAGCGTCCTGCACGTACAGATTGACGCGCGGGTCTTCAAAGCACCCCTCATTCAAAAACGGCAGTTGAGCGCGCGCGGCATCAATCACTCCCATGTCGATTTCGACCATGTCAATCTCGAGTTGGGGGTGCTTCAGCAGTTCGCGCAGAACCCCGCCGTCGCCCCCACCGATGACCAGCGCGCGTTTCGGCTCGGCAATATTGAGCAACGGAATCTGGACGAGGCACTCGTGGTAAGCGCGCTCATCGAGCTCCGTAAGCTGAATATGCCCGTCGAGCAAAAGCATGCGCCCGAAGCACTCGGTGTCGAAGATCTCAATGGTCTGAAACTCGGTTTTGCTCCGGTGCAGAACCTCTTTGATTTGCACATTCACGCTGTATTTGTCGCTGCGGATGGGATAGGAAAGAGTGTCTCCAGCCTGAAGTTGCATGGTGGCGAGGGTACCCCGCAAACGTTAGATAGCTTTTTGCCTATCTCGCGCTGCGATTCGTATACTAATTTTCAGTGGGTAGCAGCTCTCGCTATCCGGTCGAAAAAGGAGTTGGAATGAATACAAAAATCGCGGCAACATTAGTCGCTCTCACCGGTGCCTATGTGGCGCAGGCAAACATGATCGTCAATGGAGATTTTTCCGCCGGGAACACGGGATTCACCAGCGTGCTGAGCTATTCAACGGGTTCGTTGACAAGTGCGGCGGTCTACACGGTTGGGTTTAATCCCCGGGACCGTCATTCGCTGTGGCAGACATTCACAGATCACACCACCGGGACGGGAACGATGTTGATCGTAAACGGGTCGACGTCCGCCGGACTCACTCGATTCTGGTCGCAATCGGTGATGCTGTTGCCAGGGCGTCAATACCGTCTTCGCGCCTTTGGCCGGAGTTGCTACGAGGCAATTGAATCTATAGATCTGAGCGTTGGTGGAGTCACGTTGCCGGGGTCGGATTTTGTAATGAACAATAGCTCCTGGAGTCAGTGGGACTTCACCTTCACTTACTCAGGTGTCACCGGACCCACAATGATCGGTATGAACAGCAATTCGACGTCTTTCCAAGGCAATGACTACGCGGTTGACGATATCTCGCTGGTTGAGGCTACGATTAGTGTTTCGGGAACGCTGCAACTCCAGGATACTGGAGTGTTTGCGGGCAACCGTAACATCGCTTACAGCGTAGTGCAGGGCACGGTAACTCTGAGCAGCGGCACAGTGGTGGCAAGTGCATCCAGTTCATCGCTAAACATCCCGGTGCCTTCGAGCGCTACGGGAGCCGCGACTGTCGTGTTCGACGGTTCTTCGTTCTTGCGTAAGTCGGCTGCGGTGACTCTCACGGATTCTCCGGTTGCTCTCGGGACGGTCTCCTGCCAAAACGGCGACGTGGATCAGTCAGGCGAAGTGGATGCCGCGGACATAGATGCAGTGATCGCGGACTTTGGCAGCGCGGCCCTGGCGAACACTGACGTGGATGTCAGCGGGGAAGTGGATGCGGCGGACATCGACATCGTCATCGCTAACTTCGGTGGCGTGGACCAGTAAGACGTTCGCGTCGTTGTAAGGGTGCCTCGTTTCAGGACTTCGACATTGCCTGATTTGATGGCACCCCTTGAGAGTTGGGCTAGCCTGGCCCCAGGAGACAGAACCCTCTGAAGGCGATATTAATCGCCATGACTTCCGCCGCCCTTCGCACGAATGTTGTGCATCTCAGCTCTTGTCCCACCCGCAATTCGCATGCGGCGTTCTTCCTACCGGCGATGGAGTGAGCGGCGGAGCGGTACGGGGGCGATACCGCTGGCGACAACAATTTTCAAATTCCTGGAACTAGCTTTCCCTTCGATGGACTTAGGGGTCGGTCGTTCTCAAGACGACCGGGCACTGCTATGAAAAACTTCATTATTATTTTCGCCACGCTGGCTGCTGGTTCATCCATCTCCGCACAAACATTTGAGTATCGGATTACCCTTGAAAATTTGGGGCCGCAGCCGTTGAGTCCACTCTTTTTTGCGGCTGGTAATAGTTCCTTTGATATCTTCGCACTTGGCGGCACGGCTTCGGCTGGAATCAAGGCCATTGCGGAAGGCGGAAACACCGCCCCTATGAGCGCGATCGCCGCCGCCGCAGGAGCCAACGTTTCTTCCTTCGGCACACTGGCAGGGGGGCCGGTCATGCCCGGTGGAATGCGGACCACTACTTTTACCACCGACGTAGCGCGACCCTATTTCAGTTTCGCAACGATGCTCGGCATGTCAAACGATGCCTTCTTGGGCGAGAGCTTCTCCACCAGCAGTCTTGAGTTGTTCCAATCCGGTTCTCCGCAGGGCTTTACCATGTTGCTGACGGGGCTGAGAGCATGGGATGCGGGGACGGAATTCAACAGCCAGAACGCAGCGGATATCGGAGCATTGGGCGGCTCTGGAAACCCAGCAGACAGCGACACCGCGATTCGAATTCATGACACCATCATTCAAGGATTGGGAGATAGCTTCACCGCATTGCCTGATTGGGAGCGGGGAACCCCACTTGCCAGAGTCACCGTGCAAGCAGTCCCCGAACCGGCAACAATGGCGGCCCTCGGTATGGGTCTGATCGCATTGTTGCGAAAGAAACGAAAGTGAACGATTGACGAAATCGGAAATGGAGTCCGTGGTGCTGGCCGAACTTGATAAATTGTATCGGGTGGCGACTCGCATGGTCTCGGAGCCCACCAAGGCAGAAGACTTGGTGGGCCTAACTCTTTTCACAGCGTTCAAAAATGCAGATCACTGTGATGGTCGCTTTCCCACCGCTTGGTTGATCAAGATCATGCGCCACCACTGGCTGCACGAAATGCGTAAGGTGTCGGAGTCCACGGACGCTTCCGAGTTGATAGAGACCCAAATTGATGCTCATGCTCACCACAAATTTCTTGCCGCGATCCAATCGCTTGATATTCTTAGGGCACTGGACAAATTGCCAACCGAATACCGAATGGCGATAGTGCTGTGCGACATGGAAGAGTTAGACTATGCTGAAGCTGCAACGGCGTTGAGCGTGCCCGTGGGCACCATTCGATCTCGCCTCAGCAGGGGTAGGACGCTTTTGCAGCAGCAGTTGGCAAGTTGGGTGACGAACAAGTGAGACGGCAGCAAGTGAAATCGTCCGAGGAAAACGTGACCCCGTGCCCCCACATGGAGGCGCTGCTCCATCGTGCCGCAGATAACCAACTGACCGGGCTCGCGAAATGGTATGCGTGGGCACATGCCAAACGCTGCCGAGGTTGTTTGGCATTCTTGCGACGTCTAGAGGCTACATCCCTTGCTCTGCGAGCGGCACGTCAAGCCATTCAAATCGATGAGCCGCTTGAGCGCTTGCGAAGGCAAGTTTCCTTACTTAGCGCGGAAGAAAAAGATGAAAACTCAGCTACATAAACTGGGCGATTTCGTCTAACGATTTTCTTTGAAGATCTGGCACCACGCACCCTTGCGCTGGATAGCCGACCGGAATAAGTACAAATGGTTTCTCGTTTACGGGGCGACCGCAGATTTCTCTCAAGAAGGTCATGGGTGCAGGGGTATGCGTGAGGGTTGCCAATCCGCATCGGTGCAAGGCTTGAATGAAGAACCCAACGGCGATCCCAACCGACTCCGTCATGTAGTAGTTTTTCTGTCGAGAACCATCCGGCAAGAGGGTGTAGTCCTCTCGAAACACCACCACCACCCAGGGGGCATCCGTAATGTGCGTCTTGGAGAAGTCAGTCCCCAGTGGCGCCAGTGCTTCCGCCCACTCAGGAGTGATCCGGCGCTCGTAGAATTCTCTTTCCTCTTGTTCAACGCGCTCTCTGAGTTTCACTTTTGTCTCCGGATCAGAAATCGCCACCCAAGTCCATGGTTGGCGATGTGCGCCGCTGGGAGCGGTCCCGGCGATCATGATCGCAGTCTCAATCCACTCGCGCGGCACTGGATCCGTGGAGAACATCCGGACGGTACGGCGTTGCTGGGCCGAGTGGAGGTCGGCAGCCAGCGTGGACGCGGACGATTGAGGGTCGGGCCTGACCGGTTCGTAGTGGACCGTGCGGATTTGCGACATTGGACTAGTTTGACCCACAGTTCCGTTGGTCGCCGATGGATGTCCAACATTCAATGAAGTGTTTTGCAGTGACCGAAAACCTTGGATTCTCTGCGGGGAAGCAGAGGTGAGATAATGGACCGATGACTCCCGCCGACCTTCGCACGATTGTTGAGCATCTCAGCTCTTATCCCACCCGCAATTCGCATTCGGAGTTCTTGCGACCGGCGACGGAGTGGGTGGCGGAGCAGTACCGGGCTATACCAGGGATGGAGGTGGAGATGATGGAATTCACGTTGCCGGTGGGGCGGCGGGTGCCGGAACCGACGCCGGTGGTGCAGGTTATCGCGACGTTGCCGGGCGATTCCTCAGACATCGTGATGCAGAGTGCGCACGTGGACTCTTTCGTTTTGAGCGGGGAGCAGGCGACCGCGCGTGCTCCCGGGGCGAATGACGATGCGAGCGGGGTGGCAGTCGGGATTTGTGTGGCGCGGGCGCTCGCCCTGGAATGCGGAGCTCCCGCTCCGCGCTCCCGGCGCAATACGCTGAAGTTCGTGGCGTATTGCGGCGAGGAGCAGGGGCTACTCGGGGCGAAGGCGCTGGCTGACCGAGCGGTGGCAGAGAACTGGTCGGTGTTGGGGATTTTGAACAACGACATGGTGGGCTCTTCTACCAACTTGAACGGGCAATGCGAGAGGAATGCGTTGAGGCTCTATAGCGATTTGCCAGCCCGGGAGTTCGCGCGGTATGCGGAGTGGATGGTTCGCCAAAACTGCCCCGACTTTCGGCTGAAAATGCACCTGCGGGCCGATCGCTACGGGCGGGGTGGGGATCACACGCCGTTTGCCAACGCAGGGTTCCCGGCGGTGCGATTAACTGAAGTGTTTGAAGAATGGGCGCATCAGCACACCACGGAAGACACGGTCGAGAACATGGATTTTGAGCTCTTAGCTTGTTCTGCGGAGGCGAATCGCGTGGTGATGGACGCTTTGTCGCGGGCTCACCCCGCACCGCAGAATGTCCGGTTCGACCCGGCGGCGGGTTATCACACCTTGCTGAGTTGGGACGCGGAGCCCGGGGTGGAGTACCGCGTCTTTTGGCGAGAGACTTCAAGAGCGATTTGGGAGGGCTCGGAGCTTTTGGGGGTCGTGAGTGAAGCGAAGATGGCCAATTTGAACAAGGATGAGTACGTGTTTGGGGTGGCGGCGGAGAATGGTATCCCGGTTGAGGCGACGGTGGCAAGTTAATGGAATTCACTCTAAAGATTATCGCGGAAGACTTGGCTGAAATTGACTTTTCGGGTTACGGCGGCAGTGCGCGGTTGGGAATTCAGCGCGGGAAAGAGGTGGTCGACGTGGTCCCCGCATCTATCGGGCGGGCGGAGTTTACGGCGACGTTTCGGGTCGAACAGACGGCGACCGGCGAGCCCAACTTCCTCGGGCCTTACGCCCATGGCACCAAGGACGCTCGCTTCTGCTACCTGTGCTGGCTCGGCGGCATGAATGTGAGCTTCGGCCGGGTCAAAGTGCACCTGAGCGGCTTGACTTGGGAGCAGGTTTCCGCCAGAAAGCCAATGGCGCTTCGCTTCTCGCTCTTGGGGAAGGGCGGCAAGCCGGTGTTTGCGTCACTGCGTGGCGTGGTCGAACCCACTTAACTGCCAAAGCCGCTGCAGCAGCACGGCCTGACCCCCGTGGTATGCCTCGTGTTGGATCACGTGCCCGAGCACCCACCGCATGGTGTCCTCGCCCCATTCCGGAGCGGTTTCGGGCGCGGGCCACTTCTTGATGCTCTCAAGGATTCGGGCTCTTATTCGGTCGTGAAGATCGAAATACCAAGAGATCGGCTGCTTCGGCGGAGTGGGCCATGTCCACTCATCCACGTCGGTCTCATCCGCCATGAGCAGCTTGCGCTCTTCGGGGTCGATGTCCAGGCCCAAGCCATACCGCTCGATCCACATGACCTCCACCAAGATGATGTGGAGCATAATGCCGCCGATGCTGTGCATGCCGGGATGAGGCTGCCAAATCACCGCTTCGACGCTCAAATCGGGGTCGAGCTCTCGACGCCACTCGTTCGTGCCGTCCTGAAGGATCGCGCAAAGGAGCCCGTAGGGTTCTTGATAGCCGGGGAGAGGAGCGACGTCAACCATGGGCCAGTTTTACCACGCGGGTTCCCTCGCTGCCTTATCGAAGAGTCTTCGATACCGTTTGATAGCGCAACCTTGACCCCATCAAATCCGTACACTCGGCGGATGCCAGTTCTATCTTGGGTGAGGGTCGCCAGACGGGTCAATGGGTTGATTCGTCAGCCCGAGCTTCCGAACCTGGAGGCGCTGATCGACTTAGAAAGAGACCGACAGCCGTATTACAATTACTTCATCCTATCGTGCGCCATTCCGGCGGGGATTGGCACCTTTGGGGGGTTGAGTGTCTTTGCCGCATGGCTCTCAGGCAATAAAGGGCTTCCGCTAATTCTGGGCACGACCGCCACCGTCATTCTTTCGTTCGCGACGTGGCTGATCTTCTTCCGACTCTACAAATCCGTCCCCGCCTCCAAGCAAAAGCTACGCAAGCTCATTTCAAAATTCGCCCCCAAGTACGCCAGCTTTGGGAACATGATTGCCGTCGACCCGGTGCTCTCCGATGACTTCGGTCGATTGCTGGACGAGGCGGCGGGAATCTATCTGCGCCACTTCGCCAAAGATGAAGGTTCGGCGACCAAGGCCGTGCGCGCCATGGACGAAGCGATGACCCGCCTGATGGAGGTCGCGGTGACCCAAGATCGCCACAGCCAAGATCAGGCGTTGATTTGGGCTGAACCGATGGTGGAGGAACTGCGCCTTCTGGATACGTCGCTCACCGCCCACGCCTTGGCGGCTCAGCGCACCTACGATGACCCCCTGTCCGCTCTACGGGAGGCCCGTGTTGATCTTGAGTCGGCGCAATCCGCATTAAACGAACTGAGCGATCACGCGTGAGGCCCTAGCTGCTCCAGTAGCGCCTGATAAGCGCATTTGATCAGTTGCCGCGGTCGGCGTGGGGAAACGGTCTGGCTTTACTCCCGCACTTCTACAGAAGTTTCTTTCACCGAGCAAGGCAAAATGGTTAGCTCGCGGCAATTTGCCGCGAGCGTGTCTTCAGCAAAGTCCATTCTTTGAGCTGTTGCTCGTTAAGACTTCCTTCAAGGCGATTAAGAACCGATCGAATCTTGTCGAGCGCTTTGCCTTGGATTACACCTTCCTCGAAGAGCGTGAGTCCAATGTTCGCGAGTTCAAGTTCTTCGTCCGTGCTTCGGATGCTGCTGGTCACTAACTCCTCGTATCGTTGGCGCAAGGTGGCGCTGTGCTTATAGACCTTGCGGCATGCAATACACCGGATGCATTGAACACTGACGGGGATCTTAAGCGTCTCGTACCAGTACTTTTGCTCCTCTGCGAAGAAGATGAAGGCTTTGCCGCAGTCTACGCAGTGCATTCCGTGGTCGAAATAGTGAGTGATTTCATAGCAACTCCCAATTTGAGTTCCAGGTGTTGCTCTAATCGCTGTGTTTGGAATTCGGCAATTTTTTGCGTGCCAAACAAACACCGCCTCTCGAAATTCCACCGGGTTTAACCCAGTGAGGCGGGGTTTGTTTCCAAACCTCGGATGATCTTCCCAGTCCGTCTGCTGAGTAATCCAGTCGGCCGTGGGCTCCTCCTTGTACTCTAGATCCTTATAGTGACCCGGAAGACGCTCTGAATCAAATCGGTACCAATAGCTCCAGTAGGATGCAGCCCACAGGTTCGGAACCTCCAAGACATCCAAGAGGGCCATGCGGCGCAGGAAGACGGCCACGGCTGTATTCTGCTCCTCTGTCAATTGTTGCCACTGGAACTGAATATAGTGGCCCACATGATGACGGAGCGTGAGTTCATCAGCCAGATTGCCCTCGTCGTGCCCTGAGCGCACAGTTCGTAGCATTGCCGAAGCTAGATAGGATTGATACTGCTGCATTGGAGAATCGAAAGGATCTTCCTCATCAGAATCAGGGTGCCAAGCGGATGGCTCAAAAAGTGAAGGGTGTTCGCGACTCTCCAGGTTTGTAGCAGCTTCATCTTCGAAGCCATTGGCACTATGGCTAAGCTCTGCTTGCACCGCAGACAACAGATCGATGGGCAAGCGCACATTGGCGAAAGCCCACAAAATTTTGCTTGACGCTATTTGCGCAGTGGGTGCGACCGCCATCAATGTTTCATCTTACTTGCTTCCTTCCTCATAGGCAAGATTGAAGGAGGCCGAAGGGGGATTGCTTGCCCACTTTCGCAAAGGGCCGGCAAGCGGCTACGGAGCACAAAAAATGCGGGCTCCCCAAGGGGAGCCCGCTCTCTCAAGGATCGGAATAGCTTAGTAGTCCATTCCGTCCATGCCGCCCATTCCTGGGTTTGGCATGGCCTTCTTGGGCTCGGGCTTTTCGACCACGAGGGCTTCCGTCGTCAGGACCAGGCCGGCGATGGACGCGGCGTTCTGGATCGTGCTTCGGGTGACCTTGGCGGGGTCGACGATTCCGGCTTTCACCAGGTCGACGAGTTCGCCGGTCGAAGCATCGAGGCCGTTCGGGGCCTTCGTATTTCGCACCTTGTCCACGATCACGCTACCTTCGAGGCCAGCATTCTCGGCGATGATTCGAAGCGGAGCTTCGAGTGCGCGTCGAACGATGAGCATGCCGGTGAGTTCGTCGCCGGTGAGGCCTTCGGTCTGGATGGCGTCAGCTGCGCGGAGCAGGGTGGTGCCGCCGCCGGGGACGATGCCTTCGTCAACTGCCGCTCGCGTAGCCGAGAGGGCGTCTTCGAATCGGTGCTTCTTTTCCTTGAGTTCCGTCTCGGTGGAAGCGCCAACCTTGATGACGGCAACGCCGCCGCTGAGCTTGGCAAGTCGCTCTTGCAGCTTCTCCTTGTCGTAGTTGCTGTCGGTGTTGTCGATCTGAGCCTTGATCTGACCGATTCGGCCGATGACCTGATCCTTGGTGCCTGCCCCCTCGATGATCGTGGTGTCTTCCTTGGTGATGACGACCTTCTTGGCGGTGCCGAGCATGTCAAGAGTGACATTCTCGAGCTTGGTGCCAAGATCTTCGCTGATGAACCGACCACCGGTGAGGATGGCGAGGTCTTCCAGCATGGCCTTGCGGCGATCGCCAAAGCCAGGGGCCTTGACGGCGGCGATCTGCAACACGCCTCGGATCTTGTTCAGAACCAACGTGGCGAGGGCTTCGCCTTCGATGTCTTCGGCGATGATCAGGATCGGTCGGCGAGCGGTGGATGCTTTCTCGAGGAACGGCAGGAAGTCCTGCGCGCTGCTGATCTTCTTCTCGTGGAGGAGGATGAGCGGGTTTTCGAGCACGGCTTCCATGCGTTCTGGATCGGTGACGAAGTACGGCGAGACATAGCCTCGGTCGAACTGCATACCTTCCACGACTTCGAGGCTAGTCTCTCGCGACTTGCTCTCTTCGATCGTGATGACGCCGTCCTTTCCGGCCTTGTCTTGGGCGTCGGCGACGAATTTGCCGATTTCCGCATCGTTGCCCGCGATGGTGGCGACGAATTCGACTTGGCTCTTTTCCTTCACTTCAACGCTGACGGACTTGATGTAGTCCACAACCTTGATGACGGCCTTGTCGATGCCGCGCTTGACCGCGATGGGGTTGCCACCGGCGGCGACGTAGCGCAGGCCTTCGTTCACGATGGCTTGGGCGAGGACGGTGGCGGTGGTAGTGCCATCGCCGGCGATGTCGTTGGTCTTGGAGGCCACTTCTTTGCAGAGTTGGGCGCCCATGTTCTCGTAGGGATCTTCCAGTTCGATCTCCTTCGCGACGCTAACGCCGTCCTTGGTGATCGTAGGGGAACCCCACTTCTTGTCGAGGACGACATTTCGTCCCTTGGGGCCGAGAGTGACCTTGACCGCATCTGCGACCTTGTTCACTCCTCGCTCTAGTGCACGCCTTGCGTGCTCATCAAAAATCAAGTTCTTTGCTGCCATTATTTTGTTAGGGTTTGTGTGGTTTGGTTCGGGTGGTTAGGCCCGACGTAGTGTCCTGCATTCAATCAGGGTTCGTATTCGCCGATCTCTTCACGTATTGTTGTTGCGGATATTGAGTTGATCAGATTGGTTAACTTTGACCCCAGCTTGGCTATCCGAGCTAGGAGCAATGTTGGTTGTTCGAGGTAGCCGAGTTCGGAACAAAGCTCAAGCAGCGTCTCGATCTCATTGGGCGAGCCCTTCGCAATTCGCAAGAACTGCGCATAGTTCGCTGGTGTTTTGCGACCATAGCCTTCGGCGATGTTGCAAGGGATCGAAACTGCGGCGCGGCGCAACTGAGATTTAAGACCGAAGTCCTCGCTTTTGGGCAGCGCCTCGGACAGTCGATAAATATCAACGACCAGCGACTTTCCCTCTTGCCAGACTTCTAACTGCCGAAAACCCAATTCTTCACCGAACAACCCTAACTAATCCAAACCAACCCGAACGGCCTCAGTTATTAACAATCGCGTATATCTGGTCTTCGTCGAGAATGGTGTAATCCACTCCTTCGACGTTGACTTCGTTTCCGCCGTACTTGCTGAAGAGAACCTTGTCGCCGACCTTGACGGAGAGCGTATTGCGCTGGCCGTTGTCGAGGACGCGGCCGGTGCCGACGGCGACGATTTCGCCCTCGGTCGGTTTCTTCTTGGCGCTGTCGGGAAGATAAAGGCCGCTTGCGGTCTTATCTTCGGCTTCGATGAGCTTCACGACGACTTTGTCGCCGAGGGGCTTCAGGTTTGCCATAGTTTTGTTTTCGTTTCTCCTTGGTCGATGCGTTCGCGTTGGCAGACGCATCGGTTGACTGCTAGATTTTGGCACTCCGGGAGGTCGAGTGTCAACCCCAATGGTTCGGATTAGTATTTGCAAGGGCGTGCTTTAACGGGATTCCACTGGCCCAAACTAGGGGAAACATTCGGATTCGAGACGCTTAGTTGACGTTCTTGATCCTTCCCATTTTTCGTGGAATAAGGGGAGGATCGCAAACGGAAAGTGGCTAGAATGGATGCCATGGCAATTCCTCTCCCAGTAAGAATCTCCGCCGGCAATTGGGTGGGCAAATCTCGATTGCACTGCTCCTGGCTTCCTGAAGGTCAGCAGATTCAAGAATCTGAATCAACGATGATGATCGAGCTCGATCCGCGCGAAACCTACGCTTCGGTGCGCTACACCTGGGCCGAGGGCGGGGAGCCGCAGACTGGACATATGCTGCTGTGCGGCTCAGAAAAAACGGGCGAATTGAGCTGCGGTTGGTCAGATTCGTGGCACCAAAGTGGGGAAGTCATGCCCCTGAAAGGGGACGGCATGGCCGACGGCCCCGCGCGAGTGACGGGCTCCTACGGTGGAGACGAGGGGCCGGCTTGGGGCTGGAGAATCGAATTTGAGCAGGTGGGCGAAGAACTGGCGTTCCGGATGGTCAACATCACCCCCGACGGCGAAGAGGACTGGGCCGTTCAGGCGAGTTACCGGCGCGCTTAGAGTCTAGTCGTCGCTCGCCCCGAAGTTCGCGATGGCGATATCAATGTCCGCCGCATCCACTTCTCCCGACCCGTCCAGGTCGGTCGAAGGATCTGCGCTGGCGAACGCCGAGATGACGAGGTCAATATCGGCGGCGTCAATCTCGCCGGATAGATCCGCATCGCCATTGGTGAGCGAGAAGGTGGCGGCAGCCGTGGTCGGGCTTAGGTTCACCGAGAGGCGCTTGCGAACCCAGTGGGAGACGTCGGCCGTCAGCGTGTGATTCTCGGTGAGCGGCGTGGTGAACGAGAAACTTCCGCCCGAGCCCAGAGCCACATTCGGGATCGTCTGCACCACGGTGCTTCCGTTCCATATCTTGAACTCTGCGACCTGCCCTTGAACGGCAGGGAGCCAATCGCCGAGCGCGACGGTTCCGCTGACCACGCTGGGCGGGGTCGTTACTTGAATGGCCAGCTCACCGAGAAGTTGATGCCCTATCCGCGTCGGATGCACGTCATCCCAAAACAGATATTGATCCGGATTGGGCACTGGCGCCCCATTGTTGAGCGCTTGGCCAGTGACATTTGTAAATCCAAAGGGAGCAGGCGTGGCCTGGATCGCCGCGAGGCGGCTGGCGACGTCCATTTCGAGCACGCTGACGCCGCTAAGCGTCGTTCTCAGGGTGCCGATTTTCGTGGCGAGGGCCGCGTTGTGAGCCGCCGAAACGGCGTTCGCGGGCCCCTGATTCGGCGTGCCGACATTTCGCGGGACATTTCCGAGCAACGGGAGATTTGGGATCAAAAATTGACGCGCGCCCCGGTTGTAGAGGGTGGTGACCATGTTGCCGATGTTGTTGACGGCGATATTTGGATCGGTGGCCCCACCCAAATAGTCATTTCCCCCGGCCCAAATGACGAAAAGCCGCGACGAATTGATGGTCGGATTGGTGTTCAGATAGCGCGTGAGCTGGGTGGTGACGTGGGGAAACTGGAAGAAGAGAACGCCGAACGTTCCGGATTTCGTCTCGGCGCCACCGAACGCCCAGTTGGATCCGCCCGCGCCGCTACGAGTCAGAGAAATCGACTTGTGCGTGGCCAGTCGCTCAACCCAGACCGGCCCATTAGAGAAGCGACCTTGATAATAGTCGGAGCCGGGTTGAATCCCAAAAGTGCCCGCACTTATGTTGCCCATGTCGGACAAGCTATCGCCGAAAACCGTGATGCTGGTGAAGTCGGCTTTCGCCACCGTTGCGACGACTACCAACCCAGCAACGACCCAAACTCTCATGCACCAACCGCCTTCTTGATCGCAGCCTCAAGCTTGGCCATTGTCTCTGGCTTCGTGTTGGTTTCAACGTTCAACACCACGCCATCCTTGCCGATGAGGATGAAGGTAGGAACTCCGCCGATGCCCCAGCGCTCCGCGGTCGGGTCCCCGTAGGTTGCAAAGGTGAACGTGTAGTTGTGCTCCTTAGCGTAGGCGTTGCTGGCCTCAGCGCTGAGCACAATCTTCTTGTTCTTATCCGCATTCGGGTCGGTGGATTCAAACGTGTTGACCCCAATCGCGGTGAAATTCTGTTTGCCATAGGCTTCGTGCCACTTTTGGACGATGGGGCTGGCCGCCTTGCACGTCACACACCAGGTCGCCCAAAAGTCGAGCAGTAAGACTTGCCCCTTTAACTCCTCGCTTTTCATCTGGCTTCCGTCAGCGAAAACAAACTCGAACGCCGGAACCGGTTTGCCCACAAACGTCTTGTAATCCAACTTCTCGGCGCTCGTCTCCGCCGGCTTTTCGATTGCGACGGTCGAGGTGGCCGGCTTTTCCGCGCTCGGGGCAGATCCGGAGCATCCGGATAGGGTGAGGGCAACGCAGAACCCGGCGAGAAGAGGTAGTTTCATTCCTATGAGCTTACACCGTCGCGAACCTCCCGGTTCCTTCATGATGGTGTTTTCTTGGCTGTTCGTGTTGATTTGCTTGGGTTTAATTTGGGCAAATCGGGCTACTTCAGGCGACTTATTGCTGGATTCCGACACTCGTGGTTTGCTGCTCGGAATTCGTGAGCGTGGAAATGCCCTTAGCTGGTTCTGGACCGACTGGCCGATCTTCAATCACTTCTACCGCCCTTTTCCGTCGCTGGCATTTGAACTGGACCTTCGGCTTCACGGTTCGAATGCTGCCGGATACGGTGCGACGAACGCCATTTTGGTGATGCTGTGCGTGGGGCTGGTGGGCTGGGTGGGCGCGCTTTGGTTCCGGTCGCCGGTCTGGGGGGCGTTGGGAGCTGGGATTTTTGCGCTCTGGCTGCTCCCGAGCCGCCTGTGGGGTCCCTATCTGATTGTCTTTGTCGTGCTGGCGTATATGTTGGCGGGCAATCGGCGGCTGCTTTGGTGGCAGGCGACTTGCCTACTGTTGCTGGTCTGGATCGAGCTGAATCCAATCGAATCACTCCATTTTCGGTCGGTGGGATGGCTGCCGGGGCGGACTGCGACGATCATGACCGTCTTCGCGCTGTTTGCCTTGGGCGCTTTCATTTCTGCGGCTCGATCGGGGAGTCGAGGGTGGCTTTGGGCCGGATTAGCCGCCACGGCGGCGGCGCTTGCCAGCTATGAGCAAGCGGTGATGCTGCCCGTGCTGTTTGCCGTGCTTGCGTTCGCAATTCGAAAGGAGTCCAAGCTGAATTTGTGGCCCTGGGTAGCGGGGAGTTGGCTCGTTTTGCTCGGCTACCTCACGCTGCGGTACCAAATCATCCCGCCGGGAGTGAGCCGCTATCAGGATCAGCAGTTTCGGCTAGGTCCGGGGGTTTGGCTGTCGTTGAGCGCATACTTCGCCCCGCCATTGGCTTATTGGGCCAGTTTGCGCATCGCGGTGGAGAGTGGGCTGGTACCGTTTTTGGTGTCGGGGGCGCCGTGGTGGGCGGTCACCCAATTTCCGGCGTACATCGGAAGTGCTTTGGGGTTGGCGCGGCAGAAGCGATGGGTCACGGCGTTCGCACTCTGGGCGATGTCTAGTCTGGCGTTTGCGCCGATGGCGTTTCTCAAGCCCTTCGAGCACTACCATTTCTTCCCGATGTCCCTCAGAGCGATGTTCGTGGTTTCGCTGCTGCACGTCCTGATAGTTCAGGACGAGGCCGACGAGTAGGAGTTCATGCTTCGCAACCAGAACAGCCGACTCGCCACAAACGACAGGGCAGCCCACGTAACGCCGCCCATCACCCAACCCCAATCGGGCGGGCCGATGAGTTGCCGAGTGGGAACGGTGGACATGAAAGTGACTGGCACGATAAAGGTGAAAAAGCGCTGGATGCCGAGCGTGTAAATGTCGGTGGGGTAGCGCGAGACGGTCATGATGGTCTCGCCCAGAACCCACAAATTGTCCACTCGCACGAGCCAAATCCCCAACGTCATCAGCCCGAACATGATGCTGTAGTAGATGATGATTGCGCTGAGCAACAGGACCGTGTAGGCGGTCCATTGGGCCGGGCTGGGCCAGACTTGGGCTTGGTAGATGCCTACCCCCAGCATGATGAACCCGGCGACGGATGCTCCGATCTGATCGAAATTGAATCGCCGGAGGCTGACCCAAAACTGAGAGTCCACCGGCTTCGTCACCACAAAATCGAGGGTGCCTTTCCGCACCTGCTCGGGGATTTCCATGAGGCTCATGCAAAACGCGGTGAACAGGTGATACATCAAAAAGGTGGTCGCGCCCAGCATGAACGCGGCGCCTTTGCCCCAACCCGCGAGCGAGTCGGTGTTGCTGTAGACAACCACCAAAATGAGCGTGAAAAAGCCCAGCCAGACGACGTTTTGGAGAATTTTGGCGAAAAAATTGGCCCGGAATTCGAGCTCACGCACCAGCGAACTCGCAAGAAAATGTCGGTAGATGCGGAGGTACCGGCGCACGATTCGAGCGTACCAGGGAGGCGTATACTCGGGGGCGATGCTGGTGGTGCTCTTTCTGGTCGCGATCGCGCTCTCGGGGCACCTTTTGGGCACCGCTCTTTCCCAGCGCTTTTGGCCCGAACTCGACCCTGCGGAAGCCTCGGGCATCGGTATTTTGGCTTTGACGTCGGTTTATGCGTGGCTCATTGGGGTCACGGGAAGTTGGACCCTCGTCCTCGCGAACCCTTGGCTCTTTGTGGGTTATGTGGCGGTCGTGGGAGCGCTATCGTACTGGAGCTCTGTTAGCATGAAATTCCCCAAACCCGAGCTTTGGTGGTTAATTTGGGGCGTATTGGCTCTGATCCCGTTGGTGAAGTCCCTATCCCCTAGCGACATGCTGGACTGGGACACGATGGCCTATCATCTCGCCGTCCCCAAAATGTGGCTTGAGGCGGGGCGCCTAGAGCACATCCCATTCATCCACCAGAGCAATTTTCCCCAGATTGTGGATCACCTCTTCATGGTTGGTCTCGGCTTCGGCGAGGGGTTCGCGAAGGGGTTCACGACCTTGCTTTGGGCGTCTGGGGGAGCGTGGGTTTTTGGAGTGGGCCGACGACATTTTGGCGTTGCCCCTGCTCGGTGGGCTGCGTTGATTTTCTTAAGCTGCCCACTCATTCTGTGGTCCAGCGGCTCGGGTTACATTGATGCTGTCCACGGGATTTTCGCCGCGATGGGTTTGCTGTGCGTCGGCGAGGTGGTTTCGTCTGACGAGGGCCTTAAAGGCAAGTTGATTCTGGCTGGATTCGGTCTCGGCGGGGCAATGGGGAGCAAGTACACCGGACTGCAAGTTGCCTTCGTGGCGTTGTTGATCTTGGTCGTAGTACTCACCGCGAAGCGACGTTGGAGGGGTTTGGCGATGCCTACGGTTGGCGCGGCGGTGTTGGCTTTACTGATGGCGTGCCCGTGGTACATCCGCAACTACGCCAACACGGGCAATCCAGTGTTTCCCTTCTTTTACGAGCAACTGGGGGGAAGAGGCTGGGATCAGTGGCGCGCCGATCTCTACCGCAATGAACAGCAGACTTTTGGCGTGGGGCGAACTGAGAAAGGGCGGGATTCGAGTTCCATCGGCGCGGCAATTCTGGGATTAGGCTATCAACCAGGGCGGTACATCAACCCGGGACAGACAGAGGGCGGAGGAGTGCCGATGGGAGCCGCTGGGGCAGCGGTGCTCCTAGGGCCCTTAGCGTTCATTGCGTTTGGGGAACGCAAGGGGCCATGGCGTTCGATGCTCGCTGCGAGCCTACTTTTGCTCGCCATGTTCTTCCTTCTGAGCCAGCAAGTACGATACGTGACGGCCCTGGTCCCGATTTGGGCCTTGATGTTGGGTTCGCTGGCTAGCTTAAAGTGGGTCCAGGTTCTTGCCACTTTGCAGGCGGCATACACGGTCGCACTGCTGTACTTAGCTCAGGCCGCCCAGCAGCTCCCGGTCGCCCTCGGGTCGGCGGATCGAACGGCGTATCAGCAGAGCGTCGTCAGCTTTTCTGCGTTTGCGCCAGACATCAATCAACGGCTGGGTTCGACCGGCAAGGTGGCTCTTTACGATGAAGTTTTTGGCTACTTCTTAAACTCAAAATATATTTGGGGAAATCCGGGTCATAGCCAGCTCGTTCCCTATGAGCGCATTTCAGCACCCGCCGAATACATCCTGGCCCTTAAAGAAATAAAAGTATCCCATGTATACTTAAACTTAAATTCGCTGAGCCAGGACAATCTGGCCCTGTTGTTTGCTGCGCTTGAAGGTCAGAGCGTCCCGGCAGAACGAGCCGCAACCATGGACGGTGACCTCAACGCGAAGTGGTTCAGGCTGGTTTGTGACGCCCTAGCGACCCAAGACCTAACGGTTGAGGCCCAGTACATTCGCCCCGGCGGCAAGCGAGTTTCGGCCCTGCTTCTAACCGTACGTTAAAACGGCTAAAATTTAGCCCGTGGAGCCACAGCTTCAGATTCAAGAGACCGCCTTCGAAAAACGGCGTGGCGTGAGCAAGGTCGAGGTCCAATCGGGCTTCGCGCAAGTTCACATCAGCCAACTTCCCGACCCGCTTCAGCGACACCGGCTCCTGGCTCTGGAGCAGCTCAAGGAAGCAGGCGTCGGGCTCTTCTTCCTCAAGTTGACCCCAACAGGGCTGTCTTTTCTGGTCAAGGAAGAGAACGTCGGCAAGCTCGAGGTTCGGTTCAAAGGAGTCGTGGACACCTATTCTTTACGTTCGGGCAAGAGCGTGGTCGTGGTTCACGCGGTGAACATGCGCGACGAAGAAGGGTTGCTCGCCGGGATTCTTAGCCAGGCCATCGCCAGCGGAGCGCGAATCGAGCACTTAGGGGATATGCACGATGCCGTTTGCATCGCCGCGACTCACGAAGACGCACAAAAGATCGCCGCCGCCATTGAATCGAAGGAGTTTGCGAACATATGAACCGGATTAAGGTTATGAAGTTCGGGGGGACTAGCGTTGCCACAGCGGAAAATCGCCTGAAGGCGGCGATGAAAGTTGTGAGTGCAAAGGAGCAAGGCTTTAAGCCGGTCGTCGTAGTCAGCGCGATTGGACGCAGAGGAGCACCGTACGCCACCGATACCCTCATCAATGAACTGATGCAGGTTGACGAAGATACGCCCGTCGAGCCTCGCGAGCAGGATTTGATGATCGCTTGCGGCGAGATTTTCAGTTCGGTGATCTTCAGCCAAACCTTACGCTCGCTCGGCCAGAAGGCGATGAGCTTCCGAGGCGGACAGGCGGGTATTCGAACCGATGGCGTGTTCGGCAACGCCCGCATTGTGAGCATCCACCCCGCCGGATTACACAAAGCGATTGAGGAGGGGTTTATCCCAGTGGTGTGCGGGTTCCAGGGGGTCTTTGTCCAAGATCCGACAGTGCCGAGCAGCGAATTGACCACCCTCGGGCGAGGCGGTAGCGACACCACGGCCGCGGCCATTGGTGCCTCTCTCAAGGCGGAAGCAGTTGAGATTTTTACCGACGTCGACGGTGTGAAAACTGCCGACCCAGACTACGTGAACCACGCGCCGACGCTCCATAAAATGAGCTACGAAGAGGTGGCAGAAATCGCTCACCTTGGCGCTAAAGTGCTACATCCCCGCGCGGCTGAAATTGCAGAACGCTACGACACGCCGCTGTGGGTGAAGAACACATTCAGCGAGCACAAGGGGACCGAAATTGTGAGCCGAGAGGCCCTAGATGGGCGACATGTGACGGGTGTCACCCACTCCGGAAAATTGGTGTATCTCCAGTTCGATCTGAGGAACGTCAGCGACAGCCACCGGGTGGAGTTGGAGGCAGGCATCTACGACATGATGGCTCGGTATGGGGTCAGCCTCTATCTGCCCACGTTGAGTCCGAGCAGTATCGGCTTTGCGGTCAGCCGGGCTCAGTTCTCCATCGTCGAAGACCTGATCGACGGTCTCGTTCTACCGCTCGATGGCGAGAAGAAGGCAATCTACCTGGTCCAACTCGGCACTAAACCAAGCCGGGAAGCGGAAACCCAAGCCAAGTTGCTGGCCCCCCTCGGCGAGATCGTGACCATCCCCATTCAGCTCACAGAGGGGTGCACGATGGTTTCGTTGGTAGGAGCCCAGTTCCGGCCAATGCCCGGTGTGTTCTTTGATGTTCTCACAACGCTCGATGCGGGGCAAGTTCCGGTCTTGCAAACAAGCGATAGCGATCTCAGCATGAGCGTCTTGATTCCGGAATCGGAAACGAACCGTGCAGTCCGGCTGCTCCATGATCGGTTCCAACTTGGCACGTTGACATGATGCCGAGGATCCTGGGCATCCTGAACGTGACGCCGGACAGCTTCAGCGACGGCGGACAATTTGAGGGTGTGGCCGCCGTCGATCACGCCAAGCGCATGATTGAAGAGGGGGCGGACTTCGTGGACGTGGGCGGAGAATCCACCCGCCCGGGCAGTGCGCCCGTTCCCCTCGAAAAAGAATTGCGCCGAGTGATGCCGGTCATTGAAGCTCTTACCTTGTTGGGTATCGCGGTGAGCGTTGACACCCAGAAGCCGGAGGTGGCGCGTGCGGCGCTTGATGCAGGGGTGCAAGTGATTAACGACGTGAACGGCCTCCAAGATCCGGCCATGTTCGAGCTAATCGTCGAGCGGAAACCGATCGTGTGTGTGATGCACCGCCAAGGCACGGCGGCGACGATGCAGTCCAACCCTCAGTACGACGATGTGCTCGGCGAAGTCACTTTATGTTTAGAAGAAATGGCTCAAAAATTAAACAGTGAAGGGGTCGCCAAAGAGAAAATTTGGCTCGATCCAGGTATCGGTTTTGGTAAAAATCTTATTCACAATTTGTCGCTCCTGAACGGAATCGATCATTTAGTACGGCTCGGTCACCCGGTGATGTTAGGCGTCAGCCGCAAACGGTGTTTGGGACAAGTAACCGGCGAGAATGACCCGATGGACAGGGAAGCAGCGACGCTCGCCTGCCACGTGCTGGCGCAGTCAAAGGGAGTTCAAATTTTCCGTACCCACGATGTGAAAAACGCAGTTCGCGCCGCGCGCATGGCTGCCGCTATCCTGAACCCGAGCGCGGCCACAGACCGTCTCAATTCATAGCTCATGCTGGACCAAATTGGACAAAATCCGAACGCATTCTGTTTCGGGTTCATCATGTTCATCCCGCTCGGGATTTGGTTCCTCTCGCTGATGAGCTGGATGATATCTGGCGAGATCGAGGTTCTCACCGGAATTGTGGGGATATTCGTCGCGGTCTTCCTGGCGTATCTCGCAGTGAAACCGCCCGCCGACTATTTCCCCCCGATCATCTTCTTCGGAATGATCCTGCTCGCGATTCTGCTTCCTGTGATCCGGAAAAGCATGAACCAACGCGAGCTACGCATGATGGAAATTGAGCAGTTGGAGCGGCACATGATGCGGCTCATCGAAAGACCGGACATGACGATTAGCCGCATGGAAGTTGCCCGTCGGTTGGCCTCACTCGGATTTGTCGCCCACGCGCTCGCCCTCACCGAGCAGATCAAAGCCGCTCCGATGCGGCAGATGGAGGACGAAAAGCGCGAGATCAGAAAGTGGGAATTCACCTTGAGTCCCGCGACGTCTAAGATCATTCCGTGCCTCAAATGCGGTAGCCCGGGCCACCCCGCCGCGCTTTTGTGCCCGAAGTGCCACTCGCCCTATATCAGCCGCTACCTCAAGGGTCACGTGGTGATGCCCGCCCTCGCCAAGAAGCTGATTATGGGTTGGACACTCGGCGTGGGCCTCTTGTTGGCAATCCCAACCGCGGCCGCGATCTTGCCACCGGCGGGAAGTTTGCTGATCATCCCCATGATGCTGGCCCTCGGCGGATACACTGCATACCGCACGTTTTTCTCCGAGCCGCTGGATCAACTTTGAAGCTCCTTGATCGTCACATTTACCGCGAATTGTTCCCTCCGCTTTTGGTGGGCACCGTCTTCGTGGTGCTGATGTTTCAGGGCAACATCCTCATTGCGATCTACAAGAATTTGAATCTGAGCGCGGTGCCGCTCAGAGGCATCTTTCAGTTCATTCTCTTCAAGACTCCAGAGTTTCTCACGCTGACTTTGCCGATTGGGGCGGCACTGGCGGCGTCGCTCGCAGTGAGCCGGATTATCCGCGAGAGTGAACTGACGGCCATGCGCGCCGCGGGAGCTTCTATTCGCCGAATTCTCCGGCCGATTTTTGTGATGGGCATCTTAGTCAGCATCCTCAATTGGGTGATGAGTGAGAAAATCGCTCCGCCGAGCGCAGGTGAGGCCAGGAAAATTGAAAACGAGATGGGGGCGCTCGCCTTGGCCCCAACATTCAAATCGAACGTGACCCTCAGTCTGGACCGATACACCGCGAGCTTTGGAAGCGTGCAATCGAACCAAGACGAGAGCATGACGCTGACCGATATTTTGCTCATTGAGCGGCGGGGACTCAACGAAAACACGATCATTCAGGCCCCAACCGGAACGTATCGGGACGGAGTTTGGACCATTCAGCAACCGCTGATCTGGAATATGCGGGGTGGCACCGCGGTCAGCATGCAGTCGGGCCAACCGATGGTCATCGAAGAACGAATCGCCGTTCCCGAGTTCTTCCTGACGCCCCAACCCAATGAACTCACCGCCGACGAGTTGCTGGCGCAAATCAAATCGAACAAAGCGATCAAACGCGACACCACTCGCTTGGAAGTTTCCTACCACGTGAAGTACAGCTTGCCCGCATCCTGCCTGGTTTTTGCGATGGTTGGGGCGGCGATGTCGCTGGCCTTCGGCCGCCGAGGGGCGTTCGTGGGCACCCTGATGAGCATGGTGTGCGTTTGGTTGTATTTCAACCTGTACATCGTCAGCACCGAGGTGTTTGGGCGGAACGCATGGGTAAGCCCAGTGGTTGCGGCGTGGCTTCCAAACATCCTGCTGCTGGTGATTTCGGCGATTATCATCATGAGGGCCGAATGAGATTCGCCCTGCTTTGCGCCGCTGTGCTGGCCTGTGCAACCTCTTACGCTCAGATGCCTCGCCTCACGGAGATCGTGCGAGACGTGGCGCCCAGCCGCCAGGACGTACCCCAGATACCCACCCTTCCCCAGGAACGGCTGTTCAGGCTGAAAAACGCGGATGCTTCAACTTATCGGGGCGACGAGGTGACGCTGACCGGCAACGTGGCCTTTGGATTCCGCGAGTTTGAGGTGACGTGCGACCAAGCTCAGGGCAACGTCAAGACCGAAATCTTCTTGCTCAAAGGCAATGTGTTCGTTAAGGGTCCCGGGCTTAACTACGAAGGGAAGGAGTTGCTGATCAACTTCAAGGATAAGTCGGTCCAGTTTGTTGGCGCATCCACCACCATTCAGCCTGAGCTCATCAAGAACGGAGTCACCGATAACATTTACATTAGTGGCCAGAGCGGAACGGCGAGCGAAACTCGCTACTCTCTAGACCGAGGCACGTGCACCACCTGTAACCTGCCCAGACCGCACTACCACCTCACCGCCAGAAGCATCGAGGTCATGCCCGAGGACCGAATCATCCTTCGCGACGCTCGCCTCAAGATCTTAGGAAGTACCGTCCTGCGGCTGCCGTACATGAGCATTCCCCTCGACTACCGCGCCCCCCGATACATCCCCGAGATGGGGCAATCTCCGGACGAGGGCTACTTCATCAAGACCCGGTTTGGGGTCGGGTTGGAAGGAAACGAGCTACTTGATGCCCGCGTGGACTACATGACCAAGCTCGGGTTCGGGCTAGGCGGGGACTTCAGTTACCTGGACTCGAATATCCGGGGCAACCTGAGAGCCTACAACCTCTTTGGGCCGCAACCAAGTAGCACGGTGAACTTGATGCACTGGCAACGATTGGGTTCCGCGAACTTACAGGTGAACGCGGATTACTCCAATCGCAACTACTTGACCTCGCCAAACAACACGCTTCTCAACTTTAGGAACCTGCTGACCATCCCGTTGCTGGGCGGTCAGACTCGGGTCGCGTTCAATTTCTCTTCCAACCGCTCCAGTTCATTCCGAACTACTTCCCAAAACCTGCAGGTTGGCGACACTAGAACTTGGCGCGGTGGCCTGCGGACCACGATAGATGCGAATTTGAGCAGCTACGATTCTCGTTCGGGGACCTTCTCGCAGGAACGGAGAGTGCTTGAAGTGAACGGGCGCGCGTCACAACGGTTCTCCTCGATGGACGCCGAACTCGCTTACCAACGTACGATTCCGATCAGCGAGATTGTCAACTTTTTTAGCGCGACAGATCAGACCCCCCTGCTGACCCTGCGCACGGACTTAAACCGACTTTCGGGCCGACCCAGTCGAGGCGGTTTCAATCTACTAACCGACTTTAGCCTTGGCGAACTGATCGACGCGGTGAAGAGGAAGCCTGTTGGGCGTGCAAACATGGAAGTCATCCTGCCGCAGCAATCGCTGAGGGCTGGCATCCTGACCTGGAACACCGCTGCCCGCTTCAAGCAATCCTTCTATAGCGACGACACGGCCCAATTCGTGTTTGGTACGGACAGCAATGTAGGGATCAAACTCGGTCGAGACTCCGTGATTAACGTTCGATACAACTACTTAAGACCGCAGGGTTATACACCGTTGAATATTGACCGCACCGGGAGGTCTGATCTGTTCGGTGGCGATATCAGCCTCAAGCTTACGCCGACCGTTTTAGTGGCCGCCCAAAGTGGCTACGATCTTTTGGCCAAAGATCGAAACCAACCGTCGTCATGGCAAAGCGTCGGTGCGCGCCTCGAATGGCTTCCAAATCAGAGCTTTGGAATCCGCACAAGTGCGACCTACGACACGTTCACGCAGATCTGGAACTCGGTGCGGATCGACAGCAACATCATTAGGGGCTCTACCAAGTTTTACGTTGGGGCCCGGTACGACGGTCAGCGCAGCACGTGGGGGGCTATCAACCTGATCGGCGAGGGACTGAGATGGGGCAGGCTCACCACCAATTTTCTGCTGAGCTACAACGGCTACACCGAAAAATTTGAGAGCCGGCAGTTCAGCTTCGTTTACGACATGCACTGCACCGAGGCACTCCTGGAGATCATCGATAACCAGACCGGGTTCCGGAATGGAACTTCCATTGCCTTCTACATTCGAATCAAGGCGCTCCCGTTTGCCACTCCGTTTGGGCGGGGAACACGAGGGCAGGGATTCGGCACCGGCACCGGCGTCAATTTCTGACACAATACGCCCCATGATCCTGGTTCTCGCCACCCACAACTTGCGTAAAGCCTCCGAGATGATGGAGATTCTCTCGGCGCGATTTCCTGCGCTAGAGATCCGAACACTACGTGAGTATCCGACCGTGCCGGAGCCAGAGGAGACAGGGCACACCTACGCCGCCAACGCGATCATCAAGGCTGAGCACGCGGCGGACTTGACCGGAGAGTGGTGCCTCGCGGATGACGCGGGACTCGAGGTCAATGCGCTCGACGGCGCGCCAGGGATATATAGTCGCCGGTTCGCGGGCGAGGAGACCCCGTTTCCAGAAAAGATGGAAATTATCCTCGAAAAATTGCACGATGCCGACGACCGAGGCGCCCGATTCCGATGTTGCGTGGCTCTCGCAAACAAGGGTTGCACGACCGAGGTTTACGAAGCCACCTGCGAAGGACAAATTGCTATGCAACCAAGCGGAAATGGCGGTTTTGGCTACGATCCTATATTTTATTTGCCAGATCACGGCTGTACCATGGCCGACCTGACGGCCGCCCAAAAGCACGAGATTAGCCATCGCGGAGCGGTGCTCAAGATGTTTGGTGACGCCTTCGCCCATCGGGCGGTCTAGCAAATCTCTTATGAGGTGACCGGCGTTTGTCGCGGCATGAACATCGTGGAGGTCACTTCGACGATGATGAAACTTATCTGGTCCATGATTATCACCGGGTCGGCGTTGCTGGCTTACCCGTACCTGACGAAAGACGCGGTTTACCACCCGAGCTTCCCCGAAGCAGCCGTTGATGCGGTGGAGTACCCGCAGAACGTGAAAATCCTGCTGCTCAAGCCGAATCAAGATCGCTCGAGTCTACAGGCTTACAGCCTCAATACCGTAGTGTCGCGGGAGTACAACGTGCCAGTAGGGTGGACCGCTGACTTCAAGCCCACGCTGCTGCGATACACCAACGCTAAGCGAAATGAGAAAGTGGCTCCCGCCGAGGGCGAACCGGACATGGTGGTCCGCTACGTTGGGCGCGCGACTACCGTGGATTTGATCATCTCGTCAAAAACCGGCTCCATGTGGTTTTTGGAGCGAGGCAAGGTGCGTCCGTTTTATTCCAGATCGTTCTCTGCCGAGCGTAAAGAAGTGGTGGCAACGGTCGGCGGGGCGATCCCGCAGACCGTTGCCGGAAATTAAAGCCGGTCGCTGCCGCTTGCTTTCAGCGATTCCACGATTTGTTTGACGTCCTGCGCGCGGTCCTTGGGAATCACCAATACGGCATCTTTGGTGACGACCACGGTGAGGTTATCAACCCCCAATAAGCATGTAACGACCCCCGGCATGTCATTCATCACAATGCTGTTTGTCGTCTCGATCAGAATCGAATCGCCACTCGCGACGTTGCCACTGTCATCCTGCGGGAGTGACCGGTCGAGGGCATCCCATGAGCCGACATCGTCCCACTGAAAGGCCGCTTCGGCCACGAAGACCTGCTTCGCTTTCTCCATAAGGGCGAAGTCAATACTGATGTTGCGCAGTTCCGCAAAGGCGTCCTCGGCGGCTTGCTTCTCGCCAATCCGGAGAAGGTCTGCAATCTTGAGGGTCGCCTGAGCCAAATCTGGCGCGGCCGATTCGAGCTCAGAAAAGAACGAGTCAAGCCTCCAGAAAAACGTGCCGCTGTTCCAGAGAAACCTTCCCGACTCGAGGAACTGATTCGCGGTGGCGAGATCGGGTTTTTCCTTAAATGCCGCGACCGGTCGCAACGTGACGTCGTGCCGCATGATCGGCTCGCCTGGGCCCATCTCGATGTAGCCAAATCCGGTTTCGGGTCGATCCGGCCGGATGCCGATGGTGACGAGTCCGCCCGTGGTCTCCGCTTGGTCGAGCGCCGCACGGATCGTGCGCTGAAACCCTTCGTCGGGCGCGATGCGATGATCGGCGGTGAGTACCGCCATTGAGGCAGTGTGAAGTGCATTCGGGTCGTCGGCCAATATCTGCGCGACCGTCCAAACCAGACATCCCGCCGTATTGCGCTTGTGTGGTTCAGCCCGAACTTGGTCGGCGGTGAGTTGAGGCAGGCCAGTCTGAATAGGCTCAATCAAATGAGGGGCCGTAGCAATAATCACATTCTCAATCCCGACCAACGGCTCCACCCGCTCCACCGTTTGGGCCAGCAGGGACTTGTCAGGGTGGGCCAGCTTGAGGAGTTGCTTCGGGAATCTCTGGCGGGAGAGGGGCCAAAACCTCTCGCCGGCGCCGCCCGCCATGATCACCGCGATTCGCCGGAAGCTCATATGCCCCCCGTTGCGCGTCGTAGGGTGATCACGGTGTTTGTGTTCTCTTCGATAAGGGTGAATTTGTCAGGATTGATCCACTGCATATGAGCTCTCAGGGGGCGAGTGAGTCGACGTCGCGCCTCGCGCGGGAGTTTTTGCTTCATCTCGTCCGGCAAGCCTTCCAGGGTGAAGTCAGAGATTTTGGTCGTCACCCGGTCGTTCTTGACTTGATACGTCCCGACCGCGCTCGCATTGACTTCCATCATCAAAGCCGGGTTGGCAAATGAAATTTTAGATGAGAAAGTACCGTCTTGTCGAAAGGTGTAGACAGCTCCCCCATCCTGACCAATGAATCCGCTCGAGTACCATTCCCCCACGATGGAAGGACGTGCGCAACCCCAAGCGGAGAGCGCCACGAGGGCAATCAGGGCGAAGCGCGGGAGAGTCGGCACGGTCCAGTTTAGCTTACGGTTAGGCATGGGTACACTTCGAACTACGCTCATGACGACCACAGTGGATATCAACCTCACCGCACGGCGAGAACAGGTCACCCAACCTTGGATCTGTCGACTGATTCGCGACTTCGATGTTCAAGTCAACATCGTAAAAGCGAATGTTGAGCCCGACTTTGGTTGGATGCACGTGGAATTGCAAGGTGCAGTTGAGGAAATTCAGCGAGCAACCGCATGGCTCATGACCACCGGGATGCACGTCGACGCCGTCCAACGATCTGTGGGCGTTCCTTCGTAAGTGTCCGAATTCGTCCCCTACGTGCCCGACGACTTTGACGAGTTTTGGGCCGAAGCCGTGGAGGAATCGCTAGCGATCCCGCTGTTTTTCCGGCGTGAGAGAACCGACCGGAAGTCTCCAACAGGTCATCACGTTGATCGAATTGAGTTTCGGGGCGCGGGAGAACAACTTCTCGAAGGGTGGGTGGCCTACTCCGATGGCGTTCGCCGAACTCGCAGTTTCCTTTGGATTCCGCCCTACGGTCGTGAGTCGCTCCTGCCCAACGAATACGGGACCCGGGAAGGCTTCACGAGCATGTCGCTCAACCTCCACGGTCTTGGGGCGTTCCACCAAGAAACGTACGTCATCGAACGCGGCTATTTCGGGGAAGGCGCCCTGGCTCCCGAAACCTGGGTGTTCCGCCGCCTGATCCAGCACATTCTTATCGCACTGCGTGTTCTGCAGGCCCAGGGTGAGGCTGATGAAGACCGGATTGGCGTGATGGGGATGAGCCAAGGTGCTGGCCTATCCATCTGGGCCGGGGCATTATCGCCGATCGTGCAGGCCGTCGCCGCCGACATGCCGTTCCTTGGCGCGATGAAACATGCCTTAACCCGAAATGCCTATCGCTACCCGCTCAAGGAGCTCGTAGATGTGATGGAGGAAGAGGTGCTTGGCAGAGAGCGGGTGATGCACACAGTCAGTTACTACGACACGCTTAATTTCGCCACCCGGTGCGACAAACCGACGCAAATCACCTACGGCTTGAAAGACCCCGCCTGTCGTCCGGAGACCGTCAAAGCTATCTTCGACTCGCTAAAAGCTGACGTCAAGAACCTGATCGAGTACCCCGGCGGCCACGACTGGCACGAGGAGATGGTTTTAAACAACTCCTCGTGGCTGGCTTCTCGAATGGGCTAGTTAAGCTTAATCAGCTCAATATCAAAGACCAACGTGGCGTTGGGCGGAATGGACGGCGGTGCGCCGCGCTCGCCGTAGCCAAACGCGCCCGGGATCGTCACCTTGCGGCGCTGCCCTTCTTTCATGCCCATCAGGCCCATGGTGAAACCTTGGATCAGGCCGGTCTTGCCGAGTACGACCTGGAAGGTTTGCCCCCGGTCGCGGCTGGAATCGAATTGGCTGCCGTCTTCAAACATGCCCACGTAGTGGACTTCCATTCGGTCGCCATCTTGGGCTTCCGGCCCGGACCCTTCAACGAGTTCTTCAATGGTAATCATGCGTCACGAGGGTACCCGCGCCGTGGGGTCCACATGGATAGTCTTCTCGTGAGTGTAAAACACCGTCCCTTTCGGCGCGCCCTTGGGTCGGCGGACATACTTCTTTAGCGTCCAATCGACCGGCACGTAGCTACTGTGTTTGAGCGGGCTGTGCCGAGCCGAGACGGTGGCGGCGAACTGAATGACCTCCGGTGGTACCCGTTGCGGCTGGTTATGAGTCGCCACCAAGACATGCGCGCTCACGTTGCCGCGTACATGGAGCCAAATGTCGTTCGGTTTGCCCATGCGCAGAGTGAGGTAATCGTTGGATTCGGCGTTTTCGCCATAGAGGACCAGATACCCCGCCGGTCCACGCAGCTCTTTGATGCGATGCCCCTGGTAAGGACGCTCTTCCTTCGTCGCGCTCGGCAGCGGGGCGTGGTGAAGCCAGCGGTGGTGGTCCGCAAAGGCCCGCGCTTCCTCGATATCCTCGAGCGTTTCGTACAACTCCACGTTCTGGAGCAGCGCCCGAGCGGCGGTCAGGTCTTCTTCGATCCGCGCGATCTGCCCCTCGACTTCGCCCGAGTTGTTCTTCGCGCGACGAGCTTTTTTGAACCACTTCTCGGCATTTTCTTGGGGCGAGAGGAGTGGGTCAACAGGAATGTCTCGCGGTTCGCCATCGTAGCCTATGACGCTGAGGAGGGAAGTGCCCGTCGGGGCGCTGAACCCGTACGCTAGGATCAGCTCGCCGGTTTGCTGAAGTTCGGTAGCTCGACGCGCGGTGTCCTGGGCGGCATAAAGGTCCTTTAGGGCGCGCTCTCGACTTTGGATGACCCGTTGGAGTTGGCTGGTCAGGGTGGCTTTACGCGTGTCGAGCTCGCGACGCAACGCGGCGGAGTTGAACCAAGGAGCCACCGCTAGCGAATAGCTCGCAACGCGCTGCTCATCCGGCAGTCCAGCAGGGAAAGGATACGCACCCACACTGGAACTGAACACTGGAGCAATCTCACCACGAAATGCCGCCTGGACTTGTCCGAGAGACACCACATCACGCTCCAAAAGATTCGACAGGAAAGGGCTTAGCCCCTCAAACTCACTCAAATCATCCCCTACACGAGCGACGAGCAGCGACCGACGCTTGGCCAGCGGCGGCGGGGAATAGGCTTGCCCAGGCAAGATGGGGCGCTTCGACTTGCTAGTGCCCAGCCACTTAGCGGCGGCCAGAACGTCGGAGTTTTCATCTACCAGCATCACGTTCGTGTGCTTTCCCATCAGTTCGCCTATGAGGCAAAACTGCCCTTCGGGAGTTTCGAAATCAAGATGGAAGATTCGGTCCACGCCGACCTGCTTAACACCAGCAAGCCGCGTGTTCTGCAAGCGGGACCTCAGCCCCTGCACGAACGGCCCCACTTCGGCATGAGTGTCGGGCCTCGGCCCGAGGTGAATGCGCGGGAGCTCGGCATTCCAACTCAGCCAAAGCCAAGCTTCCCCCTGCTGGTACAGTTGCACCGCCAGGGTGTTGGCATCCATCTGGAGCCATTTTTGAGCCTTCGCCCCGATCCAGGGTTGCAGCTCCGCCATCACTGCGGCCAGGCAAAGGCTATCGAAGGGGATGCGCACCGCTCCATTGTAGAGCCTACAATAGAGCAATGGGTTCCCCCCGAGTTTTGGTCACCGGCGGATCGCGCGGCATCGGACGCGCCATCGCCCTCGCACTCGCCGCCGATGGATGGGACGTCGCCATCCAATACACCCGCGACCGTAGCAGTGCGGACAGCACGGCCCAAGAACTGGGCCGCCGACTTTCAGGGGTCTACCAGGCAGATCTTGAGAACGCGGGAGAGGCGGCAAGGCTGTTCGCCGCCGCCGAAAAGGACGGACCACTCACCGCACTCGTCAACAACGCGGGCGTGTACTTGCCGATCAATTGGCTTGAGGCGTCCGACGCCCAGTTCGAGGCAAACTACGCCAAAACTATGGCGGTGAACTTTGACAGCCCACTTCGCCTGTGTCGTCTGGGTGCAAAAGCATTCGCGGCTAGGGGCGGCGGGAAAATCTTGAATGTCGCGAGCCGAGTCGGGTTCCGCGGCGAGGCAGGTGCGGCCCTCTACTCCGCCAGCAAAGCGGCGCTGATCAACATCACGCGCGCCCTTGCTGTCGAACTCGCTCCGAAGAATGTGCGTCTATTCGGTATCGCTCCTGGATGGGTGGAAACCGCGATGGCCCGGGAAGGTATGGATAATCGGTTGCCCCAGATTCTGAAGGACATCCCGCTCGGTCGCATGGCCAGTCCTGAAGATTGCGGCGCTGCGGCGGCTTTCTTGCTGAGCGAAAAGGCAGATTATTTGAGCGGCGTCATTATCGATATCAACGGCGCGAGCTACTTCCACTAACCTATGACGGCTCTACTTTTGACCGGCCTGCTCGCAGCGCAAGGCACCGAAGCCCCCCGCACTCTCGAACGGCTTTCCAACGGCTCGCTACTGTATGTGGAGCGGATGGAGACCGCGGACCGAGTGTCGGTTCAGCTTTGGATAAGTGCGAGGGGCACTGAAGAGCGGCTGGAAACGAACGGCCGTCGCCATCTGCTTGAGCACTTTCTCGCGAAAGCCCAAGATAAATTTTGCGATGAAAGCGGGGTGTTCATGTCCGCCGAAACGACCCGCGAAGCGATGGCATTCAAGGTAGAGGCGGCCCCGCAAAGGCTCTCTTTGGCGATTCAGGCGGTCAAGCAACTTTTCCAACCGCTGAAAATCACACAAGCGGAGATTGACCGCGAGGCTGCGACCATCCGACATGAGGAAGCCCTGACGCCCGTCGCGCGCCAGTTCAGCCGTGCCGCGTGGGCGAGAATTTTTGGCGGCCTTCGACCCGATCCACTAGGTGACCCCGAGGTTATGCGAACCACGACTCCCGAGATGCTGGAGTCACTCCGGAAGCGAATGTTCGCCTCGTCCAACGTCGTGATCACCGCATGCGGGTCCATCACGCCCTCTGCGGTCTTGCGAGACCTTTCGCCTTTCCTGTTCGCACTGCCTCCCGCGCCGCCATCCATGACTCCCGCGGATGCGGCGGTCACCGCTCCCCCCCTGAGTGTGGGGGCGCAGGGCGTGGCGTTGGCGGTCAAAGTCGACGGTCTAGAAGAGCGGGAGACGATGGGCGTGCTGGCCCTCTCCTTCGCTGCCGACCAAGCGTTCCCCGACGTGCAACTGATGTACACCCCAAGCAGCCTGCCCGGTTTGGTGATGATGGTGAGCAGCGAGCGCGGAATGGTAGATCGGGTCCGCGGGATGTCTGAGCGGCAACTTCAAGCCGGCATCGGGCTCGCTCAACGTTGGGTCGCGGGAATTCAGCAATCCCCCTCGCGGCTGGGGTCCCTCCGAGGGGCCATGCTCGCCGAAGGTTCGGGGCTGCAAGTGCAGACGCTCGAACGATCAGCGAAGAGCCTGACTCCGGTCGATATGACGCGGGCGATGGACGAGATTCGACAATGCCCGGTCATTGAGGGGCTGCAATGAAGCTCTTAAGCGCATGCCTGATTTGGATGTTCGCCGTCGCTTCACAGGCGCAAGGCATTCGCGTCATCGAAACCCCGCTGGGCACCGACGGACTGGAGATTCTGCAAGCGGTGGCAAGTCCACCTGAGGGAATGAACGCTCGCGAGTTAGGCGCATGGCAATTGCTGTGTGTCGGAATGCTTGATGGAACGGATGACTTTGTCCGGGAGGACATCTTCGGTTTTGGGGGCCAAGCCGGCGTCGCGCCAAGGGCGATTTGGAGCAACGATCTTTTACGTCTCCAATTTGCCGCCCCCAAGGGCGGTGAGTCCGCGATTGTCCGCCTGCTGGAATCCATGCTCACCAAGCCGACCATTACCGATGAGCGATTGGCAACGTTACGCACACGCCTGACTGCGCAGTTTGCCGACGACTGGTCTGCAGCGCTCCGAGGTGATCGAGGCGACTACACCTTGCCCGCCGAGTTCGTTCGTCGATTCAGTCGCCGCGCCTTTCGCCCTGAATCGTTGACACTTGTCGGCACGCCCGGCGTCACCCGCGCCCTCAAGGGTCGATTCGACGAGTGGCGACCCGAGCGCATCGGGGCGGACTTCCGAGTCAGCACCGTAACCCGTTTCCGTGGGCCAGATCGAGCTAAGGTCGCCATGCTCCGAGGTCCCGTGCTCAAACCCAGCACTGGCGAAGCCGCAAAAATGCTCGCCATGGTCGCCCTGGGCGGCGGGAAAACCAGCCTCCTGCACCAAGTCGCCCGCGATCAGGAGGGTTGGAGCTACCGTCAAGAAGCGCTCCTGCTACCGGAGCGATCAGGCTGGAGACCCACGCTCATTCTCGCCGGCGCGGACCCGATCCCCCCCAGAGATGTTCTCCTTGAAGCCCTTAAAGCTCGGGTATCCACGTTGGCTTCTCCCGACCTCGATCGATTGAGACTCCTCACCGAGACCGCATTTGCAGGCACAAATCCGCTCACGCCTTTTTGGCTCAGCAACGATTCGGCGTACTTAGGTTCATCACTCGATCGAACGGCTTGGGCCGCGCTCTGCGCACATTGGGGGGTGGCCAATCAGTCGCCCGAGGCAATCCAAGCCGACATGAGGCGCGTGAGTTTGGTGGAGCTGAAGGAAGCGCTAACCGAGCTACTCGAGTCCTTCCGGTAGCTCCAACTCAATCCAGTCGGGATGCTTGCGACACAGCGGCAGAAAGTCGCAGTACGGGCAGGCATCTTTCGCCATGGGAGCCAACTCTTCGTAATCTCTATTCATAATCTCGTCGCCGAGAAAGACGATATCTCGTCGGAATTCTTCTAGTTCAGCTGCGGTCATGGCATAAACGCCTGCACTGTTTGAGCGCAGGGCGATGATCTTGGCTCGGATGGGTCGGTCAGGGAAGTGATGGCTCAGAAGTAACTGGTAGCACGCCATGGCGATGTCGCTCTGCACATACTCGTCGGTCACCGATGATCGCCCGGACTTGTAATCGACCACCTCGATGGTGCCATCGTCCAATTCGTCAACTCGGTCCAAACGACCGAGCAAAACAAACGATCCGAGGTCCATGCGAAGCTGCTTCTCGACGTACAGAGTCTTGCCCGCCGAAGGCTCAATGATCGCCTGCTCCACATAAGACGCGACGATGGACTTGCCCTCACCTCTCGCCTCCTGCATCTCCTGAGCACTGTGATAGCCCGCGTCGATCCAGCCTTCGTCCAGGGCGGCGAGAGCCTGGTCCACCGTCGCCACACCGCTATCGCCTGAGTCGTGAAATCGCTGCAAAACCTTGTGTAACGTCGTGCCAAAGCTGTAGTAATTTTTAGCACGCAAATACCACCGGCCCCGGTCATCCACGTACGTCCATTTGTACTTGGCCGGGCACGCTAAGTACGTCGTGATTTTGCTTGGGCTAAGGCTGGGTTTGCGCGGCATCTACAAGCCCGAGATTACTCGTTTGCCATCAGCTCGGTAATGGCCTGGACGAGTTCGCGGTTCGAGGTGAACCGCAGCCAGTCCCCATTCGGCGCCGCATGCCCGGCAAGCTCTTGGATCCGCGCAACCTGTTTCTCCTCTGCCACCGAGCGAGTGTGTTGGCGCTGGATGCGCCGCCGGTTCACCACTTCGAGCGTGGCCATGGCTTCCGCATGTCGGCCAATGATGGACAATGTCCCGGCCGCATACTCCAGCCCAATCTCCAAAGCTCGCGCATCTTTATCCCGGTGAGCCATCATGATTCCAGCTGCGGTCCACTCCTTGGCGAGCTCAAGATTGCCGAGCGAGGCTTTCACAAAGCCATGGATCGGGTTTCCCATTCGGTGCACGGCGTAATACTCGAGCTCCTCGGCCAGATGACGAGCCTTATGAAACCACTTATCCGCCCCACTCAAGTCTTCAATGATCGTGTGGACAATGCCCAAATTGGCGTAGATCACGGCAACGTTGTTCCGCGCCAAAGGATCTGCAAGTGACTCCAGCTTTTGCATGGCGCTGACATATCCCGCAATAGCCTCGTCGTACCGCCCTTGATGCCAGGCGAAGGACGCGAGCTGCGAATGACCGGTGTAGATTCCGAGCTCACTATTTGATTCTTCAGCCAACGCAATCGCGATGCGCGCGTACCCTTCGGCGGCTTGCCAATTCCGAATGTGAAAGTGCGTAAAGCAGATGTTGTTTGCGGCAGTGCGGCGTCGAAAGCTGTCATTGTCATGCTTTAAAATAAACATGCCCCAGCCCAGAACTGGGTCAACATGGTTCAGGAGCGCGTGAGCACTCATGCAGTTGTGTGCCGTTCCCAGTCGCTGAGGGGTTACCCCTTCAGTCTCCGACATCACCTGATCAAGCATTGCGACAACGTCTTGGGGAGCTCTCAACATCTCCGCGCGAAAGCTAGGCGTGCTCAAAAAAGCCAGGGCATCATCCGGGGCCTTCGCGAGCATCCTCGCGAAGGCCGCCGTCAAAACTTGAGTTACCGCCGGAGCGGCAGGCTTAATCCCCTGAATGGGAATCAGGGTCCCGCCGCGAACCGAACGTGCCAGGGCAAGTAGCTCTTGGCTAAATGTTCCTTTCTGCTCCGTACGAATCTGCTCCACCGCGCAGGAAAATCGCTCGAGGATGGCGACTTGCCGACCGTTTCGCGATTCCACCCTTAACAGTCCGGACCACACCTTTTCGTCAAAAGGCGAGTCTCGTTGAGCTTGATTGAGCAGGTCAAGCGCGATTTCCATCTCCCCTCGATTCTCAGCAAATGCCGCCAGCTTCACCAGCGACTCTGTGTGTTGAGCTCTCCATTCGATTCGCTCGGGCTGAATCCAGCTATCGTTCCAGCCGGGGAGGAAGATCGGTGCGGTGAGCGCCCTTAGCTCCGTCCAAGCACGCTCCTCTTCATCAGGGTCGTCCAAGAGCCGGAGACGGCGCAGGCATTGCTTAGCTTGCCGTAAATCAGAATCGATGTCGGCAGTATCCAGTTCAATGGTCGAACGGCTCGCCTCAATGGGCAGAGCCGGGTCCAGGGCCGACCTAAGTTCAACCAAACTCGTACGGAGTCGATTTCCACTCACCGCATAGTCAACGTCCGGCCAGAGCACCTCCGCGATGTCCGTCCTAAGGTGAGCCGGACCCGGACGCCACGCCAGATAGGCCAGCAGCTTTTTGGTTGACAGCAGCCGAAGCGGCACCGCGTGACCGTCGCGAAGAAGCCGAAAGTCACCGAACATCTGAACGCGGGTCTGCATCGGCTTGCTGATAGCTTACACGGAGACGCCAAAAGCAGGTTGCGAGGGGCGCAAAAACCGGTATCGGCGGTAAACTTTCAATTAATGTTGAAAATTCGACTCGGCCATTCTCCTGACTCTGACGACGCCTTCATGTTTTGGGGGCTGGCAAGCGGTTACGTCAAGACCGACTATGAGTTCGAGCACATCCTGCGCGACATCCAGACCCTCAATGACTGGGCCATGGAAGGGAAGCTGGAATCGAGTGCGGTGAGCGTGCACGCGTTTGCCTACGTGGCTGATAAGTACGCCCTGTTGCGACACGGCGGAAGCTGGGGTGAGAATTACGGGCCCATGATCGTGGCGGCAACTCAGCTTTCGGACGAAGAGTTGAAAGACACCGTAATCGCGGTGCCAGGCTTGCTGACCAGCGCCTTTCTGCAGCTAAACCTATGGTGGACGGAGAAGTTTGGCGATCGTTCGAGCCTTAAGTTTGAGGTGGTGCCGTTCGACGAGATCATTCCTGCGGTCCAAGAGGGGCGCTCCAAGGCAGGTTTGATCATCCACGAGGGTCAGCTCACGTACGAGCGCGATGGAATGAAGCTCATTGCGAATATGGGCACCTGGTGGAACGCACTCACCGGGCTCCCGTTGCCGTTGGGCGTGAATGTGGTCCGTAAAGACCTCGGCGAAGACGCTGTAAAGGAAGTAAGCCGCTGCATGCGCGAGTCAATTCAAGGTGGTCTAGACAATCGGGAGAAAGCTCTCGCCTACGCCCTCCAGTTCGCTCGGGGCATGGACATCGAAACCAGTGACGAGTTCGTGGGGATGTACGTGAACGAGCGAACGGTGGACATGAAGGACGAGGGGGTGGAGGCGATCCGGCTGCTTCTCAAGAAGGGAGCCGAGATCGGCATGGTGCCGGACGTCGAGATCGCTGTCGTGGACTAGAGGCTAGAGCTCCCAAGTCAACGAGTTGCATGCGTTAAGCGATCGCTTACAGATGACGCCAGAGTTCATGCCGCCGGGTTTGCTGGTGGTGTAGCGGGGAGGCGGGTAGAGGCGTAACACAAGCCGGCTGCCGCGATCACCGCGGGCCAAAGGCTGAACGCGAGGAGCCGATTGTGGGCGACCGCGCCGAGCGTGGCGCCGGTGACGAGGCCTAGCCAGTGGAGGGCATAGGGGCCCCAGGTGTTTCGGGGGCCGCCGTTGAGCATTCCGGCAAGCTGCTGACCGAGCTTTACTAATGTGCCGGTCATGTAGGTTAGGCCGATGCTGACGCCGCCATCTCGCTGAAAGACCGTGTTTTCGGCGCCCATAGCGACGACCATGAGCGCGGTGCCGGCGTGGGTTTGGTTGAGCCCATAACAGATCGCTGCCCCAAACAGGCACGCGGTGACCAGTAGCAGAACGGCGGGCTTGCGGCGCTTCGCTCTTGAGGCGAGCGTGCCGGCGATGACGCCGAGGACAAAGAGGCACAGGACCCCTAGGATCAAGCCGGCGGTGGCGAAGTTTCCGGCGCTGAGGGTCACCCCGAACCGGGTCGAGTTGCCGCTCATGAACGAGACGAACAGGCCGCCCGTGGCAAGAAAGCCTGTTGCATCGACATAACCCGCCAAGCAAGCCAAAGCAATGGCGAGGGCGATGTGGCGGCGACCGTAGTCGATCATTCGCTCAGTCTATCAAGTTTGGTGAAAGTGCTTGGAGCATTTCCGAAAGTCCCGTATACTTGTGGCATGAAGTTGCCCGCAATTTTGGCGATGTCGTTGGTCATGATCACGGCGGCACAGGCGTCGTTTGACCTCGTCTTCGTGATGGACTTGACGGCCCGCAAGATTCACCGGCTCGATGGCGGCACTGGGGTTTATCTGGGGTCGATCGATGGCATTTCCACCCAATCAATCTCCATGTCGGTGGATTCGGCCACTGGTCGAGTTTACGTGGCCGAAGGCCTCCTCGGTTTTTCCGTTTACAATGGATACACGGGGACCCTTGTCGGTTCCAATATGGGTCCCTATGCTCTTAACGCATCTTATGGACTGTCGAACGATTTTGTGTACGGCACTGCAGGGTCCATTTACAGTTACGCAGATCCTTCACAGAATCCGTTTGCCAGCGCGGATCTGATCACAACGGTCCCGAATGGTTCCATAGGGACTTCAAACATCGAAGCCGTTGCAAGGGTAGGGCAAACCCTTCATGCACTTGACGATACAAATAAACGTCTTGTAACTTTTGACCTTAGTGATCCATCCTCGCAGACCTACTTACCTTTGGCTAACGTCGGTCATGGCAACAGGCTTGCGATTGATGGAGACCTTGTTTACAGTATCAGGCCCTCCGGTGGGATATTGACGCAAGCGTCTTTTTCTGGTCTTGCACCTACCGGTACTACGGCAATCAACTTGAGTGGCGGCGGGCTTCCGTTTTTGCAGGTCAACAGTATTGCGGCTGGTCATTTGGGCACTCAATATCTTGTAGGGAGCACAACTTCCGGGGGCCAGGTGATGCGGACGAACCGAAACGCCGCAGGCGCGCTTTATTCCCGCCGGACTTACAACGTGCCCGGACTTCAGACAGCATCGGATGTCGCAGTGTTGATAGCTCCAGAGCCGGGGTCGATGATTGCCTTGGCCGGTGGGATGGCAGTGCTACTGCGAAGACGGCGATTCAAGCGGCCCTAGAGATGGCCCTAGTTCCGGATCGCGTTCGCTACGTTTGTCACATTCGAAAGCGTAGTTTTTCACATGCGAACAGATCGGGGCGGAGCAGGTCTTGACTTGAACCTAAAAGAGGGCGTTATCTTTGACGCATTCACGGATTCGTCGTTTGTGCATGTTTTTACTTTTTGCATTACGCTAGGTTTTGGTTTTGTTCGCTGGCTTTACAATGGTTCGCTGGGGAGAGTCGGGGTTGTCAACTCTGTGGATGGGATGGGGGACGGCCACCGACTAAATCAAGTTTTTGCCGATTGCTGGACGGTCCCCTTGTGGAAGCCGGCATTTGGTTGTAAGATTCTAGGGTGAGTTTGTTAAAAGTAAAAGGAACCACGGTTTTGGTCGTGGCGTTACTGGCTGGAGTAGCTCAAGCAAGCTTTGAATTGGCGCTGGTGAAGCAGAATTTCACGCCAACCGGGAGCGTGAGCGGAACGCGGATCACGCGATGGGATCCCATCAGTGCAACCTTTCTCGGCTCGTTTGGCCAAGGACTCATTTCGCAGTCAGGTGCCATTGCGATCGACACTTTGACTCCCAATACGGTGGTCAACTTCGACTCCTCCGGTGGGCTACTTACGCTGCGACGAATCAACTACAACTCGGGCCAAAACCTGGGGCTCACCACGACTTCTATCACCTGCACGGACGTCACCGACGCTCAGGTCCTCTCCAATGGAAACATGCTGGTTTCCGGAACGCTTGGCGGCTTTTTCGATACGAGAATGTATAACAGTTCGGGGTCGCTGCTGATTAATTACAGCATGCCCTCGGGCACCTTGGAATGCCTTTCTTCCGTCCAGGGCGTGGATGGCACCGTTTATGTGCTCACTCGGCAAGCCGGCACCGCGTTGAACAGCAAATTCACGCTCACCTCACACGCGGCCGGGTCTGGGTTTATCGTCCAAACAGCGGTTGTCTACGATAATGTGTCGATAGACGATATGAGCCTGGCCATCAGTGGCAATAAGCTCAGCATCCTGGCGGACACTACGCTCCAGCGAAGGTTCACCACCGTCTCTGGGACCTCTCTCGGCACGCTCATCTCGGCAAATTTAGGCTTCGCAATTGAGACGCAAGCGGCAGTGTTCGGGCACGAGGACACTCTCCATACTTTTGGCTACGACTCAGTAGATCTCGAACTGCATTTGTCTTCGTTCGCTGTCACCAATATCAGCTCCGGCCCCTTTATTGCCAATACGAGCAGTCAGTTCGGGAATGTCTACGACGCCGCGATCGTTCTCGCCCCGGAACCCGGGACCATGATCGCGCTCGGGGCGGGGATCGTGGCGTTGCTTCGCCGCCGAAGCGTTCGGGGCTAAGGTGGTCCTTCGCGTTAACGCGAAATGTCGGAGTCGAACATTGATTAAAGAGCTTGGTTCTCCGCGAAGCGTGCTGCGGAGCCTAGCGCTTTCTATTTCGGGTCACATCGGTGCGCTGAAGTTTACGCTACACCAGGCTGTTGAGCAAGTACGCCTTCTCAAATTTCTTTGTCAATCAGGCCATCGATTTCAAATATATTGCGAATGGGGTCTCCGGCGAGAGCAGCCGCGGCGGCGACGTGATTGGGCGCGTGGATGATGAACATCATCATGCCTTCCCTGATTTCCTCCTCGGTGAAGGCATCTGGGAAGAGATGCAGCGCGACGAGGAAGGCTGCGTCAGAACTCCAGTCCGAGAGGTGGAAAGCAATGTCCATCGCCTTCTCGCCATGTTCTTTTCTGATCGCCCGTTCGATGGTGGCGATGACGTGCTGGGCCGAGCGGCCACCGTTGATGTTCCCTAGGTCCGCTCCGGGGATGTCTAGCAGCTTAAGCACTTTTGTGTCGACGCTGTCCATGGCGTAAGTTTGGCCTGGTTTGTGGGCGGTGGTTTTGAGGTTATGGGGGTTGGCTGGCAATCAAGTGCTTCCGAGCGCAACCGTTTGTTCACTCCCTGCGGTCGTTCACTCTCTCTTGCGTTGGCGTGGTTTCGCGATAACTATGCGTTCAGTGAATAGAGGGTTTGGCCGTTGGTCGCTTCTGCTCATCTTCCTACTGCGGCGCGCTGCCCGTCAAGTAATGGTCATATCCCCATTTCCTGGCTTCGTCGTTGATGGCCCCGTACTCGGTGAGGCACTCCTTCTGTCCCGGCGTAAGGAGCTCCCCCTGAGGTCGGCGAGCGGCAATTAGAGAGACGTGGCGGAACGGAAATCTCCAATTCCACTTGATGTGTTCTTCATCGGGTTCACGCTGATCGGTCTCGCCCGTGAGAAGACGCGGAATTATCGACTGCAAGCAATCCTTGCAGTGGTTCAAGTTAGTGATCATCAAGGGGGCGAGATAGTAGCGGAGGCTCGTGGGGTCCAGATAACCGATGGGGGTGTAGGCTTGGAAATCAAAGAGAGCCGAATTCACCAGCTCTTCCCATGTTGAATCCGTGTCCAAAGCCCGCGCTTCTTGTCTCTTTTGATTCGAAGCGTTGTCGTCCATCGCCCACGCCTCCCTCCAGGAGATGCCGTCCTCACGGCTCACGCCTTTGAACTCCTTGTAGATGCGGGCAATCAGGGATTCTCGACGCTGGCGATGGGCTTCGAGTTGCTCGTGGAAGGCTTGATCGGAAATTCGGTCCGGCACTTGGCTTATTTTACGACTTGCCAAGTCTTATCGCCCGAGGTCAGTGGTCCAGCCCGCGGTAGAGAGCTGAAGCTCGCCAGCGACTCTTTTCTGGGGACTTACGCGCTTTCTATTCCGGGCCACACAAGGGGCCAGCCGGTCACGTGCGGGTAAGTTGCGATGTGGAGGATGAAGTTTTGATCGAAAGTACGGATGCTGACATTGCGGCAGAGATTTATGCCGCGTTCAACGGAGTCACCCGACAAGGCGGCGTTTCCTGGACCGAGACTGGGGTGTTGGACGACTACGGATCGGACGAGGAGCGGGCTGACGCGAGGGAGCAAGACCAGGAGGCAACCTGGCATGAGCTGCTCGAAAATCCGGACTGGTCACCGAGTGTGGGCTGGGGCGGGTTCAGCTTCCTAGATTCCATTGGGTTTCGCTACTACCTCGCCCCCGCGATGATTCTCGCGTTGGAGCGAAAGAGCGCCGCAATAGCGTTTTTCCTAACCCTGGGGACTACTCTCGACGAGGAGTTCTTGGAAGACTTGGCCGGATTGCGACTCCCCACTAACGAAGCGATGGACGCCCACACCTTAGAAAAATGGAGCCGACTGAACGAGGCGCAAAGAACCTCGGTGGCCCGGTTTCTTCGCCACATGGCCCTGCGGAACGAACAGTCCGAATGGCGCGAAGCGTACGATAGCCACTGGCACCAATACGATCCGGAAAAGAACTAGGCTCATGGTTTGGAATCGGTAGCGGACGGGGGCCGCGCTCATCAGGGAACCATTTCGTATCGATAGCCCTCTCCGAACCGGAAGTGGTTTGCTGGCACGACTGATATCGAGGCCATTAGCTCTTCAGGGTCGTAATCGTCGCCGTCCCAACAGCTGACGATGTCCAGCTTGTGCCCATTTCTGACCAAGGTGGCAATCATTTTGTAAAAAGCGATGGTCGATTCAACGTCCTCCGCATCTTCGACTGGTAGCTCTTGAACTTCGCTGAATCTTGGCCATCCTTAAAAGGCATGTCGAAAGTGGCAGCTACAACCCCCTTGTTTTGATCCCAAGTACCAGCGATGGGGATAGCGGAGAAATTTGATACAGTCACCCGAGGCGTCCGGCGCGAGGGGCTCCAGACGAAAGAACTTATCGCCGTCCAAGGGGACTACTTCGTGCGCGGTAGTCGAGAAGTGAACGATGAAGCACATTTGTTGGATATCTCGGTTTTCATTCTACACAGCAATCTCGCAAAGGAGGAGAAACGGGTCATAGCCCCCCTCGTTTCCGGAGCCCCGAGACATCGGGTCGCAGGACACGAGGGGGGTTGGGGGGAGAAATGACGGGCTAAGGGTCGCCGACCGACTTCCGCTTCCGCGGCGGCTTTTGGAAGGGCACGATCGGCTCCAACCCACGTTCGCTGAGCTTCTCTTGTACTCGCTGCCATACGCGTTGAAGCTGCCCCTCACGCAGATGAGGGTCAAACAGGTGGAGGCTGGGGATGCGCATCACTTCGATCCCCTGCGACGCGAGCCATGCATCGCGCCGGGCGTCGATTTCGGGATCGTGCTGTTCTCCGTCAACTTCTACCGCGAGGTCAATTGCCGAGGCGAAGAAGTCAAGGGTGAGGCGTCCCTTAGGGACTTGGCGGCGGAATCTTGTCCCGGTTTGATCGCCGCGCACGGCGCGCCAGAAGACGCGCTCGGATTCGCTCATGCCGTTGCGCAGTTCGCGTGCGCGGAGCATTTGCTGCTGATTCCATTCGCCTTTGCCTTGTGGCATGCCTTTTCTCCCCCCAACCCCCCTCGTGTGCTTCGCTTCGGCATTCGCCTTCGCTACGCAAACGAGGGGGGCTTTACGGACTAGCTACACCCGCTGGTGCTGCCGCAGGTGTTGCACTTGAGGCAGACGCCGTTTCGGACTAGGGTGAAGGCTCCGCACTCGGTGCAGGGGTCGCCCTCGTAGCCTTTGATCTTGGCTTCGCGTTGTTGGTCGCTGAGCGTTCGCGTGGCTGACGCCCGGGTTTGGGGTTTAGGGTTTTGGGTTTGGGGTTCGGATCCGGAGCCTATTCCGAGGGGGCCGATGGCGGCAACACCCTCACCCTGCCCTCTCCCAGAGGGAGAGGGTTCTGAGGACGCACCCTCACCCCGGCCCTCTCCCTTGGGGTGAGAGCGGAACTCGGAGGGGGATTCGAACAGGCTGCGGTTGAAGCCGTTGGCCGTGCTTTCGTGGCGGGCGACTCCGGGCATTTTGCCTTCTATTTCGTCGCCTTCTTCTTCATCCTCGAAGTCGGGGATTTGGTTGGGGTTGCCTGTGGTGTCGGACCTTAAATCTTCCGGCTTGACTTGGACTAGGTCGTTTCGGCCCAGGTACGAGAACGCGAGTTCGCGGAAGATGAAGTCGATGACCGAAGTGGACATCTTGATGTTCTCGTGGCCGGTGACGGGGCCGTTGGGCTCGAAGCGGGTGAAGACGAACGCTTCGACGAACTCTTCGAGCGGCACGCCGTATTGGAGGCCGAGGGAGATCGCGATGGCGAAGCAGTTCATGAGCGAGCGGTAGGCCGCGCCCTCACGGTGCATGTCGATGAACACTTCGCCGAGGGTGCCATCGTCGTATTCACCGGTGCGGACATACACCTTGTGGCCGCCGATGCGGGCCTTTTGGGTGTATCCCTTTCGCCGGGCGGGCATGGTGCGGCGCTTGGCGATGTAGCGGTAGACGAGCTTGGTGGCGACGCGTTCGATGCGTTCGGCTTGGCTTAGTTCGGATAGTTCGGCTAGTTCGGTTTGTTCGGTGTCGAGCGTTGCCTCAAGGATTGCCGCTGCCGCATCGTCCGTACTCGCATTCAAGGGCTGGCTGAGCTTGGAGCCGTCTCGGTAGAGGGCGTTGGCTTTGATGCCGAGCTTCCAGCTTTCCATGTACGCCTTTTCGACATCCTCGACGGTGGCATTGCTGGGCAGGTTGATGGTCTTGCTGATCGCGCCGGAGAGGAACGGTTGGGCGGCGCCCATCATGTGGATGTGGCCCATGTAGTGGATGAACCGCTGGCCCTTCTTGCCGCACTTGTTGGCGCAGTCGAAGATGGGATAGTGCTCCAGTTTGAGGTGGGGCGCGCCTTCGATGGTCATGGTGCCGCAGACGAAGTCGTTGGCTTCGGCGATCTCTTCTTTGGAGAAGCCGAGTTCAAGGAGCATGTTGAATGACCAGTCATTGAGCTGCGCATCGGTGAGGCCGAGGTAGTCGCGGCAGAAGTCTTCGCCGAGCGTCCACTTGTTGAACACGAACTGAATCTCAAAGGCACCTTGGAGGCCCTTCTCAATCTTCTCGAGCGCTTCGGGGGTGAAGCCTTTGGCGGCGAGGGTTTCGTGGTTGACTCCCGGGCAGTTGCGGAGGGTTCCGGTGCCGACGCAGTAGTTGATGATGTCCTCGACCTGCTCGGGGTTGTAGCCGAGCTTTTTGAGGGCGGGCGGGACCGACTGGTTGACGATCTTGAAGTATCCGCCACCGGCCAGTTTCTTGAACTTGACGAGGGCGAAATCGGGCTCGACGCCGGTGGTGTCGCAGTCCATGATGAGGCCGATGGTGCCGGTGGGGGCGAGGACGGTGACTTGGGCGTTGCGGAAGCCGTGGGCTTCGCCGAGTTCAACGGCTTGGTCCCACGCTTCGCGGGCGGCCTTGAGGAGGTCGGTGGGGCACTCGTCGGGGTCAATGCCCATCGGCTTGACGGCGAGCTGTTCGTAGTCGCTAACGGGGACGTTGTAGGCGGCGCGTCGGTGGTTGCGCATCACGCGGAGCATGTGGGCGCGGTTCTTCACGTAGCCGGGGAAGGGGCCGTGTTCGCGGGCCATGGCGGCGCTGGTGGAGTAGCTTCCGCCGCCGAGGATGGCGGTGAGGGCACCGGCGATGGCGAAGCCTTGTGGGCTGTCGTAGGGGATCGCCATTTGCATTAGCAGAGCGCCGAGGTTGGCGTAGCCGAGGCCGAGGGTGCGGAAGTCGTAGCTGAGCTGGGCGATTTCCTTGCTGGGGAACTGCGCCATGAGGACGCTGATCTCGAGGACCATGGTCCACAGCTTGATCGCGTGCTTGTAGCCTTCGATGTCGAACTGGCCCGTTTCTCGGTTATAGAGAGTGATCAGGTTGATGCTGGCGAGGTTGCAGGCGGTGTCATCGAGGAACATGTACTCGCTGCAGGGGTTGCTGGCGTTGATGCGGCCGCTCTCCGGGCAGGTGTGCCAGTCGTTGATGGTGGTGTCGTATTGAGTGCCGGGGTCGGCGGATTGCCAGGCGGCCTCGCAGATCTGCTCCCAAAGCTCCCTTGCCGGGAGTTCCTTGACGGTCTTGCCATCGGTTCGGCTGGTGAGTTTCCAGGGTGCGTCTTGCTCGACAGCTTCGAGGAAGGCGTTGCTGAGGCGGACGGAGTTGTTGCTGTTTTGACCGGCGACGGTGACGTAGGCTTCTGATTCGTAGCCGGTGTCGAAGGTGGGGAACTCAATGCCCGTGATGCCATTGCCGGCGAGCTGGATGGCGCGCTGGATGTAGTTCGGGCTGATCTCGTCGAGCTTGGCTTCGGCGATGGCGATTCTTAGTTCCGGATTGGTTCGGGGGTCCGGGTTGGCTCGGTTAGCAGTGATTTGCTCTTCGGAGCGGGTGCCGGTCCAGCATGCCTTGACGATCGCGTTGAGGTGACGGTTGTTTAGGATGGAGCCGGTGACTAGTGAGGCGACTTTTTGCTCTTCTTTGACTTTCCAGTTGACGAACTGCTCGATATCTGGATGATCCACATCGAGGCAGACCATCTTGGCGGCGCGGCGGGTGGTGCCGCCGCTCTTGATGGCGCCCGCGCTGCGGTCGCCCACGCGGAGGAAGCTCATGAGGCCGCTGGATCGTCCACCGCCGCTCAGGCGCTCGTTGGAGCCGCGGAGCTTGGAGAAGTTGGTGCCGACGCCGCTGCCGTACTTGAAGATGCGGGCTTCGCGGGTCCAGAGGTCCATGATGCCGCCTTCGTTCACAAGGTCATCCTTCACGCTAAGAATGAAGCAGGCGTGGGGCTGTGGTCGCTCGTAGGCGTTTGTGCTCTTGGTGAGCTTCTTGGATTTGGGGTCGACGTAGTGGTGTCCTTGGGCGGTGCCGGTGATGCCGTAGGCATAGTGCAGGCCAGTGTTGAACCACTGCGGGCTGTTGGGAGCGGCGACTTGCATGGCCAGCATGCGGACCATTTCGTCGTAAAACGCCTGGCGATCTTCGGAGGCATCGAAGTAGCCAAACTGCTCCCCCCAATGAGCCCAGCAACCAGCGAGGCGGTGGAAGACTTGGCGGCTGTCGGTTTCGTGATCAGCCTTGGGGTCGCCGTAGGGGCTGAGGTGGGTTTCGACGTTGGTTAGGTCTTGGATTCCAGCCTTGCGGAAGTATTTTTGGGCGAGAATGTCTGTGGCGACTTGGCTCCAGTGGGCGGGCACCAAGACATCTTCCATAAGGAAAACGGTGCTGCCGTCGGGGTTGCGGATTTCGCTCTTGCGCGACTCAAATGGGATGCCTGCATAGGCGTCTTCGCCTGCCTTGGTGAAGTATCGGTTGATTTTCATGTGCCTTCCGTGCGTTCGATTATAGTATACAAAAGTCTAGTGCTTTTTGCGATTCTTTTTGATCGCATCGACGAGATTGCTGAATTCGGCTGGGGTTTCGAACTGCTCGTAGACGCTGGCAAAGCGCACATAGGCCACTTCGTCCACGTCGAGCAATCGCTCCATCACCATTCGCCCGATGGCGTCGGAGGCAATTTCTAGCTCTCCTTCGTCCAGCAGTTTCCGCTCGATGTCATCAGCGAGTTCGAGGAGACGGCGATGGTCAACTGGCCTTTTTCGGCAAGCCACGATGACCCCTCGGAGGAGTTTTTCACGGGAGAATTCCTCTCGCGATCCGTCGCGCTTGACGAGAAAGACACGGGGCTTTTCCGTTTCTTCGAACGTCGTAAATCTACGATCACAGCTGGTGCATTCGCGTCTTCGTCGGATCGCACGCCCATCGCGAGCTACTCTTGAGTCGAGCACTTTCTGCTCCTCAAAGCCGCAGTACGGGCAAATCAATTCAACTCCTCGCGATACAACATCTTGTATCGTGAGAGTATAGACGACACTAAATAGGGGATTGCCGCACTTTTTTGTCCCACTTTTTTGCCCCGGTTTTCCCTAGGGATGGGCACAGTTTTTCCATGAGTTATCCCCGTTTTGGGGTTCGGCTAGTCGCCGACAGCGCCGAAGTTGCCAATGACAATGTCTATGTCGGCGGCGTCCACTTCGTGCGAATTGTCGGGGTCGATGTTTGGAGAGTAGGTGCCGTCTCCTGACACCGCCCCAAAGCCGCTGATTACCAAATCAATGTCGGCGGCGTCCACCTCTCCTGAGCCGTCCGCGTCACCGTTCACGAGGGTGAAGTTGATGTTGGTGAGGCCCGCTTGAGTGATCGCGATCGGTTGGGCCTGACTGAGGAATCCGGCCGATCCGGCCACGATCTCGTAAGAGCCGGTGAGGTCGGTCTGGAAGCTGTAGCTCCAGGTTCCGTTGGAGGCAGGGAAGACGTTAGCGGACTGCACCACGTTAGCGCCTTGGCGCAGCGAGAGTTGGACTTGCCGCATGCCGTTGACGTAGCTGAACTGGCTGAGAATCACTCGACCTGAGATGGTTGCGACGTTGCCAGTGCCCTGCCGCACGACCTCGACGTAGTTAGGGCCATAGACCACCGCCCATACGGATGGAGGTGGGACGGTGGCGAAGGTTCCGGAGAGGGTGCCGGAGGATTCGACGATGCGGTAGCGCGTCTGGGGCGGGATGAACAGCGCGCCGGGGGCGTCGATGACCAGGTTTCCACCGAGCGTCACGTTGCCCTCCACCTGGAGTTTGTCGGCGGAATTGGGGAGGGTGCCTTCGATCTCAGTTCTAAGAAGACCTACACTGGACTGGTTATAGTTTCCGTTTAGGGTGAGCGTGCCGATGCCGTCGCCGGCGTTCAGTTCGCCGTTGTTCTGGACCGTGGACTCAACCAGGCCAGAGCCGCTCAAGGCACCACCCGAGATGTTGACTTGGGGGGAAGAGAGCTCACCGTCTACCTTGACTGATCCGGCACCGATCGAGACCGGGGACATGAGGCTGACGGTGCCATCTAGAACTTGGAGGGTGCCTAAGTTAGAGAAGGCGGCAGGGAGGGAGATGTTGGCTCCCTGGTCCACGATGACGTTGCCGAGATTTGTTTGCATCGCTCGGAGCAAAGGCTGACCGGAGCTATCCACCAAGTTCGAGCCCGGACCGATGAATTTAAGGGTTGCGTCGTTGATGAGCAGGCCGTTGGAGATGTCGTTAAATTTAAGAACGCCTCCGCTCGTCGACTCGAAAGTGCCGTCATTGAGTCGCCGGCTGTTTCGATCTAGGTTGCTCAGATTGCTGATGGCGAGCGTGCCGGACTCGGAGCGAATGGTCCCGGTGTTGCTGAGCAGTGCGGGGGAGAAACTGGCGGTGTTCGTTCCAACCAGTTTCGTGACAAGACCCGCGTTCGTGAAGTTGCCCAGAAGCCAGGGCAAGTCGCCTAAAAATTCAAATTCACCAACATTATTCCAGTTGCTTCCGGTGGCGAGTACAGTGCCCTGACTGAACTGGGTCTTGCCTTGCGCTGTCACGGGCCGCAGGATTTGCTTGCTTGCGGGGGTGTTGATGACAGCGGAACTGCCCGGGGGGAGAATCAGACTGCCAGCACCGGAGAATATCCCACCTTTGAGTTGGGCGAGCCCGCTAACTCGTATGTTATCTTCGCCCGTAAGGGTGCCGTTTACCACTTCTAGCGACTCGACTAACTTCTCCGCGCCCGTGGAGAGATTCAGACGTCCGGTCACCGGGCCTCGCATTTGGAGAGGCGCGGTGTAGCTTGATCCGGCAAGGAAGTTTACGTCCGCTCCGTCCACGATCAGGTTGCCTTGAAAGCTTGAGCCGGACGTGAACTCGGAGACTCCGCTTTCGAAGCGCACTGTGCCGGCCCCGCTGGTTTGCGAACCAGATCGGAAAATGCCTGGCGAGTTGAAGGTAAGAGTCGCGCCAGATTGCACCGCGAAATCGCCGAAATGGCTCCCCCATCCACCGAGTTGGAGGGTTCCCCCTTCTACGGTGACGGTGCCGGAATTGCTAAATTGCGCTCCGCCCGTTGATTCGCCGAAGACGGGATAGCCCATTCTCGTGACGGCTCCGCCGATTTTTCGAAGGGATCCGAGGTTGTTAAATACACCGCCCGACCATTGGGCGGAACTGCTTACGGTGAACTCACCCGAGGACTGCACGATCTTGCCTGCCGCCATGTTGACCGAGCCGCCAGTCCAACTCGAGGCAGATCCCATGCTGAAACCAAGCTCGAAGGCCTTAATTGAATCGGAGACGAGGTTGATTCCACCGTTAAAATTCAGGGAGCCGGTGCCAACGAATTGGCCGGATGAGAACGTGGATAGATCGGTGGTGGTAAGTGGCTGGTTGGTGGACAGATTCGAGTTAGAAACGTTGACCGAAAGGAGTGTCTGGGGAGAGCCAGTGTTGAAGAATGCGGAACTCGTGAACAGTCCGAGATTTGAGCCCGGGGAGATGATGGCTCCCGAGTTGAAGTTGACCGTTGAACTGTAGACCGAGAGATCGGCGCCCAAGGTACTGCCGGATTGAAAATTTGTGGTCCCGTTGCTGATGTGGGTTTGGCCGGCTCCTTCCAGGCGGCTGCCGCCATTCATGTTATGGCTGCCGTTGAGGCGAAGAGTCGTGCTCGGGCTCGTGGTGAATCTTCCGGTGTGGCTTCCCCCGGCCGCAATTTCCATAGTCCCGCTGGCGACGCTCACTGTGCCGTTGTTCGCGAAGGTGGTGAGGTTCGTGAAGAGCGTGGTGCCGCTGCCCGAAGCCTTCGCCATTGCCCCGGTGTTCGTCCAGGTTCCGCCTTGCCACGTCAAGTCACCGCCGATTTGGAAACTGCCGTTGTTGACGTACGTTCCGCCAGTTCCAAACACCGGCCCTCCGCTCCAACTTGAGTTGCTGGCAAAGGTGATATCCCGCTGGAAGTCCTTGGTTCCCGTTCCGGTGAGGTTCATCCCACCTGAGGCAGTGAAGCGACCACCAGGCTGGAATTGGCCTGAAGAGAACGTGGCGAGTCCCTGCACTTGGATCGTTCCATTGCCGCGCACGCTGCCGGAAAAGTCGAAGATCCCGGTGATGGAAGTGGGGCTGCCCACGGTGAAATTGCCGTTTCCGGTAACCGCGCCTAGAGTTGAGGGCACTCCGAGGTTGGCTTCGTAGGTGCTGCCGATGAGGTTAATTCTCGGTGCGCCAGAGACTGTTGCCCCGGGAACTAAGCGGATTGTAGCGGATTCAGCAATGGCGTCAGCCGGGGCAAACGAAGAGCCGGATTGGAACAGGTAAGTGCCATAGGTGCCTCGGAAGTTTCCTGCACCGCTGATGCCCGATCCGTTGTTAAATGTTGCGCCATTAAAAAGGCTAAGGCTGCCGCTAGTGCCAACGTTGAAGATGCCACTGTGACCACCCACTGAAGACTTATCGATGCGCAGAGTGCCCGAATTGGCGTTCACGGTGCCCTGGTTGATAAAAGTCACTCCGGAAAATCGAGCCACTCCGCCACCAGAGTTTCGATTTAAAGTGCCGGTGTTCTGAATGGTGCCTGTGGAGCCCCATTCGCTGTCGGCACTTACATTCCAAGTGCCTCCATTGGTGAACGTGCCCAGTGAAAAGACGGCTCCCGCCGTCCAGGAACTCGTATTTTGTTGGGTGACATCTCTGCGGATGTCCTTCGTGCCGGCAGTCGTCAGTTGTAGACCACCTTGAGCGGTGAGCGATGCGCCAGGAAGAATCTGACCACCGGTGTACTCAGCCGAACCGCCGATCCAGGCTCCGGAAGGACCTTGGATCGTGCCGCCAAAGCTCATGCTGCCGGCCACCACAATCGGCGCATTCGCAGTAAGAATTGAACCGGACCCCGTGATGGAGGCGAAATAGAGTTCGCTCGCGTTCTGAACCACCGAGCTAGAGGTGAGGGAGACGCTGGGATTGAAGGTGGAAACCGAACCTGGCTCAAAAATGAAAGAGCCGTTTAGACCCTGCAATCGAACTGCGCCGACCGACGCCCCAGAGCCCCAAGTCACCGTGCCGGCGTCAGCAAAAAGTGTTCCCGCACCATTTACTGAAGCGGAGCCCAGGAGCCTTGTATTGCCTCTCAGACGCAGCGTGGCGCCGGCTGCAATATCAAAATCGCCACTCTGGCCAGTAGTCGGACTGGATTCGAGGGTTAAGGTGCCTGACTGCACGGTCACTTGGCCCTGATTAGAGAACAGCCCCGTAGTGAATTTGCTATCATTTGAGCCCGACTTCGTGAGTGTGCCCACGTTGGTCCATGGCGTGTTCCACCACTCTACGCCTCCGGTGACTTGCATCGATCCGAGATTACGGAAGGGCCTCTGATCGTCATTATATATCGTCCCCGATTCCCAAGTTGAGTTGCCGCTTGCATCGATTGACTTGCGAATCGTACTGATGGCTGGGTGGATACGGACTCCGCCGTTCGCCTGGAGTAGACCAGTGCCGTTCAAGGTTCCGCCCGAGATGCTGGTTAAGCCACTGACCGCCATGTTACCGGACCCTTCAAAGGTCGACCCGGTCATCGTAAAACTTCCCGTGATCGTGCTCGTGCCGCTCGCCACGGAGAGGTAGCCGTTGCTGCCGAGCGTGACGTTCGAGCGAGTGAAAAAGCGACTCGCGACGATCCAATTGTTGATCGTTAAGGGCATATTTAGGATGGCGAGAGGGGTTGGGAAGTTCAGGGAGTGGACGTGAACGTCCTGGGCGCCGCTGGTGCCGGATGGGGGAATGCCGGTGGACCAATTAGAGGCGACCCCGGTGGAACCACCTGCGGGATTGATCCAGATGAATTGGGCCGACGACGATGCAGCGACTAGCATCGCAAGAAGAGCGACACTAATCAGTTTGGTGTTGCTTGAAGACTCAGAGGGGGAAAGCATAGGGGCGACGCAAAGACCAAGAAACAGTTACAAGGGACATCTACAACTTACACCAACCTAGTAAAAAAGCGACTGAAAATATTGCTGGTATTCGTGATGTTTTCGGTGCAAAGCATAAACATTACGAGCGGAGACATCAAAAATTCATAAGAATCTCTTGGATTGCTTTGGCTGGTACAGTTAACGGCACCCCATGGCAGCACCGACTCCGGCGGAATCTCGACCTAACGTTTCAAGGGCGGGGGCGATCATGATGGTCAGCCTGTTTCTCAGCCGGGTCTTGGGCATTGCCCGCGACTCCATCATGACCGCGCAGTTTGGGAGAAACTCTCTCACTGATGCCTATACCCTGGCGTTCATGATTCCGGACCTGCTTTTTTTCCTGGTTGCAGGCGGAGCACTCAGTTCGGCCTTCATTCCAGTATTTTCCGAGTACCTGCATACGGATAGGAAGCGAGAGGCATGGCGGGTTTTTAGTGGGGTGGCCACAATCATGTCAGCCGCGCTGTTGGTTTTGATCACTTTGGCATGGATATTCACAGTTCCGTTGCTTGGACTGGTCGTTAGTGCGGAGCAAAAGGAAAACATTGGTCTAATTGCGGGCATGAGCCGGATTGTGTTGCCGGCACAGTTTGCGTTCTTTATTGGGGGCCTGATGTTTGGGACGCTCTATGCTCACCAAAGATTTTCAATCCCTGGTTTGGGACCTAATGTTTATAACCTAGGGATCATCGTTGGCGCTGTCGTCATTTCTCGTTACGTGGATCCTTCTATTAGCGGCATGGCGTGGGGAGCTCTGATCGGCGCGATCATCGGTAACTTGATCCTGCCCGGCCTTGAGATGAGGAAGATCGGGGTGCAGTTTCGGCCCTCGTTTGACTTATCTCATCCGGGGGTGAAGAAGGTGTTTATCTTGATGGCTCCGGTGGTGTTGGGGCTTTCTTTGCCGGGGGTTTATGGACTGCTGATGCGCTCCTTCGGATCAGGCTATCCGGGCGGGGTGGTGACCTCTCTTGATCTGGCGAACAAGTTGATGCAAGCTCCACTGGGAGTGTTCGGGCAGTCCTTTGCGATCGCCATCTTCCCGGCGCTGTCGCAGTTTTTCGCGCAGGAGCGGATGGACCTTTACCGCGAGCAGGTGGTGAAGACGATGCGGACGGTGATCTATATCACCGTTCCCATTTCTATCTTCATGGCGGTGCTTGCGCCGGACGTAGTGAACGCATTATTCGGCTACGGCAAGGGGCGCGATAGTGATCCGCGGGCGATGATTCTGAGCCTGCAACTGTTCTGTTTGGGGATCCCTGCCTGGTGTCTGCACCCGATTCTGATGCGTGGGTACTTCTCCATGCAGCAAACGATAAAGCCGATTGTTCTAGGGACCCTGACTACAGTTGTATTTGTAGGCATATCGCTTGGGCTGATGGCGTCGCCGATGGGTTACCTGGGGCTGCCGCTGGCCAGTTCGATTTCGGCGATGGTCTTGGCGATCACGATGACGGTTACGCTCAGCCGAGATTCCGGTGGGTTCCAACTGCGGAAGATCATGGAGGCGTTTGACCAGTGTCTGTTGGCGGGCGTCGCGATGACCGCCGCCTTGATTGGGCTTTGCCTCTTGTGGAGCCCAGGCAGCGTCAACGGCGGTAACGTCGGCTCCTTCGTACGGCTGATTGGTTTCGGATTACTTGGAGCGTGGATCTATGTGGGCATCACCAAGGCAATGAAGATGCCCGAGACGAGCACGATAGATCGTGCCCTCAACAAAGTACGGCCTAAGCGCTGACGAGTTTGGCACCGCGCCTTGCGGCGATGGCGTCCATGTACATCTCAACGTACCTTTCTGCGCTTTGCGTCCAACTGAAGTCGCTGGTCATCGCACTTTGAACGTGCGCGGACCAGGCGCTTGGCTCGGCCATTTGGGCGGAAGCTCGGCGAATGGTGTCGAAAAGTTGGCGGGCACTTTTCTTCTCGAATACGAAGCCGTTCTTGCCATCAATGATAGAGTCGGCGAGGCCGCCGGTGCTGCGGACGATGGGGAGCGTGCCGTATCGGCAGGCAATCATCTGACCGAGGCCGCAAGGCTCAAAAGCGCTGGGCATTAGGAACAGATCGGAGCCGGCATAGATGCGTTGGGCGAGGGGGGCGTCGTACCGTTCGATGAATCGAACATGTTCAGGCCATTCGAGTTCCAGAGCGCGCAGCTGCGCGGCCGCGCTGGGATCGCCCGTTCCCAAGGCGACGAACTGAACTGGGCCTGCAAGCATGCCGTAGGCTTGACGCAAGATGAGGTCGAACCCCTTTTGGTCGCTGAGTCGGCTGACGATGCCAAGGAGGGGAATCTTGGGGTCTTCGGGTAGGCCAAGCTCGCGCTGAAGGGCAGCTTTACACTCTGCCTTGCCCGCGGGAATTTCTGCCGAAAACTTAGCGGCCGTGAATTCGTCGGTCTCAGGATTGAAGAAGTCGTAGTCAATGCCGTTGAGAATCCCGCGCAGCTTGCCCAGCTCCATGAGGTCTTGCATAAGTCCCCACTGGCCCGCGCCGTACTCTTCGGTGGTGATCTCCTTCGCGTAGGTCGGGCTGACCGTGTTCACCATGTCGGCGAAGACGCAAGCGGATTTGATGAAGTTGATGCCGCCCCAGGTTTCGAGCTTGTCCATGGTGAACAGCTCGTCGGAAAGACCGGCGGCGGCAAGGGTGTCTTTGCCGAAGTTGCCCTGGTACAGCAGGTTGTGAATGGTGAAGACGCTGGCGGTTTTTTCCCACTTCGCTCCGCCTTTCTCGCGGAGCATGACGGGGAGGAAGCCGGTGTGCCAGTCGTTGGCGTGGATCACGTCGGGGATCCATCCTTCCGCCTCGCAGAGCTCAAGAGCCGCTTGGGCGAAGAAGAGGTAGGCGTCGCGACCGTAGGCGTAGACCTCTTCGCTCTTGGTGGTGCCGTCGAAAATCCCTGGCGTGTTGACCAGCCAGACTGGCGTTCCGTCCATGTCCTCTTGCCAAACATCCGCGGGGGCGGTCCAATTGGGATTGACTGGCACGTTGAGTTTTGTTCTCGTCGGACGTTTGCCGTTCACGTTCATGCCGTAAGCGGGCATAAGGACTTTCACGTCGTGGCCCATCTCGGTGAGAGTTTTGGGAAGAGAGCCGGCGACATCGGCGAGGCCCCCGACTTTGGCGAACGGAGCAACTTCAACAGATACAAAAAGGACTTTCATAGGGCGAAGGGGTTATTCCACATAAATGCGGGGCCAGCGGCCCCGAATGATAAATATAGATACGCGGTTTAGGAACGACCGATCTTTACAATTTCAAGATCAAAGACTAGAGTGGCAAATGGAGGGATCACCACGCCGGCTCCTTTCTCCCCGTAGGCGAGTTCGTAAGGGATGGTTACGATGCGGCGCTGGCCTTGCTTCATCCCACGAAGGCCCTGCTCAAAACCCTTGATCACTCGGTCGGTGCCGAGAGTGATGTTGAAGGTTTGCCCCCGGTCGCGGGAGCTGTCGAACTTCACGCCGTTGAGAAAAGTGCCGGTGTAGTGGATCTCGAGTTGGTCTCCATCCTTTGCGCCGAGTCCATCGCCCGCCTGCTTTTCTTGGATGGCGAGAACGGACTTGTTTCCCTTCTTGTCCACGCGCAGAATCTCGATGTCAAATCCGAGGGTAGCGTTGGCGGGGATGGGGCCATTGCCATCCTTGCCGTAGCCAAATGCGGGTGGGGCAAGGAGGATTCGATGGGCACCCTCGGTCATGCCGAGAAGGCCTTCTTGCCACGCTTTGAGCACACCGGCGTCGCCAACGCGGAAGGAGATCGGGGCTTTGGTCGTAGAAGAGTCGAATTCGACGCCGGATTCGTAAAGCCAGCCTCGGTATCCCGCGCTGATCACATCGCCCTTTTCGATCTTGTCCTGCCCCTTACCAGCGACGGTGTCAAGAAATGACAGCTTGTCGGCGGGCGGGGCGGTGATCAAAAGTGAGGCGAGGGCAGCGGCTAACATACCGCGAACTTTACCCGCGAGCTCTCTTCTTTCGGACTAGCGCGGCGATACCGAGGCCGAGGGCGGTCATGGAAGCGGGCTCGGGGACGACTTGGATGTTGTCAAATCCTGCGGCGGCAGTAACGATGGATCCTTGGAATCCGGGTGCGCCGGTTTGATGGCGGAACATCACGCGGGTGACGTTCGCCATGGCGGCGTTGAAATCTCCGTCCCCGGTGACCGAAGTTAAGCCGGTGGGGCTGAATTCGAAAAAGCGGTTGGACCAGTCGGCATTTGCGCCGATGATTTGAGCATTGGTGGACGTCCACATCCCAGCGAGGCCATCGAAAATGACCAGTCGAATGGAGAGTTGCTGGCTGCTGAAATTCTTGATGGAGGCGGTGAATCCAGTGGCCCCTGCGGCGAGGTAATCGCCGGTGTATCGGCTCGATTCGTTGTAGCTAGCGAGGCGAGTCGGAAAGGGAGAGCCTGATTCAATTCTCAAGAACGGATCGGTAGCGCCATTTGCTCCGCCGGTGCCAACCGTGATGCCGTTGTTACTGGCACCGTTGGTCCAGCCTTGGGCGGTGTTTGACGCGAAAGTGTCGGTTTCAAAGAGCGTCACGGCATTGGCAGCGGAGATTCCAGCGACGAAAAGGCCGCAAACCAAAAGTTTGGCAGGGGTATTCATACCGTTAGTATAAGCGCGATTTGGGCCAAAGGTGCCCGCTTCCGCGAACCCTGGCATAAATGCTGGCGGGTGGGCGTGGTGGGCATTGCGCAACCACGGGAGCTTGATCGCCGTAGCCCGTTCATTCCCTTATGAACTTTTGGATTCTGCTCATGTTTTTGCTCTCCAATGCCGCGCTGTACGTGGTGAGCATTCCGTTGGCGCGCAAGCGGGTTAAGCCCAATGGGTTGTATGGGTTTCGGACTCCGAAAACCTTGAGCAGTGAGCGAATCTGGTACGCGGCGAACCGAGAATGCGGACAAGCTCTGATGGCGAGTTCTGCGGTCGGCTCGGTGGCGCTGGTGCTTTGTTGGATCGTCGTTCGGGGCCCTGCGTTCGTGTTTTGGGCGACGGTGATTTCCCTGGTCAGTCTAGGGTTAGCTTTGGCTTATTCGTTCGCAAAGCTGTCCCGGATGCGGTAGATTTTCCGCTTAGATGGACGTTTCAGCACTTTGGGATTTTGGTGACCCGGCGGGCTCAGAGAAGCGGTTTCGGGCGGCGATCGAGCAGAGCGAGGATGGGAACGAAGTCGCTGTGCTTTGGACGCAGGTCGCTCGGGCAATGGGGCTGCAAGGGAAATTTGCGGCCGGTCACGAAATCTTGGATGGGATAGAGGCGGATTGCCCTGAGGTGGCAACGCGGGTGGCGCTTGAACGGGGGCGGTTGGAGAATTCTTCTGGCAATCCGCAGGCGGTGGTGGTTCACTTTCGGGCAGCGGTGGAGTTGGCGGGGGCTCTGGACGGGTTGCGGATTGACGCACTGCATATGCTCGGGATTGCGGACTCGGAGAACTTGGAGGCTTGGAATTTGCAGGCCATCGAAGAGGCTGAAGCTTCCACTCAGCCTGCGGGGCGGCAATGGTTGGGGTCGCTTTACAACAACTTGGGGTGGACTTACTTCGATCAAGGACGGCTGGAGGAGGCCTTGCGGCAGTTCCAGTTAGGTGCTGTAGAACGTCGGAGCGGAAGCAATGCTCAAGCGCTGCAAATCGCTCGGTGGGCGGAGGCGCGCTGTCTTAGGGAGATGGGTCGGTTTGAGGAGGCACTTCAGATTCAACGAGAACTTGAGCGGGATACGGAAGACAAGTACGTGTTGGAGGAGTTGTCGGCTCTTCAAGCTGCCATGGGGGAACCGGGTACCTTTTGAGGGTGCCGACGAATGACCGCGTAGACGTGACGATTTTGGGGGGAGGGCCGGTGGGGCTCTTCGCCTCTTTTTATGCGGGATTGCGGCAGATGTCGGTTCGAATTATTGACTCCTTGCCGGAGTTGGGTGGCCAGCTGACCGCCCTGTATCCCGAGAAGTACGTTTACGACATGCCCGGATTTCCGAAAGTTTTGGCCAAAGACTTGGCTCGCGAAATGGCGGAGCAGGGAACGCAGTTCTCGCCCTCGCTGTGCCTGGAAGAGACCGCCGAGACTCTGGAGGATGACGGAGGAGAGGGGTGGACGATTGTGACGCGGGAAGGGAATCGGTATCCCACGCGGACGATCATCATCGCCGCCGGCGCGGGGGCATTTTCTCCCACGAAAATCGGTCTTGAGAATGAAGCCGACTGGGTCTCACGAGGGCTGCATTACGGGGTGAAGTCGAAGGCGGAGTTTGAGGGGAAGAAGCTGGCGATCATTGGGGGAGGTGATAGCGCTTTTGACTGGGCGTTAAATCTGCACGGGGTCGCAGGCAACATCACTCTGGTTCACCGGCGCGACCAATTTCGGGCGCATGAAGACACGATCGAGCGCGTGAAGGCTCTGCCGGTCGAATTCAAACTATGGAAGGTGGTCAAGGAGATTCATGGCGTAGGTTCTTTGACGGCGGTCACGCTGGAGGACACCCAAACGAAAGAGCTTGAGCATTTTGAATGTGATGCGGTGATCGTGAACATCGGGTTCAAGAGTAGCCTGGGACCGATTAAGGACTGGGGCCTCGACATCGAGAAAAATCAGATCAAGGTGGACCATGTCTTTCAAACCAATCGACCGGGGATCTTTGCGGTCGGAGACGTTTGTACGTTCGAGGGGAAGTTGAAGCTCATCGCGACCGGAGTTGGAGAAGCGGCAACGGCGGTTTGCATCGCGAAGACGATGCTGGATCCGGGGGCGAAACTGTTCCCGGGACACAGTAGCGACCGGGATAGCTAGCTCGGCACCCTATTGATTTGCCCATCGGTTGATGAGCCACCAGCAGGCTTGGTCGTGGGGGACGAATTTGGGATGGGTGATGATCTCCCACGCGGGGAGGTAGCCGAGGCTGCCGTCGCCGTAGTGCCGCACGCGTTGAATCACCTTCTCCACCCACTCGCGGGCGATTCGGCAGCGCTCGATGTCCGCCAACGACCCGCCGATGCGTTGATGGTTCCACTTCGCGTACTTGGCTAAATCATCAAAGACCTGGCGGGACGCGGCGAGTTTAGCGACGGCGGCTTCCGTCCGACCGTAACTGTATTCGAGACGGGCTTCCTCGGCCATGCGGACGAAGTCCACCGCGCTTCTCAGGAGCATCGCGGGACCCTTGTAGCCCTCGTCGGGGACAAAGTGGAGAGCTTCGGCCGCCAGCTCAGAGGCTTTTTCGCCCCGATCCGTCCCGCATAGCTCTTCGGCGTGGTGCATCCAGCATAGGAACGGATTGCTCATGAGCAAGAGTCGCGTCTTTAGTGAGCTTCGAATCTTGCCTGGAGTAAAGACGCCGCCGAGTTCGCTGAGCCTCTCGCTCATGACGCGTGCCCAAGCCTCGTGGTGCGCGCTGACTCGGCCGTACTCTTCATAGAACGAGCCTTGGCTGCCGTTTAGAATCGCGGCGCTCGCTTTGAGCGCTGGAAAAAGCGTGTCGTAGGCGCCCATCATCCCGCATTCCCAGGTCGTGACGCAGACGCCGTGGAGGTCAAGCTCTCGGACATCGTCGGTGACCTCACGCACGTTGGCCTCGCTGGCTTCGACGTGGAGCCAGGTGGCGTTGTAGGTTTGCAGGGCAGGGCATCCCACGACTTCAAACCCGTGCTCCACAAACTGCGGCGCGGTTTCGCGGATGCCCTTGAAGTACTGCCAGTCGAAGATGAGCGTCGAGGAGGGCATAAAAGAAAGGGCCGACGGGTGGTCATAGTACATATCGCCCCAAACGGCGGGTCTTCGGCCCTTTTCGACCACGTAATCTGCCAGTGGGCCAAAGTGTGCCCCGTAGAGAAGCGCTTTACCGTCCACTTCATCGGTGGTTGTCTCCAGGACATCTCCCTCGTAGAGTGCGCGGTCACTCTCGGTCGTTTTCGATGGTCCGGCGGTTGCGCGATCTTGGTGGGTGTTGATCAGCTCCGCGATGCGAGCCTTGCTGGCTTCGCTGACGCCCAGTTGCCAAGTCTCGTCGCCGCCGATGTGGATGATCTCGGAGTCGAAGATCGCGCAAGTGTCATCAATGATGTTGCGACAAAGTTGTACGAAATCCGGATTTGCGGGGCTTGCTTGGAGCCCGGCGAACATTTCTTCTCGATACTGCTTGCCGGTTTCCGTGTACAGGAATCCTTCGAAATGGCCTAGTAAATTGATGAAAGGGATAAGGGTGAGACTAGGGAATTCGGAGCGTAGTCGAGCGATCATCTCCGGGGTGACGCAGCCTTTGCCGTGACTCCAAGGTGTGCTTGGGTAGGCGAACCGGTGCTCCATGTAGAGGCCAAGAGCGTTAAATCCGGCGTCCTGGGTCATGGATGCGATCTGGTAGAGGTGGTCGAGGGTCGGAGCCTGCTCTCGGGCCAAATCGTACATCCACATCTTCAGTTTCATGGGTTCAAGTATGCCCTCTCGGAACCTGGAAGGACGTTAAGCAGGTAAGTTCCTTCTCATGTTTGAAACAATTTCCGCTTCGGCCAAAGGAAAGTCTGAAAATCACCTCGTTTTCCTGGGTGCTGACCTCGTCGTCCCCGAGGGTGCTCCGGCATTAGATGCGGACTCCAAGTTTAAAGGCGCGCGGGGCGAGGTGCGGGAGCAATTGACCGCGAAAGGTAGAGTCCTTTATGCCGGTTTAGGATCGGAAAACGATAGTTTCCATGCCGCGGGTACCGCTCTTCGGCGTTTGGCTCAGGCTGAAGTAACCGATGTCAAAGTGCATGGGCCAGTTGACCCGCGAGAGCTCGGGTGCGCGGCGCAGATTATCGCCTGGAATCCGGTGCAATTCAAGGGCTCAGGCTCAAAGCCAAAGGAACTGGGCAAGCTTGAGATGATTCTCGCGGACAAGAAAAGCGTGGAAGCGTTTGAGATGGGGCAGGGCATTGGTCGGGCGATGAACACCAGCCGCGATCTCAGCCTCACTCCACCCAATATCGCCACTCCAATGTACATCGCGGATCTGGCCGAGAAGATGGCCAAGCAGTTCGACATGAAGTGCACCGTGATGCGGGGGAAGGAACTGGAGAAGGAGCGGATGACCGGGCATATCAACGTCGGGAAGGCCAGCGAAAACGAGCCGTGCATCATTCGACTTGAATATCGACCAAAGGGTGTGAAGGGCAAGCCGGTGGTCTTGGTGGGCAAGACGATGTGCTACGACACGGGCGGCCTCAGCCTCAAAATCAGCGGCTCCATGGTGGGCATGAAGCAGGACAAGGACGGCGGATGCGCCGTGCTGGGCGCGATGCAAGCCATTGCAGAAACACTGAAGCCGAACGTGGCAGTGGTCGCGCTGCTATGCGCGGCAGAAAACTCGGTGAGCGATGAGGCATACCGGCCCGACGATATTCTCACGTTCCGTAACGGCGTGACTGTGGAGGTCACCAATACCGACGCCGAGGGCCGCTTGGTCCTGGCGGACGGACTTTGCTGGGCATGCGATAAGGAAGATCCGGCGCTAATCGTGGACATCGCCACGCTCACGGGTGGGGTGGTCACGGCGCTGGGCAAGGTCTTCGCCGGCGGATTTTCAAATGATGATGCGGCGTTTGCCGCCGTGAGCGCATCAAGTGCTGCGACGGGCGAGCGGGTTTGGCGGTTGCCGCTGCACGACGAATATCGGGAGCTTATGAAATCGCCGGTCGCGGACATTTTGAACTCGAATCCCAACCGCCAGGCTCACCCGATCCAGGGAGCAGCGTTCCTCACTTACTTCGTGAAGGAGGGCACGCCGTGGGTTCATCTCGATATCGCGGGTGTGCATAACGCCGAGAAGGACAGCGGCCCGTTCATCAAAGGGCCGAATGGGTGGGGAGTTCGGCTGATGGCTGACCTCGTCGCTCGCTGGAAATAGGCGCGGCGCGGGTAATCTCTGGGTCCGCCATGAAACTGCCCGTTTCGATGCTTCGTGATCTTGTGACCACTTCTCTGACGCCAGAGGAGTTGGGTGATCTGTTGACCATGGCGGGCTTCGAGCTCGAAGGGATTGAAGAGGTAGGCGGTCAGCCGGTGCTGGACATCAAAGTGGTGGCTAACCGTGGGGACGGGTTAAGTGCGCTTGGTTTGGCGCGCGAAGTGCTGGCAAAAAGTCCGGACGGGCGACCCACTGAACTGTATCGCTCGCTCACGGGGCGGCTGGGTTCAGGTGGTGTGCAAGGAAATCGCATCACCGTTGAGACCGACCAATGCACCCGTTACGCCTGCGCGATTTACGACCAAGTCGAGAACGGAGCTTCCCCGGCTTGGCTTCAAGACCGATTGACCGAGGCGGGTCAGAGACCGATCAGCTTGCTGGTAGATCTGACTAACTACGTGATGTTAGAGACCGGGCAGCCGTTGCACGCTTTCGATCTTGATAAGCTTGCGAAAGAAAGGATCGTGGTTCGACTTGCCCACGCCGGCGAGACGCTGACCACGCTAAACGGCATAGACCATAAGCTTCAGCCGAATCAGATGATGATTTGCGATGCGGTTGCGCCCGTGGCGGCGGCGGGTGTGATGGGCGGGGCGGCGACGGAGGTCAGTGGTACGACCACGCGGATGCTCTTGGAAAGCGCGCACTTCGTGAATACGAGCGTGCGGAAGACGCGGAAGCAACTCAATCTTAATACCGACGCGAGCTACCGTTTTGAGCGTAGCGTGGACCCTAATGGGGTTGTCGCGGCGCTGGAGCGCTTCGCCGAGCTTTACACACAAATCACCGGGAAGGTCGCTTCGGGGCCGATCGAGGATCATTATCCGGCACCGCCGGTGCAGACCGCGATTAGGGTGCGGCCCGAGCGGGTGCGACGCATTTGGGGCATGCCGATTGAAACCGAAGAGATGCGCCGTTACCTGGGGCATTTGGGCTTTGATGTCAAAGAAAACGGCGAAGAACTTAAAGTCACGCCTCCGACTTGGCGCCCCGATGTCACGCTCGAAGAGGATGTGATTGAGGAAATCGGGCGGGTGCACGGCTACGAGAAGATTCCCGAGTCGTTGCCGCAGGGCACGACGCCACGAGGCGGAACATTTGGGCTCTACAGCGTGATCGACACGGCGAAGAAGACGATGCTTCGCTGCGGGCTCGATCAGATGATCAGCCACTCGCTGCGCGATGCGAGCATCTTAGATTTCAACCCCGAGCGCCGCGTAAGCGTGCGCAATCCGCATTCGCCCGAAATGCAATTCCTGCGAAGCTCGCTCCTGCCGGGACTCGCCGAGGCCGCGCTGAAGAATGGCGGCAAGAATCTCCACCTGTTCGAAATCGGCAAGGTTTTCGTGAAGGGGGACTACGAGAATGACGAGTCGCCGGAGCTTGGGATTTTGATCTGCGGCGAGATGCAGGAGCCCCATTTTGGTCTGCGTAAGCCGCCCATGGCCGACTTTTGGACCCTGAAAGGGATTCTCGAAGAACTGGGCAAGTTGGTGCGCGATGACATTTCGTTCGAACTCCCCCGGCTGCCCGACCACCGGTTCCACCCGACCCGCCAGGCGGGAGTGATGGTGGACGAAGGGCGGCTTTGGGTCGGCACAGCGGGGCAGATTCACCCCGACTACGCCGAACAACTGGGTCTCCCGGAAGAGACCTATATGGCCGAAATTGACTTGCTCGTCTTTTTCCAGAATCCGGACGCCGAAGTCAAGGTCAAGCCGATCAGCCGCAATCCCGCGGTGAAGCGGGACATCGCTTTTGTGATCAGCAAATCGGTGCCATACGCCGAGATTCAGGCGGCGGTGGGCCGAGCTTGCGGCGAGTTGCTGGAGAAGCAGACGCTGTTCGACATCTACGAAGGCGCGGGGATCGAGGCGGGACAGCATTCGCTCGCGGTCAATCTTCAGCTTCGAAAGGTCGGCCACACATTCACCGACGAAGAAGCCAACCAGGTCCGCGACGAGGTGATGCAAGCCATCGAGAGTCTCGGCGGCGTTCTCCGTTAATGGTTCTCGCCGAAGGTGCTCACCGGGTTGGACGACTGGAGCATTCGGTTATAGGAGCCCAAGGTCACCAGCGTCGGGAGCCACTTTCGTATTGAAGAGCCCTGCTCTTTTTTTCCCGACATGTCGTACATCAGCGACAATGCGAGCGCGCCGATGGCGGCCCAGAGGAACACGTCCGAGGGCAAGGATTCGGTTTGCTTGTCGATTGACGCCGACATGTTCGTTTTGATTTCCTCGACGGGATTGGTGAAAGTGCTCTTGTTCATGGCTACCTTCACCAGACTCCTCTGGGCCTCAGAAAACGGACGAAATGCCCCTGGCAGGCATCATAAAACTGTATGAGAGCGTTACCAGGCGTAATGCTCAGGCGCGGTTTTCACAGCCGGGAAGATCGCGTCGATCCGCTCCAATAGCTCCGGCGTGAACTCCAATTCCGTCGCGCGGACTGAGCCTTCGAGTTGCGCCATCGTGCGCGGGCCGATGATCAGCGCGGTGACAAACGGGCGGGTGAGGGTCCATCCGAGGGCGACGTTGGCCGGTTCCTCCCCAATGTCAGCACATAAAGACTCCCAAGCCGTGAGTTGGGCGCCATGTTTTTCGATCAGCGACTTCGATTGGTTGTCGTTGCGCCGCTTGCCCTCCTGGTCCTTCATCACGCCGGCCAAGACCCCGCTCGCCAACGGGGACCAGGGGATCACCCCGATTCCATACTCTAAACAAGCCGGGCCGACTTCCATCTCGATATCCCGCTGCAACAGCGAGAACTTGGATTGCTCGCTGACAAGCCCGAGGAAGTGGCGTCGGTTGGCCGCTTCTTGGGCCCGCACGATGTGCCATGCCGCAAAGTTGCTGATTCCGGTGTAGATGATTTTGCCCTGCTGGTGCAGCAGTTCAAACGCCTCCCACTGCTCTTCCCAAGGCGCGTCGCGGAAGACGTGGTGCATCTGATAGATGTCGAGATAGTCCGTTTGGAGTCGCTTCAGCGACCCCTCGCAGGCGCGGCGGATGTGCAGCGCGCTCAGGTTCGAGGTGTTCGGCCAGTCGAGCGTGGCCCCACTCCCCATGCGACCGAAGAGCTTGGTCGCGAGCACCACGCGCTCGCGCCGCTGACCGCCTTGGGCAAACCACTCGCCGATAATCGTCTCGGTGATCCCCTCGCCTTGCTTCCAGCCGTACACATCGGCGGTGTCGAAGAAGTTAATCCCCAGTTCCAGCGCGCGGTCCATGATCGCGAAGGAATCTTCCTTCGTGGTGCTAGGGCCGAAGTTCATGGTGCCGAGGCAAAGCTGGCTCACCTTGAGCCCGGTGCGACCGAGGGAAACGTAGGGGACGGACATATGGGGGTTATACGCGATTTTGCGCGGGTTCGTCGTTTTCCCCGCATTCAGACTCCCCCTCGCCCGCAGGGAAGAGGGGGCAGGGGGAGAAGGGCGGCAGCATTCGGATTCTCCCCCCAGCCCCCTCTTCTCACTGCGATCGGCTGTCGCCAATCTTCGCGAGCGAGGGGGAGCCTCGGAACCTCACCCCCAGCCCCTCTCCTCCACCTTCTTCGGCTTTCGCCTGCGAAGGCGCAAGAGAGGGGAGCCGGAGGGCTAACCACGCTCACGCGAGCCCTCTTTGGACGTGCGCGGATTTATCCGCGCTTTCGCTTTGGCGAGCCATGCGCCCATCGCCCTTGCCACCCCAAATCGTCATTCCCTCGGACGAGGGAACCCAGAACTTCGGCGAGCCACCCGGGAGCGCGGGATACGCCAAGCTCTGGGTCCCCGCTTTCGCGGGGATGACGAAAGGACGCTGCGCCCGCTTACGGCCGAGTCACGCTCACCGACCGCGAGCCCTTCTCATTCCCCGTCGTCAGCATCACGTACACCTTGTAGAACACCTTCGAGCCGCTGGCGACGAGGCCGTCGTCGGTCTCGAAGCGCTGGGGCGTGGAGCCGGCGGGCAGCGACAGAAGCACTTGCTCTTCGTCCACCTTGTAGCGCGTCCCGAAGCACGCGCGGAGCTCGTATTGGTCGAGGGTCGGCTCCAGGGACGTGGTGAAGGTCAAAACCGCTTTCGACAAAGTGTTGTCCCACATCGCCGAGACGTTCACCGCGTCGGGCGTCGAGCCGGGGGCCGGGGTGAGCGCGGGGAGGGAATCGAAGGTCGCCGTGTCGGGCAAGAATCGCGATTGGATCGCGAGGCGATACTGCTTCAGGCGTTGGAAAACGGGGTACCAAAGCTGGTCGCGCGTGTTGCGCGCCTGTTCGGCGTTGCGTTCGGCGGAATTGACAGCGGCATACGCGGCGGTGAGCGCGGTTTGGTCGGTCACGAACGTCGCCCGCGTGTAGCCGCCGACCAGCGTCAAAGGCATCGGCATGCCAACAATCGGCTCCAGTGCATTGATCTGGCTCCAGATATCCGCCACATCCTGCATCGCCTTCACCCAAACCCCCATGCCCGCCCGCGAGTCCGGCATTTTGGGTAGCTGGTTGGAGTAAATGGAATCGGGCCAGAACGCGCGGATGGCGGTGTTGAATTGCCGGATCCGCTCTTTCAGCGGGGCACGGGCGATATCGCGCGCGGCGCTGGCGGCCTGGTTGTCGTTGGCCTTGTCTTCGACGACCGCAAGCTGAGCGAGCATCGCGGCGCGGTCCGAGGTCAGATTGGCGACCGCGTAGCCGCCGCTGAGCAATATCGCCGAGCCGTGTGCCGTATTCGCGATGGGCCAGTGGGCGAGGAACTCGTCCATTTTATCGAGATAGTTGCGAGGCGCGATACTTGTTCTTTTCATAGGACAACCACATCGAGAAGACGGGCCAAACGCCCAGGTCGGTGCGCAAAGCACTCGTGTCGGGGGGCAAAACAGCGTTGTCGGCGGGCAAAACATTGTTGTCGGCGGGCCTGCATCGGGGTCGGCGAGCAAAGGATATTTGTCGTCGTGCCGCGCAGCCGTGACGCCGGGCAAAAAGGCTTCGTCGGGGCCGCCGACACGATTGTTCGGCCACCCGAGAGTCAATGAGGGTTGCGCGAAAATTCGTTAAACCCCGAAGGGGTGGCGTATCTTAGCGAAGGGTTTGCTATGCCGTCCCTTCAGGACTCGGTTTTGGGGTGGGCCGGGTTCCAGGACTTCGTCCTTCGCTAAGATATGCTACCCCTTTGGGGTTCAGCGAACTTGGGTTACGCGACCCTTACGCATGTGAAAAAGCAACCCTACCGAAGCAAGCCCAAGAGCGCCAAGGCTGGACGGCTCAGGCACGACCTGGATGTAATCGAGTTCCACAGGGTCGGAGGTGCCGGTCTCGCCGCTAAAATCCATTGCTATATAGTCATAAGCGGGGCTGGCCGGCCCACCGCTCGGGGCTGTCACGGTTAAAACCAATGCTCCGTTGACATAGGCTGAGCAGTTCGCTCCGTTGGTACGCATTTCTAGGTCTACCGCCGTGGGTAAGTTCGGCAGCACGAGATTGCTGCTTAAAAAGCCTCCGCCCTGTGATGCTGTTAGGTCAATCAGGTAACCATCTGGGCGCAAGGCCAAAGTTAAAGCGCGGCTTGCCACGCCAAACTGTGCTACATAGAAAGTGATCTGTTGGATGTTTAGGGTCAACGGCAGGTGTACGAGAGTCTTGAATGTGACATTTTGGACTCCGCTCCCTGGCGGGACCATGCGGCGCGTCATCAACGTACTTTGGTACTGATACACCGTCTGGCTAAACCCGCGGGCGCGAAACTCCCCTCCGGCGACCTCATAAACAAGGTTCGGGCTCGTCTCATTCGCGGTGAAAACCCAATCCGGCGCGAGGCTGTCGAAACCATCGAAAAAGAAGGCCCGCGCTTGCCCCGACAAGCCCGCAACAGTGGCGACGGCGATGAGATGGTGAAACTTCATTTGGCACTTTGTCCGGGTCTACTATACGATAGACGAGCCAATTTCGAGCGAGCCGCCCGGGATAACGAAACTGAAATCTAAGATCTAAGATCAGCCAAGAACGCTCCTCCTGTCACAATAGGGGTATGCCTAACCGACTCGCAGCAAGCTCTTCGCCCTACCTGAAGCAGCATCAAGACAACCCGATTGACTGGTTTGAGTGGAGCGACGAGGCGTTTGAGAAGGCGAAGGCGGAGGATAAGCCGATCTTTTTGAGCATCGGCTACAGCTCTTGCCACTGGTGCCACGTGATGGCGCATGAGAGTTTTGAGGATCCGAGCGTCGCGGAGTTCATCAATAAATATTTTGTGAGCATCAAGGTGGACCGCGAGGAGCGGCCCGATGTGGACGAGGTTTACATGACGGCGGTGCAGATGATCAGCGGGCGTGGCGGGTGGCCGATCACCGTTTTCATGACGCCGGACCGGAAGCCGTTCTTCGCGGGGACGTATTTCCCCAAGCAGGATCGGGGCAAGACGCCGGGCTTCGTGTCGTTGGCAGCGAACATCGTGCAGCTTTGGGTGAAGTCGCGTCCGGACGTGATGAAAAGCGCGAACCAGATCGCGGCGGCGCTGGAGAAGACCCTCGGGCGCGCGATGGGCTCGCTGACGAGCACGATTCAGCCTGAGCTTTTCTTGGAGTGTTTTAATGCGCTGAAGGCGGATTTTGATGGCGAGCATGGGGGGTTTGGCCCCGCGCCGAAGTTCCCGGGGCACACGTCGTTGGCGTTCCTGCTCGACTTCGCGATGATCCAACCCGAGGCGGCCCCGGAGGCGCTTTCGATGATCATGCAGTCGCTTGAGCGGATGGCTTTGGGCGGGATTTACGACCAAATCGGCGGCGGCTTCCATCGCTACAGCACCGACGCGGAGTGGCTGCTCCCGCACTTCGAGAAGATGCTTTGCGACAACGCGCTGCTGCTGGGTGCTTATGCGCGGATGGGGCGGATCGCGAACGAACTCGGCGCGCCGAGCGCGGAACTTTACGACCAAATCACGATCGGCGTGATCGAGTGGCTGAAGCGCGAAATGATGACCAGCGACGGCTTCTTCTGCTCGGCGCTGGACGCGGACAGCGAGGGGGAGGAGGGGCTGCACTACCTCTGGTTTGCCGACGAGATTCGGCTGGTTTTGGGCGATCGCGCGGACGCGTTTATGGCGGCGTACGGGTTCGAAGAGGAGGGCAATTACCTCGACGAAGCCACTCAGCAGAAGACCGGCCGCAACATCCCGCATCTGAAGGAGAACCTGCGCGGCGAATTCCGGCAGGAGATTCAGATGCTGTTGGAAGCCCGGTCCTTGCGCGAGAAGCCGATGCTGGACTACAAGGCGCTGGCCGCCTGGAACGCGATGACGATCCGGAGCTTGGTCGAGGCGGAGGAGATTTTGCTAGCGGAGCGATGCTTGCGCGGCTGGATGAAGGCGGCGGCGGAGTTTGGGCGATTGCCGCATCAGGTGACGCTGGGCAAGCCGAGCGGCGACGCGTTCTTGGATGACTACGCGCACATGGCGTTGGCGGCGGCGGATGTTCACGCGGCGAACGGCAATCCTGAGTATCTGGCGTTCGGCGAGAGCCTTGTGGCGCAGATGATCGCGGGCTTTTACGATGAAGAGAAGTCCGGGTTCTTCTTCACGCACCGCGACGCGGAGACGTTGTTTGGTCGGTCCAAGCCCGCCCTCGACCAGAACATGCCGAGCCCGAACAGCGTGGCGATCGAGGCGTGTTTGGCGTTTGGGCAGATGGAGATCGCCGAGAAGTCGCTGATGGCGGTGATCGGTTGGGCGCAGAAGATGCCGAACGCGGCGGAGTCCATGATCCGCACGGCGATGTTCTACATGCTGACCAAACTCGCGGAAGAGCGGGGAAGTTCGGAAGAGCCGATTGCGTTGATCGAAACCCCCAAGGCCGCCCCGATTGTGGGGAAGGTGACTGCGAAATTGGCTTCGCGTGAGATTGTGGGTGGCAAAGGCGCGGTGCTGATCTCAGTTCCGGAAGGGCTGCATTTGAACACAAACACGCCGCCGGCGCGTTGGCTGGTGCCTACGGAGTTGGTTTTCGAGGGGGCGCGGGCTACGGTGATTTATCCCGCAGGCGAGAACGAGCAGTATCTGGGAGAGTTTGAGATTCCGTTCGAAGTGTCGGTGAGCGAACCGACCGAGTTTGAGGTTCGAGTCAAATTCCAGGCTTGCACCAACACCGAGTGTCTAGCCGCCGACGATATTTTGCTCGACGGCGTGTTACTGCCTAGCTAATACAAAAACTGGCCCGCTCAAGGCGGGCCAGTTTGAGTTCAATAGACGACTTATTCGTCGGTGGCGCCGAAGTTGGCGATCACAATATCGATGTCAGCGGCGTCCACTTCGGTGGAGCCGTCCACGTCGGTGTTTTCATCGCCAGGGCCGGGGAAGACGGAGCCAAACGAGGCGATGACGGCGTCGATGTCAGCCGCGTCTACTTCACCAGAACCGTCAACGTCGCCGTTTTGGAGAACTAGGTTGACACCCGTTTGAGAAACTCCGGCAATGGTGAGGGAAGCGGATTGCTTTTTCAGCCAGCGAGTGCCGCGGGCTTTAACTCGGAGGTTGGTGCCACGGGCGTAGGTGGTGAAGCTATACGGGACCGGTGTGCCGCCACTTGGGACGACGACAATGGTTTCAGTGTCGAGCACGGCGTTGGTGTTGTCGACAACTTCCATCACGACAGAGCGGTTGACGCCCGATCCGACGTAGTCGTTGAAGGTCAGTGTTCCAGAGACAACGGCGGGGACTTCAGTTGCCATTCCGATGCCGCTCAGATTCCAGTTGGCGGCGAAGAGGCCTTTGTATTCGCCGGTTTCGGGAACGAACCGGGCAATGTACTCAGTGGGAGAGCTAAATCCGCGGATGAGCATCCAACCGTTGGGCATCGTGGCGATAGAGCGTACGAAAGGGACGAATCCTCCGGTGGCGAGAGCACCTTGGTAGCTGGAGTCGCTCGCGCGGAACTTGAGGACCGATCCAAGTGACGAGCCGATGCCGGGCATGAGGGTGTCGTTTCCGCCGACGGAACTGAGGGCGAGGCCTCGGCCGGAACTAAAAAAGCCGGACCCGATGACGCCCAGATATTCCCCGGTTTGGCCATTAAACTTTTGCACTGCCGTGCCGCTCGCGCCAATGGCGTAAATAATGTTGCCGGGAGCAGTGGCTAGGGCGGCTCCGAAGGAGGAGGTGCCGAGGAAGCCGTTCGCGATGATGCCGCCGTAAGCGCCGGTGGTGGGGTTGAACTTGAGGATGGCCGAGCCGGTTCCTTTTAGGTCGGAGACGTACATGACCCCGTCCGACCCGAACGCGATGTCATCTGGAATCTCAAGAAAACCATTGCCCACCTGGCCTAAATATTCGCCGGTGTAAGGGTTGAATTTGAGGACGCTACCTACAGAGGAGGTACCTACAAATCGGCAAGCAACGTATACGATACCATCTGCAGGATTTTGTTCTAGACCGCGCACGTTTTGGACGAAGCCGGCTCCGAATACGCCCTTGTATTCTCCTGTTTCCGCGACAAACTTGTAGATGGAGTTGCTGTTCGAATTGGCCACGAATACCAACGATTCTTCCGCCCGAACCAGGGTCGCGGCCGCAAAAATCAGCCCCAAGGCAACCCCTCGCCTCAAACCAACGCACTTCATACCTATTACTATAGCCGCCTTTTTGTTATGCGGGACGGATGTTTTGACTTTTTTTTGTTTTCTGCACGACCTGGGTCCCTCAACCCGGTTCAATCGTGAGCCGTAGAGGCGGGTAGGCTCACCAAAATTCATGAATGCTGTCAACGAAATCGAAGTGCTGATCCGTGCCCGCTATCCGGTTCTCTTTGTGGTGAGCTGGGAGGAGCGGCGGGTTGAACAGGCTATTGATAGCATTGCGAAGACCCTGGGGAGGAAGCTTCACACGTGGTCGTTGACACAGGGCATGCGTCCCGCGATTCCGCGTTCCGGGTCCACGCCAAACCCCACGACTCGGCTTGAGTTGGAGGCGCTTTTGCAAATCCATGAGGCGCCCGAGCAGTCGGTCATTTTGCTCAAGGACTTTCACGCGTTTATGAAGGATACGGTGGTGATCCGGCTCCTGCGCGACCTCGCTGATAAGTTGCGGGGCAAGGCAGTCACGCTGATCATTCTCGCCCCTCAGCTCGCGCTTCCGATTGAGCTTGAGAAGGACATCACCGTGCTTGAGTTTCCGTTGCCTAATCGGGCGGAGATTGAAGCGAAACTCAATGATGTGATCCAGACAATGTCTGGAAACGAGAAGGTGGACACTGCTCTGAACGACGAGGAGCGGGAGCGGCTGATCAAGGCGGGGCAAGGGCTCACCATGGATGAGATCGAGTCATGCTTTGCGCGCACTTTGGTCGAGCATAAGCGGTTCGACCTCTCGGTGATTATTGAAGAGAAAAAGCAGATCATTCGAAAGAGCGGCTTGCTGGAGTTCTATCCCGCGGATTCTCGGCTGGAAGACGTTGGCGGGCATGATTTGCTCAAAGATTGGTTGATGAAGCGGAGCAGCGCACTGACAGATAAGGCGCGTGGATTTGGAATTCCGACTCCAAAGGGGCTGCTGCTGCTCGGGGTTCAGGGTTGCGGGAAGTCATTGGTGGCCAAGGCGGTGAGCGCCGCCTGGAACCTTCCTTTGTTGAAGCTCGACGTGGGCCGCATTTTTGGTTCGCTGGTGGGGCAGAGCGAAGAGAATATGCGCAAGGCGATCCGCGTGGCAGAAGGGGTCGCGCCTTGTATCTTGTGGGCTGACGAGCTTGAAAAAGGGTTCGGCGGGATGAGCGCGAGCGGAGACAGCGGGACTTCTCAGCGCGTGTTGGCGACTTTTTTGAGCTGGATGCAGGAGAAAACCAAGCCGGTGTTCATGATCGCTACCGCCAATGACGTGACCAAGTTGCCTCCCGAGTTGCTTCGCAAGGGGCGCTTCGATGAGATTTTCTTCATCGACTTGCCGGGCGATTCGGAGCGGGAGATGATCTTTGCGATTCACCTCAAGAAGCGAAAACGGGATCCGGTGAACTTCGATCTGAAGGCGCTTTCTGAGCTGACCCAGGGCTTTAGTGGGGCGGAGATTGAGCAAGTTGTGATTGCGTCTCTGTTTGTGGCGTTCGATGCGGGCAGAGAATTGAATCAGGCCGATTTAGAAGGGGAAGCGAAGGCCCAAGTTCCGCTGAGCCGGATGATGGAAATGGAGATCATGGAGCTTCGCACTTGGGCTTCGATTCGGGCCCGGCCGAGTGCAAAATTGGACGCGGATGCATGAGTGAGTCACGAATGAAATGGCTTGTGGCGGAGCTCAACCGCCACAACCGGCTTTATCATACGGAAGACCAGCCGGAGATAAGCGACAGCGAATACGACGCGCTGTTCCGGGAGTTGGTTGAGCTCGAGGCAAGCCATCCCGAACTGCGGCAGGCAGATTCGCCGACTCAGCGAGTGGGGGCCGCGCCCTCAGGTGGGTTTAAAGAACATCGCCACGCGGTGCCGATGCTTTCGCTGGATAATGCCTTTGGCGAGGAGGAAGTGCGGGCGTTCGATGAGCGAGTAAGGCGCTCGTTGGAGACCGAGGAGCCGGTTGAATATCTCGCCGAACTGAAGTTTGACGGCGCCTCAATCTCCTTGACTTATGAGGGAGGTCGGTTGGTTCGGGCGACGACGCGGGGAGATGGCACCACGGGGGAAGTGGTCACTGCGAACGTGAAGTCCATACGTGGGGTGCCGCAGACGCTTCTTGGAGCAGTCCCTGATTCGTTCGAAGTTCGGGGAGAGGTGGTGATGTTGAAGGCGGATTTTGAGACTGTCAATGCGCTTCGCATTGCGGCGGGTGAGCAGGCTTTCGTGAACCCCCGCAACGCGGCCAGCGGCGGGCTGCGGCAGATCAACCCCAACGAGACGGCGAAGCGGCAACTGACCTTTTTTCCTTACGGGCTGGGCAAGGGGCGGCTTGCGGATTCTCAGTCAGCAATTTTGGAAAGGCTGCATGCGATGGGGTTCGAGGCTAGGACCGATGTGGCGATCTGCCGTGGCGCGGATGAATTGGTGGCGCAGTTGTTGGCGGTGGAGGCAGGGCGGGCGACCCTTCCGTTCGGCATTGACGGGATGGTCGTGAAGGTGAATGACCTTTTGACACAGAGTCAACTGGGCTCGACCGCGCGCGGACCGCGCTGGGCGGTGGCGTGCAAGTTTGCGGCGGAGCAGGCGTTTACGTTGCTACGCGAGGTGAGTTGGAGCGTGGGAAGGACGGGAGTGGTAACGCCTGTCGCAGAGTTGGAACCGGTGTTCGTGGGGGGCGTGATGGTCGGGCGGGCGACGCTGCATAACATCGAGGACCTGCGTCGGAAGGACGTCAGGCCGGGGGATACGGTGATCGTCCAGCGAGCCGGGGATGTGATACCGGAAATCGTGGGGCCGGTGCTGGACAAGCGGCCCTCGGAGGCGATGGAGGTTGTGCCGCCGGCCAACTGCCCGGTGTGTGACTCTCCGCTGACTCAGGACGAGGGATTCGTTGCTCTGCGGTGTATGAATCCCGCTTGCCCGGCCCAGATACACGCGAAGCTGATCCACTTTGCCAGCCGAGGGGCGATGGACATTGAGGGTCTGGGCGAGAAGCAATTGCAGCGGTTTGCAGAGCTGGGTTGGATTACCGATGTGGCCAGCATCTTTAAACTGAGTACTCACCGCGAGGAAATGGAGGCGCTCGACCGCATGGGGCAGCAGAGCGTAAGCAATTTGTTGAGCGCGATTGAAGAAGCGAAGACGCGCCCGCTGGACCGTTTTGTTTTTGCATTGGGGATTTCTCAGGTCGGGGAGAAGACGGCGAAGGATTTGGCCAAGATCTTCCGCTCGGTGGAGGGTCTGCTGCAGGCTCGTTACGATGACCTGATCGCGGTTTCGGATATTGGGCCCAGAACAGCGCGTGAGATTGAGTCGTGGTTTGAAGACCCGGCGAACCGAGCAATGCTGACCGAGTTAGAGGCGTGCGGTGTCACTCCGGCTGAACTAGATGGGCCGGTCGGTGATCTTTTCGCGGGGCAGACGTTGGTGTTCACCGGCAAGCTGACGCAGTTCAGTCGTGAGGCAGCCGAAGAATTGGTCGTAAATTTGGGCGGCAAGTCGGCGGGCTCGGTCTCGAAAGCGACGAGTTTCGTCGTGGCGGGGCCGGGGGCGGGGAGCAAGTTGCTGAAGGCCGAACAGCTTGGGGTGCGCGTGCTCACGGAAGATGAGTTTCTGGCAATGTTGCCCGACGGGATGCTGTCCTGAACCAGTTTGTTCTGCCGTACTGCGTGGAGGAGCTGGATTTCGCGCGTTTGGTTTCGAGCGGACAAGTGTTTCGTTGGCAAGAAGTTTCTCCGGGGCAATGGCGCGGAGTGGATGGGGACGTGGCGTCGATTGTCTCGGTTTTTGCTGATCGCCTCGAAGTGAACTCCACCGGCACAGAGGAGGAATTTCGGAGGTTTTTGAGGCTGGATGAGCCTCTAAATTTGTCGGCACACCTTTCGACCCTTGATACATCTTTTGTTTCCGGGCTGAAAGGGTTTCGGCTGCTGCGGCCCTCAAATCCGGTGGAGACACTGTTTTGCTTTCTCTGTACGGCGAACAACCACTTGATTCGCATCACATCGATGGTGCGGTGGTTGGAGAACCAGGGCGATCCGATGCCCGCGATCGGGGATTGGCAGCCTCGTCACTTCCCCCGTCTTGAACGGCTCGCGGATTTGACCGATGCAGAACTTCGTTCGGCGGGTTTTGGATACAGGGCAGCCACGCTTCCGGTGGCGGCACAGGCGATCTTGGGACGGGGGGGGTTGCACTGGCTGGAAGAGCTAGCGACGATGCCCCACTTGGAGGCGCGGGCGAAGCTCATGGAAACCAAGGGGATTGGGCCAAAGCTAGCGGACTGCATCGCCCTTTACGCCCTACATCAGACCGACGCGGTGCCCGTAGACACCCATTTGTGGCAGGGTGCGTGCCGACTGTATTTCCCGGAATGGGCGGACCTATCGCTGACGGCCACCCGATATGCGGCGATTGGGGAGGAGTTTCGGCGGCGTTTCGGCATGTGGGCCGGACACGCGCATTTGTACGTGTACTACGGCAACATGTTGCGCGGGCGCTCGGCAGGAAGTAAAGTAGATCCATGAAGCGTCTCCTCTTCCCGGCCTTGTTGGGCCTCGTGGTTGTTTCCCCTGCCTTGCAATCCGGTCGGCAGTACGAACTGCCCTCCCTGTGGGCTCAGGTTCAAGATCGAAAATTAAATGAGAGCTCCGGCGTCGCACCCAGTCAGGAATATCCCGGTGAGTATCTGACCCACAACGACAGCGGCGATACGGCGCGGTTTTTCCGGGTGAACAAGGAAGGGGAGATTACGGCTGAGTTCAAGCTGAAGGGCGTTCAGGCTCGCGACTGGGAGGAGATGGGATCGGCGACCATCGGCGTCAAGAACATGGTTTACATCGGGGATATCGGCGATAACCCGAGTAAGAACGAGTCGGTGAAAATCTACCGATTCGAGGAGCCGAGGGGAAGTAGCGGCGAGATTTCAGTTTTTGACACCTTTACCGTCACGTATCCTGGCGGGGCCAGAAATGCGGAGGCGATGCTGATCGATCCAAAAACCGGCGATATTTGGGTGGTCCAGAAGTCCAGTGGTCCGGGCGGCATCTATCGTCTGCGCAACCCAAAGCGATCAGGCAAGTACAAGTTTGAATACATGGGCAAGATCGAATTTCCGGATGGACTTGCGCCCATGCGGGTGATCACCGGCGGGGCGGTCTCGCCCTCCGGTTCGCACGTGGTGTTGCGCACCTACGCGTTCGCCTACGAATTCCCAATTCCGGGGAGAGAGATGAAGAGCTGGCTCACCACGAAGGCCACACGCATCCAGACTCCGCTTGAGATGCAGGGCGAAGCGATTTGCTACTCTGCCGATGGGCGAAGCATCATCACGACAAGCGAAGGTACGCCTTGCCGCATCTCGAGCATTCAAATCAAGTAAATGCTCACGGCGCTTGCCCTTTCCGTTTGCCTCCAGTCGCCGTTGGTCAAGCCAGATCTTGATAGCACGGTGATGTATGAGGTGAACCTGCGCGCATTTAGCAAGCAGGGTGGGTTCAAGGGAGTGACGGCGCGGCTCGACCATTTGCAGAGCCTAGGGGTGAACGTCATTTGGCTGATGCCGATTTTCCCGGTGGGGAAGGTGAGGTCGGCGGGCGGTTTGGGATCGCCTTACGCCAAGAGCAGTTACACCATGGTGAATCCCGAGTTTGGGACCCTGGCGGATTTTCAGGCGCTGATGCGTGAGGCGCGGCGGCGAAAGATGCGCGTGATTTTGGACTGGGTGGCCAACCACACGGCTTGGGATCACCCTTGGCTGAAGAACCCGAGTTGGTATACGCGCAACGAGAAAGGTGAGGTGATTATTCCCGCGGGCACGAACTGGAACGACGTGGCGGACCTGAACTACGACAGCCAGCCGATGCGGGCGGCAATGATTGATGCGATGACCTATTGGGTGGTCAAGCAGGGGGTTGACGGTTTCCGGTGCGATTTTGCGGATGGGGTTCCGGCGGACTTCTGGAAGTCGGCAATCACGAAGGTCAATGCGAAGTCACCTCGGGCCCTGCTTTGGCTCGCCGAAGGGGCTCGGCCAGATCACCTGAAGTCGGGGTTTGACCTGGTTTGGGGTTGGCCGACCTACGGGGCATTACGGGATATCTATGCCGGTCGGAAGTCGGCGCAGGCCTGGACGGAGCTCGGGCTGCATCAAAAAACCCCGATGCTTCGGTACACGACCAACCACGATGAGTCAGCGTGGGATAACTCGGCGATTGTGAACTTTGGCGGACGCGATGCCGCATTTGGAGCGTTTGTTTTGACGGCGCTTTCGGGTGGCGTGCCGCTCATGTACACGGCGCAAGAGTTGGGCTGGGCGGAAAAAATTCCTTTCTTTGATCGGTCGGAGATCGACTGGAGTTCGGGTCCGGATGAGTTGCGCCGCTATCGGGTGTTGATGCAGTTTAGAGCAACGGCAGGGAAAGGGTTGGTCGGGTCGGTTTTCAGCAATGCCAAGGTTGTGGGGTTCAGCAAGGTCCATGGCGGACGGACCACGTTGATTCTGGTGAACACCTCGAAGGAGGCGGCGGAAATTTTAGTTCGAGCGGGTTTGAAGGGCGATTGGAGGTCAGTTTTGGATTCTGGCCGTACGGTTGGAGTTCCAGGGGATCATATTTTAAAGGGCTATCAGTCGCTGGTGCTCTCGCGTGGGCAATAGGCCCAGCTTCGTCCGAGCCTAAGAGGGGAAAACGTACGAGTGAGCAGAGGCAACTTTGCTCATGAAAATTGAATCCAACAGCTCAACCCAAGATCAAGAACAGGTCACCGGCCCTGAACCGCAACTCAAAGACCGCGACAGTTCTACGTCGGTGAAGTCCGTCTTTGTGATTTTGCTCGTGGTCGCAGTCTTATTGGTGACCGTAGCCATTATTAGCTTTATGGCGGCCAGCAGATCCAAGCCGGCGACAACGACAACCACAACTTCTACGACTTACACTCCGGCTACGCCGTAAGTTGTCCGGTCATACGACGCCCCCTCCACTCTTTGGTGGAGCGGGCGTTTCTTTTTACGAGGCCAATTCTTGGGATTGGAACGCCTCAAACACCGGAAGGTAGAACGTCCACTTATCCTGCCCCTTCGCCTTGAGGTACGCCGGAAGTGAGATGTAGGGGATGAAGTGGGGGCGACGAGGAGTGGTTTTCAACTTCATCTTGGCTTGCTGCGGAGTCTTATCGCCCTTCTTGAGGTTGCATTTGCGACAGCACGCCACGAGGTTGTCCCACTTGTGCGGACCGCCCATCCATCGAGGCACGACGTGGTCGATGGTCAGATCTTTCCCCTTGAGGCCGCAGTACATACACGTGTAGCCATCGCGAGCGAGGATGCTGTGTCGCGACAATCGGAGTTGCGGCAACGGGCGTCGGACGTGATAGCGCATTTTCACCACGCTAGGCGCCTGCAATTCACCACGCGTGGTGAAGAGGGCCCTCTCGTCGTGTTCGAGCACCTCGGCTTTGCCGAGCATGACCAAGGACATCGCCCGTCGGACGTGACACACGTTCAACGGTTCGAAGTCTGAATTAAGCAATAGGACTTCTTGCATCGTCGTTTCTCTACCTTCGCACTGAGTGGGCCGGGCTTAAAACAGAAACGGGGTCGGCAGTGCAAGACATGCCGACCCCGTAGGGAACCGAACCCGAGGCAGACGCTATTGCAGTGTCCGCCCAGGCCATCGGTCGGCGTATCAAGAAGTCCCGGTCCATCCAGTTTTGGCGCATGGCTCTGTTCAGTTTGACGATGAAAGGCTACAAAAGGAAGCATACAATTGCTGGGTTTTAACGAGAGTTAACTTGTCCCGGTGGAAAAGCCTGGGGCAAGGGCGGCTTTCCGGTACAATTTCGCGTCTGTTACGGGTACATCGGCGGTCTTATCGCCGTGCACTTTTTTAAGGCTACAAATTATGAGCGTGCTTCGAATTCAAGGTGGCGTCCCACTACGCGGCGAGGTAATGATTCCGGGAAGCAAAAATGCCGCCCTGGCGATTCTGTCCGCAGTGCTTTTGGCCAAGGGCCAGACGACGCTGCACAACGTGCCGCGAGTCCGAGATCTTGAAGTCAAGTTGAAGTTGCTGGAGAAATTTGGGGTGGCGGTGAGTTGGGACGGGGATGCCTTAAACATTGACGCCACGAACCTCACCGCATATGAGGCGGACGAAGAGAGCGTTCGGCCCATTCGGACTTCGTTCTACTTGCTGGGTTCGCTTCTGGCGCGCATGGGGAAGGCAAGGCTCCCGGCTCCGGGCGGTTGCAAAATCGGTGCCCGACCTGTTGATTTTCACTTGAAGGGTCTGGCGCTCATGGGAGCGACCGTCGAACTGGATGGTGGCAAGTACATCGCTGACGCTCCTCGCCTCCACGGTGCCACGATTTATCTTGATTTCCCAAGCGCGGGTGCCACTCAGCACCTGATGGCGACGGCGACACTGGCCGAGGGCATCACCGTGATCGAGAATGCGGCAATCGAGCCGGAAGTCACCACACTGGCCGCGTTTCTCAAGCGAATGGGTGCCCGAATCGAAGGCGACGGCACGAGCAAGATCACCATTGAAGGGGTTGCCGAACTTACGGGTTGCACTTTTCGCGTGCCGGAAGACCGCATTCAGGCCGCGACCTATCTGATGATGGGAGCGCTCCCGGGCGGCGACGTTAAAGTGACCGGAGTGATGCCGGAGTACCAAACTGCGCTGATCAACAAGCTTAAGGAAGCGGGCGTTGAATGCGAGGAGGGCAACGATTGGGTTCGAGTGTTCGCTCCCGAAAGACCCAAGGGCATTCGAGTCAAGACGATGCCTTATCCTGGTTTCCCGACCGATATTCAGCAACCGATGGCGTCCGTTTTGGCATTGGCAGATGGGCCGAGCGTGATCGAAGAGACGATCTACGAATCCCGGTTTGGCCACGTGAGTGAGCTCAATCGGATGGGCGCGAGCATGCGGATCGAAGGGCGTTCTACTCTCATCGATGGAGTCACGGGCCTCAGTGGCGCGATTGTTGAAGCCAGCGACTTGCGCGCCGGTGCGGCTCTTGTTCTGGCCGGTCTTGCCGCGGAAGGCGAGACCATCGTAAAAAACGTTTACTGGATTGATCGAGGATACGAAGGATTAGAGGAAAGAATCACGCAATTGGGCGGTACCATTGAACGCATCCCTTTTGATGTGTGGGAAGCGACCCAAGCCGCTTCCTCAGAGACACGACTGCGTTGAGACTCGTTCCAGAAATCGGCATTGACCTAGGCACCGCGAATTTGCTCGTATATCGGCGGGGCAAAGGCATCGTTCTAATCGAACCAACTGTCGTCGCGATCAGCGTGAACAACGGCAAGGTCCTCGCCGTGGGTAATGAAGCCCGCGATATGCTAGGCCGAACGCCCGGCAACATCAAGGCCATTCGCCCCATGAAAGAGGGCGTTATCGCCGACTACCGCACCACGGTCAAGATGTTCGAGTATTTGCTCGATAAGACCTGTGGAACCCGAAGAATTTTCAAGCCAGTAGTTTTGGTTTGTGTACCGAGTGGGGTCACCAACGTCGAGCGTCGAGCGGCCATCCAAGCAGCAAAAGCAGCCGGGGCTGGCCAGGCCATGACGATCGAAGAGCCGATGGCGGCTGCGATTGGGGCAGGGCTTCCAATCAGCTCGCCAGGCGGCAACATGGTGATTGACATCGGCGGCGGGACGACCGACATCGCAGTGATTTCCTTGGGTGGGATCGTGCTGAGCCAGAGTATCCGCGTTGGCGGGACAAAGCTCGATGAGGCAATCATCCGCCATGTGCGCAACACCTACAATTTGCAGATTGGAGAGCCCACCGCCGAAGAGATCAAGATCAAGATAGGTTCGGCGTATCCGCTTGAGCAGGAATTGAGGCTGGAGATTCGGGGTCGGGACATGGTGGCGGGGTTGCCCAAGACGGTGGAGATCAGCAGCGAGGAGATTAGAGACGCGCTCAGCGATCCCGTGCGGGAGATTGCCGAGAAGCTCTGCACGGTTTTGGAAGAGACTCCGCCTGAGCTGAGCGCGGACATCATTGAGCGGGGGATTACTCTTACCGGTGGCGGTGCTCTGCTGAAGGGTCTGGATCGATTGCTGCAGAGCGTGACCGATATTCCAGTTCACGTGGCTGACAATGCAATGAATTGCGTGGCGATTGGGACAGGTCGAGCGTTAGAACATTTGGACGATATCCGAGCGAGTGGGGCAGTGAGCGATATATGAAGAAGTCTTCCGGTTTGGTCATTGGGCTTTTGACCCTGGTTGCGATTGCAGGCGCGCAGGAGACTCCGGTAACAATCAATGAGGCTGACCTCAGTTTTAAGAAGGCTTACGGCCACTTGCAACAGGTTCTTTCCACCCCAGCCGCAAAGTTCACGGTCAGCTCTTCCAAGGAAGTCTTCACGCGTGACCAGTTCATTTCGCGGCTCACGGGGATGTACGACTACTTGAAGCCCAAGATTCAACCTCGGTTCAAGCCAGTAGCGGTTGACGTCAAGAAGATGGCGCCCGGGCTTACTCGGGAGCGACAGAAGCAACTCACGATCTTGATGAGCTTCGGCCTCGTGTCGAAGGACTCCTATTTGTACACCGGCACGAAAACCCGGTATTCCCCCCGCGAGTTTGGCAAGATACTTGGTAGTTTCTTGAGCAGAGCGCTGGAACTGACACATGCTCTGGACCCGAAGTACAGCCCCGAACTAATGGGGCCCGGCAAGCGGTCTTAGGCATACACTTTCAGCCAAAGTGCTGTATAAAGTAGGTTCCGGACTCTATAAGATCATGTGCTCGCGCAAATTTTTTCAGGGGACCGCCTTACTGGCGGGACTCGTAGCCTCTTCAATTTCTTTGGCTCAAGATTGGACTCGCCCATTCGTTACTGAGCCGACGCCCGCTGAGGCTTACCCGCTCTTGCGATGGATAAGCAGCTATGAAACTGCCCGCGTGGATTACAACGAGCTCCGGTCCATCCTGGCTGATGCACCGAAGGAAATTTTGGGGTTGCCTGATCAGGCAGGCGTTGAGTTGTTGTTGCCTCTTCCGGACGGTCGATTGATTCGCTTCAATGTCTGGGAAAACAATGTGCTTGGACCGCAAGTTCAGCGTCAAATTCCAGATTTCAAACTTTATTCGGGTCAAGGCATTGATGACCCGACATATACGGTTCGTTTCGAAGTGGGTTATGGCCGCCTTAGTGCGATGATTTCGACGCCCGAAGGGGCTTACTTCATCGAGCCGATGAAGCGGAAGCCTGACGGGACTTACTTCCTTTATGCGCGACGGGACTCTCTAAAAGGTCCAGGCTGGACTTGCCGAGTGGTGGACGAAAAAGGCAACGACATTGTGGACACGCCGGCGTTTCTCAAGCCGACTCCCGAAGTCGTTGAGCCGGATTTACGGATCACCGGCACCAACCTGTGGACCTTCCGAACTGCGGTCAATGCAACGGCCGAGTACGTAACGTTTCACGGAGGAACGACTACAAACGCAATATCGCAGATCGGGACCTCGGTCAACCGGGTGGATGGCGTTTATCGAAAGGAAGCCGCGACGAGGCTCAATCTGACCTGGACGCAGGTCTTCACCAATGCGGCGACTGATCCGTATACAAATGATGATGGCGGTGCCATGCTGGGGCAAAACCAAGCTCGGATGGACACAGCGGGACTGCCGGGTAGTGCGAACTACGATCTCGGTCATGTGTTTAGCACCGGTGGCGGTGGGGTTGCTGGACTGGGTGTGGTTGGACTGGCCGGAAACAAGGCCCGCGGGGTGACTGGTAGCGGAAGTCCCATCGGCGATACGTTTGATATCGACTACGTGGCGCATGAGATGGGCCATCAGTTCAATTGTCAGCATTCGTTCAACGGGGTTACCCTTTCTTGCGCGGGCAATCGAAGCGCGAGCTCGGCGTGGGAGCCGGGCAGTGGCTCGACGATCATGAGCTACGCCGGAATTTGCGGGTCCGAAGATTCGCAGCCTAACTCGAACGATTACTTCCATATCGGAAGCATCGAGCAATTCTTGGTTGTCCGGACAGCGGCTCGCGGAGGTGTTGCGGCGGCAAGCGGTAATGGCGTGCCCACGGTCAACGCGGGTCTAGATTACGCGATTCCCATTTCCACCCCCTTTAAACTCACGATGACGGCGAGTGACCCGAACGGCCACGCCCTGACACATCAGTGGGATCAGCAAAACGCAGGCACCGCAGGTGCGACGACTATAACCACGACGAATACCAGCCGCGCGCTTTTCCGTTCATTCTTGCCGACGGCAGGCACGACTCGGTTCTTCCCGAGCCAGGCCCTGGCGCTCGCCAATAACTTTACGGATCAGTTTGAATTCTTGCCAAACGTAGCCCGGACTATGCGGATGCGAGCCGTGGCGCGAGACAACCAGACTGCTGGCGGGGGCGTGAACGTGGACGATATGACCATCACGGTCAGCGGGACCACTCCGTTTGCGGTAACGGCTCCCAACACGGCGGTTTCTTGGAATCGGAATCGCCTCTTCAATGTGACTTGGAATGCGGCGGGCACTACCGCTGCGCCATTCAATGTCAGCACCGTGAAAATCTGGCTGAGCACAAATGGCGGAGCGAGCTTCTACTCCGGAACGGCAACCCAATTGACGGCTAGCACACCGAACGATGGCGCGCAGCTAATCTCAATGCCACTCTCAACCGCCGCGAGCTCCACGGCGCGAATCATCATCGAAGCGAATAACAATATTTTCTTCGATCATTCGAACGTGAACTTCTCGATCGCCACGACGAACACCTTGCCTACTGGCCCGGTGATCTCAAATCAGACGATTACCGAGCAGAGTCTGTGGACCCTCAGTGCTGCGGGATCTGACGCCGACGATGCTCAGACCATTTCGTACAGCCTGGTAACCCCCCCAGCGGGAATGACGATCAACAGCACGACCGGTTTGATCTCCTGGACACCGAGCGAAGCGCAAGGGCCGGGAACCTACCCAGTGACGGTACGAATAACTGACAACAATGTAGGCACGCCGGGAGTGTTTAATCGCTCCTTTAACGTGACGGTAAACGAGGATGCTCCCAGAAACGTGACTGGAACGGTGAACTTCCTTCAGTGGATTCCCAGCGAAGTTGGGGCGGGAGTGACGGTTCGGATTCAAGCATTGGCCGGCGGCACTATTCTCCAGACCGACACCCCAAATCTGGGTGCCGGTAACGCATTCGCAGTCACGACTGCTTTGCCAGACGCCACCTATAATGTGCTTGTTTCCAAGCCGTTCTTCCTAACCCGGAAGATCTCCAACGTGGTGGTTAACTCGGTAGGTGGTGTGGCAGGCAACTTTGATCTGATTCCGGGGGATGTGGACAACTCCAACGAAATCGACGCTGCCGATATCGACCTAGTCATTGCCGCCTTCGGCGGCAGCGCGGTTGGTGCGGACGTAGATGGAAGTGGCGAGGTAGATGCCGCAGATATCGACATCGTGATCTCGTACTTCGGCTCAACGGGTGACATCTAAAGTCACCTGGTGAGTCGAACCCCTTCGGAATTCAGAATGAACAAAGCTCTCTTGGTGAGTCTCGCCGTCGTGTGCCTAGGTGCAGTTGCTCCAGCTCAAACTTGGTCAGCACAGTGGATGCCTGACCCCGTGGACGGTCTTGGAAATCCGGTCTTGCGTTGGGTTCGGGACTTCGACTCATTTGTGGTTCAACCGGGCCACATTGAGCAGGCGTTACAATCCGCTCCTCGCGAGAGATTCACGGGCGATAACCCGACCGGTGTCATCGTCACTCTGCCCGTTCGAGGGGGCAGGACGGAGAGATTCCGCGTCTGGGAAAATACCTTGCTTGGAGACCAAGTTCAGAACCAAATTCCTTGGTTTAGAACTTTCTCCGGACAGGGAATTGATAGTCCCGCCTCGATCCTTCGTGCTGAAGTAGGGAATGGGCGCTTGACGGCGATGGTCCTTGATGACACGGGCTCGATGTACATCGAGCCGCTGTTTAATGAGGGAAACCAAGCTTATTTCGTCTACCGCGACGTGGACTCTATTGAGCGACCCGACTGGCGCTGCGACGCCAACGCGGCAAACCCGTTCCAGCAGTTCCTTCCCGTTTCCGAGGCCGAACCGATCGAAAGAGTCAGCGGTTCTCAGTTGTATACCTACCGCCTCGCCATCAACACGACGGTGGAATACACGGCTGCGCGCGGCGGGATTGCGAACGCGCCAGCGGCAGTGGCTACCAGCATCAATCGGGTGGACGGCATTTACCGACGCGATCTCGCGATTGGCTTCAATCTGGTGTGGGTGAAGAACTGGGAAGTTGAACCAGACGGCCTCACGAACAGCAGCAACAGCACCGCGCTCGGCGAAAATCCAGGCGTTCTCAACAATGTCGCTACCGGCCCCGGAATCGCAGCCTATGATCTAGGCCACGTATTCACCACCGCGGGCGGTGGCGTTGCGTATCTGGCTAGCGTGGGTGGTGCGAACAAAGCAGGAGCCGCTAGCGGTCTCAGCAATCCGGTAGGAGATGCCTTTGACCTGATCGTGTCTCACGAGATCGGGCACCAATTTGACGGATATCATGCGTTCAACGCCCTCGGCGGGAACTGCGCCGCCAACCGAATGTGGCAGGGATCGTTCGAGCCAGGGTCGGGCGCCAGCATTATGAGCTACGCCGGGCGGTGCACGGGCGAGAACACTGAGTCCGACATGCGCGCCTACTTCAATGCGGGCACGATCAGCCGCATGCTGAGTTTCCGAAACACGATCTCCACCGTGGCGGTGATCAGCAACGTGGTGAACAACTTGCCGACCTTCACCGTCGGTCCAAACCGTACGATTCCTCAGGGAACTCCCTTTAAACTTTCCGGGGTCGGGGCAGATGCGGATGGGGACGCCATGACTTTCATCTGGGAGCAAATTGACCTGCCAGCGTCATCGAGCACCGTGCATGCGGGGCCGATCACTTCCACGACCACGAATACCAGCAGACCGCTTTTCCGGTCGTTCTTGCCCAGCGCAACCGGACACACTCGGTTTTTCCCATCCTCGAGCTTGATCTTGGCGAATAACTACACGAACACGCACGAGTTCTTGCCGAACGTGAATCGAACGATGAGGATGCGGGGAACAGTTCGCGACAACCGGGCCAATGCAGGCGGCGTCCGCGAATCTGATGTTGTGCTCACGGTAAGCGGGGCTCCGTTCCAGATGACCTCGTTCGGAACGGCCGCGACACTGAACACCAATCAGACCCACCAGGTCACGTGGGATGTGGGGGGTGGGAGCGTCGCGCCTACCGTGAATATCTTGATGAGCACGAACTCGGGAACGAGTTACTTCAACGGCACCGCTACGATGGTGGCGGCCGGTGTGCCCAACACCGGAACCGCAACGGTGACTCTGCCCGCGGTTACAAGTAGTACGGCGCGCTTCTTTATCGAGGCGGTTGGGAACGTGTTCTTCGATGTGAATAACGCGACCATGACGATCTCGACGGCGAACCGTGCGCCGGTCATCACCAACCCAGGGGCGATCGCGATCGACGAAGAAGTCGCTTGGAGTTTTAACCCGGTGTTCTCCCACCCGGATAACCTCCAGACATTGACCTGGTCGTTGGTCGGCACCGTGCCCTTTGGCTTGACCGTGAACAGCACAACTGGGCAACTCAACTGGGCCCCGACGGAGGCCCAAGGCGCTGGCACCTACCCACTCTCCTTGCGAGCGACGGACAACGGCACTGCGCCGTTGAGCTCTACGGTGAACTTCAGCGTGAATGTGAACGAGGTGGCCAAGTTGGTCGCCGGCACCGTGCAACTTCCGGGCTATGTCGCGTCGCTTGCTGACCAGCCGGTGACGGTTCAAATGCTTCCGGCGGTGGGATCTACCCCGATAGAGACGCGGAACTTGACCCTTAACGCCAGCGGTGAGTTCTCTTACGATTCGAGCGCGGCTCCGGCGAGCGTCCGTTTCTTTTTCACCAGGCCATTCACTTTGCGAAAGCGAGTTGGCCCGGTCGCCCTTACTGGAACTGGCGCGGCTCTTGGTAGCTTTGCGCTGGTCATCGGCGACGTGGACGGCTCGAACGAGGTTGATGGGGCGGACATTGATCTAGTGATCGCGGGCTTTGGCGGCAGTGCCGCCAGTGCAGACGTGGACGGAAGCGGGGAAGTGGACGCGGCCGACATCGATCTAGTGATTGCTAACTTTGGGGAAGTAGGAGACAACTAATGAACCCACGATTCCTTTCCTTGCCGTTCTTGATGGTCGCCGCCATGGCCCCCGCACAGGTACTCCAATCGGAGACCTTTGAAGCGGGGTTCGTTACCGGTGACCTGGACGGGCAAAATGGCTGGCTTGCATTGCCCGGTGATGCGCTCCCGTTCGTGGAGCCAGGAATGGCGACCGTTTCGACGGTCCAGGCACGATCCGGCGCACGGAGCGTCCGGTTGAACGCCGGGCTGCTGTTTGCCGGTGAGTCTCTCTTCGCGTTTAAGCCGCTGGCGATACCAGTGGCATCTAGCACCAGCACACTCGTGGTAAGTGAGTTTTGGATGCGTTACGGCACACCCAGCCCCGGGGCTTCGTTTGGTGGCGCCAGCTACGATTCCACGGGAGGATCTCTCGGAGGGATTACCATTGACTCTCAAACCGGGACCACGTATCCGACGTGGTTAACCGGAGCGTCCGGAATCTCGACTCAGGCGGCAAACTCCTGGATCAGGGTGTCGGCGGTGCACAACATGGCCTCGAACCAGATGTTCGGGTACATCAACGGGCAAAGCGTGGCGGGCACCTCCGCTGCATTTACCTCGCCGAACTTTAGCGACTTTGACTTTTTCGCTGATGGCTCGGGTACCAACGACGCCTTCTTCGATGACGTCCTGGTCGAGCGTGTTTCTTTGGGCACGATTCGGGGAAAGGTGACCCTGAACGACTTTGGGGTTTCTCCTGCGGGAATGCCAGTTCGGATTCGAGTTCTCGACTCCGTGACCAGCGCGGCACTACAAACCTTGAACACGACCCTCAACGCGGCAGGCGAATACACCGTCACCGCGGCTCCCAGGGGCAGCTACCGACTGGAAGTCAAGCCGTGGCATTGGTGTTCAAAGTCGATTACCAGCGTTAACATCACCGACAGCGGAGTGTTCTTTCTCAGCACGGTGCACGCTAACGGTGACCCAGACCAAAGCGACGAAGTGGACGCCGCCGACATTGATTTGGTGATCGCCGCCTTCGGTAGCACGGGCTCGCCCACGAGCTTGATTGAAGACATCGACGGCTCCGGCGAAGTTGACGCCGCCGACATTGATGTGGTGATTGCGAACTTCGGATCGGTTGGCGACTAGGCCTTGTCCGGTTCGGGAAGATCTTCCGGCTGCACCATTTCGACCTTTTCCCCGTCCCAGCTGGGAACAGGGTTCTTCATCACTTTGTGACGCCCCAGGGCCTGGCGCACAGCCTCGCGTACGATCTCGTTGACGTGCTCAACGTTCTCAAAATCCAGCTTCGGATTCGGTTTTTTCACGCTTTCTTCCATTGTCGGCAGATCTCTTCGTATTTTTCTGGCTGCGGCGTGGCCATTACTTCGGCCCGCCGACCCCAGGCAATCAGCTTAGGATCAGCAATGCTGGAGTTATCGTACACCTTCCAGGTGTCCGCAAGCTCTTGATAGAGCGAAAAGAAGAGAGAAATACCAGCACGGTAGCGCCGGCGGATGGTCTCTTCGGGGACATCGTGGCCTCCCGCTCTGACGCGGGCCGCGACCCGCTGCACTGCCATCTCGTCGCTGGGCATCCAGAGAAAGATCAAGTGAGTTTCGTATCCAGACTTCATGAGCCTGGCTAGCCGGGGGCCCAATTTTTTTGTGGCGAGAGTTGTTTCTATGGCAAAGTCTGCTCGATTCGCCTCAAGGTCATCGAGTCGACCAACCAAGATGCGCCCCGCCTGTAGGTCTGCCGTGGTGCTACGGGCGCCGCTAATCTCTTGCGCGATCATATCGGCATTGATAAAACTCATTCCCGCCGGTAACAGGAGCTCGGCGCATGTGCTTTTGCCCGAGCCGTTCGGCCCGGCAATGACGACGGCTTGGGGAGGTTCGATGGTGTTCATATGTGGGGGCCGAGCATCGCACATTGAGATACGTTATCCGAGCCATTTGCGTTCAAATGGGCGTATTACAATAGGCGCACCAGAATATTCGAGCCTTGCGCGAGTCCGCAGGATTCGGCAATGGCGCAAGAATGAATGATGAATCACCGATGCGACGCGTGCTTAGAGGATAAAATCTAATGATGGCTTTACCGAGGATCATTCAAGGCGGCATGGGCGTCGGGGTGTCTGACTGGCGGTTAGCTCGAGCAGTATCTCAACGCGGTCAACTTGGGGTGGTTTCAGGTACGGCGCTCGACATTATGCTTGCGCGCCGACTGCAGCTTGGAGACCTTGACGGGCGCATGCGCCACGCGCTTGCCCATTTTCCCCTCAAGGAGATGGCGGATCGGATTCTGGAGAAGTTTTATGTAGCGGGTGGAAAGCTGAAAGCCATGCCGTTCAAATCGAAGCCAATGCCTTCCGCGACGCCGGGAATGGCCGCGCTCGAACTGATGGTGGTAGCCAACTTTGTCGAGGTTTTCCTCGCCAAAGAGGGGCACGATGGGCCGATTGGCGTGAACTTGCTGGTGAAAATCCAGGTGCCTACGGTTCCGTCGCTTTTCGGTGCGATGTTAGCCGGAGTAGATTTTGTTTTGATGGGCGCGGGAATTCCAAGGGCAATCCCTGGAATTTTGGACAAGCTCTCGCGGTTAGAGCCAGCCGCTTTGCCCATCGACGTCACCGGCGCTCAGCCCGGCGACAATTTCGAGGCCGCCTTTGATCCGGCTCCGTTTGTACCTCCCGGGGTGACCGAGCTTAAGCGCCCGAACTTCCTGGCGATTGTCACTTCAGCTTCGCTGGCCACAATGCTGGCCCGAAAAGCCAGTGGCAAAGTCAATGGCTTTGTAGTAGAGGGCGCTACGGCGGGTGGGCACAACGCCCCGCCTCGCGGCGCGCTTGCATTGAACGAGATAGGAGAGCCCATTTATGGACCTCGAGACGTGCCCGATCTTCAGGCATTTCGCGATTTGGGGCTGCCGTTTTGGTTGGCGGGCTCCTACGGTAGTCGAGATGGACTGAAAGAAGCCCTCAGCGAGGGTGCCACGGGCATTCAAGTTGGTACCGCGTTTGCGTTTTGCCAAGACTCGGGCATTGATCCGGCCGTGAAGGCCAAGGTGATTGACACGGTGCTGGCGGGACAGGCGCATGTGCGTACGGATCCGCTCGCCTCCCCAACGGGGTACCCATTTAAGGTAGTTGAGCTTCCCGACACAGTCTCAGATCCCATCGAATACGCCCAGCGGACGCGCATTTGCGACCTGGGATACTTACGAGAGCCGTACCGACTCGATAACGGAACGCTCGGTTACCGTTGCGCTTCAGAACCGGTCGAAGATTACGTGAAAAAAGGTGGCGATCCGGCGGATTGCGTCGGTCGCAAGTGCATCTGCAACGGCCTCGCCTCGACGGTGGGCATCGCTCAGATGCGCAAAGACGGATATTTGGAGCAGGCCATTGTGACGGCGGGCGACCAGGTCACCGGGATCGGCAAGTTTTTGAAGCCGGGGCAGCGCGAGTACACGGCGATGGATGTGTTGGACCAACTCTTAGGGGTTGAGTCCTTCTCAGAGCCACAGGTCGAGCAGAACACACCCGAACACGCCCATTGATACGTACCCGTTGAGGGAGAAGAAGGCGAGGTTCACCTTGCTGAGGTCGTTGGGTTTCACCAGACTCTGCTCGTAGCTCAGCAGGGCGGCTGCGACGGCGACTCCTGTCCAGCTTGGCCATCCGCCGCCAAATGTCCACACCGCCCCAGCTAGGCCTGCTACGGCAGCCACGTGGCTGACGCGGCTGATGGTCAAGGCGCGGGTTCGCCCGAACCGGCTGGGAACGCTCTTCAGACCTTTCTCGCGGTCAAACTCGTCGTCCTGCAGGGCATAAATGATGTCGAAGCCCGCCGTCCAAAAGGTGACGGCGGCGGTCAGCAGAAGTGGTACGGCGCTGAGGCTGCCCGTCACGGCGATCCACGCCGCAGCGGGGGCGATGCCAAGGCTGAAGCCGAGCACGTAGTGGCAGAGCCATGTGAATCGCTTCGTGAGGCTGTATCCGAGCGTGAACAGCAGGGCGACGGGGCTGAGGGCCAACGTGAGCGAGTTCAACATCGCCGCGGCCAGCAGGAAAATTGCAATACTCACGATGAGAAACAGGTTGGCTTGGCGAAGCTGGAGTAGCCCTGCGGGGAGGGCGCGCATGATCGTGCGCGGATTTTCGGCGTCAATGTTGCGGTCGGCAATTCGGTTGAAGGCCATCGCGGCGCTTCGGCAACTGACCATCGCGAGGACGATCCAGCCAAAAGTGGCGAGCCCCGGCCATCCATTGCCGCCGAGGCTGACTGAACCCCACATCATCCCGATCATTGCAAAGGGAAGGGCGAAGATCGAATGTTCGATCTTGATCATCTCGAGGAAGACGCGGACGGCGGACCATCCGCGGGCTGGGACGACGCTCATAGCAAGAATCCGCTATCTGGCGGGAGAAAAGCAACGGCCTTCGGGAACGGGCGGATGTTCAAGAGTGCGTTGACATCCAGTGGTTCGCCGTCGGCAAATCGCACGTCGGCCCCGATCTCCTGGGCGATGCAGATCGTCGCCGCGGCGTCGTAGAGGGCGGCTTTGTCGCTCAGCATCGCGCGGTATATCCCCTCCAAGAACATGGTGGAATCGGCAACGAACGCGCCCAGGTAGCGCATCTTGCCGGGGAGGTTGACGCTTCCGTACCGAGTCAGGGTGAGGTCGCCGTAGCTGACCAGTTCGGTCGGTTCGATGGGGCCGGGGCGGAGCGGAGCGAGTGGCATGCCATTGAGGGTCGCTCCATGGCCCTTGGTCGCCGAATACACTTTCCCAAGGTCGGGCATGGCAATCGCGCCGAGCTTAACTTGGTTATCTTGGACGAGTCCCAAAGACACACCCCAGTGCGGGGAGCCGTAGCGGTAGTTGCTAGTGCCGTCAATGGGATCCAGGGCCCAAAGGCCGCCGGGGCCGGGTTCGCGGTAGCCCTCTTCTTCGCCCCAAATGGTGGAGCCGGGGAGAGCCTCTGGGAGGCGTTCGCGGAAAAATCTCTCGATGCGCTTATCAGCGTGGGTGACAATGCTCCCGTCTGCTTTGAGCTCCGCACCGAGATCAGATTTGATCTCTAGCGCCATCTGCGAGGCCTCGTGCATCCATTCAACGATCTGGGAAAGCAACTGAGGTCCAAGTTCCGGCACAGGACAATTATGGCGCACCCTCTTGCGCCTCGTTTCGGAGCGGGGTATAACCTTGGGAACGCTAGCGGGCGTAGCTCAGTGGTAGAGCATCTCGTTGCCAACGAGAGGGTCGAGGGTTCGAATCTCTTCGCCCGCTCCAAATTTAGAAAGACACTCCGAACTGGGGTGTTTTTTTCTTTGGGCAGACCCTTACCTGCTCGGCTCCCAGACAACCTTTCCGGCGCGATTGATGTAGCCCATCTTGCGGTGATTCACGGGACCAATCGTGATTCTGGCCAGACCGTCCGTGAAGGGGCCCACGTGATCGTAAGTAAAGGGAATAACGATGGTCCCCTTCTTATCAATGAATCCCCATTTCTGAGCACCATCAATCTCCTTCATGACCGCAGCAAGGCCTTCGGAAAACACAAGGGCAGCATCGAACTGCGGCTTGATCACCATGGAGTTTTTCCGGTCGATATAACCGTAAAGAACCCGCTCTCCCTGGGAGGGTGGCGCTACAGCGGCCAACCCTTCCTTAAATTGCCAAGCCTGGTGAAACTGAGGTTTGATCTTAAATTCGCCGGCGATATCGATGTATCCCCAGAGAACTGACTTGCCTTGAGTAACCGCAACCGGAGCCCAGCCTTCGCTGAAGTGCCACCCGTTTTGAAACCGTGGTTCAATGGCTATCTTGCCTTCCCGGTCCAAGTAGCCTGTTTTCTTGTCTCGACCATCGCCAACCACAACTTTCGAGCGACCGTCATCAAAGAGGACAGACTGTGCAACTTCTAGCGAGCCCACGGACGCACCTGTTCGGTCAATCAATAGCGATTGACCACCATCACCGGGGGCATAGAAGGATGCAATACCCTCTCTAAAGGAGCTTCCGGACCCTTCGCGAGGCGGGATGACGTATTTCCCGGTTTTGTCAATATATCCAAACAAGGAAGGGGCCCCTATGCTAGTGCTCACGCCAGCCAAGCCGTCGGAGAAGCTCTGTGCGAACTCGTACTTCGCGGGTATCACGAACTCGCCTTGGCGGTTGATGTAGCCTTCTTTCGCGGTTCCCTCATCGCCGACAGAGACCAAGGCTAAATCTTCAGAAAAAGCGTGGGCCTCATGGAACTGAGGAGGAATCGCCATTTCTCCTTTCTGGTTGATGTAGCCCATCTTTCCGTTCACCGTAACCGGAAACAGGTGTGTTCGGTCAATCGGCGTCCCCGCCCCGCAACCGGCGATAACCGTGCCGATCACGGCCCAGACTAGAATCACGGCAGAGGATCGACCGCCTCTTCCGATCATTTCTATGAGCTTCCCGAATTTCAGCATCCATCAGCTAGAAACGTGGACATGTCACTTGAGGTTTCCGGATTTTGCGATGGACTGGAGAGTTGAACTTCACCCGGATACAATAAAGCACCCGGCCCATGCTTCACCCCGAACAACCCGCCCTTGTCCTAGCGCCAATGGATGGCATCACCGATGCCCCGATGCGCGATTTTCTGGGCGGGTTTGGGGCGCTTAGCTATGCGGTGACAGAGTTCATCCGGGTCAGCCAAGAATCGCTTCCGGTCAAGGTCTTCCGCCGTGAGGTCCCCGAACTGGAGTCGGGCGGTAAGACCAGCACCGGCCTCCCGGTTCAAGTCCAGCTCTTGGGGGGTGACCCTGATCGGATGGCGGGGTCTGCCGTCAGCGCGGTGAAGGCCGGGGCGACTTGCATCGACATCAATTTCGGCTGCCCGGCTCCCGTGGTCAATCGGCACGACGGCGGCGCGTCGCTGCTCCGGCATCCGTGCCGAATTCGTGACCTGGTGAGAGCAGTGCGCGAGGCGGTCCCGGCGAATATCCCGGTCTCGGCCAAGCTCCGGCTGGGGTGGGAGAGCATCGATGACATTCACAAAAACGCCCAGATGGCGGCGGAAGGCGGAGCCAGTTGGCTAACGATTCACGCCCGAACTCGGACCCAGGGCTACCAACCTCCGGTCTACTGGAAGCCTTTGGGGGTGGTTCGTCAAAACCTGAACATCCCGGTAATCGCGAATGGCGATATCTGGACGCTGGATGATTTTAAGCTCTGCCAAGAGCAAACGAGCTGTCGACACTTCATGATCGGGCGGAGCGCCCTCGCGAATCCAAGATTGTCTCATGAGATTGCTCACGAGCTAGGCCTAAGCACACTTAATCCGCTCCCATCACAAGACTGGCTTACCAACTTCGAGCGGCTCGCAAATCACCTTGGCCAAGACAACGCCGCGAAGACCATCCTGCGCCTTAAGCAATGGATGAAGCTAGGCGCGAAGCACGGGGACTTTGCCAGATTCGATGAAGTGAAGCTGGCGAAGACTGTCCCTGAGCTATTCAAACTTCTGCGAGCTTAGAAGTCGTCGGTCGCGCCGAAGTTAGCGATAGCCACGTCGATGTCTGCCGCGTCAACTTCGCCCGACCCATCAAGGTCAGAATTTTGGTCGTAAGGACCACCGCCGACGGTTTCACCGAAGTGGCTGATGACCCAGTCGATATCGGCGGCGTCAACTTCCGCTGATTGATCTGCGTCCCCGTTTTGGCAGGCGATGTTGACGTTCGTGGTTTGGAACGCGGTTAGCACTTGGTTTGGAACCGAGTTCTTGAGCCACGTGCGTCCTCGGGCGCACACGTTCAGGAAGTTCCCAGTTACGGCGGTTGTAAATGTGTAGTTGCCCAGCGCATCGAGCGGAACATCTGCGGCGGTGTCGAGAAGCGTTCCGTTGAATGACCGGATCTCAAAGTCCATGGTTTCCGCGGCCACGTTGCCCACGAAATCAAGTAAGTCCACCCGACCGGCAACCGTCACGGGGTTCGGCAGCATATCGAGCTGGTAGCTAAACGTGGAGATGAGGGCGTTGCTTCCGGAGCAATTTATGGCGGCTGCTGCCTCAAGGCGGTAGTTGCCGGGTTGCATGGTGCTAGTTACGTTGAGCGTTCCCTGGCTCTGCGGCAGGAAAAGGGTCGTATTGAGATACTGCCAAGTCACGCCGTCGAATCGCTGAAGCCGCACCTCACCAGGGTTGTTATATCCGGGGCAGGAGAGGGACGCTTGCAACTGATAATACTGGGGCCTGGAGATCGTGAAATTGAACGCAATCATGTTCCCGGGATTGGCAGCTTGCACCTGCGCGATGCCAGCTCCTGAGGCTGAAGTGGACAAATTGGTTTGGCCGTTGGCCGTGATACGAGTGAAGTTAGCGAGCGGGCCGGTAACCGTGTAAGTTTGTGACTGGGAAAGATTAACGCCCGCCGTGTAAGGTGTGCCGTCGGGCAGGGATCCGCCAGTGCTATCCATAAATGACGCGCCCAGAGAATCCGTTGGAAACCAAGTCAGTTTCGGTTAATGTCTGGTTGTCGGAATGAGAGTCACCGCCCGCACCAAACACGTACGAAAAGTTGACCGTCGAGACCCGACTAGTTAACGACTGCGCAGTAGCAAGCGCACAGCCCGCCGTCAACAAAAACATCCAACCACAGCGTTGCAACATTCCTCAATTATATAGGGAACTGCGCAAAAGTGGTTCTTTATGAATCAAATTTCATACGTATAGGTTCGCGTATGGGCGTCTTCAAGGTATCTCGTTAGCAGCGCTACGCTCGCATCCAGGTCATCGGGGTGGATGGTCTCGTTGACGGTGTGGATGTAGCGCGTGGGGATGCTGAGCGTGAAAGCAGGAATGCCGCCGTGCAACTTTTGTACCCCGCCGGCATCTGTACCGCCGAACGGCAAAATTTCCATTTGGTGCTTGATCCCGTGAGCTTCTGCCAAGTCGCGGAAGTGGTCCACCACGAGCGGGGAGCAGATGAGAGAGCTGTCCAAAATCTTGATCGCGGTGCCCTCGCCTAGTTTGGTGATGTGGTCGAGTTCTCCTATGCCCGGGATGTCATTGGCAAGCGTGACGTCGATTGCAATCACCACATCCGGCGCGATGCCCGATCCGGCCGCGATGGCTCCGCGCAGGCCGATCTCTTCTTGGGTTGTGGCGACGCCGTAGATGTCCACCGCGTGATCCCCTACCGCTCGCATTGCCTCGATCATCGTGTACACGGCGATGCGATTGTCCATCGCTTTGCCGGTGAACAGCTTGCCCATTGGGCGGAAATCGCGGTCCATCGTGACCATGTCGCCGAGGCGGACTTGAGTCTTAACCTCGTCCACATTCAGACCAAGGTCCACGAAGAAGTCCTCAACCTTTGCGGGCTTGTTGGCTTCGTCGGTCAGCATGTGTTTTGGTTTTGTGCCCAGCATCAAGGTGCCCTTCAGCACCTCATTCTTGGTGTGGACATTGACCCTCTGTGAGGCCATCTGACGGGTGTCAAATCCCCCTAAAGCGTGGAGTCTGATAAACCCCTTGTCGTCAATGAACCGCACCACGAACCCAATTTCGTCCATGTGGGCGGCGAGCATCACTTTCTTCGGCGCCTCGCCCTTACCCCGCTTGAGGCAGATGAGATTGCCCATCGTGTCGGTTCGGAACTCGGCGACACCGTCCAGCTCCTCGCGCACGATCGCCCGAATCTGACCCTCCTGGCCGGGGATTCCGTGGGCTTCTGACAGACGCTTGAGCAGAGGGACATTCATGTCTAAAGCGTACCAGGGGACTTCGGTAACGGGAGTGCCAGCCCCTGAATGACCAAGATTGAGCCAATGTTGCTGCGCTTGCGTCGGTTTGCATGTTCGATCCGTCATAATTGCTTGAGCACTCTGTGCTTTGATCAATCGACGGGGATTGGTTTGCCAATAGGGTGGGTGGAGCGCTGTAGGTAACTTTTGAAAGCTGCATCGCGAGCTCAACTGCATGGCCGCTAACCTCTTTTCGAACGATCGTTTGTCGAGAGGAAAAAACTATGAATAAGCGAATGTTTACGCTTGCTCTCGCAGTCGCAGTGACGATGGTCGCTGCTCCTGCCATGGCGCAAGATAACTTCCCAGACGTTCCTGAGAACCACTGGGCATTTGAAGCAATCGAAAACCTGAAGCGAGAAGGAATTCTCGTGGGTTACCCGGACGGCACTTACAAGGGCCCCCGAGCAACCACTCGG
>JANPJF010000006.1:0-468113 GCA_031425375.1 Chthonomonas sp. | reverse complement strand
TCTCTCCGACGACATGACCGCGATGAAGCGCATGGCCGGCGAATTCCAAAAGGAACTCGCAAGCCTCGGCGTTGACGTCGAAGCCATGAAGAAGGACATTGACGCCATGAAGAAGATGATGGGCGGCACTGAGCCATCCGTCAAGATCTCGGGCGATGCCAACATCGTGATCCACGCTGGCGTGGGCGAAGATGGCGAACTCACCTACGGCATTGATGGCCGATACCTTGGCTTTGACGAGCAACGGTTCGAAACCACCAACAGCATCTTGGGTGACATGAACGTGTACCACGAAATCGCGCTGAACCTTGACGGTAACGTCACGGGCGGCACGAAGTGGGGCGCAACCATGGTCTACGGCAACTTGTTCGGAACGAGCACCTCAGATCCGCTCCCAGGCCGGGGAGGCAGTTCCTTTGTCACGCAGGGTTACGGTAACCAATCCGGTCGCTTCCAAGGCACTGCGTTTGGCGAAGGTGCAGGCGATATGTACATCAGCCGATTCGTGGTGGACATGGGTGAAAACCTCCCGTTCAGCGCACGCGTGGGTCGATTCGGTGTCCAATCTGCCAATCCGTACATCTACAAGCGATCTGACAATACTCCTTACTTCGAAAACGAACGATGGGACAACGGCGGATGGATTTTTGACGGGGCTGAGGTGAACTTCAATCTCGGTAAAGTCGCCGGACTTTCCGTAGCCGCCGGTCGAAATGACCAGCGACTAAGCGTCAACGGTGCCGAAATTAATCCGATTTCTAACGGCTCTGTTGGTGCCGGCGGCGGTTCAAGCGATTTCGTGCCGATCGTGCAAAGCTCGATTCTTTCCGAACTTAAGTTTGGCTTGGGAGAAAAGGGAGGCGTGAGCCTCAACTACAACTTCCACGGTCTAAATGCGGTTGGAGAAAGCGGTGTAGACCGACTCGAAGTCTTCGGGGCGCACCTCATGTTTGCTCCTTCCGAGATGCTTAAGTTCCAAGCCGGCTATGCCGAATCCACGCTTAAGTTCGAAGGAACTTCAGTGGTGACGACCGACAACGTGGCTTACTTCGGATCGCTAGACTACACGGGCAATAACTTCGGTGCCAACGTTGGCTTCCGACGCATCGAAGCGGACTACCTCGCCCCTGGCGATTGGGAGCGAATCGGTACGTTCTACAGCCCGCGGAATATCGAAGACTTCCAAGTCGGAGGTTATATCGGCCTCGGCAACAACATGAAGTTGAGCGCAAGGGCCCTGATCGGTGAGTTCATTGATTCCAACGACTATACGTCCCTCAAGGCTGACCTAAACTTCGGTTTCGGCGGAGGATGGGGCGGCATCTTGGGAGCCGAGCAATTCACGATTGAGAGCACCGGTGAAGATGCCCGGCAGCGCTGGTACACGCTTGGCGTGAACAAGCAGCTCGGCAACAACGGAATGTTCAAGTTGATCTATCAGTACGCTGATCACAACTTTGGACCGTTCGACATCATGCGCGGGAAGGGCTCCTCTGATGCGAAGGGGCATATCCTCTTCGGCCAGGTCACAGTTAAGTTCTAACTTAACTTGATCTAATGCCCCACCGGTATTCGGTGGGGCATTTCTTTGTTAGTGCCGCGGAGGTTGCCCGGCCACAGGCGGCAAGTTTTGAGCGGCTTGCGGGCCAACCACTTGGGCCGCCCCAGCCACGGGTTGGACGTTTTGTTTGATGAACTCCAGCAGTCTCTCGAACTCTCCCCGATCCTTAGCCCGGGACGCGGCGTCCTCCACTGAAATGATGCCCTTCTCAACAAGCTTGATGAGAGCTTGGTCAAGGGTTTGCATTTTCTGCCGCTGGCCAGTCTGAATCATGGAAGCGAGTTGGTGGGTCTTGTTCTCGCGGATGTTGTTTCGTACCGCGGACGTGGCAACCATGACTTCAAACGCCGCGGCTCGTCCCATCCCGTCTTTTCGCTTGACAAGCGTCTGACTCACCACGCCAAGTAGGTTCACGCTGAGTTGCATCCGCACTTGTTGCTGCTGATAAGTCGGGAACACGTCGACGATGCGGTCCACCGTTTGAACCGCGTCTACCGTATGAAGTGTCGCAAAGACAAGGTGCCCGGTTTCGGCTGCGGTGATGGCCAAGTGGATCGTTTCGAGATCTCGCATTTCACCTACGAGGATGACGTCGGGGTCCTGCCGCAAAACGTGCTTGAGGGCATTCGCGAAACTCAATGTGTCGTTGCCCAACTCGCGTTGGTTCATGAGAGCTCGATGGTCATCGTGCACGAATTCGATCGGGTCCTCGACGGTGACTATGTGATCGGGCCGGGTGCGGTTGATTTTATCAATCATCGCGGCCAGAGAAGTGGACTTGCCACTTCCGGCGGGTCCCGTCACCAGCACAAGTCCACGCGGCCGTTCGATGAAGTCGTAACACGCCTCGGGTAACCCAAGCTCATCCATCGATTGGATTCGATAGGGGATCACCCGGAAGGCGGCCTGGACGTGGTTTCGTTGCTGATACAGATTGCCGCGGAATCGAGACAACCCGACGATTTCGTGCGCGAAGTCGAGTTCAAGTTCGGCGTCGAATTTGTCGAGCTGTTCTGGTCGAAGAAGTTCAACCAGTTCTTGACGGAATTCGGCATCAGTGAACGGCGGAACGTCGTCAAATTGGCGTAATTCGCCGAGTACCCGCACATATACTTTGCCAGTGTCAGTTTTGAAGTGAAGGTCGGAACCGCCGACTTCGACGCACCGGGTGAGCATGCCCTCAATGCGTTGCATGAGTCGCCACCTCCAAGAGTCCTTCGCGCACGGCTCGAGTTTCGAAGTCTCCCAGGTTAGAGCACTTCGCCGAGGCGTGGTCGTAGTCGATGTAGCCCTTTTTCAGGAGCCAGAACAGGTGCGAATCTAGGGTTTGCATTCCCAAGTCGCCGCCGGTTTGAATGTCTTTGAAGAGCTGGTGGGTCTTACCGTCTCGGATCATCGTGCGGATTGCAGGGGTCGCTACCATGACCTCAAATGCCGCAATGCGTCCAACAATGTCCTTACGAGGCAGGATCGTCTGCGAGACGACAGCTTGCAATGTGACGCTCAATTGGGTTCGAACCTGTTCTTGTTGAGATGGGGGGAACACGTCTACCACGCGATCGATGGTTTGCGCCGCATCCACCGTGTGCAATGTCGAGAACACCAAGTGCCCGGTTTCTGCGGCGGTAATCGCGAGCTGGATGGTTTCGAGGTCGCGCATCTCGCCCACGAGAATCACATCCGGGTTTTGGCGCATCACATGCTTAAGGGCGTCGGCGAAGGAGTGGGTGTCGGTGCCCAGTTCTCGCTGGTTGATGATCGATCGTTTGTCTTGATGAACGTACTCAATTGGGTCTTCAATGGTCATCACGTGCGCGGGGCTGTTTTCGTTGATATGGTTGATCAACGCCGCCAAACTCGTGGACTTGCCCGAACCGGTGGGTCCGGTTACGAGGATGAGTCCGCGCGGCAAGAGCGCAAGCTTCTTGGTGACTGGGGGGAGCCCAAGTTCTTCGACCGTCCGAATCTTGTAGGGGATCACGCGAAAGACCGCACCGATCTTGCCTCTTTGCCAATACATATTGACGCGGAAGCGGGCCGCATCTGGAACGAAGTAGCTCAGATCGAGCTCCTTAAAATTTTCAATTTTATCCTTCTGTTCGGGAGACAGGATGCTGTACAGAAGGTTATGTAGTTGGCTCTGATCCAGCACATCGTGGTCGGAGTGGACCAGATCGCCCTGGATGCGCATCATGGGGCGGTTGTTTGCCTTGAGATGCAGGTCGCTGGCGTCGTGTTGGAGCACGTCGCGCAGAAGATCGTCAATCTGGATACTCATGCTTGGAATTCCTGCCGGTGTAGTTCGTCAACCGGGGAGCGAATTCCTTTCGCGAATCAGGGAAATACGACATTCGTTTATTCTCGGCGGTTGGTCTCGCCCAGCTTGGATCCGTATTGTAGACAGGTTCAAGTATGCTGACGCGCAGCATCGTGAAATATTGCGGCCCAATGGTCGCAATTATCCGCACACTTTCTCGCATTTTGGTGGACAATGGAAACAAGCCTCGCGTCTACGCGTGAGTTACCGTCGGACATACCTAATGTACCCATCTAGAAATCTTATGCTCCTTGCCGCCCTCTCGGGGGTTTTTGGCACGTCCACCGGAACTGCATTTGCTCAACAGTACTGGAAGTTCCAGGAAGGCAATGTTTCCATCCGGTTTGAAACCCCAACCATGAGGTTGGCCGGACTTACGATCAGTAACGTTTCCGAACTTGATTCCACCGCAGCGATCGCGGGTGGAGGGTTGGCCTGGAAGTTAAGTCAGGCAGGGACCAGCATCGGAGTGGTCACTCAAAAGTCGCGTTTCGACCGCTACGAAAGCGGAGAGTTCCAGATTCAAGGCGGTTTCACGCTGAATTTCAAGGGACGAGACATCGATTTCAGCGGATTCCGGTTGATCCCGACCAAGGAATCAGGCTCTGCGACCTTTCGAGTACTCGCAAACGTAGGCACGGAATTCGCGCAACCCATCGAATTGAACGCGGTGCAGCCGTTGATTCAATTCAACTCCGAGACGCAGCGCCTTGAACTGTACGGGTTCAACCTTTCCATCTCCGAGCCCTTAGCTGCCTACTTAGGCGCGCCTGAACTGAAGGGCTACAACCTCGGAACGCTCAGCGTTGGCGGAAAGCTTCGTTTGGCCGCAGGGCCAAAGAATGATCCCTTTCAGGAAGCGCCGTACGAGGCACCTCCACGGGCAACGCTGCTTGACATCGGTATCTGTCGGTTGTACGGATTAAACCAAGCAGGACGCGAAACGATCGGCGGAGTAGTCTATAACGGATTCGCTGCTTCAACTACGTCAATCAACCACGGCTCTGGCGCGATCGCTTGGCGTTCGAATGGTGTTGGCATCGGCGCGGTCATGCCCATTCAGCACCCGCTTATTGGCATTAATATGTTCCGAATCAGCGGTGGGAAGTTCGAGCAAATCGGTGAAGGTTGGCTCAAGCATGCATGGCTCGCGACAAACTCCACGGAGTGCCCAACCAGTTGCACGCCTTCCGGCTCCGGCAGTGCACTCGGGTTGGGATGCACGGACACCTATAACTCCGGACACAACTCGGAGTATCGATATCTTGGTCCTAAGAGTGAGGTGAATCCTTACACCGGGGTGTGGACAGCCGAGCAAAGTTGGTTCACACAGGGCGCAAACGATCGGATTCGCCGAATCACGAACAGTCAGCGCATGCCCGCTACCTCCACCAGCACGAGCACCGCAGTCAGCTACACGTGGGGCGCTACCCAATCGCGCATGAAGGTTGCCGACTTAGATCTCCAGGTCCCCAGCTCGCAGTTCCTGTACGAGGGGTACTACATGGCCGGGTATGTCCACACCAACAACTCTTCGGGTAGCCCCATGGTTACCGCCATTGATGGCAACAAGTACAACAACTACCAGTATCGATTTGCCACCCCGACTTTCAATGGCAGTGGTTGGACATGGGCAGACAATGCCACGACCAACTCTGGACCTGCGATCAACGCTTGGGGTGATTCTCGAGTCACGGGTGTGCCTAGGATCGAAGGGGATGTGATCACCGCGGTCAAGACTTCGGATGTCGGGGGCGGCTGGTATCTCTACGACTACGCGGTTTATAACCTTGACCTTGACCGGCAGCTAGATGCATTCTCCATCTCGGTGGATGATTCCGTCAATGTCCGCAACATTACATTCCGCGACTCGGATAAGGACGCCACCAATGAGTGGACCATGGTTCGAAGTAACGGCAACGTTCGCTGGACCATGGCGGCATCACCTGCCAATTCGCTCTCGTACGCTCGGTTGTTCAACTTCCGTTTCGAGGCGCAGACCCCACCCGTTCCTGGTTTTGGGCAGGGAGACATGGTCAAGCCAGGTAGCTTCAGCTACCTGACTTACGCAATAACGGGGCCGACCCCGGCTCTCCGCCCGCTCACTGGCACCGCCACGATCCCGGGTCGAGGCGATGGCGCGGCCACCTCGATCAATCTGCGCTTGACTCCGCTTGACGGCGGAAGCGTCGTGAACGTGAACGGTGTGAACGTAGCAATGCCGGCGGGAACCTTCAGTGGTTCCACCATCAACCGAGGTCGCTACAACGTCTCGGTGAGCGGAGCGCCGTTCCTTCGCAAGAACTTCGCACCGATCGTGACCCTGGGCCCGGACGGCAATGACGTCCCGGTTAATGTCACGCTCATCACGGGCGATATTGACGGCTCCAACGAGATCGACGCGGCCGACATCGACGCTGCCATCGCCGCCTTTGGCGCGACGGGCAACAACGTCGACGACGTTGATGGTTCTGGAGAAGTTGATGCCGCTGACATCGACATGATCATCGCCAATTTCGGCGCGACCGGCGACCTGTAAGTCCCGGCCTCATGCCATGAGCGCGGCCCCCAGTGGGCCGCGCCTCTTTTTTTGTCGTACTAGTCGTTTGTCAAACGAGAGAAGGTGACTTCAGCGACCGCCCAATCGTGGGAGTCGTAGAGCCGGAAGGTGCCGCCGAGCCCGCGCGAAAGGGACGTGACGATCTGTAAGCCGAGGTTGCTGGAGCTTTGGATGTTGAAGTTTAGCGGCAATGGTTGCCCATTGTTGGCGACCCAGAGAGAGACGGCGTCGCCCTTGGCCTCAAACGTGATATGCACATCGCCGCCTTCGCGACCATCAAACCCGTGTTCAATGGCGTTTTGCATAAGTTCGTTTAGAACAAGTGCTACTTGGGTGGCCTGCGTCATGCTCAGGCGGACGTGGTCGCCGCGCACGTCGAATGCGATCTTCTTTTGGGGAGATAAGTACGACTGTTGCATGTGCCCCACCAGATTCTCCGCGATTGTCTTGAGGTCCACGCGATCCAAGTCCTCTCGCGAAAGCAGGTCATGCACCGCCGAGATGGCGAGAATGCGATTGATGGAGTCGTTGATCGCCTCATCAATGGTCTGATAGTGGCGGTGTCGTAGCTGGAGACGGAGGAGCGAGACCACCTGCTGGAGGTTGTTTTTCACCCGATGATGCATCTCTTGCATCAGCGTGCTTCGGACTTGAAGTTTGGCACGTTCGATGCTAAATGCGGCTTGTTGAGCGATGGTTTCCAGCGCTTTGATCTCGACATCGGAGAAATCGTGAAGCTCTTCGGTGTAGCAGGTGAGAACGCCGATAGACTTGTTTTGGATCGTAAGCGGTACGCAAATCATGCTCCGAAGGCCCTGCTGCGCTGCAAGTTCATGCCCGATATATTCATCTTCGGTCAGGACATCTGGCACAACAATGGGCCTTCGCTCGACGACTGCGCGTCCCGCGATGGACTCCCCGACGCGAATGCTTCGTTTGCGCTGATATTCCGAGGATTTCGCCTGCGTCGCCCGCAATACCAACTCCCCACTGGACTCATCGAGTAACCTCACCGTGCAAACCTTGTACATAAACTGCTCAGCCGTCACGTTGACGAGCAATTGTATGATCTCTTCGACGTAGGGGCTGGTAGCGAGCGATTGGGTCACCTCGCTGAGTGCGTCGAGCCGGTTGACATGGCCGCCCAGACTGAAAGCCCGCCGCCAAGCCGCGATGGCCAGCGCGGCATCTTCAGCAAGAGAAGCGAAAAGCGTTACATCGAAAATCTGCTTTGTATTCGAACGAATGACGAGTACGCCGATGGACTGGTCTTCTACCTTGAGCGGCGCAAAGACACTCTGCTCAAAGTCGTCTTCGTTGTATCCCGGGTACAAAATCTCGGTCGGATGCGGGCTTTGTCGATTGCGCGAGACGAGCTCGCCGGTGCGCAGGACGTGCCCAGTCACGCCAACCTGTGGTGCGAACCGTACACGCCCGATGAGATCGGGGCTACTGGTGCTGCTTCGAAGCACGACGGCGTCGGTTCCGGCGAGAAGCATGATCTCCGCCGAATCTGCGCCCATCTTTGCCTTCAACAGGTGCCCGAGCTCGGTTAAGAGCTGATCTTCGCTCTCAACGCGCACCAAATGGCGGAACAAATCGCGATCCATCAACTAACTTTTGAACGGACCGATGGCGGTCAGGCTTACCTTTCCTTCGGCAAAAACCTGCGATGCAAGATCGCGGACCATGCCTTCGGTGACGGCGTTGATTTTGCCGAGAGTCTCGTCAATGGGGATGTCGCGACCGTGGAAGAGCTCGTTCTTGGTCATCCGCATCATGCGAGAATTCATCCCTTCCAGGCTCAAAACAAGGTTGCCCGCGATTTGCCGCTTCACTTTATCGAGTTCGCCGTCCTTGAGACCTTCACCGATTAGCTTCTTGATCTCAAGATCAATCACCTCTTGAACTTGAACCCAAGTGGCTGGCCCCGTTCCGCCGTAAATCGTGAAAACGCCGGCTGCAGAGTAGCTGAGATTGTAGCTACCCACCGAATAGGCCAGCCCACGACGCTCGCGCACTTCTTGGAATAGCCGACTGCTCATACCGCCTCCGAGCACGCCATCCAAAACCGCCACCGTGTAGATGTTGGGGTCATAGAGGCTTAGGCTATCACCGCCGAGGCAGAAATGAACCTGCTCGACATCTTTCGCGATCTCCTTGCGAATAACGGTCGGGGCTGGAGGAGTCAGGCTGGCGCTATCGCCACCAGCCTCAAAATGCCCGAGCTTCTCCTCTGCCATCGCGTGAAATGCTTCTGGATCGATGTTTCCAGCGGCTGAAAGAATAAGATTTTCGCCCAGATACCGACGGTCGAGATAGGCTCGAAGATCTTCGCTCAAAAATCCGCTGACGCTCTCCTTGGTCCCGATGATGGGACGGCCGAGTGGGTGATCGCCCCATCGATTTTCGATGTGAACCTCGTGGACATGCCCTTCCGGATCGTCCTCTCCGCGCTTGATTTCCTCGAGCACGACGCCTTTTTCCCGGGCTAGCTCTTCCGGATCGAGGAGGGAATTGAGAAGCATGTCGCTGAGCACATCCACGCCCACGGCGGTGTCATCACTGAGCACGCGACAGTAGTAGGTGGTCTGCTCCTTGTCGGTAAACGCATTCATCACCCCGCCTCGCCCCTCAATTTCTTCGGCGATTTCCTTAGCGTTGCGGCTCTTTGTGCCTTTGAAGAGCATATGCTCGATGAAATGGGTGATTCCGCCCTCATCTTCCTTCTCGTGGCGGCTGCCGGCACGACAAGTGAGCCCGATTGCGGCACTCCGGACGCTATTGTTGGGCTCTACCAGCACACGCACCCCGTTGGCAAGCGTGAATTTGTGAATGCTCATGAATCCCTCATTGTGGCGCATGCGGTGAGGGGTCTACACCTTGCCGTCAAGGAACGGATTACGGCGGTCATGAAGAGCTTCAACCCAAAGTCGCTCTTGCTCTGCATAAAGCTCCTCGGGCAACTCGGCAAGCCCGTAGATGCAACTCGATTCGCCCGTTCTCACTGCCCATCCGGCGTCGCCATAGCTGTAGTGCCACCATTCATCGCGACAATTTGAAAACCCCACACTGAGCATCGCCTCAACCATCATCGTCCGGTTCGCGTGGGCATCGGGGTCAAGGCCGAGCGTGTAGGTTGGGGCGGCGCTGAATCGGGTGTAAGGTGACCAAACATCGGCCTGGTCGCCGTCTGGCGCGATGAGAAAGACATCCACGGCCGCGCCGGTGCAATGTCCGGGCGGGGTGGGCTGGTCAATCGGAGCAACCCAGCGATTTACTCGGCGCTTAAGTTGAGGATAGGGAAGCTCTGGCCAAACTTCGAGCGCACATTTGGTCATCCACTCGTAGATCCGCACCTGCCGCGCGAAGGGACGCCAAGCATCAATCACACCGAATCGGTATCCGGGCGCCAGTCGCTGACTGGCGGCTTCCAGCATCTCAGCTACCGTGCGACGCAGGTAGGGGATGACTTGCGGGCGGTGGATGATGGCCGAGGGCGCAAAGTCGGCGAGGGGAACCAGCGGCTCGCCGTTTTCCTGCTCGTCCACTAAGTTGAGCAGGCGTACAGGCTCGGGCCTTCCTTTCGAACGATCCCATTTGGCTCCCACAGGTTAGCCGCCGAGTAGGAAGAAGATGAGTACGCCGAGCGGGATCAGCTCGCGGCTGCCACTGCTCCGCTTTGGCAAGGGAACATCAATGCGATCTCCCGCCTGCAATGTGACGTCTCCTTGGAATCCTTCGACAATCTTTTTATAGTCGACATCGCGGATGTTGATTCGTTCGCCCGTTCGCCGGGTGAGTTTGACTTTCCCGAGCTTTACCCCGTCGGCTAACCCACCAGCCTGCTGGATGGCGCGACCGAGGGTCACGCCTTCGGAGAACCCGAATGAGCCAGGCGACTTGACTCCGCCCATGACGATCACCACCTTGTCTCGGCTGATGGCTTCAACAAGTAGTCTGTCGCCGGGGAGCAGTTTGAATCCAACGTCCGCGCTGCGGGTACTCAAATAAGAGTCGGCTTGGCCCGCGCGGGTGAGCTTGACGCGATCGGGATTTGCTTCTGCGCGTACGCCGCCAGCCGCGGTGATGGCTTGTCCCAAAGTCATGTTGGGTTTGAGCTCAAACGCGCCCGGTTTAGTGACCGCCCCAAGTACGAATACCTTCGTGTCTCGTGTGATCAAGGGAAAAAAGATGAAGTCGCCGGCTTTGATTAGCGGGTTGTAGGTCTGGTTGGTGCCTTCGAATCTGCTGAAGTTGACCGTAGAGATCTGGCCCAGCCGGCTCTCGATGCGAACCCTTTCAAGGTCGGCAGTTCCAAGAGGCTTGGCCTGATTGGTTATGTCCGAGAGACGCATGCCCTCGCGCCAGGCCAGTTCGCCGGGGTTCTTTACGGCCCCGCTGAAGCGCACAGCCAGCGTGTCGTTAGTCAAAAGCGTAACCGTTACCGTGGCTCGCTTTAGGATTCGTTGACGAACGAGTTCGTCCTCCAGGGCGTCCCCAGCTGCTGCTTCGGTGAGCCCGCTGACCTTCACCGCACCGATAAAACTGACAAGCACAAAACCATCTTTAGTGACCAGATAGTCCCGATTGAGAGCTGGTTCTTCTTCGCACACGACTTTAATTTTGTCGTTAGCACGGATAACCTTGTCTTGCGCAAATCCAAGCGCGCAACCCAAGATGAGCAGTAAAAATATCAGGAGGCGCGAGACGGCAGTCATCAAGAAAATGACGAGCGCGGGCCCGTCCTGGCTTCACTCTTTTGTACTAGGACGTTACACGACCTTCACGGTGAGCACGCCGAGTTCTTCCTGAACGAGCTGAATCGAGTCGCCAGGTTGGAGATTTCGGCCAAGGGCGGACTTCGTTAAAGGGCCGAAAGACACTGCCGGCGCACCGAAAAGATCGCTCGGAAGCACGCGGTTGTAGCGCGTCGCTCGCGCAATCATGCCCGCGAAATCGGGCATCGCGGTGCTCGCTTCCGCGACGACTTCGGAGTTAACTTTTAGTTGAAATGGCTTCGCAAAAATCTGCGGCAGAGGCGTCTCGGGAATGTTGAGAAAAGGGCCGAGGGCGAATGGCAAGTCGTGTTCATCCTTGTCCTCCAGCACGAATCCGAGCATTAGGGTGAAGCCAAGAATGAACTCTTCCGCTTCCTCAGTGCCAATTCGATCGCCTGCATCCTTGATCACCGCAACCACTCGCGCCTCAATTCCGAGATCCCCGCCCGGGGCGTCGAATTCGGTGAGTGGACCGCCGTACGTAGCGGAGTTACGATAGTTGTAATTCAGTTCGCTGTCGAACACTCGGAAGGATGCCGCCGACTGGATCGGCGCGAGCATGATGATCTTGCTCAGATCGTGGACGCCGATCGGCTGTTGACCGTCTGTCTCGTAGAGGCGACTCTCGTGAAAAATTCCGGACCGGATAACCCCGTCCTCGTCGCGAAGCTGAAACCGGCACAGTTGCATTTTGTTGGGATAGGCCGTAGCCTCGAAAGAGAAAGGTGGTGCCGCAAGCCGGACTTGAACCGGCGACCCAAGCATTTTCAGTGCTTTGCTCTACCAACTGAGCTACCGCGGCACACATGGCGCGGATGACGGGACTTGAACCCGCGGCCCCCGGCGTGACAGGCCGGTGCTCTAACCACTGAGCTACACCCGCGTTGGAAGTAGGAGTATGGCACGGGGTTGCGGGCTACTGCAAGGGGCGGGGCCGGTTTCTTACGTTGGTTGCAGGGCCCGCATCCGGCTGTGAATGGCGCTAGGCTGTCGCTGGTGGTAGTTAGCGATCTGATCAACGGTCTTTCCGTCGGCAATTTCCTGCTTCAACAGTTGCAGTTCCTCCTGCGTCCAAGGGCTGTACGCGCGAGGGTGATCTCGCTTGATCCGGTCTATATCGGCAGCTTTGAAATCAGACGGAAGCTCAACGCCAGCGGTCCTCGCAAAGGCCACTAGCGTCTCAATAATCTCTGACAGGTCTCCGAGGTCCAAGGTGATCCTCTGTCTCTCGTGGTTGCATTGCGCCGTAAACTGGACGAAACGGCCCGAGGACGAATCCTTCAGGTCAAGGTAGATCGTTTTGTGCGGATTATTGATGACTTTGGACTTGAGAGTTGGCATGCGTAATACCTCCGTCAAGTAATGCTATCACGAGTTGTACAGTTTTGTCTACTGCTTTCAAAAAATTCTTGGCGCGCGGAGGCTCCCTGCTCCGCGAGTCGCCTCGGAGTTCCTGCGACTCGCGGAGCAGGGAGCCCGCTTAAGCTAAATCTTTAAGAAGCCAGTCAAGGCTTCGGCCTGCTCCTTATCATCCAAGAGAAACGCATCGTGCCCTAAGGGCGAGTCGATGTCAACCCACGTCGAGCTAGACCCCACCATCTCGTGGGCCATGCGGCTCTGGTAGCTCGGATACAGCAGGTCACTGGTGAAGCTAGTGAACAAGAACTTCGTTTCCGAAGCGGGCATGGCCTGGCAATCGTAGACATCGATCGCGTTGGAGACCACCACAAACGTCCTGGCGTCAAATCGCTCGGTGAACTTCTTTCCCTGATGGGCGAGGTAGTTCTCAACTTGAAACACTTCCCGACGAGAGAAGTGGGCACCGGCGTCAGCGACTTTGATGTCGTCGGTCTGGAGGCTACGTCCAAATTTCGCTTCAAAGGCCGGTTCGCTGAGGTAAGTGAGGTGCCCAAGCATTCGCGCCACTGCCAGCCCGTCTTCAGGACCCACGCCGGGGGCGTAATCTCCGTCCAGCCACCTCGGATCTCGAAAGATTGCCTGACGCGCAACCTCGTTAAATCCTATTTGCATGGCCGAGTGCCGCGCCGCACTGGCGGTGCACCAAGCTCTGGCGACGCGCGATGGAAATCGCCGCGCCCACTCTAGAGCCTGCATCCCGCCCATGCTGCCCCCGCAGACGAGAGCAAGCTTAGAAATGCCCAGTTCAGAAATCAAGCGGCTCTGCGCCTCGACCATATCGCCGATAGTCACGAACGGGAAGTCGCCGTTTTCGGGGCCGGTCGAACCTTGGCAGCCGCCCAGAACATTGGAGCAGATGATGAACCAGTCGGAGGGATCTATGGCTTTGCCGGGTCCAAGGAGCCTGTACCACCACCCTAGGGCGTTCGAGTCGCCGCTGATGGCATGGCAGACCAGGACCGCGTTGCTCGCGTCTGCGTTGAGCTCACCCCATGTCTGGTAGGCCAGGGTGACCATTGGCAGGTGACCGCCTCGTTCGAGGTCCATCGCCCCCACTTCCAGGGAATGTCGGGCATTGGACGATGGGGTCATGCGCTCGCTCTCTTCGAACAAGCCAGGGTCGATGGTCACCCCCCCATTATATCGGCCCGCAGATTGGCACGCAGCTTGCCCCATTTGCTACATACACAAGGAAAGTGAACATGAAACGAGCCAACGGACTAACCTTTATCAGCCTTTTCGCCCTGATCGCATCGGCCCAAGCTCAGAATGCGAATGGGGCAGCAGTTGCAAGCCGAGTAGCCGAATTCGGTCCGATGCAGTTTCTAGGTCTGGCCGTGGCGACCTTAGTACTGGGCGCGATCATTCGAGAATTCACCGCACCCCGCCGACGCCCAATCTGAGCTTCACATTCCCACGCCAGTGTAGTGACGCGTTCCGTAATGGAACATGATTTTGAACGCTACGAAACTGCCAAGAATCCAAGCCGCTTGAATGGCCAACATCTGGGGTGCTTGCGCCGCAGAGATTCGACCAATAATCATTTCCGTAGGTACGCCGGTAGTGTAATAGAACGGGAAAATCAAAGCGACCTGACGTACCCATTCCGGGAATATCGCGATCGGGAAGAGCTGCCCCGATAGGAACAGCATGGGAACGTAATAGAGTTCAAAGACGCTGTTCGCTTCTTGCAAAAACAGGGCGAGCATCGCGAACGCCATGACAAAAGTCAGGCTAACAAGGTGGCCAAGAAGAATGCTCAGCAGCGAGTACCAAGTCAGGATTAGGTGTGGATCCGGGATAAGGTGCTTGTACGCAAAAAGGATCGCGAGAAAGAGCGGGAAAAAGATGATGGTGCGCACGCACCGCCAGGCCAAGTTGCGCGCGGCCATGAACTTTAGGTAGCCGACGGGGCGGATGATTTGAGAACTGAATACGCCTTCCTTAACCTCGTAGGCCACTTCCCACATGAAGTGACTCTGGACAAAACTGGTGATGAGAAGCATCACCAAGTAGTACAGGACAAAGTCGGAGGCGGAGAAGCCGGCCAACATGCCGCCCTTGGAGGCGGCAACCATGACCAGGGGCATTGTCGCCGCGGTGGCAACGTCGGTCAATACCCAAATCAGGCCACTGGCCTTGTAGGCCAGCCCATCTTGAATATAAATACCAAAAAGGGCTCGGAATTGACGCCACGCGATTTGCACGCATAGAGTCTATCCCGAGCCGCGTCCGATTAAACGGCTTTTCGCTTGGTAAGGAAGCTAATGACGGCTAGCACCAAGAACACCACGAACAAAACTTGCGCGATGGACGACGCCGCACCCGCGAGTCCTCCAAATCCGAGAACGGCGGCGATGATCGCGATGACAAAAAAGACAACTGCGTAATGTAACATCTGTTTTTCCTTAGAAGGGGCTTGGCAAAGAGTTTCTGCTGTTACCCGCTAAGAGGATGGACGTACAAAAAATTGTCGTCAGACGGTTGGTAGGGTTATCGGGTCCATAGTCCCCCTCCGCAATTTCACGGGCTATCATCTGCCTATGGACACGAACACCGGATGGGAAGAGGTTAAGAAGGAGCTTGAAAAATCAAATGCTTTGTTTGAAGCTTCCATCAAGCAAAGGAGCGATTGGAAGCTCGCGATACGTCAGGGACTTCTCACGGGGTTTGGTAGCGTGTTGGGCGCTACGTTGCTGGTATCCATTCTCGTCTGGGCCCTAAAACCGCTCCAACAACTCGACATTTTGAAGCCGAGTTTGGAGCGGATTGCGAATCAGCTTGAGCGGGGCGCACCCAAGAAGTAGTTAGCTGCCGATGACTCCGCCGTCGTCCTTGGCGATGGCAATCACCGATGGGCGGGGGATGCCTTGCTTCTCTGGCCAAGAAGTACTCGGTTTGTCATAAGTCGAGCCTTCGCCGGGGTGCTGGATGGCAAGGAATACCGTTTTCCCGTCAGGGGTGAATTCGGGTCCGCACACTTCTGCACCAGGCACAGCCGCCATGAACTGTTGAAGTTTTCCTCGCTCTGGCCCCTCCGTGGGAACGGCGAAGAAGCCATCGTGGAGCTTCAGAGTCTTGGTCTGACCATCCGTTGCGATCCATAGGTTGCCTTTAGCATCAAAGCAGATGTTGTCTGGGCATGAAATTTTGCTGACCTGAGACTTTGGGAATCCGGCGTAGTAGGTTTCGGGGTCGGCAGGATCGCCGCATACCAGGAACAACTCCCACGTGAAGGATGTGGCGGCGTGGTCGTTGCCCGCTTCGATCAGCTCTACGATGTGTCCGTGCTTGTTGTCGGATCGGGGATTCGATTTATCCGGGCCGCTCTTGCCTTCCTTCCCTCGGTCAACGTTGTTGGTGCAAACGATATACACCTTCTCATTTACCGGGTTCACTTCAATGTCTTCCGGTCGGTCCATCTTGGTGGCTCCCAAGAGGTCAGCCGCGATGCGTACATCAATCACCACGTCCGCTTGATCATCGAAACCATTTGCCGCAGTCAGAGGTCCCTGCCCGTGAACGAGGGGCAACCACACTCCCGAGCCATCGTCGTTGAACTTGGCCACGTAAAGAATCCCGTCATCGAGGATGTCGCGATTTGCCTTACGGTCTGATGGGTTGTAGGGGCGTGTGCAAACGAACTTGTACACGTATTCAAATCGAGAGTCGTCTCCGCTGTACATGACGACCCGACCGTCCTTCGTGACGTGGGTGGTGGCGGCTTCGTGGCGAATGCGGCCGAGGCTCGTGCGCTTAGTTGGCATCCAGGTCGGATCGTAGGGGTCGATCTCCACAACCCAGCCGAACGTGTTCGCTTCGTTTGGATGTAGAGCGAGGTTGAAACGGCTTTGGTGCTGTTCCCATCGATACTCGGAGTCGCCATCTGGAAGGCCGTAGCGCTTTGCGCTTCGCTTCTCTTTGGGGTCCATCAAGGTGCCCCCATTGGCAAACATGTCCTGAAAATTCTCTTCTCCGCTCAGTACGGTTCCCCAGGGGGTTTTGCCCGCGGAGCAGTTGGACATGGTGCCCGTGCAGTGATCTCCTGCCGGGTGGGTGGCGGTCTTCATCCTCTCAGAGCCGGCGGCAGGGCCCGCCACGCGCATCTTGCTGTTGGCGGTCCAGCGAGTATTGAATTTCGAATCCACGATGGTTTGCCATTCGGCGCCCATCTTCTTGATTTCGACCACGCCAAACCCGACTGCCTCTGTACAAATTTGAACCTGTTCTTCGCTGAGGTCCTTGGCTTCAGTGACCGGGAACATCATCTCGTGGTTCACATATTCGTGGTTTGCCGCCAGAAGTCCATGGGAGGAATTATTGCTGCCGAACGGGAGTGGCATGAATCCCACAAAGTCGTTGTTGTAGCCGAATGAGCGAGCCTGTTGCTCGGCCGTTTGCGCCGCCTGGTCGAACTCTGGGCAGTCTTGGTGCAATGGATCGCCCCACCGGATCACCGTTTGAACGCCGTACCCCTTTGAGACCAAGATGCTGTCCCCTGTATGGGAACTGATGGGCGTGAAGTTTAGGCCCGTGGGACTCAGAGTCGGAGTCGAAATCATCTTCGCAATCGATGCTCCACCCAACATGAGAAGCCCCGCCGAAAAGCCCGTGCGCAACACGTCCCGACGGCTCATCCGGTGCGAGATAACCGCGCTAAACGCGTCTCCCCGCCCATCGGTGGAGCGGATCACTTCATCGGGGTCGTAATGATTGCGAGGTTCGGTGGACATGGTAAATGATGGTCTTTGGCAGGTTAAGAGGATGTAAACAGAGGGGGCCGCTTTCGCCACTCTTGGGTGACCGACTGGACCGAATTGCCGAAAGCGCAGAGAGTTGCTTCCTCGTACAACCGCCCGACTATGCTCATGCCAATTGATCGATTTCCGTCCATTCCGACCGGCACATACAGTTGAGGGTGCCCGGTGAGATTGGTCACGAGGAGCAGTTGGGCACCGCGATCGGGGGCGACGACGAGATCAAAATCTCCCAGTTCCTCTTCAAACTTCTCTTGGGCCATCGTGCGCATCCGGAGCGATTGAACATATTCCACTGCCGTGAAGTAACGGTGAGCTCTGAATATCTGCGGCCACAGGCTGTAGGTGAGTTTATTGACTTCGCCAGATCGCGTGATGGTATCGAACGCGGCAGCCGCCTCAACACTCAGTCCAATCAGCGTCGAGGGGTGCGGTGGGGAAATCTTGAGTCTTTCGGGCTTGAGGCCGAGAGCCGCTAGAGGCTTGCTCCAAACCGGGCTATTGGCGTCGTCTTCGTCAAGCGGTTGCCCGTCGTCAAGGATCGCGATCTTGAGTTTTTTCGGGTCAAAGCCGCGACGCTGCCGAAGCGGTCGGTCCACGGTGGCGAGATCGGTGGGGTCCCGGCCAACCAAAGCAGCCAGCACTAGCAGACAATCCTCGGCCGTGCGACACATCGGTCCGACCTTGTCCATGCTCCAACTCAGAGCCATGGCCCCGCGGCGACTGATCCGGCCAAAAGTAGGGCGCAGCCCGGTCACACGGCAACGCTGACTCGGCGAGACAATGCTGCCCAAAGTCTCCGTTCCGATCGTGAAAGCGCAAAGCCCTGCCGCCATCGCGCTGCCCGGGCCAGCGGAACTTCCGCTACTCCCCTGAGCGAGATTCCACGGATTCTTGGTCTGGCCCCGGAACCACTTATCATCCATCGCTAGGGCGCCGAGGCTCAGCTTGGCGATCATGATTGCCCCGGCGGCGCGGAGACGCTCCACGACGGCGGCGTCTTCGTCAATGATTTGGCTTTGGAACGGCTCGGCTCCCCAGGTCGTCGGGTACCCCTTCGCGCTAAAAAGATCTTTGATTCCGTAGGGGATTCCGTGGAGGGGACCTCGGTATCGTCCGGCGGCGATTTCGGCGGTCGCTTCGGCGGCTTCCTGGCGCGCAGTTTGCTCGCACAGGGTCACGACGCAGTTCAGCTGAGCATCGTATTTTCGGCATCGCGCCAGGTAGATCTCCGTCAGCTGCGTCGGGGTGATTTGCTTGGACTTGATCAGGCTTGCCAACTCCGCCACGGTGAGAAACGCCACATCGTCGTCAGTGGGCGGCCGCTTCTTCAGCGATCGAGATGGGCGAACATCTACCGTATTAGACGCCGCTGGCTCACGACCAATCGGGCGTTGAATGAGCGAAGGCGCGACATCGTACGGGATGTCCAGTTTGGCGGAGGCTTGAAGATTGGATCGGACCTCGACCAAAGCCGCCTTTCTCTCGGCATCCGTGAACTCCAAGCCAAGCCAGCGTTCGAGCGCTTTGAGTTCATCGGTGGTCGGCCCTGCGGTTGGCTGAGCGATAGCCTGCGAAGCGGCCCCCAACCACCCTAAAACGGTCAACCCGGTCGCGGCTTTCAACAGCTCGGACCGGGTCAGGCTCTTATCAAATCCCATTTAAAGGTTTTACCAGACCTAGTCGCCGGTCGGGCTTTTCTGCCAATCCTTGATCAGCTGCTCCATTCCAGGCTGAGCCACCGTGATAACTGCCTTCTTTCGTGCCTCCGTCATCAGCTTCTCGAGGTTGTTGCGGACTCTTCCTCGGTCAAGCATCAACGACCGTCGCAGTTGGCGCTTGGTGTTGGCATCGAGCGGGATCTTCTCAGCGGCCTTGACGTCCTCGACCAAGAACTTAAACCAGCCGGTGTTGCCTTGAATCCAGTCGGACGCGCTGCCAATCTTGGTCGCGTCAAGGGCGGTGAGAACCGCGGGAGCAAAGGCGGTCGCGGGGACTTCGCCGATGGCGCCAGCCTGCAGCGCACTAGGGTCGGTGCTGAGATCTCGAGCTACGTCGCCAAATGATTTCCCGCCGGCGAGGGCCGTTTCGACTTCAGATTTCTTGGCTTCCGGCACTGCGATGAGGCGGAGTTTGTAGCGCTTCGGGATAGTGAACCGAGTCGGATTATCTTTGTAATGCTGCTCGACTTCCTGATCGGTGACGTTGACGCCTTGGGTGACAATGTTGAATTCGCTCAGATCCACCCGGACCTGATACTCGAGATCGGTGCGGGAGATGCCCACTTTGGCCAGGTCTTCCAGGAGTTTGGGACTATCTTTGAGGCGAAGATCAAGCTCGGCCGAGATGTCCGCGGGCTTGGGGGACACATTTCGCTCTTTGGCGATCTGGAGCAGGAGCCGCTCGTTGATCATGGTCTGTAGCGCGATGTAGCCAGGCCACCCTTCGACGAAGCGGCTACCCACCATGCGCCCGAACCCGGGCATAAACTCCATGCGCCGGAAGTACTCCATGCCTCCGATAACCTCACCGTTGACGGTCGCGATGGGCTTGGTCGGATCACTTTGAGCAAACGACAGGGCCGACAATGCGACGGCGGCGGCGAGAAAAATAGACTTCACTTTCAACATCCTGATCATAGGTTCCTAGAGTCAATACGGTTTAACACCCACGCAGGGGTCACCGAATTTAGGAAAAGCCTAGGACGTCAGACTTTCGCGAGCGCTTGTTCGAGGTCGGCGATGAGATCATCTTCATGCTCGATGCCCACGCTCACACGAATAAAGTTGTCCAAAATGCCCAGCGCGAGGCGCTGTTCGGGCGGGACGCTGGCGTGGGTCATGATCGCCGGATGCTCAATCAAGCTTTCGACTCCCCCTAGCGATTCGGCGAGCTTGAACAGCTTGAGCTCACTCAAAAACCGGGTTGATGCCGCGAGGTCGCCGCGAACGTAAAAGCTCATCATTCCGCCAAAGCCGCGCTGCTGTTTCACCGCGAGGGCGTGATCCGGATGCGAGAGCAGGCCCGGGTAAATCGTAGCCTCCACCTTGGGATGCTGGCTCAGAAAAGCGGCAACTGCCCCCGCGCCGCGTTCGTGTTGCTTCATGCGGACCGCCAATGTGCGAATGCCGCGCAGGACGAGGAAGCAATCCATCGGACCGGGAACGCCCCCGACCGCGTTCTGGAGGAACTTCAGCCGCTCGTAGAGCGCCGTATCGTTGACGCACAGTGCGCCCATCACCACGTCGCTGTGCCCGTTGATGTACTTCGTGATGCTGTGCATCACGATGTCCGCGCCAAGGTCAAGCGGGTTTTGGAGCATGGGAGACATGAACGTGTTGTCCACCCCAACTAAGATGCCTTGTTCTTTGGCAACCCTCGAAACTAGAGCAATGTCCACCAGCCGGAGCATCGGATTGGTGGGGGATTCGAACCAGATCAGCTTCGTGTTCGGTTTAATCGCCGCTCGAATGGCCTCTTCAGAATAAAGGGGGGCGTAGGAGAACTCAACTCCGCGGTGAGCAGTGACTTTGCTGAAGAGTCGGAATGTGCCGCCGTACAGATCATCACCGGCCAGGACATGGTCGCCCGCTCTCAGGGTGTTGGTGACCGCATCAATCGCCGCGAGGCCGCTACTGAAGACGAGGCCGTGCTTGGCGTGCTCCAACTCCGCCATCGCGAGTTGCAAAGGGGTTCGGGTCGGATTGTCGCTCCGGCTGTACTCGTAGCCCTGATGTTGCCCTGGCGCCGATTGCGCATAGGTGCTCACCTGATAGATCGGAGGCATGACGGCTCCGGTAGCCGGGTCGAAGTCAAATCCGGCGTGGACGGCGAGCGTTTCGGGCTTCATATTGTGCGGTGAGGGTACCTCTTCGGGCCTACAAGTCGAACTGTTGGCCCTGTTTTGGGATTTCCACCGTCCAACCCAATTCTTCGCGGATTTTGGCTGCCAACACGGCTTGTGGTCCGGGTTCACCGTGGACGATAAAGGTCTGCTTCGGCGGTGATTTAAACGCGCGTAGCCAGGTCATCATCTCGCCCTGGTCGGCGTGCGCCGAGAGGGAAGTCATCCGCTCAACCCGAGCTCGCACGGGGATGGCGATGCGGTGGATCTCGACCTGTTCAGCACCGTCCAGGAGCTGCCGACCCAAAGTGCCTTCAGCTTGATAACCGGTGAAGATCACCACGGTGCGGTCGTCGCGGAGGCGCTGCTTCAGATGGTGCACCACTCGTCCCCCGTTGGCCATCCCGCTCCCCGCGATGATCATCATCGGGCCGGACATGCCGTTGATCGCCTTGCTCTGATTAGTGTCTCGCACCATCACGACGCCGTCCGGATGGAGCGGGTCATCTCCCTCGTCGAGCCTGATTTTCATGTCCACATCATGGTCGTCAAGCGTGTTGTCGTAAAGCTCCGTCGCCTTCACGCCCATCGGTGAGTCGACGTAGATCGGGATTCGTGGACATTCGTTGTTGCGCTGGAGTTCATTGATGTAATAGAGCAGCTCCTGGGTGCGGCCGATGCTGAAGCTGGGAACGATCAGCGTTAGTTGGTGCTGGATCGCTTCATTGATGAGCGTTTTGAGGCGCTGGGGAGCGTCCTCCTCGCCATGAAATCGGTCGCCGTAGGTGCTCTCGATCACCAAATACTCGGCGAAATCCACGAACGTCGGATCGGTGATGATTGGCGTATTGAAGCGCCCGAGGTCGCCACCCATCAAAATGCGCTCGCCGTTGGGGAAGTAGATTTCGGCGTAGGCCGATCCCAGAATATGGCCCGCGGGCTTAAAATTGAACGTACAGCCCCCCGGTAGATCGTGGTTTACGCCGTAGCGCACCGGCACGAATTTCTTCATCGTCTCGTAGGCGTCAGCCTCCGTGTAGAGCGGCAGGGCGGGCACATGGCGCGAAATCCCGTGCTTGTTCTTGTACTTCGCTTCCTCTTCCTGGAGGCGCGCGCTATCCGGCAAGCTGATTTTCGCGATGCCGATGGTGCCGGGAGTGGCGTAGAGCGGGCCTCGGTAGCCCTCTTTGATGAGCTTCGGCAGCAGGCCGATGTGGTCAATGTGCGCGTGAGTCACGACCACCGCATCGATCTCGGCTGGGTCAAAGCCAAACGGCTCCCAGTTCTTTTCGCGAAGTTCTCGGCCGCCTTGGAACAGGCCGCAGTCCACCAAGATTTTCTTGCCTCCCACTGTGAGAAGGTGTTTAGAACCCGTCACCGTTTCGGCGGCGCCATGAAATGCAATTGTCTGCGACATGTCTGAATGCTACTCCAGGTTCGGGTCGGGCAGTCGCTCCTGAACCCCTCCCCCCTCGGGTACGTCCCCTTTTCTGCTGGAAAAGCGGTAGATCGTAAGCATGTACTTCGCGCGAATTTGCCATCCATGATCCTCTCCTTTTGCCAAAAGGGGAGGTGGCCTTTAGGCCGGAGGGGTTTCGCCCGGCACCGTGCTGAAACCATCCGCCGGCCCCAATGCGTCTGAAAAATATCGTGCTTCACTTGCTTGGATTGCTACTGGCGGCTCCGCTGAGCCTCGCCCCGGACGCGGGGAATTTTCGCGAATGGCATGAGTTCATCCGTCCCTCGGCGCAAGAAACCGCCTACACCCAGGTGGGCTGGCGCAATAAATTTTGGCCCGCCGTGCTGGAGGCCAAGCGCCTCGGGCGACCGATTTTGTTCTGGACCATGAACGGCCATCCGCTGGGCTGTACGTGAAACAACGGCGTCCGCGGACGTCAATTGGTCTGGTCAGACCTACAAATCCAAAAGCTCGCTAAAGAATTCGTCACCGTCGCGGACGAGGTGTACATGCTGTATCCCGAAGACGCTGGGAACCTGAATCGCGTGAAAAACGATCCCGCGCACCTGTTCTTCAAGAAGTTTGGCGAAGCGATGCCGCCCCGCGATTGGAACGCGCGCGGCACCAAGCAGGGCATCTACATGATGGGCCCGAACGGCGAATATCTGGAAGGGAAGTTCGCCGCCGCAAGCAACGCGCCCGAGATGCGCGTGCGCTTGCAGCGGGCACTCACGCGCTGGGAATCCCTGCGCACCGAGAAGTCCTACGCGAATCTCCCCGTGCCAGTCGTTAAGACGGGCGCGCCTCCCGAAGTAAGCGGGGCGACGATGATCTTGAAAGTCAATCTCCGCGATGTCCCGCGCGGCCCCGGCGACCGCAGCGGCGCCCGATTCAGCCCCGCCGATCACACCACCGAGTCTTGGCCCGACTTCACCAAATGGGCGTGGAATGAGAATTGGATCGGCTTCGATGATCCCGCCCGCTGGGTGCCCCGCTCCTCCTCGTCAGAGCCCGTGCCTGCTGCCGAAATGCAGCGACTGGCGCGGGAAATGCTCGTGGACAATGTGCGCGGTCAAGCCCCGGGCTGGCAGCCATCGGCGATCAAAGGTTTGGACGTGACGATGCGGCGTACGTCGGTTAAGGGTGGCTTGGTGACGATCGTGTATGCGGGCTCAGCGAACCTAACGCAGGGTGCCAACAGCTTCGCTCCAAAGATTTACGGCGAGGCGGTCTGGAACTCAAGTGCGGGAGCATTTACGAGCTTCGATTGGGTTGTAATTGGCCCCCGGACGGGGGCGTGGCAGTTCAACCAACGAGAGCAAGACCGTGGCCCTGCCCCAATGGGAATCGCGATTTCGCTGTTTAAGCCGAACTGAGCCTATCGCGCCAGTCGCTGGTTCTTCTCGCGCAATGCCGGGTTAGAGCGGCATTTATCGGAGCAGCATCGTTGCGTCGACTCTTCGCACTCGGGGCAAAGTAGCAACCGGATGTTGCATCGCACGTTAGCGCAGTTGACGTAATTCGCGGTCAACATCCCGCACTCGCGGCAGTGAGTGATCGGCGCGGAATGCGGTCCTGGGGGGACGAGCACGCGGTCGTCAAACACCACGTTCATCCCTTCAAATCCAAGCCCCTCGGTATGCGGGTCTTTGCCGTACTTGACGATGCCCCCGTCCAGTTGATAAACGTCCGAGAATCCCTCTGCAAGCATCCACGCGGTGAGCTTCTCGCATCGAATCCCGCCGGTGCAATAGGTGAGAATCTTCTTGCCTTCCAGATGCTCACGATGATCAAGAATCCACGCGGGAAGATCGCGAAAACTCTCGATGGGCGGTATTAACGCCCCCTCAAAATGTCCAAGTTCGCTCTCGTAATCGTTGCGGCCATCCAGCAAAACCACATCCTCACGCCCCATCATCGTGCGCCACTCGACGGGCGACAGGTGCGCAGCGGTGCTCTCGTGTACGGGCTTTTCTAGTGGCACTCCAAGCGTGATGATCTCATCCCGCACTTTGACTTGCAGGCCCTTAAAGGCGTGTCCTTCGGCTTCGTCAATTTTGAACTCTATCTTCGCAAACGCGGGATGGCTACTAAGCGCTTCACGGTACTGGTCGCAGGAAGTCTCCGGTCCGCTCACGGTCCCATTAATCCCCTCAGTCGCGAGCAAGATTCGCCCCTTGAGCCCCAGAGATTCGCAAAGCTGGCGATGCTCCGCCGCGAACTCGTGCGGATTGTCGAGTTCGGTGAAGCAATAGTAGAGCAGCACCTGAAACGCCATTTTCGGTTCTCAGTTTACTGGATGGGCCGCGCGGAGGCTGTATGATGGAGCGATGAAGCAGAGAGCATTGGGCAATTCGGGCATCATGGTCAGCGAAATCAGCTTCGGCTGCTGGACCATGGGCGGCCTCAACTGGGTGAACGGCACCCCAAACGGTTGGGCGAACGTGGACGAGGCGGAGGTCACCGCAGCGGTAAAGGTAGCCTTGGATGCTGGCGTGAACCACTTCGACAACGCCGACGTTTACGGTAACGGCCGTGCCGAGCGCATGCTGGCACGTGTGTTTGACCGGCTTGGCGTAGATTCAAAGTCCGTGGTCATCGCGACCAAAATCGGGCATTTTCCCGGCACCGCCGAACATGCCTACGAGCCGGCGCACATTCGGCACCAATGCGAGCAATCGTTGATCAACCTTCGCCGCGATACGATTGACCTCTACTATTTCCATCACGGCGATTTCGGGCAAAACGCCGAATACCTCGAGGCAGCCGCCGCCACGATGCACGACCTCGTGCGCGAGGGCAAGGTGCGAGCCATCGGGCAAAGCGCCTACAGCGTCGGAGATTTCGCCCGGGCGATTCCGGTCGTGAAGCCATGCGTCCTCCAGAGCTGGGCCAGCGCGTTAAAGGGGGAGTTTGTCGAGCCGGGTTCGCCACTGGTGAAACTGATGGAAGAGCATGACCTGAACTTCGTGGCGTTTTCGCCCCTCGCTCAAGGCTTGTTGCTCGACAAATATGACCCCGAGAACCCGCCCGCCTTCGACGAGGGGGATTTCCGCCGAGGCCGGGATACTTTTAATCGAGAGTCGCTCCTAGCATTAAAACCAAAACTTGCGAAATTGAAAGAGCGGTTCGGCAGCACCACGGAAGACCTCGCGGCTGTCGCTCTGCAATACATCCTTGCCCAGCCTAGGGTCTGTTGCGTCATCCCGGGCTTCCGGAATGACCGCCAGGCTAAGTGCAACGTCGCGGGGGCAGACCGTGCATTCTCAAAAGAGGATATTGAGTTTGTCCGCGAGACTTTTGCCTGCTAAACTGACTGGCTATGCGATGGAAAGGACGGCGACAAAGCGACCAACTTGAAGACCGACGAACGATGTCTGCGGGCGGCAAGGCCGCGGGCGGCGGCATCGGCGTCATCGTGATCGCGCTCATTGTCATGGCCATGGGCGGAGATCCATCCGCCATCCTCAATGCCGGAGGCGGTGCCGCAGCCGGCGGGGCCAAGCGAGAGCTCACCCAAGAAGACCAAGAGTGGAAGGAGTTCGTCGGCGTCACTCTGGCCGATACTGAAGAGGTTTGGACCAAGGTCATGCGCGAAAGTGGCACCGTCTACCGTAAGCCCAAGTTGGTGCTGTTTAGCGGCGGAGTACAGAGCGGCTGTGGCTATGCCGACGCTCAGGTCGGGCCATTCTATTGCGGCACCGATGAAACGGTTTACATTGACACCGGATTTTTCGGCCTTCTCAAGTCTCGCTTTGGCGCGAAGGGCGACTTTGCCCCGGCGTATGTTTTGGCCCACGAAATCGGGCATCACATCCAGAAGCTGACCGGCGCGCTCGATAAGGTGCACGAAGCCAAACAGCGAGTGAGCCAAAGTGAAGGCAACGCTTTAAGCGTTCGACTCGAACTGCAAGCGGATTACTACGCCGGAGTTTGGGCCAATCACGCCCGCGCGATGGCGGAGATTGACCGGCAAGACATCGAAGAAGCCCTCGTCGCAGCAAACGCGATTGGCGATGACACTCTGCAGCAACAAGGCCAAGGCCGGGTCGTCCCCGACAGTTTCACCCACGGCACCAGTGAGCAGCGCATGAGGTGGTTTGTCAAAGGCTGGGAAAGCGGCCGAATGGAGGGCGGGGACACGTTCAGCGCTCGCCAACTTTGAAGCCGATCGCTCTAATCGGGGGTACTGGAATTGGCCATCGCTTAGCAGATCTCGGGGGATCGGCGATTGCGGTGCCTACTCCAGAAGGAGTTTTTCGCGGTCGGCGGTTGAATGTCGACGGCCAAGAGCTCATCCTCATTCAACGACACAGTGCGGGTCACAAAACCCCGCCCCACGCGATCAACTACAAGGCTATCGCTCTTGGCGCGAAGCAGCTTGGCGTGGCGGCGGTATTGGCGAGCGCCGCCGTGGGTTGCATGAGAGCCGAGTGGCCCGTGGGCTCGTTTGTGGTCTGCTCCGATTTTCTTGACTTCACTTTTCGCCGACTAACCATGTGGGATCGCGACGTGCGTCACGTGGATTTCACTCAACCTTTCGACCCGGCGGTTCGGGGCGCGATGATTCAGGCCGCCTGCGAACTCGATATTCCCGTCCAGCAGACCGGTGTTTATGTGTGCGGAGACGGCCCACGGTACGAAACTCCTAAGGAAATCGAAATGTATCGCGAGCTCGGCGGCGATCTGGTGGGGATGACGGCAGCCACCGAGGCCATCGCCTTCCGAGAGCTGGGTGTCCCCTATGGATGCCTTAGCGTCGTCACCAACCACGCGGCAGGCATGGGCGCGGCGGAGCTGGGGCACGAAGAAGTGGTCGAGGTCATGGAGGCCGCCGGCGAGCGGGCGGTCCAACTCTTTCTGAAGGCGGCGCGGGCCCTTGGCTGAACCGAGCCGACGCACCTTTGCCCTGGCGCTGGGCATCACGCCCGGAATCGGGCACAAAACCATCGTCCGAATCCTGGCTCGCAACGACCTCGTTGGGCGAAGCATCCGCGAGTTCATGGGCCTAAGCGATGTCACCCTCCGCGAGGAGTATCGGCTGACCCAGAAGCAGGCGGACGCTTGGGCATCGAACCGGAGCCAATCCTTGGATGCTTCGGCGGCTCTGGAGGAGCGCATGGATCGGTTTGGAGTCGGAATGGTGACCGCCGCCGACGGCCACTATCCGCAGCTCCTAGAAGACATGGACCCTGATCCGCCAGGAGTGCTGTTCTTTTACGGCAACCATCGGATTATGGAGGCGAAGACATTCACGGTCCTGAGCTCTCGCAGTTCCTCGCCTTCCGCCCTGAACCTGATTGAAAAGCTCACCGAAGAGGGTGTACTGCAGGGCGACGTGCTCGTCACCGGCCACGACACGCCCGAGTACCAGCGCGCCGCGGTAGTGCCTTTGCGATGGGGCTCGCCTAGAGTGCTTTGCCTCGACCGAGGGCTTTTTGACTGCCTCGGGGAAGAGCTGAAAGACGAACCGTTCCGCGCCGCGCGGTTGTGGCGATATCAATTTGACGCGAAAACCGACCTCGCTATCAGTTTGGCCCACCCTGAGAAAGGTTATGTCACCGGCATGAACACCCGGCGAGATCGATTGATCGCTGGCTTATCTCGCCGACTCGACTTCGTAAACATCAACCCAGGTGGAAACATGGAGCGAATGGCTCGCATGGCCCTAAAGGCAAATCGCGCCGTAAGGATTAGCGATTCGTTCTTAGGAAGTCGAGAATGGACCCGTTACGGGGCAAAGATGCTGGAATTGTAAGTTCGAATTCCATAAAACTTTGCAAAAAGTTTCATTTGCCCTTGACAGGGGCAAATAAGTGGTGTATTATCTTCTTTCAAGCGCGCAGGCGCCATTACGAATATGACACTAGGCAGTGATCACATGAAACCAAGAGGAGGCTCGAGCTGGTGATAACCGGCACTTGCCGACGCAATCTTGGTATTGCGATACCCGTAACCTAGGCGAGACCACTATGGTCCCCCTGGGTGAACAACGAACCCAGGGATAAATCCCCTCACAACTACAATTTGAACTTGCGGGCCGATTGTTGCAGCGTTATTGCATCACTTAGCTCTCCCGTAGCGGCCTCGGTCGTGGCGGAAGCGGTTGCATAGCTCGTCTTGCAACTTTAGCGCTGGAACGCGCAGCGAAAAGATCGCTCAACGGCACTCGCCCGCAAGTAGTTCGACACGTTTTTCCGGGTCGAAGCATAGAGGTTATCGACTACAAAATCGGAGGGTCGTGGGTTCGAATCCCACCGCACCAACAAAATTGGTGCGTAGCTCAGTGGATAGAGCATCAAAACATCTCTTGCGTCCCTTATCCGGAAAGTCACTTTTCTTAACCGATAAGAAAGAGGGGATTGTCGTGTCTGAACGGTCTAACAGTTTCCGGGCCGATGTCGAAGGGTTATCTTAAACCAACGATAAGCAAGTGTACGAAAGTACAAGCCCCACGGCGAATTTTGTCCGGGATAGTCATCAATAAGGAGGATATAGAAAACATGAAACTCACGCAGTTCTTCAATACGAAGCAGACACGCCAGACCAAGAGGATTCCGGGCCATGCCCAGGTCAAGAACTCGACCGGCGGCTATGTTTGGGCACTCGACCCGTGGCAAACGCTCGACCGATTCCTGATTTTGGGAACGGAGGGTGGCACCTACTACGCCTCCGGCGAAGCGATGACCCGGGAAAACGCCGAGAACCTCGTGAGTTGCTTGAAGCTCGATGGCTCGCGAACGGTGAACCAGATTGTCTCTGTGAGCCAGTCCGGACGTTCGGCAAAGCCGGATGCTGTGATCTTCTCGCTCGCGATTGCCGCTGCCCTGGGTGATGACGCGACGCGTCGACTCGCCTTGAGCAGGTTGCCGCTCGTGGCCCGCACCGGAACGCATCTCTTCCGCTTCGTTGGAGAAGTCTCCAACCTGCGCGGATGGGGTCGAGGACTTCGTCGAGCGGTGGGTGAATGGTACAACGCCTCGGAAGTGAGTGAGCTCACCTACCAGGTGCTGAAGTATCAGAGCAGGGAGGGTTGGTCGCACCGCGACTTGCTCCGACTCTCGCACCCGACGCCCGCATCTGCTGCGCACGGTGACGTGTACAAGTGGGTTGCGAGCGGAGAACTCGTCGGTGAAAACTCGAGGATCGAAGCGTTTGAGGCGTTGAAGCGATCGGACGACCTGGCCGAAGTGGCCCGGTTGATCGAAGAGCACCGCCTGCCGCGTGAGACCGTGCCTTCGCGATGGCTCAATGAGCCGGAGATCTGGCGCGTGTTGCTGCAGGAGATGCCTTTGATGGCGATGCTGCGAAACCTCGCGACGATGACTCGCCTTGGATTGCTGACCGTGAACTCTCCGGAGACCAGGTTGGTGATCGAGCGATTGTCGAACGGCGAGTCGCTTAGCCGAGCACGGGTGCACCCGATGTCAATTCTGTTGGCATTGAACACCTACCGCTCGGGTCGCGGCTTCCGCGGACAGGGAAGTTGGGTGCCCGTTCCTCGCATCGTGGATGCGTTGGACGAAGCATTTCACCTCGCCTTTGCCTCGGTCGAGCCGTCCGGGAAGCGGGTGCTGCTCGGAATGGACGTCTCGTCTTCGATGTCGTTCAGCTTCATCGCAGGGTCGCAGTTGAGTGCCGCTGAGGCCTCGACCGCGATGGCGATGGTGACTTTGGCGAAGGAGGAATATGCTCTGCCGATGGCGTTTGCCACCGAGTTTAAGCAGTTGTCTCTGACGCCGAAGATGCGCTTGAGCGAGGCGATGCGAGTGACGAGCGGACTGAACTTTGGTGGGACAGACTGTGCGCTGCCGATGCTGTATGCGATGGAGAATCGACTCCCGATCGACTTGTTCGTGGTTTACACGGATAACGAGACGTGGGCGGGGAACATCCATCCGGCGCAGGCGCTAGAGCGCTACCGCCAAAAGATGGGGATCAACGCCAAGCTGGCGGTGGTGGGAATGACGGCAACGAAGTTCTCCATCGCCGACCCGGCGAAGGCTGAGATGCTCGACGTGGTCGGATTCGACGCGTCGGTCCCCCAAGCTCTGCGCCAGTTCGCGCTCAGCTAAATTCTAGACTCTGGTGGCAATGCCGCCAGAGTCTGGTCCTCGAAATCCCTCTGGAATCGAGCCTCCCTCAATGACATTGGCAAGCGTATTGCCCAGCCACGGCCCCAACTTGAACCCATGCCCGCTACACGCGCTCGCGTACAGAACGTTGTTGCCTAGCCAGCCGATGCGAAACTTCTCGTCTGGAGTGGAGGTGTAGAGGCACGTCGTAGTGTTCCGAAGCTTCGGCTTCTCGATCCCGAAGCGCTCTCTCAAAGTGCTCTCAATTTGACCTACTTGGTCTGCCGAGATCTGACCCAACTCCGCCGGATCGGTTTCCGGCCCCGGTTCATGCGCTCCCACTTTGGCGCCTAGTTCATCCGATGGGAAACCGTAGGCAAGTGTGACGTCGTCAATCCAAACCGGCCCCCGCAGCTCAGTCGCCTCATACGCAAATGTCTGGCGCGTGACCACAGTATCGAGCGCGACATGCTTGCCGATCCAAGCTCCCACCGTGACGATCACCGCGTCGAATCGCTGAGCTAACACATGCGGATCGGCCTCCTGGTGATGAAACTGCACTCCCTTCGCCTCAGCCAAACCATGAATGGCCTCCAGGGCTAAATCTGCTCTCACGAATCCCGCCTCGGGCGTGAACACCCCGATCTCATTCGATTGCAATACCAGCCGAGGCAACACGTCACCGCATTCGCCCGGAGTCAACAAAGAATGCGGCACACCCAGACTCTTCAACCCCTCCACCATCGAGACGACTCGTGGCGCATCCGCAGGGCCGAAATACAGCAATCCACATTCGTCCACTAACCTCTGGCCCGCATCAGCCTCAAGCTCGGACCAGCGCGGATAGGCATCTGCCATCACGTCGGTCCAGAAAGGGTCGGCATAGGCCCGCCGCACGATCCGAGTGCGTCCATGTGAACTTCCTCGGTCGTGGAAGAGCGGAAATTGCTCGTACACTTCAACATCGTGTCCCCGATTCGCGAGGCTACGCGCCGTGCAAAGCCCCGCAATTCCCGCCCCAACGATGGCCACTTTCACGCCGCCATGATAGCTCAGATTCGGACGTCTACAGGCGCTTGACCATCTTCACGTGAGGTATCCCGACTTCCTCAAACGGCGGCCCGTCGATCTCGTAACCCAGACGCGAATAGAAATCCGCCACATGCTGGCGAGCATGCAGCATCATCCGCGAGAATCCAAGCCGCTTCGCCTCCCGCTCCGCCTCAATCACCATTTCGCGACCAAATCCCGATCCCTGCCAACTCGGAGTAACGGCCACTTGTCGCATTTGAATCAGCTCATCCCCATGGGGTCGCAAGACCAAACAGCCCACCAGCTCCCCCTCCAATTTGCACAAGAGATGGAACTGCGAGGCGTCAGCTTCAAGCTCCTCGGCAGTGAAGTCAAGCTCCAGCGGGAGGCGAAGAACCTGCCTGCGCAATTCCACCGCCGCGAGATAATCCGCCGAGCCAAACTCCACCCACGCCAACTCGAAGCTCATCACTAAAGTATGCCCGAGGCCGGTTCGAGTGCGACAAATCCGCTAAAATACGGGACCGACCATGTGGGACTCCATTATTCTTCAGCTCAAACCGTTGCTTGGCGACCGCGCCGATGAGTTTCTCGGATCACTCGTTTCAAGCATCAAGCACCGAGAGGGCGGCATAGAAGGATTCATGAAGCGCGTGAGGATGGCCGGCTTCTCCACAAACCTCGACCAGTGGCTGCAGGGCAAAGGACAAACCGCCCTCTCGCAGAGCATCACCGCAGAGCTGCTCGGGGCGGGCTATCTCGACAAGCTTGCAGAGCGAAACGGCATCGGCATTGAAGCTGCCACCGAAGCCGCGGGCATCGCTCTCCCCGGCGCGCTGGCCCGGCTGGCTCCCATGGCGAGAGACTCTGTCGCGATCACCGAAGAAAGCGCCCTCAACACGACCGATAAGCCAAACTGGATTGCTGGCGTTTTCGCCGCCATCGCGATGGCGGGCGTCGTCTACGCCGCTGTCTCGTGCGGTACCCAGGATCCCATGCGCAAGTCGGCCGTCGGGGCCCCGTCGAATGTGTTGCCCTTGCAAGGGCTGCAGCCGGGAGCAGATTCTACTGAAGCACTGAGCGAAGCATCGATCACTCTCACCCGCGAGGCGCAGGGATTTACCTACACTGGTTTAGTTTCGAGCTCGATGGTCGTCGAACTTACCGAGACGATGCAACTCGTGGTCGGGGCAGAGAAGGTCAGCGGGGCGCTTATCGGAGGAAACACCAAACCCGCCGAGTGGACTGAGAAGTTCACGGCACTCCTCACGCTCATCGCGGAGCCAAGCGCCCAAGTCTCCATGTCCGCCGAAGGTAACTCCATTTCCTTCCAGGGGAGCGTCCTCGATCCGGTCGTCTTTGAGTCTAGTGTGCGCTCGATTGTTTCCGAAAGTGTCACTCTCAGCTTTGACCAACTCAAAGCGCCTAAAGTCCTCAACTCCAAGCCTAGATGACCGATGGGTGGAGCCTGCTCGCTGATCTTGTCGTCACCCTGACGGCGGCCCTTGTGCTGGGCGTAATCTTCGAGAAGCTCAAGCAAAACGCGATCATCGGCTACCTGTTGGCGGGTGTTCTGGTCGGCCCGAGTACGACTGCTTGGGTCAGCAGTCCGAACGACGTGCAAACGCTCAGCGAGTTTGGGGTGGCGCTCCTGCTGTTCACCCTGGGTCTGGAGTTCTCACTGCGAAGGCTGGTGCGGCTCGGCAAAGTCGCCATTCTTGGCGGTCTCATCCAAATCTTGCTCGTCATTGTGGTGTTCACCGGTGGGGGCATGGCCCTTGGTCTTGAGCTCAAGACTGCCGTGACGCTTGGAGCCATTGCCAGCCTTGCCAGCACCGCCGTTGTCCTCAGATTGCTCGCAGACACCGGCGACATCGACACCCTCCACGGTCGCAGCAGCGTTGGCATCTTGTTGATGCAAGACATCGCGGTCGTGCCGCTGGTGATGATGGTCACGATCATGGGCGGGCAGGCGGCCTCTGAAGCGGGAGGCAAGGGAAGTTTGCCGATTGGGCAACTGCTCATCAATTCCGGGCTACTGATCGCAATTATGTTCTTGGTGGTGACGGTGGTTTTGCCCCGATTGCTCGACGCCAGTGCCTTCGCGCGCAACCGTGAGCTCCCCATTCTCACCGCCATCGCGACTTGCATGGCTTCTGCCTGGGGGGCGCATGAGGCTGGTCTTAGCCCGGCCCTCGGCGCATTCCTCGCTGGCATGTTGCTGGCCGAAACCAAGTTTGCAGAGCAGATTCGGAGCGACGTGTTCCCCCTGCGCACGCTTTTTGTGACCTTGTTTGTTGCCAGCATCGGAATGGTGCTCAACGTCCCCTTCTTGGGGCAGCATATTGGGCTTGTGGCGGTCGGATTAGTGGCGGTTTTGGTACTTAAAGCGCTCTTCACCTTTGCCGCCGTCAAGCCGTTCCTGCCTTCTCACCTCGCCGCGGTCGCGGTGGCGATCACGCTTTGCCAGGTTGGGGAATTCTCGTTCGTACTCGCGAAAATCGGCCGGTCGAATGGGCTTCTGAGTGAATTCCTGTTCCAACTTGTGGTTAGCGTCAGCGTCGCATCGCTCATCCTCACGCCAACCATCGTCACGTTTGCTCCAAAAGTTGCGAGGTTTTTATCGCTAAAGTTATTTAATATCAAGAAAATGGCCGAAGAAGAGCGCAAGGACCGGAGGGGGCTGCGCAACCACGTCCTGCTCATCGGATTTGGCGAAGCAGGGCAGGCGGCCGCGCAACAGCTTCACGACTCCAACGTCAAAGTCTTGGTCATGGATATTGATCATAGGTTGGTAACGGAGGCCGAAGAACGCGGGATGCTGGGAGTCTTGGGAGACGCCAGCCAGAACAGCAACCTCCTCCACGCCGGGGCGCCAGAGGCAAAGGCGATCATTATCGCGTTGCCCGATTTTCGGGTGAGCATGATGATTATCAGCCACCTGCAACTGGTGGCACCTCACGTCCCGATCATCGTCCGGGCGAGATATCACCGCTTCGCGGATGAGCTTGATATGAGCGGGGCAGAGATTGTGGTCGACGAGGAGACCCTCGTGGGGCTCAAGCTCGGCGATCGCGTGGTGGAACTCCTAAGCAAGCCTCGCACCCGAAAGGTCAAGCCAGAAAGCGCGGCCCATTCGGATCGGTAGGCGTGGCCTGCTAAAATAGAGCCCTTGACGAACCCGCCCGCATTCCATATCGGCAATGTTCCCATCGAGAATCGGCTCATTCTCGCGCCGATGGAGGACGTCAGCAACATGCCCATGCGCCGCATCGCCAAGCGCATCGGGGGCCCTGGCCTCATGTTTACCGAGTTCGTCAGCGCGATGGCGATTCACTATAACGCTAAGAAAACCCATAAAAAGTTATGGATACATGCGGAAGAGAGGCCGCTGGGCATCCAGATTTTCGGCGGCGATGTGGACACGATGGTTGAAACCGCGCTAATCTGCGAGGCGGCAGGGTGCGACATTCTGGATATCAACATGGGCTGCTGGGTACCCAAGGTTTGTCGCACTGGCGCGGGCGCCGCGCTGCTGAAAGATCCTGCTTTAGCCACCAAAATTGTACAGAGCGTGGTCGACGCGGTGAAGATCCCGGTGACGGTGAAGGTGCGCGCCGGTTGGGATTACTCTATGTTTGCCGCTCCAGAGTTGGCGCGAAGATTTCAAGACGCCGGCGCGAAGATGATCACCCTCCATGCGCGCTTCGCCAAGCAGGGGTTTGAGGGCGAGGCGGACTGGAGTTTGATCCGGGCGATGCGCGAGGTGGTGCAAGTGCCGCTCATCGGCAATGGCGACGTGAAAACCCCCGCCGACGCGCTCAAGATGATCAACGACACCGGGTGCGACGGTGTCATGGTGGGCCGCGCCGCCATCAGCAACCCCTGGGCTCTGCGGGATATCCGCCTTGCGCTGGCCGGGGAGCCCGCCGTTCAGCCGCCAACGATCGACGACCGCATCGCCGCCGCCCTGGAGCACCTGCGCTGGATGATCGCTTACCAAAGCGGGTTGGAAGAGTATGAAATGACCGCGAGCTTGCCTGAACCAGAGCGCAAAGAAGCCGAGATTCGTGCCGTGCGCCACCTTCGGGGGCAGGTGCCGATGTACATCAAAGGCGAACCCGGCGCAGCGGAAGCCCGCTCCCTCCTCACCAAGTGCGACACCTACGAGCAGATGCTCGGCGAGCTCACCCACTTCCGTGAGAGCTTGCGGCGCTTCGAGGTTGAACAAATTCAACCAATCGTTAAAGGACTTCGCTAGAACAAGTTCGCCACTCTCCCGCCATCGCCACGTCCGCCGAGAAGCACGGGTATCGCGACGGGAATTCGGGGCTAGCGGGAACTTAGTGCGCGCTACCCATGCCACACCTTCCGCCTTCGGCGAATTTCTTCACCTCGGCCACCAGCCAGCGCTCTCTTCATGACAATCCAAGTTGCGAGGCCCAAACCCGCAAACGTCGAAGGCTCCGGAACTACTTGAATATAGTCAATAGACATCGGCGAAGATACCCCGGCTCCCCCTTCATACTGGACTCGTATGCCCCCGTACATTGGATTCAATTGAGAGGCAGAAGAGTTCGTGGCGCTCGTCAAAAACTGACCGTTTAGGAAAAGAGAGCAAGTCGCCCCAGCATTTACGATCTCAACCTGGTTGTAGCCGGAAAGTTCGACACCAAACAGAGAGTTACTTTGGTTGCCGTTTGAAAGTGTAACAGCATATCCGCTTGCTGATTTTTCAAACCTGACTCGACGGTCCGATATGTAGGTTCCAGTCGAGTCAATTCCTTGCAACGCGAACCGAACGCTATCAAGATTTTCGGTCGCTGGCGGAGTAAAGCGGGCTCGGAGAGTCAAGTTCTGCTCTCCTGAGGTCGGGTCTGAAAATATCCGCCGAACCATTCCCACAGTATGGCCAGTGCCAGCGTTTGGGTTTGTAAAGCCACTAGCACGAAATTCGCCCCCGGCGACTTCGTAGATGAGCTGCGCTCCCGTTTCTCCGGGGATGAACTGCCACTCTGGCGAAAGCGAGTCGAAGTTGTCAATGAGCACCGCGGGCGCCTGAGCTGCGACGAGCAGGGTCAACATCACGGCGAAGGATTGAGTGCGCTTCATGGGAATTCCTCGGCGGCGGGCTGGTGGCCAGGGTGAACATTTTCGCAAGCGGCGTCAGGTGTGACATGGGTAGCGCGCGCCAAGCTCCCGCCCATCCGCGACTCCCGTCGCGATACCCGTGTTTCTCGGTCAGCCGCCTTTGTCATTCAAAGAGATCCTCAAGACCCTATGATCATACACGCATCCGCCCGGAATTCAGGCTTTTTTCCTCCGTATGTTGATGTACAAACGGCTTCTGTATCACTACTTTCGATGTCTTCCGCGAGCAAACGCCGGTTGTTGCACTACAAACGGAGCTTGTAGCACTACAGACGCTGGCCGTTGTACTACTTTCATCGCTCGCCGCGAGCAAACGGCGTCTGTTGCACTACACACGGCGTCTGTAGCACTACTTCCTCCGCTTGTAGCACTACAGACGCCGAAAGTTGACGAACATCCTCCGTCTGGCGATTAACTTCACCACCAGAATAGCGGCGAATAGCGCACGCAAGGAGAATTAATACGCCGAAATTGCGTCAAGCGAATCAGAATCAATTTGTTTTTGGAAAAAAAGTGTACATACCCCTTTAAATAACAGGGTGCCCCGCCAATACGTTTTTTATGGCCTGATCAAGAGAGGCCGTTAAGGACAAAGAAATGGGAAATAACTTCACCAAACTCAGCATTCCGGCCCTCACGCAGAAGGCCGCTAACGTCATTAGCGTCGTCATCGAGACCCCGACCGACTACGGAGTGACCACCTCGCAGTGCGAGATTGTGGAGGCGGCGCGGGAGCAACTCGAAACTTCGGCCAGCTTCGCCGAGCAAGCCAACGCGGCCAAGTTGAGCGCTTTCGCGACTCAAGACACGGACAAGCAGGAGCTGCTCTCCACGCTGAGCGACTTCACGAAGCTGATTTACGCAACGAATACGGTGACCGATGCCGAGCTGCTGAAGGCCGGACTGGCCCCGCGCCCTTCGCGAAGCAACCGACCGCTGATTCAGCCGAGCGACCTGGTGGCCGATGAGATGACGTACGACCGAGTGTCGCTCAAGTGGTCGCGCGCCGGCAACCCAACCAGCGCGGTCTTCGTGGTCGAGACCCGAGGAGAAGACACCGACTGGACGGCAGTTGGTCAGTTCTCCAAGACTCGCATCGTGCTCGAAAACTTCACCGCCGGAGTTCCTGCCTACTTCCGCGTGGTCGCGGTTCGGAACAACGTCCGCAGCTTGCCCAGCAACGAAGCGGTGGTTTACGGCGAATTGCAGTCGTCTTCTCTTCAAGCGGCATAGGCTCCTCGCTTGGTATTCGGCCCCTCGCTATTTGCGGGGGGCTGTTTTCGTTTTGGCTGGTCGTTCGCCCTCACCGGCTGGGAGGTGATTGGAGGTTCTGTGGTGTGCGCCTCTCCCAGGGGGAGAGGAGGGTCCGTGGACGCCTCTCCGAGAGGAAGAAGAGGGTTTGCGCGTGGATGCCGGTGAGGTAGATTGTCCCTGTAAGCAGAACTTGATCCATGGGACAGGTATCTACGCAGGTTTCATATTTGGTCATCGGTGGCGGCCGGGTTGCTCGCCACTTGGGTTGCTATTTTGAGCAGCTTGGCCTGCCGTTCCACACGTGGAATCGGTCGCAAAGTCGCACTGAACTGGCTGACCTCGCCCGCCGATCCACCCACGCTCTGCTGCTCATCAGCGATCCCGCGATTGGACCGTTCGCCGTAGAGCACCGAGCTGAACTGGGCGATCTCCCGCTCATCCATTTCTCCGCCTCTTTTTCGAACCCTGACATTCACGGGGCGCATCCTTTGATGACCTTCGCGGACGAGCTTTACGACTTGCCCACTTACGAGAGCACCCCCTTCGTCCTCGAGTCAGAATCGCCGCTCTCCTTCCAAGACTTGTTGCCCGGCCTGCTCAACCCGTCGTACCGGATCAGCCGCGTGCAGAAGAGCCGGTACCACGCGCTTTGCGTGATGAGCGGGAACTTCACCACGATGCTCTGGGAGCATGCTTTTCAAGAGTTCTCGGAGAAGTTTGGTCTCCCGAAAGAGGTGTTGCTGCCTTATCTCCATCAAACCGCCTCGAACTTGGCGGAGTCCTCCCCGGGGCAAAGCGTCCTCACCGGCCCACTCGCTCGCGGGGATTCTGAGACCATCGCCCGGCACCTTGATGCCTTGGGGGTTGATTCCTATCGGTCGGTCTACGAGGCATTCGTCCGGGTGCATTCATCATGAAAACAATCAGCGACTTTCAAACCGCGCGGGACGAGGGTCGAAAGATCTCGATGGTCACGTGCTACGACTACACGAGCGCGCGGATCGTGGCGGCTTCGAATGCGGATTGCATTCTGGTCGGAGACAGCCTCGCGATGACGATGCACGGGCACGACACGACGATCGAAGCCACCCCGGAGCTGATGGCGCTGCATGTGGCGGCGGTTCGACGGGGCGCGCCGGATAAGTTCATCGTCGCGGACATGCCGTTCTTGGCCCACCGGGGCAGCCTGGATCGCACCCTGGACGCGGTGCACCTCCTGATGCGGGCTGGGGCGCAGGCGATCAAGATCGAAGGGATTGAAGGCTCGGAAGACACGATTCGCCACATCGTGCAGTCCGGTGTTCCCGTCATGGGCCACTTGGGCATGACCCCTCAATCGGTGCATCAATTCAGCGGCTTCAAGGTTCAGGCGAAGGACGACGCGGCCGCGCAATTGCTTTATGATCAGGCGCTTAGGCTGGAGGCTTTGGGCGTTTTTGCGATCGTGGTGGAGTGCGTGCCCGCCCACGTGGCCGCAGAGGCGACCCAGAGGCTCCGCATCCCCACCATCGGCATCGGGGCGGGGGCGGAGTGCTCCGGCCAAGTCTTGGTTTTCCAAGATATGTTGGGGCTGAATGTCGATTTCCAGCCGCGGTTCGTGCGGCGGTACATGGATGGGTTTGGTCTGATCAAGTCGGCGCTCGATCAGTACGACGCCGACGTCAAGTCGGGCGAGTTTCCGAACTCGAAGGAGCAGTACTGATGAGCCACCGAATGACCGTCATCAGCCAACTCGAGACGTGGTCTCAACTCCGAAAATACGGACTGAGTCACGAACTCACGATCGGTTTTGTTCCCACCATGGGCGCGTTGCACGCAGGGCACGTCTCGTTGCTCGAACGCTCGCGCCGGGAGAATGATATCAGCGTCTTGTCCATTTACGTCAACCCAACTCAGTTTAATAACCCCGACGATTTAGCGAAGTACCCGGCGACGTTCGAACAAGATTCCAAGATGGCGGAAGCGGCGGGCGTGGATTACATTCTCATGCCCACCTACGATCAGATTTATCCCGACGGCTATCAGTACAAAGTGACGGAGGGTTCATTGTCCAAGAAACTGTGCGGTGCGCATCGCCCGGGCCACTTCGACGGGGTGCTGACGGTCGTGATGAAGCTCCTCAATCTGGTGAAGCCGACCCGGGCGTACTTCGGGGAGAAGGATTACCAGCAACTCGAACTGGTACGGGGCATGACCCAGGCGTTCTTTCTCGAAACGGAGATCGTGGGGTGCCCGATCGTGCGGGAGCCGGACGGGCTGGCCATGAGTTCAAGGAATGTGAATCTGTCTCCAGAAGCGAGGGCTCTCGCGCCAAGATTCAATGCGGCATTGAAGGGAAGTGCAACTCCCGCCGAGGCGATCCAGCAGTTGACCGATGACGGATTCGAAGTGGATTACGTGGAGGATATTGGAGCGAGGCGATATGGGGCGGTGCATTTGGGCGGAGTGAGGTTGATTGATAATGTCAAGCGGTAAAGTCCTTTTCCAACTCTCGGGGTCCATCGCATGTTTTAAGGCATGCCAGCTGATTTCGCTCCTCGTCAAAAGCGGGTACGAAGTGGAAGTCGTGGCTACGGCCTCCGCGCTGAGGTTCGTCGGCGAGGCGACCTTGGAAGGTCTCACGGGGCGCAAGGTTCACACCGACCTTTGGGAGCCGGGGGAGGCGATGCAACACATCCGTCTCATTCGTTGGGCGGATATCGCGGTGATCTGCCCCGCCACCGCGAACACCTTGAACAAGCTGGCGAGCGGCGTGGGGGACGACCTTCTTTCGACTCTTTTCCTAGCTCACGACTTCTCGAAACCGTATCTCGTCGCCCCGGCGATGAACGCGACGATGTGGCGTCACCCGAGCACCCAGGCCTCGATTGAGAAGCTGCGGTCATGGGGCGTGGAGGTTCTGGAGTCGGGGTTCGGGGCTCTCGCCTGCGGCGAAGTGGGGGAGGGGCGCCTGCTGGAGCCGGAGGAGATCTTCCAGAAGATCGCCGATCGGTTAGCGAAGCCGGCGAAGCGGATGCAACTGCTGGTCACCTCCGGGGGGACGTCGGTGCCGCTAGATGACGTTCGGTCCATTTCGAACTTCAGCACCGGAAAGACGGGCGCGGCGATTGCCGAATATTTCAGCTCGCGCGGGCACGACGTGACGCTTCTGCGAGCCGAAAACGCCGTCGCCACCCCCGGCCCAACCACGCGGACATTCCGCACCTTCGAGGACTTGCAAAGCCTCCTCGCTGAAGAACTTGGAGCGAGTCCTCACGACGCGGTGATTCATGCGGCGGCGGTGAGCGACTACAAGTTGGATCGCATCGAACTCCCCGACGGGCGTACGGTCGCCTCCGAAGGGAAGATTGATTCCGCCTCGGGCCTAACCGTACACCTTCTGCCCAACCCAAAACTCGTGGACCAACTCCGCTCTATGTCGATGAACCCGTCAATCCAAGTGGTCGCGTTCAAGCTCACCAGCAACTCTTCGCCCGCCGAACGTGAAGCTGCGATCAGCAGTCTCGCGCAACGAGCGAAGCCCGATGTGATTATCGAAAACGACCTCGCCGAGATCTCAGAGAGCCGCCACCCTGCCCGCATCGTCCGCGTTTCGAAGGGCACCACATCCGAGGTTTCCACCAAAGATGAACTTGCCCGGGCGATCGAGACCATCCTCATGGAGGCGCAATGATTCTTACCCTTGATGTCGGCAACACTACGATCCACGGGGGATTGTTCGACGGCGACTCGCTCGTCTTCCAGTTCCGGAGGACTTCGAACGTCCAAGCTTCGAGCGACGAACTGGGGATTTTTCTGAGGTCGGTGCTGCGGGAGAACAATGCGGACCCGGCCGCGATCAAGCATATCGCGATCTGTAGCGTGGTGCCGGATGGCATCCATTCGATGCGGGGCGCGTGCCAGAAGTACTTTGGGTTGAACCCATTCTTGCTTCAACCCGGCGTCAAAACTGGCCTCAAAATCAAGTACGGCAATGCGCTGGAGGTCGGGGCTGATCGCATCGCGGATGCGGTCGCGGGCATCCACCTCTACCCTGGTCGCGATCTCATCATCATTGACTTTGGGACGGCTACGACCATCGAGGTGGTCAACCGGAAGGGCGAGTATCTAGGCGGGGTGATCCTCGCGGGGATGCGCATTTCGATGGAGGCCCTGGAAGCCCGAACCGCAAAGCTCCCGACGGTGGAGATTGCCCGCGTGAGCGCGGAACAGGTGTTGGGGCGCTCGACCGTTGAGAGCATCCAATCTGGACTTTACTTCGGCACGATCGGTCAGATTCGAGAGTTCATCACCCGGTTCAGCGCCGAGTGCTTTGAGCCAGATTCTAAGCCGTTGATCTTGGCCACCGGCGGCTTTGCCGGCCTGTTCGAGTCCGCCGACCTCTTTGATGCGGTTCACCCCGATTTGGTCCTGAAGGGCCTCCATTTCGTCTATCGGCTCAATCACCTGGAAATCTAAAGCATGCAAATCACTCTTCTCAAGTGCAAAATCCACCGCGCCACGGTGACCGACGCCGATCTCAATTACGAGGGGTCCATCTCCATCGATCCGGTTCTGATTCAGGCGGCGGGTCTCAGGCTATTCGAGCGCGTCGAAGTCCTCAACATCAACAACGGCCAGCGCTTCACCACGTACGTGATCGAAGGGAAGCCCGGCGAAATCTGCCTCAACGGCGCGGCAGCCCGGCTCGTGCAGCGCGGTGACCTAGTCATCATCCTCGCCTACGCCACGATGAGCGAAGAGGAGGCCGACCACCACGTCCCCCGTCTTGTGTTCGTGGATTCGGCGAATCAGATCGTTTAAAAGTCGTCCTTCCCCGCCATTAAATCCTTCTCGATGTTGTCGGCGAACGTGGCGACGATCTCGATCGCGTTGTCGAGGGTGGACGGGCGGATATCCTCGGGGAGGTCGATGCGGAGGTAGGCGACAAAGCCGCCCTTGAGGTCAGACGCGAGCTGAAATGCGCCGATCTTCGGGCGAGCGAGGAGGAGCTTCTTCATGACGGCCGCGTCGGCGGTGCGCCCGCGCCAGCATTGCGACCAAACCTGCCGCATCCTGCCGCTGCCGGGCATGAGCTCCATCGCCTTGCCGCGCACGTACACGAGCTGGCTGCGCTTCTCGCTCTTCCACACGATTTCGGTCTTGAAATCGCCGTCTTTATCCTTCGCGAACTTGAGGCTCGTGAGCTTCATGGCGTTCGCGAAGGCGATGGGCTCGTCGGAGGCCGTGCGGGCGCTGACCGTGAGGGCAAGAGCGAGGCAAAGGACGGCAGTGAGGACTCGGTTCATGGCGGAAATCCTACCCGCCCGCGGGATCGGCGTTCGGCATGGGGTTACGGACGGCGCATGGCGGTTTTCGTGTAAGAGTCAGATTCTCGGGGTGCTCCGATTGTCACTCGTAGAGGTCCGTTTGCTTCTCGGATACCTCCGATTCTTAATCAATGTGCTCCGATTATTGATCAGAGTCGTCCGATGCGTGCTCGAATCAAGCGATTGTTGCTTGCACCCGTCCGATTTTTGCTCGGAAGAGCCGATTGATGCTCGTTAAACTCCGATTGCTTATCAGAGAGCTCCGATTGTCACTCGGAAGGGCCGATTGGAGCAATCGGAGCACTCCGAGCATCAATCGGACTTCGTGGGCGTGGCCGGAACCCCGTTGGGGTTATGGGTCCGAGATCATGATTCGTCATTCCCTCGAACGAGGGAACCCAGGACTTCGGCGAGCTAAACAACAGCGTGGGGGGCGCAACGCTCTGGGTCCCCGCTTTCGCGGAGATGACGAGTCGCCGACACAAGAATTTCCCCACGATTCGGTAAGGTCTTCACTATGGCCAATCAGTCTGCACCGGTAGTCGTTATCGTCGGAGGGGGGTTTGGCGGGCTTTGGGCCGCTCGAGCGCTCCGCAAAAGCCAGGTGAACGTGGTCTTGATCGACCGCACCAACCACCACCTCTTCCAGCCGCTCCTCTACCAAGTCGCGACGGCCGGATTGTCGCCCGCCGACATCGCCCATCCGATCCGGTCCGTGCTGAAAAGGCAAAGGAACACGCGGGTGATCCTGGACGAGGTCATCGGGATCGATCGGGAGTCGCGAGAGGTGATTACCGCCACGCGCCGGTTCCAGTTCGACTATTTGATCCTCGCCACGGGCATGGTGAACTCCTACTTCGGGCACGATGATTGGCACGAGATTGCATTCGGTTTGAAGTCGCTCGATGACGCCACCTGGATCCGCCGCCAGATTCTTCTGGCTTTTGAAAAGGCCGAGATGGCGGAGTCGCCCGCCGAGCAGCAGCGGCTCCTCACCTTTGCCATCATCGGCGGCGGGCCAACCGGGGTTGAACTCTCCGGCGCCATCGCGGAGCTGGGCCGAAGGGCGTTGCGGCGTGACTTCCGGAGGATTAATCCCGAGAACACGCGTGTGGTTTTGGTCGAAGGGAGCAGCCGAATATTGGAGGCCTTCGATCCTGCGCTTTCCAAAGCAGCTCAGAAGGGCCTGGAGGATATGGGCGTCGAGGTCAAGCTCGACACCCGGGTGACCGACGTCAAACCTGGCCAAGTCTTTTGCCGGCACACGTCATCGACCGAAGAGACGCTGGAGGTCGGCACGATCCTCTGGGCGGCGGGGGTCAAGGCCACGCCGATCGCCGACTGGCTCGGGCTCGCTCCCGAGGCGACCGACCGCCTAAGCCGAGTCAAGGTCACCCCCTTCTGCACTCTGCCGGATGATGAGCGCATTTATGTCATCGGCGACGCGATGACCCTGCCGGATCAGAACGGCAAGCCCCTCCCTGGGGTCTGCCAAACCGCGATGCAGCAAGGCACCTACGTCGCCACGCTCATCGAAAACTCCCTCGCGCAAAGGGCGTCGGCTGGGCCATTCCGGTACGTAGATCGCGGCAATATGGCGACCATCGGCCGCAAGTCGGCGGTGGCAGAAATCGGCCGCGCCCGACTCTCTGGCTTCTTGGCTTGGCTGATGTGGCTCTTCATCCACATCATTTACTTGATCGGTTTCGACACCAAGTTGCGGGTCTTCCTCGAGTGGGCGTGGTCCTACATCTTCTGGAGAAAGGGCGCGCGCCTGATCACCGGCGACGACCGGAAGGAAGCTTCGTGATACGGGCCCGGCACAGCACCACGGTTAGGTAGCATCGCCGCATGAAGTCCGTCTCTGATATCCGCTCCGGTTTGCCGATCTCCCAGCACATGATGAAGACCTTTGGCGATCTTATTCCCAAAACGAAGAGTCATGGTGACCCGCGATTTCTGCGCCTCATTACGGGTGAGCCACACCCACTCGGCAACTTTGTTTTTGTTTCGGATTCTGATGATCATGGGGCGGTAGAGACGGGGCTGAAGGAGCTTGACGGGGTGCAGGAGCCAAAAGCGGTGCTCTTTTTGACCGAAACGAACGAGACGACGAACGCGCTTCTCGGAGATCGTGGTTTTCAAGGTCCATCAAGAATGCCGGTGATGGCTGTGGATATTGAAAGGCTTTGCGAGACGCCAGTGCCCGTCGGGTACGAGTTTGTAGAAATTCACCCATCCGATGAAGTCGGGTGGGTCCAAACCGTTGTCGATGGCTATCCCATCCCTCACGGCCTTGCGAGTGTCTTCGCCCCGTCCAACTGCGCAGAACACGGAGGCTCAGCCCTTAAATTCTACGGAGTAAGAAAGGGCAGCGAGATGGTTGCAGTTTCCATGCTTTATTGCGTTGACGGCCTTGCCGGAATCTACACCGTTGCGACGCTGCCAGAAGAGCGCGGAAAGGGGCTAGGCGCCCTCGTCACCGCTGAGCCTTTACGGCGAGCGGCTCGGGAAGGCTACACCGTCGGAGTCCTGCAATCCTCAGACATGGGCTTTCCCGTGTATCGGCGCTTAGGCTTCGAAGAACTCGGCGGAATGTCCATGTTCTTGAAGGTCTGAAGGCCATGGTTGCAAGGCTGGCAACTTCGCGCTACGGTGACCAAACCACGAACATCCGCTATGACGCCTTGTATTTTGCCAAGGAGACCTTGTTTTTTTGCCACTGAGAGGTTGTTCATCCGCTAGGAGAGGTTGTTTGTTGCCACGGAGAGGTTGTTCAGCCACTAGGAGAGCTTGTATTTTGCCTCGGAGAGGTTGTTCAGCCACTAGGAGAGCTTGTCTTTTGCCTAGGAGAGCTTGTATTCCTGCAAGACACCCTCATCTAGTGGAAAAACACCCTCTCCTAGTCCACGAACAAGGAGGTTTAGCTGGCGAACTGCTCGTCCTTGTCTCTGGCCGTGATCCACAGGCATCGCAACGAGAGAATCAAGGCGGGCGAGCGGACGTCAGTCAGTTTGCTTTTCTCGATCTTGAAGCGGACCCAGCCCTATTTCGAGATGCTCTTGGTCACTCCAGTGAAAACTCACGTAGGTGGGCATCTCGGGAGGTTGATTCATATAGGCGTAAAGTTCGGCGTATCCAATCCCCTCAACACGCGCGATCACGCCTCGAAATGCCTCCCCAAGGTTATAGGGAAGCAACATGTACTCTGACCAGCTCTGCTCGGTCAACTTTTCAACGGGCAGACCTCGTCGGTTTGGCTCAAAGCCAATCCGGATTCGAGAAGCTTGCTGTTTCGCCCCTTCGGCAACGACGGCATTAAAAACCCTGGCGATTGGTGCCTCAACAAACATCTTGTTTACCAGCCGATCTGCAATCTCGTATCGCGCAGAGAGCTCAACCAATTTACGCTGTAAGTTAAGCCCGGCAGGCACGAGGGCGGACTCTTCCAAAAACAAGTCGTATTCCTTTCGGAGGTTTTCCAGCGCGATTCGAAAAGTAAGATGACCCTCGTCCCGATTGAGCAGCAAAAGATAGCGCTCTGAGCGTTCTGCGATAGCGACGCCGAAGCACCTGCTCTAATGCGCACCGATGGCCCGCAGCAACAACCGTTGAAGGAAGGCAAGTGCGGCAATATATTTTGATCGCGGTTGTAGGCTGCGCCGCATAGGTCAAGTCTAATCTGAACGACGCGCTTGGTGCCGGGTAGACCGCCGAACCCCGAAGGGGTGGCATATCTTAGCGAAGGGCAAAGCCCTGGGTAGGGGCCGTCCCTTCCAAAGAGTCCCAAAGGGACGGCGTAGCATCGGTCGGGGGTTTGCTACGCCGTCCTTTCAGGACTCGGGTTATTGGTGGTCTTTTACCAGGACTTCGTCCTTCGCTAAGATATGCCACCCCGTTGGGGTTCCGGACCAGGGGTTGGGGCTAGGTTGGCGGGCTGCCGCCCGCCGTCTCTTAAGCCTTCAACTTCGAAACAATGCCTTCAAGGAACACCGCGTTGGTGGGCGTGCGCTTGAGGAGCTTGATGAGCGAGTCGGTGGCTTCGTGGCTCTTGTCTTGATTGGCAAGCAGGCGATGGAGCTGGACCACGCCCTCGAAAGCGCCCTTATCGAACAGCTTTTCTTCGTGGCGGGTGCTGGATCGCTTGACGTCAATCGCGGGCCAGATGCGGCGCTCGGCGAGCTCGCGGTCGAGCACGATTTCCATGTTGCCGGTGCCTTTGAATTCTTCGAAAATGGACTCGTCCATCTTGGACCCCGTTTCCACGAGTGCGGTGGCGATGATCGTGAGCGAGCCGCCTTCTTCGATGTTTCGCGCCGCGCCAAAGAACCGGCGTGGGCGATAGAGCGCGGCAGGGTCGAGACCACCGCTGAGCGTGCGCCCGGAGGGGTTGATCGTGAGGTTGCTGGCGCGGGAGAGGCGGGTGATGCTGTCGAGCAGGATCACGACGTCCTTGCCGGCTTCGACCATGCGCTTGGCTTGATCGAGGCAAAGCTCGGTGACGCGCATGTGGTTCTCGGCGGGTTCGTCGAAGGTGGAGCTGATGACCTGCCCCTTCACGAACCGCTTCATATCGGTGACTTCTTCCGGCCGCTCGTCCACGAGGAGAACCATGAGCACCATTTCCGGGTGATTGACGGCGACCGCATGAGCGATCTGCTTCACGATCGTAGTCTTACCGGCCTTGGGCGGAGCGACGATGAGACCGCGTGAGCCTTTGCCGATGGGCGCGATGAGGTCGATGATGCGTCCGCAGATGTTCTCCGAGGAGGTCTCCATGCAGATGCGCTCTTCGGGGAAGAGGGGGGTGAGTTTGTCGAATTCGCGGCGGGTTTGGAGCTCCGGCGAAGCGGTTCCGAAGCCGTTGACGCTTTCAACGCGGAGAAGGCCACGGTACTTTTCGCCTTCTTTGGGGGTACGGACTAGGCCGTATACGCTGTCGCCCTGCTTCAAGAAGGCTTTCTTGATTTGCGTTTGGCTGACGTAAATGTCTTGGCCGGACGGCTGATAATTGTCGCGGCGCATGAAGCCCCAGCCGTCGTTGAGCATTTCAAGGATGCCGAATCCGTAAACCTGGTCCGGGTTCGCGCGCTCAAGAAGCTGCTCGATGACGACGCTGCGCTGTAGGTCGGTGTCGATCTTTTGCTTCTTGCACTCCTTGGCCAGTTCGACGGCGGACATCTTGTCGAAATGGTTGAAGTCAATCTCCGGTAATTGCTCGAGATCAACGGGGTCGGTTTGCGGCATGCCTTCCTTGCGTCGGCCCCGCTGTCGGTTCTGATTATTTTTGTTGCCTTCGGTCTTCCGAGGGCGGAATGTGTGCGTCATGCGCTTGTGATCCTGTGGAAAATCCCTTCTCCGGAGAGAAGTTCTGGAGTCTTGAACCGAGCCCCTTATGGGATTTGAGACGTGCTATTCCAGCGGAAGTTCTCGCGGAATGGGTGATCTTGAGTTCAAACGACCGCTGTCTCGTCGATCAGCTCGGCGATGTAGGGGAGATTTCGATATCGTTCCCCGTGGTCGAGACCATATCCTACCACAAACTTGTTCGGAATCTCGAATCCAACGTAATCTACGTTCATCACGTGCTTTCTGGCTTCAGGTTTGCTGAGCAACGTGACTACCCGCAGGCTCTTCGGACGGCGGGTCTGCCAAAGCTGAACGAGGTGGCTGAGGGTTAGGCCGGTATCAATGATGTCTTCGACGATCAGCACGTTTTGGCCCTCGATGTTCACGTCGAGGTCTTTTCGGATCTGCACCACGCCGCTGCTGGACTTTTCGTTGCCGTAGCTGGATGTTTGGACAAAGTCCACGCGGACGTTCTCGCCGAGATGGCGGCAAAGGTCGGCCACGAACAGGAATGAGCCCTTGAGAACGCCGACCAAAATGATCGGCTCGTCGCCAAAGTCGCGCTTGATCTGATCGGCGATTTCACGCGTGCGCACTTCGATCTGCTCGGAGGTAATCAGCGGTTTCAGCATCAGTTCAACCATGGACCATTATGGCTCGCGGCACCGGGTGGCGGCTAGGTCGTATCATCTGGGAAGCGCATGTCCGAATCCTCCGTGCCCGATGTGTCCATCTTGGTGCCTGCTTTGAACGAGCAGAACACGATTCGGGAGGTCATTGTTCGGCTGTTGGCGGTGCCTTTGAAATCGGAGATAGTGGTCATCAATGACGGCAGCACCGACGGGACGGGGGCGATTCTGGCTGAGTACGCCGACCGAATCAAGATCGTGACCAATCCTCAAAAGAGCGGGAAAGGGATGGCAATTCGGAACGGACTGGCGGTGGCGACCGGGCGGTTCGTGGTGATCCAAGACGCGGACCTAGAGTACTTCCCGGAGCAGTTGCCGCTTCTGCTGACGCCTTTGATGGAAGGTTCCTCGCGGGTGGTTTATGGGACTCGATTTTCGAAGGGACTCCCGCCGGGGATGGCCTTGCCGAATAAGATCGTCAACCGAATGCTCGCGTGGGCGGTGCGGTTTCTGTTTGGTCAGTGCATTACGGATGAGGCCACATGTTACAAGGCGGTTTCGACCGATCTTCTGCGCTCCCTCGACCTGCAATGCACGGGGTTTGAGTTCTGCCCGGAGGTGACGGCGAAGATCTCGCGGCTGGGTGAGAAGATCTTGGAAGTGCCGATTGACTACGTGCCTCGGAACAAGCTGGCAGGGAAGAAGATCCGTTGGACCGATGCACCGATCGCATTTTGGACCTTGCTGAAGTACCGGTTCTGGAGGGGCTAAGGGCGGTCGGGGATTTTGGTTTTGCCTTTGGCGACGAGCTTGCCGCCGTTCAAATCGACGGAGGTGATTGAGAACGCGTCCAATAGCCCCAAATCCTTCTGCAAATCCACTACCGGATTCATCGCGTCGAGCAACACTTTCTTCGACATCTCATCTGCTTTCTGCCAGCCGAAGACCACGCGTGCATTGGCGAGATTTAATCGAAAGCCCGCGTCGATTTCCAGATCGGCGACGACTAGGAACTCGGTTTTGGCGATGAGGAATTCACCGTAACCCTCGACCCAAATTTTGCCCCGATCCAGCTTGACCACGCACCGCTTGATCTCGCGCACCTTCTTTGGGATGAACTCGGCGAGGTCCTGCTCCAAGATGGTGACGACTCCATCACCGAGCCCACTCTTCGAGAGGCGGATTTGCTTTCGCTTTAGGGCCAGGTCCCGGTCGAAGCGGCAATCGGGGATGACAGAGTTCAGGCTTTCGATGCGCAGGCCCCGCAGGCGGAAGTCGTTCAGATTTATTTTCAACTCGCGGACGATTCCGGTTTTGGGGAGGCCGGGGTCCGTGAATAGAGGGAGGCCGTCGGTGCTGAAGTGCTCGGCGGAGATGGTTGCGCTTTTGAGATCGGCGAAGAACAGACCGAACGGGTAATTGATCTGCGTTTTGACCGTGACCTTTCGGTCTGGACCCTGGAGTTGGGCGAGGATGTCTTCGCTGGCTCGGCGCTCAAACACGCGTACTTCTTTGGCCACGGCCCCGTAACCGATTCCGAAGACGATCAGGGGGATCAAGATGCCCATCAGATGCGCCTCGCGATCGGAAAGGGGTTGGACGTCATGGGCGTATTATGAAGACGAATGCCAAACCTTGATTTTGATGCTTCATTTGCCGCGTTGGAGTCGGGTTTTGGGGCTCGACGTCTGGACGACGTGGGGCTGTGGATTAGTGGAGCAGACCGCGCAAGTTGGCTTCAAGGGCAGATCACCAATGATATTCGCTTGCTGAGCTCAAGCTCGCCCTTGCCGTTTTGCCTCTGCAGCCCTAGCGGGCAGATCGAAGCGATTGGGCGGCTTTATGAAGTGGGGGATCGTTACCTGCTGATTTCGAGTCAGAGCGGAGTAGCGGCGATGGTGGCGCGAATCCAGTCGAACGTGATTTTGGAGGAGGTTGTGGGAGACCCGAGTGGGGAGCCACTTTACACGGTGCAGGGCCGGGGTGCTGTTCAGGGCGACGGTTTTCTGCACGACCGGACGGGGCGCGGCGGGTTTGACTGCTTTGGTGATCCTGGCGAACTACCGATGATCGAGGAGCGTGCCTTCGCGGTGGCCCAACTGGAAGCTGGGATCCCGATCGAAGGCGTTGACACACAGCCGCGGAGTTTGCCGCCTGAACTCGGGCCGGCCTTCGACCAATCTCACGTGAGCTACCAGAAGGGGTGCTTTACAGGGCAGGAGATTCTTCATCGGATTTACAGTCGGGGCGGCCCCAGTAAATCGTGGGTCGGCTTGCACTCGGACTACGAGTTTACGATTGGCGGAGCCATCACGAGGGCCGAGCGCAGTCCTGCGTATGGGTTCATCGGGGCGGCAACGCTTCGCAAGGACGTCGCGGTGCCCGGTACCATCGTAGAGGTTGAAGGGGTGCGCGCGACCGTGGTCGAGATGCCCTTCCTCCGGTCCTAATTGATCTCCTCTAGCCGCCTTCTGCTCATTCTGGTTGGCCTCAATGTGCTTTGGGGTCCGGTCAACTTGGCGGTCAGCTCCGCGCAGGAGACGATGAGCTCGGGGGCAATTCTTCTCACTCGCTGGGTGTTGTTCTGCCTGTGCGCATGGGTGGGACTAGCGTTTCGTCCCGTGCGCAGTGCACTGAGCGTAAAGTATCCAGAGGGAAGGCAACGTGTCTACGCTTTGCTGATCGGATTCTTTCTCTTTGCTCCTGCCCACGCGATGTATTACGTGGGGTTGGAGAGCAGCAATACCGGGGTCACGATGGTGCTGAACACGACCGGCCCACTCTGGACCGGATTGTTGGCGTTTTTGATTCTGAGTGAACGGGTGAGCGGGCGGCGATGGCTCGCGATCGCGGTTGGTGCGGTGGGTAGCTACGTGGTCAGCATGGGATTCGCGGCCCCCGATTTCTCGTCGGCGTCGACTTGGGGGAGTCTGCTGTATCTCATCGGGGTTATCACGGAAACCCTCGCCATGGTTCTGGCGATCAAGATCATCCGTGACAGCAGCGGGCCGGGGACTCTAGCGTTTGAAGTCATTGGAGCGGCTGTGAGTTGTGCAGTCCTGCCAATAGTGCTGCCGACGAAAATGAACCTGGTTTGGGCTGCGCCGACGGGGTGGACCATTTTGTCGCTTGGCTACTTGGTCGTTGTTGCGGGCCTGTTCTGTTTTGGGATGTGGTACCGCTACGCGGAGAAGGCGCCAATCTCGCTGATGGTGGTCTCGCTTGGGCTACAAGCCCCGATTGGGGTGTTGCTGGCGTTTTGGTTCAGAGGCGAGCCGTTGACGTTCAACCTGTTGACCGGGACGGTGCTGATCCTCGGCGCGTTGACCATCGCGGCGCGCGAGCAAACCACGCCGCTATCGCCGGAGGCGATGCAGGCTTAGGCCGCTTTCTTGGACATGAAGTGCGCGGCAAGTAGAAGTAGCATCACGACGAGTGCGATTCCGAACAAAATCTGGTTAGGCCATAACACGGATAACTTGCGACCGAATTGGCCCATGATCGCGAGGCAGAGTACGGTCGCCCCGATGTAGCCGACGCGGGGTTTGCTCGGGATGATCCAATAGCAGACGAGGAGCAGGATCCCGATGGTCGCTCCCCCCATCAGGGAGGGCAAGCTACCTTTCTTGGAGAAGGCCTCAATCCCGACCGCGATGTTGAAAAGTCCGTACAATCCGACGAGAATTCGAGGCCAGGGCATACGGTCATTGTACCTGGGGCGGGTTAAGCGGCTTCGCTACGAACCTGTCCGACAAACTCCACTTCAGCCCGGGCCGAGACCTCGTTGTACGAAAGCACATGGAGCTGGGGGATGTACCTTTCAAGCAATCTGCGCAGCGGCAATCGCAGCGTCGCTGAGCAAAGCACAACGGCTTGCAACCCCTGCGCCATGGCGTTTTCGCTCTGTTCGCGGATGTCCTTGATGAACACTTGCTGAAACTGGGGGTCGGTTGCCAAAACCGCGCCACCGGCGGTGATTTGGATGCTTTCAGAAAGCCGTCGCTCGAGCGGCGGGTCAATCGTGATGCAGTACAGTTTGTTTTCGTGGTCCAGGTATTGGCGCGTGATAGTACGGCTGATCGCTGATCTCACGAGTTCGCCCAGTTGCTCGGGATCCTTGACTCGGCCAGCGTAGTCGGCCATCGTTTCAAGCACGGTGACCATATCTCGAATGGGCACACGCTCTCGCAGGAGATGCTGGAGGACCTTCTGGATGTCACCGATCTGGACGATGTGCGGCACCAACTCTTCGACCACCGCGCTGTTGACGAGCTTGGCGTTCTCAATAATCTGTTGGACCTCTTGGCGGCTCAGGAGTTCTGCGGCAAACGACTTGACGATCTCGCTCAAGTGGGTGCTGATCATCGCGCTTGGTTCGATGACGGTGTATCCACTCCGCTCGGCGATGTCACGCACCGAGGGTTCAATCCATAGTGCATCAAGGCCAAAGACCGGCTCTTTGGTCATCTGACCCGGGATGGGCTGAGTGACTGCGCCAGAGTTGATCGCCAGAAGCAGGTCGGGTTCGACTTCGGAGCGTGAGACTTCTTCGCCTCGCACCTTGATCACGTATGCATTAGGGCCCAGGGTGATGGCGTCGCGGATGCGGACGCTAGGCATGATGTAGCCAAGGTCGATCGCGATCTGGCGTCGAGTCGCGGTGATGCGCTCAGGCAAGTCGCCCCCGGCTTTGGTATCCGCGAGCTTCGTAATGCCGTATCCGATCTCAATCTCAAGCGGGTCAACGCTAAGTAGGGGCATGACGGCTTCTGGAGTGTGCGGAGCCGGCCCGGTCGGCATGGCGGGACCAGCCTCGGATGGCTTATTCTTGGGCTTGATGGCGAGGGCCTTAGCCATCGCGTCGCCGTTCTTGCCAATGTATCTGGACATCGCGACGAGTCCGCCGCCAACGCCAATGAAAATCAAAGTGGGGAAGCCAGGGACAAACCCGAAGAGGCACAGAAAGACTCCGCTCGCCATGATCGCCTTCTCTTGACCGGCGAGTTGGCTGAATACTTCGCCACCCATGCCGCGCTCTTGGCCAGAACGGGTGACGAGCAAACCGCTGGCGGTGGAGATGAGCAAGGCGGGAATCTGGGATACGAGGCCTTCGCCCACTGAAAGGAGGGCGTACTTTTGGAGAATTTGGATGGCGTCTCCCTCGCCTCTGAAAAACCCGACTGCGAAGCCACCAAGAAGGTTGATGGCAATGATCAGGATGGATGCCACCGCGTCGCCCTTCACGAACTTGCTCGCACCGTCCATGGAGCCGTAAAAGTCGGCTTCCTGCTTGACTTCTTTTCGGCGAGTTCGGGCACCGTCTTCGTCAATGAGGCCTGCTGCCAAATCGGCGTCAATTGCCATTTGCTTACCCGGCATGGCGTCCAGGGTAAAGCGAGCAACGACTTCGGATACTCGTCCCGCACCGTTTGTGATGACCATGAACTGCACGATCATCAAAATCATAAACGCCACGAAGCCGACCACGAAGTCGCCGCCCATGACGAAGTTGCCGAAGGTTTGAATGACGTGACCACCTTCGCCTTTGCCTAGGATCAATTTGGTGGCGGCGATGCTGAGGGCGAGTCGAAAGAGGGTGGTGACCAGCAGTAGCGACGGGAAGATGCTGAACCGCATTGGCTCTTCGACATTCACAGAACTCAAAAGGATGAGGACCGAGCTGGCAATCGCGATACAAAGGCCGAAATCGAGGAACCACGCTGGCAGCGGCAGAATGAGCATCGCCACGACCACCAGAAGGCCGGCGCCCAGCAAGAGATCGGTATGCCGCAGGATTTTTTGCAACGAAGTCATAGGGCGTATTTCGGGCCTATTGGTATTGTCGGCGTCCCTCCTGTTTTTTTGAGGGCTAGCAAGACTACGGGCAAGTATTTTTTCGGCTAGCAGTCATGCCAGATCGGCCCTGTGCGGATTGCGGGTTTCGTTGGTCCCGGTGATATCGCTCGGGAATAAGCAATCTAGCCGGCCCAGTCGGCGGGGGATTGAGCAATGAAATCGAAGTGGGGATTGATTCTTGTAGGGTTGGCAATGGGGGTCGCCGGACAGCCCATCGTGTGGCGCGGAGATCGGGGAATCACACGTAGTCCAGACAGCGAGACCGGGGCCGCCCGACCGGTAGGATACATGCAGTACAGCGGCACGCGGAACGACCGTGGCACCGCCGTTCTTATCGGTGACGACGTGATCATCACGGCCGGTCACCAGATTCCGCCGTATGGCGCAACGGCCACGTTTACCATTGGGGGGCGCACATATGAGACCAGCGATTGGCGATTGCACTCCAAGTATCGCCGGGCAGGGGGCAACGACGATTTGGCGATTGGGAGATTGGTGGAGCGGGTCACGAATGTGGAGCCAGCCGAGGTTTTCACGCGGACGCTTCGATCTGGTGTTGCGGTAACAATCAGCGGTTGCGGAGGATCTGGGCCCCAAGGGATGCCGCTACAGTGGAATTGGCAACCGCTTACGGGTACCAACAAGCTCTCGTCGGTTTCAAACACGCTGATGAAGACTTCTTTCGACCGCCCGGGGCGAAACGCCACTGAGCACGAATCTCACCTGGTGCCAGGGGATAGCGGCGGAGGCATCTTTGTGTTTGACGCGGGGGAGTGGAAAATGGCAGGGGTTGCGGTAAGTCGAAGCGGAGCGAATTATGGGGCAAGCTCAGTCTTCGTGCGGCTATTCAAGCAAAGCGCGTTCATCGAGCAAGCAGGGTTTTCAAATGGCCGTCTGGCACTTTCAGTGGCGTTGGGAGACTGGGCTGCTTCGGCAAGCGAGGAGACCGCCACCGTCGAGGTCGTAAATCCCTCTGACGGCTCGACGCTGCAAACGGCGCAAGGAGGCCTGACGCCGCACGGCGGATTCTCCGTGCGGAGCGCTCATCGGGGCTTGGTGAACGTCCGCGTTCGGGTTGACGGATGGCTCTCGAAAACTTTCACCGGGGTCAACTTCCAGTCCGGATTGATGCCAACTCTGAACGTGGCTTTGGTTGGCGGTGACGTCAACCGGGACAACCGGGTGGACTGGCTGGATCTCAACTTGGTAAACAGCAATTTGGGCGCGGCCGGGGTGCTTGACGCTGACGTCAACGGCGACGAATTGGTCGATTCTGCAGATCAATCCATCGTGCAGACAAACCTCGGACAATACGGTTCCTAGTCCGGGTTCATTGATCTGTCGCACTCGAATTCGAGGTATCCTTCCGAATTCGAGTGCGCTCGTAGCTCAGTGGATAGAGCATCAGCTTGCGGAGCTGGGGGTCGGAGGTTCGAGTCCTCTCGAGCGCGCCATTCCCGCGTAATCCTCGCAAAAGTTCAAGCCTCGATGCTTGGGTTTGGCACATTCCTTTCGTATAATAGGGAAGCTCCATGCGAATCCCTCTCTTATCTTTGTCGGCGGTTGTGCTTTGCGCGTCTGCTCAAGCGGTAACGCGTCTCGTCAATGTAGCCGATTCCGTCTATCAGGCCGCCGGGGCAAACTTCCCAATAGCGTGGGTTCAGTACACCGGAGACACCGCTCTCACCACGAGCGCGGCACTGATCAGCGACCAGTTTTTACTCTCTGCGGGGCATTGCTACCGCTCTGGCACTCACACAGCCAAGATTGGCGGCCAGACTTACACGATCGTGAGTTGGACTCCGCACCCCTCATGGAGTTTCAGTTCTCCAAATGCTCTGGGCGGGCTTGATTTTTCCGTTGCTCGACTTGACCGACGAGTGACTGACCTTGCTCCGATGCCCATCCACTCGAGCACCGTCGCCGCAAACGCGGCTATCTCGGTGATCAGCGTTGGCGGCACTGGACTCGGGAACGGTACGCAGTTCGCATTCCCGTGGAGCCCAATTCCAGCCTCGTGGCCGATCCGCAATATGAGCAATCGAGTGGACCTCGATCCAACGTTGCCCAACGTCATCCTCACCGACTTCGACAATCCAACCAGTACGAGCAATTCGTTGAGTTTCCTGGGTTCCATCGCGGCACCAACCGCGCGCGAGGGGAACTTGATTTACGGGGACAGCGGTGGTCCGGCCACGATTCTTGTGGGCGGGGCCGAGCAGATCGTCGGCGTGTGCTCGGCGCTGGGTGATCAGTCTGGCAACGGAACTGTCGGTGACTACGGTGATATCTCTGTATTCTCTAAGGTCTCCACTGCACTAGCCTGGATCAACAGCACCGCTTGGCAAGCTGGGCGCGTTGCGGGCAAAATCAATCTGGGTGACTTCGTTGGTGCGGCGACGTTGCGCACGGCGACCATCGAACTTCGGGCTCCTGGTAGCCAATCTGTACTAGAGACTTTCACCGTACCCCTCGCGATCGATCGAGGCTTCTCCTTCGTGACTCCTCGACGTGGACTTACAGATATCCGCATCTCGATCCCTGGCTTCTGTTCGCGAGTTTTGACGAACGTGAACATCACCAACACTTCACCGGGAAATTTGCTGACGTTGCTCCCTAACGGCGATCCAGACCTCAGTGGCGAAGTGGACGCGGCCGACATTGATCTGGTCATTGCGAATTTTGGTGCGACCACGACGCTCGCCACGCTCGGCGACCTTGACGGGTCGGGTGAAGTGGATGCCGCCGACATTGACATTACCGTTGCCAATTTCGGTCAAACCGGAACGCCTTAGAAGCGCAACTGATATTCCATTCGGAATGTCCAGTTGTCTTTTCGTAGGTTCGTGTCTCGCAGTCGCTGCCAGCTCACGTTGCCCGCGCTAAAGTTGAACATCTGGTTCGGGCCAGGGCGCTGGCTGAACTCGACGGCGTAACGGTGCATGGTCCGGCGGATGCCAGCTTGGTCCCCTTGCTCCAGCCCGTAGGATAGTCGAAGTGGGGAAGGGTTCTTAGCGTTTAGGGTCATGCTCACCGAAGCGATGCGGCTCATCTGACGAGTTTGCTCGTTAATGCGCTCCTCCCAGTTGAACCCAAATCGCGTATTGCTGGTTTGGTTGTTCTGGTTGAGCTTCCACGCCACGGTGCGAATCGGTTGCACGACCGATCCCAGCAAGGCGTCTCCGCGCTGCTGTTCTGGATACGTCTGAGTTTGGTAGGTGAGGTCGAATCCTCGAATAAAGCGGCCCGTCAAACTTACGTTTCGGATCATGTACTGCTGATCGAACGGCATCGTTCGAAGCTTGATCATCGCATCGATGGCGAGTTTTCGCTTAGGGTCGTTGCTGGTTGCAACTCGGAAACTACGATCAACGGCACGCTGACCGCTCTGATGAATTTGGCTGGTGTAGTCAAATCCGAGCTGGAGGTCTCCAATTCGGCCGCCCATGGAGCCGATCTGGCTGTCTCGTTGCCAGGCGTTGTAGTCGCGAACCGTATCGGTGCCGACATTGAATCGGAAGTCCTTGAGGAAGCCGAGTTGAACTGGCTTCGACGTTCCGATCTTGAAATTGCCAGTGGATTTATCGCGCTGATCGTCCCATCGCTGGTGCTGGTAGTTCGCTCCGCCAAAGGCTAATCCGCCGACTTCGCCGCCGGTGAGGCTCATCGTCGAATTTAGGGTGCCGTTTTGACCCAGTTCGCGTGCGTAGCCGTAGGTGAACTTGACTCCGCCGCCCAGATTGACCCAGAAGCCGTAGTTTCGTCGCCGCTCATTGGGGCGATCGCCAGTTCGCTGGATGTTGACATCGGTGACGCTGACCCCCGCGTTCTTGATTAAGCCCGTGCTGACCGTGTGCGCGCTCACCGTTTCTCGGTTTCCGTCCGAATACTCGGTGCGACTCTGCTCCGTGCGTAGGCTAGTCTTGTCGTTAAGCTGCGCTTCGGCGGTGAAAGAATTTCTCGTGCTGTCTGGCGCGTCGGTAGTTTCGCCACCATTCTCGATCATTTCTCGTTCAAAGCTGACCGCACCGAGGCCGGTGAAGTTTCGCGAGACCAAAAGCCGGTCTATGGACTGATCCAAAAGCATCGTGCCAGGGTCGGTCCACTGGTTAGAGTAGCGATACCACTGAAGCTTGGTGTCCTTATCCAGATCCCAGGCAAGGAGGGACTCGGCCACGGAGCGCTTTTGGGCGAGTGAATCGTTCTGAGCCTCGACCATGTTCATGCGCACGTTCAGACCGCGCATGAGCATCACGTTCACCAAGAGTTGGCGCTGCTCTTGGCCGATCATCTGACCCAGCATCTCGCGCTCGGGGTCTACCAATTGCGTGACGTTAAAGAACTGGGGGTCTACGCTACGCTCAACGTAGCTGATCTGAAGCTTCGGATCGTTGATTCTGAAGCTACGTCGGCTGGCTTCGTTGTCGCCAAGTTGGGCGGACATTTGGCTGGCCTCAACGGTCCCAGCCTTGCCGAACTTGGTCGAGAACGCCATATCCGTCTTGCTAAGACCTACTAGCGAGCCGAGACGCTCGCGCTCAAAACCCATCAGCGAGCTGACTTCGACGAGATTCTCGCCCAGCGACTGGTGACGGTAAGAAAACTTGGTGGTTGGCGCAGAGATCGCAAAGGAGGTGAGTCGACCGGTGCCGTTGGCCCCGCCAATCAGCATGTCGGAGGCGGAGAAGCCGATCCCGCGACCGGGAGAAAATGTGATGCGCTGAGAAGAGCGGCTAATGCCGGTGTTACGACCGAACCACTGGCGATCTTCTGGTCGAGTTTGCACTCCGGTCGGTTCGTACATCGCGGCGATCCGGGCGATGTTCTCGTTCATTTCGCCTTCAGACTGGCGCCCGGGGCCATCAAAACCAGCGTCATTCGAAAAGGCGGAGCGATCGTACGTCCAGTTGCTTCCGGTGAGCGACAGGTTGAGCACTTCGAACTCTCCGGCTTCTCCGGCCATTGAGCTGGAATTGAACTTGATCGAAGGGATGCCCTTGGACGTGGATTTGAAATCTAGAGTCAGCGCGCGACGAGAAATGCCTTGTTCGCGAGCAAGTTGTCCGGCGTCGCTTTGACGCACTCCTTGGAAGCGGTTGAAGCCAGCGTCCACGCTCTGTGTTCGGTAACCAAGCTTGACCATTCCCGTTTCGAGGCCGAATTGGGTGCGCATCACTCCCCTATCGGAAGCGTCGTTTACGCCGAACTGGCTGGCGTTGAACTTGGTGCCGCGTTGGTCATATTGAAAGCCAACTTGCTGAGTCTCTAGGCCCGCTTCTCGTTGCAGTAGTTCGCGGTCAGTCTCGCGCAGATCGCGGAATCGGGTGAACCCTTGGTCTACTTTGCGACCATCAAAATTAAGTGCCCAGCCTTTGCCTTGTACGCCAAACGATTGGGTGCGGATGGAGTTGCCTTTCTCGCCGACGACCTGATAGTTTTGGCTGAGCTTGAGCGATCCGGCTTGAATGCCCTGCATGCTTAGGCCAATTCGCTTGAGTCCGCGCTCTTTGGTTAGTTGGTCAATACTCTGTTGGGAGTAGCCGCTCTCCGCAAACGCGGCGAATCCGGTGAAATTTCGATCGATGGACTGGTACTGGAGGCTGATGTCTCCGCCGGCGATCTTGCCGCCCAACTCTTGAACGATCGCGGTACCTGCTTGCGAGGATCCTGTTTCCGCCCCCCCATCACCCATGAGGGACTGCGAGCGGATGGACTGACGGCTGCTGTAGGCAAACATCCCGTTCATCTTCAGTCCGGAGCCGGGCGCGAGGCCGAAGCTGTTGCGCATGGCGTAGAGGTCAGATCGCATGACCGAGCCGTCGGAACCTCGCTCCGCCATGCCGAGACCCATCATCACCGTGGTGCCTTGGCCAAAGCTGAGCTTCAAGGCGTTCCAGCCTTGACCAAACTTTTGCCCGCCGGTTTTGGCTTCAGCCGGATCGTGGCGGTAGCTCACCCGTAAGGTTTGTCCGGGCTTGATGGACGTCATCAACAGGAGCATCCCGCTTGGGTAATCGAGCGTGTAGTCTGTTCCGCGTTTTAGAATGCGCCCGTCAAGGTCAACCAACTCGCTGTTTCGAATGACACCAGGGTTGCGCAGGGGAATGCTGGGGGAAGCGGTGTCGATTCGAATGAAATCAAGTGCCGATTTGCCGCCGACTGGGGCATCGCTTTCAAGAGGGGGTGTCGTTGGGGCAGGGGCAGGCTCCTGTGCAACGCCGATCATTGGCAAAGCGCAGGTCAAAAGGGCCATATAGACCAGCTTTTTCCCTTTCATGTTCCCCTACTAGTATTATGGGCTCAGGACGCCCAAAAGTTTCGCTTAAATTGCAAGTTCAATTGAACTTACTCGATTTGTGCCTTCGAATCGGGTTCGGGTATCATCCTCACCACGACCGGACGTAGCTCAATGGATAGAGCATCAGTCTTCGGAACTGAGGGTTGGGGGTTCGAGTCCCTTCGTCCGGGCCATAGAAATTCTGAGAGCCCCGCACCATATGGCGCGGGGCTCATTTCGTACGTGGTTTAGTTGTCTACGCCACCGAAGTTAGCGATAACAATGTCAATGTCCGCCGCGTCCACTTCATCGGAGAGATCGACGTCACCACTGGTTGGTCCAACGCCCGTCTGGCCGAAGTTGGAGATGACAAGATCAATGTCCGCCGCGTCCACTTCGCCGGAGCCGTCCACGTCACCGTTCTGCATGTTTGCGGCGACCTCGAAGGAGCCGTGATCGGTGAGGTCGATCGCGACCTTCTTCTTCAGCCACGAACCGCCGTCGATGAACAGATCATAAGTTCCGCGAACGTCCGCGGGCATTTGGAGATTGATTTCGCCGTCGGCGGTCGCGCTCACCGTAAACGTCGAAACGGCGCTATTGGTGTTGCCGCCGGTAGGAGTTAGACTCACCGCGAACGGAACTGTCGTCACTCCGGCTGGGTTGACGATATCGCCAAGCTTTGGCAAGATTTGGAGCGAACCGACAGGATAAGCTCGGACGCTGACTTCGTCCACCCACACATGTTGCGCCGGCGTTTCCAGCGAAGGATTCAAGATCACGCTGTCGATTCGTCGCTGAGCGGGTAGGGCTAACGGGTTCATGTTCCAAGCGCCATAGAGCGCGCTATCAACGAAAAACTCTGATCTGCGAACGTTATATGCAATCGACATCTTGCGCCAACCACTAGCGCGGCGGAAGTTCGGGCCCATCCCGAAGAACATCCAACTCGGAGCAGAGTTACCCACCGCTGGGCTGGTTGTTGCGGCGGAAGTTGCCGCTACCGTGAGGAGACCGTTTCCGGCGATGACCGAGAAAATTCGGCCTGCGTAGTGGTTACCCAAAGACTGTCCGGCCGGAGCCGCGCCAAACCAGTTGTTTCCCACGAATCCAGTTCCGAACGCCGTATTGGCGGAGTTGAAGGTGCCCAGCGCAGCGATCTGATTGATCGCGTTAAAGGGGTTTACACCGTCACTGTCGCGAAGCGCCATCCAGTAACGCTGATTGAAGATGCTGTCCGTTCCCGTGGTTGCCACGCCCGAAATTCCGTACTGGTCGTAGTAGTAGTAGCTGAACAGGATGGTTTCGTCGTTCGTCTGTTCTCGCGACAAATTGGCGGCATAGCTGATGCGCGGGAGTCGCAACGGATCAGTCGCCGGCAACGTGCTGTCTCGAGCAATGTGCTTGACGGACTTTGTGCCCTTGTAAACCGGGTCGCTGCCGCCGGTGCTGACCACAACTGGAGCGATCGACGCTATCCCGTTAGTAGATGTGCTTGCCGTGGTAAATGGCCAGCTCGCAAGTGTTCCGGATTCGAACCCGTCGTAAAGTAGGACTTCCGGAGTGATAGTCGTTTGCGAGTAGGCAATGCTCGCTGAAATGCCTGACAGCACCAGCGCTGTCGTGAGTCGTGTCATGGGTTGCATGGGGTTCCTCTGTGAACAAAATGGCTAGCTGCGCAACACTGCCGCACAACTACGCTAAGAATACGGCAAATTAGGGCCCAACAGAAGTGATTTCACGTCAATTCAGCCAAATCCAGTAGCGGATAAAGCGCAAATCCCCGAAACCTAGCAAGGTTGCGGGGACTTGAAGCTGGCGGTAAGATCAGACGCGATCGTAACGGGCTCGCTCGCTGTTTTGTCGGAATAGGGTCTTCGCACCCTTAGCCACCGACGCGTCAAAAGACTTTGAATCATCTTTATCTGGGGCTTTGCCGTTGACTGTCTTGACGGTGAACACCGCCTTGCCGGAAGCCATGGTCCAGGTGCCAGTAACTTTGCGACCGGTCGCAGTTGCGTTGTCGTCCCAGGTGAAAGTGCCGTCGGCGCCCACTGTAATGTAGTTGTCCGTTGGGAATACGGGCTTACCTCGCTTTTTCAGCATAGCGGCGAACTTCGCGTGCTTGGCGCGGTTTTCCGCGTCCATGAAGCGCTTCCACTTACCCACGAAGTCTGCTTTTTGGGCGGCCTTGTTGACGTTTGGTGGGTCCTTTTGAACTGGCTTTGCGGGTGGGGTCGTGTTCGCGATGCCGCGCTTGGCGGGATCAACCGGCTTTGCGGTCAAGGGTTGAGCGCTTTGTGCCTCAACCTTCGCCATGTCTGCTTCCTTTTCACTGGAGGCTTTGCTATCGGCAACCTCTTTCTGGCTCGCGGCAGCAGCGGCTTCATCCTTAGCCGCTGGGGCAGCGTCGGGCTTCGCTTCGCCGGGCTTGGTTGCGGCTGCCGTCTCCGATTTTCGGTCGGGAGCGGATGTGGTGTCCGTTGGCTTCGGAGCCGCAGGGTCCGGCTTCGCGGCTGGCGTCTCGATGCTGGTGGTCTCGGTGGTCTTCGCGGGAGTTTCCGGTTCGGTCTTCGGTTCTTCCGTGGGAGTACAACCGACGACTATCGCGGCAAGAAACGTCGCAAGGCCAAGGTATTTCAGTTTATTCATGATCAATCTCAAGCTCTATATTCGGAAATTATCGCCGATTCACTAGTCGTCTTCAACGGGGGAGGCGGAAAAACTGTTCCCGACTCACCAACGAGTCTCTACCGTGAATTCTAGCTTTTTCACCTCGTCAGCCTTTACCGCGACTAGGAATTGTAGCGTATTAGCATCAAGTTTCTCGAACGGAATGTTGTTTCCCGAGACTCGGAAGTCACCCCAGAATCGCTCGATAACGGTGACCACGTCGGCGGTCGCCTTACGGTTGCGGACCTCCACTACAAACGTTTCGCTCGCCCCGTTTACCTCGCCCTTAGCATCGCGAAGAGCCTTGTAAGCGGTGCGTTTCCGCTCCACCACCACGTCGAATGCTTGCCCAACCACCAGGCTCACCAGCTCATTTTTGGGCGTGTGCTCGATCTGGTCCTCGCCCAGCAGTTGCAACGAACCGGTCGAGTCGCGTTGATAAACTTTCACCTTGCCCTTAGGCAAAGGCATACCCAGCTTTGACGCCTCGCTGTTCGAGAATTCGATTCGGATTTGTGGCTTCATTGGTCCGGTGCCGACCTCGCCTTGCTGTGGCCGCCAACCGGCATAGCGTCTCATCGGATCTATGATCAGTCGTTTGGTTATTGGCACCCCGAATGCCTCGAGCAGCGAAACCTGCTTCAGTTCGTTGTTCTTAATCGTTGCTGGCCTCTGAAGCGTGTAGAGGTGATAGTCGGAAAACTGCTCTTCCTGGAATGCCTTGGCATCGGAAGACCGGGCCGCCATCGCGGCGGTTCTTCCCCCATCCATTTCTCGATCTTGAATCCGCTGAACATCACCGGCAAGTAGCTTCAATTTCGCTTCTTTGTAGGTTGCGCCACTCTGATTGTTCAGGCTAACCCAGCCCTTCAAGTCCCCCACCGTGCCGCTCTTTTCAAGGGCCAGCACGTAGTCGCTGCTCCAGCCGATGCCTTGCGTCAGATAGGAAAGCTCAATGGTATTGGACCCGGCCTGTTTCGACTCAAGGTCCCAAACCAAAGTGGGTCGGCTGATGAGCCCATCCGGGATGCTGTCGACGCTGATTTCTCCGCTGGGATTTAGCAGAATGCGCCCATCGTCGGTTCGAATCACCATGCCATTGTAAACCATGCGACCCTCGTCTCCGATGATGTTGGTCGGGGCGCTCATGAGGACTCCCTTGATAGCCTCCTTTGCTCCGTTTGGCAGGATGCGGTGGAACGTTACGCTCTTGCCGACCGCCTTCGCAAGGATCGCCGCGACGCTGATCAGGTCGTACTGATAATTCTGTTCGAGGACGGTAAAAGATCCAGGCGCGCTCATGCTCTTCACGGAAACACTCGAGGGCTCGATGCGCTCGGCCACGTCTTCGACTTCGACGAGCTGGCGGCCGGTCTTCAGATCCATCGTTCGAGTCTCTTTGACTAGCGCAAAGCCTTGGTTGTAAACGGTCACTTCCACGGCACTTGGGGCACCAGCGGTCAACATTGCACTCATGAGCATGGCATTCAGCATTTCATCTCTGAAGACGGTTTGCGCGATCAGGGAGTTACATTTTGGGCGCGGGCGATGATCAAGTCAGCAACTTGCGGTGGCGTCAGCCCGAATGTCTCAATGGCCAGAGCGTCGGGCACACGCCGAAGCGGAGAGTCCTGTCGATTGATGTCCCGGGAGTCTCGCTCTGCGATTTGGGCCATGAGGTCGTTGAGCTCCAACTCGGTCCCCTTCTTTCCGAGCTCAAGCCGACGCCTTTCGGCTCGCTCTTCGATGCTAGCGGTGAGGTAGACCTTCACTTCGGCATTCGGCGCGACGACGCTGGTCGTATCCCGCCCTTCGAGAACGTAGCCGCCTTGGGCGACGATGGCGGTCTGCCGGCTAGCCAAGATTTTCCGGATCGCCGAATGCGCGCTGAGCGCACTCGCGAGGTGACTCATTTCGGGGGTTCGAATGAGCTCGGTCACATCCTCACCGTCGAGAATCACTCGCTGAGGCTCCCCGGCACCGAACTCGATGACCGATTTCTCGGCAATAGCGGCGACTTGGTCAGATTCGAATTCCGCCAGGTTTGCGCGGGTCGCCAATAGCGCCACGCACCGGTACATCGCGCCCGTGTCCAAATACTTTAGATTCAAAGCGCGGGCCACCAACTTTGCTACGGTGCTTTTGCCTGCTCCAGCCGGGCCGTCGATGGCCACGACGATTTGCCTATCGGACAACGAGTAACTCCATGTGCTTTTCAAAATCTGGGTAGCTGGTGGCGATCGAGTCTGCCCCGTGGATGATGGTTTCGCCGCTGGTCGCGGCAAGCCCCGCTATCGCGGCGGCCATCGCGATGCGGTGGTCTCCTTCGGCGTCAATCGTACCCCCCACCAGCGGTGTTGGCCCCCGAATGATCATCCCGTCGTCGAGAGTCTCCACGTGAGCTCCCATGGCGTTGAGAAATTCCGCCGTCTTTGCGATCCGGTCGCTCTCCTTCACCCGAAGTTCTGCCGCACCACGAATCTCGGAGGTGCCCTGGCACTGCGTAGCCATGACCGCGAGCACGGGTATCTCGTCGATCAGCCTCGGAATCAGATCGCCATCAAGGAAGAACGGCGAGATTGCCTTGCAGTCGCGCAGGACAAGATCAGCAACCGGCTCGCCAAGCGAATCACGCTCGTTTTCGCGGTCTACCATGATGTCGCTCTGCAGAAACGCGTTCAGGATTCCGGTACGCGATGGATTCACGCCTAGGTCGCACACCACCAATTCTGAATTCGCCAGAGAGGCTGCCGCGACCATCCAAAACGCCGCGCTACTGATATCTGCCGGAACTTCGAATTCAAACCCTTCGAATTGAGCCCGCTCGACGCTGGTCTTCAATCCCTCGCGTGATAATGGCACGCCAAGGGCGGTCAGCATCCGCTCGGTGTGGTCTCGACTCAGACTCGGCTCAGTCACGGAGGTGACGCCGTCTGCGCTTAGACCAGCCAAAAGGACGCTGCTTTTGATCTGGGCACTCGCGACCGGTGAGATGTAATCAATGCCCTTTAGGCTGCGACCGCTCACGGTCAATGGTGGCCGGTCGCCCTCAATCTCCGCACCCATCAGGCGAAGAGGCTCGGCGATTCGCCCCATCGGACGTTTGCTGAGGGAGTGATCGCCTACAAGGGTCGCCGCTAGTCCTGGTTGCGAGGCGATAACACCCGACAAGAGACGCATCGTGGTTCCGCTGTTCCCGCAATCGAGTTCCTCTTCAGGTGATCGGAGTCGGGCGGGCTTGAGGATGAGTTGCTCCCCATCGGCCTCCACGTCCAGCCCCATCTGCATAAGACAGCGCAGCGTCGCCACGCAATCCGCCCCGAGCAAGGGAAATTTGACCCGCGATGGGGAGGTCGCCAGGGCTCCGAAGATCATTGCCCGGTGGGTGAGCGATTTGTCCGACGGGGGCCTGATCGCCCCGACGATGCGCTTGGCGGGTTGCACGCGGAGTGTCGTCACGCCCTACTTGTACCTGCAATCGGCATTGGGCTTGGCGCGGTTGCCGACGGACGAGCCATGATTCACCCATGCTTGCTGGCGTTTTGGCGGTCCAAATGATTCAGTCTCCCACCCCTAACTTGAACGAAATCGCGAAGAACGCATACGTATCAACAAAGGTCGCTCTCCCTAAAGAAAATCTGAAGCCGGCCGACGTCGCAATCACGATTCACCAACTTGACCGCGCGACCTCCTCCTGGCAATCGGGGAGCATGAATGGCGCAGAGCTGATTTATCCCGCTAGCGTGGTGAAGCTCTTTTGGCTCGCCTATCTGTCGCATTTGGTAGCCACTGATAAGCTGACTCTAACTCCTGAAATCGTGCGTGCCGCTCGCGATATGATCGTGGGTAGCAACAACGATGCGACCGGGGCGATCGTGAACGTGACCACCGGTGCCCTCCCTGGCCCTGAACTGGAAGGGAGGGCATTTCGGGACTGGGCCGACCGCCGCCTGGCCGCCAATAAGTGGTTTGAGACGCAGGAAATTGCCAATCAAAACGTGATCAACCGAACCTATAACGAAGGCCCATACGGCAGGGAAGCCCAGATGATCAAGCAGTACGGCCGCAACGCGAACAGCACGGATGCGACGGCTCGGCTGATGTCGCAAATCGCGCTTGACACTATGGTCAATCCCGAACAATGTGCCTGGATGAAGGGTTTTCTCAAGCGAGAGATCCCCGCGTCCGGGAAAAGGGCGGATTCGCAAACTTTGGGTTATATCGGTGAAGTGATGCCGCGTGGAACTCAGCATTGGTCGAAGGCCGGGTGGACAAGCGAAGTCCGGCACGACGTGAGTTACAACGTCATGCCGGACGGACGTGAGTTCGTTTTTTGCATCTTCACCCGTCGCCCGAACAACGAGCGAGTACTTCAAACCATTGCCGTCGAAGTGCTGAAGTCGCTCGGGTACGAGGCCAACGCGCCGAAGAGTTAGAATTCGTCCTTGGGCACTTCAAGCTTGCCGTCGGTGATTTCTGCGCGAGCGGCTTCCACTTTTTGCATCGCATCGGCGGGAACCTGTCCCGCTAGCGCAGGATTGAGTTCGAAGCCGATCGCACCCTTGTCCATGCCGAAGAGCTGCACGCCACCAACGTAGGACCCTTCCTTGACCGACTTGGCCAGCGCGATGAACGCGGGTTTTGCGATGATCGTAGCGCTCGCCAGAACTCGCCCGCTGGGGTTGTCGTTCTGGTTAAGGTTCGCCCCCATCGCGTAGATGCCTTTCTCCTTGGCAGCATCAAAAACGCCCTGAGCAGACTGATTGGCTTGATGAATCAGCACATCCGCCCCTTGGTCTGCTGCGGACAGGGCCGCTTGCTTCGCGGCTTGGATGTCGGCGTTCATCGCGATGCTCATCTTGATGACCTGAATATCTGGTTTGACGGACTTGGCTCCTGCTTCGAAAGCCTTGAAGGTGGAGGCGATGCTGGGGATGCCGTCAATGCCCACCGTGGCGATCTTGCCGGTCTTGGACATCTCGGCCGCCAGGATGCCCGCTAAGTAGAAACCCTGCTCGAGATAAAATCGGAACGCTCCCGCGTTTGGAGCAAATTTTCCTCCGCTGGAACTGACAAAAGCGGTGTTGGGGAAGTCCTTGGCGAGCGCAACGCCTGGGTCGTTGTACTCAAATCCATGCCCGATCACCAGCTGGTAGCCATCCTGCGCGAAGCTTCGCATCGCATCCTTGATCTTGGCCCCGGCCGCGACTTCGTTCGCGGTTTTAGCGCCGTAAGTGGCCTCAATGCCTTTGAGTCCGGCGTACGCCATCGCGCTCCAACCTGCGTCGCTCACCGGCCCGGGGGTAATGAGTGCGACCTTGAAATCGCCTTCGACTGGCTTCATGCTCGACCCTGCGGGGGCCAATCCGCCGCCCGTTGCTTTACTTTCCGCAGGCTCAGCTGGGGTGCTGGGAGCTGGGGCGCATCCAGCAATCGCGATCGACAAGCCAACTAGAGAAATCCATTTTGCATTCATAGCTTCTGGCTACGAATCCTACCCGCGAATAATTTTCCGTTCAAGCATAAAAACGCCCCGCGTGCTTCAAATGCCGAGGGGCGTTAACAAATTAGATTTCAGGTGTGGTGAAAAATTCGTCTTCGGGACGGTAACCATCGAGCATAAACGCGAGGGGAACAGACGCTTCCTCGGGATTTTCGTATCCGGTGATGATCATCGGGACGAATTCAATCGATTCGTCAAAGACCGGGTTGCTCAGCGACATGAACGTGACCGCCTTTGCGCCGACTGCCACCGTTGTCAAAGCCAAGATCAGGAGAATTCGGTTGCCCATTGTTTTCACTTCGATACGATCTTTCAGACGATGCCAACACGGAATGGGATCGCACATCCCGTTCCAATAATCGACAATCGAGACTTATGCCCAGCAATACGCTAGAAATACGAGGAGCCTCGTTCAACTTCCCAGGAATGACACCAGGGTCGTCTGACCTAGTATGGAGACTTGCCCCCCGGTAATGTCAAGGGGGAAGTTTAAGATCTATCGGATGGTCGGCACTCGGTCGTAGCACTCGTTCGCTTGACCGGGATACTTCTCGAGAAGCATTTCCTTGGTAAAGATGAAATCCTCGCGCCGATAATTGGCAAGTTCAAAATCGTGCCTCAGTACGATGGCGCCGGTTGGACAGGCCTCTTGGCAATAGCCACAGAAGATGCAACGAATCATGTTGATCTCATACCGCACGGCATACCGCTCGCCCGGGCTGTATCGTTCTTTGTCGGTGTTCTCCGCGGCTTGAACATAGATGCAACGCGCAGGGCATGCGCCTGCGCAAAGAGAGCAACCAATGCACTTCTCCAGACCCGAATCGTAACGCACCAAGAAGTGACGCCACCTTGTCCGCTCATATTGTTCTCGGCGCTCTTCTGGGTAGTTGATCGTTACCTTCGATCGGCGCAGCCGTCGGGCGGTGATTCCAAAGCCCGCGAGAATCGGCTTAGCGACGTCGCGGAACATATCGAGGCTCATCGCTTTGAGGCCTCCAGTTGGCGAGCGTTCACTTCGATGATTCGCAGATCACCAAAGGTCTTGGCCTTACTCTTCTTAATTTTCTCTTGCAACTTCAAAATCGCATAAATCAGCGCGTCTGGAGACGGAGGACACCCCGGCACATACACATCCACCGGCACCACTTGATCGGCGCCCTGCACGATGGCGTAGTTGTTGTAAACGCCGCCGCTGCTGGCGCAAGCTCCCATACTGATTACCCATTTGGGCTCAGGCATTTGGTCGTAAATTTGGCGAAGAACCGGAGCCATCTTCTTGCTGAGGCGGCCGGCGATGATCATGACATCGGCTTGGCGCGGTGTGGCGCGGAACGCTTCACTTCCGAATCGAGCGAGATCGAAGCGGCTACCCGCGGTGGACATCATTTCGATGGCGCAACAGGCTAGTCCGAACGTCAGCGGCCAAAGCGAGTTGGCTCTAGCTTGGCTTAGCAAAGTCTCAACCGTGGTCACCACCACGTTGCCCCCTTTTTGAATGTCTCCCAGCACGGGAGAGGAGCTGTCATGCAACACGACGGTTTCGATCTTTTTGGGCATAGCCTTAAGTAGATACGAGTTTACCCACGGTTCTGGCGCAGATTCGGACGGCTATTGACCGTCAATGAAGAGGCGACGGACCGCTTGACCGTCTTCATTCACGAGGGCATCTTCCATCGCGTCGAGGCGGCTGCGCAATTCCTGGATGGCGACGATGATTTCAGCCCGGTTGTGGAGCATGATTTGGCTCCAAAGCTCAACGTTTCCGCCCGCAACCCGGGTGAGGTCTCGCCAGGATCCTCCAGCGACGTGGGCAAAAGTTAGCTCTCTACCAAGGCAGCCTAGTAGGTTGGCGAGCACGTTCGGGAGATGGCTCAACGTGGCGACGTGCCGGTCATGCTCGTCGGGTGCCATGTGGACCGGAATCGCGTCGAGGGCAAAAATCATTTGTTCGATTCGCTTTATTGCTGAATCGTCGGTGTCGAACGGAGTGAGGATCCAGTGGGCATCCACGAACATTTCAGCATTCGCATGCTCCAGGCCATTGCTCTGATGCCCGCCCATGGGGTGTCCCCCCACGAACCGATGCTTGATTCCTTCCGGAAGCTCTTCGAGGATGGAGCCCTTCACACTCGCGCAGTCGGTGACAGCGGTTTCCGCATCCAAGAAGGGAAGAATTCGTTTCAGCCAGGGCACAACGTCGTCGGGAGGCGTTGCAATAACCCAAATGTCCACGGAGGGGGCGTCGGCTTCAAATTCGAGCTTGCGAGAAACAAAAGTCTTCTCAATCGCCTCGCGCATTCGGTCGGGATTGGCGTCGTATCCCAAGACTTGCGTGGCAAACCCGGACTCAAGAAGCCCCTTTGCGATGGACCCACCGATGAGACCGGTGCCGATGACGGCCACAATCATTTCATCTGAATTCATCGGCTCAAGGTTTTCCATTCTGTGCGATCAACTCTCGTGAGCTATTTCTTAGCCACGGCAAACACTACGTAGTCTCATGCCCATGAAGTTGACGCCATTGTCGAAAGCCCTGCGCATGAGTAGTTTGACAGATTGCGACGCAATTATTGACCGCTCACCGTGGCAAATTGGGCAAGATCAAATTTTGCACTTGCTTGATCACTCTTGCCGCAGAATCGGCCTCCAATCCCCTTGGTGCTGCGTCTGGCGAATCGAACATGCGCGGCATGTCCCAATCGGACGCGAATGGTTCGGGCAATCGTTCGGGGCAGTCCAGATCGGCAAAGGTACCGACTGCGGCAAGCCACATCCTTGGCACCGCGGTGGGGCAATACCCGCCTCCTCCGAGTACGACGGTAGGAAGACGTAACTGATGAAGGTGATGAACGAGACGAAGCCAATCTTGGGCGAGACAATTGATTCGCGCCAGGGGGTCTAAGTAGTGAGCGTCTGTGCCGCATTGCACGACCAAGGCTTGGGGCTGGAACAGATCGAGCGCGGGCAAGATAGTCTGCTCAAAGGCGTGGAGCCAGACATCGCCGCTTGTCTCCGGGGCGAGCGGCACGTTCACCGCTGCTGCGGACTTCCCGACCTCCAAAACTCCACCAGTGCCCGGAAATAGCGTTCGCCCATCTTGGTGGATGCTGCAAGTCAGCACGCTGGGGTTGTCGTCAAAGGCAAATTGCACTCCCTCGCCGTGGTGCACATCAATGTCCACGTAGGCGACTCGATCGAACTTCTCCCGGAGAATACGGATCGCGACTACTGCATCATTGAAAATGCAGAAGCCCGCCGCTTGTCGACGACGGGCGTGATGCAGGCCACCGGCGATGTTGTATCCGCGCATGGCTCCAGCGTTAACTGCACTTGCGGCTGCGACGGCAGCCCCGACATAGGCCGCGCTGGCCTCAAACATGCCATCGAATGGCGGACAATCCCCGGGTCCAATGTTGAAGTCCTCATCGGTGACGTTTCTTTCTCCGGCGGAGAACCTTCTGACTGCGTCGACATATTCCTGGTCGTGGGCCCGCAGAATGTCAATCTCAGTTGCAGGCTCTGAGACCAGGGGTTGAATCCCAAGAACTTCTTCGAATAAGACCATCGCCCTTCGCAACCGCTCAGGGCGCAGAGGGTGCCGGGGGCCGAACTCGTATGTGAGCGTCAGCGGGTGAAAATAGAAATGGTCCACGGCCACGCCAGAATCATGGCACCTCGCGAACGCGTAGAATCGTCAGATTCGTCCCATGCCAACCCTCGATGCTGACCAGATATCCGTCTCCTTCGGCCCTTTGAAGGCGCTGGATAACGTGTCGGTCACTTTCGAGGCGGGGGAAATCCACGCGATTCTAGGCGAAAATGGGGCGGGAAAATCCACCTTGATGAACGTTTTGGCAGGGTTTCTAGTGGCGGATCGGGGAGGGATTTCACTATCCGACCAGCCGCTCCCGGCAGGTGATCCGATTCGGGTGCGTGAAATGGGCATCCAGATGGTGCATCAGCACTTCATGCTGGTCCCAGAGTTCTCGATTGAGGAGAATCTGGCCCTAAGTCGCTTGGGGTCGCTTCGAGGTTCCCTTGACATTGCCGATCTCACTACGCCCCACCGGACGCTCGCAGCAGAGTTGGGATGGCCTCTGAGCTTTCAAGGCAGGACCGCCAATGCCGCAGTTGGCATTCAACAACGTGCAGAGATTTTGAAAGCTCTTACAGGTAACTCAAAGGTGATCATTTTGGATGAGCCCACCGCTGTGCTCTCCCCAGCTGAGACCGAGGATCTTTTCCGAATTTTGCGGGATCAACGGGATCGGGGGAAGACCATCATCCTGATCGCTCATAAGCTTCGAGAAATCATATCCGTCGCTGATCGGGCAACCGTTTTACGAAAAGGGAAGGTGGTCGCCACCACGAAAATCTCGGATACGACCGTTCAGCAACTCGCGAACTGGATGGTGGGCGAGGCAAAGTCGTCATCGGTGGTGCCGTCGGCGAGTTTGGGTGAAAGGTTAGTAAATCTTGATTCCATTTGCGCGAAGGGGGATCGCGGCGAGTTAGCGGTGGATGGCATTTCTTTGCAAGTGCGAGCGGGTGAAATTGTGGCGATTGGCGGGGTGGACGGCAATGGACAGATCGAACTTGCGGAGGCATTGGTGGGTATCCGCGGCATCACCTCTGGAACGCGTTCGATTCCAGCCCGGATCGGCTATATCCCCCAGGATCGGCAGTCCGACGGCCTTGCATTAGAATTGGGTTTGGAAGATAACTTTCTGATCGCAGGCTACAGAGATGCTGAACTACGGAACGGTCCACTTCTGCGCCGACGACTAATTCGCGAGTGGGCAACCAAACTCGTCCAAAGTTACAAAATTAAGGTGCAGAACCTTGGGGATCAGGCTTCGTCACTGAGTGGCGGCAACCAACAAAAGATCGTGGTGAGCCGCGAGATCGGCAACCGGCCTGAGCTTTTAGTAGCGGTTAATCCAACTCGAGGGTTGGACTTTAATGCCACCAGTTTCGTACTTGATTCCATCCGCCAAGCCGCGAGCGCTGGGGCGGCCGTGGTACTGATCTCGACGGATGCAGATGAAATCGAAGCGATCGCGGATCGAACTATGTACATATCTGCCGGAAAGCTGATCGAGGGCACCCTAAATTCAACGCTCGCGGGAGAAAGCGGGGCATGACCAAGGCGGTGGCGACAGCGTTCGCGCTCAGCATCTTGGTTGTGCTCGTGGTGGCCGCCTTTGGCTTGCCCGTGGGGCCGAGCTTGGAGACGATCGTGAAAGGCGCATTCGGCGGCGAAATCGGTTGGTCTAGAACCCTGGTCAACATGACTCCACTCTTGCTGATGGGTCTTGCGATGACTGTCGCCTGGAAAGCCGGGATGTACAACATCGGAGGGGAAGGGCAGTACATAGTAGGCGGATTGTTCGGAGCAACACTGGTGCACGTCGGAAAAGCACTACCCAGCCCGGCTCTTCTCGTCGGTGGTCTCCTCGCCACGGCTATAGGCGGCGCACTCTTTGCCGCGTTCGCCGCCTGGCTTGATGTCAAGCGCGGCGTTCAAGTGGTGATTTCGACCATTTTGTTGAACTTTGTTGCTATCCAACTTTTGGCGTGGGCAGTCAACGGACCGCTTCGCGACCCGAGCGGAATGGCCCCCCAAACTGTCTCGGTGCCAGAGGGTGCGATGCTCCCGAGATTTAGCGTCCGAACGGACGTTCACCTGGGGGTTGTTCTAGCCTTGCTCGTCGCCGTAGTCATCGCCATTTATATGCGCTCTACGGTCTCGGGCTTCCAGCTGAGATTGGCCGGAAGCAACCCACGAGCCGCCCGGGCGGCTCGAATGAACCTCCCGGCAATCCGGATCAAGGCGATGGCACTCAGCGGGGCCCTGTGCGGGCTCGCGGGAGGGGTGCAGTATCTCGGCATTTCGGGGGTGATGGACAGCGGATTTAACCAGCAATGGGGGTTTCTGGGAATCCCGGTCGCCCTTCTGGGTGGGCTGGATCCTATTGGTGTGCTGGGCAGTTCTTTCTTCTTCGGCGCTTTGATGGCAGGCACCCAGTCACTTTCGAGGACCGTACAAGGGGGTGACCTGCTTATCTTTGTGATCCAAGGGATCGCGGTTCTCGGGTTCGTGGTCGCCCAAAGTAGGCGCTCGAGGAAAGTGGTGAACGATGTTTGACCTATTGAGGTTCGCGGCCCCGATCGCTCTTGCTAGCCTCGGCGAGACCGTGGGGCAGAAGTCCGGCGTGCTCAATATCGGCATAGAGGGCACGATGCTGTTCGGCGCATTCGTGGCAATGATGGTGACTCGCTCAACCGGCAATCCATGGCTTGGCTTGGTTTGCGGAATGCTTGCGGGGATCATTGTTGGCCTCGTTCAGAGTTTATTCTTGCTCGAACTCGCGGCCGATCAGGTCGTGGTGGGCACGGCCATCAACCTGGCCGCGATGGGCATCACGGGCGCGCTCTTCCGCCAGACTTTCGGGGCCAGCGGTCAGCTACTCAGCATCGCCTCTCTCCCTCGTTTCGCAGCGGGAATGGATGCTGTGATTCTGTTCATGATTTTGAGCGTGTTCGTTTTGAGCTGGCTAGTTTTCAGGTCGAAGTGGGGCCTTGCCCTCAGAGCGTGTGGCGAATACCCCGCCGCCGTCGAGGCAAGTGGCTTCCGAGTGAACTCGATTCGCCGAACTGCGATGCTGATTGGAGCGGCCTACGCGGGGCTTGCCGGAGCGTATCTCAGCGTGGGGGTCACCGCCAGCTTTCAGGAGAATATGACCAGCGGTCGAGGTTTCATCGCCATCGCGATGGTGACCTTCGGTAGGTTCAAGCCAGCGTGGGCATTTGTCGCCTCGCTCGTGATCGGGTTTGCGGAGATTCTGCAGTTTCAGCTCCAAGCGCGTGGCATTCAGGCACCGCCCCAAGTCATGCTCGCGTTGCCGTACCTGCTGGCTCTAGTAGTCCTGGTTTTCGTGGGGCAGGGCGCGAAATCGCCGCAAGCTTTGGGCGTTCCGCTACGTAAGGAGAGGGGATGAGTTTGGTTCGATTGACCCGGCGCGTGACCTTCAGCAGCGGCCACCGCTACTGGCGGTCCAACCTAAATGCCGAAGAGAATCGCGCTCTTTTCGGCCCCTGGGCAAGCCCATTTAACCACGGTCATAACTACATCCTTGATGTGACGACAGAAGGCACGACCAATCCCGCGCATGGCATGGTTGTGAACATTAAGCTGATTGATGACCTCCTCAAGGAGCACGTCATCCAGAAGCTCGATCAGAAGTCCATCAACGACGAAGTCCAGGAGTTTTCAACGACTTCTCCGAGCGTTGAGAATCTACTCAAGTATTTTGCCAACATCATCCGCCCAATCCTGCCTGCCGAAGCCACGCTCGTGGCCCTTCGCCTCGAAGAAACGCCGCTCCTCTCCGGAGAATGGCACGCCAAGGAGAACCTATTGACTCTCACCAGAACCTACGAATTTGCCGCCTCGCACCGCCTCGATGTCCCCGACATGAGCCGGGAAGTGAATTTGGAGCTCTTTGGGAAGTGCAACAACCCAAACGGCCACGGGCATAACTATGTGCTTGAGGTGACGGTAACCGGTGAATTGAATCCGCAAACTGGGATGATGGTAGATCTCGGCTCGCTGGACAAGGCGATTCATAGGGAGGTTGTGGACCGTTATGACCACCGAAACCTCTCGGTCGACATTCCCGAGTTTGAGGGGAAAAACACCACTAGCGAGGTGGTGGCAGCGGAAATTTTCAGTCGCCTCCAAGGTTCAATCCCCGCCCAATTGGTACGGGTGCGACTATGGGAAACGGCCCGCAACATGTTTGAGGTGACTGCACAAGCTAATGGCTAAGAAAATTTTGATTACGGGTGCCAGTAGTGGCATCGGACGGGCGACTGCTCTGGCTCTCAGCTCGCATGGTTATTCGTTGGTCTTGGCGGCGAGGCGAGAGGATCGGCTCATGGCGCTTGCGGCTGAGTGCCTCGCGGCGGGAGCAGTGGCGGCGGTTCCAGTTCCGTGCGATGTTCGGGAGCCGAGCCACGTCGAGCGGGCCGCTAGCGCTCTGGCCGACCTTCCGGATTCGTTGGAAGCATGCCTTTTGAACAATGCGGGTTACGCGGAGTTCTTGTCTGTTGCGAATGTGTCACCACAGTCGATGGTTGATCAGATCAACGTGAACCTCACTGGGGCGATGCTGATTGCGCAAGCAATCTTGCCGCAAATGCTCGCCGCCAAAAGAGGGCGGATTATCAATATTCTTAGCATCACCGCCGAACTCGTATTCCCGAACAGCGCCGCCTACAGCGCGGCGAAGGCGGGCTTGCGGCAGTTCGGCAAAGTGCTCCAGCAAGAAGTTCGGCGAGAGGGAATTCTGGTGACTAATGTGCTCCCAGGAGCTACCGATACGGAGATTTGGGACAATGCGGGCGCGGGTGGGCCGAAGCGCAGCGACATGATTCCGGAGACTTCCATCGCCAAGACTCTCGCGTGGATTTTTGAGCAAGGGCCTGAAATGGCGATTGATGAAATCACCCTGATGCCCCCGCGCGGGGTGCTCTAACTTTCTGGCTAAAAGAGCCCGAAAATAGACTTTTGGTGGACGTTTGTATACTGCTGCTTATCAAAATGGTTGACTTTTTGGAGCGGGGCGGGGTACCTTATGCCATCGCGCTTTAGAGCGTTGGAGATACTCCTATGAAGAATAGAAAGGCTCCCGCACTCCTCGCGGTGCTGATGTCGGTGATCCTTGCGATCCCCGCCGTCGCCCGTCAGGACGATGCGAAGACAACGACGGATCCCGTTCCGGTCGAGGCGACAATAAAGTCGGCGCCCGCCAAGAACGTGATCTCGAAGGTCGTTGTAAAGACAATCCCATTTGGGACCGAATACCGATTTGACCGAACGCTAGTAGCTGGTCGTGTCCGAAAAATCACCGTTGGAAAACCCGGTGAAATTCGGACTACGATTGAAATCACAAAGGACAGTGCCGGAAAGGAGACAGGTCGCAAGACCGTGTCGACTGTGCGCACTGAGCCAGTGAAGGAGATCATCGGCATGGGCAAGCAGGGTCACGCGACAAGTCGTGGCAGCTTCTCCCGAAGCTCGGTTCGCACGATGGAATCCACCGCGTATCTCCCGAGTGCAGGCCTCAAGAACCCCACCTTTAAGACCAAAATGGGGCTCCCGGCCAAGTACGGTGTCATCGCGGTCGATCCGCGTGTTATTCCGCTTGGCTCACTGGTTTTCGTTGAAGGCTACGGTTTTGCCATCGCCGCCGACACAGGTGGTGCCATCAAGGGGAACAAGATCGACGTGTGCCTTCATGGCATCCGCGAAGTTCGAAATTGGGGCCGCCGGAAGGTTAAGGTCCACGTGTTCAACGAACGCGCTCGACGATAATCTTATCGCACTCATTAACTGCCCCCTTCGCGGAAGCGAGGGGGGCATTTGCATTGGTGCTACGATGGAAAGCCAGCCATGAATCTTTGCCACGTGCCCACCCTCCGCGATCTTCTCACGCGGCACGGGCTCACCCCCACTAAAAAGCTCGGGCAACATTTTTTGGTGAGCGAGTCGGTGGTGAAAGCGATTTTGGGCGCGATTCCCCCTGAGATCCGAAGCATCGTTGAAGTCGGACCCGGGCCGGGGGTGCTTACCTCTCCTTTGTCTGAGAAGGTAGAGAAATTGGTGGCTTTTGAGCTTGATCCGATTGCAGTGTCGGCTCTGGCGGAAACTGCGCCAAAGGCTCGAATTGAGTTTCAAGATGCGCTTGAAGTGGACTTCGCCGAGGTTTTTGCGTCTCTCCCACACCCGTGTGCGCTGGTGAGCAATATGCCCTACAACATCACCGGCCCGCTGCTCACGCGGTTCACGAAGGTGCGGGAGAGCTATTCAGTGGCAGTCTTGATGATGCAGAGGGAAGTGGCGGTTCGGCTGCTGGCAAAGGCAGGGGACCGGGAGCTGGGATCGGCGAGCGTGCTGATCCAATCTCGGTTCGATGTCCGTCTGCTGGCCCAGGTGCCGGGTGGCGCGTTCTTTCCTCCGCCGAAGGTCCAGAGCACGGTGCTTGAACTTGTTCCGAGGCGGCTTGATTGGACTCCCGCGTTCGACGCAGCTCATGAGCAATTCGCCCGTGCCGCCTTTAGCCAACCCAGGAAGACCTTGGCGAACAATTTAAAGTCGCTCGGAATCGAGCGGGAGGTGGCCGAGGCCAAACTCGCGGAGCTTGGGTTAACCGCCCAGATTCGACCCCACCAAATTGACATGCCGACGTGGGAACATCTCGCCCGGTGGTGGCATGACGGAATCTGAGATCAAATTGGCTGCGCAGCGGCTTGGTTTTGACCTCGCCGGTATCTGCGACGCGAGTGTTTCACCGGAAAGCTGGAGCCTCTACCAGGGTTGGATTGAGCGTGGGATGCACGCCGGGATGAGCTATCTGTCCACCCAGGCTCAGGCGAGAAGCTCGCTGGATCACGTGCTTCCGGGGGCAAGGTCCGCCATCGTGGTTGCGCAGAACTACGCTCAGCCGAGCCCATGGAAGCCGGGCTACCCTCGCGTCGCGAGGTATGCCCTCAATCGCGACTACCACAACGTGATTCGAAAGCGGCTGAAGAAACTAGTGGCGGCGATTCAGCCCGAATTTCCAGAGTCAGCTTTCCGCGTATGCGTGGACTCCGCGCCTATCTTCGAGCGGGAGCTCGCGCACCGTGCCGGACTCGGGTGGTTTGGCAAGAACACGATGCTCATCAACTCTTGGCGAGGGTCGTGGACGCTTCTCGGGGTGGTGCTTACTACCGCCCAACTGACTCCGGATCAGCCTGCTGAAGGGGGTTGCGGCTCATGCAGGCTCTGCATCGAAAATTGCCCGACCGGCGCGATTGTCTTTGAGGCGGACCGGTGGCAGGTAGATGCTCGGCGGTGCATCAGCTATTGGACTATCGAGCACAGGGGGGAAATCCCTTCTGACCTCCACGGGAAGATCGGCGACTGGACCTTTGGATGTGACATCTGTCAAGAGGTTTGCCCCTTCAATCAGCCTAGAGAGTCGCAACCGCTACGGGCAGCGGAGACGGATGATCCAGATTTTAGGAGTCACAGAGAGTGGCCCACGCTTGAGAAACTCCGTCACATCGAAGACGCAGAGTTTGACGCGCTCACCTTAGGGAGTCCGTTGAGAAGGGCGAGGCAAGAAGGTCTGCAACGCAATGCCCGCATAAACCTGCAGAACCGCTCCAACTCGGATGATCCGATCTGAGGCGGTATCCTAACGCTAGGATTTAACCTATGAATGACGTCGTGATTTTGTCGGGTATGCGCACTCCGGTTGGAGCTTTTCAGGGCGCGCTGAGCAGTTTTTCCGGACCACAACTCGGGTCGTTTGCCATCAAAGCCGCGCTCGAGAGCGCCGGTGTCTCAGGCGACCAAGTGGACGAAGTCCTCATGGGTTGCGTTCTGCAAGGTGGACTTGGACAGGCACCGGCGCGGCAGGCTTCGCTTGGCGCGGGTATCCCGAACTCGGTCCCGTGCACTACGATCAACAAGGTCTGCGGCAGTGGCATGAAAACCGTCATGATGGCCGCGCAATCCATCAAACTCGGGGACGCTCAGGTCATGGTTGCGGGCGGCTTTGAGAGCATGACGCAAGCGCCCTACGCGCTCCCCAAGGCTCGCGAAGGCTACCGAATGGGCAACGGAACTCTGGTGGACCTCATGATCCACGACGGCCTCTGGGACCCCTACAACAACGTGCACATGGGCAACTGCGGCGATCGTACTAGCGCCGAATTCAACTTCACGCGCGAACAACTCGACACGTTCGCCACCGAGAGTTATCGCCGCGCCACCGCTGCGATTGCCGACGGCAGGCTTGTCGCGGAGATCACCCCCGTCGCCGTGCCGCAACGTAAGGGTGACCCCGTAATGGTCAACACCGATGAGGAGCCAGGCAAGGGTAATCCCGCAAAGCTCCCCGATCTACGCCCGGCTTTTGGCAAGGAAGGGGTCACGACCGCCGGGAACGCCAGTTCGCTCAACGACGGCGGTGCCGCTCTGGTTTTGGCCAGCGCCGAATGGGCTGCTGCGAATGGCAAAGCTCCGCTCGGCCGCATGGTTGCTTATGCCCAACACGCCCAAGAGCCGGAGTGGTTCACCACCGCCCCCGCCTTCGCCATCGAAAAACTTCTCGCCAAGCAAGGGCTCACCGTCGCGGACATTGATCTTTTCGAAGTCAACGAGGCCTTCAGTGTGGTCGCCATGGTGGTTGCGCAAAAGGTTGGTATTCCTCACGAGAAGATGAATGTGAACGGCGGAGCGGTCGCGATAGGTCATCCCATCGGCATGACCGGAGCACGGTTGGTGCTCACCGCACTGCATGAGCTTCGTCGCCGAGGCGGCAAATATGCAGTTTGCACACCCTGCATCGGGGGCGGGGAAGCCACCGCAGTGCTAATTGAGGCACTATAGTCGCATCATCCGGTCCTAGGTACGCGTAACTACAGTTAGGCTCAGTCGTCTGACAGGCAAGAATCACCCCGGTATCGAACTGGGGTGGGGAAGCCTTAAGAACGAAATGAGCACGCTAGCCCTCACTATAAAGCAACGCATGCAAAATCCCGCCAACACCTGGTCGACGGTGAACGAGAGTGAAACAGATGAATCGCTCGTTCTCCTCGCCAAAGAGGGAGATTGGGCGGCGTTCGAAAAGCTGTTCAATCGGCACCGAACGTTGGTCTATCGCTACGCCTACCAAATGGTCGGGCGGCGCGATGACGCCGAGGACATCGTTCAAGAAGTCTTCGTTCGTGCTTACAAAAATTTAGCCCGCTATCGCGATGAGGCAAGGTTCACCACCTGGCTACTTCGCATCGCCACCAACCTGACGACCGACCGAGCGCGGATGTCTAATCGACGCCAAGTGCTCGAGCAAAAGGAAGCGCAGGGAGCGCTCACCTGGATGACCACCAATATCAGTGAAGATCCGGTGGAAAACCTGGAATCAGATAGAAGGATTGTGATTCTTCGCAAGGCCCTCAACGCCTTGCCCGAACATCACCGAAACATGATCGTTTTTAGAGACATTGAAGAGCGCGAGTACACCGAGATTGCCGAAATCTGCGGTTGTACGGTGGGCGGAGCAAAACTGCGAGTACTCCGGGCACGACGTGCGCTTAAAGATCGCATGGTGCCGCTGATGGCGGAGGAGACCAAATCGTAATGAGAGAAGAATTGGACCTGCGGTACACGTTTGGGGAAATGAGCGACGCAGAACTCCTCGCGTTTGAGGACTCGCTGACCGGCTCTGCCCGAAGCGAAGCCATGCAGATGCGAACCACGTTTTCCGATTTGAAGCGGATGAATGACTCCATTCCGGAGCCGCAGATCAGCTTCGAGCGAGTGCGCCATGCGATCGAAGCCGCACCGGCGGCAAAACCCGCACCCATTTGGCAGCGATGGTTTGTGCTCGCCGCTCCGGTGAGCGCACTGGCTGTGATGGCGATTCTGATGAATCGCGGTGGCGGTCCGGCGGTTGTCGCTGAGTCAGTGAGCGGGTCCACCGCGCCGAGCATCGCAAACCCTGTAGTGCCTGAGGCCGCGCCCGAAGTGAGTCCGAAGCCTGCCGATTGGGAAAAGATTAATCAGCCGGCCGTGGTCCTCGGGACTCCCGCTCCAGTGATTAAGCCTCAGCCTCGTCCAGCGCGGCGCTATGTCGCCCGTCTTGATGACGGCTTTAGGCGCTCGTCGGCGAGTTTGACCAAGTCGTCAGCTCCACCCGTTTCGGATCCTCCAATGACAATGCGCGGCGGAGTCGGTGGCGACACTGCTTCCGAAGCAGCGGACGGAGCAACGATTGCGGCGCCCTCGGCGGTATCTGCTACCGTTCAGGAGCCCGTGGTCGTCGTGACCTCAACTCCCAACTCCGTGACCGGAGCAAATTCAGCAGTCGAAGTGAGCAAGCAAAGTGATGTCGTTCTTGGCGGTTAGTGCGGCTTTGGTCCTCGGGACCGGGCAGATGAATCAGGTCGGCGTGGGAACCATCGCCGAGGGGATGCTGATGCTCGGTAGCATCGCAAACCCGAGTGGCGTGGCGGTTCAAATTCACCGCGATGGGCTGTTTCTCGCCTCGTCGAACTTGGTTCCGACGGATACACTTTCTGCTCGCACCGGCAATGGAAAGGACTACACGGTTCGCGTCGTGGCCCGCGATGACATCACGCAACTCACCCTGATTCGAGCGGAAGGCTGGAAGCCGGGTCAGGGAAGGGTTTTTCACGTCGCCAACGAGAACGCGGTAATGAGTCAGAAGGTTTCTGCCATCCTGCCCACTGGCGCGATTGCAGGCCAGGTGGTTTCCATCGATCGCACAGGAATTCTGCAAAGCTCTCGCCGGTACGTGCGTCTTTGGGAAATTCGCCTTGAAAGCACCGCGCAAAAGCTTGGTGGAGCCCCAGTCTTTACCCTCGACGGACGCTTGGCTGGAGTCATTAACGCCACGCTCGAGCCGCATGCGACCCAGGATAAGGGCGAGCTGACAACCCAGAAAATTCACTTGTCCCCCCAGCACTTCGGTCCGGGAGGCCTCACCGTTGGCTATGCCCTCGGTCCTAAGGTCTTGGGACGCGTGGTGACCGGATTCCTCAATGAGGACCGTACGCCGCTCCACCCAACGGTAGGGATGCTGTTCAAGCGTGCCGAAGCGGGAGGGGTCGAGATCACTTCCGTGACCGCAGGCTCTTCCGCTGAGCGTGCTGGCCTTGAGGCTGGCGACATTTTGTTGAAGCTGGCGGGCCAGCCAGTGGTGGACGCCTTTTGGCTCGCTGCCCGGCTGTTCGAATCGGAAATCGGGGAAAGCTTGAATTTCCATTTTCGTCGCGGAGACCAAAATCTACGGGCGCAAGTCATGGTTGAGAGCCTTGCCGAGGCACGACGGGAGAAGCCCGCCGAACCGGCGAAGTCTTCAACTAAGACTCCCGTGACAAATCCTTCAAAAGCCATTGAACAGATTCTGTTCCCCGGTATGAATTGATGCTGGGCTGAAAGAGGGCAGACACCGTTTCGCCTACCTGGACGTCTGCGTAGCACTCTCCTACGCCAAAGGCTACGACCTCGACGCTCGCTCCTGTCTCGCCACGTAGCTGCATCTTTAGGTGCTGGGGCTTGTTTGGCATCGGTCCGCATTTCTCGACGGTTAGCTTGTGCGCCACGAGGCGTGGTTCCGGATTGTCGGCGCCGAAAGGAGCCAGCTTTTCCAACTCGCGAACCGTGGCAAGGTTACACTCGGCCACTGTGGTTTCGGCGTCGGCGTAAAGTTTACGGGTGAGCGCTTCAACGGGAATGTGCGTGCGCGCGTCGTCTTGCATCGCAAGGCGAAACGCCTCGACATTCTCCCTTTTGGCACTAAATCCGGCCGCCAGTTCGTGTCCGCCGTGGGTTTCCAGCAAGCCCGTGACTCGCTTTAGAGCATCGGCTAGGTGGTAGCCCGGAATCGTGCGCGCTGATCCCTTTGCTTTCCCATCGGCCCCATACGTCATGACAAAAGCGGGACGATGGTACGCCTCGGCGAGCCGCCCAGCCACAAGGCCAATGATGCCCGGGTGCCACGTGTCCGAACCCATCACAATCGCGCTTGCCTTGGACAGCCCTTCGCTCTCCACCCGCTCTTTGGCCTCCTCGATGATTCGGTCCTGCTCGGCCCTTCTGGCGATGTTGATCGCTTCCAGCTTCGCCGCGATCTGATCAGATTCGACCGCGTCTTCGCTTAGAAGAAGTTCGAGCGACAGTGCGGCATCATCGATCCGTCCTGCGGCATTGAGTCGGGGGCCAAGCTGGAAACCAATGGTCCGCGCCGTCACGCCGTAACGCAGGTCGACGTACCGCAGGAGTGCTTGTAGCCCTGGCTTCTTTGATTCCAAGATTCGAGCGCATCCGTGAGCGACCAAGATTCGGTTCTCGCCCACCAGAGGCATCACGTCCGCCACGGTCCCGAGCGTCACCAAGTCCAGGTACGCCCGGTAGTAGGCGTCCACCGAAATTCCGCAAGCCGCGGCCACCCCTTGGCAGAATTTGAATGCCACGCCTACGCCGCTCAGCGCTTTAAACGGATAGTTGTGCCCCGTTCGGTGGGGGTTGATGAAGGCTTCGGCATCCGGGAATTCGTCGTGCAGTTCGTGGTGATCGGTGACCACCACCCTCATTCCGTAGCTCTTCGCGAGCTTGATCTGCTCGATCGCGCCGCTCCCGCAGTCGCAGGTGAGGAATAACTTCGCTCCGGCTTCCCGAGCGCGTTCCACCGCGATGACATTGATGCCGTACCCCTCCTTGATCCGGTGAGGAACATGGGTCATCACGTTGCACCCGATGCGCCTGAGGAAACGGCTCAGGAGCGCGGCGGAGGTCATTCCATCGACGTCGTAATCGCCGTGGATAAAGATGAGCTCACCAGATTCCTTGGCCTTCAAAATCTCCGCGAGCGCAGGCTGAAAATCAGGGAGCAATGTTGGATCGTGAAGGTCCGTAAGCGAGGGATTTAAAAACTTCCTGGCTGCCTTCGGATCAGCGTAACCGCGCTGGCACAGCAGACGGGCAGTAAGGGGAGAAACCCTGAGTTCAGCAGCTAACGCGGACTCGCTCGCCTCATCACGCGCACCCAGTTCCCATTGCGCGCCAGAGATGGTGGTTACCGTGACCAAACGAGCTCCTTCATTCCGGTAAGTATACGTCCCCCGAGGGCAAAGCAAAGCCTCCCGGGACGAATCCCGAGAGGCTTGAATTTGAACTTAAATCAAGCGCGTTCGACTTGAGTGAAGTCGAGCTCGACCGGGGTTTCTCGACCAAAGATATTGATCATCACCTTGAGCTTCTCGCGCTCGGCATTGACTTCCTCGATCTTGCCGGTGTAGTCGCCAAACGGCCCTTCGACCACTCGGATGATGTCGTTCTTGTTGTAAGCAATCTTCGGCTGCTCAAGGCTGGCTTCAAGATTCTTGAGAATGCGCTGGACTTCACGGTCTTCCAACGGAATCGGGCGTGAACCGCTTTGTAAGAAGCCCGTGACGCCGCTGGTGGATTTGATCAGCTTGAAAACGTCATCCGTCAGGTTCATTTGGATGAGGATGTAGCCGGGGAACAACTTCTTGTCCACCACCACACGCTTGCCCGAACGGGTGCTCTGCTCCTTTTCGGTGGGAATCAGGATTTCGTACATGTCGTAATCCCAATATCCTTCGACCTGAGCGCGTCGTGTTAAGACTTCCTTAACCTTATTTTCGTGCCCAGAAATGGTGTGTACTGCGTACCAAGCTTTTGCCATGCCAATTACCCTCGTGACCGGAAGAGATTTTCCAGGATCCAGCCGAATCCCAAGGACAGCCCGTACAGAATGACCACGCACATGATGCAAACCGTCAGCACCACTCCGGTGAGTCGGTTGGCTTCGGAACGAGAGGGCCAGGTGACCTTCTTGAGTTCCGCGCGGATATCAGTCAAAAACCCTTTCGTGCCGCGACGCTTAACTTTTGGCATCGGGGCGTTGCTGACCGGCTTTTTGTCGCCGGGAACCTTAGTGGTGGGTTCCGCTTTATCACTCATGGTATTCATCCGAGAAACTGCCCAGCCGGGCACACTAGAGTAAAGGTAAGTCGCCCGGGGAGACTGTATAGTACCCCGTTAACGACACGAAATGGAGAAGTGCTATCGCCGTATCTTCACGACTTGGTAGCGGATCTGGCCGGCGGGTGCGTGGAAATCAATCTTATCGCCCTTTTCCGCTCCCATCAACGCGAGGCCCATGGGTGATTCGTTGCTCACGAAATCTTGGTCCGGGTCAGCCTCGATTGAACTGACTATCCGGACTTCAAATTCAGCGCCCCGATCGAGGTCCTTGACCGTGACGTAGTTGCCGACGTTGACTTCCTCTTCATTGAGCATTTCGTACTCAATCACGTGGGCACCGGCAAAGATCAGCTTCAGATCGCTGATGCGGTTCTCGATGATCGCCTGCTCAAACTTGACTTCGTCAAGCTCATTGTTATCTTCGCTAAATTCTCCGTGCTCTTTGCTTTCTCTCAGTCGTTCGGCGATTTCTTGCCGCTTCTGAGTGGTGAGCATTTCCAGCTCCGCCTGAAGGCGCTTGTAGCCCTCGGGCGTGAGAGACACGCTAGTGCTCGATATCGACACATCTTCAATTTCACTCATTGCTAGCCAACCTGCCCAAGCTCATTCCATATCGGAAAGTGCGCCACATTATACGCTTATGCGCGAATGTGTCAACACCACTTACGCCTCAGAAATCGGAAAGTTCCGCGAAATGGGTATGTTGTGCCCGTGATTCGCGCCATCGGGGTAATTTTCGCACTCGTGGGGGCCACCCTTTTGGCTCACGCGCAGGCTTCCCCCGACCTCCGCCCCGGCGCGACCGTGGTCGTGAAGCACGACTCCTCGGGCTCCCAACTCGTGAACATCGCGATGCTTGACGCCAAGTATCCGCCAGCCCTGCTTCAACAGCAAATCTCAAAACTGGGCACCGAGGTGGGGATTCTCCCGCGCGGCGTCTCGGTGTTTAGTCAGCAGATTGGCGGCATGCCGGACCAGAAGCTCGTGAAGGCTCAGTTCGCGATCAATCGTTTGGTGAACCGGGCGACGGGCGAGATCAACCTTCAAGCCCTAACCCGAATGTTTGCCGGCACGCCCGCCCCGTACAGTATCTCAGTGATCAAAGTGATCATGGATGGCGAGATCCCGACCTCGAAAACCCTCCGCTCTTACTCGAATGACGGCGTTTCGGTGGATGGGATGTTCACCGACCGGCCGCCCGCGCTTGAGTACTTAATTTATCTTAAAGCTCGGGACCCGGCTAAGATTCTCATCCCGCTCACCCACACCGAGCCGCCGCCGGTGCAAGCAGAAAAGCCGGCCCAAGGCATGCCGATGGCGAACGTTTTGATTCCCCTCGTCGTCTTGGCTTCGGTTGCGGCAGGGGCGTTGGTATACTTCCTGATGTTGGGGCGAGGGGGGAACGGCTCGCCTAAAAATCCAAATTCCCGTTTTTAAAAAAGACTATGCGAACGGCTGCTTCTCTGTCAATACACGAGCTCATCGAACTCGGCTACGAAATGGTGGCCTCGGACTTGATGATCAAAGCGGGCGCCCCGCCGCGATTCAAGCGCAACAGTGAGATTCAGGAGATTCCGGGCGAATGGCCCATTCTCACTGGCGAGGACACCCACCGTTTGCTCACTGGCTTAATGTCAGAAAAGCAGAAGAAACGCTTCGAAGACACTTCCGAAATGGACCTCGCGTTCCAGGTCGGCGACAAGTGCCGAGTCCGAACAAATATTTATCGCGAGCGCACCCATGCTGCCTCCGTCATGCGAATCATTCCGATGAAGATTCGCACCCTCGCTGAGCTAGGCCTTCCCGCTGTTCTCAGCGAAGTGACCAAGCACAAGCAGGGCCTCGTGCTCGTTACTGGTCCGACCGGTTCGGGCAAAACCACTACTCTCGCCGCGCTCATTGACATCATCAATGAGAACCGCGCGTGCCACATCGTCACGGTGGAAGACCCGCTCGAAATCACCCACAACGACAAGAAGGCGCACATCAGCCAGCGCGAAGTAGGCATTGACACCGAAGACTTTATGCCGGCCCTCCGCGCCGTAGTCCGCGAAGCTCCCGACGTGATTCTCATCGGTGAAATGCGCGACACCACGACCATGCACGTGGCGCTCACCGCCGGTGAAACCGGTCACTTGGTTTTCTCTACTGTCCACACCGCATCGGCTTACGAAACCCTGGATCGAATCATCAACATGTTCCCGCCGCACGAAAAGGCTCACCTTTGCCAACGGCTTGCCAACTCGCTCAAGGCGATTGTTGCTCAGAAGCTGATCCCTACCGTTGATGGTCAGGGGCGAGTGGTCGCGAATGAAATCCTCATCGTCACCCCAACGGTGCAAAAAGCCGTCGAAGACGGTCACTTCAACGACATCTATCAGATGATGAACGAGGGAGGTTTCTGGGGTATGCAGACCATGAACCAATCTTTGGTGCGCTACGTGAAGGCCGGAATCATCACCGAGCCGATGGCGATCATGAACGCGGGTGTCGTGTCCGAGCTCAAGCAGCTCCTGAGACGTTAATGGCGAAACTCACCTACGACAAACTCTCGGACAAAGCGGTGCAGGAGGCGCTGGTCAAGCTCGACGCTTGGACCATCGTCGAAGGCGCGCTTACCAAGGAGTACAAGTTAGAAAGCTACAAAGACGGACTCGTCTTCGCGATGGCGGTCGGCTATGCCGCTGATCACCTTAACCACCACCCCGATTTGCTGATCGGCTATTGCAAGGTGACTATCTCGATGATCACCCACGACTCAGGTGGCCTCACTGAGTTCGACTTTGAGTTAGCGCGTCGGATTGATGCGATTTCCTAACGCCTGAAAACGAAGACAATATCGCGCGTCCTGGAATTAATCTTCGCGGCAGTGCGCTCTTGAGACGTAAGCCCATTTTCGTCAATTCCGTCTTTGCCCCGACTCCATACACGCACGTCTCGCGCGGTGACTCGGTATAGCAGGGGTAGCGTCGGAGCAAACGGGTCAGAATCGGCGCAACTGGCTTCCGCTAGCGACTTGGGCCAGCGACCATGCCGATTGTGGAAGACCACAACTTCAACCAGAGCCTTAGCGGTAGCGAGATGTGCTTCACGATCTTTAGTTCGACCAGGAAGGTCGTAGGCGTAACTCCCCACAACACCAGCGAGATGGTTGATGACGCCAGTTTGTTTTTCAGAAAGGGCATGAACTTGGGCGGCCGCAGATTCAAAGGCACCGGGGCGCACCTCCCTTCCTTCGCGGTCGAAGGCGTTAAGGAGAATCTCATTTCGCTCAAGCATGCGGCCCGCTAGAGCGCGAACTATCGGGTCGCTTGGGAGCCCTGCGCGTTGCCGGGTCGGGCGTTGCTCGACAGCAGAATCCGACATCAATTCCAACCCAAATTTGAAGTACTCCAACGCCGAGAGGTCTCGAAACGTCGCGAGCAGACAGTAGACATCGGCTCGCAATCCCTGGAGGACGGAAGGCAAAGGCGGAAAGTCGAGCAATTGCCGATACTCTCTCGCTCCGCCCGGATCGGCTTGAACGCAACGCAAGACTTCTTCAGAGAGGAACTTGGCTCGACCGGCTAGCGAGTATAAGCGACCGCTTCCAGGCGCGCTGCTGATGGCATGAACGATCCGTATGGCATCGCGCATGTCGTCGACCGCCTCAGCACGTTTTCCTTGGCGTGCATAGGTCCACGCGCGGACCGACAGCAGACTGTACGACCTATTCATCCCAGCACTGCGGTATTCCATTGTTTCCGGGCTGACCCAATCGTCCGGGGCGACGAAATAGGGTTTTCGAAGCGCTCGCTTGATGATCGCGAGGTCGCCCGCGAACGGTTTCAGGGCGCGTTCAAAAACTTCAGCCGAGGGGACGGGCTTTCTGGTGTAGGTGGGCCAACCGTCTTGAATGACACGCTCAATGCTGTCGTCATAGCTACTCGGATCGAACGATGCCCCGATGCGCTTCGCCGCCGGGTACGCCTCCTTGAAGCAGTTCTGACTCTCGGGGACCGCCCAACTTTTCATAAAGTCATCGGTATTCAAGGGGGTGCCGCCGGCTTCGATCCGGTCATACACCCCTTGTGCCCCTCGCGCCGAAGGACCGAAGCCCGAGCCATTCCAAAATGCAGGAACCAGAACTCCTACCGCCCCCGCAATCCCGACAGCCCGGATGAAGAGACGCTTGCGCCAATCTAGAGCATCGAAGGCGGCCATCCGGGCGGAAATGAACTGCGTTGCGGTCATGCCTGTGGGTGAACCTCCTCGACCGGCAATACGAAACTGGGCAACTGCTCCGTGAGAGGATCGGCCTCCCGTCGCCTCATTGAGCCAACAAAAAGGACCATTAGGGCGATTGCCGCAAATCCCCCCAAAACGGCAACATCAACCATGCTTGGGGTTGGCTCTGGGTAAGTTTCACGCGCCGCGCTGGGCGCCAAAAGGAGGACGCCGCCTAGGGCGGTGCCTACGCGTTCCCAAACGGTTCGTCCCATCCGGAAAGACACCACTCCGATATACGTGACAAGTGACGCTATCACCGGGCCAATCCCGAACTGGGCCATTTCGGTCGCCATGCCCATCATCATCGCCGCTGCGGGAATGAGGAACCATGGAACGCCCGCGCGGAAAGATTCATAGAATCCACCCGGCTCCAACTCGTGCCGGTTCAACCTTCGCCATATCATCGCCCCCAGCCAGACGACCGCGAGCAAGACGGCAAGAGTGCCCGAGATCCACACGTTGTCAGAAGGGGATCCGCGATAGTCCGCAACCAAGATGAAACTGAAAACATCTCTCAGCGAAAATACAATGGCAGTCCAACTGACAAGAGCCAGGGCAATCGTGCGCGAACAGAAGTCAACCTTTGTCCGCTCGACCCGATAGGCCCTCCAAACGAAGATGAGGGGAACTCCGATGGCTACGCTCCAATGCGGGATGATACTGACCACCCCGTAGATTGCCCCGAGGCACAGCGTCCAAACATCCGCGGCGATGCGCGCGCCGAGTGGTTGAGGTGCCGGGCGCATGTTTTCTGAGCCCAGCGCAAACTTTCGCGGATAGGGGCTCGTGGCCACCGGTTCAGCGGATTGTCCCATCACTCCACCGGTGGACGTCGAAAATTCAAGGATGGTTTATTTTCTCTAAGGTGGGACCTTCAGGATCAATTGTCCTTCCGAGTGATCTCCCAAATCAGCGATTCGCGAGACGCTGCCCCTCTCAATTTTTTGGCCGATCCATCGGCGAAGCCAACGATCGCCTGATCCCCGGTGATCACCCGCAAGAGCGAAGCTCCCCCGTGAGCAGAAGGCCCCGGATCGGTCGAGGCGAACATGAGAACGGTTCTGTCCTGGTCATTGATCCACACTTGCTTGGCCAGTGAGGCCGCATCGTTCATGGCGTATGCGCTCCGACCCGCGGGCTCCGAGGTCGGGTCTACCAGGAGCGACGCATTTTTCGCATAGGGAAGCACCTTGTCTTCCCAAGTTTCGGCGGGGCAGAAACGTTCGTCGTGATCCGCCGCATACATCAATTGCCCAAGCCCAATTTGCTTGGTGTTGCTCAGGGACATGGTCAACTTCGCCGCAAACCGAGCCTGGGCGAAAACGGGGAACAACACCGCGGCGAAGATCGCGATGCACGGCACGACTACCGCACACCCGATCAAACCCCCAAGCCCATCCGGGCATCCCGCTCTTCTTGGGGGGCGTCATCATCACCGGCGGTTCATTCATTTCCATGGTTTTATCCTCTTCCTGATCGATTTTGCCTCAAAATAGTGCTGAGCTAGTAGGTCGCGGTCAGGCGAGGTTAGCTTCTTCAATTCACGCTCAGTTCCATTCCATCCACCATCGTCCTTCCCGTCCCTGTCGCGGCTATAAACGCGGACATCGGTGGGCGTGACTCGGTAGAGCAACGGCTCACCTTGTGCTGAGCAGGGGTCGGGTGTGGTGAAGCCTGCTTCCTGGAGCGACGCGGGCCAATGTCCATTCTTGCGTTTGAATTCCATCACGGTCACAAGTCCGAGCACGATGGCGACCTGCGCTGCCGAACGGGTCTCCGCCATTGAGGCTTGGCTCATCACCGGAACGATAACTGCTGCAACCATATTGGGGCCGCTAGAACTCTCCTCAAGCTCCTTTTCGAAGATGAGGCTTTTCCGAGTGAGCGCGCCGGGCTCTATCTCGCGATCGTCCGGACCTAACGTGAGCAGCCTCCTCTCGTAGTACCACAGCATCCTGCCAACCATCGCCCGCATGATGGGGTCCAACGGAAGTCCGGTTGTTCGTTTAGGGGGCGGTGGCGTCTCATACTCTTCCATCGAGTAGTGACGCATGGTGTCCACGAACTGAAGAAAATTCATCTCTCGCACAGAACTGATCGCAAAGTACGTTTCCCCCCTTAACGCTCGACCCAAGGGTACAAGCGGCGGGCCATCCAGCGCCTGGACGTAGTAAGTCGCATTCGACGGATCAACCTGGATGCAAGCTACGGTTGCCGAAGCCATGATCGCTCGACAAGCAACATCGACGAGAAAGCCAATAAAGACCGGTTGATCGCTGGCCAGGCTCGCGATCTTCATTCCCGCTCGTAGCGCGCGTCGAGCTTCTTCACGCCGGCCTTGTTGGGCATGCAGCACGGCCTCGGTGCTCCAGAGCTTGGTCGTTCGTCGCATTTGCGAGTATTCAGCGAACAGCACCGCTCCACCTCGACGCCAATCCTTCTGAGGAAAAAAGTGTGGCTTTTGAATGGCGGCTTCAAGAGCGGTCAAGTCTTGCTTGAATGGCTGAAGAAGGTCCCCGGCCTTTTGCAGCTCATCTTCGTAGAATCCGCCCGGCCTTAAGGTAATGAGAAACCGATCGTCCTCAGACTCTAGCTTGCGCTGCTCGATTCTCTTCAGAATTGGGAGCGCTTCCTCGGCGCAGTTGAGTTCCGCAGGCGGGGTGTAACGCGCGATGAACCCGTCATGGCTGAGGGGCGTGCCGCTGGCTTCGAGTCGATCGTAGACCCTCCACGATTCTTGCTCTGCAGCGCGAAAACCCGTTGCTTCCCAGGCAATCACCAGGCTCACTCCCAAAGTGGAGATAAGCGCTCCCGCTCGCCAAGCCAATTTATGCGTCCAAGGCAAAGCGTCGAACGCGGCAATTTTGGTCGAAAGCTTCGATAGAAGTTTCATACAGTTTCACGCTCCATCGGAGGCTCCGCCGAAATGGGTACTGGACCCATGCTGGGCAGCTCGAGGGGAACTTCGTTCTTGCGGTAGCGATGGGCCACGTAGAGCGCGATGCCCACCGTCACGAGCAGGATGAATGCACCGGCTAAGGAGTCCACCATCTCCGTGGGGTTTTCGTAGTTCTGCCCAGCTCTGAACCGAACTGATGTTGACCACGCGGAACCAAAAAGGCACAGGCCCGCCAGAGCGCACCCGGCTCTTTCGGGCAATGTGCGCCACAGTCGCATACTGACTCCTAGGGTCAGCACAAGCAAAAACAAGATCAGCCAGCCGCGGCCAACATCCATGAACGCGGTGGTTACGCCATCCGAAGCCAAGACAATTGCGGGCAACGTGAACCACCCCACACCACTTCGAAGGCCCTCATAGAACCCTCCTGGTTCCAGCTCTCGACGGTTCAGACGCCGCCAAACCGCCGATGTCAGCCAAAGCAATGACATCGTCGCGAGCATCACCATGACAAGCACGTACCTGGCAGTGTCGCCGCCATATTCCGCATCCCGTCGGGACCATGCACCGAAAAGTCCCGGTGCTCCATCGACAATTTCAAGTAAGAAGTAGCTGGCCACCAGCCACCCCAGGAACGCGAGGGCGATGGCCCGGGGGGCGAAGTCCACTTTCATGCGCTCCACTCGGAATGCTCGCCAGCCGAATCCAACCGCCAGCAGTACCGAAATGCCCCAATGAGGGATCAGGCACAAGACCGCGTAGAATCCTCCTATCAGCAAAGTCCAAACGTCGGCAGCAACGCGGATACCCAGCGGTTTGGGCTTTGGCCGCATTGTTTTCGCGTTCAGCGCGATCTCGCGAGGATACGGACTTGTCAGTTCTCCTGTGGCCAAATTACTCATATCCCCTTGCTACTCCAGACTGTTGTAACTCCCGAAAAGTGCGCGCTCGCAGGCGGGGTGGTTGAACATTTTCGTGTGGTCATGCTCAATCATTCGAGCTTCCACCAGGGTCCAACCGAACGTCCAGCCCCGGGCTAGGGCCAGATCCTTCGCATAGGCGAAGCACGCGCGACCCCGCTGAACCCGCCCGACACCCTGCGCGTTCGCCTCCGCCGAGACGTCCAGATACTCGTCCGGGCCGTTGTCGGCGGTGCCGAGATACAGCATCAGAGGTTGGGCCAAATAGGCCTCCAACACCTCATCATTTGACAGGGACTCCGGCAGTCCGCCGAACCCGTAGCCGAACGGCATCGAGCGGGTGGGGAAGAGATCGGAGCCGGGGTTGGCCGCTACCAAGCGCTGAGCTCCCGTGCGCAGAAATCCCGACATGCGCATCACAAACTGCCCACCCGCTGAATGTCCGATGATCCAAAACGGCACCTTCGGCGCCAGCTTGGCGGCGATTTCGGGGATGTAGTGGTACGTCCAATCCTCAGCTGGGGCCGCGGTCCCGTCCTCATTCAAAATCCCGCCACGCTGATATTTGAGGCTGGGGAACCTTTCAAGCTCAAACAAAGGCGCGACGATCAGCGCGCCAAACCGATCCCCCATCTCGCGGGCATCGTCCCGATACTCGGAGGCGTTGCGCAACGTCCCGTGCAAGACCATGATCATTCGCTTGCCGGTGTAGCTTTTGGGCCGATAGGTGAAGACTTCGATCTTCTGCCCGCGAACCATGAGTTCAACCATCCCCTCACGAGGCACATCCAACGAAGACATCAGCAGCAGAGAAATCACGAGGTCATTGTAGCGAACACGCGCCGTCATAATAGAGTAGGGTGAGGTATGAAGAAACCGTCTAAGAAAGAGATTCAGGAAGCAATTGCTAAACTTAAAGAGCAAAACGTGAACGCACCGGGCCAGTCCGTGGGCCGTGAAAGCGAGAACGGCAAGCTCGCCGCACAAAAATCGAATCAGCGCATTCGCAAGCAGGGGGTCTAATCCGCCATGGGCGATAAAAAACCAAAGAAAAATTCATCCGGAAACAGCGACGCTCACAAGGCCAAGCAGATGAAGGACCAAGCGGCGCGCCCGATGGACGCCGATAAAGACAAAGGCAAAAAAAACTCGAAGTGATTTCGTGGCGCATGTTGTAAGCTAAAGTGTGCGCCGCGCTTTTACTTTGATTGAATTGCTGGTCGTCATTGCGATCATTGCGATCCTTGCCGCCATCCTGTTTCCCGTCTTCGCCCAGGCCCGAGAGGCTGCCAAGTCCACCACCTGCATCAGCAACATGAAGCAGCTCGGGTTGGGTCATGCGATGTACACCTCCGACAACGAGGGGACCTACGCACCGCCGTATTGCGACCGATTCCCGTGCGCGGCATGGGTGATCAGCGGAGTTAATCCGGTCGCCGCTACCACCAGTCCTGCTTGCACCAATGTGGACGCGTGGGGAAGTGACCTTTGCTCGATCGCCGACCCAACTCTGGGCGGCTTGTTCAACTACACCAAGAATAAAGAGATTTATCGGTGTCCGACCCAGCAGGCCGGCCTGTACAAGTTTGGCGGTAACCGCGTGAACTCGGCCACCCAGCGCGTAACCTACGCCATGAATCGCTGGTTTGGCGGCACTCTGTTCAGTCTCCGCAACGGGGGTTTGGCCTATACCGGCGTTAGCGAGTCCATCGTTAACTACCCCTCGACTACATTCATGATGGCCGACGAAGATGTGACCACCCGCAACGACGGTAGCCTCTTCCCGGCCTCGACCCCAACCAACGGCGACGAATTCGGGCGGCAGCACCGCCAGGGCGCGAACATGCTCAATGCGGACAGCAGCGTCAAGCGCTTCCCGCGAGACTCCATTAAGTTCGGTAGCGCCGTCCACCGTCGCTGGACCCCAGATCGAGCTGACAATTAAACCTACCTAGACAGACGTCGGTCAGTTGAAGGGTTCTCGCTTTTGTGATTTATATCGCGAATTCCTTCGTATAATCAGGGGGGGGGGGAATACGTGAAATTATCGGAATTACTGAACCAACAGCGATCCGAGTTTTTGGACTTGTGCCTTGAAAAACTCCGGGCTAGCGTCGGGGTAAGCAACCCTTCGAGCTTGCTTGAAATCGGTCTCCCCGCGCTCTTCGACGATGTTGCGGCGGTCATCGGCGGAACCTCAGAGAATTTGCGCGCGCAACCGCTTAAGGCAGAGACAAGGCGATCGAGCCGACTGAGCGCACAAGAAGCCTACACGCGCGGATACACGGTGGCCCAACTCATCGGCTCTTACGGCGCGATTTGCCAAGGCATCACGTTGCACGCCGCTCGCATCAACGCGACCGTCACCACGCACGAGTTTAGCCGCCTCAATCTGTGGCTCGACGGCGCCATTGCCCAAGCCGTCACAGAGTATCAGCAACTGATCGGTGCTCGTGCGGTCAAATCCGAGGCTGAACGTCTCGGCACTCTCGTTCACGATTTAAGAAATGCCCTCGCGGGAGCCATCTTGGCGCACGATCTCATCAAAATGGGCGAAGTAGGCGCGGCGGGCGCCACGAGCCAAGTTCTCACCGAAGCTCATCTTCGCATGAAGGATCTTATTGATCGATCGGTGGCCCAGGTTCGCCTTGGGGATGTCCAGCTCTTCGACCAAACGGAGATCAGCGTTCTGGGGTTGCTTAGCGACGTGGAAAGTGCTCTCATTCCGGAAGCATTCGCTCGTTCCGTGCAGGTTATTGTCCACACTGAACCGAGTCTCCGCATTTTTGCGGACCGGCATCTCATAACCGCCGCAATCTCCAATATGGCCCAAAATGCGGTGAAGTTCACCAAGATCGACAGCCGGGTTTGGATTCGTGCGTTTGCAGAGGGGGATGCAGTAGTGATCGAGGTTGAGGACGAATGTGGCGGCATCCCGGAGGGCACCATAACAACGTTATTCGAGCCTTACGTGCAGGTCGGCAAAGATCGAAGCGGACTTGGACTTGGTCTCGGCATCGCGCGCAAAGCGGCCGAACTCAACGGCGGCACTATCAGAGTGGAAAGTGAGCCGGGCCATGGGTGCATCTTTTCTCTGCGCCTCCCAAACCTTGACACGCCGCCAGCACACGGGCCGAAGAAAAACTAAATTGCCGTCTTGACCGAAAACCAGAGTTCGGACTAGTCATCTACGCCGCCAAAGTTCGCGATGGCGACGTCAATGTCGGCGGCATCCACTTCGCCGCTCGCATCCACATCGGTGGGGTTCGGGGTAATGAGCCCGAAGTCCGCGATGATCGCGTCGAGGTCGGCGGCGTCCACTTCACCGCTCAGGTCGGCATCTCCGTTCTGCAACGAAACGGTGCCGATGGGTTGGTTCGATCCGGTGAGATTCAAGAGCAGCTTGCGTTTGAGGAATGACGAGCCGTCAAAGGTGATGAGCACGAGACCGGTGACGGACTGCAGCACCGGAATGTGGACGGGCGTGGTGGGGTTGTATGCGGTTATCGTTCCGGAAGCACCCGGATAGAGCGGCACTCCCGGCGTGGATGGGTTCGAAATCGTGTACGTGATGGCCCGCGAATAGCCGAACGCGGAGACCGTGTCCTGCAGATTCAGCGTGCCGTTCAGTATCTGGTCGGGCATTTGCCGCCAGAGGATGGCGTGGCGTGCGCCGTTGGCGGTCACCCTGGCGTACCCGGTGACGTATGAATATCCCGCGTTGCTCCTCCACACTCCGTTGGCCTCCGATTCAGAGTAGCCGGGTGGCAGGTAATCGTGAAGGTTTACGCATGATGCCGCCGTGTTCTCCCAGTAGGCCGCGCGGTTGTACGTCGAGGGGAGCTCGACGATCCCGGCTTGGCGACCGAGGTAGGTTGCGAACACTCGGGACTGATACGCCCACGAGGGGTGCAGGCTCACCATTGACGCCGCCGACCCGCTCCATCGCGCCGCCCATGCCGGGCCGTTGGTGACCGCATAGTATCCGGCCTGTTGGCCGTTGAAGACACTGTAGGCCCAGGAATCAAAGCCGGGGCCGGGATTGAGATTCACCATCGAACCCGCAGAGTTGTACCAAAGCGCGGCGTTGAGGGAACTGGACGTTAAACTCGGGCGGATTACCCCGACTTGAGCCCCGTTGTGGGTGTCATCCGCGCGCGACTCAGGGATTCCGGCAGGTTGCAGGTTTGTCCATGTCCCGGCGGTGTCTAACCAGAATCCAGCCTTGGCCGTCGGGAAGCCTGGCGCAAAGCTGATCGAATAACCGCACTGCTGACCCGCAAAGACCCCGGTGGCCGACCCGCCGCCGTAACTGGGCACCCCGGTGTGCGTCAGGAGCACTTGCGAGGCGGAGGTGCCTTGCCATAGGCTAGGAGTTCCGAGCGGAAGCCCGGGTGCAAAGCCGACCTGCTGCACTCCGTCGGTCTTGAGGGCGACGCCCGGGCCCAAACTCGTCCAGGCAAGCGAATTCACATTCCAAAGCGCGGCCTGACTATCCACCAGACCGACGAATTTGCCATTGCGAATGCCGTGGGCCACGGACTCACCTGCGCCGGGCGGGTGGTAGTCGGTGGCGACCCACGTGGCGGCGGCAGGAACCGCAAATCCAAGGACAAGCGCGGCGAGCAGGGAAGTTCGGGGAGTCGGCATACAAATCTCGAAGGCGAATCGACGGACTCCACCTTTGACCTTCATCATACGTGATGTTTGGCCGCCGCGAGCTGAGAAACTTAGGAGTTTTAGGGTGCCGTGCTTGGTGGCACAGTCGGCGGAGACATAAAAGTGCCTCCCCAACGTTAGGGAAGGCACTGAGCGACGATTAAGCCGCGATCGTGAACGTTTCCGCACTGCTCGATTCGTAAATCGAGGCAATGTTGCTGGCCGCGCTGGTCAAGTTATTGACCGTCGAGGTCACCTTGAACGACTTGAATTGGCCGGGGGTAAATCCTTCCAATGTCATGCGCGTCTTGGTGCCGCTCGCCACCGCGGTCCAGTCGCCGGTGCTGCCCTTCGCCCAAACGGTGAAGACCGAGGAGCGCGAAGCGCCGTTTCGATTCCACTGCATGCTCACCCGTCCGTCGCTGAAAGCGTTCGCCACCAGGTTGGTGGGAATCTTCGGCGACGTTCGACCACCGTAAGCCGCGCGTGGTGCGAGACCGGCTTTGGTCAACTGGGAGTCGTCGAGGGCCGGGTTGGCATACAGCTTCTTGGCAATCGTATTGATGCCGAAGAGAACGGTCGCCCGGTCCTCGTTCTTCTGGGCCACAGCCGACTTGCGGTCGTTTTCCAAAACCCCGGCGAGAGAGATGGCCGACGCGAACTGTGCGTTCGCCGCGTCGAGAATCTCGACCTCGGTTTCGGTCAACCCGTACTCCAGGTATTGCTCGATGAGTACCGTCGTAGACTCGCCAACTCTTTGGTTGAGGATTCCGTCCGGCAGGTTAGCGTAGTTGTTCATTTGGCTACTTACCTGCGAGTTATATTGGCAATTGCGCAAATTTCTTTAGGGAATATGTTCATTCAATGTCGGCTAACTCTTCTTCTGAAGAAGTTTGGCTTTCGATTTGCTCTTGGACCTCAGCGGGCAGCATGCCCTGGAAGAACTGAGAAACACGAGCCTCTAACTCCGCAGCATTGCGGGAGTTTTGCGCCAGACCAACAGCCAGCTTCCTGCCCGGGTGCAAGGTGTCCCAATCTGACGACTTTTGATTAAGTCGGCCCTTTCCAGGCACTTTGATGCCAAAGCCGTCGAGGGCCAGATTCCAAACGGGTCGAAACCACTCGATAATTGCATTTTCACCTAGCGGAATCCAAATGTCGTCGACCACCAGGGCCCGGAAGTAGAAGTGGTGGAGTTCAAGATTCGAGGCTCCGGCAATCGATGTCGCGTGAATCGCGAGACGATCTCTTAGGGCCGTGCCCTGCGCAGAGTCCTTCGAGAGGCCGCCCTTTCTGCCACCCTTCGGAATTGCCTTGCCAACATATATCGGACCACCGCGTTTTGGACTCTGCACGTCAACCAGCGGAGCATATAGGGGGAAGTTTCCAGTGTAGTAAAGGGCATAGATTCCCGCTCCGGTGAGCTGACCCCGCTCGCCCAACGGTGTTGCGGGCATCGCGAAAAGCGCCTTAACTATGCTGTCAGCTAGGTTGGACTTGTCTAGCGGATTGTACGGAGCGGAACTCAAAGATCTCTCCTCAAGATGACGGCGGATTCATACAAGGAAGCCGGTGATTCATCACCGCGGCGCACCGTGGATTTCGTGATGCTAGCCCCTACTCTCTTTGTGCGTAGCATCTCAATCCGCATCGGCGTGAATCCATTGGCTGGACCTAAGCGCATCAGGACGTCGTCAACTCGGATTTCGTGCCCCTGGATGATGGAGTTGCCCACGACAATCACGGCGACTGCGCCCGGCCTCATGACGTAGCTCAATGAAGCGAGAAATTTGTCCGAATCGTTGAAGTACGAAGCAACGTAATTGGCCCACCCAGCGCCCCCGTAGACCCCCTTGTCAGTCCGGGTTTCGCGAATCTGCGCGATTATGTCTTCCAGTCTACGGTCTCCGAATTCCAGAACTATCTGCTCCTTGCCCCGTACCGTTTGCCAGTATTTTCCGATGTTTGCCTCCTCAAGTATGTGGAAATCCTTCCTTTCACTGAGCAGACCAAGCCAGTAAAGATGCGGTCGGGTGCTACGAATGTAGTGGTAATTGTTCAGATAGGGCGGCGAGGTCACGACGACATCCGCCGAGCCTCGATCCATCACGTCTGCAGCTTGCATGAAATTCAACCAATGGACCTTCGTATCCGGCGCCCGCTGTAGATGAGCTTCGAGCTGAACCGTCTGAATGTCAGCGAGCATCGACAACAGTTTTCTCCGAACAGTGCCATGAACATCAGCGTCGTAAATCAGCGGCTTGCCAGCTCCGGGCCGTGTAGAAAGGCTTGGTTCGTATGTGTAGTTCGAGAAGCTAACCATCACGGAGCCGAAAGCCGTACGGAAGAGATCGGCGAGAGTTTGGTTCTCAATTGTCCGAAGATAAGCCAGGAACCCAAACACTTGGCTTTCTACCATTGGACTGAAAAACGGGATACGGGAGATAAAGCCCTCGGGCACAGATCCTTCGGCCTCTCGAAAGTCAGTTTTGCTTGCATCCGTGTAGTGAGCGATGAGCTCAAAAAGCTCCGACGCGTCAACGTTAAGGCTGCATGACTTCGCGCGAGAGGCAAGGGCAGCCCAAGGGTTGATTTCGAATCCCACAGCATCATGACCCGCTGTGGCGGCTGTTACGAGCGTCGTTCCAACTCCCGCAAAGGGATCTAGTACAAGCTTTGGCTCGCTGCCTTCGAGGGGGAGAAATGCCGATAGACAGTCCTGCACAAAGCCCGACGAGAATCCGGCGACCCATGGCACCCACCGGTGGATCGGCAGGGTTTTGTTCTCGGCGAACGCCGGATCACGAAAAGCGGGTCCAGCTTCTGCTGCGATCAGGTCGAGCCTGCGTTGCTCTGAAACATCAATCGCCAGCGGTTGTGGTTCGGAAGAGCTGTACATATTCAGGGATTATGGACGTTACAATGACCCGCCTGGCACCCGCCAATATCCTCGGCGCCCAAACCTTTGTGCCTTGGGGGCACCTGAACGCGGCGAGACCGCGATCGTCCCTGAGTCATGGCTCATTCAGCCCGACCGAGGAGCAGGGAATGCCGTGGCGAAACAGACGGAAAGCCTCTTTGACGCCGACTCCTGATGCCTTCATGGTGCATCACGCGGCTTTGAAGAGCTTTCACAGAGCATTAAATGGTTGTCAAAGATGTTTGCCGCTCTCTTCTTGACACTTGGGAATCACTGCAATGACGCAGGTGAGCGCGTCAATGGACTTTGGCTTGGCGTCAATGCTTCCTGGGGGCCCTTCGGAGCGTCGAAGTCCTGGTGAACCTGCCGGGAAATTCCTCGCTTGTGCACTTAATTTGCGGCGGTCGTATACAATTGGAATTGAATCGGGTCGAAAACGGTCCGCGGTGGTGGTTTACAATGAGTGCAAAGGGTCTGCTAATTTTTCCTCTGGCGGGGTTTGCCTGCTTTTTGTCAGCGCAGACGATACTCAATGCCGATTTTGAACAGCCAACCTACCAAATTGGATTACTGACCGGCCAAGATGGATGGTCGAACCAAGGAGGTGGTCAGGAAATTGCGTCGGTGAGCATTGGTGCTGGGCGCGATCTTACGCGGGGGGTAAGTGTTTCAGGTGTCTTTGGAAGCATGTACGAGCGCCTAGTTAACGGTGCAAGCTTCTCGAATCCGATTCTTTCCACGTCGGCCGATTTTCGGTTCTCAGCCGTTGGCTTTAACACGAACTTTTTTGGCATCTGGACAGACACGGGTAGAGGAGTCTATGTTCGGAACGGGACCCAGCTAGAGATTCTCGGTCTCACGAGTGGCTCTAACGTCACCATGACTTACCCCTTCGCCCCCGATGTCTACTACAACATTGGCTACGACCTCAACTACACGACTGGCTCCATTCGGGTTTTTGTAGATGGGCAAACCGTCTACACGGGCACCGGTACGGGCGCAGTCCCTACGCTAGTCCGAGTTAAGGGGGATGGTCCGATGCAGTTTGATAATTTGCGATTGGTCGGAATTCCGGGTCCGCCTCCACCTTACACCCTCAACTTCTCGGTGTTCCTTTTTGACGTCGTTCCGGGAACGGCGACCACCACCCTCACATATCGGGTTCGCCAAGGCGGAAACGTGATTTACACCTCATCCGCGAGCGTTGGCGCCTCGGGGGTGCTTTCCACCACTATACCAAGCACGATCACGGGAGCGGTTCACATTGAATTTGACACCCCGACCCACCTAGTGAAGCGGAGGAACATCAACCTGCCACCAAGTTCTAGCAACGGTGGGTTTGTGTACATGACCAACGGCGATGTGGATGGGTCGGGAGAGGTGGACGCGGCAGATATTGATGTCGTGATCGCTCAGTTTGGGACAAGCCAATATCCTGCCGACCTCGACCTCAGCGGGGAAGTGGACGCTGCCGACATCGACATTACAATTGCCAACTTCGGCAATGTGGATGAGTAAGTTTGTCCGTAATATGCCTACAGCAGACGATCTTGAGGACTACAATCCGCCGTGGTGGCAGAAGTGGACAGATATCCGCTGGTTTGAGTGGAGCGGAGTGGGCTTGCTTTGGGTGCTCACTTGGACGCTTTTGCTTTCTCCCCATCTCCGCCAGTTTGACCCCAAGGACTCTGCCTACATGTGCGCGTTCACGCTCGCCACGGCGTGGATGCTTAGCCTGTTATTTAAGGCATGGTACGTGCGTCTCACCGCATTCGTGGTGGGCCTCATGCTAGGATTGGGCGGTTCGATCGTGGTGGGCCTCTACGTTTTCTGCGCCACCGGGCGAGGTTGCATTTAACGCTGAGTTCGGCATTTAACGCGAACGCCACGGACATTTCTCTTCTGCCCGTATCCATTTCCTTAAACCTTCGCGGTATCCAAGCTGGAAAGTAGTTTCTTCAGCGACTGCGGGTCTACGGGCTTGACCAAGTGGTGTGCGAACCCCGCCTCCTCCGACTTTCGCCGGTCCTCGTCTTGCCCCCATCCCGAAATGGCGATGAGCACCATTTTTGGGTGCCAAGCCTGGGCCTTCATGAGGCGACATGCCTCATAGCCGTTCAGTCCGGGCAGGCCAATGTCGCACAGCACCACGTCGGGCTGGAATTCTCTAGCCGCGGTCACCGCCTCCTCGCCGTCATAGGCCGTGTGCACACGGTAGCCCCACATTGCGAGGATGACCGTCATGACCCTGGCGATGTCCAGATTGTCGTCAACCATCAGAATGCGCAGGCCGGAGGTCGCCTGGGCCTCGCAGCCGTCGTCCTCGCTCACTTCGTCCCGTACTGTCTGAGCGTCAAGGACAATCGGCAACCGGACTAAGAATTCGCTGCCCATTCCGGGCCCCACGCTCTTGGCTTCGACGCCTCCGCCGTGCATCTCCACCAGCTGCTTGACTAAGCACAGGCCGATACCGAGCCCGCCCTGCGAGCGTGACAACGCACCCTCAACCTGCGAAAACATCTCGAAGATAGTCGGCAGTTTTTCGGCGGCGATGCCGATGCCCGTATCTGCCACCGACAAAACGACTTCGCTACCTTGCAGTTCTGCGCGTAGATCTATTCGCCCGCCCCGCTCGGTGTACTTTGCGGCGTTGTTGAGCAGGTTCGTCAACACCTGCGCCATTCGAGTCTGGTCTACGTCCACGATAACGGGTTCGGGGGGGAGGCTGACCGTCAATTCGTGCCCCATCTCTTCGATGAGGGGCCGACTCGTCTCGACTGCACCCTGCACGATTTTCTGCAGTTCGACTTGCTCTCGTTGGAGTTCGACTTTGCCCTGGTTAATGCGGCTGACGTCCATGAGGTCGTCAATCAGCCGGGTCAGCGTATCCAACTGCCGATCAATGATGTCTTGAGTCCATTGCAGTTCGGCGTCGGCCGGTCCTTTTCTGCGCAGGATTTCGACGGCCGTCCGCACCGGAGCAAGCGGGTTACGGAGCTCGTGGGCCAGTGTCGCGAGAAACTCGTTTTTGCGCCGATCAACCTCGGACAATTCGGCGGCCAGCCAGCGCAACTCCTCTTCAGCGCGAAGACGTTCCGAGATGTCGAGCACCGCCGCGACTATGCCAAGAAACTCGCCTTCGGGCGATCGGATGGCGGCAACGTTGCTTTGGGCGCGAAGGATTGAGCCGTCTTTGCGGCGGTATGCCTTTTCGATTTGGAAGTCCGGCCCGCCCGCGGCAGTGCGGCCAAACGCCGCAGCGGTCTCATCTAGGGACGAAGGGTGAGTGATGTCGAGGATATTCCGACCAAGTAGTTCAGCTTCCGGGTAGCCCACCATTTCAGACCAGCGCGGGTTGACGAGCGTCATGCAGCCGGTGGCGTCGGTCTGGACAATGCCCGCCGGTGAGCGCCGTAGGATGCCGCCCAGGCGGGCCTCGCTTTCGAGTAACTTTTGCTCAGCTCGCTTCCGATCGGTGACATCGAGATTCGTGCCTACCACAATGGCGGCTTTTCCCGCGGCATCAAGGCGCACGGTCTCCACGCACTCAACATGGCGACATTCCCCATCAGTGCGGCGGCGGATGCGAAAGCTACGCCTGCTTTGGCCGCACCGGCGCACGGTGTCTTGGAGGATCGCTTCATTCTCCGCTAGATCCTCCGGCAGGACGCCCCCGCTCCAGTCGCTGTATTGCACGAGACCGTCGCTCGTAGGCGTGACGCCGTAAATGTTGAACATCACTGCATCCCAGTGGACCTCATTTGTGGCGACGTTCCATTCCCAGATGCCCACTCCGGTGGCTTCGGCGGCGAGGCGTATGCGCTCCTGACTCGCCCGCAACGCCTCCGTCGCCTGCGTGCGTTCGGTCACTTCGTGGAAGTAACAAGCGACGCCCATCGTGCCGTCGGGTAGCGTCAGCCGCTGAGTCTGCCATTCGTACGACTGCTCCATGCCAAGGTCGGCACGCATCTTGGTGAAGGGCGGGGAAAAGTAGGGTTCGCCCGTGGCCAGCGTGTGCCGGAAAATGTCTGCGATTTGGCCGCCCACTTCCGGTCCCCACAGGATGTTTAACGCCTCTTTAAAATCCCGCCCCATCAGCGGCTGTACACTGGTGAAGATCGGCAATGCCTCGGCGTTCATCTGTCGAACGCGGAAGTCAGCATCCACCACATACATCCCCATCGGCGCTTGCTCGATGAGGGTCGTGAACATTTCCGCGTTCTGGCGCAGCATCGTTTCGGCCTGCTGCCGCTCGGTTACGTCGGTGTGAACGCCAACCCACTCGTGAATCTCTCCCCCCTCGCCCAGCACCGGCACCGCTCGAACGGTAAACAACCGCCACTCGCCATCGTGGCGCCGCACGCGGTGCTCAAACTCAAATATCCGCTTCTCCGCGACGGCCTGATTCCAGGCGTCGATGGTCGGCTGCGCATCTTCTGGATGCACGGCCTTCGCCCACCCGTAGCCGTTGTATTCTTCCCGTGTTTGGCCGGTAAAGCTGCCCCAGCCGGGTTGCTCAGCTTCCATCTCACCGCGCGCGTTGTTGGTCCAGATCAGACTGCCGACTGCGCCCACGGCCGCCCGGAACCGCGCTTCACTCGCGCGCAGTGCCACTTCGGCCCGCTCGCGAGCGGTCACCTCCTGGAAATAGCACACCACCCCGTGCTGCCCGTCCGGCAGGGTGATTCGCTGCGTCTCCCATGCAAAGGACTGCTCCACGCCCAGGTCGTGCCGCACCGCGGAGAAGCTCGGCGTGACATGGCGCTCTCCCGTCGCCAGCGTGTGTCGGAAGATGCTCGCGCAATGCGCCCCGACCTCCGGCCCCCACACTATCTCCATCACTTCATCGAAATCGCGCCCGATGAGCGGCTGCACCGACGCGAAAACCGGCAGCGCTTCCGCGTTGACGTGCTGGAGCCGGAACTGCCCGTCAACTACATACACGCCGCCCGGCGCCTGCTCTATGATCTTTGAGAACAGCTCTGCGGACCGGCTAAGCGCCGCTTCTGCCTGGCGTCGCTCCGCGCTGTAGCTGACAGAGGTGATATCGTCGCCCTCGACTAGATGCGCATCCACCTCGCCCGCGCGGATGGCGCGGAGTATTTCTTCCGATTCTTCCAGCCGCGCGCGTAACTCCGCGTTTTCAGCGACGAGGGGGTGGTCCGAGGGAGGTGGCACCGGCGCTACTGGATTCCCTTCTTCCGCAAGTTCAGCCCGAGGTTCGTTCTTCATCGCCTTGTTACTTACGTCCGGGTGATGCCGCCTTCTGCGTCCCTCGTGTTGAAGAGGCAAGCTTACCGGTAGAGACTTCTATCTTGGATTATGACTCTGCCTGTCGTTCGTGTGGTCGAGTTTGAGTCCTCGGCTTAAGGTCGGCGTTCTGGAATGCCTCAAGTTGCATTTGATGTCCCTTAACTCCACAATGTAGGTTGAGCTGGCTTTAATGTTCCGGGACGCCGAATTGATGAGCCTTGGAGGCAGGCCGACGTGGTCTTGTGACGAGAAACCGCGGGAAAAAAAAAGACCCGGTGAATGCCGGGCCCAAGAGGAGCGAGCACAGTCTTAACGCTGCGTTAACAAACACTATATAAGAAAGATATAAGAAAAGCAAGGACAAACCCGAAAACTCGACGAAGTTGTACGGATGCCCGCAACTCATCTGCTGGAGTAACGTTTCGCTATGGCACGAATACCAGGTCGTCGCTACGTCATCCTCGAACTTCCGGGCGAAACGGTCGTGTTGGACGTTCCGTTGGTTGAACCGCAGCCAAAAGTTGCTTACGTTCAGTTCACCATTCTTGAGCCGAAGGGATATCCCGTCAACATGATTTACGATGGTCCGCCGTCTCAGCCTTCCGCTGGCGGCCCCCCTCCGGCCTGAAGGCCACCTCCAACGCACGGGGCACGCGATCTGAGGGCGCGGTGAAACGCTCAGAAGTCCATTTCGGCGAACTCGCTTTCCGGGAGGGGGTAGTGGAAGACGTCTACGGCGCGCAGCAGGACGGCTGACTTGCCGAGTTTGCTGAGCTCATCCTCGAAGCGGGCGTTCGCCGAGAGGGTTTCGCCGAGGAGTTTCACCGTCACAGTTTCGCCCAAATGCTCCGCCGCCACCTGGCTGATACGGTAATGCAGGTCGGCGTAGTTGTTGGCCGCACGGGTGCTGGCGATGAGGGCGGTATCTCGAACCGGACCAGCCACGAAATACTCGGCTTGCTCTAACGAGTCTGCGAGAAGGGCAGACATTGGTTTGCAACGCTCGCCCTCGGTTCCGCGCCGCAAAATGTCGAACACCTCGTCTAACCGCTCTATCTGGAGCGCCGTTTGATCAGCCCGATTCGAGAGGACATCCACCAACTCTTGCGAGTCAGCCGCGGCGATGAATTTGGGGAGCGAAGCCATAATCTGGACCTCGGTGCAGTAGAGTCGCCGCAGGCCGACGAGGTACAGGGCGAAGAACGGATAACGAATCTCCTCCTGCCGCCTTGAATGTTGAAACTCTTTCTTCATTGATTCACCTCGCTCTTTTGACCGATTCTCTGACATTAAAACCATGAAAACGCGAATTAATCTTTGTCATAACGTTAGTATCTGAGGCTTTCGTACCATTTTGCCCTGGATTGATTGCTTGCGCAAATCTGCACGTTGCAAGCTTTCATATACGATTCTTACGATAAACGATGGAACACATATGCTTCGCGAGTGTCTCACGTCACGCGCAAGAGATTAAAGATGGTACCAAAAAAGGACAGCGAACCGAACGGTTAGAGCACAGCATTAAAATGCTGTCAGTAAAGAAACGGACGGCAAGCCTGGTGTTTCGACGAGCTTATCAATTCAAAAGAATCGTAATCTATTCATAGATGGAGATGCGATGTGCGAACCACCCGTCATTCAAATGAAGATGTGATTAATCCCTTTGTGCGCTACCGCCTTTGGTGCTGGCTGGGTATCGCAGTAACAATTATGGCTCCACTGGCCTCGGTATGCGCACGGCAGTGGCTCCCTGCCGTTCCAGCCGCGGGAATTGAAGCCGCAGCAAGCGAGCGTGGGAGCGAAAATGTGTCCACTCTTTCACGGACATCGAAGCGATGACACGCAATTGCCAGACGTCGGATTTCAAAAAATCTGACGTATGATTTTTAGAGCCCGGCGGATTCCGCGGGGTCGAGGCATGACTTATGATTACTCGCAAATACACCAATGAATGGCAGGCGCACTTGCAGACCAGTATTCCGGAGAGAAAGGTTCAGTTCAAGCTTACGGAGAGGGAATTTGAGGTTCTTAAACTTGCGGCCAAGGGCCACACCAATCAGGAGGCCGCGGAGGTGCTGTTCGTATCTAAACGGACGGTTGATTTCCACCTCGCGCAGATCTATTTCAAGTTCGGGGTCAAGAATCGGGTCAGCGCCTTAAACGCTGCCCAAAGGGCGGGGATCCTGCCGACGGGAAGGCTGGATTAGTCCTGAATTCCGACCGCATTCACAATCCCGATCGTTCCCATAACCAACCCCGACTCGTCCTTAAGGGGAGTTGCACGAAGTAACAATTTCGAAAACTCCCCATCGAGTCGCACTTCGAAGTCGGCGCCCTCCAAAGCCATCAAGTGAGCTTTAATTGCGGGATGCTCGGGTTCGCGAGTCTTAAAGATATCATAAACTGACTTCCCAACTTCCCAAACTACGCCAAAGTGTGTGCTAGGAAACTCACCATTAGCCACGAGCTGGAGTACCAACTCTTTATCAGTGGCCCAGACGGTGGACTTGACTTGATCCATCGCCAAGTGGAGTAGCGCAAGGGCCGCTCGCAACTCCAGCACCCCTTGCTCCTTTTGGCGAATGAGTTCGAGCAAACTTTCTCGCTCGAAGTTAGCGGCTCGAAGTGCTTGGTCGGCCCGTTCCTTTATGATTCGAACCACGGTGTCGGTACGGCCCGAGCCCCCTACCTTGAGTTTGATCCGCACCCAGTACGTGTTGACGGTCCCCACACTTAGCCCGAGCTTATGGGCAATGGCGTCATTGGTCAAGCCGTCCACGCAAAGGGCGACGATCTCTTCCTCGCGGGGCGACAACTCTCGGGTAGCCACGGCCTAGCCGAGTGCCTCAAGGTTCAAGCAAACGGCCTGCGAAATCGCGGAAGGGAGCTTGCCCCTTGACGGCATATCGCCTCTGCGTCCGGCTCGGAGCCAGGTTAGGTAGTCAACCGCGAAGCGCCGTTTCAAGGGATCGCGGAGCGACTTCACGTACGCCGCCGCGGGAGTCTGATCGTTTAGATTCATCTTTTGTTTTCTTTGCAGAGCGGCGGTCAGAAAAAGTAATTGTCCGAACCCTGAGTCCTGCAACGTCATATACTCCCCTCGGATTTTTCACTGCGTTACGACTGATAAGTCGCACCCAAGGCGCAATATTCGACGGAAAATCACAACGATAAGGGTGATTGAGGCACTGAGGGGAGAGAGTTGCCCAATATTGTTCCCGAGCGTCGGCTAATTGGCGGCATTGTACAAACCTGAAACTTTTTTGAAAGTCTTTTAGTCATTGCTACAATGCGGCGTTCGACGCACTATGCGGTGGCCTAGGTCCAAACAATAATTTCTGCGCCACAAGAAAGAACGCACTTGAAAGACAAGTTTAAGAGGGGTAGCAAGTTTACCTGCTATAGTACAGTTGGGGCATTAAGAAAATGGCGTTAATCATCGTAAATACGGACAGGAAATGGTGCGCACTTTCTTCAAAGGCTCGGACACTTTTGGGACTCGACGCGAACGTGGCGGAGATGTCGATCAGTGACTTCAGCGAGTTATTCGCGGGAGAAGGGGAGAGTGAAACTCAGACGGAGGTGCCAGGCACGGATTCGCCTCGAGCGGAATGCCGTCGTCTTCGAGCTACCCAAGAGAAAATTCGGCTGACCTGGGCGAACATGGCCGGCATCGCGTCGTATGAGGTCATTTACTTGGAACGGGAAAGCGAGCGGGGCAATATGAAACTCGAGTTCACGCTCGAAGCGCTTAACCTAGTGCCCGTCGGCGTTTGCGTGACGGATCCGCGGCTAGAGGATAATCCCATTGTTTACGTCAACCAGACGCTTTGCGACATGACGGGTTATTCCAGAGAGGAGATGGTTGGCCGCAACTGCCGGTTTTTGCAGGGACCGTTGACCGACTCGACCACGGTGGCCCGCATGCACCGGGACATTCATGCGGCTCAGCCGGTGAAGGCTGTGCTTTTAAATCATCGGAAAACCGGAGAAACGTTCTTCAACGAACTGCGAATCTTCCCCATGTATGACGCCAATGGCGAACTGTTCCGGTTCATCGGTGTTCAGCACGACGTCACACTCAGAGAGGAGGCAGTAGCAGAGTCCGAGAGGAGCAGATTTATCTTTGGGGCGAGCAACGCCGCTCTGGACTTGTGCACAGCCATTGTTGATATCGGCTCCTCCTGAGTAAGAATGACGCCCGCATTTGCGGCAGCTATTCACGCCAAGGGTCTTAAAGCTGACATTTCAGATATGCTTGCGAACATTGCGGCAGCTGACCGGTCACACGTTTCGAACGGGCTGAGCCGCGTCGTGAGCAAAGAGCTCCCCGCGTGGCGACGACTGGTCACCATTCCGGGGGATGACGGCACGGTTGGCAAGGTTGTTTTGGGCATTTCCCCAATTCAACATGCTAAGGGTGAGGCGTCTACTCAGCTGGCACTCGTGATCCTGCCGTTGTCGGAACTGTTAGACCCTGTACAGGGCGAGGGTAGCAAATGACGTACGATCCAGACTCCAACCCTAAGAGCCTTGATCGAGAGCAATTGCGCCTGCTCGTACGGCGACGCGGCTTGGGGGGAGGGGATTTCCACGCGGTTCATGAGATTATCGGTCTTTGCCGGAAAGACGTGCCCCTCTCGGAAATCAAGACCAAAGTTGAACCACTTCCGATGTTGGGCTTGATGCTGTGCCGCGCGGCGTCTTCGGCTGAATACGGTGCCTCAAGCGTGAATTCTCTGCTCTACGCCCTTGAATTGCTTGGGCCGAAAGGTATCCGCAGTGCATGTCTTGGTGCGATGTTTAAGTCCGGGCCGGCTGATTTCGGCAAGATGAAATTTGTGAACGTTGAACAAGTATCGTACCGGTGCCTGGCGATGGGTCTCTTGGTTAAGGCGATGGCAAGAACTCGTGAGAAGGTGGACCCCGATCTCGCCTTCACCGCTGGCCTCTTTACTGATGTCGGTTATCTGGTTTGGTCCCGGTTTGTGCCGGTCCTCATGGACAAAATCGCTGCGACCGCCCTCCACACTCCCGGCGTATCCATCGTGGACGTGGAGACGACCTTGATGAAATACAGCCATGCGGAGGCAGGCGAAACCATTGCCAACGAACTACATCTCGATCCGATCATCCAAGGGGCGATCGCCGGGCACCTCGAGCCGTCCCTGTGTAGTGAGGAGCATATTGAATTGGCAGATCTTTGCCACATGGCTTCCTGGACACTTGACCGCCTAGACATTCCGGTCATCAAAGGATTGCCTCGAGATGAATTGGATCCATTTATCCTGCATCGAGTCGCCTTCAAACTTGACGCGCTGGAAGAAATGGTCAATGAAACTCGAAACAGCTTAGCGCAGATGACTCTCAGCTAATCTTCAGCTCACGCTCTCGTTCAAATTGCGCGATCTGCGCAAAAAATACAAGCCTTCTTTCAAAACTTTCCTTTATATTAAGAATAAGGGGAAGTCATGAAACAGATTCAGAGAAGTTTCGTCGTCGTCGCGCTAGTCGCGCACAGTGCCACCGTTTGGGCGCAAACGCTCAACGTCACGCTCTTCAACTCGCCCGCGGGCCAAGGTGGAGTCAATCTCCAGGCCGATTGGGATTTGGGGTCGAACCCTTGGTGCAATCCGGTGGATGTTCGCTGGTTGCAGAAAGTCCGCATCAAGAACCCGGACGGAACCACGAACCACAGTGTCCCGGGCTATCCCAATGGCGAGTTCATTGACCCGCTGCCCACCCAGCCCGGCGGACCGTGGGACAACAACCCGTGGTACGACGTCACTTACAACACCGCCGCGAATCGCGCCGCCGACACCAACCGTCAAGGTGGATCGGGCCGCTTCTATAACGATTCTCCCGCGGGCTGGGGTCCCTTCGGGCCACTGACGTTCTGTGCCTGGACCGCCGTCGTGTGTATCAATACCGAAAACAGTATCGCGACCTACATCGGCGGATTTAGCTGGAGTTTCACAGTGGGCGCAAATGGCAGCATCACCTCCACCGCGCCTTCAGCACTCACGAACACCGCCGCCACGACGGGCTTGTTTAATGCCGCCCTCCAGACGGGGCCGGCCAGTTTCCGTTCTTGGACCCTGAACACGGGCGATCCGAACTGCCAACTCACGTTCGTTCCCGAGCCGGCTTCGATGGTTGCGCTGGGACTGGGAGTCGCGGCTATGTTGCGCCGACGTCGCAGAAAGTGAACCGGATGCAAGCAGGAATCCGGTCGTAGGGCGGGTATTCTATAGGCATATCTACGGCGCGATGGGGCGTCGTCAGGATCACACAACATGGCAGCGACAACTTCCAATTCAACTGGCTTCAACGTGGAAGCCGCCAAACAAGTCTTTAAGAACCTCACCACTCCCGAACTCATCGAGCACGCCATCCGGCACGGTGACGGAATTCTCGCCGCCAACGGCGCACTGGTCGCCTACACGGGCAAGTACACGGGCCGCACCCCCAAGGACAAGCGAACCGTCCGCGAACCGGGCAGCGAAGCTAACGTCTGGTGGGACAACAACGTGGCGATGGAGCCTAGCGAGTTTGAGATGCTGCGCGAAAAGGCCAATGCGGCGCTCGCGACCAAAGAGCGCGTGTACGTGGTGGATGCCTTCGGAGGCGCCGACCCGGTCCACCGTATCAACGTCCGCGTCATCACGGAGAACGCCTACCACGCTCAGTTCATCAAGACAATGCTGATTCGGCCCAGCGGGGAAGAGCTTTCCAGCTTCACACCCGAGTGGACGATCATCAATCTCTGCAACGAGACGTACGAGCGCGAGGTGAACGGCGAGGCTCGAGACGCCGTGATCGCCCTCAATTTCGCCACCAAGGAAGTCCTCATCATGGGCTCCCACTACGCTGGCGAAATGAAGAAGTCGGTGTTTACGATCCTCAACTACTTGCTCCCGCTCAAGGGCGTGATGAGCATGCACTGCAGTGCAAATATCGGCCAAGACGGCGACACGGCCCTCTTCTTTGGCCTTAGTGGCACCGGCAAAACAACCCTCTCCGCCGATCCTGAGCGGCACCTCATCGGCGACGACGAGCACGGTTGGACCGACACCGGCGTTTTCAATTTCGAGGGCGGTTGCTATGCCAAGACCATCAAGCTGAGTCAAGAAGGCGAACCGGAAATCTGGGACGCCATCAAGTACGGCGCGGTTTTGGAGAATGTCGTGCTGAACGACCAGCGCGTGCCGGATTACGACAATGTTTCGCTCACCGAAAACACCCGTTGCGCATATCCCCTGGAGCATATCCCCGGTGCGGTTTCCCCCAGCGTTGGCGGCCAACCGAAGAACATCTTCTTCCTGACCTGCGATGCCTACGGTGTCCTGCCTCCGATCAGCAAGCTGACTCCCGAGCAGGCGATGACCCACTTCCTCAACGGATACACCGCGAAGGTCGCCGGAACGGAAGCGGGAATCACCGAGCCGCAGCTCACTTTCAGCACTTGTTTCGGTGCGCCGTTTTTACCTTTGCACCCCTCCAAGTATGCGAATCTTCTCGCCGAAAAGATGCAGAAGCACGGGGCGAATGTCTGGCTGGTGAACACCGGCTGGACCGGCGGAGCCTACGGCACCGGCAAGCGTATGAGCCTGAAGCACACGCGCGCCCTCCTCACCGCCGCCCTCAACGGTTCGCTGGCGGCTGGAAACTTTGAAACCGACCCAGTCTTCGGCCTTGCGGTGCCAACGTCTTGCGAAGGCGTGCCATCGGAAATCCTCAACCCGCGGAACACTTGGGCAGATAAGTCAGCCTACGACGCCACGGCTCAAAAGTTGAAGGGCCTATTCGACGACAACTCGAAGAAGTTCCAGTAAGGTGTCTTAAGCATGCGCGATCTAGAGGAAGTTAGGGTTGAAAGCCTGACCCAACTTGCTGCGTGGCTGCGCCAGAACCATGCCCAAAAGGAGAGCGTGTGGTTGGTCACCGCCAAGAAATCCGATCTCGAGCGGTACATTTCGTACTCCGACATGGTGGACGCGCTGCTCTGCTGGGGCTGGATTGACGGACTGGCCCGAGGCAGGGAAGATGGGTTCAAAATGCAGCTTATCAGCCCTCGCAAGCCTAAAAGCGTTTGGTCGGCGATTAATAAGGCGAAGGTGGCTGAGCTGGAGAAAGCGGGCCGGATTCAGCCTCCGGGCATGCGGGCGATTGAAGTCTCAAGGGTCAACGGGATGTGGGTATTTCTCGATGACGTGGAGGCGTTGGTCATCCCGCCGGATCTCGCCGAGGCACTGGCGGGTTATCCCGTAGCCGACAAGTTTCGCCAAACCCTGACGCCCTCATTGCAGAAGGTCGCTTTGCAACAACTCAAGATGGTCAAATCTCCCGAGGCGCGTGCGCGACGGATTGCGAAGCTGATCGAAGCTTGGTCGGAGCGTCGCCGAATATAGGGTTCAGTAAATGTGGACGGCAACCCGAACCCCCGTCCCGGGTACCCTAACTTTCCTTGACCGCTCAACCATCCGTCCGCTCCATCGCCGCTTTCTACCTGCCCCTGGCGCTGGCGTGGCTCTTGATGAGCATCGAATCGCCGATCTCGGTCAGCATCATTTCACGCACCCCCAACGCCCAGGTCCTCACCGCCGCGTTCCTTATCATGATGGCGGTCAGTCTATGGATTGAGAGCCCGGTGATTGATCTTCTGTCCACCGCCACGACGCTCGGGAAGTCACGCGCCGCCGTCAACAAGATTCGCACCTTTGCCGTGCAGATGATTATTTGGGTGACCGTAATTCACGCGTTGGTGAGTCTGACACCCCTTTACGATTTGCTCCTGATTCGCCTGCTCCAAGTGCCGATCGAAGTGGCGGAAGCGGCGAGAATCCCGCTCGGCATCATGACGCCGTGGAGCGCTTGCATCGGGTGGCGACGTTGGCGGCAAGGCATCATGATCCGCAACGGCGTCACGAAGCCGATCACTCTGGGCACTGTACTGCGCATGTTCACCATCGGCGGGGTCGGGGCGGCGTTGCTCGCTTTCACCCGCTGGGACGGGCTCACCGTCGCCGCGATTGCGCTGGTGACGAGCGTCTTTGTTGAAGCGCTCTTCATCCACTTTGCCGCCAAACCTTCGATCCACGACATGCCCGAACACCAAGAAGGCGACGAATTGCTCTCGGTCGGTCGGCTCTGGAAATTCCACGCCCCGCTCTCGATCAGCACGCTCGTCATGCTCACCAGCACGCCACTTGTGGGCGCGGCCCTCGCCCGGGTGGCTGAGCCGGTTTTGCAGATGGCGGCCTGGCAGATCGCCACCGCCATGAGCTTCACCTTTCGCGTTGCCACCTTCGGCCTCACTGAACTGGTCATCACCCTCGGCACCACGCCCGCCGCCGTCCGCGCAGTCCGACGATTCTGCCTAGGTCTCGGCGGATTGATGGGCGTCGCGATGGTGGTTCTTTGGGCGTTTGGCGCGGATTATTGGTTCTTCACCCAAGTCCTCCGCGCCCCGCCTGCGACTGCAGCAATCGCCCGAGCCGGCTTCATCGCAGCCGCAATTTTCCCCGTTCTGGGCGGAATGCTGGGCTACCTAAAAGGCCGACTAACAAGCAAGCACCTCACCATGGCTAGGCTCTACGGCATCGTGGCCAACGTAGTCACGCTACTGATCGCCTTAGAAATAGGGGTCAGGACGGGAGGCTACGGCGTGCTCGTCGCCGCCGCCGCCATCGGGCTCAGCCAAACCGCCGAGCTCATTGCGTACGTCACCTACTGGCGACTAAAGCAGCGCGCTTAGGGCTTGATCAGAATGCCCTGACCCGTGGGGAGATTCAGAATCTTAACCCCCCGCTCCGCGGCGAATTCATCAAATGCCTTCTTCTGAATGGCATGGTGTAGCCAACCGTAGTCGTCCAACACCATGATCGCACCAGAGACCATTTTCGGCCAGAAATGCTCCGCCGCCGCGATTTCGGGAACCACGGAGTTCATGTCAATGCCGATGTAGGCGACCTTTTCGACCTCCACCTGACTCAGCGACTCTGGCACCCGCCCCTTCACCAAGACGGCGTTCGAGTACGGGCTGAAGTTCTTCTTAGCCAGTTCAAAGCAGTCGAAATATGAGCCGTCATGGACGGTATGCAGACCCACCGCACGCTCGGCTTCGGTGAACTGATCCTCCGGAATGCCGTCGAAGGTGTCGAACAAAAAGAACTTCTTGTCGGAGTGCTGGAAGTCGCAGTAGTGCATGATTGCCAGGCTGAAAATGCCGGTGTTGACGCCGCACTCGACGAAGTCGCCGTCCAGGTGCATCGCATGCGCTCCCGCCCAAACGTATTGATGGACTCGCCACTCGATATGCAAGTCGCCTCCACCGCCGATGGTATGGCCGCTGTGAATCCCGCGCTGGTACGCCTCGACAAACTTGGGCTCGCGCAGGCATTCCGCGTTGTGGTGCGTGGCGTACCCATCGCCGACATAGGTGTAGGCGGGCCGTATCATCCGATTGCCGTGGGCGTCGTTCACGAGAACGCTGCCGTTGTCAAGTTCGAACTCAAGTCGAAAGTTAGGGCCTTGGATGGCTTGCATAACTTTTTATCGGCATTTGCCGCCGCTACTTTAGGTTCTGAGAAAGAAACCCTCACAGAAGTTGGTAGCGAATCCAAAGCTCGGCGGTCGTGCCGTTCCACTGATTACCCACGATAACCGCCCGCAAACCGTTCTCGCCAGACATTGTTGGCCCCCCATAACGTGCGACGAATATCAACGAGTCGAGGCTAATCGGCTTCTGCAAAACAACAGTCGGGACGGTCTGATGGGCGGCTGCGACCAAGAATGTCGCCTGAAGACTCTGGATCGAAATCTCCGGCGCAACCGGATCAGTGATCGGCGTCACCGCCGTGATGCTCACCCGCCGCAGAAATCGCACCGTTTCAAACAAGTCCACCGTGCCATCAAACGAAGGGTACCGGCCCGGCGCAATCCGGACCACACTCGTCTCTGCAACCTTCCCATCCCCTTTGTGCAGCATGATTCTAGGCCTTATCGGGCCGACCTCGTCCGTCCCGTAAAGTTGCATTCGCAGGAAGAGCCGCTCCGACTTCCGAAGTGCAATCTGGTCAGCCGGATGCTTCGCCCCAACCTGAGTAGCAAAGATGAGCCGGGAGTCGCGAGGCAACACCTTCCAAGTCCGCCCTCCATCCACCACCTTGAAGGGAGCCTCCGGGCTGGCAAACAGCCATGAAGCACGAACTTCTCCTTGTCCGGCCACCGCCAGGTCATAGGATTTGATGCTGGTCAGCTTGGTTGGAACGGGCAGATCTACAAAGCGAGTCTCCCCCATTCTTGGCCTTGCAACCGCCCCCAAACTCACCCCAGCGAACTCAGTCCACACGGCAGGGTTGATATCGCCGCCTTCCGGACAGCCATATTCCCGCCACGTCACCAGCTTTTCGATTGCCGCGCTATCCGGCGCAGCCGGCCGACTTGGGCCCGTCCGGTCATACACCTTCACCGGCGGCATCTTGCCCGTCCGCAAAACGTCGGCGATCATGTGACTCCACCGTTTCGAGTCCTCGTAGCGGTCTAGGCGGAAGGGCGCGGCACCACCCGGAGAATGGCATGAAACGCAAAAGCGGTCCAGCATCGGCTTGATGTCCCGCTTGAACTCCACCGGGCTCCCCGGTTTCGCCTTCATAAGATCTGGCACGGTGCACCCCTGGGGCGTGGTGCGGCTGGGAACGATCGCAACCCCGCGTCGTGTCGCCGCCACCGCCTCGCTCAGCATAAACCGGCTGCTAGGATCGGCGGTCAACCCGACGCCCCCCACAAAAGCAACCTTGCCCTCAGACCGAACGATCACGCTCGGCAAGCGATCAAGCCCAAACTCATACGCCAGCTGCGAACCCTGCAAATGACGAATATCCCCCATGAGCTTAAACCGAGTCGCATAAGCCTCTGCGGAGGCGCGGTCGTCATTTGGAAACCAAATCGTGGGCCGGACGGAGAGATCGGCCGCGGTCCACGCCGCCACTCTGGTCACCCATCGTTGCGCTACGGGGCAGTCGGTGCTCCAAATGATGTCAACCTGCACCGGCCTCGGCTCGTTCTGGACCATCAGCCAGGGAGCAACCGCGAACAGGGCGAGCCACGGTTTCATCGTGTCCTAGAACAGTCGCCGATACATCCGCAAATTGGTCTCAACCCGAATCGGAATCGCCTTTTCCGCCGCCTCAACATCTTCCCAAAACGCGAGCGAATCGAGTTGACCTGGAATCATCAAGCTACGTCCTACGTAAGCGCCCAAAAACCCCTCAATCTGCCAAAGCGAATCCATGATGTAGCGAGACTCCGCCAGTTCGTCCTGATCCAAACCCGGCCCCGCGATGTAAGAATTGGTGCTGCAATAGCCACCAATGGGGACGTCCTGCGGTGTCGACCCATTGTGGTGGATGATTATGAATCGGTCGATATCCTCAGGAGTATCCACGCCGCGGACGAATCGCTCAAAAGCACCCGACATGATGAACTGGTTCTCGCACTTGTTCAGCGTGTCTAAGTCAGGGAAGATGGTGAGCGCCAAAATCTCCTCGCCCGTCACCCGCTTCCATAGCGAAGGCTCTGTGCTTTTGCAGCATGAAGCCGTCGTGGACTTCAAAAACTCGAAAAACTCCTGCACCGAATCCGGCGTGTCGTCGGCGAGGTGATGGATTGCGAGATTGAGAACTCCGTGCACGAATCTATTGTGGCATGCTGAGTAAATAGGGAATACAAAACAGCCTCTTAGGTGCCTGCCCTGGCAACTTTAAGACGAGAGCTGGTCCCACCAGAGTGAACGACCACCGAGAGTGAACGAGTATTCTATTGATTAATGTCCACAACAATTGATGCCATCGGCCAGATCGAAGAGCGCGCGATCCAGCAGATCGCTGGCGCCTCCGGAACCGCCGCGCTCAAAGATGTGGAAACCCAGTTTCTCGGCAAGAAGGGCGAGCTTTCGCTCCTGATGGGCCAACTCGGCAACATCCCCAACGACCAAAAACCCGCGTTCGGCAAGGCTGTCAACAACGCCAAGGCCCGAGTCGAACAAATCCTCAAGGCCAAACATCTAGAGCTCAAAACCCAAGAGCGCGCCGTCCAATTCGAGGAAGAGCGCATCGACATCACGATGCCAGGGCGCAAGGCTACGGCGGGCCGAGAGCACATCTTACAGCTCACCACCAACCGCATCAAAGAGGTGTTCGTGGGCATGGGATTCGAGTACCGCGAAAGCCCGGAGCTGGAGAAATTTGAGTACAACTTCAGCGTCCTCAACTATCCGCCCGACCACCCGGCGATGGATGAGCAAGACACCTTTTACGTCACCGACGACACCGTCTTGCGCACCCAATGCACCGCGCTCCAGGGCCACGTGTTTGAAAACACCAAGCCGCCCCTGCGAATGTTCACCGTGGGCCGAACCTATCGCAACGAGGCCGTAGACCGAACCCACAGCCACACCTTCCACCAAGTGGACGCGTTCATGGTGGATGAGGGCGTCTCGATGGCCCACCTCAAGGGCACGCTGAACGCCTTCGCCAGCGCGATGTTCGGCGGGGAAGCGCAGGTTCGCTTTAGGCCCGACTTCTTCCCGTTCGTTGAACCGGGCGTGGATTACGCCATCTCGACGCCGAAATTGTTTGGCGGACGATGGGTCGAGCTCGGCGGCGCCGGAATGATCCACCCCCGCATCCTGCAAAGCTACGGCATCGATACCGAGCGCTACACCGGCTGGGCTTTCGGCCTAGGGGTAGAGCGCATCCCCATGATGGCCACGGGGATTGATGACCTGCGGCACTTCTTGGAGAACGATTTGAGGTTCTTGGACCAGTTTGCTTAGCAGCTGTCCTACGCTTTCAGGCGTCGGAAAATAACAAACCGATCTTTCCTGCCCGAATTGCTTACCTTCAAAAGCCACCCACTATCCCGCCATCCATAACACTCCCGATACCAAGTCTTATCAGGCCAACCTCGAATCTCTTCATGCCTGATGAGTGGCGACCCGTTGCATAGCGAAAAGGAATTGCCCATAGCTGGCCGCAATAGAACTTCTCCATCTTCACCAAGGTAAGCGGGAAGGATGTACGCTTTGTCTTTCGGAATGGGGGTTACTGCGCCAGATGCCTTCCTTATCCAATTTTTGGTCGGATAGCCCTGCAGCGCGTCAGTCACCAAAACCGAGCCTTGGGAGTTGGCATCGACGAACGCCCCATTGCTGAAATGTTTCCAGGTATTGCCAAGAAGACATTCGGTTTGAAACTGAACCATTCCTTTGGCAGTACGCGTCCCCGTAACGCGGTACTGTCTGCCTTCAAGGCCGAAAAATCGTGCTTCGTTTTCATACAGCTGCCAAGTGCCGCGGTCGAAACTGGCTGTTCGGACAATCCATTGATCGAGAGAACCCCGCTCCATGGTTATTAGAGTGGCGCGACCATCCGGGCCCACGTGTACGCTAGCTGGAGGTTGTGGGTACCTCCACTGGTAAACCCTTTTTTTCCAGACAACAAATCCGGTACCGCAGTCAACCGTGAGCGTTCCGCTTCTGAAGAATGATACTTTGCCCACGAACAGATCAGGATCACGCGTGGGTTCGACGGATGCTTCGGCATCTACCGGATACGTGCCGGAGAGCAGCTGACCATTAACCAAAAGCCTACGTGCTTCTCTCGTGCCCTTCCATGCAAGGGATGGTAAATGCACCTCGATCGGAATCATTTCATAGCGGTAAGGCGCGACGGCAGCGGCGAAGAGGAATGTTGTCATCATAAGGATTCCACCCAAAACTCTACAGACTTTCGCCAAAACCCGCACAGACGCTGCTACCTACAGGCACCACTGTAGCCCGAGTTGCGCTCGGGCTCCAACGCAAATGCAGACCTACTTCGCTTCGAAAGTACTAAACACTTCGCGGGCAATCGCCCTTACGCGGGTTTGATCAGCCGTCTCCGGCGAGGTCAGGGTCAGCACGAACTGCTTGCCTTTCTGCACGGAAACCACCACCACGCTCTTCACCTTCATGTCGGGCATCGAGAATGCGAACGCACGCGAATCCGGCACCGTCGAGAAATCCTTCAGCACCTCGGGCTCCTTGGCAAACTGCATAAGCTGCTTTTCGTTGGCTTCCAAAACGGCGGCTGGATCCGCCTGACTGGGCGAAATGAGCAGGTTAATATTCCCATTGACATAGTCGCTCTCCAGCTCCGGAATGAAGGCGTACATTCGAACTGATTTGCCGCCCGCATAGCCTTGCACGTTCTCGAGCGCGTTCTCGTACCGCGTCCCCTTCAACTTGGTGGCAATCGCCGCCGCGTCGAGCTTTGTCATGTCAAGAACGACCCAATCGCTCGGCACCTCGATGCGATACTCCTCGCCAACCAGTTCCTGTTTGGTCGGCGCCTTTGCCTCAGGCTTGGGAGCCGCTGCCGTCTCTGTCCCCGAACCGCAACCCGCCAAAACGACCGAAACGGCCAATAATCCTAAAGAAAAACTCCTCATTTCTGGACCTTACCCCACAATTTCACGGGGCACCCAAAAATCTTGCCATGGAGGGCGGAGTTCCAACTCCGCCCTCTGACCGCGAAGGTGCTCCAGTGCGGGCACTAGCGCTTAATCGTCAACCGAACCAAAGCTCGCAATCACCAAATCAATGTCCGCCGCATCAACCTCGCCGCTGACATCCACGTCCGTATCCAGCGAAGCCGTGCTCCCGAAGTCCGCAATCACGGCGTCAATGTCCGCCGCGTCCACTTCGCCCGAGCCGTCCACGTCGCCATTCGCCAGCGACACCGCTCCAACGCTAACCGAAGAGCCGGTGAGCGTCACGGCAACACGGCGCTTCAACCATGAGGAGCTATCGAACACCACCTCAGCCGGTCCCGCCACCGATGAGAACACCGACAGACTGAACGCGGAACTGCTGGCGCTCGCCGAAATCGTCCCGGACCCGATCGTGCTCGACCCCTGAGTCACTGTGTAACTAATCGCGCGAGGTACCGCGAACGAGCTCACCGAGCCACTCAAGACCAACGTGCCGTTCAGCTCGGTCGGCATCGTGCCGAGGACCTGGAAGGGAACTTCCATCTGCGCATTGCTATTGGTGTCGAACATCGTAAACCACTGGTTCGATGTGAAGAGCATCGCGTTGGCCCCTGGAGGCTGGATTTCTCCCGGTCGAGTGACCAGCGGGGCGAAAGTATTGCTCGCGCTGGTCAGCCCATAGTCCATCCAGAAGGTCCCCTCCGGCAGGATCACCGGCGATGCAAAAGCAAGGGTTGCCGCCATGATCGGGCGGCTTGTCAGTCCAGTGCCGCTTCGCCCCGTCCGGTAAACGCTAGTGAAAGCAGTGTTCTGCAAGATATTAGTGGTCAGATCGCCGGCCACGATGTTGGAGCCGGGCTGACCGGGAACTCCATCCCAGATCCGCAAGACACCAGTCGAGTACTGCTCGGTCGTCGAACCGCCGGAGCGGAACCCGTAAACCACGAAGCCAGAAACGCTCCAGCCGAGGGGGCCGACCGTGAAGTCATCCGCCTGGTGAAGCGGCCCCGTTGAGGTCGCGTTGAGATAGTTCACGCTGTAGCCGAGAACCGTATTGGTCAGCGTCCCGTTCGATTGAATCTCGCTAAAAGTCGCCCCCGCTGGGGCCACGCCGCCCAGATGGTGAGTCGGACCCGTGGACATTGGGCCGTTGTCGTACAGCACGGCAGCCTGGGCGGACGCAATCGCCGCGAGCATACAAAGAAACGCCACCTGCTTCATCTCCTTTAGAGTATCCCAGTTTGATCCTAAAGGTTCATCGAAATGCCCCAAACTAGCAATCCCCGGAGCGCGGAGTTCCAACTCCGCTCTCAGAACATTTGGAGCGCGAAGTTGCACGTCGCCCTTGGACCGCGAAGTTGCACTTCGCCGCTCACCCCGCGCCACTAATCGAGCTCCCCGCACCGAGGAGATGCTGTTCCTCCCCTCTCCTCCCCCTTTGCCCCGCTTGGGCGTATCAAAGGAGCAAGAGAGGGGAGCCAGTCGCCCTCCTCTCTTGCGGTATCCAAATCAATCGTGCGGAGGTGATGGGTCGCAACAAGCATTTTCAGCTGACTGGTAATCCCAGAAGCTCACGTAGCGTTCGCAGGCCATTTGCCTTGGATGGTCACTGGGGTGCCGGTTTGGATCCAGTCGTAGATCCATTTCGCGGGGTTGCGGCCGGACATGGGGAGGCGGATGCAGCCGTGCGAACTGCGGCCGGTGGCTTCGCTGGAGCCGTGCAGGAAGATATTCCCGACCACGTGGATGGCCCACGGCATCGGGGCGTTGCCGTAGAGCGACGAGCGGTGGAGCGGAGTGCGATAGGCTTGGGCGGCGAAAATGCCGTTGGGGGACTGGTTAGCGGAGCGCCCGATCCCGACTTTGGTGCGCATCACCACGCTTTGGCCCTGCCACGCCACGAGCATGAGCTGCTTTTTGTTGATCACCACGCGCTGGCTGCCTTTGCGGACATGGATGGCCTTGCCCGAGTTCACCGCCGACCGGATGGTGGTGCGGGCGGCTTTGGCGTCGTATCGGACCAAGAATCGCTTCTTGGGTAGCGTAGAGAGGCGCACGAGCTGGGTGCCGTCCGGGAGCTGCCGGAGACTGCTCGCCGCGAAGGTCATGTTTCCCAGGGTGAGGGTTTTGCCAGACGCGCTGGCCTTGATATCGAATGCGTCCGCCAGTTCACGCGCCCTTACGTAGAGCGCGTCACGCTGATTGTTGAACGTGACGCCGTCCAGTGCGGCGATGTTTGGCGGGGCGAGTGTGACGAGAGCAGCGAGGGAAGCGGTGAGCATGGACCTCATGGACGCGCGGGGAGTTGGCTTGGTTCCGGTGAGGGGTGAGGCAAGGGGCCGTAAGGACTAGTTCCGCCGGTTGCAACGCGCTCAGTCGTAAGGAAGGTTATGGATAAGAATATGGAACATCAGCCGGATATCGACCGCGAAACGGTGGAAGCAATGGTGGAGAACGCCACCACTGGTCGCACCGGTAGGGGTGGTACCCGCCTCGGACAGCGTTCTGGCATCGCGTTGAACAACCCCAACTACACGGTTGACCCCGACATTCAGCCCGAAGATCGCCAAGAAGGCCACGTTGACGAACCGTTGCACGATGCCCCCGTCGCCCTACCGCCAGATCCGCTTACGCTCAGCGACGCGGAGAAGCGGACCGAGCCCGGCGCTTAGGTTAGAACAGGCTTGCCTGAACTGTTTACTAAGCTTGGGCACTTGTCGTTTATATTTTGCTCGTCATAGAACGGGACAAGTGTGTCATGCCTCAGCAGACAGATCCCCCCCATCTGTCACCCGGCCAATTCGCATCCGACTTACCTTAAGTTATCCGAGCAGTTGACCAACTCCCGCCCGGGCAACTTTCCTATGTGGCCTTTAAACACATCCTAAAGCGCGCAAAGAAACCAAAAACAAAAAAACGGCAAATCCAGCGAATGCGAAAATCCAGCCAACTGTGTAGGTTCGAAATCACTCTAAAGATGCCCGAAAACGTCGAATGCGACAATCGTCACATTCGAATCTGTAAGAAATGTAAGCCCTAAAGTCCCACGAAGGAGGGGGGCCTTTAGGCCGCCTTTGGAGCGGGAGGGTTTATCCTCCGACGCAAGCGAAACAATCCCATAATATAACGCATGAGCCTCAGCCACACGACCATCGCCGAGATTCGAGCGCAATTCCCTGGACTTCAGAGCGACTTTGCCTTTCTCGAAAACGCGGGCGGGGCGCACATGCCGAGGCAGGCCCTCGACCGAATGCGCGAGTTCGTGACGACTGACTACGTGCAAACCGGTAGCCCGTACCCCGCGAGCCAGCGCACCACCCAGCTCGCCAAGGACGCCCACCAGTTCTTGAACCTGTTGTTTAACGGCGAGGGCATCGGGCACGTGGCGATTGGCCCTAGCACCACCGCGCTGATCTACATGCTCGCGAACTGCATGGCTCCCAACTTTAAACCCGGCGACGAGGTGATCATCTCGGTTGCCAACCACGAGAGCAACACCGGCCCTTGGGCTAGGCTAGAGCGGCTGGGCGTCAAGGTCACTTGGTGGCCGGTGGATCCTGTCACCGGGCTCTCCGACCTGACGGTGCTCCAAGAGCTGATCAACGAGAGAACCAAAGTCGTCGCCTTCTCCCGGACCTCGAACTTGATCGGCGACCAGATTGACGTGAAGAGGGTTTCCGAAATCGCCCACCGAGTGGGCGCGGTGGTCGTGGCCGATGTGGTGGCCGCGGCCAGCCACGAGGTGATGGACGTGCGTGCCTGGGGCTGCGACTTCGCGGTGCTGAGCAACTACAAGGTTTACGGCCCGCACACGGCGGCGATGTTCGGTCGCACCGAAGCCTGGGCGAAACTCGACGGCCCCAACCATTTCTTCATCTCGCCCGCGGGTTCCGCCGCTCGCTTCGAATTAGGCTGCCTCAGCTACGAAGGCCTCGCGGCGATCATGGGGCTGGGCGGCTACCTCAAATTCCTGACCGGCACCCCCGACGGCCCGGTGACTCGGAAAGTGATCAGCGGCGCATTTGGAACCATGAGTGAACTCGAGCGACCGATCCGACAGCGCTTCCTAACGTTCCTAAACGAGCGTGACGACCTACGCGTGATCGGGCAAACCGACCCGAGCGAAGACCGTCACCCGACCTTCAGCTTCGTACACCAGACCAAGTCCTCGGCAGAGATTTGCCAAGCGGTCTGCGACCGGGGTTTTGGGATCAAATCGGGCCACATGTACGCCTACCGACTCTGCGAGGCGCTGGGGATTCCCACGGCCGACGGGGTGGTTCGCGTGAGCGCGGTTCACTACAATTCGATGGACGAGATCGAGCGGCTCATCACAGTTTTGGAAGAAGTCTTGTAGACTAGGAATCAGATGGAAACCGAAGTATGCTCAAAGGTGCGCGACTTCATCGCCGACCTCGACGCCGCCGTCGAGATTGACTGCGTGAATGGTCGCTGCGACAAGGTCAAAGCCCTCCTGGAAACGATCTTCCATGACGGCGAAGACCTCATCCCCGCTTCCTTTACTCAGCCTTGCTCAGAAAAGTACGCCCGTCACCTGCTCCACCGCGACCCCGAAGGCCGCTACTCGGTGGTCATCATGGTTTGGGACGTCGGGCAAGGAACCTACCTGCACGACCACGCTGGCGAGTGGTGTGTGGAGTGCGTCTATCGAGGGAAGATCAAGGTGACGAGCTACGACCTGCTCGGTCAAGAATCGGACCCGATCTTGAACTTCAAAGAGGAAGCCACGATTTACGCAGGGATGGGTGAGGCCGGGGCCTTGATTCCTCCATTCGAATACCACACTATCTCGAACGCTTTGACCGACCAGCCCAGCGTCACGGTTCATGTCTATGGCCACGAACTGACTTGGTGCAACATTTTTGTCCCCGTGGAAGGCGGCTGGAAGAAAGAGCGACGGGAGCTTAGCTACACCGCGTGATCGAGTCCGCTCGACGTCTTGGGCCAGGGGTAATTTTTTGCATCCTCTTGGCCCTCGCGTCGGTCGTGCTCGCCGAAATCCCCTGGATCAAGACGAATCTCCGCTTCAGCCCTTTGCTGATCGTGATTCTTTTGGGGATGCTGATCGGTTCGACCGTGGCCCTGCCCGCATGGCTGAAAGATGGGGTTGCCTATTGCCAGAAGCCAATTTTGCGTCTTGGTGTTGCGCTGCTCGGAGTGAAACTAAGCCTCGCCAAGATCGGCGAAATCGGAGCAGGAGCGATGCTGGTGATCGTGGTCGTCACGGTGGTCGGCTTTTTCTTTGCGGTATGGCTCGGTCGCCGACTGGGAATGGGCATGAAACCCACGCTGCTCCTTTCGACCGGCGGAGCGATCTGTGGAGCCAGCGCCATCGTCGCAGCCGACACGGTGGTTCAAGGGGAAGGGAAAGACGCCGCGGTGAGCCTCGCAGTGATCACGTTCTGGGGGACGGTAGGCATTTTCCTGTTCCCGGCTTTGAACTCGGTGTTGCATTACGGTTCGTTCGCGTTTGGTGTTTTGAGCGGGGCGACGCTCCACGAAGTGGCTCAAGTGGTCGCAGCTGCTGCCAACCATTCGGCAGATAGCCAAGTGGTGGCAACAGTCACCAAGCTCGCCCGAGTGTGCCTGCTTGCCCCCACCATCATCGGGCTTGGTTGGTGGATGCGGCGGACGGGGGCCGAAGCGAGCGATAAGAAGGCCGCACTGGTGCCTTGGTTTTTGTGGGTATTCGTGCTTCTCGCCGGGCTCAGGTCCGTTTCCCCGTCCCTTGGAATAGAGCCTGAGATGAAGTACTTCGGCGACGTTTGGGTGCCGCTGGTGCTGAGCGTCGGGATGGCGGGGGTTGGCCTCCAAACCAAGCTGAAAGAAGTGATTCAGGCGGGGTGGAAGCCGGTTGGATTGGGCTTTGCGCAATGGGCGGTGATGTTGGCGTTGACGATCGGGCTGATCCAGGCCCTGCACCTGAACGCCCCGGCTGCCGAACCTACTCCTCTACGCCAAGGTACGCCTTGATGACTTCGGGATGGCTGCGGATTTCGGAGGGGATGCCACGTGCTATCTCTTCGCCGTGATCGAGCACCACAATCCGCTCGCACAGGTTCATCACGAACTTCATATCGTGCTCGATGAGGAGCACCGTCTTACCAAAGTCGTCTCGCAGTCGCCGGACTGTCATCATGAGATCCTCCGACTCTTGAGGATTCATGCCCGCGGCGGGTTCGTCGAGGAGAAGCAAATCGGGCTGGGTCGCCATCGCACGGGCGATTTCAAGTCGCCGCTGTTTGCCGTAGGGCAAGTCGCATGACCTCGAATTGGCGCTGTCCGCGAGGTCCATTATTTCGAGCAGTTCCATCGCCTCGCGCTTGAGCCGTGCCGTCTCCTTGATGGCTCCGGGCATGTAAAGAAGGGAACTGACTAGCGAGGCTCGCTGGCGGAGAAAGCCACCGATCACGACATTTTCGAGCACGCTGAGGGCTCCGAACAAGCGGATGTTTTGGAACGTCCGCGCGATGCCCATTCGGGCGACCTTGAAAGGTGGCTGGCCGCTGATCGCTTTGCCCTTGAAGGTGATCGAGCCACTAGTCGGCTTATACACGCCAGTGACGAGGTTGAAACAGGTGGTCTTGCCCGCCCCGTTTGGTCCGATAAGCCCGAACAGTTCGCCCTTTTGGAGCTCGAACGAGACCTTGTTGACGGCGATGAGGCCGCCAAACTGGATCGTCGCTTCGTCCAGCCGGAGCAGTGCCTCGCTCATGCTTTCACCTCCTTGGGGAAGAGCTTGCCAAGTCCAAACTCGCGGTGGCCAAAGATACCCTGGGGCCGCAGCAACATCATGATGACGAGCACGGCGGAGAAGATGACCATGCGCAGTTCGGCGCTGGGGATAGTTCGATTGGCGAGTGCGGGGACGAAGTTCGTGCCGATAGAGACGACAATTGCACCGCCCACAGCGACCCCAAGGCCGAGCCAAAGCCTGGCACCCATGACTTCGCGTCCGAGTCCCTTGTTGTCCATCGCAAGCCTGATGACCCCGACGAGCAGCGCAATGCCCACCAGTGAGCCCAGGATGGCGTTGAGCGGCATCGCTGGTGCGTCGCGGAGGATTTCGGGCAGGATGAATAGGGCGAGCGCGGCGACCACTGAGCCGGTGATTGAGCCCGTGCCGCCCAGCACCACCATCGTGAGGATGATGAACGACACGTCCATCGTGAAACTGTTTACGTTGATGAAGCCTTCGTTGTGGGTGAGCAGTGCGCCCGCAGCTCCGGCAAATGCCGAACCGATGACGAACGCCGCCACTTTGATTCGGGTTACGTTCACGCCCATGGCGCCGCTGGCGACCTCGTCTTCGCGGACGGAAAGGAAGGTGAGTCCGTGGGCAGTCTGCAAGAGGTTTCGGCAGACGGCGATGCAGAGGAAGGCCAGCAACCAGACATATGGCACCACAAAGGCCTTGGGCGAATTGATGCCGTATGAGCCTCCGAGTTCGTTGGTGTTTTGGATGATGATCCGTAGAATCTCGCCAAAGCCAAGCGTGACAATGGCCAAATAGTCTCCCCGCAGGCGTAGAGAAGGCAGGCCAATGAACAGCCCTGCCAACCCCGCTGAAACTGCCGCCGCAATGACCGCGACGAGCACCCAACTTATGGGCATGCCGGTGGTGGTTATGATGCCCCTCGCCACTAGTTGAGAGGCAAGAAATGCCGCGGTGTAGGAGCCAACTTGGTAGAACGCCGCGTGGCCGATGGAGAATTGGCCTGTGATGCCGTTGATCAGGTTGAGGCTAACCGCGAGCGTCACGTACAGGCCCGCGAGGGCGATGAGTCGGGAGACGGTGTTGCCGGAGTTCTGCGCGAGCATACCAATGGCAAACGCGCCCGCCACCGCGAGCCCGATCGATCCCAGACGGACGGCCCAGAATCGCATCAGACTTTCTCCACCTTAGCGGAGCCGAGTAGTCCGCCGGGTTTAACGAGCAGGACGAAAATTAGGATGACAAAGGCGATGGCGTCTTTGTACTGAGAGCCACCGGCCCAAACCACCACCGTCTCGGCGACGCCGATGAGCAGGCCGCCCAGCACGGCGCCTGGGATATTGCCGATACCGCCTAGGACTGCCGCGACGAACGCCTTGACACCCCAGGGCACGCCAACGAAACTCGTGAGCTGCGTGCCCAGGAAGGTGGCGCACATCATCGCGCCGGCTCCGGCCAGGGATGACCCGATGACGAAGGTGATGGTCACGATGCGGTTGACATCCATGCCCATCAGTGCAGCGGAATCGAAGTCGTGGGCTACGGCTCGCATTTCGCGACCGGTCTTCGTGAACATGACCAGGTATGTGAGCAAGCCCATCAGCCCGAGGGTGGTGAGGAACATGATGCCCTGACCGTAGGGCACATTCAGGGACATGCCGCTATTGTCTAAGTTGTTCTTGGCCCCTCGGGTGGCGTCGCGGGCATCGAGGGCGGCGCTGTTGACCTTTTTGCCTTCTTCGGAGAGGTCGAATTCGCTGCTTACGCCTTCAAGTTTGATCTGTGCGGCGAGGGCGGCGTCGGCCGTCTTTTGCCGCGCTTGAGCGTCGGTAAATGCAGTTTGGAGGGCGGCATCCTTTGGTTTGATTGAGATGCTGTGGTTGCCGTCGTAGGGATTGACTTCCTCAAGGATGGAGCGAGGAGGGGAGACAGGGAGCACCAATGCGCCGCCGTATTGCAAGAGCATGGAGACGCCGATCGCGGTGATGAGTGATGCGATGCGCGGCTGCTTTCGCATGGGTCGGTAGGCGAAGCGCTCGATGAGCACGCCGAGGACCGCGCACACGATCATGGAGGCGAGCAGCATCAGGATGAGGATGCCCGGGTTGTTGGCTCGCTGGAGGCCCTGGGCCCCTTGGAAATAGCCAGACTGCCACGAGACGAAGAGGGCAGTGTAGGCGCCGATCATGAACACTTCGCCATGGGCGAAGTTGATCAGCCGGAGCACTCCGTACACCATGGTGTAACCCAGGGCGACAAGGGCATAAATGGCCCCAAACATGAGGCCATTCAAGAGTTGCTGAGGCAGAGCTGATGGATCCAGCCCTGCCATGAGGAGCGAGGGTTCAAGCATGAACTATTCGAAGTACTCGTACGCTTTGCGGAAGACCTGCCCGGTCTTCGTGACTTCCACTACGAGGGCTCGCTTTGGAGGGTTTCCGCCCTTGCCCTTGAGGGTGATCGCCCCGCTGACGCTGGGGAAGTTCTCGGTGTTGTCCAAAGCGGCGATGATGCCCTTTGCGTCCTTGGTTTCCGCTCGCTTGATGGCGTCGGCCATCAGCATGACGGAGTCATAGCCGAGAGCGCCCATGGTCGTGCCAGGGAGTTTGCCGGCGAATTTGGCCTTCCACTTCTCCAGGAAGGACTTGACCTCAGGTCGGTCCTCTTGGTTGTTGTAGTGATTACAGAAGTAGCCGCCGACGATACCTTCGCCGCCGCCGCTGACGAGCTCTTCGCTATCCCAGCCGTCGCCGCCGAGGAGCTTTACTGAGAGGCCCACGTCGCGCGCTTGGCGAGCGATGAGGCCGACTTCGGTGAAGTAGCCGCTAAGGAACAGCGCGTCAGGATTTTTGCCTTTGACGTTGGTGAGCTGAGCATTGAACTGTTGGTCACCGGAGTTGTAAAACTCTTCGGCGATGATTTCGCCGCCCAGGGCTTTGAACTTGGCTTTGAAGCTTTCGCTCAGACCTTGGGAGTAGGGCTGTTTGTTGTCGGTCATGACGGCGATGCGCTTGAGCCGTAGCTCTTCGTAGGCGAATCGTGCCATCACCGGGCCTTGAAAATCGTCCGTGTAGCAAACGCGGAAGACGTTGGAACCGATGTCGGTTAGAGTCGTTTTGGTGGCGCCCACGGCGACAACCGGGACACCCGCCGCGAAGGCGGAGTCTGCGATCTGAGCAGTGATACCGCTCGCGACTTCACCCACAATTCCGACGACGCCCTTTCCGATGAGTCGGTCGGCGGCGGTTTTTCCTTGCTCAGGTTTGGAATTGCTATCTTCGGTGATGAGCTCGTACTGCTTGCCGTCGATTCCGCCAGACTTGTTCAGCTCCTCGATGGCGAGCTCGGCTCCGTTCTTGCTGTCGTCGCCCCAAGGTTTCAGCTCGCCGTTGAGACTGGCTACGAGGCCAATTTTGACGGTTGGACCTTCGATCTTGGGTCCTGCGGCAGTGGGAGCGGGTCGCTTACCTCCGGCGGTGGTGGTAGTGGTTGGCTTGTCTGTATCGCTCGGCGTCGTGTTTGTGGAAGACGATGACGAGTTGCAACCGATCAAGAGACTGCCCGCTAGAGCGAGCGTGAGGAAAACCCCAATTTTGTTCTTCATGGTCAATGGCCTCCGGCAATTTGCTTTGCCGCAAGGAGAAAGACGTAATTCCCTGGCAAAGATGCGGCGAATTATAGCCTTGATTTCGAACGAATGGGGGAGCACCGGTCAGATCGGGTACACGTAGACCCTGAAATGAGCGAGCCGGAACTTCGACTAGCCCAAGCCGCCCTCATGGCGGGGGATTTCGAGGAAGCTCTTCGGCAGTGCAATTTGTTGATTGACCGGGCCCCGCAGAATCCGGCCGCGTGGCAGATGCGCGGGGAAATTCTGGGGATCATGGGCCGCCCTGAGGAGGCCGGGACTAACCAGATGCTGGCGGAGAAGATCGCCGCTGTCCCCCCAGCAGTGGTTGAGCGAGTAGGGCGCAATCCGGTGGTGAGGCGGCTCGGTCCAACGTTTTCAGCCTTGGGGTGGGCGTTGGCGCTGATCAACTTTGGGTGCTTTTTGTTTTCTCTCGTGACTTTTGCGAGAGTCTTGCCCGAGTTTTCACGAGACGAGAAGAAGTACCGGAACAGTCAGTCTGACCTTATGGCTCTGTTCGGTAAGGAATTCTCCTCGGTCATCACCCTCAGCTTCTTGGTGTGGTTGCTCACTATCCTCTGGCTCACGCTGGATTTGAGTGATCGAGAAGGGCCCTGGCCGTGGATGATTGGCGGCGTGCTGTTTGGTATGCTCTGCGTCTGCGCTCCCTACATGGGGCCGGGGTGGCTACTCATCCCGCTTTACATGCTGTTGGGCCGCCGCAAATCGTAACGAACAAGTTTCCAGGAACGTCCTGTAAACTGAACTCAACGCCATGATAACTTGCGCTCTTCTTTCCATGTCCATGCTCGCCCAAGTTGACAAAGCGGTCGAGGTGCCGTTCGTCATCGGGGAAAACGCGATCATCGCCGACGCGGTAGTGAACGGTCGTAAAGTCTCCTGTATGTTTGACACGGGTTTTTCGGGATCGTTCGTGCTAAGCGACAATGTCAGCATCGGGAAGCCTTCTGGCACGATGACGCTCCGTGACTTTGTGGGCCAGTTCGCCGCGAGTACGGTGCCGATTAAGACACTAATGCTGGGCACGCAAAAGATTAACAGTGAGGGTATGGATGCGGTGCAACAACCGGGGAGTAGCTATTCACTGAGCTACAACACTCATGCGGTTGGCATCATGGGTATGGAGGTGATGCAAGACTTCGTGCTCGAGATCAATGTGCAGCGCAAGCGGTTTGTGCTCCATCCTCGAAGCTTCGACATCACCAAGAAGGTGCCGGACAACAAGCGCACTTTCCTCGCCAAGATGTTGCCCAAGGGGGTGAACTCGATTGAGATGGCGGTGGAAGCTCCCAATGGTGGCAAACTCACCCTAGCGCTTGATACGGGCAACTCGTTTTATGCGACCACGCATCGCGACGTGCTTGAGAAACTTAGCCTTTGGGACAAGACCCAGAAACCGAAATTTATGGGCTCGGCCTTTGTGGCTTCCGGTGCAGTCGATAGCTTTAACATTGCACTCAAGGACATGAAAATTTTTGGAGTGCCGACGCCGCAAAGTGTTTGGAACATCATTGATCTCCCGAGCAGTTCAAGCGATCACGATGGCACGGTTGGGTTCGGATTTCTGAAGAATTTCAACATGATCATCGACCTCAAGCGGCGACGTGTTTGGCTTGAGAATTTCACGGGTAAGACCGCTGAACCTCCAACCGCGAGCATCGGAATGTCGGCTTGGTATTACGCGGAGTATCAGCGTTACATCGTAACGGGGGTCACCCCGCAGGGGCCCGCTGAGAAAGCTGGGATCAAGCCTCGGGATATGTTGCTGGCGATTGATGGCGACGAAGCGCTTGATGTTGGATTCCGTGGCCTGGCCGAGAAGCTAGAGGGGCCGCAAGGATCGAAAGTGAAACTTACACTTTCGCGAGCCGGCGTTCTCCGGCAGATGGAAGTTCAGCGCGAATACTTAATCAATGGCGATCTGCCAGTTGCACCAGCCGCGTCATCGTCTTCGCCAACATCGACTCGGTGAGTCGGCCCGTGAACGTATTTTGCTGGCTCGGGTGATAGCTGCCGAGGATCGGTATCTCGCCCAAAGTTTCCGCCCCGTTTCCAAATTTTGGAACGGGGCGAATTCCTAAGACTCGATGAGTTTGGCCCCATGCGATTCCGCCTAGGCAGAGAATTGCCCGCCACTCGCGTTCCGTGAAGGTTCGGATGAGATACTCCGAACAATTTTCTATCTCATCTGGAGTCGTCTTATTGTCGGGTGGCGCACAGTGGTTAACGGCGGTGATCATAACGCGGTGCAGGCGCAATCCGTCGTCGGCGTACTCGTAGGTCGGTTGGTTAGCGAGTCCAGCTTGGTATAGGGCTCGGTAGAGCCATTGTCCGCTACGGTCTCCGGTGAACATTCGACCGGTGCGGTTTGCGCCGTGTGCGGCCGGGGCTAGGCCGACGATGAGGATGTCCGCGTTTGGGTCGCCGAAGTTTGGAATCGGTTTGCCCCAGTAGGTTTCGTTCGCAAAGGCGGCACGCTTGACTTTGGCCACTTCCTCGCACCACATGCGAAGACGGGGGCATCGCTCGCACGAGACGATCTTCAGGTTTAACTTTTCCAAGGCCAGTAATTGTGGGCTCAAAAAAGAAAACAGAACTGCACGAGTGCGTTCCGTCCTTTTGACCATTGTGTGCTGGGCCGCGAGGCTGGCACCCCTGTTGACTCAGGGTGCCGGGCCAGTGAATGCGGCTTTTAGCCGTATCTCAAGTCAATTTCCTGGTCGAGGAACATGATCTCGCGATACACTCTCTATTGTCGGTTAAACTCGCCAAACTGTTCACCATATTCATGACAGTTTTCGTCAAATAGGTTTAAAGTCACGATGCCTTTGTACGAGTATGAACCCCTAGACTGGGATTGTTTGATCTGTCAGGGCCGGTTTGAGGCACTCCAGTCCGCGAGTGAAGAGCATCTAACGCACTGCCCGACGTGCGGTATGCCTTGCCGCCGTATCGTGAGCAAGATGCAGGTTAAGGTGGCGAAGTACCACGGGGCCGAGCACGCGGGCGCGAAGGGCTTTACCACTTACAAGAAGACTTCTAAGGGAGTTTGGGAACGCATCGGCGGAGAAGGGGTGGACGCGATCGTAGGGGACCCGGAAGATGTAGCAGCGGTGGACGCAGAAAAGGCACCTAAGCCCAAAATATTGGACTTAGATGCCTCGGAATAGCTTCTAGACTCGTGCGGTTGGTGCGGTTCCGTTAATGTAGGATTGAGCCATATTCCATACGGCTTCACCCACCGCACGACCGCAGGTTTGCCCTTCAAGATTGCCGGCGCGGAAGTGAATGCCGCCGTAAATGCGTGAGGAGCCAGCCTCTTGGGCAGCTTCTGTGAACGTATTCCAACCCAGCGTCTCAGCAACCGCAGGAACTCCCGATTCGAATGTGCTGGAGTTCGCTGGAATCGTTGCCGAGGTGTCGAACCGATCACTTCCACTGAAGCGCTTCAGAATTTCCGCAGCGGCACTGCTGAATGTGCTGTGCCCCGAAGTGTATTCGGGGAATGGCGGCGTGATGAAGTTGGGCGACTGGTAGGGCATCCACGCGGCACCGTCAGAACTGGTGAGTGTCCCGCCAATGAAGGACGGTACTTCCTGACCGGCGTAGAGGGCGCGGATTGCGGTGTACGGTCGAGAGGTGTTGTAGAACCGCTTCGCATCCCAACAGGCGATGCCCGCATCAAACACAGCGTTGCTGAGCATGAAGAACATCTTCACGTCTTCGTCCAAAGTATGTCGGTCCCGGTCGGAGACGTATTGACCGAAGAGGTGCCAGTGCCCTGGCGGCTGGACTGTGGCTGGGCCGTCGGCCCAATATTCGGCGATGCACTTCTTACGGTCATCGAGGCCATCCATGACGTCAAGGACCTCTTGGACTTGGGCAAGATAGGTCGGGCTGCCGTAGGCTGGCGGAGCCGCCGGCCGGATAGCCGAAGGAGACGTGAGTGCGAACGGCACCACGTTTTGCCAGTGAGGGGCGAGGAAGTTCGGCATGTTGCCATTGGCGAACTGGAGTCGCTGCCATTTGCTCGGATCAATGACTGAACTCGGCGTGTTGATCGGCACATATCCGGTAGTGTCCGCATAATTGCCGCCTTGATTCGAACCATCGCTCGCACGGAAGGCGATGATTGCGGCGGCCACGGTATTTCCAATTCCAGCGGGAGTCGAATCGGAGAGTGCGGTGTCGGTGGGATCGTAGCCCAACGCTGCCATCTGGTCATTGAAACGCGTCAGTTGAGCAGGGAACAGGTTGACCAGCATGCGGTATGCCGCGAAGCTGACGGCTTTCTGCTTATTTTCTAGACTGCGCTCGGAAGTCGGTCGGCGGAGGGTTCCTCCGAGCTGGGTGCCAACGGCGTTTTCATCATAGGCGGCCCAAGCATCGAATATGGCAGTGCTGACCAGGGCCAGAGCTCTCGCCGTGATAGGCGGCCCGAGGCTTTGGTTCGAGATGGCGTTGAGCATCGTGCCCGTCCAGCGGTACGAGACGCTCTTGACTCCGTTGTTACTGGAACTAGACAAGCCACCGCAACCCACAAGGGAAGCCAAGAGCGGAGCCGAGAACAGCCAAAGTGCCTTGCGGCGTGTAATTTCGCGGTCGAACATTGAGTTCATGACAGTTTTCCTCTAAAGCCAGTGGCGACAACTCCAACTGAGATTGCAACCCTTGCCTTCATTATAGGGAAGTTGCGTGCAAGCGCGAGCAAATTTGTCGGGAAATCGTAAGAAAAGTCGCCCGTAATATTGCGAGAACCGATTCGTGGGCGAACGATTGGTATAGCTAATGCCTCATACTTGCATCATGCATCGAGGAATTCTCGGCGTCGTTCTTGGCGTCGTCGCAACTGGCGTCTCTTTCATCGCCCTACCACGCAACCCATCTTGCGTCAGTGACTGCAAGCAAGTTAATTCGGCCGCATACGAGAAGTATCGGGCTCAGCTTTCGAAAGTGGACTTCGCTTCGCAGCCGGCACCTATCGCCGTTTGTTTCGCTCCGGGCACGGACATCGCCATTATCAATGCGTTCCAGCAAGCCCTGAGTGAGTTGCAAGATGGAGCATGGCCCGAACCCGGTTCCCGCTACCAAATTGGAGCCAGATGGACGGGAACTCAGGGTGATCCGAAGGCCCTGACGTGGAGCTTTGTTCCGGATGGTCTCTCAATTCCCGGTGGCGCCGGGGAAGGTGCCGCGGCTAGTACTTTGTTCGCTTCGATGGACGCCAAATTTGGCGGTAATCGGGCGGCTTGGATCGCTCAATTTGACGCGATTTTTGCTCGCTGGGCGGAAGTCAGTGGCCTTACCTACACTCGTGTCACGAACGGCACCGATGCGTGGGACGATAATGCGGCTTGGGGCACCCCGGGCGACGCGAATACGGGCGACATACGCATCGCGATGAAGAACATCGACGGCGGCTCCGGCATTCTCGCCTACAATGCTTTTCCTCAATCCGGCGATATGGTCATTGACGCCAGCGAGAACTGGGGGAACAGCACCAACAATTACCGATTCTTGCGCAACACGCTCTCCCATGAGCACGGACACGGCATTGGTTTGTTTCACGTCTGCCCTGGCAACAGCTCAAAGCTAATGGAACCGTACCTGGCGACCGCTTTTGACGGTCCGCAGCAGGACGAGATTCGAGCGAGCAACCGGAGCTACGGGGACCGCTTCGAGCCTAACAATTCTCAAGCCCAGGCAACTCAGCTAGGATCTCTTTCGGTTGGCGGCACCCTTTCGGTTGGAACGCTGACCGGTGTAAACAACGCGGCCGCTCTTTCGATCGATGAGAACGGAGAAGAGGACTTCTACAAGTTTCCGGTCACGGGACCGACGCGGCTAACGGCAACTATCATTCCTACAGGCTCCACCTACCTCAATGGACCACAGATTGGTGATTGTGAGAATGGATCTCCGCTGAACGGCCTGACACAGGCAGATTTGAACTTCCAAATCTTGAACAGTGCGGGAACTGTATTGGCGACCGGCGCGAGTACGGTGGCTGGCCTGAATGAGTCCGTGGTGGTGGATCTTCCTGCGGCTGGAACCTACACGGTTCGCGTGTACGAAGGCAACGCGCCAACCGAATCTCAACTTTATCGGATGACGCTCTCCGCTGGGTCTGCTTCAGCGGTTATCTCAGGGACGATTACATTCCTAGATTGGGTGAATCCAAACCGAAGTCTGCCTATCACTTTGACGGTGCGAAATGCGACGACGGGCGCGGTGATTCAGTCGGTCTCCGGTAACACGAACTCGATTGGAAACTATTCGGTGAATGTCTTCGGACTTGCCCCGGGCACGACCTACACGTTCCAAGCTGATTCGCTGATGTGGCTACGAAAGTCTATGAATTTCACCACTCCGGCTGGCCTGAATATCTCTGGACTGAACTTCTCACTTAACAACGGGGACTCCGATGGTTCGGGTGAAGTGGATGCGGCAGACATTGATAACGTGATCTCCAACTTTGGTGAAGTGGCCAGCGGCCCTGGTTTCACCTTCGTCTCGGACATCGATGGCAGCCAGGAAGTAGATGCGGCGGATATCGACATTGTCATCGCCAACTTTGGCCAGACGAACAACTAACGTCAGACAGTGGCAACGGGAACGCGAGCACTTCGGTGCTCGCGTTTTTGTTTTTCGTAGCCTTCCCGGTAAACTCAGCGCATGAGCCTAGGCACATTTTCGTATCCGCTTCCGGTCAATGAGCCGGTCTTGAATTACGCTCCCGGTAGCAAGGAGCGTGAGCTCTTGAAGGCGACGATCGCCGAGCTTCGAGCCAGCGAAGTCGAGGTGCCGATGTACATCGGAGGTGGGGAAGTGCGGACGGGGAAGTTGAAGAGAATGCACCCCCCTCACGATATTGCCCACACCCTGGGCCAATTCCACGCTGGCGAGGGCACGCACGTGCATCAGGCCATCGAATCGTGCCTCGCGGCACGGGAGGCATGGGCGGCGATGGATTGGGAGAGCCGAGCGGCAATTTTCCTGAAGGCAGCTGACTTGCTCGCCACCAAGTATCGGCCCTACATCAACGCCACCACCATGCTGGGGCAGAGCAAGAACGCTTATCAAGCGGAGATCGATAGTGCTTGCGAGCTCATTGACTTCCTGAGGTTCAACGTCCACTTCCTGAGCGAAATCTACAAGCAGCAGCCCATCAGCGGACTGGGGATGCACAATCGACTTGAATGGCGACCGCTAGAGGGATTTGTCTTGGCCGTTACACCCTTCAATTTCACCGCGATCGGGGGGAACCTGCCCACCAGTGCGGCGATGTGCGGCAACGTGGTCGTTTGGAAACCGGCGAACACCCAAATTTATAGTGCGCAGATGTTTATGCGCATTCTGAGGGAAGCGGGCTTGCCCGACGGGGTCATCAACTTGATTTACGTGGATGGTCCGACGATCGGCGAGGTGTGCTTCAATCACCGAGACTTCGCAGGAGTCCATTTCACCGGCTCTACCGGCGTGTTTAACACGATGTGGAAGACGATCGGGGCCAATATGAGCCACTACCGGACGTACCCTCGCATTGTGGGCGAGACGGGAGGCAAGGACTTTGTACTCGCGCATCGCTCGGCAGACCCGAAGGTGGTCGCTACTGCGCTTCTTCGGGGCGCCTTTGAGTACCAGGGGCAGAAGTGTAGCGCGGCGAGTCGCGCTTACCTCCCGTCCAATATCGCCGAAGAGGTCAAAAAACTGCTGAAGGAAGGAATGGCCACCTTCAAAATGGGGCCGGTTGAGGATTTTAGTAATTTCATTAATGCGGTGATCGACGAGAAGTCGTTCGACAGCATCGTGAGATATCTTGACGCGGCAAAGGCCGACGCCAATGCCGAAGTTATCATCGGTGGGGGATACGATAAATCGAAGGGATACTTTATTGAGCCGACGGTTATTGAAGCCAAAGAACCGAATTACACGACGATGTGCGAGGAGATCTTTGGCCCGGTGCTGACGATCTACGTCTATCCAGAGAATGAGTTTGAAGAGGCGATGCGTTTGCTGGACGAAACTTCCCCGTATGCCCTCACGGGAGCAGTCATCTCGCATGATCGTGCGGCGATCCAGCGCGCTACGGAGCGTTTGAGGAATGCGGCAGGGAACTTCTATATCAACGACAAGCCGACCGGGGCGGTGGTGGGGCAGCAACCGTTTGGTGGGGCGAGGGCGAGCGGCACCAACGACAAGGCTGGGTCGATGCTAAACCTGTATCGGTGGTTGAGTGCCCGGACGATTAAGGAAACGTTCAATCCACCGGTGGACTACCGCTACCCATTCCACTCGGAAGCCTAATAGCTGGAGTACGCGACGCCACGGGAGTCCGCTCCCGGGGCGGAGCTGCTGACGTAGCCGCTTGGACCGGAGGCGTATCCGAATGAAGCGCGGGATATCGGATCGACGGGCATTTGGCGTAAGTAAGGGCCACGCCAGAGCCGGGAGTCGAGAGCTACGGTGGCATTGAGTCGGTTTATGCCAAGGGTTGGTGCGGTCGAGACCGAGAGGTCATTTAGGCTCTGCGGCCACAGGCCAGTGTCTCCTTTAAACTGTTGAACGGCTGTTCGAACCACCAGGAGATCACGGCGGAGCTGGTCTTCACGGGCGGACTCGCCGTGGCGTCGGATTCCCATCACGGCGCCGCTTACCAGCATGGAGCTGATGCCTAAGCTCAGCATCACGTTCACCAGTGTGTAACCGCGTCTACCTCTCATCGGAACCTTCGGATAGTGATGTTGTCGAGATAAAAGCTCTCTTGGTTGATCGCGTTTCCGTTGTTCGGGCTGCTTTTCTGCCACTTGAGCGTCAGAGTGCCGCCGGGGTGCATGAACTCGGATCGCATGATTCGCCAGTTTCCGCTGGCAGTGATGCTCGCGAAGGGCATGGTTGTGCTGAGCTCATAGTTCCCGGTGTCCGTGCCCAGAACCTGCATGATTTGCGTACCGTTGGCGAGCACTTGAACGTAGTCCGGACCGTGTGGTGAGGAGGATTCCCAAGATCCGGCAATGTTGACCTCGTAGGTCACCAAGATTCGACCAGCGGCGATATTGTTGGCCGTGAATGTGGGGCCGGGGTCGCCGTTACCGCCGAAATCTCCCAGGTACTGCCCTTCCGTGATTCCGTTCGCGTTCGGTTGGCCAACGGGACCTCCGTTGTTGTTTCGGATACCAGTCCATGTGAATCCGGTCGAATTATTGTCGTTGAAGCTCCAGGACCCTCGACCCACTGGCTCGGTGCCCGAGGTTGGTCGCACGGACTCGTCGGGGATGACCTCCCAAACTCCGCTCGGAAGCATCCATTCCACCTTTCGCGCCTCTTGACCGCCGCTGGTGTACCACTCGAAGCAGATGGGAACTAATGTGTTCGCCGCAAGGGCAATGGTTCCTGTCGTGTAGACAGTCGGGCCCTGTGCTTGCCACGTCGAGATGCGGTTGACGCCATTGACCCATAGCCGGGCGCCGTCGTCGGTCGTGATGCGGAACTGGTAGTTGCCTGTTGCCGGGGGGACCAGATTTCCGGTGTATTGAGCGATGTTGTCGCCCGCGGTGGTACCTATGGGAATGTCGATCGGGGAGCTGTTCGCGTTATCGGAGAAGGACATCACCCCGCGGGCCACGATCGCGGACATTCCGCCCAGGCCGTTGTTGGTGATTCGGGACCCCGACTCGATGAAGCCGCCCATCACGGGGCTGGTTTCGCCCGCGTCGAGTCTGGCGAGTCCGTCAATGCGCGGGGCCGTCGAACCGCTAGTGGTGTAAACGAAGGCACGGAGTTGGCTGCTGTTGGTTCGGAACGCGGCGCCGCCGGTCATCAAGTCAAAGTCAAAGAGCACGGCCCGGATAGTCGTGGTTCCGCTGAGCGGACTCGCTCCAAGGCCGAACATGGCTTGGTAGGTGGCTTGGGACACGGTGCCATTTAGCGTCCCCGTACCGTTGCCCGCGACTCTTATACGCAAGTTGCGTTTGAAGAACTCCCATGTAGTCGTGGTGAACGTGGGGTTCGTTGAATTAGAGACCGAAAACGCGATCAAGTCGTAATTCGCGAACTGAGCCGAAGTGAGGCCAAGTTCGGTTAGAAGAGCTGCTTTGGCCGCTGCCCCTACGTCGGCGTTGGAGAAGAAACCGAAGCAGGAGAGCGTCGTGCTTGCGGTGGGGCTGGCCGAGGCATCGAGGCTGGCGGTAGACCAATCGGGGGCATTTGCCGCTCCTGCCGCCCCTGCGATCCCGTTCAGCAGCGAGTCCGCGCCGTACGTGAGCGAAGCAAACGAGAAACGAGTGGTTGCGCCGGGCACGGCGACGAAGTCGCGGAAGAAGTGATTCATCCCGCCAACGCGGACGGTTTGCTCAACATTGACCACTCCTGTGAGGGTGGTTGAAGCAGCGTAAGTGCCGGTGAGGGCAAGCCCGGTCCCGCTGCGGGCGAGAGTTCCCGGCACGACTAAACTGCCCGCTTTCCCCTGAGACTTCAGAACGGCGAGTTGTTCGTCAGCGAAGGCTCGAGCTCGAAATTGCTTCTCGCGTCGCGCTTGGTCTGTGGCAGAAATCCCCGCGAGCCTGACCACGCCCGCGACCAGCGTTGCGCAAACCACGCTGAGTAAGACGGCATAGAGCATCGCTGCTCCTCTATTCCTCAAAATCCGTTCTCCCAAGCGATAGTGCGGGTCAGGTTGAGACGAGCTACGTCGGCGCCGCTACTCACCGTATCTCGTCCGCCGGCGCGATTTCGGTAGCGGGTGGACGCGACCAGAGTCATTGTTACCTGCCTTGTGACTGGGTCAATGGCAAACGTCATAGACTCCACAAAGCGGTGGCGGGGCAAACCGGAGTTTGATGCGCTCAATGGCTCCATGTTGAACTCCTGGTCGAAACTGGCGAGCGGGTCCACGGGCAGGCGATCGCGTGAAGTAACTTGTCGCTTGAACTGGGTGGCCGCGCTACTGAACTCCCACGATGCGTTGCTGGCTCCGTACCAAACGAAGGAGCCCGGTCTTGTTCGAAGCTGGGCTTCTCCGGTCGCTGAACTGGGGGTGAAGTAATCGGTCACGGCGTCGCTGTTTGTGTCCACCCCCAGCTCAGGTAGTGCCACAAGGAGGACTGAAGCACCACCCACTGTTCGGACTTCGCAAAACGCGGCGTTCCGAATGTCGGCAGAGATCAAGTCAAGCAGCTGATTAGACTGAAGAGTTAGTTGAGCGAGCGCTGCGTCACGTAGCGAGCGGTTACTGCTGTATCTCCAGACGCTCAATCCCGAGAGGGAAAGGATGGAAAACAACGTGAGCGCGAGCACCGACTCCAACAAGCTCATGCCGCGTCTCCGGTTCATATTCGCTCCACCACCTGAATGCCGTGAAGCGGAGGCGCGTATCCGGTCCCGGAAAGGACGAAGCTCGGATTCGAATTGGACAGATTTGAGAACAGAATGGTGTTTCGGCCCAGTTGATAGTCTTGGCGCGGGGAGTCAGTGGCTGATATTGGAGCCAGTGTTGGCAGGGAAGATCCGCCGTTGAGTTGCACGGTGCCGTCTGCTCCGGAGCCAGTCGCCGGCACGTTGACGTAGAGCACCACATCGTAGCGGCTGTACGGAATTGAACTTAGGGTGAGCGTGTAGGTTGGAGTTGACACCCCGTTTGAGTTCGCGCCCCGGAACAAAGCAGCAAAGTTCTCACCGGAGGCGGTGGCACCGGATGTGACCACGTTCGAATTGAGGTCTTGGAAAGAGTTCAAGGCGGTGCTCACGGTGAGCGTGACGCTGCTCCCTTGGTGATCTTGGAGCGAGCTTGCGGAGGTGGTGGAAACCCGGTTCCAGTTGGCCGCCGGGAAATAGCCAGAGAAGCTCGTGGCAGGAATGGCGGGGACCGATGATGGTGCGAACTGGACGCTGATGATCCGGGGCAGGCGATTGTTAAAGGCGGCTGAACGAACGAGCAGGGTCCTTGCTGCTGGATCGGAAAATGTGGCGGTCAGGTTTATCTGGATGACGTTGGCAGCTTCGGCAAGCGTTGAGGTCTGGGTACGCAAGGTGACGTTTCGTTGTCCAGACAGGTTCCGAGTTACGGTGACGTCGAGCCCTGATGTAAGCGCCCCTCTCATGCCTTGGGATTTGCGAAGCGCGAGTTCTTCGTGCATCCAGTTCAGGACTTGCTGTTGGGTGCGTGCGGAAGCCTGTCGCTGCGTGGCGAATTGAGTTCCCAGGGTCGCCGAGACACCCACAACCCCGATCAATAGGGCCGCCATGACGGTTTCAAGGAGCGTGACGCCCGCAGTACGCTTCACCGTAGAATTATCGGGAGATGCGCCAACAATCTAAAGTCGGGCGCGCCGGGCCTCTCTGGTGCGATATCATGAACTGTACGCGATGAGCTTAACCCCACTCCAGCAAGCGAAGCCCAGCGCCCCCCCGCTCAAGCACTCAACCAAAACAAAATGGCGCGCAGGAGTCCTCATTGGAATCCACCTCATCGTCGCCATTAGGGTCGCCATTTACAACAAAACCGGGGAAACTATCTCACCGGTTGAGCCGAGCGAGGCGATGCAAACCCTCGAGGGCGGCCTGGTCAATGCCGGATTCATTTTCTTCATCTTAGCGATCCTGAGCACGCTCATCTTCGGGCGGTTCTTCTGCGGCTGGGCGTGTCATATCGTGGCGCTTCAAGATCTATGCGGCGGAATTTTGAAGAAGCTCCACCTGTCTCCCAAGCCATTTCGGTCCCGTTTGTTGGTCTTTGTCCCCATTTTTGCCGCGCTTTACATGTTCGTGTGGCCGCAGGTGGAGCGGCTACTCGAGAAGCGACCCCTGCCGGTCTTTGTCCAGCATTTGAAGACAGATGACTTCTGGGCGACTTTCCCGAATCCAGCGGTCGCTATCTTTACGTTTGTCGTGTGTGGATTCCTCGCGGTGATTTTCCTCGGCAACAAGGGCTTTTGTACGTATGCTTGTCCCTACGGAGCCGCGTTTTATGCGGCTGATCGATTTGCCAAGGGCAAAATTCGAGTAACGGATGCCTGCAATGGCTGCGGTCACTGCACGGCTGTTTGCACCTCCAATGTAAGGATTCATGAGGAGGTTCGACTGCACAAGATGGTGGTGGACCCGGCCTGCATGAAGTGCATGGATTGCGTCACCGTTTGTCCGAACAAAGCTCTTTATTTCGGGTTTGGGAAGGCATCGGGAAAACTCCGTCCGACCCGTCAATATGACTTCACGTGGCCCGAGGAGATTGGAATGGCCTTCGCATTCTTGTTCGCGCTTTACGCGTTTCGAGGGTTGTATGAGTGGTTTCCATTCTTGCTATCGCTCGGGTGGAGTGCCATTTTCGCCTACTCATCAGTGATGGCTTGGAGATTGGTGTCAGCGAAATCCGTGCGAATGCAGCGCTTCCAACTGAAAAAGAGCGGCGGGTGGACCATCGCAGGTTACATGACGGGTCTGGTCATGCTGGCACTTTGGGGGCTCACGATCCACTCGTCAATCCTGCAGTTCAATTTGCATCAGGCGATGGGTCATCTTGAATCGGCCCAAGAAATTTATGACGGTCGTCGAAAGGGGGCCGAGGGCGAGGCTGATAGGCTGGTGCAGCTGAGTTATGCCGAATTTGAACAGGTGAAAGCAATGGCACTGGTGCCGGTCGGGACTTGGGACGCTCGACAAGGGGCGATTCAGGTCTTCCTGGGTGATGAGGAGAAGGCGGAACGCCACCTCAAACGGGCACTCGAATTGAATCCAGAGCTGCTCTCGGCGATCCAGCCCCTGTTCTCGCTTTATGAACGGCAAGCCCGGTGGCCAGAGGCTGAGCTGATGGCAGATGCCTGGCTCAAGCGACACCCTAGACGCCACGAGCCGATTCGGGCGAAGGGCATTGCCTTGTACAACCAGCAACGTTTGCCCGAAGCGCGTGAGTGGTTGGAGCGCGCCGACAAGATCCGCCCCAGCGATCCAGCGGTTTTGGTTCCGCTCGCAATGGCGGACGCCGCTGCCGGGAAATTGCCGGAGGCAGAAGCGATGCTGCTGCGAGCGCAGTCTGCCGCGCCTGAAAACCCGCGCATCGGATACAACCTCGCTCTGGTTCAAGCAGAACAGGGGGAGCTCAGGCGAGGCATCGAGACGCTGACCAATTTGGTCAAGGCTCATCCGGACTTTTTGGACGCCCATAACCTTCGAGCACAGATGGCGGCCCGAGCCAATCAGTTACCGATTGCGTTCGAGTCGGCAGACGCGATGAGGCAGGCCGGGGTGATGGAGCCTCAAATCGCGTCGCTGTGGGCGCAATTGGCAGTGGCGTTGGGTGACCCAGAGCGAGCACTCAATCGGCTCAGCGCGGAGCTTTCCGACCGATACTACGCCGCGGCTCTACTCGCGAGAATCGGGCGAACCGCCGAAGCTGAGTCGGAGATGGCTCGGATTATGCGCGAGCGAAACCCGGCACCCGCGCGTCCATTTTGAATAGGTAAAGTTCAACCCGCCATCGTTGTCGCAAGGTCGCGGTTCGATTTTGCGGACACGGCGAACTACGCCCAGACCGTCGCCATCTACGCATGGCCCGGTGCCACGAAGGTGATGGCGCAGCCTCAACTTGATGGTTATGCGATCATGGCGCTGAAGACGACCAGCCTTGCCGACGGTTGGGTGCTGTACGACTACGCGGTATACGTCCATAACATCGACCGCGAACTGGACGCAGCCGACATCGACCTTGTGATCAGTAACTTCGGCTCAGTCGGCGACCTGTAAAAAGCTACTCTCCCTCGCCGGCGGCATCCCAAACTTGGGATGCCACCCTTTTTAGGGGTTGATTTGGAAGGATGCTTGCGATCCTGACTGGTTTTGTACCATCGAAGCCGTGATCGGCGATCCGTTATATTGGCTTCCGTTGAGTCGATACACACCCTTGGCGCCAGAAAGTAACCGGAGCACCAGTCCTGAAGGACCATTGAGCGCACACTGCTGGACGGTCACGTCCCACGACCCCGAACCCGTTGCCGTTGACTCAAGCACTGCCGATCCAGTTGCGGAATTCTCGATTGTGGAATTTTCGAATCGGACCACTCCGGAATTAGCCAGGCTCCCAAATTCAGTGGCCCCAATTCCAAAAGTAAATGGATTTCGAAGGAGACTGTTGGCGATGGTTAAGTTTCCCACCCTCGGAGCGATCCCGGCGTTCGGCGAATAAAAGAACAGAGTCCGGCCTGGAAAGAAGCTACCGCCAAGAGTTACCCCTTCCATGCGAACTTGTAGCGGCCAAGTTGGTCCGGTGGGGTTGCCGGCTGCGTTATAAGAAGTGGTGATCACGGCAGTAGGCGCGGTGACTAGTTCACTCGGGTGCTTGCCAGATATGAGGACATTGTTGACACCGCCCGCCAGGAACATTTCAATGTACGCGGTTGAATTCGTCACTGTAAGGCCCTTAGAGCCTCGTAGCCAAGACTGATTTCCGATAACGAAGCGATCTGCGCGGCAGGTGTCATACACGAGGCGCCGTTCGTCCTGACCGTGACCGACGTCAAAGCCGCCCCTGCCGGGGGGGATGTCGCAATTGAGGACAGTCCCATCCATCGAACCCGCTTGAAAGAGCACGCCATAGCGCGTGTCTTGCATCGTTGAATTCGAAACCGTGCAAAATCTGCTGCCCGAAATCTCGATACCATAGCCTAGCACCCGAATACCGCCATCCGTGATTGTGGAGTTGGTCACCGTCACCCGCTTGGACATCAAGATCCCAATTCCGGAGTTGTAAAAGCCACCCACTCGTACTCCGTCCAACGTCACGTTATGTGCAAGTCCGATGGCCATGGCCTTCGAAACCTGGGGCGCCTTGGAGGCAATCGTGCGTTCGGTGACGATGTCTCCAAGACGTCCGTTTATGGCAAGGTTGATGATCTGGACGTTCTGGGTAACCGCGCGCTGGGAGGCCGGTGTAGAGTTCGTCTCGAGCTGAAACAGGGTGGGCGTTTCGAACTCTCTCCCCACAGGCTCAGACAAGGTCACAGCGGTTCCGCTCTGAGACACGACCCGGACCAACTCCCGTTTGAAATTGAAGGACACAGTAGCGCTGATGCTGACCAAGTCATTGGTAGGGTGGGTGCCGGCGATCACATACCACCCTGGTGCTACGGTGACCCCTGGAGGGACCGCGATTACCGTTTGTCCGTCCGCGATGGGAGGAATGGCCCAGTTCGGATAGATGTACAGGTTACTGTTCGAGAACGCACTTGAGGTGTTACTACCCACGATCAGTAGCGGAAAATCGCCTGTTACACTTCGTATCAGTCGAGTGCTTGTTTGACCCACGAGCATAAAATTCTGTGTTCCTGCTGGGATCGACAGGGACTTGGTCATATGAATCGTGGCATCAGGCAGTACATAGAAGCCTTGTCCGCTGTTGATGGCGCTCGTGAGTTGCGCTTGCACGAGATTGCCATCCACCGGCGACTGAGCAACTGCACAGGCAGCGAGCAGAGTCAGGGAGGCAGTGAATAAAATTTGAGCGCGGGGACGAAGGTTCGTCATAGTTGGGGTCGCACGTTCTCGCAGAAGTACCTACACTAGTTTCCCTCGCTTTTCGCCGATTCGAACCCGAAATATTGCTGATCTGCATGATTGCGTGTCGCAATGGTGGGCGACGGAAGGAACTGAGTGTCTCCTTCCGTTAACTCGGAGCGCAGTTGGTCGGCAAACCTACTGAATCTCGACAATCCGGTTCATGGCTGGGTAGTCGTCTTGGCTAATAAGTTCTTGGCGAGTGCCCCAATCTCGCCACACAAGGACTTCGAAGCCCGACTTTCCGGTGTTCCGTACCCTGGTCTTCGGCCCCTTGACGATGAAGGACTGCGGGGCTCTTGATTCCCGGACTTGTTGATATACGCGCACTGGCTTGTTGGGCGTGCCTGCTCCGGTAAATGACAACCATAGTCGGTCGCCGCGAACCTGACCTAGGATCCGGATAGGGAAGCGGTAAGGGTTTCGGAACTTCAAGTCGATGTTCTCAAATGCGACCGCGGCATCTCGGCCCGGAGGCACATAGCTTGGGGCGAAACGGTGGCGATTGCGTTCGACAATCACAAGCCCCGCTTCTAGCGCTGCGTTGTACATCGTGGTGCTGGTCTGACACACGCCGCCCCCCCAAGAGTCCACGAGTTGACCGTTGTAGCTCACAGGGGCCTGTCGGTAGCCCATGTCTTTGGTCCAGCCTCGGACGTGCTGGTTGAAGCTGAACTCTGCCCCGGCGGGGATGATGACCCCTTGGAGCTCTCCAAGCACGCGCACCGCGTTATGGCGTTGGCTCTTGGTGCGACCGGTGAGACTTGTGGAGTACTGCCCCAGTTCTCGTTCGGAGGGGGTAGAGGCCAGCATCGCCATGCCCCCCAGCCCAACCGTCACGGCAGCTATCGCGCCCCAGCCCAGGCTCACCGCTTCACCTCGAACCGCATGGAGGCGGTGGAAGATTGCATTTCAGGCGAATACATCTCGACCACGCTCGCGGGGAGTACTCCGGCGACGCCGACCGCCTCAGCGCGGAGGTTGAGTTCGAACTCGCTCTTTCCGGCGGGAATGGTGCGAGCGAAGAAGGCTACGCGGTCGTCGAGAACGTTGATCCCGGTGTACCAGAAGTTCCAACTCTCCTCCACAGGTGCGATGCTGGCTTTGAGATTGCTGGGCAGGGGCACCTCGACCATCGCGTAGGACAGTTCTTGCTTGCTCTCGATGGTGACAATGCATCGAACGGGCGCACCCGAGGCGATGTCGGTGATGGGGGTTTTGCTGGGGAGCAGCCGCATGGTTCCGTCTTCCATTCGCTCTGCGCCTAAGCTGTGGAAGGTTCGGGTGATCGTGAGGCCCTCCGATGTGGCTGATTTCAGTTCTGTCCGGAAAGGAGTCTGCTCAAGCACGTAGTTGTAAAACCCTACTCCGGTGCCGGAGCGAGTGAACTGCACCTCGTTGTCGCCAGCTTTTAGGTCGGAAATTGGAATTCGAACCTCAATCAAGCCAACGTTAGCGTCTGCCCCGAACTCCTGAGCGGTGCGTCGCTCGCCGTTGAGGTAGATGTCGACCTGAGCATCTTGCGCAAGTCCGCCCGTCCGCTTCAAGTAGGGAAGAAGAGCTTGGATTGCGAGCGAAGAGTCGAGCGTTGAGGTCCAATAGGCGCCCTTACGCATTAGCAGCATGCCTCGAACGATCTTGATGATCCGGCTATCGGCGGGGTCCATCGCCATGACCGCCTCGAGGGCGCGCGAGGTGTTTCGAACACCCCAACTGTCCGGCCAAGTGATCGAGTCTTCGCGGACTTTTGCCTCTGCCCAGAGGCGTCGGGCCGCCTCGGCACGACGGGCGTTTCCGGCCTCAACTCCCGTTAGTGCGACCACGATTTGGGCCAAAGATTCGGTCTGCAATTTGTAAGTCTGTTTTGCCTCGGCGTCTCTCCACTCGAGCGGTACGGCGACCAGGGCCGCGATCGCCTCGGGAGACTTTTCGAACCTCATGATCGTAGCTGCGATGGTGACGCGATCTTCTGGCGAGGCCTTTTTGCCGGCGTCCGAGCGGGGCCATCGGCGAGCCCAGTCGAGGCCGTTGTCGACGACGATCCGATCGGTAGGCTGACCGGCCTGCCGGATGCGCGCGAATCCCTCCAAAACGATCGCCGTGGTGTAGGGTTGGGCAGTCTCGGTACCAAACCAACCCCAGCCGCCGTCGGAGCTCTGCATCGACCGGATGCGTGCCATGGCCTCCCGGGTGACGCTTTCAATTTTTTTGGAGAGCTCCGGCTTGGCGATGTTCAACTCGCGGAGCACTTGATCCGCGATGGCGGCAGGCACGAAGCGGCTCATCGTCTGCTCTGCGCAGCCGTAAGGGAAGTCCACCAACGACTCGATAGTGCCGATAATCGGTGCTGCTAACGAAGGGGAGGCGGTGATGACCAGCGAGCCACGGTTTGCCGTCGGGTCTCGATTGATCTTGATCACAGTTTCGACGCTGTCAAGCTCGCCGGAAGCTCCCACGACCTCAGCACGCCCATGGACGACGATGGGGACGGTCACGCGCATGCCATCGCTCAACGAATTCGGGCCGCGCGCCACCACTTCAAGGGTGGCTTCGCCAGCCTGCTCCGCTTCTACCAACCACGTGACCTGACCGCCCTTACCCGCCTCGAGTCGGATGGATTTTTCTGCTCCATCGGTTATTTTGAGACCGGTAGCTGCCAGCGAGACCTTGACGTCGAACGGTTGATCCGTGCCGTTGTTGAGGTTGGCGGTCACGGTGGTTCTGTCCAACTGAGTCAGATACATGGGCGTCGCCAATCTGACCATCAGGTCTTTGCGGACGGTGAGGTTTTGGGTGACTTTGCCTACGCTAGTCTCCGCCGTAACGGCGGTTGCGGTGGCTCGCCAACTGGTCAGGTTATCTGGCAGTTTGATCGTTGCGGTTGCCACCCCATTCGCGTCGGTGACGACGTGGGGCATCCACGTTGCTGTGTCCACGAAGTTATCCCGGATTTCGACATCGCTTTCTCCCTTGTCGCCGCCGTCGAGGTACAGCTCGGGGAAGGAGTTGTAGGTGCTGATGAGGGAGCTCCGAACTGGATAGAACGCTTCAATCGGGTCGCTATCGTCCTCGGCAATGGCGTAGATTGCCTCATCTACCACGCCCAAAGCCACCTCGGCCCGGGCGGGAGTTCCGTCGAATTTCGTTGCCTTGATGCGATACGTCGCGGTTTCGCCGGGTTTGTACTCCTTCTTATCGCTGGTGACTTCGAGGTTGAGCTTCTCATCGGTGAGTTTCACCGTTAGCCGCCGTTGCGCTGAGGAAAACTGCTTCTCTCGGATCAGGCTCACGGTGAGAAAGGCGTTCGGCTTCAATGCCGCGGTGACCGGGAACTGCACGCTGGTCATGCCGCTCTCGATCGGGACAACGCGCTGCTCCTTGATCTCGTCGGTTTCCAGCGTGACCCACGCACTGCCCCCTTTGGCCTTGCTTCGGATGAGAGCCGTCACGGTTTCGCCAGGTAGGTAGCTTTTCTTGTCCAGGGTGATCTGCAGGTCGGGTTGAGGGCCGGCCATCGCGAAACCGTCCTGGTAGCAATAGAGCCAGGCGCTCGATTGGACGGTCGCCCCGCGGCGGTCGGTGGTGGAAGCCCGGATTCGGAAGTCGCCGGGGTTGCTCGGCTTGACCTTTAGGGTTGCGAAGCCAGCCTTATCCGTAACGACGCTGGTGCGCAGCTCCGGAGTGAAGACTGATCCTTTCGCATCCCACACCTCGTAGCCCGTCTCGATGTTGATCTTGCGCCCGGCGATGGCGTCGCTGCCAAATTCGGGTGTGCTGAGCTGAAATTTGATTTCAGCCTCCTGGCCGGGAGACACGACCCAACGGTCTTGGTCGGTGCGCAGGGTGATGTCGCCTTGAAGAAGCTTGACGCTGCCCTTGGACTCAAAGTAGCGGTCGTCACCCTCGGTGCCGAAGACGCTGAACGTGAGGTTTTGGTCGACGTTTTCCCAGGTTCCCCATTTCAGCTCAGTGGAGTTGTAGCTCAGAAGTGCTTCGCCGTTCGGATCGGTGACGCCTTCAAGGTCGGCGAGATACTCGCCGTCGCCGTAATCCTCCCAAGACTCTTCCTCGCCCGTGTCCGGGTCGGTCCACGCCCAAAGTGGACTCTTGCCGACGCTGCCGGTGAGCTTCGCGCCAACGACGGGCCCGCCGAAGTAGTACTCGCACTTCACCTTCATCTGCACCGTTTCGCCGCGCAGATAGTAGGGCTTGACCGGGGTTGCGGTGATCTTGAACTCCGGTTTTCGGTAGGCGGCGACGTTGATGTACCGCTCTACCTCGGCGGAGCCGACCTTCAAAATCAGGCGGACGCCTTCGGTTGAGCCCTCGGGCAACGTGAAGTCACCGCTGAAAGTGCCAAACGAGGTCATCGGCCCAGAGCCGCGCTTGATCACTCGCGATTCGAGGTCTTGGATTTCGTAGCTGCCGACCGTTTCGGAGGGCATCATGTACCGCGCGCCGTCCGGTTTTCGGGCAATCGCTCGGAATGAAACGGAGTCTCCGGGACGATAGATCGGTCGGTCCGTGGTGACGAACATCCGCATGTCGTCCGGATCGCCACTATAATCGTTGAAGGTCACGACAGCGGCCGACTCGCCAAGTTGGGCGACCACGGCTGTGCCCGCGGAGGTGTTTCGGGGCAACTGAGGGAGGTCGGTGGTGAGCAGACCTTCTTCGTTCGTTGAGCCGACGGAGTCTGTCCGCGTGCCTTGCGCAAAGGTCACGGGCACATTCGGTATGGGAGCGCCGGATTCCAAATTGCTCGCAAACACGTGGAGTTTGCCCTTCGCCCGTTTGGCGACGATGCCGAGGTCGGTGACCAGCAAGTAGGTACCGCGTGCGGCTGGAACAGGGCGTTCTTTTGTCGCCTCACCCGCTTGGAGGCGCAAGAAATAGAAGCCGGGCTTGAGGCGGGGCAGGGCGAGTTGTCGCTTAAACGTGCCTTCGGCATCGTTGGGGACGATGGGCCATTGAAACCTCTGGACCATTTTGATCGCTGGATTCGACTTCTGCAGAATCTCTGGGGTGGTGGCGCGGGCGATGGGCGAGAAGGTGGCGTAAAAGTCCTTGTCCTTGATCAGCTCGGAGATTGGGACTTGATAGAGGCGGACGTCGAGCGCCTTGGCTTCGACGAAACCGTGGACTTGCACGGCAGGCTCTTCTTTCGGCATGAAGACGTGCTGATTTGCATACAGCGTGAGGTACGGATCGATGGGGTCGAGGCGAAGCGCTAGCTCTTTTGCGGCTCCTTCCTCGACGTTGATATTTGTCTTCGGAAGCTGGTGGGCGACCGCACTGACTTCGACTTCGTAGAGGGCAGCCGGGAGATTTCGGGCCGAGAATTTGCCGTTTTTATCCGCGCGGATGAAGCGCACTCGGGCGCTCCCGAGGTCATCGTTGGATTTCGGGCGCAAGATCACTGCCGCGTTCGCGAGTGGCTTGCCGTTTTCCACCATCACGACCGTCCCGGTCAGGCTGCCGATGGGCACTTCTTGGGTGACGCCGTAGGCCAAAAACGTGGCGACGAGGCCGATGAGTACGGCAAGTGCCGTGGCCCCTCCCGCCCGGACGATGGATTGTCTTTTCATGCTGATTCTGCAGGATTCTCTGTGGTTGGACGCACGAGCATGGCAGCCGCAACGCCGGTGATCAAAACGACCAGTCCGACCCCGGCGAGCATGGGTAGTTTCTCGGCGCGGGTGAGGTCAAGTCGGTCTCGGAGAAGGGGGTAGCCGATGAGTAGGGCGCCGAGGAGAGCGACGCTGGCGGCGAGGGCTTCTTGGGTGCGGCGAGCAAGTAGGCCGACGACTCCGCCAAGTCCGAGGCCAACCAGGAGTCCGACCGCTCCCTTCGATCCGATCAGGAGCGGGGAGAAGGCGGCGGCGAGTCCGGCGCTCGCAATTGCGAGTCCCGTCGCGCTGCGGTGTTCCCAGCTGGCGACTTCGGCGACCAGGAGGCTGGCGAGGAGCCCGGCGAGGACGCCGATCATGCCGTAGTGCTGGCCGATGTCGAGGGCGCGAGCGGCGTCCGGGAAGGCCACCCCGAACGCGCGGAAGATGGCGAGCACGGCGAGCGGACTGAGAACTGCCACCACGCGCGGCTTCTGGGCGACGATTCCGACGGCGAGCGCGGAGAGGGCGGCGGTCGCCATGCCAAGGCCCCGGGCTTCGCCGAATGCCGCCGTGCCGACGGCGATCATGAGAATCGCCCCGAGGAGGGTGGAGGCGAGGCTGCTCTCCTCGGAGCTAGGTAGGGCCCAGACGAGGATGCCGGCGATGGCGGCTCCGGCGATGGCGGTCAATCCGGCCTCGGAGTGGAGGAAGACTCGGTAGTGGATGAGGAACGGGACGGCGGCGAAGAGGACGACGGCGAGGGCCAGGGGCTTCCAGTCGGCGTTGGCTCCGAGGAGCTGGCGGACGCCGCTGATCACGAGCAGACAGGCGGCCAGGCCGCCGACCATCAGCAGTCCGGGCGAGGCGTGGACGCCTCCGAGTTGGGAGCGCGCGAGGGCGTCGGCGGCTCCGGACGTCAGCAGAAGGATGCCGATGCTACCTGCGGAGGCGCCGCGACCGAGCATCAGTCCTCCGGCTCCGAGCCCCAGTAGGAGCGCGCCGGAGCCTAGGAAGTAGCTGCTGGCGGCGACTTGAGTTCCGGGCGAGCCGCAGACGATGGCCCCGAAAAGGAGCAGGATCAGCGTCGGGCCGACCAGCTCTTGGTCCGCCCGAGGCAGGAGCCCGCTAACTGCGCAACCAAGACCGGCCAGCACAACCGCCGGGCTATAGCTCTTGTCTATGCCTGAGAGATAGAGCGCCAGGCCGAGGGCGGCGAGGACCAATCCGCCGACGCCGATGGGGCGGGAGCGGGGGTCTTTTTGGATCAGCAGCGCCACGAGGGCCAGTAGGAATCCGGCGATCCATTGGATAGGGCTAGGGTCGGTCTGAAAATTCATGGGTCGCCTCGAATAGAGTTCACCCAACAGACGAGCCAATCCTGTCGCCTAGACCGCGAATTTTCGGTGGACGCAGAACCAGGATGTGGAAAACTTTGCTAGAATCGAGGGGTAATGCAACACATGGCCAAGAAAAAGGAATTTCAGAGCCAATCGTACGACCTCTTTTGGCCGACGGTTTTGATGAGCGAGCGGGCGAAGGATAAGGCCCAGGAGCTCGAAATCCTCCACCCCGGGTTCCCGCGCTCCTTCCAAACGACGTTGGTGGGGATCCTCAACGAGGCGCGCCGTCAGCGGGCGGGCGACAAGATTCAAGTGGTCGAGCTGATGCACGACGAGCAGATGCCGCAGGGCGTCAAGCTCAGCTATCGGATCGACGCGGACCAGTTGTTCCTCTGCGACATCTGGACCCCAGTTCAGCCGACGCTGTTCTAGCACCCCCCTCTCTTGCGCCGCAGTCAGGGGAGAGGTTTCGAAATGAAGTTGTTCGAATTCAAAGGCGACGTTCCACTCGGTTGGAGAAAGCAGTGGGGAAGGTTCCCAAGTGGCGGCATTACCGAAGATCTTTGTAGCGAAAGCGAGCCACGGTGGATTCGATTTCGATACTCAATACCCGGCACGAGCTATTCGTTTATCATAAGCGAGACGGGGATTGTAACCTCTCGCGGCGAGCAAATAGAGTTTTGCAATATCACGCATGTGTTTCTTCCTGAGACTAAGGAGGAAGGCGATTTCGCCCTGCTGGAGGACGTGCTTTGTGAGCGTCTCGCGTTTGTCAATCGGGAACAGGAAATCCAAGAAGTGTTTCTTGGGATGGAGGGCCAAGTGCGAAGCATATTTAATTGGTGCCCACTCTGCAACTGGAGGCCTTAGCTCGGAACCTCACCCCCAGCCCCTCTCCTCCGCCTGCGCCGACCTTCCGGCCGACTCCGGCGCAAGAGAAGAGAGCCGGAGGGCTAGGGCCGAGACACGCTCACGGGAGCGCGAGCCCCCTTTGGGAGTGCGCGGCTTTATCCGCGCTTTCGCTTTGGCGAGCCATGCGCCCATCGCCCCTGCCACCCCATCGTCATTCCCTCGGCATGAGTTACAAACTCCCCCCGCTCCTGACCAGCGTCACTACAATCGTGACAACCGCACCAATGACGCCCCCGATAAGGCCTGGGCCAAACGTCTGGCGGATTGGCTGTAGTGGTTTTACAGCGTATGATGCGATGTAGCCCAAGAGAAGCGGGACGACAATTGCGACGCAGGTCCACCGCCAGCCGCTCAAGCTCCCAACAACGAAGGACACTATCGCTGTGAACACGATGAGTTCTGGCCCCTCAGTGCTCTTCTTCACGCTCACGGCCGAGTCACGCTCACCGCCCTCGACCCCTTCTCATTCCCCGTCGTCAGCATCAAGTACACCTTGTAAAACACCTTCGAGCCGCTGGCGACGAGGCCGTCGTCGGTCTCGAAGCGCAGGGGCGAGGAGCCGGCAATCACGGCCGAATCACCTTCACCGCCGCGCTGCCTTTCTCGTTGCCGGTCGTGGTCACGACGTACACCTTGAACCACGCGACCGCGCCGGAAGCCACGAGGCCGAAGTCGGTTTCGAAGGTGGTGATTCCGGGGACGGTGGTGTCCACGGCTTGTTCTTCGGCGGCTTTGTAGCGTGGGCCGGGGTGGTAGCGGAAGGAGTAGTAGTCGAGGTTCGCGTTGTCGGAAGGCGTCCAGGTCAGTGTCGCGTGGTCGGTGTCCCAGACGGCGCTGAGGCGAACCGGCTTTGGCGTCGAGCCGCTGGGGGCGGTCAATGCGGGAATCGAGGCAATCAAAGCGGAGCCGGCGGTGAGTTTGGCGATGGCCGCGCCGCGATATTGTTTTAGCCGCTGGACCAATGTCGCCATCAAGAGGTTGCGTTTGTCGCGAGCGATGGTGGCGTTTTGGCTGGCGGCGGAGTAGGCGGTGGCGGATGTGCGCAGGGCGGCCAGGTCGGTGTTGAAAGTCGCCAAAGTGTAGGTCGAGCCGAGCGTCAGTGGGCCGGTGAAGCCGGTTGGCGGAGTCGCGTTGATCTGCGTCCACAAGTTCGCCATGTCGTCGAAGGCCGTCAGATATTTGCCGATGATGGAGCCGGTCGCAGGCAAGCGCGGCGGCGCATTCTGATAGCTGCTGCCAGGCATATAGGCCGTGCATGCCCCCCGGAACTGCTTGAGGCGCACGACCAATGCCGCGCGTTTGATATCCATATCAGCCCGCGCGATATTCCACGCGTTGTCCGCCGCCGTCACCGCCGTCATCAAAGTGTCGAGCGCGGTCCGGTCGGTGGTCAAAGTCGCCACCGGATACGCCCCGAGCAAAGTCAGCGGCCCTCCCGCGCCGAGTTCAGTGTTGACTTGGGTCCAGTGGTTGATGAACTCTTGGAGCGTCGGCAGGTAGGAATTAAGGCTCGTGATCGGCATGGTGTTGGTTATCTCCAGGACATAGGGCTTCGCCGGTGGATCTGGGTCAATTGGATCGTCCGGCATGATGTTACGGACGGAGCAATTGAATTATAAGTTTCTCATATGAAATTCAGGTTATCGCGTGTTCTCGGGGTCCACTCCCTAGCACTCGGAGAGTGTTCCCTACTACTCAGGGAGCACTCCCTATCACTCAGAGACCAATCCCTATGACTCGGATGCGTTCACTGCGACTCAGGAAGCTTTCCCTATCACTCGGAGTGCGTTCCCTACGACTCGGAAGTGTTCACTACTACTCAGAGACCTTTCCCTACGACTCGGAAACGCTCACTGGCACTCAGAGAGCTCTCACTATTACTCAGGGAGCTCTCCCTGCCGTAGTGAATGGTTCCTGAGTGTCAGTGAATCGATCCCGAGTCTCAAAGAATTTCTAATCTCCAGTCAAATTCAACTGGCCTTGCCCAACGCCAGCTCGCGGTATGCCGTGAATCGTGCTGTTCCACGGAAAGGCGAACGCATCGCCGCGTAAGAGCTGGGCCACCGTTCGGATCTGAACTTTTGGAACGGGAGTGCCGCCTTGAGGACTCTTCACCATTCCTTTGTCTTGAGCCCACTTGAGCATTGGGCCGGTGGGCGGCACCAATGTGATCAGGAAGCCAAGGGCCGCCTTCTGAGCCTCCATTGTGTCCCCAAGGTTTTTGATGTCGTCCATCTTCAGGTTTTGCCCACCTTTAACGCTAATAATCACGAGACCAGTCCCCTTTTCCATTGCGTCAAACTTGAACCGGACGAATCCGTCCACGCCTCCATCTGCCCCTTTTTTCTCCTGCCAAGGCATTGCGCGCGGCACGAGCGAGATGGCCCATTTCTGAAACTCGTGTTTGTCGCGATTGGCTAAGTCGATTGCCTCAAATTCCGTTGTGGGGAGGCCAATGACCTGGAAATCGCCCTTGGGGCCGTTGTGTATATTGAAGGAGTCAAACAGTCTCGCTTCAATTAATGAGGTGGCTGTTGCGGTGATATCGATGCCAATCCACTTACGGCCTAGCTCCTGCGCGGCCATGATACTTGTGCCGCAACCGCAAAACGGATCTAGCAACACGTCTCCTTTGTTCGAGGAGGCTTCGAGAATGCGCCGGAGCAGCGCCAGTGGCTTTTGAGTTGGATAGGGCAGAAACTCATGAGAAGCGGGTTGAAGGCACGGTATTCGAAAAACATTGTCAATCGTGCGGTCTTCTTTAAGTTGATACATTAATTTGCCATGCTCGTCGCGGGCATTGATCATCTTTCCACCCACTTTCTTCCGCATGAGCTGCTTGAACGGCTCGTCCCGCTTTTCCGATTGCTGATGGAAAGTGAAGTCCTCTTCTGTGTCCTTAACATAAAACAGCAAAGTATCGGTCGCACGTGCGAAAAGCTTCTTGCGTCGATCGTGCATCTTGTTGTAGTAATGCCAGAGCACTTCGTTCCGGAAGTTGTGCGGCTGAAAGATTTGGTCAAGGATTATCTTGAGATAGTGGCTGGCCGACGGATCGCAGTGGAGGTAGAGCGAACCAGTCGGCTTGAGGACCCGGTGCAGTTCATAGAGGCGAGGCGTCATACGGGCAAGGTAGGCCGTAACGTCGTTCCTCTTGAGATATTAATGAACGACTGCATCAGCGCGACGAGAGGTTGGTTGGGGCAAGTATCGACGAAGTGATCCCACTCGGCGTAGAGGTCCGGCGACCATTTCCATGTATCGGTGAACGCCTTGACTTGAGCCTCCGCAGGTGCCCCGGTTTGCTCTTTGAAGAGCACGTTGTAGTCGCGATTGGAATTGAACGGGGGATCGAGGTAGACGAGGTCCACAGACTCATCTGCAATGTGTGCTTGCAAGACTGAAAAACAGTCTCCGTAGTAAAGTTGGTTCTTCCACTCCGCCATAACGGAGTACAGACGGTTCCGCTGTGCGAAGGGGAGCAACTACTAAGCAATCGCCGCTACGCTGGCGTGAACTCCCGCTTGTCGTAAACCAGGTCGCTGGCGATTTTCCAGATTTCGGGCTCGATTTGGTTCTCGGGTTTGATCTTGCTGAAGTGGACGATGGCGGAGGAGAGGCCGGCTTCGCGGGCGTAGTGGAGGAAGGCGGAGTTGACGATGATGCGGAGGACCGGTTTGAGGCCGAAGGAGATGTTGGAGACGCCGAGGGTGGTGTTGACGCGGGGATGGCGGCGGATGAGCTCTTCGATGGCCTCGATGGTTTGGACGCCCGCGTCGCGGAACTCCTCGTCGCCGGAGCCGAGCGTAAACGTGAGGCAGTCGATGAAGACGTCGTGGTCGGGGAGGCCGTATTCGCGGGTCATGGCGAGGATGCGCTCGGCGATGCGGACCTTTTCGGCGGAAGATTTGGCCATTCCGGCTTCGTCGATGGTGAGGGCGACGACGCCCGCGCCGTACTTGCGGCAGAGCTCGAGGACCTTTCGGGTTCGGGTTTCGCCGTCTTCGAAGTTGATGCTGTTGATGATCGGCTTGCCGGCGAGGCATTGGAGCGAGCGCTCGATGACCGGCACCTCGGTGGAGTCGATCATGATCGGCACCGTGACCTGGGTGTTGTAGCTGGCGAGGAGGGTGGCCATGTCGCGCACTTCGTCTCGCCCGACGTAGGCGGTGCAGACGTCGAGGACGTGGGATCCTTCGGCTTCTAATTCTCTTGCGAGTTCGGTGAGGCCCTCCCAATTCTCGGCGGCGAGCATGTCTTTGAACGCTCGCGATCCGTTGGCGTTGGTCTTTTCGCCGATGATGAGATAGCTGTTGTCCTGGCGGTAGGGCTGGAATTGGTAGAGGCTGGAGCAGCCTTGGAGGGCGAGCGCTTCGGCTTTTTCGTCGGTGTCGAGGGTGAAGTCGAAGCCTTTATACGTTTCTCGGGTTTTGATCCAGTGGGCGTCGGCGGTGTGGGTTTTGCCTTTGAGGGTTTTGGCGACGGCTTCGATATGGGCGGGCGTGGTGCCGCAGCAGCCGCCGCACATGGCGACGCCGAATTCTCGGACGAAGCGCTCGTGGTGGTGCGCGAGGTCTTCGGGGCCGAGTTTGTAGACGGCCTGGCCTTTTTCCATCACCGGCAGGCCGGCGTTGGGCTGGATGCTGATGGGGCGGGTGCTGTTTTGGCCGAGGAATCGAATGTGTTCGGCCATTTCGACCGGGCCGGTGGCGCAGTTCATGCCGACCGCGACGACTTCGGGGAAGCACTCGAGCATGTTCAAGGCCGCGCCGATTTCGGAGCCGACGAGCATGGTGCCGGTTTGCTCCATGGTGACCTGGACGATGACGGGGAGGAGCTTGCCGGTCTCGGCCATGGCTTGTTTGGCAGCGACCACGCCCGCTTTGACCATGAGAAGGTCTTGCAGGGTTTCGAGCATGAGGACGTCGACGCCGCCTTCGATGAGGCCGATGAATCCTTTTTTGTACGTTTCTACCAATTCATTCCAAGTGACTTGGCCGAGGGAGATGAGCTTGGTGCCGGGGCCGAGGGCACCCGCAACGAATTTGTTGTCGTAATGACTGGCGGCACGCTTAGCGATGATGGCGGCTTGTTTGCTGAGCTCGTAGTCAAGCTCGGGGATGTCGTAGTCGGCCAAAACGATGGAGCTGGTTCCGAAGGTGTTGGTCTCGACGATGTCGCTGCCGGCCTCAAAGTAGCGGCGGTGGATCGCCTCGATGAGGTCGGGCTTGGAAAAGACGAGGAGCTCGTTGCAGCCTTCCATGTCTCTGCCGGCCATGCGCTGGGCGGTTTCGCGAACCTGGGCGGGGAAGTGGGGGGAGTCGGGGAGGTCGAAGTCGGCCCGCACCAGGCCCGCGCCCTGAATCTGCGTGCCCATCGCGCCGTCCCAAATCAGGACGCGTTCTTGGAGGGCTTGGAGGAAGGCGGATTGGAACTTCACTGCTCTATTATGGGCGGCGGAAGAACATAAGCAGAGTCTTTTGGTGAGTTGCCCTTGCCAAACACCAGGGGCCAGTACCCAGCGACGATGGCACAAACGGGGGCTGAGAGCAGACAAAAGATCGCCCACTGTTCGCGCGAATTGGGATCCATTTTCGGGCCCAGTTCAGGCTTTCTCGGTTCAGCATCGGGGATGGTGAGCGAAAGCCAAGTGAAGAAAACATAGAGGCCAAAGAGAACTAGAAACCGAGCAATGCCCCATAGCATCGCCTTTAATCTGCCACGCCAAGGAGCCGCTTCCGACGCCACGGGCATCGAAGGTTCTTTCGCAGAGCCAACGGTTGCAAACACAATTATGATTAAGATGGGAACGATGAGCGTAAACAGTACGCCGAACCCGGACAGCGTGTCCTCAGGGAAGCTGACGAAGGCAGCACTGTTAACGAAGGATTCAAATCCGAGACAACAGAAAAAACACCCCCAAAATCTGCTCGGCCATTGTTTGCGCGTCGTCACCGAATCTCAAGATTACTACATCGGGTTTAACGCGGCACTCCCGGTTCAAGCTAATCTTGAGCAATGAATTTTGAGGGGGATCAAGTTTTCGAACGAATGCTCCGGGGTGGTAATTGCCAGGTCGTGAGACTCTCAGATCGCCGTATCACTGACATCCGATGCGATCGGCTCGTGCTGGGGCCTGGCGGTCCAAAAGACATGCAATTCCTGCTTTGGAACTGGCCAGTAGGGGTTAAGGCGACGCTTTTTCCTCACGAGATTGAACTCGACCCGCACCAAATGGCATATCTGGGCCAGGACCAGTATCTCTTTCTCCCCGCTCAGGACGAGGTCATTCACCGGGGCGGGTTGAGGGGCTTGGTGGACGTGGTGGACCGGCTACTGGACCCGAATGGCGGGTGCCCGTGGGATTTGGAGCAGACCCATCAGACGCTGAAGAAGTACCTGATTGAGGAAGCTTACGAGCTGTTTGAGGCCATTGACCGCGAGGATGAGGCGGGGATGATCGAGGAGCTGGGGGATGTGCTTTTGCAGCCGATCATGCACACGCAGATCGCTATGCGTCGCGGTTCGTTTGATGTGGATCTGGTGGCCCAGCGGACGGCGGAGAAGCTGGTGCGGCGGCATCCGCATGTGTTCGGGGATGCCTCGGCGAACACCTCGGAAGAGGTGCTGAAGACCTGGGACAAGATCAAGAAGGCGGAGAAGGGGGAGGCCCCGGCGAGCCTTCTGGGCGAGGTGCCAGCCAGCATGCCTGCGCTACTGCAGGCGCTGACCATTTCCAAGCGAGCGGCTCGGGCGGGATTTGAATGGCCCGAAATCGACGGGGTTTTTGAGAAGCTGGCGGAAGAGGTGGGCGAGCTTCGGGAGGCGATGGCGGAGGGCGACGCTCAGGCGGTGAGTGGGGAGTTAGGGGACTTGCTGTTCACGGTGGTGAACCTGGCGCGCTGGCTCAAGGTGGACCCGGAGGAGGCTCTGCGGGGGATGTTAGCGCGGTTTTCGGCGCGGTTCCGGCACATGGAGCGAGCGTCGGCGGTGCCGCTGTCGGAGCTGGATGCGGCGGAGTGGGATCGGCTTTGGGTTGCGGCGAAGGGCTCTTGACCTCACCCCCGGCCCCTCTCCTCCGCCGCCAGATGTTTGGGTGTGCAGAGATTTGTGGGCGCAAGAGAGGGGAGGAACGAACCTCACCCCCGGCCCCTCTCCTCCGCCTTCGTCCCGCTATGGCGTGACTTCGGCGCAAGAGAGGGGAGGAGCGAAGCTACGCCAATGCTTCAAATCTCTCTACGTCTCGTTCGACCGCCGAAAGGCTGCCTTCCCAGAACTTCGAAGTGGTGATGTCGATGTCGAAACGCTGTGCAAGCGTCGCGGCGTCGGCGAGGCCGGTGCTGGAGAGCAGTTCGTCATAGCTACCCTTAAACCGTTCCGGATCTTGCAGGTACAGGCTGTAGAGCCCGAGCGAGAAGAGGTGGCCAAACATATACGGGAAGTTATAGAAGCTGAAGTTGCTGTAATAGTGCCCCTTCACCGCCCACATGTAGGGGTGGCGCTTTTCGCTGAGGCCGTCGCCGTAGGTTTGGCCCTGCGCCCAGAGCATGAGGTCGCAGAATTCGTCGGCGGAGAGGGCGCGATCTTGGCGCTTTTCGAAGACCTCACGCTCGAACAGGTATCGACTGGTGATGTCCACGACGGTTTGGGTGACGCGCTGGAGCGACTGCTCGAGGATGCTGATCTTCTCGTTTGGCTCGGCCTGCTCCATTGCGGCGTTCGAGACGATGGTTTCGCAGAAGATGCTGGCGGTCTCGGCGAGGGTCATGGGGGTTTCGCGCTGGAGCTCGGTTCGACCGTACAGGCAAAGGTTGTGGTAGCCGTGCCCGAGCTCGTGAGCGAGGGTGGAGACGGAGCCGAAGGAGGGCTTCCAGGTCATGAGGATCCGGCTCTCGTCGCGTCGGAGGCCCATGCAGAACGCGCCGTCTTGCTTGCCGGCTTTGGGCAGGGCGTCGATCCAGTTTTCGCGGTAGTTTCGCTCGGCGAACTCACCCATTCGAGTGGAATAGGAGTGGAACTGTTTGGCCACGAAGGCGGCTCCTTCTTCGTACTCCCAGGTCTTGGTGGATTCGCCGACGGGGGCGAAGAGGTCGTGCCAGTCGAGGGCGCCGCCTCCGTGGAGCATCTTGCCCTTGGCTTTGAGATAGCGGCGCAGCATGGGGAACGCGTCCCGGGCGGCGGACATCATGGCTTCGAGTGTGGCGAGGTCGATGTTTGCGCCGAAGGCGGCGGCTTCGAGGGGGCTGTCCCAGCCGCGTCGCTTAGAGAGCATGCCGACCTCAGCCTTGATGCAGTTCATCGCGGTGGCGAGGGGGAGTTCGTTTTGCTTCCAGGTGGCGAGTTCGGCTTCGTAAGCGGCTTGTCGCACTTCCCTGGAGGGATCGTAGGCAAGGGCCCTGGTTACGGACATCGGCAGGTGCTCTTCGCCGGTTGGGAGCGCGACTCGAACTTGAATTTGGGCGGTGGCGTCCCCGTGTAGGCGTCCCCAAGCGAGGGAGCCGGTGGTGGCGAGGTCGGCCGCGAGGTCCTCTTCTATGGGGGACATTTGATGCTTCGCCATGACCATGCATTTGGAAAGGAAGTACTCGTGGTCGCGGGCGATTTGGCTCTTCGCGAGGATGGCAGTTAGGTCTTGCCCCCCGATCCACGCGGTCATACGCTGGTAGAGCTTGGACATGGTGGAGGCCATCGGGTCCATTTCGCTCAGCTTCGCTTGAGCCAGAGTGTTGGTAGTGTCGGTGCTTACGAACGAATAAATATAGGATCGGACGGGGGTAAATGCAGATTCAAATTGATCCCACGAAGTGACCACTTTTTCCAGAACGGATGCGGCGTCCGGTGCCGTCTGTCCGCCGTGAACGCCCCACGCGTCGAACGAGTTTTCGAGTCGCGCAAGGTCCGCTTTGCTGGATTCGAAGGCGGCGTGGAACTCGGCACTATCGAGCGATGGGAAGATGACGGTCATGTCCCAGACCGGAGCAATGGTAGTTGTAGACATTTGAGATTCTCTGCGAAAAATTGAGCACAGGTCCCATAAGGGTACGAGTGACAAAGGTTTATTCGTAGTATTACATCACTAGACCCCCAAAGGAGCACCACCAAAACATTGAAAACCGCTAGACAGAAACTTGACGACACCGATATTGAAATTTTGCGACTACTCCAAAAGGATGGTCGCATCACCAACGCCGATTTGGCCCGTCAGGTTCAACTGTCGCCTCCAAGCATTCTCCAGCGAGTGCGTAAGCTAGAAGAGGGAGGATTCGTGGACAAGTACGTCGCGCTCCTTTCGGCGGCGGAGTTGGGATACCTGATTACGGTCTTCGCCCAAGTGAGTTTGTCGCTTCATCAGGAGCAGCCGATTGAGCAGTTCCGGGCTTCGGTTTTGGATATCCCCGAGGTGATGGAGGTTTACCACGTTAGCGGTGAGTTCGATTTCTTGCTAAAGATATTGGTAGAGGACATGAATGCCTACGAGGTCTTGGTGCGCGAAAAGCTGAGCACGATTAAGGGAGTGGGGAAGATTCAAAGTTGCTTCGTTCTGGGCACTTCGAAGCATTCCACCGAGATGAAGCTTTAACATTCGGTAAGATGCCGCATTGTGGATGAACCGTGCCTAACACTGGGACAGAAAAGAGCGTTTGAGTCGTTGATTCGCGCCCACGGGTCATTGATGCGCCGCATCGATCATCGCTTGGAGGTGGCGGGGCAGCTCGGGTTTGACGACTATGGCGTCTTGCTTTCGCTTGAGGAGTCCCCAGAGCATCGGTTGACTATGTCAGCGTTGGCGGAGATCGCGTTGCTGAGTCCGAGTGGCGTCACCCGTCTGGTGGACAGGCTTTCACAGCAGGGGCTAGTTTGCCGAGAGTGCAATCCCAACGACCGGCGAAGCATGCACGCAGTGATTACGGATATCGGGTTGGAGGCTCGGGCAGCGGCTTGGCCGGCGTTCCACGATGCGATTCGCGAAGAGTTTGCGAGCAAGTTGACCGAAGAAGAGGCGGATCAGTTGGCGACGCTTATGCTCCGTTTTGTCTCTCCCAGCATCGGCGTGCGGATTTACACCTGATTGCGTGCCCTTGACAGCTAGCCCTCGGATCATTCATACTTTTGCGTTGGTGCCGTGTGACCCTATGGGCGCATTGTGCTGAGGCTAGTTTAGGAGGCGCAGGCTGGAAAGTCGGAGAAGTAACGCGACGAGAAAACGCGAGACAACCGAAAGTGAGCGCCCCGGGCAGCGTCAGCCGCGGGGTTTTTTGTTGGACTCCCACACGCCGCTCCGCTAGAGAATCGAATTTGAGGAATAGATGCCGACCGTAAATCAGTTAGTCCGCAAAGGCCGCCAAACGGCCAAAGTGAAGTCGAAGTCGCCTGCGCTGAAGTCGAACCCGTTTCGACGTGGCGTGTGCACTATCGTGCGAACCCAAACCCCGAAGAAGCCAAACTCTGCGCTTCGGAAAGTGGCTCGTGTGCGACTGACCAACGGTACTGAAATCACCGCCTACATCCCGGGTATCGGGCACAACCTCCAGGAGCACTCGGTCGTTTTGGTGCGCGGTGGTCGTGTCAAGGATCTTCCTGGTGTGCGCTACCACATCGTCCGCGGAACCCAACAAACATCCGGTGCCGCCAACCGAAAGCAAGGCCGATCGAAGTACGGCGCGAAGCGGCCCAAGGCTGCTGCAGTCAAGAAATAAGGAGAATTGAATCATGCCAAGAAAAGGTGCAGCACCCAAGCGAATCATCACTCCGGATCCTGTTTATAACAGCGAGATGGCGCAGCGATTTATCAATCGCATGATGCTCGGCGGCAAGAAGACCGTTGCCGAAAAGATTTTTTACACCGCCCTCTCTCAATGCGAAGAGAAGGCTGGCGTTCCCGCCATCGAAGTTTTCGATAAGGCTCTCGCCAATGTGATGCCTACTATCGAAGTGCGGCCTCGCCGTGTGGGTGGTCAGAACTATCAGGTTCCAATGGAAGTCCGCCCGGTTCGCCGGCGCACCTTGGCCCTCCGATGGCTCGTCGAGAACGCCCGAAAGAAGAGCGGTAAGACGATGATCGACAAGCTCACCACCGAACTTCTCGATGCCTACAATGGTACCGGTAGCTCAGTGAAGAAGAAGGAAGACACTCATCGCATGGCTGAAGCCAACAAGGCTTTTGCCCACTACCGATTCTAAAGTAGGTTCATCTCTCGAAGGGCGGCACTTGATGTGCCGCCCTTTTTTTTGTTGCGCGCAGAAGTTTCGGGGGCCCACGTCCCGAAACCTTGCATTGAACCCAGTCTGCCTGTCATAATATGCTTTGGCGAAGCAGGAATGTGACGCCCGAAAAACTATGAAGGAGGCTGAGACCCGAGGTTTAGAATAAGCAACGGCCAAAATGCCGCCCTTGCCGTTGAGTCGGCATGGGTTTTTTGTTGCTGAAACGCCCCGAATCTTGTCCTCCCGAGAAAAAGCCTATGCCCCGTTCCCACCCATTAGAATTGCTCCGAAACATCGGTATCGCCGCGCACATTGACGCGGGCAAGACCACCACCACCGAGCGCATCCTGTATTACACGGGTAAGTCGCACAAGATCGGTGAAGTCCACGACGGCGCAGCCACGATGGACTGGATGGAGCAAGAACAAGAACGAGGCATCACCATCACCTCGGCGGCCACCTCGTGCTTCTGGTCAGGCTCCAAGAAGGACAAGCCAGAGCACAAGATCAATATTATTGACACCCCGGGTCACGTGGACTTCACCGTCGAAGTGGAGCGATCGCTCCGCGTTCTCGACGGTTTGGTCGCGGTTTACTGCGCGGTTGGTGGCGTTCAGCCCCAGAGCGAAACAGTGTGGCGCCAAGCCAACAAGTACAAGGTCCCTCGAATTGCGTACATCAACAAGATGGACCGACTCGGCGCGGACTTCTTCACCGTGGTGGCTCGAATGCGCGAGCGACTCGGCGCCAATGCGGCTCCGATTCAGATTCCCATTGGCGCAGAAAGCGATTATAAGGGCTACGTTGACCTCATCACGATGAAGGCGGCCCTCTACGACAAGGACGACGACACCGGAAAGACTTTTAAGGAAACCGAGATTCCGGCCGATATGGTCGAGCTCGCCGCCGAATGGCGTGAGAAGATGATGGAGTCCATTGCTGACTTTGATGAATCCATCATGGAGCGATTCCTCGAAGGCGAAGAGATCAGCGAAGCCGATATTCGACTCGCGCTCCGCACCGGAACGCTCGCCAACAAGATTGTGCCCTGCATCTCCGGATCGTCCTTTAAGAATAAGGGCGTCCAAGCGATGGTGGACTGCGTGATTGACTTCCTCCCGTCCCCGCTTGACGTCGGTTCTGTAAAGGGCATTGACCCTCAGAATGACGATGAACTCATCCGAGAGCCGAGCGACTCCGAGCCTTTCACGGCGTTGGCGTTTAAGATCATGTCCGACAAGTACGTCGGTCGGTTGACCTTCATCCGCGTCTACTCGGGCGTGCTCAAAAAGGGAACTCCGGTCTCGGTCAGCTTCCGCGATCCGATCAGCAACGACTTCCGCATCCGAACCGAGCGCGTCGGCCGCATTCTCGAAATGCACGCCAACGACCGTAAGGACATTGACGAAGTGTACGCAGGCGAAATCGTGGGTGTGATCGGCGTAAGCGACGTTCGAACCGGTTATACGATTGCCAACGAAGACCACCCGTGTTCGCTGGAGTCCATCAAGTTCCCCGAGCCGGTGATTCAGATCGCCATCGAACCCAAGAGCCGCGCAGACCAAGAAAAGCTTGGCACCAGCCTGCAGCGATTGGCCGAAGAAGATCCGACCTTCCGCGTGTTCACTGACCTGGATTCGGGCCAGACGATCATCAGCGGAATGGGCGAGCTCCATTTGGAAATCATTGTTGACCGACTGAACCGAGAATTCGGCGTCCAGGCCAACCAAGGTAAGCCACAGGTGGCCTACCGAGAGACAGTCAAGGCGAAGGCGAAGGCGACCGGAAAGTTCGTTCGACAAACCGGTGGTTCGGGACAATACGGCCACTGCGACATCGAAATCGAACCGATGGAAGCGGGCAAGGGCTTTGTTTTCGAGAACAAGACGGTCGGTGGTTCGATTCCGAAGGAATATATCCCGGCCATCGAAAAGGGCGTGCGCGAAGCGATGTTGAGCGGCGTGCTGGCGGGTTACCCGGTCGTGGACTTTAAGGTCTCGGTCGTGCACGGTAGCTACCACGATGTGGACTCGAACGAAAATGCCTTCAAGCAGGCCGGAATCATCGCCTTTAAGGAAGCGATGAAGAAAGCCAACCCGGTCATCAAGGAGCCGATCATGCACGTGGAAGTCACGACGCCGGATCAGAACGTTGGTGATGTCATCGGTGACTTGAACAAGCGCCGAGGTCGAATCGAAGGTCAAGAGAACGGCATGGGCGGAACGGTTGTGATCAACTCGCAGGTTCCGCTGTCAGAGATGTTCGGTTACGTGACGACGCTGCGGTCCTTGACCCAGGGCCGAGCCACTCCAAACGTGACTCCGTCGCACTACGAAGAGGTCCCGGGCAACATCGCCACGGAAATCATCGCCAAGGCGCAAACCGGACGTTAATAACTTAGCTCCAGGATCAAGAGGCGGAACTCAACGGTTCCGCCTCTTTTCTTTGCCTCAAGCTGGACCCTATGGCCCAAGCGCGACCTGCCCTTGGCGGCGAAACGTCTAAGTTTAGGAGAACAGCATATGAAGACAAGATTATCAAACACACTCCTTGCCCTTGCTCTGACCGTATTCGCCCTCACGCCCGCCATCAGCGAGGCCGGTGACAAGGACAAGCGCGGAAAGAGCGGGAAGAGCGGTTGGAATCAGAAGAGCAAGCGCGGATCTTCCAAGAACCGAAACCAAGATTATTCCTACAATCGGGATCGAGACTCGAGCTGGCAGCAGGATCGGACCTCGGCTGCCCAACGAGAGTACGACCGCCGTCAGCAAACCAAGAACGAATGGCGGAACATCGCCTACGTCTCCGGTGCAGTTGCCGTCCTCGGACTGTTGAGGAATGACAAAACCCTCACCTTCGCCGGCGCGGCCGGCGCTCTGTATTCGATTCATCGATACGAGCAGGATCGGAAGAGCCAAAACTCGTTGAATCGAGCTCGCGCGACGTACTTCAGCAAGCCGTACTTCGTTCGTGACGGGGTGCGTTACGATCGCCGCGTCGTGACTAAGAACGGTCAGAAGTACTATCAGTTTACGCGGTAAAGCCTCCCCGTTACAGTACGAAGCCCTCCTTTGGGAGGGCTTTGTCTTGGAAGATCGCTGTTTTGCGCTCATTTTTGGTCGATTCGGGGCAGGGTCCGAACGATTTACCGGCTTTTGATGGACAATGGTGTAGTAGCGTTGCGCATGCGTGCGATGCGTCTCTTCACGGCAATATATATGTACCCCTCACGAAATCTTATGCTCCTCGCCGCCCTTTCTGGGGTTTTTGGCGCGTCTACAGGCACGGCGTTCGCCCAGCAGTTCTGGAAATTCCAAGAAGGCAACGTCTCCATTCGCTTCGAAACTCCAACGATGAAGTTGGCGGGTTTGACGGTCAGCAATGTCTCCGAGCTAGATTCGGCGGGGGCACTCGCGGTTGGCGGGTTCGCCTGGAAGTTGAACCCAGCGGGGACCTCCATCGGCATCGTTACCAACAAGTCCCAGTTCGACCGATATGAGACCGGAGAGTTTCAGGTCGCGGGCGGGTTTAGCCTGAACTACAAGGGGAAGAGCGTGGACTTCCGCGGCTTCCGACTCATACCCACCAAGGAAGCGGGTTCGGCTACGTTCCGAGTGCTTGCCAATATCGGAACCGAATTCGCCCAACCGATTGAACTCAATGCGGCGAACCCGATCATTCAGTTCAATCCAAGGATCCAGCAACTCGAGATCGTGGGTTTCACTCTGACGCTGTCGGAGGCACTCGCCGACATCATTGGCGCACCTGAACTGAGGAACTACACGCTCGGCACGCTGAGCCTGAGCGGCAAACTTCGTCTGGCATCCGGTCCGGCTTGGGATCCTTTCGTGGAGTCCCAGCACGAGGAGCCCGGTCGTGCTGTGACGCTTGACGTCGGTATTTGTCGACTCTCCAGCATGGCTATGTTTGGTCGGGAGAGCATCGGCGGAGTCATGAATAGCGGCTTCGCGGTGCAGACAACCTCCATCAACCACGGCACAGGTGCTATCGCTTGGCGAAGCAATGGCGTCGCCATCGGTGCCGTGATGCCTACCGAGCATCCGGTCATCGGTGTCAACATGTTCCGGATCAGCGCGGGCAAAATTGAGCAGATCGGCGAAGGCTGGCTGAAGCATGGATGGGCGGCGACCAACTCCACTGAGTGCCCGACAAGTTGCACTTCGTCTGGGTCCGGAACCGCGCTCGGCGCCGGATGCACCGACACCTACGGCGCTGGCCTCAACGCGGAGTATCGGTATCTCGGGCCAAAGAACGAAATCAACCCGTACACGGGCATCTGGACGCCGGAGGGCGGTTGGCTTACCCAGGGTGGCAACGATCGGATTCGACGCATTACCAATTCGCAGGTGATGCCAGGCACGGCCACCAGCACGACTGGCACCGTGAGCAGCTACACATGGGGTGCAACCCAGAGCCGCATGAAGGTGACCGATCCCGATCTCCAAGTGCCCGGTTCGCAGTTCCTGTATGAAGGCTTCTATGCCGCCGGTTGGGTTCACACGAACAACTCGGCGACGAGCACGCGCGTTCAGCAAGTGGACGTGAACAAGTACAACAACTACGCCTACCGATTCGTGACGCCCAACGCCGTCACCAACACCTCCGGGGCGGTCACCAGTTGGACCATGTCTGACGCGGCCGCGCTCAACGGTGGCCCGGCGATCAACGCTTGGGGGGATAGTCGGGTCACTGGTCAGCCTCGGCTGGTTGGCGATGTGATCACCGCCGTTAAGGTCACTGACATCGGTGGCGGTTGGTACTTCTACGACTACGCGGTGTACAACCTTGACCTCGATCGAGAGATCGATGCGTTCACGATCTCGGTTGCGGACAGCGTCAACGTTCGCAACATCACCTTCCGCGATACCGACAAGATCGCCACCAACCAATGGACCATGGCTCGAAGCAACGGGAACGTGCGGTGGACCATGCCCGCTGCTGGCAACTCGCTCAGTTGGGCTCGTCTCTTTAATTTCCGGTTTGAGGCGCAGACGCCGCCCGTCCCGGGTTTTGGTCAAGCCGACATGCGTAAAGCGGGCGACTTCCCGTACCTCACCTATGCGATCACCGGTCCTACCCCGAGCACTCGCCCGATCAATGGCACCGCCACGATCCCGGGCCGAGGCGATGGCGCGGCTACCTCGATCAATCTGCGCCTGACTCCAATTGACGGTGGAAGTGTTGTCAACGTAAATGGCGTGAACGTCACTATGACCGCGGGCACTTTCAGCGGTTCGACCACCACCCGAGGGCGCTACAACGTCTCCGTAGGCGGCGCGCCGTTCCTTCGCAAGAACTTCGCTCCGGTGGTGACGCTCGGTCCCGACGGCAACGACATCCCGGTCAACGTGACGTTGATCTCGGGTGACGTGGACGGCTCCAACGAGATTGACGCCGCCGACATTGATGCCGCCATCGCCGCCTTTGGCGCGACGGGGAACAACGTTGCGGACGTGGATGGTTCCGGTGAGGTTGATGCGGCGGACATTGACATGATCATCGCCAACTTCGGCCAGACCGGCGACTTGTAAGTCTCGGCTTGGATGAATCAAGCGCGGCCCATTTGGGCCGCGCTTTTTTGTGTAGGGAGGCATAATTGTTGGATGTCTTCCAATAAAGAAACCGATCCGGCTGGGCCAACCCAGCCCTCACCGAATACCAAGGAAGAGCGCCCGTTTAAGCCCGGTCGCCTGACCCTGGAAGAGATTGAAGCGCTGAGGAAGGATAAACAGCAGCTGACCAAGAAGTGCATGGATATGCCGATGCCCGATCGCACCGAGGCAAAGGAAGATCGCCCGTTCAAGCTCGGTCCTTTGACGCCAGAGGAGATCGAAGCGCTCAGAGAGGATAAAAGGGAGATTCACCGCAGATGCATGGAGATACCGATCTCGGAGTGGTCGACCGCAAAGAAGAAGCCTCAGAAGTAGCCCCTCTTACGGCCGGATTACCTTAACCGCCGCGCTGCCCTTCTCGTTGCCGGTCGTGGTCACGACGTACACCTTGAACCACGCGACTGCGCCGCTCGCCACGAGGCCGAAGGCGGTTTTGGAGGTGGACACGGTGTCCACTGCTTCGTAGTTATGCGCATGCGGAACCCCTCCGGCCTGTAGGCCACCTCCCCTTTTTGTTCAAAAAGGGGAGGATCGTGGGCGCTCGTCGTGGTGATGAAGTTGATGAATGAGACGACGGAGCTGTACTGATGTACCGCGCCTTTTTTGGAAGTACATCGGCGTTCGGCTGGTTGGTGGTCACATGGTTTTGTCGCCAGGACTGCGGAGTGTCAATTGGTTAGGTTCGGGTTCTTCAGTGATCGGTAGCACCCGGAGTAGAAAGCCTCATGAATGCTGCTCCGTAGATGGAGTCGAGCCGGCTTTCTATTCCGGGCCACGCGAGTGGGTTCTGCGGGGAAGCTTCGTGGCGACCATGGACCACGCCCAAATCATCACATTTCTTTTCAAGCCGTGATGACTCTCATTTCCGACCAGTCGTCAGCCGGAAGGGGCTTCAATACGTTGATTCTGGAGTCGCGTCTATCCACTTCCCATTTCACTAATCTCCGAATGTCACTGATCAAATCGGTCCCTCGCGCCCCAGCTCCCGTAAGCTGTCCTTTAAGGGCCAAGCCGCGGGTAGAAATTTCCCACTGCGATAACTTGTCTCCGAAGTGCATCTTGGGGGAAAGGGAATCCGGCACCATGCCATATCTTTCTCCAAGCGCAATCAATGCAGCGCCGCGCTGAATCAATGAGTTGCGGAGCCGGAAGAACTCTTGCCGCGCTTCGTCTGCGTCTTTAGAGTTGGATTGTTGGTGCGACATCATGTCTGAATGCGATGCGTTCGTTATAGCGGCAAGTGCAAAGTACTCAAAGCTCGCGCCTATGACGTCGCTCAGTTGATCGATTCGATTTTGATGCTGAGCAATCTCCGCCGCAATTGTTTGTCTGTTTGCTTCAGCTGACAAGCGTTCCCGATGGGTTGCCTTCTCCGCATCGAGCTTTTCCTTGTGGCTAGACCTTTCTAATGAAAGTTTTTCGTCGTGCCGGAGTTTCTCGCTGGCGAGCTTTTCTTCGTGAAGACGCTGGTCCTCCTTTTCTCTGCGCTTAGCCATGGCGAAGGCAATCCAGTAACCGATCCCGCCGCTTGCGAGAATGCTTAAGAACCGGAACAGCTCTGTGAGCCAAGCGAATTGCTGCACATTGTTGACCGTGACCAGGTTCTCGGGCAGCACCAGGGGTCGCTCCGGCGCATAGACATTGATGGTGTTCGCTCTGGTCGACGTAGATTGCTTCGTTGTGCCTACCGGCGGAGAAGGCGCTGGCTGCGCCGTAGCATCGAGCGAGAGCAAAAAGAAGATCAAAGTCACTGAAAGTCGAGCTGATACATTCATTTTAATCTTCGCTGCACTCACTCAATCGCCGCCGCCAGCTTCGCGATGCTCGTCTTGGCGTTGCCGAAAAGCATGACGCAGTTGGGCATGAGGAAGAGTTCGTTTTCGATGCCGGCGAAGCCGGGGGCCATGCCGCGTTTGCAGACGATGACGGTGCGGGCTTTGTCGACGTCGAGGATCGGCATGCCGTAGATGGGGCTGGATTTATCGCTGCGGGCGGCGGGGTTGACGACCTCGTTCGCGCCGATGACGAGGGCGACGTCGGTCTCGGGGAACGCGCCGTTGATCTCGTCAAGGTCGTAGAGCTGCTCGTAGGGGACGTCGGCTTCGGCGAGGAGGACGTTCATGTGCCCCGGCATGCGCCCCGCCACCGGGTGGACGGCGTACTTGACGTCGATGCCCTGGGCGGTGAGCTTGGCGGCGAGCTCCTTCACCACATGCTGCGCCTGGGCGACCGCCATGCCGTAGCCCGGCACGATGATGACGCTGCTGGCGCTGCTGAAGATGATGGCAGCGTCTTCGACGCTGTAGCTGCGGACGTTGCCGGTGGCGGTGCTCGTGCTTGCGGTGGCGGATGGGCCGCCGCCGAACGCGCCGAAGATGACGTTGCTAAGCGGGCGGTTCATCGCCTTGCACATGTCGAGGGTGAGGATGAGTCCGCTGGCCCCCACCAACCCGCCGCCGATGAGGAGCGCCGTGTTGCCGAGCACGAACCCGGCGAGCCCCGCCGCGCATCCCGTGAAGGAGTTGAGGAGGCTGATGACCACAGGCATATCCGCGCCGCCGATGGGGAGGACGAGTGTGATGCCGAGGAGGAGAGATAGCCCAAACAGCACCAGGAAGAGATTGAAATCCTGGCGACCGACGATGAGGTAGCCCACCAACGCGAGCGAGGCGATCAAGAAGAGGGCGTTTAATAGCTTTTGGCCGGCGAAGGTGATCGGGCGGCCGGTCATCAATTCCTGCAACTTCGCGAACGCAATGAGGCTGCCGGTCATGCTGATTGAGCCGATAACGAGGCTGAGCACGCTGGTGGAGAGCGGGATCGCCTCAAACTTTTGGACGAGCACGAACTCGCGAAACTCGAGGAGCGCCACCAAAGCCACTGCTCCGCCGCCAAGGCCGTTGAAGAGCGCGACCATCTGCGGCATCGCGGTCATTTGCACCTTCCGCGCGGACCAAGTGCCGAGCACGCCGCCGATGACGAATGCCAGCGCGATCCACTCGAAGTTGCGCATGCCAACGCCCTCGGCGTTCTTATAGAAACACGTGGCGACCACGGCAAGGAGCATCCCGGCTCCCGCCAAAAGGTTGCCCTGACGCGCGGTTTTGGGGCCGTTCATGAGCTTGAGCGCAAGCATGAACGTCACCGCGGTGAGGAGATAGGCGATGTTGATGAGGTCGGCGGTCATCGGGCGCCTCCAGCGAGCGGGGATCGGGGATCGGGAATCGGGGATCGGTTGGCGTCATTCCCGCGAAGGCGGGAACCCATGGATTGTAGTCGTAGCCGGATCATCCAAGCGATTTCGGCTTCTGGGTCCCCGCTTTCGCGGGGATGACGAAATTGGGGGTTGCTCATGGCTTTACCTCCGGTTTCGGTTTGCGCTTAAACATTTCCAGCATCCGATCCGTAACGACAAATCCACCCACCACGTTGAGAACCCCGAACACCGTCGCGATGAACCCGACGGCGATTCCCACCGGGTCGTGCGCCATGCCGAGGACGATCATGCCGCCCACCAAAATCACTCCGTGGATCGCGTTGGTCGCCGACATTAGGGGCGTGTGGAGGGCTTGAGGCACCTTGGCGATGACCTCCAAACCCACAAAAACGGCGAGTACGAAGATCGTGATAATCGCAATGAGCGTCATGATTGCCCTCCCTGTTTGAGGGCGAGTCGGGTGACCTCGTGGACGATCCTGCCCTCGTGTGTCACCAGCGTGCCCTTTACAATTTCATCCTCGAAGTCCAGCGAAATCTCCCCCTCTTTTATGATCAACCCGAGGAACGTGACGATGTTCTTGCTGAGCATGCGGCTCGCGTCGGCGGCCATGCTCGCCAGCAGGTCTGTGCGACCGACCACGGTTACACCGTGTTTCACTACCGTTTCCCCCGGCACTGTGCCCTCGCAGTTTCCGCCATTCGGCGCGGCGAGGTCCACGATCACGGATCCCGGTTTCATGGTGAGAAGCATTTCTTCGGTAATGAGGATGGGGGCGCGTTTGCCCGGAATAAGGGCGGTGGTGATGACGCCATCCAGGTTGGGGAGACGGCTTGCGATTAGATCCAACTCGCGGGCGTGGGTGTCGCCGCTGACTTCTTTGGCGTATCCGCCCGCGTCTTCGGCTTCTTCGCTGAGGAGGCTCATCCCGATGAACTTCGCCCCCAAACTTTCAATTTGTTCCTTCACTGCAGGGCGCACGTCGAATGCCTCGACCAACGCTCCGAGCCTGCGGCACGTGGCGATCGCCTGCAAGCCAGCGACTCCAGCGCCGATTACCAAGATCCTCGCAGGGGGAAGGGTTCCGGCGGCAGTCATGAGCATCGGGAAGAAGCGGGGCAGGCTCGTGGCGCACAGCAGCGCCGCCTTGTAACCGGCGATCGTACTCATCGAGCTCAGCACGTCCATCGTCTGAGCGCGGGAGATGCGGGGCATCAAGTCCATCGCGAAGGCGTCTACGCCTCGTGAGGCAAGGTGTTCGATGGTCGCCGGGTTTTGGCTGGGGGTGAGGAAAGAGACCGTGGTCGCGCCGCTCTGTAGTGCTTCGATTTCCGTTGAAGAAGGGGGGAGAACCTTCAGCAAGATATTTGCGCCCGCCACGAGGGCACTTGGGTCTGCTACTAGTTCTGCGCCGGCTGCAGTGTAAGCCTCGTCTCCGAACGTCGAGTTTAACCCCGCGCCAGTTTGTACGCGAACTGTCACCCCTTTCCCGACAAGCTCCTTAGCTCCGTCGGGAGATAGCGCGACGCGACGCTCGCCGTCACTTCCTTCTTTGGGTACTGCAACAACCATCTGCCCTTGTTAATACGAGGGCGACCCCCGAATTGTGTCTGGGGTGCTCAGGACGTGATGAGCTTAGCGTATAGGTTCTATATGGGGAAAACGCAAGACTTGGCGCATCGGCTGTTTGCTAATCGGACGGAGCAGTGCTTCCCAGGCCGGCTGCGAACGATGGCGCAAGAGATCACCGACGCGTTACTAGCCGTACTGTTTCCCCATTTCGCTGATCGGATGGGATGCGACGAGGCGGAGTTGCGCGCCCAGCTTGAAGGTGCTCGCAGCATGCTTTACGAATTCTTGAACTCGGTGGAAAAGTCGTTTGGAGAAGTGCGCAAGGGAGTCGCTGATGAGTTCCTCGATGGTCTTCCGACGATTTATGAGGCCCTCGTTGAGGATGCGGTTGCGATTAACGAGAAGGATCCGGCGGCAACGAGTGTAAATGAGGTGATTCTGTCTTACCCCGGCTTCTATGCGATTGCAGCTTTTCGGTTGTCGCATGCATTGTTCGAACTGGGCTACCCGCTGTTGCCGAGGCTGATGACCGAATGTGCGCATTCCCGGACGGGAATTGACATCCACCCGGGGGCCACTATTGGCCGGCGGTTCTGCATCGACCACGGCACCGGAGTGGTGATTGGAGGGACGGCGGTGATCGGCGACAACGTAGTGATTTACCAAGGGGTCACGCTTGGTGCGATCTCGGTTCACAAGGGCCTCGCGGAGACGAAGCGCCACCCGACCATTGAGGACGACGTCGTGATCTATGCGAATGCCACGATACTAGGCGGTTCAACGGTGGTCGGGAAGGGGAGCCACATCGGCGGCAACGTTTGGCTCACCAACTCGGTGCCCCAGGGGGCCATTGTCACGCATCGCGCGGATATCCGCGTCTATGCCCGTGGAGAGCATCTTCCAGCGGATTATCAGATATGAAATTCAACACCATTCTCGACACCATCGGCAACACCCCAACGGTCCGCATTCACCGGCTTTTCGCTGAGTCGGGAGCAGAAGTTTGGATGAAAATGGAGAAGGCTAACCCCGGCGGTAGCATCAAGGACCGCATCGGGTTGGCGATGGTTGAGGACGCCGAGAGGCGGGGAGTATTGAAGCCGGGTGGGTTGATCGTCGAGCCGACCTCGGGAAACACGGGTATTGCGCTGGCGATGGTGGCGGCAGTTAAGGGCTACCGACTGATTTTGGTGATGCCCGAGTCGATGTCGATCGAGCGGCGTCGGGTGGTGGCCGCTTACGGGGCGGAGCTGGAGTTGACGCCCAGACAACTGGGCATGAAGGGCGCGATTGCGAAGGCGGAGGAGCTCGTGGCGGCGAATGAGGGGTCGTGGATGCCGCAGCAGTTTAATAATTTGGCGAACATCGAGGTTCATGTAAAAACCACGGCGGAGGAAATTCGGTCGGATTTTCCGGATGGGCTCGATGCGATCATTACTGGAGTGGGAACGGGAGGTCACATTACAGCGTGCGCTGAGGTTCTAAAACCGGTATGGCCGGGGCTGAAGGTCTTTGCGGTTGAACCGGAGAAGTCACCGGTCATTGGCGGGGGGGAGCACTCGCTGCATAAGTTGCAGGGCATTGGGGCGGGGTTCATTCCCAGCAACTTGCATGCGGAAGCGCTGGACGGGGCGATCCAGGTGAGCGAAGAGGAATCGTTCAACTACGCTCGGCGGGCCGCCAGTGAGGAGGGGTTGTTCATTGGCATCTCATCGGGAGCGGCACTGGCGGCGGTGGCGAAAAAGCTGCCTGAATTGCCTGAAGGCGCCCGCGTTTTGGCATTCTGTTACGATACTGGCGAGCGGTATTTGTCGGTTGAGGGGTTGTTCTAAAGACGGGTCAATAAAAGGTCCTACCGGATAGTTGAATCTGGAGCGGTGTGGCGGTATACTACCTCCCGTTGCGCGAGTTGCTTACGCTACCTGCGCAGTCCAAGCACCCTGGAGCCCGACCGTGGGCGGGTGGCGGACACCCCAACCAACTCCAGAGATAAAGATATGGCGAGAGCTAAATTCGAACGAAAAAAACCCCACGTTAACATCGGGACCATCGGTCACGTCGACCACGGCAAGACCTCTTTGACGGCAGCGATCACGGGCGTGATGTCCCAAAAGATTTCTTCCAACAAGAAAGTCTCCTACGCTGAAATTGACTCGGCACCAGAAGAAAAAGCCCGTGGTATCACGATCAACATTTCGCACCAAGAGTACGAAACCGAATCGCGACACTACGCTCACGTCGACTGCCCAGGTCACGCTGACTTTATTAAGAACATGATCACGGGTGCCGCCCAAATGGACGGCGCAATTCTCGTGGTGGCTTCGACCGACGGTCCGATGCCACAAACTCGAGAGCACATCCTCCTGGCCCGCCAGGTCGGTGTTCCGCACATGGTTGTGTTCATGAACAAGGTCGACCTAGTGGACGATCCAGAGCTCCTTGAGCTCGTTGACATGGAAATCCGAGAACTGCTCAGCAAGTACGGCTTCCCTGGAGACGACACTCCGATCATTCAAGGCTCCGCCGTCAAGGCGATTGAAGCCCTCGAAGCCGGCAAGGGTCTCGACGATCCTGCATTCAAGCCAATTATTGACTTGATGGATGCGGTGGATAGCTTCATTCCGACTCCAGAGCGCGACCACGAAAAGCCATTCTTGATGGCTGTCGAAGACGTGTTCACGATCACTGGTCGAGGCACCGTGGCAACCGGTCGATGCGAACGAGGAAAGCTTTTGGTCAACACCGAAGTTGAAATCGTTGGTCTCTCGGAAGCCCCGCGCAAGACGGTTTGCACCGGAATTGAAATGTTCCGCAAGCTGCTTGACGACTGCCAAGCTGGCGACAACGTCGGATTGCTGCTCCGTGGCGTGGACCGAGACATGATCGAGCGCGGCATGGTTATCTGCAAGCCAGGTTCCATCAAGCCTCACACGAAGTTCAAGGGCGAAGTTTACGTTCTCTCGAAAGAAGAGGGCGGACGACACACCCCGTTCGTGCCTGGCTACCGCCCGCAGTTCTACTTCCGAACTACGGACGTCACCGGTACCATCGATGGCATCTTCAGCTCTGCTGGCGATCCTGCCGAAATGTGTATGCCTGGCGACAACGTTCAGATGGCTATCTCGTTGCTTGAAGACAAGCCAATCGCTATGGAGCAAGGCTCCAAGTTCGCGATTCGAGAAGGCGGCCGAACGGTTGGCGCTGGAACGATCACCGAAATCATCGCTTAATCGCTTGATCTGGTGAGTTAGTCGACCCCTATCAGCAAAAGTTTTGCTGGTAGGGGTCAAATTGTGTTTGAGGGCACGGGAGTCAACGATGCTTAAAATTTCAGTCGTTACGCCAAGTTATAACCAAGGAGAGTTTCTCGAGGAAACGCTCCTGTCTGTGCAGCATCAACGGTATCCGAATGTTGAGCATATCGTCATTGATGGGGGCTCTTCGGATGAATCGGTAGAGATCATTAAGAAGCACTCGGAGCATTTGGCCTATTGGGTGAGCGAGAAAGATGGTGGCCAGGCGAATGCAATCAACAAAGGCTTGGCTCGATGCACGGGTGACCTTGTTGCGATATTGAATAGCGACGATGTGTACTTGCCGGGTGCCCTAGACTTTGTGGCCGAGCAGTTTGAGCTTCGCCCCGAAATGGTATGGATGACGGCGCCGTCCTTATTTTGGGGACCGGATAAGGCGACGATGCGAGCAGAAGTGATGCAAGTGCTTGTGCCGAAGAAGCCGGCTGATTGGTTCGTGCATCAGTCCATCCCACATCCTTCAACGTTTATTCGGAAGTCGGTTCTTGACAAATATGGCTTGTTGAACGAGGAGTTTAAGTTCACCGTTGACCTGGAGTATTGGTTTCGCATCTTCTTTGCCGGGGAGCGTCCGGTTGTGTTTGACCGTCCCCTCTCGGGGTATCGGCTTCATGGGCTCAGCAAGACCATCTCACAACAGGACGTGGCACGGAACGATTCAGATCGCCTCTACGCAATGTATCTTCCTCGGCTCAGTCCCTCTGAGCAGAAGCGTGCGCGGCGTGATGATGCGCGGATGAAGTCTCGCTTTGAACTGTGGCGATGCCTGGATCCGCTCAACGCAGGGAATGCTACGCAGGGCCGGGTCCGTTGGAAGCAAGTTGTGTCTGAGCATTCTCTCGCCTGGACGACGAAGGCGTTTTACACTACATTTGTGCGCTTATTCATTCTCAAGCGCTGAGGTGTATCCATAATTTTCCTGCATCCGGCAAAATTAGCGGTAAATTTGCGATAGCAGTGTAGAGTATGGGGGATGAAGACGCATCGCAATTTTTTTAGTTTAGTTGGCTCTGTTTCGTTGCTTTTGTTGGTGTCGGGTGCTTGGGCTCAGGATATTTGGTCCGAGTCTAACGGGCTGATCCATTCGGCGGTCAAGGACTCGTCGACGATGAATTCGACAACCACGGCGTTCGGCGTTCGGCTGGATCACGACACTGATGACGCAGACGTTTTTTTGAACAACGTCAATATCGTGGGAGGCAGCTCGTGGAATCCCTTGCTGAACATGCAGTCGTCGAGCTATTACTACGGCTTCACTAATGGCGTGTTTGGCCAGGCTCAGTACGACCTGGGGACAGCCATTACAGAAGACGTGAGCTGGGACTTTTCACAGCTCGCGTTCAGAAATGGAGAGGTTGATTCCAGTGTTGACACCGGATTCTATGACTTCACTCTAGAGGTTGTGGGTGGCACGTCTAGCTCCTCAACCGAAATTCTCGCATCGTTCGATTTTCAGATTGAGGTCGTCGACACGATTACCGCTTCTTTGACTTCTTCTATGTCGCCAAATTCGATTGGTTGGGGCGAGGACTCCACCGCATCGGTGACTATGGCGAACACGGGCACGCGAGAGTTGATCACGAAAACGTGGTACGTCGCTGGCTTTGGTTTGAATGGGCCTTATACGGCAAACCAACTTGAGTTCCGCTCATTCGAGGGTAATTGGTTTGGCCAAGTCATTGAGGTCGATGAGAGTCGAACTGATCTGCACAGCAAGTGGCGGGCTAACCCAGGAAATGTGGCCGGAACTTACTTCGGTGACATCGGGGTGTACGGCGGAATTTATGCTGGTGATGAGCACTCCTGGCGCCCGAACGCTTCGCTTCAAGTCGTGCCCGAACCGGCTAGCTTGACCGCGATGGGGCTTGGACTTGCTGCACTGCTTCGTCGCCGCCGAAAGTAACGGCTCCGGATTGGTGTGGACCCGTTATCGGAGTAATCCGGTGGCGGGTTCGCTATTTTGGGTCTGGGCTAGTTCACGGATAGCGGCGGAGATTGCACTCATGTTGAAGCTGGTGGTACAGGTTTCGTCAGGGAAATCTCGACGGTAGCAGCGACCTCTTTTGACGCACGAGGCGCAAGCAGTCTCCGATCGAATCAAGATTACATTTGGAGCCTTGGGATGCCATCTTTCAGTTGGGACGTAGTGCTTGCAGAACAGGTCCAGCACAGGCGTGCGCATGGCAGCGGCGAGATGCGCCGGGCCGGTATCCGGACTTACGACTAGACTTGCGTTGTAGACAAGCTCTCCAAGTTCGGCGATGTTGGCCGGAACCACGGCCGAAGCTTGCGGATGACGCTGAGCAATCTCGCTGGCAAGGCCGCACCCTGGTCCTCCAATAAGCACGACCTTGTGTCCTAATCGTTCACCAACCGTGATGAGTTGGTCATAAGTCTCGAGGCTCGGAAGACGGTTTGAGCCGCCGGTGTGAGTGTGGATCGCGATGAAGTTGCGGGACGGAGCGGGTGAGTTGATGAGCCCGCGGAAATCGGTGTACTCAGTCAGTATTGGCAATTCTGGAAAGGCAACGCGGAAGTACTCACCCCACAGTTCTAGCTGATGCAACGTTCGGGGTCGTCCACGCGCGACCTGGTGGGTAGCAAACCTGCTCAAGAGCCCTCGCTGCTCTGCGACAAACTTTTGAGGCTTTAGCCGACGCACCTGAAGTAAGGTACTCAACTTTGCTTTTCCGAACTCAAGGACGATATCGGCCTCCGTGGTTTTGGGGTGTTTGACCGGGAGCAGTTCAAAACGGTCCGGTAGAAGGCTGGAGGCCCAACGCATTACCTCGCCCCCGATGCAGGTCAGCCGAAGTTCGGGGTAGCTCCGGAGCAGCTCAACGAAAATGGTGGTGAGGACAACGGTATCGCCCAATTTGGTGATGGGTCGGGTGAGGAACACCTTGGGTCCGGCTGGCATCTCAACCATGATACAAAACACCGGTTGGATTGGGCTGGTGGGGTATCATCTGCAGGTTGCGAGGTTGGGGATGAGCTAGCCGCTCTCTTGGAATTCGCGACCTGAGAACACCATGAAGGCACCTCGAGTTAGAATTCGACTCCGCGGATATGATCACCGCGTACTGGACATCTCGGCAGAGAAGATTGCTGAAACCGCCCGCCGCACCGGCGCGCGAATCAGCGGTCCAATTCCTCTTCCGACCAACATCCGCAAGTTCTGCGTGATCCGCGGACCCCACATTGACAAGGAGTCCATGGAGCATTTCGAAATTCGGACCCACAACCGACTGATTGATATTAACGAGCCAAATAATAAGACTATTGACGCCTTGATGCGCCTTGATCTTCCCAGTGGCGTTGATATTCAGATCAAAACGTAAGTTTTGCTGTAAATTTGAGAGACTCCCCGAGCCTGAATGGCCGGGGATTTTTTGTTTTTGGTCTAGCTTCTCTGGTGTCAGGCGGGGATGGCTTCCTCGATTCTGACGACGGGCCAATCATTGGGGGTTCCGGCGACGTGATTGAAGTAGTTGGTGAAGATGTTTAGGACCACCAACCCGACGACGTCGGCTACCTGAGCTTCGCTCAGTCCCGCGGCTTTTGCTGCAGCAACGGCATCTGAGTTCAGGTGACCGCGAGTAGCAACGATGGCTCGAGCAAGATCGATTGCCGCTGCCGTTACCGGGCCAGAGACCCTGCCCATACGTGCAAGCGACCTGTCCTCTTCCTCTGCACCCTGCATTTCAGCAATTTTGGTGTGAGCGGAAAGGCAGTACTCGCAGCCATTTGCCTGAGCTACGGCGATGGCGACTAGCTCTCGTTGAACGGGGGAAAAGGCGGTCTTGTTCATGGCACCGCCTAGTGCGAGGAACCCTTCCAAGACGGCGGGGGATGCAGCCAGAGCTTTGGTCAAATTTGGGATCATGCCAAAAGCGCCTTGCACCTGCTCGAGGAGGTGGCGTTGCTCTGGATTGGCGTCTTCGAGTTGAATCATTCGGATATTTTCCATTGTTGTGTTCCGTTGTCCGACTGTAATCGGACCTCGTATACCGAATGCCGCTCGCTTCCAAACGGTTCCCACTTTTTACTGCGAGTTTCCTGCCGCGAGCGGCATGAAGTATGCTCCTCGGAACCGTATGCTGGATTCTGACAAGATCTATTACCAAGACGAAAAGTCGATTGGGCGTCAGATGAGGCTGAAGCGGCTGAAGATTTTCTTGGATTTGCTGGAGTCTGTGCCGAAGCCGTGCCGCATTTTGGATGTGGGTGGAGAACCCGATTACTGGCTGAAGTTAGGTTTTGATGTGCCAGGGGTTTCGATCACGTGTGCTAATTTGGCGCCGTGGTCCTCTGAGGCTGACTTCGTCGAGGTCGTTCATGGGGATGGGACTTCGATGCCCGAGTACGCGGACAAGTCTTTCGATATCGTGTACTCAAATTCGGTAATTGAGCACGTGTTCACGTGGGAGAACCAGGTGAAGATGGCGAACGAAGTGCGCCGCATCGGGCAGAGGTACTTCCTGCAGACCCCCAATCGGTACTTCTTCATGGAGCCCCACTTTCTATTTCCCGGCTGGCAGTTTTTGCCGTTTGGGCTCAGGAAGGCGATTATTCGACGTCGCCGGGTCGGATTTTTGGGCCCATGTGAGACCGATGAAGCCGCCCATCAGACAATCGCTGAGTTTCGGCTGATGTCGAAGGCTGAACTTCGTAAGTGCTTTCCCGAGGCTACCCTTCTCACCGAACGGTGGAAGGGCATGGCCAAGTCGTTCATGGTCCACCACGGGTTCTAACTTCGCTTTGGCAGGACGGAGAGTGGCGGGTACCAATTCAAAAAGGGGCCGTTTGGCTTGTAACCGGCAGGAGTGAGAAGCACCACGTCAAGCGACATCGGGGCGATGAGTGGGGCGGGAGTTACGACTTCGATGTTGACCTGCTGCATCGGGAGGTTCACAGTGCCCATGTTCAGCCAACCGTAACCGTTGCCGTAAACACTGGCGATGGGGAGGGCCGCGCGGTCCAGACGTTCGCCGTTGACGGTGACGTAGACGGCATTCTGGGCGGCGGTGCTTCCTCGCATCGCGATCCAAACTTCCTGGTTACCGGGGATCCGCGGGTTAAAGAGATACTTGGCTCGGAACAATCCCTCTAGGGGAGTGAGACGAGTCGAGAGCATGAGGGCGGCCTGACCGCATGCGTTCGCGTCGGTTTGGGCCTCGCTGAAGTTGTGCTCGCGTGAATTCTCAGCTTCAACCCACGCCATGGGAGCGAGCGAGCGGCGAAGGCGCTCGAGTCGGCTGCGCATGCCGAGGAACGCGCCGCTAGGGTTTTGGTTGATCGTGGTGGAGACTTGGCGGAACGACTCAATGTCATCCACCATGTTTTGAACCTGAGTTGGCACGCTGGCGGCCATCGAAGCGAACTCAGTGAGGGTCTCGTCGATGCATTCTTGGGGGACGGGGACTTCGGGGCCGGAGACCACGATGGGGTTAGTGGTGAGTTGGAGTTCGATGTGAGTTTTTGAAATCTTCGTCGTGACGGCTTGTCCATTAACCGCCCTAACTCTGGCGGCTTTCGGGTCGAGCAGGCGTAGGCGGACTTTCATCGGCTCCTGGTTCGACCAGAAGACGGTTTGATCGCCGTCTGCCGAGCGCATGCGGTATCCACTGATCTTGCGGCCGAAGTCGATTCGGTTGCCGTCGAGGGGGGCGGGTACCCACCAGGTGTTTGATCCCAGCAGCATAGGGAGCGCGGGATTTTGGGCGGACTCGGGGAAGTTGAGGAAGGCAGGGCGAGGAGTGAGCCATTGGTCTCGGTCAAGAAATGCGACGTGCATATCGCCTACCCGTAAAGCGGACTCTTTATCATTCACGGTGAAGTACCAGCCGCGCATGCCGAGGCCTGCGCTTTGGTCGATGACGGCGGGAATGGCGGCATAGTCGCCTTCATCGGGTCGCACTCGAACGTCGGTGGCGAGAAGGAGGCCAGTCCGGTCCCAGCGGCTCAGCGTGCTCGCGGCCTTTGATGCTCCGTTGAGTAGGCCGGTGATGCTGTCGTCTTCGAGCCGAACTGCCACGCCCGCGAGACCGGCAGCGTTACCCTCGTACGGACCATTCCAGCCGCTCCAGGTTTGAACCACAGGAACGCCCAAGCGTTGCTGGAGGGCTTGGCTTAAGTTGATCATCCGGCGGCGGAGAGCGGTGTTGTAAACCGCTTGGATGTCGGCCCAGGCCGAATTGACCTTGCTGATGGTCGAGTAGGTGCGGTTGGTGGTGGGGTCCCAGTAGTGGTTCACGCCGCGCTTGGGTGACCATAGCGGAATGAGCCGGGCCATGTCGGCGAAGGAAGCGAAGTCGGCGGCCTGGATTGACCACGCCTGCTCGGCGCGGCGCTGGGTGCCGTATCGCCCCTTGAGGAAGACCTCCAATTCGAGTCGAAATCGGGCAGAGGTGGGTACGAAGCGGAGTTCGGCTTCAGGGAATCTCGCTACGGAACCGATAGGGTTCACGAGCCCACGTAAACCAGGCATTGGACCAGCCATGGAGAATGCGCTTAGCACTTGGTCGCGATGGTCATCTAGGCCGTCCCAACCGTCTGGGAAGCGGCTGTCTTTGGTGATTGGATAGACCAGCGCTACGTGCTCGACGGTGTTGCCCGGGTCCACTTCTTCGTCGATACGACCGTTCGGGTCAGTGGAGACTCGTTGCGTTTTCTGGATCGCTCCGTCAGCGGTTACGAGCAAAATAAGTGCACCGACGGCACCGGGAAGATTCGCCTGAATTCTGGTCCTTTGGTTGATGCCGGTGATTCGGTAGGACTCGGGCTCGACCACCACGCCGGTTGAGGCGGGGGCCATGGAGTTGATTTCCACCATGAAGCGGGATTTGTTCTTCTCGAGCGCAGCGAAAGTGGCGGGCCAGCTTCGACCGTCAGCGGGGAGTTCCACTAGGAGGTCTTGCACGCCCGCACTGTGGGCTTCTTCGACTGCCTCGGGCGTTCCTGCCACCCGGAGACCGAGCGGGACATAAGGCTTGCCTCCCCAAATGAGTGTGCCACTCGGGTCGACACTCCAGACCGAAGTGGCCTGGGCGATGGCAAGGCCAGCGAGTAAAGTGGAAATCATTCGTTTTGATGCTACCCGTGAAGGTGACGCATAAGGCTCCCTCGTCGGTTCACCGGGTACCCTTTCTGGGTGATTACCGCCGCTCCTGCCGACATTCAAACGCTCTGTATCAACGTCATTCGCGGGCTCGCGATGGACGCGGTGGAGAAGGCGAAAAGTGGTCATCCGGGGATGCCGATGGGTTGCGCGCCGATGGCGTTCACCCTGTGGGATCGACACCTAAAGCACGCGCCGAAATCCCCGAAATGGGCGGACAGAGATCGATTTGTTTTGAGCGCCGGGCACGGCTCAATGCTGCTCTACGCGCTGTTGCACCTCACCGGATACGCGGTCTCGTTGGATGATCTGAAGAACTTTCGGCAGTGGGGAAGTATCACGCCAGGGCACCCTGAAAACACCCACACGCCCGGTGTGGAGATGGCAACTGGACCCCTCGGCCAGGGAATTAGCACCGCGGTGGGAATGGCGATTGCGGAAGCGAATCTCGCCGCGCGGTTCAACAAGCCAGAGCTAGAAATCGTAAGCCATTTCACGTACGTCATCGCGAGCGATGGCGACCTCATGGAGGGGGTGGCTCAGGAGGCTTGCTCGCTGGCAGGGCATCTTGGATTAGGCAAGCTGGTCGTGCTTTACGATGACAACTCCATCACCATCGATGGCAACACTCATCTCTCCTTTACCGAGAACACGGGGCAAAAGTTTGAGGCGATGGGCTGGCACATTCAGCACATCGAGGGGATGGATTGCGAAGCGGTAGACCGCGCGTTGGTGGAAGCAAAAGCAGTGACCGACAAACCGAGCTTAATCGCGGCTCGGACGATTATTGGGTTTGGTAGTCCGAACAAGGCGAACAGCGAGAAGTCGCACGGGTCGCCGTTGGGGGCTGATGAACTTAAACTGGCTAAGGAGGCGCTAGGCTTGCCCGCTGATCAGACATTCTGGATTCCGGTTGAGGCTGCCGAACGGTTTGGGGCGGCGGTTGTTGCGGGAGAGGGCCTTGTGGCTGAGTGGGAGTCTCGGTTAGCGCGATATGCCGTTGAGTTTCCAGAGCTTGCCGCCGAATGGCAGGCGATGTGGGCGGGAACTCCGCTGACTAACTGGACCGAGAATTTTGAAGCACCGTCGAGCCCGACGGCTTCCCGTGCGACCAATGGAGTCGCGGTTCAGCTCGCGGCGAAGGCATATCCGGGGCTGATGGGTGGAAGCGCCGATCTGACCCACAACGTGATGACCGAGATTAAGGGAGATGGGTACTTCTCGCCCGAGAGTCGCGCAGGGCGAAACATCAATTTCGGAGTTCGCGAGCATGCGATGGCGGCTGCTGCAAACGGCATCACGATGCACGGCGGGACTCGCGGCATGGCGGGGACGTTCTTCATTTTCAGCGACTACTGCCGCCCGTCCATTCGGCTGGCTGCTTTGATGCATTGCCCGACGGTGTTCTGCTTCAGCCACGACTCGATTGGGCTTGGTGAAGATGGGCCGACGCATCAGCCTGTGGAGCACTTGATGAGCTGCCGGGCCATTCCGAACTTCAATGTGTTCCGACCCGCTGACGCAAACGAGACCATCGTGGCTTGGAAGGTCGCGATGGAAGCGACAGATTTCCCGACCGCCATTGTGACTTCCCGGCAGGCGCTCCCTGTTGTAACGCCCGCTACCGTTGGCGATCATCCGGCGACGAAGGGGGGATACGTACTGAAAGAGGTCGCTCAACCACAGGCTTGCTTGGTGGCGACGGGCAGTGAGGTTGGGCTTGCGATGGAAGCGGCGGCGGCTTTGGATGCCGAGGGGATCGCGACGCGGGTCGTGAGCTTGCCCAGTTGGTTCTTATTCGAGCTGCAGTCGGCTGAGTATCGGGATTCTGTGCTGGAGGATGGTTTGCCGACGGTCAGTATTGAAGCCGGTGTCACCCTCGGATGGGCGAAGTATGCCGACGCTCACGTGGGGTTGGATCGCTTTGGGGCCAGTGCACCGGCGGACGTCAACTTCCGCGAACTTGGATTCACGGTTGAGAACGTGGTGGCGACGGTCAAGGCGCTGCTGGGTTAAAGGCCAAGCTGAGCGAGATCGAGGGCGCGGAGGGCGGCGTTCGCCTTGTTCCAGGTCTCCTTCCACTCGGAGGTGGGATCGCTGTCGAAGACCACCCCGGCTCCGGCTTGGACGTGCGCCATGCCGTCTTTGAGCACGATGGTGCGGATGGCGATCGCGAGATCCACGTCGCCGAGAGGTGTTAAGGTTCCTACCGCGCCTCCGTATGCGCCGCGGCGCGAGGTTTCTAGCTCTTCAATGATTTGCATGGCGCGAACCTTTGGGGCACCACTGAGGGTGCCAGCGGGAAAAGTCGCGCGGACTAAATCGAACACGGTCCGGGTTGGGTCCAGCGTCCCGGTGACCTCGCTGACGATATGCATCACGTGGGAGTAGCGCTCGATCTGCATCAAATGCCCGACGGTGACGGTTCCGGTGGCGCACACGCGCCCGAGATCATTGCGGCCTAGATCAATCAGCATGATGTGCTCGGCTCGCTCTTTTTCATCGGCCAAAAGTTCTTCGGCGAGAGCCGCATCTGAGAAGTCGTCGTGGCCTCGTGGGCGGGTGCCAGCGATGGGGCGGACGGTGGCGCGGCCGCCGTGGTGGCTGACCAGAAGTTCGGGCGAGGCACCCACCAAATCGAAGTCGCCGAAGCGGATCAGGAACATATAGGGAGAAGGATTGAGGGAGCGGAGGGCACGGTAGATGGTGACTGGGTGGGCGTCGGCCGGTTTGCTGAAGCGTTGACTCAGCACGACCTGGATGCCGTCTCCGGCGGCGATATATTCCTTCGCCCTCACGACTTTGGATTCAAACTCCTCTTGAGTGGTGTCGCTGGTGGTGGGACGGACGGGGAAGGTGCCGGTCGGGAGATTGGGGAGCGGCTCGCGGAGACGGGCGGTGATGCGTTCGATTTCGCGCGTGGCGTCTTCGTAGCCAGATTCCGTGCCCTCGGCGAGGACGATGATGCGGATGATGTGCTTAGCGTGGTCGAAGACGACGACGGCGTCGGTCAGGAACATCGCCATGTCGTCTAGGGCGAGCGGGTCGGGGTTTTGGTCGGGAAGGGTTTCGATGAACCGGACAAAGTCATAGCTTAACATTCCCACCGCGCCGCCGAAGAAACGAGGCAGGCCCTCGACGGGGACGACTTGTTGGTTTAGCTCCTTCTCCAATAGAACCAGGGGATCGCCAGCGTCGCGGCTTCGCAGGACGGCGCGGGGTCGGACACCGAGGATGGAGTAGCGGGCGACTTGCTCGCCGCCAGTCACGCTTTCTAGAAGGAAAGAGAGCGGCTCGTCGTGGGCAAGTTTCCAGTAGGCGGTGAGCGGCGTCTCGAGATCGGCGAGCAGGTCGGCGTAGACCGGCATCCGTCTCCCCGCCGCGAGGTTCAAAAATTGTTCGCGCGGGGGAATGAGCATCTCAAACGATTGTTCCAGATTAGAATAGAGTCATGCTCGCCGCCGTTCTTGCCGTTACCGCGCTCGTCGAACCCACGTCCATGACCAAGCGTGCTATTCCAGGCTCTGGAGATATGCCGCCGGGGACCACGCGGGAGATCAAAGTGGGCGGCTTGACCGGCACTTTGTTCACCCCTCCAGGTTGGGCGGCAAGCGGTGACCGCAGTCAGAAACTCCGCATTCACGTGCACACCGTGCCGTGGTACATCGCCGCCGAGCATGCCCGCGCGGAGCTTCGCGAGCCCCTTCTGATCATGAACTTTGGTGCGGGGTCGACTACTTACTCGAAGCCGTTTGAATCTGCTTCGGCTCTCCCGGAGTGGCTTCGTGCGGCGGAGCGCGCCCTCGGTCTCCAAAAGCGGCAACGGTTCGACCGCTTGCAAGTCACGAGTTTTAGCGCGGGTTACGGGGCCGTGCGGCAATGGATGTCGCAGCCGGGGAACCGCATGTTGTTGCGGCGGGTGGTCATGTGCGATTCGTTTTACGGCAGCCTCGACCCCGGAGCGGCTACGCGGACCCCTTTGAGAGATCACGTGCGTGTTTGGGAGCCGTTCGCCCGCGATGCGATGGCGGGGCGGTGCACGTTCGTCATCACTAACAGCCGGATTCAACCGGATTCGTATTGCGGCACGTTTGAAATTGCCAATGCGCTGGTTGCGTCTCTTGGCGGAGCGATGCGGCCTGCTGGTAATGAAGTAGCTGTTGGGGCACCGGACTATCCGTTACTGGAGCGGTTCGATCGTGGGCACTTTTACGTTTGGAACTACGCGGGAACGGATGCGCCGGCGCATACGGTGCATATTCGGCACATCCCGACGACCTGGGCGGCACTCGATGCCGCGGGCGCGCCCTAGTAACGAGTTGGCTGGTCACAAAGCCCTGCCCGTCCTGTTGCGCCTACTCAGACATGTACAGGCTCATGACGAATACCTGAGTGGCGACGCAGGCAACGTGCCAAGTCAGCAACAATGCCGTCCTTAACAGTGAACGAGGAAAAGGGACACCAGGGCCAAAACCGACTGAAGGTATGCCCGCAATGTTTCCGATAAGCCAGAACCCGTTCAATAAAAGGGATAGAAACAGCAACTGGGAGTCACCGAAGAGCGAACCGCTGACCAGCGAAAAGGCGGCTATCAAGGAGGTGCCTACGAGCACCTGCTTTCGGTAGATTCGCCACCTTTGCTCACTCCCATCGGTCTCCGACGAGAGACGCGGGTAAGGGCTGTCTACTTCAATTCCATTGTCGACGCCATGCTCCACGAGAATAATGACGCAAAGTCGAACACTGTTGTGCCACGTCCCAAAGACGCTCAGCGACGTTCCCAGGAAGAGAGAATTGCTCTGGCGCGTGCGTACGCCTCTCGCTGTTGTGGCTGAGGGGTCGCCGATGCCTCTGTAACTGCTGTAATTGTCACGTTGCTTTAAGGTCGTGGCAGTTTTGGAGTGGATTTTGGCTCTTGTGAATTCCGGTGGTCTGCTGTATAGTTAGGTCATGCGTTGGATGGGATTATTGTTAGCGGTTGGCCTGACGAGCAGTGCATTGGCTTCTTTTGATTTGCTGTTGGTTTTGGACTCCGGGCAAGACGTGGTGCATCGCTACGACGGGGATTCAGGGACCTACCTGGGGAGCTTTGGCGGCGGGACGCTGAACAACGTGCGCGGGATTACGGTGGACAAAGCGTCGAAGACGGCAGTCGTGACTCACGACAATGGGTACTCAACCTGGGATTACAACACCGGGTTCTTCAAGGGTTACAACGACTTGGTCGGGCTGTCCAACAACGACATGTCGTTGACCTCTAATGGGCGGTTGCTGATGACGTCGACGGATGGTTCAGTCGTGGCGATTCGGAGGCTCAACACCTTATCGATTCCCACCGGCTTCTTCTCATTTAACTCGAGCACGACTGTTGGGCCTTGGACCTCGGCGGTAGAAGGGCCTGGCGGCAACTACTTTGCGGTGCAGGCGGGTACGGGTGACATTGTACAATTCAGTTCGACGACCTCCGCCCAACTCTCGGTGGTGAACGTGCCGTTTTTCATTGGGACCTCGAAGGGCGCAAGCGATGGGACGTCATATGTTGCGCTCGCTGCAAGCGGTCAGGCGATCAGCGTCGGCCTTGGCGGAACCTCTGCATTAGGGGGTTACACCTCACCCGTCCCCTTCACCTCCGCGGTGGAGTTTGAATACGCTCACCCTGGAGAAGGCTGGGGCTTGGGGGTGAACGCCAGCGGTACCCGCTTGCAGCGGTATTACCGTAACCTCGGCGGGGTGAGCACGTTCATGGACGCGATCGGTCCAGGCCGAACTCTTTCGCAGGTGACGACACCCGCTGGTTTGGCGGTGGTCACCGCGCCGGAGCCGGGGACTTTGATCGCGCTTGGGGTTGGTGCGGCTGCTTTGCTGCGACGGCGTCGCCGGTGACAGTGGTTGGCGCCTTGCTTTTGCTTCGTGTGCCCCCACGCTCCCTTCTCTCCCCTGGGGAAAGGGTTCTGGATTTTGGAACTTGCTTTTCCCCAACGGTTCGGGTATAACTTCTCATTGCGCGAAGGCTTCGGTCTGAGCGAAGCGGCTTCATAGTCGCGATGAGGGCTGACCCGAGAACGAAACTTAGGAGGTTTCGGACGCCGAAAGGTTGAGATCGGGCAACGGCATAGGAACTCATCGCCGGCGCGGGAAGCTGCGATTCAGGTCCATTTGACTTGTTTGGGTTTGTTTGGGTTTGTTTGGGGAGTTCGGTTTGTCCGAACCAACCTAACCAACCCGAGCCAACCCTCACCAATCCAGTGTGCCTGAAGCAAGGAGAAACTAAAGATTATGCTACCGGGAATCCTCGGAACCAAAGTGGGAATGACGCACGTCTACGATGCAGACGGGCGCATGGTCCCGGTTACGGTCGTTAAGGCCGGGCCGGTTTGGGTCACGCAAATCAAGACGGACGACACGGACGGCTACAGCGCCGTTCAAGTCGGGTTTGGCGAAGGTCGCGAAAAAGACCTCACTTTCCCGAAGTTCGGCCACTTGAAAAAAGCGGGACTCACTTTCAATGTTCGTAAGATGCGTGAGTTCCGAGTGAAGGACTCAAGCGGCTTCGCCACGGGTCAAGAAATCACCGCGGAGATCTTCGCTGAAGGCCAAGAGATCACCGTCACCGGCACCAGCAAAGGTAAAGGTTTCGCGGGTGGCGTGAAGCGCCATCACTTCAAAGGCCAGCACATGACCCACGGTTACATGACCCATCGCCGACCAAACTCGAGCGGTGCGACCGGACCTCAGCGCGTTTTCAAAGGCGTGAAGAAGCCGGGCCGCATGGGTGGCGACACCGTGACGCAAAAGGGACTTAAGATTGTAAAGGTTGACGCCGAGCGCAACCTGCTTCTCATTGACGGTAGCGTTCCCGGCCCCAACGGCGGATTCGTGATCGTGAATAAGGTGGAGAGATAAACCATGGCAAACCTCGAGATTAAAGATCAAAAAGGGAAAGCTGTAGGCACGGCAGAGTTGGGCGCGATCGCCACATCCGAGCCCGTGATGCACCTGCTCCACAAAGCCGTCGTCACCGAAGAAGCCAACAGCCGACAAGGGACGCAAAAGACCAAGAGCCGCAGCGAAGTGAGCGGCGGTGGTCGAAAGCCCTACAAGCAAAAGAAGACCGGTAACGCCCGACAAGGTTCGACCCGATCTCCCCAGTGGGCGCACGGTGCCATGGCTCTTGCCATCATGCCGCGTGACTACACCAAGGGCTTTAACAAGAAGGAGCGACGAGCCGCGATCATGGGTGCCCTCAGTGCACAAGTGACCGCCGGCAAGGTCACCGTGGTGGACAAGGTTCAGTTCACCGTTTCAAAGACCAAGGACGCGATCAAGCTTCTTACCGCTCTCGGAGTTGCCGATGCACGACGAGTTCTCGTCATCACCGCCAGCTTCGACGAAACTACCTACAAGTGTTTCCGCAATCTGCCCAACGTTGAAGTCCGAACCGGCCCTAGCCAAGACGAAGGCGCCAAGACCAACACGTTTAGCACCCGAGATATCCTCGTTGCCCACAAGATTGTCATCGCCAAGGACGCTCTCGACCAAATCGAAGCGGTCTGGGGTGCCAAAGAGAAGGCAGTTAAAGAGAAGGCAGTTAAAGTGGCGAAGGCTCCCAAGGCAGAGAAAGCTCCTGCCGTGAAGGAAGCCAAGCCGAAGGCTAAAAAGGCCGACGCTCCGGCGGCGACCGAAGAAAAGCCAAAGCGCGCTTCCAAGAAGAAGAGCGAAGAAGGTGAAAAATAATGTCGCGTAGTGCATACACGATCATCGTTCGCCCGCACATCACCGAAAAGTCGGTGGCTCTGAGCTACGGTAACGAATTCGTCGCCGACGACAAGAACTTGCGAAAGTACACGTTCGTCGTCGCGAAGGATGCCAACAAGCTCGAGATCAAAGCGGCATTGGAGTCAATCTACAACACCGGCAAAAAGCCAAAGGAAGCGAAGATTGAAGTCATTGACGTTCAAACCGTTTCGGTGCGAGGCAAAATGCGGCGCGTCGGTCAGCGAAAGCCGGGTCAACGACCCAGTTGGAAGAAGGCCGTCATCACCCTGGCCCCCGGCCAGAAGCTGGAGGACTACGGAGTCTAAGCCATGCCAGTACGAAGATTAAAACCAACCTCGCCCGGCCGACGCCACATGGTGGCTTCGACGTACGCCGAGATCACAAAGAAGAAGCCGGAAAAGAGCCTTACGGTTGGCATCCACAAGAGTGGCGGTGTCAACAGCTATGGCCGACGAACGAGCTTCAACAAGTCCGGTGGTAACAAGCGACGCTATCGCATCATCGACTTCAAGCGACTCAAAGACGGGATGGACGCCACGGTCATCGGTATCGAATACGATCCGAACCGAACGTGCCGCATCGCGCTGCTTCAATACGAAGACGGCGAGAAGCGATACATCTTGGCTCCCAAGGGTCTCGTGGACGGGACGGTCATTCGCTCAGGCGAAGGCGCCGACATCCTCCCGGGTCACTGTCTCGAACTGCGGTTCATCACCCTTGGTAGCTTGGTGCACAACATCGAGTTCCAGCCCGGAAAGGGCGGCCAAATGGTGCGAAGCGCAGGCGCAGCCGCTCAGCTGATGGCGAAGGACGGCACTTATGTGACCCTCCGGTTGCCCAGCGGCGAAATGCGACGCGTCCACTACACCTGCCGAGCAACGGTCGGTGAAGTTGGCAACGCCGAGCACGAGAACGAACAGATTGGTAAAGCCGGTAAGAACCGAGGACTGGGGCGAAGGCCGCACGTTCGCGGTGTCGTTAAGAGTCCGCGCGACCATCCACACGGTGGTGGTGAAGCCAAATCGCCGGTTGGCCGAAAGAAGGGTCCTGTTGACCGATGGGGCAACAAGGCTCGCGGACAGAAAACGCGCTCTAATAAGCGCACTGACAAGTTCATTGTTCGACGGAGGAACAAGAGCTAGGTGCACTAACCCCGGGTAGCGAATACCTGGGGATACCACCTCAAGAGAATGAAAGGCCGAAAGGCCGAACCAAACGCAAACTAGAACCATGGCACGCAGTCTTAAAAAAGGATTCTTTGTGGACGATCATCTTACTGAGAAGATCGATGCAATGAACGCGAGTGGCGAGAAAAAGCTCATCAAAACTTGGAGCCGCCGCTCGACGATCACGCCCGATATGATCGGTCACACACTAGCCGTCCACGATGGTCGAAAGCATGTTCCTGTCTTCGTGACAGAGAACATGATCGGCCACAAACTTGGGGAGTTCGCCCCGACCCGCACTTATAAGGGTCATGGCGGCACTTTGCCCGATCGGGGGACACGACTGCGCTAAGGAATTAGTGCGCGTTTCGGGGAGCTCTTGACGAACTCTTCGACACAAGCGGATTACAACGATGGAAGTACGAGCTGTCGCAAAATACGTAAGAGTGCAACCGCGAAAGGTGCGAATTGTCGCTGACTTGGTCAACGGCAAGACGGCTGAATTCGCGGCTGCTCGGTTGCGATTCCACCCTAGCAAAGGGGCACGATCCCTTCGCAATGTTTTGATTAGCGCCATGGCAAACGCCGCCGAGAACAACGGCGTCGCTGCACAAGCCCTGCGCATTCGCTCAATCGCCGTGGACGAAGGTCCGCGCATCAAGCGAATGACCCAGAAGGCCATGGGGCGAGGTGCACGCATCCTCAAAAAGACGAGTCACATCACCGTGATTCTCGAAGACTTCGAGCCGAAGCCGGACCAAAAGCCGCACGGCACCAAGGCTAAGCCACGACCTAAGTTTGAAGCACCGAAGAAGGCGAAAGCCGTTAAGGCCGCTCCAGTCGAGGACGCCCAAGTAGAAGAAGTGGTCGAAGAGACCCCCGCCGAAGTCGCTGTCGAAGAGACTGCGCCCGAAGCCCCGGCCACCACTGAAGCGAGTGCGGAGGAAAACAAGGACTAATGGGTCAAAAGATTCATCCAATCGGTTTTCGAATCGGCGTTATCCGAGCTGCAGACAGCAACTGGTACGCGGACAAGAAGACTTATAGCAAGTATTTGGAGTCGGACGCCAAAATTCGACGCGACATCCGACGCCGGTTTGGTCTTGGCATTATCAGCCGAGTCGAAATTGAGCGAGCCGCGATTCGAATCAAGGTCAACATCTTTACTAGCCGACCGGGCGCCATTATTGGCCGCGGCGGAAAGGGCATCGATGAACTGACTCAGGATCTGAACCGAATGGTCCGTCGGGAAGATTCGAGCCTCGTCGTCCAGGTCAATGTGACCGAAGTGCGACAGCCCGAACTTGACGCCCAACTCGTGGCCGAGAACATCGCGATCCAATTGGAGAAGCGAGTCTCGCACCGACGAGCCATGCGCCAAGCCATGACCCGCGTGGTTCGACTTAACGGTCGAGGCATCAAGGTTCTGGTTAGTGGCCGATTGAACGGTTCGGAAATCGCCCGATCGGAAGGCGACAAGCAAGGGAAGGTGCCTCTGCACACCCTTCGCGCAGATATTGATTACGGAGTGGCCACCGCGATGACCGTGTACGGTTGTATCGGCATCAAGGTTTGGCTGTACAAGGGTGAGGTTTTGCCAGAGCGACAGCGACAACAGGAAGCTGCAGCTCGACGACGCGAAACGGAGCCACGGAAGCAAGAGGAGGTGATCGCTGATGTTAATGCCTAAGCGCATGAAGTATAGAAAGCAACACCGCGGACGCATGCGTGGTCAGGCGACTCGTGGCAACACGATCTCGTTTGGCGAATTCGCGTTGGTAGCTTTGGAGCCGGCCTGGATCACCAGCCGACAAATCGAAGCCGCCCGTATCGCGATGACCCGACACATTCGACGTGGCGGTAAAGTCTGGATTCGATTGTTCCCAGACAAGCCGTTCACCAAGAAGCCTCTTGAACAGCGAATGGGTAAGGGTAAGGCTGGCGTTGAAGGCTACGTTTGCGTAGTCAAGCCAGGCCGCATCATGTTTGAAATGGCCGGACCGGCAGAAGAAGTGGCGAAGGAAGCTATGCGACTTGCCATGCACAAGATGCCGATCCGATGTAAGTTCGTCGTCAAGGAAAAGACTGCCGGTGCTGAGGACCTCACCAAAGCCGCGGGAGTGGACATGGACGGCGGCGCGACCGTTGAAGTGACAGGTACCGATGTGATCGGCGAAGTCGTGGAGACTACGGAAGAATAAGCGATGAAGGAAATCAAAGCAGCTGACCTGCGCGACAAGACGGTGCCCGAGCTCGAAGAGATGGTTGAGCAGGAACGAGCAAGCCTGTATAAGGCTCGCCGCGACCTCGTGTTCCGCCAGATCACCGATACCGCCAGCCTAAGCGCGCGACGACATAACATCGCTCGCATCCTGACGGTTATCACCGAGAAGCAACGAGGTTCAGGTAACTAATGGCCAAAAAGAAAGAAGAAACCGCCGCCGTTGAAGCGGTTGATCGAGGCAACAGAAAGACTCGAACCGGCGTCGTCGCCTCCGCGAAAATGGAGAAGACATGCGTCGTCAAGATTGTTCGCCGAGTGCAGCACCCGCTGTACGGCAAGACCATGTTGAAAACCGAGAAGTTCAAGGCTCACGTCGAAGAATCTGAACTCGGTGGAAAGGTGGACGAAGGCGACTCAGTAGAAATCACCGAAACACGCCCGCTTAGTAAAGACAAGCACTGGCGCGTAACGCGGATTATCGAAAAGGTTAAGTAAACGTTTTGGTCCTTCGGGGCCGGACCCCGTACTGCTCACGAAGGGCGGTCCGGTCTCGCAGTTGCACACGAGCAGATGCTCCTCTGTGCGAAGATTTGAAGGAAGGACTTAGGAGAAACACGACATGATTCAGCAATTTTCTAGGCTGAAAGTGGCGGATAACAGTGGCGCGCGCGAAGTAATGTGCATCCGCGTGCTGAAGGGATCCCAACCACGGTACGGTGGCGTCGGCGACGTAATTGTTGCTGCCGTCAAATCGGCCACGCCCAATATGCCGATTAAAAAGGGAGACGTGATCAAAGCGGTCATCGTCCGCTCGAAGAAACCCATTCGCCGAACCGACGGAAGCACTTTGCGCTTCGACGAGAACGCGTGTGTGGTCATTAACCCCGTGAACATGGAGCCGCGCGGCACGCGCATCTTTGGCCCCGTGGCGCGAGAACTGCGCGATTCGAACTTCATGAAGATCGTATCGTTGGCTCCGGAGGTCCTCTAATGCCTACTAAAGCAGAATTGAAGCTCCAAGCTCAGAACATCAAGCTGAAGATCCGGAAGGGTGACACCGTCATGATCATTAGCGGCAAGGACAAGGGCCAAGTTGGCACCGTCGCCGCGATCAGCCCCAAGGAGAGCCGAGCGATTGTCGTTCAAGAGAGCACCGAGACCCCTGGTCAGATGGTGGCTTTGAACGCGATGATCAAGCACTTTAAGGCGAAGCGACAGGGCGAAAAGTCCGCGCGAATCAAGCTTCCGGCCCCGATCCACATCAGCAATCTGATGGTGGTGGATCCGGAAACCAAGAAGCCGACCCGCATCGGTCGCCGCAAGGAAGGCGAGAATGTGGTTCGCTACGCCAAGGCGAGCGGCAAGACCATCATTGATGGCGCAGACGCTGACTTGCTCGCACGACGCGAACAGGAGAAGAAGTAATCCATGGCACGTAAGACCCAAGAAATGGCGGCACCAACCTCGCTGCCAAAGCCCAGGCTGAAGAAGCAGTACGCCGACAAGGCCCTGCCGAAGCTAATGGAGCAATTCAAGTATAAGTCGCCGATGGAGGCGCCAAAGCTCGACAAGATTGTCGTGAACATGGCCGTCAAAGCAACCGACGACAAGCATCTTGAAAACTGTATTCGCGACATGCAACTCATCACGGGCCAAAAGCCGGTGGTGACAACCGCTCGAAAGGCCGTTTCGAACTTTAAGCTCCGAGAAGGCATGAAGATCGGGTGCAAGGTTACGCTGCGAGGCGACCGCGCCTACCACTGGCTTGACAAGCTGGCTACCGTGGTGCTCCCGCGTATTCGTGACTTTCAAGGTTTGAATCCGAACAGCTTCGATGGTCGTGGCAACTACGCCATGGGCCTGAAGGAGCAACTCGTGTTCCCAGAAATCCCTTACGACTCGTTCGACCGCATCCGCGGTATGGACGTGATCATTTGCACCACCGCCAATTCGGACGAAGAAGCGCGCGTGTTTTTGAAAGAAATGGGTCTTCCGATTCGCGAGAAGTAAGAGTCTGTTGTGTATCTCCTAGAGGAGCCCGAATGGGCTCCTCTTTTTTTGTTCTAGTAGACTCTTTGCATGTCGCACCCCATCTATCTCGTTGATGCCTTCGCGGACCGGGCGTTTCGCGGAAACCCCGCTGGGGTGGTTGTGCTTGACGAAGCGGGCGATCCGGTTTGGATGCAGAACGTGGCGATGGAGATGAACCAGGCGGAGACCGCCTTCGTCTGGCCCCAGGGCGACAACTGGCGATTGGTTTGGTACACGCCGACAACCGACGTGGACCTTTGCGGGCACGCCACACTCGCGAGCGCCGAGGTGCTCTTTCAGCGACTCAACTCTAGCTCTTTGGTATTCGAGACGCTCTCTGGGCCTATCGAATGTATTCGCAAGGGAGACGACTGGTCGATGGATTTTCCGGCCGAATCCGGAGCCGAGCACACCGAGCGGGGCGAGAAGTGGCATCTGATCTGCGAGATACTCGGTCAGGAACCGATCTGGTTTGGGAGGAATCGAATGGACTGGCTAGCCTTAGTCGAAGAAGAGCAGGTGCGCTCGTTCCAAGCGGACCCGGTCCTGATCTCGAAGCTCGGCATGCGCGGTCTCATCCTGACCGCTCAGGACAAGCGAGGGCAGGACTATGACTTTATCAGCCGCTTCTTTGCGCCCCAGTCGGGGGTTCCAGAAGATCCCGTGACGGGTAGTGCGCACTGCTTCCTCGGGCCGTTCTGGGCTGATAGGCTGTTGAAGACATCTCTGTGTGGCTTCCAGGCGAGTAGGCGCGGGGGTTACGTGCGCGTGGACGTTGGAGCGGGCCGCTGCGAACTGGCGGGGAAGGCAACCACCGTATTGGAAGGCGTTTTTAAAGCTTAGTCTCGCACTCGCGAAGCATTCAGTGCGACTCAGGAAGCTCTCACTACAACTCAGGGAGCTCCCACTATAACTCAGGGAGCTCTCACTATAACTCAGGGAGCTCTCACTACAACTCAGGGAGCTCCCACTATAACTCAGGGAGCTCTCACTACAACTCAGGGAGCTCCCACTATAACTCAGGGAGCTCTCACTATAACTCAAGAAGCTCTCACTGCTACTCAGGAAGCTCTCACTGCGGCTCGGAACCGTTCACGCGCACTCAGGAAGCTCTCACAGCGACTCGGAACCGCTCACACGCACTCAGGGAACCCCATTAGGGACATGAGAAGGCAACTCATAACCTGAGGCATAAAGAAGCCCCCGGTCTAGTTGACCGGGGGCGTTGGCAACGACTCCGCCCTTACGGGACGATGACGTTGACGTTTCGAGTGATGTTCAGGCCGCTAGCCGAACCCACGGAAGTGCCTTGACCGGTACCGGTCCAGCTCAACGTGACACCCATGCTCGTGTTGTATCCGCCGCTAGCGGTCGGGAACGTCAGGTTGTAGTTGCGGCTTGGAGCGGACGGGAAGGTCAACTGGCCACCTGGCGAGCTAACGATCGTTCCGTTCTTAGCGGTAACAGTTGTTTCTGCCGTCACGTCGTGACCGAAGCCGTCCAAGAAGGAGAGCGTCAGCACTTCGCTGCTACCCGCCGTTCCAGTGAGGCCGCTGGCGCCCGGGGTGCGGGTGACGAGAACCTTGGATGGAGGGCCGAAGACCTGAGTGGTCAACGTGTTGGAGTTGGTGCCGTTGAACGTCGCGACTGTTGTGAACGAGCCGGAGTTGGCTCCAGCGAGAATCTGGATCGAGGATCCGGTCGCGCTGCCCGTGATGGTCGGAATGGCGACCGATCGCGGGGAGACGTCATCTGGGTCACCGACGGAACCAGCGGAGTTCGGGGTGATTGTCCACGTGTAGGTTCCAACCGGAGCGGAGATGCTCTGGGTGTCGATGTCCGTCGCACCAGTTACTCGGAAGGCACTGGCGTTGCTCGGATTGGTCTGGCTGGCGGTTCCTGCGTCGAGTCGGCTCGAACCTTGGGTAACCAGGGCGGAGAGCGGACGAGTCACCGTGATGACCTTGCTGGCAAGGACGGTGGTGCCAATCAGCACATCAACTTTGCAACCGGTGCCGTATTTGATGTTCAGCGAGTTGAACGCGCTATTGCCCGCTGCGGGCGTTGGGGTGAGGAACGTGACCGATCCTACGCCGCCGCCAGTTGTGACGGTGCTGTTTGCGCTTACGCAAGGTCCGGTAGCTGGCGAGGGCCAGTTGTTGCTGGCGAATGCCGCTGGTGTCCCGGTTTCTCGAGCATCACGAACTTGGAAGTTCACGCTTTGACCACTGACGGGAATACCGCGACCGTTGTTCAGAATGAAATCGACCGTGACCGGGCTGCCGTTTGGCAAGCCGCGCTCTGGACGAGTCCCGGTATCCGGCCAAATCACGCTGGCAGGATCGGTCGGAGCGGAGAACGCCGCGGAGAAGTTCACCGGATTACCGTAGCTGTAGAAGCTCGTGTAGCTGGTTTCCATCCCTGGAGCCTGCGGAGAGGTGAACGTGAGTTCAACCGCCGCACCTTCGGTTCCACCACCGACGACCTGGACGAGGCTACCGGACTGCGTTACGGCAGCAGCGGAAGGAGCATCAAGGCTTGTATCGGCCACTGAGAATGTCGTGCCGGGGATCAAGACGCCGTTTGCGTCGTGAAGAAGCACGGCGACTTCGTAACGATCGCCAGCGGATGCGCTAGCCACCAATCCGGAGTCGCCAGTAGCGTTGCCGATTACGTCCGCAGGTGCGGCAAATCGGTTTTGCTCATCGCCGCCGTAGAGCGTGCTTGGATCTTTGATCAATACGCGCATCGAAGACGCGGCGCCGACCGTGTAAGTTGGGGCATTGAGGGAGATGGGGAACACGGTGTTTTCGGTTCCGCCGCCGATGTCAAAAGAGGTGGTTGCAGGGGCACTCTTGCTCTCACCGTTCAACTCGATTCCGCTGAATGCGAGCGAGAATGAGGGGTTGCCACTACTTCGCGATGTCACCCGGGCGATGACCACGTTGCTGGTGGCCATATTGAAGTTCTCCGAATCGGCATCGCGAGTAATGGTGCCGTCCGTGACGCTCATCGTGACCGTACCGGCGGTCGGAGCAGCGTAGCCCGAAGGAGCCACTGAACTCGTCGATACGACAACCGCGGGAGTTGCCTGTGGGCTGTTGTTTGCCCGAACGTAGACGTAGCCAACCGCGATGCGGGTGGCCGTATTGAGATTGCTGTTATTACTGCTACCGCCGCAGCCGACTAAAGCCGACCCTGCGACAACGGCAACGCTTCCTAAAAATAATGTTCTGCGCATTGATATTCCTCCATGAAGCAACCAGGCGAGAATGCTCTCGTCCGAACCTCAAAAGACACAAGTAAATTATACAGGAGTTTCCCCGTATTCTTTAGGGTAGTTTCTACCTAATTGTGACTTTAAAGGACTTCGTAGACAATTAAATGACGGTGGTGACCGTAAGTTCGCCGCATGTCCTCGAAAATTAAGTCCAGGAGAGTGCCGACGCTCGGGCAGCTAGTCCTTGAGTTTGTCGAAGTAGGTTTTGCGGAACTTGGCGACTTTGGGGGCGACGATGGCCGAGCAGTAGCCCACGTTCATGCCCATTTTTTGTAAGGGGCCCGCGGCCTCGAACTTCTTGAGGTAGTTCTGATGATAGTCCTCGGCAGGATAGAACTCGGTGAGGGGCTCTAGGGTGGTCACCACGGGATTCGCGTAGATTTTTTCCTCGCTGAGTTCGTTGAGGATCCGCTCCATAAGCGCCTTCTCCTCGTCGTTGCGGTAGAACAGCACGCTGCGGTACTGCGTGCCGAAGTCGCTGCCCTGTTGATTCAGAGTCGTGGGATCGTGGGTGACCATATGGATGCGAAGCAGGTCTTCCGCGCCGATCACGTCGGCGTTGAAGTGGACCTTGATGACTTCCGCGTGGCCGGTCGCGCCGGTGCAGATGTCCTTATAGGTGGGGTTTTTGGTAAGGCCGCCTGCGTATCCGCTCTCGGCGCGGTGCACGCCCTTCAGCTCATTGAACATGGCCTCAGTACACCAAAAGCATCCACCACCAAAGACAATAGATTCCTGACTCACGTCAGGAATCTACGTTGTTTTGTGACCACTTGGTGCACGTTTGGGCAGAGGGGATTACTGGTCCACGCCGCCGAAGTTCGCGATGACGATGTCAATGTCTGCCGCGTCGACTTCACCGGAGCCGTCGCAGTCTTCCTGAACTGCGGTGCCCGTTGCGCCGAAATTCGCGATAACTGCGTCAATGTCTGCCGCGTCTACTTCGCCCGAGTTGTCCACGTCGCCGTTCTGACAGGTGAATTCGAGGTTATAAACGCCCACGTTTTGGACATCAATATTGGTGAGGGTCTTGCTCAGCCAGCCACTAGGCTTCACTTTGATGTTGTAAGAACCCGCACTTGGTGCGGCCGCTGCGACGTCCTTCCAAGCTGTCATGTTCACCGTGACTGTAGTGGCTGATCCGCCGCCGGTCGGGGTGAAGGTCACCGTGCAGGCGATGTTGGTCGCCGGTCGTCCCGCGTACGTCATGTCGAGCAGATTGACCTTGCCCAATACTGACAGCGCCGGGAAGTGCCTAACCAACGCGTTGTCTACCCACCAGTCATCATCACCCCGTGGGGCACTTGTGGGTACGCCAAGCAAGGTGCGGCTTGCCGTGGCGGTGGAGCCAGCGATATAGCTGCTGAAGTCCAACTCGCCGATGAAGTTGTAATCGGTGAGCGGAAGAGTGGTGGTGAGGCGATTGCTGGAGGCGTCGGTGAGATATTGACCGTTGAGAATGCCGAAGATTGCGCCGGTATCGATCTCGTGAATGAGAGCGACATCGCCCCATGTCTGGTTGGCGAGCGTTTGCGAGGCTTTCACCGCGGGCAGGGCCGTTCGAGGCTTCAAGAAAATTTCTCCCGCGTCGTTAAAGCCAAGCCCACATCCACGCGTGTTGGGGTTTGAGGTCAGGGTGGTGGTTCCCGCGTTATCGCCCCATGTTTCGATGGCCCATGCGACTCGACCAAGGGGTTTGTCCTCGTATCGGGTCTTGGCCTGGACCAAGAGTGTGCCGCCAACGACGCCACCTGGGAAAATCGTTGCCGCAGGGGTGCCCGTTCGGAAAGCGTATTGGAAGGGCCTGGCGGCAGAGAAGGTCGCCGCGGAGGTGGTACCCGCAGCCCCGACGGCGACAGCGCCGTCAAATTGCGCGGACTGAAAACCCGCAAATACTTGGTTCGTCCGGACGAAGTAAGCGCCACCTGCTGTCCAACCGTCCTGGCCAAGTGCTCCGTTGAAGAAAACCCCATTGCCATTGAATGCGGTTGAGTAGTTGGACAACTCAAATTCAAGGAACACTGGGAAGGGGTTGGTTGTCTGGGCGCTGCCTACAGCTGCGCTTCCGACGGCACCGACGAAAAGAAGAGATCGAATCAACGTTGAATGCTTCCTCATATAGATCACACTTGAGTGCGCGACGTAAATCGCTACACGATCCCTTTAGAGTACACGGTGTTAACGATGATTGATGAGAATCTAGTAAGAATACGGGCTCAGGTGCCGCCTTCAGTAACGCTAATCGCCGTGACGAAAGGCATTACGCCAGACATAATGCAACTTGCGTACGAGGCGGGACACCGCGACTTCGGAGAGAGTCGCCTGCAGGAAGCACTTCCGAAAATTGAAGCCCTCCCAAGAGACATTGTCTGGCACTTCATCGGCCATCTGCAAAGCAACAAGGTCAAGGCTGTGGCGCAGCACTTCAAGGTCATTCACACTTTGTACAGCGAGAGTCAGCTTCGGGAACTGGCGAAGATCGATGGGGAAGTGGATGCGTTGATCGAGGTCAACATCGGGGAAGAGCCACAAAAGTCGGGAATTTTGCCGGAGTCGCTTGACAGATTCATAGAAAGTGTCTTAGAATGCAATCACGTCCGATTAAAAGGGCTAATGACCGTCGGTCCCGCGCATCCAAATGCCGAGGACATGCGTCCATACTTCACTCGGCTTCGAAAGATGTCGGAAAAATTGGGAGAAGGCGCGTGGCTGAGCATGGGCATGAGCAATGACTTCGAAGTGGCGATCCAAGAGGGATCAACCCACATCCGAGTCGGATCAGCGATCTTTGGCACGCGGCCGTAAAAATTGCCACGGAGGGTACATACAAGCAATCATGGAAGATCAATTGGAGCTTCAGGACGAACAGCAGTCCGGCCTATTTTCTCGAGTCAAGGGTTGGTTTCAGCGAGAAGAAGAATTCGTTGAAGAGGAGTCCCACGACACCCCAACGAGCGCGCGCTCAACTTACCGAGTCCACACCCGCGGTCAGTATCAGATCACGGTGCGCCGCATGGTGCAGTCCTTCCAAGATGCGGTAGCCGCCGCCGATGGCCTCAAGCGAGGCGATCAGCAGGTTCTCAATCTCTCGGCCTGCGATGCTTCGTTGCGCGAGAAGATCAAGGACTTCATGTGCGGCGTGAACTACAGCCAAGAAGGCAGTTGGGAAGAGCTCGGCGAGAATGTCTTCTTGCTCGCTCCGCCCAATGCGATGGTTGAGGTTGCTCCGGCTACCCCACGCATGCAAGCGCAGAAGAATTAGCGCTCGACGCTAGTCGCTCGTCATTAGCGAGCGACTAGCGACTAGAGACTAGAGACGCAACGCCTTTCTTCATCCACTCCTCACATCAACTGGCCGTTCTGATTCGTCAGGCGGCCTTTATCGTTTTTAAGGGACGGGGAATGGCTGGGGGTTGTGTTGGGCCATTTTCGGATGCAGAGTGTCAATTCCAGCTACGCCCAGCCATCCCCAGCCAACCTTGTATACTCCCAACATGAGCGGATTCTCGACTTACGCAGGCAGGATCGCGGTGCTGAACCAGGACAACGTGGATACCGATCGCATCATCCCCGCGCGGTTCCTCAGCATGGTCACCAAGTCGGGCTACGGCGAGCTTGCATTTAAAGATGTCCGAGGGCCGGAGTTTCCTCTCGATCTGCCTGAGGCGATGGGCGCAAGTATCCTCGTTGTCGGCATCAATTTTGGCTGCGGCTCCAGTCGCGAGCATGCGGTTTGGGCGATTCAACAGGCGGGATTCAAGGTGGTCATCGCCAAAAAGACCGCCGAGATGCCCGGATACAGCGATATTTTCCGCGGGAACGCGGGGAACTGCGGCCTGGCGCTCATCGAGCTCAATGAAGCCGATCATGAAGCCCTCGCGGTACTTGGTAGCGGCGCCGAAGTGACGGTGGACCTCCCGAATCAGTCCGTTTCTTGGCCCGGTCACACGGTTTTCTTCGAGATTTCTCCCGCCACGAAGCACCAGCTCGTGGAGGGGCTCGACCTCGTCGGCCTCACCCTCCGCCACGAAAGCGAAATCACCGCCTACGAACAAACGTCTATTGCCTACGTCCCATCGGTCACGTCCTAAAATCATGAAATTCGGATTCTTCGCCAGTTGCTTCGCCGCCGTTTTGCTCGCCTCCGCGTGCGGAAACACCGGCTCGACCTCGACCGTGGTCATCCCGCCCGCCGAGACCGAAAAGAAGGTCGCACCTGCCGCACCAGTCGTGAAAATTGACCCGCCGGCTCAGCCACCAGCGAGAAAAGTCAACCCAAGGCGGCTTTACCAACTCGACGAGCTGCAAGTCGTGAAGATCAAGATCGGAACGCACACGTTCGATGCGTGGGTCATGGACACCGATGCGAAGCGCTCTGAAGGGATGATGTTCCTGAAGAACGAAGATTTTAAGGACAGCGAGTGCATGGTCTTCGTGTTCCCACGCGAGCAGGAGCTTGGCTTCTGGATGCGCAACACGCTGGTCGATCTTGACATCGCCTACGTGAACACCAAGAAGTTCATCGTGCGCGCGGTGACGATGAAGTCGCTTGACGAGACGTCTGTCCCGAGCCGGGGGCTAAGCATGTACGCAATTGAGTTCCGCGCAGGCCTTTTCAAGAAGCTGGGCATTCGAGCGGGGCAGAAGGTCGAGATTCCCAGTTCGGTCAAGTCGAAAGACTGATCGCTTCAACCCGCATACTTGGCGATGGTCTCGAACATTTGTTCTGCCCGGGCGAGGGGCCACTGGGTGGCGGCGTCGCTGAGGGCGTTGGCTGGATCGGGATGGACTTCCAGGAAGAGCGCATCCACGCCCACCGCGAGCGCGGCTCGGACCATCGCCGGAATGGACTCGCGGACGCCGCCGGTGCTGGTGCCCGCGCCGCCCGGACGCTGGGCGCTGTGGGTCGCGTCAAAGCAAACCGGGACGCCGTAGGAGCGCATCGTTTCCAAGCCGGGGAAGTCCACGATCAGCGTGTTGTAGCCGAAGCTGGTGCCGCGCTCGCACAGCATGATGCCGTTCGCGTCGAACGAGCGCAGCTTTTCGACGATGTTTTTGGCGTCCCAAGGGGCGAGAAACTGGCCCTTTTTGACGTTGACGGGCCTGCCGGTCTTCGCGGCGGCTTCCAAGATGTCCGACTGACGGCAGAGAAACGCCGGGATTTGGAGGATATCCACGACCTCTGCGACGGGCGCGGCCTGGTCGGGCAAATGGATGTCGGTAGTCACCGGCAAATCGAGCTTTTGCGCGATATCGCTTAGGATTTCGAGCCCAGCCTCCATGCCCGCGCCGCGAACGGAGCCGCCGCTGGTGCGATTCGCCTTGTCGAAACTGGCTTTGAAGACGTAGCCGAACCCAAACTGCCCGCAAAGCGCCTTCATGCGCTCGGCGACCTCGAAGCACAGCTCGCGTGATTCGGCCAGGCACGGGCCGGCGATGATCGTCAGGTTGCCGGTGCCAACTTCGAGCTCCCGAATCTTGAACGGATTCACTTCGTTACTCCAGCTTTCACGAAGAACTCCTCGAGTTCCGCGACCGAATGCAGTTCGTTGAAGGTCAATCCGATGTCCCCGCCTGGTTTGGCGATGACCATGTGCGGCAAGCCGCGCACGCCGAACATTTTGGTGGTCTCTTCGATGTATTTGGGGTCAATTCCCGTGCTGTGGTCTACTTTGAGGAGGACAACATCTTGGGTTGCGCCGATGAATCGGGGATCTTCGAAGACCTCTTTCTCAATGACTTTGCACTTCACGCACCAGTTGGCGGTGAAGTCCACAAAGATCGGTTTCCCGCTGGCCTTGGCGGCCTCCCAACTCTCGTTGGTGAACTTATCGAACTCAGAAACCTTGGTCGTTCCGCCGCTTCCGAGGAGCTTTTTAAACTCTTCGCGGGTGGCGTCGAGCTTCTGCTCGGCGATCATCCCGGAGTAGGCGGTGCCCGCCAGAATCCCGGCGAGGAGGATGCCCGCGCCCTTGATGTTCCACGTTCGGGCGTCGGCGGCTTTGCGATCCCACCAGAAGAGGAACAGCGCGCTAGCGAGGAAGAAGGCGATCCAGATCTTCGGTTCGACCGCTGGGTCGGCGAGCTGAGGCATTGCTTGAATGAAGTACTGAATGCCGAAGTAGATCACGGCGAGGCCCATGATGGCCTTGACGGATTTCATCCATCCGCCCGCCTTGGGCAGCGCAGAGCGCGGATTGCTGACCAGGCCGAGCACGAAATAGGGGATGCCCATGCCGAATCCCACGAGCAAGAATGACACCACCGAGAGGGTTGGGATGTTGACCTTGGTCAATTCGGTGAGCAGGAGGACGATGATCGGACCGGCGCAAGGCGCCGCGCCAATGCCGACGAGCATGCCCATCAGAAACGCCCCGACCGGTCCAGAGCGCCCCTTCAAGTGCTTGCTGAGCGCCGGCGGGATGCCGATTTGATAAAGATCGAACATCGAAAGTGCGAGCACGATCATGAACACGCCCAGCGCGATGTTGAACCAGGCGAGCTGGAAGAGCTGGCCGAAGACGCCACCGGAAACCGCTGCGATCGCGCCGACTATGCCGTAGCTGATCGCGATGCCGAACATGTAGGTTGCGGCAAGCGCAGCCCGCCCTTTGCCATCGTCATTGGCCTGCCCCGCAAAGAAGCTGATGGTGACCGGGATGAGCGGATAGACGCAGGGCGTGAGGTTAATCGCGAGGCCAATGAGGATCAACACGAGGGCCAATCCGACCCAATTCTTGTTCGCGAAGGAATCCTGTAAGAACTTGCCGAGCCCGCCTGCCTCAGTGGAGGTGACTTGCGCGGGTGGCGGGGGCGTGGTTTCCACGGCTTCGCCGGAAACGGTGAGCGCGACGGCCTGTTCTACTTGCGAGGGCGCGAAGCACTGGCTATCGTCGCACTGCTGGTAAGAGAAGGTGAACTTGATCCCGTCTGCGGTCACCTCGTTTGGGGCCTTGAAGCTGAATGGAATCTGAATCGTGCCAGAGTGCACGAAGTAGGGGTCCGGCAAGCCACCGACAATCTTCTTTTCGCCCGTGGGATATTCGATTTTGTCGAGCGTTGCACCCGTGGCCGAGAGAACGATGGGGATGATGGACTCATCCTCCTGGGGGTTCTGATAACCGTGGAGGTTGGGGCCGAAGGTAACGGTGGCGGTGCCTTCGACGAGCTGCCCGGGGGCGGCGGTGGTCGACTTCAACTCGACTTTGAGGGTGGGCGGGGAGTCTTGGCCGAAAACCAAGCCAAAGACACCCATCAAGAGCACGAGCAGTGCGACCAATCGATTCATAGAATTCCTAATCCCTTCCCAGCGGATTAGGTTCCATTTTAGCCGAGTGGCCCGGTTGGGGGCCGGTTACTTGTCGTTCCCAGCAAAGCCCATCCAGCGCTTTAGTTTGTAAACGGTGGTGTCGCGGTTTAGGCGGGCAATGGCGACGGTGAGGGGGACGCCTTTGGGGCAGACCTTGACGCAGTTCTGGGCGTTGCCACAACCCGTGATGCCTTCGCTGGTGGTGAGGTACTCCAGACGGTCTTCTGTGAGGCTACTCCCGACCGGATGCAGGTTGAAGAGGAGGGCTTGGCCAATCGCCTGGGGGCCGACGAACTCGGATTTCTCGTTAATCTGTGGGCAGGCTTCGATGCAGCAACCGCAAGTCATACATCGGCTCAAGGCGTAGCGCAGTTGGCGTACGTGATCGTCTTGGGCTTGGGCCATGCCGAGATCATAGGAACCGTCAATGGGCACCCATGCTTTGACCTTCTTGAGGTTCTCGAACATCTGGGAGCGGTCCACGCTGAGGTCGCGCACGAGCGGAAATTTCTTCATCGGCTCGAGCGTGACTTCGTAAGCGTCCCCGACGGCGGTGGAACAGTCTTCGATCAACGCGCTGCAGGCTTGGCGAATGCCGCCATTAATATTCATCGTGCAGGAGCCGCAGACTTCTTCGAGACAGGCTGCATCCCAAATCGGGGGGGCGACGCGAGTGCCTTCAATAGTCACCGGGTTTTTGCGAACCTCCATCAGGGCGGAGATCACGTTCATGTTCTCCTTGTAGGGGATCTCGAACACGTCGAAGTGGGACTGAGCGTCCTTGCTCACTTGACGGTGGACTTTTAGGCGAATTTTGCTCGGCATAGCGTCACTTCTATTTTAGCCTTACGTACGCCGGGGCATCAGGGTCAGCGCACAAAAAAATCGCCCGGGCCAATTGGCCGGGCGATTTCTTGGTGTTACGTCGACTGCGAATTAGTTTCGCGGTTCGGCGATGACACCGGGGATGCCGTTGAAGTCATACGGCGGGTAGTAGGCGAGGCCCGCGTTGGGAACTTCTGCACCGCCAACCACTTGCATCGCACCATTTCGATCTAGGGAGTTAGCAAATCGGCTGTTGTAGCGGATTGCCTTCGTGCTGGTGTCAGCAAAGTTAACCGTGATGTTGCCGCTATATCGGTCAACGCCAGGGAACTGGTATCGGCTCATCTGACCCAGGGCAGGGAGCGCGCCAATGTAGGCGGCCACGCCATTCGGGAATGCACCTCGGACCGTGGCCGGAACAGAGTTCAACCAGGTCGTCTGATAAGTAGCAGTCTCTCCAGAAGGAAGCTTAGGCGCTGCGTTCACAGCACGGAACTGCGCATCGTAGAACAGCACCGTTTCGGATTGGAATCCGATCAGGCCTTCGCTGCAAACTGGATCGTTTGAACCGGTCGAAGGAGCGATGCCTGGATCTTCAAATACGGCGAAGTTGGGAGCGTAACCAGCAAACTGGATTGGATTGGTGGTAGGTCGAACCCAGCCCACAGCGCTGAGCGCGGTCTGCCAGTTGATCGCCTGTGGCTCGCCTGGTGACTTCAAGATGTCGATGTTCTTCATGTTTGGCTGAAGTGCATCGTACACGGAGAAGATTTGGGCACCGGCTCCCGGGACTGGGTTGCCTGAGGCGTCGATCGTTGTCGTGGTGATCGAGTATGCACTCTGCGGGTAGCACTGGTCGTTATCGCCGGTGTACATCGCAACGCCGAGGCCGAGCTGCTTAAGGTTACTGATTGAAGCAGTTTTCTTGGCGGCGTTTCGGGCTTGGGCAAAGACGGGGAAGAGAATTGCTGCGAGGATGGCGATGATCGCGATCACAACGAGCAGTTCGATGAGCGTGAAGGCTTTACGATTGCGCATTTTTGGTAGAGGGCTCCTGCCTATGCAAGGAAGTAGTCGTTCCGCAAAGATGTTGTCCCTGCGTTAACGACGCACTATGACATAGATACGTTCGTCAAAGAAATGGTTCTCCCAAAACACGTACTTTTTTCGGGAGATTGAGCAATCGTATGGCTGTAGGTACAATCGCGGTGCTCCCGTGATAATTGCGCAGGCCCAGGACCGGAAGTTCGATGTTGCCCCAGTTCTCGGGGTGCCGCTGGCGCTCGTTGATCTACCTCAGGCCCTGCTGGTCATTGAGGGGTTTATCGCTGATCAGAGGAGCGAACTCGTGGTGACCGCGAATGCGATCGCCGCTGTGCTGGCTCACGACGATCCGAAGTTTGCTTCGGAGATTCAGAAGGCGGGCCTCGTGACCTCAGATGGAGCCGGAACACAATGGGCGCTTTCCAAGCAGGGGCATCCCGGAATTCCGAAGGTCACCGGAGTGGACATTCTTGAAAGCTTCTGCCGACTCAGCGCAGATAAGGGGTACCGACTCTATTTTCTTGGCGGGGCGCCTGGAGTAGCAGCAGAGGCGGCTGAACGGCTGCGGCTCAGGTTTCCTGGATGCAACATCGTCGGCGTTCACGATGGGTACTTTCCGTCGGCGGATGACGATCTGATCGCGGCAGAAGTCGCCGCAACCACTCCAGATATCGTGTTCATCGCTATGGGGATGCCTAGACAGGAGCGATTCTTTCTCAGCGTGCGAGATATCCTCGGGCCTTGCGTCGGGATTGGGGTTGGCGGGTCGTTCGACGTGTTCAGTGGACGGGTGAAGCGCGCCCCCGTTTTTTGGCAACGACTTCGACTGGAGTGGCTTTGGCGGGCGATTCAAAATCCAACCAAGATCAAGAACCTGAAGAACTTGCCCCGATTCGTGTGGTTGGTGCTTAAATCGAAATGAAAATTTATACAAAGACGGGTGATCAAGGAGAAACCGGCTTGGTGGGCGGGGATCGGGTCGGCAAGGTCCACGCTCGGATCCAGTGTCTTGGAGTGATTGACGAGCTCAATGCTCACCTCGGATTAGCGCGCAGTTCTGCCTCGGAGCCCGTCCACGCGGCCACCATCGAGCGAGTGCAGAGTCAGCTCTTCGACCTGGGGGCGGAGATTGCGACGCCGCACGATAGTCCTTACTTTAAGCCTTCAATCTTCCCGGAAGACATATCGCAACTAGAGGGCGAAATTGATGTCTGGACAGACCAGCTTGAGCCGCTTCGAAACTTCATTCTGCCCGGGGGGAGTCTGCTTTCTACCCACCTGCATCTTTGTCGAACGGTATGTCGGCGGGCCGAGATCCAGATGCTGCTGAGCCAAGCAGAGAACGAATTCCGCGAGGAAACCCTCATCTATATTAATCGTCTGTCCGATTGGTTGTTCACGTTCGCGCGGTTCGCCAATCACTGCGCGCAAGTGAGCGACATCAAGTGGCTCGGGCGCACCGAACGCTAACCTTAGAATCATGATTACCGCATTGCTTGCCGCCTCCGTCATCTCTGCTCCGGCACAGGTAACGCCCTCCCAATTGGCATCCAAAATGTTCGCGAAGTATGCGGACGCCAAGAAGCTCTCCGGCACGGTTAGTTTCCGGCAATCGGGGGGCGGGGTTACCGCTCTGTTCGACACCGTCATTCAGTACGAACGCCCGTACAAGCTCTACATTCGGGAGGAGCGGAGGGACAGGAAGCTCGTAGGGCTCACCGTGGCGGATGGCACCATGTTCACTTATGAGATGCCCGATAATCTCGCGCAGCGAGCAGGGGATCGGCTTTACGAGCTTCAGAATCAGAAAGGAGTGGTCAACTCGATCGTGGATGTGTACACCATTGCGCAGCCAGGGTTGCTCAGTCAGTCACCCGTGCTCGACCTATTGATTGCGAAGACCGAGCACCTGCGGTTTTTCCGAGGGCAACTCGCTAGCGTGGGGTGGCACAACGGGAATGAGCCCGAGCCGGGGCAGGCGGGCCTAATCGCGGGCAATTGGCGAGCCTACGCCAGCGCGCCAATCACCGGCAAATACATCCTCGCCATTTCTCCCGAGGGAGATGTCTTACGCTACACGGTGAACGAAAATCTGTCCGTTCCAGGGGAGAAGCCGATTGCCGTCGTTTCACAGTGGACTGTGAACGTCAAGGTGGGAGATGGTGGGGACGAGAAGCTATACCGAGTGGTTCGCCGCTAGTCCTCGACCTCAAACCAGCCCGGTGCGCCTAGAATGCGCTGCGCCAGTCCCTCTGGAATTTGAAGGTCTTTGGCAGCATTTGCTTTGGGGAATTTCAATATCGGTGATTCACCGTTGAGCACTTTGCTTGCAAATTTTGGATCGGTGATCGCGGCTTTTCCGATCGCAGCGGCGGCGCATCCCATCTGCAAACACTCATCAATGCTTTCCCTAGATGTGAGTTTCCCTACTCCGATCAGCGGTAGCCGATTATCCAGGTGATTCAAGACCAATTCCAAGGTGGGCTCCTTAAAGTCATCCACCAGGCTGGTCTGCTGGAAATCCCCGAGGGAAATGTGCAACCAGGCGAGAGGGTATTCGCAAAGGAGATCGATTAGCTTGAGCGTGTCGGGCAGGCGAATGCCTGGGACTTCGACTTCCTCTGGCGAGAAGCGGTATCCGACGGGGTAGCCGGGGGAAACGGATTCTAACACTGCTTCAACGACAAGCTTTGAGAACAGCAGGCGGTTTTGGCCAAACTCATCGGTACGGCGGTTAGAGTGGGGGCTCACAAATTGTTGGAGGAGATAGGTGTTTGCACCGTGGATTTCGACGCCGTCAAATCCGGCTTCCTCTGCTCGACGGGCCGCTGAACCAAAGGCCGAGATGACCTCGAAAATCTGCTCAGGAGTCATTTCGGCGGGGGTTTCTGCGCCATCCCGAACGGCCGGTATCGCCGAAGCGCTGAGAACCTGGCCGCACAATTTGGCCGAGCAGGCTCGCCCACCGTGATGGATTTGCAATACGGACTTGCCCCCGCCCGACCGAATCGCATCGGCAGCGGGGCGCAGGGAAGGTGCGATGGCGTCGTCCGTATCACATCGCCACTGGCCCTTGAAGGCGTGCCCGGTTTTGTGAACGTAGCACGCGGCCGTCATCACGATCCCAAACCCATCGAGGGAGCGGGAGTTCAGCAATTCCAGTTCGCCCGCAGTGATAATGCCGGCCTCATCACTAGAGTAGGTGGTCATGGGTGCGAGCACCAAACGGTTTTCCGATTTTAAGGTCCCGAGACTGAGCAATTCTGAAATCATGGCGTCTATACTTTTTAGGAAAGATTACTTTAAGTGAACGCCTCGACGGCAAAATTCGTTCTGAGCGGGCTTGTTAAGGTACCTTTACATTTGAGAGACTGCTGTGGCCAACGAAGCGAATCTGTCCAAGATGAAGCCGGGAGCGAAGGGAAAGGTTGTTCGGTACCTTTGCGAAGATGAATGCACGCTCAGACTCCAAGAAATGGGGCTTTGCGTGGGTACGGAGATCGAGGTGGTGAAGCAAGCCCCTCTTGGCGACCCGGTAGAGGTTCAATTCCGTCGCTGTCGTCTTTGCCTTCGCCGGAGCGAAATGGCAGGCATCGAAGTCGAGGTTGACAAGTAATCCATGCCCGGAACCGCGGCCTGGAAGAAAACCACTCTTATCGGCCTGATTGGTAACCCAAATGCAGGCAAAACTTCCATTTTCAATGCCCTGACCGGGGGCGACGCTAAGGTCGGCAACTACCCGGGTGTCACGGTCGAGAAACTCAGCGGCCGATTCCATATCGACGACGTTGAGGTCGAGATTGTAGATATTCCAGGGCTGTACACGCTCACCCCGATGTCGATGGACGAGGTGATTGCTACCGAAGCCATCAAAGGCACGGGCGACGACGAGCGCCGGGCCGATGTAATGTTGATCGCGTTGGACGCGACCAATCTCGAGCGGAATCTCTTCTTCTTCAGCCAAGTCATCGAGCTTGGAATCCCGATGATCGCGGTTCTTACGATGAGCGACATCGTGAAGCGCAAGGGGATCGAGGTGGACCTGGTTGCCTTGGAGCAACTGCTGGGAGTTCCGGTTGTGCCGGTGGTTTCACACAAATCACATGGAATCTCTCGGCTAAAGATGGTGCTGAAAAGCGTTATCGATAAAGGGCAGGAGCCCTCGACTCTGACCTTTGATTCGGTCGATTCTCGCTACGCCTGGGCAGAGACTGTTCACGCGGCTACGTTCAAAGAAAACCCTGCTCTGAAGCTGCGGGCACGGCAGGACAAAATTGACTTCTGGCTGACCCACCGGGTCTTCGGGTTGGTTTTTTTCCTGCTGGTCATGTACGGGATGTTCCAGAGTGTTTACACTCTCGCCGGCCCGATCATGGACGTGATCGAATTTGGCTTTAGCTGGGTTGGAGATTTTGTTGGCGGGGCATTGGCCCCGATCCCGTGGCTTCAATCGCTGGTCGTAGACGGGATCATCGCGGGCATCGGCGGAGTCGCCGTGTTTCTGCCTCAGATCTTGATCCTATTCGGGTTTGTGGCGATTTTGGAAGGGTCTGGCTACCTAGCCCGGGCCAGCTTCTTGATGGATAAGTCGCTGGGCTGGTGCGGCCTCAATGGGAAGGCATTTATACCGCTGCTGAGTTCGTTCGCCTGCGCGATTCCAGGGATCATGGCGGCGCGTATCATGCCGGACGCTAAGAGCCGACTGGTCACGATTTTGGTCGCGCCGCTGATGTCCTGTTCGGCCCGTTTACCGGTGTACATCTTGCTCATCGGGGCGATCATTGAGCCGAGATATGGACCTTGGGTTGCCGGGCTCACCCTTTTTGGAATGCACGCCATCGGGGCGATCATTTCGATTCCCATCATCTTCATCCTGAATCGCAAGGTGCTTCGCGGCAAACAATTGCCGTTCTTGATGGAGCTCCCGCCTTACCAATTTCCGAAGTGGAAGGAAGTTGGCCGCGCCATGTTTGGTCGAGCGAAAGTCTTTCTGCAGACCGCGGGCACGATCATTATCGTCATGTCGGTGATCATTTGGGGACTGCTCTACTTCCCGCGCAGCGATGCGGCGGACCGACTGTACGAGCAAGAGCTTTATCGGAGCCCGGCGGGGGTCGAACTCTACTCCAAGTTTTCGGCGACCGGTGCGGAAAAGCTGGACGGTCATTCGGATATCCCGCTGCCAGATGACGAGGAGTCCCGCGCGAAGGTGGTTTCAACGTTTGAGAATTTCGTCGATGCCCGCAGGCTAGAGGATTCCTACTTGGGGAGGTTTGGCAAGTTCATCGAGCCCGTTTTTGTTCCCGCCGGATTCGATTGGCGCATTAGTACTGCGATCTTGGCTGCCTTCCCGGCCCGAGAAGTTTTGGTGAGTTCCCTGGGAATCATTTTTGACCTGGGCGGGGATCAGGACGAAGAGTCGTCCGACTTACGAGGGGCGATTAAGAACGCGAAGTGGCCGGATGGGCGACCACTGATGACTACGGGTACCGCGTTCGCGCTTATGATTTTCTTTGCGCTGTGCTGCCAGTGCGGAGCGACGCTCGCCACGATCCGCCGGGAAACAAATTCTTGGAAATGGCCCACGTTTGTGTTTTTCTACATGACGGGATTGGCTTGGGTCTGTGCGGTGCTCGTGAATCAGGCGACTCGGGCCATGGGCGGCTGAGCGGCTCAAGTACAATTGAACTGGAAGCCCAACAATGTCGTTAGGTCGTGCAATCATTCTCAAAACCGCCGCGCTCGGCCCCATCGAGCGGCTCGTGCGGCGCTCCTTTCTCTTTAGGCCCATGGTCTCGCGATTCATCGCCGGAGACGACCTTTCGTCCGCGATGCGCGCCGCCGAGTCGCTCGCCTCTAGGGGACTCAACGTTTCGCTGGACTATTTGGGGGAAAACACTTCAACTCGAGAAGAGGCGGTGCACGCTTGCCAGATGTACAGGGAGATTGTCTCCGCCATCGCTCAGAGCCCGCACCAGAAAAAGATCAATATCTCGATCAAGCTCACGCAATGCGGTCTCGATATTGACCCAAGCTGGGCGGAAGACAACTATCGCCAGTTGCTTTGGCAAGCGGCGGAGTCGGACACTTTTGTTCGAGTGGACATGGAGGCGAGCGAGTACACGGAGCGCACGCTGACTATGATCGAGAAGGTCTTCGGCGACTTCAAGAATACGGGCACGGTTTTGCAGTCCTATCTGATCCGGGCGCTAGATGATACGCGTCGGATGATCGCTCTTGGGGTGCGGATTCGGGTGGTGAAGGGTGCTTATCTGGAGCCCGAGAATGTAGTGGTCAGCTCCAAAGCGGAGACCGATCGGCAGTACATTGAGATGTCAAAGATGCTGATGCGCGAAGGGAATTACCCCGCGATCGCTACTCACGACGAGAAAATTATCGCTGAATTGAAGGCGTTCGCCATTGCCGAGGGGATTGGCAAGGAGCGGTTCGAGTGGCAGATGCTGTACGGGATCCGGCGCGATTTGCAGGATGGACTTGCTGCGGAAGGCTACAACGTGCGCGTTTACGTGCCGTATGGCGACAGTTGGTACCCGTACTTCACACGGCGGCTGGCCGAGCGGCCCGCGAACATGTGGTTTATCTTGAAGTCGATGTTCCGCCGTTAGGCACTTCAGTCGATCTCTAGGGACTTAAAGCGGCGCTCTGTGGTGCCAAATTCTTCGATGAGAAGGGTGTACGCCGTGTGGATACTGCGCTGAATCCGTGTCGCCCTTGAGAATTCTTCTGTCCCGGTGGGGAATTGCTCCGGCTTTGACTGCGCGCTTAGATTCTCGTAAGCGGTTTTAATAGCCTCGTAATCAGCCCCTTCGGCGACGTCTAGAATACGCCGAGCATGAGCTGCGTCGCGTACGATGACGGTGTCCTCTGCGCGGCTGGGACGCGATGATGGGTTGCGACTTATGTCGTCAAGCTCGCTTCGGGCGTCAAGCGTCTCGACTGCGTTGATGCGCTCCCATTCCCGATTCACATACCCCTTGACCAGGCCGACTGCTCGCTGAAATTCTCCACTCATGGTGTGCCTTCGATTATACGGTTCAATCTCAAAATCGGGCGCGGAGGCCGATGGCGTAGAGCGCTCGACCCGAGTCCAGCCGGAACTGGCCGGTAATGCTTAGCTTCTGATCTACGGGTGCCTCAACCTCGGCGCGGAGATGGTCGGATCGACCGCGCAAGGTGCGCGCGTAGCCGATTCGGTACTCATTTCCAAGGGGTGAGAGCTGGTAGGCCAGCTCGAAGTCTAGGACTTTTTCATCTTTGTCGAGGCTCGTTTGGCCTTGCTTGAGACTCACCGCCTCAAAGCTACCACGCCAAGGTCCAAAGCGGCCAGACGCGTCGACGCCATATAAAGTCTTGTATCCACGACCAATCCCAGGGGCCTCTTCGGGGCTGCGGATGGCGGTGAGTGAGGTGCCAGAAGCGGCGAAGTGGTTGCCCGAGGCAAAGCTCACCCCCACTCGACCCCCGGCCCTCGCCATGACGCCGCGGGTGCGGCGCTCGCCGTCGTCTATCGCGCCGATCGAGAAGGGAAGGTTGTCAAAGAGAAGATTGGTTCGTATTTCTCCGCCGAGGCCGTATTCGCGGATGAGCCATCCGCGCCCGAATCGGGCAGGGATTACACCGACGCGCCATAGGCCGGGGTACTCGAAATAGGCGTATTCAAGTTGCTTTCCCATCGTGTCGCCTGGGATACGGGCGAATCGCTCGCTCAATCGAACTACATAGAAGCCCTCCAAGATGAGCTGGAGAGTTACCGTACTGATCCGCCCGAACGGATCGTAAAATCGTGTCTTGGCGTCTTTTTGAGAGAACTGCAAGGTCGAACGCACATCGGTGACGATGCTGACATCGGGCACTTGGGCGAGGGCGGAATGCGCCAGCCCCAGAGACACCGCGAGGGCCAGGCTAACCCGCACGCAACGCCTCATGCAAAGCTGTCAGTGGGACCAAATTCTGTGTGCTCGCCTGTAGGTTGCGAAGCGACACGCTGTTCGCGGCAAGTTCGTCGTCCCCGATCACAATTGCGAAGCGCGCTCCGCTTCGGTCGGCTTGCTTAAACTGAGATTTCAGGTTCTTGCCGTCAAAATCAAGCATTACGGAAAAACCGGCTTGCCGCAAGCCGCTGGCAAGACTAGATAACGAAGGTCTTGCGGCTTCGGTTGCGGCAACCAGAAATGCGTCCAGTTTTGGACATGGCGGCAAGACATTTTGGGCTTCTAGCACCAGCATTAGACGCTCAATGCCGATACCGAATCCGACGGCTGGCGTATCGGGCCCACCGATCGCTTTAACAAGCCCATCGTAGCGACCTCCCCCACACAGCGCGCTCTGCGCTCCCAAGGCGGTGCTTTGAACCTCGAAAACGGTGTCGGTGTAGTAGTCGAGCCCCCGAACGATGCGCGGTTGCACCGAGAAAGGGATGTTTGCGCTTTCAAGGAGCTCTAGCAGTCGTTCGAAACTCGCTTTGCTCGCGTCTTCGAGGTGGTCCAGGATGCTCGGTGCGTTTTGCAACAGTTCAATCGCCTTGGGGTCCTTGCTGTCCAGGAGTCTCAGAGGATTCCGCTCTGCTCTTGCTCTTTCTTGCTCGTCAAGTTCGCTTAGATACGACGCGGCGTGCCCTAGGAGCGCGTTTCGGTAACGGTCGCGAGTCTCAGCGCGCCCGATCGAATTGACGGAAACTTCCAAATCCTTTAACCCAAGTGATTGGAAGAAGCGGACTGCAATTTCTATGACTTCAGCGTCGGCCATGGGTGAAGGCGATCCGAGCAGTTCCACTCCTAGTTGGTGATGTTGGCGGAAGCGGCCCTTCTGGGGACGCTCGTACCGAAAGACAGGGGTTTCGTACCAAAGTTTGGTAAGCGCGCCTTGCTCGCCCAGGTGATGTTCAAGATAACTGCGCACTGCGGCCGCGGTGCCCTCGGGCTTCAGCGTAACGTCTCGACCGCCTTTGTCGAGGAACTGATACATCTGTTTGGTAACAATTTCGCTCGTGTCACCGCTTGTACGAGCGAAGAGTTCGGTCTCCTCGAACATGGGTGTGCGGATTTCCGCGAAGCCATAGCGCCTGACCAGGTCGGCAAAGGTGCGCTCGACGTGTTGCCAGGCGTGGGATTCCTTGGGTAGGACGTCGTGGGTGCCTCGGGGTGCTTGGTATCTCATCGTTCGGCTTGCTCTAGTTTAGCTTGGGGGCCAAGTTTCCGGAGCGACTCACAAACTTCTGGGGACAGCGGGACGGGTTTGTCAATCTGCATCGCGCGGAAAACGACTGCGGCCACCCGCTCCAGGGTGTCCATTTTGCCAAAGGCTTGATCCAGATCCTCGCCGATCGCCAACGCCCCGTGATTCGCGAGCAAGAACACGTCGTGGAGGGCAAGGAATGGTCGGATCGCGTCGCGCATAGTGTCTGTTCCCGGTATCGCGAATGGGACTAATGGCACGTCACCCAAGATCACGGCTGCCTCAGGCAGGAGGTTGCCTGGGAGTGTTCGGCCTGTTAATGCAAAAGCGGTGGCAAATGGAGGATGGGCGTGGACCACCGCTTGACAATCCGGTCGCTGGGCGTAGCACTCCAGGTGGAGACGAATTTCGCTGCTAGGCCGGCCTGCACCCGCTGGGGATCCGCTGAGGTCAATCACGACGAGGTCAGCAGGGTCGAGCAGGCCTTTGTTTCGTCCAGCAGGAGTACAGAGAAATCGCGTTGGGCTTAGGCGGCAGGAGATGTTTCCCTCGAGTGCGCCGATGAGGTGCCGATCCCAAAGCAGCCGCCCGATCTCGCACACCTTCTCTCGAAGCAGCAACTCATTCATCGTTTGTTGATTATGGGCCATGGGACTTGGTGGCTTAATGCAATAAATATGCAACAATGTAGGGCATGAAAGCACCGAGAGGGGTGAATTGGGATCGAGTAGGGGGCACCGCAAGCTTCCTATGCGCGATTCACTGCGCATTGTCAGGCGTTGCGCTCGGCCTCCTTTCTACGCTTGGGCTTGGGTTTTTCACGGATTCCAGAGTGGACTGGCTTTTCCTCGGCATCGCGGTGATCGCCGGTACGTTCGCTGCCGTCACGGGCTTCCGGCGGCATGGCGACGCGCGACTCGCGGTCGCGTTGATCATCGGTTTGGCGATTCTAATCGCGCGACAGGTGTTTTTTGCTCATGATCACGCGGGACATAACCACGGTATTGATCCGGTGTCGACGGCACTGTCGCTCGTGGGTGCCTCATTCGTCATTGGCTTCCATGTGGGGAACTCGGTGAAGTCGCATCGTAGCTGTCCCGGGTGCCGAGCAAGCTCGAAAACCTGAGCCACTTGCATCTCATTTCACGTCCGTAGCTACATGAATGAGGCTACGCAAGCAAAACTCACCACTATAACCTTGACGGCCCTCAGGGTGGTATCGGGGCTCTTGCTTATGCAAGCCGGTGGTATGAAACTTTTCGGATGGCTCGGCGGTATGCCGGGTGGTGCACCTGCTCCTGGTTTAACTTCTCAGATAGGAATTGGGGCGTTGCTGGAAGTCATTGGCGGCCCCTTGCTTATGGTCGGTCTATTAACTCGTCCGACGGCCTTCCTCCTCTCGGGCATGATGGCGGTGGCCTATTTCCAGTTTCATCAGCCCGGTGGGACCTGGCCAGCCCAAAATGGTGGCGCGCCCGCCGTGCTAATGTGCTTCATCTACTTGTTCTTTGCCGCCTACGGTGCCGGACCATGGAGCCTCGACGCATTGTGGGCTCGCCGAAAATCATAAGAGACCGGCCCACGCTCGTGGAGCGTGGGCCATTCGATGAAGTTCACTTAGCGGGTTATCGCTTCATGTTGATGAGGTCTTGAAGCATCTCGTCTACCGTCGAGACCACCTTCGTGTTGGCTTGGAAGCCACGCTGAGTGATGATTAGGTCGGTAAATTCATTGGAGATGTCCACGTTGGACTGCTCAAGGAAGCCAGCATTGATGCTGCCTCGGCCGCCGGATTTGGGCGCACCATTCACCGGGATGCCGGAGTTGTCGGTTTGTCGCCACAGGTTGTTTCCCATTCGCTCCAAACCGCCTGGGTTCGAAAAGACCGCCATGGCGACCTGACCGAGATCTCGAGTAAGACCGTTGGTGAAGAGTCCGGTGACGATGCCGTCCCCGCCGATCGAGTAACCCTGCAACGATCCTGGCGGATAGCCGTTTTGGTCGTAGGGCGTCACGTTGCTGTCGGCCTTGAGCTGGCTGATTTTACTAAAGTCTAAGGCGATCGAAGTTGGAGTAGCGCCGCCACTCGTCGGAAGGGTGATCGCTGCCACAGCGGTGGGATTCATCAACTTCCCAGCCCCGTCAAAGTACAACATCGCGTTTCCGGTGGTCGCAGAACCACCGATTGATGTTGTCCCCTCAAAGGCTTCCCACTCCCAACTTGTGGTTGCTCCAGTTGGAGGGGTACCGCCCGGTGGCGTGGCTCGATTCTTGAACTGAACGCGAATGTCGTGGGCGCCGCCGAGCGAGTCGTACACAGTGGTGATGACATCCCAAGTGTCAGTGGCGAGTGCATCAGCATTCAAGTTGCCTTTCAGGCTAGCCCGGGTAGTGGCTTGAACCGCGTCTAGCGAACCGAGCGGGATGCTGATGTAGCTGTTGTTGTTCACGGGGCCAGAGGTGTCAATGTTGCCATTGGCGTCGGCCTGCCAGCCGACCATCCGTTCGCCGGTAGATCGTTGAACTAAGACGCCGTTGGCGTCAAGGTCGAACGCACCGTCTCGTGTGTAAGCGATCCGGCTGCTGTTAGAGACGAGGAAAAACCCGTTGCCTTGGATTGCCAAGTCGCTGGGTCGATTTGTCGCACTCAGCGAGCCTTGTTCGTTGTTGACGTCAGTTCCGGCTACCAGTACGCCGAGTCCGTATTGGATAGGGTTGGTACCGCCGCTACTTCCGTTCGGGCGACTGGCGCCTTTGATCGTTTGGGCGATCATGTCTTGGAAAGTAACCCTGCCGCCTTTGAACGCTGTGGTGTTCACGTTGGCGAGGTTGTTTCCGATGATATTCATTCGCGTCTGCTGAGCTTTGATACTCGCGACGCCAGCAAGCATTGCCTGTAGCATAGTCTTCGTTTCTCGTTTCGATTTTCGAGACTCTTCGAAGAGGAGGGAGCTTGCTTTTCGTGCGCAGGCATTCGGCCTTATTGCGCAGGACTTACGGGGGTCGAGACCACCGTTCCGGTCACTAGCTTCTTCTTCTTGTTCGGAGCCTTTGGATGATTCCAGTATTAATATCGGGGGAACTCAGGGGATCGTTAGGCCTTAACGTTGGCAATCTACTTTAGGTTTGTTTGAGTTCAAAAACAAACCGATCCGAGGGTTTAGACCACGATGGCGCTGTCAATGTTGGTGAACACATTGTCTTTCAGTTTCGCCTGGTCCACCGCCGTGATTACCGTCTTGTTTTTCACCGAGACCACAAGCGCAATGTCGTCCACCAAGACGAGAGATTCCTTCGCGCCCTTGAGAGCTGCCTTCTCCACCCCTTCAATCACGCGCTCCCATGCGGCGCGATCGAGTTGGATCTCTCGACTATTGAGCCGAGTTTCAGCATGGCCGCTCACCTTAAGCCGATTTTCTAGAATCTCGCTGAACGCATTCTGATCGGCAGGAGCGACCGGTTTGGACGTGCCCGGCTGGATCTGCTGCTGTTGCAGCAGATCCGCGATTCGATTATTTTGAATTGGGCTACTCATGGGTCGTGTTCCGTGTTGATGACGTTGGAGTTGAGTTCAACGATTCTAGGAGAGGACTTCTCGAACCGAGTCGTATCGAACCTGCACTTCGCCCGCCGGAGTGCGAACCGTCAGCATGGCAACGCCGTTGACCATCGAGGCGCGAACCACTTGTCCCTCCACCAGAGTGCCATCTGATTCCTGGTTTTCCCAGAACTTGATGTTGCGGCCAATAAGTTGGCTGGCATCCGAGAGCGTCGGCGTGGGAATTTGTTGAACTTGGATGTCGGTGAAACTGGTAATGTTATCGAACTTGACGTCCACCAGCCCGCCGTCGGCTTCCTGCACCTTCAAAATTTGCTCGCCGTTCTTAACGTCCATGCCGATGACGCGTCCGATGATTTCCTCGGCCGGGGCGCCTTCAGCGCGGGTGATCGTTGCCCGGACGGTCTTGCCGATAAGCGTGCTGGCCTGAAGAGTTTGCAACTGCTTGGTCATCTTATCGGTACCTTGAACTTGACCGAGCTGCGCCATTTGCGCGAAGAAGTCACGGTCTGACATGGGCTCCAGCGGATTTTGGTTCGCGAGCTGAACCGTCAGCAGGCGAATGAAGGTAGTCATGTCCAGCGCAGATTTCTGCTTGACGGGGGTCGCTCCAAAAAATTGGGAGGCCATTGGATCGATAGAATTGACAGACATGGGTTAGATCACTAAGTTCAGACCGCCGTTTTGCGATGATCCGTAGGTCGGGACGGCGGCGGTTTCGCCTCCGTCAGTTGACGCGTTTTGGAAACTGTTCATGGCTCGGGCGAAATCTTCGCGCTGGGCGGGGTTTTGGTCGCCGCGTTCGCCGCCGAATTGCATCGTCAGCGAGCTGAGCGCAAAGCCCTTACTCTCGATGGCTTGAACGAGTTGAGGGCGGTTGCCGTCGAGAGCCTGTACGACGCGCTCATCGGTTGCCGTGATTTCGGCCTCGGAGCGATTGCCCATCATCCGCACCTTGATCGCGATCTCGCCCAGGTGCTCTGGATTCAAGTGGATGACGACTTGGCTCATCGGGCGTTGAATCGCCATGGCCTCGATGCGGTCCACGGTCTGCTGAACTACTTCACGCTGAGTTCGCTCGGGGAGTTGGGCCGGTTTGGCGACCTCGTCAGTGCGGCTGGTTGCGAGTGGTTCTCGAGTGGCGATTGGGGCACCCGCGGTTAACTCCGAAATGGGTTGGACGAGCTCCAATTCTTCGGTAACTGGGTTGGAATTCTCGAATGGCCCTGAAGTGACGGTCGTTGCCGAAACGGCTTTCTTTTCGGAGCCTAGAAGCTTGTCTGGACCGGCGTCAATACGGCTCTCAGCGGCAGCATCGCTCGGGATTTCCGGGTCGCCCAGTAGAAGTGCTGCGGAGGTTGTCTTGGTCGAGTTCTTCTTTTCGAGACCCAAAGCTTTAACCTGAGGTTCCCCATTTGGCTTAAGGGTCTCGCCCTGCGTCATCGAAGCAACAGCAACGACCGGAGCTGAGGTCGGCGACTTTGTTGCCACTTCGGATCCGAGGAGTTTAGAGTCGGCAACCTTACGTTCGGGTGTCGACACCGCCAGTTCCGGGCGAGTGGCTCGAAATTCGTCGAGGGTGGTCGAATCAACCGAGCTAAACCCGGGGCCGAGTGGCGCCGCCTTCATTGATTGCAGGCCGAGTTGAGAGACCATCTCAGGGTCTAGCACTTGCTTCGCGCCAAATTGGCGGCTGAGTCCTTCGATCAACACCGACGGAAGAGAAACAGGTACGAGTGTCGATTCAAGAGGATCACTTTGGAAGAGATGGCTTAAGGGAGCAAAATCTCCTTCGTGAAAAGTTGGATTGGCTTGAGAATGTTGAACCCCACGGGCTCCCAATAAATCCGCAACCTTCATGGCTGCCGGAGCCCATGAAATAGGCGAGAGTTGAGTGTTGGGCGCAGAAACGATGGAAGCGCTGACCACCATGCTCGCCGCAGCGGGTGGGACTGAGCTCACCACGATGGGCTCTAGGGAGCGGAATGAGAGATTCATCGCCGCGAGGAGGGAGTCCAGCGAGGGATTCTGCGCGTTGGCAGATTCTGAAATTTTGACTTCGGTGTCGGTTGGGAGGAAGTCCAGTTTTGAGGCCACAGCATTCGGCTGAATTTGGCTCACTTCTTCGGTCCCATTTGCGCTCACCATTCCAAGAAGGAACGGCGGCGGGGCAACCCCTGGTGGGCTTGCACCTTCAAATTGGGTTTGTGCAAGCACCAGATCAAACTCACCCGCCATCCCAAGAGTGGGGGCGGTCGAACTGATCTGGGCTCCCGCGCCCAATAAATTTTGAAGATCAATTTGCATCCGGTAAGACCTACCTTTCAGATGTTCGGTTGGTGGCCCCGGAATATTTAGCAGGATTTTTCGGAATTAACTGACTTCCATCTGTCATAATTTGGCGGTTGATGGAGTGCACGTTACAGACGCGAGAGTTTCGCGCCGTTTTGTTTGATTTAGATGGCACGCTCGTCAACACGATTCCAATGATCGTTGCTGGACTCGGAGATGCTTTCGAGCACTTCACCGGCAACCGTCCCGATGATGTATTTATCAAGTCTCTGATCGGCACCCCCCTTTCCGCCCAGATGATGATGTTTGGGATGGACAGCTCCACTGAGACGACCCTTCAGTCAAGAGTCCGGTACACGATGGATCGTTACGTTGCCCATTCCGACAAAATTATCGCCTTGGAGCCTGCCGAGCGGGCATTTCGGGCGGTAATTGATGCGGGGATTCCGTGTGGCCTGGTTACCAGTCGAAACCGAGACGAACTCACCTGGATTTTAGGTGAATTTCCTCAGTTTCAAGGTGCTCAGGTTACGGTGTCTGCATCGGATGTCACGCACCCGAAGCCGCATGCAGAGCCAGTTCTCCGCGCTTGCGAATTGCTCGGTGTTCACGCCGCAGAAGTTTGCTTCATCGGGGACGCGATCCACGATGTTGAGAGTGCGCACGCTGCCGGAGCCTTCTCCGTGGCGGTCGCCTATGGCGCGATGTCCGAGTCGGCTCTCGCCGAATCTAAACCAAACGAATTAGTACTCACCCCCTCCGACCTAGAAACCTGGGTCGAACAGACAATTTTAAAGAAAGAACCATGTTATTCGACAATTCAAAACGTATCAAGCCCGTAGCTCCGAAAGCAGAGAAGCCTGCTGAGACGGCGCCCGCAAATCCTGCTCCAACTCCTGCTCCGGCTCAAGAAGCCAGAACGGAGTCAGCAGAATCGGCTCGACGTGGACCAGGGCGTCCGCGCAAGCATCCGGTCGTGGCGGCAGACCCGGAAGCTCCAAAGCGTGGACCAGGACGACCACGGAAACCCGTGGACGAGGCCGCCGTAAACGAGCCAAAGCGTGGGCGAGGACGACCTCGAAAGGAGCCTGCGCCGGTAGAAGCGCAGCCTACGCGTGGTCGCGGCCGACCGCGCAAACAGGAATCTGAACAGCAGTCCACTCCGACACCGGAATATAGGCCCGCGCGTCCGCGTCGCAACGAGGCCCAGCCTGCCGTTGATCGAACCGAGCGAGCCGTTCCCGACCTCATGACGATGGAACTTGAAGCGGGTGAATCTGTGCCCGTCCCTATGTTCCGCGCTCGCGGCGTCGTTCCTGCGGCCCAGGAGGAAGTTGATCAAGACTCCGAAGAGTCTGCTGTCGTGACGGATCGACCGGCCCGCGGCCGAGATCGAGATCGTAATCGAAACCGAGGCCGAAAAGACCTTCTGACTAGCGAAAATGATGCCCCGGCGGTTCAAGTTCGCGAGCCCAGAGCCAAGCCGGCCCCGGTCAAACCAGAGCCCCCGGTTGTCGCTCCGAGGGAGTACGTCAAGATTCCTTCTGATGCCCCGCAAGTGTTCCTGCGCGACGGCAATCCTACACTAGTTCGAGACGGCAAGGTCTTCCCGCCCATCTTCTTCTTTGGCAACGCTTCCGACGAAAAGCGCATGGAAACGGTGCTTGAGGAGATCAAGTACGCGAGTGAGTCCGGCATTGGAGTCATCGTTCACTACGTTGACCTCGAGGTCAACCGAGATGGCGACGCCGACGCATCGGTGCAGTTCGCCGCCTACTTGTTGAACAAGTCCCTAGAAGTCGCTCCCGACGCTCAAGTCTTATTCCGCGTCGTGTTTACGGCGGCGCAAGGATGGGAAACTGTCTATCCGAAGGCGAAGTACGTCGCAGAGAGCGGCGGCCTTGGAGACCCCAGTGTTTGCGATGACATCTTCTGGGGCGATGCCGAGCACTGCCTTGAGGACTTCGTCGCGAAGATGCGCCTGTTGCCGAACCGCGAGCACGTGATGGGCGTTCATTTAGAGCGCGGAGAGTGGTTCTTCGCTGCCGGATGGGGCTACGACACGTCGCCAGCGGCCCAATTGGAATTTCGCGAGTGGGTTCGAATGCGCTACCGCAACGACAACGTGGCCCTGTGCGCCAGTTGGTTTGACGGACAAGCCCAGTTCGAGACGCTCAGCGTGCCCGAATACCGAGGAGAAACCCGCAGCGGGGAAGAGTTCGTTCGGACGGGACGGAAAGCCCGCCGGTGGGTGGATTACCACCTGTTCCTCAGTGACATCACGGTGGAGCGCATCGGCAAGCTCGCCCATGTCGCTAAGAAGGCAAGTGATGGTTATTTCCTCGTGGGGGTTAGCTATGGCTACACCTTCGAGTGGAGTCATCCAGCCAGTGGTCACCTTTCTCTCGGCAAGCTCTTACGCAATCCTGAGGTGGACTTCATCGCGGGGCCGCCGAGCTACAAGAATCGCGAGCCGGGCGGGACCTGTCCGTTCCCTGGGCCGATTGACAGCTTTGCGCTGAATGGCAAATTGTACATCAGCGAAGAAGACTTCAAGACTCCGATCACGGCGAAGCACGAGCCGGACGATTTCAACCCGGTGATGAAAACGCCCCAGTCTCTTGAAACAGTGCACTGGCGTGGTTACGGAGCGGCGGCGGCCCACGCTGGAGGCATCTGCTGGATGGACCTCTGGGGCAATGGATGGCTTAAATCAACCGGAATTTGGGATCGTGCGGCTCAGATTCGCAAGGCTCTCGTCAATCGCATGGCCGTACCTCTCGGCGATCCAGATGTGGCGGTGTTCATTGACGAGCGTTCGTTGGCGTATTTGGTGGATCAAAAGGCATTTGCGTTGTTGGTGCAGAATGTCCGCGAATCCATCCTCCGATCAGGTCTGAGTGCTGGCTTTTATCTTCTGAGCGACCTAGCCCATCGGGAGCAGTTCCCTGAGGCGAAAGTTTACGTATTTTTGAATGCGTGGGACATTCGGCCCGAAGTGCGAAGCGCGATTAAGACGCGCCTCCAGCGCGACAACAAGGTGTTGTTCTGGATGTACGCGGCGGGTCTCTTTGACGCAGGTCGAGATGCTCTGGAGCGAGTACGCGAAGTGACCGGCATCGCCTTGAAGCGGCAGCCATTCGCGAGCCGAAGCGGAACCCATATCGTCCACAAGAAGCATCCGCTTTGCGAGCCGCTTCCCGAGAAGATGCTCAGCAGCGGCGGCGAACTCGAGCCCAGCTACTTCGCGATTCCCGAAGACGGCATTGTGCTTGGCGAGTACTCCGCGACCGGATTGCCGAGCTTCGTTATGCGAGAGTTTAAAGGCGAAAGCCCTGGTCAGTCTTGGAAGAGTGTCTTCCTGGGTGAGCCGGTGGTGACTCCAGGATTCTTCCGTGCGCTCGGCCAAATGGCAGGAGCCCACGTCTGGAATTACCACGAAGACTTGGTCCATGCTAGGGCGCCGTTCGTCACGTTGCATTGCAACGGAAGCGGATCTCGTACTTTGGCCCTTCCAGATAAGGCGGCGGCTTACAATCTGCAGCGCGAAGAGTGGGCCACGATTGAGGGCGCTCAGTTTAGGTTTGCCGCAATTGACGGTCAGACCCAATCGTTCTTGATTGGTTTGAAGAGCGAGATTGAGGCCATTCTGAAGGTCCCGTCCGAAGACCTGTTGAAGGTCGACGAGCTCCCAGAACGGCCCGAGAACACGGTCCACCCAGACGACATCCACTTTGACGTGGCGATCATGAAGGTGGACGATTGGGTGGAAGAGGGCTGGACCGAAGAGATGGCCACTGACCTTGTCTTCCGACCCTCGGTGATGGAAGAGCAGGCCACTGAGGCCGAGGAGTCCACGGATGCGAGCGCAGACGAGCGCCGCGAGAGGCATCGGGGCCGTCGGCGGCGGGGGCGACGCCCGGATGGATCAAGCGACCGCAAGCCAGCCGCGACCAGCGATTTTGATATCTCGGAGATGAATGTTGTCTTTAGAAAACGAGACTAAGCCGTTCCGCAGCGGAATGGTCGCGCTCGTTGGCAAGCCGAACACTGGCAAGAGCACGCTGACCAACCTTCTGGTGGGTCAGAAGGTGAGTATTGTCAGCGACAAAGCGCAGACCACCCGTCACCGTATGTTGGGCATTGTCACGGAGGCCGACTATCAACTCATCTTGATTGACACGCCGGGTGTTCATAAGGCTCACACCCACCTTGGCAAGATCCTGAATGAGACGGCACAGGGGAGCATGGATGGAGCCGATGCTCTCATCGTGATGGTGGACGCCTCCCGCAAGCCGGATAAGGACGAGGAAGCCCTCGCCGAGATGCTGCGTCAGCAGAATTGGATTGAGGCGGATGGGAAGGCAAAGCCGAATGTGATCCTCTGTCTGAACAAGATGGACCTTTTGCGAGCGGTGGATGTTCAAGATCATTACGAGCGGTTCGGGAAGCTGTTCGGCACCGACCGAATCATGATGACGAGCCTCACTAAGACTCGCAACGTGGACAAGCTCGTCGAAATGATCCTGGAGCACTTGCCGGAAGGCCCGATGCTTTACCCGGAAGACGAAGTGACCGATCAACCGATGCGTCGTCTAGCCTCGGAATTGGTTCGGGAGAAGGCCTTGCGCCTGACTCGGGAAGAGGTTCCTCACGCCTTAGCCGCAATCGTTGACGACTGGACCGATGAGCCAAACGTTGTGCGAATTCTGGTTTCTCTGGTGGTCGAAAAGGATGGTCAGAAAGCGATCCTCATCGGCAAGCGCGGGGAGATGCTCAAGCGCATCGGCACCGAGGCTCGGGCCGAGATTGAAGCGATCGTGGGCAAACCGGTCTTCCTGGAATTATTTGTGAAGGTTCGAACCGAGTGGCGGCAGAACCCTCGGATGCTTAAAGAGTTGGACTATCTGGACTAGTCAGAGTTCTCGCACCAAGTAGTCCATGCTTGACGGACTAGATTCTCGAACTCAGCTCGATAGCTGGCCCCATCCATTATTTGGCTCTTCCTTAGCTGACTTGGAAGATCTTCCCGAATCTGCGAGAGGGTCTGGGTGTCCTCCATCAGACGCACGGCGGTTTGTACATAACCCTCGATGTTTGGCGTGACCCACTCACTTTTTCCGAGGTGGGAAAGAACGCTGACTCCTACCCGACTCCTGTGATCATGCCCTTCTAGCGTCACGACAGGTACACCGGCGGCGAGTGCCTCTAGAGTAGTCGTTGTTCCGTTATACGGAAACGGGTCAAGGGCAACCGAGATTTCGCGATAGGTTTCAAATGGTTCAGCATGATCACGAGTGTAATCCTGAACGATGATCCTTTCAGGGTCGACCCCCAGTCGAGCGAAGCTCTCATGCAGACGTTTCGCTCCTGCACGTCGGTAGCTTTCTCCAAAGTAACTGGCGCCTTTCAGGATTAAGCTTGCGTGAGGACACTGCCCCAGGATTTGACTCCATGCAGCGAGGACGCTCGGCTCCAGCTTCAACGGGTTGTTTAGACTGCCGAACGCCTGCTTCAACGGAATGGGGCTGGGCGGTTGACCTTCCAACGGGACATAGTTTAGAAAGCAGCGATTCATCCGCAGTTTCATGGCGCGCCCTACCGAAGCTGATTGGTCAGCAATCGAGTCCGATACGTGATAAGGCACTCGATCTGAACCAAAGTGGTGGGGGTAGCCAATCATACTTATCTGAACAGGGGCCGGCGAGCGGAGCATGATTTCGACGATGGTGGCTGAAGTCGGTCCCGAAAGGTCAACTAAAACATCAATTTTGTCAGCCCGAATTTGCGCACAAATGCGAGTTACATCCGTAACTTCAAAGATCCTGGCGCGGTCAGCGGCGCCCACGAGGGATGGCGTGACGTCATCTGCGGTGCCAACCATATATGCCATCACGCGTAGACGCGAGTCTGAGGAATGCGATAACAAAGCTTGCACGAAGTGCGCCACTGAATGTCGCCGAAAATCGGCGCTGATAAACCCGACTCGCAGGTCACGATCTGGATTTTGATTTAAGTTGTACGTACCTCGACCGAATGGAGTGCGTGGGTCCAGGGTTTTCATGGACGTCGTATGATGGAGATCAAGACTCTCTCCGGTCTCCTCTTCACTGTACAAAGCCAGCACCGGGAGCAGCAGCTCGGCTATCGTGTTTCGTGCAAACCGCGTCTGCAAGTGCTTGGCCACCTGCGTCGCTCTGGGAAGATCGCCAACCGATTTGGCGAAGTGCATTGCGGCGTAGAAGTTCTCATAGCATACGCTGTCGTCTGGACAGCCCTCTGCTGCAGCGATGAGCGCATCGAGCCCGGAAAAGAAGTCCTTTAAGTGAACTTGACACCGTCTAACTGCGAGGTCGTGTCGCTGGGACGTTGGTTCGACTTTGACAGCCCTTTCATGGAGTTCCAGAGCGGCCTCATAGTTGCCGGAATTCTCGTAGAGTACACCTAGTTCGGAGATCAGGGTCGCGTCGTGGGGGTGTGACGAAACAAGCTGAAGGCAGATATCAATAGCTTCAGGTCGCCGTCCCGTTGCCTCTAACAACTTTGCATGCAGTTGCAAAAAGTCCCTATCGGACCGTCCCGCTTCAAACTCTCTACTACTTTCTTTTGCAGCCGCGAAAACTCCGGAACTCTGAACAAGGCGCATCAACGCCGCTAATGGAACCATTACGCCTTAGCCTCGCAGTAGTCCCGCCACATGGTGCGGTACGCATCCTCAAGAGCTGTCACATGCGCCGAAAGGTTGCAGGGATCGGATTGGAGGAGCAAGTCCCGTAGCGCAGGGCGCTTCTCAAGAATCTCTTTTCGGTTGTTGAGCAAGTCTGCCGCGATTTCGGCGTACTCTTCGACCGAATTCGCAATCCATTGGTTTAGGCCGACATGCTCTAGGATACTGGCACTCACCCTCGAGCGGTGGTCCGTTCCCAGTAAGGTTACAACTGGGATGCCCATAGATAGAGCTTCGAAGGTCGTCGTCGTACCGTTGTATGGGAATGGGTCTAACGCGATGTCTAACTGACCATACGCAAGTTGGCTCTCTTCATAACTGAGGATGAACGGTAGCAAATCGAATCGGTCAGGATCCCCCCCAGCCCTCTCTAAAACTTCGCGCATCTTGGCCAATTTGAAGAGCCTCAGGGGTTCAGAGGTGGGGAGGTGGCATTTGGTGATGAGGTGTGCTTCTGGGTGCAATTGGTGAATCCTTGCCCAGGCGCGGAGGGTGCTGTCGGATACCTTAATGAGATTGTTGAACGTCCCGGCGGTAGGAACGTCAGGTAAGGCGCTACTTAGTGCTGGCAACTCGGTGATCCGCTTGTACCCGAGGAAACACCGGTCGAGGCGGTATAGGCGTTCACTAGCCAGCTCCTCCGCTCCCTCAGGATCGGTGATGCCATCAACAATGCGATAGTCGATTCGCGAGAGACCCGTCGTAGCGGCATAGCCAACATAGGACACCTGGACCGGAGCGGGTCGTAAGGCCAGCATTGCAGTCAAGCTACCGGTTGTGTGACCCGCAAAGTCAACGAGGATGTCGATCTTATCGGATTTGATTTTCTCCGCAACTGCGATCGGGGAGAGGTCTCTTATGAAACGGTGCTTTTCTGACGCGGCAATGAATCGCTCGGTCACCGTGTCGGGGGCGTTTCCTATGTACAGTGTTACTTCAACTTCATCTGGATCGTGCATCTCTATCCAACCCAGATTGAAGTTTGCGACGACATGGGCTCTGAAATCTGGCGAGAGGTAGCCGATCCGCAACTTGCGATCCGCATTTCGATTGTTGGAGAACTGGGGCCATTTTGGCGCGATGCTGGCCTCGACCATTTGTCCAAACTCAAAGTGAATTTTCGCCAAATCTGTTGGATCTAGTGCATCGTTGTAAAGCGACGTGAAGGCTTGGCACCGACGGTTGTCAATACTCGCGGGTTCGATTTCAACGAGGCGCCCGATCAACCGCTCAACGAATGCAGATTCTCCGAATGATTGGAACAGTGGGCTGAGCAGGTTTAGCGTATCCGAGAGCACCTGCGCATCATCTTCAGTGAGTATGAGTTCCTCCAGACGCTGAATTGCGGAAGCTATGTTGTCGTCGTTTGCTCCGGCTCTGAACCCTATAGACAGCAGCGGAAGGTCATCGGGAAAGAGCTTTAGCCCATCATCAACCGCCGCGAGGACATCATTTGACCGGCCCTGAGACTGCAGCCATGCAGCCAAGTGGCGGTGCCCGAGCGGGGAAAGGGTGCTCGCGGTCGCTGCGCGTCGAAAGAAGATTTCCGCATAAGCCGTGTGCTGAGCCTGATCGGCAATCCTAGCCCGAAAGAGCAAAAGAACAACGTCGTCTGGATGCGCCTCAACGAGCTTATCGCACTGGATTATGGCCCCGGCAAAGTCTCCTAAAAGCATTAGCCGCTGCACTTTTTGCATCGACGAAGAATCTTCCTGGGGGAGCTGCGCCATTCTGGATTACGCCTTAGTCGAGCAGTAGTCGCGCCATGCTTTGTCCATAAACGCTGCCATCTTTTTTGAGTAGGCGTCGGAGTCCATGACCGGCGATGCGAAGACCTTCGCGCGGAGGGCTTTTCGTCCGGCTCGGATGGACTTGATATCAGCGGCCATCTTTTGGGATAGCGCAACGAACTCTTCTTGGGTCATGGCTACCCATTCGGGGAATCCCGCGTTGATGAGGAGGGAACTGCTGACGCGCTTTCGGTGCACGTCGCCTTGAAGGGTCATGACCGGAACGCCCATGAGTAGCGATTCCATCGTGGTCGTAGTTCCATTGTAGGGGAAGGTGTCAAGCGTGATGTCAATCTCCTTATACATGGCCTGGTGGGCCACGACTTCGTCTTGCGGCTCCAAGATTCGCACTCGGTCGGCAATGCCTTCATGATCGAACCATCCGAGCACCGCTTTTCGGATGGGTGGGTGGCGAAGCCCAAGCGCCTTGAGAACCAGCACCGATCCCGGGTTAGCTTTTACGACATCGGACCACAGTTTCACGGTGCTCGGATTGATTTTCAGGTGGTTATTAAACGAGCCAAAAGTGACGGGGCGGTCCTCAATCTCGGCGACATCCGGGAGTGGGTCTAGCACGCCGTAGCAAAGGAAGCATCCTTCGAGGGTGACAAGTTTCTCGGCGTAGTGAACTTGGCTACCCTCGGGGTCGGTAATTGCGTCCGAGATTCGGTAATCGATACGGTCAAGACCAATGGAGTGGGCGTAGCCGATGGCCGAGACGATGATCGGGGCAGGCTTGACGGCAAGCACGTCCGGTCGGCCACCGATGGTGAGACCATTCAGATCAAACAGAATGTCGACTCCGTCGTTGTAAATCACGTTCACCAGCGACTGGATCTTTGAGGCATGTACAACCTTGAACGTGGAGAACTCCTCGTACATGTCGCTGATGTCATCACGCGCACCCATGGCGAGGTAGCAATAAATCTCGAACCGACCCTTGTCGAGTTTGCTGAGCCACTCTTTGAGGAAAAACGACACCGAATGGCGCCGCAAGTCGCTCGACATAAACCCAATGCGAATTTTTCGTTCCGGGTCGGCTTTGTTGATGTAGCGGCGGGTGGCGGGCAGTCCGGAAGCGATTTTCTGCCCAAGTTCAAAGTGAACCGCATCCACGTCCTCTTCGCTGATCTGATCTGAATAAAGAGAGTCGCTGCAGACCACTCGCCAGAAGTGGGGGCGGTCATACTTCACCAACGCCTCGCGGAGGAACTTAAACCCGCGCTCAAAATCTTGATCGCGCAGGTACGTGTACAGGTTCATCGTGAGCTGCTCGTCTTGAGGCACGATGGCGTGAGCCTTCGAGGCCCATTCGATGGCTTCATCAAATCGCCCCAACATGCTCATCACGTGCCCGATGTTCAGCATCGCGTCGGTGTAATTTGGGTTGATTTCGACCGCCTTGAAAAGCTCGATCAGAGATTGTTCGTGTTCATTGACCCGCGTGTAGTACGCGCCCAAATTGCAGTAGAAAACCGAATTATTGGGTTCCAGTTCGATTGATTTGAGAAGGTGGGGAAGAGCCTCATTCGCCCGATCCATGTTCATCAGGATCATTGCGAGGCTATGAACCGCCTTCGCCTTTTCTGGATTTTCCTCGACTAATTTCACCAGCATCTCATGAGCTTTTTCGCGATGGTCGTTCGCGAAGAGCTGAAGCGCGTGCTCGATGGCTTGGTCTGCAAGGGTAATCACAGAGCTATTTTGGCCCAATCGCCAGTGGACGTTATGGCCGGCTAGGAAATACAGTAGCGGTGCCAGGCATTTCGAACCTCATGCGCAAAGTTCTTCGCGTACTCGACACCGTCCATGAGGAGGGATTTCTGTACTTGTTCGCGGAGAGTTTTTCGGGCAGTTAGGTCGGGACTGCCGGCATTGTGCACCTTCACGGCCTTCGTTAGGAGCGACTCCGGCGTGTTGGCGACCCAATCTGGCCGGCCCAACGCGGAGAGCAACGATGCCCCCACCCGCGAGCGATGCGATACACCGGAAAGGCTGAGTACGGGCACCCCCATCAAAAGCGCGTCCATCGTCGTGGTCGCGCCGTTGAAGGGGAAGGTGTCTAGCACAGTGTCAAGGGAGTTATACAAAGTCATATACTGTGAGTAGTTTCGGACGCCGGTGAAGAAAACGCAGCGGTCTGAGACACCTGCCTCGTCGAAGAGGCGCCGCACTCGCTCGAGCTCGGAGGCTCGACTAAACTCGGGGCAGCCACAATGCAAGGTCGAACCAGGGGTGGCGTTAAGAACCGATGCCCAAAGCTCGACGCTGGCAACGTTGATCTTCTTTGCGTTGCACGCAACTCCCCAGCGGAAGCTCTCCTTCGGTGCTGCCGAAATGTCGGGAATCGACTCAACCGGGGCGTAGCACAGGAATGGATTAGGGAGCCGGATCGGATTTACCCAATCAGTCACGCCACTCGGAGCAGCGATTTCATCGGTGAACTCGCCGTCGAGCCGCTCCAGATGCAATGAGGCTGGGTAGCCGATAGCAGATATGACCACTGGGGATGGGCGCATGGCGAGAATTTCCGGTCTGCCGCCCACGGTGTATCCCGCGAGGTCAACCAGGACGTCGATGCCGTCGGCCATGATTTGCGATGCGAGCGCCGTTGCCTTTTGACCCGCCGAGGGACGCCAACGACCCATCGCTTTGAAGCGCTCGGTGACCTCGTCCTCCAGAGGGTTCAGGGAGTAAAAGGTCGGAGGGAGCTGCTCAGCGTTCCAATGATTTAAGAAGCTCAGCGCAAATGACGCAACGGGGTGGCTACGGAAGTCGGGGGAAATGAATCCGACCTTGAGAGGTCGCTCCGGGTCGCGTGAACCGGAGTGGCGCCTAGTTGGCGCGATGTTCTTCGCGAGGCGGTCTCCGACCTCTTGGTGGACGGCGGTTACCTCGGCTTCGGTGAGACGGGAGAGGTAGAGCGATTCCGCGGCTGCCGCCTTTAGAGTAGCTAGGCCAGGCTGTGCGAGTGCGGTTTCATACAATTCGCGCCACGCTTGTAAGTCATCTGCTGTTCGGTTGCACAGAAACAGGTTTATTGCTGCCGCCGCGGAGTTGGGCTCGAGAGCGAGTGCCCTTCGCGCGGCCTGCGCTCCTTCCTTTCCCAGATCAAGGGCAAGACAAACTTGAGAAAAATTCAGATACGCGTCGTAGGAGGCGAAATGAGCCGTGATAAACGGAAGCAATACCGCATGCGCGGCCAGGGTCTCGCCGGTTTGATGGAGCGCCAGAGCTAATGCAGACGCCGCCGAGACCGAAGACTTATCGATTTCCAGTGCCGCCGTGAGCTCGATGATCGCCTCGGCAGGCTTTCCAAGCTCGATTAAAATTTGTCCGAGCACGAGCTTAACCGCAGGGTCATTGGGGGTGCGAGAAAGGGCGCCGCGTAACAAGGACACGGCTCCCTCCCCGTCTCCCATTCCCAATTTGCGCTTCGCGGTTTCCACCACTCTCGCTGAAGCTTCGTCCATGTCCCAGATTATGGGCGCGGCAGTTGGCTAAAATGAGCCGTGCTACGCGTGGTGATGCTGTCTTGGGAATACCCTCCGCGGATTGTTGGCGGAATCAGCCCCCACGTCTACGATCTCTCCAAGGAACTCGTGAAACTCGGTATCGAGGTTCATGTCGTGACCAAGAACACCGCGCTCGCCCCTGACGAGGAGATTGAGCCGAGCGGGGTCCATGTCCATCGTGTCCACCTGGAGAAGGAGCCGGACAATTTTGTCCATGAAATTCAGCTTCTGAATAAAGCGACCGACCTCAGAGTCCGGCGATTGCTCGAAGACTGGCGTCCTGGCGGTCAGCCGACCATCTTCCACGCTCACGACTGGCTTTCGCTCGAATCGGCGCGGGAATTGAAGTACGAATACCAACTTCCGGTCGTCGCCACGGTCCACGCCACCGAGGAAGGGCGTAACGGCGGCATCTTCACGCCGATGCAAAAGTACATCCACGAGATGGAGTATTGGCTGACCTACGAAGCGTGGCGGGTGATCGTTTGTTCCGACTTCATGAAGGGGCAGGTCGAGCGGTCGTTCTCGGTGCCGGGCGACAAGGTTGATGTCATCTTCAACGGAGTCGAAGCACCGAAGTTTGAATTTGAATGGTCCGAAACCGACCGGATGGCATGGCGCAACAAGCTGGCACTTCCAAAAGAGAAGATCGTGATGTACGTCGGGCGGTTCGTGCGCGAGAAGGGGATTCAGCTTCTCCTGAATAGCGCGAGCACGATCCTCGCGGTCGAGCCAAATACGAAATTTGTCATCGTGGGCGGCGGCAATCGGGAGCGATTCGAGAAGTTCGTTCGCTGGTATGGGCTACAAGATAAAGTGCTCTTCACCGGCTTCATGGCGAACCGGTCGCTGCATCAGCTTTTCCGTTGCGCGGATGTCGCGGTGTTCCCGAGTCTCTACGAACCGTTTGGAATCGTGGCATTGGAGGGGATGGCGGCGGGAGCAGCGGTCGTTACCAGCGACGCCGGCGGACTCAAAGAGGTGTGCGTCCACAATGTCACCGGTACGAACTTCTTCACCGGCGACGGACAGTCATTGGCGTGGGCGGTGCTGAACGTTTTGCACGACCCCAAGAAGGCGGAGCGCATGAAAAAGATGGCTCGGGCGCGGTTGTATCTAGATTTCAACTGGGCGGGCATCGCGGAGCAGACGCGGGACGTGTATTTCCAGGTCTGGAACGAGTTTGTCAACAGCCATCACGCGGGTTCCTCGCTGTGGCCGGTTATGCCGGGCTCGGAGGAGCGTGCCGAGCAGGCCCACGTCAAGGAAAAGGCGGTCACCGGCGGCTTCGATCAGCGCCCGGTCCGGCCGCTGGCGGTCGAAGCTCCCGCGGAGCCCGTACGACTCAACAAAATCACCCCGGGCCACGTCTTGGACGAGCCGGAGGATGAAGAGAAGGAGTAGTAGGCGCGTCGTTCACTCCCGGTGGTCGTTCACTCCGGGAGTACGCCAATGACAGATAAAGCGCGCCGCCCTCCCAAAATCGTGCCCCATAGCCGGGGGCGATGGGGCACTGTTCCTCCGATGATTGGGAAGGCTTAGGCCGCTACTTTCAGCTCGACCAATTCTTCGCCGCCATAAATCGACGCTTCGGCGGAGGGGGCGGTAGTGACGTTACTGCGCTGGGCGCGCACTCGGTAGAGCTTGGGGACCCCCGGAAGCGCGCCGCCGTCTGTAAAGCGCAGTTTGGTAGTGCTCCCCAGCCAGGCCCAAGGGGCACCGTTCACGCTTTGTTCGAGCACGTAGGTGGTGCCGCTTCGATTGCCGTTCGACTTGTATCGCAAGAGACAAGTTCCGTTGGCATTGGGTGCCGCGCTGAGCTCAGTCGGCGGATTCAACGCACTGCTGGGCGTAGCGACTGGCTCGATCCCCATGGACGCTAGAATGGCGGGAGTGGCTTCCGTGTTGTTGATGCAGCGCTGCGCCCAAAGGCGAATGTCGGTGGTCGAGCTTCGGCGGGCGTTGTCTTTGGTCGTCACCGCGTTGGCGGCAATGGTTTTCGCGCTCTCGGCGGCCAGCAGGGCCGTGTTGAAGTCGGTTTGCGCTGCGATCACTTGGTCCATCGCGGCTGCGTCGAAATTAAGCGCCCCGGCATTGGCCAGAAATCCGACGCGAAACTGGGTGAACTTGGCGTTGGCGCCGGTGTCGGTGCCTGGAATGACGAACTTAAATTTCTGGGTCATGGTCTCTTTCCTTGGGTCAAAAGAATTGTTCCATGAATCAAAGTAAAAACCCCTTATCGATGTCGGAAAAGTGTTTTGCCCCGAGATTTCTTCCCAATCCGGTCTTGGAAATCCCAACGCAGATCTTGGAAAATCCAATACCGGTCTTGGAAGTTCTGATATCGGTATTGGGATTTCCAATAGGGGCACTGGGAATTTCGATGTGGGTGCTGGACGAAAGCACTTGGCCAAAGCGTGGCGATACCCTGGGAATCAGGTGATTTCGCCACTACCGGGTCCCATCCGGCAAATATTGCCTAAAGAAATCCGGGCATGCGCCGATATCTCCAATTGAGCCCAGCTATTAATGCGGGTTCGACGAACCAAGGATTGGTGAGTCACCACGCAAGGACGCGCGGACGGAGATACGCCCGTGCAGATATTAGAAGGATTATTTGGACCGCACCTCGGTAACTTGAACCGGTCAATGAAGCAGGCCAGCCTGCGGCACGCTTTGGTGTCGCAAAACATGGCCAATGTCAACACGCCCGGATACAAGCGCCGCGACATTGACTTCGGCATTGCTCTCGAAACCGCCGAAGGCAAACTCAAGGGAAATCGGCTTCATCCGGACAGCGAGATCAAGGTCTCGTCGGGTTCGATCCGCCGCGATGGCAATAGCGTGGACCTCGAAAGCGAAGTCGCCGCGATGGCCGAAACCGAATTTCGCTACCGCCTCATGACGGACATGACCACCCGCTATTTCAGCGGCTTGCGCAACGTGATCCGGGGGGGACAATAAACTTAAATGAACATCGGTAGCTCAATGCGAGTGAGCTCTAGCGGAATGACCGCGGAGCGATTCCGGATGGACATCATCAGCGGAAACATCGCGAACGCGAACACCGTGCAGACCCCCGGTCAACCCGAAATCCGCCGGCAAAGCGTGGTGCTCCGCGCCAACGAAGACGGTGTGGAGATCGCGGAGATCCAACCCGACCGCTCCCCGCTTCGACGAGAGTACGACCCCGGAAACCCGAACGCCATCAACGGCTGGGTGACCTATACCAATATTAACCCCGTGTACGAGATGGTGGACATGATCGGCGCCAGCCGAGCCTACGAAGCCAACCTCGCCGCCTTCAACACCGCCAAGCAGATGATGAATGCTGCTTTGGGGATCGGGAAGGGGGCATAGCGCTAAAGCTTTTGGCTAGGGTTGTTGGGGTTTGTCCGGATCGTTCGGATGCTCCTGAGCCACCCGAGCCACCCTAACCAAACCTAACCTACCCTAACCAACCAACCAACATCCATGCGCATCGACAATGCAACGGCAAATCTAAAGCTTCAAGAGCACCTTTCGAAACAAGAGACGAAAGGGGCGGGCGGAGACTTTGGAGAGTTACTGACGGACGCCCTGAAGGACGTGAATGCTTCGCAGCTAGAAAGCCGCGAAAAGCAAAGCGCCCTCATGGCGGGTCAGCCGGTGGATGTAGACGACCTCATGATCACAATGGAACGCGCAAGTATCGCGATGCAGCTCACCATGCAGGTGCGCAACAAGGTACTTGAAGCCTACCAAGAAGTGATGAGGACGCAAATCTAATGAACCGGCGACATCAAAGGATTGATGCGCTAAATGGGATCACTTGTTGAACGATTAAGAGATTGGTGGCTGGGGCTGGAAAAGAGTCAGCGGCCAATGTGGCTACTCGGCGGAGCCTTCCTCGCGCTGATGGTGGTGGGAGCGGTGTTTTTCGCCGGTCGCCCCAACATGAGCTTGCTTTTCGGTGGTTTGAACCCCTCCGATCAAGGAATGGTCGTCCAGGAGCTGAACAAACTCGGCATCAGCGCCGAATACGACGCCAACGGCAACGTGCTTGTCCCCTCTAACAAGGTGAATGAAGCCCGCGCCCGTTTGGCCGTTGCCAAGAAGCTTCCGAGCTCTGGAAACCTCGGCTACGGCGCGCTCGATGTCATGAATCCCATGATCTCGCCCGAAGTTGAGAAGGAGAAGATCAAGGCCGCCATCGAGGGCGAAATCGCGAACTCCATTCAATTGATGAGCGGGATTGCCAGCGCTCGCGTCCACCTCACACTTTCCGACAACTCCCCATTCGCTCGCGAAGCCAAACCGGCGAGCGCTTCGATTATCGTCACCGAAGACGGCGGAAGCCGCCTCGGCCCCGACCAAGCGGTAGCGATTGTGCGATTGGTCCAGTTCGGCGTTGCTGGGCTCGGCGCCGAGAACATCAGCTTGGTCAACGAACGAGGGCAAACACTTTATGATGGTCAGGAAGCGACCGGCGTTACAGCCAGCGCCGATCGCAAGGTCGCGGCTGAAATCGAGGAAGCCCGCCGCCGGGAGCAGGATCTTCAACGAAAGCTCGACGCCGCCTTCGGCCCCGGAAACACGATTGTGTCGATCCCGGTGCTCACCCTCAACTTTGACAAGATCAGCGAGACGAGTATCGAACGTGGTCCAAGCGCGAAACCGATTACCAAGGAAGAGACTTCCGAGAAGATGGGGGACGCGGGAGGAGGCTCGATGGAAGGCGCGGCAGGGGCAACATCGAATGTACAAGCTCCGGTTGACATGACGGGTCAAGAAAAGAAGAATTACACGGGTACGACCAAGAGCGAAGTTTACGAAATCAACGAGACGCAGCGATCCATTCAGCGAAGCGCGGGAGTTCTGGAAGGCATGACCCTGAGCGTGCTCGTGAACAGCACCGCCATCGCCGATCCTGCACCGGTCGAATCTTATGTTCAGAGTTACCTGGGCCCTCTCTCGCAGCAGCCCGAGAAGTTTCAGGCCAGCGTGACCTCGACCGCCTTTGACACGAAGACAGTGGCGGCGGTGGAAACCGCATCGGCCGCTGCGGCGGCTCGTGACCGAAACCAGCAGTTGATCAGCCTCTTGCCGATCGCCGCGTTGCTCGTGGTGGGATTCTTGGTGATGAAGTCCATTAGCAAGACCGCCCCGCCCCGACCAGCCGCGCTGTCAATGCTGGACCAAGTGGATGTGGCCCTGCCGAGTGGCGGCACCATGTCGCTGCCCGCAACCGCGTTTGAAGCAATGCCCGCCGGTTCTGGTCAGCTCACCCAAAACGAGCGTGGGGAACAGGTGATCGCGATCGAAGGCGGCGAACTCGCTCAGGCGTTGCACGCTCTGGCGGCTTCCTCGCACGCCCAAATCCCAATCGAAGATATCCCGGACCGGGTGAACGTACCGCTGGAACAGATTCGCAAGATGGCCCTGAATAAACCTGATGCCGTGGCGAAGCTGATCAAGACTTGGATTTTGGAGGAACGACGATGAGAAAAGTTACAACTGAAGTTGGTTCACGCCGCAAGGCGGCCATCATGCTCACCCTTTTGGGGGCAGAAGCCGCCTCGCTGGTGATCGGTCAACTGAGCGAGGAGGAGATCGAAATGCTTGCGCTGGAGATCGCCCGACTCGAAAAAGTGACGACCGAGATGCGTGAGCAGATCATCAGCGAATTCCACCACATGGCGACGGCCCAGGAGTACATCTCCGAAGGCGGTATGGACCAAGCGAAGAAGATGCTCGAAGCCGCCCTGGGCAATGACAAGGCGGAGATGATGCTCCGTAAGATCATGAATGCCATGCAGGTCGTGCCATTCGAATTCTTAAAGCGCGCCGACCCCGCTCAGGTTTTGAGCTTCATTCAAGACGAGCATCCTCAGACCATCGCGCTGATCTTGGCCTATATGCCAATGAATCAAGCGGCTTCGATCCTGAGCAAGCTAAGCCCGGAACTTCGCGCTGAAGTTGCGGAGCGCATTGCGATGATGGAGCAAACTCCGCCAGAGGTGATTCGCCGCGTGGAGCAGGTACTTGAGAAGAAGGTTTCGAGTTTGATCAACACCGAAATGACGAAGGCAGGCGGCCCCAAAATGCTGGTCGATCTGTTGAACCGGGTTGATCGATCCACCGAACGGCTCATCATTGACAATCTCTGTGAGTCCAACCCCGAGCTCGCCGAGACGATCAAGAACATGATGTTCGTCTTCGAGGACATCGTGACGCTGGATGACCGAGCGATCCAAGCCGTGCTTAAAGAGATTGACGTGAAGGATCTTGGCACCGCGCTCAAGGGCGTTTCGCAGGAAGTCCAGGAGAAGATCTACAAGAACATGTCTGAGCGTGCGGTGAACATGCTTAAGGAAGACATGGAGTTCATGGGCCCAGTCAAGCTTAGGGTGGTCGAAGAGGCTCAGCAGAAGTTTGTGGCGGTGATCCGAAGGTTGGAGGAAGCCGGCGAAATCCAAATTGGCCGAGGTGAAGAGGATGTGCTTGTTTAAGCGGATCATCCGCTCCCCAGAATTGGCCCTCGGCGGCTCGGTGTTTGATTCGGTACCGAGCGAGCAGCTTGACGCGGCACGCGGGCGCATCAAATACGACCCGCGGGAGGAACTCAGGAAAGAAGCTGAACTGTTGCGCGCCGAAGCGAAGGCGGCCGGATTTGCGGAGGGTCATTTAGAGGGGGTAGAGGCGGGGCGAATCAAGGGCCTCGAACTAGGACGCGTTGCGGCGTTTCAACAATTTGAGATGGAGCTGCAGGCGGAGCTCAGTAGCCTCCGGTCCGAGCTAGAGCAAGCAATGCAACGACTCAGCTCTGCGACGGAGCAGTTCTATCAGCAAGCGGAAATCGAGTTGACGACCGTCGGCAGCGACGTCGTGGAGCGCATTCTGCAGGCTGAGCTCCAGCTCAATCATGAGGCGGTTGTTTCGATTGTTCGGGCGGCGATCTCAGACGTTTCTCAGTCGCGATCAGTGAAGGTGCGCCTCAACCCATTCGATTCGGCGCTGGTGCAGAAGCACCGCGACGAGATTCTTCATGCCTTCAATGGCTTGCAAAACATTGAGGTCGTTGACGATCCATCGATCGTGAGCGGGTGCATTGTCGAGTCAGACCATGGGGTGGTGGACGCCACGATTCGGACCACACTCACCCTCCTCGACGGGGAGGCAGCATGACCATGATTTCCGTTCCCGAGCGCGGTCCCAACTTCGCAGAGATGGCGAATCGGCTGCGCACTAATCCAGTTCGCCAGCCGATGGGTTGCGTAGCCCAGGTCGTTGGCCTCGTGATCGAGTCTGACGGCCCAGCGTCGCGCGTCGGTGACCTTTGTTGGATTGAGACCTCCCCGGGCGTTTGGCTCCCGGCAGAGGTCGTTGGATTTCGAGACCACCGGACGCTTTTGATGCCGCTGGGTCAGATGGAAGGCGTCAGGTCGGGTTGCTTGGTTCGCGCGGCGGGGCGGTGCCTCAGTGTGCCAGTCGGCCCCTCGCTTCTCGGGCGAGTTTTGAATGGACTTGGGGAGCCGATGGACGGCAAAGGGTCGCTTGAGACGAGTTTCCGCTACCCAATTGAGAGCATGGCACCTAATGCCCTCGAACGCCAGATGATCGAGAGTCCCTTTGAGACCGGGGTGCGGGCAATTGACGGCGTTTTGACGATGGGAATTGGTCAGCGGATGGGCATCTTCGCCGGATCGGGCGTGGGGAAGAGCACGCTGTTGGGAATGATCGCCCGCAACTGCTCGGCTGACGTCAACGTGATCTGCCTGGTTGGGGAACGAGGTCGTGAAGTGCGAGAGTTCATGGAGTACGACTTGGGCGATGCACTCAGCAAGAGCGTCGTCATTTGCGCTACTTCCGATGAGCCTGCTTTGGTCCGTATCAAGGCGGCCCTCACCGCCACGTCGATCGCCGAGTATTACCGCGACCAAGGCTTGAATGTCCTCCTAATGATGGACTCCGTAACTCGATTTGCCATGGCGCAACGCGAGGTCGGCCTCGCGGTTGGCGAACCGCCCAGCACCAAGGGCTACACGCCGAGCGTCTTCGCTCGTCTCCCTCGCCTGATGGAGCGTGCCGGTTGCGGACCGAAGGGCGCTATCACCGCCATATACACCGTGCTGGTGGACGGGGATGATACCAGCGAGCCCATTGCCGACGCGGCCAGGTCGATTCTTGACGGGCACATCGTGCTCAATAGAAAGCTCACCAGTCGGGGGCATTATCCTCCGATCGACGTGCTCAACTCTCTGAGCCGCGTCATGCCGATGGTGACCGATGAGGAGCATGTGCGAGGTGCCGGGAAGTTGCGAGAGTTGCTGGCCGCATACTCCGACATCGAAGACCTCGTCAGCATTGGCGCTTACAAGCCCGGTAGCAAGCCGCTGAGCGACGAAGCGCTCAACAAGTGGGACGGTCTCAACGCGTTCTTGAGGCAAGACAAGGCTGACGGCAATTCTTACACCGATACGGTGAACGGCTTGAAGGAGATCGTCAATGCGTAAGTTCAAGTTTCGATTAGAAAGCGTACTGAAGTACCGACAAGAAGAACGGGATCAGGCGCGAAACTTGTACATCGAGGCTCAGCAGCGGCGGTTCGAAATGGACGACCAGATTCGCGAAGTTGAGCAAGTTAGGAAGGAAAATCTGCGAGGCCCGGCCAACGACCTACCTTCCCGATTGTCACTGCAATCTTGGGTCGATAACCTAGACAATCAGCAGCATCAATTCCAAGTTGCGCTCGAAATCTTACTGCAAGAGGAAGAGCATGCGATGCAGGTGTGGATCGAGCGACGCCAGGAGGCAGAGGCGCTCGAAAAGATGCGAGCAAGGCAACTGCAAGAACACTTGCTGGAAGTTGCCCGTTTCGAACAAAACGAACTGGACGAGTGGGCAACGATGAGGAAGAAAGTAGCATGAAAGTTGGACTAAAGGGACCGGAGGCTATTTTGCAACGGATGAACGAGATTGAGAAGCGTATGGCGTCTCAGCTTAACGTCCGCAAAACTCCTCGCCAAATTTTTCAGCCGGAGGGAGTTCCCGGAGGCATTCCGAGTGCGGATTTCGGGGCAGTTCTTCAAGGGGAAATTAGCAAGGGGGGCGGCGAGGTTTCACCCTTGCGGCCTATGCTGGGCGGGCTGACTCCACTCGCGACAGCGGGAGGAGACATCCGCCCGATGATCGCTAAAATCGCGACTGAAGAAGGCGTCGAGCCGAGCTTGCTTGAGGCTTTGGTTAGCGTGGAGAGTAACTTCAATCCCCACGCGGTATCTGCGGTTGGTGCAAAAGGGTTGACACAACTGATGCCGGGCACTGCACGATCACTTGGTGTGACCGACCCGTTTGATCTGGAGCAAAATCTGCGCGGTGGAGCCAAGTATCTGCGACAAATGCTAGACAAGTTCGGCGACCTGCCTACCGCTCTGGCAGCTTACAACGCCGGGCCGGGGAACGTGAGCAAATACGGAGGTATTCCGCCGTTTCGAGAAACCCAGAATTACGTGGCCAAAGTTCAGCAGCGATACAGCTTATTGGCGGGAGGGATGAACCCAAATGCCCGGTAAAAATGGATTGATGATCGCGGTTCCCGTCCTCCTGGTTCTCGGCGGAGGTGGCTTCTACGGTGCGGCGGTAACTGGCCTTCTGAAGGTGCCAGGCATCACCCCCAAGGCAAAGCTAAGCGCGGCGAAAATGTACGGAGAGGGCGCGAACAAGATGTATGGCGAAGGGAAGGACAGTAAGGTTGCGTCGGTCAAGCCGAGGCCCAAATCAAAGCCCAAACCAACTCCGCAGCTCCGCCCGACCCATGTGGACGACCCGGTGAAGGGAGCCGCAGCGGTTGCGGAGGTGTGGAACGGCATGGAGCCCGCCCAACTGATTAAGATTGTCGTCGATTGGAGCGATACCGACCTCGCACTGGTGATGGCCGGAATGGACACCACCAAGGCGTCAGAGCTCCTGGCGGGTCTCCCCCCGAAGCGCGCGTCAAACGTGAGCCGTGCGATCGAGGCTTATGCTAGCAAGGTTCCCATCAAAGATTAGCGCTTGATGGCCTTTCGCCCGTCCAGGAAGCTTCGAACCGCGCCAAAGACCATGAACGCGATCGAAACGTAGTCCGCCTTCTCGGAAATCCCGCGAGTCAGCGCATTGATATTCGTGGCTGCCCCAGTTGCTTGAGCGCCCACCTTATCGGTTACATTTTTAACTGACACGACCAAGCTGTCCACCTTAACGGTGATTCCGTCAATCTTTTTCATCAAGTCCTGGATTTGGGCTGACAGCTTTTTGACCAAGGAAACCAGACTCAGCAGGAGCACAATGAGCGCAATGTAAAACACGATCCCCAGACCGAAAAACAGTCCGGAGACCACCAACCACCACTGAGGAGCTTCGTTCACAATGTCACCTTACCTTCGATGGTCGTCAATTGGAGCGCGGGAATGACAACACTTGCCTCTACCGCTCCCTCAACCGCATCATAAAGTTTGCCCGCGATCATGAGCTGACTTCCCCACATGCCTTTCACCCGCAAGCGGCAAGCGACCGCTTTATCGCTCGGGTTTTGGACTTGAATGGTGAAGCTACGCTTTCTATGGTCCAGCGAAACTTCCATAATGCGACCAAACGACACCTCGAATTCCGCTCCTATCTGGCGGAGAACGACCCTGCGCCCAACTCCGTCCCAAGGCCGAACTTTGTGCATGCCACCGTCGGACTCATAGTGGCAGCCGAAGGTGTACGTACCCAGTTCGCCGCTAGGCAACACGTAAGCCCCAACCCCGCGCAGATAGTGAAAGTAACCCAATCCGCTCGCGCCCGTGAAAGCGTTATAGCCGAAATGTTTGCTACTTAAGTCCGGGCAGTAGGTCATGCTGGCTGCGCCATCGTTTCGCACGAGGGCCCATGGCCCCAGCATCCCGCCGAACGCGAGCCGCATGTAGACATCTGGCAGGGCCAGGTAGTCGCGGTCCAGCGCCTGGAAGAAAATCAGGGCGTTGGGGATGGTGGTGTGGGCCAGGCATGCTTCGCCACGGTCGAGCAAGGCCTCCAGCGGAGTGGAGTCCGCGCCGTCCCAACTTCGCTTGTCGCTGCCGTACCACCACCAGCTCGGCGCGAGGGACCGCGCGGCGAAGGCGCAGCGCATTGTGCGCTCGAGGTGCTCGTCGTCATTCAACTCTAGAGCCGCTCCAAAAACCTCTTCAAATCCACCCGTGTCCAGGACGGACTCGCCAGCGTAGGGGTATTGCAACTTCACCAACTCCTCCGCCTTGGCGGTGATGAAAGGCTCTAGCTTTTCAACCCAATCTTGTAGTCCAGCCGCCTCAAGGTCGTCAATGATGTCGTAGATGCGTGCGTAGCCCAAGATCCCGACGGTGCGCACGTAATGCCGCCATCCGAACTTGAACATTGCCATTGCCGTAGCGGCAGATCGTTGCAAGTATTCCTCCGGCTTATGCTTCGTTTCGCCGTAGGTGTTGGCAATTCTGTACATGGCGTGGTAGAGGCTGAAGATCGACGGATAGGTTAGCGGACGCCCCGCATACGAGCCCACTGCGCCACCCTCACCCAGCACGCTTCCCACACTCATATCGCCTGGGTTTTGGAGATCATCGAGCAGGAAATCTTGAATAAACGCATCCAGCGCGGCGATCTCGGCGCGCTCAGGATAGATCGTGTTCTTCTCGGCCAGAAAGAGTGCGTCGGCAAAGGCGCATTCGATTCCGCTGGCACCCACATATTCCTCCCCCTCGGTCACTCGCTCGTCTTTCACGCAGTTCGTCAACACGAACGCGTGGTGCAGAGGCGATTCGGGGTCGACAACGCGCTGGTGATTCAGAATATAGCTGGCCCGTTTCTTAATGAGCTGATCAATCGGCTCGGTGAACATCAGATGCAAGTGGCTAAGGCGTCCCGTGCTGTCCTCAAAGGAAACCCTGATTCGTCCCGGTTCTCTCGGTTTGATGAAACAAAAGCCACCCGAGTCGTCGGCATCGGTTTGAATTTCCGCCTCGCGGCTGACGAACCAGCGCGACGGCACCGCGCCCGAGACTTCGATCGCGATACCCACATCAACCGGCGCTACCGCACCGGGAAGAAGCCGAATGGCCGGCCGTTTGCACGCCGCCATGATGGCCATGACGCCGTCCACCCGGTCGCGATCGGCGGGAACAAAGCGTAGCTCGAACTTGCGCGAATCGCCCGGTTCAAGAATCAACGACGTGTGCTCATTCCACCAGCCCGGCCAGCCCTCGCGCTCAATCGTTGCGCGGCTGTAGGCGTACACCACCGGGATCCCCTCCCATTGGTGGGGTGTGGAGAGACTCGACTGCACCGACCCGTAAAACTCCCAACCTCGATCGTCGCCGGGGAAGATCAGCAGCCCCGGCGGCTCGCTGGTCATCCTTTGCGCATAAACGTAACTCGCCGCGCCACCGATGTATTTGTGCACGTATAGCCGCGAATTCCAGAGCTTTTTGAGTTGCTCATCATTCCAGCCGAAGCCATCGTAAAAAGTGTTCAGCGCGAGCGGAAAGCCCAGCTCGCCTACCTCCACCGAGATCTTCCCTCGATTCCGAATCTCGACTTCCCACACAATCTGGGGGAAAGGGCCGGGGACTTCATAGAACTTACCGATGGCCTGAATTTCGGGGATCAGCGGCAGTTCGTACTCGAAGGAAACTCCGGAGCCGTCGAAGCCAATCTCTTCATCAAAAGGGAACAGGCCCTGCGCATTGGAATTTCGGGCGAAAATCCAGGGCTCGTCGGGGCTCGTACGCGCGCCGATCAGAATCGTGCCTGGATACAGGTCTTCCGCGTTTTCTTCACCGAAGGGAAGCGGTGGCAAGATGAACTGAAACTCCTCTCCTTCTTCGGGCAGTGAAGGGTCGGCAGCCCAAAGCTGGACGATGCGACCGCCTTGCCCAAATTCCATCGAAATGAGACTGCCGGTGAGTTCGTGACGATCTTCGGGAAAACTATCCATCTGAGCCAAATCCAGTGTATCACGATGAGCCATCTGGCAACGTACAATAAGGGAGCTATGAAAGTGCTCTCCCTATTCGTCGTATGCGCCGGAATCATCCTCGCCGGGTGCTCCTCCGCCCCCTCCGAAACCGCCCCCGCAGACAAGCCAGCCGAGTCCGCCACCACCTCGCAGAACGCCCTGCCTGAGGGCGTGACCGTGGCCAGCGACAACGTCGTGCGCAACGCTGCTGGCGAAGCCTATTGCGTGGTGATGAAGCAGACGATCAGCAAGGAGCAAGAGGCCGAAATGCCGAAGACCACCAAGGACGGCGTGACTTACACCTTCTGCTGCAAGTCCTGCCCTCCGATGTTCGACAAGGACCCCGCAAAGTACGCAGTTGCCAAGAACTAAATCTTAAGATTCCCGCCTGCGGAACCCCTCCGGCCTACCGGCCACCTCCCCTTTTTCTGCAAAAATGGGGAGGATCGTTTGCGGAAAGCCCGCGCCCGTCTGCACCCTTTGGCGCACAACTGATCCTCCCCTCTTGAAGCGGAGGTGCCCCTTAGGGCGGAGGGGATGCGCTCGCGGAATTCTACGGCACCCGTTTTTCCATATTTGTCGAAGGGGGTTTTACATTGTTCCGTACAACCGGTCGCCAAAGTCGCCAAGGCCGGGCATGATGTAACGCTCAGGGCTTAGTTCGCGGTCAACCGCGGCAGTAAAGATCGGCACGTCCGGGTGATCGGATTGCAGGCGAGCCACCCCTTCGGGCGCCGAAATGACACTGACCATCTTGATGCGGTCCGCGCCATTTTTTTTAAGAACGTCAATGGCCTGGGAGGCACTACCGCCGGTAGCGAGCATCGGGTCCAGGCAAAGCGTTAGGCGGCCCGGTAGCGAGGGCAGTTTGCAATAGTAGCTATGCGCGACGGCCGTTTCTTCGTTTCTCTCGAGACCCACGTAGCCGACGGCAACGTCGGGGAAGAGAGTGAGCGCCGATTCAAGCATGCTGAGGCCCGCTCTGAGCACCGGGACAACCGCCAGCCCTTCGGCAAGTGTGGCATCGTACATCGTCTCTAACGGCGTTGAAATCTCAATCTCCTTCAGCTTAAGGTCCTTGGTAGCCTCTAGCAATAAGAGATTTGAGAGCAGGCGAGACACACGACGGAACCGCTCGGGAGAAGTCGTTTTATCGCGTAACTGCGTTAGCAAATGGCGAGACAGCGGATGTTCGCAAACAAATAGCGCCATGGATTACCGCTTGACCCCAATGCTGGCCACGCCACGCCCAGTGGTGAAAAGAAGCATGGTCCCGTCCTTGCCACCAAACGCCAGATTGGTCGCCCCCATGGGGAGCTGCGAGAGGAATTCACCCTTCGGAGATAGAACCCAAATGCCGCCGGGACCGGTGGAAAACACATTTCCGCGTCGATCGGTGCGAATACCGTCCGCTCCGCCCTTCGCGGTCATATCTCGCGCGGCGGCTAGCTGATTAAGATCGGCAAAGACTCTTTGATTCTTAAACGCGCCGTTCTTCTCGACGTCAAAGGCCAGAATCCGGCCCGCAGAGTATTCGGTCACGTAAGCCACGTCGCCTTTGGGGCTAAAGCAGATGCCGTTTGGTCGCGCAAGGCCGTCGCAAATCATCGTCACAGCGCCCTTGGTGTCCACGCGCATCACGCCGGAATGTTCGAACTCCTTGTCGCCGGGGCGAAGGAACCAGTCGGCGTGGGTCACATAAACGGAACCGTTGGGATGGCCGGCCAAGTCATTCATGCCGCCAAGTTTCTTGCCGTCGAACTTCTCCGCGAACGTGGTGACGGGTTCTGGCTTATCGGGATGCCACTTGATGAGACGTCGCCCTGAAGTTTCGACCTGCACCATGCCGCCCTTGATGGCCGCGGTGCCCACCGCTCGGCCGGAGGGGGTGCGAATGGACTTCGGGGCTTCGCCCGCCTTGCCGCTCCAACTGTAAACAGTGTCGCCGCTCATGTCGCAGAAAATGAAGCGCCCTTCGACCCAAGCCGGACCCTCGGTGAACCGGTAGCCGGTGCCGACGATGGTCGGGGCGTCGTCGGTAAAGGGAGAACCGACGGGTTGGAGCAAAAGCGTCAGCAGCATTGAGGGCGCGAATGTCATGGGTTGGAGTATGCCAAAAATCCGGGGAAGATAGCCTGTAGGATTATCAATCGTCATATCGTGGTATCATGATATGACATGAATGACGTGGTGCTTCTGGGCAAGGCGTTGGCGGACCCCACGAGGATTCGCATCCTTTACGCGCTGCTCCAGTCGGATCTCTGCGGCTGTGAGATGGTGGACGCTCTCGAAATGGGACAATCCACGCTCAGCTCGCATCTCCAAATCATTCGCCAAGCGGGACTGGTGGAGACCACCCGTCGCCACAAAATGGTCTCGTACCATCTCACCGAAGAAAGTACCCAGCTGGTCCAAGCAATCATGGATCAGAGCGCGGATTCTCTCAAGGCTGATCGCCGCCTGAGCCGTGACCTCGCGCGCGTGAAAGAACGAATTTCTCTCCGCCAACACGGCGTCTGCATTCTTGGCCCCGGCCAACTCGACCGATCGGAAGACTCAAAGAAATGAACGAAGAAACAACGTGTCCCTGCTGCGCAAACGGAAAATGTGCGTGCCCCCCTTGCCAAGATGGCGTGTGCAAGTGCCCGTGTTGCGCGAATGGCAATTGCCCTTGCCCGACAAATTGCCCGAACTGCGATTGCTGCTAATGCAAAAGTTTTTGGGTTGCACCCTCCTTTTCCTTGCCGCTCAGCAATTGTTGGCCCAAGAATCGAAGGAGAATCAGGTCCCGATTCGTCCTCCCGTCTCTGTTCCCACGTGAACTGGGTGACCCGGGGAGGGCGGGTTCCTCAGTTCGGGGGACTATAACTATCGGTGGACTTACTCAGCGCGCTTCGCAGATATCGATGCGCCGCGGGCTCGCTATCGCACGACCCTGATGTATCGGGTGGATCGTAAGCTGTCCATTGGTCTTGAGTACAACCCGCTTGCGGGGGAAGTCAATCCGCTTGCGAACTACATGATTCAGGAAGAAACGGAGCGGATGCCCTTAATCAACCTTGGGACCTCGAGTGACCGCATTGGCACTCCGAAGGGCCCGCAAGCCTACTATGTGACCTTTGCCAAGACGATTCAATCGCGAGTTGTGCCGTACGTGAGCATCAACTACTCGGAGTTCGAGAAGGGCCTGAACTTCCCGTTCGGGGCGAACATCTTCTTGGATAAGAATTGGGTGCTATTGCCGATGCACGACGGTCGCAAGACGCACCTCCTCATGACGTATCGCACGGAACGCTCAAGCGTCTCATTTATGTTGATCTGGATGAAGCACCCGGGCGTTAGCCTCAGCTGGAATTTTTGACAATGCCAATCTCAACCGTATTACTTTTCACCACAATCCTGTCGGCTCAAAGCACGCCCGTGGATATTCCGAAGGCTGACCTGCCGAAATCTGCGCACTGCGTCGTGTGCGAATCGGATGGCCAGAACCACGGAATGGAGAAGCCAGCCGCGGGGGTCCTGTACCAAGGAAAGACCTACTATTTCTGCAACGTGAAGGAGGTCGCCAGCTTCCGCAAGGATCCCGAGGCTTACATGCCGCCGGTGTTGCCACGCGCAATGCCTGCGTTCGATCTGAACGACCTTTCGGGCAAACGGTGGAATTCAGCGGAGTTCAAGGGCAAGACCGTGTTGGTTGACTTTTGGGCCACGTGGTGCGTCCCATGCCGCGAAGTGAAGCCGATCGTCGAGAAGGTGCGAGCCAAATATGCCGCGAAGGGTTTTAATGTTCTGAGCGTTAGCATTGACGAGAAGCGCACCGCCCTCGATCAATTTTTGGTGAAAAACAAGTTCGCTGGGCCGGTTCTGCACGATACGAGCCAAACTTGGGCGACTTGGGGCGTGAAATCCATTCCCGCTTTGTTCCTCGTCCGAGATGGCCAAATCGTGGCTCAGTGGCGCGGTAAGCAAACCGAAAAGACGCTCTCAGCCGCGGTCGAAAAGGCTTTATAGGGTTAGAGTCACTTTGCTTAGGAATCGAGGGTCATCGGGATTGAGTCCCCTGGCCCTGGATGCTAAGAGAGCAACCCACTGACCGAAGATAATTTCGGAAATTGGCGCGCTGGGGTGGTCGCCGAAATTCGGGGCGCCCTGCACCAAGCACCCCTGCGCCTCGAGCCCCTCAGGCTTTTCTCCGTAGACCAACGCGGCAGAACCGTGACCCGCAAGTGCTTTCGGGCCGTGCTGAAAGTCAGCGGTCGAGTAACTCTTGCAGGCCAACAGAGCGCACTCCATCAATTTGAGCGCGGTTTCCTGAGCCGTGCAAAAGGCGTATCCGCGCGCCAAGGCAAAGAGGGTGCTCGATCGAAGCACCGGTCCAAGTGCCTCCTGAGCGGCTTCGTGGCAGATCTCAAGCCATTCGTCAGTGGGAAGCTTCGGTTCGGGCAAATCTCCTCCCAGAGCCCGGACCATTTGGTAGAGGGCAAGGAGGCTACTCGTGTACGTCTTCGTGGCAGCAACGGCCTCTTCCTTCCCGGCCTCTAGAAGGAGGCTGAACTCGGCGGCTTCGGTAAGTCGCGAGCCGGCGGTGTTTGTGATCGCCAGGGTGGTGTGCCCCTGGGCCCGCATCCGTTCAAGAACTTCGGCCACGTCAGGAGCTGCGCCAGATTGCGAGATGCCAACCGCGAGGCACTTGGGAAATCGGATATTGGCTCCGTAGCGGGTCATGACCGAAGGGGCCGCCAGCGAGACGGGGATCCCTAGCTTGATTTCGATCATGTAGCGCGCGTAGGTCGCGGCGTTATCGCTCGAACCACGCGCCGCAAGCAGCACCATGTCGAACTGCTTTCCGGCGAGTGCACGCTGCAATTGGTCGAGGTACCGGAGCGCGTTTTGCGCCAAGATTTCCGGCTGGGACCTAATCTCTTTCTCCATCAGCTCGCCGAGGTTCAACATGAACCCATTTTAGACCTTGAGCTCGTTGCGGTGCCGCGCTGGCTTTTCGCGCGTCCATAATGAAACATGACTTCCATAGCTACCGCTTTTCTTTGCGCAGTCGCCCTCGCGCAGACGCCGGCTGAAACCAAGACTTTCATCACCACCGACCGGCTTCTCGAGATGCAAATCCCCGCGAGTTGGGCGGTGAAGAAGGAGAAAACGCGGCAGCTGATTACGTTCACCACTCCTTCTGGACCAGGGAGAATCGAGGTGTATTCCATCAGGTACCTGCAACAGGCCGCCGACTGGCAGACCATGCAGATGACCGTCGTCAACCAAATGAAGCGGACCTTGGTCCGGCAATGGGAAGAAGAGATTCTGGCGGTGCCGATGCTCCTCACAAGCTCAAAATACAACGAGCCGAAGGAAGGGGATCAGGGTGCCCTTGTAGGTTTGCTCTACACCAACACACCCGAGAAGTTTCAGTTCAGATTGGTGGCCCCGCTCGCAGATTTTGATGCTGTTGAAGGCCGTTGGCGCGAGGCTCTGTTAACCCTGAGAACGTCCACTGGCAAGATTCCCACCGCAGAGGACGGTCAACCTGATCCAGTTACGACTCCTGGCGAACAGCGTATCGGGAGCACGATCAATATGGCAACCCAAGTCGCCGCACCGCGTCCTCTCGGACCGGTAAAAATCCCATTCACGGTCAGCAGCCGCGCAGGAGTTTTGCGGATGCCAAAGGGCATCAAGATGTCCGAGTCCGAACCCACTCTGATGGTGCCCGGACTTAAAGGAACCGTCCGGTATGAAATCTTCAGCAACGACGACAGTCCGGCCAGCGGGCTCTTTGTGATGCAGGAAGTGAACAAAGATCTGGACCGGTTTGCTACGGTTAGCAACCGCGAGAACCTAGGACCAAAGCGGAACTCGGTCGGTGCTCAGATGTTCGCGACCACCCGGACCGGGAAGTCCAAAGACGGCGACTTGTTGAGCTTCATTTCGGTGGTTGACTCTGGCCGTTTTTATGTCCTCTTCCGATACGAGGCCACCGATGCGAAGACCTTTGCGAAGGACCACACGATCCTGACGTCAATGATCAATTCCACTGGCTTCGAAGCAGAGAAATGATCGTCGTTTTCAGTACCTCCAGCCCGCAAGCGAGCGTCGCGGTATTCTCACCGAGCGGCGAATTGCTCTTCGCTGATCGAAAGGAGGCGCCCACCAGCGGAGGCGGTACCTGCCTGGAGATATTGCGTACCTTCGGTGTTGTCCCCGCTGAGGCGACGGGTTTTGTCGCGGATGTTGGTCCGGGCAGTTTCACGGGCGTGAGGGTTGCGGTGATGCTCGCCAAGACTCTGGGTTGGGCGGTGCAGGTGCCGGTCGCGGGAGTTACGAGCTTCGATCTCATTGACCCAACTGGACCCGTGTGTTTGCCGGCGCGAAAAGGTGAATGGCTGTGCCGACGAGTAGGACAGCGCCCTGAGATCATCGCAGACTTTGAAGGCAAGGGTTACGGCACCGATGCTCCTCGGCGGGACTTGCCGGATGCCGCGCTAGCTCAAGTTTTCCTCGATACGCTGATCTGGAAGTCAGCCGCAGAATTGATGCCCGAGTACATCCTTGAGCCGAGCATCAGCACTCCTAAGAAGCCCTATCTCCCGGGAGCGGTCCGCTGAATTCAGTGGCACCGGCAACCGGCGTGAGTTTGGCCCCCTACACGACCCTTCGGGCGGGAGGGGCGGCTGACCGATTCGTTTGGGCCAGGACCGTGGATGAACTTGCCGGTGCCGCCCTGTGGGCTCAGGCGGAGTCCGTTCCGCTCTTTGTGATGGGCGGCGGAAGCAACGTGCTCCCATCTGACGAGGGGGTGCCTGGCCTCGTGGTGCTCAACGCGTCGGCTTCTTTAAACGTTTCACCCGAGGGATTAATCGAGGCAGACGCCGGATGCTGGTTTCAGGACGTGTTCCTCGCCGCTGCGCAATGCGGGCTTGGCGGACTAGAGTTTGCCGTCGGGATCCCGGGCACTCTGGGGGGCGCGTTGGTCAGTAATGCCGGGGCATATCGAAGCAATGTGAGTGCTCTGCTCACCGAAATCGAAATCGTCGAAGGCGGCACCCGTCGGTGGGTGTACCCAACTTGGATGGAATTCTCCTATCGCGACTCAATATTGAGGCGAGAGGGTGCTCCGAGTTGTGCTCTTCTCAAGGTGCGTTTGCAGCTGCCAATTCGGAACGCGAAAGAGATTTACGACGACGCGCGCGATTTTCAGCGACAACGTATTGGAAAGCAGCCGCCGATGGCGAGCGCGGGCTCGTTCTTTAAGAATGTGACCGACCATGAATTAGCGGGCAAGATTGAGGGACTCACTCCCGGAATGCGAGAGGCCGGGGTCATCCCCTCCGGTTTTTTGATTGAGGCCGTGGGGATGAAGGGGCACCGCCATGGAGGGTGCATGCTGTCCGCCCGACACGCGAATTTCATGTTGAACGTGGCGGGAGCAACCGCGACCGAAATCTACGAACTTGCCCAAATGGCGAAAGTTAAGGTGCGCGAGAGGTTTGGGGCTGAGCTCGAAGAGGAAGTGCTGTACCTCGGCCGATGGCCCCATCGAGGCGTGAAGTGAAGTCGGTTGCGCCGGGTGAATTGTCAGTCGCGAAGCTGTATGAATTTATGGTTGCCGCAGTTCAACCACGCCCCATCGCGCTCGTCACCACCGTTGACCAGTACGGGTTGGTCAATATCGCCCCGTTTAGCTTCTTCATGGTGGGCGGGGTGAATCCGGTGAGTCTGATGTTCTGTCCCAACGCTAAAGGCGATGGAACAGACAAGGCGACGCTTCTTAACCTGGAGGCCGCGGGCGAATTCGTAGTGAACATCGCGAACCGAGCGATGGCGGAGGGAGTTGGAAAGGCCGGGGCGAGTTCTGGGGGTGAGAAAGTGCCCGCCACGGGTTTCACTCTCGCCGCTAGCTCTTTGGTTAGCGTTCCAAGAGTAGTGGAGTCCCCCGTCCAATTCGAGTGCCGACTTCACACCGTTATTCGACACGGAACCGGGTCGTTCGCCAGCATCTACGTGATCGGGGAAGTGGTGATGATACACGCGGATGCATCCACGTTCGAAGACCCCAGCGTTTTGAACCCCATCGGGCGACTAAGTGGGCCTCAATACCTGGACCTGGCAGGTCCCGAAATTTTCGAGCTTTAAGCGGCGAACGCTAGGTTCAATTCGTCTTGACTCCTGCATCCCTGCATGAGACTCAAGCGCGTCCGCATCTTTGGCTTCAAAACCTTCGCCGAGAAAACCGAATTCGACCTCGACGGCGATATCGTGGCGATCGTTGGGCCCAACGGATGCGGCAAATCCAATATTGTCGACGCGATTTTGTGGGGGCTCGGCGAACCGAACGCGCGAAACCTGCGAGCCACCACGGGGCTGGATGTCATTTTCAACGGCTCTGCGAAGCGCAAGGCACTCGGATTCGCCGAAGTCACGTTAGTCTTCGACAACGAGGACGGGGCCTTACCTATTCAGGCCGCAGAGGTTGCGGTCACACGCCGCTTTACCCGGGCTGGCGATAGCCACTTTTCGATCAATCGCAAGGCATGCCGGCTAAAGGACATCTACGATCTGCTTGCCGACTCCGGACTCGGGCGGGCAGGGTACGCGATCGTCGGTCAGCGTGAAATCGACCAGGCCCTGAGTGCCAGCGCCGAGGAGCGGCGAGCTTGGATTGACGAAGCGGCGGGAGTTCAGCGCTTTCGCGCCAAGCGCCTTGAATCCAACCGGCGGATGGAGGCCGCGAAGTCCCATCTTGAGCGCATTGATCAAATCCTGGGCGACATTGAATTTCAGCGAGAGCCGCTGCGCGAGGAAGCTGAGATCGCGAAGCGCTACGTCTCGATCAAATCCACCCTGACCGAACTCGAAGTGGACCTTCTCGTCCACGAGGTTTGCTCTGCCGCATCAGAGGCTGAGACTCTCGCCGCCAAATTAGCCAGCACCTCCAAAGGAGCCGAGGCCGAACTTGCGAGGGCCGACAGCCTTGGTGTCGAAATCAAGCGAGTCGGGGAAGAAATCGCCGAACTTGAACGGCAACTAGATGCGAACCGCGAGCTTCGACAACGACAGCTATCCATGGCGGAAAAGGCAGAGTCGGATGTCAGCTTGGCTACGCAACGTCTTGATAGCCTCGACGAGATAGAAAACAACTTGGCGGGGGAGCAATCGCAAAGCGACGAGCAGATTGCCGCGGCGAACATGGAACTCGCGGAAGCTCAGTCGCGCCTTGAGGAAGCCAACTCACTTCTTGCGCAATTGCAATCGCAGGACGCGGGTTCTGATCAGGAGTTACTTGATTTGCAACAGCAGATCAAGGATATTGATGAGCAACTGCAACACGCCAAGGCAGCCGAAACGAAGGCTCAGAAAGCCTTGGCGGAAGCCGAACACGCGGCCCGCCGAAAGGCCGATATCAAAGTTGAGCTGGCCGGAATTGACGCAGGGCTGCCTGCAATCAATGAGGCACTCGCTGAAGCACAACTGGCTGTGGTCGCAGTTCGGGACAAGGAGTCTATTGAACTTGAAGCTTTGGCCAGCCTAGACACGCAGCTCGCCGCGATCCACGTGGAAATGGATGGGTGCCGGGTTGCCCAGCGGCAGCTCTTGAGTGAGCACTCTGCGTTGGAAGGGAAGAAACGGGGCCTTGAGGCCACGCTCGAGACGATGGACGGCCTCGGGCAGGGATCGCAAGCCGTGCTGAGTCTGGTGCGTAAGGGTGAGTTGCCGTCTGAATATGAGCCGGTAGCCAGTGCGGTTAGTACCAAGTCAGAGTGGGCCACCGCGATTGAAACCGCTCTAGGCGGGGCAGCACACGATCTTATCGTCAGCGACGAGCGATTTGCTAAGCAAGCTATTGAGTTGCTCAAGGATCGACGATTGGGGCGAGCAACGTTCCAGCCGCTCACACTCATGCGTCCGAGTACTCCAAACCCCGAGCTCCGAAAAGTTGAGAGTCAGCGGGGAGTGGTCGGCATCGCGGCCGATCTCGTAGAGTGCTCTGGCCGTACTCGTCCGGTGATTCAGTCTCTCCTCGGTCGGATTGTTGTCGTCGAATCTCTCGATGATAGCCTTCGTCTAAGTCGCACCCAGGGCTGGTCCAGGCTGGTGACGCTTGATGGGGAAGTCGTTCATTACGGCGGAGCCGTTACCGGCGGCCGCACTGGTCGCCAGACGTCGGGGATTCTTCATCGCAAAGCAGAATTGAGCGAGACCGTTCAGCGAGCAGAGTCCGTACAACGTGCCCTCGCAGAGATCGACCAAAAGCTCGAACTCCTTTCTCGAGCGTTGGAGTCGGCCGAATCTGACCGGCAGACACCTCTTATCAAGCTGGCGAAGCTGAAGTGCGAGCTTGGGGAGTGCAACAACTGGCTCAACAGTCTCAACCAAGAACTGGCGGCGACCGATCGCGAACGCGAGCGGTTGCTACGTGAAGCTGCCCAACTCGAGGAGGTCGCAGCGCGACGCGTCGAGGCTCCCGCGGACCACCAGAAACTAGCTGAACTGAGAGATGAAGTGCTGACCAGCCTCGCTCGGAAGCGAGCAGATTCCGACGCAAGCGTCGCTCGAGTCCGCGATGCGGACGAGCAAGTTCGCCACGCCGTACTGGGTCGTGATCGGGCCTCTCAGCGTCTTGAGCGGGCTCAAAATTCGAAGCTCAGTCGAGAAGATCGCCTCGCTGGGCTGGAAGCAGAGCGCGACCAGTGGCGTGAGAAGATTGAAGTGTCGAAGCAATCGCATCATGCGCATGCGCAACAGGCTGCCGACTTGGTCCAGCTCCTCGATAGTATTCAGCAGCAGCGCAAGGAGCATCTCGACGCTAGCTTCAAGCTTGAGGAAGAGCGCAAAGCCGCCGATCGAGCGCACCTCGAGCTAGGCAATATTGTCCACAAGCTTAAGGTGGATCGGGCGCGATCCGAGACTAGAAGAAGCGTCGCGGTGCAACGCCTAGTCGAAGAGTACGCTATGTCCGAGGAAGACGCGCTTGAACGGGGCGTGGTCGCGGACCTTCCGGCCGACGCCCAACTCGTGGTGGGTCGCCTGCGCCGCGATCTCAAGTCCCTTGGCGAGGTCAACGTGGGCGCCATCGAAGCCTATGAAAGGCTTACCCAACGCTTCTCCGAGCTAGATTTGCAACGCCAAGACGTCGCGGCGAGTCTTGTGGAGATTCAGTCCGCCGTGAAAGAGCTGGATCGTCTCACACGAGATCGATTCCTGGGCACCTTCGAGCGCGTACGGGATGAATTTAAGAAGACTTTTGCTGAGTTGTTCGGAGGTGGGGAAGCACAGCTTTCGCTCACGGACACCGAGCACTTGCTCTCGTCCGGCGTTGATGTTGAAGTCACGGTTCCTGGCAAAAAGCGACAGCGCCTCGAACTCCTAAGCGGCGGCGAGCGGAGCATGAGCGCGATCGCGTTCCTGTTCGCTCTTCTTAGGGTGAAGCCCAGCCCGCTGGTGGTGTTAGATGAGGTGGATGCCCCTCTCGACGGTCGAAACGTCGAGCGCTACGTCGAGGTTCTCAAGAGCTTCCGAGAGTCAACTCAATTCTTGGTGATTACCCACAATCCGGTCACTATCGAAGCCGCGCCGATTTGGTTCGGAGTGACGATGCAGGAGCCGGGTTGCACGACGGTCATTCCGTGCAAAGTGCCAGAGCGAGAAGGACTGATGGCCTCAGTCGTCCCCGCTCAGCTCTTGAATTGACTTAGCGCGTCTGTCGCGCTCGGTTCAACGGAAGCCAGATAAATTCTGACTTGCCAATCAAATTCCGGCGGTCGGCTAGACCCCAACAGCGTCCGTCGTAGGATTCGTTGCGATTGTCGCCCATCATGAGCAGCGAGCCTTTCGGAACGGCTACCGGAGGCAAACTGCGCAGTCGTGCCGCGCGCTCCGGGTCCTCGTCCGCTCGATAAACTGAGGCAATCGGCATTGGCCCCACATTGACGTCACCGGTTAACGGATTGATGAGGCACGGCACATACTCCTCGCCATCTTTCACCAGCTTGAAGTCAAAGTTGGAGTTGCCCTTCGTGACGTACGGCTCGTCGACGAGCTTTCCGTCTCGATAGAGCCGTCCTTCCCGAATCTCAATGACCTGCCCGGGGGTGCCGATGCAGCGCTTGATGTAGTCCGTTTGCCCCTGGCCTTCCAGAAGTCCGCGCTGCGGCGGGCGGAATACGGTGATGTCTCCGGCCACTGGCTCAGAGAACCTATAGATGAACTTGTTGGCGACGATGAAATCCTTCGTCATCAACGTATTTTCCATCGACTGGGACGGGATGAAGAAGGTCTGGATTCCAAACGGGCGAATCACCAAAAATACGATGACCCCCGCGTAAACCAGGGCATCGGTGGATTCATTGACGAACTTCAGGACTTTGTAACTGCCGAAACGCTTGTGGGGGGCCGTTTTGGTTAGCGTCGGGAAGATCGCAAGGCGAATCAGGGTGCAGACGGCTACAAACATCAAAACCTGGCTCAGCGGAGTGCGAGCCAGGTTATCAATGAACTGCAGCAGGGGCGCCGGTTGAGATTGCGCCACGAGCAGTGAGGGATCGAACTGCATTAGCGGCGTTCTTTGATTCGGGCAGCCTTACCAACGCGATCGCGGAGGTAATAAAGCTTGGCACGTCGGACTCGGCCGTGGCGCAGGACCTCGAACTTGTCCACGTTGGGCGAGTGGATCGGAAAGCTTCGCTCTACGCCGACGCCGTTGCTCATCTTGCGAACGACGATGCTGGCACCGATGCCGCCATTGCGCATGGCAATGATAAGACCTTCAAAAACTTGGATGCGGAACTTATCGCCTTCTCGGACTTTCTGGTGTACCTTGACGGTATCGCCGGTACGAAACTCCGGCAATGTGTCCTTCATGTGCGGCTCAGCCACACTGTTCAAAATCGCTTGCTTATTCATGATTCGAATTCGATCCCTGCTCGTTTTCGCGTTGCACCACACTGGAAAAGTGGCGCGAACTTCGATTATAGCAGATCAATATCGCCCGGTTCTAGGTGGGCTAACGCAAAAAGATCGGGACGTCGTTCCCGGGTAGTCCGGAGAGACCACTGCCGTCGCCATTTCTCGATCGCAGCGTGGTTGCCGGAGCGCAGAACTTCTGGCGGTGTCCGCCCTTCCCAGTCCCAAGGACGAGTGTATTGCGGATAACTGAGGAGGCCATTGCTGTGGCTGTCGGTCACCAGACTCTCCTGATCTCCCAAAACGCCAGGAATTAGCCGCGTCACCGCATCCGCGATCAACATCGCAGGCAGTTCGCCTCCCGTAAGAATAAAGTCTCCTAAACTGACCGGGAGCGCATCGTACTTCTCGGCGACACGGGCATCTATCCCTTCGTAGTGACCGCAGAGCAAAATGAGGTGCTCGCCCAGACTCAACTCTTGCGCCAAGGGTTGGGCAAATCGTTGCCCCCACGGCTCCATGATCAGAACTCTTGGCTGCACTCCTTCCCGAATCAAAGAGTCGAGTGCCTTCCCGACCGTATCCGGGCGCATGACCATCCCCGGGCCCCCGCCGAACGGGGTGTCGTCCACCGTCCGATGAACGTCGGTCGCAAAATCCCTCGGATTCGCCGCGCCGAACTTGACCAGACCCGCCTGTTCAGCTCGCAGGAGCATGCTGTGGCGAACGCCGGTCAAAACCATCTCGGGGAACAAGGTGACGAAGTCAATGTGGAGCATGTAAAACTATGCCGAGTTTATCTGGATCGGCGGAACATCAGCCCCTTCGGTGTCGTTATAATGAGTGTAGCCACTCAGCAATGAGTGGACGCCGAATCTCTCTGGGTGACCAGAGCGAACGGGGGAACCACTAACTGGGGTGAATGGCGGAAACGCCTAGGGTAACTCTTGGCCCGAACCCGGCAGCTAACCTCGTAGGCAGAGCGAGAGTCGTGAAGACATCCGTCTTCGTGGATTGGCTTCCCATTCGTGGGGTTCTGGTCATTCCGAAACGACACCTCGCATGACGGTTGGCAATGCCGCCCTTTGGGTTCACGCAAGCCCATTGATCAGCGGACGCGAGCCGTGCGTGTAGGCACCTCCTGGCCCTTTCTTCGGAAGGGGCCTATTTACTTTTGGGACAATTCACCCACAATTTGCGTCTCCGATATACACTAGAGGAACCATGGCCGGATCAACCAGCGAAGTGCGTTACGCCGAGATCGAGCATGAGACCGCTCATGCCCGAGTCCAAGTCGTGCTGGATCTGGACGGCGGTACTCGGCGAGACATCGAAACCGGCATTGCGACCCTGGATCACTTCTTGGCGCAGATGGCGTTTTTCGCAGGCTTTGACTTAGGTCTCCACTGCGATAGTGACGCCCACCTTGACGATCACCACTCGGTCGAAGCAGTCGGTGCGGCCTTTGGTGCCGCACTTTGCCTTGCGCTGAGCGACACCGGTCCGGTGGAGCGATTGGGTAGCGCGCACGGGGTCAGCGATGACGCAATAGCCCTGATTGCCATCGACCTTGTGGGTCACGGTTTGCTTTCTTTCCAGGGTGAGTTCCAGCGCGAAAAGCTTGGCGCGCTAGCAACGCAATCGATTCACCAATTCTTAAGGTCGTTTTCGCAGCACAGCAAAATCACGCTGCACGTTCAGATTCTCGGTGGAAAAAATGACCACCACATCGCTGACGCGATTTTCAAGGGTTTGGGGCAGGCCCTCTCGAACGCGACCCGCCGAAATGAGCACCACCGCACTCCACGGCCAAACAAGTCGAGGGTGGACTAATGCAACCCCCGTCGGCCCATGTGAGTAAGATGTCGCAGAAAGGACTTCGCACATGAACGGCCCCGAAATTTTGATCCCGCTGTCCGCCATCTTCTTAGTGTTTGGAATCCCTATCGTCGCGATTTGGACTTCCCACCGTCAAAAAATGGCGACGCTGGAACTGAGCATGCGTCAACAGGGTCAAAATGACGACGCCGCAATCCGCGCGCTGAAAGGCGAGGTGATGGAGTTGCGAGAACGCGTTAACGAGCAAGCTCTTGTCGTCGAGAGCATGCGTGACTTAGTCCGGGGAATGGCCAATAGACCTACCCAAAGTGAAGGAGAAGCCGTCCAGCAACGCATCAATTCCTAGGTTCCGGTTCACGTCTGCCTTGAGCAGACGCCGCCATCAGCAAAAACTCGTTTTCGCTGGTGATGGCCCTTGACTTCCGGACCATTTTTGTGAATAATGCTAGTACCCCGAGCATGCGCCTGAAAAACGACGGTTTTTCGTGCCTGCCTCGTTTGTACCTGAGGAATGGATGAGAGTTATTAAACCAGCGGTAAAAAGCCTCCCGCGAATCCTTGAAGTGCCCTACCTGATCGAGCTGCAACTTAATTCCTATCGATGGTTTTTAGAAGAAGGACTCCCCGAACTATTTAAAACGTTTTCTCCCATTTGGGACTTCACCCAATCCACCTACATTGAGTTCGTTGACTTTATCCTCGGCGAGCCAAAGTATTCTCTGCAGGATTGCCGCGATCGCGACATGACCTACGAGGCCCCAATCAAGGCTACGGTCCGATTTGGTGGCAAGGATCGTGAAGAAATCGAATCCGAGGTCTACCTCGGCGATCTCCCATTGATGACCGACAAAGGCACGTTCATCATCAACGGGCGAGAGCGCGTCATCGTGTCGCAGCTCAGTCGTTCCCCAGGCCTCTATTTCGAAGAGGGCGTGGACACGACCATGCACGTCATTATCTCCGCTCGAATCATCCCCAATGAGGGGCCATGGCTCGAAGTTGAAACGGACGTCAATCAAGCCGTCTTTACCCAAGTTGGTCAGACGAAGAAGGTGCCGATCACTCAGTTGATCAAGGCTCTGCACGCATTCATCAAGGCCGACGATCCGACCAAGCCCCGCGGTCGCGTTCGCTACCAGAAGGCTGTTCGCGACGCCGCCAAGAAGAAGCTGGTCGAAGATCTCGTGGATCGCGAGACCGGTGAAGTCCTGCTTGAGAAGGGAGCAATCTTACATAAGACGGCGATGAAGGGCTTGCCAGAATCTGCGCTCGATATCGTGGTCGAAGTGGAGTCTCCGCTCGGTACCAACGAGGAAATGCTCTGGTACTTCGGTGAAGAGACAACCCTCGAAAAGCCGACCGCCGAAGTTTTGGTGGGTACGCGCCCACTGGCCGATGTTCTCGAAGGTGGCAAAGTCATCCTCAAGAAGATGGAGCGAATGGACATCGAGACCGCCAAGAAGATTGAATCGCTTGAGCTGGAAACCCTCGATGTTTTGGTCGTCTCGCCTTTGGTTAACGCAACGTTGGACCAAGACAAAACGACAAACATGCGCGAAGCGATGCTCGACATCTTCAAGCGCATGCGTCCAGGCGAAGCCGCCACCGAAGAAGCCGCAACTCAGCTTCTGTACAACCAGTATTTCGAAGTCAAGCGCTACGACCTGGGCAAGGTGGGCCGCCGGTTCCTCAATGTCCGACTGAAGAATGATATTCCGCTCAGCGTTCGCAGCTTGACCAGCGATGACCTCGCAAGCATCATCTTTGCGATGGAGCCCTACCTGAAGGGTGAGGCCGAGCGCGACGATATTGACGACTTGAAGAACAAGCGCGTCCGAAGCGTCGGCGAACTCCTCCAGAGCCAACTCCGACTCGGTTTCGTCCGAATGGAGAAGGTCGCCAGGGAGCGAATGACCAGCGCGGATCAGGACAACCTCCTGCCGAGCATCATTTTGAGCGTCAAGCCGGTGAGTGCCAGCATCAAGAGCTTCTTCAGCTCGAACCAGCTCAGCACGTTCATGGACCAAACCAACCCGTTGAGCGAGATCACGAACAAGCGTCGTCTCTCCTCACTCGGACCCGGTGGTTTGCAGCGAACGAGCGCCAAGCTAGAAGTTCGTGACGTTCACCGTTCGCACTACGGTCGTATCTGCCCGATTGAAACGCCGGAAGGTCCGAACATCGGTCTCATCAGCCAGATGACCACCCTCGCTCGAATCGACGAGTTTGGTTTCTTGATGACGCCCTACCGCAAGGTCAGCGACGGCAAGGTCAGCGAAGACCTCGTCTACATGACGGCGAACGAAGACTTTTACGCCCACATCGCTCCCGCTGACCTTAAGCTTGATGCTGAAGGGAACATCGTGAGCGACATGGTCAAAGTCCGTTGCCCGGCGGGTAGCAAAGACTTTGGCGGCGCGTCCTACCCGACGGTTCCTAAGGCTCGCGTTCAGTACATGGACGTCACGCCGCAGCAGATCATCTCGGTTGCCACCGCGCTCATCCCGTTCCTTGAGAATGACGACGCCAACCGCGCCCTGATGGGTGCGAACATGCAACGCCAAGCCGTTCCTTGCCTTCGAAGCGATCAGCCGATCGTGGGTACGGGCTACGAAAACGTGGCTGCGGTTGACTCTGGCGCAGCGATTATTGCCCTCAAATCGGGCATCGTCGAAAGCGTTACTAGCCTTGAGATAAAGGTTCGCAACAACGAAGGCACCGTGGACTCCTATCCGCTCATGCACATGGTGCAGAGCAACAAGTCCACCTGTTTCACCCACCGACCGGTGGTGTTCCCAGGCGATCGTGTGTTGAAGGGTCAAGCGTTGGGCGACGGTCCGACCTGCGACGAAGGTCGACTCTCCCTTGGACAAAACGTGCTGGTCGCGTTTATGCCGTGGGGTGGTTACAACTACGAAGACGCGATCTTGATCAGCGAGCGCATGGTGAAGGATGACGTGTTTACGTCCATCCACATCGAGCGCCACGAGTCTGAGGCGGTTGACACCAAGCTCGGCCCCGAAGAAATCACTCGCGACATTCCGAACGTAGGCGAGGACGCGCTGAAGGACTTGGACGAAAATGGCATCATTCGCGTCGGGGCCGAAGTACGGCCAGAAGACATTCTGGTTGGAAAGGTTGCGCCGAAGGGCCAGACCGAGATGACCGCCGAAGAGCGACTGATCATCGCGATTTTTGGTAAGAAAGCCGAAGAAACCCGCGACGTCTCGCTCCGATTGCCGCATGGCGAAAAGGGACAGATTATTGACGTCAAGGTGTTCAGCCGCTACAAGTACCTGTCGCCGAGCATCAACTACGTTTATAAGGAGTCGAAGAAGCGCGAGCGTTTGATCTGCGATCGAACCGACGAGCCTCTGCTCCAAATCCCCGGCGACGAATTGTCTGCCGGTACCAACATGACTGTTCAGGTCTACATCGCCCAGAAGCGAAAGCTGATGGTGGGTGACAAGATGGCGGGACGCCACGGAAACAAGGGTGTGATTTCGAAGATCGTGCCGCTTGAAGACATGCCGTTCCTTGCCGATGGCACCCCGGTGGACGTGATCCTTAACCCGCTCGGTGTTCCGAGCCGTATGAACATCGGCCAGTTGCTGGAAATGCACCTTGGTCTCGTTGGCAAGCACTTCGGTGTTCGCTACGAGTGCCCGGCATTCGAAGGCGCGACGGACCATGAAATCATGGCGGAAATGGATCGCATGGCGATTGACATGCGCCGCACGGTGCTTTCCAACTACGTCAACCGCGAACTCGGCCTCAACGTCAAGTTCGGCATCGGCGAAGAGTTGGAGACCATGCTCAGCATGATCGAGGCTCGCTTGCGCGAACTCGACGTGGATCGAATCGAGAATGTATCCCGGATCGTTGCCGCGCCTCCCGTTAAGACGGTCGGCGAAATGCTTGACCTGGAAGAGTGGGAGCCGGACGAGTTGCCAGAGACGGAAGGGCCAGCCCACAAGGCAGCCGAGGAAGTCTACACCTCGATCATGAGTCGCATCAAGACCAACGCTTGGAGCAGAGCGGGCATTGAGCCCGAGACGTTCAAGAGCTGGATTCGAGATGGCATGACCGGCGATCTGGTTCCAAACCCGATCACCGTCGGCATCATGTACATCCTCAAACTTGAGCATCTTGCAGACGAAAAGATTCACGCACGCTCGATTGGCCCCTACTCCTTGGTCACCCAGCAACCGCTCGGTGGTAAGGCTCAGTTTGGTGGTCAACGATTCGGTGAAATGGAAGTTTGGGCGCTTGAAGCCTACGGTGCGGCATACACGCTCCAAGAACTTCTCACCATCAAGTCAGACGACGTGATGGGCCGAGTCAAGGCTTACGAAAGCATTGTCAAGGGCGAGACGATTCAGGAACCGGGCATCCCCGAGTCCTTCAAGATTCTCGTCAACGAGCTGCGCTCACTCTGTCTCAAGGTGTCCGTTGAAGATCCAAACAACAAGGAGCTGACGCTCAAGGATCTCGACGAACTCTCGAGCGGAGACGATGTTCGCCTCTCGCGCAGTGTAGGATTTTTCAACTAGCAAGTGACGGAGGATCGCGCGGCTCGGTAGCTTCGAGCCGTCCCGCGCGGTCCAACGATCATTCCTCCCCGACCCAAAATTAAGGAACAAATGGCAGACGTTAGCCTCTTCGACAAGATCAGAATTGGAATTGCAAGCCCGGACGAAATTAAGTCCTGGTCCATGCGCAAAGACTCAAATGGCCAGGTCATCGCATTTGAGATCAAAAAGCCGGAAACGATCAACTACCGAACGTTCAAACCAGAACGCGACGGGCTGTTCTGCGAGCGCATCTTTGGCCCGGTCAAGGACTGGGAGTGCTCGTGCGGACGCTATAAGAAGATTAAGTACAAGGGCATCATTTGTGAGCGATGCGGCGTGGAAGTCACGCGAAGCAAAGTGCGCCGAGAGCGTATGGGCATCGTGGAACTGGCCGCACCGGTCTGCCACATTTGGTACCTAAAGGGCGTCCCTTCGCCGATTGCGTTGCTCCTCGATCTGAGCCCGCGAAACCTGGAGAAGGTGATCTACTTCGCCAGCTTCATCATCATCGACATTGACACCGATCAGCTCGCCGAGAAACTCCCGGCGATCCGCGACGCGGTGGAAGCCGAGAAGCAGAGCATCATGGTCCAGATGCGCGAACTCGAAATGGAGAGCGTGAACCGTCTCACCAACGAGATGCGCAACAACCCGGACGAGTATCTCGACGAGCAGTTCGTGAAGGAGCGCATGAAGTCAGCGTTCGACCGGGTGCGAGCTGAGTACCGTGACGCCGACGACCGACTCAAGGATCTCGACGTTGCCGTGGACGCTCTCGCCAAGCTCAACCGAAACGACCTCATCGAAGAGGACAAGTGGCGCGCCATCAGCAAGATGCTCGACGCCGTGGACCGACGCCTGCGCTCTGATCTTGCAGCGCTCGTTCGCGCCAACATCGGTGCCGACGCCGCTAAGGAACTCCTGAAGCGCGTGGACCTCGATAAGCTGGCCCGTGAACTGCGCCACGAAATCGTGACCACCACCACTGCCCGACGAGCTCGCGCGATCAAGCGACTTGAGCTCACCGAAGCGCTGATCAGCTCGAAGAGCCGACCGGAGTGGATGATTCTGGAAGTGGTCCCCGTGATCTCGCCAGAGCTTCGCCCGATGGTCCAGCTGGATGGTGGCCGATTCGCTACGTCCGACCTTAACGACCTCTATCGCCGAATTATCAACCGCAACAACCGACTGAAGCGCATCATGGAAATCCAGGCGCCGGAGTCCATCATCAATCACGAAAAGCGACTTCTCCAAGAAGCCGTAGACGCGTTGATTGACAATGGTCGTCGAAGTCGCCCGGTCGTAGGAAGCAACGCCCGCCCTCTCAAGTCCCTCAGCGACATGCTGAAGGGTAAGGAAGGCCGGTTCCGAAAGAACCTGCTCGGTAAGCGAGTGGACTACTCCGGACGATCAGTCATCGTGGTTGGCCCTCATCTTAAGCTGCACCAGTGCGGTTTGCCGAAGGAAATGGCGCTCGAACTGTTCAAGCCGTTCGTGATGAAGAGCTTGGTCGAAAAGAAGATCACGCAAAACATCAAGACCGCGAAGCGCATGATCGATCGAATGCACCCGGCTGTTTGGGATGGCCTCGAAGAGGTTATCGCCGAGCATCCGGTGCTTCTTAACCGTGCCCCTACGCTCCACCGTTTGGGAATCCAGGCTTTCGAGCCGATTCTGGTTGAAGGGAAGGCGATTCAGGTTCATCCACTCGTTTGCCACGCCTATAACGCCGACTTTGACGGTGACCAAATGGCCGTCCACGTGCCACTCAGCACAGAGGCTCAATCTGAGGCGCGAGTGCTCATGCTCTCGACCCAGAACCTCTTCAGCCCGGCTGACGGTAAGCCAACGGTCTCGCCAATCCAAGACATCGTTTTGGGTTGCTACGCGCTTACGTTTGAGCACAGAGCCGGTCGAGCGCGACTCAATGACCAAATCGCCGCGTTCAAGGCCGACCCCAAGAATAATCCGGCACCGCACGTCTACAACTCCATCGAAGAAGTTCTGTACGTGTTCGACACCATGCCGGTGGAAGAACGCAACTTCATCATCAACGACCCGGTTCAGGTCCGCCTGACTCGCCCGTTGATCCGCCCGGACGAAGAGGTCGCCTACCGCGATCCGATGACTGGCGATGAGTTCTTCTATGAAGTCACTACTGAGGAAGACGGAACGGAAACTCGAGAGCTCGTACCCCACGAAATGGAGTACGAAACCAAGATTTTCACCGCCACCCCAGGTCAGTTGATCTTCAACGAAATCTTGCCGTACCCGATGAAGTTCAGCGAGCAGTTCTTGAACATCGAACTGGGCAAAAAGGCGATCGCCGAAACGATCGTCCAATGCCACAAGCTCGTGGGCAAGGAAGGCACCATCAAGCTCCTTGACGACATGAAGGACCTCGGCTTCAAGTGGGCCACCAAATACGGATTGAGCATCGCGCTCACCGACATGGATCCGCCAGAGCGAAGAGACATCATCCTTGATGAAGCCGACAACAAGTCGAAGAAGATTGACGTCAACTTCCGACGCGGAATGCTGGGCTTTAACGAGATGCAAATCAGTCTCGTGAAGCTGTGGCAAGAAACTTACGACGAAATTGGTAAGGAGCTGGTGAGCGGTATGAAGCAGCTCAACCCGCTTTCCATCATCACCGTTTCCGGTGCGCGTGGTTCGGTTAAGCAGCTTTCGCAGCTCTCCGGAATGCGCGGCCTCATGATGAACCAGTTCAACGAGGTTATCTACGAAATGCCGGTTCGGAACTCGTTCTATCTCGGTCTCTCGATGCTGGAATACTTCGTAACCACGCACGGTGCCCGTAAGGGACTTGCTGACACCGCACTTCGAACCGCTGACGCGGGCTACTTGACGCGACGTCTTTGCGACGTGGCTCAAGACGTGATCATCAAGCGACGCGACTGCGGCACTACCGATGGGGCGATTGTTCATCGAATCTATGACGAAGGTGAGCCGATTGAGAGCCTGCAGGAACGAGTCTACGGACGAACAGTCCTCGCCACGATCCTAGATCCGATGACTAAGCAGCCCATCGTCGAACTGAACGAAGTGGTCAGCGAAGCCGCCTCCAAGCGCGTCGGCGAATGCGAAAAGCAGTTCTGGAAGGATCTGGAGGGACTTGAAACCGAAGAAAAGAAGCATGTCGTTTACGACCGATTTACGGCTCTCGGCTTCACCGTCACCGAGCATGGTCAGATCGGTATCAAGATTCGCTCTCCGCTCACCTGTGAGCTGGAGCAGGGAATCTGCGCCCTCTGCTACGGCATGGACCTTTCGACCAAGAAGCTGATTGACATCGGCGTCGCCGTCGGAATCATTGCCGCTCAGTCGATTGGAGAACCTGGGACGCAGCTCACGATGCGTACGTTCCACACCGGTGGTGTGGCAGGTGCAAAGGTCATCGCGGGTACGAATCAGTACAAGACCGGTAAGTTTATCAAGCAGTTTATGGAGGACTTTAGCTCCGCAACGTCTACGGACGCCAAGGACTTTGACCCCACCAAGCTGATTGAAAACCAAGAGAGTGTGATCAAGGGACTCATGTCTCGCCAGGTCACTGAATCGGAGGCTGACGCCGAGCCCAAGAAGCCAGTTCGCGCCACTAAGGCAGCGGCAAAGGCGCTCGAAAAACTCGACCGCGACAGCCAAAAGCTTTGGGATCGAAGCCGAAAGACCTTCTTCTACACCTGGACAGGTGAATCAAGCGGTATCGTCCGCGTTGAAGAAATCTTCGAAGCGCGACGCCAGCCGCGTGGTAAGGCGATCATCTGCCCGGTCACCGGAACGGTAGCCGACATCCAAGAATCCAGCTATGGACGATGGGTGGTGGTCGAAGCGGAAATCCAACTTGGAAGTCCGATGCGGGATGCCTATATCAGCGACCAGCAAGATTGGCCAACCAACGAGAATGGTCGGTATGACGCCAGCCTCGAGCGACTCATCAGCTCGAAGTTGAACGCTCCCACGATCGCGGCTCTACGCCGACAGAGCGTGGAATCCGTCCGGATTCTCTATCCGATCTTGGTTCCGCCGCTTGGCCGTCTCCCAGTCAGCAAGGGCGTCAAGATCATCAAGGGTGACCCTCTCACCGAGGGCCCGCTCGATCCGCACGAGGTCCTTGACCTCGCCGGAGCGGCTGCGGTTTACGACTACTTTGTCGAGAACTTGCAACGCGTCTATAAGAGCCAGGGTGTGGACATCGGCGACAAGCACGTCGAAGTCATCATCCGCCAGATGTTGCGAAAGCGACAGGTCAAGGAGCCGGGCGACAGTCCGTTCCTCCCAGGCCAGATCGTGGACCGATTCCGGTTCCAGCGAGAAAACGAGAAGGTGAAGCGACTCATCGCCGAAGGGAAGAAGATCCGGTACAAGGATCCGATCACCGGAGAAGATGTGGAGCGCGACCCGAGAGAGGCCAGTGCCAACTGGATTCTCCTCGGTATCACCGAAGCATCCCTCGCCACCGACTCGTTCCTCTCCGCCGCATCGTTCCAAAAGACGACGCGAGTTCTGACGGAAGCCGCGGTTCGTGGAAAGCAAGACATGCTGGTCGGCCTCAAGGAGAACGTGATCATTGGTCGCCTCATCCCGAGCGGTACAGGTGTTCGAAGCTACCAAAACGTCGGCATCGAAGTGGACAGCAGCGCCCCGCAATGGGCTCAGCAGTCACTCACGGCGCTGGTGGAAGCCGATGACCTGGCGATCGATGACGAGATCGATTTCCCCGGTCTCAGCATCGCCGACATGGCTCTTGACGACGAACTTGTTCCCGTCGAGGCCATCGAAGAAGAAAAAGCCATCGACTAGTTTGATGGTCTTTCGAGAAGCCCGATTCCCCGGAATCGGGCTTTTTTCGTCATCGGTGTGGGTGACAAAGTCCCAAATTGGCAAACTTACGAGCGAGGAGCGGAGTCTTATCCTCCGAAGACAGTAATTCGAGATGCCAAATTCAAACGAAAACAAAAATGTGTCGCCCTCGCCAAAGGGCGCGTCGGTAGAGACGCTTCGGGATGACATGGAGCGGCATCTAATTGATGCGTGGCGTCGTGGGGCCGAAGAAACGGACGCCGACTCTGAAAAGGAAGACTAAGGAGTTCGGATCAGCCACTCCGGCTTGCCGGATGTTTCTATCACCTGGTTATTCCAAACGATCCACTCGCCTTCACTAAGTCCCACCCCGCTCGAAGGCTTCTCTGGCCAGTTGTCAATCGCGAACTTAAGCCGCGGCTGGCGGTTGCGCTCTCGATAGTGGGTATCCACGGTGAAGGAAACCAGTCCCGCCCCTCTCGCCTTTTTCGGTTTGCCATCGTCTTGGTTTCCGCCGATCATCGGATCGCTCATGAGCATCGCCCCCGCGCTGGTGCCAAAGAACGAAACTCCTCGCGCACGGGCGGACGCAAACGCCTTTTGGACCCACTCAACTCCTAGGCGCTCCATCAGCAAATTCTGATTCCCGCCGGGAATCCACACCCCTTTGACGGCCAACAACTGGCGCGCGAGGTCCCGAGACTCTGATGGGGATGGCGACGATTTGAGCCAGATGGTCACGTTCGTCGCCCCTCTCTCCTTGAGCATTTCAACGGAACCAGCCCCGGTCTCCAGAGGTTCGGCCCGAACCATCGGTAGCACCAGGATAGGTTGATCCTTCCCCCCGATCAGCCCAAAAAACCGATCTACTATTGCTGGAGTCGTGCTACCTCCGCCGACTAGCATTAGACTCCCAGTAGGAGTCGGTTGTCCAAGTAGGACCAAAGTCAGCAGGGGCGCAATCACCCCCGTAGGTTACTTCGTGTACAATGCGCGCAACATGTTGAAGCCGGAATCGGGCCGCATAGTTTCCCTGGATGTATTGCGCGGCATCGCGATCCTCGGCATTCTGCTCGCAAACATCGCCGCATTTCACTATCCGGTTTTGATGTCCAAGGTCCTGTATCAAGCTCCTACTTGGAAAGGCGTCGATCTACTTATTGAGCAGTTCACGGTTGCGTTTGTGAACGGAAAATTCCGCGGAATGCTGTGCATTCTGTTCGGGGCTGGGATGTACATCCAGTTCCAAAACCGCACCGCAACCGGCGATCATTGGCCGGGCGGCTATCTCCGGAGGACGGTGATCCTGTTTGCCATCGGTTGCGTCCACGGGATATTCATCTGGTTTGGCGACATCTTGGCGGTGTACGCCTTAACCGCGCTGCTCAGTTTTTGGGTCGTCAAGCTCCCAACCGCAACCCTATGGAAGGTCGTCATTGGACTCGGCATTTTCGCCTTCACTTGCGGCCTTGGAATCATGAGTTTCACCATGACCAGTGCCACGGAAACCTCCAGCCTCGGGGAATTCAGCAGCATCATCGGCGGCGAAGCGGCGGCTTACAAATCGGGGACCTACGGAACGCAGTTACTCTATCGCAGTGGGCTTTTCTTGATGACTCTGCTGGGTGCGATAACGATCGTGCCAATTCTGGGGGGTCTCTTTATCCTGGGGGTCATCCTGGCTCGAGAGAACATGTTTCGCACTCCGAGCTCCAATCCTCGGTTGCGTAACGGCCTGCTTGTCGCCGGCTTAGGAATTGGCTTGCCGCTGAACGCTGGCGCCCTTTTTATCACTGACTCGAAGCAGGTCAACGGCTATCAGCAGTTCCTCGAGATGGGAGGCGGCGCGTTACTCTCGGTGGGATATATCATCTTGGTGCTCATGGCTTTAGAAGGTAAGTGGGCGCAAGTCCTCTTTCGCCCCCTCCAGAATGTGGGCAAGATCGCCCTCACGACCTACCTTTCCCAGTCCATCATCTGCACGACGATTTTCTATTCGTGCGGGTTTGGATTGTTCAATAGCCTGACCAGAACCCAGTTGCTGTACGTCGTGGGCGGGGTCTGGCTCTTCAATTTGATCTTTGCCGCCGTGTGGCTCCGGTTCTTCCGCATGGGACCCGTAGAGTGCCTGTGGCGATCATGGAGCGACAAAGTTCCGTTTGACCTCCAACGACAGCCCAAGGCTGCCCTTGAGCCACCGCCGGTCGCCCGCTAAATCTCCGGTCCGCGCCAATTGAACTTGGGCGTGGGCAGCAATTGGTCTTCTTTTCGGATGGGCAGGTTGCTATTCGAGAGGAGATTCTGGATTCGAGCCTCAACCTCGACCCGGTAGGCGTCGAACTGCTGCTCCATATCCTCTCTCGCTCGCTCCATATCCTCAAGCAGGCGCAGGATGATCTCAACCCCGGCCAAGTTCACACCAACCTCTTGAGTCAGGCGTTGAATTCGTCGAACCCGCTGGATGTCCACCTCGCTGTAGAGTCTGTTCTTCTGCCCAACCCGACTCGGTTGGATCAAACCTAGCCGCTCGTACTGGCGCAATGTCTGCGGGTGCACGCCACACAGGCGACTTGCTACCCCGATCATGTAGAGCGGATCTCGGTTGCTCGTCATCCGACCACCTCCGTCGCCGCAAGCTGCTGGTACAGCTCGCGTTGGGTCTCGGTGAGCGACTTAGGCATCATGACTTTGAGCTTTACCACCAAGTTGCCCTTGCCTTGTCCATTCATGATTGTCAGCCCCTGGTTGCCCAATCTGAATGCCTGCCCAGTCTGGCTGCATTCCGGGATCTTCATCGTGACGGAGCCGTGCAGTGTGTTCACCTTGATCTCGCCGCCGAGGGCAGCACGAGTGACCGGAACCGCCACCTCGGCCTCCAAATCGTCCCCGCGACGAATGAAGCGTGGATCAGGTTTTTCTCTGATCAAAACGTACAAGTCACCGGCTCGGCCGTTAGCTCCGACGGAGCCTCGACCAGGAACCCGCAACTTCCTACCTTCCCGAATTCCTGCCGGAATCTTCACTTCCACTCGCTTGTTTGTGGCCACTGTGCCCTCGCCACGGCAAGTGGGGCAGCGCTCCAGGTTGCTCACGCCTCCGCCGCCGCAGGAATGGCAGGTGGCCGCCATACCGAAGATGTTTCGCATCTGCCCAGTCCCGTTGCATACACTACAAGATTTTGAGTTGCGCGTCCGCACGTAGCCAGTGCCATCGCAGGTCTTGCAAGAATCCATGACCTGATAACTCAGCGTCCGGGTTGTGCCGGTGTCAATCTCTTCAAGGGTCAGCTCAAGCTCTTTGGCGAGGTCTTTCGGCTCCGCGCCCTTGGGGCGCGCGCCGTCCGCGCCACCCGACTGCTGGAAGATCTGTTCGAAAATGCTCCCAAACCCGCCGCCAAAATCCACTCCCCCATCGCCACCGTATTGGCTCGCTTGCTCCCAATTGGAACCGTAGCGGTCGTAGGCTGTCCGCTTATCCGGATCGCCCAGAACCTCATAGGCTTCACTAATTTCTTTAAATTTAGTCTCGGCCGCCTTGTCGCCGGGATTGACATCCGGGTGGTACTTGCGCGCCAACTTGCGATAAGACGACTTGATTGTCTTATCGTCAGCTCCCCGGTCTACGCCCAATATCTGATAGAAATCTTTAGCCATGTGTTGCTCTAAGACTCAAGTCTATGAGTATAGAACGCTCACATTGCGCCGAAGGTTTCAGGGCTTTTCGGAGATGCGCGAGAAGGTCGTTTCTGCAGGGCCGAGGTCCTTCGTGACCAACTTGTCGCCGGTCAGGGAGAAGTTCGACTTTTTGCCCAGTAGGTCCATTCCCGGGCCAAGATCTGAGAGGCGACGGTTCATCACCCGAGTGGGCTCAAGGGTCATTCGGTCCCCCGAGACCGTGTAATTTCCCTCTATCGGAAGGCCCAACCTCACCATATCAAACTTGCCGCCGGAATGCAGGATCAAGTTCACCCGCTCGGTCGTGTTGCGAAGGTCTTGAGGTACTTCCGCGCCCTCGGGGAGCGGGATGCGCCCTTGCCAATGGCCCACCACATCGAAACGGGCGGGTTGGCACCCAGCGGCTATAATGAACCCAATGGCCACCGCGACGATGGATCTCGCCGCTACGATGGGGGTAATTCCTTCAGAGTTTGAACGCATTGTAGAACTCATGGGTCGCGAGCCCAACATGACCGAACTCGGCATGTTTGCCGTGATGTGGAGCGAGCACTGCGGATACAAGTACTCCCGCCCTATTCTTGCTTATTTCAGACGCTATAAGGAAGCGATGGAGTCGGGTGGGCATGAGAATGCCGGCGTAATCCCGATCGGCGACAACCTCGGCGTTGCCTTCAAAGTTGAATCGCATAATCACCCGAGTGCGGTTGAGCCGTACCAAGGGGCCGCGACTGGAGTAGGCGGCATTCTCCGTGACATTTTCACCATGGGCGCCCGGCCCATCGCATGCCTGAATTCCCTTCGCTTTGGTCCTCTAGAAGAGGGTCCGGAGACTCCTCCCGCGGTCGCCCAACGCAATCGCTATCTGTTTGAGCACGTCGTTGCAGGCATCGCCGGTTACGGGAATTGCGTCGGTGTTCCTACGGTTGCGGGCGAGGTTGGATTCCATCCTCGCTACAGCGGCAACCCTCTCGTCAATGCGATGGCGGTTGGGATGGTGAAGCTGGACGAAATCACGACCGCGGGAGCGGGCGGGGTCAGCAACGCGGTCATCTACCTGGGCAGTGCGACCGGCAAGGACGGCATCCATGGTGCAACCTTCGCTAGCGAAGAATTGGGCGAAGACAGCGATGCCAAGCGGCCCAACGTACAAATCGGCGATCCCTTTGCGGAAAAGCTTTTGATCGAAGCCACTTTGGAAGCGCTTCAAACCGGCGCAGTTCATTCGATCCAGGACATGGGCGCAGCTGGACTCACGTGTTCGACAGTTGAAATGAGCGCGAAGGGAAGCGTCGGGATGGAAGTCGACCTCGACAAAGTTCCCATGCGCGAATCGGACATGACGGCTTACGAGCTGATGCTTAGCGAGTCGCAGGAGCGCATGCTTTGCGTCGCACACCCAGGGCGGGAAGGGGAAATTATCTCCGTCTTCCAAAAGTGGGGCATCCACGCGGTGGTGGTCGGGCACGTTACGGACACGGGGCGGGTGCGCGTTTACCGTCACGGCGAGCTTGCGGCTGATGTGGATCCCAAGCATCTCGCCGACGAGTGTCCGGTCTATTTGCAGGAGAGCGCCGAGCCACAGTATTTCCGCGACGCCCGGGATTTCGATCTCGACTCAATTCCCATTCAGGACCCGAATTGGGCTCTGCGACAGCTTTTGGCTAGCCCGAATATCGCGAGCAAGCGATGGGTTTACCGCCAATACGATCAGCAGGTCCAAACCCAAACCAAGATTCTGCCCGGCGGGGGGGATGCGGCAGTGCTCGCACCCCGTGGAACCAAGCGAGGGCTCAGTCTCAAGATCGACGGCAATGCTCTGTGGACTTACTTTGATCCGTATGCTGGCGGACAACTTGCGGTCGCCGAAGCCGCTCGCAATGTGGCTTGCACGGGGGCGAAACCTGCTGGCGTTACCGACGGCCTCAACTTTGGCAGCCCGCAGCAACCCCACGTTTACTGGCAGTTCGATCAAGCGGTGCGCGGCATCGCGGATGCGGCCGAAGCGATGCAGACGCCGGTGGTGAGCGGCAATGTCAGCTTTTACAATCAGAGCGAATTGGGCGAAGTTCTTCCATCTCCGATGATCGGCATGCTGGGTCTTTTGGATGATGCGGACGATGCAATCGGTATGGCCCCCACAGACGGACAAGAGATCGCAGTAATATCAGTGTCCCTATCTCCACCCATACATCAGGCGCTGGGTGCGAGCCAGTACCTCTCAGTGGTCTGTAAGACCGAAAATGGTCTGCCGGCACGACCGAACATGGCCGGGGAATACGCTTTGTGTCACTTCCTCGCGGAGGCCGCGCGTGCCAAGTGGATTACCTGCGCTCACGACATCAGTGAGGGCGGAGCAGCGGTGGCTCTCGCGGAGATGGCTCTGGCGGGGAACATCGGAATCGAGGCTAGAGTCGAAGACGCGACCTACGGTAATGGTGCCCGCTCCGACTCGAAGTTGTTTGGAGAGTGGCCCGGCTCAGTTTTTGTTGGGATTTCGGCAGGGAATGCGGAACAAGTAAAGCAACGGGCATTGGCAGCGGGGCTTTCGTACGACAGCGTGGGCCGCGCTGGCGGAGACACCGTGACAATCGTTGCGTCGGCGGATGCTGCCGTTAACCTGACGCTTGTAGAAGTGCGAGACTTATACGAGTCTGCCTTCTCGCACGGCAAAGTTGACGGATAATTAGGCGAAGCGACGCAAGGGCGAGGCTCCTAGCGTCAATACATAGGTAAATCAGGATGATCATGAATTGGAACACAAATTGGCTTAAGCGATTAGCGCTCACCCTTATGGCGAGCGTACTGATGTTAGGGGTCGCTTTTGCGCAGACCGAACCCGCCGTGCCGGCGTCGAACGCGCAGGTGATCGAAGCGGTTCAGCTGTATAACGACAACAAGATGGACGAGGCGGTCACTCTCTTGGAGCGCACAACCGAGGCCGACGCCAACAACGGTGACGCGTTTTCCTGGCTTGGGTTTGTCCACCTACGCATGGGCAACGCCGCTAAGGCCGTCGGACCACTCGAAACAGCCGCCTCGCTGAAACCCAACGATCTTGAAGTTCAGATCAACCTCGGCAACGCCTACCTGAGCACTGGTAGCAGCGACAAGGCCCTTGCCACCTATCAGAAGGTTGTGGCGATGAAGCCCGACATGGCAGAGGCTTGGTACAACATCGGCAACTTGCATCTGCAAGCGGGACACAGTCAAGAAGCCATCACAGCGCTTGATAAGGCGATTGCGCTCAGCCCCAACGATGCCTTTGCCCACAACAACCGAGGCGCGGCTTATGAGAAAGCTGGCAATCGAGAAGCCGCGAGCATGAACTATGCCAAGGCGTCGGACCTTAAGGCCGACAACGCACTCTTCGCTCGAAACGCCGGATTCTCCTATTACACGGGCCGAAACGCCGATATGGCCAGCAAGTATCTGGAGCGATCCCTCAGCCTCGGCGAGACAGATCCTCGCGTCAAGGCGGCTCTGGCAGATCTTTATCTCCGAGCCGGCAAACGGTCCGAAGCACTTCAGCTCATGGCTGAAGTGGAGGATGTGATGGGCAGCGATAAGAGCTTCTGGTTCAATCGTGGCGTTTTGCAGACCGAAGCGGGCGACATGCCGGGTGCAGAGGCTTCCTATAAGCGGGCCCTTGAAATTGACGGCAACGACGCGGATTCACTCAACAACCTCGGCCTACTTTATTATCGCCAAGAGAAGTGGGCGGACTCCGAGGAGTGCTTCACCAAGCTCTACATGCTGAACAAGCAGAACCGGGGCGCGCAAATGAATCTCGCGGCAGCCTATCTCAAGGGCGGAAAACTGAAGGAAGCTTCCTCCCTTTGGAAGGAGATTCTACGAGCGCAGCCGGGCCGGAATGATGTCCGACTCGACTTGGCCACCGCGCAATGGGATATGGGCGAGTACGACAATGCGCGATTCCATTTCTCGACCGTGTTGAAGAATGATCCCACCAACGCGCGGGCTCATAACGGCGTGGGAATGTGGAATCACAAGAACGCAAAGTTCTCGGACGCGGCAGCAAGCTTCCGAGCAGCCATTAAGTCGAACCCGAATTTCGTACCCGCCTACAACAACCTTGGCATCGTTCTCGAAAAGATGAACAAGCGAGAAGAGGCGATCAAGATGTTTGAGAAGGCCCTTTCACTGGATCCAAATGCTGAGGAAGTCAAGCAGAACCTGAGCCGAGTCCGCGCTGCAATCAAGCGTTAAGCGACACGACTGCAAAGCCTGAGCCGACGCTTGCCCTCTGGCTAGCGCCGGCTCTGCTATGATGGAACCGCACGTGCGCATCCATTTGCTAGTCCATATGCACCGCCCCGACGCCATCGAGGCCGCCGAACGCGCGGGCCAGATGCTGCGCCAGAAAGGCGTCGAGGTCTTTGCAGAACCGGACGCAGCCCCCTTAGTGAAATGCGATGCGGTACCGCTCGATGACTTTGCCCAGGCCGACTTAGTGGTTTCGTTTGGCGGCGATGGCACCCTGATCCGCGCCGCGCAACTTTGCAGTGGGGAAGGCACTCCAATATTGGGCGTTTACTACGGGCGGTTTGGTTTCGTAACGCAGTGTCACCCCAACGAAATTGGGGCCGCGCTTAGCCAATTCCTGGATGGTCAGTCTCGCATCGAGCGGCGCATGATGATTCAGGCGCAGCTCTTCCGCGGCGGTAAAGAGGTTGCCACGCTTCACGCACTAAACGAGGCAGTGGTCCAGCGTGCCGCAACCACTCGAATGCTCGACTTTGAGATCATCGTAGATGGAAAATTTCTCACGCAGTATCCGGCAGACGGCATCATCGTCTCCACTCCCACCGGGTCCACCGCCTACAATCTATCCGCCGGTGGCCCTATCGTTGACCCAAGTATCGAAGCGATGATGGTGAGTGCAATCACTCCGCACACGCTCAGCACCCGATCGCTGGTCTTCTCCCCGTCGAGCACCATTGAGATCACGATCGAAACGCGCGGGGATGCGATCCTGAGTTGCGATGGCGCCCACCGCCTGCAGATGCTAAGCGGAGATCGGGTCAGTATTGCCCGGAGTCCCCGAGTCACCAACCTGGTGAGCGTCGACGATAAGGACTTTTTGACCAAGCTCACCGATCGCCTGCTCTGGTCGCGCCCCCTTGGCGTCGGGGAGGACGATTAATGGCCTTACTTGAGCTCCAAGACGTCCAAGTGGACTACCGGCGTGGGCACCGGGTGACGCGGGCCGTGAATGGCGTATCTCTCCAGGTCAAAGCGGGAGAGACTGTGGCGCTCGTAGGTGAGTCTGGCTGCGGAAAGACCACGGTCGCGCGGTCCATCTTGGGTTTGCAACCGTACTCTGGGTCAATAGAACTCGGCGGGCGGAAAGTCAATGGCCTTAAGCGCGGTCAAGCGGCGGACGTGGGTGTTGTGTGGCAAGATCCCTTCGCGAGCCTCGATCCGAGGTGGCAAGTCGGTCATCTCATCGAGGAGCCGGCCACAGTGGTCGGCAAGTCGATTGATCTCCCGGCTCTGATGGAGCGGTGTGGCCTTAGTGCAACATTCGCCAAGCGCTACCCCCATCAACTCAGTGGCGGGCAGCGCCAGCGGGTCGCGATTGCCCGGGCCCTTGCTCTTGAGCCGGCGCTGGTCATCTGTGACGAACCAACCAGCGCCCTAGACCTCAGCGTCCAGGCGCAGATCCTCAATCTGCTGAATGACCTTCAGAAAGAGATCCAGTGTGCGTATCTCTACATCTCTCATGATTTGGCCACCGTTCGCTATCTCAGCGATCGAATTGCGGTGATGTACCTCGGCCGAATCGTTGAAGAGGGACCGACTGAGCAAGTCTTCACTCAACCTCAACATCCCTACACCAAGCTGCTGATTGAGTCAGCCCTCACCGCGGAATCCATTGGGGAACTACCTGGCGGCGATGAAGGCGAGCTACGCGACGTGCCGGAAAAGGGCTGCCCGTTCGCGCCGCGATGTCCTAGGGTTCAGCCCGACTGCTTGGCTGCGGTCCCTCCGCTAACGGGGGAATATTCTAAGGTTGCGTGCATCCATCCTCTACTAGGTTCGAATTAACCCTTCTTAACATACTTCTGGAACCGGGGATTGGTCTGGTACATTAGGACTTCCCGGAGATTTGTTAAGGCGTGCAGCCAGAGCGTTTAAGCCCCCTGTCATTTGAAGATCAGGTCCGATCCATCGAGCACGATGTATTGGAGATGGCTTCTCGTGCCGAGCTCATGTTTGTCCGGTCTATGGAAGCGTTGTCGCGCTTAGATCAAGAAGTCGCCAAAGACGTGATCTCTTCCGATGAGAAGGTTGATCAAATCGATCTGAGAATCGAGATGCGCTGTTTGGAGCTGCTTTCTGCCAGTCATGCAGACGGTGCTGACTTGCGCGTTCTGGGAACTGTGCTCAAGATGATTACCGACATTGAGCGGGTTGCCGATCTGTCGGTAGATATCGCCCGATGCGCAATCCGCATTGATAGAGAGCTGGGCGAATCCCGATTCGTCGATCTGCCAAAGATCGCCGAGACGGCGCGCGGAATGTTCCACCTCGTGATCGAAGGTTACGCTCGGCAAGACATCCGGGCCGTTGAAAAGGTCATTGAAGTTGAGATTTCTGTCGACTCCATGTTCCGCGAGATGCGAGCCCAGATTCACGACCTCATGCGGGCCAACACCGAGGATGTCGTCACTTTGAGCACTTTGCTCCTGGCGCTTCACAACATTGAGCGGGTCGCTGACCATGCCGTGAATATCGCGGAGCGCGTCACCTACATGATTTCTGGGGAATTGCCAACCCACTAAGGCGATCCAAAACGGGTAACTTACGGCCTCAAAACAATGGGGCTTGCAGGGATCATTTTGGCGGCGGGGAAAGGCACACGAATGAAATCGGACGTGCCGAAGGTGCTTCACCTCTGCGCTGGCCTCCCCATGGTTGAATTAGTTGGCCGCTCCCTTCGCGAGGCGGGAGTCGAAAGGTGTGTCGTCGTGGTTGGACACGGTGCTGAGCAAGTCCGCATTGCGCTAGGTGATGAGCACTATTCCTTTGCCCTTCAAGAGGACCAGCTTGGTACCGGACATGCCACGCTAATGGCGGGGGAGGGGCTGGAGGACTACGATGGACCCGTCGTTGTCACTGCCGGTGATACTCCGCTACTCACTGGTGATGCTATCCGCACCCTCGTGGAGGCTCACGAAGATGCCCACGCGGTCTGCACCGTCGCCAGTTTCTACGCTCGTGATCCCAGAGGGTACGGGCGGGTTGTGAGGGACGAGAGTGGTAAGCCGATCCATATCGTCGAAGAGAAGGACGCCACGCCGGATGAGAAGGGAATCATGGAGGTGAACAGCGGCGTGTACTGTTTCGACTCGCGGCTTCTTTTCTCGCTCCTGCCCACCCTCCGGAACAATAACGCGCAGGGCGAGTACTACCTCCCCGACGCACTGTCCGCGTTTGCCGCTCAAGGCAAAACAACCCACGCGGTGGTGCTGGACGAGCAACTCTTCATGGGGGTGAACGACAAGTGGCAGCTAGCCGAAGCCTCTCGGCTCCTCAACCAATCCATCCTAAAGCGTCACTGCGAGGCCGGCGTGAGCATCGTTGACCCAAACACCACATGGATTGGGGCCGACGTCGAAATCGGGCTGGACACCGTCATCGAGCCGATGACCACGATCGGCGGAAACACCAAGATCGGTGCGCGATGCCACATCGGACCAAATTCCAAAATTGACTCCAGTCAAGTTGGCGATGAGTGCCGGGTCCTTATGAGCTACGTGAATGCCGCCAAGATGGCAAGCGGTAGCCGGTGCGGCCCTTACGCCCACCTTCGTCCTGGTGCTGAGCTTGGCGAAGAAGCCCGAGCAGGAAACTTTGTCGAGATCAAGAACGCGAGGCTTGGCAAGAAAGCCTCCGCAAATCACTTGACTTACATCGGCGATGCTGACGTGGGGGACGGCGCCAACATCGGTGCTGGCACAATCACTTGCAATTACGACGGATTCACGAAGCATCGAACTAAAATCGGCAACAATACATTTGTGGGTTCAAATTCCACATTGGTTGCTCCGGTGACTTTGGGGGATGGGGCTTACGTGGCCGCAGGTAGTGTGATCACGCAAGACGTTTCGGAAGATGCGCTGGCCCTTGGCCGAGCTCGACAAGAGGAGAAAGAAGGATGGGCCAAACGATGGCGGACGAAGAATACGAGTTGATTCCCCCTGACGATCTGTCAGGGATGAAGCTGTTTGTCGGGAATGCCCACATTGACCTGGGTAAACGGGTTGCCATCAATTTGGGGATCGAGCGGGGGCTCATGCGCTGCAAGCAATTCAGCGACGGCGAAATCCAGCTCATGATCGAAGAAAGTGCTCGAGGCAACGATGTCTTCATCTTGCAGCCCACTTGCGCCCCGACAAACGACAATTTGATGGAGTTGCTGATCATGCTGGACGCGTTTCGGCGGGCCAGCGCTAGTCGCATCACCGTGGTCATGCCTTATTACGGCTACGCCCGGCAGGACAAAAAGACCAAACCGCGCGAGCCCATCACCGCACGATTAGTTGCCGATCTAATCACTCAGGCGGGCGCGATGCGCATCGTGGCGGTGGATCTCCATGCCGAGCAAATTCAGGGTTTCTTCGACATCCCGGTGGATCATCTCTATGCTGGTCCTATCTTGGGTGACTATTTGATTTCTCAGGGGTACGCCGAGAACGAGGATGTGATTGTCGTTTCTCCGGACGTCGGTGGTGTGCCTAGAGCCCGATCCCTGGCGGAAATGCTCAAGTGCTCCCTTGCAATTATCGCCAAGCGGCGTCCCGAGCCGAACAAGGTGGACATCGTGGAGATCATTGGCGAAGTCTCGGGCAAGGTGTGCGTCATGATTGACGACATGATCGACACCGGCGGTAGCGTCCGACACGGTGCCGCCGAACTCATGAAGCGCGGGGCCAAGGAGGTCATCGTTTGCGCTACTCACGCCGTGTTCAGCGGAGACGCAGCCACAAAGCTTCAGGAGAGCGTGATCTCGAAGGTCATCGTCACGGACACCACGCCGATCACGCCTGAGAAGAGCTTTGAAAAGCTAACCGTTTTGGAATGTGCTCCGCTCCTCGGTGAGGCGATTCGCCGCATTCACCTGAACGAGTCTGTCAGCACGCTTTTCAAAGAATGGCGATAGACGAGACTCTGGAATGGAGGATTGAGCTAGGGAAGGACGAGCCCAAAAAACAGGGCATCGTCCTTGGCGCGGCATTTATCGTTGCGGCGCTGGGGCTTCTGTTGCCTTACTCAGGTTACCTCTACGGTTTGATCGGCTTTGGCTTGCTTTTGTCCAGCAACGCCGAACTGTTTCTTCCCCAGATTTACCGTGTTTCCGAGGCAGGCGTGCAACGCCGGTGCGGGCTTTCTGACTCGCAGATGGCCTGGGATCAAATAAAGCGAGTCATTCCGGATGAGTGGGGCGTCAAGTGTTCACCATTCACGAAAACCACACGAACCGAGCCGTTCCGGGGGGTATATCTCCGGTTCGCGAACAATCGCGAGACGGTTTTGGCTAAAATCCACGAACACTTCAATGGGGACCCGGAATTTTTGGGAGGACGAGCTGTCGACGGAGCAGGTGGAGAACCTGTGCCAGAAGATCGCCCACGAGATCACAAAGCGCAAATTGGAGGCCCCCGCGATCCTGATGCTTGAACTTCACAAGCCAGTGGCGAACTTTAATGCGCATATGGCCCTCGCTGCATCCGGATTTTTCGCTCCGCTCGTTGGGTACGAGCGATTCAATGACCTCACACGTCTCTTGGCAAAGAGGGATAATATCGAACGCCTCGAGACCGTGATCGAGGAACAGGCTTCAAATCGGGCATCAGCCCCGGTATTACAAGAGGAGAAGGCTTAGAAAGGCCATGCAATATTACGATACAGGCTGGGTTGGGGTAGCGGTCGTCATTATGTTGGTGAGTTTTGTGCTCTACAACATACGTCGGGCGCGCAAAAGCGACGGACAAGTTTACATACGTCGAATTCCGGGACTTAATGCGATTGACGAGGCGATCGGGCGTGCCACAGAAATGGGGCGACCGGTCCTCATGGTTCCTGGCCTCGGTGCGTTGAACGCCATTTCGGTTCAGGCGCTCAACATCTTTGGTCACGTCTCCGCTACGGCGGCACGCTTTGCCACTCCCATCCGCCTCTGCTGCGGTAACGCGGCGGTCTACACGGTGGCCCAAGAGATTATCAGCGAGGTCTATCAGAAGGAAGGCTACAGTGACCGATTTGATCAGGATTCGGTGCGATTTGTCTCTGACCGCCAATTCGCGTTTGCGACCGGTGTTTCGGGACTGATCTTGCGCGAGAAGGTTGCTGCTGCGTTCTTGCTGGGCGAGTTTTTCGCCGAGTCGCTCATCTTTGCTGAAACGGCTAACTCGATCGGCGCGATCCAGGTTGCCGGTTCAACTTCAAACACGCAAACGCCATTCTTTATCGCCGCTTGCGACTACGTTCTCATCGGCGACGAGTTCTATGCTGCCTCGGCCTACCTAACCCGCGAGCCGGTCCTCACTGGCGCACTGGTGGGTCAAGACTGGATCAAGATGACCATGATTGGCGCGGTGCTTTTGGGCAGCGTCGTCACCACGACCGAGATGATTTCCGGAAAACAAACCTCAGAGGAAATCGCTACTCCTGCTCCCGTAACCGAAAAGGCCGACTGGTCCCCCGGCACAACCACGACTTACGAGTGGAAACCGTTGACAGAACCGAGGACCAAGACTCGACGCGAACTTCTGACCAACCGCATCTTCTCGCCGAAGGCACCCGACAAGCCGCAGCGTGAATTGGAACCTGAAGCTGCCGCCGCTGCACCTCCCACGGAAGGAGGCACGGAATAATGTTGAACCTGCTTGCTCAGTCTACATTGCCGCCATTCTCCGTCGAGGGCGGTTCGCAACAGGCCTACCAAATGATCGCGATCACGTTGATCGCTGGGTTCGCAATTATGGCCGGCCTTATGTTTGCGCCAACAAAGTTGCGTCGACCAATCGCGGTTTCAGTCACATTCCTAGCCGGCTTCTACTACGTTTTGCTTTGGGCGTGGCCCAAGCCGGTTGAACTGGCCACGAGCGAAAAGCCGCTCAATCAGACGGAAGCCATCGGAAGGTGGATTACTGACGCTCTTCCAGGGGTCAGCAGCATCTCGCAAACTCTCGCTGCCCTCTTGCTTGGGCTTGGTGTTTACTCGGTGCTCAGGCTCCATTCCACGCGCCTGATGAAGAAGCAAAAGGACTGGCTCTTTAGCCTAGTCCTGCTGATCAGCATGTTCACGATGGTCGGTGTCGGATACGCCGACTACAATCAAGTGATCGCAGACCCTACAAAAGCATCTCCCTCCGGTTGGGGGCCGATGCAATACGCAAAAGACTTCCTGTTTGACGGCATGCTGCAGTCCATGGACGCGGCGATGTTCTCAATCATCGCTTTCTTCATTCTGTTCGCTGCCTACCGCGCATTCAGGATTCGTTCCGTCGAATCCACTGTCTTGCTCGGAACGGCGCTGATTGTGATGTTCAGCCTGATGGGGCTCGTCGAATACGCATCGAAAAATGCGATCGATTCGATGACGGGTGGAGATCCGGGACACTTCCTCAATAACTTCGCGCTCAGCGAAGTTCGAGACTGGATTCAGCGTAATGTCCAAGGCCCGGGTATTCAAGCTCTGGCGTGGGGCATCGGAATTGGTTCGCTCAGCATGGGGCTTCGACTATGGCTCAGCCTCGAAAAATCGGGGGGTAACTAAATGCAGAAGCTACTCAATCTCAATCGCTTCGCGATGTACGCGTTGTTGGTGATCGCGGTGAGTATCCCGCTATTCATGCCTGCCTCTTGCACCACCATTCCAACTCTAACGAACTCAAATACTCAGGATTTGTACATCGAGCTGATGGCCATCCCTGAGGGTAAGACGGTGTTTGTGGAGTCGGACTGGACCGTTTCCACCCGTGGCGAAAGCGCTGGTCAACTTGAAGCGTTCCTAAAAATTGCTCGACTCAAGAACCTCAAATTCGTACTGTTCAGTGGAGCGGATCCGCAGGCTCCTCAGGTTGCAAAGAACGTTATCGAGGGTCTAAATGCTCGCTTCGAGAAGAACGGTCTTAAGCCGCTAGAGCAGTGGAATGACTACATTGATGTGGGTTTCTATCCCGACGTTGAAGCCTTCTGGCAGACCGTGGCGAGCAATCCGCGCAGAGTCTTCCCGGGCAAAACGGCCTACGATCCGGTGGCGAAGCAGGACCGCGATGTCTACGAGTCCCCTGTTCTGAAGGATATTCGCAAGACTAGCGATATCGCGATGGTGGTGAATATCACCGCGTCAGGCACGATCGACATCATCGTCCAGCGCATGTCAGGGAAGGGAGCTAAGCTCGCTGGCATGGTCACGGGTGTCATGGCTCCTGAAGCCTTGGTGTACTACAACTCGCGGCAAATCGTCGGCCTCTCCGGGGGCCTCCGAGGCGTGGTGGAGATGGAAACCATGATGGCCAAGGGCGTCAACTTTTCTGAAGGCGGGAAAGAGCCGTTCGTTAAGGCCGCGCAGTTTGATGGGGTCATCGAACCGCTGCCCGCTTCATATCAACCCTTTGCCCGCGGGATGAATTACTTCGCTTCGCTGCACGCCGCGCTGTTCCTACTGATTATCGCGGTAGTGCTCGGCAATGTCGGACTTTTCATGACCCGCAAGAAGGGAGGCAAATAAGCCATGGACCACAATTTCCTAAAAGTTGTTGTCGGCGTGATCGCCACGCTCGCCCTGTACAGCGTGCTGTACAGAGAGAATAAGTTCTACCGTTTGGTGGAGCACATCTACATCGGGCTCGCCGTGGGCTTCTCGATGGTGGCGCTGTGGACGGAAACGCTCGAATCTAGTTTCTGGAACGTGATGGTGGGCAAAGCCGCGGTAGCCGCGACAGACACCGCCCCAGCGCAAACAGGAACTCCAGGATTCTATCTCTTTGCCCTCTTGCTCCCGGTTGGCCTCATGGGCTACTTTGTGTTTAGCCGAAAGCACAACTGGATGAGCCGAATTCCCATCGGCATCATTCTTGGCCTCTGGGGTGGCCAACAGATACAAATTTGGTGGCAGACCTACAGCCCGCAACTTCAGGCCGCGATGCGACCCGTATTGCCAACCGCGACTGATTCAATAATCGTCCCGAATTCCATTCGATTGAGCCAAGTCGCGACCACCGAAATCTCGACGGCCTCCACGTTGCCGCCCGAAGTGGTCACAACGCTGTCGAACAACTTCCGGATGAACACGGATGCGGTAGCCGCTTTCGCGCAGGCAAACAACGTGGAGATCGGGAGCGTTCAAGGTGCGATGCGACTTATGGCAGGCAAAGTCGGCGGCGAGGTTTATGCATCCCAAGCGATCAACAACATCATCTTCTTGATTACGTTGCTCAGTGTTCTTACTTACTTCCTGTTCAGCTTCGAGCAGAAGGGCAAGTTCCTGCTTGGCTTCACCCGGCTCGGACGATGGCTACTCATGGTTGGCTTCGGCGCGATCTTCGGATCCACCGTCATGACTCGATTTGCGTTGCTCATTGACCGCATGTACTTCGTGATGATCGAGTTCTTGCGAGACGGCTTGCCGCGAGTTTTCCAAGGCGGTTAACCCTTCGGCAACTCAAAGCGATCAGCCCGGACCATTCGGTGCGGGCTGACGTCTTTAAGTTCAGATGTCCACCGATACAACGCTAACCGGACTCGTGTTGAGGCGGTGGGATCAGGGGGAGTCTGACCGTAGGCTAAGCGTCCTCACCCGCGAACGGGGTCGTGTGCTGATCACGGCAAAGGGAGCTCGAAAAGGAGGCTCACGCTTGGCGAGCGTCAGCGAGCCGCTCGCGCTGGCCACATTCCAGGTGAGCGAAGGGAAGCGTAGCGGGTTCATCACTCAAGCTCAGACTCTTCCGGGGTTCAGAGGACTTCGCCAAGACTATGAGCGGTTAGCGGTGGCGCTGGCTCATGTGGAACTCGTGGCGTCAATCGCCCAACTTGGGGATGCGGACGAGGACGTCTTTGCGGCAACAATTCATGCTCTAAAGGCAATTGAGAATCATGAGTTCCCGGTGGTAGCGGGGGTTTGGGCACAGCTTCAGCTCATGAACCTGGAGGGCATATTGCCCGGCTGGACGACTTGCGCGCTGGACGAAACTGAGCTCAACGAAGATCCAGCGTGGGTCTCACCCATGGCTGGAGGATACGTGAGCCCAGGGCACTCATCCGAGTTTCCGGATCGTCTGACCGCGTCCGCGGGAGTCTTGATTGGTCTGTCAAAAACGGCCGAACTGGCAGAACCGCCACCGAGACTGAAGTTAGCGGGAGCTTGCATGCAAGTGCTTCACCCGTTCTGGCTCCACCACGTGGGCCGTGACCTGCCCGCGTGCGTCGCTATGCTCCAGGGCTTGACGCTGTAGGCCTAGTGCCTGGCTTCGTGATGGGGATTTCCGCGAGCCACGCCGGGACTTCGTTGGGATCGAAGCTCTCGGCCTCGACGCGATACGATGCAAACAGTGGCGCACCAAAGTCCAACTCTCCCTGCCGGCGGTCAATGAGCACTCCGACACCCGCTATTTCGGCGTCGGGCGACTGCTGCAACAACTCCACAACTTCGCGCACGCTGGTTCCGGTAGTCAGAACGTCGTCAACCACTAGGATTTTCGCGCCCGTTGGTACGGTGGCTCCCCGACGCAACGTCTTACGGCCGTTTTCGGACTCAACATACAGCGCCGGCAAACCCATCTGCCTTGCGATCTCAAAAGCGATGATGATGCCACCGGTGGTTGGCCCAGCGACGACGGTCACCCCAGCATCAAGGAAGTGCTCAGCAATCTCGGCACAGAGTGCAGAAAGAACCGCAGGACATTCCAGCACGCGGAATTTCTCGAAGTACACCGCGCTGTGGCGACCCGAGGTCAACAGGAAATGACCCTGCAGGATCGCGCCAGATTCCTCGAGCAACTCGGTCAAGTCAGCCATTAAGCTTCCTCCGCCTGCCCCTTCCGAGCCTCGTCACGCAGAGCTTTGCGCCTTCGGAGAGTTGAGATCAGACCCCCCACGAACATGATTCCGGTCCCCCACCACACAAGGCCAGGGAGCGGCTTATAGTAAATCTCCATCGGCATAACCGGTTCGCGATATTTCAGGCGTATCGTCGAGGACTTAGTTGCTGCATCAATTCCTTCCAGCTCGATCACGAAGTCGCCCACTTCCACGCGCTCTTTGCGCATGTTGCCCTGCTCGATTTGTACTTTGGGAACGACTTCGTGGGTGACGCCCTCAAGGTCCGTGACCAGTAACTTCGCGCCGAACTTGGTACCCGTCATGCCCGCTTCACCTTCACGAACCAAGCTCGTGTACTGGATGACGTGCCCTTCGAACTGCCGCTTCTCCCCAATCTTAAACACGGTGGACTCCGTCGCATCAAAGGCGAGGGGATAAAGCGTGACGTAAAGATCGTGCAGCGGACGATGGAAAATGAACGGTCGCACGGTTGGTGAAGGCTCTTCGCCGCCCGCCGTTTCCGTGTAGAAGAGCGTGGGCTTCGCTTCGAGGGATTCTCCGCGGCCCTCCATCTTAAACCGCACCCGGTTCTCGCGTTCCATGAAGTTCTTCCCGGAGATGTCCACGAAGCTGAAGTTGTAGCCTAGCGCCTGTCCGGGTCTGCCATTCTGAACCGTGAATTCCGCCTTGCTCTCAAATCCCCGGCTAACGATGAGCCCGAGTAAGGTCAGAATCACTCCTATGTGACTTAAGAATGCACCCGTATGGAGCGGCGCCTTTCGAAGCACCTCAACGAGCCGGACCGTGTTTGCCATCACGCCGAAAAGGCAAATCCAAGCTAACAACAGAATCCATGGAATCGTCGGTACTGTGGCCATTCCGAGGAACCCAAATACCGGCGTGTTCACTCGGTCGGCCCACTTCGGTCCGAATCCCTGTGGGACGGAGCGGAGCAAGAACATTCCGATCCCCAGAAACCCAAGACTCAGGGCAAGGGAAGTGCTGACTCGGTTGGCAATCTCCTTCTTGGGCTGAGCTCGCCAGCCCAGGTAAGGCCCGACCGTCATCAGCAGCACCAATGGAACAAAGAACCACGGGGTGACGCGGTTGTACAGCACCTCTTCCACCACGCTCGGCTTCTGACCCCGGAGGGACATGATTAAGGGCACGCTCATGCCAACGCCGCTCGACAGAGCGAGCATGAGCAGGAGGCTGATACCACCCGAGTAGGCCGTTTCAAGGGTCGCGCCCTTGCCATCAGTTGATGGGGTGCGCTCGATTCGAATTTGTCTGAAGCGATATAAGCTGGCAATAACGGTTCCGAGGACACATGCGACTCCCAGGCCGATTAAAACACTGAGGGCGCCTCGCTCCATCGATGCGAAGCTGTGGACGCTGGTGTCACCCAAGAAGCCCGAGCGAGTCAAGAACGTGCCGTACATGAACGACAACAGACTAAGCGCGCCCAACACGGCATTCGTGATGATCCACTTCCCACGCGCGACCTGAATAAAGAGCCCGTGTATGAAGGCGACGGTACAAAGCCAGGGGATGAGGGCCGCGTTCTCAACCGGATCCCACATCCAAAAGCCCCCCCAACCTAAGGTTTCATAAGCCCAGAATCCGCCCATGCAAAGCCCAAGACCGGTAAAGGAAGCTGAAATGAGTGCCCAGGGGCGAACCAGCTTGATCCAGGTCTTCATATCGCCATGAATCAACGCCGCAAGAGCGAACGCGAACATTACGGTGAGTGAGCCGAAGCCCGCGAAAATAGTCGGTGGGTGAATCTGCATCCACCAATTGATCAGCGCAGGGGTCAAGCCGGCACCGTCGGGCGGCATGAGACCCTTTGCCATCGGAAGATCCGCAGGGGCCTGCCAGAGCTTGAACGGGGACTCATAGGCCAAGATGCCGGCGAGGCCGCCTAGAAACAGGGCGTAGACGACGGTGTACCAACGACGGTATATCTGGGTTTTGGCGACCGAGGCCAGCGCAAAGAGCGACGCCATTACCGCCCACAGCAAGAAACTCCCCTCCTGCCCGCCCCAAAGGGAAGCTATACGCTTGCCGTCGGGCAGCCAGTTATCGCTATGCGCGAATACGTATTGGAATTGGTACTGACGGTTGTAAATCAGCCACGCCAGTAAGCCAAAGGCTCCGATGAGACAAGAGCATCCCGTAGTGAAAGTCACCCTCGCCAAACGGGCGGCTTTCCCGTCTTGGCGCGCCAGACCGTACGCTAGAGCTGATCCTAAAAACAGAACGACCGCGGCCAAGATAAGGCCGCGGCCGAAAAGCTCTAGAACGGGGGTGTATGAGGGAAGTTGGGGCCACTTAAGTGATGGGTGATTTTCCATTCGTATGTCGCTTTATTCGGCTTCGTACTTCGAAGGGCACTTCAAAAGCATACGTTCAGACTCAAACACGCCATCTTTCATCCCGCCGATAACCACGACCTTGGTCGCTTCTCCCATATTGGCGGGGGGATTGCCTCGGTAGAGAACGGGCACTCGCTCTCCAGTCTCATCAAGCAAAATAAACTTAACCGTTCGATCTCGGACCGAAACCTGGACGGTCTTCTTGTCCATCTCGCCGGGCAAGTGCAAGTTATCCGCCTTTTTGGTTCGCGCCTGGGCGACCGTCACATAAGGACTCGCCTGGGTGACAAATGTAAACACCATTGCCGTAATCGCCGCGGAGCCGATTAACAGCGGGACTAGGATGCGGAACTTCATAGCGATGCTCCTATTGTACTTGAAAAGGACTTCACATAGGCTACAATAGGCTCTGATAACGATGAACCTCAAACGTCCACTTAGCTTCGTTTTCGTTGCCTTTTTCACGGCGATGGCCACCGTCCCCTACGCGCAAAAGGCCACCGCCGCCCAAATGGCAGGGGTCAAACCGAACAAAGACTTCGGGACCATGCACCTCACGACCAAAATCGGCAGCTGCAAGTTCATTGACGGAGAGGGGCGAGTAGAAATCAACTTCTCTGGATCACTGTTGCTCTCCCAAGTGAAGGGCACCCGAGTCGTAAGCGGAAATTTAGTGCGGCAGTACAACAGCCCAGAGCGTGGAAGAGAATTGTTCTACGGCAAGGGCAAGATCGTGGTGACGGGCAGTTTCCGCGGCATGCAGTGGTTCGGAAAGGACTTTAGCGCGGTCTGGTACGGGCGTGGCACAGTCCGCCTCTCGGGCGAATATTACGAAAGCGCGACCAAGCCCGGCACATTTGAATCGGGGTGGTTCTGGTACGACAGCCCGGCCGAGCGACAACCATGGCCGGCAACCGGAACGTTTGAACAACGAAATCCGCCTTACAAGGCTCCCGCTCCCATCGTGCCTCGACGCCGAACCTAAGCTCACTTTGCTCACACGAACCTTTTCTCATATTCCGGGGGTTGGTCGGGAAACCGAGCGATCCCTGTGGAACCAGGGTTGCGAATGTTGGGACGACTTCCTCGCACAACCGGAGCAGTTTTCTGTTGGCTGTGCCTCGCGCGAAACCGTTCACAGCACGCTCATGAACTCTAAGGATGCGCTCACCCTGGGCAACCACCAGTTCTTTCAAAAGGCCCTTGGCACCGCCGAAGCTTGGCGTGCATGGCCAGAGTTTCGCGAGAGCTGTGTCTATCTAGATATTGAAACCGACGGCGGAAATTCCGGTCAAGCGGTAACCACCATTGGCCTCTACGACGGCAAGGAGTTTGTCGCCCTGGTGAAGGGCAACGACATCGAGAGCTTTCGAGATGTCATTTCTCGCTACTCAATGATTGTCACCTTCTTCGGGATCGGTTTCGATTTGCCGATGCTTCAGAAGCGCTTCCGTGGCATAGACTTTGATCACATCCACATGGACCTCTGCTTCACTCTGAAGCGGCTTGGTTACCGTGGTGGCCTGAAGAAGATCGAGAAACAGTTGGGTATTGCCCGTCCCTGCGAGACTGATGGACTCAATGGGCAAGACGCGATCCGCCTCTGGCGAGAGTATCAGCGCGGTCGAGAGGAGTCGCTGGAGACCTTGATCGCCTACAACCGAGAGGACGTGGTGAACCTGGAAGTCCTTGCTCAGATTGCTTACGACGGCATGGTTCGCTATTGCCAAACCGGAGAAACGGCCGCCTCTACAACGGCAAAGCCAGTGTCCTATGAAATTTGACAACAACGTCGTCTACGCTGAGCGAGCTGGCTTCCCACTGGCCGCGGATTTTGCTTTGCCTGAAATCACACGAGGAGGCCCTTTGGTGGTGTTCTGCCACGGCGGAGGGTGGATTAGTGGTGAGCGCTCTATGTACGCGGAAGAGGCGCAATGGCTGGCGAGCCAGGGGATTGCTGCGGCAACCGTCTCCTATCGGCTCGCACCGTTGCACCCGTTTCCGGCTTGTGTCGCCGACCTGCAAGACTTCATCATCTTTGCCCGTGGCCGTGCGGCGATGTACGGCTACGACCCGCAGAAGATTATCGCGGTTGGCAACAGCGCCGGAGGCCACCTCGCCGCCATGTTGGCGCTGGGCGACACTTACTACGGACAGGGCGAGCCGTCGCACAACTTCAAGGTCAACGGCTCGGTCGCCATCTGCCCAATCACGGATCTGACGGACTCCCGTGCCAAGCACTTTCCCATCAGTTGGTCGTTTATCGAGCAGTTCGTGGGCAGCCTTGAAGCCGATCTGACCGTCCTCCAAGAAGCCTCTCCGCTGTACCATGCTTCGAAACTCGATTCGCCCATGCTGCTCATCCACGGGAGCGAGGACGACATCGTCCCGGTCAGCCAATCCCAAGACCTTCATGCCGCTCTGATCGACGCTGGCGCGGAGGTTGAGCTCGTGGTACTGCCTGGGGAAACCCACAGCTTTACCCTCGCGGCATGGATGGGTATCCGGCAACGATTCTTCGAATTCGCCAAGCGCTTCGACGTGGACCCGGTGATGACATGAGCATCGTAGACCTCCGCAGCGACACTGTAACCCAGCCCACTCCCGAGATGTGGGATGCTATGCGTTCAGCCAAGTTAGGCGATGACGTGCTTGGCGATGATCCAACAGTCACGGAGCTCGAAGTGGAGAGTGCGCGCCTGATGGGGATGGAGGCTGGCTTGTTCGTGCCGAGTGGCACCATGGGCAATCAGATCGCCCTGGCGGTGCACGCGGAGCGCGGCGACTGTGTCCTCTTCGAGGAAGAGGCCCACATGCTCTATTACGAAGTCGGGGGACCTGCTGTGATTGCCCAAGTCGTCACCCGAACCTGTCCGGCCGTGAACGGCGTCATGGTCCCAGATGAGATTGAGCGGCGCATCCAAGTGACCAGCCTTCACACCCCCGGCACCAGCTTGATCTGCCTCGAAAACACCAACAATCGAGCCGGAGGCACGGTTATCCCGATGGACATGATGGTGGCTTACCGTGAGCTTGCCGATCGGCATCAAATCAAGATTCACTTGGACGGCGCCCGAATCTTCAACGCCAGTACCTGGCTCGGCATCGAGCCGATCGAAATCGCCTCGAAGTGCGACTCCGTCAGCTTCTGCCTTAGCAAGGCTCTGGGCGCACCCGTGGGTTCAGTGTTGTGCGGCACCGCTGAGTTCATCGGCAAAGCCCGTCGCTGGCGTAAACGCCTCGGTGGAGGGATGCGGCAGTCTGGCCTGCTCGCTGCCGCGGGACTAGTGGGTTTAAGAACGATTCGCCATCAACTGGGTGCGGACCATGCGCGCGCCAGGCGGTTTGCAGAACGCATTCAAGGGAAGTCCGGTTACTCAACCGATGTCGAAGGGCAACAAACCAACTTCGTGATGATCGATACGGATAAACCAGCCGCCCAGGTTTGTGCGGAGCTAAAGGAAAAGGGCGTTCTCGCCCTCCCGTTCAGGGCCAACCGAGTGCGCTGCGTGTTTCACTACGACGTCTCGGACGAAGCAGCGGAACAGGCCCTTGAGGCTTTTTAAGCGAGCATCGCAAGCAATTCGGAAGTCTCAGTAATCGCCGACTCGAACACTTCAACCGCGAAGTCCACTTGCTCTTCGTTGATGATAAGCGGCGGCTCAATTCGAATGACTCGCGGATTATTCAGAGTGTAAGCGGCGATCACTCCGCGCTTGGTCATCTGGGCGATCACCAATTCTCCTACCTCGTCCATCGAGAACTCTACGCCGATCATGAGCCCCATTCCACGCACGTCACTGACCATGTCGCCATGCCTGGACTGCATCTCGCGTAGCCCCTCCATCATCCTCGCGCCCATTGTGGTCGCCTTTGCGCATAGCCCCTCCGTCTCAATGACATCGAGCGTGGCAAGCGCAGCGGCGCAGGCGAGTGGATTGCCGCCAAAAGTTGAGGTGTGCATCAAGGGATTCTCAGAGAAGATCGCCTCCCACACTGCGGCGGTGCCGAGCGTCGCGCCGATGGGCATGACCCCGCCGCCCAGAGCCTTCGCCAGTGTCATCAAGTCGGGCTCGATGCCCTCGTGCTCGCAGGCGAACATGGTGCCGGTTCGCCCCATACCGGTTTGAACCTCGTCAACAATCATCAGCGCCCCGACCCGTCGGGTGGCTTCGCGGATCGCCGCTAGATATCCCGGAGGAGCCACATGAATGCCCCCTTCGCCTTGGATGACTTCGACGATGACCGCGGCCGTTTCCTGGTCAATCGTCGCCACCATCGCTTCGGTATCACCAAACGGAACGAATGCCGCCCCTGGCATCAACGCCCCAAATTTTTTGCGATACTTCTCGCGCCCGGTCACGCTCAACGCCCCGACGGTCTTGCCGTGATAGCCCCCCTCGGTCGCGACGATCTTGGTGCGACCGGTTGCTCCTTTGGCAAACTTTAGCGCGGCCTCAACGGCCTCAGCTCCAGAGTTGCTGAAGAACGAGTACTCCAGCCCCGCAGGGCTTAAGCGCGCCAACTCTTCTGCGAGGCTTGCTTGAATTGGATTGAAAAAGACTTTACCGGACATTGGCAGGGCGTCTAGTTGCCGCTTCACCGCATCTACGACAGCCGGATGCCGGTGCCCCAAGCTGAAAACACCGTAGCTGCCCAGACAATCCAAATATTGGCGACCTTCGTGGTCGTAGAGGTAGCACCCTTCTCCCCTCATCTCCACGCCGAACCCGGCAAAGTTCATCAGCTTCGCCAATGAAGGGTTGATGTGGTTCGCGTAGCGATTGACTACTTCGGCGTGCAGGGCGTCGGCATCCATTTCTCATTATGGTACGCGGGCGGTCGACCGGACGATGCGGCGAATTCGGAATGCAGTCCGTCTTAAACCCGGTGGAACAGCATGCGGTGAGATTGAAAACGGAGGAGCTGGAGCGATTGACGCTGGGTCCTCACGCCGCGTTCGCTTCCGAACACTCGATAAGAGACACCCAAGTTGCCGAAGATCCAATCCGCACGTGCTTCCAGCGAGATCGGGACCGGATTCTTCACTCCAAAGCGTTTCGCCGGCTGAAGCACAAGACTCAAGTTTTCATTGCTCCGGAAGGGGACCACTACCGCACTCGGCTCACTCACACCCTGGAAGTTTCCCAAATTGCTCGCACCATCAGTCGCGCGCTTCGCCTCAACGAGGACCTCACGGAGGCCATCGCTTTGGGCCACGATGTCGGCCACCCTCCGTTTGGTCATGCGGGCGAGCAGGCCCTCGACGAGGCTATTCGAGAAGTAGACCCGAGCTGGGGTTTCCGCCACTACGAACAGTCGTTACGTGCCCTGACAATTCTTGAGCCGCTCAACCTCACCCAAGCGGTTCGTGACGGCATCGGCGGGCACAGCAAAGGGGAGAAAGACCTGACCGCGTTCGATGGGGAATCCGTCTCGACCCTGGAATCGGCGGTGGTCCGCATCAGCGACCGAATCGCCTACATGAACCACGACCTCGACGACGCCATCAGAAGCGGCATTATCACCGCCATCCCCGAGCAGTTCCGCTGGCTGGGTGCCACTGCCGGGCATCGCATCGGTTCCATGGTCGAAGATGTGGTGGCTCAAAGTCTAGATCAGCCGTCTGTCGTCCTCAGCCCTGAGATGCTGAGCAGCCTAAACCAACTTAAGGACTGGCTCTTTCAAAACGTCTACTTCCGGTATCCCGAGATTTTGCCCGAGATCGGGAAGGCGAAGGGAATCGTAGCGGAGCTGTTCCGTCATTATCTCAAAATTTCCAACTTGCCCGAAGGCTTTGAGGGGTTACAGGGAGCAGTGGACTACGTTGCTGGCATGACCGACCGATTCGCGATTAGCGACTTCGAGCGCCTACGGGTGCCGCGCGGGTTCGCCACCGGTACAATCGTGACGCCTTGACTCTTTCCCAAAAATTCGAGCAACTCCGCGCGCGAGACGAGAAGGCTTTAGTGCTGTTCGTCACTGCGGGAGACCCTTCACTAGCGGAGCTGCCCGCCATCCTCGACGCGCTCGCCGAGGGCGGAGCCGATGTGATCGAACTCGGGTTTCCATTCAGTGACCCCATCGCCGACGGTCCGACGATTCAAGCCAGCAGCCAGCGAGCGCTCGAAAGTGGCGTTACACCCGATCAAATTTTCGATCTCCTCACTAAGAGCCCTCGCCGAGACGGCCCCCCGATGATCATGATGGGTTACCTGAACCCGGTTCTGAGAAAGGGGTACCCGCAGTTCGCCACCCTGCTCAGCCAGGCGGGCTTTTCTGGTGCATTGATTAGTGACCTCACCCCCGAGGAATCCGAACCCTGGTGCCTCGCCGCAAAATCGGCAGAACAGGACACCGTGTTTCTGGTCGCTCCAACGAGCACGGACGAGCGTATCGCCGCCGTCTGCGAACGAGCCTCTGGCTTCGTCTACGCCGTAAGCCGAACTGGGGTGACGGGTAGCGAATCCAGCGTGCCGACGGACGTCTCGGGTCTGGTCAGTCGAATCAAGCAAAAGACGAAACTTCCCGTGTGCGTTGGCTTTGGCATCAGCACTCCCGACCAAGTAAGAGCCGTTTGCCAATCTGCCGACGGTGCGGTCATTGGCTCGTCGCTCGTGAAGCTCCTCGCCGAAAAGTGGCAAGGCGGGAAGGGACGGGCAGAGATCGTCGCAATTGTACGAGAATTAAAGTTAGCGACCTTGTAACCCGACAATATTGCTGGGTAAAGTTCCTCCAGCGCGGTGGAATCTGCCGATTACTATGCTTCACCGAGCTTTACTGGCGACCGTACTGATCGCGGCTGGCGTGCAAACCGCCACCTCCGCCGACACATCGGGCTCAAATTCGATTCGCCAACGCATGATTGCGCGGGTGCTCGAGCTTACAAACGCCGAGCGCAACCGATTTGGACTCAAGCCCCTGCGCTATGAATCCCGCCTTGAAAAAGCCGCCCAATGGATGGCTGAGGACATGGCGATCAAAGGGTACTTCTCGCACACTGACAGCATGAATCGAAGCATCGGTCAGCGCGTCCCCAGCTTTGGATACTCGAACTATCAGAACCTACGCGAGAATCTCGCTGCCGGCCACCAGACTCCCGAAGAAGTGGTCGAGGGCTGGATGAAGAGCCCGGGTCATCGCGATGCGATCCTCTGCCCCAAGTGCGAGCACATCGGTATCGGCTTCTTCACAATGGAAGAATCAAAGTACAAGATCTACTGGGTCCAAGAATTCGGCCGCGAGATGCACTAGTTTGCGTTCGAACCTAACGCGACCGCTCTTCGCAGGTCCATCTCGCTCAAGCTCTCCTTTATTTTTTTCACGGTTGGGCGCATTTGTGCGCGCTCGTAGACCGACCTTACCGTTCCCCGTTTGCGCCTAAATGCGGCAGCGCCGGCAAGCGTTTTCGCGGCTTCGCTGTACTCTCCCAGGTGGCAGTCCATCATGGCTAGCCGATCATCCGCCATGCCCATAAGCGCCTGACCGCCCACCTGGGGACCTACCGCACGAACTTCCAGTAGGGACGCCTTTGCGGTGCAGTAATCTCCCACCGCCTCGTGCAGCTGAGAATCTCCCAGGGAAACCCAAGGGAGCATTCGGCCCGCTTCGTGCGCACTAAAAATGCGCCTGGCGCGGGCGAGGTTTTTGGCGGCTCGCTCAAAGTTCTTTGCTTCCAGTAAGCTCACCAGCTCATAGAGCAGGTGGGACGCGAACAGCAACTCGCTCCCGCCCTTGTCCAGGTCTCGCGAAACAGACTCAGCGATCTCGGCACTGTGCTCCGCGCAGCCGGAATGCTGGAGGATTACGCCCATCTGGAGGCGAAACTCTAAGACGAGAGGCTGCTGCGAGGTTCGCTCTGCACAACTCAGAGCGCATTGGGTGTGTCGGACTGCCGACCTGAATTCGCCCTCCGAAAGAGCCCAATAGCCCAAGGCACCCGCTAAGCGCGCTGCTAGCGCGTGCTCGGAGTCGGCGATCGCTCGCACTAGCGCCGGAGCAGCATCCTCGGCATCTGTGCCGGGCGCTCGCGCCAGTGCGCGGAGATATACCGATTGCGCTGCTACCATGCGGCGATCCGAGGTGTCTGATGCGTACGCATGGAGAGCGCGCTGATGAAAGTCCACGGCAGGTTGGATTGGCATCGCTAACCACTGCGATGGAGTTGCCGCTAGCATCGAGATTGCCTCAGCCGGGCTACGATCAAGAATCCATTCCGCCGCCGTCAGCATAGGGTGAGTGGCGATAGGGTCCGCGGCGGGCCTCACCGCGGACACCGTGCCAAATTCCTTCAGCACGGATGCGCGATGCGAGTCCGCCATGGTCAGTGCGCCGAGTCGATCGCCTGCGGTCTCCATGCACCGCACTTTCAACGTGGCGACCTCCTCATCTAGGGGGTCGATAGTTGACCCTCGCTCGAGCAAATCCCTGGCAGCAGCTAAATCATTCCGCCGTATTGCCTCTTCGGCATCGGTTACCGCCGAGGCAACCGCCCACGCACGCAGGGACAGCCGCTGGTCAATGACCCAGTCCTGCTTAAAGCCTGGAAGGAAGTCACCCCCGTAATCCAGGTGAGAGGCCATCGTCAACCAATCCGCTGAGATCGCCGCACGGTCAATCGCGACCCGATCGTCGGTTACTTCGAGTTCTAACCCAGGAATGGCGCTCTTTAAGACGGAGAGCGCATTCCTCAAACTATTCCGGGCAGGTCGGGATCCCGATTCCGGCCAAACTGTACCAGCCAATGCACCTCTCTCGATCTCCCCGACGCTAAGGAGAACGGCCAAGAGCAAGAAACAACTTCTTGACGTGAGAGTGATGGGCTGACCATGCTGATCTAGCAATTCTCGCCGGCCGAGAAGGTTGAGGCGCATGGTCATGAGCTTCAGTATACGACGAGGTGACAACTTTTGCGCTACTTTTGCGCCCTGCTTCTCATACTCAAGCGACCATGAGTGCTAAGTTGATTTCTACCGTTCTCGTCATTGGGGCTTGCTGTGCCCCTGTTCTTCTTCAAGCGCAATCCCGGTGGACGATCTCGCTCGTTGGAGCGACAAATATCGGCGACCCTAACGGGATTCATCCTCTTGCCTCCCAAAGCTCCACTACTGGAGCGCTTTCTCAGACTTCCACAAACACGGACTTCACGGGCAACGATCGAAACGGGGTATCGCGGACCATGAACTTCCAGGCCGTCAACCGGGCCCGCGCCGATTACGGTCAACTTCGAGTCTTCGCCTCGGCGTCGGTCGCGAATACCTACTACAACGCGGCCAACCCCACCTACTACAACTTCCAGACGGGGCAAGCTAACCCTGGCGGATCACCGACATCCTTGGTCAGCTTGGGCTTCGCGGGATTTAACGACACTCTGCAATTCGAAGGAAACCTCCAAAGCGGCTACCGTGCTCGATACATTTTCAAAGTGGACGGGGTGAACACTGGAGTCGGCGGGTTCGCGGGCATGAGCGTGGGTATCGCGGGAAACCCGGACGAGAGCTTCTTTGCCACCTCGCCGGGAAGTTACAACGAAATATGGGCCACGCAATCGTACGAGATCAACGGCATCACCCCTCAAACCGTAAATGTCCAGTTTTCAAATCAAGTAGTTTTTGACACTGACTTGGTGGCCGACGGCTCGAATCTCTCCGGCATGTCGGATTTCGAATCGACCTTGACCCTCACAGAAATTCAAATCTTGAACGCGTCGGGAGCCCAGGTATTTGATGTGAGCGCGACCTCGGCTTCTGGCACCATTTACCAAACACCGGAACCCCTCTCAATGATGGGTTTGGGTTTAGGGATTGTCGCGCTTTTAAAGCGCCGAGCTAGGAAGTAACAGCTCTTCTATCATTTTCCTCCCGGACTACTCTGGGAGGATTGGGACCATGCGTTTTTTGTCTGACGTGCAATACTTTAGCGTAAGGACAGTTGAGCGCTTATGCCCAGACCCATTTGGAAAGGTCAAATTTCATTCGGACTCGTCGCGATTCCGGTGATCCTTTTTTCGGGAGAAGAGCCCGCCGATGGGGTGAAGTTCAACTTCCTTGACAAAAATAACAACGCTCGCATTCGCAATCAGCGGGTGAACGAGAAGACGGGCGAGCCCGTAGAGTGGGCCGATATCGTTCGGGGCTACGAGCTGGAGGACGGCAGCTACATCACCTTTTCCGACGATGAGCTGAGCAAGCTCGAGGTCGAAGCCAACCAAAGCGTCGAAATCACCGACTTCGTGGAAGCCTCCGCCATTTCCCCGGCTTACTACAGCAAACCCTACTATTTGGTCCCCGAGAAGAAGGGAAAGAAGGGCTACGTCATTTTGCGAGAAGCTCTCAAAAAAGAGAAGCGGCTCGGAATTGCCAAGGTGGTCATCCGCACTCGGCAGTATCTCGCTGCACTGGCACCGGAGGGCAACGGCATGAACTTGTACTTGCTCCGCTATCCGAGCGAACTCCGCCACCCAAAGGAAGAAGATCTGCCGGGCACACTCAAAGAAGCAGGTGTGACCCCCGAAGAAGTCAAGATGGCCCAACAGCTCATCGGCTCTATGATGCGCGAATTTGAACCTGAGAAGTACAAAGACGAGTACAAGGAACGCCTGTTGAAATGGATCAAAGAGCGCGCTAAGAAGGGCGGTAAAAAGCCACCGGCCGCAGAGGAAGAGGTTGGTCAGACCGAAGAAGGAGAAGTCATCGATATCATGACCCTTCTCAAGGCCAGCATGGCCAAAGCGCGGTCGGCCAAAGAAGGTTCATCCAGTAAGAAAAAGGCGTAAGTGCTCGTGAAGAAAGAGAAAGCGTCCCTAACTGCGTACCAAAAGAAGCGGGACTTCACTAAGACCCGCGAGCCGAAGGGCAAGGTTGAGCCAACTCAGAAGAGCCGTTTCGTCATTCAGAAGCACGATGCATCGCACCTTCATTTCGACCTGAGGTTGGAGATCGATGGGGTGCTCAAGAGTTGGGCGATTCCCAAGGGCCCCAGTCTCGACCCGAGCAATAAGCGGCTCGCCGTCCAGGTTGAGGACCATCCACTGGACTACGGCACCTTTGAAGGCACCATCCCAAAGAAGGAGTACGGGGGCGGGACGGTCATGCTGTGGGACGAGGGCACGTTCGAAGTTCTAAGCGGCAACCCGCAAGAGGAACTGGAAAGCGGCATGCTCAAAATTGTCTTTGCCGGCCAACGCATGCGCGGCCTCTGGGCTCTCATCCGCATGAAACAGAAGGAGGACGAGCACGCCATCAACTGGCTGCTCATCAAGGAAAAGGACGATTACGTTCAAACCGAGGGGGAAGACCTCACCGAGAGGTTCATGAACAGCGTCAAGACCGCGCGGTCAATGGAAGAGATTGCAAAAGGCACCACTTCCAAGAGCCTCAAAAAGGTTCCGATGCCACGGGAGTTCAAACCCGAACTCGCCACTCTCGTCACTGCAGCCCCAAAAGGAGACGATTGGATTCATGAAGTCAAGTTGGACGGCTACCGAATTCTCGCATTTCTGAAAAATGGTGAGGTGAGGCTCGTGTCCCGAAACGGATTAGATTGGACGGCAAAATTCGAGCAGGTCGCCGAGTCTGTCGCCCAGCTTCCGATAACCGAGGCGATCCTTGATGGGGAAGTCGTCATCCTAGACAAAAACGGCATCTCCGATTTCGCCGCGCTCCAGGCGTTTGCCGAAAATCCTCAGGGAAAGCTTGATTACTTCGTCTTCGATCTCCCGTACTTGGAGGGGCACGACCTGTCGAGCAAGCCTCTATTGGAGCGCAAAAATCTCCTCAGCGCACTTTTAGAGGACCAGGACGAGATTTTGTATTCCGAACACATCGTTGGTCACGGTCCAGAAGTCTTTCGCCAAGCTCGCGACAAGGGCCTAGAAGGCATCATCTGCAAGCGCGCCAACTCTCCATATCGCCAAGAACGAACTCGGGAATGGTTGAAGGTGAAGTGCATTCTGCGCCAGGAATTCGTCGTCGGTGGATTCACCGAGCCGACGGGATCGCGCGCGGGCTTCGGTTCGCTCCTACTCGGCTATTTCGATGAAGAACAGCACTTCATCTACGCGGGCAAAGCGGGGTCTGGATTTGATGGGAAGTTGCTCGATGAGACGTTTCGAAAGCTTGAAAAGCTAGTGATCGCCGAATCCCCTTTCGAAGAGGGAATGACAAAACTCGAAGCACGGGGCGCGACTTATGTCAAGCCCGCTCTCGTTTGCGACGTGGAGTTCATGTCGTGGACGCCGGATCGCCGCCTTCGGCATCCGGTATTTAAGGGCTTTCGAGAAGACAAAAAAGCGTCAGAAGTCGTGGCGGAAATCGCGCTACCAACTGAGGCAAAGGTGACCATCAACATAACCCATCCAGAGCGTGTCGTTTACCCCGATGACGGTATCACCAAACTCGAACTTACTGAGTATTTGGTCAACATCTCCAAATGGCTGCTCCCCCACATACAGAGTCGGCCGCTGGCCCTCGTCCGTTGTCCCGGCGGTCAGGGAGCAGAGTGCTTCTTCCAAAAGAACTATTCGGATAGCTTGCCCGACGCCATTCGCCCCATCGATATCGGCGACGGTGGAAAGGGAATTGCGATTGACGATGTGAATGGCCTGATCGGCCTCGCTCAATTCGGCGTCATGGAAATCCATCCGTGGGGCAGTCACGAGGACGATATTGAATTGCCGGATCGAATCACTTTTGACCTCGACCCGTCGCCCGAAGTAGGGTGGAACGCCGTACGCTATGGAGCCAAACGAGTGCGCGATCTCCTAGCGGAGCTTGGCCTGGAAAGCTGGATCAAAACCTCGGGAGGGAAGGGTCTCCACGTTTGTGTGCCCATCAAGCCCGAGCTCGGCTGGGATGTCGTGAAGGAGTTTACCCACGGCATCGCTCTGATGATGGAGTCGCAATCGCCGAAGGAGTTCATTGCCACGATGAGCCTGGCCAAACGCAAAGGGCGCATCTTTGTGGACTACCTCCGCAATGGCCGTGGAGCGACATCGGTCGCGGCTTATTCGCCGCGAGCGCGAGCAGGCGCGGCAGTCTCTATGCCCATCACTTGGGAAGAACTGGAAAACCTGCACGCCGCAAACACTTTCACGGTAAAGAACGCGTTCAAACGGTTGAAAGCTCAGCGTGAGGACCCTTGGGCGACGTTCCTCACAGACGCGCAAGACTTGGCAAGCGTGATCAACAAACTAAAGTAGAGAGCGGCCATCGGGCCGCTCTCTAAATGAAACACTACGAAGGAACTTCGCGATTGCCGGGCACCTGCCCGCCATCAAGCTCGTCCGGCGCACCGGGAGCTTCGTCCTTCGGATCGGATTCCTCTACATCGGGCGAAACACGCTTCTCGTGATCCGGATCGCGATGATCGCCTGAATTTGGATTTCCGCTGCTGTGCCGATTCCCTGACGCCTGGGGAGACTTGCCCTGATTTTGGTTGTTGTTGTTTTGGCTCATGGTTCCTCCGGCCATTTCTGGCCATACAAGTTCAGATGCCTACGCCCGTAAGAACCGCGTAAGAACGCGGGGTCCACAAAAAGAAAAGGGGCCGAAGCCCCTTTTTCTTCCAATCTGATTCTCAACCTTAACGGGCGTAGAATTCGACGACGGCAGTAACCTTGAAGAACTTCGGAAAGTCTTCAACTTCCGGAAGCGAGATGAATTTGCCGGACATGTTAGCGACGTCCGCCTCGATGTAAGCCGGAACTGCGGCTCCTTCGTAGTGGTTCATTCGGGCAATCTTCTTGCTGGCGTCTCGATCGCGAACGCTGACCACATCACCCACGCGGAGGTTGTAGCTGGAGATGTTGACCACCTTGCCATTTACGCAGATGTGGCAGTGGCTCACCATTTGGCGAGCTTGGAAAATTGAGTTTGCGTAACCCATGCGCCATACGGCGGTAGCGAGTCGCATTTCCAGAAGTCGCAGGAAGTTCAAACCGGTGTTGCCGCGCATGTTCATGGCGGTCTCAAACGTGCGGTGGAACTGCTTTTCCATCACGTTGTAATAGCGTCGAATGACTTGCTTTGCGAGGAGCTGATCGCCGTACTCGCTGGTGCGCTTGTCTTTGTTGTTCGCGCCGTGCTGACCCACAGGATAGGGTCGCTTGTTGCTCGGGCACTTCGCTTTGCCCCAAATGTTAAAGCCGACGCGTCGGCAGATGTCTGTTTTTCTTCCTCGATAGGTTGCCATAAATGATTCTCGTGAGATTGAATCGGATTCGGAACCGCCACCGACCGAAGTCAGTGCACAAAGCTTTTCAGGCGTCCCACCTCAATCTGCGTGCCGCGCCAATGATCGGCGCGAACGCACATTATGACACCTATTCGGTTCGCAATGCCTCTATCGGTTGCAATTTAGCGGCCCGAGCGGCGGGATAGAAGCCAAAAACAACTCCAATCAAGGCGGAGAAGATCATTGACCCAATCGCCGCCGCCATTGGGAATGGCGCGGCCAGCCCCCCGGCTCTGGGCCAACTCGTGGCCGCAGTGACCAACGTCAAGACTTGGCCCAACATCCACGCAATCCCCATCCCGATCAACCCACCAAGCAAGGTCAAAGTGGCGGACTCGATCAAGAATTGAAGCATGATCGACGCAGGTTTGGCCCCAACCGCCTTGCGAAGACCGATCTCGCGCGTGCGCTCAGTCACCGAAACGAGCATGATGTTCATCACCCCGATGCCGCCGACCAGCAGCGAGAGAGCGGCGATGCCGGAGAGGATCATCCCGATAACTCCAAGAATGGACTGAAAAATGTTCAGCACATTCTCGCTCGACTCAACTCGGTAGATCTTCCGATTATCCGAGATGAGCATCAGTGACTCCCAGATGCGGTCCATTACGGTATTGATTTTGTTGCCTTTCTTGGCCCTCATCAAGATCAGATCCACTTTGTCGCCACCGAGCCATTTCGCGTTCGCGGTAGACAAGGGAAGGAACATCACCTTTGGGTTCCGATCCCCCATGAGCTCTAGGTTCTTCGAAATTCCAATCACCTCGACCGTGAGCCCGTTGAGCTGGATAATTTTGCCCAAAGAGTCTTTGTTAGGGAAGAGTTCCTTTTCCACGTCTTCGCTAATGACCGCCACACTCGCTTTGGTGACTTGATCTTGGACGCTGATGTGGCGGCCTCGTGCGAGCTCCACCGTGTTGAGCGTTACGAAATTCTGGTCAATCGCTCGAACGCCAACCTCTTTCGACTCCACTGTCGCCGACCGCAAGTCTTGCTTTCCGGCGTCACGATATCCCGAAGCTAGCTCGATTTCTGGCACTCGAGACATCACGAATTTAATGTCAGTCACTTTGAGTCCATCAATCGCCCCGACGGTGGCTGAGTTACTTTCCGCCCTCGGGTTGTACATCACGTAGATCGTGTCCGAACCGATTTTCTGGAATTGATCGCTAACATAGGTTTGAAACGCCGAGAGTGCGAGCACGATGAGCGACACACTCATCACCCCGATGATCACGCCGAGCATGGTCAGAAACGCCCGGAGCTTGTGAACCCTGAGCATGTCGAAGGCGACTTTGACGGCATCCCAAGGATTCAACTGGCTATCCTCCTCCTCCGACTCTCACGGCTGATCCGCTACGGCCTGGTCCGCTGAACATGGGTCGTTTGAGGGTCTGACCTTCCGTGATGCCATTTAAAACCTCGACGAACGAGGCCGATTCAGCTCCGACTTTGATTTTGGTTTTTGTGCCCTTGTCATCCTTCTTGGGCTTGTCGCCAAGCACCATCACGTAACGTTCTGCGCCTTCTTTGATCAAGTAGTCAATCGGCACCCGCACGACCTTGTCGAGGTCAATGACGTTCATCGAACACTTGGCCGTCATGCCACTCTTGATCGTCCCAGAAGGGTTGGCCAGTCGAACCTCCACCTCATAGCGCACGACAGAGTCGGTCGGTGAAGCACTGGCGCTCTTCGCCGGAGCAATCTTGATCACTTCGCCCGAAAACTCTTCTGCAGGCAGCGCGTCGATGACCACGGACGCCTGCATCCCGAGCCTCAATTTGGCAACATCAATCTCATTAATGTTGAGCTTGACCAGCATGGTGGACCGATCCTCCAGCCGAACGATCGGCGTTCCGCTGCTAAAGCTACTCAGGCTCGAAACGAGCTCCCCTTCTTGGACCAAACGCTTCGTGATGACACCCGCATAAGGTGCTTTGATTTCGGTCTCACCGAGCTGACGCTGGCTGTCGCTGAGAGACGACCGGAGCTGATCGACGCTCGCCTGCCCTTGGGCCCTTCCGGCAATGAGCGCCTCAACGTCTGCGAGTTGCGCTTGAGCCTCTCGCACCGCGATCCTGGCTTGATTGAGTTCGCTGGCCTTGCCCGAATCTTGAACTGTGTTGGCACGGGCCCGGGCCAAATCACTCTGCGCCTGCCGGATGCGCTCGTCCGCTTGGCGCAATTCATTCAACTGTTGGGCAGCCAATCGGCTGAGTTTCACCCGTGCCGCATCGCGCCGGCTCCTCGCCAAATCCAGTTGCAACCGCTGATTCTCCACCTCTCGCTGACTCACAAAATCTTGCTTGAGCAACTCCTGCAACCGGTTCAGTTCGCGCGCGCTATTGTCGAAATTCAGTTCGGCTTGGTCCACTTCACTCTGAACGCTGGTGCGCTCGTTCGGCTGAGTGGACGACACCAAGAGCTCCCGTTGCTTCTGGGCGGTGGTCAGCGCGGATTGCGCACTTTCGATGGACGACTTGGTCAACGTCGGCTGCACACGGACCTCGCGCTCAAGCTGAGCTACGCGATCGCGCGCCTTCTGCAAGGCGCTGGCCGAAAGAACTCGTCGCTGCCGGATTTCGATGTCTTGCCGAGTAACTCCCGCGACCGCCCCACGAAGCTGCGCTGAATTTTGGTCCACTTGAAGCCTGGTCTCAGTAGGATCAATGATGGCGATGAGTTCACCCGAGGCCACCACGTCGCCCTCGCCCTTGAGCAGCTTGGCCAGACGCCCTGCGGCACGGCTTTTTAGTTCGACCACGCGTGCCGCATCTACGGTGCCACTCTCGACGACCTGCACCTTGACTTCGCCGCGATCAACCTTAATCGAATCGCCGACTTGCCCTGAGGCAGCCGCAATTTGCTGTTGACGAAATCCGTTCAACATCACCGCGCCACCGCCGCAAACCAAGACCGACACCCCTAAAATAATCCATCCCCAACGCTTCATGAGCAATCAATAAGTACGAGACAAGGTATGCCGAGTGGGCACTACGGCCTAGGGCAAATCCGGAACCGACCATTTCGTCGGATGGATCAAGTAAACCGTATTTCGAGACGAAGCCCACGCTCTTAAAAAAGCCGCTCGCGGATATTCGAGCCTGTTCGGACGTTTCCCCGGATCATTGAAAATGTAATCTCCTTGGGCATTCACCCCGACGACCACCACGAGGTGTCCATCGTTTGCGCCTCGGGTCTCTTTGCCCTTGAGAAGGTCGTAGCTGACGCTTGTGACAACGGGAACTCCCGCTTTGACCCAGCTATCTAGTTCCTCACTGTCCCGCAACCTTGCCACTTGCGCGGTTAAGCCGGGCTTGGTAGCTGCGAACGCAGCGTTGAAACTCCAGTTTCCGGTCCCACCCCAGGCCGGGTCATGGACGCAGGCCTGAACTTCTGGCACATCCGAATCAAGAATGGGTCGATCAAGCACCTTCGCCCAGTAGCTGAGCACCATGGATACGCTGGTCGGGCTACATAGCACGCCGCCGCCCGGATAGTCCCCTTGCGACCGGATGGGCACCGCAAGAGGCGCAATAGCTTTGCCATCCCACTCAGACGGGGTAGTCAACCCCGCACTCAAACTGACCTTTAGCCAATTCAACCGGGGCAAGTCACCAAGCGCAGAAGGGCGCAGTTGAACGAAGAACTGCACCGGCTTCCCGGGTTGGCTCGCGATGAGGGTATCCGTGAAAAGTGTGCCCGCGGGCCGCTTCTGGTCGTTCACGCTACTTCGCCGCGTGAGCCCCCATTGACCAAATGTGAATCGGTCTCCTCCAGTTTCCACGAAGACTTCGATGGAACCGCCCAAGGAAGTGTTCTCCGCGTCCCAGCTTGGAATTAGTTCGGTCCAATCAATTTCCGTTTGGATGATCGGCGAAATCCACAGGGTGTCGGACTTTTGCTCCAAACCAACCCCGGCCACTAGAGTCAGGTGTTGCACCGCATCGCTCCGATTAAACGTTCCTTGAGTGCTAGCTGCCATCGCCAATAAGCTGGACCACATGACCAGAGTTTACGCAATTGACGCGGGTCGCCATTCGAGTAATGCGGCGGCATCTCTCGATTCTTCATCCGGCATGTATTCGTGAACCACCTCGACCAGCGTCAAGCCAAACCGTAACAAAGGTGTCAACGTCCGATCAACGCGCATTCCGGCGGCGACCTCGACTGCATAGTCCGCGGGAGCTAATCCACTCGCCAAGCAATCTGGCATCCGACAAGCCGTTCCGTACCTCACCAATCCAAGTTGCTCCACAAGTTCAAATCTCGCCGCGTACAACCCCCTTCCCACCCCCATGCCGCGAGCAAGTGGCGCAACACGAATGTCCGCTCCATACAACGTTGTTCCGTTCGACTCGTGACTGGTCAGGTGGAAGCCTCCCAAAGTTTGCTCCCAGGGCAAGTGGCGCTGCCAAGTCTCTTCCGAGATCAATGCCGAGCTTGCAGAACCCACCAACGCACCATCCAGCTCCGCCACAAACTGACCCTCCGGAAACCGGCGCAAGTGGGAAGCCAAATGCTCACGAGTCCAAAGTTGATCCTCTGGAAATGGAGCAGGGAAGCATTCCCGCTGAATCGCGACCACCGCGTCGAAGTCGTCCGGCGTCATCGCCCGGACTATAACTGACGTCATAGCTCGATGCCGAGCAGATCCAAAATACGCTGAAGATCGTCGTCCGAGTAAAAGTCAATCGCGAGCTTGCCGCCCTTCGCCGACTTTTCAAGCCGAGCTGGAGTGCCGAAGTGCGTCGACAGCGTCTGCTCCAGCGCGATCCAGTTCGGATCGCCGCTCCGGGTGATTTTGGCTGCTGGTGCCACCAACGGCTTATCCGTCGCTCGGGCCGCCTTTTCCGCCTCGCGGACCGTCATCCCCGAATCAATAATGCGGAAGAACAGCTCCTTCATCTTCCGCTCGTTCTCGCAACTTAGTAGCGCTCTAGCGTGCCCTTCGGTAATCAACCCGCTACTTAGTGCCTCGAGCATTTCGTCTGGCAGTTTCAACAGCCGCAAGGTATTCGAAATCGCTACTCGGCTCTTGCTCACCTGTTGCGCAATCTGTTCTTGCGTGAAGCCAAATTTGTCGTGCAACTCGCGGTATGCCCATGCACATTCGACCGGGCTAATATCCTCGCGCTGCACGTTTTCGATCAACGCCATCTGCAAGACGGCATCGTCATCCGCCGACCTGACCACGACCGGAACTACTGTCAATCCTGCCCGCTTTGCCGCGCGGAAGCGTCGCTCACCCGCAATGATCTCGTACCGATCTTCTGAGATAGGGCGAACGATGATGGGTTGCAGCAACCCGATAGTACGGATGGACTCCGCAAGTTCATCAAGAGCATCTTCGTCGAAGTGCTTTCTTGGCTGCGCCGCGTTGGCCACGATCTGGCTCAATTCCAATTCGCTCGGCTGAACGTCCGATTGCTCCCCCAAAAGTTGAGCCAATCCCTTCCCCAAAGCGCGTCGCATCCCTAAATCCTACCGCGTCAAGCCCTTCGGGAGTGCGGATCTCCAGGTCCGCACTCACACGCAGCCCTGATACGAAAAAGAACGAGGGGTAGAACCTAGGCTCCACCCTCGCCCTTCAAAGAAACCGCCTCTTAAAGCGTGCCGCGCAACTCTTGCTCGCGCTCAATGCTCTCGAAGAGCGCCTTGAAGTTGCCCTTGCCAAAGCTCTTCGCGCCCTTGCGGTGAATGATTTCGTAAAAAATCGTCGGGCGGTCCGTCACTGGCTTGGTGAAGATCTGGAGTAGGTACCCCTCGTCGTCGCGATCCACCAAGATCCCCAGTTCGGCTAGCTCATCGATGTTCTCGTCGATCTTCCCAACCCGGTCCTCAAGCATGTCGTAGTACGTGCGAGGCACCTGGAGGAAGCTGATCCCACGAGCCTGTAAACGCGAAACCGTGTGGATAATATCATCGGTCCGCATCGCCACGTGCTGCACTCCCGCGCCGCCGAAATACTCCAGATACTCGTCAATCTGCGACTTCTTTTTACCCGCGGCCGGTTCATTGATCGGGAACTTGACGCGCCCATTGCCGCTCGCCATCACCTTCGACATCAGCGAAGTGAATTCCGTCGAAATGTCGTTGTCGTCGAAGCTGATCAGGTTCTTGAACCCAAGCACATCCTCGTACCACTTCACCCAAACGTTCATCTGCCCGAGCTCGACATTGCCCACGCAGTGGTCCACTTCCATGATCCCGATCGGATCGCCGGGGATGTTCTCCGGACGATAACCGGGCAAGAACGGTCCCTTGTAGTTGTCGCGGTTGATCAACCCATGCACGACGCTGCCGTAAATCTTGATTGCCGCGTAGCGAACCTTGCCGTGGTCATCTTCCCAGGTCACCGGCTCCGCGCCAGAAGCCGCCCCTCGATCCAAAGCCGCCTTGTAAGACCAATCCACATCGTCGACTTCAAAGCAAATGTCTTGCACGAAATCGCCATGCTCGGAAATGAGCGGAGCCATCGGATGCCCGGGCCGCACCGGAGCGCTGAAAACCAGCCGCAAGTCGTTCTGCTCGAGAACGTAATCCACCTGATTCTTCGACCCCGTCTCTAGGCCGTTGAACGCGGTGATGTTAAACCCAAAAACGTGCTGGTAGTAGTAAGCGGCCTGGCGGGCGTTGTTGACGTAGTGTCGAACGTGGTCGATGCGACGGATCGGAAAGCTATCGGTCATATGCGTGTGTTCCTCTTTGAACTTAACGCTATTATATCGCGTGGCGTGTGGTTTTACGATCTCGATTCGCTCGCCGGTTGCCGATCCGGTTGCAGAAACCGCCCCCGAACGCCTATAATTTCCTGGCGCGCCGATGTAGCTCAGCGGTAGAGCAGCTGTTTCGTAAACAGCAGGTCAGGGGTTCGATTCTCCTCATCGGCTCCAGTCTCGCGCAACCCACCGTTCACCGACCCGTGCCATCTGTGTGGGTTTCCTTTCCCAACTCACGGCGTCGCCGCATTCCAAGCTCCTCCATTGCGAGCGGTGCGGCCAAACCACGGTCCATGAGCTCATCCTTACGCGCTGGAGCTTCATGGAGCAACTGTTTGGCATCCTCGCGGTGCTTTGGCAGCTCGTTCGCAGACGCGGGCGCCAAGACTCTTGGCAGTGTCAAGAATGCCTTGGCGTCAAAACTGATCCGTCCTGGATCTGACACGGCGGCTGGTGGTCAGGGTGCATAAACTCGCCGGAGGCTTCACTCAGGAAGTCACGAACTCAACTGATTTGGCGGGTAACTCACGTGATCTACCCGCTGACTCACACCAGTTTTCCGCAGAATCTCACAATTCACTCGAGCTCACACCAACGCGAAACCTAAAGTGACGGGCGCCAGAAGGCTATCGCAAATTTAGGGGGTTTCCGGAGCTGGGAGTTTTTGGGCCACTTCGAACGAATCTATCCTATAATGAGACTATGCGAGCCTTTGCACTTATTGCTGCACTCCTAGTCACGGCGGCTTCTCATGCTTCCTTTGACCTGATGCTCTTGGGAGACAACAGCACCGCGGGCAGCGAGCGAGTCATTCGCTATGACCCGGTGAACCGGGTTCAGTTGGGCTCGTTCGGGCAGGGTTTTCTGAATGCGGCCGTCGCCGATGTGGCCGTTGATGGGGCCACGGGTCGAGCGTTCGTGCTCCAGGTCAATGGTGGCGTGCGCGTTTTCAATTACAATACAGGCGACTTCATTGATGGATTCACGCTCAGCGGTTCCTACGGCGCGATTGCTTTTGACTCCACATCGAACCGCATCACTTTTGGCCAAGGCGGCGGAAATGGGATCACGCCTGGAAAAGTATACGATGCGAACACATTGAGCTTGGCCGCAGATCTTACGGGTACGTTCATGGCAACGGCTCCATTGCGTCGGCCTGGCACTTCTTGGTACGCGAGCTATGGGATTGACCTCGCCGTTGCCAATCACATTGCCTACCGCCATTCGATTACTGGCGGAGCACCACTGAGCAGCACGACAATCACCTCGTTCGCCAGCAGTTCTTCGCCGAGAGAAGCCATCTTCACTGCGGACAATCGGCTAATGGGAGTATTGCCCGGTGGTGGTGGGATCCAGCTATGGAGTATCGGCACGGACGCTTCTGGCTTCGTCGGCTCCCACACGACCACAACTGTTCCAGCGACGTTTGCCAACAATCTCGATATCGCAAACGGACACGGAAACCTCGCTTACATCCTTAACGGATCGTCGGTTCTTAGCTACCATACGGGCCTGAACCAAGTCATGGGCACTCAAACGCTCGCGAGTTCGACATATCAGGGCATGGCCGTTGTGGTCGCGCCGGAACCGGGCACGATGCTAGCGCTTGCGGGCGGTGTTTTGGCTCTGCTGCGAAAGCGGCGTAAAGTAAAGCCATGAAGTTCGCTTCGCCTTGTTTTAACGGCGTCATTTAGTGGGCTTGCCTTCCGGTCGTTCGTCAGGCTGGTGGCCTGGGTGAACACTTTGGCCCCAGTCCGTCTGTGGCACGGGTAGCCCGCACCCGGTTCCCGCACATTTGCAAACTCCCGTCGCGATACCCGTGCTTCTCTTGGGACGCAAGGGTTGCGCTTGTGCAAAGAATCTGTATAAGATGAATGGAATGGGGCAGGAATCTTGTGGCGAGAGCAAAACTGGTCTTCGGTCCGAGAAACACAATTGTCGCGAGGAAGCGCCGGGCGGGCGGAAAGTCTCCGACGCGCCACCCATGCCACCCTCCCTGTCGGGAGACGAAGTTTTTCACCCCTGCCACCAGTCGGTTGCCCCGTTCTCGGTAAGATTGCCACACCATGCTGAGCTCTATCCTGCTGGCAGCGGTCACTCGGCCAATGATCATCACCAATGGCGAACTCGCAATTGGCATGTACTATCGCGGCTCGTGGTCGTCAATGGACTCGCCCATAAGCGCCAGCGGAGAGACCCCTCGAATAAGCAAGGCTCTCGTACAAGCGGCTAACGGCCAAGATTGCTGGCTACTCAAGTCAAACGGCAAGGCTATCCGGAATGAGAACGCGATTCTGCCGTATGCCGATGGGGGTACAGAGCACTCGGGTTGGTTCTTACGAAAGCCCGCTTCGCATCTCGTTTGGTTCGGCGACCGACCCACGTCCAAATGGAAATCCCTGAGTACACGCTCACCACGCGAGGTCGAAATTGTCAAACGATTCCTTAAGAAGGAGGAGGTGTCAAAACCGGCTCCATCCATTCATAAAATCGTACGCGTTGACCTAAACGGCGACGGTCGCGACGAGACCCTGATCTACTTTGGTTGCGGCCCACTGGACGGGATGGGCTTCGAACTGTCCGGGCCTGTTGGAAACATCAATCCGGCCTACGCTGGCGAATTGCTCGTCAGGATTGAAAACGGCAAAGAGTTGGTTGAGCCCCTGTATTGGGAGACATCAAACATTTCGGGCAACAGCCGAGGACTAAGTGCCTTCACTGAGTTTGGGGGCGCTTGGAACCTAGATGGGCGTCCGGGCTTGGAGTTAATTTCCCTGTCCCATCGCACCTACTCGTTGGGCGCACGCATCATCCAATTCACGGGTAGAGGCGAAGCGAAAGTCGTGGCTGCAGCTGGCGGCTATCGATCAGGTCCCTAATCTAAGAAAGCGACGGGCTGGTGGCCAGGGTGAAGAAACTCGCTGAAGGCGAAAAGTGTGGTGTGGGTAGCGCGCGCAAAGTCCCCGTTCACTCCTGACTTCTGCCGCGATACCCGTGCTTCTCGACCAGACACCGCCGTTACCTGGAGCGTCCGCTCTGTAAATGTTGCTCCCCTCCCATATTGACAACCCAAGCTCGCGGCACCGGATAAGTATGCGAGTCCACAAACCGCTACCCACCACCAAAAGACCCACTGTTTCTGAAAAGAAAAATACACGTAAATCCGTCGAATCCGTGAATGCGTCAAAGTTAACGCCCTATTCCAGGTTCAAAACTGGTCCCAGGTATCCATCCGCTGTTCGCATCCGTAACACCCTGTTTTCGAATGCGTCGAAATTAACCGAATTCGACTATGCAGGTCGCCAATCCCCAAAAACCTTCATCATGTTCATCACCTTCATCAATTGCGACCGCCCGAGCCAGGTCTAAATGAGCGTGCGGTCTATCATCGCAGAGAAGTTTGGAGCGTTCGGGCGAGGATCGTGAAACCGTCCGTTCAGAAAACACCAGTTACCGTTCACGAAACGTTCACCCCGCCGAAATCACCTTTTTCGTTCTTCATTCGTTAAGAACTCTCGGAGCGCAAAGAAAACTCTTTGCGACAATGAAACCATGAAACAAACGAAATCACTCTTCGCCCTCGGCCTCGCGCTTTGTTCGTTCGGAGCCATCGCCACCGCGCAGAACGCAATGATGACCGCCAACAACAATCCCATGGTCGGCGGTATGGCCATGATGAAGTCCAAGAACATCGTCGAAAACGCGGTGAACAGCAAGGACCATACGACCCTGGTCGCCGCCGTCAAGGCCGCTGGATTAGTGGACGCCCTTATGGGCAAGGGTCCGCTCACCGTCTTCGCCCCGGTCAACGACGCATTTGAAAATTTGCCGACCGGCACCGTGGACACTCTTCTCAAGCCAGAGAACAAGAAGACTCTAACCGGAGTTCTCACCTACCACGTCGCCGCCGGTAACTGGACTTCGACCAAGATCAAGGCTGCCATCCGAAACGGAAAGGGTATGGCTACGATCAAGACCCTCAACGGCGGCATGCTCACCGCACGCATGAATGGCCCAATGAACATTGTTGTCATGGACCAAGCGGGCGGCGTCGCCAACATCACGACCTATGACGTGATGCAGTCCAACGGTGTGATCCACGTGATCAACAAAGTCTTGATGCCGAAGATGTAATCGGTCTGAGGCACAAGTCAGCCGGGGCCCTGCGCACTCAGGGTTCCCGGCGTTTTTATGGATCGGCCGTCGCTCCGAAGTTCGCGATCGCGACATCGATGTCCGCCGCATCCACCTCGCCTGAGCCATCAAGGTCGGCGTACGAATCCGGCGTCGGCAGGGAAGTCCCCCCAAATCGCGCAATCACGAAGTCAATGTCTGCCGCGTCCACCTCACCGCTTCCGTCAGCATCGCCATTTGTGAGGCCAAACGAGAAAGACAGCACGCCAGGATTGGTCAAGGTGAACCGACGCGCCAGCCAGGGTCTCTTTGACACTCTGACGGAGAACCCCGCCTTTGGTCCCACGAGGTCGAACTGACCATTCGTGAGGGGGTTTGTCACCGTGCGATCCGCCAAGGTTCCTGCCACGTCGAAAGCCATTTCAACGCCACTCGGCGATACCCCTTGCCAATCCGAGAAAGTCACCGTGCCGTTCCAACGGATCGCCAGGGCAGCGTCCACCGCCGCATCCGCGTTGACCAGGCCATATCCGTACGTCGTGTCGTAGCCCGCCGCGCCTCGGTCAAAGGCGGTCGCCTGCATCACAGACTCCGCCTGGGACGAGGTGAGGAAGGGATTTGCGGAGAGTGTCAGAGCGCAAACTCCCGCCGCAATAGGGGTGGCAAATGAGGTCCCGCTGACGCTGATGTAGTCCGAGGAACTACTCGAACCCGCGCTGCCCGTTCGGTCCGTCGTCCAGATTCCGGTGCCCGGAGAAGCAAAGTCGGTCCCCGTTCCGCATTGGCTGAACGGCGATCGGGTTCCGTTGCTTGCGATGGACATCACCGCATTGATGTTCGCCGCGCTCGCAGGATAGCTTATGGTGTTCGTGCCGCTGTTACCGGTCGCGGCGAAGTGCACCATCCCTTCGGCGTAGGTGGCGGTGTACATATCGGTCATCGCCGCCATCGGGGTGCCATACGCGTTCGAATTGCAGGTGACCCGCGCTCCCTGCGTCCGCGCCCAATCCAGCGCCGCGACCACCCAGCTAGCCTGCACCGTAAATCCATTCGCTGAGGTCATCTGATGTGGTTTCGCCGATGCAACCAGTGCGTTTGGGGCGATGCCACACAGGCCAATCGTGTTGTTGAAGGACGCGCCAACGCAACCCGCCACAAGGGTGCCGTGGTTGTCGTTCACCCCGGTCGGGGTTCCGTTCCCGCTTTGACCGGTGAAGGTCGCGCCGGCGCTCAAGACCAAATCTGGGTGGTCGCCCTGGACTCCGTTGTCAATCACCACCGTCATGACGCTTGAACTACCCGTTGTCTGGTCCCAAGCGAGGTCCGCCTGGGTATCGAAGTTCGGCGATGTTAGATTGCGAATATGCCATTGGCTCGAGAAGAGGGCGTCGTTAGGTGTAATGCTTGTCCGCCCGGACATCACCATATCGGGATGGCAATACCGCACCAACGGGTGAGCAGACAATTTCGCCGCGAGATTGAGCACCTCCACCCCGCTCGGAAGTCCCGTTTCGACCAAAAAGAGATTCTTGATGCCCCACGCACCGGTGCGCAGAATTCGTCCCGGAATGAGATTTCGTGCCTCGGCGAGAGTCGCCTCGGGAGACAGCGCAAGGAACATCTGCGAGGTTGGAAACATCAATCCCCCGAGTGAATCTAGATACGCTGGGCTCGAGTACCCCCGTCCAGAACGTCCAAAATCGCCACCAACAACCTCGTATCCCGCCCCTTCGTAAAACGAAACTTCCCGGGCAAAAACGCCCTCCGCGCGCTCCAATTGCTTCGGGCTCTTGAAGTAGTAAAGAGTCTCGGCGTGTGCAAGACCCGCCAAAAAAACCAGCGAAAGGCCAAAGTATCGGGCGAGCTTCATTGTGCTTTAGTGTACGACGGAACGAACAAAAAAGGAGCCAGCGGTAAAGCTAGCTCCTTGATCAAAGCGAGATGCTCTTACTTAAGAGCAGATTCGACGGCGGCGCGGACCTTGGCTTCATTGAAGCCAACCATCACGTCCTTCACCACGCCATCTTTGCCGATGACGATAAAGGTCGGAATGCCGGTGATGCCAAGCTTGGTGGCCAATTCTTCGTTGGCGTAAGTCATCGTGTAAGTGTAGCCGTGCTCTTTCACATAGGCTTTGGCGTTGCTGCCATCCACGACGGGCTTGCCGCCGCTTCGCTCCCAAACGTTCGCGCCTACGACCAAAACATCCTTGCCTTTCCAATCCTTATGCATCTTCTCAACCGCAGGGGAAGAAGCCTTGCACGGACCGCACCATGTGGCCCAGAAATCGACGAGAACGACCTTGCCCTTCCAACTTGCGTTGGTATGGGTCTTGCCGTCAAGCGACTTAGCCGTAAAGGTCGGGAAGGGCTTGCCCTTGGCGTCCATCACATTTTTGCCCTGCTGGGCAATTGCGGGCGCGATGAGCATAGCGGCGGAAATCGCGGTGGCAAACGAAAGCAGAATTTTCTTAGTCATCGGTTGGTTCCTTACATAGTCCAGACGTTTAGGAGGCGGGAAGGAGTTCCGCAAACTGGAAAGGATTGGTCGGGGCGACAGGATTCGAACCTGCGGCCTCATGCTCCCAAAGCACGCGCTCTACCAAGCTGAGCTACACCCCGACGGCAAGGCGCATTGTACCTGCCAGCGGTCTAAGGTTTCTCTCGATGCTCCAATGTAAACTTCTCCACCTCGCCATTCTCGTCGAGGGTCACGGGCACGAGAACAGGCGGAACGAAGTCCAGGGCCTCATCAAGGAAGTGCTCAGTCGGTTCGAATTTTGCGCCATCCGGGTTCTGTTCCTTAAAGCGTCGATCACTTTCGTTGAGTTTCCGCCACTCCAGAGGCGATCGTCTAAAGGAAGAAACAATAGCGGCCGCGACGAGTGCGATAAGAATGACGCCAATAGTCAGGGTTGCGACGACGACTGGTTCCATGCGATCAATCTTCTGTTGGAGCCTTAGGCTCGTTTCGCTCGCCCTTCAACAATTCTTCAATGTCCGCCTGCCCACGCCCGGCATTGGCGGCGACGAAAACCAAGAACCCAGCGATAAACAGCCCAAATACAATGACGGCGAAGATCACCATGTAACGTGTAGGACGCATTCTCGACGAGGTCAGTTGCAAGTGCCGTAAAATGTCGCCATGACGTACGATGAGGCCTTGGCCGCACTGGCGGGACTGGCGCCTCGCGGTTGGCGCTTGGGCCTTGACCGGATGCAAGAGTTTCTCCGACGAGCCGAACTCGAATCCGCCGTAAAGGGAGTCAGCCCAAAGTTCATCCACGTCGCAGGCACAAACGGGAAGGGAAGCGTCACTTCCTACGTCCAGAGCATTTTGCTGAGTCAGGGCTACATCACGGGTGGCTTTTTCAGCCCATTCGTTTACGATCCACGTGAACGCATCCAGATCAACGATGCACTGATCTCCAAAGAGGAGTTCGCCCGATTGACCACATGGTTAATGCAGGTCGGGCTCGAACTGGACCAAACCCCCTTTGGGGGCATCACCGAATTCGAGGTGAAAACGGCCATGGGCTTCGCTGCTTGGGCCAGCGCCGAGTGTGAGTGGGTGGCGCTTGAGGTTGGGTTAGGCGGCCGCTTCGATGCGACCAACGTGATCACTCCGGCGGCAAGTGCAATCGTCTCCATCGGCTGGGACCATATGGCGATCCTCGGCGACACGCTCGAAAAGATCGCCTTTGAAAAGGCTGGAGTGATCAAGGCGGGCATCCCGTGTATCGTTGGGGCAATGGCCCCCGGCCCACACGATGTGATTGCCGAAGTTGCACGTGAGCACGGCTCACCGCTCTGGCGAATGGGTGAAGAAGTTAAAATTGAAGGCAGCGCCGTCCGCACTCCGTCGAGGGTGTATCACGACTTAAAGCCGGGTATCAAAGGCGTTCACCAACTCCACAACGCCGCCGTCGCCATCGCCGCTTGCGAGTCCGCCGGCGCAATCAAGTGGCCGGAAACTGTCACCGCCGCCATCTCTCGAACCACGCTGCCCGGACGGTTTGAAGTTCGACAACTTGGAAAGAAAACTATCGTCCTGGACGGTGCGCACAACGGTGAGTCGTCCCAAGCATTGGCAAAGACTCTCTCCCAAGAATTTCCCGGTCAACCATTTACCGTGCTCGCCGGGATGCTCCAGGGTCACGACCCCGCTCCCATGTTCGCTCCGTTGGTTGGAGCCTCTGAGGTTCACCTCGTCCCGATCAACTTTCACCGAACCCGCAATCCTGAGGAACTGCAGGCGGACCTCGCGCACCTGAAAATGAACGTCACCGCGCACGAATCCGCAATGCAGGGCCTCGCCGCTGCCCTGGAGGGCAACGAGATCCTTGTAATCACTGGGAGTTTCTACTTAGTTGGCGAGGTCGGGCAGATGCTCAGTCTTCGCCGCGAATGATGCAGTCGATCACGACATCCTTAAACTCAGGTCGACCTCGGAGGGCTTTCGAAATGTGGTCCATCATCTCCTTCACGGACATGTCGGCCCCCTTCATTGACTTCACAACGCCCCGAACGTAAGCGACTCCGTGGCTCACTCGTAGGTCTGCGTTCGTGATATCAATCGGCTTGCGGGAAAATTCTCGTCGGAGCAACTTAGTTGCGGCGGCATCTGCTGGATCAGCCATACCCTCAGTATACGTCCAACTTTTTCAGTTGGGCATATTTGACGTGATTGAAACGGAACAATGCCGGTTGACGTACTGCCCCACTCGTGAACTACGCTTAATATCTGGTATCTTCGCCCTAATTGCCTGAATGCACCATTTCGGGGCGCGATGGCATGTACGGGGGTTCCTCATCGGAATGAATTGGATAAAACAGAACCAAACTGCGAAAGCCCATGGAAGCGGGCGACTCTTCGCCGTTCTCTTCGCCTTAATTGCGTTGCTCATCCCTGCGATGGCATTCGCAGCGGGCGGCGAAAGCGTCGAGCTCAAATTTACTAACACAGATAAGATTTATCTCTACGTCTCTCTCGCCTTCGGCGTGATTGCCCTCATCTTCGGCTGGATTTACCGGGCCAAAGTGACGGCTGTCAGCCCTGGTGATGAGAAGATGCAAGAAGTCGGCGCGGCGATTCGTGCTGGAGCTCTTGCCTATCTTTCCCAGCAGGGACGCACCATGGCTATTTTCATGGTGATCCTTGGCGCGGGGCTGTACGCCCTTTACGCGCCAAAGTTCGGTATGGCCACGGCCGCCCTCCTTGTGATGTGTTTCGTCCTCGGTGTGGTTGCCAGCTATGTCGCGGGCTATCTCGGCATGGACATGGCGGTCAAGGCGAACATGCGAACTGCTGCTTCGGCGTTGACTTCCTACAAGAAGGCGCTTGAAGTTGCATTCCACGCTGGTGCGGTCGCCGGTCTTCTGACCGTCGGTATGGGCCTCCTCGGCGCGACCCTCATCTTCCTGGCTTTCCCCGCCGACGCAATGAAGTTGCTGATCGGTTTTGGCTTTGGTGGCTCGCTCGCCGCGCTCTTTATGCGCGTCGGTGGCGGTATCTACACCAAGGCTGCTGACGTTGGTGCTGACCTCGTTGGTAAGGTCGAAGCTGGTATCCCAGAAGATGACCCGCGCAACCCCGCCGTTATCGCCGACAACGTTGGCGACAACGTAGGCGACTGCGCCGGTATGGCCGCAGACGTTTTCGAATCTTACGAAGTCACGCTCGTGGCCGCCATCGTTCTCGGTGCCGCTACCGCGATCATCTTCCCGACCGAAGTTTGGATGAAGCTCATCCTGTTCGCCCTTATGGCGCGCGGTGTCGGTATCGTTGCTTCGATCATCGGCATTGGCATGGTCAAGGGTTCGGACGATCTGAATTCCGATCCGCTCAAGCCCATTCAGTACGGTTTCAAAGGTTCCGCGATCACTGCGGCCATCCTGACCGCCGGACTCGCCTACTTCATGATGGGCGGTATGCCGTCCATGAACCCGGTCATTGAGACGACAACTCTCAATTCGGTTCAGAAGTATCAGCGAGAAGAGCAGGGCCCGATCCTGGCCCTTCGCAAGAAGGTCGCCGAGAAGGTCGCAAGCATTCGACCTGAACTCAGCACGATCATCCTTGACATTGCCAAGAAGACGTACTCCAACGACACCACTTTGGTGACTGCGGACGACATCATGAAGGATCCCAAGACCGCTGGCTTGATCAGCAAGCTTGGCTTCAAGACCCTTGCCGCAAGCGCGGTGCAGGGTACGGAAACTGCGGATCAAAAGCGAGACTTCTTCACTCCTGAAGAGTTCAAGCTCAACGTCCTCGGCCCGATCATGGGTAAAGAAGTCAAGGCAGGTGAGAAGATCATTTCCGCCCCGCTTGATGTCAATAAGGACCTCTTGGCTGAAGAGCCTGGCATGGCCGACTTGGCCAAGGCCCAAGACATGCCGATTGACCAATACCGAGACTCGGTAGTGGCCCAAACGCTTGCCATTGATCCAGCCGTCCCGCAACCTGCTTTGCCGAAGCTCGAAGGCTTCTCGAAGCTCAAGTGGGATGACGAGCGAATCAAGAACTACTCGGTCTCCGCAGCTGCTTCTAACTTCGGCGCTCCTCCAACCCTCGAAGGATTCGTCGCGAAGTACAGCAAGGCTCCGATCACCGATCAGTTCATTGTTTACAAGCTGAAGATCACTCAGACTCCGCCCGCCTCCGGTCCAGAACGACCGAAGGAGCAGACTCAGACGATCTACTACGGTCCGATCAACAAGAAGGCCGCCGACGATCAGATCGACCAGGCTGTGAAGCAGCAGGGAGCCAACCTCAAGGTTGAGCGACTTGCCATTTTCCCGACCTCGTTCCTTATCAACAAGAACGGCGATCTCGCGCTTGCCGTCGAGCGAAATTCTATCAACAACGTCGAAGGCGTGAAAGAGAAGAATGTCATGCTCACCAATCCGCAGCGAATCACTGGATTCGCGGGATTGCAGTACTTCAAGGAATCAAAGGAGAAGGTCGAGAAGGCCCAAGCTGCTAACCCAGCCAACGCCCCTCGTCCGAAGTCCGCCGAATTCGGCATCGCCGACCACAAGGTCGCCGATTGGTGGAAGTTCTTCGCTTGTATCCTGTTCGGTATCTTGATGGCCTTTGCCTTCGAGCAACTGACCGACTACTATGTAAGCACTCACCGAAAGCCGACCCAAGAAGTGGCGCAAGTCGCAAGTGCGGGCCCGGCTCCGATGATCATCCAAGGCTTTGCCCTTGGCGCAGAATCAAGCGTCTTCTCGGTCTTCGCGATCGTGATATCGCTGATGATGCCGATCTTCATCTTCCCGCCGGCAGAATACGGTGGGTACGTGTTGAGCTTCTACGGCATCGCCCTCGTCGGCCTCGGACTTCTGACCACCACTGGCTACATCCTCGCGATGGACACCTTTGGCCCGATCAGCGACAATGCCCAGGGCGTGTTCGAAATGTCCGGTGCAGGTCACACTCATCCGGAAGCGGCTAAGGCCGTCCAACGGCTGGACGCAGCGGGCAACACCACCAAGGCTCTCACGAAGGGCTTTGCGATCGCCACAGCGGTGGTTGCGGCGGTTGCCTTGTTCCACAGCTACATCGAAGCAGCGCAGCTCACCACGGCACAAATGCCGCTCGAGCTTCCGCACATCTTCATCGGTCTTCTGATCGGTGGAGCCGCTCCGTTCCTGTTCTGCGCGTTCCTCATCAACGCGGTGGGTCGAGCTTCGTTCGAACTCATCGGTGAAGTGCGACGCCAGTTCCGAAGCGACGCCGGCATCATGGCTGGAACCAGCAAGCCCGACTACGCAGCTTGTGTGGCGATCGTGACCAAGGCTGCTCAGCGAGAGCTGATCGGCCCCGGCATCCTCGCCATCGCCCTGCCGCTCCTCGTGGTCTTCGGTCTCGCCATTGGCGCTCCGCTGACCGTGGTGAACGGCGAAGAGTACAACCTCGCTGGTGCCCAAGCACTGGGTGGCTTCCTTGCCGGAACCATCCTTTCGGGTCAGCTCATGGCTGTGCTGCTCGCCAACTCGGGCGGCATTTGGGATAACGCGAAAAAGATCATCGAAGATGGAATGCACGGCGGTAAAGGAACCGAAGCCCATAAGGCGGGCATCGTTTGCGACACCGTTGGCGATCCGTTCAAGGACACGGCTGGCCCAGCGCTTAACCCGCTGATCAAGGTGATGAACCTCATCGCCTTGCTGCTGGCTCCCTACGTGATCTTCCCAGGCCAGGACCACGTGCGAATCATTGCCACCGTCATCTGCCTCATCTTCCTTGTTGCCGCTTTTGCGATCAGCAAGAAGGGATCACTGGCATCCGGTATGGCCGGAATCGCCGAAGAAAACGCCGCCGCCAAGTAGTCTAAACCGCTACATAAAGGCAATCGGGCCACTCGTGAAAACGAGTGGCCCGCTTCTTTTGGAGGAGGGCCTCAGCCCGCATTCGGAGCAAGGCATTCCTGCCGCCCCGTTCAAACTAAATTTAGGGAAACCTCACGTCACTCAAACGTGTTGCACTCCAAATGAGGGCAATCGGAATTATCGCCGCCGCGTCCATGGCTGGCTGTGCCACCCAAACGGTAACCGTCACCCACGAGCCTGCCGCGCCCACCCTGCCCCCCGTCGCCATGACGGCGAACTTCGCGGTTCCAGTACTCATGTACCACCGCATCTGCGACCTCACGCCTCGCGAGGCGCGCAGTCCGCTCCTCCGAGACCTCTCGGTGCCGCCCGCCGAGTTTGACCGCCAGATCGCCTATCTAAAGGCGGAGGGTTTTCAATTTCTCCTCGTTAGCGAAGTCGAGAAGGCCCTGCGAGAGGGAACACCTTTGCCCGTCAAAGCCGTGGCGATCACGATGGACGACGGTTACCGAGACAACTTCACCGAGGCGCTGCCGATCCTGAGCAAGCATGGCGCCAGGGCCACCGTGTTCATGGTGACCAACAATTTCGATCGCCCAGAGCGTCTCTCCTGGTCCGATGCTCGCACAATGCAGCGTGGCCCGGTCGCATTCCAATCGCACTCCGTCTCTCACCCCGACCTCACCACTTTGCCCCAAAAGTCGCTGAGCTTTGAGCTGCAGGAGTCCAAGCGCATCCTCGAAACTGGGCTAGGCATCACAGTAACCTCGCTCGCCTATCCAGCAGGGGCATTCGACCCTCAAGTCGTGATCGCCACGGAAGAAGCGGGATACCTAGCCGGTTGGAAGAAGGGGGGCGGGGCAGTCCAACCCGCCTCTGCTGGAAAGCCATTTGAACTCCCTCGAATCCGAATCCATGGCCGAACGGATCTTGCCAAGTTCAAAGCCCGAGTGCGTAGCGGATTGGAGATCCAGGCAACTGCGAGAAGCTAAGTCTTAACAGTCGGATAACACTCTAAGCTCAAAATGCTTGTCATGCGAAAGCGAGCGTTTACTCTCATTGAGCTTTTGGTCGTCATTGCGATCATCGCAATCTTGGCTGCGATTCTATTCCCGGTATTTGCCCAGGCGAGAACTGCCGCGAAGAAAACGGCTGACCTGTCCAATACTAAGCAGCTTGGCATCGCCACGATGCTGTATTTGAACGACAACGACGACACGTATCCGTCCTCCAACTTCCGCATCGACGCAAACGGTTCTTCGGCTCTAGGTGATGTGCATTGGTCCATCGTCATTCAGCCCTATGTGAAGAGCAATGACGTTTGGGTCAGCCCCGGCGATCCACTGCGCGGCTGGGCTCCGGCTTGCTTCAATGCGGCTACCAACAACGGTGGGTTCGGCGTTCCTTCAGGGCAAGTCAACAACTGCTCATTGATGGGCTACAACGCGGGAATCTATACGCTTCAGGTGCCTCGCATCAGCTACACCGCCAATCAACTCATCATGCCGCGCAAGCGCCGTGCAGCAGACACCTCTTACGTCATCTCCTCCACCAACGTGGATGACACTTCCGGTACGATCCTCCTCGCTCCGACGACCGACAAGATTTCGTGCATGAAGAGCAACGTGGACCAAGAGTTCCGCACTTACCGTCCGACGTTGGCCGTGCGCAGCAGCGCTGCCATCACCGACCAGTTCACGAACTCGCTCACCGGCACCGCTCAGCTTTGGGCGCTGAATCGCACGGAAGCTGAGAGCATCATGTCCTGCAACACCGGCAACACGGGAGCGACGGACCATGTGCTTCGCTACACGAACCCCGGTCGCTTCGGCAATGGCAATAACTACGTCTTCGCTGACACTAGCGCCCGGTTTACGGAGTTCTACCGAACGCTCGACACCAAGCGCTTCATGTGGGGCAAGCTCGGTTACTCCCTCGGCGGCTCACCGGTCATCGATCGAATCACCGGCCAGCCGGTGCAGTAGTCTCGACAATGAGTCAATATAGTCGCGCATTTCCAGCTGGGGCCGCGCGGCTATCTGAAAGAGTAACAAATAAAGCCGCGCGCTCACTTAATGAGTGCGCGGCTAGCTCGTTTTTTATCTGTCTCTTACTCGTCGGTGGAACCGAAGTTCGCAATGACGATGTCAATATCAGCGGCGTCCACTTCTGAACTTCCGTCCACATCGACGGAGATGGTGTAGCCCGGACCGCCTTCGGTCGCGCCGAAGGCAGCAATCACCGCGTCGATATCTGCAGCATCCACTTCTCCGGAACTGTCAGAGTCTCCATTGCTAAGGGCTGCTGTGAGAGAGGAGGCACCGCTGCCTGTCACGCTAACAGTCGCCAACTTCTTGCGCAAGAAGGGAGGCGAGTCGAGATAGATGTCATAGGTCCCTGCAGCAACGCTGCTCGAATCCACAGACCAGTTGCCTGAGGCATCGAGCACGTCGGTCGTCGAAAGGGCGACGGTTTGAGTCGTGGAATCTCGAACTATCACCGACAGCACGCGGCCGGCCTGCGTACCCACAAAATTGGAAAATGCGATGGTTCCGCCGATTGTAGATACTCCAGCGGCCCGAAGCTTGATAATTGTGAAGTTAGCCTGCGAGCCCGATGTCCCTGTATAGCTACTAGTCCAGCAAGCACTGAAAAGACTGCCGTAGCCGAGCGTAGCACCGCCAGTGGCAAGCATCGCGTCAAGAGAACGACTGGTGCCGGTGGAGCCGGTGTGGCGCAATTCGATGAGCAGATTGCCGCCGTTGTAAAGATATGCGCTGAAATCCACTGGCGTACCAAATTGAAACGTCGATCCCTGAAGCGGCAAGGCACCAGCGGCGACCGTTAACGGGCCTGAACGAACCTGTGTCCGGGCTCCTACAACATTGTTAGCGAAAGTCAGGCTTCGGGCACTGGGATCGACGCTGCCGCTCAGGTACAGCTCAAAGTTATTGAAAGTAGTATCAGCCGCTGGCCAGGCAGCAGTTTCACTAGAGAGTGACCTGAATGAGAGTCCGTTAAGCGACTTGCCAACGAAGCTGGTCAATTGGCTCGCGTGAATAAGCCACTGGTAGGTCCGCTGCGAGCTCGAGAAAGGCCCTAGGAATGTGCCGGGGCCCGCGGCGAATTCCCGATCATTCGGAACAACGAGCGTGGACTGAGCATGGATGGCGGATACACCCGCGAGAAGGGCAAGCGTCAGTGTGTAAGTTTTCATGATGATTCCAGGAGGCGAAGACAATATCCTCTTACATATATCTTAACAGACATTCCCTGAAACTCCAAAGGTAATGTGATCGAAGCTGAGCCAAAGCACTTTTAGGTTACGCTGATTTGCCCGGATTTCGTCCAGGCAGGCAGTAAGTTAGCACTATGAAATCAATAGCCACCATCATCGCCCTCGGCCTGCTAGTCAGTGTGTCGCATGTTCAGGTGCCGCCCCACAAGGGGTTTCCGAACGATGGAGTTGTGCCGGACGGGGCCACGGCAGCGGCTATCGCGGAGATTGTGGCGCGCAAGGCGTACGGCAGTGTCAATATTGCCCGGCAGCTCCCGTTTATTGTCACTTACGAAAAGGGAGTCTATACGGTAGAGGGACGACTAAAAGAAGGTGTTTTGGGGGGCAATGTTACGGTCAAGCTTCGGAAGAAGGATGGGGCCATCATTTTCCTGGACCACACCGCCTAGCCCCGGAACTGGACCGGTACGGAAGGCGTTTATTTGACTATGCAAACAAATATCTTGGGAATTCACCATGTGACGGCGATGAGCGGACATCCGCAAACCAACGTTGACTTCTACCATGGCGTGCTTGGGTTGCGGCTGGTTAAGGTCTCCGTGAATCAGGACGACCCGAATACTTACCATCTATTCTATGGCGACGGGAGTGGCTCACCCGGGTCGGCCATGACCTTCTTCCCGTGGACGAACATGAGCGCTGGCTACGTGGGTGCGCGCCAGGTCGGTGTGACCGCCTTCAGTGTGCCCAAAAGCTCCCTCTCGTATTGGAAGCAGCGCTTGACCGAGGCCAATACTAGCTTCACCGAGGAAGATCGCCTCGGGGAGCCGACCTTGCTGTTTGCCGATCCAGATGGGTTGCTCCTCGAGCTTATTGGCACCACCAACGACCCGCGACCCGCGTGGCAGGACAGCCATGTTCCCGCCGAGCACGGCATCCACGGCTTTCAGCGGGTGGACCTCTGGGCCCAAGAAACTGGCCCCACCGCTGACTTTCTGACTCAAGTCTTCGGTGCCGAGCGGGCCGATAAGGTGGGCGATCGCACTAGGTTTACTCTGCGAGAAGGGAATCCGGGGCAAATCGTGGATGTGGTCGAGCTCCCGGGCCGACCTAAGGGCCAGTTCGGGAAGGGGACTGTGCACCACGTTGCCTTTCGCACGGAAAACGAGATTACCGAGGAGGCCGTCCGTCAACAGGTCATTGCGTATGGACTGCAGCCGACCGAGGAGATTGACCGGTTTTGGTTCAAGAGCGTTTACTTCCGCGAGCCTGGACACGTCTTATTCGAGCTGGCCACCGACGGGCCGGGCTTTTCCGCCGACGAGCTTCATGAGAAGCTTGGCGAAACGTTGATCCTGCCGCCATGGCTCGAGTCGCGCCGCGCCTCTCTGGAGCAATCACTGACCAAGTTCGAGCTTCCAAACGGAGTACAGTTCCCGATATGAGCTACGAGTATCTTTTCCGAGCTGGATCCCCGGGTCGTCCGTTGGTGGTGGCATTCCACGGCACGGGCGGCGACCAAAGCCAGTTGTTGCCGTTTGTCGAATCTATCGACTCGGATCTGAACTACCTTTCCCCACTCGGCCAAGAGCTGGAAAACGGAATGTACGCACGCTACTTCAAGAGGTTCGCGGAAGGGCATCTCGACGAGGATGACCTGATCCGGCGAGCGGGTGAACTGGCGGCATGGTTACCGGAAGCGATCGCCGCAGAAGAGGTCAAGGGTCTGTCAAGGGTCGCGTTGGGCTATTCAAATGGCGCATCGATTTCAGCGGGTTTGCTCCTGCTGCACCCGGCGACATTTAATCATGCGATCCTGTTGCGTCCAATGGTGCCGTTGGTCCCCGACGTACCGCCCGACCTGACAGGTAAGAAGGTTCTGATCTGCGCCTCTCTTACCGATACGATCACTCCGTTTGAGGGTGCCCGAAGTCTCGCCCAAATGCTGCAGAACTTCGGGGCGACGGTGGAGTTCGAGACGGTACCCGGAGGTCACGCACTCGGTGCGAAGGATGTCGAAGTCGCCCAGCAGTTCTTGGCGGGCTAATCTAGTCGCATACCAGTAATCGTTTCGGGACCGGTTGAAGCTGTCTGTGGAAGAGATCCCATGTTCACCATGGGGATTAACAGACTAGCTTCAATCAGAGTATCGGCCACCTTCGCTGCCGCATGCCTTCTGCCGGGAGCCGTTTGGGCTCAAACCACCGGCGCAGCGGTACAGCAGATGATTCTTGACGCGATTGACAATGGTCAATCTTCCGTGACGTTGCCTGCCGGTCAGATCAATCTCAGCAGTTCGCTTCAGATTCCCCCGGGCACCAGGAACCTCACAATCGTAGGGCAGTCCGGCACGAAATTGGTGCGAACCGGGACGACCGATTTTCCGCTTCTTACAGTAGGCCTCGCAGGCTGGCACGGATTCGATAATTCGGCCTCGGAGACGGACCCCCGCACCGCTATTGCTCCCGCCGCGGAAGGTGCTCAAGATCTAACGATGACGGGCGGAGTCACTCCAGCTCCGGGTTGGTATTTGTTGCTGGGCACCGACCCCACGAACGACACAGTTCGCCACGCGACAGGGAACATCACCTACTGGTTCAAAAGAGAACTCGTGAAGGTGTCGTCAGTTAGCGGCAATCAAATTCGTCTTGCTCAGCCCGCCGGCCGCGCTTTCGCAGCTGGCGAACTTCGACTCATCGAACCTGCAACGGCCACCGGTCTCGCCCGTGAGGTGGTGGACAACGTGACAATTCGAAACATCACGGTTGACGGAAGAAGTCCGGTTAACGGCGCTTACGCGAGCAAGTGTGTTGTTGCTGGTCTTGCCCACAATCTGATATTCGATGACGTTTCCGTCATGGGATACAGCACCGCTGGCATCAGCGTAATGATGAGCAAGGGTGTTACCGTCAGTCGCTCAAGAATCTCAGACGGCAACCTTACTTCAATGGGTTACGGCATTGAGTTCATTGGAACCCGCTTTGCTACCGTTAGAGGTACGACGTTCTTAAGAACGAGAACCGGAATTGTTTTACAGAGCGGCAACATGGACGTCCTGGTTGAGGATTGTTCCGCGCCTACCGCCGGGTTCGACGTCGGACACGGGACTGGAGAAACGAGGATCACATACCGACGTACGGTTGGTACTTCTTTCGGGATTGCTAATCCTTCATGGCGGCGCGGCGTGGACCGCGTGCTACTCGAAGACTGCACGGCAACGTCCAGCATCCACATCTATGGTGGAGCTTCTAACGTCGTGATCCGAGGCAAACATCCTTCCTATCCGCAAACAACCCCCCTCTTCCACCTCTACACGGACTCAGGGGGCACCGGAAACCCGGCTGGCCCAAGCTACGTGCAGTCTCTGACCCTCGAGAACGGGGTGAGCACCCGCGGAGATCTCGACGGCGTAAATATGCAGTTCTCAACGATTTCTAACACCCCGAGAATGCTTGGGAACCTGACGATCCGCAATTGGACCTTTACCAATCTGGTTACGGAGCTTGGGGCAAATTTGAACCTGCGATCGATCAGCAATTCGCCGAACATCGTGATCGAAAACTCGACACTGCGCAACTCTGCACTATGGAGCGCGCCGGTGTGGCTAGGGCCAAACGCCAACGGTTCCGAGTGGAACCTCACGTTCCGCAATACTAAGTTAGAATCAGCGGGGACATGTGGCTTGCTCCTAGAAACGGGGGCTCGCGCAAACATTGTAAACGAGGAAACCACCTTTAACAGTGGTCCGTTCACAAATGTGAACGTACGGGGCGCCCTTGGGCTCCGGAACCCGCTCTAACCGAACAGGGACGGTTGTTCTGTCGGGGCCGGCTCCACGTGTAGCTGCCCCGGATACGTCCGCAGTAGTTCGGGGTTCCAATCACCCGGTTTGACCCACTCGTTGGAACCTTGCTGGTCGAGAATCACCGGCATCCGATCTTGGAAATCGGACATCGTCTCGTGGGCGGGGCAGGTGATGACGGTGCAGGAAAGTAGGTCCCCCTTGGCCTCCCAAAGACCAGCGAATGCGAACAGTTCGAGTTCCACGGGGCGGATGAGCAGTTTCTGCTTGCCATACCAATCGTAGAAGCAAGTCGCCGGGATGAGACAGCGCCGCTCCGGCAACGCGCCGCGGAAAGTCGGTCTCTCATCAAGAGACTCGGCGCGGGCGTTAAACGTGTTGACGCTCATCTTCTCGGTTGTGGACCAACTGGGAATGAGCCCCCATCGCATCATGCAAATTTGAGGGCTCTTCGGGAAGTCTACGATCACGGGTACTTCGTCCGTGGGGGCGAACTCGGGCAAGAACTCTTGCTCGGGCAAATCAAACCCGAAGACCGCCCGGAATAGCCGTGGATTGAAGTTAAGGCTAAACCGGGCGCACATGTCGTTATTAAAAGCCGAAGCTTAGACCAAAGCCGAGGTACTTTCCTCGGGCCAAAATCACACTTCCGGTCCCCCAATCAAAGATTCGGCTACCCAAAAAGTGGGTGTAGTCGCCGTCGTTGATCACCTGGAGTGTCCACTCAGGCGTGAGCCTTGCGTTCACCCCGAATGGAAACACGGTTTTACCTTCGAGAGTGTTCATCTTGATGCTCACGAAAGGCGTAAACATTGAATTAGGAATTGCCTTCGATGCGGTGAGGAAGAACGCTTGGCCCTTCGGGGTGCTGAGGCGATCGGCCGTGAATCCCAGCACGAGGCTGGGGTGATTTGGTCCTTCTGGAGTGATGAACCAACTCGCCCGAGGGAGGACGAGGGTGTCCCCATCGCTCCTCCGTAAGTAATTCCAAACGCCATCCCCGGGACCGGTTGAGGGGGTCGGATCGGAGCCGGAACGCTCAAGTCCAACCGAGAGTCGCGGGGTGAGCGCATAGTCGATCGTGAAACGGTGCCGCGCGGCAGGATCCGAGTTGATGTTGATGTATCGGTAGGCGATGTTCCACTGAGTGGGAAGACCGTCCGCACCCAGAAGTCGAGCTTCGCCGGCACATCCTGCGCAGGTGGGCATCAGCATGCGGCCCGTGTCTCCCTTGCCCGGAGTTACAGACCTGACATGAGCGCTGACCGTCGCGGCGTACTTGGCTGGGTCTTCAGCGAAAGTTGTCTCGCATCCGCCGCAGCAGAAGTAATATCTCACTCCCTCGTGATCCGCGTAACCGAACGCTGCGAGATGAGTTTCAGAACCGTTGCGCATCACCGGGCACACCAAGGATTCCTTCAAGGGGAACACGGTGTAGCGCGCTGGATCGGCTTGGAACTTGGTAAGCGATTCATCATCCGTGAACGGATACCGAATACCATCGTGAATCGCCGTTTTAACGCCGTCGTTCATGGCCACCCTAGTTTTCGTGACCGGGTCGAATAGGGAATCGGCGACGAACTGACCGGCCAACCGCGGCTTGACTAAATAGGTCTCAGGCGCGGACTTGAAGGTGTTTTCGCACTGAGCGCAGCAAAAGCTGACTCGAAGTCCACGATAGAGAAGAGTCGGTGCATCGGCGGGGATTGGTTTGTCCAGTACCGGGCATGTTGGCGTGCCTTGGCCCGCGCTCAAGGCGACGAGCAGTGTGAGAATAAGGGTTGTAAATAGGGCTTTCAAAGAAACTCCGTGATCAGAGGTCGGGGCACAACAGGGCCAGCCGCGCTGGCGGATCACGGAACCGGGGGAGCGCGAGCGGAATCGGGCGCCCTTGTCCACTGCCGAAAAGCACTCTTCCTGATTCCAATCAGGACTGAAGTGGAGTTAGCAGCGGGAATATGTATCTGCTGGACAGCCGGAATCAAAATTACTACCGGTGATGCAAGCAGCGCCGCTGACTCTACAGGTTGATTCTCGGGTGAGGCACTGACGCAAGGGCAGCCGCATTTGCAGTCGTGAGCGCCTACTTTCGGCCCACAGCAACCACTGTCCGTCGCAACTGGAACGGACGAAGCCACACCGGTACTCAAGGTGAGCAACAGCGCTAACAAGCTTGCAATCCAGAACTTCAGGTTCATTCGATTCCAATCTGATTATACGACGGCCTAGCGCACATTGAATCCTAGAATAGCAACGCTCCGTACTTTTGAATGGAAGTCCAAAAACTCATGACTCCAGAACAAGCGAGACTCGCCGAGCAAATCTCATCCTTCTCGATCGACGACGGCCCCGCAGAATTCACATTCGCTGATCGCCTTGCCCAAGAAAACGGCTGGACCAGGTCCTTTGCGGACCACGTGATCGCTGAATACAAGCGATTCGTCATCCTTGCGATGCTCAGTAAGGAGCAGGTGACCCCGAGTAGACATGTGGACGAGGCATGGCACTTCCACCTCACCTACACGGTTTCTTATTGGGAGCGGATGACCCCGCTCCTCCCGAAGCCTCTTCATCATCATCCGACCAAAGGGGGTGCGACGGACACTGTACGGTTCCAAGACCAATACTCGCGCACGCTAAAGCTGTACGAGGAAGTGTTCGGTGTGCCCGCGCCGATCGAAATCTGGCCCGCACCTGGGTCAAAGTTGACGGCCACACCTAAACGAGACGATTACTGGCATATCCGCAAACGGACTGCGGTTAGTCTGGCCTCGATCATGGGGCTGAGTGTGGTGGCAGCTGGATGTAACGCAGCAGACCAACTCGACAATCCATGGGTGATTGTGGGCATGGTAGTGCTCGCAGGCGCCGTGTGGCTGATCTCAAGGATCAGTAGGGGCGGCTCGGCGTGGAGTGGTCCCGGGGGTTCGGGTTGCGGATCCGCTTGTGCTTCGCACATCGGAGGCTGCGGTGGGGATTCTAGCGGTAGTGACTCTAGCGGCGGCGATTCTGGCGGAGGCGACGGCGGCGGATGCGGTGGTGGTGGATGTGGCGGGGGCGGGGACTAAGGCTGCCGGGTAGTATTCCGCCGCATGGTCTACGATTGCCCGATCCCCTATGTGGGAGACCGAATCCACGCCGCAGCTCTCTATTGCTCCGACGGTCGAATTGGGGCCCATACGGCTGACTTTTTGACATATGGGTTGGGACTGCCTCGCTACGATCGAGTCTGTTTGCCGGGTGGGGCAGCTTGCCTTGCGGGCCATCCTCAGGCAGTCTTGGAAGAGCAGGGTGTCGTGGATGAACTGCATTTCTTGGTGGAGGCCCACGGGCTTCGGCGAGTTGTACTCGTGGCCCATCAGGGATGCGCGTTTTACACTTCCCGATTGGAACTGGTAGAGCCTCGGATGGAAATTATCCAACGGGCCGACCTAGTCTGTGCTGCCGAGTACGTGCACAGGGTTACCGGGGTCGATGAGATCGAAGCGTACTTTGCTCGAGTCAGTGAGGGCAGTGTGACCTTTGAGCCAGTTGAGGTTTAACCGAAGCGAATTCACCCGATAAGGTAGTGATCCATAACGGTTTTAGACCAAGAGGCGCCAGGTTCCATTGGCGCCTCGACCCACCGCCTTACCAACCGGAGCCACTGCATTCTCGCACGTGTTTCATAAAGCGTTGAGGCCGTTGCGAGGACTCCGAAGTAGTCACCAATGCTCTCGTTTTCCCACAGTAGCGCTTCGCATCGCTTGAGGAAATCGTCAAGTGATGCGAGTGACGAGTCAATGAAATGGAGCCGGGTCTCTAGCGAAACCGCCCCTAAGAAAAAAAACCTGAGCCTAATCAGATCAGCAGAGTGCGCAACGTCTTCGAGGGGAACGGGCTCCGACAGCCAGTCTTGCAAGATAGTCATTCCCAGGGCCGTAATTTCCACCTGCTTGCTGGGCAGGGTTGCCAGAAGTCCAGAGGCGATTAGGCGCTTTGCGATGGAATACGCCGTGCCGGCGCGTGACTTGTGAAATGAAGATTCCGAGAGCGATAACTCCCGCATCACTGCGTAAACGGTGCACGGTCCGCGTAGCCAAACCAAGCCCAGAACCGTCTGTTCCAGATTCGATAGCTTCCTTAAGGTGCCGAGGTCTTCCATAAATTCTCTGGCAGGAGGAACTTTCGATTCAAGATCGTACAGTATTACAAAATGTAATAGAGGATCTTATGCTTTTATCCACCCTGTGTCTTATCAGTCTCCAGTGTAGTTCGATCTTAATGCTGGAGGCGCTGCCCCTCGCCCAGCAGCCCGGCGCACTTCCTCGGCGAGGTGCGCTGGGCCTGCCTTTTAGTTCGCCAACCCCGGATCAGCTCGCAGTCCACAAGCTCAATCCTGGAGAGGGTCTTGTCGCGATGACCCCGGTTGAGGGGCTGACCGGGGCAAAGGCGGGAATTCGCGCGGGCGATCTGCTGATCGCCCTGAATGGAAAGCCGGTGCGTGCGGCCACCATCGGGGCCACGATACGCGATACGCCCTCAGGCCAAACCATAAACTTCAGCCTCATTCGAGATGGTAAGCCCATCGAGTTGAGCGCTCAGCTGACCGAAAAGCCTCGCGACCCGGGGACTTCAGACTACACCGTTAGCTACAGCCAGATTGTCAGTGATGGCAAGCGAATGCGGACGATCATCACAACCCCCACCAAGCCTGGGAAGCACCCGGGATTCATGTTCATCCAAGGGTTCTCACCCATCTCCTATGACTACACATTAGCGACTTCGAAGGGCGATGTCACGACCATAGACGGTCCCCTGCTCCACGATTTTGCAAAGAGCAATTTTGTCACGATGCGAGTCGAGAAGCCAGGGGTTGGAGACAGCGAGGGCGGACCCTTCGCGGAGGTGGACTACACCACCGAGCTGGACATTTATCGAAAGGCTCTGCTGCAGCTGAAAGGGCACGCGGCGGTGGACCCAAGCAACGTGTTCATCTTCGGCCACAGCATGGGAGGCTCCTTCGGGCCCATGATCGCCTGCGAGATCCCCGTCAAGGGCATTGCGGTTTACGGAACCGCGGGAAGGACTTGGTTCGAATACTTGCTCGATACGGTTCGATACCAAGGGTTAGTGGGTGGAGGCACCTTCGAGCAAGCGGACGACAGCGTGCGGCTTGCCGGACGCATTTTTGCGCTTGCGTTCTACGAAGACTTGAGCGCCGAACAGATCAAGAAAGCTCATCCGACACTCGCGCCTTATGTGGATGAGTTCTTTCCCGGCGGGCTCTTCAATCAAAAGACCCTCAAATTCTGGAATCAGCTCGGAAAGATCAACTTCGCGACTTACTGGTCGAAGGTGAACGCGCACGTCTACGCGGTCCGAGGAGTCAGTGACTTTGTGACCTACGATGCCGACCATAAGCTGATCGCGGATATCGTCAATCGCGCGAATCCCAGTTTCGGCAAGTTCGAGTTGGCACCAAACTCAGATCACCTCTTGCACAACTTCGCCACCGAGCCCGAGAGTCTAAGGAACTTCTCGAAGGGCATCTTCAATCTCGAATTCTCGAAGATGATGAAGGCGTGGATGCTGGATGTCATGGCGAAGAAGTAGGGAATCAGCCGACTGGCTTTGGGCGGCGTTTGGGGCCATCCATCACTCGGATGATGGTTCTTGGCTCTACGATGCCGTCCGCGTTCACCGCAGACTCGTACGCCTGACGAATCAGGTCAAGCAAATAAGGATCGTCGAGGTCCTTTACTGAATTCAAGCAGATATGCCGGACGCGTGACCCGCTTCCTTGCAACCGTCCCTTTGGATCATTCAGGGAAGCCCCATTTGAAAAGCCGAGGTTTACATATTTCGTGTAGGCCGGGAGGTGGATAAAGTGATCCGCGTTCTTTTCGGTAAAACCAAACCCAGGCCCGACGGTGTTTGTAGCGTCCCAAATCGTCTCGATGCACGGCGGCAAAATCTCCAGCAGGCGAATCCGAAGCGCGCGAGAAAGCGCCTGGATCTCGGGCGAGTAAGGTGCGAGGAACTCCACAAACTCCGGGGGTTCGGGCAACATAGCCCATTAAATCGATGCGGTTAGCATCAGGATCGAAATCAACCTCATCCCGAAGTGAATCGCCAGGATTGATTCATACGTCCGGGGATTGGGACTTTCATGACCTCCACGGATCTACTGATCGCCAATTTGTTATCGCCGATGGTGCTCGCGTTCGTGCTCGGGTTCATCGCCGTCATCATCAAGAGCGATCTAAAGCTACCTGAGGGCCTTTATTCCTCGCTTTCGATCTATCTACTCTTCGCAATTGGCCTCAAGGGCGGGGTCGCGCTGAAGGATTCGTCACTAGCGGAGATTGGCCCCCCAGTGCTGGCCACGTTGGTCATCAGCATCCTCACCCCTGTCATCGCGTACAACGTTGCGCGGAGATTTGGTCGACTAGACCGCATTGACGCCGCCGCGATGGCGGCACATTACGGGTCTGTGTCAGCCGTCACGTTCATCGCCGCCACGACGTTTGCCCAGATGCAGGGGCTCAAACCAGAGGGGTTTATGCCTGCGTTGGTGGCAGTTCTTGAAGTCCCGGCGATCTTGATGGCGCTCTGGCTGGTGTTGCGCAAGGAAGAAGGAAGGTCCCTCGGTCCGCTCATCCACGAGCTTTGCACCGGACGGGCCATCGTTTTGCTCGTCGGCGGGCTTGTCATTGGGCTTGCGGCGACCCCGACGGGAATGGCCCAGGTGCAGCCGCTCTTTGGTGACCTCTTCCGGGGCGCACTCACGATTTTTCTCCTCGAGATGGGACTCGTAGCGGGTTCGAAGCTCCCGGAATTGAAGGAAAACGCCCTGTTTTTGCTCTTGTTCGGGACGCTCGTTCCGCTGCTCAATGGCGCAATCGGCACATTCGCCGGTGTCGCGGCGGGGCTCTCTCCCGGCGGGGCGGGCGTAATGGGGGCGATGGCGGCGAGCGCCTCGTACATCGCCGCTCCTGCAGCAGTAAAGATCATGCTTCCCCGGGCCCGCGCGGGGCTCTATCTCACGGGCGCGATCGCGGTCACTTTCCCGTTCAATCTCGTCTTCGGCATCCCGATTTTCATGGAGCTAGCGAAGGCGCTGAGCCGAAGCTAAACCCGGAATGACCCACGGAATCCGCGCGAGGCGTAGTACGACTGCGCGCCGTTGTGATAGATGAAGACCCGCCCGTAGCGTGCATCGCCGAAAATCGCGCCGCCGAGTTCGCGGACCGATGGCGGGGTCGCCAGCCAACTCGACGTCTTTGTGTCAAACACGCCCAGCGTCTGCAAGAAGTGGTACTCCTCTTCGGTCAGCAGCGAGATGCCCATCTCATTGGCAACGTCAACCGCGCTGCTCTCGGGCGGAAAATCTTTGCGGGACTCTAGTCCGGCACGGTCATAGGCAAGACTTCGTCGCCCCTTCGGACTCTCCGCCACGCAATCAAAGAAGATCGCTTCGCCGGTGGCTACATCCATCCGCACAACATCCGGCTCGCCGCCTGTACGTTCCATCTCCTCGAGCGACCGAAGCGCGTCGGGATTCGTGTCAAACCTCACCAGAACCGCTGCCCATTCCACCCCTGGGTGCCGCTGTAGGTGAGCGTGGAACCGCATGCGAAGGGTCCCGATCAAGTTGACTTGCTCGTCACTCCGAACCTTGTTCTTCATCGCCACGCCAGTTTATCCTCGGCGGCGCCAAACGAAGAATATACACAAGACTTGAGTCTAAGTTTCCTACTGCCCCCGTCTGATTGCCGCGATGGATTTCGTATGGACTCGAATGAACACCTGTACGTTGCTGGGCTTGCTCATTTCTTCCTCGACGATCGTGACCGCTCCTCCTAAGCCTGCCGTTCCCACTCCAGCAATGCGCGCAGTGTTGAACGAATTAACCGCACTCGGACCAATACCTGTTGAAAAGCAGGAAGCGAGGATCGCGCGCCAACTGCCTGGACCCGCCAACGCAGCTTCAGCCCTCCTTGCAAAGAGGGGCAAACCCGGAATGATGGAGGTCGCCAAGGTCACTCATTTTAAGGTGCCCTCTTCCACTGGTGAAATCTTGGTCCGCTCCTATCGGGGTAAAGGCGCGCCCTTAAGCAATGGCCCCGCGCTGGTTTACTTCCATGGGGGCGGCTGGGTCATCGGCGGCTTAGATAGCTACGATGCAAGTTGCCGAGCACTGGCTAACATGGCCAAGTGCACGGTCTTATCGGTGTCCTATCGGCAGGCTCCAGAAAATAAATTCCCTGCGGCGCATGACGACGCTTACACCGCAACGACTTGGATCATGCAGAACGCGAGCAAATGTGGAGTCTCCTCCGCGAAAATCGCCATTGGTGGAGAGAGTGCGGGTGGAAACTTGGCGGTCGCGACGGCGTTGCGCATGAAGCGTTCAGCAGACAAACTGCCGAAGCACATCGTGGCGGTTTATCCGATCGCCGGCTACAGCGCCAACACGCCAAGCTACATGGAACACGCGAACGCCAAGCCACTCAATGCGCTGATGATGCGCTGGTTCTTCGACAAGTATCTCCGCTCCTCCGAGGATGGCCGCAACGATTACATCTCATTGGTGAGCGCGGATGATTTGGCCGGGCTTCCTTCCACCACCTTCGTATTTGCCGAGATTGACCCACTGCTTTCTGAGGGACAGATGCTGGCGAAGAAGATGCGGTCCGCTGGCGTCTCCGTTTCGGAAAGGCTCTATATGGGGGTGACGCATGAGTTTTTCGGAATGGGCGCATTAGTGCCAGAGGCCAATGCGGCGGAGATATTTGTGGCGAGAAACCTTACGGCAGCGTGGATGCGGTAGGTCAGGGCTAAGCTAGACGCCATACAGGGGTCGTGAGCATGAACAGATTCGATTGCATCGTGCAATCGACGAAGTACATTAGTCTTGTGTCTGCTTCATTTGTCGCCGCACCGTTCGGAAGACATCATTGTGGGCGCCGGTTCTTGATCTAACGTATCGCCATTATGGGAAAACGACCGGGTTGGAAACAGTTGGCGACTCGCTTTAAGCGCGAGGTGAAGGCCTACCAACTCGTCATCAAAGACCCGAGGACGCCGAGGGCGAGCAAGTTGCTCCTTGGGGCGGCGGTGGGCTATGCACTGATGCCCTTTGATCTAATCCCCGATTTCATTCCTGTGCTGGGGCAACTAGATGATCTCATCATCCTTCCTTGCCTCATTTGGCTGGCCTTGCGAGCCCTCCCCGCGGACGTGTTGGCAGATTGCCGAGCGCGCTCGGTTGAGTAGCGGGCCCCGCCCTCGCTGGCCGCCCTAGGCTTCGCGCTGCGGAGGATCGGAAAGCTCACGCGTGAACCTAACCGATCAAAAAGATGTCTCTCTGTCGGCGAATGCAGCGCGTCCCTCGTGCGATGAAGTCGTTGGGTTGAGGCAGCCACTCGCCTTGTCGCGAAAATGGGCGAACGAATATCGCGGCACCTCGTGCTATCCTCGCTTAAATGCACGCGGTCCTAGTCCTCGCGATAGCACTGCTCGGGAATGCTCCGCCGTCTTTCCCGGCTGGCTCTTACGCCCCGGATTTCTCGCAGACTTCCGGGAAGGGTGGTCGCGCTCTGAAAGACTATTTTGGAAAGACATATCTTCTGCTCAGCGGGAGCGGGGACTACTATCTGTGCGGTCCCAACCAAATCGGGGTTTGGCGAGAGCAAGGAGGCAAGATAGTGGTGGTCTTTGATGGTCGGGGCAACGACATCTCGCCTCAGCCTAGAGCGACCCAGAGAAAGACGTGGCCGCGCGATCAACGCTCGGGAATGTTCTTGCGTCGGGGCGCGAATCGCACGTTGGTGCTCGAGAGCTGGGGCCCCCATGTTGGCCTGGTGATCTTTCGCCCAATGCCCAAGCGGTCGGTGACCCAGCTGCTCTTGGTCAAGGAGGGCATTGACTCGACGCCAAAGGGTTTGGAGGCTCTCGCCGCCCTCAGAATTCAGAAGCAAACCCAGTGGCCCGAGATGCTGCAGTTCATTAACGATCCCAAACGCACCGGAGATCAGAGAAGCTGGGGTGCCATCGTGCTCACGGGCATCACCGACCCGAACGGAATCAACGCCGCTGCGAAGCTCATCTTTGCTTTGAAACCCGCTTCGACGCGAGAGAAAACTGAGATGATTCGGATGGGATTGGCTGATGTGGTTGCCGCTGCTCCCACTGAGATTGCAGTGGACCTGCTGATCAAGGCTCAAGCGAAAGGGCTAGTTCGAGCGTCGAGCGTCGCGCCCGCGATGGGTAAGTTAGCTCGGCCCAAAGACGCCGCCCAGCTTGTGGCGTGGCTCACCTCCAAAGACGAATTCGACAAGATAGAGGCGTTGAGGGCTTTGATGAAAAGCGAGGGTGCCGCCGATGGTTTACCGGCGGCGCGGCGGCTGATCAATGATCCGGAGCCGATGGTCCAAGTTTGGGCATATGGCCTGATCGCGCGCGCCACGACCGAGCCGACGGAGCGCCAGAATGTGATTAACGCGCTTGGCGCGTGGACGACGGAGTTTCGGGGCTTGGAGTCTTTCTTCGCGATGGAAGCCCTTTGCGATTCAAAGGTGCGGGAGGCGGTGCCCTACTTGAACTCGATTCTTAGCTCGAACACCCCGCCGCGTTTTCGTCGGAACACGGCGGTGGCCCTGGGCAAACTGGCTGATGCGCGCTCAATCCCCGCGCTGCGTTACGCAAGAGCCCGCAGGGAAGGGCGCGGCGAGAAAGCTCAGGAGCTAGAGGTGAACCGAGCCGCCGCCGAGGCACTGTTGCTGTTTGAGAAGGCTGAGCTAAAGTAGAACCAGACGGCTTTGAGCAGGGGGAACCAATTCCTGCAAGGGGCGGTAGGTTTGCCATGCGAACGGAGTTTTCTCGGCGCTTTTTCTTGGGGTTGGTTCCGGCGACGTTGGCCTTGCCACATCTCTCATGCGCTGCGCCTCCCGAAATAAGCAAGATGTACACCCTTTTCCCGACCCAAGACCCCGATTTGGTGAGAACGATGGTAGGCGCATCGCACGCCAATTTGGCAAAGGTCAAAGAGCTACTTGAGTTGCATCCGTCGCTCGCGAATGCTGCATGGGACTGGGGTTTTGGCGATTGGGAGACCCCCCTCGGTGCAGCATCGCACGTAGGCAGTCTGGAAATCGTCGCGCTGCTATTGAAAAACGGCGCACTCCCCGACCTCTTCACGCACGTGACGATGGGTCACCTAGACGCAGTAAAGGCAATCATCGGCGCAAACCCGGGCATCCAGCGGGTGCGCGGGCCTCATGGGATTACGTTACTGGCTCATGCCGAGCCCGACACCCCGACCCACGCTTACTTGGCGGGGCTTGGCGATGCGGATATCTCAGAGCCGAATCAGGCAACGACCGACGAAGAAAAGGCAATCTATCCGGGGATTTATCGGGCGGGAGGAAATGAGGATGTCTTTGAAGTAGCAATGAACAGCCGGAAAATCCTCCAGCTCAAGCGCGGGCAAACCATGCTGAATCTGCGAAAAGTGGAGTCCCATGGCTTTGCGCCGCCGGGAGCCCCGTCGGTGCGCATTCGGTTCCGAGTGGAAAGTGGAAAGGCGATTTCCATGACCATTCACGATCCGGAGCCAGTGTGGACCGGGTTGCGGGGCTGATTACTCTGCGGCCGGATACTCTTCGACGTAGGCTTCTCCGAACACGCCGAAGTAGGTGACCGTGCGCTTGTTGAAATCTACGATGTAGCGAACGACGCCCGCTTGCCATGCGCCTTCGAGGAACTCGGGGAAGGTGGTTTGACCGGCTTGATCGGTGCGGAGGGCGCGGATGAGGGCGGATTCATCGAACGTTGGCACCGCCGCCATCCCCGAAATAAGCGGCGGGTTTTGCATCACCACGGCATCGTCTTTAGTGATGAAGATGGACTGGCACCCCGGCAAATCCCAGATGTTTTGGACGACGCCAGCCTGGCGCAGCGCCTCGGCGAGGTGGGGAAAGCCTCCGGTACGGGAGGCAAATGCGTTCTGAATGGCTTCGATGGTGTTCATTTTGTGGGGTACTTGAGCATTGGGAAGGTTTCTTTTGCTTTGTTGAGGTCGGCTTCGATCTTGGAGTCCCAGCCAAACGCCTTGGTGTATTGCGGCTTGAGATCGGTCTTGGCGGCAGCGCTCATGAAGTGCAGCACTTCGCCGTAGGTGGCTCGGCGGGCATACTCTTGCGCCTTAGCCCCGCCGCCGACCTTGATTTGCTTCTTCGGGAAGTGCTTGGATAGCAGGGTGAAATAGCGATCGAAGACCTGGACGCCACCGTGCTGCGCGTAGATCGGGTGGAACCAATCGCGGAAGAAATAGTAGCGATCGCCGCCGCCGTAGTGGCTGTTTCGGCTGGTCTGCATTCGCTTGAACCAATCTTCGGCCCACTCTTTTTTGCCCAGCTTAAGATAGACATCGTAGATGAAAATCTCTGGCCAGGGCCCGTCGCCCCAGAATTCGAAAGTGGGCGATTCTTTGGTGTTCTTGCTGCCGCCTTCGACGATGTGCGCGAGCTCGTGAGTGATGACTTCGTAGTTGAGCGCTTTGGGCTCCTTCCAATCCCACGAACCGCCGAGATCAATCACATTGCGCCACCCAAACCCGGCATCGAAACGATTGTTAATGGTGGCGTAGTTGTATTCCTTGTTGGCGTGGGCCACGACGTAGATGCGCGAATCGGGCCCGAACGAGCCGTAGGTGCGCTTCATGTAACGCCAAACATCTTTGATGTAGCCGTTCATCCAATTCACCTTTGGGTCCATTCCTTCGCCGAAGTAGACCGCGATTTCGTTGTCGTGGTGGACCCGCGTGACGGTCGGACCATCGCGGCGGATGTAGTCGCGAATCGTCTCGGGCGGGTCGCTCGGCGCGAGGGCAGAGAGGTTGATGAGCAGGGAAGCGGCGAGGGTCACGATGCCATCTTATCCCACGAGGAAGTCGGCGGTTGTGATGGGCAATGTTGCCGAACCCCAACCCATGTCGGCCTTGCCGGTGACTGGCGATTCGACGGCATCCAGCGCCTTGAGAATCTGGGGGCGATACGGGAAAACCCGGCTGGCGAGGAACGCCAAATGCCCATCGCGAATCTGGGTAACGCCGATCAGAGTGACGTAAGGCGCGCACACAATGGCGTGCCCATCGCGCTGATAGACCGCATCAAAACAAGTCACATTGAGGATGCTCGTCTCATCTTCCAGATCAAAAAACACCACCCGCTTCCCGCTCGGCGTCGGGGGGAATCGCAAACGAATGGGATTGCCGACGACGATGACTTTCTGGCCATGCCCCAGGCGATTGACTTCGGCGGTGGTGAGCCCGCCCTTGCCTTGAACTCGATCGCGCTCTATCGCCATGAGGTGGGTGGTGACGTCCATGCTGAGAATCCGGCGCTCGTGAATGAGTTTCTCGGCTTCATTGAAGTCGTCGATGTTGTCCACAATCGTCGGCTCGGGGCAATCGAGCGGAAGCGTTCCGGGATGATTTTGGGCGTGATAGAACTGCATGATCTGGGGGATCGTCCACAGCAACCCGCGCCGGTTGGGGTGGAGATCATCAAAGCAGCCGCAAAGGATGAGCGTCTCAAGCTCATCTCGATTTGGGCGAACCCGAAGGGCGAAATCGTAGATAGATTGAAACGGCTGTTCGGCGACGATCCGCTCCACCAAACCGGTGGACAGGCCATGAATCTGCCGCAGTGCGATGCGGATTCCGCCGCTGGGGAAGATGATCTTGGGATCCTCCTTGGATTTCACGTCTTCGACCAAGAACGTCGCGGCACTTTTATTTACGCAAGGCGGAAGAAAGACCACACCTCGACTTCTTGCCTCGACCGCCAAGGTGCAAGGTCCGTAATAGCCAGCGGGCTGAGCATCGAGAAGCGCGGCGAAGTAGGGTGCAGGGAAGTTTTGCTGGAGGTAGGTGGAACGCAGTGAGATTTCGGCGAATGCCAGTGCGTGGCCCTGCGCAAACCCGTAGCCTTTGAAGCCAGCAATGAGTTCAAAAACCTCCTCCGCGATGTTGAGCGCGTAGCCGTTGGCGAGAATCCGATGCATGACGGATTCCCGAATTGCTTGGCCAAAGTCTTCTCGGCGACGTTTGTGGATCAGCTCGCGGGTATCTTCCGCCTCGCCCGAAGAGTAGCCCGCAAACGTCTGAAGGAGTTGATCCACCTGCTCTTGGAAAACGATGATCCCGTAGGTGTTGCCAAGGATCTCCTCGAGTTGGGGGTGGGCAAATTCGTACGGTTTGCCATTCCTCCTCGCGATGAGCTCGTTGAGCTTGACGGCTCCACCCACGCCAGGGCGAATTCCCGCTTGCACCAGGCTCGCGTCGTCAATGTTGCGCGTCTTGAGGCGAACATGAGCTTGACGCATGGCGGGAGAAGCCGATTGCGGAATCCCTATGAGCTGACCCGACCGCATCGCGGCGAAGTTCTCTTCGACTTCGGCGAAGTCCGCCGAAACATCGTAATCGCTGACCGTCTCGCGGATGCGGTGCTCTGTTCCCTGAAGGACGTCTTGCCCGCGCAGGCATAGAATGTCGAACTTATCAAAGCAGTGCTTCGCGGAGCGCTTGTCCCACTGGATGATCTGCAGATTCTCGCCTTCGTCTTCGGTCGCGGATAGCATCACGGGAACCGTCTCCCAAATGGGGCGAGAGGAGATAATCACTCCCGACGAGTGGGCTCGAACATTACGCGGAATGTCGGCCATGCGCGTCGCGAGCGAGAACACCCATTGCAATGTCTCCTTAGGAATGGAGCTCTCTCGCAGCTCGGGACGATTCGCCAACGAGAGCTCCAAGTGGTGAGCCCGGATGCCGCCGTGGAGGTGCTTGGTGATGAAGCTGATCGTCTCGTTCGGAATACCAAACACCTTGCCGACTTCTCGGATGATCCCGCGAGTGCAGTACGCCCCAAATGCGGCCACGGTGGCGACCTTCTCTTTGCCGTACTTCTTGGTGAGATAGGTCCGGACAGAATTGCGATGAGCCGCGGGGAAGTCGATGTCAATGTCTGGCCGCTTGCTTCCATCTTCCGGCAAAAACCGATCGAAGTGGAGGTTGTGGCGGAAGGCATCAATCCGGGAGAATCCGAGGCAATACGCCACCACAGAATCCACGACCGACCCCCGTCCACTGAAGCTGATTCGCTGCGCCTCCGCCCACGCGCACATGTCCCAAGAGGTCAGAAAGTGCTCGGTGAAACCAAGGCGATTGATGCGGCAGAGTTCGTGGGTGATCCGCTGGCGGAGTTTGGGAGGGATCTTCCGGTAACGCGCCAATGCCCCTCGCTCAACGATGTCCCCCAGCACCTGCTCAGGTTCATCGAAGAGCTTCGGCAGTTTAGTGCGCTTGGGCAAAACGCTCGGCTCAATGCGCTCGCTCAATCGCAGTGTATTCGTGAGCAACTCAGGGAGATCGGCATAGAGCGTTTGCATCTCGCGGGCGGTGTGGAGGAAACGTTCGGCATTGATGCCTCGCTCGGGGAGATGAAATCGCTCGGGCTGGCTATCGTGACGATAAGGTTTACGACCAAGAATCTCGTCTATCGCGCACAGCGAGTGCGCGCAGGTGATCACGTCTTGGACAGGGAAGTGGCTCCGACGTGCATGGGTGATCAACCCACCCGCCACACAAAGAATCCCCTTTTGCTGACCCAGTTGGAGCAAAAGGTCATTGCATCGGATTTCGTGGGGCATGAAGCTACGCTCAATTTCCAGCGCAAGGCTTGACCCAAAGTGACGTTGCAGTTGGTCAACGACCGCCTCCGTCCCCGCGTAATCGCGGCGGACCAGCCGGGGCACGAGGGGACCAATGTTGCCACCGGTCAGGCAGAGAAGTCCGGCCGTATCTTCAAGGTAGCTCCATTGCAACAGAGGAAACTGACGCGGTTCTCGCAGATGACAAAAAGTGATGATGCGCGAGAGATTCACGTAGCCCAACGCATTCTCCGCGATCAGGACAATCTCGCCGCCGCATTCAAGGGTAAAAGTCGCCCCGATGATGGCTTGAATCCCAGCTCCTCTTGCCGCGAGTTCAAGCTCGTATGCCCCCGCCAACGAGAATTGATCGGTGATCGCCACCGCCGGCAGGCCCGCATTCGAGGCGAACTGAACGATCTCCTCTGGGAGCATAATTCCACGACCGAACGAGTAGCCACTTGAGACATGGAGGGGCACATAGGGGGTCTTGGTTGTGCCCTTAATGAGGGTGAGGGGCTGAGGCTTTCCGAAGTAGGAGATGGCGACCTTCTCGTCTCGATGCTTCCTCGCCCGGAGCGACCAGTCTTCGGTGTGATCTTCTTCAACCGGCTCTGGAATCACCGTGTCATAAGGCCGAAATGGGCTGGGGATTTCACGACTTTTCTCCCTCTTGATCCCTTTTTCGTCCAGACCCTCGACGATCTCTAGGCTGGGCTCATTCAGCCACCATTGGCCCACTTCGCACCAATGCCGCAGGGGGTTCATATCCACCCCGTCGCCTTCGACCAAGCCCGCAAAACCTCCACCCTGCGTGGCTCTTGATGCTCACTCGCGAGGTGGATCGCGTAGTTGCCGAGTTTGTTTCGCAACGGTTCGAGTGCATCTTCGACATGCCCAGTATCGGAGTACGCCATCCCCTTGATGGTCCGCTGTCGTGGCTTAGCGCCCACCAAATTTGGCAGCACAATGCAGAAGCGATAAACGGGCTGCCTGATCTTCTCCTGGATGATCCGTGATAGGGATACGCGCAGGGCAGTAGCGGCTCGAATCGGCCTCGCGTAGGTCGTGGCGAACTCGATCTGGTCATCTTCCAACCCCACGATGAGCCGCGCTTCTTTGGCGTCGAGGCTGCGCGTGTTTAGCTCAACCATGAGCTCCCGGCACATCTCTGACAGCACGAAATCAAGCTGCTGCAAATCCGCACATCCGCCGACCAAGGACCGTACGGTGTGCGCACTTGGCATGGGGTAATTGGAGTAAATCGGGTCGCAAAGTGCTCCGTTCGCGGCGAGCAGGATCCGCATCGCCTCTCCATCGAACTGCGATTTTAGGGTGGCGAGGGGGAGAGTTTGGACGTCACCCACCCTTCGGTAACCAAGAAAATCGAGTCGCTCACGGAACTTAGGATCAATCGGACTGAGCACCTGGACCGATTCCCGGAACAGCGCCAATCCCGGCAACGGCATGACCCTGAGAGGGAAGTTGGCCAGCGACTGCGCCACCCATTTGGTCGGGCTCAGACCAGCAATGTAGGAGTACGAAAACCGCCTCTCGATATGGTCCAAGAACAGCCGCGCCACATCCTCTTGGTCGTAGTGTTTGCTGAGATCAAAGAAGGCCGCGTGCGGAGAGACCGCCTCGATTTCGTCGGTGTAGTGTCGCGCAATGTCGAGCCACTCATTCCGCCGTTCTTCGCACTTCTCGGCGTCAAACTCGTAAACATTCAAGTCCGAAATCAACGATTTCGCCTCTCTTGTGCTCATCCCCTCCCTAGCTCCCAGCGCGGCGGCCGACGCGTTGAAGTCAAGCACCATGCGCCCGGAAGAGACGACGGCAGGAGTCGCAACGGGATGGAATACGGACACGATCAGTCCGCGCAGTTGAACGTAGAATACAGACATAAGTCTACTATTCTAGTATAGCCACCGATTCTCCAAAACCGCCCTGGTAATTGCGGAAATTTTTCTGATCCAGACTTTTTGAAAAGAAACTGCTCGAATTAGAGTAATAGCTCTAATATATCAGGTAGAGTAATTACTCTAATGAAGAAGGACAAGCCTAAGGACTCGTTGAGGGTCGGAAATACGCAGGATAGGATTCTTGACTCCGCTCTCGCGCTCTACAACGAGCGCGGCACGGCGGCAGTCTCGACGAACCATGTCGCCGATGCTGCCGGCCTCTCGGTTGGCAATCTCTACTACCACTTTAAGAACCGGGAAGAGATTGTGCGGGCCCTGTTCCATCGCAATGCCGAAGAGACGCGTGTCGCTTTCAAACCCACCGATGGTGCCGATTTCGGCATCGGGATGTTAAAGCAAATGGTGTCGGCGAACTACGAGATTCTGTGGCGCTACCGATTCTTCTACCGCGAGCTGATCGTGCTGCTACATCGCGATCCCGTTTTGGCCGAGCAATTTCGAGCGCACCGGCAATACGGATTCACTAGCTTCGAAGCGTTGCTTGGCGCGTTTGGCCAAAGCGGGGTGTTAAAGCCCATGTCTTCGCCAGAGGAGACCAACCGACTCGCGGTGACGGTATGGCTCGTGAGCGAGTTTTACATTCCTTACTTGGAAAGCGACTCAGACGTGATTCGAGCCGACTTTGTCGCAGAGGGCGCGGCTCTCTTGCAGCAAGTGCTCCAGCCGTTTATCGCCGAGGACATCAACCGTGGCTAATTTTAACCGCGTACTTCTCACCGGCGCTGGCCCGATTGTTTTCGCCTTTGGATTTGCAGAGTTAGCCCGAGTTTTTGACTATCCGCAGATCCTGCGTCAACCTGCTGGAACCGTCCTGACACGTTTCGCTGCTCAGCAAGGCCAGATACTCCCGCTGTGGTGGATGATGTTCGCCGCTGCGCTCGCTTTCATCCCGGTTTCGGTGGCCGTCGCTCGGTGGAGCGGGCTTACCGGAACTCGGCTGGCAGTCGCACAAGCCGTAGGTATCGCGGGTGGCCTCGTTCAAGCGATCGGACTTTCCCGCTGGGTATTCGCCGTTCCCGTCCTTGCCGACCATGCCGCTCAGCCTGACGGCGCAAAGACCGCCACCTTACTCTTTGACCTCATCCACAACTGGATGGGCGTGGGGCTGGGTGAGTGGGCCGGCTACCTCTTCACCGCCGCTTGGACCGCGATCCTAGCAACCTCTTACATTTCTCGGATGCGATGGTTCGCCATCGCCGGTCTCGTCGTCTCGCTCGGAATCGGGTTTGGCTTGCTGGAGGTCTTCGGGGTTTCCAGCGCCGGTCCCGTCAACGCGATTGCTTACTCCCTCTGGGTGTTCTGGATGCTCGGCCTTGCCGTGATTCTGGGTCGATCCGAGGCTAACCCACAAACCAACTAAAAACATGAAACACATCACCATTGCATCTCTCCTCATCCTGTCATCGAGCGCTTTTGCAGCAGATCAGAACCCAGAAAAGCTCTACATCCACGCGTTCCGCGCTCCGTCCACCGGGCTGGAATACCGCACGGGTCGAATCGGTGTGCATGCTGGCGTCTACACTACGATTCTAGGGAGGGGGGAGAAGAGCACCGAGTTCTTCAAATTAGGCGCGACCTACTACTATCGCCTTTCAAACAAGCGGCAATTCGAGCGATTCGAAAGCTACTTCTCAATCGGCTACGTGCGAGGGCTCAATCGGGATTATTCCAAAAAAGACGGCGCCTTCTTTGAAAGTGGCTTCCTGTACGAGCTCGGCAAGGGCTTTGAGGTGCGCCTAGGCACCGGGATGCTAGTGGCAAAGGGCTTCCGACCTGAGTTCAATCCCACAATAGGATTCTCGTACTCGGTTCCTATCCGCTAATTTGCTCAAAAGCCCGACTCCGCGTAACTCGGAGTCGGGTTCTACTGCTCAATGGAACTGACGGACTTCCACCGGGGCGCGGCAGGCTATTGCGGCCTTCCGGCCCCACGCTAACGCCTCGTCCATGTCGGCGCACTCCAGCACCCAAAAGCCCCCCACGTGCTCCGGGGTGTTCAAGTACGGACCTGTCGTCGTGGTCACCTCGCCACCGGGCTGGGCGATGACCACCATCGAGGTGTTTGCCTGATGCAGGCCACCGACAAACACCCTGATGCCTGCCGCGACCATTTCGTCATTCAGGACATCAATGTCACGGCCCATCTGATCATCCTCCAAGGACGGGTCGTAGTTGTCGGGGTGGTGGATAGCTACTAAAAACTTCATATCTACTTCTCTTACGGATGATAGATGACCAGTGAGGCAGCAAGATCGAACTAGCTTGACATCACGTATGCTAGCGTATTGGATCAAACTCCTAACGCCTCCTTACCGCATCGTCGGGTCTTCCTTACCGGCGCTACCGGTTACATCGGGGGGCGTCTGGCGCCCAGGCTCCTTGAAGCTGGCTACACCGTCCGTTGCCTTGCGAGGAGCGTGGCAAAATTACGCGCTCGGCCATGGGCGTCTCGCGAAGGGGTCGAGTTTTACGAAGGGGATGTCTCAAATGAGGACACCCTAGTTGAGGCTCTTAGGGGATGTGATGTCGCCTACTATTTGATTCACTCCATGGAGGCCTCCGTCGGCGAGTATCGCTCCCAGGACTATGCGTTGGCGGAGACTTTCGGCCGGGCATGCGCAAGGGCCGGAGTTCAGCGGATCATCTATTTGGGTGGCCTAGGAGAAGTCGGTGCGGGGCTCAGTAAGCATTTGACTTCGCGCCGGGAGGTTGAGAAGGCGCTGCAATCCAGCGGCGTACCGGTAACTGTGCTGCGAGCGGCCATGATCATCGGCTCGGGCTCAGCCTCCTTCGAAATCTTGAGGTATCTCGTAGAGCGGCTCCCAGTCATGGTAACTCCTCGCTGGGTGACCACAGAATCGCAGCCCATCGCGATCCGAGACGTGCTCTTCTATCTGATTGAGGTACTCACCGTGCCTGAAACCATCGGCAAAACCATAGATATCGGCGGCCCGGATGTGATGTCTTACGCTGAATTGATGCGTGAAATGGCATCAGCATTGGGGCTTCGACGCCGACTCGTCATCCCAGTTCCCGTACTTACTCCGCGCCTTAGCTCTCTGTGGATTCATCTCGTGACTCCTCTCCATTCGAGCATCGCGAGACCGCTGGCAGAGGGTTTGCGCAACCGTGTGGTGTGTCGAGATGACCAAGCAAAACAGCTCATGCCTCACGAGTGTCTTAGGGTAAGAGCCGCGATCAAGGCCTCGATTGAAGTGATGCACGCGGGGAAAATCGAAACGTCTTGGTCTGATGCTGGCGTGATGCCTGGAGACCCTTCTTGGGCTGGGGGGACCGTCTTCATTGATTGCCGCGAAGCGACGACAACTGCGTCGGTTCAGGCGGTGTGGGCTTCCGTTTCCGCGATCGGGGGAGATCGAGGTTATTTGGGAGCGGATTGGCTATGGCGGCTGCGGGGTGCGTTAGACAGGCTCATTGGCGGTCCCGGTTTGCGTCGGGGCCGACGCGATGCCCATGACCTGCGACTAGGCGACTCATTGGACTTCTGGCGTGTCTCCGCGATTGATCCCCCCTCGCACCTCCGACTCACCGCCGAGATGAAACTTCCCGGTGTGGCAACCTTGACTTTCGACGTCAAGCCCGTGGCACCATCAAAGACCCACCTCGTCATGACCGCGCGATTCAGGCCGCGCGGGTTGTTTGGCATCGCCTATTGGTACATGGTGGTTCCGCTCCACGGCATCGTATTCAGCCAAATGCTAAATGGGTTGATTCGCGCAGCGGAGACCGGGCAACTGCCAGAACCGCAACCGACTGATCACCACCGCTGAGTCACAGATAACGGCGAGCTTAAAGTAGGGTGTTCAGCCGCCTAGCGACGGTTCCTGGGTTTGAAACCATTTCAATGCTTCCAGGAACTGGTTAAGTTCATAGTCCGGCCAGTAGTCGTCCACAACATAAAAGTCCGCGTACACCGATTGAACGGGCAGAAAGCCGCTAAGCCGCCGGAAGCCTCCCCACCGTACGATCATGTCAATACGAGAAACCTGCGAGGAGGCGAGACCCTCCAGCGTTTTGCTCTTGCCAGAGTTCAGTGCCGATTGCAAGTCCCATTCCCAGCCGTAATTCACCAGCATGTTCACCTTGATCCCTTTTCCTTGCCGCTCTTTGGTGAACCGCTTAAGCTCATCTGGAAACATGGGCGAAGACGCGTCGCCGACGACCAGGAGGGCGATTTCGGAGCTCATGGCGGCGTCGACAAAGGCAACGCAAGCAGCCGCAAACGCAATCCGCTGCTCCTTTGGTCGCTTCGTGTTGTCCTGGGTAAACCCGTAGAGTGAGACTTCTTCAATGCCGAGATGGATGCAGTCCTGCAGCATCTGCAAACCCTTGCAAACGCCGATCTCGTAGCCATCCGAAACAGGGAGACCCCGCTCCCGCGCCCACCGCCGATTGCCATCGGGGATGAGTCCCACGTGACGAGGCAGCTTGGTGAACCGGAGCGGTGGAGCGGTGCTACTCAGTTGTTTTACCATCGAATTCTTCGTTGTCCTTCTCTGCGTCGGCTCGAGTGTGGTGGACGACCGCGTCCCGATGATTCGGGGGGGAGTAGAGCGTGTACAGCTTCAGGGGTACTTCGCCCGTGTTGACGATGTTGTGATTCGTCCCGGCAGGCACCAGCACCGCGAACCCAGCGCTGATTGGCGTGGTGTCCCCGTCAAGAGTTGCCTCACCGGACCCCTCTTCCACGCGGAAAAATTGGTCGAGCTGGTGTACCTCCGCGCCGATCTCCTCCTTAGGCTTCAAGGCCATCAGAACCAGCTGACAACTCTTCGCCGTGTAGATCACCGCACGAAAATGATCATTTATGATCGCGGCGCTTTCAATATTTTGTACATATCCCTTCATAGAATTCACCCGAAGACTGTTCCCACTTTCCATACGTCAAATCGTTCGTGCCCTGGACGGTTCCGCGGGGTTATTCTCGATGCGGGTGGCGGTTCCTCCAGAAGCGCGGAAGCATATAATTGTTGGGAGCCACCAATGACAGCACCGCAAATCATTTCAGAGATCGAGCCCCTGGGAACGGAGGGGTACCGCCGCGTCCTGCGTAATCACGGCATCACCGGACCTCTCTTCGGGGTGAGGATTGAGGAACTTAAGAAGTATGAGAAGGCGATAAAGAAGAACTATCAACTCGCGCTCGAGCTCTTCGACACCGGCGTCTACGATGCGATGTACCTAGCCGGACTCATTGCCGACGAATCCAAGATGACGAAAGACGACTTGCGAGGCTGGCTTGCGAAGGCCGACAACGACGTCGTCGCCGAGTTCGCCGTGGCTTGGGTGGCGGCAGATGGTCCTCACGGTTGGGACCTCGCCCGGGATTGGATTGACTCCTCCGAAGAGAAGGTGGCGGTGGTTGGCTGGGGCACGCTGTCAAGTCTTGTCGGAGTTAAGCCCGACGCCGAGCTGGAAATCCCGGCTCTCCGAGAACTGATAGATCGCGTTACGGCCACGATCCACAACCAGCCGGACCGCATTCGCTACAAGATGAACGGCTTCCTGATTGCCCTGGGAAGCTACGTGAGCGAACTCACCGACGAAGCTCTTCAGGCCGCGGAACAGATCGGTGAGGTGCAAGTCAACATGGGAAAAACCGCGTGCAGAGTTCCCTTCGCACCCGACTACATCCGCAAAGTCGCCTCGATGGGGCGGGTGGGCAAAAAGCGCAAATCCGCGAGGTGCTGACGCACCAGCACCCGTTACAAGAGGTCGGGGTCGTTCTGACCGGACTCGAGCGACCACGGGCCAGGAATGCCGGAGGTAAGGGCACGATATCCCCGTAACGGCTCGCCGACTTCAAGCCCCGTCTCTGTCACTTCATAACCGCGCATGTCAATGCTGTGTGCGCTTCGTCGCATTTTAACCACCATCAGCATTTTCCGGAGTTGTCCGTTGATTGATGCGTAACGCAGCCGGACAATGTCGTCCGCCAGAAATGAGATCGTGAAATTAGACAGGCCCATCGAAGTAAAGTTCTCTTCAACTTCGACGGTGCTGATTATCGTGACTCCGAGCCTGGTTAATGCGCCGATCATGCGGTACAACGACTCTCGGAAATCCGTGCGGAAGTCGGGTGCGAGGGCCATTTCGAAGCCAACGAGCGAATCGATAACGAGGCGCTGGCAACCAATTTCCTTGACCGCGGTGACGATTTCGTGGACGGTTTCATCCACCGAAAGATCCAGCGGTCGCAAGTAAATAAGTCGAAGTAAGCCGCTCTCGACGTAAGGCCCAAGATTAAAACCAAACGAGGCGGCGCGTTGAACGTACTCATTTGGGAGTTCCTCGAACATCGCAACAATGCACGGCTCGCCCATCTTGAGCCCTTCCGCGATGTACTGAATGCCGAGCACGGTTTTGCCGCCGCCTGATGGGCCCGCCAAAAGCATGCTATCGCCTTCCGGGATGCCGCCGCCCATGAGTTCGTCCAGTGCGGGGACGCCAGTGGAGAGCCGGCGCTCGCCCTTTGCGCGCGCTGCATTAATATTGCTAAGGCCGAAGGTTCGGGGGAAGCACTGCAGGCCGCCCTCGGTGATGCGGAAGGTATGGAGGCCAGGGACAGTGTCCTGACCCCGCATCTTCATCACCTGCATTTTGCGGACGATGGAGTTACGCTCAATGCTCTGATTGAGCCAGATCAGGCCGTCGGCGACGGTGAACACCGGATTGTCTCGCAACTCGTTCTCAACGTACTCGCCGATCAAAAATGTTGTGGCCTGCCAGCTCGTGAGATGCAGGGCAAGGCGCTGCACGAAGCCCTGGATATCAATCTCGCTGGAGCCTTGCTGAGCCTTTCGCACCACGGTGCGGAAAGAATCCACCACTACGATCCCCGGGTTAGAATCCTCGACCTCTTTGACGATAGTCTCAAGCACCGCGCCGAGATCCTGTTCTAGAACCAGTTGACTTAGGTTAATAAAGCGGATCGCGCCTTGCAGGATCGCATGATCAAAAAACGTGAACTGCTGCTGATAGCGCAACATCTTGATCGCGGGCTCGCCGAGAACGGTGAAGTAGAGAGCCGGCCGCTCGGGTGTCGCGTTCGCGAACATGATCTGGTGCGCCAAGGTGGTCTTGCCACCACCCGGGGCACCCGCGATGATATTAAATGAAAATTCAGGCAAACCGCCGCCCAAAATCTCATCAAGACCAGGTACGCCGGTCGCCAGTTGGCGAATCTCGACTTTGTCTGGGTTGATTTCCCTTGGTTCCTTTTTCATAATATCAGCGATCCTATAAATCGGCCCCTGGCCATGTATCAGCGATTAGCTTCAGTGTGAGCGCCTTGCCAACAAAGGTGCTCATCAAATCGAGCAGATGGCCAGTGACCATCAAAACGGTTTCATACGATAACTCTTCAAATGAAGCTACGGAATCGTAGCGAGTGATCGTGCGGCTTGCTAGTGTGGGATCCTCAGCGCGAGTTAGAGCGACGGCGCGTCGCATGAGGGCGGTGAAGCTGTCCACGCCCGAGAATCGGGTCAACGTGATTCTTAGTTTTTCGATCACGTGAGTCGGCGCGCTTACACCTTCGACCGAACCCACGCCGCCGGTCTTCTCAAGCTCCGCCAGCTTTAGGGCTAGCTCTTGCATCGCAGCCGTAGGTTTGCCCATGAGGTCAGTATAGATGACTTCTGCTCCGCAGAAAGGGAGCACTCAAGCAACAAATTCGTCTCTCGCGCCCCATGAGCGGTACTATGCCGTTAACGTAGCGGGACGAATTTTATTAACGCTGTGGGCAGAATGTCAACAATTCATCCCTAAATCGTATGAGACTCCGGCGCCTATTCGAGAACCGAATGAGTCGCCAAACCGAACGGGGAATTTATGGCAAAAGACGAGCTCTCGCCCAGAGAAGCAGCGATTGTGGAGCTGGCTGCCGAAGGACTAACCAACGACGCCATCGCCGCGCAACTCGGGCTGAGCATCGGCACGGTGAACACCTACTGGCTGCGCATCAAGCTAAAAACCGGCGGCCAAGGTCGCACGGACACCGTTCTGAGCATCTTCAAAAAGCGACACGAACTCGCCCTACAACAAGAGCGTGTGGACTGGGAAGGTCTCGCATTGATTCTGGAAAAGCGCAACGTTCTGGACGTCATCGCCGAGAAGGCGAGAGGCGTGGATCTTCGCACCAGGCTCGCGATGCTCCAGCTCGCGATGGACTTCAACAACTCCAGCGTCTGGGCCACCGACGAAGAGTTGCGCGTCCATTTGATTACGAACGGAGAACTTCCGTCCGGTCGTTCCGGCATCAAGTGGGGGGATGGGAAAACCATCTACGAGCTTTTTAAGACGAAGGACAAGGCACATCCCGCCGTCGCCGCCCACCTCGCCGCTCTGAGTGGCTCGGCTAGCGAACTGCGCCTGTCCGATCCCTACGCGGATATGGTCCTGAAAGTCGTGCCCGTTCTGGACGAGTGCGGGGAAGTCATCTGCTGCATCAGCATTCTCAGCAGCGCAAGCGATCAATAGCGACGGGCGCCTTCATCGCCCCTTGCCCCGGAAGATAGCCTTCAGGCTGTCACCCGGCGTCAAGGCTTCAGCCTTGCGACCCGTCGGATTCCGCCTGTTGCCAATGAGGGATAAACGTAGTCACCACCTGGCAGTAACAAAGCTGCGAGCGTGATTTACTACTTGCAATGCAGAACGTTTTTTATACTACTCACCTGGTTTTTGATGCAGGGATGAGTTTGGAGATGCAACGCGTTGTCTACAAATGCGTCGCGTGCCATTTAAAATGCTTCCCTGCAAAGTAAGAAGTTAAAATGACGCCAGAAGCATTGGTTTTTGCTTTGTAGCGGCAAAAAAGGTCTTCTTAGCATAAGTTGGCTTCCGCAACAATAAGATTAGAGAAGGACAGACGCCGGGCGGGTGGTCGAGACGAAAATCGTATCAAGAGGGTGCCACGGCCCGCCACAAGCTTCCTCTCCCTCGAAGGGAGAGGCGAGTGCCAGCCAACTCTTAGCCGCTTCCCATCCGGTGAGGGTGAACTACGCGGGCTCTACGCCCTGCACTAAAGCCGCCCTGCTCGCCAAAGAGAAAGCGCGGATGAATCCGCGCAGTCCCAAAGGGATGTTCACCCTCTCCGAGCCGCTTCGATCGCCGCGACGTCGATTTTCTGCATCGTCATCATCGCCTCGAAGGCGCGCTTGGCTTCGTCGCCCCCGGCTTCCAGCGCATCGGAGAGCGCGCGAGGAGTGATTTGCCACGAAAGGCCCCAGCGGTCCTTGCACCAACCGCACTCACTCTCCTGACCCCCGTTGCCGACAATCGCGTTCCAATACCGGTCGGTCTCTTCCTGATCGTCGGTCGCGATTTGGAACGAGAATGCCTCCGAATGCTTGAACGTCGGCCCGCCGTTGAGGCCCATGCAATTGATGCCGAGCACGGTGAAGTGCACCGTCAGGACGTCGCCAGCCGCGCCGCCAGGGAAGTCACTGGGGGCTTCGAACACCGACAAGACTTCGCTATCGGGGAAGGTTTCGGCATAGAATCGCGCCGCTTCAAGGGCGTCCTTGTCGTACCAGAGGCAGAGGGTGGTTTTTGGCTTCATCGGAATTCTAGGCTACCCCCTCTCACGGCCACATCTGGTAGATGTCGGAGGGGAGCGTCAGGCCGTACCGGGAATAGATATTCCTGTGATAAGGGCATTGTGTGTTTTCTCAGTCATTCTCGCGGCCGCGATTAGCAGCGCTGTCGGGATCGGCCCGATCGGAGGTGGCGGTGGCGGTGGCGGCGGATCAACCGGCCCCGTCTCGGTGACCGTCTTTGCTTCCGATCTCGTGACGTTCAACGGCACGGTCGTCAATGGCGCCGACGAAGTCCAAATTCAAATTGAAACTCCGGGCGACCAAGCGGTGGCCACTCTGACGGCGGTGCCCGATATCTTCGGCAACATCTCAGTCAACTGGTTCCCGCCCGTCGACGCAACGTTTACTGTCCAGGCAGTGAGCTTCCTCGACGGCGTTGAACTCAGCAGCGAAACCGTGGCGATCGTCAGCGCGGTGCGACCCGATGCCGCAGGCCACATCACCGGTGGCGGTTGGTATCTCAATAGCGGCGGCAAGGACACCATGGGCTTCGTCGCTCAGGTCCTTGGCAACGGCAGCGTGCGAGGGAACTTCGAGTTCCAAGACCACGCCAACCTGATGAACTTCAAGAGCACCTCCGTGGATTGGGTTTACGCCCCCAATCTGACTGAGGGCTATTTCAGCGGCTTCTGCCGGCTCAATGGCTCCGGCAACTACCGGTTCTTCGTGCACGTCTTCGACAACGGCACCCCCGGCAACAACGACAGCGTGGACTTCGACATCTACAATCCGGCGACCGGTGCCCTGGTCTTCAGCTACGGTCACACGCTGAGCCACGGCAACGTCAAAATTCACCGCAACTAAGCGGCGGGAGACACGATAGCGGGCTCAACCATTTTTGGTTGAGCCCGTTTTTTTTGGCACTGTGTAGAATCGAATCTATGGATTTGATTGAAATAGCGAAGCAACGCGCTACTGGTGGCATGGAGATGTTCCTTCGCAATTTCTCTTACGTGCCTGAAGATAGGCTGACCTGGACTCCCACGCCCACTTCCAAGTCGGCTCTCAGAGTCGCCGCCCACACCGCGCTCTACGCCGGACGCTTCGCCCAAATGATTCGTGATCGCCGCCTCCCGACCCCCGAAAACCTTCCCCAATGGCTGGCGGAGAGGGAAGCCGAGGAGGTTGCCATAACTTGCCGCGTCGAAATGGAGCGGGTCTTCCGTGAAGGCACCGCCGAGGTCCTCGCCGCCCTTGACTCGCTGAATCAAGAAGAGGTGGAAATGGACCTAATATCCAGCCAAGGCTGGTCCATGCCGATGAAGCAACTGATGGACCTTCCCGGCTGGCACGCCACCCTTCACCTTGGCCAAATCGACTATCTGCAAACTTGCTGGGACGACCAGCAAGTGTACGTGGGGTGAGCGGGGCCGAGATGCCGCAAAAAGTTGACTTCTTGCCGAGGGAAGTCTCTATAATATTTTATGGTCGTCTCAGGAATCCTCGCTGTGTGCATGGGACTTGCTTCTAGCGCACCGCCGCGCCTTATAACCTTTTTTCCCGACCTAGGAGACGGGGTTAGAGTGCGGATGAACTTCCGCATGACCGAAGTCGCCAATGCGCCGTGGCCGGAGGCGACCACCGCCTGCACTAACGCCTGCGGCGGCAAGGTGCACGCCACGCACGGCGAGTGCGATTTCAGCTGCGATGCCCCTTGTGAGCAAACGCATTTCCGAACCCTCGCGCCGCGCTTCAATCTTGTCTTCAACGAGTCGTTTGGCAATTTCGAGGCGGGCGTGTGGAGGCTCAGCCGCAACGCCGACGTTAACCCGATGCGCGACATGCTCTCGCAGCATCTCGACTGCATGCTCTCCATGGCCAATCCCAACGGCGAGGGCACCGTCATCTGCGACCGAACGCACTGGAACAAGTCCCCCTGCGCGGAGTGGCTCAAGATCTACCCTTACAAAACCTACGAGATCGAGGCCGACTGCGACGCGCTACGAATGGTCCGGGTGGGAGGAGACATCCAGACCACTCAGGGGCCAAAGGTCAAACTAAAGGTCGGTACGCTGGTGCTGCCCACGGTAGGCGAAGACCCGCTAAACGTGATCACTCCTGCCTGCCTGTGCACGCTGCCGTCGACGCCCGAGTTTGGCTGGATCCCCGGCGGCGGGAATTTTGGTGGTACCCGCACGGACAGTTTTGCGATCAACTGGGCGCCTGCCTCCACTTGGGGCAACGCGAATCTGGAGCTCAGCTGCCCCGACATGAACGAGTTCAACATCACGCTTGTGAACGGCACGACCGTGCCTATTCGTGGGGTGATCGGGCCCGGGATTATTCTCAAGCCTGAGGACGCGAAAGTTCAGAACATGGGGGTCGCGGAGTATGCGCGGTTTACCGCCGCGCCGCCTTTGCTTGCGACGATCGCGGGTGCCGCGGCTCCCACCACCGCGAAAGGCTACGCCATGTGCCTCGATATGGACCGACGCGAGCCCAGATCTACCGATAAGTTTACACCTGCGATCAGCGGGGACGAAACAGTCACACGCCTCCTCATCCTCTGCGCCAAGGAACGCCTTAAGACTCCCAAAGACCAAACTCGTTTCTGGATTTACCGCAACGCAGCCACCTTGGAGGAGATGCGCAAGCGCCTGCTTCCCGGCCCGCGCGCGGAGGAATACGTCCAAGCGCTTCACGAGGTGGCAACCATCGGCATGGCCGATCTCACTGACCCCAAGTATCGGCGGTGCTTCTCACCCGAACTACTGAACAAGACTGGGAACTCGCGGGCCACAGAGTGGTTCCTCAAGACCTCGCTTGCATGGAACGCCTCCGCGATCTCCGACTGGGTCGCCCGCGCGACACCCGTGTTTGAGCAACTCCTAGCGAAGAGGGCAAGACGAATGATCGCGCCCATGCCGCGAGTATTGTCCGTGTTCTTGGAGCCTCCGAGGACGTCTCGGTACGTGAAGCTACCCTCAAAATGCTACAGCAGCTAGAGCCGCAATTCCGCACCAAGCTCGTTGCGGCAAAGGGATTCAGCGGTTTCGGTTCGTGGCTGTCGACACCAAATGTGCGCGGTGCAACACACGCCATCGCTGCGGCAAAGCTGGTTAGCGCCCAATCCTTCAGGGCGTACCTGAGCAACGTATCTGAAGAGCTCCCAGAGGCGCTCTGGAAAGAAGCCGCTATGTTACTCAAAGGCCTTGAGCCCGTGGCAGAAGGAACCCACTAGACATCTGCCACGCATGCTTTGAACCTTCGCTTTTGGACACGCACACTTTAACCGGATATTTCAAAACGCATGCGTTCAATAGATATACCGTACAAGGAATTGCTTAGGGGGCCAACACATGTGTATGTGCTTTTCGTTAAACGTGGGGCTTAGACTCTCTTTGTGTTTCGAAACGCCTGAAACGACTGCGCCAACATCGAATATGTGAGAAGAGGGCCAATGAACCGTTCTTGATTAATGGTGCAAACAGTAAGAAGGCACTCACCTCCGTGCGGTCAGGGTGTGTTGAGAAGCAGCGGGGCAGATTGATCTGTCTCGCTTCTCATTGGGGTTTCACCAACTGCGAGGGACAATTGCTGTCTAGCGCCGATGACTTAATTTACCCCCTCAACGCTCTAGCTAATGACTAGCTAATGACCATGTGCTAGAGTGATCACTGACATGGCAAAGTTCTTGGCTCTGATAGTCATCCTTTTAGTTGCGTTCGGCTGCGGTGGCGATGGCTCGGTCGGCGGCGGGTCAAGCCTTCTCAACGCAAATACAATTCGATCGACCGTAAACCTCGACTCCGCACGAGGAAACGACCTCTCTACGCTCACCGTTGCGACGAGCGCAAAATCGGCGAGTCCAAGCGCGGCGGGCCAAGTGGACGTGGTTGTTTTCAACAACGGGCCCCAGTTCACCTCGGTGAAGGATGCCCAAGGCCGACTCGTGCTTTTGGGAATGGTGAGTGAAACCGCGCCAAACCTTAATGCAGAATCGACAGCACGTGCGGTTGCTTACATGGCACTCGGAGGTCCGTGGAAAAAGGCGGAAGGACGCCAGACGATCCTCAACGAAGCTCACACCATAGGTGGATTTTCAGAACTTGTCTCGCAGATTCAGAGCCAATTGAATGCCCAAGGCTTCCTGACCTTAGAAGACGCGCCCATCCAACAAGCGCTGGAAACCTACATTAACAATGCGGCCGGACTCGGGGGTGCTCCCGATGGCACGATTGTCGAGCCCTCAACGGCGAGCGGGCTCAGCGTGGACAGTACGATCGATGGAGTGCTGACGGTCGAAAATGTTCGCCTTCGCCGAGTTGCCCTGCACCTTCGTCGAACGGGGTACAAAGATGCCTCCGGGACGGTCCAAGAGGAACCCAACCTCCCATTTGTAAAGCAAAACATGCCGCTTGTCGCTCGCTACGGCGGAATCACCGGAACCCTTGCTGGCTACCTTAGCGGTGAGATCCCATACAGCCCAGTCCGATCGGCACCGCCCTTTGAAATCCCCCGGGTCCCGGTAGACGCACGAGAAACGTATTACCAGATGATCGCGCTCGGCCCTGGTTCGACCGATGGTCCCGCGTTCAACATTCTCACGCAAGACCAGCGTGAAGACCTTGCGATTCTAGAGATTAAGGCACTCTTCTTGGATGTGATTCTGGTCCTTTACACAAATGCCGCTCTACCCTTCAAGGGCAAGGAAGTTGACGAATTTTTGCAGTTTGCCGCTGGCAATGCGATCATCACAGACATCGTCAATAACATCCGCTCCACCGTCCCCGAAGCAGTAACTCTGGTCCGGGAAGGAAAATACGGCGAAGCTGCGAAGAAGGTGGCACAATCGACGGTAACTTCGAACAGCATCATCCCGGCGGTAGCCCAACTCACCCTCGACTTCATCGATCAAAACTCCAGTCTCTCCGCCGGCAACTACGACCGCATTTTGGGAAGCATGGATACGGTGATCTCCACGATGGGGAAAATCGATATTGGGGTTACTGTTTTGGAGACGGGTTTGCTCTATGCAGACTTCATCAACTCGAATCGGACTGAGAAGTTCAACATCACCGTCATCGGCGGGAAGATAACCCTCACTTCGCCGCGAACCACGATTCGGCCGACGTCCTCAACGACGATAAAGGCAATAATCCAAGATCGGAACCCTAATGCCACATACCAGTTCCAATGGCAAGTCAGTCCCAATTCAAACTACTGGGTCGAGGACCGTGCCCTCAACGGTACTGACGACGCTCCTGATGGCATTCTTCGAACCGCTCAAGACGAGGTCACAATCCGTAGTCTTGTCACCACCAACGGAACTGCTCGCGTGACCTGCACGGTTTACAGAACGGACGCTGGAAACGTGAAGGTCGACGACGAGGAGATAACAATCACCTTTGACCAAGCGGTCTCAAACAACGTTACGAACCTATACACCAACTATGAAGCGCGCACCGCTGTGTTTCAGACGCCTGATGGTCGCTGGCAGGGAACAGGGGCGACGTTTATTGACCTGCCTCGAGAGGAGGGTGCTCTTTCGTACAATATCTTCATACCACGCCACAATTCAACCGGACAGTACTTTGTCAATGTTCGAGAACCCGTGACGGTCTCTGAGTACTTTGCCGCATCGGTGAACACAAGCTTCTGGGGCCAGACCGTAGCGGGGAAAATTCGCGTGTGGGTAAAAAGTTGGAGCGCTTCCAGCTCGAGCACACAGGCAGGGGCGCAAGCTAACATCGAAGGGCGAATTCCCTCTGAGATCGCCAACGCCCAGACCCGGACTGTGACCGTGATTACGCAGTATCCGTAGGCGGCTTTCCCTAGTGAGGCTATAGGGCACTGGCGTTGGGCGCTTTATACGCCCGCCAGTGCCTTTCGAAACAGTCAGAGGATCGTGGGAGCGGTGAAGGGCTTTTACACTCTCGCTGTGCTTTTTGGCCTGATCATTCTCTTCATACCCGTTCCAAATCAGGTTCAATAGCCTCCAGCAAAATTAGCCTGAGGTGTGAAGGCGCCCTATCAACACTAGGTTTGAGGATTGAAAGTAACGTTGTCCTCTGGCCCCGGACACGGCTGGTAGGGCCAATCATTCGGGACAGGGAAGCAAGGAACAGCTCCGAGATGTTTCAGCGCAATATTCGGCTGCATCCACCACGGCGATGAGAGAGCGGCGAGCCCAACGAGAGGCGTAGGTGAGCCTCCCTTGGTGACTAGGCACCGTTTTACGGCGTGCCGAACAATCGTCCGACTCTGAGGATTACCATCCTCGCATGATCTTTGCCAGTGCTGTACGCTGTTCGGTTGAGGCGTTATCAATCACAGCGACACTTGGCTGAGAAGCGTCCCCGGACTGATTTCTTAATCCCAGCTTTTCAAGTGCAGCATCGATCGGCAACGGTTCCTTTCCGTGGATGTGGCGTGCATAAAAACCGTTCCAATCATGGCTGGCGGTTTTAGCCAGTGCCGCTTCAATCTCTTTCCAAGTGTACGGGTCCTTGCCTTGCCGCGTGCTAGTCCAAAGCGCCTTAAAGGCGTCCCCCAAATTCTTCTGACTGCCTGTTGCTTCCCGAAGCTCTACGTCCCAGCAAAACGCTGCAAGAGCTCCACCACTGTAAAGCGGGGCCCCTTTTCGATTACCGGGGGCGTCGAGAGGAGTCGTTAGCAGACGATAGCGACTAATGTACTTAGAGAGCCTCGTGCAGAACTCATCAGTCGTCATCAAGCCCGCCCTCGCTATTGCCATCTCCGCCGCGTACTCTGTAAATCCTTCCTGGAACCACTGTGAACTTGCATAGTCACCTCCGCGCAGCTGCCACCCGTTCCAGTGATGGAACATCTCGTGGGCAATGAGGTGCCCCCACTCGAGTCGATTGGCCCTTGTCGGGACTTCACTGCCGTTGTAGGCGAAACTTCGAGGATAGGACTCGGCCCCAACATCAACAAATGGCAAGAGCACAATAGAGTATTCAGAACCTGCCGTTGACCCCATCAGGCGCACATAGCTTTGAACCACGCCTCGGACCACGTGCGCAACCTCGGATTTGACATTGTTCCAATATCCCATATGAGTGACCGAAACATTGAAGCCATTGGAGCTAATCACCGTGGGCTGTTGCTTAGTTACAACCAACAAATTCGTTTGAAGCTGCTGCACATCCGGTACGGCAAATTCGACACGGCTCCGGCCCGCGCGGCTCCACGGAGCGATTGGGCGCCATCCCTCAGGTAAATCAAAGGTGACCTTAGATTCCCTCATGTTGTTGGACGCGACGAACACCGACCTGCCGATGAGGACAATGTTCTGCGCGTCTTCGAACCCGAGTTCCCGCGCGGCCGGCCATCCGCTCTTCGCGACTCCCGAATAGTCCACCTCATATGTGAGCGTCAAGAGCTCTTGGTTGTTGGCGGGGAGTTTCCAACCCTCCGCACCAACTGCTGTGAGACTCAAAAGCTCCCCCTTTTGGGTGGCTAGTTTAATGATTCGAACTAGCGCTGGCCACCCCTTGTCCCCCACCTCGGGCACATCGCCCGGACGAGTCGTATCCATCTCGAAGGTCTCACCGCCCTGAGGAAACGTAGCCGTCACCGCGAGTCGAGGTGGTGACATAGACAGGAATTTGACCTCATATTGGACGGGCGCCGGTGCGCCAATTCCTCCCAGAAAAGCGAAAGCAACAAGCGTTGAAACCACGCTAGGTGTACGGACAAGCCCCAAAACAAATTCCCCTAGCCGATGTTATACTGCGCTGCCACGCTTCGAGTCTTGAAGCGAACTAGGTTGAAAAGGCCTGAAACTTAAGCACAACTGAGGCCAAGAAGCGCGGTTTGCCCTGTTTTTGCTTCTGTCCGGAAAGCTTGTGGGGTAACGTCGAATCAGGAGGAGCAGAAGAGCCTCCCAAAAGCTGCTCAGACCATGCAACCTAAACTATCTACCCGCGTTATCGGAGCAATTTTCCTGATCCCGGGCCTCATCCTCGGCATTCCAAGCCTCCTTAACGGCAGTTTCGTCGGGGGGATCATGGGCTTCTGCACGTTTGCCATTCTGTTTGGCTTGGTCATGCTCTTCATCACCGTTCCTAAGCAAGTCCAATAGACTCCAGCACACTCCAGCGTATGCGCGGCAGCTATCGAGTCATGGCGCCAGGAGCGGAATTCTACTTGAGCCCCCGTTAGCTGAGAGACGAGGCTAGAAGTTATTGGAACAAATTTTGTGGTCGATGACTTACGGTCGGTGTGATGAAAATCAATGCACTCACCCTCGGGGCGCTCAGCGCCATCGTTCTCACCTCCTCCGGCATGGCGATCGCCAATTCTCCCGCTAAGGCTGAAACCGGCTACGTCTACACCCTGACCAACGAAAATGATGCGAATGCCATTGCGGTGTTTGCCCGCGAACAAGATGGCTCTCTGAAGATGGTGGGCCAACCTATCTCCACCGGCGGCCGCGGCATCGCCAAGGCTGACTTGGAAGACCAGGACAGCTTAATCATGTCAGGCGAGATGATTTTTGCCGTCAACGCCGGCAGCGATACGATCTCCGTGTTTCGAAAAATGGACGGCGGCAAGTTGAAAATGGTTGGCAAGCCGACGCCTTCAAACGGGAAAACTCCGGTAAGTCTCACCGCCCATGACGGCATCCTTTATGTCGCAAATCAAGGCTACGGCGGTGGAAAGCCTAACATCACTGGATTTCGAATCAGCATGGACGGTACTTTGACTCCGATCGCAGGATCAACGAAGACGTTCGGTGAAGGTTCGGGACCAGCTCAAGTGTCCTTTAGTCCTTCGGGCAATGCCATCGCCGTCTCCCACGGGTATCAGGCAGCGGGGACATCGATGGTCAGCGTCTTCAAGGTAGGAAAAGAGGGGATGCTCAGCGCTGTGCCCGGATCACCGATGAAGACAGGAGAGTTTAGCGGCAATGTCGGTTTTTCTTGGCATCCAAACGACAAGCACGTATTTGTCTCAACGTTTCGAGGTAGCGGGGTAGTCACGTTCAACGTTGAACCTGGGACCATGAAACTTACTCGTGGCGCCAATACAAGCGATGGTCAGAACGCTGCTTGCTGGACAACCATTAGCAAAGACGGACAATTTCTGTATGTTGCAAACTACGCAAGCAACTCGATTTCGACACACGCCATCGGCATGAACGGCGCTCTGACGCCAATCGGCGTAACAAAATTGAGTGGTCTCATGTCGCCCGACACCAAGGACCTGAGATTATCCCCTGACGGTGAGTTCTTGTACGCTATCGCGACCACCTCCCGGCATATCCATGCCTTCAAGATCGGCGCGAACGGGGTGCCAACGGAACTGGGTGGAATGATGAGCCACACAGTCGTTCCAGGAGACGGAGCGTTGAAGGGACTACTGACCGACTAAGTAATCAGGAAGGGATGAGGAGGGCAACACCTGCCCTCTGAACTTCCAAAATGTGGCTTGCTCAAGACCATTCACGCGGCTGACAGAGTCAAAACATCGGACGTGAAACACGAAAGCCGGCTCGGAAGATTCGCCGGACAAAAAAGAGCGGGGCAGAGTAATCTGCCCCGATTCTCTTTTTACGCTGGCATCAAAACGGTGTCGATCACGTGGATAACACCGTTAGAGGCTTCGACGTCGGCGGTCACGACAGTTGCATCGTTAACCTTAACTCCGTCAGCGGCGTCGATGGCAACATCCGTACCCTGGAGCGTCGTTGCGGAGGTGAGCTTCACTACATCTGCGGCCATAACCTTTCCTGCTACCACGTGGTAAGTCAGGATTGCGGTCAGCTTTTCCTTGTCGGCGAGTACTGCCTCAAGCGTTTCGGCTGGGATCTTGGCAAACGCGTCGTCGGTTGGAGCGAAAACCGTGAACGGACCCTCGCCCGAAAGAGTTTCGATGAGACCCGCTGCCGTAAGAGCGGTTGCGAGCGTGGAGAATGAACCTGCTTCGACTGCTGTTTCAATAATGTTCTTCATGGTTTTCCTGCGAATCTCGAGATCCGCCACTCATGCTACGAGTCCAGGCTCAAAGTCAATTGGCACAATTAAGAAAGCCTAATAATCACGATGACATGCGATGATTTTGATGCCGCCTCCGTACACGAATTCCACCAGAGCCTCAAACGTTGCGCACCGGTAGGCATCGCTCGATGCTGTACTCGCTCTAACGCTGGTCAAAAGGTTCAACATGGTCACCGACAATCACCGCATCGACCTGGCAATCAGCGGCAACTGGACGGAACCGAAGCGAAATTCGTCACCCCCCCCCCCAAGCCTATTTGAGGATCGACCCGTCGGACAACCAAATTTGGGGCCAACATCTACTTTTCTTTCAGCCAGGGCCACCGGACGGGTGTGACAACGAATAGAAGGTTTCTTCAGTTGCTTCCAAATTGTGCTATCCAAGAGCCATGGATTTTGAATCTCTGCTTGCCGAAGTTCGGAGTTGCCGATTGTGTGCCGAATTCCTGCCTTTGGGCCCGCGACCAGTGGTTCAGATTCATCCCGAGGCGCGCATATTGATCGCGGGTCAGACACCGGGTTCGAAGGTTCATCGGACTGGCATCCCGTTCGACGATCCCAGCGGGGACCGCTTACGCCAGTGGCTCGGGATCAGTAAATCCGACTTTTACGATGAGCGGAAGGTAGCGATCTTACCGATGGGGTTTTGCTATCCTGGCACCGGAAAGTCGGGAGACTTGCCACCGCGCCACGAATGCGCACCGAAGTGGAGGGCAATACTATTGAAGCGGTTACCAAACGTGCGACTAACCCTCGTGATCGGCAAGTATGCCAAGGACTACCACTTGTCAACTGCGAGAGAATCGCTTACGGAGACCGTATCCCGCTGGCGAGAGTGTTGGCCTTCACTCGTGCCGTTGCCACATCCCAGCCCGAGAAACAACATTTGGCTTTCCAAGAATCCTTGGTTCGCAACGGACTTACTGCCTGTATTGCGAGCTCGAGTTGAGGAAGTTCAGCGAACCTGATCCGAAGTGAATGTAAACCCAAAAAGCGTGGTACCCCGTGCTGGAAGATTTGCGAACTTTCGAGATCGCCGTAGCGTGGCACTGCGCAACGCGCGCACCCGCTAGAATGCTCTATGGGAGCGTACACGACAAAGATGCTCGAAGAGAGCACCTGGCCCGCGTTCGAAAAGCTCGTTGAAGCCAACGGCGGGATATTCGGCGGTTGCTGGTGCATCGCTTTTCACCTCGATCCGAAGGGGCCAAAGGGCCAGTGCAAGCCGTATCGTGACACCAAAGAGAGGCTGGTTCGGGAGGGGCGCGCCCAGGCCGCACTAGTTTTCGATGGGGAAGACGCTCTCGGTTGGTGTCAATTTGGACGGACCGTCGAGCTCCCGAATGTCAAGAATCGGAAGAACTACGAGGCTGGTTTGGATCAGCTCCCGGATTGGCGCCTGCCCTGTTTCTTTGTAGGCAAAGGGTATCGAAAACGAGGGGTAGCCAAGATCGCGCTCCGGGCAGCCCTTGAGGAGATCTTGCGTCTGGGAGGCGGAACTGTCGAGGCATACCCTTACGACGTAGAGGCCGTGAAGACCTCGAGTTTCTTCCTTAATGGCGGGACCGTGCGAATCTTCTTGGACGAGGGCATCGAGTTAGTACGTCCAATAGGCAAGAGCCAGTGGGTGGTCAGAAAGACCACCGGATTAAACTAGGATTGCGAACAGGACGGTCTATCAGCGGACTACTCGGCAGGTGTTCCCTTAAGTGCCTCGGATAGTTCGAATGTCGCCTGGACTCGACACATTTTTTTTTGAACCTAAAGAGGCTGGTACACCGAAGTGTACGCGCTTAGAACTTCCCTGGTAGTGGCTAAAACTCAAGAGATGCGCGCGCTAAATCAGAAGCCCCCTTGGATCCCCAATGAAAAAAGACAGTCTAGTGAGAGTTACCTCAGAGCCGCCAAATCAGCAACTGTAGAGCCTTTGGGGCGTATCCTGCAATGAGGCCCCCATGAAAGAGCAGAGCGTGACCAAGAACATTTGTCGAATCGGGCTGGTTTCTTCCATAGCGACAGTTACGATCGGAACGGTTTACGATTGGGCTCTGGTCTCCGGATTGCAATCCCTTCGAGCCTCGGATCAGCCCATCGGCGATCCGTGGTTTTCTCTAATGGAGATCACGATCCTCCTCATGATGCTCCCCCTTGTAATGATGTTTGTTGCCGTGCGTTGCTTGTCCTCAGCCAGAGACAAAATCTGGTGCGATCTGTCCATCATTTTCGCCGCACTGCTTGCCGGACTTACATGTTGCGTCCACTTCACGATTCTAAGCTTCAAACATAACCCAATTCCATCGCAGAATCCGTGGTCCGAGCTTCTCCTTACCTTTCAGTGGCCGTCCATCCCATACGTTTTGGATATCCTCGCTTGGGATGTGTTTTTTGCACTCGCGGCCCTGTTCCTGGCTCCAGCGTTTGCGGGGAGTGGCCTGCGCCGCATGATCCAGATTCTCTTGACAGTCAGCGGTGTGCTCGCACTTGCGGGGCTAAGCGGAGTTGCCACGGGTGACATGCGGTTCCGCATGATTGGAGTTGTCGGTTACGCGGTCTCTTTTCCCGTGGCAACCGCGTTGATCGGATTTCATTTCTATCAAATGCTGTCCAGGCCCGAAAAGACCCTGAATTCGGATGAGGAAGCGTGACTAAAGACACGTGGAATCAACGAAACGAGGTATTAAAATCTTTTAACCTAAGAGTTCCGATCGTGTCTGGACTCGGCTCATTATTGAACCGAAAAAGAGGTGGTATACCGAAGAGCGCGCGATTACAGCTGTATTGTGCTTTTATTAAGCGATATATTGGTTTTGTTGGCTGTGGTGGGACTTTCGCATCTGGTAGACGACGCCACGCAGTAGCGCGGCTACTGCGTGGCGTCGAGAAAGTCGCTCACCATTGGAATGGCTAACAGGTTGCGTTGCAAGGACTTCGTAGTACATTTTGAGCCCATTGACCGGCGCATAGCACGTCGTTCGCTTCGGTTGCGCCGAAGCGACACTCATAACGAGCGGCATCATATCGAAAGCTGTTGCGCGCGGCTGCTTCATTTCTTCTCCTGACTTGATCCCAGGCTAGCGGAAAACTCTTTGAGTTGGTCGAGCACCTCGGGCATCGCGCCCGTCGATCCCATGTCAACAGTTTTCGCGGAGGGATGGAGATCGTGCAACACCAACTGCGTCTTGCTTTCGTCTTCCTCGAAGGTCACCGTGTTGACGGTTTAGCTGGCTCCCCGTTCAAGTTCACGTTGTACGCTATTGACGTGATCTCGAAACGGCCATATGTCCATTCGCCGGAGGGCTCGATCCAGTTGGCATCGCCGAGGGCGCCTATCCGGATTCCCCCAAACTGGCGATACCCGGAGATCGGCGTGGACCACGTCGCGGCATCACGGCTGTGCGCCCGATCTGTAGACGTGAAGCCAATAAGGTCTCCAGCGTCGTCGAAGCTAAGGACCGCGCACACTGTAAAGCCTGCGTTGTGGAAAGTCGCTCGCAATGACCTGTGGCCGATGGTCTCGAAGGTAAATGGCAGGTTCAAGACAGCGGCCGGCGCCATGACGACCACGTCATTCATGAGCGTTACCGTTTCGTCGTTCGTGAGCTCCGCGCCGCCCTTGTCCACCATCGGTATCAGTCCAGCAATCCGCACCTGAAACGTGGCTGCGCCATCGACGTACCGGTGGAAGACGTCCAATGGAATACCCGCCCGGCTCGCGTTCATGTGAAACAATCGGGCCGGGTGGTCGAAGAACTCGTATTGCGTGGCGGTGGCCTGCATCCACGGGGCCGTCCCGCTATTGCGCATTTGCGCTTTGAACGTCACACGCAGGTTGTGCACGTGCGCACGTCCAACGGCGCCCGATCGCCTAAGGTACGCCTGCATAAGAGGCGGCAGTGGCGCAAGATCAGCTTCAGTGACCAGAGGGGCCGCATGCGTCGGTCCGGCTAGCAGCGCGCTCCGGTCACGTTCGAAGCGTGAACGGAAACTGGAAGGACGGGCGTCTAGAGCTGCGACAAGCATCGGGATGACAATGATCACGTTGGCGAGGGTGCCGAACTTCGCATCGCCCCATGCAGTCACGATCAATACCTGCGACAGCAGCACGCCGGGCAATGCCGGATACCACCACCAAGGGGCTCGCAAGAGGAGTCCCGTAGCAGCTGAAATCATTAGTACCGCCGCGGCAAGCCACAAGAGGCCAGTAGCGGGAGCAATCGGTGACCGTAGCTGGCTGACGTTCGCCCATCCGAAGGCCTTGGCCGGGCCTAGTAAATGGATCAGGCCGTGCAGCAAGATGAACACGGCGAGGGCGATGCGCATTATATGCTTTTCCGGGCCACCACGAAGCGATTCTTCAGAGTAATGGACTTCGAGAATGGCTGAAAGAAGCTGTTGAGCATAGGTAACTGCTGGGCGATTGCCGTCGTGGTTAGTGTCTGGTGAAACGATGGCGACCCAGTGTAGCGCCAGAAGGGGAAACTCGTGGTTAGAAGCACGGCTGGTGGACAACGCGAGATGCAAGTCCCTACTAACACTGCCAGTGAAAAGGCTGACAGCCATGTCCCGGGTCGTGTTTTGCCGCCTGCAGAGCCTGCCCTGCGGACTTGCCCATTGGCTGGATAACCTGTGACCAGCCTTTCCGAGAGATGGCATTCCGCCGACGACTCAGGGCGTGGACATTGGCAAGGAACTTTCAAATCGCGAAGCGGAAACCGTTGGCCTCATCATTGTCTCGAATGTCGCCGACCCAGAGCCGTTCTGCCAGTGAACAACTAGACGCAAACAAGCGGACTTGCTTCCAAAGGCTGTACGTGTCGAGTTAGTGTTCGACGGAAGACAAGAGCAAAGGCTTGCGTCGTCCGACTCGTGCAAATTTGTACGCCACTTAACTCGCAAAGTGACACAGAAAGGGCTGGGCGACACAGTTGCCAAACTAGCCACACTAGCCACACATAACCCATTATATGTGGCCCCAACTACTGGTCTGCCGACCGAATCATCTGGTTATGAACTTCCTGCGACCACGCATTGGAGTGTTCGAATCACGCCAGGTGTGACGGCAATTCTAAGTTCAAAAGAGGCTGGTACTCCCGACGGGATTCGAACCCGCGATCTTCGCCGTGAGAGGGCAATGTCCTAACCGCTAGACGACGGGAGCACTTGGACTTGGGTGGGTATACCCCAACCGGGGCAGGCCCTGGACCGGATGGCCCAGGGCACACGAGATTACTTCTTGCGCTTGAAGACCATGGCTTGGCCCTGGAGGCTAGTTGAGAACTCGTCGTTACCCTTCCAGGTGATCTCAGTAGCTGGAGATTCATTGGCCTTCTTGATCATTTCGGCCTTGGCGGCAGGGGTGTTGAAGGAGTCATTGAAGCTCTTCTTCGAAGCTTCGTCGCCGCCGGTCAGATTGAAATCTGCGCTCTCCAGCGTGATCTTCACCTTCTTACCATCTTCGTAAGCCCACTTGCCCTTTTGGTTGACATTGAGAGCACCCATTGGCGATTTCATCGTCATCACAGAGCTGAACGACTTATCTGCGCCGTATACGGTTTCGGCGGTGCCAGTCATTCCGCTTTGGTTCAGCTCCGATGTCCAGGTGCCCACCAGCGGATCTGCGGCAGCCGAAGAGCAACCCGAAGCAACAAATACGGACGCACCGACGGCGACCGCAAAAAGAGACAAGCTTAATTTTCGCATCGCCATACTATACCGAACCCCCCCCCGGCTACGGACGCCAGATAGGCTTGAATCGCCAATCTCGGGCGAGGGGAATCTGGTCGGCACTATGAGTCCCAGACTCGGCAATTCCCGGTTCGGCCACCGAACGACCACTCCAACCTTGAGCATCGAGCGCGAGGACTTGGATGTAAGTGCCGCGGTTGGAGTGCGGCACAATGCTGCCATCCGGTGCGCGGAATCCGCCCGGATTAAAACCCCATTTCATCGGATCTTTCTCCCGCGCCGACAGGTTAACCACGGCTTTCTTAAATGCACGAACAATAATCGCATCGGCACTGATACCCGCGCGGTAATCAAACTTGGTTTTGCCGGTCAGTGCCTGGTGCAGCGGGGAAGACTGGACGATCAAGTTCAAATTGGCCGTTGAGACGAAATTGCCCGTATGCGGCACGAACAGCTCCTGCTTCAACTCCGCCAGGACGGCATTGTAAATGACCGCCGACTTCGAACCCTGAGTGTTCCAGCCATCGTAGGTCAGCAGCCACCCTGCGGCAAGCTTCTCTGTTCCTTCGAGGCTTGCCGGCTGAAGTGCCCGACGGATGGGCGGCATGAAGCTCGTCCAAGAACCCTCATCCTGGCGCGCGATGCTCCAGATCGCCTTCTCCAAATCCTTGGTACCCACCTGCCCGGTAGGCAACGCTCGACGGAGGGCCGCGACCCGAAAATGCGTGCCCCAGACCGGGGTGTCCCAGTTCGGCCACCACTCCACCGGCTTGTTGTTCCAGTTCGAGATCACCCCCGACTTCGGATTGAGAACATGTGGCATGCCCCCATTCGGGATGAAGCCGAGCCAACTGTGCTCGGAGTCACCCGGGGTGGGGAAGCGCGGGTCCAACTTCTGATTGCGAAGGGGTACGAGTCCACAGTATCGCCAGCCGATGTCACCGTTGCGAGCCGCGAAGAAGAGGTTGAAAGTGAGGGGGTTTGCGTCGCTAGCCGCCATGGCCGCTTTGCCCGTCTTCGCGTTCAGCATCCCATAGACGAACTCAATGCCGTCCAATTCTAGCTTCCAAAAGGATGTTCGTTGAGAATAGACGACGTTCCCGGCCCTTGAATCGAGCACAACCGGACCCAGATGAGTCCGAACGCGCTCGACCGGAACGTCCTGCCCGCCCTTAACTCGAATCGTCCCGGAAGTCACCTGCAATGGCCTCGACTTTCCGTCAACGAGATAGCTCGCCTGCGCCGACTTCGTATTGTAAAAAATGTCGGTCACGTCTGCAACTCCACTCGTAAGTGTCCAAGCCATGTCGGGCGTCGAGCCAATCAGCACGCCCGGGATTCCCGGCACATTCATTCCGGTCACCCTCATCCCAGGAGCCTGGATCGAAATCTCGTGCACCACGCTTGGGATCGTATGCCCCATCTGGGGCCCCCCTAGCAAGAGCGGCTTTCCAGTCTTACTTCGTTTGCCATTGACCACGATCGCATAGCTGCCCGTTTTGAAGAGCACGTTGTTTGCCTCGGCGACCAATCGCGTGTCTTGCATGCTCGCAAGTTGGACCGCAGGTAACAGTTCGAAGAGGTTCGAAGGAGGAAGGCTAGCCAGATGGGCCGAAGTTTCAGCACGAGTCGGCCCGCGAAAGGCGGCATGCGTCTTCGCTAGCGGATCGTCGGCGGAGCTCACTGTGACCGGACTGGACGGGTCGTTGAACCAAGCCAAATCATCCATCACGTCGAGATACTTGGGCCCCGCCTTCTGCCCCTTGAGATAGATGGATAACAGATAGTTCCTCAGTTCTCCCGCCCCCCCGGTTCCGAACAGCCGAGCGAGTCGTACTCCCACCGCCGCCGAATCAAGCACGGTCCACGGCTCAGGCGCAACTCCGTACTGGGCGTAGCCAGGCGGTAGAGTGCCCGCACGCTTGTGGGCCGCAATCGAATCGTTCACGCCTTGGGCGTACTGCTCAAACATCTGGCGCGTCTGCGGGCGCAAGCGAGCTAACATCGCCCGCATCTCCGCGTCGCTGTAACCCATCTTGAAGGTCGCCACGTCACTCGCCACTGCGGATGGCCCCATGATCTCCGCCAGCCGTCCTCGCGCCACTCGGCGACTGATCTCCATCTGCCACAGCCGGTCTTCCGCAACGGCTCGGCCCATCAGGCGCATGGCTGCCAGCTGAGAATCGGCGCGCACTTGAGGCACCCCGTAGTCATCCCGAACAATTGGGAGCGGTTGGGCGGAAATGGAAAGAGCGACAAGCCAAAGGGGCATGTCGCTCTTTTACCTTAAAGGAGAGTCTGTTTTAGCTCAGGGAAGGATGCCGCCGCGGCCACCCGAGATGGACTTAGATCGGCTGAATCGATACACCATGTACCCGACGCCGCCTAGGATCAAGATCGGAATCATCAAACCAAGGAAGGACTTGATAATGTTAATCGCGAGGAGCGCGACAATGACCAAGAAGATGATCGTGACAACGGTTCGAAGTAATCCTTTTTCCATCGCTATACACCCTTAAACGTCGGCACCCCAGCCAACTTTCCTCAAGAATACACGCAATTTGGGAACTTAGGTACAAGGCCCTAGGTCTGGCTTCTCGCTAAGTTGGTAGATTATAGGTGTGCCGCTCAACTCCTCTCGGTTTCCCAGCGTCAACCCATTGAACCCAGATTCGCTCGATATCAACGCCGAATTGGTTGCAAACTACCTGGTGAGATTCTTGCGCGATGAGGTCCTTCGGCAGAGAAAAATGACCCGAGTGGTCCTAGGACTTTCTGGCGGACTAGATAGCGCAGTGGTTGCGTTCCTGGCGGCGGAAGCCTTTGGTCCGAAGAATGTGACCGCTTTCCGGATGCCCTACAAGATCAGCTCCCCTGCGAGCATGGCCGATGCCGGAACGGTGATCGACCAGCTTGGCCTCGAAGACCGCACCATTGAAATCACACCGATGGTCGATGGCTACGCCTCAGCGTACGAAAGCGGCATCAGCCCCGCCAGGCTAGGCAACATCTGCTCTCGTTGCCGGACCGTCATCCTGTTCGACCAAAGCATGGAGGTCGGGGGGATTCCCCTCGGCACCGGCAACAAGAGCGAGCGGCTGCTCGGTTACTACACCTGGCACGGCGACGACGCTCCGCCCGTGAACCCCCTCGGTGACCTCTTTAAGACCCAGGTGTACGACCTCGCGCGCTATCTGAACGTGCCCGATCCGATCATCAACAAGCCCCCCTCCGCCGACCTCGTAGCCGGGCAGACCGACGAAGGGGATTACGGCGTCACTTACGCCGAGATCGACGTCGTTCTGCACGCGATGGTGAAGGGCTACTCAAAGGCTCAAGTCCTCGAGTTAGGCATTTCGCCGCACCATTACGATCTCATCGAACGGCGCGTCGAAGGCACTCATTGGAAGCGTCGACCAGCCACTGTGGCGATGCTCAGCGACACCGCCGTGGGCGAATATTATCTGCGCCCCGTGGACTATCGCTAATAGGATTCCGCCGCCTTTCCGTCGAAGTTAAAGGGTGGAGGAATCCAAGATGAACAAAACAGGAAGAGTCAGTGGAAAAGTGGCCCTTGTGACGGGCGGTGCCCTAGGAATTGGCCGCGCTTGCTGTCTACGGCTCGCTGAAGAAGGTGCCATCGTGGCAGTCACCGACGTCCTTGACACCGAAGGCCAGTCGCTGGTGCGTGAGATGGAAGGCGCCGGGGCAAAGGTTGCCTTTTGGCATCTTGACGTCTCCAGTGAGACCCAGGTCGAGCAAGTAATGAGCGAGGTTCAAAGCAAATTTGGCCCCATCACCGTGCTCGTAAACAATGCGGGAATCGCCGGCGTCAACAAGCCAACGCACGAAATCACCTCTGAAGAATGGGATCACCTCATGGCGGTCAACGTAAAAGGGGTCTTCTTCTGCACCAAACACGCTGTGCCACAGATGCTGGGTGCCGGGAAGGGAAGTATCATCAACCTCTCCTCCATTTACGGCATCATCAGCGCGCCCGACCTCCCCGCCTACCATGCGTCGAAGGGCGCGGTCCGCATGATGTCGAAGACCGACGCGTTGCTCTACGCAACTAAGGGTATCCGGGTCAACTCAGTCCACCCCGGATTCATTTGGACACCGTTGGTTGAGCAGTTCCTGGCATCGCAAGGCGACGTGGCGACGGGACGTGCGGCAATCGATGGGCTGCACCCCATCGGGCACATGGGCGACGTGGACGACATCGCCTGGGGCATCGTGTATCTGGCCTCGGACGAGTCGAAGTTCGTGACCGGCACGGAACTCGTAATCGACGGAGGTTACACCGCCCGGTAGGGAATAACGGCGGAAAATCTGGCGGAGCGGGAGGGATTCGAACCCTCGATACGTTGCCGCATACGCGATTTCCAATCGCGCTCCTTCGACCACTCGGACACCACTCCAGACGCCATTCCTCTATTGTGGCTGATTCTTAGAAAATCTTTCTAGCCGGGCCTGCGCGGTAACATCATTTCATGCTTCGTGAAGTGATTTCCACCGACCAGGCCCCCGCCGCCATCGGCCCTTACAGCCAAGCCATTTTGGCGTCTGGCACCCTCGTCTTCCTCTCCGGTCAAGTCCCCTTAAAACCTGATGGCACGCTGGTGACGGGCGACATCGCGGCACAGTGCGAGCAGGTTATGTTAAACCTCGAAGCCGTTCTCGCCGCGGCGGGCCTGGACTTTCATCACGTCGTCAAAACTACAATTCTGTTGACTAGCATGGACCACTTTGCCACCGTGAATGAGGTGTACGGCAAGCGGTTCACACACGCCCCTCCCGCCCGCGCGACCTACGCGGTCAGCGGCCTTCCGAAGGGAGCGGATATTGAAATTGAGATGATCGCGGTCTCGCCCACATGAAGCGAGTCGTCAGCGTCAGCCTCGGCAGCAGCACGCGCAACAAGAAGAGCACCTTCGACTTCTTGGGGGAAGAATTTGAACTCGAGCGCATCGGCACCGACGGCGACATGAAGGCCTTCGCCAAAATGTTCCGCGATCTCGATGGCAAGGTGGACGCCATCGGGATTGGAGGAGCGGATCTTCACGTTGTTGCCGGGAACAAGCGCTACACGTTCCGCGAGATTGCGGATTGTGTGGCCGGAGTCACGCAAACTCCCATCGTTGATGGAAGCGGACTCAAGCACACGCTCGAGCGGGCGAGCATCGAGTATCTGCAGCGGGAAGGCATCGTTGACTTCAAGCAAGAGCGCGCTCTACTGGTCAGCGCGGTGGACCGCTACGGTATGGCGCAGGCGCTAGACAAGCTATGCCCGGATGTCATCTACGGAGACTTTTTTTTCGGCATTGGGTTGCCCATTCCCATCCGCTCTTATAAAAGAGTGGAGCGGCTAGGGAAGTTGCTCTTACCGATCATCACTAAACTCCCGTTCAAATGGTTCTATCCAACCGGCGAGAAGCAAGAGATACGCACCCCAAAATTCCCCAAGCTCTGGGCCGATCGGACCTTCATTTGCGGCGACTCCCTGTTCGTGTTGCGCTACGCTCCCGACCGGCTTGACGGCAAAACAATTCTAACTCAAAGCATCCGCACCGCCAATCTAGATTTCTTCCGCCAAGCGGGCCTTCGCCGGGTGATTACCACCACTCCCGTTATCGGAGGAGAGACATTTGCCACGAACGTGATGGAAGCAGCACTCGTGGCCTACTTAGGAAAGTCGCCATCCGATATCACGGCCGAGGATTACATGGAAACCCTCGGCAAAATTGGGTGGACTCCGAACGTGATCAATTTGTAAAATCGGTACCATTCGGCCCAAACCGTGTTCTGCTCGAATGTCTCCATGCGTATAGGTACTTCAGCGAGCCTTGGCTTTGCGATGAGGAACTATAGAAATGAACAACGATCACAAAATTGATCACGCAGTGGACCACGCAGCCGACAAAACTAAAGAAGTCGGGCACGATGCCAAAGATGGGCTTGATAAAGCTGGCGACTTCCTGAGGGACAAGGCAGAAGACACGAAAGAGGGCCTTGAGAATTTGGCTGAGACGGCCCGCGTAAAAGCCGAGGAAGCCAAGGAGCGACTTGAGGACTTTGTCGAGGACATGAAGGACCGATTCGACGGCGACGACAAGCCGAAGCCAGTTCAGTAAGATCTAGCCAAGCCCCTCCGCTCCGGAGGGGCTCTTTCTTGGCTGGCTCACTCCTGGGATAATAAGGGTGATGCCAGAACTGCCCGAAGTTGAGACCGTGAGACGCCTGATGGAGCGCGTACTTGGCGGAAGAAAAATTGTTGAGGTGGATCTCCCCGACGACCCAATCTTGCTTTCGAAAGCCGACGCTGAGCCCATCCGCGAACTCCTCCAGGGAGCCACCGTGAAGAAGGTGGGTCGCAAGGGGAAGTACTGGTGGCTCGAACTCGACCGAAAGCCCTGGCTCTTCGGTCACCTGGGCATGACGGGCTGGATAAGAGAACTGGGGGAACCGACGATCCGGCTTCGAGAGCATGGCGAGGCACCGCTTGACGACGAAAACGGCCGTCCTCGCTTCCTCAAGCTCATGCTGACCACTGACGAGGGGCGGCGCATTGCGTTCACGGACGGTCGTCGGCTCGGCCGTCTCTGGCTCTCCGACTCGCCAGAGTCTGACAAACGCATCCAGAAGTTGGGCTTCGACGCATGGCTCGAAGTGCCCGAGTCCACGCAGCTATTCGACCTTCTGAAAAAGCGGAAGGCCCCACTCAAGGCAGTTCTCCTGGACCAATCGGTCTTCGCCGGTGTCGGCAACTGGATCGCCGATGAGGTGATGCTTCAGGCTCGGCTGGCCCCCCAGCGGCTCGGCGCCTCTCTTACCCTCGCCGAGGTTTCTGCACTACGGGAGGCCCTCATGAGCGTCATGGAGCACGCCGTAGAAGTCGGAGCGGACAAAGAGCGATTCCCCAAAGACTGGATCTTCCACGCCCGTTGGGGCGGCAAGCGCGGTGAGCCGACCTACCATGGGCATGAAATCCGGCGGGACACCGTCGGCGGCCGTACCACGGCCTGGGTCCCGGATTTGCAGAAATGAGGCGGTGGCCCCTTCAATCCGAGCAACCCCCAGCCATCCCCAGCTAAAATCTGCCCAGTGGTTACGTTCCAAGAGATGATTCGGCGGCTCGACGAGTATTGGTCGGCCCAGGGTTGCGCGATTTTGCAAGGGTATGACGTCGAAGTCGGCGCAGGCACCATGCACCCCGCCACCACCCTCCGATGCCTCGGCCCTGAATCTTGGAATGTCGCCTACATCCAGCCTAGCCGACGCCCCGCAGATGGCCGATACACCCGCAATCCAATGCGGAATCAGCGCTACTATCAATACCAAGTCGTCATGAAGCCGAGTCCCGATAACATCGTGGACCTCTACATGGAGAGCCTCAACGCTATTGGCTTCGATACCAAAAAGAACGACATTCGCCTGGTTGAGGACGATTGGGAGAGCCAGGCTGCCGGGGCTGCCGGAGTGGGCTGGGAAGTGTGGGTGGACGGAACCGAAGTCACGCAGTTCACCTTTTTCCAACAGATGGGCGGGTACGACTGCGATCCGGTATGCGCCGAAATCACCTACGGCCCCGAGCGCCTCTGTCTGATGCTCAACAATCAAAGTTCCTTCTGGACAGATCTCCAGTGGAATGAGGCGATGAGCTACAAAGACACCGAATTTGAACTCGAGATGCAGCACAACGTCTACAACTTCGAGGTGGCCTCCACCGACATGCTGTATCAACTTTTTGACTTGTACGAAGCCGAAAGCAAGCGCATCCTTGAAACACCCGTCCGGTGGGATGACGAACTGGGCATCTTGACCACCAAAGAAGGCGAAGCCGGCACACCCCGAGGGGCAACCGCGCTGGTCTACCCGGCGCTCGACATGGCGCTCAAGTGTTCGCACGCCTTCAACATCTTGGATGCCAGAGGCGCGATCAGCGTCACCGAACGAGCGACTTACATCAACCGAATCCGAGGTCGCATCCGCGCTTGTTGCGGCAAGCACTTGGAGCAGTTCAAGACCCCCGTCGCATAAAAATGCACCCCGCTTGCAAGCGGGGGTGCATTGATTTCAAACTTGTTTACGCAGTTTTCTTTCGTCTTCGCAACATAGTCGCTGCGCCGAGCGCGAGCGCGGTCATGGAAGCGGGTTCTGGAACCACCTGGCATTGCTGCTCGATCCAGGTCTTGTAGGCTGGAGTGATCTTTACCGCGCCGTTGGTGTAGCCCCATCGAACGAGCCCGTCCGTATACTCCGGGTCAGCGTAATCAATCTGAGCGTAAGAATTCACGCCGATCAACTTGTTGCCAAAGACCATTGGGGTCGGATTGAATCGGTTGTCGTTGACCGGCTCGGAGAAGAACACGCCTCCGCCGGAATCTCCGTCCAGGATGGTGCCCTCGCCGACCACCGAAGTTCCCGTATTCGGGGCGTCAACGTCCCACTCCATGGCATCGAAGGTGTAGCCGCCAAAGGGAGTGCGTACGGCAAACGTTTCTGCCTTGTTGTTCACGTACCGTTGGGTCTGCCACGAATTCACGGTGCGCGCGTATCCACGCTGAGGTACGTACGTGCCCGAGGAACCGTAGCCGATGGACGTGATATCGCGGGCTCCTGTGCCGTACGTGAAGAGTTCTCGGACGGACGCGTTGTAAGAAGCGTCAAACACTCCGTAGCGGATACCTAGCACCGCGATGTCCACTGCCGCGCCTGCCTTTCGAGCGACAAAGCTCGCGTTCGCCAGAGGCGTTGCGTTCAGATTTGCGCTCGAGCCGTTGTCCGTGTCAAAGCCGACTTGGGCGTAGGTTGCCCCCGCTGCGGCGCCCGTTACGCTCACCACATGGTCAGCCGTGAGGATGCAGAGCCAGCCATCGCCGTTCGCGTCCCGCTTATGGTCAATGATCGTGCCGCTTCCGTTGAACTGAGTATTGTTCACCACGATGCGAACTACTCCACTGTTACTCCAAGTTTGTAGATCGGGGGCGCCAGACCATGCCAGGGCCGTCGCCAAAACTCCCGAAAGCATCAAAACGAATCGAGACTTGTTCATAAAAAACCAACTCCTCACCCAAAAAATTTCGGGCTGTCTTCAGTATAAAGACCAGCCCGAAATTCTCCACTTGAGGGTGAAAAGTCCAGTATGAATACCGGGTCACTCGATGGAGTAAATGTCTTTGTATTTCGCCGTGAGCCGGGCGAGGTAGTCGTCCGCGCCCATCGGTTTGCCCGTGACGGCCGGAACCAGTTCTTGCGGCGGGTACTTGGAGCCCTTGCTGTAAACCTTCGCGATCAGCCAGTCCAAGATCGGGGCGAAGTTGCCGCTTGAGATCAGCGCGTTGGTGTCCCCAAGGTCGCTCTCCAGGCAATTCCAGAATTGGTAGCTCAGCAAATTGCCCATCGTGTAGGTGGGGAAGTAGCCGATCGAACCCATGCTCCAGTGCACATCCTGCAGGCAGCCTTCGCTGTCGGTGCGCGGGGTGATCCCGAGATACTCCTCGTACTTGGAATTCCAGTAGGCGGGCATGTCCTTCACGTCAAGGCGGCCCTCGAGAACCGCGCACTCGACTTCGAACCGCACCATGATGTGCAAGTTATAGGTCACTTCATCGGCTTCAACCCGAATGAACGACGGCTCGACCTTGTTGATCGCCTTGTAAAGCACCTTGGTACCCACCCCCTCCAGCGCGGGGAATGCCTTCGAGAATTCCGGCATCATCCAGTTCACGAAGGCTTCGCTTCGTCCCACGATGTTCTCCCAAAGGCGGCTTTGGCTTTCGTGGATGCCCAGCGACACGCCACCCGCGAGCGGCGTGCGATCCCAGGCCATTGGGCTGCCTTGCTCATACATCCCGTGGCCAGCTTCGTGGAGCGTCCCGAAGATCGCCGAAGGCAGATAATCTTTGAATCGAGTGGTGAGGCGGATATCGCCGATAGACCAGCCGGTGCAGAACGGGTGCGGGGCCGTATCTTGGCGTCCCCGGTCCATGTCGAACCCGATTTTGCCCAACAGCCGCTCGGTGAACTTGCGTTGGTCGTCGGTCGGCCAGTCGCCGTAGAGGAACTTGTCGTCGGGTTGATTCGGACTCTCTTTAATGTGTCGTACCAACTCCACGATCGGGCCGCGAATGGTGTCGAAGATGCCCTGGCACTGCTTGTGCGTGGCCCCTTCCTCGTACATGTCGATCAGGGCGTCGTAAATGTGGTCCGTGTAGCCGAGGAGATTGGCCTCTTCCTTCGTAATCTCGAAGAGTTCGGTCAAAATCGGGGCGAACGTGGCGAAATCGTTCTTCTGCCGCGCTTCCACCCAAGCTTCGTGGCCTTCGGCACTGAGCTTGCTTTTGCGCTGAACAAGGTCGGAGGGGAACTTGGTGCGCAAACGCATGTCTCGCTGAACAATCCGAACGAGAGCGGCATCATCGCTGCCTGGATCAACCTCGCCTCCCGCGTTCTCAAGAAGACGTTGCGTCTCGTCAGAGACAAACGTCTCGTGCGCCATCCGCGCGAGGATGCTCGAATGCTCGGCCCGTGCGTGCGCCCCGCCTTTGGGCATATAGGTCTGCTGATCCCAGTCCAACATGGACATCGCGGCATACAGCGCATTGACATCGAAAAGCTTAGTCTTCAACTCTTGAACAGCGTTTGACATTACGGTCTAGCCTACCCCGCCCATCTCAAGAGGTTCCCTGTGCTCCTGGGAGTCGCGGTTTCCCAGTTGGCCAGGTTACGTAACGAGGATCCCATCGGCAGGAAAGTGAGTGCCAAGCAACCAGATTCAAGAGTCTCGCCGTGTGCCGGCTGTCCTTCGTTGGAATGATCTACTGATCTACCGCGCCGAAATTCGAAATCACGATATCGATATCCGCCGCGTCTACTTCTCCGGAAACATCGACATCGGTGATGTTAGAATCCGTATTGCCGAACGCCGCAATGACCTGATCGATGTCAGCAGCATCAACTTCCCCGCTGATGTCCACGTCACCGTTCGCAAGCACTGCGGTGCCAAACGAGGTAACGGCACCATTAAGCACAAAGTTCTGAGTTTTTCGCAGAAACGAAGAACCATCGAACGTTATGGTGGAAGGCCCATTGAGGGAACTCACAATAGACGTGGTGATACTAGTCGAAGGGCCGTTGCAGACCACGCTGCCGGAATCAATAGTGACGCTGCCCTGCTTCACCGTGTAGCCAACAATCCGCCCGACGGCAAAGGGGGAGACAGTGTTGTTCAAGATGAGGGTCCCCTGCACCGTCTGAAAGGTATTGGTCACGCTAAAGTTGTCGACAATGAAAGTATTGTCGTTGATACTCGACTCGGGATTTTCGCGCACTCTCAGGCGAAGTGGGTTTCCGTTCGCGATGAAGTTGATCGCTTCGGTGTGAAGGATGAAGTCCGACTGAGTGTATTGACCGAATGCGATCTCCGTGTTGGTCACCGTGTCAGTCACCGAAACGCGCATCTGCGTGTTGGCCGACACCGACCAAATTTTCCACTGAAACGATAACGTGCAGTCGCCAAAAATGTTCGCTCCAAAATTTTGAAACATATCACAGTTGCCACCGTTATGCCCCTCGCCATCGATGTTAACACTGTAGGCGCCACTAATTGTTGGGTATAGCACCGTGTTATGAACGGTTGCAGCACGACCCGGAGCGATCGTCCAGCCCGGAATTTGGTTTCCTGTGAGGGCAGAATAGCCCGCGTCGCCGCTTACCCCCGACCCATAGTTTGGCTGGCTCTCAAATCCACCGTTGATGAGAAGCTCAGCCGCTTGAGCCCCCGCAACAGCGCCAAGCACGGAAAGACAAAAAACAACACGAACCATACACTCAGTGTATCCGGTATGTATCTCAATTCCGAACAGCACAATTGCGGTACTCACGTACGGCAACCAGCTGGATTCATGATTTGGTCTGCCTCCCAATGTTGAAGACAACTTAAGAGTGGGGCAGACCTGTGAGGCCGGGCGCATACCGCGCCCGGCCCTGAGGAACTTCACCTTACTTGTCGTTAACCGCGACTTTGACCCGATCTCGGATGGAGGCCTGGGCCGCCGCCAATCGAGCGATGGGTACTCGGAACGGGGAACAGGACACATAATCCAGCCCGATCTGGTGGCAGAAGATCACCGATTCAGGATCGCCGCCATGTTCGCCACAAATGCCGCACTTCAGACCCTCGCGAGCCGCGCGGCCTTCCGTCACCGCGAGCTTCATGAGCCGACCGACGCCGGTTTGGTCAATCGTCTCGAACGGGTTGTGCACGAGGATTTTCTGATCTACGTACTGGGTGAGGAACTTGCCCTCGGCGTCGTCTCGGCTGTAGCCAAACGTCATCTGAGTGAGGTCGTTGGTGCCGAAGCTGAAGAACTGCGCGTACTCCGCGATCTCTCCGGCGGTCAAAGCCGCCCTCGGGATCTCGATCATGGTGCCGAACTGGTACGGAATGTCCACACCCTGTTCAGAAACGACCATCTTCGCCGTGTCCTCGAGCAGATTCTGAACCACCCGGAGCTCATTTACCGTCGAAACGAGCGGAATCATGATCTCTGGGTACACCTTGATGCCCGCTTTGGTGAGCTTCGCGGCGGCTTGGAGAATGGCTCTCGTCTGCATGACCACGATGCCCGGCATGATGATGCTGAGGCGAACGCCTCGCAAGCCCATCATCGGATTCGATTCCTTCATCGCTTCGACTTCGACCAGGAGCTTCTCCTTGGCCTCCAGCGTCGCCTTCAGGCTCGGGTCCGATCCGACCTTCATCTGAAGCTCGGTCGTCTCTCGAATCAGTTCCTCGTGAGAGGGAAGGAACTCGTGGAGCGGCGGGTCGATGAGACGAATCGTCACCGGCAAACCGTCCATCGCAGCGAAGATGCCTTCGAAATCCTCTTGCTGGAACCTCAAGAGTCGATCCAAGCAACCCTGTCGAACCGACATGTCCTTGGTGAGAATCATCTCTTGCACGATCGGCAACCGCTCTTGCTCGAAGAACATATGCTCGGTTCGGCAAAGACCAATGCCTTCCGCGCCGAACTCAATCGCCTGCTTGGCGTCGTTCGGGTTGTCGGCGTTGGTGCGCACCTTCATGCGTCGCTCGGCATCCGCCCAAGCCATCAGCTCGCCAAACGCGCCGCTGACTTCTGGAGCGATGAGCTTCAACGCGCCAAGGTAGATGTTGCCGGTGGACCCGTCCACCGTGATCACGTCGCCTTCGTTGATGCTGTGCGCACCGACCTTGAAGTGCTTGGCCTTCACGTTGACTTCCAGCGCTTCCGCACCCGCCACGCAGGGAATACCGAAGCCGCGAGCTACCACCGCCGCGTGGCTGGTCTTTCCGCCGCGAGCCGTCAAAACGCCCTGCGACGCCATCATGCCGTGCACGTCATCTGGGTTCGTTTCGTCGCGAACCAAGATCACCTTGCCGCCCTTGCCGCCTTTGCCTTCTTCCGCCGCCGTATCGGCGTCGAAAACGACCTTACCAACCGCCGCTCCCGGAGAAGCAGCGAGCCCTTTAGCGAGGAAAACGGTGTCTTGGAGCGCATCGTTGTCAATACGCGGGTGGAGCAATTGGTCGAGATGTGAACCCGTGACTCGGGTGATCGCCTCGTCCTTCGAAATCAGTCCCTCGTGGACCATCTCAACCGCGATCTTCACCGCCGCCGGTCCGGTTCGCTTGCCCGATCGGCACTGGAGCATATAGAGCTTGCCGTGCTCGATCGTGAACTCGAGGTCCTGCATGTCCTTGTAGTGCGCTTCGAGCTTGTCGCAAACGTCCACGAACTCATGGTAAATCGCCGGGTTCTGGTCCTTGAGGTGGCTGATGGGCACCGGAGTGCGCACGCCCGCCACGACGTCTTCGCCCTGGGCGTTCATCAAGTACTCGCCGTACAAGAACTTCTCCCCGGTTGAAGGGTCGCGAGTAAACGCCACGCCAGTGCCGCAATCGTCTCCGGCATTGCCAAAAACCATCGCCTGGATGTTGACCGCGGTGCCAATCTCGTCTGGAATCTTCTCCGTGCGTCGGTAGAAGATCGCGCGGTCGTTGTTCCAGCTGCGGAACACGGCTTCCACCGAAAGAGCCAACTGCTCCCATGGATCGGTGGGGAAGTCTCGGCCCGCCTCGGCCTTGACGTGAGCCAAGAACTGCTCGGAGATGGCCTTGAGGTCCGCCGCCGTGAGGTCCAAGTCGTTCTTTGCGCCGACCTTGGTCTTGTATTCCTGGAAAATGTGGTTGTCGAAGTCGTGCTTGGGGATGCCGAAAGCGACGTCGGAGAACATCATGATGAACCGGCGGAAGCTATCGTAAACGAACCGCTCGTCCCCCGTCTCTGCGATCATCGCCGCCAAGGTCTCTGGGTTGAGGCCTAGGTTGAGGACGGTGTCCATCATTCCCGGCATCGAGAACTTAGCCCCCGACCGAACGGAGAAAAGCAACGGCTTCTCTGTTCCGCCCAGCTTCCGGCCGGTAGTCTGCTCGACCTCCGCCACCGCCGCGCGCATCTCGTCTAGAAGGCCAGCGGGGAGGGTCTTGCCCGAGCTGTAATACTCGTTGCAGACATTGGTAGTGATGGTGAAACCATTCGGCACTGGAAGACCGATGTTGGACATCTCCGCGAGATTGGCACCCTTTCCACCCAGCAGATCGCGCATGGTGGCATTGCCCTCGCGGAAAAGATAAACGCGCTTTTGACTCATGTGAGTTGTGTATCTTCTCCTTTGTTGACTCGTTCGCAGGGTCGTTCTTGGTTGGCGACGACGATGGCGCGAGGGAAGAATGCGCGAACGAAGATTTGACGTTTCCGTCGCTGACTATTTTACCTGCGGGAACCCGCGAGAATCCGGGGTTGCGAAGGGCACTAGGCGTGGGCTATACTAGACGTTCGCGCGCCCACCGGGTGCCCCAATTTTCAAGGAAAAGCCGCATGAAGACCGAAACCCATCCCGTCAATTACCCCGTCCTGTTCGTGGACGGCGATCACCAGTGGACCGGCATCTCGACGATCAAAACCAACGAGACGCGCACCATCGATGGCATGGAGTATTACGTCGTCCCGGTCGAAATCAGCGCCTTCTCCCACCCGTTCTACACCGGCCAAAAGCGAATCGTAGACTCCGCCGGCCGAGTCGAGAAGTTCATGCGACGATACGGCAACCAAACCAAGAAGTAAGCTTCTTTTTGTTGAATCGAAAACACCTCACGCAAACCGCGTGAGGTGTTTTTTCTTGCTACTCCCCCTCGCCCGAAGGGAAGAGGGGGCTGGGGGGAGAAGGGCGCACACCCCTTAATCCTTATACGGATCAAACTCGTTCTCGCCCGCCATCGCCACCCCGACCGGCTTCAGCACGTGCAGCACCCGCGTGCTATCCGCGTGATGCTCCAGCACCTCCGTCAGTCGCTTATAGCAGTGCGGCGACTCGTCCGTACCCCCGCCCCGCAGCTCCACTCCGGCTTCGCGAACCCAAGTCTCCATCATGCGAGGCGTAACCTCACCCCCAACCCGAGAACGCCCCCGTCGCTTACCTGCCGCCTGAGTTCGGCTCATCACCCGACCGGCCCCATGGACCGTACTGCACAAAGAAGCCAAAGCTGAAGGAGAAGCCACACCCTCCACGATCACCGAAGTCTCGCCCATGGAACCCCCAATGAACCCGCGCTGGCCCGGGAACGCCGGCGTCGCCCCTTTACGAACAACCCAGAAAGCATCACCGCCATGCGTCTCGCGCCAGCAGAAGTTGTGGTGGTTATGAACCTCCTCCACGATCTTCGCCTTCAGAATTCGAGCGACCTTCCCACAAACCCAGTCCCGCCCGGCATAGGCGTAACGCCCGGCCAGTTCCATCTGCGGCAAATACTCCTCGCCCAAAGCGCTCCGCTCATGAAGTAGCACCGGCGGCACGAACATCCCATTGTTCCCACCGACAGCCTCGATGAAGTGCGATGCGATCGTGTGCCCCAATCCGCGAGAACCGAAGTGCACCCCGATCCAAACCCGGTCCTGCTCATCGGTGAAGAGGTCCACGTAGTGGTTGCCGCTGCCCACCGTGCCGAGTTGCGACCGGGCCTTATCCTTCACGCTCACCGCCGGGAAGAGCCCCCACGCGGGATCGTCGAACAGTTCGTGATCAACCTCTTCCTGGTTGGTTCGCCCGACACCGAAGCTGATCTTCGACGTCACGTCGTCCATGATCCGCTTGATATGCGTCCGCAACTCCCGCCCCGGCATGTCCAGCCGAACCGCCTTGTTGCCGCAGGCGATGTCGTAGCCCACGCCACTCGGGCTCAGCATCTCGCGATAAGCCGCCACGCCACCGATTGGCATGCTGTAGCCCACGTGGTGGTCGGCCATCAGGGCCACGCGCTCGGCACCATGTTGCGCCACGGTCTGCATCTGCTTGATCGCGTCGTCGAGGGCTGGCTCGCCCCACACCGGAATGTCGTGAATAACTTTCATCTCGCTCGGACCGGCAACTATGCCCGTCTTGCGAGGCGGAAGTCAAGCAGGGGGACCTTTGCCCCGCCAGGAGGGTGGACTTCAGTCCGCCACCCGGCGCGAGGACTTTAGTCCGTCTATTTCGCAGGCCCCTCATAAAACACGGAGGTGTACCGAACCATCTCTTCCGAGCTCAACTCTAGCTCGATAAACGCGGGAGGGAAGTTGTGATACGCCCCCGACCACCACGAGCCACTCACCGCGCCGCCACAAACGTACGTCACGTTGTGATAGTCCACCCGGTCAATGTGGTGCATATGCCCGCTCAGCGCCAACTTCACTTTGGGGTGCTTCCAGAAAAGCTTCATCAAGTCCACGCTATTCCCAACCTGCCAGCTCGTCGGAACCGCCCAAGAACCGTTCTTCGGCGCCCCCAGCTCCATAAAGTGCGTCGCGCTCAAGATCGGCGCGTGCGACACCAGGCAAACCGGCCCCTTGCTCTTCGCAAGCTCCTCATCAAGCCAGGCCATCTGCTCGGCGTCCACATAGCAACCATCGCGATGGAAGACGTCCAGCATCACCAGCTTCCAATCGCCCATCGCCACCGCGTAGTACCGACCGGGAAGATCGAAATTCTTGATCGCCATCGCCTTGTCCCGAAGCGTGGCCTGAGGATGATCTTCCTTCGCCCACCAGATGTCGTGATTGCCGATCACCGAATGGCTCGGGGCCTTGATGTTCGACGAAACCAAATCGCGCCACTTGGCGAACTGGCCGGTCGCGTCCTCAAATGTCTTGTTGCCGTCCACGTTCATCACGTTGTCGCCGCCGAAGATGATCAGGTCCGGCTTGCGAGCCTGGGCCATCGCAAACCCCTTCGCCGCTCGGGCGGCTTGCTCAGGGCTTTGCACGTGAGTGTCGGTCAGCAGGATCACCTTCCAATTGCGCTTGCTCGAAGCCGGAACCATGGCTCCCCAAGCCGAGCCGGTCAGCGCGGCGGCAACGCCGCCCAGGCCCGCCTTTAAAAGTGTGCGTCGTGAAGTGGACATGCCGAAAAGCATATCAACATTTCGTAAATCGCGTGCTAAAGCAACGTTAAGAATCCTTCACCAAGACTTAACCATGTCTTGACCATCACTTAACCCAGCATCCCTACAATCCAATTCATGAAACGGGCTTTCACGCTTATCGAGCTTCTGGTCGTCATCGCCATCATCGCCATCTTGGCCGCGATCCTCTTCCCGGTCTTCGCCCAAGCCCGCGAAAGCGCGAAGAACACCGCCGACCTGAGCAACCTCAAGCAGCTCGGTCTCACGAGCATCATGTACAGCACCGACCACGACGACCGCTACGTCTCCATCGGCGCGTCGGACCTGTGGAACAGCGGCTCCCAAACCCCCTTCAATACCCCCGTACTTCCCGCCGGGCGAAGTTGGAACGGCTGGGGTCTCAAGCTCAGCAGCTACGCCAAGAACAAGGACATCTTCCGCTCCCCCATGCTCGGCAAAACGGGGCAGTTTAACGGCACCTGCGCCACCAACTCCGGCATGCAGCTCACCAACACCTACAGCATGAACTACCTCTTGGGAGGCGACGGCACCTACACCAACTACGGCCCCACCACCCCCATCGTGCAGACCGAAGTCACCGCCCCCTCCAACACGGTCGCCTTCTTGCTCAGCAATTCGATCCCGCCGTACGGCCGCTCTTGGGGATGCATCTATCTCAGCCTCGAAGCCTCCGACTTCATCAATAAGCTCCGTTTCCGCGCCATCGTCCGCAACGTCGGCGGCAACCTCGGGTTCGCCGATGGCAGCGCAAAGTTCATCAACGCCCCCCAAGCCGACGCCGCCAACAACGGCCCCTCCGGCCGCCCCGGCTCCGGCACCGGCCCCCGATGCACGATCTACGGCTGGCAATCCCGAAACCTCTACATGGTCCCCTCGATGCCAGACAGCAACCAATTCGCTGGCTACACCTGGACCAACAGCGGCACCGGCGACTGCCCCGTCAACTAAGGAGGTGTGCCTTCAGGCCGCCTCTGGAGGGTGGCCTTTAGGCCGCCTTCGGAGCAAGGCGTTAACGCCGGTGGGAGTGAAACATCGGTGACTGCCACCTGGACAGCTAGCGGCGATCCTGAGTAGCTCTGCCCATACCGGAATGTCATGAATGATCTCATATCGCTCGGACCGGCAACTATGGCGGGCTTGCGGGGCAGATCTCCAGAGCTGGGGACTTTTGACGGAGCTCTTATGGATGGCCGCGCCTTTGTTATCTCGGCGATGCTTCCGTGGTTGCTGTTATGATGATCTTCGGAGCGTGGTAAGTACGAAGCGCTCGGACCTGAAATGACTCGACAAGACCTGCTCAAAAAGTTTGAATGCTACATCAGCCGCGAACACGGGTTCCAATTCGGTGCCGTCGCGATGCTGGACATTCTTGGCTTTAAGGGTACTTGGCAGAAGCACCCCCCTGGCAAGATCATCGAAAGATTGGGCAAGTTAGCCAACCAGGCGGACGAGGAAGTCAGGGCGATGAGCGGCTGGTATGGGCCAATGAAGGGGGTCTCCTTTCAGGTGAGGCACCTCGTATTCTCAGACACCATTATTTTTTTCTCGACGGCTGACCCTAATTCCTGGGTCCGCTATGAGAGGGAAGAGGGCAAGACTGACGAAGAGAACGACACCCGCCTCATCTTTAGCTACTATGACTGGATGGCGATAAATTCGATTGCTCTTCGGGCATGCGTACGAGCGGCAGGTCGAGTTATTGCAGGCGGACTGGGCGAGGACCTCTGCTTCTCGTACCGGGGGGCAATCTCAGTTGGGGAGTATTGGTGTGACGAAGACCGTCCTTATTACATTGGACCTGCAGTAGACGAGTGCGGAGAATATTTCGAATGCGCCGACGGTGCATTTACCTGCCTAACTCCAAAGTCAATGGAGTTCTATAAGTTATTCGCCGTGACCACTGAGTGGATGGGACGGGTCATGGCTAACTCAGATTTAGACGTCACTTCGGATTTGATGGCCGTGCTCTTGATCCCGGAATTGAAGGCCTTCAACATCCCACTTTCCCCGAAGCGGGGCGGGGGAAACCTGGAAACCATGGTTGTTAACCCGCTATGTCACTGGCGGCGGGGCGACTGGGAAGAGGTCGTCGAGAGATCTCTAGCCACCTTCACTGGGGGAGAATCCATTATTAGGAAGAGAGCCAATACTGCGAAGTTCTTGGAGAAAGCGAAGGAGGAATGTCTTTCAGCAGATGAATTCCAGGACGGCATGACGCTCCTTCGGATGAGCCCGGCATAGGTTCACGCCTTTTCGTGGCACCATGTGGCGACTACGCCTCGTCATAATCTCGTTCGATGGACCAATCCGTAATCCCCGAGTTCGAAGGTCTTGGCTACGAGATATACGAGTGGCGCCATGCGTCAGCGATCCTGCGCGCAGATTTTCCCGAGGAATGGTCCGACATTATCGAGGTGCTCAAGAACTGGAGAGTCAGAGAAACCCAGGTGACCGTAGGGGGCGGGGGCCGCACCACCATTGCGCAGGAACACGACGGCGCCTTCTACAAGAGAGGGTGGGCAAAGAAGCGTTTCGACACGGAAATTGTCGTGGATGAAACCTCCTATCGCAGCCCGACTCACGAGGTTGACTGCTACAAGAACAAGATTGCTCTTGAGTTGGAGTGGTCCAATAAAGATCCCTTTTTCGATCGTGACCTCAACAACTTCCGTCTCTTGTTTGAGCTGCGGGCAGTCCATGTAGGAGTCATCGTCACCAAGGCTGCCGACTTGAAAGAACCGTTTCAAGAACTGGGCATCTGGGAGAAGTACGGAACATCGACAACTTGGATTCCGAAACTACTTCCGCGAGTAGAAGGTGGTGGCGGCGGTGGATGCCCAATTCTCGTTTTTGGGTTGACTAAAGACCGTTTCGACCGCGGAGTATGATGAGTATGGAAATGGATTTCGAAAAAGCGCTGGTTCAAGACCCCGACGCCCTCCTTAGGACGGAAGGCCCCATGGGAGCCCCGGACGGGGCCAATCTCGAGGAGTGGTTCGCCCAGTTCGCAGCACAAGATTTGCTTCGGCAGGCACCTGAGGCGTTCGGGACCATTTACGCTGATCCACCATGGAGGTTCACGAACCGCACCGGGAAAATGGCACCCGAGCATAAACGCTTGCGGCGCTACCCAACGATGTCATTTGCCGAAATCGGCGAGCTGCCGGTCGCTCGGATTGCAAAGAAACAGGCCCACCTGTATCTCTGGGTTCCAAACGCCTTGGTCGCAGAAGGACTTGAAGTCATGAAGCGTTGGGGGTTTACCTACAAGTCCAACATCATTTGGTACAAGATTCGAAAAGACGGCGGGCCAGACCGGCGGGGCGTAGGCTTCTATTTCCGGAACGTGACTGAGATGTGTTTGTTCGGAACGCGTGGGACCAATATCCGAACCCGGCAACGTGGGCGCACTCAGCCCAACATCGTGCTGAGCCAAAAGACGATGCATAGCCGGAAGCCTGCGGAAATGTACGAAATCATCGAGGACTGTTCGCATGGCCCATTCATGGAGCTTTTTTCTCGAACCGAGCGGCCAGGTTGGACGATGTGGGGCAATCAAGCAGGCCTGCTTGACCACGAGGATGAAGCACACCACTACGGTGAGCGACCCGGGGATTTGGCAGAGGCACGTGAGCTTCAGCTCCGACTATTGGAACACAAAGCGGCCCTATGAGGCTGTCATCAGCCCTTGCAGACAAGGGCGGCGGGCTTTCTACTCCGGGCTCTACCGCTCGCTGAGGAACCCGACCCTAACCCGATGACACTCCACCGCCCCACCGACTAAACCATGTGAACAATGACCAAGCGGAATCCGATGTACTTCCAAAAAAGACGCGGTACATCGGTACATTACCGTCGTCTCATTCATCACCTTCATCACCACGTGGCGAAGATATCAATTCGTCATCCTCGCGAAAGCGGGGACCCAGAGCTTTGCGCATCTAGCGTTCCGGGTGGATCGCCGAAGTCCTGGGTTCCCTCGTCCGAGGGAATGACGATGGGGGGCAAGTCCGATGGTCGCCCGTCTCGCCAAAGCGAAAGCGCGGATAAAGCCGCGCACTCCCAAAAGGGGCGGCGTCGGCCGCAATCTTCCTCTCCCTCGAAGGGAGAGGCGTGTGCCAACCAACTCTTAGTTGCTTCCCACCCGGTGAGGGTGAACCACGCGGGCCGTGCACCCTGCACTAAAGCCGCCGGGCTCGCCAAGGCGAAAGCGCGGATAAAGTCGCGCCACGTTGCGAGCATTGATACACCCCTATCTCAATGACAAAGGTTGAACCACACTCAAGTTCGAATCAACCAGCAAACGAAAGAAAAATACAAACGACAAATCCAGCAAATGTGAAAATCCAGCCAACAATCCAGGTTCAAAAGCGCCTCCAAATCGCCCTAAATGCTCCGAATGTGTCAATCGTCACATTCGAATGCGTCCAAACTAACACGAATCAGCCCACCTAACGAGGCCCGAGTCCATCACCCGGCCCCCGTCACCCATCCCCGGTCGCCCATTCGAACGCCCAAAGATGGAAGTGGTAGGAATTGTAGGAATTCTAGGAATTTGGGAATGTCCCTCCGACAAATCTGAAATCTGAAATCTCAAACCTAAAATCAGTCAAGAATCCGACCCGCTATAATTCGGTATGCATCCGCACCGAATTCCCCTCGATCAGGCCGATCCTACCGTCTACGACATCATTCAGCGGGAGGAGGCGCGGCAGGAGCACAACCTCGAGCTGATCGCGAGCGAGAATATCGCCAGCCTCGCCGTGCGGCAGGCCATGAGCAGCGTGCTACAGGACAAGTACGCCGAGGGCTACCCGGGCAAGCGCTATTACGGCGGATGCGAGGTGGTGGACGAGGTCGAAAACCTGGCCATCGAGCGGGTGACTGAGCTCTACGGGGCGAAGTTTGCCAACGTCCAGCCGCACAGCGGCGCGCAGGCGAACATGGCGGTCTACTTCGCCTTCATGAAGCCGGGCGACACGCTGATGGCGATGAACCTGGCCCACGGCGGCCACCTCACCCACGGCTCGCCGGTCAACTTCACCGGGCAGATGTACAACATCGCCCCCTACGGCGTGAGCAACGATTCGGAGCTGATTGACTACGACCAAATGCGCGCGGTGGCGCTGGAGTCAAAGCCGAAGATCATCGTGAGCGGCGCGACGGCCTATTCACGCACCTTCGACTTCGCCAGGATTCGGGAGATTGCCGACGAGGTCGGCGCGCTGCACATGTGCGACATGAGCCACTACAGCGGCCTGATCGCCGGCGGCCAGTATCCAAACCCGGTCCCGCACTGCGACGTGGTCACCTCGACCACCCACAAATCCATCCGCGGCCCGCGCGGCGGCATGATCCTCTGGAACAACGAGGAGCTCTCGAAGCCGATCAACATGAGCGTCTTCCCGGGCATCCAAGGCGGGCCATTGATGCACGTGATCGCGGCGAAGGCGATCTGCTTTGGCGAGGCTTTGCGACCCGAATTCAAGGAATACCAAGCCCAAATCAAGAAGAACGCCCATGCTTTAGCAGAGGCGATGATCGGTCACGGGTTCAGGATCGTGAGCGGCGGCACGGATAGCCACTTGATGCTCGTGGATCTCCGGCCCTACGGCATCACGGGCAAAATCGCCCAGATCGCGCTGGACCACGCCAACATCACGACCAACAAGAACTCCATCCCGAACGACCCCGAGAAGCCCTTCGTTACCTCTGGTATCCGACTGGGCACCCCCGCGGTGACCACCCGGGGCATGAAGGAAGCCGACATGGCCACCCTCGCAGGCCTCATCGCCCGTTGCCTCCGCGCACCGGAGGATCAGGCTAACCTCGAATCTGTGCGCACCGAAGTGATCTCGCTCACCAAACAGTTTCCAATTCATTCCGTTTGACTTGGATTTTTGCGGGTGTCGTGATAGAATGGTGGCTGGTTAGGTTGACTTGCAATGAGGAAATGGGCACTTTTGGCGGCAATGAGCGTCGCGGCGACTAGCCGAGCGTCTTTCGACATGATGTACATCCCCGACACTTCGGGAACGTCGGTGCATCGCTACGATCCGGTGAACCGGGTCTATCTTGGGTCGCTCAATTCTTCAGGTCGCCTGGCCTCCGGGACTAGCGCAACAAGCCGTTTGGCGCTCAGCGAAGCCGGAGGTTCTCCGTATTTTGTCAACGGTTCAACGGGAGAATTTCAAACTTCGACCGCGAACGCGGGCGCGCTGGGGATGCTCTTTAGGGCAAGTGGAACCGAACTGCTTACCACGTCCGGCACATCCCTACGCCGATACGACGCGGCCAGCGGCGCGGTGATCAATTCGCAGTCGGTAGTCGGAACGATGTCTTTTGCCCAGGCTTTTGCAGAGATCGGCAGTGGGCGCATCGCCGTGTTGGGATACACCGCAAGCGGCCTCGCGGTGCAAACCTACTCCGGCACCCTCGGCTACCTGTCCGAAACCGTGGTGGTAAATTCCACGAATGTCGCACCCTCTAGTGCGGTTTCGAGCATGGCCTACGTCACGCTGGGCGGGATCAATCACCTTGTCTTCACGTATCGCAACAGCTCAAATCAGGTGACTTTAGCCCGAGTGAGCATGAGTGGAGGCATCACCCCCGGCACGGTCAGTACGGACACCCTCACCGGCTACAGTACGACCACTGCAAACACCATAACCAGTGTCATGGCGGGTCACGGCGGCAGTTTCTTCGTCGTCGGCTTGGGGACGACAACGACCACCTCTCGCATCAAGCAGTTCTACATCGCCGGGGGCGGGTTGAACACGATCCAGGACTACACCACGACTGCCTTTGTCGCGCCCAGTGGCAACTATTGGATGGGGAGCAACATTGTTGCTCCCGAGCCAGGCACGATGCTGGCGCTGGGAGCGGGGCTTGCAGCCCTCATTCGCTCGCGTCGGAAGAGAAGCTGACCTCACCTGTCTCGAGCATCCGCAGGATGAAGGGGTGGCAGAGGCCGCATCCTGTCGTCACGCCTAGTTCTTCAACGAGTTCTCCGAACGTCAGACCAGAGTCTTTCATATCTTGGAACGACACGTCTCGACAAACGCATTTCCGGATGGGATTTGAATCAGATTCCAAAGGGCTCCAAACTCCTGATTGGGGCGTTCGGTAGAGCTTCAAGATGGTGATCGTCTCGTTGACCGGAGGCGAGACGGAGAGACCCCGCTAGCGCGATCATCGCCGCGTTGTCGGTGCATAGGCTGAGTGCCGGGGTGATAAACCGCACGCCGTCTTGGTCGCAATCTCGGGCGAGCCGCTCCCGTAGGGCGACGTTGGCCGCAACGCCACCCACCAGAGTCAAAGTCCGTATCTGCAGGTGGTCCAAGGCGTGGCGGACTTTGGTGGCCAGCGCTTCGACAATCACCGCCTGCAAACTCGCCGCCGCGTCATTTACATTTAAGTTTGCTCCCTCGGTTTCGACCAGCCTAAGAACGGCCGTCTTTAGCCCGCTAAAGCTGAAGTGGTAGGCATCGTTCGGAATCGCTACCGGCAGGCGATATCGCTTCGGATTCCCGGTTATTGCCGCCTCCTGTATCCTTAGGCCGCCCGGGTAGCCAAGACCTAGCAGCCGCGCCCCTTTATCAAATGCTTCGCCGGCAGCGTCGTCCATGGTTTCACTCAGCACTTCGTACCGGCCAGGAGCTTGTACGAGCACAAGTTCAGTATGCCCACCGCTGACAATCAGACAAGCGTGGGGAAAGGGAATGGGGTCCGGACTATCTGCCAGCGGACTCATCATGTGCCCTTCGAGATGATGGACGCCAACCAAGGGAACGTTCCAAGCCAAAGCGAGCGCCTTGGCCGCCGTAACCCCAACGCTCAATGCGCCGACAAGACCCGGGCGATTGCTGACCGCGATGGCCTTGATTTTATTTGCGGATATCCCCGACTCGCTCAGCGCCAACTCCAGCGCAGGCAAGAACGCTTCAACATGAGCCCGGCTAGCCACCTCCGGCACAACGCCTCCCCATTGACGGTGCAGATCGGCCTGGCTGGTGACCACGTTGGTTTTAACCATTTGGTTGACCGTGATCGCCACGCTCGTTTCGTCGCAACTCGATTCGATCCCCAACACCGGACCCTCGAACCACTTCAAACCGGCACCTGCCACTCGTCCAGGCCGTAAAGCCACATCACCAGGGCATCTTCTTGGTTGTCCGGATAGTATCGTTTGCGGGTGGCGACCGTTTTGTACCCAAGATTCTCGTAGAGCTGGATGGCGGCGAGGTTGCTCGCTCTAACCTCTAGGGTGCTACAGGTCATACCTTGAGCTTTGGCTTCATTCAGTAACTCGAGCATGAGTTTGCGACCATAGCCCTTGCGGCGGTGATGATCGGCGACAGTGACGGTAGTGACGTGCGCCTCGTCCACGATGGTCCAGATGCCGCCATAGGCCACCAAGTCGCGGTTCAGGAATGCAACCCGGAAAATGGAGTGAGGGTGAGCCAGTTCGTTGAGAAATGCTCGCTCCGACCATGGGGCACCCTGCGATGCCTTCTCAATTTCAAGGATCGCAGGAATATGGATGGGTGCGAGCGGTTCAAAACGGATGGCCGACATGCCCCGCTAGGATACCGCCGCTTAGTTTGGTCGGCGAGTAACCAAGATGGAGCCCGGAGCAGAGCTACCCAAGTAGGGAAGCGATTCCGGGTGTTCGAATTGAACCGGCAAACTTGTGGCCCGGATTCCCCCAGGAATGGTGTAGCTGCGCTTGGCCAAGCCTCGGCTATCGGAAACTGCAGTCCCTTGCACGACTCCGCTCACCCGGAACGTGACGGTCCGCCCGATGAGTGGGGTGGTTCCGTCGCTGGTAATCCGTGTGGTCAACAACACCGCGCTGCCGGCTCTTCCGGTAACGGTGCCCGCCAGCAGCGCCGTCGCCGAAACTCGCCAGATCAAGCTGTTGGCGGTGGCGGGACCGTTCGTGCCGTCGCCGCTGAAGGAGGCGACCAGTGCACTGGAGCCGAGCGAACTCCCAAGAATATACGGCAACGAAGCTAGTCCGGCGGCGTTGGTGACCGCGGTGCCGACTGAGTTGCCGTCTACCGAAAAACCGACCGTCCGCCCCGAAACGGGGGCTTGGGTATCACCCCGAGTGAGCGTCGCGTTGAGGGAAACTGAGGCTCCTGGCAAGTCCTGAACCCCTGGAATGGCAAGAATCGTGGACGGACTCACCGTCAGTCCGTTTGTAGTCGAGCGGTCAGCCATCAGGAAGTCGCCGGTGTTCACGGTGTTACTGCTATCGCGATCAAACAGCATCGATGCCACGACGGTGTAGCTCCCGGTGGCGATGGCGGTGTTGGTGGCGAAGGAGCGCGATCGGACTTGACTCCCCGAGCCGACGTTGACTCGAACCTGGTTGGCGGTGTTGGTGATCGGGCTTCCGGTGCCGTTCAAGCTCAATGTGGCGATGAGCCAAACGTTACTGATTGACGCGGGTGAGGTGAGCGCATAGTTGAGGAGCGTGGTTCCGCCTTGACCGATGGTGGAAGGAACTGCAGCCACGCCCGTGAGATTTAGTGCGGCGCCTTGAACCAGCGAGTAAGTGGTGTAGTAGTGGGCCAGAATCTGAACCCAATCCTTGCGGGCTTGTCCCGTCGCTGGGGCACTGGAAGAGCAAGCGAGCGACGAGCTCAGCACCTTTTGGGTGGACCAGCGCGCGCTCCCCCACTGGCAAAGGCCGCGGCCATGGCCAAAGCTGGCAAATCCGGTGCACACCGGATCCGAGATGCATGGGGCACTTGATCCCGTTCCGGTGAAGCCGTTCCCGCATCCAGAGTCGTTGTTTTCGGCACTGTATTCGCTTCGCGCGACCGAGCCAGAGGAGGTAGTGAGCACGTACGTGGCGGTCTCGTTGGTCCCATTTACGGAGTTTGTGTTTGTGGTGGAACCGAAGACCTGGCAAGATGTTGTGTCACAGATATCGTAGGTGCTGGTGCGGGGGGAGTAGACGAACGATGTCCCGTAGCTTCGCACTGCCACTGCCCCCGCACGCATAGCGTCCATGCCCCCCGTCACGCTGCCCCAGCACCCGTACCATTCGCTACTCAGAACGCGGGCGGTGTAGGTGTCGAGGGTGTACACCTCGACCGAGGAACAAGTGGTGCTGGTTGGGCAGTTTCGGCCCACTCGGATGCTCTTGGGGAGTGCAGGACCCGGCGCGCCGCGGGGCCCGAGCGTCGCTTCTGACCCCGGCACATCGGTGCAAGAATCGCATTCGATGTGCTCCATCGGGTCGGCCGCCGTGCGTCGTCGTTCTTCGCGGAGGTTAACCCATCGGTCGGCGTTGCCCGGGTTGAGGCGGGCTCTGATCTGGATGTCACCGCCCGGCCAAGTCTCAAAGTTCTTGTAGTGGAGCGTGCCGATTTCAGAGCCGCTGATGGTGAGAACCGGCGAGCCTTCGAGCGGCAACCAAGCCTGAAAGAACCCGTCTCCGTCTGAGATAGTGCTTCCGAGTGGCGTTTGGACGCTTACCCCCGACAGGCCTTTCCCCGTTTGATCATGGACCACAACCCCCGTGACCAAAAACTTGGTCGATTTTGTCTGCGACTTGATCCACTTGGGATCGAGCATGAGGGGCACATGGGTTGGGTCGAAGTGGAAGACAAGTTCGGTCGGACGCTCGCTACTGACAACCGTTTCCGATAGGAGGACGTCGCCCGACGTGGTCCTCGCCGTTAGGCGAAACCGTCCAAGCGGCAGTTTGCCCGAGGCGCGACCAAAAGCATCCCCCTTTAGCGTCGCGAAAAGCCTTGATCCAGATGCGTCGAAAGATTCGATGTCAACGCTGACCTCTGGGACCGCCACACCGGTGAGGCTGTCGCGAAACTGGAGGTTCAACTCACCCTGCGGCGACTGACGCATGGCGAGTGAAGCCACCGATAGAAGCAGACCAGCCAAGACACCCAGGAGTATGAAGCGCCACATCGCCCCTATCTTACGACACTTTTTGGGGGTTGGGGGAACTTCGAAGGGCGATTGCTGGTGTAACCTGTACTTATGCGATTTGGTCTTGCTCTCGGTTTCCTCAGCCTCATGGCGCTTGGGGGGGCGAAGCCGTTGCCACCCATCTGCGGCGTTCCGTTCGATCGGCTCAACGTTTTTCCCACCATCAATGGTCGTTCACCAGCCGGAGCCACCATGTCTCCCGACGGCTCGAAGATCGTGTTCGCCTGGAACCAGACCGGGGCGCGAATGCGCGACTTGTGGATCATGGACTACCCCACTGGTACGAAGCGAATGATCCTCGATGCCAGCAAAATTGATCGTCCGCTGAACCAAGACGACGCCAGAACCGAAGAGCAGAAGAAGGAGCAGGAAAAATATGACGGCGGCTTTGGCGGGAATGCCACTTGGTCACCCGATGGAAAAGAATTCTTGGTGGACCATCGCGGTAGGACATGGCGCTACACCGTCGCAACGGACAAAGCAGAGCCTCTTTTCGACGGCAGTTTGGAAGCCTCAGGATTTGAATACACCAAAGACGGCAAGTACTTGGTGTTTCTCCACGAGTCCAATGTGTGGCGCATGGACCGCGCGACGAGGGCGCTCAAGCAGTTGACCTTTGTCACGCGTGGGGGCACGGCGGTGAGTAGCTTCGGCGTCAGCCCCAACGGCAAGCACATCGCGATCAACTGGTCCAACTTCTCGCAGCAGGGAAGCCATGTGATGATGGACTTCACTCAGGAGCGAAGTTCGGTGAGGAACATCGGTCGCATGTGGAACGGCGACATCCGCTCGATGGACAGCCAGTACGGCTTGATCCCCATTGACGGTGGATTGGTGCGCTACGTGAGCGGGATTCCGAGGGCGATTTGGGGACTAGGCGCGCGCGGTGCTGGTTGGGAGTGGGCGCCCGACAGCAGCGGATATCTGGTGGGCTGGAAGTCAGAAGATCACAAACAATGGACCCTCAGCTATATCGGGGTGGACTCGAATCGCCACATGCCGATCTACAGCGAAACCGCACCGAAGAACTACATCAACAACTGGCGGCCTTTCGCTTGGTCCGAGGACAGCCAGAGCATTTTCCTTGGAACTGACCTGTATGAGGGAAATTTCACCAATCGGTTCATTTTGAAACTGAGCAAGAATGGGCGCGAATTGGCGCCTTACTTCAAACGAAACTTCGATGTTGCGAACTTCCAGAAGGCGGGCGACACCGATCGCTTGATCCTGACAACGCAGAGTCGTAACCCGCTGGAAGGCGAGTTAATGATCGTGGAGCCGAGCGGTGCGACCTCCGAGATCCGCGCGATTGAGGACGGCTGGAGCAGTCCAGTTGATTTTGAGCAGGCCGGTAACGTTCTGGTGGACGACAGCGGCAACAACATTGCCTCGATGGTGGGCGCGGTCTCGATCAATCCAGAGTTGTACTCGATCAAGCCGAGCGTGAAGCGACTCACCGAGAGTCAACTCCCCGAGTTCGCAAAGATTCCCTGGGCTAAGCCACAAGTCATTAGTATGGACGCCCCGGAAAGCGGGAAAATTTACGCTCAGATAATCCTGCCTCCCGACTACAAACCGGGTACTCGCATCCCCTTCGTGATCTCGAATATGTACGCAAACAGCGGCAAGTATGATTGGGACGGATATCTCTCCAATTACATGGCAGTGGCGCTCGGGATCGGTGTAGTGAAGGTGGACTTCCGCGCCAGTTGGGGCCAGGGCGGCGAGTTTAACAGCGGCTACTACCAGAAGATGGGGCTGATTGATAGCCTCGAGGCGGTGGCGGTGAAGAAGTGGCTCGTGGATCAGGGTTATGCGAATCCGGACCGCTGCGGCGTTTGGGGCTGGAGCTACGGCGGATTTCTTACGTGCATGATCCAACTCACGCAGCCGGGGAATTTCCACACCGGAGTCGCAGTCGCGAGCGTGACTGATTGGAAGACTTACAACCATTGGTACACCCGCCAAAGGCTCGGGCTGGCGGACAAAGATAAGGCGATCTTCGAAAAGACATCGCCAATCACCTATGCCGACAAGCTGCAAGACGATCTACTGCTCGTCCACGGGATGCTGGATGACAACGTGCTCTTCCAAGACAGCGCGCGGCTCAGCATGAAGATGATTGACGCCAACGTCAACTTTGGTCAGTTCTACTATCCGAGGGACGATCACAGTATCGGTCGTGATGAGACTCGGCAGCACGTCCAGCGACTGATCGTTCAGCATCTATACGACAAGCTCACCGAGTAGAAAGTCCTACTCGGCGTCCGCTACCGCGTACACGTAGAGTGAAATCTCTGTTGTTTATGGTCGTAGTTGTGGTAGCGGGCTATGTCGCGCTTAAGTTCATCGGGGCGATGGTCAGCAATCTGATTTGGATCGGCATTTTGGCGCTCGTGGTCATGATGGTCTTCAATGCCCTGACTAAAAGCCGCCAAGCTCGATCCGTTTGAGATCGTCGGAGGATCGGCTTTCCCACTTACGCTCGCGGGAATCCCGGTGCTGATTTGATCATCCAGATCTGCCCATGGTGGTAGCCGGGGTGGAACGCTAGCCGGGCAAACGCCCCCACGCCATCGATGACCGGGCCGAGTGCGCTGGTGATTTCCTTGGCGCGGAGTTCGGGCGTGATGTGCGCCATATGGCTTTCAGTGATCCTTCGCCCCTCTGCTAGGGCCCACGCGACCTTTTCGGGGGTGATCTCTTCCGGTGGGTAAGGGAAGGGGTGGTCGTTCAATGCTCCGTCGCGCGCGCACTTTCGGAGGCGTTCGGTGGCTTCGTCGAAGGTCTGCTCAAGAAGCTGCCCCAGGACAAAGAACTCAACACCCGCGACGTGTAGCGCCATTTCGCCGATGGTGAGGGTGTCGGGGTGCAGTCGGAAGTTGAGTTGACTCTGGTTGAGGCCGGCGATAGCGTCCTCGAACCGGGTCCTGGTGAGTTGGTAGGTGGCGGAGAAGTCGGTCACTCACCGATTATCCCTGGGAAGTGGCGTTTGCAGCACTTGGGGCGTTAAAATCCGGAATTGCTTCGCCAAATCAGGGGAGATCAGCCGTATTGTTGAAACAAGTGCTATGAACTCTCCCTACCCGCGGGAACCGAATCCCCCTATAGATGCCCGAGAAGTTCAGTGGGAACGATACTTCATGATCGTGGTTTTCGGCACCTTTTTCTGCGGATGCCTCCTCTTTGCGATCCAGTTCGCGGAATCCGCACATCCGATTGTTACGGTTGTGCGCCGCGGATTAGCAATGATACTTGCCATCGCCGGGTGTTCCAGCGTCGTCTTAACCCCTGTGTTGAGCCTCCGGACTTCCAAACCCTGGTGGTTGAAGTTGTCGCGCGCCGGCTTAGTGGTGGCGCTGCAATTGGCCGCAGGATTGATTGGGTTCGCACTGAGCTTTGACTCTCCATTCTCCTAATTGCCCTGCGTTGAACACCTAAACGATCACACAATGCAATCTCCTTACCCCCGCCAACTCCCAACGGAGCAAGACTTCCATGAGAGCACGTGGCGTAAGTACGCGTGGTTCATGTTTTTTGGTTCGCTGCTAGCCTGGGGACTATTGGCTTTGACCTCGACGAGCCCACGGCATTCGACCGTTGTTTGGGGACTGGTCCCCGGGGGATTTTTGGTGCTTTCAGGGCTGATAGGTATATTCCTCGCACCAACCCTGAGTTTAAGGACCAGCGCACCGGTCTGGTGGCGCGTTGTTCGATCGGCCAGCGCCGTAGCGTTGCATCTTCTTAGCAGAGCCTACGCTCTGTTCAGACTCGGAATTTCACTGCTTGATTAAGTCGCACGATGGCAGTCGTAGATGCCGAGGAGGTGCATCGGACATCGTCCGAACTAGCCCTGAGCAACTCCCTCGCGATAAAGGGTTTCGTGGAAAGCATCGGCAATGCGAATCAAGTCTCCACGGAGCTCCTCGAAACTCGCTAATTTCACAGGGTCGAATTGGCCGTCTAACTTTCCTCGGCGCAGATCTTTTAGTTGATTCGGATTCTTATTCAAGGCGCAGGCAAAATCAATTCTAAAGCCGTTCCAAGCTTTTTCGAATTCGGTGGCGGGATTCACATGAAACCAACAGAAATACAACCTGACGACACCTCGATCCGCGCCCAACGCAACGAGTGCATCCAGACAGAGCGCACTCGCCACGAGTTCACACTGACGAGCATCCAACTTACGCTCCTTAGCGATTACTTGGGCGCATAGGGTTGCTGCGAGATGAATTTCTTGTAGTGGCGACATGCCTTGACGAGTAAATACCCACAGACTCTTTTGCCGAGACAAGTTGAACTTTCCCTGGCCTATCCAAGAGCGACGCAACCTGAGGACAGTAGTCTCGAGTTTCGTCTGCGCCCGAATCGCGTCTTGCAACCTCTGTTGCACATGCTCCAGTTCCGACCTGTTGAGCGGCTTCGACTGGTCAAGCAAGGACTCCCATTGGAGCATTTGCCCTCCGTTACTCGAAAGGCCAACCGGGAAGCGTGTGCTGCAATGGGCGATCGTGGCGGTAGCCAAGTTCGTACTCCGCCTGAATCAGCGTGTGGACTTCGTGCGTGCCTTCGTAGATCATCGCCCCGCGTGAGTTGCGGAAATACCGCTCGACCGGGAATTCGTCGCAGAAGCCGTAGCCACCGTGAATTTCGACCGCCTTGTTCGCGGCGTCGAAGGCGTTGTAGCAGTTGGTCCATTTGGCCATGCTGCACTCGCGGGTGTGGCGCATGCCTTGGTTCTTCATCCAGCCAACTTGGTAGTAGAGCAGTCGCCCGATATCGCGACCGGCGACCATGCTTGCGATCAATTGCTGTACGAGTTGCTTCTTGCCTATGACCTCGCCGCCGGCTTGACGCTCATTGGCGTACTTGGTGCAGGCATCGAGGCACGCGGTGATGATGCCCACTGCACCCGAGGCCACCGTGTAGCGGCCGTGGTCAATTGCGCTCATCGCAACTTTGAAACCGTCGCCCTCTTCGCCAAGCATGCAGTCCTTGTGAATCCGCATGTCGTCGAACATGATTTCGCCGGTGTTGCCGGCGCGGACGCCGAGCTTGCCCTTGATCGGTCGGCTGCTGAAACCCGGAGTGTTTCGATCCACGATGAACGCGGCGAAGGGTGATTTCGCGTCGCTCTTGGCAAGACGAGTGACGACCAAAAACTGATCTGCGTAGTCGGCGAGGCTGATCCAGGTCTTGGCGCCGTTGATCACGTAGTGATCGCCGTCTTTGGTGGCGGTGGTCTTGATGTTGATGGCGTCCGAGCCCGCATTAGGTTCGGTTAGGCCGAAACCGGCGATTTTCTTACCCGTGGCAAGGTCGGGAATCCAGCGTTGCTTTTGTTCCTCAGTGCCCCACTGGAGGAGGGTCATGCTGTGCAGCCCAACGTGGACGCTCATGACCACTCGCGCGGTACTGTCGGCGCGCTCGAGCTCTTCGCAGACGAGACCGAGGCCGATGTAATCGGCCCCCATTCCGCCATATTTCTCTGGCATGCAGACGCCAAGGAAGCCCGATTCGCCCAGCTTCTTCAGGGTGCTGGGGTCAGATTCGTGCGCGCGATCGCGCTCGGCGAGACCGGGAAGTACCTCGGCCTGACCGAATTTGTAGGCGGACTCTCGAATGAGCTCTTGTTCTTGCGTTAGGGCAAAATCCATTGGCTCAATTGTACTCAGGGAGCCAAGAATCGCGCGAGAGCCGCTTAATCCTTATCAGACCTAAGAATCCGTAACACTTGCTCGGGCTTGATGCCCAAGCTCACGAATGCGCCGTACTTTGGAAAGGACTCGCGCTTTAGCTTGATCCACGGCGTTTGGCATTCTGGCAGCCCCCGAACGGTAGCCGTCAAAAAGTGAGACTTGCCTAATGCTGGCGAGTTAAATTCCACTCGCCTCGGGCGAGCGGTCTCGTCCGCGAATAGCGGCGTGCCCAGATGTACGGCGGCAAACTGAAAGGCGAACGACTTTGCCGGGTCTTTGGAGGCGTACTCGACGGTCACAAAGCGTTGCCCGTTGATGTTAAATGTGCCCTCGAAAACTTGAGCCTTGTACCCATCAGGAATCCACGCAGGCAACGGAAGGGAAGCCTTGGTCTCCGTGAGCGCGACCAATGAACTCGGATCGAAACCCGGCGGGGCGGCGCAAACCGCGGCAAGCAGAAGACTGTGCATCATCATTGATTCTATTCCTTATCTAGAGCCAATTCCTGATTCCACGCGGTAGCCTTGCCCCATGCGCATCCGTCGGCTCTCCGAAACCTGCCGCTTGGTAGACGAATTGGATGTCGCTGATTTGCCGGCTCTAGCGAATCATCTTCAGGGCCACCTTTATGACGGCGTTGAAGAGGTGGTGGCATCGTATTCAGTGCTCGGGATTTACGGAACGCCCTCTGCAGGCTGGGAAGACTGGATTTTGAACGCTTCCGCGCTGAAGTTTGATCTGGCCGGGTCTCGCCTTGTGGAAATTCCGGTGCATTATTCAGGCGAGGATCTAGAGTGGGTTGCGCTTAATTTGGGTTTGTCCCTTAAGGAGGTGGTGGCGGCTCACACTTCACTCGAATACCGTTGCTTTGCCATCGGGTTTCAGCCCGGATTCGGGTACCTGGGGCCGCTGCCGGAGGTGCTGAGGGGATTGCCGAGGCGCTCGTCCCCTCGAACTCGTGTTCCCGCGGGCTCCGTAGCACTTTGTATGGATCAAACCGCGGTGTATCCGGGTGAGTCTCCTGGGGGTTGGCACCTGATCGGCAAGACCGACATGAAAATGGTCGACCTGGAGCGAGAGTTCTTCGCGCTGCAAGCGGGCGATCGAGTTCGATTTGGGGAGGCGCCGCGCCTGTGAGACCAATTTCACTAAATGTGGATATCGGCGAGGGGATGCCATGGGACGGGGCGCTCTTGGGCATTGCGACGGCGGCAAATGTGGGATGTGGGGCGCATGCAGGTTCATTTCGCAATAGCGTTCGTGTCGCTCACCTCGCCCGAGCGAACGGAGTCGCAGTCGGTGCGCACCCGGGATATCCGGACCGAGAAGGATTCGGCCGCCGGTCGCCCTCCCCTGAAGAGTTAATACCTTGGCTAGATTCGATTAAGCAGCAACTTGACCAAATGGTGAATGCCCAATCGATAGACTACGTGAAGCCGCACGGGGCGCTTTATCACGATCTGCTCGATGCGGAGAACGTTCAAATATGTGAGGCATTCATTGAGTGGTTGGCAGATCATGAAGTCCCTTTGATGGGAATGGCGGGGACTCATCACCAAGTTATTGCCGACCATGCGGACGTCACCTTCATATCAGAGGGCTTTGTTGAACGCGGCTATGACGAAGAAGGGAAGTTGATCGCCCGGGGTCTGCCGGGCGCAGAATTGACCGAACTCGACCGCATCTGCCGGCAGGGAGTGGCACTGGCGGAGGTCGGCATCAACTCGCTGTGTGTCCATGGTGACCGCGGAGGATGCGTGGAGATTGCTCAAGCGGTTCGCGCCACGCTTGAGACGGCGGGATATGAAATGACATGATCGAGTTTCACCCCTCCTATGAGCAGTTCAAGTTGCTGCAGCCAGCCGGGAAGCCATTACGGCGCTTCGGAGTGCCAGAAGGCGGGCCGTGTGACGCCGTCACATTCCAGCTGGCGCAGCGGCTTCTCGGTGAAGAATCTCAGATTTTCGAGATGTTTGGTTTGGCGATGCTTTCCAAAACATTTAGGGAAGAAGGGGCATTCGTCGTGGTGGGCGCCGAACGACGGACCAGCTTGGATGCCAAGCCTATTCAACATGGCCTGCCTAGAGTCGTTCGCAGCGGGCAAACCTTGGTCATCCATCCAGTGAGCCCAGGAGCCGTTGCGTATTTGGCGTTTTCGCATTCAATAACATCTATGGCATTAGACCAGGAGCCAGGATATGGAGAAGGGCCAATCCGAGTTTCACCGAGAGTTGACCAACTGGACGCCTCCGCGTTGTTCGACACAGAGTTTGTGATTTCGCCGAGATCCAACCGCGTCGGATTGAGATTAGAACCGCCGATCACGGGAGTTGCGGATTTGCCGCACAGTGAGCCGGCGTGTCCGGGACTGATTCAACTGACACCAAGCGGCTCAGTGATCATCTTAGGGCCAGACGGGCCGACCATCGGCGGATATCGGCGACTCGGCACCGTAAAGGGTGAAGACTTGGGAATTCTGTTTCGAACAGGGTTTCAAAGGCCCATAAGGTTTGTCGCCGATGTTGAAACCTCAAAATAGCCTTTCGGGTCGACAACGAAGCGACACCCCAATCAATGGCTTCACTAAACTATCATAATAACGATTATCAGAAAGGTAGTGGGCAGCCGAGGGTAGTGATCTTAGCTCGCCATCGAGTTCTGGGGATAGCGGCTCTCAAGGTCCCGACAATCCGCTTCGCAGATCCGGAATAGGTCATCCAGACTTTCCATGAGCGGCTTTTTGACTCCACCTTTGCGCTGGACGGCGAGGGCGATGGCGCTTACTCCGAGAACCGCCCCTAGGGCGGCCCAGGCCCAAGGTGCCCGGTAAGCTGACTTCTTTGTCTGAGCTTGACTATTCATAACGTTTTCTCAATCCGAAGGGACTTAATTACCTATCGGATGTTTCGTTTCTGTTATGGAGGGGGCGTCAGCATCGCCGGTAAACTAACTCCATGCTTGACAACCTGACCCGGAGAATCTCCGGCGTTTTCTCCCGGATGCGTGGCAAGGGCAAACTGTCCGAAGCCGACGTCAACGAGATGCTCCAAGAGGTCCGCACGGCCCTTCTTGAAGCGGATGTTAATTTTCAGGTAGCCAAGAAGTTCGTCAATTCGATTCGGGAAAAGGCGGTCGGCGAAGACGTTTTCGGGAGCCTTAGCGCCGACCAAACCATCATTAAAATCGTTCGCGATGAGCTGGTGGAGCTTCTCGGCGGGGAAGAAACAAAGTTCAACTGGTCCCCTGCCCCGCCCACGGTGATCCTTCTCTGCGGTCTGCAGGGTTCAGGAAAAACAACCACCGCCGCCAAACTGGCGAAATGGCTTCAAAGACAAGGCAAAAAGTCCATGCTCGCGGCGTGCGACATCCAGCGCCCGGCGGCAGTTAAGCAACTTGAAGTGCTGGGAGAGCAGGTTGGAGTACCGGTGTTCACCTTGATGGACGGCACTGCCCCTCCCCAGATTGCCAAGCTGGCGCTGGACCGGGCGAAGTACCTCATGGTGGACGTTCTCATCGTGGACACCGCCGGCCGCCTCACCGTGGACGAGCCGCTGATGGATGAACTCCAGCTGCTACACAAGAATGTCAATCCGAGCGAAGTCCTGCTCGTGCTCGATTCCACAACCGGACAGGAGGCCGTGAACGTCGCGAAGGCGTTTCATGAGCGCATCCCACTCACCGGCACCATCTTCACCAAACTCGATGGCGATACCCGCGGCGGCGCCATTCTCAGCGTCAAGTCCGTCACCGAAGTCCCGGTCCGATTCACGGGTGTCGGCGAGCAGGTTGAGGCTTTAGACCTCTTCTATCCGACTCGCATGGCCGAACGCATCCTTGGTTTCGGCGACATGATGGGCCTCATTGAGCAGGCCGAAATGGCGATCAAACAGGAAGACGCCGAGGACATGCAGAAGGCGATGTCGAGCGGCGCGGTGGACTTCCACACGCTCCTCCAGTCCTTCAAATTCATGCGGAAGATGGGGCCTATGCAGGGCATTTTAAAGAAGCTGCCGGGCGTCGCCAACATCCCCGAGGAGATGCTGGACCAGGTCAACGACGAGAAAGTGAACCGCATCGAGGCGATTATTCTGTCCATGACGCCCAAAGAGCGTGGAAATCCGGATATAATCAATGGTTCCCGGCGGAAGAGGATTGCCGCTGGATCGGGCGTGACCGTTGAAGATGTCAACGCGCTCCTGAACCAGCTCTACGGAATGCGAAAGCAAATGAAGCAATTCTCTAAGCTTGAAAAAAAGCTCAAGAAGGACAAGCGATTCAGGAGATAGACGTTTGGTAAAGATTCGATTACAACGACTTGGAAATAAAGGCCGCCCGTTTTACCGCGTGGTGGTGGCGCGAAGTGCGTCCGGACGAAACAGCGCATTCGTGGAAAATCTGGGCACCTATAGCCCGATTAAGCCAGGAAAGCCCCTTGAGCTGAAGAACGACCGTGCACTGCACTGGTTGATGAACGGCGCAGAACCCACCGAAACCGCCGCGAACCTGCTGAAGCGGGCTGGCGTTCTTGAAGAGTTTTTCACCGCACGACCCGGTCAGAAGCAGAAATACAAGTTTCTCGACAAGCGCGTCGCTGCGACCGCATCCACGACGGTAACGCAAGATCCCGCCGAAGCTGCTCCAGTGGCCGAGTCTGCTCCAGCGGAAGCTGCACCGGTCGAAGAGGCTGCTCCAGTCGAAGAAGCACCTGCCGCGGAAGCCGCTCCAGCTGAAGAAGCGCCGGCTGCTGAAGCGACTCCAGAAAGCTAATCCCCATGAAGTACGCCAAACTCGTCGAACATCTGGTCAAGAACATCGTCAGCGAGCCCGATTCGGTGGAAGTCGAAACGACGCAAGAGCGCGATGGTGCCGTCTATTACGTGACGGTAGAGCCCAATGACGTGGGCAAAATGATTGGTAAGAACGGTCGGGTGATCACCGCGATTCGCCACGTGGCGAGCGCCGCCGCCGCTAAGGGCCAGCAGAAAGCTTACGTCAAAATCAACACGGACTAAAGTTTGAGCGCCCGCCGAACTCAAGAGGCCCCGGAATTTATCCCGATCGGGAAAATCGTCGGGGCCTTTGGCATTGACGGCCGAATGAAGGTGGAACTCCTAACGGACTTCCCAGAGCGGTTCAAACTCGGCAACACCGTCTTTATTAAGGGCAAAGGGTACGTGATCCGATGGGTGGCTTGGCACAAGACTCAGGTTCGACTCAAGTTGGATGGGTTCAGCAAGCCGGAGCATGTTGAGGACATTCGCCTCACTCTCGTCGAAATGAGGCCGGAAGATCGGCCCGAGCTAGAAGACGGCGATTACTACAGTTCGGATCTTGTCGGGATGATGGTGGAGACCACCGACGGGGAGGTCCTCGGCGAACTTGACGAAGTGTTGGACTATCCCGCCCATGAGGTTTTTCGAGTGGGGGAAATCCTGATCCCCGCCGTAGAAGAGTTCGTCCATCTCATTGATTTTGATGAAGAAAAGATTGTCGTGCAGCTCATTCCGGGAATGAGGCCGGATGAAAAAGAAATATGAGCCAATTTATTGATGAAGCCGAAGTTCAACTGTCCAGCGGGACAGGGGGTTCGGGGGCGGTGTCGTTCCACCGCGAAAAGCACGTCCCTCGGGGCGGACCGAACGGTGCCGACGGCGGCCGTGGCGGCGATGTGATTCTGGAAGCCGACCAACACCGACGCACCCTGTATGAATTCAAACTCTCGGCGCGATATCGCGCGGAGAATGGCGTGCACGCCATCGGCAACAAGCGAGGCAAAGACGCCAAGGACATTATCTTAAAGGTCCCCGTGGGCACGGTTGTGACCGAAACAGAAACCGGTCTGGTCCTCGGTGACCTCAACATTCACGGCATGAAGTTCATCGTCTGCAAAGGCGGGCGCGGCGGTCACGGCAACATGCACTATGTTTCGAGCGTGCGCCAAGTCCCGAATTTCGCCGAAAAGGGCGAGCCAGGCGAGAAGCGAGACGTCAAGCTTGAACTCAAGCTCCTCGCGGACGTCGGCTTAATCGGACTTCCGAACGCAGGTAAGAGCACGCTGCTCAGCCAAATTAGCGCGGCACGGCCCAAGATCGCCGACTACCCGTTTACGACCATCGTCCCAAATCTCGGGGTGGTCAGCATTGCGGACCAAACCTTTGTGGTTGCCGACCTTCCCGGTCTGATCGAAGGCGCCAGCGAAGGTATCGGCCTCGGGCATCAGTTCCTGAAGCACGCCGAGCGCACCAAGGTTCTCATCCACGTCGTGGACTGCTACCCGGTCGAAGAAACCGATCCCGTGGCGAATTTCGAACTCATCGAACGAGAACTTTCGCAGTACAACGCGGAAGTGAGCGACCGGCCGCGAGTGGTTGCTCTCAACAAGATAGACATTTTGCCGGAAGAGAACGTCGCCGAGATTCAGGCGAAGCTCGAAGAGTACGGATTCCCCGTCTTCCCTATTTCTGCCGCCACCGGAATCGGGCTTCAGCCCCTACTGTTCCAAGTGCTCGGCATTCTTGAGGAGCAAGAAAATGAAGCTCCAGCTGAGGTCCTGCTGACGGTCAATGTTAAGGAAGAGGCCGAGGTCTTCAATGTCATCAAGGCCGAGGACGGAGGGTGGGAAATCATCAGCAAGAAGGTCTCTCGCATGGTTGCGATGACGGACCTCAACAATCGCGATGCCGTCCGTTATCTGCACCGACGACTTAATAGAACCGGAATGCTGCAGAAGCTCCGCGAAGCCGGCGCAAAGGAAGGCGACACGGTTTACGTGGGCCAGAACGTGTTCAATTACACGGAGGAAGCTTGAAGATCGGGGTTTTGGGTGGGACGTTTGATCCTCCGCACGTGGGGCATCTTCGCTTGGCCAAGGCCGCGCTGGATAGCCTCTCGCTGGACTTAGTCCTGTGGATTCCCAACGCTCAGAACCCACTCAAGAAAGACTCCCCGACCGCCGAAGACGCCACCCGACTCGAAATGGTGCAGTTGATGATCGCCGACGAGCCGCAAATGGCGGTGAGCGACATCGAGATCACCCGCGAAGGCCCCAGCTACATGTGGGAGACCCTCGATGAATTGAAGGCATCGCACCTCGGGGCGGACTTCTGGTTGCTCCTCGGGGCAGATAATCTTGAGTCCTTCATGCGCTGGCACTACCCAGAGCGCATTTTGAAGATCGCGCGCCTCGGCGTGGCGGTTCGCCCTGGCGTCAATCGCTTCCGCCTGATGGGCGTTCAGGCCGAGCCGGTGCAAAGACGTATTGATTTGATTGAGATGGCGCCGACGGACGCGAGTTCGACCGCCATCCGAGAGCAGCTCGCGTTCGATGAACCCACCGAGCACCTAGCCCCCGCGGTTCGCCGCTACATTGAAGACCATGGACTCTACCAAAAAGACCCCCGCCACGATCACGTCTGAAGAGAAATCAACGCTGATCGAAGGCTTCGCCGACGACATCAAAGCCGAGCGCATTGAGGTGCTCGACGTGCGCGTCAAGACCTCGGTCGCCGACTTTTTCGTCATCTGCACCGGTACCAGCGACACCCACGCGAACTCTATTCTCGATCGCGTCGTCCAGAAGATGAAAGATCTGGGCCACCGACCGATCCGATCAGAATTGGGCAGCGGCGGGTGGATCCTCGTGGACTTCGGCGACGTCATTTTCCATGTGATGCGCGAAGAGCAGCGTCAGTTTTACGATCTGGAGACCCTGTGGACAGCAATGCAACCGAACCCGGACCTGCTTTAACCAAGCCCGGCCCGCAGGAAGAAGAGCGCGCGGAGCAACTGTTGCGCCAATACATGGTGCACCTGCGCCGCGGCGAAACCGTGACCAGCCAGAAGCTTCTCGACGAGGCAATCTCCATCGCGCCCGGCTCGAAGGGCGTGCTGTTGGCGCAAGCGAACGACCTCGTCGAGCGCAAGCAAACCAAGGCCGCCGCTTCCCTGCTTAAATCAGCGCTTGAGCTTTATCCCGAAGAGCCGAAGTTGGAGGATCTCTACGGAGAGCTCGTTTTACGCAACTCCGGCCTCGCCGGAATGACCGCGCCAAGCGAACTCGGCGCTATGGCGCAGGGCGGAAAGGTCCCCACCATTCTCGCCGCGCTCTTCCCCGGCAGCGGCCACATGGTGCTCGGCGAATGGGTCACTGGCGCGGTTTACATGGGCGTCATTGTGAGCTGCATCGTGTGGGCGACGATCATTCCGAACGGCATGTCCGGGCTCATGGCCCTCGTCGGGCTGAATAGATCCACCGGCACCGACCTCAATGCGATGGTGTTTGTCCCCGTGTTGATCGGCTTCCTCGCATGGGTGCTGAACATCGCCGACGTCACCTCGCGCTCGAAGAAAGTCGAAGTCGTCGCCACCTCTCGACCTGCTCCGCCGGTAGATAAACCGTTTGAGCTTTAGTTTTACGTCATCGTGCCCGGCATTTGTGCACTAAATCTCCGGTTCGCGTGTAAAATGCATTTGAACCTTCGCGGGTTCGAAAGCGCTCATGTGCTTTGAGGACTTTTTTCAATGATTCATCCCCCAGCTCACCGCCGAGCGTTCACCCTGATCGAACTGCTCGTCGTCATCGCGATCATCGCGATCCTCGCCGCCATCCTCTTCCCCGTCTTCGCCCAAGCGCGCGAAGCAGCCAAGAAGACGCAGTCGATCAACAATCAAAAGCAACTTCTACTGGCCGCGCAGATGTACCTTGGCGATAACGATGACGTTTTCCATGCCATCAAGAATTTCACGGCGTCACCACAAGTCGGAAATTGGGCTCTCGGTGCTGAGGATGCCCTCAACCCCTACATCAAGAACCAAGACATCTGGAGCGATCCGAAGGACGCTTACCCTCGCGATGACTGCGCGCAGGACGCGGGCAGAAAAATCAGCTACAGCTGGACCATGCGGGGACGTCCCGACATCGCCCTGGACACAGAGACCTTTGGAGTACACCAGTTTTCAAACAACTCCAATGTCGTCGTCGCTCCATCGGCCAGCCTAAGTGAACTTGGGGCTCCTGCGAGCACCATCCACCTCTACCCTCTGTGGACAACTGCCTCCTATCAACAAGGATACGGATACTATCGGTTCTACTCAGAAGATATGATTCGGCTGCCCGCGTTCCCCAATGCGCTGTCTTTCACTTGGTGCTCAGCTCGGCCTCTCGCCGGCCGTATGTCGATCGGTTCCTACAGCGGTCAGACGGTCTACGGCTTCGCCGATGGCCACGTGAAGGCAATGAATCGAATGCAGACCATGGCCAAGGAATGGTGCCGTTCAGCCAGCACCGATCCGACTAGCGGTTGCTTCCAGGCCAACGCGAACCCAGCGCTGGCGTTTAGCAGCAAGCGACGAAACTTGTTCCACTACTCCGGGGAGTTTGCGAACTGATGAACGACGGAAAAGACAAACTTAAGTTGATCGGTATCGGCGCCCTCATTGTCATTGCCCTCGGCGCGCTTGCGTTCAACTTTTCCCGCAACGTCGGAACGGAAAAGGAGAATGTAGTCGGGGAGCTTCCCATGCCACAGGGTGGCGGTCGCGACGCAGAAGGCGGCGTAACAGTCCCTTAGCTCAGCGAAAAAAGCACTTCAGAAGTGGGCCTGTTAGGTCTAGATGGGTTTCGCCTGCGGACGCACCAACATCCTCTCCCCATCGGAGAGGCGCATGCCCAAAAACGCTCTCCTGCGCGAATCCGGTGAGGGCGCATACCGCCTCGTTTGGGCAAGACGATCCTCCCCTTTTTCACAAATAGGGGAGGTGGCCTTTAGGCCGGAGGGGTTTCGTCAGCGGTCGCACCAACATCCTCTCCCTCTGGGAGAGGCGCATACCTAAACGCTCTCTCCTACGCGAATCCGGTGAGGGCGCATGCCGCCTCCTATAGACAAGGCCCGAGGGCTTCCGAAAGCGGACGCACACCCAAGGCGTGCACTCGCGCGAAACCAGTGAAGGCGCCCGCCGCCATTTTGCCAACTCAGAATCTGACGCCCAGCTTTAAGGCGATGTTGACAAAACCCACTCACGGCACCGAATCAGTAGTAGGCAACCCGTCAAACCCCAAAAATCAAGAAATGAAAAAGTTTGCAAATCCGTCGAATCCGTGAATGCGACAAGAGTAACGCGTCAATTTAGGTTCAAATGCGAGCGCGCTGACGAATTGATTCGCAAATTCAACTCCCACGAATTCGAATGTGACAAAAAAAGCAGGACTAAAGTCAGGGCCGCTCGGTACACTCGGAATATGTCGTTGAGCAAGAAGACGGTGCGCAGTTTGGACGCGAAGGGGCGGCGGGTTTTGGTGCGCTGCGATTTCAATGTTCCCATGGAGAACGGTGAAATCACGGACGATCGGCGCATTGTGGAGAGCGTCCGCACGCTGCGGCACCTGGTCGACGCGGGTGCGCGGGTGATCGTGTGCAGCCACCTCGGGCGACCGAAAGGCGTGACCCCCGAGTTCTCCCTCGCGCCAGTCGCGGTGCGACTTTCGGAATTGTTGAGCAAGCCCGTTAAGCTCGCCCTCGACTGCGTCGGCGCAGAAGTGCAGAAAATGGTTGACGCGCTCCAGGACGGCGATGTGCTGTTGCTGGAGAACGTGCGCTTTCACCCGGAAGAGGAGGCCAACGACCCCGCCTTTGCCGCGCAACTCGCCGCGCTCGCCGAGCTTTACGTGAACGACGCCTTCGGCACCGCCCACCGCGCCCACGCGAGCACCGAAGGGGTCGCGCACCTCATCCCAGGCGTGGCCGGCTTCTTGATTGAGAAGGAAATCGAATTCCTCGGCGGCGCGTTGACAAAACCCAAGCGGCCGTTTGTGGCGATCCTGGGCGGCGCGAAAGTGAAGGACAAGATCCCCGTCATCGAATCGCTGATCACCAAGGTGGATGCGCTCCTGATCGGCGGGGGAATGGCCTTCACCTTCCTCAAGGCGCAAGGCAAGGAGATCGGAAAATCGCTCTTGGACGAGTCGAACCTGGAGTTTTGCAAACGAATGCTGGCGGAGCACCCGCGCAAGATTCACCTGCCCAGCGACGTCATCGTCTGCGCCTCCCTGAGCGAGGATGCTGCGACCAAGGCGGTGACCGTGGACAACATCCCCTCAGATCAGCTAGGCGCGGATATCGGTCCCCGGACCATCGTGGAGTTTGCGGGATTGATCGAGGAAGCCGGCACGGTGGTGTGGAACGGGCCGATGGGCGTCTTCGAAATGAAGCCATTTGAGCGAGGGACGCGAACCGTGGCCGAAGCGATGGCAACCAGCCGCGCGATCACCATCGTCGGAGGCGGCGACAGCGCGGCGGCGGTCGAACAATTCGAGCTGGCGGACAAAATGGACCACGTCAGCACCGGCGGCGGTGCATCGCTGGAATTCCTGGAAGGCAAGGTTCTGCCAGGCCTAGCCGCGTTGCAAGACGCCTAACATGTTTTTCTGTCTGCGGGTGGACCTGGACTACGTGCCGTGGGATACCCCGGACGCGCAGGACTTCGGTCACGGCGAGCCCGCGGCAGTACTGCGATTGCTGGACCTCGCTCGATCAAAAGGGCTGAAACTGCACTTCTTCGCGAGCGGCCGAGTGCTGCGCGCCTTCCCTTCCGCGTGCGACACGATTCTGAACGAAGGGCACGACCTGGACTGGCTGTGCAAGCATCCATTCGAGTTCCACGCGCGGTTGGAGCAGGCGGCGACGGAGTTTCGTCGGATGGGGGCAAGCTTGGAGGGCTTCGCCACCCGTGAGGCTTGGCCAGAGGTTGATGTTGCAGCAGCGCTCAAGTTCATCAGTGCCCCTCCCGGTGCTGCTCCGGCGGGAATGAGGCACTTCCCCGTGTTGACCCGCCCAGATCGCGAAGCGGCACGAGCCGGGCTCTCGGCAAGGTCATGGTTAGACAGCGTACGCACGTCGCTGCGGGAGCAGGCTAGCCTTCATCGGAGTGTTACCGTGGCGATTCGACCTCAAGTCCTGGCGCTAATAGACCCGCGATTGCACTCCGTGAAGGAGCTAGTGGAATTAGCGCAAACGCTTACTTACAAACAGCGCACGCTACGTGAAGCGCTCAGCCTCGAAGGCCCGGCAGCGCCATAAGCGTTTCCCATTCCTCCGGCTCCACTGGCATAACGCTCAGCCGTTGCCCGTTACGACAAACTTGCATTTGGCCAAGAATTGGATGAGCTTTAACCTCGGCGAGCGGGATGGTGCGGTCGAACTTCTCGACGAACTCCACGTCCACCGCCAGCCAACGTGGCGGATCCACCGTGGCCTTCGGGTCGTAGTACTCGGATTTAGGATCGAATTGCGTCGGATCGGCGTAGGCGGTTTTGACCACTCGCATCACCCCAACAACACCACTGGGGTCGGCATTGGAGTGATGAAAAAGAGCCAGGTCACCTACCGCGAACTTGTCCCGGAAGAAGTTCCGCACCGTATAGTTGCGGCACCCCTCCCACATGCCCGCTCCCTGACGAATTAGATCGTCAATGGAGTAAGTGTCTGGCTCCGATTTCATTAGCCAATAGGCCATCGCCTATTTTAGCTTTCGCGCAGCCGAACGTGAATGTCCCCATTCACTGCGCTGGCATCAAGTGACCCGCTACCGTCGCCGACGCGACCCGTAATGCGGCGCTCCTGGCGCGCCTCCTCTTCGAGTGGCACACTGCACATGACTTCCCCCCGCACCGCGGAAAGTTGCATCCGGCAATTACTGCCACCCGGAATTTCAATCGAGATCAGGCCGTTCACCGTTCGGAGGTTTGCGGCTCCGTTTAATGGCTGATCCAGATCTATCACCATGTCGCCGCTCACGCCGTCCACAGCGAGGCTCTTGCCACCACACTTTTCGAGCTTCACATCGCCACTTGCGGTGCGGATCGTGATCGCTCCGTGGACGTTGGTGAGCTTGACATCACCACTCTTGTTTTCGAGTGTGAGCATGGAAAGCTCGGAATCGCTAAGCGTCACGTCTCCGCTCGCTGTATCGATTTCCAGCGAGCCATGAATCTTGGTCAGCGTGATGTCTCCACTTGCGGCATTGATGCGATTCGCCCCCTTTGCTCCAGAGATTTGGATGTCGCCACTGGTTCCCTTGATTTCCACGGGGACAGCTTCTGGCAAGGTGATTTCGAAATCCACGCTTAGGCCGGATTGATCAGGTTGGCGGATCATGACGTAATGGTCGCTTTCTTCCACCACGAGGGCAAAGACTTCGGCCTTCGCTCGCAAGTGCTCTCGGTCATCCCCGCGGAACATCGCTGTGGCGACCACTTTGCCCTCGCCAGGCATTCCTGTGTTGACCTTTATGTCGCCGCTGGCCGACTCGATACGCAAAACCTTTCCAGCTGGAACCAGCAGGGGTTGCTCTAGCCGACGACTTTCCGTTTCAAAGAATCCAAAATTAATCTTGCCATCCTTGAATTCGGAGGCCGCTTTTTTCACGGCCTCGGCGCCCTGATTCACTCCCTTACGAAGCTGATCGCCGACTTCCGTCCAGTTGATTCCCGAGGTGACGTCTTTGCCGATCTTCTCGATCGCTTCAAAAAACCCAGCGAAACCCTTGTCCACGGGTGGAGGCGGCGGTGGTGGGGGGATGGTGCCTGTAGCTCCAGCAGAAACTGGCTCTTCCATTGGCGAATGCTGCATGGCATCCAAGAGTTCTGCGGCGTCCTCCGGACTCAACTTTCCTTCTTGCACGAGGCGCATAATGCGCGCGATATCTTCTCTCATCTTATTGTGATCCCCCTCGAATCTTTACCTTAGCTTCTTCAACTGAAATTTCACCACGCTCGAGCTGGTCGAGTATCCGCCTCTGGTCCTCAATCCCTGCGCCGTTGGCGTCTGCAACTGGGCCTGCGGGAAGCTCCAGCGCAGTGAGGAGTTGGTCGAGACGATTTCTAACCGTTGGGTAGCTAAGCCCCATTTCCTTCTCGACCGAGCTTAACACACCCCGGCATCGCAGAAAGGTTTCGAGAAACTTGGATTGATCCTCCGTCAGCCTCGCAAAGCGAGGAATGGCGAAGCGACCCTTCATTGCGATCCCACTTTCATCGGAGCGCACCTCGCTTACGTAAAGCGGGTGCCCGGTGATCGGGTCGAAGGCAGGCAGCCGATGCATGATTTCATGGCTCATACCAATGTTTACGGCATCACCTCATCACGGTTTCATCTTTCTTAAGTGATCCTTCAACTTTCTTAGGTTTCGCGGTTATAATCGTGAACATGAGCGCGGAATTGTTTCTGTTGAGCAATAGTCGTATGCCTGGTGGTCAGCCGTTCGACTGGGCTCTGGGTTACCTGCGTGAGGCGTTTGGCGGGCGGATTCGGCGAGTTGCTCTGGTGCCGTTCGCAGGGGTGACCTTGAGTTGGGATGAATATGAGCTTTACGTTAGTGGGGCGTTTGCTCCGCTCGGCATCGACGTAGAAAGCGTACATCGCTCGACAGATGCAAGCGCATTGATCCACAAATCTGACGCCGTCTTTGTCGGTGGAGGCAATAGCTTTCATCTGACCCATCATCTACACGAGACAGGCCTGATGCCCGTAATTAGAGAGGTCTGTGTCGCTGGGAAGCCGTACATGGGTTGGAGCGCGGGAGCGAATGTGGCGTGCCCGACGATGCGAACCACCAACGATATGCCGATCATTCAGCCCGCAAGTTTCGAAACTCTGGGGCTCGTGCCTTTCCAAATCAATCCGCACTACACGAACGTCTCTTTGCCTGGCCACGGTGGGGAGAGCCGCGACCAGCGTATTGAGGAGTTTGTTTCGGTCAACCCCAACGTGAAAGTTGTGGGATTGCCCGAGGGCGCTCTACTTCACCGAAAGGACGGATCACTCAAGGGATTTGGCATGGGGATGGTGCGCGTCTTCAGCTTCAACGCAACAGAGGACCGTTCGATTGACGCTGGGTTCAGTGACTTGCTAAGCGCCTAGGCTTGGCCCAGAATTCTGCGCCAGCGAACCTGATCAGTTCGGCCCATGTCCACGATGACGCCGCCAACTCGCCACACGCCCTCCTTTTTGGGATCGGGGCGACAGTAAGCCGTCTTAAGATTGAATGGAACCGTTTCGTCGAACAGGGTCAGTTCGAGTTGTAAGACTTCGTCTGCCGAGGCGGGGGCGTCCATTTCTATGCTGATGCCAGTGGAACTGATGTCCAAGATCGGCACAATCTTGGTGTCGCCGTTTCGAGTGAGCTTTCCGCTTTGGACCTTGTTGCGAAGTCTGGCGCTAGTGGAGCCGGGCAAGCGCACCAGGGACATTGGCACCGTGAATACCGTTTTAACTCCATCGCGTCCGAGGTAGTTGCCAGTGAACTCGGTGCATTGCTCAAACGAGCTGAGTTTGATAAGCGCCGAAACCCCCGGGGTGAACACCGTCTCGTCCTCAACTTCAAGGACCAACACCCCTTCGGACTCTGGCAAAACCCATCCAAAAATAACCTGCACGTGGTTCGGAACTTCAATTTCTGCTCTCGTATCAAAGTAGCTTGAAAGCGCCATGGGGATCACCTAACTGTCGGCTAACACATTAACTTTACCCACCGAGCAAGCAATGTTACCGGCGTCTCTTGCGGACCTGTGGTTTGAGACTCGGTTTTGGAGGAGCCTTCACCACGGTATGGCTGGTCTGCCGTGGAGTGCGGGGAGCATCCCCAAATTTCCAGGTCTCCGCCAGGGCAGGAAGTTCGGGGAGGTCTTCCCTCTCCCCCGCCCGCGTGAGCAGACAGGAGAACATCCCCGCCCCTAGGCCCTGATGCGGATAGACCCGGTAGCAGGCATGGCTGGACAGTGAACTTCGGAACTCCTCAGCCTGGTGGAACGGCGTAGCTTCAAACTCCGGGAACTCCCGAATGAGCCACTCGATGACGTCCTCATTCTCTTCCGGGGCGAAGGTGCAGGTCATGTAGAGCAAAGCCCCACCGGGAGCTACACAACGCGCGGCATTGGCAATGATCCGCTTTTGGCGGCTGGCGTTCATCGCGACGAGCCGCTTCTCGAAGCAACTCGCTCCTTCCGTGCCCTTTGCCAGAAGACTTTGGCCGCTGCACGGGGCGTCCACCATTACTAAGTCAAACGCGTCTGGCGTATTTCGCGCGTACCAGTTTGGATCGTGAACGGTGACCATAGCGCGCTCCATCTTGCATCGCTCTAAGTTGAGCATCAAAGAGCCGGTGCGACGGCGGTTCACATCGTTGCAGATGATTTTCTCCAGTGGCTCACCTTCCCACATCCTTGAGGCGAAAATGGCCTTTCCACCGGGAGCACTGCAGATGTCTAACACCCGCCGAGGAGCTTCGTCTATGGCAAGCATGGAGCATGCGGCGAACGCCGAACTGGTGTCTAGCACGTAGTAATGCCCCCGGTCATGCAGAAGGTGAGTGCCGGGTCGGAAGGAGTCTTGCACCCTCATGAGGAAATCGGGCTGCCAACTGGCTGGCTTAAGCTTCGGGAAAGTCTGCATGGGGAGGGCGTCTCGAAGGACCACCAGCGTCTGAGCCTCCCCAAAACCACCGATGAGTGCGCTTAAAAACGACTCGCGTTCCTTGGGCTCATCGAAAAGGCGCTCGGCGAGAGCCAACATGGGTGCCGTGGGATCAACGAGCTTGGGGACTTTCAGCTTTTTCATGCGAGCACCCTACGCAGTATCTTTACCGCTTCAGCCATTTCCACTTCGGTGGTGAGCAAGTCCGGCCCGAATCGAACGTAACCGCCACGTGCATCCACGTTGACTCCGTGATCTTTGAGCTTTCGCACCAACTCCCCCGATTGCGGAGACGGTAAGAGAGCAAACCCGCCCCACTCCTCTGGGTTGGTCGGGCAGATCCCCCCGAACTCGTTCAGCATCCCTCTCAGCGTTGCCAACTGCGAAAGGCCTATCTGGCGGATCGTTTCGAGGCCGATTTCGAGAGTGAAGTCCAAGCCGCTTCTCGCTTGGAAAATAGGTAGGACGGCGGGGGTGGATTCCCACCAGCCGCGACCGCCGGGTTCGCGCTCGGCCGCTTCTGGACGTGCGTAACTAAACGTGTCTTTTTTGGCGAACCATCCGGTGTCTAGGGTGGTCCGTGAGAGATGTCGTGGGTGGACGGCGAGCCAGCACGCTCCGGTGCCGCCGCGTAGGTACTTGTAGCATCCTCCCGCGGCAAAGTCGGCCTCGGGATACGAGAACGAATAGACGCCAGCGGCGTGGTACGTATCCAGAAAGACCACCGCTCCCACTTCGTGAGCGCGTCGAATGATTGCCTGTACCCCGGGGACGAGTTGGCCCGTGGTGAATTGCACCAAGCTGACGATCACCAGGTCAGTGGAATCCGTGATGGCCTCCAAGTACGAGTCCGTAGTGATCCCCGGCACCCCGTCGGGCCCGGGTGAAGGTTTGACCCAGCGCGTCTGAGCGAGGCCTCTCTCGCCGTACGCTTTGAGAATGAAATCAACGCTATCAAACTCTCCCAGGCTGGCGACCACTTGAACCGACGATTTCTTGAACGAGTTGAGCACGGCCCGCAGTGATTGCCCGACATTACTCTTCGGCACTATCGCTCCTTCCACCGGCCAACCGATGATGGACTTAAGCGCAGCTTCGAAGTAGGCAAACTCGTCGAGCCAAGCTCCCCACGCCTCGTCCATCTCGGCGTACCAAAGGTCCATCCCGCGGGTGACGTCGTCCTGGGCTACATTTAGCGGTCGCCCCAATGAGTGGTTAGCGAGATAAATCTCGGACCTCTCCAGAACCCGGCTGAAGCGTGACCGGGTGGCGTCATCGATCACCGACCGATCTCCGTTCGCACATCCCATAGCTCGGGGAACAGCCGGATATCGAGGGCGGCTTTCAAGAACTTGACGCCGCTCGAGCCGCCGGTGCCCATCTTGAACCCGATGATGCGTTCCACCGTCTTGACGTGTCTGAATCGCCAGAGGAGGAAGTACTCCTCCACGTCCACCAACTTCTCGCACATCTCATAGGCCCCCCAATGGATGTTGGGATTTTCATAAATCACCTTGAACGCGGCGACAAGGCCAGGGTGGGACTCGTAGGGCTGCGACCAGTCTCGATCCAGCGCTTCTGGCGGGACCGCTAGCCCCTTTCGCGCGAGATGGGCGATGAACTCATCATAAATTGAGCGCGACTTCAGGGCAGCTTGGAGCGGGGCCTTGACTTCGGGCAGGTGGTCAAAAACCGTCACTGCCTGGGGATCCTTGTTTCCCAGCAGGAACTCAATCAGCCGGTAATGCGCACTTTGGAATCCGCTCGCCCTGCCAAGAACGCCTCGGAATTGAGCGTATTCGGTCGGGGTCAGAGTTTCGAGCACCGCCCATTGTTCGAACAACATTCGTTGGATGTGCTTGACCCGCGCCAGGATCTTGAAGCACGGCTCCAACTGATCTTGCTGAACGAATCGAATCGCCGCTTGCAGTTCGTGCACGATCAGCTTCATCCAAAGCTCCGAGGTTTGGTGCTGAATGATGAACAGCATCTCGTCGTGGTGTGGCGGATTGCTGAGGGGCTGTTGGGCCGAAAAGATGAGATCCAGGCGTAGGTAGCCCCCGTAGTCCATTCTCTCGGCGAAATCGGTATGGATCGTGCTCTCGTATGGTCGCGCCGTCATGCCTCTATTGTGAGTGAGTTTTGGTTGTCACGTCGGAACCTTCGAATATCCTTCAATTGCGAGCATTTTTCTTCGAACGCCAACGTTTCTTAAAAAATCGGTTTACAATGACGTCATGTTGCGTCGTCGAGCATTCACCTTGATCGAACTTCTCGTGGGCATCGCCATCATCGCGATCCTCGCGGCCATCCTGTTCCCTGTCTTTGCCCAAGCCCGGGAGGCGGCGAAGAAGACCCAGTGCATTAACAATGCAAAGCAGATCGGCTTGGCTACGGTGATGTACTTGAACGACAACGACAGTTCCTTCCCTGCTTGGGCCGCTCTGCAAGCACCCGTGAACGGCGGCAACACCTCGTTTGTTTCACCTGACGTGCAAGTGATTCCGTACGTGAAGAATGATCAGATTTTCACGTGCCCTAGTGACAGTTCTCCCCGAATGGCTCCGAGTGCCGTGCTCTTTCAAGACGGGCGCTACCGGACTAAGGCGATCAAGCGATCGTACCAGTACGTCGGAAATATCAACACCGTTGAAGCTGCCGGCGTTGATCGCAAAACGGGTGTGACGACGTGGATTGGACCTGCAGAATGGGTTTACCGTGGCAGAAATGATGGTGAACTGGATGAGCCAGCCGCAACTATCCCGTGGTTGGAAGTCTGGCCGCTTACGCAAAACGACCCGTTTGTCGGCGGCATCTGGGGTTCGGGCTTTATCAACTGCGATACATACAAGCTTGCGGGAAGAAAGCCCTCATCGACAGCACCAGGCGACCAGTTGCCGACCGGATGCGCTGGCTCCTTGACTAGCAGGCCAACGCCGGGTCACAACAAGGTGTACACGGTTTCGGTCTTTGCCGACGGCCACGTGAAAGCGATGCAGTGGGGCGACTTACGCAAGAACGACTTCTACGTCTTTAAGGCCACAAAGCCGGCCACTGTCTTCAACCCTTAGGCTCCCGAAGTCTGATCGCCGCGATGCGGAGGCTGTCGTAGGACACCTCCGCATTGAGTTTTTCGAACAGGACTTTGAGGGGGCTATCCCCGAGCTCCGCTTTGGCCTGACGCACACGCTCAACCGTCGCATCCTCCACCCAAGTCTTCGCCCGGTCAGGGTTCTGCTGGCAGTATTCGATCAGGTAACCGCTCACCGTACTTTGAGCTAGGCCGACTTGCTTCGCGCACTCGGCGACCGAAAGGCCTTGATCGAACAGAGGCTTGAGGGTGATGGCGCTTCCCGTGACTCGGACTGGTTTGGCGGGAGCCCGGGACGCAAGCGGCTGGTCCATCGCCAGGCGGTGGGCCGCGCAGTGTTGGGCAATGAACGCGACCAAGGCGGCCCCAAAATCAGCCACGCGCTTCTCACCCATCCCTGGCACAGCCAGAAGTCCATTCACCGTGCTAGGGCGCATGGTCGCGAGATGCCGCATTGTCTTGTCGTCGAACAGCAGGAATGCCGCTAGTGAACGCTCGGCGGCGAGATTGCGACGCAAGGCACGCAGGCCCTCCACGAGGGCGTTGTCCATCCCCTCAAAGCTATCGTCTCGTGATGCCAGCGCCATCGGGACCGAGCGGGGATCGCGGAGAACGACTTCTGACCTTTCGGCCAACGTGTCAATTGCCGCTTCGGTCACCATCAAAAATGAACGCAAACCTTCCGTTTGACGCAACAGTCTCTGGTCCACGAGTTGGTGAATCCAAGCCACCACGCGTTCACGGGCGTACGATTTCATTGAACCGTAGCCGCGTAGTGAAGCGTGGCCAAAGCCGCGCACCGTCTTGGTATCGGCGCCGCATAGTACGGCGGCAATATGGTTGGCTCCAAAGCCAAAGTCTGCCTTCCCCTCGCTGAGATCACGAACGGTGACCAGGATGCGGTGGGCAATTTTGGTCGAGTCGGGGACGACACTCGTCCCTTCAAGGCACACATCGCAGGCTCCGCACGGCTCGGGCCCTTCGTACTTCTGCCCGAAATATTCGACCAAAAGCCGGTGGCGGCACGCGATAGCCGTAGCGAAACCGCGGACTTCATGAAGATTTTGGCGCTGAATCGCGACGTGCGCGGGATCGCCGCCTTCGAAGAAACGCTCAATACGGACCACATCGCCGCCCGTGTAAAGCAGCACACATTCCGATTCCAGCCCGTCTCGCCCCGCGCGGCCCGTTTCTTGTTGATACGACTCGATGCTTTTGGGGAGGCAGGTGTGAATGACGGCGCGGACGTTGCTCCGGTCGATGCCCATGCCGAATGCGACGGTGGCCACGACGACGTTCACCTTCTCAGTCGCAAACTCATGGCTGATCTGAGCGCGCACGGCGTTGTCGAGGCCCGCGTGGTACGCCCGCGACGGAATGCCGAGGTGGTTGAGCGCAGCGGCGAGGGTCTCGGTGTCCTTTCGACTCAGGCAATACACGATGCAGGCGTCGTTCGGATACCGCTTGATGATCTCGGAAACTTGCGCGGCAGAATTAGACCGTGGAACGACTCGAAAGGTCAGATTAGGCCGATCAAACGACCCTACAAACACCTCGGGATCGCGAAGCTTGAGCTGGCGGAGAATGTCCTCTCGCACCTTGACGGTGGCGGTCGCGGTGAGGGCGTGAATCGGGGCATCGGGGAAGTCGCGACGGATCGTGTTTAAAATCCTGTACTCGGGCCGAAAATCGTGGCCCCATTCGGAGATGCAGTGCGCCTCGTCAATGGCGAACCGTCCGACACCTCGTCCTTGGTTCGCTCGCTTTAGAAGCGTTCGAAGGCTATCGGTCGCCATCTTCTCCGGCGAGACATACAGAATCCTGATTTGGCCGGACTCAATGCGAGATTCGACTTCTCTCGCTGAAGCGGCGTCAAGCGAGCTGTTTAGCGCGGCGGCGGGAACACCGACCACATGAAGGCTGTGCACCTGATCCGCCATCAGCGAGATGAGCGGAGAGATGACCACGGTCAGCGATCCATCCACGAGGGGCGGGATTTGGAAACAGAGGCTCTTCCCGCTACCGGTGGGCATGACCACCAGCGCGTCCTTCCCGGCGAGAGCCGCGTCTACCACTTCTTGCTGAAGAGGACGCAGCGCATCGTAGCCCCAGGTCTGCTTGAGAATCTGCCCGACGGAGGTGCAGGTAGTCATACGTCAACTAGTTTACACAACTTCCGATGACAAAAAAAAGCACCCCAGGGAAAAACCCCTGGGGTGCTTACTAAGGCGGTTGCGCCTTACTTGTCTTCCTTGAACTCGGCGTCAATGACGTCGCCGTCCGCCGAAGCGCCGACTCCCGCTCCGACCGGCTCTTCAGCCTGGCCTTCTTCGGTTGGCGTCGCGTTGTTCTTGTACAGCTCTTCGGCAAGGCGATGGCTCTCCGACTCAAGGGCGTCGAACGCATTCTTGATGTCGGCCATCACGTCGGTGCCTACCGCGAGGCGGAGGTCGCGGACCTTGTCCTCGATCGTCGTCCTTTCGGCTTCGCTGAAGATCGTTGGGTTGTCCCGAAGGGTCTTCTCGGTGTTGAAGCACAGGGTCTCTGAGCGATTCTTTAGTTCCGCCAGCTCTTGAGCTTCCTTATCCGCGGCGGCGTTGGCTTCTGCCTCAGCGACCATGCGGTCAATTTCGTCGCGATTCAGCGAGCCCGAGCCCGTAATCGTAATCCGCTGCTCATTGCTGGTCGCCTTGTCCTTCGCGCTAACCTGAAGGATGCCGTTCGCGTCAATGTCGAATGTGACCTCGATTTGCGGGACTCGAGCGGGTGCGCTCGGAATTCCGGCCAGATGGAAGCGGCCGAGAGACTTGTTATCGCGGGCCAGCGGTCGCTCGCCTTGGAGGATGTGAATCTCAACTTCGGGCTGATTGTCGACCGCAGTCGTGTAGACGCGGCTCTTCTTGGTTGGAATGGTTGTGTTGCGTTCAATGATTTTGTCGAAAATTCCGCCCTGAGTCTCCACGCCCAAACTGAGCGGGGTGACGTCGAGGAGGAGGATGTCCTTCACTTCGCCGCCGAGGATGCCGGCTTGAATTGCAGCACCGATGGCGACAGCTTCGTCAGGGTTAACGCTCTTGTTAGGAGCCTTACCAATCATCTTTTGCACGAGGTCTTGGACCATCGGCATTCGGATGGAGCCACCTACGAGAATGACCTCGTTGATGTCGCCGGTGCTCACCTTTGCGTCTTCGAGCGCTTGCTCGACCGGCTTCTTGATTCGCGCCAACAGATCGCTGCAGAGTTGCTCGAACTGCGCGCGGGTCAAGTTGTAGTCCAAGTGCTTCGGCTGGTTATCCACCGCCGTGATAAACGGCAGGTTGATATTGGCCGAGACCTGGGAGCTGAGCTCAATCTTCGCCTTTTCAGCGGCCTCTCGCAGTCGCTGAAGGGCGTCTCGCTGTTGCAGGAGGTCAATGCCGTTGTCCTTGCGGAACTCGGAGGCGAGCCACTCGACAATCTTCTGGTCGAAGTCGTCGCCGCCGAGGTGACTATCCCCCGCCGAGGAGCGAACTTCGAACACGCCGTCACCGACATCGAGGATCGAAACGTCGAACGTACCACCACCAAGGTCAAACACCAGAATGGTCTCATTCGCCTTGTTGTCGAGGCCGTAAGCGAGTGATGCCGCGGTCGGCTCGTTGATGATACGAAGCACCTCAAGTCCAGCGATTTGCCCGGCGTCTTTGGTTGCCTTGCGCTGGCTGTCGTTGAAGTAAGCCGGAACGGTGATGACCGCCTTGGTGACCGCGCCGCCCAGGTAGCTTTCGGCGTCCGCCTTGAGCTTCTGGAGGATCATTGCGCTGATCTCTTCGGGAGTAAATTCTTTGCCGACGGCGGGCACATTGACCACGCAGTTCCCTTTCTTGTCTTCCTTCACGGTGTAAGCCATGCGGGAAGCTTCTTCGGAAACTTCGCTGAACTTGTGGCCCATAAATCGTTTGATGGATTGAATGGTGTTTTCTGGGTTCACCACGGCTTGGCGTTTCGCGGTAACGCCTACGAGTCGTTCGCCATTGGTCTTAAAGCCCACAACGCTGGGAAGCGTTCGCGTGCCTTCAGCGGTGGCGATCACCACCGGTTCCCCGCCTTCCATCACGGCCACGACAGAGTTCGTGGTGCCTAAGTCGATCCCTACTGTTCTTGACATTATATTCTGCTGTTCTCCCTTTTGATGACTGAAGCGGAGTCAAACCACTTGAGCGCTCTACACTAAGGTAACGGACATTATACCAGTTGGGTTCCACTCAAAGGACCAAAGTGGGTTAAGCAGAGAGGATGTTCAGATAAGTCGGAGAGAATCCTGGGAACAGTGCGCCGATATTTGGGTTCAAAAGGCGCCTCGTCACGATCTCACATAGGACCGAACGGTAGTCGGTCGTGACCACCAAGTCTTGATTCTCGAAGAGCTGATCTGGTCCTAGGCCCGGCCAGGTTCCGTAGACCTGTCCGCCGTTGACACTCGGCCCCATGACAAACATTGCGCCGCCCGTTCCGTGATCGGTTCCTCCGCTGTTGTTCTCGGCTGCCGTACGACCAAATTCGGAATGGACAACAAGAGTCCATCGCGTGATGCCCTTGGCGAGCAGATCGTCGTAGAGCGCGGCTAAATTTCCCGCTAGGGTCGTCATCCGAGCCGCAAGGTCACCGTCTACCGTTCCTTGCCCTTCGTGAGTGTCCCAGTCTGGGACGTCAATATGGATGGCCTCAATCCCGACGTTGGCGTGCATTAAGGCAGCCGTAGCCTTCATGGTCCTTCCAAGATCGTCTTCGAGATACTGACGCGTTCCCGAAGTGGTGTAGGCACCAAACTGGATCGCCTCAAGCAGGCTGATGGTGTGCACTGTGTCATTAAAAACGGCTTTCAACTCGTTCTCCTGAGCGTTATAAGCGCTTCTCAAAGACTCGAGCAATTCTGGGTTCTCTTTTAGCACCCACTGGAACCCAAAATCGTCGGGCGATGGGACGGGCAAGGTCTTGTCCCCACCGGCAAGAATTCTTGCGATTCCGTAAGTCATGCTAACGCCTCTAAGATCAGTGGAAGAATTCATTGGTGGCGTCATGCTCAAATGTCGACCCAACCAACCAGTATTCACCGCGAGTTCCCGCGAAGAAGTCTCCATCCATTTCATGGCGTCAAAGTGGGAGCGCGACCAATTTTCCGCACCAACCGCGTGAATGATCGCGAGATTTTGGTCGTCGTAAGCTCCCTTCAGCGGCGACATCGCGGCAGAGAGTCCGAAGAAACCGTTGAGGTCCACTGCCTTTTGAGAATGGCCGCTAGACGGGTGAGGGACAGCCTGGGTCGGCCTGAGATTATAGTAATTGGAATCGCCATGGGGCGGGACCAAGGACAAGCCATCGGCTCCTCCACGCAGGAAGACGGTAACGACTACGTCTCGCACGGCGCCTCCGCTGGCGTACGCTACTTGCGGCAACCAGCCGGGAGCAAGGGCTGCTGCGGCAAGCGCATAGGCAGAGCCCTTCAGAACTGAGCGCCGGGTGAGAGATTCGTATTCGCGGCAAGCTTGGTGTCTCATATCAATACCATTGGAAAGTTGGGGAGGCCAAACCCAGAGCGATCCCTCCACGGATCACGTTGTCGTCGGCAGGATTCTCGGCGACTATTGAGCGAATCATGGATTGGTCACTGGATGCCAGCTCGCCGGCAAAGAGGCGCTTTTCGAGTTTCTGTGACACCGAGAGAGCTGTTGCGCCCCGAAAGTTGTTCAGGGGAATCTTGGACTGATATGCGTCAACAGCAAGGTCGAATCCGAAATTTATTCGAGCCAACAGTCCGCCCGACCAATATGCGGTTGTATCGGGATACCCATTGGGGGGACCCCAGAGAAATGGGAAGTGGCCAAGATCGTACAGGCCCTCGGTCATTTGGGCCACATTCCATTTGTTCATTCCCGTTCCCCGAGCCGCCGAGGCAAAGAGGTGGAAGGGGCGTTTTAACTTTGGAGGTGAAGCCGCGATAGACGGCGAGAGCAAAATGACCTTTAGCACCTCAGTAATGCTGCCGTTGGTTGTTAGGAATCTCGCGCTTGCTGCTGCCAAGAGATCAGGCGGCACAGCAGGCCCAACAAACCAGCGAATGAGCTTGCGACAGATGTTTCGGGCGGTACTCGGGTGCGTAGCCAAAATCTCCAATAACCTTTCACCTTGGGCCCTGCCACTCGCGGTGATCGTACGTCCTAAAACTTGCTTATTACCATTGGCATGGGCGGTTGAGTCGAACTTAAACGCGCCGAAATTCGATTTCGAATCATCGAATTCGATCGTCCAGCCGGTCAAACAAAGCGCGCATTGGATGACGTCCTCCTGGGAGTACCCACCATCAACGCCTAGCGTGTGGAGTTCCAGGAGCTCTCGTCCATAGTTCTGATTTGGGCTCGTACCATAGTTGACGTAATTGTCCAAATACATCATCATTGCCGGCGAAGTTGCTGTAGCCTTTAACAAGGTCAAAAAGCTACCCATCGCGTTTTCGCGGACGGCCATAACGTAGGGAATTAGCATTGCGACTTCGACCTTCTCAAGGCTGATGTTAAAATGATCGAGCCAAAACTCGACCATTCTTTCGTAAACCTGGCGCTTTGAGAGCACCGGTCGCATCATGGACATCGCGACGAGTTGTTGACTCATTGCCTCGTCGTTGCTCATTCGCATCAACTGAGTTACCGATCTCCTCAGCAACGGGCAATGAATTCGCACAATCGTCTCAAGGCTGCCGTCGCTAACAGACTTGTGTTTGAGCTGACGACCTACGTAACCCGGAATTCCGCCCTGATTAAGCTGAGCGATTTCAAAGTCAGTGATGCCGTAACCCATGCGTCGAAGCACTCGGTAGCTAGGGTTGTCCCAGTTTAACGAACTCGTGCGGGGAACAGCAAGTGTCTGAGTGGCACCTGCCACCCCCATTAGAGCAGTTAAAATCGCCCTAGGGTTCGAGAATAGGGAACGACGCGACAGTGATTCAGTTGAGTTGGGCACGGCTATCCTGAGGGTATTACTTAAAATAAATGACGGGCTATGATCCGAATTTGAGTCGGACAAATGTTATGGTGTGATCAATGAGTTCCCCGGTTAAAGCTGTGTACGAAACGGTAAAACCATGGGATGCACTTCGAACTCAGAATCTTAGGGGGGATGATCGTATCTGGCGACGAAACGGTTCAGGGGGATATCGGGATCTCCGATGGCAAGATTCTCGCCGTAGGAGCCCTCCGCGACGCAACTAGTGATCAAACGCTTTTAGCTGAGGGTCTTCATGTTTTGCCCGGAGGAATCGACACCCAAGTGCACTTTCGCGAACCTGGTCTGGAGCACAAAGAAGACCTGGAGAGCGGTACCCGCGCGGCGATCATGGGGGGCATCACCTCGATCTTCGAGATGCCCAACACCGACCCAACCACCACAAACCGCGAAGCGCTCGAAGACAAACTCGACCGCGCGAAGGGGCGGGCTTGGTGCGATTACTCCTTCTTTGTAGGCGCGTCAAAGGACAACATTGGAGAGCTAGCGGAGCTGGAAATGCTCCCCGGTACCCCGGGCGTGAAGATCTTCATGGGCAGCTCAACCGGCCCTCTCTTGGTGGATGACGATGAGTCCCTGCGTGGGGTGTTGAGCCACTGCACCAAACGGTGTCCGATCCACGCCGAGGACGAGCCCAGACTCTTGGAGCGCAAGAAGATGCGCAGCGAGAACCCGCACGTCCGCGAACACCCTATCCGCCGCGATGTGGAGTGCGCCCGCTTAGCCACCGAACGGGTCCTTCGTATCAGCGAAGAGACGGGCCACCCGGTCCATATCCTGCACGTCTCAACCCGCGATGAACTCCCCCTCATCGCGGAAGCCAAACGGAAGGGCCTCAAAACCACCTGCGAGGTCACCCCGCAACACCTCACGCTCAACAGCGAGTCGTACGAGACCATCGGCACCTACGCCCAGATGAATCCGCCGGTGCGCACCGAAGTCCACCGCGTCGCCCTGTGGCAAGCCGTCAAGGACGGTTTGTTCGATGTTTTCGGGAGCGACCATGCGCCCCACGCCAAGTTCGAGAAGGCGCTTCCCTACCCTGAGAGTCCGAGCGGCATGCCGGGTGTGCAAACCATGCTGCCGGTCCTCTTGGAATGGGTGCACCGGGGCGAGTTGCCGTTGACCTTGCTGGTCAAAATGCTCTGCGAGAACCCCGCCAAGCTCTACGGAATCCTCCGCAAGGGCCAGATCGCCGAGGGTTTCGATGCCGATCTCGCGATCGTGGATCTCAACGCGGAATGGACCATCGGCTCAGATTGGCTTCAGAGCAAGTGCGAATGGAGTCCGTTTGAAGGGATGACGGTTCACGGACGGATCGAACACGTATTCCTCCGGGGCAAGTGGGCAGTGCGCGAGGGCCAGCTCAATGGGCGAATGTCTGGTGTGCCGGTGGAGTTCGACTGGAAGTCACCTTCATAAACCCCCTCGCCCCGCAAGGCGGCACTCCTCATAGCCCCCTCGCCCGGAGGGAAGAGGGGGTTGGGGGAGAAGGGCGCATACCACCAGTTTCCTGCTCGGTCGGTCCGCGTGAGCGAGGGGGAGATTCTGGCCTCAACGTTGAGGTAACAATGCTCAATGCCAGGCAAGCCCAACTGGGCCCGCGCAAATCAACTGCGCAATGAGGCGAGTCGAAGCCAAAGGCGATTCTGGACCATTCTCTGTAGAGACCAAATGGGGGTCCGCTTTCGGCGGCAGTACCCGATCTCTCCATTCACGCTTGATTTCTACTGCCCTCAGCTCAAGCTGAATATTGAACTGGACGGAGAGCAACACAACCCGTCCGACGATGCAACGCGCGACTCACAACTCAATGCGAAGGGCATCGAGATCATACGCATTCCGAGCAACGAAATATGGGATGACAGCCGTTTGGTGGAGATTGGCGATCACATCTGGCGTCGCGTCCAAGAGCTGGAAGCTAACGGACCAACAAAGCTAGACCCCGGATGAGTCCTCACGCCCCGCAAGACTGCACTCCTCTCCCCTCGGCCCCCTCTTCCTTCGGCGAGGGGGAGCCCGGAACGGAGCCCCGCGGCGAGGGGAAGATTCGGAGAGCCACAATAAACCCATGACACGCGAGGCATTGCTCGAACTTCAGGATTACGATCTTTGGGCCAATCGGCGCTGGCTCGCGGTTCTGCCCCAGATGCCCAACGCCGCCCACGCGACTGAGATTTTCGGGCACATCCTGATGGCTCAGCAAAACTGGCTAATCCGCGTGATGAGCGAGGAGGAAGCCGGTGTTCCTTCCTCCGACCTCGCTACCGAGCTTGAACGCCTCTATGCCGCCTGGCGCGACATCTTGGTGAACTGCGACCCTAACGCCTATGCCAGTTACGAGCGAATGGGCCAAGCGCATTTCCACATGGTTTCCGAGATCGCCCACCACGTGTTCAACCACGGCAGCTACCACCGGGGGCACCTCCGCGGCCTCGCCGATGCCGCCGGTTTGGTGGCTTTCCCAGAGACCGACATGATTTTGTGGTTTAGGGAGACTGCATCCTAAGTCTTCGGTATAGATCGCCCAGCCATCGGGCAGTTGGCTCTTGGACCGGCTCGGTCAAGTGGCTGTTGACCGTCGCATTGCCTAAGCTGCGAATAATACATGGAGCAAAAGATTATTGCTAAAAAGTGTTGGAAATTGACACTATCTCCTGTACAATAGATTGAGGGACAACAATTTGTCCCCAGGTATTGCAACTGTGATTGTCAGTAAGCTGAAAGATCTTCTCCGTCCGATTCGAAAAGTGGTGAGGAGGAACTCCACCGATTACCTAGAGGATATCCGTGGAATCGTCCATGTGGGCGCGAACACTGGCCAAGAGCGCAGTACGTACCGCGCTCACGGGCTCCATGTCATCTGGATCGAACCCATCCCGGACGTATTTGAACAGTTGAGTTTAAACCTTCGAGATTACAGCGACCAGATTGCCATCCACGCGCTTGTTACAGACGTCGACGATAAGGACTACGACTTCCACGTGTCTAATAACGAGGGAGCCTCCTCATCAATCTTGGATTTGAAGGAGCATCGAGATATTTGGCCAGACGTGGACTTCACCTCCACGATAAATCTGAAAAGTATAACGCTAGCGACATTGTACGAAAGGCACAACGTTGAGGCGGCCAAATACTCTGCACTGACCATTGACACGCAAGGATCAGAGTTACTCGTATTACAAGGGAGTATCCCACTGCTTCCCTTCTTTAAGTTCATCAAAATCGAGGTACCGGACTTTGAGTCGTACGAAGGGTGTTGCCAGCTTTCTGATATTGAAGCGTTTATGATGCAACACGGCTACAAAGAGTTTTATCGAGAGCAATTTGCCAGCCGGGCCAGAGGTGGCAGCTATTTCGACATCATTTATAAACAGCAAAAACGCTGACGCAGGGACTATCCGATCAGGCTCCCGCACTCTCTAGTTACTGCGTGCTGAAATCGCCCACGGCCGACGGCGACTAGGAAACAACTCGCCGAAGAATTTTTAGATAGATGCCCTTGCTGAAATATTGCGCATTTTTGCCAATACGGCGACGAATCTGGGGTCTTTTCTCTCTCGCAATTGATGATTTGGATTCCGGCATTGCTTTCGCCCCCAATGCTGAGGCTCCCATCAAATCCTGCGTAGACTCCCATCACCCATGAATCTTCGCCTTGCCGCTATACCTATCCTTGCCCTAGCCTCAGTCGTCCGCGCGCAGGACTCCAACTCCCGCTGGACCGTAGAGTTCGAAACTGGGCTCACCTTGAGCCGATACAACGCCGCTAGAGTTCCAAACGCCACCGGCACTACAGTTGATCTTGCCGACCTTTTGGGCAAGCGTTGGAGAACCTTTGGTCGAGTCACCGTTGCCTATCAGGACAACGTCGGTGGAACCTGGAAGCTTCTCTACGCGCCCTTCCGGCAGAGCGGTCGGGGCACTTTCGACGAGCCCACGAGTTTCGACGGTGTCCAATTCGATGTCGGGGCGGTAGACGCCGTCTATCAGTTCAATAGTTATCGCCTAACCTACCGTAAGCCCTGGAAAGGCGATTGGAGCATCGGCGGCACTCTCAAAATTCGCGATGCCGAGATCGGCCTGAAGCAAGGATCAGCCGTCGCATCGGAGCGCAACATCGGATTTGTTCCACTCCTGAACATCTATGGGGAAGGTGCCATCTCGCACGGCTTCCAGTACGAAGTGGAGTTGGACGGGTTAGCTGGAGGCCCTGGCCGCGCCATTGACCTTAGCTTTCGAGTCAAGCGCGATTTGAGTTCTAGTACCACCGGATTTCTTGGGTACCGAATTCTTGAGGGAGGTGCCGACGTCCCCAGGGTCAAGAATTTCGCTTGGGTTAACTACATCACGGTGGGTCTCTCCTACCGGTTCTAGCTCGAAAAGAAAAACGCCCCTCTAATTGGAGGGGCGTTTGAACTTCGTGGTGGACCGTGTAGGGCTCGAACCTACGACCCGCTGATTAAGAGAATCAGAATTTCAAATCCGCCGCTGTCCCAATCTGTCTGTGTAGGTTCACTGCTTGAACTCATAAGGTCCACAGAAGCCCACTCTTGACCACTGTTCACCGCCCCGTAAACTGCAAATAAACTGCAGCACTTTAGGATAAACTGCAGCAATGCCGCGAACAGGAAGACGAGAGAAAGGCTCTGGAAGCATCTTTAAGCGCGGCAAGAAATATGTTGCCCAGGTGCAGGACGGGTTTACCGAAGGGGGCCGTCCGAAGTACCGCCAAGTGAGTTGCCGAACTCAGGGAGACGCTGTCAAGGCACTGAATGAGTTGAACTCTCTCTTAGTTGCGGGACGCCCGATTCCAGATCGACGCGGCCACACGGTCGGATCGTGGCTGGACGTATGGTTGGAAGAACACGTCAAGCCCAACCGCGAACTTAAAACGTATCAGTTCTACCGGCTCATGGCGGAGCGCAGGATCAAGCCCTACCTTGGTCGGAAAGACCTTCAGCGATTAACGCCAATGGACGTTACGAGGCTCTTTAAGGCCATCGAAGATGACGGGGCGACTGCGAATACCATCGCGGCTGTACGACGTACCTTACGGGCCTCCTATGGCGTTGCGATGAAGTACGGCGAAGCGCATGACAATCCGGTGTCGAAGACGTTCGCCCCGAAGGTGAGGCGCAGTCAGAAGGTGTACTTCGATGCTGAGCAGGTTCAGAAACTGCTGATCGTCCTGGAAGGGTCTCCAATTGAGAATTTGGTCAAGTTCACCCTTGCCACCGGCATGCGGATTGGAGAAGTTTCCGGCCTAACGTGGAGCGGTGTTGACCTCAAACACAAGAGTATCCTTGTCTCGTCTCAGCTCCAGCGGATGGGCAAAAAGCTCATGCTCAAGCCGCTCAAAACTGAAAAAAGTGTGCGGACGATGCCACTGGTCGGGCATTCGCTTGAAGTGGTGCGCTCTGAACGCAACCGCTTAGAAGATGAGGGGTATGAGAACGAGCTTGACTTAGTGTTCTTGAACCCGTGGGGGCGTCCCTTCGATCCTAAATACGTCAACGGCTACCTGCACCTTGCGCTTGAGAAGGCAGGTCTTCCCCGCACAGGTATGCATTCGCTTCGACACTCAGCTGCAACTTTTATGCTGATGGCCGGACTCAATCTCCACCAGGTAAGCCGTTACCTAGGGCACTCACAGATTGCGCTCACTTCAAATCTCTATGGACACGTGCTGGATGGGGCGATGCGGGATACCGCCGAGAGACTTCAAGAGACTTATGTGCCCATCCAGCTGAGCAAAATGTCGGAACTAATCTGACCGGTGAGCGAGCGCAACCGCGTAAATTTCAATCAAGATGAAGAGTCCGGATCAGCTTCGCGATCAAGTAAAAAATGCGATCAAGACTAGAGTTGGTTTTGCGGTGGCTGATGTCCACACATTTATGAGGGCGAAATCATCGAAAGATTTGAGAGCATTGAGCTCAGATTTCAGCGAGCTCGGAGGAGGAACCTTTCTTTCAGCGATGGCCGGCGTAGTTCTTCTGGAATCGTTGGCCATAACTTTAGCCTGTCTTCGAAAAAAGGCCGCTATAGTCACAAAACAAGACGTCGATTTACTGTTCAAAGAGCGAGACGCATTTTGCGAAACGTCCAAGACCTCGAAAACGAAACTGAAAAGTCTTCAGCTCAATACCCTTCGGATTGGATCTCCAAAAAACGTGGAAGAGTGCATCCTAGCACTCGATACAGACGTTGAAAAGGAACTAGACATCACTCTCGGCTATTCAAATGCAGCGACACACTTCGACAATCTTTGGAGTGTTTTTAGGAATAATCTCGCACATCGATTGGCTCCAGGGTGGGGCACGGCTGCTGGTTCAGTCGAACCAGGTTGGTTGGCGACCTCCCCAGATCTGCAAACGGATCGAGCGTGGTTTTCACGAATGAATCGCCCCGTATTCAACAGACACCATGATGGAACAGTTTATTTGTTGGGCGAATTCCTCGTATTGTCATACCTACCTCGCATCTCCGAGTGGATTTGTGACCTACTCGATGAATGTGGTGACTTCGAGTCCCTGCAACTGGCGGCTCTGAACAATCTGGTATCGCTGTCGGAAGACTCGCCATAGCTCACTCAGTCTAAGGCAATGAAACGCGCAGACGGCGAGCCCTTGCTCGGAATGCTTCTTCCCCGCCTTCGAGGATTTGACAAACCATTTTACGGACGTACTCACTCTCAAGCCCTCCGGATTCATATCGAATCTCTGGCAATTGACGGGGGCCGTGCTCACCGGCGGTGGCGACAATCACTTGGTCAGCGTCAGTGTTGACGACGAGGTTTGCATTGTGGGTAACGATAATAATTTGTCTTCGAAGCCGAGCTTCCCGGAATCTCTGCACTAGCTCTTCGTATACTGACTGCGGGTCTAGGTTTTCTTCAGGCTGGTCGATAATGAGGGGGCGGATATCATCCTTGTCGATCGCAAGATAGAGGAGCAATAGAACAATGCCCCTTGTACCAGGTGAAAGTCGCTCGATATCAACACCACCGTATTGGAGCCCATATGTGACAGTGATGTGATCCGTGCCGAGTAGCCACTCCCAAACCCTCGCGCCCCACTCCTGTGAATTATATGAATCAAGTTTGTGGAAGCGAATATCCTCCCTATACTTCTCGATAAATGCGTCTACCGCCTTGTCGGCGGTCGCCGGGTCCCCAGATTCCCAAGCGGGTAGCAATTCTTGTAACGTAGCTGCTCGCAGGGTCCCACGCCCCTTAAATGGGCCGTCCTTTCGTAAGTCGAGCAGGCTTTCACCGTGTTCGACCCAGCGCTCAATGTCAACAATCCGCCGTACAACGAACTTCAGTTTGCCAAGGGCGCCCTCCTCCGAATCGAGGGAGTTGCTCAGCGGTGCGTATAGTTTCAATAGCTCCGATTGCAACTCTATAAATGAGTCAAACACCTGCAAATAGACTTCACGGCGACCTACCGAGACTTTCTTGATTTCTTCATCTGCCTTTTGTGCGGTGGCAAGCTGAGTCTTCAGACCCTCCAGTTGCTTTTGCGCAAGCTGAATTTTTTGAGTAAGACTAGCGAAGCGTTTTGCGTTCAACTGGTCTACTCCGATCAATTTTGCCAATCGGTCACTTTCTGCCTGAAGTAAGGAAACCGAGAAGGTCAAGAGGCCAACCTTTTCCTGAATCAGAGGATCATTTAGCTTGTCATCAGGTTGTGCGGAAACAGGTTCGCCATAAATCTGACCAGCGAGCTTGGTAGCTACTTCTAGGTTTCGTAGGATCAACTCATCCGCATCGGTAGAGATTGTAGGCAAGAACAGGGGCCAATCCAAGGAGGTCAGTCCGCTATCTGTCCGATGAGTTTTCAGGTCGTCCAAAAAGGCGACCGAAGTCCTTGTTCGAAATTGGATCAGATCGGATTGGAGCCCCTTGAGTGCACGTATTTTCTTCTGTTCTACTTCCCATGCCGATTTTCTATTGACAAGGGCTATCTGAAGTTCTTCATGTCGTTTGAGCCGCGCATCCTGATCTTTGGAGACGAGTCGGCCCTTGTCCTTTATGTCCTGATCAATGGATTTAATTAGTTCTTCAATCTTCTTGTTAAGTTCGGGAACGGTCTGTTTCAGCTTCCATTGCTGAAGAAATTGGTCGGTCAATCGCCCTAGTTCCGATTCGTGCCTCTCCCTTTCCTCAAGAATGCTACTGCATCGGATCGAATAAAGCGCTTCAAAGTCATCTGCTCCTTCCCTCTCCGCCTCAGGATGAGATACGAAGATGATTCTCTTTATCTCGTCAAGGAGTCGGTCGGTCACCCCTTCTGATGAACAAAGGTCATCCACAAACTGTTGTGAAAGATACTGGACTCGCCCTTCTTCCCAGTCCTCATCGGACTCAAAGCTAGAAAGGCTCCCGTTTGTCTCTTCTAGACTCTCCCATTTGACCGTTACGGTTGACTTATTGAGAAAGCCCCTCGCACGGCGTATAAAGGATCGCTCATTCACATGTGCGCTCATGGAATACGCTCCCACAGCCAAGAAGTCTGCCAGAGCTGTCTTTCCTGAGCCTCTTGCACCGATAATGGCTACAAGGCCCGGGTTCAACGGCAGTTCGTTCGGGATCATCCACGATGCGTTCGTTACCCGCACACTTGTGATCGTCTGGCCGACCAACCCGCCCCTCTTAGGACTCTTGCCTACGAACGCTCGCTCCTCAGGCTCAATGCATGCCTGGCGGAGAGTTTCAAAAGTCACGTCCCCCTTGATCCAGCACAGGCGGTCTTCGTCCGGCCTACCCACCTTGTCCATGGAGTGTGCGTCGCAACCGTGAACACATGGTTTCAGCGATCCGTATTTCTTCGAAACCTCACTTGCACTTAACTTCCCTTTGCCTATCCAAAACAAGGCGTCCTTGGGATTTCCAGAGAAGATCAGGTGCGAAGTAGCCTCGATATTGGTTCGTGTGGCGTCGAATGCTTGGTCAGGTGTTGAAACGCCCGAAACTCCATCGTTGCTCGATGCGGCGACTGCAATCAGCAAGTTCTGCTGTGCCCATACATTGGTCTTCAATTCATCTTCAAGACCCTCAATTGAGATCTTGAACTGATTTACTCCAACTCCAAGGGCTTTGGCATCATGGTCGACAGTTGGGTCCACAGCTCTTCCCAGCTTGATTAGGTCGGCACCGGTGCATGAATAGTTTTCGCCCTTATGCCTAAACTTAAGGTGGCCTAGGAATCGGCGTATCTCAGTCGCATGTGTCGGATCATCTGGGCAAAAGAGCAAATGAATATTAACACCTCTTCCCTTGCCGGTAGCAACGTCGAGCCGAGCTTCAACGTTTGGGAACAATAAATCGACCTGCGGTAACTTGCCTTCCTGCTTTTTCTTGACCAATTCTTCGTACTGATCGATGGAAAGATAGTCTGTCACTCCTACTGCGCGGATCGAGGGGTCGCATGCGGTCAAGGCTTTGCAATAATCGTCAAGGCTAAGACCTTTGAACTGGTCATTCAAGATAGTGCCGGGAGTGTGAATGTGAGGCTCCCACCGATGCCATACTGATCCTGCTGGGTTGCTCGTACGTGTCATTTGGAAGACCCTCTTATTTTGAAAACGCTCAAATTAAACCTCATGGTAGAGATTTTCCGACTTCTTCGATGCCGATAGCCCCCTCTTGCTCCTTCGAAGATAATCCTGGCAAGTTCGGCCGGGTGGAACTTATTGCCAACCTGAATGTTCGTGTATTCCCAGATCATAGATGTATTACTCAGTGTCCTTGCGCCTGATCCCCTGACATTATGACAGCATTTAATCCCAACTCCCGTTAGACGGTCTCGAACTGGGGGGTGCCGTCTACCGTGCACCGAACTTAAGCAAGTCGAACCCATGTTGCTGACTGAATGCAAGCACTACATTTAGCAAACATGTCTGACGCAAGATGCGCCGTTCTTGATCTTTTGATCAGATAAGGCTGTACAGTGATATGCTCGTGTCCTACGTGGACGGGCCTCCTTGGCTTATAACGACATCATTTAGATCTCAAGGCGTGAACTCTCAATCACATCGCTTACACTTCAAAGAACAAGCTCCCCATACTGTCCACTTCGCAAGCCCGAATTCCTTCTAGAAATTATGTTGCCATGTAGTTCCGGGGGCAGTCCCAGTTCTGCGAGCAAAATTGCTTCAAGAGTAAGCGATAGCCGCCTTGACCACGTGAAGAGCTCTCGCCCTGGCAGCGCGTTGGCCTTGTTCTTCTCGTTTTGGTGAGCGATGAAGTTTCGGGTCTTGGCCACGGCGTCGCATTCAGGACTGGTTAACAGGGGCCCGATAGAAGTACCGTAGCGATCAACAAGCTCTCTTAGCCGTCCCGCAAAGGACCCTTCGCTGGAATTTGGCACTAAGGCTCCATGGAGGCTTTCCAAAGCAGAGGCGGCGCTGAAGAATCTAAGTTCGGCACCGCCGCCAGTACCGTGGTTTGACCCGCGGTACAGATCGAGAGCTAGAGGAAGTAACTCGTGCAGTTGGAACCATCGCTGGAGTGCGCTTTCCATCCAACTGACCGTGATGCTGTAGGGGACGACGACTGACGAGGTTGAGAACTCCATGCGCTTAGGGAGCTTGAACCCGGCACAGAACTCATGCACTTCGCTTTCGCTTTGCACGATATCAACCTTCTCTACCCCGTAACTATTCCCGCTCAACAGCTCAAAAAGGCCGAGAGCCTTCGATACATGCCGGATCAAGTTTTCAACGGAATCTATTTCGGCAGATGTCACCGTCAAGTAGGGATATTCCTCGATGATGAGCCTTTGCACGGCAGTCCAGGATCGCTTAAAGTTCATTAGGACCGTCAACTCAAGTTGGACTCCGTTACCCAACTCCCACTTATGAGATTTTGGCGAGCGATACTCCACGTTAATGTCGCCCGGTCTCTCCTCATTCATGCTCGTCTTGATGCCTGAACTGCTGGCCCAGCTTCCTAAGCCTCGGCAGTAGACATTGATCTCCTTCGCTTGGGGTACCGGCCCGTGGACATGTGCCCCGCGAACCGCATATTGGCTTTGCAGTCGGACGTCTGCGCCAAGGGTTCCGATTGTTGAGCCCGCACCAATGAGATCAAACAATGTCCATGGCTCTGGTGATTCGACGATCAAACGGTCAATCAATGAGCGGAAGGGCCACTGCGGAGAATCAGCATCAAAATCGTCGAAGCGAAGAACAACAGCCTGCCCCGGCTCATGAGTGAGGGTCGCCGGAACCAACTGCGTGGGCGCACTATCGTGCCTCACTCTGACTCTCATTTCGACTCGCTCACTCATTTCAACACCTCGGGAATAGTGCACGTGCGAGGTAAGGCGAGAGGTAAACATATGATTGTTATTAGTTTCATGTATTTGAACTCAACAGTCTTGTTTCTGTGATAATTGATCACGCTGCGCTATGCTGCAAAACGGCGACAAGGACATCGATGGCGACCGCGCGCAAATAGGCCGGTCCGAAGTCGGGATCGCGGTTGTCCGACTCGTGTGATTGAACACCAACCAGGACCACTGAATTGTCGTCGTATGCGAAAAGAGGGCCGCCGCTCATGCCGGCAACCGACTCAAGCCGTACCTCTCCGCCCCATCGAGGTTTGAACAGATATGACGGCATTTCCGTTCGAAGGGGATCGACCTGGACGATGAGCATGTCGAACGAGAAGTGCTTCCGATTTGAGCTCAGCTTTTGGGTCGACTCTGGAAATCCAGCTAGGCCGAAGTAGGTTTTCTCTTCGTCGATAAAAGATGCTTCACGCTCCTCGGCACTCAAGAGAAGTGGCATCGGCTTAAGTCCAAGATGCCGAAGCATCTCTGACTCGAATGGCATCAACTCCATCGCAGCGAGATCCCAATTCCTAAGCCTTTTCCACTCTGCAGGGAGGTCCGCCCAACTATCGGTCGCAACTTTGGGAAAGCGGATCATGTTCTCCTCTCTGAAAACGAAAGGGTGGGGATCGGGCATCGCAAACGCGACAGATGTAAGCCAACTAGACCAGTTCCGCTCCTTACACGCAAGAATATTTGCGATCACATGATCTGCAGTGATCAGAAAGTCTGCATCAAGGTGACTTATGAGGAAGGCGCTGTGGATGAACTGGTCACTGTCATCGAGTGTGTCGACGGGGCGGCGCAAAATTATCGCTACCATAGCCTGCTCTAAAGCTTTGACCACGTGTGCTGGCAGATCTACCTTCTGCGGCATAGGTAGACGATACTCTACCGAATCTGAGTTATTTTCACTGTTTCTGTCTTGCATTTGCTGTTGGCAATCCAGCAAAGGGGGGCAATATGAGCAATCCTCAAATTGTCCACCTCTTTTCCCGCTGGAGTCGCTGTACACTGCCGACACGGGTTGCGACAGCGCCCGCATGGCCACGGGTTTACGCCCGAGCCGAGACAATTCGGGGGCGGGGATTCGAGCTTAAGGAAAACCGCCTACCGATGTGGGATATGTGCGCTGACCGCTTCAGAGTGGAAAGTCGTCTGGCTGAGCAGTGTCGTTACAAAGCAGTCAGCTAAATTGGTCCTTAACACTGACGGTGATCACAATTGATCTCCCACCTTTCCAGACGGAACAACCTTTCAAATAGGATTCGACAAAGTGCACCGCGCCATTTTGCAACTAGCTTGGACTGGCACTTGAACCGCACTCATGGACATTCTTGGTCACCCTATCCCAGCCCCATTGCACGAGCTGATTCGTGAGGTAGAGCGGGCATTCCCCCATAAACAGCTCAGGGTGGCGCCTTTCGAAAATGCAAGTGATGAATTGGGAGTACCAGTGATCTCAGCTAACCACGCGCTTACGCGGCCCGATGTCGACAAGTACGTCGCAATCTGGATCAAGAAGGAGTTGCACCAATCTGAATTTGAGTCTGCTCTGGCAGAAGAGTTGGTTCACAATCTTCAGGCTGCACGTGGCGCGACAAAAGTTGTATACGTGGAGGGGATGGATGGTCCCCCGGAGAAAATAGAGCACTTTTGGGACAATGTCACATCGACTAGCTGGGATTTCGAAGCCCGTCAGCGAGTACACGATTCTGGTCTCCACGCTCAGTCCTGTCCATTTGTCCTGGATCGATTGAAGCAAGCCGTAGAGATAGCCGAGAGCAACCCAGAACCGTATGGCCAGGGAAAACACGGGACAGCCGGACTTTGTGACTACCTCTTGTGGCACTGGGAGCTAAACGCATTGGGGGATCCCGCCACTAGATTAGCCTTTCTGGACTTTGCGGCCCGTATTTGGTCCCTGTCACCAAAGGAGATCAGGGAGCTCTGGGAATCAGCAGCAAGAAAGTTATGGGGGCACCAAGATCAGGATCTCAGAATGATTGCGACCCATCTTAAATGCACAATACGAACTGAACCAGTCGGAACAAGCGGTAAACAGCTGGTCCTAATTTAATGAGAGAGTTTTAGTCCTGCAGCGGGAGTGTGCACTGCGCTGTCAGGCATTGGGCAACGTTAAGTAGCTGAGCACGACGGGTATCGCGCGAGAGGCTGTGGTCAGAGAGTGTTCAGCGCGCGCTACTCATGCCACACGCACGGCCTTCGGCGAAAATTCTTCACCCTCACCAGCCCGCTCGTCTATCTTTCAACTTGACCGGGGGACCCTCTATTTCCCCTTGCGGAAATCCCGATATGCGAAGAAAAACTTCAACAATCCACCCAGCGTCACGAGTAAAACGATTGCAAAGAGAGCTTCCATGATTTAGTCCATGTCGACAGCGGCCGGCCACACGTGTGGTCAATAGAAGCTGATAGCTAACAATTCGATAGCATAGCTGGCAGGGTTATTCATCGGGATCACGTGGTCCGAGCACTTTCAGGCAGGCGACGACGGCAGTTTCAAGGTCGTCAATGCGCTGATAAGTGTGATCATTGGCACCAAACTTGATCTCGGAGGAGTACTGAACGACGAAGGTCTGCAGTTCTGGATTCAGCTTTCCAATCGCCTCGCTAGGGCTAAGTGGGTCATTAACTCTCAGCATTTCAGCCAGTGCTGTGAGCACGTCCTCTGATGCCGCCAGCACAGATCCCCCGGGGGCGGATGGCTCAATATCTGAATATATCAGAAGCGCGGATTTTATCGCTTCGCAGGCATTCAGCAAGTCGTCACACGCCGTCCGCAGGGCTCGCTTATATGCTGATGTCACCATGGCAATTGTGTTCCTCCGTCCCAAAAGGGATCGCCGTCAAGTATCCAGAATGCTAGCTTCAACATTATCGCGTATGTTTGAGTTACTCCCTTTGCCCTCTGTTTTACGCTGCCGCTTCCTTCAACTGTCTTATTGCTCGAAACTGATGATTGAAATGTCCTTATCCACGATACACGCCGAGTATATTCAACGTCGTTTGGGCTTCCAAAGCATTTGTCAGCCATTAGCCAGGTAAGCATAGAAATCAAAGCGACAGAAGCTACAACCTTCGCGTTAAACCCTGCGACGTCAATGGCCCGGCTTAACTGTTGCAGCATCAAGCTCAGCTCCGACTCTGACAGATAAGATTCGCCATCGTAATCAGCTCTTGATACCGGATTGTTTGAACAGTATACGAACCAATTCTCTCCATCCCGCGCTGGATCCTCGCTAATAAACCTCCCCGTCCAGGGCTCGTAATACCTCGCCCGCATGTAAATTAGGCTGGACTCCTCATCGCGGGTGTGCCCCAAATTCGCGCAGTACGCTTTGTTCGGATTAAGAATGGCGGAGCCTTGCGTTTGTGTGCGAACGGATCCCCAAACGTTGTATCGCTTTTGCGCCCCAATTGTATAGCTGGTGCCGTTTCGCGTCAGCGTGGCGATCATATTCCCATGACCATCATAAAGCGGGAATGAACGGTATTCCACTCCGGTGGTCACACCGCCTGCATTGGGACCAGAAATTCGCTCTGCCACGATGCTCTCAATGCCTCTCGCACCAAGAGTGTATCGGGTTTCGTCGACCTTCACATTCGGCGATGTGCCGTAGGTCACATCCTCTTCTAAGGTCATTTGCCCATCGTAGCGATACCGGGTTGTGGGAAGATTCTGCCAGTACTCCTGATCATAAAATCCTGAACCGGCTGAGAAAATGTATCCCTCTCCAATTTCTTCTTGAATTTTCGTGGAGCGAAGTCCATTTGGCAGATAGTCGTAGCTAGTCTTGGCGAACTCATCCTGCAATTGCTCCAACCGATTGAACTCATCCCACACGTAAGTCGTACTTCCACCGGTGTTTGAGAGCCGATTGCCAACTGCATCGTGAGTGTAAGTCCCGTGCGGACTCGCCGTCATTCGGTTCAGGTTGTCGTACGTGTAGCTACTGTTCGCCCGGTTGCCTGCGGCGTCATAAGTCCACGTGCCGTTCTGGCTCGACTGGTCGCTGTAGCTGGCCGAGGTCAGGTAGTCCAACTTTGAGTCGTAACCGTACGTCTCCGTAAACATCGTCGCGTTATCAGGATCCTTCAGAGCAAAGGCAGACCTCAACTTATAGTCTCCCGAGTACGTGTACTCCGCAGCGCGAATCTGCGCTTGTATATAGGTAGAGCTCGTCCCGTCTCGGTCATTCCAGTTATTCACCAGTTTCGAGAGACGCCCACCGATGTCATAGACGTAATCTGCCGAGGCAAAGTATTCGGCTGGATCCGTAGCGGTGTACCAGCTATCTGTGGTCGAATCGCGGGTGGTACGGCTGGGAGACGGTGCGAACTGGGCTGAGATCATACGCCCCGTGGCGTCGAAGACGTACCGATACTCCTCCTTACTCGCAATCCACGTTGACCCAGGCTTCTCCATCTCAACCAGTTTGGTGAAAACGGGCTGTTCTTGCCCAGGCATCCCAACCCAGACATAGTTACGGTATTCAAATCTGCGAGGCGTATTAACCCACTCGGTCTCCATGGCCTTCCGCCGACCGAAAGCATCATATTCGTAAGAAACGCGATAACCATCATTCGGGCCCGCATTATCAACAGTGAGGACTTGCCCCCGCTTACCCACGTTGGAGTCAGTTGCTGAGCCATACTCAATGAGCGACTCTGTCACCTGGGTCCAATCCGTGGAGAACTGCAATTGCCCGCTGGAGGTGTACTCGTTGACAACTTGCGCCGCATACCCCGTCCCGGACCACCAACGATTTATGTAGAGGACAAGGCCATCTGCGTCGTACACGGTCTGAAACTTGCGCCCATTCCCGTCTGTCACAACCTTGGCCCGCCCGCTGCGGTCGTACTCTTCGGTTGTGGTTGTTCGATTTATCTTGCCTGAGCCGTAATCTTCGATGACGCTGGTGGGCATCCCCCATGTGGTGCCGCCGTCGGCGCCGTAGGCCGTGGTCGTTTCCACGTACGTTGGTGTTCCGCTGACGACTTTCTGGAGCTTCTTGACGCTGATCGCCCGGCCCTTTGAGTCGTAGTCGAATTCCGCGGCGTGGATCGCGCTGTTGACCGGATTGATCGTACGCTTCCAAGCTGTTTCGCCGACTCCCGCAGTCACCGAAAGATTCGTGATATTGACTTCAGTAGTGCCGGTCGGGATGTACTCAAAGCCGTTGCTCAGGTTGCTGTCAACCCCGGTGCGATATACCTTGTGGGTTTGGCCCTTCTTACCGGTCGCCGCTTGGTCATTGTAGTAGTCAGTGAAGCTGTAGCGCACGTTTGCGGCGGTCGTTGACCCAACTTTGAAAGGTCCGCGAACGGCTTTCTGCTGGAAGTACTTGTCCCGCCCCCAGTAGGCATAGTCCGTCATTAAAGTTCTGTCCGGCGAGGATTGGTTGCCTAGATCCGATGTGTACGGTTTACCCTCTTCGACCAACTCCCGCAACGGCTGCCCTCTAAAACTGTACCAAGTGGTCTTGCTGGTTCCGTGCAGTACTGTAACCGACCCATTATCTTGGTAGTTTGAGTAAGAGGCCTCCCACAGCAGATTTTGAGAAGCCGCACTGAAAATCTTATCAGTCCCTGGAGCGGGGCGAGAGCTGACTCCACCGGTTGTCGTCCGCGTTGCCCTAAAGAAGAGGAATGGGCTTTGGTCAATGCTTGAGGGGAACGGAAGGCCACTTCCTATTTGCGCCCAATCATAGGCGGTCAGGGAGATGTAATCACTGGCACTTATTAGCCCGCCGGATGCTGCAGCAATGGGGTCGTATACGGCGACCCCTACATTGTTCAGGACAGTCGGAGGCGACGTCGGCTGCGGATCGGGACCAAGTTTAGTGTCGTCGTTATGCATGAAATAGAATCGCTTTTTCATGCCATTGGGGCCCCCTGCGAGATACGTGTATACGCCGTTCCCCGCGTTACCGCTTGGTCCGTTAACGCTCGCGATTGTCGAGTGGTACGTGGTGTCAAGTCCGCGCGGATCGCGAACGATATGAAGTACCGTCGCTGAAAGCGATCCGACCGATGCTGCGTAATATCCGTATCGGGAGAGCTTTCCGCCGGGTGACGTTGCGCTCGAAAGGTAACCAGACGGGGCTGAAAGGGGCGCACTTCCGCTCACCGACTCGCCATAGCCATAACTCGCCGTTCGCCCAGTGCCCGTATCAAAATCCTTGACACTCAAAATCCGGTTGACCGGTGCGTTGGTGCCATTGCCCCAGGTGAACCATAGGCCCCGTCCTCCGGGCATGGAGATGCTTTTCAACTTCTTCTCGCGGACGATGCCGTTCACCTTCGTGAATGTAATGTCATCTGTAGAGTACGTGTAGGTCGTATCGTTGCCGTGCCGATCTTCGACACTCACGATTTTCAGGACGTTGCTCGGTTCGCGGGTTGAATTTCCTTCGCTGGGCGTGCGGAAGTCAGCGAGGCCCCCGGCCTCGTAGACGGGCGATCCCGCAGTGCCTGTGTTCCGCACGTATTCGCCCTTTTTAACGTACGTGTACACCGTACCTTCGGGAGTGGTGATGGTCTGGGATTTGGCGATTTGATACTCCTCACCCCCGTCTAGTACGACTGTTTCGTACTCCGTCTCAATAACGTTAAGGTCCCAAGAAGGAGGCATCATGATGCCGTCCACATCGCGTTGAACCGTTTGCTCAGTGCCACCCGCATCCGTGCCAAGCATCGCGCTGACTGGCTCGTTCACACCAACAATCCCGCTTACCGAGTCACGAACTTGATCCGAAGGTCGCTCTTTCATCGCCAGCGGAACGCTTCGCACGGGAGCACCACCGCTCTTCAACAACCCCCCGGCAGTTGAGCGCAAATCAACGCTCAGCGTCCACCCAATGCCGAGCGGACCTTCGTCACCGTTGTTTGCACTATAGGTTCGAGTAACGTTGACCGGAATACCGTAGCCGCCTTCGAAGCTAAGGTCAGTGCTGCTCAAGCTGAGGTTTCCGGTCGTGATGTCTACGCCGTCGATGTTGATGCCCCACTTTGCGCTGCCGCTGAGATACGGGTTCTGCGACCCTTTCCCGCGCATGGTTCGCAACTCTGCCCCTAGCAACGGCCGCGAAGGGCGAAGTTTCGCCTGCTTTTCGCGAGCATCAGCCTCCGACTTCGCGTGTTTGGCCATCGCATCCTGAGCCTCTGCACCGACCGCCGCCATGGGGATAGCTAGAGTCGTCATCCCCGTCATCGCCATAGCGGTGCCGAGTCGGAAAATGAATGAGTTCGTCTTGATCATTGGAACCTCAGAAGTAGCAACTTAATGGGGCGATAGCAAAAGGATAGGAGCGCGGAATTCCGCGCTGTCGGGAGCGGGGGACTTTTCGGTGCGGGTCCCGCCGAGGAGCGGGTCGTACGTCAGGATTTCGTCACGATTAACTTTCTCAACTAAAACGTAGTGGTCAGCTTTGAGCCAAACAAACGGGACTCGCTGGCGCACGAAGTCAGCAGCGTTAACTTCAAGTGATTCCGAGCCGATCTTCAGCTGGGTTAGGGCGCGGACCATGTCGAGCATGGAAGTGCCTTCTTCCGTTTGGCGCGCCATTTTGACGAGCTCCAAACCTTGGGTTGGCCTGTTTAAGTGGAATTGCAAATACCGTTCGATAACTTTTGGACCGCATGCCGCCACCGCTTTCCGGGTCGCCTCTTCCTGCTTGCGCAGCGAGGTCTCGTAGAGGGCGATGTCGCTCGGATCTTCTACTCCGCCGTTTAGCCGAACTAAGCGTCGGAACGCGAGAGCCATCAAGCTGCTCTCGGGCCGCTCTTTGATGAATGCCCTGAATTCCTTTCTCGCTTCCTCGGTTTTGCCTTCGGCGACGAGGCAAACGATGCTTTGATACTTTGCCTGATCGGGGATGCTGCCGTAGTCGGGGTGCTTCGATCCTGTGCCTTTGTAGTTAGCGTCGATGACCTGGAACGCCTGCCTGGCGTCAGCAAAGTTTTTCTTTTTCGCCAGCGCATGCCCAACCTCCATCATTTTCCGGGAGGCTATGTCACTTTCGGCTGGCTTCGCCGACGCAATCTCCCGCTTGAGCTCTGCGATCATGGGAGCAGGTTGCGCTTGCGCTGAGGCTAACTCCTCATTGCTTAGGGAAAACGGGCGCTCAGGCTTTCGCGGCGAAAGTGTTGAGACAACAACCGAAACCGTGACGGCTCCCGCTGCCAAGGCAAGTATCCAGAGTAAAGAGCGGTCTCTCATTGATTAGGGCCACTGATAGTATTGGGAGAGAACAGGTGACGTTGTTGAAAGCGGTGAATAGGAGATGGTCCACGCACGCGGTTTGAGCCTTGTTTGCTTTAGCCCGTTGGGCACCCCGTCGCTAGTGAAGTATTTGGGTCCAAGGAAGTAGCGCCACCATGGATAGCTGGTCAAATCGGCGGTGTTAGGACCGAGCTGGTGGGAATAAAGAGCGACTAGTTGCGAACTGCCCGTAATTCCCTGGGTTGGGCTCATTAGCCAGGTGTAGAGCGCTTTTTTACCTGCCATCTGTGTGGTAGAGAAAGGGGCCGGATCGCCGGGAATCTGGGAATTAGGGTCGCTTAACGTGACTGGCCATCTCGTGCCCCAACGCTTGGGCATTGCCAAGATTTGCGAGAGAGTGTGGTTGGTGGTATTGGGGTGGACTGCATGTACATCCCTCTCGGTTGTCACGTAGTCAAAACCAGTCGCGTAATTGGGGTTGTATAGAGTCACGGCCCGAGCGAGGGTTGTCTTCGTGCCATTTGATTCCACAGGTGCAACGATTTGTGCAATGCTCTTTCCGCTCCGGTCGGGTTGGGGGCTTGCCATAGTAGCTTGACCGATAAACAACCCCCCCTCGTAAGTAGAGGCCGAAAAATCCACGTGCTGGCTTGGCTCGTTCGGATCGGGGACGGGCACAGAACCGGTTGTATCCGGCTGGCCGAACGTGATGCGAGTGTCGGTTGAGAACGCATCCGAAATCTCATTCTTGTGGGCGTAGACCCGGAGCACTTTCTGTTCTAGTCGGCAGAACTCGGAGGTGATTGTATCAATGGAGGTCGACGTGGTTGATTGCCCACTAAGGCTGTAAAAGCCCGGAAACAAGGTCGATGGGGGCGTAAAGTAATCCTGGTGGACACTGTTTGTAAAGGTCGCGCGGTAGCGAGTCCAGTCGAAGCTGACGCGATGCGACACGACAAACACAAAGTCAATGTACGCTGCGTTCGATGCGCCGAAGTTGAAGTTATTGACGTACGTGTGAATTCGATCTAAATCCGGTGTGAGCTCCAGTGCATCTGAAGTGAGCGCACTGCTCAACCACGTGCTAGTCTGCGTGAACCATGACGGTTTTGGATTGAGGGACGCTAGGCTGGTCGCGGACGGTGGCACGGAAGCACCAAGCAAGAAGATTCGACGCGTGTGGTCCACGTTGAAAACGTTTTGCCATTGGTGATTTACTGGGAAGGTCCAATTCGCTTGCCCATGAAATGGGTTACCGTACTGCGTGAGTGTCGATCCGTCTTCAACGTATCCGCTCAGATCACTAATGGTGGGGTCGGTAATGCTGAACCGGAACTTGGTGGTCAGCTCGCTCGAATTCGTGCCGACGAGGGTCTCGTATAGCGAAAGCTGGGAGGTGGAGGCCGGTGGTGCCATCGCAATTGTCGGACCCGGATTGGTCCAAGATGCCTTCACAGTCGCCGCCGCAGCGCACACGGCTCCAAAAGCCAACCATCGCAAGCCACCTTTAACTCTGCAAGAACTCCTCATGTAAACACCAAACCTGCTCCAAACTGTCGATAATCGCACTATACAGGAAACAATCCCCGGATGGCATAGGTTTTCACAAGAAAATTTTCAGTCTTAACATGCTAGGTTCAAAGCGTTGTGAAAATTATTCGCACACGCACTCTGGGGCGTACAATGTGCAGGCCTTTTTTGCGCTGAGTACGTCTGTTAAGGCAATGCCGAAGGAACTGCCAGCGAATTGCTGCGTTAGGAGGGTGACAATGTTGGACAACCTCAGTGTGCTGATCACGTGCGAATTGGACGACGGGCGGGAGATGGACTTGCGGAGCCGCGCGCCCGGATGGCGCGAGTTTCCTAAGGTTCCGTTCCGCGCTCACATAGGGGGACTCTCTGGCCCGTCATCATTTATACAGGTTGGACTCCGGCGCTACCCCTCCAAACGACCAGACCGACGGAGCAGAGCTAAGCCGTTGCAGCCCGGCGACTCCTGAAATGTACGAGACCTCAGAACTGAGCAAGGGCGTCGTTAAGGGCTACTGTCTACGAGTTTCCCAGTTAACCTTCGGTAGTCCCTTTGTAAGGCAACTCGTGAGAGCTTATAGAAGAGACCTGTTATGATCCCAACGCGTAGCCTCTTCAAGCCCCCTGCGCAGCTTCAAGATCATTCCCTTGCCAGAACAGTCTCCGACCGAGAACAGCCTTGTACTTATTTCGGTGCATAAAAAGAAGTCCCGGCGAGCCAGAAAAGCGGACTGCCCGGCGCTTATTGAGTCGGGCAGTTAGATTCAGCTTTGTGATTGTTTCCTCTTCAAGCCTAGGTTCCGTCCATGCACCAGCGTGAAATGACCCGCAGGGCGAGGTTGTATCCACTTGCTAGTTGATCTGAGCCAACCCCGTCATAGGCCACATAGCCAATCTTTCCTCCGCCAGGCACATTGTAGGCAAATGCCGACGTCACCCCACCGCTTTCAAGGAGTCGATCGGCGCTGGACGAAACACCGGCAAGACCCTTGAATGGATTGAAGATGGCAGGAGAAAGTCGTAGGCCGTAATACTTCGAGGACAGCGGCACGAATCCAGAGGTGGACCGGAACGTTTCGTCGAGGTCCGTAGTCTCGTGAGTCGCCC
>JANPJF010000005.1:0-351272 GCA_031425375.1 Chthonomonas sp. | reverse complement strand
TCTCTCCGACGACATGACCGCGATGAAGCGCATGGCCGGCGAATTCCAAAAGGAACTCGCAAGCCTCGGCGTTGACGTCGAAGCCATGAAGAAGGACATTGACGCCATGAAGAAGATGATGGGCGGCACTGAGCCATCCGTTAAAATCTCGGGCGATGCCAACATCGTGATCCACGCTGGCGTGGGCGAAGATGGCGAACTCACCTACGGCATTGATGGCCGATACCTTGGCTTTGACGAGCAACGGTTCGAAACCACCAACAGCATTCTGGGTGACATGAACGTGTACCACGAAATCGCGCTGAACCTTGACGGCAACGTCACGGGCGGCACGAAGTGGGGCGCAACCATGGTCTACGGCAACTTGATGGGTAGCGGAAGCTTCTCAAACGGTTGCGTTAACGGTTCCTCGTCCTTCGTGACTCAGGGTTACGGCAACCAATCCGGTCGCTTCCAAGGCACCGCGTTTGGCGAAGGCGCGGGTGATGTTTACATCAGCCGATTCGTCGTTGACCTCAGCGACAGCCTCCCGTTCAGCGTAAAGGTTGGCCGATTCGGAGTTCAATCCGATAACCCTTACCTCTACAAGCGATCCGACAACACCCCTTACTTCGACAACGAGAGATGGGACAACGGCGGATGGATCTTCGATGGCGCAGCCATTGATTTCAAGTTCGGCGAAACTGTTGGACTCATGGTGGCCGCCGGTCGAAACGATCAGCGACTCAGCGTGAACGGTACCGAAATCAACCCGATTTCCACTGGTTCCATCGGAACCGGCGGCGGACCTTCGGACTTCAACCCCGTCGTGCAGAACTCGCTCTTGACGCAACTCAAGTTCGGTCTCACCGAGCGCGGTAGCGTCAGCGTCAACTACAACTTCCACGGCCTCAACGCCGCGGGCGAAAGTGGTACGGGCGGCGATCGACTCGAAGTTTTGGGTGCATTCCTGAACTTCGGTCTCACCGACATGATCAAGTTGCAAGCTGGCTACGGCCAGTCCACCCTCAAGTTCGAGAACACTGAAATCGTAGACGAGGACAACGTCGCCTACTTCGGTTCCTTAAACTACATGGGCAGCAATTACGGCATCAACGCAGGCTACCGACGAATCGAAGAGAACTACCTCGCCCCAGGCGATTGGGAGCGAATCGGTACGTTCTACAGCCCGCGCGGAATCGAAGACTTCCAAGTCGGCGGTTACTTCAACCTCGGTAACAACATGAAGTTGAACGCACGAGCAATCTTCGGTGAGTTCATCGATTCCGATGACTACACCAGCCTCAAGGCTGACCTGAACTTCGGTTTTGGCGGCGGATGGGGTGGAATGCTCGGTGCTGAGCAGTTCGAAGTCGACGATAACGACTTCCGACAGCGCTGGTACACGCTTGGCGTGAACAAGCAGCTCGGTAACAACGGCATGTTCAAGTTGATCTACCAATACGCAGATCACGAGAACGGCGGTCTTACTAGCGCACGAGGCTTCTTCGGAAGCGGCGATTCGAAGGGTCACATCCTCTTCGGTCAAGTTTCGGTCAAGTTCTGATCTAAACTCGAAAAGTAAGAAAGCCCCGCCGAGTAATCGGCGGGGCTTCTTATTGTAAAACTGGTGGAGGCGCGGAGAATTGAACTCCGTTCCAAAACCGTCGCACCTAGCGTTCCCACGAGCGTCTCCTCTGTACTTTTTCTCGGCGGTGATCTCTCCCGAGGTCGGCTGATCACACGCCCAGTTCGATTAAGTTAAGCAAGCGGGCTCCGAACAGAAACCCAACCCGCCGATCCGAATTTTGTTACACCGGAAACTGACCTTATCGGCTCAAGTCAGCCCGATGACGTGCCTAATTAGGCAGCGTAAGCGAAGTTGTTGTTCGCAGTTACTTTTTTGCCGCTTTTTACGAGGCCAGCGGCGCCTCGGCTCGCAACCCTAAGTCGAACCGATCCTGTCGAACCCGTTCGCCCCCAGTTGTTGTCATCAGTATAGAACGTCGGGCGACCGAGCAGCGTTCCTTAGGCCCAGAAGCTAGGACTATTTGCGCTACCGGTCCGTAGAGCAATCGTGCCCACCCTTGTTTTTGAGTCCGATCTGCCCTGCTCCGTCGAAGAGTTGTGGGCGCTTCACTCCGACGTGTCGGCGCTGAAACTTCTCGCTCCGGAGGGGGCTAGCGTCGAGATTCTCGGACCGGATACCGGAGTCTTTGAGGGTGCCCTTCACCGTCTCAAAATCACCCGAATGGGCCTCCCCCTGCGGTGGGACGCCCGAATTCATGCTGTAAGTACGCCATACGGCTTCACCGATACTGCCGAACGCTCACCCTTCAAACTTTGGTCGCATGAACATCGGTTTGAGCGGACCGAGACCGGTTGCCGACTGATCGACACGGTCTCATTCGAGATCTTCCCATTGCTAACACCGCTAGTCAAACGGGATGTTCAAAAGATGTTCGCCCATCGGCATCGGGTCACGCGGGAGTATTTTGCCCAGCGGCCATGAGAGCCTGAACAGCCGAGACGATCCCCTTGGCGTCGAGCCCGAGGTCGCCGCGAATGAGCGGCTGGGCGCCGTGCTCGATGAATCGGTCTGGAATTGCCAAGATTGACGATTGGATGTGACCTAAACCACGCTCTAGCATTTCATCGCGAACCATCTGCCCGAACCCTCCGATCCGCACATTCTCTTCCACGATTAGGAGCCGCCCCGTCTTTTGGGCCTCCGCAAAGATCGTGTCGAAGTCGATCGGTTTGACCCAACGGGCGTTGATCACGCCGGCGGTGCAACCGCTCGCGGCGAGCAAGGCGCGTGCTTCCCATGCGGGTGACACCATAGATCCAACAGCGACGATAGTAATGTCGCCGCCCGATGCCAAAACCTCTGCTTTACCAAGAATAATGGGCGGGCGCTGCTCGGGGAGTCGGTCGTCGCTCGAGCCTCTTGGGTAGCGCATTGCCGTCGGCCCCCGGTCGTAGCCGGTCATCCAGCGGGTCATCTCTGCCAATTCCGTGGTGTCGCGAGGTGCTAGGAGCACGAGATTCGGAATGTGGGCGAGGAACGAGATGTCGAACGCGCCGTGATGAGTCGGACCATCGTCGCCGACCAGTCCTGCGCGATCCATGAAGAACCGGACAGGGAGGTTTTGAATACAAACGTCATGGAGCACTTGGTCGTAACCGCGCTGCAAGAACGTGGAGTAGATCGTGCAGAACGGCTTCAGTCCACCGGCCGCCAATCCCGCCGCGAATGTCACCGCGTGCTGCTCGGCGATGCCAGTGTCGAAGTAACGATCAGGAAACTCCTTTGCGAACCGATTGAGGCCGGTCCCATCTGGCATGGCGGCCGTAATGGCCACGACCTTGTCATCGCTGGTGGCTGCGTCCACCGCCGCGTCGCCGAAAGCTTGAGTGTAGCTAACAGGACCGGAGGCCTTGACCATGTCGTGGGACTCAAGATCGAAGGGGACCACCCCATGCCATTTTCGGCTGTCTTCTTCGGCGACATCGTAGCCCTTCCCTTTCACGGTCATCGCGTGAACGAACACCGGACCAGGGAGTTGGCGCACATTGCGGAAGATCTCGAGGAGCACGTCGAGGTTGTGCCCATCTACCGGGCCGATGTATTCCCATCCCATCTCCTCGAAAATGGTCCCTGCATTGTCGGGGGCGAAGTAGTGGGTGATGCCGTGGCGCAGGCCCGCGGCGACCTTTTCTACCGGGCCGCCAATCTTAGAAACCACCTTCTTGGCTCGCTGAGCCGCATCTTGGAGCTCGGGTCTCGCTCGTAAGCGAGTGAAATACTGGGTCATCGCACCGACGTTGGGCGCAATGCTCATGCGGTTGTCGTTGAGAACGACCGTCATGTCGGACCGTAGTTCGCCGCCATGGTTCAAGGCTTCCCAGCACATCCCGCTGCAAATCGCCGCATCGCCGGTCACCGCGACGACACGCTCATCTGTCCCCGCGTGATCTCTGGCGAGCGCGAACCCAAGGGCGGCGCTGATCGCCGTGCCGGCATGACCCGCCCCGAACACGTCGTGTTCGTTTTCTTCTCGCTTCAAGAAGCCACTCAGGCCTTTGTGCTTACGCAAGGTCTCAAAGCGCGGCAGCCGACCAGTAAGCAATTTGTGAGGGTAAGCCTGATGACCGGTGTCCCAAATCACTTTGTCTGGAGGAAGGGAATAGGCCGCGTAAAGGGCGACGGTAAGTTCAACCGTGCCTAAATTTGAACTAAAGTGACCGCCGGTTTGACTGACCTTGTCAAGAATCGCCTTGCGTACTTCGCGCGCAACCTCGTGCAACTCCTTATCGGTGAACCGATGCAGGTCTGTCGGATTGACGATTTGACTCAAAAAGGGATATGCGTCCATGGAAGTCGCCTACTTAGGGATACGGTTCGCGCCGCCAAATTGGTGCAACTCTACGTTCAATCGCCTAGTTCCACAGGAACCCAAAGTGGGTTAAAATCGTAGTCTCACCGGGAGCGCGACCAAAGGCCCAACCGGTTAAGGTACACCCGTAAAAGACACTATGCACCGGCGGCTTCGATTTATTTACTCCCTTGTGGCACTCGCCGCCACGATTCCCGCCTTTGCCGTTGAACTCACGCTTGATGAGGCACTCCGCCTGGCCAAGGAGCGAAACGGTGGCGTGCTCGCCGCTAAGTTCAATCTTGAAAGCGCCCGGAGCGCAGTGCGTGCGTCCCGCGGGGCGTTTTTGCCGGTGGTGACTCCAACGCTGCGGTTTGATGAGAACGAGGTTAACCAGTACACGGGGTCAAGCTTTGACAGCACCCGTAGTGGATCGAGCATCGACATTGCGGCAAGCTGGCGCCTGTTAGACAATGGTCAGCGACAGTTCAACCTGGCCAGCAACAGAGCACTGGCGTTAGCTGAAGAAGCCAATGCGCTTCTGACCTTGCGCAATACACTTTTCTTCGTCACGGAGAATTACTACAACGCCCTACGCTCCACCGAGCTACTCAGAGTTCAGCGCGCCCAGTTTGACCGAGCCGACTTGATTTTGAAGCAAACCCGTGCTCGTGCTGAAGTAGGGGATATCGCTCGCAAGGATATTCTGCAGGCCGAAGCCGATCAGCTCAACGCTCGCGTTTCGGTGCTCACCGCCGAAAGCCGGGTGAAAACTTCACTCACCACGTTAAAGGCCAACATTGGCTGGGAGGAGCGTGACGGTCAACCCGAGTTGGTGGCGAATACCGAACCCGATCTTAAGCCATTTGAGATGACGCTGGACGAGTCGGTTAGGCAGGCCCTGGCGCGCCGGCCCGACTTGCTCGTCTCAAGGCAGCAGCTCGAATCACAACGTTACAGCGAACGAATCGCGCGGGCTGAAGCAGGCTTGGACTACACCGTCGACGCCACATTTGTTCGCTCTTTCGCGCCAGACGTGTCTAATCGCAGTGGGCTCGGCCTTGTGGTCAGCTTCCCTCTTTTCGACGGCGCAAGGAGCAAGGAAGCACTGCGACAGCGTGAGCTTGCGGTATCCGCTTCGCGGGTCAGATTGGTGCAAAACGAGCGAGATGTTCGAGGCACGGTCGAGGTGGCTTACACGGAATACGAGCAGAACTTGCTCAGACTTGAAGCGTCTCAGGCCGCAGTGGTCGCTGCACAAAAGAACTTTGACGCCGCCAGTAGGAGCCAAGCCTTAGGAGCGGCCACGCTGGTGGAAATCGTGCAGGCCCAGGCCACGTTGATCACCGCAGAAGTCAATGCGGTTGAAGCCGTTTATGATTTACTGATTTCCGAGGCTCAACTCCGGTTGGCGATTGGTTCCCCTGTTCGAGGCGAGTAACCACTAGCTCACGATCTGGTCCACCGCAGCATCGAAGGGAATTCCGATGAATCGGCGGGTCTGGGTGGCAAGTGACTCTGGGCCAAGCGCATCCGAGATTGCCTTTAAATCGTTCTCCCGCTCAATACTGTCCGCCTGGCCGAGTTTGACCCCAGACTTGTCTCGCAGGGCCTCCTCGAGGCCGTAGAGGGCCGCCGCAAGCGAATGGTTGCCGTTCCCCACGTGCGCCTGGGCGAGAAAGCGCAGCGTATCCAACGCCAAGGCCCGAACCCCCATCGAATGGGACATCTTCAGGACCTCGCCGAACTGAGGGATGGCCGCTTCATATTCGCCCCGCTTCGACAGATTCAGCCCCAAGTTGACCTGAGCGTACAGTTGTAAATCGGGCAACCCGTACTCCTTCGACTTTGCCAGCGCTTGCTCGAACTCCTCAGCGGCGGGCAACTGCTCCTTTCGCAAGGCCATGACGTTCCCTAAGGTGAGGTGAGCCGTAACCAAGCCCCGATAGTCCTTCACTTCCTCGCAAACCGCCAACGCGGGACGCGCAGTGGCTTCCGCATTGTCAGAACGTCCTAAGTACAGATATATCGCCGCCAGATTAATAGCGGTGGAGGCCAGCGCAACTCGATCTCCTGTCTGCTCAAAAAACGTTTTCGCTTGAGCGAGGTGCTGCTCTGCCGTCGAAAAGTCGCCCTGCCGACGGGCGAGATTCCCCAAAACTTGGTGGATCACACCAACGTGACCAGAAGCATCGAGCATGGGCAAAATTTCCAGCAGCTGCTCTCGGGGTTCCGCAAAGATGGCCTGGGCATCGAAGTATCGGAAGAGCCCGACAATGAGCTCCGCTTGCCGTGCCGGATCCCCGGCGTGCAACAGCTTGGCTGCAAGCCGGAAATTGTCTAAATCAGAGTCGATCCGGTCCATCCACGCTTTTGGGTCGCGCCCCTTCAGTCCAACCCCCGCGTGCTTGGCCTGATCGTGGAAGTACCCGGCATGGCGAGAATACGCCTCATCCGCCTCCCCCGCTTCTTCCAACTTTTCCCGACCGTACTGGCGAATCGTCTCCAGCAGGCGATAGCGTTGGAGGTCTTGATCGTAGACCACCAGTGACTTATCCACGAGGCTGATCAGGTGATCCATCACCTCAAAGTCCTCAATCTCCCCAAACCCCCCGATGGCTTCGGCACTCTCAAGGCTACACCCACCGACGAAAACCGAGAGCCGGTTCAGCACCGACTGTTCAGCCGAGTTCAGGAGCTCGTAGCTCCAGTCCACGAGTGCCTTTAGGGTGTGCTGGCGCGAAGCTCTCGACGTGTCGCCCTTGCCCAAAATGCGGAAGCGATCTTCTATCCGGTCGGCAATCTGTTCAACCGACAGGGCCCGCGCCCGAGCAGCCGCCAGTTCGAGGGCGAAGGGGATGCCGTCCAACTGGCGACAAATTCGCCCCACAGAGGCGGAATTGGCGAGCGTCAGTTCCAAATCGCTCCTGACCGACTGACCACGCTCCATGAACAGCCGGACCGCCTCGTAGCCCATCATAGTGAGCGGATCGAGATCGTCCCCCTCCAGCGGTACCCCAAGCGAGGGAACCCGAAACAGAGATTCGCCAGTGATGCCAAGTGGCTCGCGGGAAGTCGCCAAAACCTTCACATGCTCCGTCTTGCGGATAAGCTCGTGCACGAGGGTTGCCACTGGTCCCTTAAGATGCTCGCAATTGTCGAGCAGAAGCAGCAACTTTTTCTTTTCCAGCGTAGTCGTCAACATCTGCAGCGGTGACAAGGTGGACGACTCAGGAACCTTGAGCACCTGCGCTATCTCCAGCGTGACAGTTTCCGGATCCGTGAGCCGGTCTAACTCTACAAGCCACACGCCGTCCGGGTACTGCTCAATCTGCCCCTCGGCGACATGCTGCGACAGTCGGGTTTTTCCCGTGCCGCCCGGTCCCACCAAGGTCACCAGCCGGCACTTCTCCACCGCCGCTAGAACTTCGGCCGCTTCCTTCTCGCGACCCACAAAACTTGAAGCGTGCTGGGGAAGATTATTCGGGAAGTTGCCAATCGATAGGAGTGCCGGAAACTCCATCGGTAGCCCGGAAGCGACCACCTGGAAAACCTGCTCGGGTGTGGAGAGATCCTTTAGGCGATGGCTGCCGAGATCTAGCAAGGTGAATTCCTCCTGAGCCAGATTCGGGATGAGCGATTTCACGGCTTCGGAAAGAATGATCTGCTCCCCGAAACATATTGATCGCAGGCGGGCGCACCGATTGACGACAGGGCCGTAATAGTCCCCCGCGCGGAGTTCGGGTTCGCCCATATGAAGGGCAAATCGCACCTTGATGCGCCGGGGCGTGGGCCACTGGATGTTAGCGTAGCTGTTCTGAATCGCGATCGCGGCCTTGACGGCCTGGCCGGGGCGATCAAAGACGCAGAAAAGGGCATCTCCTTCGCCCCGCTCTTTGACCACGATGCCGCCGTGATCATCAACAACTCGTTCAGCAACCGCGTCGTGAGCCTGCATCGCCGCCGCCATAGCGGGTGGATCGTCTTCCCACAAGCGAGTGCTCCCTTCCACATCGGTCATGAGGAAGGTGACAACCCCCTGGAACAGAGCGCGATCTGGCATCTGACTCTATTCTATCGGATAGCGGGCTCCGACAACGTAGTTCGGGTGTTTAAGTATTGATCCTCTTATCGCATCCGTTTGAGTCGACTTGCATGTGCCAGACAACGGGAGTGAAAGTGCAAGCCAAGTGAAAGGCCTAGTGTTGAAAGATACACGTGGGGAACGGCGATATGCCGTGACACAAATTTGTTAGTGGGTGATTCCTGCGACCTGGGTCGGCTTCTGTGAAAGGCGGAGGCATGACCTGGGTTGTTTTTTGTCAAGCCTCCGCGACCGTCGTTTCGGTCCCACGCTCGAGCCGAATAAACGCCAGAGAGCCCAAAATGCCTGCGATGAGCGAAGCCGCAATGATGGCAATCTTCGCCTGTGCGTTGTGAACCGGGTCTGGAAAGGCCAGGGTGTTGATGAAGATGGACATCGTGAATCCAATTCCGGCGATCCAGGCCATGGCGCGGACTTGAGGCATCGTCAAGCCGTCTGGCAGCTCCGTCCATTTCGCCTTAACCGCGATCCAAACGAACATGCTCACTCCCAGTTGCTTGCCGACCACCAACCCGAGCAACACCCCCAGCCCCACCCTTGAAGTCAGCGCACCGCTGATCTCACTTGGGGCCAGTGCAACTCCGGCATTGGCCAATGCGAACACCGGCATGATGAGAAATGCAACCCAAGGATGCAGATATTCGATTGCACGCTGTAAAGGTGACTGGACCTGGTTCGCCATCTCGCCTACGTACAACGCCACCTCTTCATCGAGGGCTTCGCTTTCTGCGGGCGTTGCAGTCAACAACTCTCGGGCCCGCTCCACCAAGGCCGATACCGTAAACTGCGCCTTTGACGGGATGGCCATCGCGGCTAACACCCCCGCCACCGTCGCGTGAACCCCGCTCTGTAGGAAGAAGTACCACATGACTAAGGCGAGCACCAAGAATGGCAACAGCCTCTTCACCCCAGCCTTCGACAGGCCGAACATCATGACCCAAGCGACCGCCGCGTAACCTAATGCCGCAATCTGCAATGGACCGGAATAGAACAACGCGATCACCAAAACCGCCCCGAGGTCGTCCACGATAGCTAGCGCCATCAAGATGAGCTTTAACGACTGCGGAACGCGTTTTCCGAGCAACTTGAGGACGCCCAAAGCGAAGGCGATATCGGTCGCGATGGCAATGCCCCAACCTCGGATGGTGGGCTCGCCAAAATTGAACGCGGCGTAAATTACGGCCGGAACAATCATCCCCCCCAGCGCCGCCACGATCGGCAAAACGGCCGCCCTTGGCGAGCTCAGCTCACCGTCAAAAACCTCGCGCTTGATCTCCAGCCCGACGAGGAAGAAGAAGATGCCCATCAAGCCATCGTTGATCCAGTGGCTCAAAGAGAGTTTTAGCTGCCAGGAACCAATGGTCACGCCCGCGTAGGTGTTCCAAAGCTCCTGATATGCGGAGGCCCACGGGCTGTTTGCCCAAATCAATGCAGCCGCTGCGAAGATCAGAAGTACGACTCCGCCGCTTGTCTCGAGTTGCAGGAACCGGTTAAATGGCGCGACTAGTCGGTCTATAATCCTGGGCGATTCCGGCGTACCCATGTGATTAGCCTACCCGGACGAAAATGACCCCGGCTCGAAAGAGCCGGGGTCATTAAGGGGTCACCCCAGAGGGTTAGCGCGGACGACGGCCCGTGCCCCGGAACGTGAAGTTGAATCGTTCACGACCCGCGGAACCAGCGAAGCTGAAACGACCAATCTGTCCCGAGTTTGCTCGGTCCAAAGTGCCCGACCCATTTGCCGCACGTCCTTGGTATCTCGTAATCTCTAACACGATGGTGTCATTGTCTCGACGAGTCCAGCGGCCTTCCACCGGGATTCTCTCATCGTCTCCGTAAACCGTCATGTAGAACTTGCCATCTCGTCGGAAATCTGACGTGGCGCGGTCCAGGGACCAGGACATATCGCCAAACCGACCATCACCTTCTCCCCAAGTATCTACCTTGAAAGCCTGGCTGTTCCAGTCGTTGTCGTCGTTTCCACCACCGTTGTTGCCGTCGTCTGGATCATTGTCATTCCAATCCCGACCTCGATTCCAGTCGAGGCCAAATGCGCCACGCTGGTTGCGTCCACTCAGCCGAATCTCGCGAATCGATCGTCGGTCAGGGTTGAGCTCAACCGTTCCCGTTCCCGAAGCGTTGTTGGTACCAAATGCGCGCTCAATTTCGAGAGTCAATCGGTTGTTGTTGTCGCGTCGGTAGCGGCCGGCAATCGTGGATCCGCCTTGGATGGCGATGTCAAAGTATCCGTTGCTTCCGAATGTGTACGTGAGCTGTTGGAAGGTTCGGCGGCTGATGCCTGGGGCGTTGTAGTTGCCCGCGCCCCGGTGCGTCCCACTGAAGCCCATTCCGCCCCAAGGATTTTCCCAGTTCGAGTACTTGGAGACCTTGAAGTTTCCGGTGAAGCGAGTGTTATCGGCTCGGCCATCTCGAATCGTCAACGACTCGACCTGGTCCTTATTCATGCTGATCTGAACGGTACCGCTGGCGTTGTAGTCGCCATAGGCTCGACGGATGTCGATGACGTAGTCGTCCTTGGCAAAGCTGTTCCAAGTGCCATTGTAAGTCCATCGTTTGTCGCCGATGAACGTCACAGTCGCTGATCGGTCGCGGTTCAACGCGAGTTCGACGCGCCTGATGCTGACGTTGGATCCACCCGTGCGCTTGATTGTGCCTGAGCCGGAGAATTCTACTGACGTCGGGGCTCGTTGTGCCACCGCGACAGTCATCAGCCCGCTGAGGGCGAGTGACGAGACGATGAGGGTGTTAAGTTTCATATTTGTATTCCGATCTTGGGCCGAAGAGTTTGCCTCTTGAGCCCGTACAGCCATAGACGTGCGGGCCCTGGAAAGGCAACATTATTAAAAAGTCAAGGACGTGGTGATTCCGAAGAAAAGTCGCTTATCGCGGACTCCACCTTGCACTTGAACGTCGTTATTTGACTTAAAACGAAGCGATGCATTTACATTTCGACTGTCCCATTCGCCGACAAGCGAGAAGCGATCAGAGAATAGGACTTCGGCCCCAGCAAACAACTTTTCCTTGTAAATGCCCGAGCCCACGCCAAGGTGTAATCGCATCCCAACTGCCATTGTGTCGTCTGTCGGGGCAGAAATTCGGGGCGGACTAACGTCGATTGACCCGACAACATAAACCGTGGATTCGATGGCGTCAAATGGGTCAATCAGACCAATTCCGATCGCGAGTCGATTCAAGTTCCTGGGTAGCAACGTGAGCTTTGCCGAAAGGATGGCTTTATCGTCGCTGCCATCGAAGTCGAGTCCCGCAACGCCAACTTCGAACCACTTGAACATGCCGTAGTTCACGCTGGGCCCGCGGAGGTCACGCCCCCATGTTCCGCCGAGCCGGACCTCACCCTGACGCGCCGTAAACGCGTTTGGGATGTTGATCAGACCATTGGGGCCGAACGTTGTATTCATGCCGGTCGTTCCACCTAGTGGTTCAACGATTTCGAGGACAGGAGTCTCCTGGGCGAAGCTGACGCTCGCGAAGCTGACAGCCAATGCAATAACAGAAAGTTTCTTCATCAAGTGTATCTATGCGAAACACGCACAGATAACCACAAACAAACGGGGTTGTTTGGCAAGAAACTATAAGAAATTTGTATGGCGGGGCGGTGACTTAAGAAGTTTGCCGTTTGAATCCGAACATTTTTAAGAATGCCGACTCGACTTTCCTCGAGGTTTTATATAATTTGGGTTGCATCTTGTCGATCACGTTGACCGGCCAGCGGGGCTTCGGAATCGCCGCGTCGTTGTAGTTCACGTGCGCCTTATCGAGCGGCATTCGGCCCGGGCGATGATGCGTACGGAAAAGGTGATCCCACATTGCAAATCCCCAGAACCCGACGACGGCCTGATTGGTGATCGGCCTCCAGTGATGCATCAAGTGGAATCCGTAGACGTGGCGAACCGCCCCGCCGAAAGTCTTATGCTCCATCCAAGGCTTCCAATAGCGCTCGATGGGGAGGTGGAGCACCGCATGCCACAGTTCATATGCGCTGTAAGCAAGCGTTACCGTGAACATCATGCCAGCAATCACCGGCTGATTCGGCAGCATCGCCTTGAAAGGCAGCGCAACTAGCGTGATGAAGATCAGGAAGAAAATTGAAATGCTGAAGTACGGGAACTGCATCGACTCTTCTTGGTGCTCGTGTTCGATCGGGTATTCGTTGTGCACTTCCACGAGCTTCTCTGGCTCCTTCTGCGTGATGGGCGCCTTCACGTTGGTAAGGCCGTGGTGCTCCGCATGGCACGTGTGCATCATCCCCAAAAACGGCAAAACCGCCGAGTGCAATAGGTAGCGGTGGTAGAAGTACTCGAACAGGCTGAGAGGGATGCCGAAAGCGAATGTCCAACCTAACATCGCCCAAGGTTGGGTGAATTCGGCACGGAATGTTTCAGGAGCGATCCAGTAGAAAAGGCCGAGCGCTGCGGAGAGCTGGAGAGCGGTCCAGAAGTAGAAGGGGCCGAAGTGAAAGCGGTTCTCGGCGAGAGGTTCTGGGTGTTCTTGCGTGTGCACGATGAGTCTCTAAGATACCGCGCAGCCATCTCTCAGTTCAATTGAAAATGCGCGACTCCTTACATTTGTACGGGTGTTCCATAAGGAATGACGCAACGCGATACACTCTTTTTCTATGCCACGCCCGCTCGTTTACGGAAACGGACACTTCTTGCTCCAATTGGACCGAAAACACGCCATACGCGATCTGTTTTTCCCTACCGTTGGCCTTGCAAATCACCTGGCTGGTCACCCGATTCGGATGGGGGTCTGGAGCAGCGGATGGTTCTCTTGGTGCGACGGTCCCGAGTGGGAGTGCACGCAGAACTATGAAGAGGACACCTTAGTCGGACTTGCAACCCTTGAGCACTCGGCGATGGGCATCCGGCTCGAGTTGCGCGAGGCAATGGACCCGGTTCACCCTTACTTTCTGCGGGAAATCCTTCTCGAAAACCGCGCCGACGGTGCCAAAGATGTGCGACTCTTCTTCACCCACGACCTCAGGATTAACGAATCCGACATCGGGGACACCGCCCTTTTTCATCCGGAGGCGCGCGCGATGATTCACTACAAAGGAGACACCGCATTGCTCTTCGGGGGGGATTCGATGCACGAATACACCACGGGGATCAAGGCGTTCAAGGAGCAGGTTGGATCTTGGCTTGACGCCGAAGACGGTCATCTCGGCATGAACCCGATCTCGCAAGGGTCTGTGGACTCAACTTTTTCCATGCGCTTCGAAATCGAAGCCGGCACAAGCGCGGAAGGCCGCTATTGGATCGTGGCGGGGCATTCGGTAGATCAAGTGGTGAGACGCCAAGCCGAGTGGATCGGGCCCGATAGGGGATCATTGGCCACCGCCTATTGGAGGTCCTGGCACCGCGAGCCAAGCGACGAATTCAACGGTTTGTACCGGCGAAGCATGATGACGCTTCGAACTCAAATCGACAACGGCGGGGCGATCCTTGCCGCGAACGACAGCGACATCATGCAAACCAATCGGGCCACCTACAGTTTCCTGTGGCCCCGAGATGGATCCTTGGTTTCGGCGGTGTTGGATGCAGCGGGTCACTCCGAAGTCAGCCGCCGGTATTTCGAGCTCTGCGAGACACTCTTACCCGAGGACCGCCCAATGTTCCTCCACAAGTACGGCCCCGACGGGTCGTTGGGGGCGAGTTGGCACCCCTTCTTGATTGATGGCAAGCTCGAGATTCCGTTCCAAGAGGACGAGAGCGCGCTGACGGTGTGGGCACTAGAAAAGCACTTCGAGGCGAATGGGGACATCGAACGGATCGCACGTTGGTACCACCGGCTCGTGCGCGACATCTGCCACCACATGGTGGAGTTCCGCGATGCTAAGACCGGTCTGCCGGAGCCAAGTTGGGATTTATGGGAGGAGAGACGGGGCGTGCATGCTTACACTACCGCCACCGTGATCGCCGGTCTTGAGGCTGGGGCAAAGATCGCGGATGCCTTGGGCGAGCCAGCCGACGCCTCCCGATGGCGCGGCGCCGCCGAGGAACTCCTCGAAGGGGCAAAGCAACACCTATTCGACGATGCGCGAGGCTGTTTCCACCGGATGCTCACAGCAGATGGCGAGCCTGACCTCACGGTTGACTCCGCTACCCTCAGCTTCGGATTGTTTGATTGCTTGAACCCCCACGACCCCATGGTTGTGTCCAACGCGAACTTTGTGGAAGAGCACCTCACCGTTCGAGGACCGAGCGGCGGGATCGCACGATACCAAGGCGATTACTACTTCAGAAAGTCTGACGCCTACCCTGGCAACCCGTGGGTCATTTGCACGATGTGGCTGGCTCAGACCCGAATTTTGCAGGCAAGGGCTATCGCGGACCTAGACTCCGCTCGTGCCGCGCTCGCCTGGGCCGACGGTCTCGCCGAGCGATCGGGCATTCTGGCGGAGCAGTATCATCCCGACACTCGAGAGCCGCTGAGTGTCAGCCCGCTCACTTGGTCGCACGCCGAAGTTGCCCGAACGATTCAATGGCTCCGCGTACGAATGCGCGAACTCTCTAGTACACTGTAGATGGCAATGGCTGAACAGATGTTGGTCCACAGAGCGGAGTATAAGGACTTACAACGCCGATACTTGGGGCTGGACTGGCCGGAAGGAGAGGAGTCCACCATCGAACTCTCCGCAGCCGCAAAGCGGATGGGGGTTCCCGATCAGGAATTCCTTGCCGACCTTAACGCTCTGCGAACCCAGAGCCGCTCAATTTCGGAAGCCGACGCTTTTCGCGCAGAATTTCTGCAAGAAAAGACCCTGAGCGGTACGAAAGGACTGCTGTTCTTCGCGATGATGATGGGCTTTTGCCTGGTGCTCTTTGGGATCTTAGTGCTTTCGGTGAGGCTGTTAACGCCCCATGGTCCGAGCAACGTCCAGAAGCCCGCAGCAGAGAAAACTTATTCGGATGGGGTTGAGATTGTCCCCCAGCCAGAGCGTTAGGGTCTGATCTTGGCATTGCGAAAGGCTCGCCAAGTGATGAACTCAGGATCGTGCTCATCTGGCCGGCGATAAAACACCGTGTACGCATGCGAGGCGATGCCTATGCCCCAACCAAAAAGAGGGTAGACGAACCAGTATTCGCCGTCGACCAAAGAGGCGGTCATCAACATGGCATTGACCAAAACGTACGGGATCAAGTGGCTAAAGAACCCGCGCTTCCGATGTTCTTGGAACTCCGCGAGTTCCTTTTTGAGCCCTTGATCTTCGTAGTGCTCTTTGACCGCTTGCTCCAATGCGTGTTCACTGATGCCAAGTTCCTTCGCCGTTTCGAGCAGGCGCTTGTTCAAGTCCGCGTAGGCCACTGGCTCCTTTCGGATTGCCAGCCGTAAGATGTCCTGAACATCCTCTTCCGTCTCGACTTTGAACTTCTCTTCCATTCCCAATTCCCCTCAGCTCAAGTTCTTTACGAGCGACTTGTAAGTTCGGTTGACCGTAAACCCATGTTTGCCATAAAAGTCCACCAATGTGGTCCAATCGATAATGCACCGTTGCACGCCACGGCTCTTCAGTTCCATCAGCCCTGCCGCCAAAAGCGCATCCCCCAGCCCGCGCCCCCGCACAGATTGAGCCACCCCAATCGGCCCGAGTGACCCCCAGTTGGCACCCATGCTCGCCCCCCAAACGGCTCCGCCAATAGGCATTGGCGTCCCGTCGCGTTGCAATAGCGCGAACCCGACGCAGGCTTCGCCCTCGAATAACCCCATGATTGCATCGGGTCCATCCAAATTCCACTTTTGGAGGCAGTCATACTTCCACCGGCCCGGGAATTCGGCATCAAAGAACTTTGTGAGTTCCACTATGTCACTCGCCCGACAAGGCCGCGCCACCACGGACTCGTTGAGCGCTTCGATAGTTCCCACTGGCGGCGTGTAGTCGGCGAGGTTGCGCTCCAGGTCCACCTGCTCGTTAAGGATTTCGAAACCCTGCCCCACGAGGAACTCCAGCATTTCTGGCCAGTCCACCGGACATCCCGGGAACAAGTGCCGGCTGTCCTGTCCAAAGACCAGCTTCTGCACGCCTTGGGATCGCAGCAGCGACTCAACTTCCCCGAAGAGCTCTTTGGCGTATTCGAAATTCCTGAAGCAAAAGAAGGAGAGGTGTTTGGTCAGCGGATCCTGACCACTGTAGAGCGTTGACGCCGAATGCTTGATCGCCGCCGCCGCCACTAGCTCCCGGTCAAAAACGAGCCAGCGGGAGCTGTTCAGGTCCAGCAACGGAGATTGCTGCAAGTGCGATCGCAGCAAATGGGGGGATAAGGCGTACTTCTCAGGCGCGGCCTTGCGATACAGGTCGTGAAGAACATCGTAATCCGCAAACTCAAAGCGCCCTAACACGCCCTTATTTTAAGCCGCGAGGCGACGCAATTGCTCGGCGTACCGATTCAGCGCCTCACGGGTTCGCATGATCCGACCGATCATGCTGCCATCGTCGCTTCGCAACTGCTCCTGCAGCGTAGGCGCCGCGTAAAGAGCTTCAAAGGCATCCGTGGACTGACCGTACAGATCAAGCGGCACTCGGGTGTCGGCCACTTCGATGTCGAGGTAAGCCACCACGAACCCGCGCAGTTCGCCGTAGTTGCGGTGCATCCAGTTGCGGAGTTCCTGATAGCGCACGTCCATCCGCACATCCGGGCCGTACTGGGCTGAGTCACAGAGCAGGTCCACCAGGTCCTCAAACTTGACGTAAAACTGAGCCAACTGCTCCTGTCGAGCCCGCACCGTAAGTTCGCCGACCACGTTGACCACTTCAGTTCGGGTCTTGCGACGATCCAGCGCGTAGTTGGAAATTCGGCGCGGCAACGAGAGAAACCAGTGCAGCGGATTGGTCGCAGAGGTGGTGGTGGTCTGGATGGTGGGAATTTGACTCATTTGCTTTGCTCCACAAAATTCACCCTCAGGTCTCTCAGAAGATTTTGGATCTGCCGCTTGTCCTCTTCACCCAGTTCGGCATCGAGCGACTTTGCCAACGATTCCACCACGTCAATCGCTACCCGTGCTTGCGCCGAGTCTTTTACTATTGTGCCCGTAAATGGGTCAGGTTGCAGGCCCATTTTCTGCCAGGCGACGCCAGCCATCTGGTCCAGCATGACCGCCAGCACCGCATAGACGCTCATTGGCTCGTTGGGGGCTTCGGGATGATTCTCAGACATTCCTTCCCATAAGACGCCCTGGGGCAGGGGTTTGTATCAACAAAAGACCGCCCGGCGCAAGGCACCGGGCGGCTCAATTTGAAAGAACGTGCTTAGGCGCGCTTTCGTCGTCGTAGCATCGCCGCTGCACCGAGCGCAAGGGCGGTCATTGAAGCTGGCTCTGGAACAACCGTGTATTGAAGGTTGCTCTGGAGAATGCTCGATTGATCCGGAGCAGTAATCTGACCCGTGGACATGCTGAGAGGATCCCAAGCGCCGTCGTTTCCGCCAGTTCCGCTCGTGGTGGCGTCGAAGGTAAACGTATCGCCGAGGCCGAGGCCGAGGGTAGCGAGATCAACGGTGTATGTCACCATGTTGCCGACGATCGCCACAGACATGCCCGTTGTCGAGTTGTACGTGGCACCATTGATATTCCAGTTGGTTCCATTGTATTGGCGAGCCTCAAAGCCGCCGCCACCATTTACCCACCCCCCAACAAATCGGTCCGCGCCGCCAGCCAACGCGTAGGGACGTAGCCAACCGTTGCCGTTTGCGCCGTTATCGATTGGTCCGCCACCAAGTCGCATAACGACATTGAGGTTAATCCAGTCTGGGCTGGTGATGCTTGCCGCGTTGGTCGTAAATTTAAACGCAATGTTCGTGGCAGTATTCGTGATTTCCAAGGAGGCAAGGTCCACATTCGGGTTGCCGTAGGTGGTCATCGGAGAATTGACGTCGCCAAGCGCATCCGAATAAATGACAGCCATCGCGGGCGACACTGCGCTGACGACGGCGGCTAGAACTAATAATTTCTTCATATTTTTCTCCCTTCGCAAAAGCAACCGAAAATCGGTCTCCATGCCGAACTCAGAGAGTGCTGCTGGGGCGACTTTCGATCGCCCCTGAAAGCTGTGAGTAGCAGCTGCTTCCCGTAGTCCATTTACATCATACAGCAAGTTCAGAATACGTATGCACAAAACTGGTATTTAGATTTTGCGGCAAACCTTAGAACTAGCACTTTTACCGGCGAGTATAAAAAAAGCTGCTCCCAATTGGGAGCAGCTTTCATATCAAGCTGTCTTGATTAGTTGTCTACGCCACCGAAGTTAGCGATGACAATATCAATGTCAGCCGCGTCTACTTCGCCGCTCTGATCCACGTCCGAAATCTTGTTCGTAGTGTCTCCGAAGTCAGCGATGACCTGGTCGATGTCAGCCGCGTCCACTTCGCCTGAGTAGTCCACATCGCCGTTCGACAGATTCGAGAGCCCGACAGCCAGTGCAGAGCCGGTCAGCGTAACAGCAACCGATTTCTTCAAGAAGGATGCGCCGTTAATAACCACCGTTGCGGGGCCAATGAAGTTAGAAGGTACGTCCACGCTGAAGGCGCCGAGAGGGACGTTGGTACTGACCGCTTCTGAAGCGATCACGCTCGTTCCTTGCATCACCTGAACTTGGAAGTTCCGTGACGTGGCGAACAGGGCTGAAGCATCGTTCAATGCAAAAGTACCCGTTACCGCTTGATTGGTCGAAGAACTGCCAACCCGGTACATGAGATTACCGGCCAACTGGATGTTCTGATCCGGCGCTGTGATCTGCTGCTCAATCGTGCCGATCGGATCCCATGCTCCGTCATCATCGTCGCCACCCGTCGGGGACGCGTCGAAGTGGAACGTGTCGCCTGCGGCCAAACCTACTGTCGCGAGAGGGATGGTGTAGCTAACGGTGTTCAAATTGGTTGTCGAAAACATGCCTGGAGTTGGAAGCCACGTCGCCGCAAACGGGGTCCCGCCGCCCCAGTTGGTGCCGTTGTAAACGCGCCACTCGAATCCGCCGAATGCTCCATCGACCCAGCCGCCAAGCCAAGTGTCTGAGCCACCGACGAGGTTAAAATTACGTGGCCAACCCGTAGTCAACGCAGTATTCAGCGGACCAACTCCGCGCCGGATAGCCATCACGCACTTAATCCAGTCTGGGCTGTTGATCGCCGCACCGTTGGTAGTAAACGTCACGGTCAGGTCTGTGCCGTTGTCCGTGATCGCCAAGGAGACCAAGTCTACGTTCGCGTTGCCGTAGGTCGTCATCGGAGCATTGATATCACCGATTGCATCTTCGAATCGGACCGCCATGGCTTGGCCCATTGCCGCACCAATCAGCGCCGTTGCTAAAAGCTTCTTCATTGTTTTGTTTCCTCGCAAATCGAACTACTCAAATACCGTGCCGAAGTTTCGTTGGCAAAGCCGCACCGCTCGCCGCAAAACAAAAACCCGAAGTGACGGTTTTTTCCGTTCAACATTATCTTACTGCAAGTTGTGAATACGTATACACAAAATTTTTGCGAGGAACTTCGAGCAGACCAAATTCAGGCAAAAATACGGGGTTACCGCAATTCTAAGGAGGCCAGCTGCTCTTCGATTTCTAGAAGAGTCTCCTGAAAAGTTTGAATCATCTTGTCGCAGGCGGCCAACGGCCCCCCACTATAGGGCCAGATCAACTGCCCCCTCGTGTGGTAACAATCGCGGTTCTTCTTGACCATCACGTTCCAAACTCGAGGGTTGATCTCCGCGCTCTCATAGAACGAAACCGCCAGCCGGCCTCCCGCCCCGTCCACCTTCTCGATGCGCAATTGCTGGGAGAGCAATCTCAGCCGCATGATCCACAATGCACGCTTCACCTCGTCCGGCGCCTTGCCGTATCGGTCCTGAATTTCCCCCTCGACTTTCGCTAGCTCTTCCTTCGAGCGGCAACTCATCATCGCCTTGTAGAAGTAAAGACGCTGCGCCTGATCCTCGATGTAGCTCTCCGGAATCAACGCCTTGGTCGGAAGGTCCATGGTTGGCAGAGATTCCAATCCCTCCAGGGGATCGCGGTAAGAAGCCGACGCCCCTTCCCCGTCCGCGTGCATCTTGAGGAACTTGATCTCCTCTCCGATGAGTTGAGTGAACAAGTCGTAACCGACTGCCGCCATCGTGCCGTGCTGCTTCGCGCCAAGCAGGTCGCCCGCACCACGGATTTGTAAATCACGGAACGCCAGGTTGTAGCCGCTTCCCAGCGAACTGAATTCTTGCAACGCCTGAAGGCGATTCACCGCCCCTTCGGTCAATTCCTTCCCGCCCGCGTGAAGCAAGTATGCGTACGCCTGGCGATCTGAACGCCCAACCCGTCCGCGCAGTTGGTACAGCTGAGCCAGCCCCATCTTGTCGGCGTTCTCGACGATCAGCGTATTTGCATTCGCGATGTCGAGTCCGCTCTCGACGATGGTGGTGGAAAGCAAAATGTCCGCTTCCCCCTTGATGAAGCCGATCATGACCGGCTCGAGCTCCTGCTCATTCATCTGACCGTGTCCAACGACAATCCGCGCCTTCGGAACCAGCTTTTGGAGTTGCTGGTGGACGTGGTGAATCCCCTGCACCCGGTTGAAAACGTAATAGACTTGACCGCCACGAGCCATCTCGCGCAGGATCGCTTCCTTCACGACCTCGGCGCTGAACGGACGGACGAATGTGCGGATCGGCAATCGTCCCGGCGGTGGATCGGTGATAAGCGACATTTGCCGAAGGTCCATGAGCGCCATGCTCAATGTTCGCGGGATCGGGGTTGCGGACAGGGTCAAAATGTCCACGCTCACCCGCAGCTTCTTCAAAAGCTCTTTTTGCTTCACGCCGAATTTTTGCTCTTCGTCGATGATCACCAAGCCCAAATCTTTGAACTTGAGTTGCTCGCTTAGAAGTGCGTGGGTGCCAATGATCAGTTGAGCTTCCCCATTCTCAATCGCCTCTAGAGTTTCCTTTCTCTCCGGACCCGTCCGGAATCGATTCAGAATCTCTAGGCGCATCGGAAATGGGCCGAGCCGCTCTTGGAAGTTTCGGAAGTGCTGCTCGCTCAAAATCGTCGTGGGGCACAGCACCGCAACCTGCCGCCCCGACTGCGCCACCTTGAACGCGGCCCGAATGGCGACCTCGGTCTTGCCGAATCCTACGTCGCCGCACACCAGCCGATCCATCGGAAAGTCTTGGTTAAGATCCTTCTTGACTTCCACGATCGCCGCCATCTGGCTCGGCGTCTCCACGTACGGGAACGTCGCTTCCATCTCCCCCTGCCAGGGGCTGTCCGGGCCAAAAGGGCTGCGCTGGACCGTTTTCCGTTGTGCGTACAGCTTCGTCAGATCGCGTGCAAATTCCCGGGCCTCCTCGCGGGCTTTCTTGACCGTGCGTTGCCATTCGCCGCCGGTCAAGCGGTTCAGTTTGGGTTGAGCATCCCCAGGATTCAGATACTTCTGGATACGATCCAGTTGGTCGGCGGGCACAAAAAGCTTGTCCGGCGCCGCATATTGTATGTAGAGATACTCCTTCTCCACCCCCGCCACCGTCCGGCGCACCAGACCTTGGAAAATGCCGATGCCGAAATTGATGTGGACCACAAAGTCCCCTTCCTTCAGATCAAGCACCGTGGAAATCGGCACGCCCTCGTTGAACTTTCTTTGGGGTAGCTTCAGCCGCCCGACGCCAAAGAGCTCTTGGTCGGTCAGTAGCACCAGCTTCTCGGACGGGATGACAAATCCGCCCGCCACGTTCCCCGCGATCAGATGTAGTCCGGGTTGATCGATGGTCTCCGGTGTGCCGTCGCTCGGATAAAACTCGACCTGCTCCAGCATCGCCTTGGCACGCGTAGGCTGGTCGGTCGCCACCACCACGCTGAACCCTTGCTCCTGCCAGCTCTTGATTCCCTGCACCAACTGGGTGGCTTGGCCCTTGTAGGCGTCGAGGGTCAGCGCACCGATGTCTTGGGAATCAGTAGCCTTCAGCCAGGCGGGTGGGTCAACCAGGTTTGTGAGGGCCAGCCAAGTCTTCGGAGTGCCCATTCGCTCAGGCGGAAGCATGAAATCGTTGGCACTCGACTTAAGAATCTCGCCGCGCCTGGCGCGAGCTTGGAGCGCTTGGCCCAGGTCGTCCTCGGCTCTGGCCGCGATCGGCTCGAGTTCGAAAGGGTCATCCAGAATCAGCAACCCACCCTCAGGAATCAGGTCAATCGCGCACTCACTGTCCGGGTGGAGCAGAGGGCGATAGAGTTCAAGGCGGTCAAAGAAAAGTCGTTCGGTCAAGGCTCGAGAATCGCCTTCCACAAGCTCTCTCAGGCGCGCCGCCGGTTCATCCGCCAGCTCAGCGGACTCGGCATCAAGGGTGCGCTCCAGCATCTCTACGAACGCGGGAAGGTCGGTCTGGCTCGGGTAAAGCACCTCGCGGCTCGGCGCCAGCACGAGTTCTTCAACCTTGGTGATGGAGCGCTGGGAATTCGGGTCAAAGATCCGCATGGATTCGACGACATCGTCGAAAAGTTCAATGCGTACCGGCTGTTCGATACCCATCGCGAAGATGTCCACGATGCCCCCGCGCCGACTGAATTGCCCAGGAATACGAACGGGTTCGGCCGGCTCGTAGCCCAGACGCAGGAGTGAATCCTTGAGGGATTCCAAATCCAGGGTCTCGTTCACCCGAATGGTACGGAACGACGAACTCAGCAGCTCGAGCGGCAATGTGCGCTCCAGCGCCGCTTGGGGGGTTGTGATGACGAAGCCGGGTTCGTCGTTCACCAAAAATCTTAACGACCCAATCCGATCGCTGAGGGCGACGGACTCGGGGGTCGCATCCTCAAACAGTGCTCCCAAGGCACTCGGAAGCTGATGAATCTGCCCCTCGGGCACTCCGCACAGGATCAGTTTTGCCTGCCACGCTAGCCCGCGCTCGTACGTCGAGGCGATAAGTAGGTTCTTTCGGGGAGCCTGGAGATACTGCGCCGCCACCAAAATCGGTCGAGCTTCGGGCGCAACCGCGCGCCACTCCATGGAATCTTGGGGGGTGGTGATTGCCTGCTTCAGGCGTGCGTGTTGATTGAGCCGCGCGACCCACTGGCCAATGCGCATGAGATTCTATAGTACCAGCGGCAAGGAGCGCGGAACTCCGTTTCCGCCCTTGGACCGCTGAGTTGCACTCAGCCGCAAGCGCGAGTTGCGGACGAGCCCTGAGTCCCTATCGGACTGCGCGGCTTTCTCCGCGCTTTCGATTAGACCAGCGCGACATTGCTGGAAGGGACTCGTGCTCGCATCTACGGACGACGAAACTCCGTTACCGACCCCAGAAACTGAGTTCCAAAAGGCACGCTCGCATATAGGATGGTTCCCAACGTAGGGCTGGACCAAATGGCCCAGCCCTACGGAGCATCAGATTCTTGAGCGTTTGTTTCCGGCACTACCCCGCACCAAGGGGTCGTTGTTCATTTTATGCATTTGATGAACTGCCGCACCCGCGGCGACCGCACCCACCGCAGCGCCGATCACGGCACCAATCACGGTAAAAGCCGGTACGACCATCGAGCCCAGTTTGCCGTCGGTCAAGCCGCCGTCTAGTTTTGATTCCGTCACCGCTACCTCCCGTGCCACGTCGGTACCGAGACCGCGGAGCCCAGGAGCTACATTTTCCATTTCGTGTGAGTTGTTCATATTCATTAATCGTGGCGACCACGCCTAACTGTTCTTACTCATGGGCTGTGATGAAGTAGCGTTTGAACGCGAATTCTTACGCCATTCATTCGCGCGCCACGCTTCGTCCAATAAGAACAAATTTAGCCGCTTCCAAGAGTGGAGGCGGCTAAACAATGGGCCCGTGCGGATCTTACTGAACCGGCTTGCCGGTCTTGTCGTCCCACTTGTCACCCGTAACGGCGTCGGCAATCTTCTCCGTCACTCCACGAGTGTCCGGAGTGCCGTCCACCGCGTGACCGCCAGTCTGAACGCCTGGCACGTTGTTGCCGGTGAGGTTATTGTCATGGCGCATGTCTGAACCAGCAATCGGCTTGCCGGTCTTGTCATCCCATTTGTTGCCCGTAACCGTATCGGCAATCTTCTCCGTCACTCCACGAGTATCCGGGGTGCCGTCTACCGCGTGGCCGCCAGTTTGGATGCCGGGCATATTATTGCCCGTGAGGTTATTGTCATGGCGCATGTCTGAGCCAGAGATCGGCTTGCCAGTCTTGTCATCCCATTTATTGCCGGTGACCGCATCGGCCATTTTCTCGGTCACTCCACGAGTATCTGGGGTGCCGTCTACCGCGTGGCCGCCAGTTTGGATGCCTGGAAGGTCGTTGTCGCGGCGCATGTTGGTGTTGACAATCAAGTCGTCGTCGGTATCTCGGCCTGCGGTGCCGATACCGGTAACCGTCGTGTCATCGTCGTGCTTATCAACCTGATGAACGGCTGCGCCAGAGGCTACCGCGCCAACCACGCCACCAATCACTGCACCAACTACGGTGCCGACTGGGCCAACCATAGAACCGGCGATTCCGCCCGTGACCGCGCCACCGAGCCCGCCCAAAGTCGCGCCCTTTTCGGCGTCAGTTGTGCCCGTGGCATCCACGTGCTGATCCGCATCCACTACCCGACCGTTGTCCACAATTTTGACGTCGTTTTCGTTGTTCATATCATTTCCTGCGTGACGAGCACGCTCGAAATTAGATACTGAAGAGCTTGGATTGATCGGACGATTGAGACCGAATTCTTATGGTATTTTGCCCTGTCCCTAGGACCGATTGGCGCCCACGACTTCGAGCAATGCGGGAGCGTCGAGATTGTCCGCGATGGTGACGCTGCGATATTCCCAACTCACCTCCCCAGACGTTTCGATGAGGAAAACTCCCGGCATCTGCCATGGATCGCCGATGGGTGCTCCGACGAAATGCCCCCGCAACGTCGCCCCAAATCCTCGCGCAAATACCTTGGCGTTGAAAATCTGCTTTCCGGTCCCCAAACCAAGCCCGAAAGCCTCGTACACTCGCCGCTCAGGGTCGGCGATAAATCGATGCGGGGAGCGCATCTTGGCTTTAAAGTCTGCCGTCTGCTCCACATTGCCCATGCCTACGAACACCACATTCAGCTTGGACTGGAGCCGCAACTGGGCCACCTGTTCGCGGCAGAACGTACATCCAAAGTGGCGGAGAAAGACGAGCACAAGCCGCTCGGAAGCGTAGAGTTCGTTCAGTTGAACTTCAGACCCGTCGTCCAAGGTGACGTGTAAGTCGGGGGCGTGCATCACTGACTATACGTCAATTCTCAAGCATGATCTCGCGGAGCTGCTTGTTCAAGAGCGGCGATTTTAGCTTGCGAAGGCCCTTCTGCTCGATCTGCCGAATCCGTTCGCGTGTGAGCCCGTAGTGGGCGGCCACATCTTCGAGCGTGTAAGCGTTACCGTCCATCAGCCCGTATCGCATCAAGATGATCTCACGCTCCTTGTCCGTGAGCACGTCCAGCGCGGCCACAATGCGGTTGCGCATCAAGTTCCAAATGGCGATCTCCAGCCCCGTCTCATTGCTCGAATCCTCAAGCAGGTCGGACAGCACTCCATCGTGCCCGTCGCCTACCGGGGAATCCAGGGAAATCGGGTCGCTTGTCACTCGAAGTAAGGCGCGGACGCGTCCGGAGCTACAGCCCATTTCAAACGCGATTTCCTCGTGGGTCGCCTCGCGGCCGAGTTCTTGATGAAGCCTCGCCGCCACTCGGGCAAGTTTGCCGATAGACTCGGCGAGGTGCACGGGAACCCTAATGGTTCGCCCTTGATCAAATATCGAGCGTGAAATCGACTGCCGAATCCACCAGGTCGCGTACGTGCTAAACCGAAATCCCTTGTCGGGGTCGAATTTGTCTACCGCGCGGATGAGACCAACATTGCCTTCCTGGATCAAATCACCCAGCGACAGGCCCCGGCCCACGAAACGCTTGGCAATACTCACGACTAGGCGCAGATTGGCTTCGACCAGACATTGCTTGGACTTCTGGCACCCTTGAACAGCGAGCCTACTAAGCTCAAACTCGCGATCCTTGCTCAAGAGGGGAGTTCGACCGATTCGGCGCAACCATACTGCGATGGCGTCATCAGTGTTCTGCCGCCCTCCCGCATCGCCTAAGTCTTTCTTCAACGATCCAGTGATCATCTGATTTAGCTCTTTGCGGCCCTTCCCCAAGGACCGATAAATATTGCAAAGACGACCTACTATACAGGCATTTTTCGCTAGGTGTCTTGAATTTGCGTCAAGTTTCCTTATTTTTTAGTTTTTCTAAAGACTCCTGAATTATTTTGAGGCTAAAGTCGTCGTCGCCTACTTCGCTCTTTCGACGCTGAAGGTCCCTTTCCTCCTTCTTTTCTTTTAAGCTTTTAATTGCGCCGTCAAGTGAATCCGCGTTCACATCCAACACCGCTTTGGACTCGAGCATCGAAAGGATGTCTTGAATGGCTTCTGGCAGGATTGGCACAATCGTCTTGGAAGGATCTCCGGAGATCTTCGTCGGGAGCGCCTCCGAAATGACTGTCTGGGCCTCGATGCCTTGTCCGGTGAAAAAGATGTCTTCGCGAATGGCCGCCAACGCACGTGGGGCCAACTCTTCAACCAACAACGCGCGCATCACCAGGGCCTCATACGGGTGGACGGGAGCTTTGGGGATGCGCGTCGGCCGGGTGGCACCCGCGACCGCGGGGGTTTGGCGATTGCGCCGAGCCGCCACGATTTGCTTTTTGATCGCTCGCTCAGCCGCGACCCGATCTCTAATCCCCGGATACACCCCCGCCAGCTCGATGGCAAAACGCTCGATATCCACCGCGTTGGTGGCGTGACTCAGTATCTCGTAAGCCTGTTCCCAGAAGTCTTCGGTCTGGGGATCGCCGCTGTGCCGCAGTTGCTTCATCCTGAAGTCGGTGGGGCTGAGACCAGCTTCCACCGCTGCCTTCACCGCCTCCGGCCCTGCGGTGCGCAGAAGCGTGTCGGGGTCCTCGCCTGGCGGCATAAGAGCGATTCGCACCCGAAGGCCCGCGCCAGACAGAATCTCCTCAGCGCGGTCGGCGGCCTTCTGCCCTGCGGCATCCGCATCATAGAGGATCACCACCTCTTTCGCCCACTTCTTGATCATCTGGGCGTGCTCTTCGCTAAGGCTTGTCCCAAGAGACGCCACTGCTTCCTTCACTCCAGCCCGGTGGCACGCAATCACATCCAGATAACCCTCCACCAGCACCGCTCTGCCCGAGTCCGCCATCGGAGTGCGCGCCCGGTGCATTCCGTACAGCGTCCGCCGCTTTGAAAAGAGGGGAGTATCGCTGCTGTTGATGTACTTGGGGATGCCGTTGCCGAGGATGCGTCCGCCAAAAGCGACCAACCTTCCGCGCTCGTCGTGGATTGGGAACATGAGGCGGCTTCTGAACCGGTCGAAGTAACCGCCGCTCTGATCCTTCTCGACTAAGAAGAGCTCTTGGCATTCCTGCAACGTATAGCCCTCCTTTTTGAGCTTGGTGGCAAGAGGATCATTTTGGGAGGGGGCAAAACCGATTCCCCATTCTGCGCAGAGGGCAGCATCCAGACCACGCCCGGTGCAGTACTCCTTTGCGAGGCTTGATTTGCCCCACTGCTCCACGAAAAACTCTTGCGCGAGGGCCATGGCAGACTCGCGTCGTTGCCGAAGCGCGATTTCCGGATCTGACGAGCGCTTAGTGAGCTCCACCCCGCATTCGCTTGCAAGTTGCTCGAGCGCTTCCCTGAACGTGAGGCGATCCATCTCCATGACGAAGTTGAACACATCGCCCTTTGCCCCACAGGACCAGCAGCGATAGGTGCCCGTTGTGGCACTCACGCTCATGGAGGGGTTCTTGTCGTCATGAAAAGGGCAGAGGCCGGTATAGCCTCTGCCCGATTTCTTCAGATTTACGCGCCTTCCTACGACATCAACAATATTGATCCGAGCCCGGACTTTCTCGACGTCGTCTGACACGCCCCTATCTTACGCTTTTCCGGCGGCAACGACCACGCCCGTGACGTGATGCGGAACCTTGGGCCGGGTTCGCGAAAGTCGGAATGCAACGCGATCCTTCACGAGGTAGCGAACGACAATGTTGTCACCGTTGATCTCGTAAGCGTCGGGAGCACCGTACTTTCGAATAACTTCGCTGAAGTGCATGTCGAACGAGATTCCCTTACGGGTGCGAACTCGGCTGTCCTTCAGGCCGAGAGCTTCGATCTGGACGGCCCGGTTGAACTTGTCAAAAACGAAAGAGTAGTGAGCGTTGGCTCGCTTGTACACCCAGCGTGTGTAGATCGTGCGCTCGCCGGCTGCGCCACCACCACCTGCGCCGCCACCGCCGTCAGCGTTGGCACCACCCGATGCTCGGCCTCCCTGTTCACCCTGGGGACCTGACGGGCCACCATCGTCGGCGCCTGGGCGCAACTGACGGAATTCGCTTTCGCCGGTGTTGAACGGATCACCGATGAGGGCTGGGCCCTTTCCACTGTCCGGTCGATTCGTACTGAAGTCGCCCCCAGTAGCCGCCGTGCGACCGGTGCCACCATCGCCACCAGCGGCACCGCCGCGACCTCCAGCCGCGCCACCACCGCCGCCACCACCAGCGGACGAGGTAGTTCCCAATGCCAAAATCTCATCAGGTGATCCGTAAACTTGGATGACCCGGGCGCCGGTGTCGTAAAGCTTGATGCCCACAAGTCCGGTTTCCGCAGACGTGGTGCGTGCAGAGGGGCGAGCGTTTTGAGCGTCGGCGAAGAAAACTCCGCTGACGACAAGGGCGCTAATCATGACGGTGCGCATTCGATTCATCATTTCTAGTTCGAAATCTCCAATCAGCTCGCTTGCCACGAGCATTCCGATTCTATGACGTCAAAAACACCCGTATCGGTTACAGTCCTTTCAGCCGTTTTGCCATAGGTCGGGTCGGGTATACGTATGACTAGGCATATGGCTCCTCAAGAGTCACATGGAAAAACTTATGGCAGCAAATCTCGCGGTAGAAGCCGCTGAATTCGATACAAAAGTCTTGGGCTCCGACAAACCAGTTTTGGTGGATTTCTGGGCAGAGTGGTGTGGCCCCTGCAAGCAGATCGGTCCCACGATTGAGGCTTTGGCCCAAGAGTACGCCGGTAAGGCGGACGTCTACAAAGTGGACGTGGACAATGCCAGTGACGTAGCTTCACGCTACGGCATCATGAGCATCCCCGCTCTCCTCGTCTTCAAAGGCGGCAAGGAAGTTGAGCGAATGGTTGGCGCGGCGTCGAAAGATGTCATCGGCAACATGATCAACCGACACCTCTGATCCAAACCCAGCCCTCATCACCTCAAGGCGATGAGGGCTTTTTCATGCCCAAATAGCCATTCTTAGGCCGAGTTCGTCATAAATCGGGATGGCCGGAAGCGTCTCCGCATATCCAGTCGCGATACGGAAAGCCGTCCAATACGCGGCGAGGGCATCAAGAACGTCGTCGAGTTTCACACTGGCTTCGGTCAGTTCAGCGAGAAGTGCGGCGATACTCAATCCGGGCATTGCGGCGTGAAGCGCCTCCCGGCGCAGTTCCAAACCAAGCGCGGTGTGCTTCGAAACGGTAATCGGCGTCCCGTTCATGCAAGCGAAACTCACCTCGGGATGCACCTCAAACCAGCCTAATTTGGGCTCGTGAGATCTTAGCAAGGCGTCTACTTCTAAAATCCTTGGACGAATCGCCATGAAAAATGGCGTCGGCAGAGGTCCACCAATCGCTCTCGCTTGATCATATGCGGCGGCGACGGTCGGCTGATCCACCACTGCCCGCGGCGGCACAGGGAACACCACTGAACCCCGCCCCGCCATACGCGCCCTCGCCAACAAATCGCACTGCCGCTTCCCCTCCGCCGGGAGGCCAATCGGAACATCAATCGCGACCAATTCCGCTAACCCTAAAATCTCTTCCGCAGAACTCACGAACTGCAGCCGCGTCGGCGTCGGCCCCTCGCCCAAAGCGACCAGCCACCCGCTCACCTTGCCGATTCGCGCCCCATCGACGCCAGCGATCCTCATGGACGTATCATACGGCAGGTCATGGCGTTTTCTCTTGACGACAAATTGGTGGTGGCGATCTCCTCCCGAGCCTTGTTCAATTTCGAGGAGGGTCACGGGGTGTTCGCTGAACTCGGAGAAGAGGCGTACCGTCAATTCCAACTCGACCGACTCGATGAACCCGCCGTGCCAGGGGTCGCCTTCCAGTTAGTCAAGAAGCTCTTGCGGTTGAACGAGGGACCCAAACAGCGGGTAGAGGTGGTCGTTCTCTCGCGAAACGACCCGGTCAGCGGCTTGCGGGTCTTCCGCAGCGCCGAAGCCCACGGCCTCAACATCTCGCGTGGGGCCTTCACCCAAGGACACTCACCCTGGCCCTACCTAAAGCCCTTCCGCGCCACCCTATTCTTGAGTGCCGAGCAGGAAGACGTCCGTCGCGCCCTCGAAGAAAAGGTTCCGGCGGCCACGATTTATGCTGCGAGCGCAACGCAGGCCCAAGAGCATCCGGACGAGATTCGGATCGCATTCGACGGTGACGCCGTTCTTTTCGGCGATTCAGCCGAGCGGGTTTTCCAAGCTTCCGGACTCGAGCGATTTCATGAGCACGAACGCACCAACCGCAGCGAGCCCCTTGAGCCCGGTCCTTTTGCCCCGTTTTTAAAGGCGCTTCACGCACTGCAGAGCGACCCCGATAAAGATGCGATCAAAATCCGAACCGCCCTGGTGACCGCGAGAAATGCCCCGGCGCACGACCGCGCGATCAGAACTCTCATGGATTGGAATGTGCGCGTGGACGAGGCGTTCTTCTTGGGCGGGGTCGAGAAGGGTGAAATTTTAGCGGCGTTCAAGCCTGATTTCTTCTTCGATGACCAGCGACCGCACATCGAGTCCGCGCTTCGTCACGATGTAGCCGCCGGTCACGTCAACCATGGCATCGCCAACGAGAACCAGTAAGGTTTACGGGTAATAACCTGCAATGTTAAGGGAATCAACTCCTTGGAATGGGATTGTTTTTCCAGGAGTTCAACCGATGTATGTTTCTTCGCTCTCGACGTCTTTGTCGTATGCCGTAGGTTTGATTCGCTCGGCAGATGCGCGGGTGAATGCGGCACTTCCCGGCCTAGCCACAGGCTCGGGTGCAAACTCACCCCAACTTGCGCAACAGCTACGCATGGCAAAAGTTGAGCGGGAGATCGCGGCCAAACTCGTGCAGTTCTCCGAGGAGAACGAGTCACACCTGATTAATATGCTCACCTAACTTTTTGGTAACCTCACGGCATGGCTGAAACCATGCTCATCCCGAGGATTGCTGCGCTCTACGAACTGCAGTCCGCCTATCTGGAGCCGAGGCTCAAAAAGCTCGGCATCAGCCTGAGCACGTTTCAACTTTTGGCGGTGGTCCACTCTTCTGGCGGAGAAGCCTCGCAAATCGAGATCGCTCGCCGTCTAGGCGTCTCCCCCGCAACCCTTTCCGAGACGGTTCACCTGCACATCAAGAAGGGACTTTTAGAGCAAGTCGTCTCCCCCGAAGATCGGCGCGTCAAGATTCTTAAGCTCACCAAATCCTCCTCTTCTAAGCTGAAGGACGTTAGGAAACTCCTCGACAACTTGGAGGAGATCATGCTCAAGGACGTGAGCGGCTCCACGTTCCGTAGTGCTCTAGCAGTCCTCGACCTCGCGCTAGCAAACGTCGAAAATCGGCTGAAATCTTAGATCATTCCCCGGCAGCGCCGCGTCCTTTCCGGATACGGGAGGCGACAATCGTGATCAGAATCGTCGGAATAGAACGCAACTCAGACCCAAACCGCGAGTTCATTTTGCTGCAGAACCAGGGCAACATGCGCCAAGTTTTGCGGGGGCATGCGGTCGTGCCGGACATAACCTGCGATCAATCCATTGCCCAAACCCTTTGGCACTTATTCGCTGACGAGGTGGCACTTGTTCCCGGCGCGTTTGTCATGCTTCGCACCGGAGTCGGGGAGCCCAGGTGGAATCAAACGCGAGACGGTTCACGCGTCTACAACGCCTTTATGGGGCGCGCGCAGTCGGTGTGGGAGAAGGTCACTGGCCCGATTCACGTGCTGAGTGTTCAGCACACGTTCGTAGAACGAACCACCCCGGCCCTCACCCTGCGTTGAATTCGTTCATCGCCGCCAACACGCCATTGGCAATGATGGATTCGATCGCATCGCAGGCCTTGCGCCGAGTCTTCTCAATGTCCGGTCGTTCGTCGGGATGAAACTTGCTGAGGACGTGGTCGATCGTCTCATCCTCGCCCGTCCCGATGCCAATCTTCAGCCTCGGATACTCCTCGGTGGCAAGACTCTGAATGATCGATTTGTGTCCGTTGTGGCCGCCCGCGCCGCCTTTCGGCCGGATCCTGATTCGGCCCACATCGAGGTCGAGATCATCTGAAATCACCACGATCCGACCGGGAATGATGTTGTAGGTTTTGGCGAGCACGATCACCGCTTGCCCGCTCAAATTCATGAAGGTCATAGGCTTGACCAAGATGGCGGTCGAATCGCCCACCGGCCCGATGCCAAACACGGCCCGATGTTTCCGCTCTTTCAGTTTGATGCGATGGCGCTCGGCGAGAACTTCGACAATGTCAAATCCGATGTTGTGGCGCGTCCCAGAATACTCCGCCCCCGGATTCCCGAGGCCGACGATCATCCATTCTGGCGGCAGCATGGGTGCGGCAGGCTTTCGGCGAAACATCGAAGATAAGGATACCGGCTCCAAGATTCAAGAATTTCATCTCTTTTTGTTCCGCATTTTGCTAATTCGCAAATGATTATTCGTTTATCATGCATGATTCAGCGTTGATTCAAAACATTATTTTGCCAGGCCTTGTTTATCGACCGTGATGTGCCGTACAATAGGGTATGCGCTTCGCAACCAAAGCCATTCGGGTCGCCCAAAACCCGGAAAGCGAGCACCGCTCGGTGACCTACCCTCTCTATCAGACCTCCACCTTCGCGTGGGATCAGATTGAGGAAGAGCCCTCCATGGCGTATTCGCGGGTGAACAATCCGAATCGCCTCGTTCTGGAACAGGTCTTGGCTAGCATGGAAAATGGCACCCACTGCACTTGCTTTAGCAGTGGAATGGCGGCGGTAGTTGCTTCGTTAAGTCTATTAGAAGCGGGTGATCACGTCCTAGTTGCGAGCGACATCTACGGCGGCACCCATCGCTACATCGAAAGCATATTGCCTCGGCAGGGTGTGAGTTGTAGCGTGTTCGATTCGTGTCAACCCGAATCGATCGCCGACGCAGTCCAACCCAACTCCAAAATCCTGATCTTCGAAAGCCCGACCAACCCGTTGCTCAAGGTCTGCGACATTCGAGCGGTTGTGGCCGAAGCCCGGAAGCACGGGCTCATCACGATTTTCGACAACACCTTCGCCTCCCCCGCGCTTCAGCGCCCCCTCGACCTCGGGGTCGACATCGTCATCCACAGCACGACCAAATATATTGGTGGACACTCCGACGTGGTAGGCGGAGCCGTGGTTACTGCCAACGCCGCGTACGGCGAGGCCTTCGCCGAGTGGGTCAAGAACACCGGAGCCGCCAGTAGCCCATTTGACAGCTGGCTCACGGTTCGCGGACTTAAGACCCTTTCCCTTCGCATGGAGCGGCACAGCAGTTCCGCGCTCATCATCGCCAAGTGGCTCCAAACTCAGCCCGACGTCCGAGCGGTCTACTATCCTGGCCTCGAAGACAATCCGTACCACGAGATCGCTAAGTCGCAGATGGACGGCTTCAGCGGCATGCTTTCGTTCGAGATAGGTAACACCGAGTTTGCCAAGGCGGTTGGGGTGAACACCAAGATCTTCTTGCTGGCTGAGTCCTTGGGCGGAGTGGAGTCCTTGATCGGCTATCCAACCCTCATGTCGCACGGCTGCCTCACCGAGGACCAGCGCGTGGATCGAGGAGTGCATCCGAACCTGCTCCGGCTAAGCGTCGGTGTCGAAGATTCTCAAGACCTGATCGACGATCTGGACCAAGCTTTTGCACAGGCGAGAAAAACTGTAGGAATGGCGGCGGTTCGCGCTTAAAAGTCGTTACAATGGCGTCATGAAGACGCGATATTTGTTGTCTGCGAGCCTTTTGGTTCTGGCGCTGGTCGGTTGCCAGTCAAACTCCAAGCAGGTTGTCACGGCTGACGGAACGGTCGTCCGCACTGAGTCGAACGGCGATGGTTCAACTGTGAAAGTTGAGACCACTGACGCTCAAGGTAACAAGACCGAAATTAGCGGGGATGAATCTGGATCCACGGTAAAAGACGGCAAGGGCAACACGACCGTGATGGGCAAGGCCGCCTCGGATGCCGATCTCGATTTGCCGAAGTATCCCGGCGCGACTCGGATGGCGGACACCAGCATGGTGATGTCGACCGCCAATGGCAGGACCATGGCGTTCACCTATAAGACCGCCGATCCCTTCGACAAGGTCTTGGAGTTCTACAAGGCTCAGCTAAGCGACATCAAGCCGACCCTGTTCAGCTCAGGGGGCGACGAGACGGCCTTTTTCGGCATCAAGGAGGATAAGCGCGATGGCCTGATCTCGCTGACGCGAAAGGAATCGGAGAAGGAAACGCTCATCGCGATCTCTGTCACGGACAAGAAATGAAAAGCACCACCTTGGTTGGATCGCTTCTTTTCATGCTGGGTGTGCTTGGGTGCTCCAGCGTCAAGCAAGACCTCGGCGTGGACATCTATCCGGGCGCTATCAAAGACCCGAACGGCACGATGGTCGGCAGTGCGGGCGGCGCGGGGATGAGCACCGTCAAATACACGTCGCCGGACGAGCAATCCAAAGTCGCCCAGTTTTACAAAGACAAGTACCCACAGGTCAAACCCCGAGAGATTGCCTTCGGCGGCAACGCCGCCAGTATCTTCCCCATCGAAGATGCGCAAACCAAGACCGCGATCAGCGTCATGCGCAAGCAGGGCGACAAGGTGACCACGATCCAGATCATGTCCGGCAAGCAAGACGAGAAGTAACTCGCTAGTGCCCGACTCCCGGAGCGCCGGGATAGATGAACACCGGGGGCGTTTGCGCCCCCAAAGCCCGGCGAGTTCGCTTGAGTTTCCGCACCGCTTCTAACGTGGATTTCGATTCATAAGGGGGAGGCATGCGCCGAGCGAACGCCTTCGCGAATGTGTCCTGATATGCCGCGAAGTTATGGCTATGATCGAACACCATCACTCCCTGACTCGCTGAAACTGCCGCCTGCAACGCGGCGGGCATTTCGCCGGGATTCTTGGCGAATACATCGAGGGCGATGCCCGCGACGGTCCACGCCTCATCGTTGATCACCCGGTTCGCCATGATCGAAGCCGCCTCCACGGTGCGCCCCTCCGGCTGTCCGGTGGTCATCGCGTCAAAAATTGTCGGCACTCGGTAGTAGCAACCTGCGATGAAGAGGTCCAGTTTGTCAGCAAAGCCCGTCTGGCGGAACGCCCGCGTCAAAAACGGAAAACCCGCGTTCATATCGCTCGCCGCGTAATTCGCCCCGTAGTTGTCGTACTCGCCGTACCATGACCCCGCGTAAATTCCAAACAACAGATCGTCGTTGATCGCGCGAATCCGGGTGGTCACTTGGTCTACCCACCGGCTCATCTCTCGCGCACGGAAGGCCCACCACGCATCCCAAAACTTGCCTGGCTTGACGCCTCGCGTGAGGTCCGTGTTGTAGGTGGTCGTGAAGATATCCTCGGGGAAGCGCACCGGTTGACCGACCTCTTTGGCAAATAGCTCCTGCGTCAGCGGACTGAAGTCCCCATCCATGCCAGTAAAGCGAAGTCGGTCGTCGTAAAGCAGACCGTCCACGTCGTATTTCTGAGCGATCTCCTGCGCAAACTCGAAAGAGCGACGCTTGACCTCCGGGTGGAACGGGTTCATCATCAGCGGAATCTGGTTTTGGTCCTCCGAGCTGCGCACAAACTTGGTCTCCGTCACTACCCTCGCGCTCTGCCCGATCCACGCATCGGCACCGACCGTGGCCTTGCCGAGCACCAGCAGCTTGTCAGGAGCCTGGACTGGCCCACCCGAGTAGCGCTGAAGGCGACCCTGCGACCACAGAAAAGCCCCTGTGTCCGCCGGAGGGGTCCGGTCAAAAAGCCCCGCCCCCTCACTTAGCGTATTGAGCGTCGGGCTCAAGCTGATAACTTGCTCACCGATCTTTAGCGCAGGACTGAACCGCACTTGAACACTCTGCTGATCCGGCAGCTCGTACCCCGGCCCCGGGAGGCCATCGGCGAACTCGTTGTTCTTCTGCTCGCGCGCCATCCGGTGTCCTTCGCTAAACGCGTTGAGGCAGACAAAGAGTTTCATCCCGCGGCGGTGACAAGCCGACACGAAAAGCGGGATCGGGTCAAAGCCCTCGGACAGCGTCTTGCCGCGCCAAGCTGTGAGTTGGGGGGTGAGCTTGCTGGGATACATCGTGTAGCCGATGATCGGTTTCACGTCAAACGAGATCGTATTGAAGCCAGCATCGTACGCGCGCTGGACTAAGGATTCAATCTTTTCCGGAGTGTTGTAGGCGTCAATGTTGGCCGTCGCGTCCACCCACAAGATTCGCGCCTGCAACCCCTTGGCCCGAGCGGTTTGCTGAGCGATCCCAACACCCGAAGCGATCTTGTCCATGCGCACCGCCGGGATGCCCGGCAACGTGGAGGTCAGGTCAAAACGATTCGGAGTTGCGCCAAGTGACTGGGCACTCAGCGCAACTCCTAACATAGACGCCAGCATCGCGCTAGCTTACACCACGTTCGCGGGTCAAGGTCTCTTTCCTCGTCCCCCGCCTGGGCCACCACCGCCTGGACCACCACCGCCGGGACCGCCGCCAAACATCCCGCCGCCCTGCTGCATGCGCTGCATCGCTTGAGTCACTGCATTTCGAATCGGGACCGGGAGCTGGTCGTACGCCACGTACTTCCCGTTCGGGTCAATGTTAGGGTCCTCCAAGCTCCGTGACAGCACGTACCCTGGCACCAGCGTGAAGCTCAGGTTGTAGTTCGTCTGCCCCGCTACCTGGTAACCGTCGTACTGAGTGCCCTCCATGCGGAATCCGCCCGGCATATTGCCCCCCGCTCCGGCCAGAGCGGCGCGGTTGGCGGCGAGGGCGAAGATCGAGAGCAGGGTCGGTTTGCCATCTGCCTGGCGAGCCATGATGACCTGCTCTTGCTGCGAGGCCATCGAGATCGTGCCGGTGCTCGGCATGCCGTTAGACAGAATCGTCGTGCGCTCATTTTGAGGGTCTTGCGAGCCCATCATCATGCCGCCGCCCGGGCCGCCCCGGACGATCATCTGCGTTCTCTCTTGCCGCCCGCCCTGCGGCTGCTGCTGGGGAGGCTGCTGTCGCTGCGGACCATCGAAGCTCCAGAACACCAACCGTTCGACCGCCTCCTTCTGAGGAGCCGACAGGCCAGCAAGCTGCAAGCTCTGCCCGTTCTTGAGCGCCATCCGCTGAGATGTAGACAATCGCCCGTAGAAGCGAAGCGCATCGCGGTCGCGGCCAAAGGTCTGCATCATCTGCTGGAAACTGGTGCCGCTGTTAAGTGCCGTCGCGTAGCCGGTCTCAAATCCCATAAAGCCGAAGCCGCTGGTGTTGGGAGCGGTAGCGAAGTAAGACGCCATCTCATCGAGCGTCAGAACCGGAGACTTCTGCAGAGCGGCGAGGAGGCGACTATAGGCCACGCGGTCGACGCGCTCTCGAGCCGCCGTCGGAGACTTCGGGCTTACCGTCAGCCAGCCATCCGCGTCGGCGAAGAGCATGTCCGAATTCTGAAGAGCCGTCACCACCGCATCCGTCTTAGGATCGGCTTGGCTGAGGGGGGTTGCCAAAGCGGCGAAAGCGTTATCGGGCAAGAGCGCGATGATGTTGCGCTCATGTTGCTTTGACAGGCTACCGAAGGCATCCGCCACGAAGAACATGAGGGGATCGAACTGCTCGGGGCGCATCATCTTGGACCGAAGGCTGTCGGTAAGTTTCGCATTGGCCGGCGAGGGCGGGGCGGTTGCGCCGGAGATTTCGAGTGCGGTTGCAACAGTCATGCTGCCACGACCGCCGCCACCGCCACCCATGAAAACCTGTCCGCCCCGAGGGCCGTTTCGGAGTGCGGCGAGCATCTCCTTACTTTCGGGTGTTAATGTGACGGGCTTGCCTTCTCCGAGCAACTTCGTACGAGTTTCGGGAGTGGTCTCAGCGGGAATTCCGAGGGTCATGTTCCCGCTGGTCAGAGCAAGTCCCGCTTGATTCGACGGGACGAGGGTGAGGCTGAGGGTGTCTCCACCTCCAAACCGTGTGACCACGAGCAGCACATTGGTCACATCTCCTGCCGGAGCCGGACCCTGGCGACCGCCGTTCAACATCATGCCCGCCATCTCACCAAAGGCCTCGTTGGCGGTTTGCTCCATGAGAAGCTGGTCCTGAACCATTCGAGAGACGAGGCGCATGGTGGCATTCGGGAGCTGGCCCTGCATCCGAGTCGGGCTGACTGCGAACACACGGCGAGCACCCGCTGGGATGGAAGCAAGGTCCATCATGTTCATCTGCGCGACCACCGAAACAATGGCTCGGCCCGCGGGAAGTTGGTTGGAAAGCTCGACCATACGGCGCCAGTTTTGGCCGCCACCGGTGCGCATCGCGTCAATCGCGCTTTGGAATTGGGCAGTAAGGCGCTGGGCTTCCGCGGCGTCAAATGCCGCGAGCTTGGCGTTCGCTTCAATGGTCTTGGCTAGCTCGAGACGTAGCCGGTCCGCACGCGCGGCGATCTCGGCGTTGCGCTGCTTCTGCTCGGCGATCGCGGTGCGGGCCAGATAATAGTCTGCGCCCTCCTGCCTCCATTCCGCGCCGAGGAGATCGGCGAGGCGCGCTTTAATCGTTTCGACAGACTGATCCTTGACGTTGAGATACACGATCTCGGATTTGACCGTGCCGCTCGCACCTAGGCGCTGGCCGGATATCTCCGCCAACTTGCCGACCACTTGGTCCACCGTCATCGCCTTATATTCGGCGGTGATTTTGGTTTCTTGGGCGGTTGCTGAGGCCACTAGTGCCATCGCGACAAACAGATTCAAAGAATATTTCGCGCTCATAACCATCTTCTCTTTTGACCTCTACAGGTTTGGACGAACAAAGAGTTCCAGCGATGCGAAGGAGTGGGCACGGTCGCCTTGCCCCCCAAACCCTAAACCCTAAACCCTAAACCCTAGACCCTAAAGCCGATCCAGTAAACTCCACCCGTGAGCACACGAACCGAAACCGATTCCATGGGCGAGATTCAGGTCGAATCCGACAAGTACTGGGGCGCGCAGACCCAGCGCTCCATCCAAAACTTCCCCATCGGCCGCGACCGGTTCATCTGGGGGCGCACCATGATCCGCGCCCTCGGCATCCTCAAAAAGTCCTGCGCCCTTGCCAATAAAGAACTCGGCGAACTCCCCGCCGATGTCGCCGATTTGATTGTCCGTGCCGCCGATGAAGTCATCGAGGGCAAGCTCGACGCCCACTTCCCTCTCGTCGTCTGGCAAACCGGCAGCGGCACCCAGAGCAACATGAACGCCAACGAGGTCATTAGCAACCGCGCGATCGAACTCGCCGGCGGCGTCATGGGAAGCAAAACTCCGGTCCACCCGAATGACCACGTCAACCGAGGGCAGAGCAGCAATGACACGTTCCCGACCGCGATGCATATCGCCGTCGTGCTTGACATCGAAGAAAAACTCGTCGGCGCGGTCACCAACCTCCGCACAACTCTCGCCCACAAGGCAAAGGCATTTGATGAGATTGTAAAGGTTGGCCGCACTCACCTTCAAGACGCGACGCCCGTCACCCTCGGCCAAGAGGTCGGCGCCTGGGTTTCGCAGCTTGACTATGCGCTCGCCGAAGTCATCCACGCCAAACAGGGCCTCTTTGAGCTTGCGATCGGGGGCACCGCGGTCGGGACTGGTCTGAACTCGCATCCCCAATTCGGCGATAAAGCGGCCGCGTTCATGGCGAAAGAAACCCATCACCACTTCACCAGCGCGCACAATAAATTCGCCGCTCTCGCCGCCCACGACGCTCTCGCCCAAACGAGCGCCTCCCTCCGCACCCTCGCCGGAGCCCTCATGAAGATGGCCAACGACGTCCGCTGGCTCGCCTCCGGACCGCGCAACGGCATCGGCGAGATCACTATCCCTGAGAACGAGCCGGGGAGCAGCATTATGCCGGGGAAGGTGAATCCGACCCAGTGCGAGGCGCTGACGATGGTCTGCGTTCAGGTCTACGGCAACGACGCGGCGGTCGCCTTCGCCGCCAGCCAAGGCAATTTCCAACTGAACGTTTACAAGCCGGTGATGGTCCACAACGTCCTCGAATCCATCGCCCTCCTCTCCGACGCGATGAACTCGTTCAACGACCAGTGCGCCGTCGGCATCGAGCCGAATCGAGAGAAAATCCAAGAAAATCTGGATAAAAATCTCATGCAAGTCACCGCCCTCAACCGCCATATCGGATACGACAAAGCCGCCGCCATCGCTAAGAAGGCGCATAAAGAGGGCCTGAACCTAAAACAAGCCGCCCTCGCCCTCGGCTATCTCACCGAAGAGGAGTTCAAGCAATGGGTAGTCCCGATGGACATGACGCACCCGAGTGCATAGATTCCCCGTATCCACGAGACCGAAGGCCGCCCACGGCGCCAGTTGATTGGCAGCGAGTCGGAATGGCCTGCCTATTTTGGATTTTTACAGTGCTCATTTCGTGGTTGCTTGTAAGGATTTGGTTGCTGGGAGCCATTGCTTTGTGCGTTTGCTTCTTTTGGGGAGGAATTTTCGCGGCCAAAGCATTTAGGAGCGCTTGGCTTAAAATCTTGGCTTTTCTCATCTATTGCGGGAGCCTCTTCTTTATTTTGATGGAAATTTCCCCTTCTTGGAACCGTTGAGGAAGTAGCCACGTTTGGACAGCGGTGACCCGGCACCGCTCTCGCCAAGGAGCCCTGGCTCCGCCGCATTCAACCAAGTGATCAATCAAAGTGAATCGCCAACAGGACCCGTCTCCGCCGGAGCAGATCGACTCCCCCTATCCGCGTCTCGTTAAAGTCGAGGAGCCCGCGATAGATGGCCGCGACTTCGCGCTTGGCATGAGCGGGTTCCTGTGGTATCCCATTTTCTCCGTGGCGATCTCGTACATTCATGTATCCCTCGGCATGATCGCCGCCTTGCTGATTCCGTTTTGGATGGCGTACAAAGCGGCATTGGCTTTCCGGCGACCAGTCATGTGGGTTCTTGTGTTCGCCACAATACTGCTGATGTGTGGTTCGATGACCGGTTGGCTTCTGGATCTCATCGGACGGCAAGGCTAGGTTAATGGCCAAATTCGAAGAACCCGATTCGCTCGAGCGCATAGATTCACCCTATCCTCGAAAATTACCGGACGAGCAACCGGAAGTCCGTTGGCGTCAGCTCACTTGTGCGCTGAGTTGCATCGTCTGGTACCCGATCGCTTCTGTGCTTCTGTTTGATCTTGAAGAATCCGTCGCCGTCGCCATCGCGGTCGTCATGCCATTCATCATCGCCTACTACTCCAAGGCCGCCTTCCGTAGCTGGCCGCGCCGAATCGTGACCTTCCTCGTCGTGCTTTGCGTCTGCTGGCTGGTCTCCGATTCGCTCTGGGTCATAGCGCAAGGGCGTAGGTCCTCCGAAAGGGCCAACGGCCCGGCAATGTCCCAGTCTAGGGCAACGCCCTAGGTACGCGCCATCTCCGTCGCCCGCTCCGCCAGCGCCACCGACTGCACGCCGTCCTCGGCCGTCAACCGACGTCGATTCCCGTGGTCGGCGATCCAGCCCATTTGATCCGAAAGAAGACTCCGCAGGAGCTTCCCGTAGACGTCATACTTCGCCACCCCCGCGCCCACGGTGATCGTAATGAGCTGCTCGGCCGAAAAGTCCTTGCCCCGAGCGTGCACGGACTGCTCCGGACCACCGAAAAGCAAAGAAGCGTCAACAGTGGCGTGCGGGAAGATCTGCGTCAATTCACGAGCCATCGCGGGATCAGCCAAGGCAACAATCCGCGCTCGCGTCGGCACCCATTCTTCCATCACGATCTCCCCGCGCTCGAACACGAACCGAAACTCCTGCCGGTCCATGCGGCTCGGATTGGTGAAACTGTGCAACATGAACACCTCCGTCTCGCCGAAAACGCCCATGCAGCTCACCTGCTCTTCCTCGCTGGTGCCTGGTCGAAGTCGCCGCTGAGCACCCGTAATCCTCCCCGGCCCGAACAGCATCGCAAACATATCAAAGAAGTGCACCCCGTGCTCGATGAAAATGCCCCCGCTCTTCTCCGGATCCCAGAACCAATGATCTGGCCCGAGCGCTTCGTCGCTCGCCATATTCTCCAGCCGCGCATAAAGAGGCTCCCCAAGCAACTTGCGCTGGATCACCGCTTCGATCTGGGCGAGCAGGGGGTTGTACCGCTGCATCATGTTGGCGACGATCAACCGGTCCATCTTTTGGCCCAGCTCTGCCAATTCGCGCGCTTCGCTCTCGCGCATGGCCAGCGGCTTTTCGCAGATGACGTGTTTGCCCGCCAGCAGCGCCGCCTTCGACTGCTCGTAGTGCAGAAACGGAGGGGTCGCGATGTAGACCAAGTCCACGTCTGGATGATTCCAAACCTCCTCGGATTTCAAAGGATCACCAAGGCCGTATCGCTGACCGACGGCGATCGCCGCGTCATTGTGCGTACCGCCGTAAGTTTTCAGCTCGACGCCCGGGACTTGGATGAAGTTTTGAATCGCGTAGCGCGCGAAGCCGCCAAAGCCGACAACGCCGATGCGCAAGGGTGTTTGCATGTAGTCCCATACGTCGCCGCTGGAGCCGAAGCCACAAAAAGAAGGCGCGGGATAAACCCGCGCCTTCGTTGAGCGTTTTGTGAGTGCTCAGCTCTTGCGGCGACGTCGGAGGAGAGCGGCGACGCCGAGTCCGAGAGCCGTCATCGTAGCCGGCTCAGGAACGACAAGGATCTTGTTAGTGCTCATCTGCCAAGAGCCACCAACGCCAATGTCCTCATTGTATTGGAATGCAAAGGCGGCATCGCCGGGGCCGAAGTTCGGGCCAAGTGGTCCGAGGTTGCCTGCAAGGACTGCACTGCTTACTGCAGCAAAACCACCCACTCCGCGAACCTGCGGAATGCGAGTAACGCCGACGGTCACGTTGGTTGCACCTTCGAACTGACCGATAGTGCTGGAGTTCAGAATGTTGGCGGTATCTCCACCACCGGTACCGTTAAGGTCAAAGTCGTTGTATTGGAAGAACGAGAAGCCAACCGGGCCGTTACCCAGGTTGTTGATCGTGACTGCCTCTGCCATATCAGCGCTATTGCCGATGGAACCGTTCAGGTAATAGTTGACAATGACTTCCAATCCGCTCACGTTGTGCAGGTATCGGGCTCGGAGGCTGTCGCCGCCGAGTTGAGTCACGGTTCGGGTGAAAGCCGTATTTTCCAGGGACTGTACCGGGCCTTGACCTACTCTCAGGAAATAACCCTGCTCAAAGAGATTATCGAGGCTGCCGTTGACCGTCCAATTCCGCATTGCGCCTTGGGCCGCGTTTCCAAAGGTGAAATCAGCCACGCTCGTGCCACTGGTCAAGGTGAACGACTGCGCCTGGGCAACCGCGCTAGCCGCAATCGCGACCAATAACATACTATTTCTAAACACGCTCATATCAATAATTCTCCAACTGGCTTTAGTATAGCGACACTTGCGCCCAAATCAAAGGGCCGAGTACCAGCATTCATACTAGGTTCGCGAAATACCCCTCCACCTTCTCATCTCCGGGAACCCGCAGAGGAAGGCTCGAGGAGGGGCAAACTCACTTTGCAAAAAACTGAAGTTCCTGTAGAATAAGCTCATGTTGCGATGGTTGGCTTTTTCTTCGGCAGCGATGGCGGCGGCGTCTAGCTATGCCAGTTTCGAGTTGGCGTTGTTGCTACAAAACTACGACAACCCAAACGGCTTTCTTGAAACTAGCATCACCCGTTGGGATCCAATGACCCGTGTATATCTCGGGCGATTTGCCGTACCGGTGAGTTCGAGCTACAAACTTGCCTTGCCCAGCGACGCGCCAGGCACCGTCGACCTGATGGGGCGACTCAATTCCTCTGTCTTTGAAATCCGGCGCTACGATTACAGCACCGGAATGCTTGTGAATGTCACTTCACTTTCGATTAGCACCAATTCAATCTCAGAAGCGCGTTTTGCGTCCAGTGGGAATTTGCTACTGTCCGGAAACTTCAGCGGCACAATCGCCGCCCGTCTTTACAGCACCAGCGGAGCACTCATCCGGTCTTATTCCAATCCATCCGGAACGCTTGAAGTGCTAGACGCGGTGCAGGACGGCTCCGGGGTGACTTACGTTCTCACCCGACAAGCTGGAACGACGAGCAATTTCAAATACACCGTGTCCTCGTACGCCCAGGCCTCCAGCACCCTGGTCAACTCCACCGTCGTGTTGGACAATAGCGCTGAGCGATTTCATTCGCTCAATCTCTGGAATGGAATCCTGAGCGTCGGTAAAGACGTCCTCTCCGACCGAAGGTTTGCAAGCGTTTCCGGCACAACGCTGGGCTCTTTCAGCCCTACAGGTGGGTGGTTGGTCGCGACGGACAGTATGGCGCCAGGACACTTTGATACTCTGCACGGATTTGGATACGATGCTACGAATACCCGCATGGTGTTCAGCACGGCCCGCATCAATACTGCGACGGGGAACACCTTCGAATATCGAAACGGCTCAACGTTCCAGGGTATCAGCGACTCCGTCATCGTCCTCGCCCCCGAGCCGGGGACGTTTGTAGCGGTCGGATTAGGGCTGGCCGCGTTGCTGAAGCGTCGACGACGACGCTAATCCAGTTTTGCGTGTAAGCGGGCCCAATGTCCTTATACTGATCTCATGCGACGCGCATTCTTAACTTTGTTGATCGGCCTGGCGTCTTTTGGCCACGCCCAATTCGGTATGGGTTCGGCCGGCCGGATGATGACGCGGCCCGCATTCCTTGTTCAGCAAGGCGAGGTGCGCAAGGAACTCAAGACGACGAAGGAGCAGAACAAGCTCTTTGACGCGATGGTGCGGCAGCAGGGAAACCCGACCTCGCTGTCCGAGATTCAGAAGCAGTTCGACGACAACGACAAGGCCGTCGCGGACGCCTTGGACGAGGCTCAGCGGCTTCGCCTGAAACAGATTCGATGGCAGATACTGAAAGGCGTGGCGCTCGCCGAACCCGACCTTGCCAAGGCGCTGGAATTGACCGAGGCCCAGAACGGCCGCGTGAAGGAGATTCGGAAAGCCGCAGAGCGAGCCGCGACCGACTTGATGGCTCAGAGCGAGGCGCGGAAAATGGCCGACAACATGAAGAAGCTGATCGCGGACACCTCGGCGCAGCTCCTCGCGCTCCTGACTCCAGCGCAGGCGGAGGCCATGAAGGGACTGCTCGGTAAACCTTTCAAGTTGCCCAAGATGCTTGAGTCGCAACTGATCATCTAATTGCACCCTCGCCTCTGTCTACGACTTCGCCATCCTCGCCGACGAAGGAAGGTGTAAAGCCTAAGCTTTTCGCCGACGCCGCAGCAGTGCGGCGGCTCCGAGGCCCAGGGCAATCATCGTGCCTGGCTCGGGAGCCAATACCACCGCGATCGGTCCCGGTTGGCTCACCTGAGGTGTCGTGAAGATGTTTTGGGGCTGGCTCAGACTGGTGCCAAACTGATAAAGCGCGTTTGCCCCGGTGCCGTTCTTGCCATACATCCAGTAACCGTAGTGCGCGGGGGCGAGGTCGATAAAGTTGTTGGAGAAGCCGGAGATATAGGTGCCGCTGCCGTTCGCCGAGGGCGTTCCAGTGTTACTAAGCGAGTAAGTTGCGCGAGTGGTCGACGTGGCGATCGTCGTGCTTGCCTGTAGGCCCATGACCGTGACGTTATTTCCCGCCCCAAAGTCGGTCGACATTTTCGCGCCACTGGCGGACAAAGTGGTTATGGTCGCCGTGCTTCCCGCGACAAACGCGCTGGAGTAGCCTTGCAGATTGCCGCTCGTGCCATTAAAGAGCGCCAGCGAGCCGTTGTTGGCGAAGGCAAAATCGGTGATGGTCTGGCTCCAATTGATGAGCGTCGTCGTGGTACCAGTAACGAGATTCACGCTACCCATCACAGTGCCATTACTTCGATACAAGACGCCATTGTGGAACTTGAGGTTTGTGGCAGAGATGGTGAATTCGCGCTTGATATTGCCCGTGTTGTAGTCCACCACATAAATGCGCCCCTGATCATTGATGGTGTAAAGCTCGTTTGCGGCCTGGTTCACCGCCATATCGACAATGTCTGCAATCCCCAATCCGAAGTTGCCCAGATAGGTTCCGGAGCCGCCGTCATAGCGGTGGATCTTCGTGGTGACCGGCCCAGTGACGTCCCCCGTGTTATCGGCGACCAAAACCAGGTCGAACGAAGCAAAGGACGCCGCCCCGACCGCCACAAACGCCATCAAGCAAAAAGAACGCATGCCCCCATTATATGCGAGACCCGCAGGGATTCCAAGCACAAAATGCCCCTTTGACAGCGTAACGGCCCAAACGCACGCATGCACAACCTCGATAAACGCGGCGAGATCATCGAGGCGGAGCGGCCACGGTCCGGCAGCGTGTTGTCCGCCTTGTAAAGGTCCATCTGCCCCGCCTGCGAAGCCTTGGTATGGGTGAATAGTCCCCCGCCCAGGATGCCCGCGCCGGTGGATCTTGGGTGAATCGCCAGTGTTACATTGGGCTTCAGATCATCGTCTACGGCGTCGATGAGTGCCTTGAATGCGGGGTAATAACTGGTTTCCGGTACCCCAACCGACCGTTTTTGAAGAGCCGACTCCAGGTAGGTCTAAGCAGTTGTTCGCCCGGCATGTGTTTAGTTTAGCGGATGGGAATAGAGGCCATGTAAATCATGTCCAAGCTAAATCTAAAATCCAAAATCTGGAATCTGAAATCAGCCAAAGTTTCCCAACTCCCAACTTCGCCCTCTCCCCACCGAGTCGCCCTCTTCGCGCCTTTGCGCCTTTGCGCCTTTGCGTGATGTTCCCCAACCTTTCGTACCACAACCGAGTTGCCTCTTCGCGCCTTTGCGCCTTTGCGTGAAATGCCCCAACCTTTCGTCCCACAACCGAGTTGCGTCTTCGCGCCTTTGCGTGAGATTCACCACTCTTACTTCCCTTTCCCCACCCGAATCGCCCTCTTCGCGCCTTTGCGCCTTTGCGCCTTTGCGCCTTTGCGTGACATTCCCACCCCGCTCTCATCACTGCAGTCACTCCCGTCCCCTCTCCCTAGTATCCGAACTCCAAACTCCGAACTTGAAAAGTTGACATCCCCCTCCCCGCCGACCAAAAGTCGTGGCCTACTACGACATCGAAGCCCGCGACCGGAGACTCGAAGAGTTAGAGCACCTCGAAAAAGAACGTCACGAGGCGTTCCAACCCATTTGGGAATTCGAGCTCCAGCTCACCCACGACTGGATCATCCCCGACCTCCTGCCTTGCGGCTACCTCGCCATCCTCGCCGGCGGACCCAAGAGCGGCAAGACCAGCCTCGCCACTCAACTCGCCTTGTGTGTAGCCACCGGCACTCCGTTCGCCGGAATGCCGACCGTCCAAAGCTCCGTGCTCTGGCTCGCCTGCGAAGAGAGCCCCGCCGAGCGCCGGCTCTTAACAAGGGACAATCCTTTAGCCCACTCCACCACACCCCTGTACACCAGCCACGAATACCTCCCGATTGATCAGCAAACCTCTTTCGACACGCTCGATTACTGGCTCCGGCGGACGGATGCCAAACTCATCGTGGTCGACCCCCTTATCGCCGCTACCAGCGGTCGCAACCTCTCCGGCGGCTGGTCCGCCCGCAAATCCCTTCAGCCTCTAAAGCGGTTTTGTCAGCAACGCAAAGTCACCGCCCTCGTTCTCCATCACTCCAAACCCGCCTCCCGCCACGATCCCCGCCCCCGAGTCGCGGAAAACGACCAGCTATCCGCCACCGCCAGCATGTTCATCGTCATGTCCGTGCGCGAAAGCTACGGCTCGCGGCCCGAATCCCCCCCTCATGCAAAGTCGATGTCGCCAGGCATCGGCGTGCATGAGGGGGGCCAGGGGGGAGAAATCGCCCACCACAAAACCCCCATCATCGAGATCCCCAAATCTGAAATCTCAAATCTGAAATTTGAAATCGCCCAAAAATCCCAACTCCAAACTCCGCCCTCCGTGTCCCCCTCTCTTGCGCCGCAGTCCCGCGAAGAGCGGGACGAAGGCGGAGGAGAGGGGTTAGGGGTGAGGTCTGCCTACCTCTCCGAACTCCGAACTCCCAACTCCGAATCTCCCCCCAAATGTGAAGTCTCAAATCTGAAATCTGAAATCTCCCAAGGCTCCGAACTCCGAACTCCGCCCTCCGTGTCCCCCTCTCTTGCGCCGCAGTCCCGCGAAGAGCGGGACGAAGGCGGAGGAGAGGGGTTAGGGGTGAGGTCTGCCCACCTTTCCGAACTCAGAACTCCCAACTCCGAACTCAGCCCAACCTCCGAACTCCCCAAAAGATGCATCTCACTCGCCTGCCGCGGCCGGGGTCTCTTCGCCAATCGAACCATCAACCTCGTCAGCTACGGCCCATCCGACTACCACCTCGCCGACACCCGTGAGTTGGAATCCACCATCGCCAATTCCCGAGTCCCCTTCTGCCACGAACTCATCGTGCAACTACTTGCCACCCATTCCGGCACCGCCGCCCAAATCTGCACCGCCCTCGAAATCAATCCCTACACCGCTCGGAATGCACTGACCACCCTCCGCCGTGACGGAGTCATCAAGGTCACGCAGCGAGAAGGAGGTTGCAACATCTACACCTTAACCAAGAATGAGTCCCCAATCCCCCTCGAAATCTCAAACGACCAAATCGAGCCTGTCATCCACGTGTCATTCCGAGCGGACAATCCTGGCAAAAACGGCCAGGAAATCCAGGAATTCTAGGAAAGTTAGGAATCTTCGACGGTTGAAGCAATTGTCTCCTATACTTAGGGATATGAGGTTATTGGCTCTGATTTGCGCTGCAGGAATGTCTGGTGCGGCCCTTGCATCTTTTGAGCTCGCGCTCGTCTTACAGAGTTACAGCCCACCGACCGGCTTGGACGTTTTGAACATCACACGATGGGACCCGGTCTCACGGACATCCCTCGGCCGATTCTCCTTGCCGGGTGTAAGTGCGCAATCAAAGCTGGCCCTGAATACGGCGGCCGCAGGCACAGTCGACTTCATCCAAACTTCATCCAGCTTAGTGCAGATTCGCCGGTTCAACTACAGTTCTGGTCTAGCGGTGACCACACTCAGCACCGGCATTTCGTCCACCTCATTGAGCTCCGCACGCTATCTCACCAACGGAAATCTGTTATTGACCGGCACCTTTGGCGGCACCAATTCGGCCCGAATATACACGCCCGGCGGCGCGCTCGTCCGATCCTTCAGCAACCTTCTAGGCACGACGAGTGTTCTGGATGCCACCCAAGACGCCGCCGGCAACACCTTTGTTTTATCGTCTCAGCCGGGCACTTCCTCTAACTCTAAATTCATCCTCGCCTCGTACGCGGCGAATAGCGGCCTGGTAGCCAATACCGCGACAGTAACGGACAACACGGCAGTCGTGCACAACTCGCTTACCTTTGTGGGCGGACACATAGTGGTCAACCGAGAAGAGCTTTGGTCTCGAGCGGTATACACACCTGTCGGCACTACGATTGGTCCACAGGGTTTCCCAAATGGCTTGTTGGCGGTGCCGACGGACACCATCGCGGCAGGTCACGACGGCATCATCCACGGCTTCGGTTACGATTCCAGTACAACTCGGATGTATTTGAGCACCGCCCGGGCCAACACAGCGCTGGGTGAGAATTGGGAGTACATCAATAGCAACGCGTACGGCAGAATTTACGACTCTGCCATCGTCCTCGCCCCGGAGCCAGGTACGCTTCTCGCGCTGGGCGCGGGGGTTGGGGTGTTGTTGCGACGCCGGCGAAAGAAGGCGTAAGAGCACCCGCGCCGCAGACTCCCCTTGGTTCAAACTAGGGGTATGTCCGCCGCTCCCGATGTCCTGCCTTTTCTCTCCGCCGAAGAGGCAGTCCGTTGCATTAAAAGCGGCGACCGGATTTTCTTGCACGGCATGGGGGCGACGCCGGGACGGCTGATCCAGGCGCTGGTCAACCGCGCGCCCGAACTGCGGGACGTCGAAATCGTTCACCTTCACACCGAGGGCGAGGCGACTTACGCCGCGCCGGAGGTCAAAGACAGTTTCTTCGTCAACAACCTGTTCGTCGGCGCGAACGTGCGGGAAGCCGTCAACCAGGGTCGCGCGGATTACATTCCGGTGTTCCTCAGCGAAATCCCCGTGCTCTTCCGCCAAGGCATTCTCCCCATCGATGTCGCATTGGTGAGCGTTTCCCCGCCCGACAACCACGGCTACTGCTCGCTCGGGGTCAGCGTAGACGCCACGCTCGCCGCGGTCCAAACCGCCAAGATCGTCATCGCCCAGGTGAACCCGAACATGCCTCGCACCCATGGCGACGGCAACATACATTTTTCCAAATTCAACGCGCTGGTCGAAGCCAACGACCCCCTCCCCACCCACGAACCGCAACCCATCAGCGATGTTGAGCGAGAAATCGGCCGACAAGTTGCCGGGCTCATTGAAGACGGTGCCTGTTTGCAGATGGGGATAGGCGGCATCCCGAACGCGGTCCTCGCCGGACTCACCGGTCACCGCCGCCTCGGCATCCACACCGAGATGTTCAGCGACGGGGTCATTGATCTCGTCGAATCGGGCGTCATCACTTGCGAGGAAAAACAGATCCATCGCGGGCGGATCGTTGCGGGATTTGTTAGCGGTTCCCACCGGCTCTACGACTTCGTCAACGACAACCCATTCGTCCACCTTCTCGATATCACCTACGTGAACGACACCAGCGCCATCCGAAAGTTGAAAAAGATGGTTGCGATCAACAGCGCGATCGAGATCGATTTGACCGGGCAAGTCTGCGCGGACAGCATCGGCTGCCGGCAGTACAGCGGCGTAGGCGGACAAATGGACTTCGTGCGCGGCGCCTCGCTCAGCGAAGGAGGGAAACCCATCTTTGCCCTCCCAAGCGTCACCCGCAAGGGCCAAAGTCGGTTAGTCGCGATGCTTCAGCCGGGAGCGAGCGTGGTAACCACCCGCGCCCACGTCCACTATGTCGTCACCGAATACGGGGTGGCGAACCTGCAAGGCAAGAATCTCCGCCAGCGGGCCACCGCCCTGATCAACATCGCGCACCCCGACCACCACGAGTCGCTCGAGCGCGCAGCGTTCGAGCGATTTGGTCGGTAGGTCAGTCTAGGTGACCAGAGACTCGACGTCCGGTGCACCTTCACGATCGAGCCAGTCCAGCATCTGCTTAATGCTTCCCACCGCCAGACAGATCGAAGTGTCCGCCGCGCCATAGTAAACGTGTAGCGTGTCACCGTCGGGCAAGACCGTTACCCCGCACGGGAACACCGCGTAAGGAACGTCACCTGTGGTTTCGTAATCGGTCTCCGGTCCGAATATCCAGGAGTGCCCGCGCCGCAAACAGACTTCCGGATGCTCCAGATCAAAAAGAGCCAACCCGATGCGATAAAGTGATCCAGCCGCGTGGCGACGGACCCCGTGGTACAACACCAACCAACCCGCTTCTGTCTCAATGGGAGGCGGGGACAAGCCAATCTTGTTGGCGTCCCACCATGAGCCACGACGCGCCGGGAGCAACACCATATGCCCGCCGAAACTGCGGAGGTCTGGCGAAAAAGAAATCCACATGTGCGCGCCAGACTCGCCCGTTGGGCGATGAATCAGCGCGTATTCGCCATTAAATCGTCGAGGAAAAAGTGCCGCGTCCTTGTCGTCGGCATTCATCACCAAACCAAGACGCTCGAAACTTTTGAAATCCTTGGTCGAGGCGATAGATACGCCCGGCCCGGTCTTTCCAAACGCGGTGTAAGCGATCAAGTACTGCCCGGTCTCCGGAACATAGGTGATGCGCGGATCCTCAATTCCCCATATCTCTTCAGGATAATTATCGGGATCGGCGGAGAAAGTAGGCTGTGCGTCAATTACCCAACCATCGATCCCGTTTGCCGAGCGGGCGGCGCAGAGATGAGACATTCCACGACGATCTTCCACCCGACACAATAGCAACGTGCTGCCGTCCGCCAATAGCGTTGCCCCCGGATTGAACACCGTGTGGATCGGATAGGGCCAGTCCTCGGCCGTAAGGATGGGGTTGGAAGGATGTCGTTCAAGAAGAACTTGGAACTCGTTTGATTTCATGGGTGGCTGCAGATTGGGAAATGGCCAGGGAAGGAGCGGCGGCATTGCGGAGTTCCGCAAGGGCACACAGGAATGAAAGGGTTGACTCCGCCCCTTGATTGCGGTTTATCCGATCCTCGTGAATGCCATCGTGACATCCGCCGGTCGTCCTGTCGTAGACGGGCTGGCTAAGCATATTGTCTCCGCAAAACCATGAGAAAGCGCGATGAGCTTCGATGAGCCAGCTATGATCACCCGTCACCTTCAGTGCCGATAAGCACGCCGAAACGGCACCAGCCACTTCGACAGGTTGCTGATCAAACCAACTCCGTGCGCCATCTCGCTCAAAAAAGCCGTTCGAGCCGATCGGAGCGAAAACGCCGTTAGGACCCGTTTGCACTTTCATCAACCAAGACAACGTTTGCAATCCGATCCTTTGTACATCGGGACGCTGGGATAGGATGAGTGCCTGAGATAGCCTGGCGTTGGCATAAGTCAAGCTCTGTTCAAACCAAGGCCATTCCATGCTTCCCGCGACCTCTTGGCTGTAGCCGTATTGGCGCATGAGCCGCGACTCCATCTCGGTTTTAAGCGCGAATACGTCCTCATCGGTGGGGTAAGCCGCCAAATATTCATGGGCACCGATGGCGGTGTAGGCCCAAGTCCGAGGGCTGGTCATTCCCCGAACGGCGCCCATACCTTGCTCGAAGAGATCCTTTGAGATTTGCTTCAGCCCCCGGTCGCGAGTTCGGCAGGCGACGGCTCCGAGCGCCCAAAGGGATCGGGCGTGGGAATCCTCAGAGCCGGCGTCTTCCAGCCAATTGCGCTGATACGACATGAAGTTGCGGAAGCGCCCGTTTTCCGGGTTGTAGGCGTCCATAAGGAAGCCAAGGTAACGCGCTTGCGCGCTTGCCATCGGCGACGTCAGTTGCTTTGCTGACTCCAAATAGGCAGTCAAAAGCAGCGCCCGCGCGTTATCGTCCACGCAATAGCCCTCGGCGCGATTGGGCACGTTGTAAGTTGCGTGCTGGAGGATGCCCGTGCAATCGGTGAGGTTGCCCAACTGCTCGAACCGGAGTTCGGGCAATGCCGACAGCGTCTGCGCGGGCGAGGTCGGTTTCTGAACCAGAACGCGCATGCGCTCCCGACTCTCCGACGTGGCGCGGTGGAAGGACTCCAGATAGCGCTTACCCACCGCGGGCCAAAGCATTTCTTTGCCAAACTTCGCGGCGCATCGGATCATCTCTTCCCTTCGTGCCGGCACTCTCTCAATGTCGATAATCTCCCGAGCGATGGCGGCAAAGTCCCGGAATGGCACCAGAACGCCGCGACCTTCCGCGAGCAATTCCTCTGCGTACACGTACGGCGTTGAAATCACCGCCTTGCCTGCGCCGACGGCGTAGGCCAAAGTGCCAGAGGTGATCTGTTGAGCGTTCAAGTACGGGGTGATATAAATGTCCATCGCGCCCAGATATTCGATCAGCTCTTCGGCCGTCACAAACCTGTCCACGAACCTGACGTTGTCCTCCACGCCGAGTTCCCTCGCGCGCAACATGAGGCTGCGGCGATAAGATTCGCCGTTAGAGGCTCGGATGTTCGGATGGGTCGCACCAACCACGACGTAGGTCGCACCCGGGCACTGCGCCAAAATTTCCGGCATCGCCTCGATCACGTACTGAATCCCCTTGTCCGGTGATAGCAACCCGAAAGTCAAAATCATGGGGCCGGGGATGCCGAGCTTTTCCCGCAACGCTTTTCCGCTGTCAGGCTCAATCTTCGGGATTCCGTGGGGGATCACGTCCACCTTATGGGCGGGAATGTCGTAATTCTCCTCCAGGTAACTCACGGCGCGCTGGGTCATCACCACCACGCGTTCAGAGAGCTGCAAAAGCTCGCTGGTAACCCGCCTTTGATCGGCGTCGGGGGTACGCAATACGGTGTGCATCGTCGTCACAATCGGCATCTTCGCTCGGCGCACGAGTTGCAACAGGTCCTCGCCCGCATCGCCGCCAAAGATTCCGTACTCGTGCTGAACCGAAAGCACTTCGCAGCCCTTGCGATTGATAAAGTCGGCAGCCGGACCGTAGGCGGTTGCATTCGTCTCGGCGATCTCGTAGCTCACCTGTGCGGGATAGTTATAGTCGCTCCGATCGCTCATCGCAACCGTGGTCACCTTGAGCTCGGGGTCAGCGCCCGAGATCGCCGCCAACAGGTCGGCGCTGAACGTCGCGATCCCGCACATTCGAGGCGGGAAGTTGCCCAAGAGCGCAATGCGGTCGATTTTAGGGCGAGTAAATGGTGAGTGGTTTAAGGTGTCTATGCTCTTCCATACCGAATGTTAAGGAGCGAAACGACGTTTTCCGGGTCGTTGGGGACTTTGGCCTTGGCGAATCGATGGGTTGCGCAATATGTCCGTGCTGTTGAATCGCGATACGAGGGGGAACAGTGTCGTGGACGCCGAATAGTAGTGGTACGAGCCATGAGACATCGTACTGAGCAAAACCGTTTAGTCTTCGCCGCCGCGAGTGCGGTCATTTGGGGAGTCGGCGCAGCCTGGGCCGCGGCCTTTACGCTCCAATTTCCGCCAATAGTCTCGGGACTGCTTGCGGTAGCGATCGGCGGGGCAACCTTCTACATTCTCAACCGCCGCCCCGACAATCGCCGAGTCAGATAAACTGGCCCCATGTCGGAAGAAGTGGTGGCGGTGGAGTGGAGCGATGAACTGGCAGACCTCGTGGAGCTGTCCTTGCAATGGGTGATCGGCAAAATGGTCGAAGAGGAAGACGCCTCCCTCGCTGGACTAGGTCGATTGAACGACGAAGAAAAAGTCACCTTTAGTCTTAACGCGGAGGGCGATGACGAAATGTTCGCGGTGGCGAAAGACGAGGTCAGCAAGAGCGGGGTGACCCACTTCGCGCTCATCGGCGAGGGTGCGCTGGTCGTCGAAGGCGAGGAATTGAACGTCTTCGTCCTCTATACCCAGGGACCCGGCGATGCTAACGTCAGCCGATATCTGTGCGCTTTTAGCTTCGAAGATGACGAAGAGGGCGAGAGTTGCATTTCGCTGAGCGAGTGGGAAGAAATCGATCCGCTCGAAGATTCCTGGCTCGCCTCCTAACGGAGGGGGGCATTCATGGCGCCTTTGGAGGGGGGGATTTATCCTCCCCCCGCAAATCACCCTTTTGCGGTAGAGTTTCACCTACCCGGCGCCTCGCGGTGCCAAATTAGGAAACAAATACGACCATGAAGCGCTTCACATTTGCCGTTATGGCTGCTACTTTGGGCTTGGCTGGTGCCGCTCAAGCGCAGTCTGATCTCATCCCTTCCAACGTCAACATCCGAGTTGGCTTCATCTACCCTACCGAAGATGACGTGCGCGATTTTACTGGCTACATGTTCGGCCTCGGCGTGGACATCAACACCAATATTTCGCTCATCAAGGGCAACACCGGCTACTTCTCCGTCGATTTCATGTCCGGCACGCTAAACGGGGACAAGGGCACCTTCCTGCCGATCATGTACAACCAGCGGTTCAACCTGGGTGCACCGGTCGCCGGTCGCGATGCCTATCTGCTCGGCGGTTTGGGCATGGTGAACATTGACCTCGTGCGCGGCAAGTTCGTGTTCGGCGGTCGAGTTGGCATCGGTGCGAGCCTCACCGAAAAGACATTCCTCGAAGCGACATTCCTGTTCAGCGATGACGTAGATGGCGCGCGTGCGAACAGCCTCGGCATTCATTACGGCTTCAGGTTCTGAGCCTCTCATAAATTAAATCGCGCCTCCTTCTCAAGCAGAAGGGGGCGTGATTGTTATAGTTTCGGCCTCTTCCGCCGCTTGCGCCACTCTTGCGGCAGGACTTGCCTCCTCAAGGTGCTCATCCACCGCCGCAGCAATTTTATCTGCCAGTTCCTTGGCCCGGCGGTGGTTGGCACTCAGCATTTTGAGGGTGCCCCATGCTCCCAGGCCAAGCACCGCCATGCTCGTCGCGACGCCCGCGAGTGGATTGATTGTCCCGACCCCGATTCCCGCAAAGATTGCCGCGAAAGTGCACGGATAAAGGGAGGCCATGATCGGTATCACTGGCGAAGAGGTCACTTCGATCTTAGTGCGACCCTTGCGCGAAGAGATGTCCACGACCGCCTCCCCGACGCCGGTCCAGCTCTTGATCTTGAGATTCCGTCCAACCTGTTGTGCGCCCGTGCTTTGATTCGTGCCCATCGGCTTGCACGCCGAGGTCACAACATCGAAATCCATTGGGTCAAGTTCGCCGGAAACCACACGTTCGTAAGATTCGCGGAAGCGGATCATCGAACGCTTCGGTTTGCCTTCCCCGCCCTCGGCAACCGCCCTCGCCAGGGCTTCCGGGCTCACGCCAATCTCGCCGGCGATCCGCTCTAGTTCTTCCAGCGACACCCCAGGCGTGTACTCGCTCTTCGTCGCGAGCTCGTTTTGCTGCACTTCCACTGCGCGCTTGATGATGCGCGTGACTTCCTGCTCACTAAAATATTTGCGGTTGCCCATCGGGTTTCCTATTATGTCGGCGTCGCGCCCGGCGAAACCATCTCGCCTAAAGTGGTGCAAAATGCCCGTCATGGGCAAATGGCCGCTACACACGAAGATCTTCCTCGGGCTGTTGCTCGGGGCAATCGCGGGCGGAATCGCCCAGGCGACCCTCGGTGCGAAGCACCCCGACCTCGTGTGGTGGGTCGATCAAATCCTGAAGCCGCTGGGCCAGATTTTCCTCCGACTCATCTTCATGGTGGTGATCCCGTTGCTTTTCAGCGCGCTGGTTTTGGGCGTTTCGGACATCGGGGACGTTAAGAAGCTCGGCCGCATTGGGTTCCGGGCCATCGGCCTCACGGTCGTGCTGAGCGGCATCGCAGTTGCGCTCGCGATCTTCGGCACGAACCTCATCCAACCTGGCGCTGGGATCACACCCGAGCGTCGCAGTGAATTGGTGAAGCTTTACGGAGATGAAAAGACCGCCACCCAGCGTGTCGAGCAGGCAAAAGAAGCTAAGGGCCCCGGGGAAACCATCCTCAATTTCATCCCCGAAAACCCATTCGAGGAGGCCGCAAAGCCAAAGCTGGGGGGTGTCCTCGCCCTGATGGTGTTTGCGCTCCTCTTCGGCGTGGCGCTATCAGGTATTGAGGCTGAAAAAGCCTTGCCCGTCCGCACGTTCCTTGAAGGAATTTTTGCGGTGTCGCTCAAGCTCATTGACATGGCAATGAAGCTGGCACCGATCGGCGTCTTTGCCCTCATCTTCGCCACCGCCGCGACGCTCGGCATGGACGCCTTCATCGCTTTGGGCAAATACGCAGGCCTCGTCCTTGCTGTGCTCGCCATTCATCTCATCGTCACCTACTCAGTGGCGATTTGGGCCATCGCCAAACGAAGCCCGCTCGCCTTTTTCAAGCAGATCCGCGAAGTGATTGTCACCGCCTTCGCGACGAGTTCCAGTAACGCCACGCTCCCCACGGCACTCCGCGTGGGTGAAGAGGAGCTGGGCATCCCGCGCGAAATCAACTCGTTCGTGCTCACCGTGGGCGCCACTGCAAATCAGAATGGAACAGCGCTCTTTGAGGGCATCACAGTTCTTTTCTTGGCTCAAGTGTTTGGCGTTCAACTGGCCATCGCCGATCAAGTCACGGTCATTGGGCTTTGCATCTTGGCGGGGGTAGGTACTGCAGGTGTGCCCGGCGGGGCCTGGCCGATGATCGCCGCGATATGTGGACTCGTAGGGGTGCCACCGGGAGCGATCGCGCTTTGCCTTGGCGTGGACCGGATTCTCGACATGAGCCGCACCGTGGTAAACGTGGTAGGGGACCTCACGATCGCCGCGTGCGTCAGCGAGATGGAGGGGCCGCTCGCCGTCGCCACTGCCGAAGGCTAATCGCGACCAAAATCACGATTCCTGCCAATGCCATCGTAATCACCATCCACGGGGGCCCGCTGGACTCGTAGACCTGGGATGCGCCGACCAGGCACATCGCCCCACAGACCACCGTCATGCCTGTGAAGATCAAGTCCGAGATCGCTCGCCAGACCGCGAAGAAGCGACGCATAGAAGCCATATTAGCAGGCGAAACTAGGTAAACACAGCCGTGCCAGGTGCAAAGTTGAACCTGATTCGGGCAAAATAAACGGTTCCCGGAGCCTCGTTGATGCTTTTACACAAGACGCCCTACGCCGCCAACTTTACCTACCCCAATCATTTCGAGGCCAAAACTGGCGCCCTCACAATCGGCAAACGGAAGCTAAATGCGCAGATTCGAGCGTACGCGGGCGACATTTTCCACATTCAGATCTCGGCAGAGGGCCTGTGGACAGAAGACCGAAATTTAGTACCCCTGAACGCTCCTGGGGAAATTTTGAAGGGGACCGGGAATCTGAAGATAGGTTCAGAATTCGAAATCTCACTGACGGGTAGCGACGGAAAGGTGTTGCTTTCGACCACGAAGGGATTCGGGTTCGGCATATGCGCGAACCAAAGTGTGTTTACTTTCACCTACGGTAAGGACATGAGGTTCTACGGCATGGGCGAAAAAACCTTTGGCCGCATGGAACTGAGCCATATCAAGAGCCGATTTTGGAACGTGGATGCGCTCGGCGATTTCCACCACAAGCAGTGGGAGGACCACTCAGTCGACCCCTACTACGCCAGCGTGCCGTACCTCATCATCCGACAGGACGACGCCTACATCGGACTTTTGTTGCACAATCCTTATGAAACTTGGATTGATACGGGAACGGACCCCAGTTTCTTCGGTACCGAAGACCAAAATCGAAAGGTCGTTCTCGGCGCAGAGGACGGTCTTCCGAGCCTTTGGATCATCGTAGGGCCGACGCTCTCAGAACTCACGCAGAAGCTCCAAAAGCTGGTCGGAGTAACCCCTCGCCCGCCGCTTTGGTCGCTGGGCTACCACCAATGCCGCTGGGAATACAAGGGTGAAGAGCATCTGCTGGAACTCGACCGGCATATGGCCAAGCACAAGATCCCCAATGACGGTCTCTGGCTCGATATTGATTACATGACCGGATATCGCGTGTTCACGTACGCGAAGGACGCGTTCCCCAAGGGTGTTCCCGCAACGATCAAAAAACTTCAAGAACATAGCCGCAAAGTGGTTCCTATCATTGACCCGGGTGTGAAACTGGATCCCGCATTTCCGATGTATGAAGAAGGGATGAAGGGCAATTACTTTTGCCTCACTCCCGAAGGTAAGCCCTACGTTGGGTTCGTCTGGCCTGGCGAAACGGTGTTCCCCGACTTCAGCAAGGCCGACGTGCGAACGTGGTGGGCAGGTTACGCCGCTGAGTTCAAGAAGCAAGGCTTCGCCGGCGCGTGGGTAGACATGAACGACCCTTCGACTGGCGCGGTGGACCCTTACATGATGCTGTTTCGAGACGGCAAGTGGAGCCACGGCGCGTTCCGAAACCAATACGCCCTGGGCATGCAAATGGCCACCCGTGAGGGTTTCCAGACCGCCTCTCCCAACGAGCGAGTTTTCCTCCTTTCGCGCTCTGGCTACACCGGCACCAGCCAGTTTTCCGCGCTATGGACAGGCGACAACGTGAGCAACCGGTGGTATCTCAAAGGGACGATTCCCACCACTTTGAACTTGAGTTTGAGCGGAATTCCATTCAACGGCCCTGACGTCGGCGGCTTCATGAACGACACCAGCGAGCCACTGATGATCGATTGGATGAAGTCTGGATTCCTGTTCCCGTTTTTCCGCAACCATAGCGGGGGTAGCCATCGAAGGCAAGAGCCCTGGACCTTCTCCAAGAACGCGCTTCACATCATCACTCATTACACTGCGCTGCGGTACAAGCTGATTCCGTACCTGTACCAACTGTTCATTCAGCAAGAAAAGGACGGCGACCCCATGCTCCGCCCCATCCAATATCACTTCCCCGGCGGAGATGTCCCGGATGATATGTTTATGGTTGGCGAATCAATCTTACAAGCACCTTGCCTGGAAGAAGGGAAGGGACGCAAGGTTAAGCTGCCCGGCAAGAAAAAGTGGTTCGATGCTCGTTGGGGCAAGTGGGTGAAAGGCAACCTGGAAGCGGAATGCGCAGCGTGGGACACCCCGCTGTACTTCGCGGATGGAGCGATTGTTCCCACCCTAGTCGGAGTCCGCAAGGACAACGAAAAGAACTTGCGCGACGTCGAGTTCCACATCTTCATCAGTTCAGGCATGGCCGAAATGACTTATGTCTATGATGATGGCCAAAGCCTTGATTATCAAAAGGGGAAGGAGTCCTCGCTTAAGGTGACGGCTACGGTCAAAGGTGAAAAGCTCAAGGTCGAAACCGAACAGCTCACCGATGGGTTCGGTGCGCTTGAAGGAGCCAGATTCTTCTTTTACGGCGACCTGAGCGAAGCCAGCTTGAACGGCAAAAAGATGAAGCTGAAGAATGAGAAGGTTCATTGGACCGGACTTCCGCTTCACGCGGTCTCGTTTGGCTAGCTGCTCCGTCCTTTTGTTCAGATGGATGCCGAGCGGGACGTGAGCAAGCGACGGATCCTTCTGCTCGGGGGCTCGGGGTTTGTGGGAAGTCGGCTTTTGACTCGTCTCGCCTCGCATGATCTCCACCTCCCGCCCCCTGGATTCGAACTGCGAGATCCTGGGCAAGTCCGCACAGTCGTTGAACTCGCCCAGCCGGACGTCATCATCAATCTGATCGGCGTCATGCGTGGCGAAATTTCGGAGATGCATGAAGTACACGTCGGCGGGACGAGGACTCTGGTCGAGCTCTCCAAAGAGCGCTCAATCCGCCTCGTCCTAGCTGGGACGGCGGCGGAGTACGGACCGATCGGCGACAAGCCCGTCTCAGAGGATTTCGTTTGTTCCCCGATCTCGGATTACGGCAAGACAAAGCTGCAGGCGACCGAGATCGCGCTGGAATCTGGCGTGGATGCCGTCGTGTTCAGACCCTCCAACATCATCGGCGAGGGTATGTCCAGTTCGCTGTTGCTCGGCAGCTTGGTCCGCCAGCTCCGCGATGGCGCGACCACGATCGAGCTCTCGAGCTTAACGATCGTCCGGGATTACATTGACGTCGAGGACGTCGCCGATGCGATCACCCTCCTCATCGACGCCCCGCGCGGAATCTACAACGTGTGCTCTGGCATCGCCACCGCCACATGCGTGCTAGTCGAATTTCTCCGCCGGGCCTCTGGGTTGAACTTCTCAGTCGCCGAAACTGCTGACCCTGCAGGATCGAGCAAGCTGGATTACTTCGTGGCAGAGCCCACGAAACTCGCAAATCTCGGCTTCCGCGCGGCAACGCCACTAAAAGGTTCCATCCAGCGTGTCTGGGAGGCTCGGTGAGACTAGCGATCCTGGCCGGCTTGGGATCGCCGTGGTCCTATGCCGCTATCGAGGGCATCGCCCGCCAAGGTGTCGATGTGGAAGTCATCCACATCCCGCCCGACGGCGCGGAGTCGTACATCGACCCCCAATCGCCGGGCTGGCAACAGAAGATCGCGAGCCTGGAATCGAAGGTGAGCATGCGAGTCGAGGCTCCAATGTCCAGGGGAAAATTCCGCTACTTTAGACTTGGCCCATGGCTGAAGCAACGCTGGCGAGCCAGTCCCCCTGATGTCGTGCTTAGCCTTTACGGCGGAGGAATGGCACTCAGCGCGGTGCTCAGCGGCCACCCCAAAGTCGCAATTTATGCTGTAGGGAGTGACGTCCTGTCCGTAAAGTTCCCCTATAAGTTGCTGACCGCCTGGAGCTTACAAAGGGCCAAGTTGGTCCTCGCCAATGGCGACTTCTTAGCTGAAGAAACCAGGCGACTCGCGCCCAAAGCTCGAGTTGAATCGCTACTTCTCGGCGTGGATACGGATAGATTCGTGCCCGGGCATTCATCGGGAGCGGTCCAGCTTATCTGCAGCCGGGGTTTCAAGCCTGTCTACAACAATCTCGCCATCCTGAAGGCGCTCGCGCTGTTGCCGGAGGGCTTGCCCGAATGGAGAATGGTGTTCGCGGCAGGAGGTGAGTTGCTAGGCCCGAGTCAACAATGGGCAGAGGCGAATTTCAGCCCCGAGCAGAGGCAACGGGTGACCTTTCTTGGGGGCGTGGGGCCGGATGAGTTGTTGAGCCCACTCCAACAGAGCGATGTGTTTGTGTCGATGTCCCGTTCCGACGGCACCGCCACTTCCTTGCTCGAGGCGCTCAGTTGCGGGCTCTTCCCCGTGCTCAGCGATATCCCCGCCAATCGCGAGTGGGCCGAGCCGCGTTTCCTCATCGCGCCCGACGACGTGGTGGGCCTCGCGCGCGCATTGGCTAACGCCATAGAAGGCGAGGCTATGAGAGCGGCCGCGAAGCCGCGATTGCGCCAGAAGATAGTGGATACCGCCAACTCGGAGACCAATATGGTGGTCCTGGTCCAACGGCTTCAGGCGCTCTAAGCCGCCTTCGCGACTTCGACTTTTGTGGGTTTTTTAAGCTGACGCTGGAGCTCCCGGAAATCGTCGCTGCGAGCGATGACCAAATCGCTCCATGAAGTGCCAGCTAGCCGACGCATCTGCTCCGCGCTAATTATCCACCCGGCGACTGAAGCCAAAACCGTCGCCCCAACCACGCCCCAAATCCCAAAGGGACCCAACCAGAAAATGGCCCCGAAGAACACCACCAGCTCCGCCCCCAAACTCGCAGTGGCAAGCCCCGGTCGCCCGGCTCCGGCAAAGGCGTTGCCCATAACCTTCATCAAAGCGTGGAGCACTCCGGTCGTGAACAACGCCAAGCAAATCGGAAAAGCGGCCCCAAAATCAGATCCAAAAACCAACGGAATCAACAATCCGCCAGCCGCGGCGAGGACCAATCCGACCCCCAAGAACAGCACCACCGAAACCCGCAGCAACCGCAAGACTTTTGGATTCGACTTCGCCTCCTCGTATGCCGCTTTGGACAACACCAGTTGCCCCATCGCGCCGTGGGGTGCCACCAGGCCCTCTACAATGTTCATCGCCAGCACGAAGAGCGATAACTCAACCGGGCTCAAGTACTTGGCCCCGAACAAAGTTGAGAACGAGGCGATGCCAATGCTGAGGCACACATTGGGCCACGATTTCAGACCAAATCGGACCAACTCGGTCGCGAGCCCCCCGTCCCATTTGAGCCCCCTAAAATCCTCTCGCAAAAACCAACCGATTGCGATGAGCGATGTCACCCAGACCGCGGTCTGCGCCCAAATCGCCGCCTGCATCGGCGGCAAAAACTGAACCAAAGCCAGGAACGGCACGAGGAATGCGACGCCACCGAGAACCTGAATTGCGCTATAAGCCCGGACCTGGCGAAACGGGATCAACATGACGCCCAAGTTCATCGCGATCACGACGACCGGCATACTCCAAGCCAAAAACAGCATCGCCTGCATCCCCTGCGGGTGAGTCGCGAAGAACTGGGCTTGCAGGACCGGCAGCATCAAGAAAGTCGCCCCTAAAGAGAGAACCCCGACCGCTACCGCCAAGATCAGACTCGTACCGACTAGCGCACCCCGGTCGTGCCCCGCCCGGCTCGCGAAGTACTGCGAACCGCTCGCGGTTCCTAGCGATAGCACCCGGCTCGATACCGACATCGCATTGGATGCCGCCCCAAATGCGCCGAAAGATACCGGTCCCAGGTACCGCGCCAAAACAATCCTAGAGATCAGCGTCAGGAACAGATTCAGGACCTGAGTCGCGCCGAGCAATGACGCGCTACGCACGAAGGTCATGCTGGAACCAGCTCCTGGCCCGAACGATCGCGGAACAGCGTGTGAACCCAGAAGTACATGACCAGCAGCACCCCGTTGATCGCGTTCACATTGAAACCGTGCTCACTAAACACGCCCAGATTTCCGCCAACCGTGTGGACTGCAATAACCCAAACCACCAAGCTCATCAGAAAGAGCGACTTCGGTCCTGGAGCGTTAAACGTAGCGAGTCTCCCCAGCCTTAGCGCCAAAAATCCGAGCAAAATGTAAAGCCCCGCGAGACCCAACACCCCATTCTCGGCAAGAGTCGTGAAGCTCGCAGAATGGGCGTCGTTGTACCCTCGCACGCTGAACGCCCCGAAGCCTCCATACCCGTGCCCAATCAGAGGCTCCTGTCGCCAAAGTCGAAGCGCCTCATTTCGAAGTTGGTCGCGAGCCGCGCTATCATCCCCGCCAGGCCGCACCCGGTTCGCCACATCCAGCATCTGTCCAACGCTCCCCACGTTAAACCGCTGAGCCCACACGATGCCCAGCGTTTCCCGGTTGGGAGCCATGGTCCAAGCAAGCGCGCCCACCAAGCCCATCGCCGCCAGCGATTGAACCAAGGAGCGCGATTGCTTTGCGTAGAGCGTGGCCAATCCAACCACCACCAGGAGGGGCACCATCAAGATGCCGGTTCTCGACAGGCCCATCACCGCGCTGGCAATGAACAGCATCGATAAACCGCCGCAGAGCCACGGACCAAACCATGACGCCCCCACCAACGCGATGGGCCAAAGCAGGAGCATGTAGGCGAAGATCAGGTTGTAATCGCTGACATTCCGGGTGCCCAGCAAACCGCTCACTCCCCCGATCTCCATGCCGGAGCCGAGGCGGATCACCACGAAGGTGCCGACGGCAAACATCAAAAACGAGATCAGGCCTGCCGCGCCCATCTGGGCCGACACGTGGTCCTCTACCGTCATCCGAGACTTGATGTAGAAGTAGGTCATCGGCAGATACAAACCAAAAACGAAAAACCCAAAAACTCCTGATGAGCCATATTCCATCCCACCGACAAGGCCAAGCGCTCCAAGCGCCAAACACCCGACCCAGGCGAGTTGTTCGGGCTTCGAGGGCATGACCGGCCGGTGCCAAAGGCCCGCCGCCATCGCGATCGCCACCGCCACGTAGGGCAATATTCGAATAATGCTGGAGGGCCCGACAGGATAATCCCAGGCGAGGCCAACTTGATAGAACTGGCTCAGCATCGGGATGATCAGCACAAGACTGGTGCGGATGTGGGAAAAGCGGGGCGTAAAGAGCGCGATCAACAGGCCGAAGACAAGAAAGCACATCGCATTGCGAGGCACATCCAACGCGCCGAAACGCATGAGGTTCAAGCCAAGAGCGTCTAACGCAAAAGCCAGAAAGGCCGAACACACTCCCAGTCCGCCGACCACCTTCGAAATCTCGAGAGCGGCTTGGCGACCTTGGGCGGGCTCGACCCCAAACATCAGGCGGATTCCCTCTGCGTTTCGAAAATGCCCAGGTCCGCGAGAAGTGCTTCGGCGAGTCGCGTCGCCGGCTGACCCTGGGTCGCAATTTGCAACAAATCTTGTCTCTCCGATTTCTGCGCCTCGGGGGCATCCAGCGCGGCTTGTATCGCCCGGATCATCTGGGCCCTGGACTCGACCAAAGTCGTCGCTCCGCTAGCCAGAAAAGGGCGCTGATGCGTGTAGTCGTAGAAGCTCTTGACGGAGTTGGGGTAGTCCAGCACTCGGTTCCCGTCATAAGCGATCGAAACAATCGGACAATCGCATGCCGCTGCGTCGAGCACGATCGTGCTCGCGGAGTTCACGCAAACATCTGCCGCAAACATCGTGTCGCACAGCATTCGCAGGTCTTCTGGGGGGGGCACCGTTTCAACCCCAAACACATCAGCCGCGCGCTCGACATCGGGCCACACCCGCACTCCCGGCCGTCCGCGAAGTCCGTCGTAATCTGTCACCCTATCGTGGGGGTGACAGCGCACCAAAAGCTGGGCACCAGGCAACTCCCCCGATGCAATAGCCTCGGCAAGATGGACCGCCACCGTCGGCTGATCCGGGAACGACTTTGTAGCCGTATTGGCGAAGAGAATTGTTTTTAGGTCAGGATCGAGCCCCAGTTCCGTAAGGAATTCACCCGAGGGAAGGTGCGGCCCCGCTTCGTACTCCTGAAACCGCGCGATTCCAACTGGGATCACTTGAGATACGTCGTAGTTGGGATACAGCGAGCGAACCTCGCGCTGCATCACCGGGTTCCAAACGAAGACCCGGTCAAAGGCCGTGAAAAGTACCCCCTTGCTACTCAAATTGTCCCAACTCGGGATCATTGTGTGAACGGGGATTCCCGCCGCTTCGGCGGCTTTCACCAACCCATCTTCCCGGAAGTCCACCGGATTGGTTGCGAAAAGAAGAGTCGGAATAGTGGGAAAAGTGAAGAGCTCGGCCGACGTCAATCGCCACCGTTTCTTCCCCAGCCAATGCAAGACGGGCTTCGACAGTGGAGTGGAGCAAAGCGCTCGAGCAAGAGCACTGACCGCGCGTTGCGCCCGAGTCCTCTTTCCGCGCTGGCTGCGTTGCAATATTCGTTCGGTCGAAAGCCCGTGCAACTCATACAAAAGGCACTTTTGCAGCAGTCGAGCCCATCGAAGTGGAGCCGTCTCGCGAGCTTCCGGCATCGCTACCCAGTCAATTGGATCAAGGCCCAGTTCCACCCGGAGCAATTCCAAATGCGGAATTCGGTCCTGACTGGCCCAACCTTGCACCTTCGCATGATTCTGCAATTGGCCCACCACGCCGCTGTGCAGCAGGTTCTTGATTGACCAATGATTTGGAAATGTGATGGCGATGAGAGGTTGTGTTTGCATGATCACGCCGCCTTCGCGGTCAGCCTCCGGGACGCCAAGTTCCAGTCCTCTTCTGTGTCAATGCTGAGCGATTCCGCGGGGTCGAGGACCATCGGAATGCACTCGTTTCCGTAGAATGTGCGCCGCTGGATCAGCACTGAATATCGCGTTAAATAGATTGTCCCGTCCCTGACGAACGCCTGCGGAACATCTTGGCGGCGAGTGATCTGCGCCCCTTCGGCGAGAAAGTTGACCAAGTGCCCCGCCTCATCCACGCGCATCACGTAGTGCGGACACATCGTCTGCGGAAGCGGAACCACCGAGCAAACGCTATCCCCGCCCCCGATGAGCGCAAACGCGTGGCGAATATGGTCTGCGGTTCTTAGCGGTGAAGTCGGTTGCAAGAGCATCACCGCTCCCGGGCGATAGCCGGTCTTGTCGAGTTCGGCGAGCGTGTGACCCACCACATCAATCATCGATGCGCCATCCCCGCTTAGCTCGGCCGGACGAATAAACGGTACTTCCAGACCGATCTTCTGCGCAATCGCCAGAACCTGAAAGTCGTCGGTGCTCACCACAATTCGGTCCAGTACGCCAGACTCAATTGCGACCCGATAAGTGCGCTCCACTAGGCTCATTCCGCCCAATTCTCGTCGGTTCTTCCCTGGGACGCCCTTACTTCCCGCTCTAGCCGGGATGATGCCGAGGACTTTCATCGAGTGTTCTGGACCCTTCGAATTTCGGCGAATTGCTCAGCAACCCACGTGGGAGCAGGAAGTGCCGTCGAATCCGGCGTCACTGGCACGCAGACGTAGGCGACATGCAGGTGATCCGCGCTGTAGCTCTTCCGAATCCATCGGAACCCGGCCTGAGCGAAGTACGCCTCGGCGGTCTCCTGCGTGAGCGAATACACATGGTCAATCTTGATTGCCTCTTCCACCGAGTTGTTGCGCAGCATGGCGGCCCGGAAGTCCACGATGTCCACCAGGAAAACCCCATGATCTGAGATCACTTCGCGTAGCTTCTTGAGGGTCGCCTTGACATCGAGCAGGTGGTCAATTGTTTGGAACAGTCCGACCACGTCAAACTGTCGGTCGCCCGCATCCCACTCCTCAATGAATCCCGTTACGCTCTCAATGCCGAGTGCTTCGGCTTCCGCTGTCTCAGCGGGAGCAGGATCAATAAGCGTGGTCTTGAGACCGAACTCGTGAATGAACTCGACCGCGACAATTCCAGTAGATCCGCCCACGTCCAGCAGCGTCTTGTGCTCGTTGGTGATGAACGGAGCGGCGAACTCGATGAAACTCTCCGCGTACGGCACCTGCTCGCTCTGAATCGTCTTCGCGTCGATCTGGCGACCGTGATAGGCGCTGACCAGCGGGCGATAAATGGCCTCGTAAAAGTGGCCGTAGGCTCCGGGCGTCATCCGGGGATTAAGAACGGTGAGACCGCACTTGCCGCAGCAGGTGGCCTTCGCCGGGAATCCGTAACGATCGCGATGGGTCAAGACGACCCACTGGTCTGAGCCGCACAAATTGCAGGGCAGAGTCCCCTCTTTGGGCTGGGCGGAGTAGTTGTATTGAAGCGCCTCAATGCGCTCGTGTCGAGTCGATGCGGTGGTGTTCATGCTGCGATGGGTTCCTCGTTTTGGACGTAGGCGAGCTGCTTTTGACTATAAAGTTTGAGCGTGGCGACGGCGTCCGCGACGCGTTGCGAGACCGCACCGTCGCCGTAAAGCGAACTAGGCGCGAAGCGTCCGTGAGACAGCTGAGCCCGAATGGCGCGAGAGATGTCGTCTTGAATCGGTTTGACCGGAGTGACGTGGGTGCCTCTTTCGCGCCCCGCCTGACGTTCTCCGACCAGGACCACCGGCGTGCCGAAATAGCTGGCATCCCGCACGAAGCTGCTGGAGTTCCCCACGGCGCATGCCGCATTCGCGAGCACCTTAAGGTAGTCGTCGGGGCTGAAGTTGGTCATCGTGCGCAACCAAGGCTGGGTGGAGCGCTGATCGCGGAATCGGCGAATCACCTTGCTGATGTGGTCGCTACCCGCGTCGATGTTGGGCCAGAGGAGTAGGGTGGGCTTCTGGAACTCACCCAATGCTCTAAGAAGAGCTTCCATTTGGGCTCCCTCGCCTCCGAACTCGGTTGTCGTCGGGTGGAACAGAGCCAAGATGTATGGCGCTTCGCAGTTGATCTGTGCGCCGCTACCGCCTTGGTTGAACACCTGCTGGCTCAATCTGAGATCGAGCGTGCGGGCGATATCGCTGCTTGGGCAACCCACTGTCAGGATGCTCTCTGCAGTCTCGCCCATTTTCTGTAGAAATTCGGCGGCTCGCGCAGTGCTCGGCACGTGATATTGGGCGAACTTCGAGATCGCGTGGCGCGCACTTTCGTCGATCGAGCCGCTGACTTCGCCACCCTGAAGGTGGACCAAAGTAAGGTTCATGTACGCCGCAGCAATCGCCGCACCCAAAGCCTCGTAGCGGTCGCCAATCATCAGGACCACGTCCGGCTTCAGTCGCTGAAACTCGTTGGTGAATTCGATAATGCCAAGACCAACTGATTTGGACATCGTGGCTGGTGTCGAGCCCTCTAGCTCCATGTAGACCTCGCTAGTGATCTCGAAGCCGTCTTGGCGAAGTACATTGACCGCGGCGCCAAACCGTTCCAGCACGAGCGTGCCACCGCACACCACCTGCAATTCGATGGTCGGATGGTCACGCAACGCCACCATTACCGGCTTCAATCGCCCGTAATTCGCCCGATCCACGAGCACAACGCAAACTTTTCGCTTAAGCAACATCTTTTTCCTCTAGTAAATGGTCCATCTCCAAGGGTTTGGAGACGGTTCGACCAACAAACTCATCCATTCGCCGGGCGGCAATGCCCGTTCCGGGTTTCTTCGCCACCAAATCACCGAATTGGATCACTTCCCCAACGCTTTTTGGCGTGCGAACCACTAAACTCTTCGAGAATAGGGCTCTCATGGGGCTCATTTCTTCCGCGAGCAGGTCTTTATCGACCGGATTAGCTCGCATGGTTTCAATTTCTCGCACGCCTTCGACCAGAACCGCGAACTCTTCAAGAGTCAGCGATGCCGGAACGTCTGGGCCAAAGCTCCCGCGGTGCCATGCAATGTGCACCTCCAGCGCAGAAATCCCCAGCGTCGCGGCGGCGAGGCCCGCAAAAATCTTCCCGCTGTGATCGCTCAGCCCTACCTCACAGCCAAATTCGGTCTTAAACTGCTCCAGCACGTTCAGACCAACCTTGCTCGCAGGTGTCGGATAGGCGCTAGTGCACTGAAAAAGCGTAAGCGGCAGGTCGCGCGACTGAATTCGGCGAACAACTTCGCGGATATCCGACCAGCCGATCATGCCGGTGCTCACCAGCATGGGAAGGCCCGTCTCCGACATCGCGTCCAGCATCCCTTCGCTGAAAACTTCTCCGCTTGCCACCTTCCAAGCCGGTACCCCAATCTCTTTCAAAAGCTCGACGGCCTTGAGGCTGAACGGCGAGCAAATGAAGGCCACTCCCGCTGCGTCGCAGTGCGATTTGAGTTCGAACCACTGCGACTCGGTAAATTCCATCCGCTTCCAGTAGTCGTAACGTGAGGCGTCTTGCTTCGAGAACTTCACCCGCCACGGTTCGCTGGGCGTGCTCTCTTCGGCGGCAAAGTGCATTTGGAACTTCACCGCGTCCGCCCCGGCTTTGACGGCGGCGTCGATGTAGTTATGGGCAGTCCCTAGCGACCCGTCATGGGCCTGGGCAACCTCAGCGATGATCATGCAGCGTTCGGCCATTCGGTGTCTCCTTCGGGGGTCGGTTGAGCCTTCGCTCGCTTGGGTCGATGAGGCACGGAATACGCAAGGAAAGCCGCGAGCAGCATTCCTAAAATCGCACCAGCGGCTGGGTTTCGCGCCCAGCGCTTGTTGATCGAGCGCTCCTCGAGGAACGCCGGAGTGACCACGGTCCAGTTCACGCGCTCCACCTCCGCGTCCACTCGTGCCTGTTCATATCGGAGCCGCAGGTCGGCGGTAGTGGCGTAGGCCTGTTCCAGCTTCCGCGTGGTTGTGAGTACCGCTGCGTTCTGGGTGGGAGCCGACTCCGCTCGTGCCTCGGCTTCAGAAACTCGAAAACTCAGCGCGCTTATCGTCGCGTCCAACTCGGCGATCTCAGATTGGACTCCGCCGCGGATGGCTTGCGTGGCTAAACCTAGTTCATCCGAATACTGCTCGGTCGCCACATCCAATTGATCTTGAATCTTTGCGAGTTCCGGAGCTTGGGGACCAAATTTCTCCTTCGCCGCCTTGATTTCATTAGAAAGATTGCGAACCCGAAGTCTCAAAGTGTCTAGCCGCCCATCTTTTGGCAAATCCGCATCTCCGAGGTTTCCGGCGAGGCGATCGCCGATAGCGGCACGGCGAGCCTTGGCGGCAATAAGTTGCGCCATCGCATCCTGAGAACTTTCCAGCGTAAATGCTCCCGCGTCGGCATTCTCCAGAGCGAGAATCATCTCTGCTTCGACCGATTTGTTCCCCGAAGCCTGCTGGGATAGACTTCTCGCGAGTTGCTCCTGACGCGCAGACGCCGCGGACTCGCTCGCGGCGAGTTCAAACTCACGCGCCTTGCGGATCGAAAAGTCAACCATCTGCCGCGCCATCTGCGGTGAGGTGGAATCAGCAAGAATCTCAAGCTGCTGCGCCAACGGATCGGTGCGAACGAACCAGATTGACCGCACCGAGGACTCGGCCATATCAAACTGCTTTGCGAGCGCGGCGGTCATGGCGTCGCTGTCAAAAACGCCTTGTAAAATAGTTAAGGGAGTGGCGGTGTTGCCGCTGAGCAGCATAGAGCTAGCTACCGAAACATCGGTTTGAGGAAGCATAAGCACCTGCGCCCGAACCCGGAATTTGGCTGGCACCCACGCCGTATATCCCACCGCGATGACCGCCCCCACGACGGCAAGACCAGCAACCCATCTCCATCGGCGAACCAATGGATGGCGGTTTGATTCAGAAATTGTCCTCTTGTCGCCCACCGTAATCTCCCCAAAACCCGCAATCGGGCCCTGTTAGAGTTATCGGGGAGTTTTCGGAGGAAATGAAGGCTGACTTTGAGAGTTTGTGTCAGGTTTTTGAGCCGGCTGAGTTAAAGTCGAATCTTCGAGATAGCTCTTTCGCCAGCGCATCAGCCCAACGATCTGCCGCTCATGATCGGCAAACTGCTCGAATCGCTCCAACTTATTCTCGCGGGCAACGCGTTGCAGCACGGTCAAAATCGGGTCGAGCTTGCCAGTGTTCACCTTGCGATCCATCAGCGTGGCAAGCCCCGCCTCGCTGCGAAAAATCTGCCCGACCTTTCCGCTCAGCACCCTTCCGTCCACCGGGATCAGCAAGCTGTCATTGATCGGATAGTATTCCGACTTGGCAACCGCAAGTTGAGCTACCCGATTCGCCGCGCTGACGCGTCCCGCACGCTGAAAAACCGCGATGAGGCGCTTGTCGAGAATGATCTGCCGCGCGGCCTCGGCTCCTTGACGCTCTTGTTGCGTTTCCAAATCCAGCGCGCAGATCACCCCGCTTGGAGTGACATCCAATCCGTACTTCTTGAAATCTCGATCAAAGGAGGCTGGATCGTCTTGTTTCTGCCGCAGCATGACCTGACCTAGCGACCCCGCTCCGGCAGTCAGACATGCAAATTGAATAAACCCCACGCTCACAAAACCAGTGTCGTAGGTGTTGATGCTGTCAAAGCCGCCTTCAAGTAATGAAACCGAAGCAAAAACCTTCCGCGCCGATCCATCGATTCCGGCTCGAGTCAACAATTCGCTGACCTCGTAACCAGTGAGTGTGCGCATCGGCGTGCCGCCGTCCATAACCCCCTCGCGGAATCGATAGTATTCGTAGCGCGGGCGCATGTCGGGGTGGTCGTGCCATGCGTAGCGCTGGCCATCCTCGAAGATCACCGTATGAAGTTTCGGCGATGCCGCCTCGGCAAACGGAGGCGGAGTTCCGACCAATTTCGCCAATTCAACGGGAACGGGACCTGGATCAGAAACCGCAGCCAAACTTGGTACCTCGCGTCCAATCTGCTCCACGTTCAATTTTCGAGCGGCGAGCGCCGCCTGAGCGCGGTCATAGGCGACCTTCGCCGTCAGCCATTGCTCCCAAGCCACCTGCGAAGAATTTTGTGCACCCACGGTGAGGTTTGGCGGAGTCTTACCGAGTCCACGAGCGCTGCTGTACCTGCGCAACCACGTGGATCCCTCAGGCGTAAGCCGAACCTGCCACAAACCTTGCTGTTGCACGTTGAGAGGAGGGGCTACCTGATATCGCCCAGGCTGGGACCAAAACTGAATGGCCCGAGAAACATCGTCTTCGGAGAGCATACGCTTCATAGTTCCGGCCGCTGCTTGGTTTGCAACTATGACAAGAAGCGAAATTGAGGTGAAAGTTCTAACTGTCATTTATACTGGCCTCCTGCGCGTCACCACTTCATATTAATCGAAAAGGGTCAAAAAATGCGAACGCTCAAAAAAGCCCGGGCAGGAAGGAGAGGACAAGACCCACCCGAGCAAGTGCGTTGCTTATTGTCGCGTGTCTAGGTTTCATTCCGAAACCTTGCATGCTGAATCTACTGTCCAGCTTGAAAAAGTTATCGGCATGAAGAGCTTAAATCTTGAGTGGAAGTTACTTGCCAGCCATGGAGCGGATGAGTTCGGCAGTCTTCGCTAGGCAATCCGTAGGCCCCAAATCGCTTCGCAAGTGAGCAAAAGCGTCGAGCTGCCGTTGTCGCTCCTCACCCGGCCGCCATACCTTCTCCAGTTCGTGGGCAATGCGCTCCGGCGAGGCGTCCCACTGAATCAACTCCGCCAAAATGGGCTGTTGCAGAATCAGATTGGGCAAGGAAATATATTCAAACTTAGGGCGACGAATCCTGTACTCATATTCCATCGCCTTCGAGCCCCGATACACCACCACGTGAGGCAGCCCACACATTGCGGCTTCAAGAGTCGCGGTACCCGAACAGACGATCCCCGCGTGCGCTGCGCGCATGACCTGATACCGATCACGATCAAAGCGAGCCTCAAGCCCCGCGCCGCCATTGCTCTCCCATAACGCTTTGAGTTCGCTCGGCTCGATCGTGCTCGCCACCGCGAAGGCGAGCCGTTTAACATTGAGGCTGCGCACCGCCGCGGCAATGGCGGGCAGATTATTGATAATTTCGTGGTGCCTGCTTCCGGGCAGAACCGCGATCTCTTCGGGATCGCGCGTTGGCTCCACTCCGCCCCGTTCAATCATCTGCAAAACCGGATGGCCAAAGAAATGGGCATCCGCCCCCATGCCGTTCAATATCTCGGCTGACCAGGGGAATGGCGTGACGATCTTCGTTGTAATCGCGGGAAGATCCTTCCCTTGCTTATCGCGTCGCCAGCTGCCGGGCGGAATAAAATATAGAACCTGCCAACCCAATTCCTTTGCGCGGCGTGCCAAGCGGACATTGATGTAACCGTAGTCTATCGGCACAAAAATCCCCGGGGCGCCCTGCCGAAGATTTACCTTCGCCGCATTAAATCCGCCGACCACATGGGGGGCGATCTTCAGGGTTTCCATCAATCCAAGTGCACCCCACTTGCTACTGTCGGCAATCACCTTGGCACCCGTGGAGCGAAGGTGCGCACCGCCTACGCTCTCGAGATCAAATCCTGCACCGAGCTCTTGGATGAGGGCCGCCGCGTAAGCATCGCCGCTCGCTTCTCCCGCGGAAAAGAAAACTCTCACGGCTGGTCGCCACGGCCATTCTTGCCGTTAAAACGACGCTCCTCAAACGCAAGCATGTACTCCACTTCCGGGGTGAGTTCCACGTCGCGCCTGACGATTTCCATAGCGTGAGTCAGACCGAGCTGACTCTTGTACAGGAGTTTTACGGCCTTGTGCAAAGCCCGGCGTGCATCCTGGGGCACTCCGAGTCGCCGGAGGCCCACCGCATTGATGTCGGCCACGTGATTGTCTTCCACCACGATACAGTACGGCGGAACGTCGCGCGTGATACGGGCCATTCCCCCTACCATCGCCGCACGACCGATATGCGTCCACTGGTGCACGCCGGTCATGCCCCCAAGGTTCGCTCGTTCCTCGATCGTCACGTGTCCGGAGCACCCAACATTATTGGTGATCGTAATGTCATCGTACAAAATGCAGTCGTGGCCCAGATGCACGAATGCCATCAAGTAGTTACGATCCCCAATTTTGGTTGTCCCTCCCTCAAACTTACTTCGATGAATGGTCACAAACTCGCGAATAACGTTGTCATCGCCAATTGAAACAAAACTTTCCTGACCCTTAAAACCTCGGTCCTGCGGATCGCCTCCTAAAATCGCACCCTGGAAAATGCTGTTTCGTTCACCGATAGTAGTGCCCGTCTTGACGGTCACATGGGAATCCAGCCGAGAGCCTGCCGCGATGGTTACGTCATCCTCGACAAAGCAAAACGGGCCGATGACCACGTCATCGGCAATATTTGCTTTCGCGCTAACCACGGAGCTGGGGTGAATCGTTGCCAATTAGCGTTCTTCCCTAGGAATCAATTTAAAGGTCATTTCCATCGCCGCCGCGACTTCATCGTCGACTCTGGCCACGCACTTAATCCGCCCGATCCCAGACCGCAACCACATAAGTTCAACCGTCGTCCGAAGCTGGTCCCCCGGCACTACGGGCCGCTTAAACTTCACGTCGTCAATCGCACCGATAACCGGGATGCAACCCTCGAATTTAGTGTTGGTAAGCAGGATCACCGCACCAGCTTGCGCCATTGCCTCGATGATTAGGACTCCGGGCATTATGGGATCTCCAGGGTAATGGCCCTGAAAGAACGGCTCGTTCATGGTAACGTTCTTGATCCCGACGCAACTCTTGTCCGCCTCCAAATTCTCTATCCGATCTACGAGGAGCATCGGGTAGCGATGGGGTAGGACGCGCATTATTTCTTGGATGTTCAGGGGAAGCCTCCGGCGTTCTGCCGGAGGATAATGTACCTGCTAGCGCGAACTTGTGCCGTTTACCGGAACAAGTTTTGGAACACCAGCACGCCACTCAAGGCTTGCGTGATGTTTTGAGCCGTAAGGCCCTTGGGTTGACCAAACAGAATCACATCCCCAGGATTGATTTTTGGGTTCGCCTCTGCTTTGCCGTCCTTCAAGTATTCGTCCAAATTGTATTGGCGGGCCACCAACTTGCCATTCTCGGGCTTCAACACGTATGCACGCCGTAGCGAGCCCTTCTCGGTGAGTCCACCACCGGCGGCGAGCACATCAGCAAGCCGATATTCCTTCTCGTCCTGCATCATTACGGCTCCCGGTTTGAGAACTTCCCCCAGCACCGTGAACGTGCGCTCGTTGCGTAGCACGAAGACCGAGTCACCTTGCTCCACTTTTATGGGGGCGGATTGGTTTGCCTCGGCCGTGGCATCCACGACCAAAATTTCGCTCCGACGGAAAATGTACACCCCTTTCAGGGTTCCCTCCGGCCCAACCCCGCCAGCCGCCGCGCCCACAAGTTGGGCGATCGTCGTGCCGGGCCGCACATCATAGTCGCCCGGCTTCATCACGAAACCCGAAACCGACGTCCGGAACAATGTAGGAGGCTGAATCACGATCGTGTCGCCATTTTCAAGTAAGAACGGCGATTTGCCTAAATCCTGCCTTGGCGCAAACGTGTGAATTTCTGGTCCGCGTCGAACCGTGACCTCGAGATTTGAAAACTGACTGGGTTCCGCCGTAATGGCACCCGCAGAAGCAATCGCCTGGTAAAGATCGCTGCCCAGTCGCACCCGCTTTTCGCCCGGGTTTCCTACGAGGCCAAGCACCCAGATTCGCACCATCTGCACGGGCATGATCGTGACCAAGTCACCCGGTTGCATCGGACCATTCCATTGTTTCGTGTCCCCCTTCATCAGCAGGTCCAAATTGACCTCTTGCAGAAACTTGCCTGAACGGTAAATACGAGTCTCAAAAAGGTCGAGGGGCGAGGGCATTTTGCTGAGCGCAATCAACTGCCGCAATTCAAGCCCCGGCGCAAACGGGTACCCGCCGCTGGTAGTGGAAGTGGCTGCATCGCCATCCCCGCGCACCACGAATACCGACTCTTGTCGCTCTTGGGTAACGACAACAGCCACCCTCGGGTTCTTTACGTACGCCTGTAATCGTAGGCCAATCTCTTTCTCGAGTTCGGGCACAGTACGACCCGCGGCACGCACTTGTCCAAAACCGATTCCGCTGATCGTGCCGTCGCTGAGCACGAAATAGTCGGCCATATACTCCGGAAACCCGAGCACCACCACCTTGATGCCGTCGCCAGGCTTCAGCCTAAACGCGGCGGGCGGGTTAGCGGGTTGGGCCAGTAGCGTACTGGCTAAAAGCAACGACATTCCGAGGGCGACCTTCTTCATTCCAGACCTTGAGACACCCCGTACTTCTAAGGGCACTATTCAGATCATCGGCATGGCGAATCGGTCTCTTTAGGATGATTTTGGCGGGCCGAGCAAATACTCGACACCCCGAGCGAACCGCCCTCGCCACGCCGCCCAGTTGTGTCCCTCGCTGGTCACAAATACCTCGTGATCGCGGAAGAGTCGGCGCAAGGCATCGGTCATTCGGTCATTTGAGACGGTCAACACGCCTTCGTACCGTCCCCAATCAATAAACAGCTTCAAATCTGGGTTGAGCCTCAAAAGCGCGGACTTCGCGAAAACACCTGGAGAAGCCCAAAACGCCCCGGACTGGGAGTGCACCCCGCCAGCCACCTGCTCGGGGAAATGCTCGGCGATGCGCATGCTGATTAGCCCGCCTAGCGACGCGCCACCAACGTACACATCTTTCGAGTCTTTGGAAATCGGGGCCCTTCTTCGCAGTGCAGGCAACACATTCTCAACGATGTAAGCCTCGTAGTCCGCGCTTCGCTTCCAGTACTCGCTCAAGCGGTCGTGGGGGGGCACCAAAGCCACCGCAACCGGCGGAATTTTTCCCTGATCGATGAGATTCTGGAGGACGTACTGCGGCTTAACGAATTCTTCGTAGTCCTTGCCATCCGCGTAAAGAAGGACGGGTAAGTCTTTGTGTTTGCCCTCGGGCACATACAGGACGACGGTGCGGCTACTCACATGCCCGCCAATCCGCATCGCCATGCGCCTCATCGGCACGTCCGGAATCTTGTCGGGCACCTCATCCGAGTAAGCCGGACCTCGGTAGAAGCTATTAAAGCCTCCGATGCCGTTCGAGGCTCGGTCAGGGTTGACCGGGTCTAACATCCAGCGGCCATCAACGACAAACTGGTATTCGATACGGACATCATCGGGCAGATCGACTTCCAGGACCCAGCGTTCACCGTCTCGAGCCATCTGCTTCGGACGATCCCAGCCAAAAAGGTCGCTGGCAAACCGGACTTCTCCGGCCCTCGGGGCAACGATGCTGAACATCACGAGTAAAACCGAACCTACAGACGCGGCAGGTTGGGATAAAGGCGGCGATCGAGCCCCCTCACTTCAACTTTCCACTTTCCGTCGCGTTTTATCATCGGCAACTCGAATTTCTCTTCGTACGAGCCCTCCCGATTGACATTCCGACTAACCATCATCCGGACCATCGCCGTGTTCTCAGTCGGGTTCAAACTGGAGTTGACCTTGTAGAAGAACATGTAGTGCGGCCCGGCCACCTTGGTGCTGTACTCCCACTGCCTCTCAAGCTCGGCCGGTTCGGTATCCGGGGAATCGGACATCGCCACGAGCGTCTTCACGTCTCCTTTAGCAAGGGCGTCCATGAACCGCACAGCGGCAGATTCCGCCGATTCACCAGCCACGAAGAACAGCACCAAAATCGCGACAATACCCGCGATCCCTGCGACCATCAGCCAACTCGCTCGCCCCGCTCTTTTGAACCTACTTTGCATGATATTGCCTCGTATTGTGAACTAACGCCGGAGGAAACTGCTTTGCTCCCGGTAGTTGTAGGTTCGCAGAGGGTCGATGAGCCAGATTCCATCGCGCCTGACGAGTACCCAGAAGATGGTGACGACCATTCGCTCTTGCCGCCCCACGCCCTGCATCACCTGTTCGTGGTCAGTAGCCACCAAGACCAGATTCCCGCTTCTTTCTTTCCCCCGCACCCGAAGCGGCGCACCGAGCACTTGATTCGATTGGTTAATCAACCAAAGATTGTAGGGAGAGTTGACGTTTGTGTTGATCAATGGAGCAGTTTGAGCGACACCCCCCTTCTGGAGTGCCTGTAAGTAGTGGCGAACGGCGCTCTCCGGCCCTGCGGACTGCGCGGCGGCGAAGACGGCGAGGGTCAACGCGGCTAACACCGCGCTTGTCCACAAACCTGCTCGTTTTTGATTCATCAGATAAGATTCAGAGTACCGGACTGAACGAATGACGGGAACAAACGTCCCAACGGAACAGCAAGTTATTGTAAAGTAGATTTGAGGCCAGCATGAGCAACCCCCTAAGCAGACGAGATTTCCTTGGTCACAGCGCGATGATCGCGGTGGGCCTCACCGCCCCCGCATGGCTCAGCACCATCGCTCGAGCCGATGTCATTCGCAAATCGGCCGGCGGCAAGATTGATCCAGATGGGATTCTCGTCGTGATTCAGCTCAGCGGCGGAAACGACGGGCTAAACACGCTCATCCCTTACACCGATAGCCGCTATAAGGAACTTCGCCCAACCTTGGGCATCACGGACGACAAGGTCCTCCGCATTCACGAAAAGCTTGGCCTCCATCCCGCTATGACGGGAATGGAAACCCTTTACAAAGAGGGCAAAGTAGCCGTCATCAACAACGTCGGATATCCTCGCCCGAACCGCTCTCACTTCAAGAGCATGGAAATTTGGCAGTCGGCCTCACCGGAGACCAACTTGGGATACGGTTGGGTCGGTCGGCACCTTGATCTGCTTCACGCCAAGAATCCTCTCAACCCGGTTTACGCCCTTGGCCTTTCGACCGATAAGCCTCGGTCTTTGCAGGCCGACGACTACTCAGTCCCCTGCTTCGCCTCCCTCGCCGACATTCAGTCCATGGTTGGAGATCCCGATGCCGAGCGCATGCTGCGCGAGATCCAAGGGACTGGCGGCGGCGCGGGCGAAGACGTGGTTCGTGCGGCGAACAAATCGGCGCTCGATGCGATGGCTTCCCTGCGAGACAAGCTCAAGGGGTTCACGCCCAAGCAGACGTACCCGAGCGACAATTTCGGAAACGGATTCAAGCAACTCGCCCAGATCGTGGCAACTTCGCCCCAAACCCGGGTGCTGTACTTCAGCGCGGGTGGATTCGACACCCACGCCCGCCAAGCCGAACAGCATGAAAAGCTCATGCGCGGCTTCAGCGATAGCCTGCTGGCGTTCCAGCGCGAGCTCGAAGCGCTAGACAAGGCGGACAAAGTTGTCGTGATGGTCTTCTCTGAGTTCGGTCGCCGCACCTACGAGAATGCAAGCGGCGGCACCGACCACGGCGCGGCTGGCCCGATGTTCATGGTCGGCAAGTCCGTTAAGGGCGGCATGTACGGCCCGATGCCGGACCTGCAGAACCTGGTGGATGGCGACCTAAAGTACGGCATCGACTTCCGTCAGGTCTACGCCACCGCCCTCGACAATTGGATGGGTGGAGACAGCGAAAAGGTCCTCGCCGCCAAGTTCGATGCGCTCAACGTGCTGAAGGTCTAAGAAGGAGGGCCTTCAGGCCGCCTACGGAGCAAGGCATTTTTATGCCCTAGCCAGGCCGCGGGATGTACTATATGTACCGATGTACTTCGGGTTTTTTCCGAAGTACTTCACCGTCTTGATTCAACCTGTGTCCACATCGATTCGTCGGTCGCACTCTAGGGTGTAAACCGTTTGGAGGATAAATCCTCCCGCACCAAAGGTGGCCTGAAGGCCGCCCTCCGAAGTCGGCGCAAACGCCTCCCTCCTAGGGCGTCACCTCCGGGGAGCGGCGACGCCACAGGATGTACCAGTACCCACCACCTACCATGCCAAGGCCGAGCAAGAGGAGCATCGCCACCCGAACCATCGAATCGAGCGAGGACAGGTCCACGGCAAAGACCTTCCCTACGGTAGCGGCAAAAACCAAAAGGCTGCCGTATCGGAGGTGACGCCGGTCGTAGACGAACCCCGCTACGATCAAAACCACCGCCACCACCACCCATCCCACCGTCATCGCGGCGATCTCGGTGAGGCCTATGGATTCCCGCACGAGCTCGCGCTGGATCAGCACCGCCCCGAGCGACCAAAGCGCGATCACGAATCCGGTTGCAACTCCGCCCTCCCCTATATCGCCGCTCGGAGTCTTGGCGTAGAGGACGACCGACACGAGTAGCGGCACCGCCAAGATTGTCGGGTTGAACCAAATTGGCAGTCCGGTTTGGGTCATCGCTAGCCCGCCGCCGCCGGTGAAGATCATGGCTAACCACGCGAGTACGAAGAGGGCCGGGAGTTTCCGCGCCACTGCCAAGGCCGTCCACACCACGCTCAGCCCCGCAAGCGCCAGGAATACGACTGAAGTCGCGTCCAGGCCTAGCACGCCGAAGTGCCCCGCGATCTGCGTCAGCCTCAAGAACAGCGCGGAAAGAACCGCGCCGCCGACCACGACCACCGTCAGCACCGCAATCGGTGATCTTCGCGCAATCTCCACCCCGCTGATCGCGACGGAAAGCGCACCCAAGAATAGGAGCACCACTGTCAACCAATGCGGCGTCACTTCCGGCTCGCGCAGCAGCGCCATGCCCAACTGCACGAGGGCAGCTAAAACGGCCGCAAAAACCAAGCCGTCCCGTTTCAGGCGGGTCGCCGCCCACACCACCGCCACCGCGCAGACCGAAAACGCCATCGCGGCACTGTCCTCCACGCGCAACAAGGGACTTGGCCCAGTCGAAAAGGCCATCTTGGTCGCGCGGATAGCGAATCCAGCCAACGCGCAACTTCCGGCGAACAGCCGAAATTCGGCGAAGTTATCGGAGGCTCCTACGTAAGCTGAGTGCATGAGCGCTATGGCCCCTGCTGAGAGCAAAATCAGCAGTCCCGCCTCGCCCATCGGGGCGTTGGCAAGCAAACTGTAAACAGTGGGCTGTACCGGCGCCGAGTAAACCAAGACGGCAAGGGCAAACATGAGACTCGCCATCCATTGGGCCCCGTTGAGCGACCACCGGCGGGCACCAAGCGACCAGAGAAGCGTCAGCACGCCGTATCCCACCACCGCCTCGACGCGTTGAAAGGTCGCGGGGAGAAGCGTGCTGATCGTGAACGCTGTCGTCCATGCCATCATGCGATAAGGCACTGCGCTCCCGCGTAGGGCCAGCGTCACCAGCGTCCCACCCAAACCGTAAGCGGCGGTCGGCATCCAACCCCACTTCTGGACACTGATCGCCAGTCCGACCACCCCGGCGGGCCAGAGCATGACCGGGATAAACCATCCCCCGGCGTCGAATTCGTTCTCCTCGAACGGTTTTCCGTAGGCGAAGATGCAAAGCAAAGCCGAGAGGAAAATCGCCGTGACCTTGATCAAGTCGTCGTAAGAACTCAAAACCACAGGCGCGAGCGCCGCGGACGATGCCAGCCACATCAGCGGGGCGAGGAGGAACCAGCGATTCTTAAGAATCAGCGTCGTGCAGGCCAGAAGAATCGAGAAATGCAGGCCAAGCGACAGGTCGTAGCCCTGCTTTTGCAACGGAATCATTGCCGCGGTGAGGCCGCCCAGCAAGCCAATCGCGAGGAACGATTTGGAAGAACGCCAAAGCGAAAAGACGAGATTCAGCGCGCTCAGTCCAACGTATAGCGCGGTCAGCGTCGAGCCGCCATACAAGTCTTTGTAAGCGAAGCCACCCGCGAACGAGGCATAAAGGCCGAACGAGCCGATACCCGTCATGAGCTGGCCGAAATCCTCGCGCTCGTCCCGCTTCCAAAGCCCCAGGCCGACAAAAAGAACGCAGAGGGCGATCTCGCCTCCAAATTGTATCTGCCGCGTGAGGTACCCCCGGCTGATCATGAGGCCGACGAGGAATAGGAAGGCGCAAACGATGACCACCGCCCCGCCCCGCAGCAGGCCATTAATGCCGAACTTGTATTCAAGCTCGTCAGGGTTTTTGGCGACGACGGGCGGCTGTTCGAAGTAGCGAATGGGCTCCGGGGGCATCTCGGGCGCCGCCACTGGCGCTGGTACCGGTTCTTGCTCCGGCTCCGGCGCAGGCCCATACAGGACTGGTGGCGGAGCCACCGCCACCTCACGGATGGTCTGCTCCTCGTCTCCCCGCTGATTTTCGAGTTGGCCGATGCGAGCAAGTGCTTCCCCAAGCTGCGCCTCTATCGCCTTAAGGCGAGCCCCCAATTCCGAATTGTCCATTGCCTTTAGCCGATCATAGCAACTTTCGTGTGTGCTGCTCTACGCGGAACGGAGGGGGCCTTTAGGCCGCGAGATCGCAGAGGCCACCGGGCGCTAGTTCGGATCCCAATCTGCCACTAAGTGGCTCACATCAGCAAGGTCTTGGGGTCGCCCTGCCGCGGTCTTATTTTGTATGAGCGCCTTCCTACTTAGAAAGCGCACCGAAACTCCGCCGAATTCCCCGGTAACCGCGTCAGAGTCCGCGCTCTGCCAGTCCAATCCGCTGAGCCAATTCAGCAGCTCGACCTTTGAAGGTGGAACACCGAAAGACAGCGTTGTTCCGGGCTCAGCCAGAGAGTCGGCGGTGATCTCGGCAACCGGAGCCCCAAATTCCGTGAGTGCGGAGAGCAATCGATCCGCATTGCGCGCATCGCAACGGAAGAACAAATCTAAATCGCCCGTGTACCGAGGGTGACCATGAAACGCCAGCGCAAAGGCCCCGACGATGATGAATTCAACCTCATTTTTGACGAGTGATTGTAAAAGTTCGATCCAGTCTTGGGTGGGTTTCGGGGTCACCGCGTAAAGCAAATGCAATCGCCAACCTCTCCTCCGGGGTTAGGCTCAGCAAGTACTGCCGATCCTCCACCTCCGAGGTCTGGAAGTTCTTCAAGATTTTTACTTCCAAGTCGCGCCGCATTGGCCTCAGTTTATCACGAAGACACCTGCGGCCTAAAGGCCCAGCTCCGATGGCGGCGTGAACGCCGCCCTCCTACTCCGACTTGATCGGCTGCCCGAGCGACCATGCGTACCCAAATGGATCCTCTACCTGCCCGTACCGATCACCCCAAAACTGATCTTCGAGCGGCGTCTTTATCGTGCATCCGGCGTCGACCGCCCGCTGAAATTCGGCATCAATATCCTCGCAACTGATGTGGATGGTCACGGGATTCTTGCCTAAGGTCTTGGCACCAAACACGCCCCAATCGGGAAATTCATCGTTCAGCATCAGCATGCTGTCGCCAAACTTGAGCTGGGCGTTCATCACCTTGTCCCCTTCTTCGGTCTTCATCACGGAGACCACTTCGGCTCCAAAAGCGCGTTGATAAAACTCGATGGCTTCGGCACCATTGTGAACGACGATATAGGGGGTGAGGGTTGGTAATCCGTTGGGCATGACTTGAGGTTACCCACCTCCCTTACGATTCGAGCAATAAACAGCGACGTGAACGTAGAATTGAAGGTCTATGCCATTCGCCACCATTGCAGAAGCCCTCGAAGAACTCAAGCAGGGCAAGATGATCATCGTGGTGGACGATCCCGACCGGGAGAATGAGGGCGATTTGGTGTGCTCCGCCGAGTCCTGCACGCCCGAAATGATGAACTTCATGCTCCTCCACGGGCGTGGCGTGCCTTTTATCCCGACCACTTACGAGCGCTTGCAAGAGCTCGGGGTGCCAATGATGACGAAGCAAAACACGGCCCGCCACGGCACTGCGATGGCCGAAACGGTGGACGCATTGCACGGAGCCACCACCGGCGTCAGCGCCAGCGACCGAAACTTGGCGGTGAAGGTGTTCGTGGACGACGCGGCGAAGCCGACCGACCTCGCTCGGCCAGGACACATCATCCCCCTGCGTGCGGAGCCGGGCGGAGTGTTGCAGCGAGCCGGCCACACCGAGGCCATCGTGGACCTCATGAAGCTCGCCGGGTTCAAACCAACCGGGGTGGGCTGCGAAATCCTCAATGAGGACGGCACCATGATGCGCCTCGTGGATTTGGAGCCATTTGCCCAAAAACACGGCCTCAAGATCGTGACCATCGCGGACCTCATCGCCTACCGTCGGCAACACGAGCGCCTCATTGAGCGTGCCGCCGGGCCGATAGATTTCCCGACCAAATTCGGCCACTTCACGCTCTATGCGTACGAGCCGACCGTCGAACGGGACCCCTACGTGGCGATCGTGAAGGGCGATGTGAACACCGACGAGCCTGTCCTCGTGCGCATGCACTCGAGTTGTCTTACCGGCGACCTCCTCCATTCGCTGAGATGCGACTGCGGCGAGCAGCTCGAGATGGCCCTGCGCATGATCGAAAAGGAAGGGCGCGGGGTGGTGGTTTACATCATGCAGGAAGGGCGTGGCATCGGCCTGATCCCGAAATTGAAGGCGTACGAGCTCCAAGATCAGGGCATGGACACGGTCGAGGCGAACCTGGCGTTGGGCTTCAAGGCGGATGAACGCAACTATTCGCTCGGTGCCCAACTCCTCAGCGACCTCGGCATCAAGAAAATTAGGCTGATCACCAACAATCCCGCAAAGCGCGCCGGCATCAGCGGCTACGGGCTGGAGTTTGTGGAGTTCGTCCCGATCGTGGCCGAGCCCGACGTGAACCGTGAGCGATATCTTGCCACCAAGGCCGAGAAGATGGGCCATATGTTCCCAAAAGGGGATAATTAGCAGGTTCAAATCGCGGAAACCGTCGTACAATAATCGACCGATATGACCGAACTCGCCCTGAGCGCACTGCTGGCACTGCAACCGATCCGGGTGGACGGCACGCTCTGCCACCCCTCCAGACTCATCGTGAAGTCAGAGGTGGCGAACGTACTCCGCAAAGAGGGATTCCCAGTCGTCGCTGAGTTCAAACCGATCGGATTCGCGAGCATCCAAATCCCCAGCGGCGATCTTGAGGGGACCTATCGGAGCTTGCGCAAAGCCTACGGCGCTGAGTATGTATTCCTTGATCGGGCCGCCGAAATCGCCTACACCCCGACCGACCCGATGTACGGCGACTCCTGGCACCACGCCAACATCGGCTCCGACTTACTTTGGAACACCAGTTTTGGTTCCTCCGCCATCACCGTGGCGGTCATCGATACCGGAGTCTTTACGGGTCACCCAGACCTGGCGCCAAATCTCTGGACGAACACGGGTGAGATCGCGGGCAACAGCGTCGACGACGATCTCAATGGTTTTGTGGACGATATTAACGGCTACGACTTCGGCTACGGCGATCCGATCCCGAACGACGTGAACGGGCATGGCACCGCCTGTGCGGGCATCGTGGCGGCGGCGATGGACAATGGCATCGGCGGCACCGGCGTCGCGCCACTGGCCAAGATCATGAGCCTCAAGGCCAGCATTGACACCGGCTACTTCTACGACACTGCGAACATCGGGGCCTACCTGTACGCCGCCGCAATGGGCGCCGACATCATCAGTTGCAGTTTCTTCAGCGACCGAGTGAGCCCACCCGAGCGCGCCGCGCTGGAGTACATCGTTTCTCAAGGCGTGCTTCCGTTCGTAGCCGCCGGCAACGCCCGCACGGTGATCCCCTACTATCCCGCCGCGCACGAGCTCTGCGTAAGCGTCGCTGCGCTCAATACCGGTTCGAACAAGGCCGGATTCTCTAACTGGGGCTCGCACGTGGATATCGCCACGCCAGGTGTGAGCCTCGTCGCGACGACCAGTAGTGGCGGCTACACAACGGGTTTTGCTGGCACAAGCGGAGCCTGCCCGGTCGCGGCGGGAGCGGCTGCGCTACTTTGGGGGGCAAACCCCACCTTATCGGCCGCCCAGATTCGGAACTTGCTGGAAGACACCGCGCTGCCCACCGTTCAATCGCCGCTCGGCGAGTACACGGGTTACGGCCGAGTCCAAGTATTTTCCGCCTCGCAGAGTGTTCCCGCCGCACCATCTCGGTCGGTGGTGGTTCGAGCCGCTTCTCCCCTCTACGCGACTGGAGGGCGACGCAGCAATGGTATCACGCGAATCTACGGTCGCGGCTTCGCCGGGGTCACGAATTTGTCGGTGAAGCAGGGCGGAGTGCCCGTTCGCTACCAGGTCATGGGTCGCGATCATTTGCAAGTCGCAACCAGGCCAATCGCGGGGCCACTAGAGATCATGGTGGGTACGACTACCGTTGCTTCCATTGCCCTTCCAAGCAAAGGCATCGAATTTCCGCTTATCGAAGCGAGCTCGCCCACCAATGGTTTGACCGGAGGTTTTTCTCAAGGGCAGGCTTCGGACGGTCAGGTGTTGACGGTGCCGCGCGACGGCAACGGCCTCATCTTGATGGAGGGCACCTTCCGGGACATATTGCCGAACAGACCGCTTACGCTTACGGTTGACCGCAGTTACGTCGGCGGGACTGCCGGGACCGAGACGATCAAGGTTTACAATTGGACAACGGACTCGTACCCCTACGGCCAGTTCACCACGCTGTCGACAATGCCCGTTACCTCCGCAAACGGCACGGTGAGTTTCACGTTGCCCAATCCGGGCGGCCTGGCGGACGTGGATCGAGTGATTTATCTCGTGATCGAAACAAGCGGCACAGACGCTGGGACCACATTGCAAGTAGACCGCGCCGTGCTCAAGTCGTAGGTCCCTTAACTCGTCCTGGGTACAATTCGAGTCCCATGAAGCGCGACGACATGTTGGACCTTAACGATGCGCTTCAGCACCCTGGACGCGTGATCGCGGTGGACATCTCCACCGACATGCCTGAAGAAGAGGACGTGGAGCTAAACGCGCCGATCGAAGGGTTCATCGAAGCCTACAGCACCGGCAACCTCCTAATGATCAAGGGCGAGTTTAAGACTCGTTGCACAATGGAATGTGCTCGTTGCGGCGGCCCCTTGGAGCAGGACATGAGCTTCGCCATCGAAGAGGATTTTCCCGTTGTTGGGGTGGCGAGCATGTACGCCCAAGACGACTATGCCAAGGTCGTGAGCGAAGAGGACTTCCCATTGTTCGAGGAGAATCACCTCATCGTGGAGGCGCTCCTTCACCAAGGTTTGATTTTGAACATGCCGCAGGCTCCCTTATGCGCCCACGGTTGGGACGGTGACTGCCCTGAAGCGGCCCTGCGCGCCATGCCACCGCAGCCCGAACTCAAAGCCGGGCCCTTGGGCGGACTCTCACATTTGTTAGGAGAGGACTCCTGAACATCATCGCACTCGACGCGATGGGGGGCGATTTCGCTCCCAAAGAAGTGGTGGCGGGTGCCCTGTTAGCCCAAGGCGAAGTCCGTTGCAAAATTATTCTCGTCGGGATCGAAGAGCAGATTCGAGCGTTACTGCCCGTCGTCCCGCCAAACATCGAGATTCTCCATGCCAGCGAGGTGATCGGCATGGAAGACAAGCCGCTCGACGCGATCCGAAAGAAGAAAGACAGCAGCCTGACGGTGTGCGTCAACTTGGTGAAAGAGGGCCGAGCACAGGCCGTGGTCAGCGCGGGCAACACCGGCGCGGCGACGGCAGCCAGCCTTCTCTCTTGGCGGCAAATCCCGGGAATTCACCGTCCGGCGATCGCGACCGTGATGCCCAATAAGCACGGTCTGTTTTTAATGCTTGATGCGGGTGCATCGCCCGATATTGACCCGGAGCAAATCCTAGAATTCGCCCTTATGGGCCGCGCTTATTCCCAAGCCGTCATGGGGAGATCAAACCCCAAGGTCCACCTTATTAACATGGGCGAGGAACCCGGCAAGGGGAACGCCTTTTCCAAGCAAGCGTACACGCTGCTCGAAAAATTCGAGTGGTTTGGGGGCAACGTCGAGGGGAAGGATTTGCCAAAGATCCCGCTCGACGTGGTCGTGTGTGATGCATTCGTCGGGAATGTGGTGCTCAAAACCGCCGAAGGCGTCGCGGAATTTATCATGAGCGAGATAAGGGAGAGCGCAGGCCGCTCGTGGGTGACCAAACTCATGTTCGCTCCCATCCGCCCACTCTTGGCCCCCCTTCGCAAGAAACTGGACTATTCCGAATATGGCGGCTCTCCGCTCCTCGGACTGAATTCGCTCTGCACCATTTGCCACGGACGAAGCGATGCCAAAGCGATCATGAATGCCATCAAGCTCACCGATAGAGCGCTGGAAAACGACCTAATCGAGAAGATGAAAGCTGCCGTCGGCTCCCACCTGTCTCCGGTTGACGCCCCGGTCGGATAAACTCAGCAATATATGAAGCGCGCAGTGATTCAGGGGATAGGTCATGCCGTGCCGGACAAGGTGCTCTCAAATACTGACCTTGAGAAGATGGTCAACACCAACGACGAGTGGATTGTCCAACGCACCGGCATCTCAGAGCGAAGGATATGCGGGCCAAACGACACAGCCACGAGTCTGAGTCTCCTCGCCGCCCAGCGGGCGATGGACGATGCAGGGGTCACCGCGGACGAATTGGATATGGTGGTGGTGGGCACCGTGACCGGCGATTACCCCTTCCCCGCTACTAGTTGCCTCGTCCAAGATGCCCTAGGTGCCAAGAACGCAGGTGCCTACGACATCAGCGCGGCGTGCGCAGGATTCATTTACTCGCTCTCAACGGCGGCGGCCATGGTGGAAGCCGGAAGAGTAGGGACCTCGCTGGTGATCGGTTGTGATGTGCTCACGAAGTATGTGGACTACACGGATCGATCAACCTGCATCCTGTTCGGGGACGGGGCCGGAGCTGTGGTGCTCCGAGGCGAAGAGAACACTGACCGGGGTGTGATTGACACGGTTCTTCTGAGCGATGGCTCAGGAGCAAAGCATATCGGAATGGAGACTGGCGGCTCGCTGCACCCGGTATGCAATCCCCTTCCCGAGGGCGTCAACCCTTACTTATTCATGGCGGGTGCCGAAGTGTATCGGTTTGCCGTCGGGGCGATGGGCGACGCTTGTTTAAAAGTGTTAGAGCGGTCGGGATACAAGGCCACCGACATTGACCTGTTCGTGCCTCATCAGGCGAACCTCCGCATCATCGAGTCGGCAGCCAAGAAACTCGACTTGCCGGACGAAAAGGTTTTCATCAACGTTCAAAAGTACGGCAACACCAGCGGCGGCTCGATCCCCATTGCGCTCAGTGAGGCGGTGGAGCAAGGACGGCTGAAGCGCGGCGACTTGGTCATGACAGTCGGCTTTGGAGCGGGCCTGGTTTGGGGAGCCAATTTAATTCGCTGGTAGTGCCATGACCACCATACTTTCCACGTGGCGTGAGCCTGGTGAGGTCGCCATCCGGGCGGCTTGGGCCAAAAAAGCAGCGGGCGGCGGCCTCATGGACTCGCTTGAAGCGGGCCTAGCGGCGGCTGAGCTCGACCCAAATCTGATCATGATCGGACTGGGTTCGTTGCCCAACGCCGAAGGTGATCTTGAGCTAGATGCCAGCATGATGCGCGGGAGCGACTTGATGTGCGGCGCAGTGTGCGCAGTGCGCAACATCGTGCCCGTGATTTCGCTCGCTCGGAAAGTGATGGAAGACACCCCGCACGTCATGATCGCGGGCGACCAGGCTCGGCGCTACGCGATTGAGCAAGGTTTCGAACCACGGCAAACACTCACGGCCAGGGTGATTGAGAAGTGGGAAGAATGGCGCGAGAGCCCGGAGCGGATTCGGGTTTACGAACACTCGCACAGCGACACGGTCACGATGCTTGGATTGATGGACGGCAAACTCGCAGCAGCTTCTTCGACGAGCGGCCTCCCCTTCAAGCAACCCGGCCGAGTGGGGGACTCCCCGATTTTTGGGGCGGGGATCTATGCCGATGATGAAGTCGGTGCGGCGGGAGCCACCGGAAATGGCGAAGAGCTTTGGAAGGCAGTCGCAAGTTTCCGCGCCGTCGAAAACATGCGGCAAGGCATGACCCCTCAGGAGGCGTGCGTCGCGGTGGTCAAGCACATGATTCGACGCCAAACCAAATCCCAGGAGCTTCCCTGCGTCGTCTTCGCGATGGCGCCAGATGGCACCTATGGAGCCGCGGCGACCAAAGAAGATTTCCCCATGTGGGTGTGCCGCGACGGCGAGATCAGTCTGGAGTTGTTCGGGGTCCCGGCCTGATCTGATGGCAAAACTCATCGGCACCTCGGGGCACGTGGACCACGGCAAAACCACCCTTATCCGGGCGCTAACCGGAATCGATGCCGACCGGCTGCCCGAAGAAAAGTCGCGGGGCATGACCATTGATTTGGGCTTCGCTTACGTGGATCTGCCCGACATTGGTCGCGTAAGCATCGTGGACGTGCCTGGTCACGAGCGATTTCTTTCGAACATGTTGGTCGGGGCGACCGGCATTGATGTCGCGCTCCTTTGCATTGCCGCAGATGCGGGCATCATGCCCCAAACCCGCGAGCATTTCGCGATTTTGGAGCTGCTGCCGGTTGACCAGATGGTGGTGGCGCTGACTCGCGCCGATCTTTCAGATCCCGAGTTTTTGGATCTTGTTAGTGCGGACGTACAGGCGATGCTCGCCGACACCCGATTTGCGGGCTCGCCGATACTTCCGGTTTCGGCGGTATCCGGCGACGGCATCGAGGCGCTAAAAGAAGCGCTCAGTGCGGCAATTCGCGCTGAATCTGAACCCAAAACGGGGCCCTGGTACTTGCCGATCGACCGAGTCTTCACCGTGAAGGGTCACGGAACCGTGGTCACAGGAACCTTGGTGCAAGGCGTGATCGCCGACGGCGATGCCGCCGTCCTGATGCCAGGGGATCGAGCGACTCGGGTGCGCAGTATTCAGAGCCATGAACTCAGCTTAAAGAACCAAGAGTTCGGGTCTCGAACCGCGCTGAATTTGGCGGGCTTGGAGGTTTCGCAAGTGAGTCGCGGGATGGCGGTCGGGGCTGCGGGAGCGCTGTTTCCGACCGAGTGTCTTGACGCCAACGTTCGCTGGGTAACGCCGGAGGGAACGGTCAAGCACGGTAGCCGAGTCCGCGTGAGCATCGGCACTGACGAGGTGATGGGCAAGGTGTTTTTGAGCGAGTCTCAGCTCGAGATTGTGCAACTCCGGCTGGAGCGACCGGCGGCGGTAGCGCTCAATCAGCCGCTCATACTTCGGCGGTACAGTCCGCCCGATCTGCTCGGCGGCGGGCGAGTGGTGGTGCCACAAGCCACTCCTCGACGTAAGTCAGAAACGGCGGACGTGGCGAGCGGCACGACCGACGCGGATCGGATCCTCTCTGCCCTTCTTGGCAAGGAAAGCGGAATGCACACCGATGACCTGTGCCGCCTGCTCGGACGCACACCGCAGCAATTGGGACCAGTCTTCGAACAGATGCTCGATGAGAGACTGGTGCTCGGTTTTGGCGGCCTGTGGCTCACTCCCGACGACTTCGACAGAGGCGTAGCACTCTTGCATAACGCCTTGGACCGGCTCCACGTCGAAGCCCCTACTAAAGCTGGAATCGGCCGCGACCGGGCCATTACAGCAGCCGGCCTCCGCTGGGGCGGCAAGGCTTTGGACCGCATCATCAGCGCGCTGGTGAGCACCGAACTGCTGAAATCAGCTGGCAACGAGATCGCCCACCCCGCATTTTTCGTTCAGCTCAATGCGCGGCAAGAAGAGTTGATCCAACGACTCGAAGAACAACTAACCCTTGCTGGCTACACCGTCCCCACTCCTCGTGAGCTGACCCAGAAATTGGGGGTTCCTCCCCAGGCAGTTGACCAAATTCTCGAGGTCGGAGTCCAAGCTGGGCGGGTAGTCCGAATAGCTCCCGACATCTTCTACCTCCCCGCCCAGATCGAAGCGATGAAGGCGGTAGTGAAAGATTTTGGACGTCCATTCACCGCGGCGGAATTCCGAGACGCGGTCGAGACCTCACGCAAGTACACGATCCCGCTGCTCGAACTTTGGGACGCACAGAGGTTCACCGTGCGTCAAGGCGACACGCGCGTCGTTATCGGATAAGCGCCTGAAGCGCCTCGCTCAAAGTGGGGGTGCGCACCGTCATGGCGCGGATGAGCGGGTATCCCCGCAGGCACAGTTCAGCCGCAAGCTTTTGCCCCTCGGTGGTCTGAATCTCCAGTCTCCCCGGCGATGCGTTCACTCGAAGTTGTAGTGGCTCAACCATCGCGGCCACCGCACCCGGCTCGCTGGTTTCCACTTCCACCACTGCCGGGCGGATGATCCTCAGCAGGTCGCTCGGAGCACCGTCAAACCTCAATCCGCGCTCATTAAGAGCCACGATCCGCTGGCAAGTCTCCAAAATATCCGGCCGCTGAGTCAGCGCGATTTTGGCGGCTGAATGCTCCTGAATGAGTTCCAACGCACCTGGCAGCGCCCAGGGGTCAAGAAGATCGAGCGTCTCTTCCATTAAGATCAGCTCGAAGTTCTCGGCAAGAGCCGAGACGAGGGCGGCCGCTCGCTTTTGGTGAGAGGTTAAGCTCGAGATCGCATCTCGGCGCACATCCCACAGCCGCAATGCGGTGAGAATCTTGGTGGCGCCATCTGGACCCGCTGACTTGGCGAGTTGCTGGACCGTTTTCCGTCCGGATAGCTCAGCCGGATCAACCCACACGGTACGAACACTACGCGCCGCTTTTCCCGCGAATTCTGCCAAAAACCTCGACAGGTTGACTTCCGCCGGACCAGTCAGCCCGATCCAGTCGCCCGCCTCGACCCGCATCGAGATCGGGGCACCCTGATCAGAAACGCGGTAACCGGAAATGGCGAGAAGCGGCATTAGACGACGAGCAACGCCTTCGGAGTTGAAGTCAATATCTCGGGCCCGGTAGGAGAAATCCAAACGTCATCCTCTACCCGCACCCCGCCAAAGCCCTCGATGTAAACCCCGGGCTCCACCGTCCAAACCTGACCCACCTGCAAAGGCTCATCCGCTGAAAAATGCAGCCGACCTGGATCGTGAACCGCTCGCCCTAGCCCGTGGCCCAACGAATGCCCAAAGTACTTGGCGAGTTGCTTTTCGTCAAGAACGTTTCGCGCGTGCTGATCCACGTCTCTACCGTTCGCCCCCGACACAAGCATCTGGCAACATTCTACTTCCGCGCGTAAAACTTGCTCATAAATTTCCTTATGGCGGTCTGAGGCCTCGCCGACCACGACGGTCCGGGTGAGGTCACTGGAGTAGCCCCCGAGCGTGCATCCGAGGTCAATGGTAACAAAGTCGCCTCGTTCGATCTTCCGCTCCGATGGTCTCGCGTGCGGCTTGGCGCTGTTCGGTCCGCTCGCCACGATCGGTTCAAAGCCGATGGCCGCGCCATTCCGCCGGAAGTAGAACTCGATGTCCAGCCCGATGTCGTACTCAGATACACCCACTTGAACCATCGAAATCGCCCGCTGCATGCAAGCGTCGCCCAGCTTGCACGCCTCACGAATGAGCGCAACTTCCTCGTCGGTCTTGATTTTCATCAACCCCGGAATTAAGTCACCCATCGGAGCAAACTCGAGGGTAGGAAATTTCGAAGTCCAAGTCTCCCAAGCGCTGTAAGACATCCCCGTTTCGAACCCCAGTCGACCAACGCCGAGTTTGGCGAACACATCGGTGAGCACCTCATATATCGTCGTCGGCGAGCCGAAAGATCTAACTTCAAGATCCGAAACTTGCTGATTTGCCTGAATGGCGTAGCGGCTGTCGGTAACGAAGACGGCCTGGTCTGGAGTGACCACCGCGTAACCGAACGACCCCGTGAAATCGGAAAGCCATTGGACACTGCCAGGTTGGCTAACAAAAATCGCCTCCCACCCCGCTTGCGCCATCGCGCCCTGGACTCGCTTCACTTGGCTCATTTAAACCACCTCCACGTGAAGGTTGAGAACAGCGCGCAGCGCCATGACATATCCGTACCCACCAAATCCCACAATCTGTCCCAAAGAAATTGGGGCGATCACAGATTGCCGCCGAAACTCCTCGCGAGCGTGAATATTGGAGAGATGAACCTCTACCACCGGAAGCCGAACGCTGACCAACGCGTCGCGTAGCGCGATCGAATAGTGCGTTAACCCACCGGCGTTGATGACGATTGCATCCGCCCAGCTCCGGTGTTCTTGAATGGTATCGATCAAGACCCCCTCGTGATTGGATTGGAGGATGCGCACCTCAATCCCGAGGGATTTGGCTTCCGTGCTGATCATTTCGTCAATGTCCGACAGAGGTTTCTTGCCGTAAAGATCAGGTTCCCGGAAACCGGTCAAGTTGAGATTTGGACCATGGAGGACCAAGACGTTGAGGACTTTTGTACTCATGGCTTTGTGGGGAGTTCGCTCAAGGGTATCGCATTTTCGGGCAGGAGCTGGGGAATGTCGTCTTTGATCGGGAAAGCCATCTGACAGGCGTCGCAGATGAGAAACTCACCCTCGAGCCGCAGGGGTGGGCGGTCATCGGTCAACGGGCACGCCAAGATCGCTAGGAGCTCTGCCGAGATCATCGAAGAACCTGCCGGTAAACCTCGAGATGTTGCTGTGCTGATCGTTCCCAAGAGAAGGACTTCGCGCGTTCCAGACCCCGAGCTTTCATGCCGCTTAGCTTACTCGAATCGCCCAGAATCTCCTGGATCGCCTGCGACCAAGTCTCGGGCCGGAAGTCGGGCATCACGGCCGCTGCGTTCCCTGCGACTTCAGGCAATGCTCCCCCGCTGGAGCAGATCACCGGGCACCCACACCGGAACGCCTCTACCAAGGGGATGCCGAACCCTTCGTGCAGGCTTGGACACAGGTACAAATCAGCCGCTGAGTACAGCGCACAAAGTAGCTCTGTAGACACATACCCAGGGAGAACGACCCGAGGATCTGTAGTCAGCTCACCCCAACCCGACTTTCCCGTGAGCACCAATTTGTGCGGCATCGTGGCTGGTAGGAGCCTGACCGCGTCAATGGCGAGCTGCATGTTCTTGCGGGGCCATTGAGTGGAAACGCTAAGGATAAACGGGCCATCCAAGCCAAGCTCGCGGGAGACGATTTGTTTTGCGTCATCCACGGGCCGGATTGCATCGCTAGCGCTGTTTAGGATCGCGTGAGTCTTGCCCCATGCCTTCGGATAAGCCGTCTCAATCTCTCGCTTCGAAGTTTCCGATACGGTGATCACCGCTGCCGCGCGGTTGATCGAATTTGGGACCGAGCCAGCGAGAATCAGCCGGTCCTTCGCCGGAAACCACTCGGGGCCGAGTTTGAAGCTGATGTCATGAATCGTCGTGATCCCGGCGGCCCTTACAGTTGGAAGCGAGTACTGCGTATGAACGATGCTAGCTTCGGCCTGCCGAGTCGCAATCGGAAAGACGATCAAGCTCCAAACTTTCCCATTGCGAGCCGGCTTGTGCCGCCACGCGGCCGCAACCTTCTCTGGGGCACCCTTCGGGCAAGGTTCATCGCTGAAAAGCAGAATTTCAAATTCGTGCTCGATCAAGAAGAGGTGATCAATGAGGCCGGTCCAGTAAGTCGAATCGCCAGTCATATCGCCCCGATAGAGGCGGGCGTCGAGAGCAATGATCGGTTTCGTGGGCATGGCGGGAACTCATTTGAGCGAAAACGCGATCATAATGAAGACTAGAGGACATTTTGGTCTATGCGAAAGCGTAAGGCACCCATTGCAGCCGTTTTTTTCCTGGCCCTACTGATCGCGATCGTAGGGATGTACAACATGCAGTCTGCGACGAGTGCGCCCCCGGGCGTGTATGACGCCGCCCTGATCGAAGCGCAATCCCACCGCCACGATGCTGAGGCTGCACCGGCAGGTCCTACAGACGCAGAACGGCGAGGCGCTATGTCCGAGCAATTGAACGGTCCACTTGCCCCAGGGGCTCCTTCCGGGCCAGGCGCAGGGGTGCCAGCGCCGGCGCAGGGCGTAGCCCCTAAGCGCTGACGATCCACTTCCGTCCCCGCTGCTCGATGATTTCAAATTTGGATTGGTACGCCCTTTCCAGTTGACCCCCCTCGAGCAGATCCTCTATTTTTGAGGCCAACGAGGCTGCACCGTATGCGAGTAGGAGAACCCGCGCGTTCCACCTCAGGGCCATATTTAAATCGTGGATCGCGGCAACAACCGCAACTCCCTGCCCCGCTAAGTCAGAGATCGCTTGTTCCATTTCGGCTTGATGCCGCACGTCGAGGTGGGCATTCGGCTCGTCCAGCAGCACCACTTTTGTTCGCTGCGCCATCGCACGAGCCAAGACCACTCGTTGCCGCTCGCCACCGCTTAGCTCGAGTACAGACCGATCCGTGTACTCACTGACCTGCATTAGGTGCATTGTCTCTTCGACGACTTGTCGGTCTTCCGCCGACTCCACTAGCCCCTGCGCATACGCGAGGCGGCCCATCATGACCATCTCCCGCACTGTGAAATCAAATGGAATATCCTCGACCTGCGGCACATAGGCGAGGTGCCGCGCGCATTCCTCTGGTTTGAGATCAGCGGCTGGCCAAACCCTCCCCGCGAGAGGCTTGAGTACTCCCAATAAAGTCTTGATGAGCGTGGACTTCCCGCCACCATTGGGACCGATGAGCAGTAGCATTTCCCCCGCTTCCAGGGAGAAATCAATCCCGGCGGCAACGGCGCATTTGCCGTAGCCCACCGTAAGGCCCTCCGCACCTAGGGCGACCTCAGCCAATATCGCCCTCAAGCATGCCGTTATTGAAGGCTCGCCACATACTGGCGAACATCCCGCTCTGTTCTAGGAGCTGTTGTGGAGTGCCATGCTCGACCACCTCTCCCCGGCGAAGCACCAAAATGGACTGCGCCCGCACCGCCGTGGTAAGGCGATGAGCAATGAAGAGAGTGGTGCGACCCGCCATCACTTCGTCAAGCGCCTCGGTCACCGCCTTCTCGCTCTCTGCGTCGAGGTTGCTTGTGGCCTCATCCAGCAATAGAACTTTAGGCTTGCGAATAATCGCCCGGGCGATGGCGAGGCGTTGCCCCTCTCCGCCGCTTACCTTCGCGCCGCGCTCTCCGAGAATAGTATCAAAACGCTCAGGCGAGCGACCGATGAACACGTCGGCGTGGGCGAGGCGGGCGGCTTCTGACAGCTCGTGCTCAAGGGCATCGGGACGGCCTAAGCGAATATTGTCCGCGATCGTGCCCGCGAAGAGAAACGTCTGTTGTGGAACAACACCAAATTGGGAGCGGTACCAGCGCAGGTCCAATTCGCGGACATCCACCCCGTCATACAGAATATGCCCTTGCGTGGGGTCGTAAAATCGCAAAATGAGATCGGCGATGGTCGATTTCCCAGCTCCGCTGGGCCCCACCAATGCGAGGCTTGTCCCCGGTTCGATTACAAAGGACACGTTGGACAAAGCCGAGGTCCCATCGGGGTATTCGAAGCTGACTCCCTTAAACTCAAGTCTGCCGAGCGGACTTTCGAGGGTCTTTCCACCGCCTGCATCGGTCTCCTCGGGCACGTCTAAGACTTCCGAGTAAATGCGGTTCGCGGCAGCTTGAACCTGATTGTAGGTGTTGTTGACGTTACTCAGCGACCGCGCCCCCTGGTTAATCACGTCAAGCGCGAAGGTAAGAGCCACAATCTGGCTGATCTGCAGCGTGCCCGCACGTGCCATGTGCCCACAGATGTAGAGAATCGTGGCGAGGCTGCTGGCACCCACCAATTCCACCATCGGCTTCAGTTGCGCAAAACGCCTGGCGGCCCGCATTTGGCTGGCAAAGGTCTTCTCGACCTGCCCGTCGTACAGCTCCGACATCCGGTCTTCGGCGGCAAATGCCTTCACCACGCGAACCCCGCCCAGCGCTTCATTCGTCACGCCTGCAAGAACCGCCAAGTCATCCTGCACCGCCGCTTGATCCTGCTTCATCCTCCGGCCGTTGCGCTGGACAAACCATGCCAAAACCGGGATGAACAACAACGCCACGAGCGCGAGTTGCCACTGGATGATGAAGATCGTAACTAGCGCCGCCACCGCCTTGAATGGCCCGTCGATCGAATCTCGAATCAAGGTGACCGCGTTTTGGTAAACGTTCACGTCGTTGGTCAGGACGCTCTGAATCGCCCCAGTCCGTTTGCTGGTGAAGTACCGAATCGGCAAGCGCTGCAGTTTGTCGTAGAGTTGGATCCGTAAGTCGCTGGCGAGGCGTGCGGCGGCGCGACTCAAATAGTACGATTGCCCCCGAGTGAATGTGTACTTGAGCCCGAACACCCCCACGACCGCGAGGCAGATGAAGCCAAGCGTCTTCAGCGCCTCGTCCTGCCGCTGTTGCTGCGACGCGGCGGGGACTGCGCCCTGCTGCGCCAGCGACTCTATGGCCCGCTGAATCTGCGCCTCGTCGCGATTCCACTCTAGGGACAAGGCGGAAGCGGGGGGAAGAGCAAGCCGAGGGTCAACCGGGTGTTTGGATAGTCCCTCACGAACCTGGATGGGGGTGAGCCCTAACGCTCTGCTCAGTTGCGACTCATAAGACGAACCTTGCGTCACATCCACGCGGGTCGGGGCGGCGTCACCGATGGCCCGGATGGCCCGCTCGGTGAGCGGAATGGTGGCGGCCGTGAGTAATGCTGTGACCGCGACACACACCAGCCCTTTCAGGATTGTGTGTCGTTGGGACCGGAGCGCCTGAGCGATGCGGGGATCGAAGCGGAAAAAGAGCCGCGGCATGCGTTTGCGGGAAGTTTACACCCGTTAGCGCGCCGTTGCCGGTGATGTTGCCAGTTAAGATTTCCGTGGGCCTTCCGAACTAACAATAGGGTGCGTGAAGTCGTATAGTGGGATAGGCGAATGCGGCAAATTTTGAGGCTAGGTGGGCTGACGGGATTGTTGGTGGTGGGGGCAATGGCTCGAGCCGACGAAGTTGTCGTACCCGCTAGCTCCGTAACCTTCAAAATGGAGGCCAAGCTGGACACGTTGCCGCTCTTTTCGGGCGCACAAACCAATGTTTGGCGGTACGAGATAACTCCCGGTGCCAGTGGCAATCCAAAAACCATTTTCCCGGTCGTGCGCGTAAACCGGGGTATGACCATGGAGGTCAACTTCAAGAACTCGCTGACCGAGGCGACCAGCGTTCACTGGCATGGACTTGACATTCCGGCGTCCATGGATGGGCACCCCGCCGACTTCATCCCAAAGGGTGGCAGTTTCCGCTACCGATTCCCCATCACCAACCGAGCGGGTACCTATTGGTTCCACCCCCACCCGGATCAGAGAACCGCTCTCCAAACCGCGACCGGACTGGCTGGGGTAATCGTGGTGAGTGACGCGGAAGAGCGGGCACTCACTCTTCCTCGTGGGAAGCGCGACCAAGTTTTGGTGCTGCAAGATCGAGTCACCAACTCCTCGAACCAATTCGTTTACACCAACCAACAAGTTCCAGGTTTCCTCGGTAACAAGGTCATGGTGAACGGGGTTTGGAATGCGGGCATGAGCGTGGAAACAGCCGTCTATCGGCTCCGGATTCTGAACGGCAGCAACGCGCGAATCTTTAAGCTGGCCTGGTCTAGCGGAAATCCCGTGACCGTCATCGGGACCGATCAGGGGCTTCTCGCCGCTCCGGTCACGCGAAATTACGTCATGCTCTCGCCGGGCGAGCGCATCGAGGTTTGGGCAGATTTCCGATCGCTCGGCGTGAACTCAACCGTGAAGCTGCAAAGCCAGAGTTTTACTCCCGGTGGACCGACCGGCGGCGGCTCGGGCCTCGCGCAGGGCTCTGCATTCGATGTCATGACCTTCACCGCTACCAGCTCGGTAACCGATTCCATTGCGCTTCCCGCCACGCTAAGCACAAGCGTCCCAAACTACCAGCTCGCATCCGCGACCAATTTCGCTTCACCGAGGCTAATTCCCATCACGTTTGCCAGCTCACAGTTCAGCATGAACGGCGGCTTGTTCAACATGACAACCGTAGCGCCAAACGAACTACCAAAACTCGGGGAGCAGCAGATTTGGGTATTCCAAAACACGCTGCCCACAACCCTAATGCCCCATCCGGTCCATCTTCATGGATCCGGTTTCAAGGTTCTTGAGCGCATCCAGTCCGGAACTCAAAACACTGCCGTCAACTCGATGAAGGACGGGTTCCTTGACATGGGGTTTAAGGACACGTTCCTTCTCATGCCAGGAGAGACCGTGAAGATTGTCCACAAACCGCTCCTGTTCACGGGTCGCTTCTTGTATCACTGCCACAACCTCGAGCACGAGGATGTCGGGATGATGCGCAACTTTGACGTCGTACCCTAGCGGCCTACTTCGCGATAGCTTTCAGCGCCTTCTGAAGTACCTTTTCGTCAATCGGCCGATTCCCATTGCGGTCAAGCAGCCGAACGATCGGCGGATTGGCGGTAATGCCACCAGTGGCCGAGTCCAAGGCCGCTGCAATCTGGAGCATCTCCAGTCCGTCGCTGAGCACATCCTCCAGCGGACGAGTGTCAAAGTCCCCTTTCTTCCGCACGATGTAATCAAACAAGCCGCGAATTTGGGTGCTACCACTACCTGCTGCGGCAAACGCGCCGCTTTGGAATCGGGCGCCCGCCGTGTCGAAAAAGTAAACGCCGAACTTATCGGCTTTCGTATCGTAAGCCCCAACGATTGGGAGAAATACCCCACCGCCATTCATCGCCATGCCCAAGTTATTGGCCAGGGCCCGGCTGATTTCTTGGAGCTTCCCCTCAAGCGACATATCGCTGAGTTGCATGCGGCGGTAGTACTTAAAGCTGTGCTTAAGGAGGCGGCAAATCTCGACTGACCGCGCGAAAGAACCGCTGATCGCGACGACCGTGTAATCATCGAGCGCGAAAACCTTTTCCGCCAGGTCATACATGATCATGTTGCCCATCGTGGCCCGGCGGTCAGCCAGAGTCAGAACACCTTCGTTGTACTGAAGGGCCAGCACCGTCGTGCCGTGCGCCTCGTTCTCGGCGTTGTACGGCTTCGGCTGGTAGTTCACCAACTCGGGGAAGGTGCGTGGGGCCGGGATCATTGACCGCTCCGCTGACGATACTTCTTCGCCTGATCCGGATCAACTTTTTTCAGGCGATCTTTCAGCGGATTTGGGGCAACTGGTCGCTCCAATTTGGGCGCATTGGGGCCACCGTCTTCGCCAGTTTTTCGGGCGGGTTCGGGTTGGCCAGGTCTAGTCAGTCGGTCGGATTGAATCATGGTGATAGGACGCCCTCCAAGAGGCTTATGAATTCATTTACGTTGCGAGCCTCCCAGAGTGTCGCAGGATAGGCGATATCCGGGCGAAGTTCTACCGGTTTCAGTTGCCCGTCAATCTCGAAAGTGAGCGCGCGCCAGCTCACCTGCCGCAGATAGCTCGACCAGTTGGAGACGGCAGCCGCCCGAACCACCCCCCGACTCAAAAACTGCGGCGGAGAGAATGAGGCCGCCTCAACTTGATCAGAATCCACCAGTGCTTGGTAAAGGCTTTCCGCCGGATCAATATCGGCATACGCCAGATCCACGGCCTGCAGCGAAGCATCCCCCCAGCTCAAACCCTCTTCTTCGCGATACATCTCGACCAAGTTCCGCTTCGCCGCCCAGTCCACATGGCGCGAAAACGTGTCGTAGTCGCTCTTCAAAAGCGAAAGCAAATGGCGCGATTTATCCAAGAGAGGCCGCTCCTCCGAACTGACCAAATCAAACCGCTCGGCAGCCGAAAGATAAGACTCAATAATCTCGTAAGCGGTCGTCCAATTCCCATCAAGCTCGACCCGAAAATCGAACTTCGCGTCCTTGCTCACCGATTCAAAAGCACGAACCGGGTCGGCGAGCCTCCATTTGGGAGCCTCGCCGATCAGCGCCAACTGGATGGCAAGGCGGATTAGAAACATCTTTCGCCGCGTACAGGACTGCATTCGGTTAGCGTCGCCCGAAATCACGTGTAGTCGCCGCCATGCCTCGGGTTCCGCGTGCGGTTCATCGCGAGTGTTGAACACCGGGCGACGGAATAGCGTTTCGACATTAGCCGCTTCAGAAAAAAAGTCAGCCCGCTGACTAAGCTGGAAGTCGCATGGGGACCCGTGCTCTCTTCCCACCTTTCCCGCGCCCGTCAAAATCTGGCGAGCCACCAACATCGGGGTGACGGCATGAAAGAGTTCCGCAAACTCGAGCGAACGCGGCACCAGGTAGCTCTCATGGGTCCCGTAGCTCGCCCCGTGGAAGTCCGTGTTGTTCTTGTAAGCCTTGACGTTGAGACCTGTGCGTGCCGCATAAGCCTGAACCGCCGCCAGCACGACCTGCTCACCGTCCAAGTCACACTGAGCCGCCTCATCCACCGAGAAGCACTCGCGCGTCGCAATCTCGGGGTGCCCGTGATCGTTGTAAAATCGGCTCCCGTCAGGAAGGACTCGGTCGGCCCGCAATATATGCGCTGGCGGAAGTTGTTTGCAAGCGTCGTATTTGAGATCTTCAGGGTCTACCGCTAGGTGTTCCACGCTGAACCCGCGCATGTCCGCGCGAGGGCTCTCAAAACGATAATCCCAACCCACGTAACAAGGGTTGGGATAGCTTCGCACCACTTCCGTGGCATCTTCGATCTGTTCGCCCGGTCCTCGACCTTCGATCCAGAGTCCGTACTCCGTCTCGATGCCGCAGAGGATGGGGTTCATGCCTTATCTACGGAAAACGCCGAAACCGCCTTCGTCGCCGAACGGCCAAAGGTTATTAGGGGTTCCAGTCACGTCCCAATCGCCGCGTCGAACCGTGCCGCCAGAGATCACGAGATTGCTGATCGTGCCGGTGACTTCGTTCGCGGGAATGGCATCGTCAATCGTATCCGCTGGATACAGCTTGAAGATGTTGTTCGCCGGGTTGCCGCCGACCGAGTAAAAAATGCTTCCGTACCAAAGGTCGGTTACCTGGTTGCCCGCGGTTTTGAACAGCACAAACTGTTGTCGATCGTTGGCCTGAATCGTTCCGGTCTCGCGGCTCGTGGGGAATGCCACCGCCGTTTCCGTGTCGGAGATATTGATGACCTGAAGGAAGTTCTTCCAGGTACCAACCACGCTCGTGTAGCGAGTGAGGTCAGGTCCGGTGTCTTCCAAGATAAAGAGGTTAGCGCCTGCGACTTGGCTGCCTGGAGGGCCGATCGGAGGGCCATTGGTGACCTTTCCGTTCTGCACATTCACCGGATCAAGAAGTTCAAATTCGCTTCCATTGCCGGTCCCTTTGCTGATGGCGTAGCCGTCGCCGCTGAAGTAAACGCGCTCCGCATCGTCTCCCGAGAAGGAGAGTTGGGGCTTGGAATCCAGGTTGCCGATGTCAAACGCAACGTAGTCACTGAACTGACTGATCATCGCGTTGTAGATCGGGTTGTAGTTCGCGAGGATGAACGCATCGGGGTTGAATGACGCTTCATTGAGCGCGGTGTTCCAGCCGACCATGGTGTCGTCAAGGCGAACTGAGACGGAGCTCACTCGGCCCGGGAAAACTCGGACATCAGCGTCGAACGGCACCGGAGGGGTGAACGCGATCGAACTCGACGGTGTCAACGCACTCGTGGTGCCGTCGGGGTTCACTTCGAGGAACTGCTGAATCTCAAGCGGGAATTCGGTGAAGCTCAGCGCGCTCGTACCTACTGGGAACTGCACGCCGAACGCCTTGCTGTTGATGGTGTACCCATCGAGCCGGACGCGCACTTCATCAGTGATGTTGTTTTCACCTGTTGGGATAAAGTCAAATGGACCGTTCTGGTACCGCACGTTTCGGATAACCGCCACCTGCGAATTCGCGACCCCCCGAACACGGGGCAGGGTCCGACCTTGACCGCTCAGAAACACGGTCTGAACGAGAGCGCTGGTACTGAGGTTAAAGGATGGGTAGGTGCGAGTGTTGCCGCCACCACCGCCGCCAGGGCCGCCACCGGTAGTGTTGGAATCGTTGCCACCGCAACCGATTAAAAATGATGCCACGCAGGCAGCGAGGAGTAGCTTCTTCATGCCGGACTCTTGTTTACAAAGCTTACAGGCCCTAGGGGCTGTTCGTGCAAGTATAGACCAGCACGCAGATGTTTGACGAACCCACCCCCCTTAAAGTTTGGGGCAAATTAGATCGTGAACCTGAAAATATCATCAGGGGGTGGTTTTCTTGGCCACCAAAATGACTCCAGCAACCCCGATCGCCTTGCCACGGGGGACGTTGGTGTGGCACTTTAGGCAACTTTCTCTTGGGGCGCTCACCTTTCGAAGCGACACAATGACCTCTCGGTTGCCATAAGTGGTGCTGGTTTGGCTGCTCTTTTGACCAGAACTCCAAAGTTTGGCAGCGGCCCACTTCACGTCAACATCGAGCAATTTGTTTTCGGCATCCATGGACTCTCGAATCCCGAGCCCGACCATGTCCGGAGAAATGTACGACAGCTGCCAGTGCGCTGAGGCGGAGCGGAATCGTTTTGGCTTGCCATCTCCGAATTCACCGACCGTAAGCGCAGACACCCAGTAATCTTTGGCCATCGCTTCGAAGATTTTGCCGATGCGTTCGCCTCTAGGTGAGCTTTGCTCGTGGATTGTTGGGAGGCGACTCGCGCCAAACCTACCGTCCACCGGCTCTTCGTGCAGGAACTTCTCAAACTCCGCAAGATAGTCCGACGCCAAAGTTCTGGGCAACTGATGCTGCGTGGCAATCACCATCGCCACTACTCCGATCCCTAACGCGACCCCAAACCACTTCCTCATGTTCGTCTCCATTTAACTATGATTTCCGACGATTGGACGCGCCAGACGTTTTCATGGAAACTTTTGTGTGCCGCCAGCGGTATCCGCTGATATGTCTAAGTTGACCCTGATGTGTTTCTGCTTCGCGTCGCTCCCGTTGCTTGGTGGAGCTGACCCTGCTCCGGAATCGCTGGACCCCCATTTGGAGGCGTTCCGTCCCTTCTTGAACAAGACCTGGAAGGGCGAATTCAAAGAGTCCACCCCCGAAAAGCCGATGTTCGACGTCAGCCGCTACGAGCGCGCCATGAACGGCAAAGCTATTCGCTCACTCCACTCCGTGAACGACGGGATGTACGGCGGCGAGACCCTCATCTACTGGGATTCCGAGAAGAAGAGCCTCGCCTTTTTCTACTTGACCACCGCTGGTTTCCGAACCGAAGGCACCATGGTCGCCGAGAAGAACAAATTCACCGCCCTTGAAAAGGTCGTCGGCAACGCGAACGGCATCACCCAGGTCAAAGGGGTCGCCGAACTCCTCGCGGACGGCACGATGCGCGTCAAAGCCGAATATTTCGCCAACGACAAGTGGGGCCCGGGGCGAGACATGGTCTACCGGCACGACCCCAAAGCAAGCGTGATCTTCAAGTAACTTGGATCGCGGGAGGGCCGCTGAGAACGCGACCAATCCGGACCGAACCCTCGACGGGCTCGCGGCTACAAACCGCGAGCCCGCCGCTCGTTTGAGGATCAAGGATCACGTGACCCAGCCAATCCGGGACGTTCGAACCGAAACTCAGGGCGTCGCCAAGGAACAGACGGTTCTTTCTCGCCCCGCCGGTGGTGCACCCCAGCGCGATGAGCCGCTCCACCCCGAGTAACAAAGGCAGACTCGCCGAGTCGATCTCAATCGCGACCTCGCTCCCCCGGGCGATATTGAATAGGTGCCCCGCGAGGCCAAATCCGGTGACGTCCGTCGCGCACGTCGCGCCCACGGCATGGGCCGCTTCCATCGCTCCCCGGTTCAGAGTCGCCATTGTGGCGACCGCCATGTCCAGTTCCTCTGGCAAACATAGATCTTGCTTGTGCGCAGTTGTGATGATGCCCGTGCCTAGTGGCTTGCTAAGCCAAATATCGTCGCCCGGTCGGGCGTTCTTGTTGCTCAAAACCTTTGAAGGGTCCACCAACCCCGTCACGCTGAGCCCGAATTTCGGCTCCTTATCTTCGACGCTGTGCCCTCCCACCACGACTGCACCCGCCTCGGTGGTCTTGTCGTAAGCCCCCTTTAGCACCGCCGCCCAGACTTCGGGTGGGGCCATCGTCGGGTCGAAGCAGGCGATGTTCATCACCGTCAGCGGGGTGCCGCCCATGGCGAAGACGTCGCTCAAGGCGTTGGCGGCGGCGATGGCTCCGTACCAGTAGGGATCGTCCACGACCGGGGTGAAGAAGTCAAGCGTTTGGACGAGCGCCTTTCCGTCGGGAAGCAGATACACACCGGCGTCGTCTCGCGTGTCGAAGCCGACAAGCAAGTTAGGATCGGAGCTTAACGGCAAGGCGCGGAGCACGTCCGCGAGCTGGGCTGGGCCCAGTTTGCTCGCTCAACCGGCGCAGGAGACCATGTGCGTAAGTCGCATGGTCTCCATTGTACTAGCGGGTTATCGCTTGCGCTTCGGTACTTTGAATCCGCCGCCGGGCACGGCCTTCTTTCCCTTCGGGCCTTTCGCAAACTTAGGCTTGAAGGCGTTGGGGGTGGCGTTTGGCTTCGGGCGACCCGCCGGGCGAGCGGCCTCGTGACGTGGCTTATCGTCACGCTTGGGGGCCTTCGGGATCGGGTTGATATCGCGTTGCGGTCGCTCGTATCGCTCGGAAGGCCGAGAATCGGAGCTGTACGGTCGCGACGGACGAGTGTCTCGCTCTACCGGTCGAGACGGGCGACCGTCGTACGGTCGTCGGTCGGCTGGGCGCGTGTCTTGCGGTCGAGCATCGTTCGGACGATTGTCGGCTGGGCGCCGGTCGTAAGAACGGCCCTCGTAGGGTCTAGAAGGCTGGGGGCGGGTGTCCTGGCGCGGCTCACTCGGGCGATCGTAAGAGCGCTGGGCGGGACGGTCGTATGATCGCTCCGCTGGTCGCTCGTAAGATCGCTCAGCCGGCCGGTCGTATGATCGCTCCGAGGGTCGTTCGTAAGATCTCTCGGTTGGTCGCTCGTTCTCGCGCGATTCCGGTCTCGGGGCCACCGGGCGATCGTTGAACTTGCGTGCCGCGAGCGGAGGTCGCTCATAGGCTACCGGGCGCTCGGGTTTTCGAGTTTCCGGTCGAGCCGCGAACGGGTGCTCCGGGCGACGAGGTCGTTCCACGCGGTCCACCGCCCACTCGTCGTTGCGCTTGGTGAGCTGCATGGCGGGCTTGACGCGGGCCACTGGCGGGCTGTAGTCCGGCTTTCGTGCGGAGAGCGGCTTGACACGCGTGTGGCGTCGTCGCGGCTCTGGACGCTCGAGCGGGGAGTCGGCGGCTGTCGGGATCGCTAGACCGACGATCTGCTCCAGTTCCTCGAGCTTACGGGTTTTCTCCGGCGTCACGAAGGTGACAGCGCGGCCTGAGGCTCCAGCGCGCCCGGTTCGGCCAATGCGGTGAACGTAATCTTCTGGGTTATCTGGCAGGTCGTATTGAACCACCAGTTCGATGTCCTTCACGTCAATGCCGCGGGCAGCGATGTCGGTGGCAACCAGCACGCGGTACCGGCCAGAACGGAAACCGTTCATTGCTGCGTCGCGCTGAGCTTGGGTTCGGTCGGAGTGAATCTCCGCCGCGTCGTGGCCCATTCGCACCATGCTGTGGGCGACCTTTCGGGCGCCGTGGCGAGTTCGGGCGAACACCAAAACCGGGCCTGAGCCCGATTCGATCAGCTTGCTGAGAAGATCGTTCTTCTCTTCCTGATGGACCATGTAGGCCTCCTGCTCGATCAGATGCACCGTGGTGCCCGGAGGAGTGATTTCCACTCGCTCGGGCGAGTTGAGGTGACGCGACACCATCATCTCGATGGAGTCCGGCAAGGTCGCGCTAAACATCATGCTCTGGCGGGGTTGAGCCAGGCCATGGAGAATCTGCTCGATGGCGGGGAGGAAGCCCATGTCCAACATGCGGTCGGCCTCGTCAAGGACGACCTTATCGAATTCGCGCAATCGAAGATTGCCCTTCATCACGTGGTCGAGCAGTCGACCAGGGGTGGCGACCACGATATCGGGACGGCGACGGAGATCGGCGCATTGGCCTTGCATGCCGACACCGCCGACGAGGACCGCCGATTTAAGTCGTAAAGGACCGGTAAAGGCGCGCAGGCTCTGCGCGATTTGGACGGCCAGTTCGCGGGTTGGAGCCATGATGAGGGCTCGGCCCCCTTTCTGACGCAGTGATTCGATGATAGGGAGACCGAAGGCTAGTGTTTTGCCTGTACCGGTCTGTGCGATGCCAATGAGGTCTTTTCCTTCGAGAAGGATGGGGATGGCAGCGGCTTGAATGGGGGTGGGGGTGGTGATTCCCAACTCATCGAGCTGCGGCCCAAAATCGGCCGAGAGGCCTAATGAGGGGAACGTTTCCATATGCGAAGGCCTATGGTACCCGCCAGCACCGGGTTTTCCACACTCTTTTGTGCGTGACTGGGACATTTGGGGGGGCTGGGTGTTGTTGGGGGTGGCTGGGATTGGCTGGGGGGGGGGATTCCTGGAATTCCTGGTTTTCCTGGGCATTTGAAGGGAGGTTGAACGGGGAGGGACTTTGGCACGGACCATTACGCACTTGGGCCAGAGGGTTGTCTACCGGAGGATGGCCTTTAGGCAGTCCAGTGGAGCGAAGTCTTTGGCCTCCGCATTCGGGCGGCCTCAAGTGATGAAGGTGATGAACATGATGAAGGTTTTTTGGGGAATGGGGACTTGCACAGTCGATTTCGGTTAATTTCGACGCATTCGAAAACAGGGTGTTACGGATGCGAACATGTGATTGGGGGCCCGGGACCAGATTTGAACCTAAAATGGGGCGTTAAGTTTGACGCATTCACGGATTCGACGGATTTGCATGTTTTTGTGATTTCAGAAATGGTGGAACTTTGGAGTGGGGGATAAAGGTTTGGGGACTCGCATACTTATCCGGTGCCGCGAGTACGGAATGTCAATTGGGGGAGCAATTACAGAATCGGAATTAAAGACCAAATGCAGTGTCTGGCCGAGAAGCACGGGTATCGCGACGGGAGTCACAGGTGGGCGGAGGCGTTGTGCGCGCTACCCATGGCACCCCTCCTTGCGGAGTGATGGAAATCACCCCGGCCACCAGCCCGAATGGGAAACTCATGGGGCATTGGCCCACCCGTAGTCAGCGGAAACCAGCGGGACACCTGTGCATGGACAAGGCTTGGCAGCACTGAACATACAAGAGCAATTGCACGACTAGAGTTCATTTACGTGCTCTCTTCGTGACAAGCCAAGTTGCGAGGCCCAATCCCGCAAACGTCGAAGGCTCCGGGACTACTTGAATGTAGTCTATTGCGGTTGCGGTTGAACCACCTGTTTCTCCACTGTAGTGGATTGCAATGCCGGCGTAGCGCGGATTTGGGAAAGCCCCTCCCGAATTGCTCAAACTGGCGATGAACTGCCCATTTAGAAATAACGAACTTGAGGGTCCATTATTGATTAAGTCGAATTCGTTGTAGCTCGCCAGATTGACAACTGCTAAGGGCGTAAATTGGTTGCCGTTAATCAGCGTGATCAGGTGCCCTGTGGGTACCCGCGAAATCTCCACCCCTCTTCCGGTTACTACTTGTCCGGCCTGGTTAATAGCACGGAGTTCGAAAAGAACACTCTCCAAATGGCTTGTTACCGGCGGAGTGAATCGCGCCCGAAGAGTTAAATTCTCCTCGCCGTACGTCGGATCAGAGAATATTCTTCGAACCATTCTCGACGAGTGAAATGTCCCTTGACCAGTGCTTGTAAAGCCGGTCGCTCTGAATTCGCCCCCTGCGATTTCGTAATTTAGCTGCGCTCCCGTTTCTCCGGGGATGAACTGCCACTCCGGCGATAGCGAGTCGAAGTTGTCAATGAACACCGCAGGTGCCTGTGCGACTGCGAGGATGGTGAGCGCCACGGTGAGAGATTGAGAGCGTTTCATGAGAATTCCTCAGACCGGGCTGGTGGCCAGGGTGAAGATTTTCGCGAAAGGCGTCTGTGTGGCATGGGTAGCGCGCACAGATCTACCGTCCACCCCAGACTTCCGTCGCGATACCCGTGCTTCTCGGCCAGCCGCCATTGTCTGCATTCACACAAAAACCTCAAGACTCCATTATCATACACGCATGCGCCTGAAAACGAGGCAGGTTTTCAATGTGCCGGGGCACGGGCATGAATTCACGTTCACAACCTACCGCCGCATCAAGGTGTTTGGCGACCCCGAGTGCGCTCGCATCTTCCTTGCCAGCCTCGACCGTGCTCGGGAACTGCTCAAGTTCCAAATCCTCGCCTCACCCTGGCCACCAGTCTTCGTCAATATTGGAAGTCTTCAATTGCGGGCTCACCCGGCTCCACCGAAGCCTCGATCTTCCAGTTCTGACTAAATCTTAGTCTCACCGTCAGCTCCACTCCCGCTGGCCCATATGATCCAATTCGAAAGCCGCTGCCCTTTCGGGTCCAATACTCTGCATTCATATCCTGATAGCGGGGGCTCAGCCGAAACCTGATCTCAAGAAATGATCCTCAGCTGAGAACATACACCTGAAATCTTTCGGGGAGATTCTGGTCATGAGTCTCCTTTGCAATTTTGACAGACTCACGCCATGCCAGCACCACTGCTGTTTTTACCAAGTCGTCCAAAACTACATTCCGCTGAACACGTACCTCATAAAACTTTGCCGACAACTCGTCAAACTCCAACGGCAACTTTTTTACTTCTGTTGCCGACCACATTGCATTTAGGACGAGTCCGCTTGCACCAAGAACGCCAAAGACGAGCACGCCAACTACAGCTAGAAACTTGACCCTTGGTAACAACTTCATAACTAACGCCTCTTACGGGACCAGTACCGACGCGCCTTCCCCCCGTTCTTTTCATTCACTCCGGCCAACCGAGCGTTAGATCGCCGAGTGTTAGCGCCGGGCTTGCTGACAATCTGGGTTCCCTCTTTCGAGGGAATGACGAAGCGTGCCGCCAGATCGTCTAACCCATCTGCACCCTTTTTCCCAAGCCACCGGCCGCCACCCACCCATTTAACAAAGATGTCATTCACTCCGGGCACCCCGTCGCAACCCGCCAGGTTCACCGAGCCACAACTGCCCACCAGCCGTACTCACACAGGTCGTCTCCTCATCGCCCAAGGTCTGCCATCCGGATTCACCCCTCAGCCAAGTCCCCTCGAGCGTTCCGACGACAAGCCGCCCGCCAACCGTTGTTAGGCTTCGCACTCGGAGCGAAGGCGAGTCAACCCGCCGGAACTGCCCACCATCGAAAGCTACCAATCCCCCAGAAGCCGTACCCGCAAACAGCTGCCCCCGGGCAACGGAAAGTCCGGTCACCCAGGTGTCCGGAAGCCCCTTTGCAATACCAAATTTTTCGGGCTTGCCTTGCTTGAAACGGAACAGTCCTTGTCGCTGGGTTCCCACCCATGTGGCTCCGTCGGCGGTCATGTCAATCGCCGTTACCGTTTCCCCGGCGAGTTCCGAGGGATAAAATTCGCGGAGTCGGTCACCCGACTTCGCGGTCCAGCCGCCATGGCCTCCGAAGAGCACTTGGTCGGCGCATACTCGGACCACGCTGGTCCAAGGTCGCTTCGCTCTCTCGTACAGCACGTCGAAATAGAGCCGGTCTGCTTTCACGTCGAGCTTGTCAACCGCCCCATTGCCGTAGAGAACATAAATGTCGTGGCCAAGGCGCGCCGTCTGCCGGACCGCGTTTTTCGAGATGATTTCCCACGGCTGGTTGGGCCGCTTGATCCCAAGACCCCGCAACCCGCCGGCAACCCAAGTGCCATGCGCGTACTCGACCCCGTGGATTCGCTCGAACGGCCAGTCTGCGGGCGGCTGAACCGCCAAGCATAGACCCACCAAAACGACGGGAATCATTTGAGCTCGCGGATGTTGCGGGCGCGGTCAATGAGCAGGATCTTCGATACGCGCCCTTGCGACGGCGTCTCGTAGCGGCCCGGTTCAGTTTCGACCATCATGACTTCTTTGCCATTGCCAAACGCCACCACGACTTGGCTCAAGCCCGGTTCCGACTTCACCACCAACATTCCGTCGCGCGACAGAATCTGCCCTTCCGGAGCCGTTCGATCTACCTGATAGGTGAGACTCTTTGTCGAAAGTCGGCCATCGAGGTGAATGCATCGCACGATCACTTGGTAGTCGCCCTCGGGCGCTTTCGCCGGAATATCAAAGTTGCCGCCCCACATTTCGCCGCCCATTGAGCGCAGGTCCAACACCCGACCATCGGGTAGCGTCGCGGTCACGGACTTGGCGCGCGCAAACTTCACCCGAATCTCGGGGTCGCCGCCGCTCGACCGGTCGTAATTGAGGTTACGGTCTTCGTCCCAGTTTCGCCGTTGCCGCGCATCGTCACGCTTCTTGCGTTGGTATTCCGCTTCCTTCTTCTTGAAGAGCGCCATTTGCTCTTGCGGAACCGCGAGCAGAGCGGTTTTTATCGATGGCACTTGGAAGTAAAGGCTGTGGCGCAACACTTCACTGCCCTTGGTCCAATTTTCTTGAACCAATGCTTGATGCGCCCAAAGCTTGGCGGTATCCCCGCCGCGCTCGCGAGACTTCACTCGAAAGCTCGCAGTTTTTTCGCGGTCTCCCTTGTCGCCGAGGGAATCAATCTGCACCGTCCCGGCGCCCTTTCGCCGGCCGATAAAGTATTTCACGCCCCCAAAGGCATCGCCGCGCAACCAGTAGATGCGGTGGAGGCCCTTGATTTTCAACTTTGCGTCGGGAGTAGTGGTCTTCAAGATGCCTGCCACGTACGTGTAGCCATCCCTGAACTTCTGCCCGTAGATCTCCATGTTGAACTCGCGGTTCACCGGCCGATCCACGTAGGTCAGCCCTTTTTTCACCACGATTTCGCTTGGGTTGCTAGATCGGACCGTCAAGTCGGCGTCAAAGACCTTCTCGTTGTTTTGATAACGTCCAGGTGCAACCGTGAAGCCCGCCTCGTCGGATGCCAGGAAGCCAACCGACTCTAACTGCACCCGCAGGTCATGCCCCACCGCCAGCGGATAAATCTGGGCGTGTTAGGAGCTTGGCGATTTTTGCACCATGATGCCCGGGTCCTCGTTCCGACTCGTGATCGCGGTGTAGATGAACCAAGCCTTCTGCTTATCCATCAAGGTGCCGGGCACGAACTCATCTTTGTACCAATAACCGAATCCGCCCAGAACCTCGCTGTGCTTTAGCTCGACGGCGATCGTTGCTTCGGTCAGCTTCTTCGCCGGGTTGTCGAACGTGTAGACCGTGGTCCGCTTTACCATCGGCCCCTTCACTACGGCATTCGAGGACACCGATTTGAACTTGAACGGTTCGTTTGTGTCTCGATCGAAACACTGGTCGACGAGTTGCGCAGAAGCCATCTGCGCCAAGACGAGTAGAGATAGACCAATCAGCCTCATTTTTTGTCCTCAGCAGAACGATATATTGTCGCCCTTCCCATCCCTAACTTTACCGGCCCGACGATGAGTTCCTGGAAAATTTTGAAATTGGTCCAGTAGAGGGTAAGCGAACAGCGGAGTCCCAAGAGGCTCGCCCGTAGACAGTCACTCGGCCCAGTAAGAAATCTCTAAGGACGGTCTATAGGAAAAGTGAGAATAGAATGTGAAGCCGCCTGATGAGATGGGCGTGAGCGTACAGATTCGCATGGCAGACCAAACTAACTCCATCCACGCGAACCAGGCCGAAGACAACCACCAAGACCTTTATCAAAAGGAGGCGATCGAAAAGATTCGAGAGCTGGTGAAGAGCGCGCAGAGTTGCTTTTTCTGCACCCAGGGCGCGGATCGGTTGGACGCTCGGCCCATGAACGTGCGGCAAGTGGACGACGCCGGGAACCTCTGGTTCCTGAGCGCCGCAGAAAGCCACAAGAACCGCGAGATCATGGTCGACCCGACCACTACGCTCTTCTTCCAGGGGTCGGCTCACTCAGACTTCTTACACCTCACCGGTCGCGCGACCATCACCACCGATCGAGAAAAGATCCGGGAGCTTTGGCAGCCGATGATCAAAACGTGGTTCACCGAAGGGGTTGATGACCCGCGGATCACCGCGATTAAATTCTCGCCCGACCACGGCTACTATTGGGATACCAAGCACGCCGAGATGGTGGCGGGAATCAAAATCATGATCGGCGCGGTGCTGGGCAAAACCATGGACGACTCGATCGAAGGCGAGTTGCGAGTTTAAGAGCCGGGTACCCTCTGGGCTCCCGTGCCGCCAAAGTCCAAGCCCTCCGAGTCTGCCAAAAAGAAGCCGCGCAAGCGCAGTTTGGCGTCCAGGCTCTGGGGGGTTTTGGCTTGGGGTTGTTTGCTTGGGGTGGCGATCTCTTGGATCGGCACCGACCGCTTCTGGATTGCTACGTTGATCGGGGCCTTTCCGGTTATGGGCTGGCTCGTCTTGGGGGCGTTGTGTCTCCTCGCGATTCCGAAGTTTCGGTGGAAGGGCTGGGGGCTTTGGACGCCTCTCTGGCTTGGTTTGTGCTTGCTCACCGCTTTGCCCGGGACGCTGACGCCGTCGAATCCTGACGAGCTTGTGTTGCGCGTGATGACCTGGAACATTGACCACATCGGAGGCAATGTGGCCGACTACGCGGCGGTCATCCGGAAGGCCGACCCGGATGTGGTTTGTCTCCAGGAAGCCTCAGATCGGGATAGCTACAGGTTCAATTCATTGCGAAAATTGGTTGACGGTTTGCCTGGCTATCAACTCGCGATGGAAGGGGACAACGCCATTCTCACCAAGCTCCGCGTTGAAGAAATTGAACGCTTCGAAGTGCCGATGGACCATTACCGTCGGTTCATCCCGGTTTTGAAGATTTCGACGCCGCTGGGGCCGGTCACGATTGCGAATATCCATCTGGTGCAAGGGTTCTGGCCAGGGTGGCTGTACGCGCCGGGCAAGCTCGACCGCCGGATGACGGCGAGCCAAGGCGCGAGAGAGCGACAGCTGGAATTCGCGCTGGGGCACCTGCGCAAGCAATCCGGGGCGAAGGTGCTGGCGGGCGATTTCAACATGCAACCGTTCGGGGCGTTGCAGCAGCGACTGGACCGGGATTTGAATGACGCCAGTGCGGTTTCGGCGCTCCAACATACGTTCCCGACTCCGCTGCCGCTTTATCGAATCGACCGGGTCTGGAGTTCGAGTGACCTGCCTCCGGTGCGTCGAGAAGTCATCCGCACCAACTTGAGCTCCCACCAGCCCGTCGTCGTGGACATGAAGGTGCGATAACGCGCGGCGTTAATCTTGGCTAAAATCAGGGCAACATGGCCCGATTCGAGATCGACCGCGAGTATCTGATCAAGACGCTGCTTGACTTGCTCAACACCCCTAGCCCAACCGGCGATACCGACTGGGCGGTGAGCTTCGTCGAACAGGAGCTTGAGGTCTTCGGCATCCACGCCGGTCGCACGTTTAAAGGGGCATTGGTAGCCAACATGCCCGGTCTCATGAACGACCGTCCACGGGCACTCACCGCACATGTGGACACCCTGGGCGCGATGGTGGCCCAGATCAAGCCGAACGGTCGGCTTCGACTCAGTGCCATCGGGGGCCTGATGTGGCCTAGTATCGAAAGTGAGGGGGTTACGGTGATGACCAAGAGCGGACGGGGCATCTCAGGCTCAATCGTCCTCGCCAACGGCGCGGCTCATGTGAACAAGGAGGCCAGCAAGACGCCGCGCGACGCCGATTCGCTGGAAGTTCGGGTGGACGAATTGACCACCAACGCGGACGAGACGCGGCGGCTCGGCATCGAGGTTGGGGACTTTGTTTATATTGATCCGCGCCCGGTCTTCAATTCAACTTCTGGCTTCTTGAGGAGCCGGTTTTTAGATGACAAGGCGTGCGTGGCGGCGCTTTTGGCGGCGCTTAAAGCGATCAGCGACGCGGGCGTGACGCCGCTGCAGCGCACGACGGTGCTCATCAGCAACTTTGAAGAGGTGGGGCATGGCGGCGCGGACGGATTGCCGGATGACTTGGCCGAGCTGGTCGTGCTGGACATGGCGGTTGTGGGCGATGGTCAGCAGGGGTCCGAGTACAGTTGCTCGATCTGCGTCAAGGACGGCGGCGGCCCCTATAGCCGACGTCTCACCGACAAGCTGCGGGCGATTGCGGAAAAGGCGGGGGTTGATCTTAAGCCCGATCTGTACCCTTACTACGCAAGCGACGGCACGCAATATTGGCGAGCGGGCGGACGGGCGGAAGTTGCCTTGATTGGCCCGGGCGTTGACACCAGCCATGCCTACGAACGAACTCATGTCGATGCTATCGTTGGCACCGCGACATTGATCGCTGAGTACCTGATCGAGGAGTAATTGAGCGGTTTTTGGAGGGGTTCCCTCTAGTTCAGCGACTTGCCGCCCGATACATTTGCTGGGAGCAACGACCAAAACGGTTGTGAATCCCGCAGGAGTTTCTCACAAGGCATGTCGACGAACAAACAACGCCGAGCCGATCAAGCGGTTGGGATTAGCGTGGCCAGCACCATCACTGGGGTTGAGGTCCACACCCTTCGCTATTGGGAACGAGAGTTTCCCGAGTTTTTATATCCCATCCGAACAGATGGGGGGCAACGGCGCTATCGTCCGCAGGACATCCAAACCGTTTTCCTTTTGAAGCGCCTGCTCCGCGAAGAGATGTTTAGCATTGCCGGGGCCCGGAAGACGCTGAAAGAGCACTTTAAGCGCGCGGCATAGGGCGGCACATGGACTTTTCCCCGCTCAAAGTCCGCGAACTGATTGATCAGGGCGATTTCGCTCAGGCGGAGGCACTAGTGCTGTCGACGCCAGAATCTGCAGAATCGCTCGCATGCTTGCTTGAGCTCCAACTTCTTACTCAGCGCGAGACGGATGCTATTGCGCGACTGCACGAATTGCCCGCGGGTCCCGTCCGCGACGAAGCGGGACAACAGCTCACTGATTTTCTTTTCTGTCGTTCGCTGTTGGCGAAGAAACTCCAGGTACCTCACGATCCATTTGGTGAGCAATTGGCCGACTTGATCGGCCGCGCGGGTCAGTGGAATCCAACTTCGGGGATCGGGATTGGGATTAGCGCTTGCTTGATCGTTAAGAACGAATCCGAATACCTTGGAAGGTGTTTGGAGAGTTTAAAGGGACTGGTGGATGAGATCGTGGTGGTGGACACCGGCTCGTCGGATAACACGGTAGCCATCGCAGAGTCGTTTGGCGCGGTGGTTGGGAGTTTCAGTTGGTGTAACGATTTTGCCGCGGCTCGGAATGCTTCGCTTGAGCTTGCGACGCAACCTTGGATTCTGTGGATTGACGCCGACGAAGTGCTAGGGGCGGGAAGCGAGTCTCTGCTTCGCGAGGCGGTCATTCGGCCTCACTTCGGGGGCTACATGCTCCGGATCGTCAACTTTTTGGAGTCCAACGGCGAGCGCACGGAGTTTGTCCACACGCCGGTCCGGCTCTTCCGGAATTTGCCTGCACATCGGTTTGCGGGCAAGATTCACGAGCAGATTTCGCCGAGCATTTTGGCGGGCGGCGGCAAGATCGCCTCGCTCACTTCCGTGACGATTGACCATTACGGTTACCTGCCGGGAGTGATGCAGGACCGCGATAAGGTCCAGCGCACACTCACGATGTTGCAGGAGCAAATCGAAGCCGAGCCCAACGATCCGTTCCACCTCTTCAATTTGGCGATGACCCATAGCGTGGCGGAGAATTTTCGAGCCAGCGAGAAGGCGGCGAAACAATGCACCGAGGTGTTGCCGCCGAATTCGATGATCGGGCAAAACGCCTACCATCTTTGGGCGCTCGCGCTACTGAATCAAGAGCGATACGCCGAGGCTTGCCGGGTTGCGGACTTGAGTGAGTCGGCTGGCTATCATTCGATCTTGATTGAGTACGAACGTGGTCAGGCGCTGTTTGCTTCAGGGCAGCTGCCAGCGGCGCTGAAGTCGGCTCAACGATGCGTGCAAATGGAGTGGCCGGACCGGCTGACGGGAGATCTAAGCGTCGCGACGGTGAAGCGTCACCTGCTGCTGGGAAGGATCCTGCTGGAATCGCAGCGCTATGCGGATGCGCTCGAAGCCCTTGAGCGGGCGACGCCGGGACCGGACAGAACCGGATTGAGGGGCGCGGCTCTGTTTGGTATGGAGAACTTTGCTGCCGCTTTGACCGAATTTGAGAGCCTCTACGCACACACGGAGAAAGGGCTTTCGGCTCGCTTGTTCGGAGCGCGCGCGCTATTTTCTTTGGCACGATTTGAGGAAGCAGCCTTCGTTTGTCGGGAGCGATTTGAGCTTGGGGCGAAGGATGAAGAGGGATTTTCGCTTTGGGTGATGGCGGCGGAGAAGCTGGGCGATTCGGCGAGCGTCCTCGCTGCCTACGAGGCTTACGCGCAGAATTGCACTCCGACTGCCGAGGCGTTTACGAACTGGGGACGAGCCTTTGTGGAGGCGTCGCAATGGGATCGAGCGTTGACCTGTTTCACCGAGGCGCACAGGTTGGACCCGACGAATCCGAATCCTTTGCTGAATTCCGGAGACGCCCTTTATTTGGCGGAAAGCTATTTAGACGCGGCACATTTTTACGAGCAAGCCCTTCGCATCGACCCGAACCACGCCCAGGCTTGGTTTGTGATGGGCAACTGCTTGATGCAGATGGGCGCATTGGACGGAGCCGAGGCAGCTTACGCGCAATGCCTACGTTGCGAGCCGGGACATTCGGCGGCTTTTCACAACAACGGGCTCCTGGCAGAAATTCGAGCGGGTACGCTCGCGGCATGAAGAAGTTTATCTCCCTTGCCATCGTTTCGGGCGTGCTCGCCTCATCGAGCTTTTCCCAATCGAGCTATGGCCTGAGCGCAGGGGGCGGATTTTATTTTCCGTCGAGTTCCCTGTTGCGCGATGCATTCGGAGATAGCTGGACTCGTATCAGCTTTTCGCCGGGAAGCTCGCGCAGTGCAAGCGGCAGCCGCCTCGACTTCGATGTCCAAGTGATCTCGCGCGATTCGAACTCCAACCGACTGTTCATCATTGCGCCCACCATCGGCTATTCGCAGTCTCTCGGGAACAACCAAAAGGGATTTGTCCCTTATGTGGCGGCTCGGGTTGGACCTGCTTTCGCCGACTATCGAATTTCCAGCATTTCGCGACGCGAGACATTGCTCAACACCAATTTTGAATTGGGAGTAACACTAGGTAACCGATTCCGAGTCTTTGGGCGATACGACGCCTTTGGCAAGCGGAACGGAGTGGATTTCTCGGGTTTTAGCATCAATGCTGAGTGGCTTTTCGCCTCTTTCTGATGCCCTTCCATGGCTAATAATCCAAAGCAAACCGAACTTAATCCCTGGGATATCCAGGAATCCGCATTTCTTGTTTACGTCAACAACGACGATGAAGAAGATGACCTCGTTGAAGCCGAGCTAGAAAGTCTCTGCGACGCGGCGAAAATCCAACCCATTGGATCGGCGCGTCAACGCGTCGGGCGACCGCATAAAGCCGCCTATATCGGTAGCGGCAAACTCATCGAGCTCAAAGCCTACGTCGCCGACAGCGGCGCGGACGTCGTGATCTTCGACTGCGAATTGAGCGGGATTCAGGGGCGCAACATCACCGAGGCTCTTGAGGTCAAGGTGGTTGACCGGACTCAGCTCATCCTCGACATCTTCGCTCGTCGGGCCAAGACCAATGAAGGTCAGCTTCAGGTCGAACTCGCGCAGCTCAGCTACATGATGCCTCGCCTGATGAGCGTCTACACCAAGTTCGAGCGCCAACGAGGTGGTATCGGCATGCGTGGCCCGGGCGAAACCAAACTTGAGGCCGACCGCCGCATGGTGCGGGACCGCATTTCGAAACTGTCGGATGAGATTGACGATGTCAAGGGCCACCGTCAACAACAGCGGAGCGCCCGCCGTCGTAGCCCATTCCCGTTCGTCTCGATCGTGGGTTACACGAGCGCGGGCAAATCCACGCTGATGAACCTGCTCTCGGGCACGGATGTGATGGTGGACGCGATGCTGTTTGCCACCCTAGACCCGACCACGAGGAAGGTCGAATTGCCTGATGGTTACTCGGTGTTCCTCACCGACACGGTTGGATTCATCCGTAAGCTGCCCACCGGGCTCGTCGCGGCCTTCCGCGCTACCCTGGAAGAGACCACCGACGCCGATTTCATCATGCACGTGGTGGATGTCAGCCATCCGCACTGGGAGGAGCAGGCGACTTCGGTGTTGGAGACCCTCGAAAAACTCAAGGCGGGGGATACCCCGATCCTTACCGTCTTCAACAAGATCGACGCCCTGCCAGACCAGACTATTCTACGAGAATTGATTGCCACGACCCCGAATTCGGTGGCGATTTCCGCGCTGAAGAATATTGGAATCCAGGACCTCATGAACCACATGAAGTCGATGGCCCAGAACTTCTTGGGTTCGGTGGTGGCGTTGGTGCCGTACGATAAGTCCGGGTTGATCGATGAGTGCTACCGGTTCGGGCGGGTGCTGAAGGTGGATTACCGAGACGAGGGAATCTACATCGAAGCCGAACTCGCGGTCGAAATGCGGGGCATTTTGGAAGGCTACACGACCGATCCTGATTAGAGCGGCTGGAGCCGTATCGAGCCGGGTTGGGTCATCGCGTAAATCGCGACCAGTACATACAGTCCGAGACTCACCGCCATCTGGGGGTCTCGGAACAGCAGCACATCGGGTTCACCGCCCTCGCCTTTCGAGAAGGTGAGATACATGTATCGAAGCAATGCGAACGCGACAATGGGCAGTGTGAGGACAAGGTCCGTGTGCCGAGCGGCGGTGTCGCTGGCGATTACATAGAGGGCATAGGAGACGAGCGTTGCCGTCGCGGTGACCGTCACGGCGTGATCCAAAAAGACGCGGGAGTATTTCTGCAGCACTTCCCTCGTGCCAGCCTCGCCCAGATTCACCAGCTCTCCCCGCCGCTTGGCGAAGCCGAGGAAGAGCGCGACCATGGCCGTGCAAGCAAATAGCCAGCCGGAAACCGCGACCCCAATCGCCACCGCCCCCGCGATCGCTCGCAAAACGAACCCCGTGCCCACCGCGAACACATCGGCAACGGGTTCGTGCTTCAGCCAGAGGTTGTAGGCGAATTGGATGACCAAGTAGGCGGCGATACAGAGGAACGTCCCCCAGTTCACCCAAAGAGAAAGCCCAACTCCGACGACAAGAAGAATGCCACCAAGGAAACCGGCTACGTTCGGCTTGATCTGCCCCGCCGCGATCGGGCGGTGCATTTTCTTGGGATGCTTTCGGTCTCGCTCCGCATCAGCGAGGTCGTTGAACACATAGACCGCGGAGCTGACCAAGCAAAATGCGGCGAAGGTGACGGCCACCCACTGGGCGCGCATCGAGGAGGACCAGCTCGCGGTAAACAAAAATGGAGCCCACACAAGCAGGTTCTTCGTCCACTGATGGGGTCGAAGGAGGCGAAGCGCGGGCACCATTGGCGCCGAGGATACCCCCCTCCCCCGGAAATGCCTCCGTTCGGTCCATACTCAGGCATGACCATCGGGGTCTGGGTGAGTGAGGCAGCGAGCCGGCTGGCGGCGGTGGGGATACCCTCCGCGCCGCTAGAGGCGCAGCTCTTGGCGGCTCACGCTCTCGACCGCGACCGGAGTTGGGTCATCGCGCACTCCGACGACTACATCTTCAATCCGGAGCAGCTTGAGAGTTGCCTCTTGCATCGGCTGAGCCGATTTCCTTTGGCCTATATCACTGGGTGGCGCGAGTTCTACGGCCGCGAATTCGCCGTCGATCCGGCGGTTCTAATACCTCGCCAGGAAACGGAAACCCTGATCCAAGCCGCCCTCGAGGTGCTTCCCCCTCGAGCCAAGGTCCTTGACTTGGGGACCGGTTCGGGTTGCCTCGCGATCACCTTAAAGCTGGAGCGTCCGGAATTGGAATTGGTCGCTTGTGACATCAGCGACGAAGCGCTGGCGGTGGCGGAACGCAATGCGGAGCGGCTCGCGGCGGTGATCGATTTGATCTGGAGCGACGGGTTTGGCACCTTTGAAGGGGAGAAGTTTGACGCCATCGTGACCAACCCTCCTTATGTTGAGACGAACGCGGACCTAGAACCCGAGGTGAGCGAATGGGAACCGGCGCGTGCCCTCTTTGCGGGCATCGACGGGATGGAGTTTTATCGCCGTCTTGCTAATGAGGCGGGTGAGTATCTCGCTTCTGGTGGCTGGCTGCTGACGGAGTTGGGCGACGGTCAAGCCCCGCTGGTGGAAGCGATGTTTGAGGGCCGCCCCGTCCGCATTTGGAACGACCTAGGCGGGGTCAAGCGCGTCCTCGGCGTCCGATACAACCTCGACTGACGTGCGGCACTCGCGAATGTAGGCGACCAGTTCCAACGCCACCGTCAAGAGGATCGGCCCTACCATCAGCCCAACCGGACCGAATGCCAGCACGCCGCCCAGCAAGCTGAAGAAGATGGCGATGTAATGCAATCCCACTCGCTCGCCGATGTATTTGGGGCGCAGGAAATTGTCAATATTGCTCACCACCCCAAATCCCCAGACGAGGAGGAAAATGCCTTGCCAGGCTTTGCCTTGGCTGAGAAGCAACAGCGCCAGCGGCACATAAACCACGGGAGCCCCCAGCAGAGGTACGGCACAGAGGACCATCGTCGCCGCTCCCCAGACGAGCCACGCATCGACGCCCGCGATCACGTAGCCCAGTGATGCCGCGATGCCTTGGAAGAACGCTACTAGGATCACGCCCATAAACACGGCATGGATCGTCTTTTGAACTCTGGCGAGGATCCGGTCTGTCCACGCCGGCGGGATCGGCATGAGTTCCCTGGCGGGAGCTAGGAGCTTGTGACCATCGCGCAACATGAAGAACATGGTGAGGAAGGCCACAACCATCATCACGGCGCTCACGGCAGCGGTGGCGGCACCCTTCGTGATGGGAACGGTGATGCGTTGCATCAACTCGGCGCCATGCTCTTGGACGTACTTGTCGGCGCTGAAATCAATGCCAAATTTCTTGAGCTGGGGCGAGAGTTGCTCGTCAATCGCTTGTGCGATTTGGCGAAGCCGGCTTACCGTAGCCGTTTCCTTTTCTGCAGCCACGAGTTCCTTTTGAACCAGCGTCCCGTCGGGTTGCACTTCCACCACAAGCGGCTTAGAGCCGATTAGCTTCTCCACCGGCCCGAGTTGGCTCTCGGTTACGATCTTTTTGACTGGCTTCGGCTCAAAATCGTCGACGATTCCCCGGAACTGGAGGAACACCAACAGGCCCACCAACGCGAGCGGGATCGCGACACAAAACAAAGTGGTGAGGATGGTGAGCAGCGCGCTCCCGGTTTCGCTGAACCGCTTACACATCCGGCGATACAGCGGGTAGGTAAGCACGCTAAGAACGGTGGCCCACATTAGGGCTTGCGCGAATGGTGCCAAAAGGAAACCGACTAAGAACACGACAAGGGCAAGCAACGCCACAAAGCCGAGTTTTCGATATTGCTGATCAAGTTCCGGCGCCGTCATTGGTGGTTGCTCAGTTTACTGACGATTTTCTTCCGACGTTTCACCGCGAATTTCTGAATCAAAATACTGTTTCGCCATGTGACGGGCGCTCTCGGTGTCTTGAGGAGCGAGATTGCCTTCGATAACCTGCTCGGTTAAGTAATGGAGGATCTTGCCGACGGACGGGCCGGGGGACAATCCGGTCAGTTCCATCACCACTTCACCGCTGATCGGCGAGCGCAAAACGCTGGCTGGCGTGGCGATTCGCGTAGCTTCAATTTTCTCGCGGAGCGGTTCAAGGTCAAGCACCTTCACCCCAGGTTTGAGAGCCGACGCATCGGCGGCAACGAGTTCGATGAGCCTAGGCAATTGGTCCCCCAGATCGCGGATGAGCCTACGGGTGGCGGGGGTAGACAGACTCGCCGAGGATGCGAGCCGCATGTGGTTCTTCACGAGCAAAGTCACCGCCTCAATTTCATCGTTGCCGTATCGCATGCGCCTCAGAATCGTCCGGGCCATCTCAGCTCCGACTGATTCGTGACCAAAGAACCGTATCTGGCCTTCGGCGTCTACCAGCCTCGTCGGGGGTTTTGCGATGTCGTGCAGTAAACAGGCGAGGGCGAGGATGAGGTCGTCGGTTTGAGCATTTGTTAGGACGAGCAGCGTGTGGTCCCAAACGTCAAGGTGGTGCCACTTCCCTTGGCTCACCCCAACCAATGCCGCGAACTCGGGGGCAAAGTGGGAAAACAGGCGCAAGGCCATCAAGTCGCGCAACGACTCGTCGGCATTCGGCAACAGAATCATTTTGGAGAACTCCTCACGGATCCGTTCCATGCTGATGATCTTCAGGCGGTCTCGCTCAGTTTCAATTGCCTCGCCTAGGCCGTCGGCGAATTCAAACCCCAGTTGAGCTCGGAAACGAACCGCGCGTAGGATACGAAGGGGGTCGTCGTGGAAGGTAGCAGCTGGTTCCAGGGGAGTGCGCAGGAGGCCCGCCTTGAGGTCGGCGAGACCCATACCCGTCGGATCCCGCAATTCTTCGCTGTGCAAGTTAACCGCCAGCGTATTGCACGTAAAATCTCGCCGCAAGGAATCCTCTAAGAGCGTAGCGGGCTCGACAAACGGCTTACGGGAATCCGGATCGTAGCTCTCTTTCCGGGCGGTGACGAACTCAAACTGCACTCCCAAAACGCTTACCATCGCGGTGCCAAAACGAGGATAGACAACAGGGTAATGCTCACACAACCCTTCCTCATAGAGCCACTCGGCAAGTTCCACCGCACTGCTTTCCAGCACTAAATCAAAGTCGTTTTTCAGGGGGCGTTCTAGCAGAGCGTCCCGAACGCAGCCTCCGACGAGATACAGTTGCCCCGTCCACGGCGAGTTCTGCGTGCCCTTGGCAAGCTTTTGAACGGCGGGGTGATGCAAAAGGTCGTCCATATGGGCGTATAGTGCAGGTTGATTATGGGACACGCGATCAAAGTTGACGGCTCCGACAAATTCAACCTCGCCAAAATCCCCACCGATTCCGACGGTGGGATAGAGAAGAAAGAGGGGGAACAGCGGGCGGCAGAGATTGGAAACGAATTGGCCGAGCTGGCCGACCTCATGTTTTACGCCGGGCGACACCCACTCCTCATCGTTTTGCAGGGGATGGACACCAGCGGCAAGGATGGGACAATTCGGTTTCTATTGCAACACCTAAATGCGCAGGGAGTGGACGTCACCTCATTCAAGGTCCCGACCGACCGCGAGCTGTCTCAGGACTTCATTTGGCGCTGCCATCAGCACACGCCAAGGCGCGGCGAGATCGGCATTTTCAATCGGTCCCATTACGAAGACGTCCTAGTGGTGCGAGTCCATAAATTGACCGATGAAGCTCGCTGGCGCAAGCGGTACGAGCACATACGCGCATTTGAGTCTTTGCTCGCCGATAATCAGACGATAATTGTAAAACTATTCCTTCATATCTCAAAGGCTGAACAGGAAGAGCGTTTATTGGCCCGCGAAAAAGAGGTCGAAAAAGCCTGGAAATTAAGCGCGGGGGACTGGAAGGAGCGCCTGAAGTGGGACGACTATCAGGCGGCTTACGAAGAGGCGATTCAAGAGACTTCAACGAAGGAGACGCCGTGGCACGTGGTCCCCGCCGACCGGAAATGGTATCGAAATCTGTGCGTGGCCGAGGTGCTTAGGGACGCTCTCGAGGAGCACAAGGACGGATGGATGGCGTACCTTGAAAAGATTGGCGAAGAGGCGAAGCTCGAACTCGCAGAGTTCCGCAAGGGATCGGTTTAAGGAGATTACGGATGAGACTTTTGATTTTAGGAGGAACGCGATTTGTAGGAAGGCATTTAGCCGAGGCTGCGCTGGCGAGAGATTGGGACGTGAGTCTGTTTCACCGTGGCCAATCGAACCCGGACATCCTGCCCGAGGCAACTCATCTTCTGGGCGATCGATTGGCAGACCTCAGCGCGCTCGAGGGTGGCACATGGGACGCGTGCGTGGATACGTGTGGGTACTTCCCGCGGGCGATTCAGATGGCAGGATCCGCTTTGAAGGACCGCGTAGGGCACATGGCATTCGTTTCGACCATCTCCGTTTACCAGGGCGGTAACGCCACGTCAGTGGGTAGCCCGGTGGCGACCGTCGCCGATCCGACCACCGAGGTGGTAGACGGCGAGACCTATGGTGGCTTGAAGGTTCTCTGCGAAGAAGAACTGATCAAGCACTTCCCGAGGAATAGTTGGATCGTCCGACCGGGCATCATCGCGGGACCGTACGACCCGACCGATCGATTCACTTATTGGATTGACCGAGTGGCGAACTACAAGGCTTTCGTGAAGCCCGCGCGGCTCAACCAGCCCATCCAAGCGGTGGATGCCAGAGCGCTCGGAGAGTTCATTTTGGACGGACTGATGGACAAACAGACCCAGACCGTCAACACGGTCGGGCCCGAAGCGGCGCTGGATTTTGACCACTTCTTAAAGCGCATCCGACGCGAGCTGCGGACGGACGAGTTCACCCTCATGCCTCGCCCCGAAGATCTTCGCTTGCCTCTCGAACTCCCTCCGGATGAGAATCAGTTTTTTGCAGTTGACCCGACACCCGCGATTGACCTAGGCCTAAATTTGCCCAGCATCCGGACAACCATCCGGAGCACGTATGAATGGTGGAAGACCCAGGATCGGAAGCTCAGCACTGAGCGACCTGAGCTTGAAGAGGTTCTCCGCGACGCTGATACAATAATCGAATGAGTACCGTGATCCCGCAAATGGAGCCGCCGACCCGAAACCCGGGGATGCCGCTGGATTTGGACTGGGTATCGGCCACCCAGGTGAATCGCAGCGCCGCCGAACGCCGCGCGGCGACTCTTCCCGGGCGTCGCACGGTGAAGAAGCAGTGGCAAGCCGCGTGGCTCCTGAAGGCGGTGACGTTGATGGATCTCACCACTCTCAGCGGCGACGACACGCCCGGGACCGTCCAACGGCTCTGCGCCAAGGCACGCCAGCCGGTGCGAGGAGAAATTTTACAAGCCCTCGGAATGACCAGCATCACCGCCGGTGCAGTGTGCGTTTATCACGAATTTGTTCCTACCGCAGTGAGGGCGCTGGAAGGGACTGAGATTCCGGTCGCGGCCGTGGCCGCCGGATTTCCGCACGGACTCTCCCCTTTGCGGGAGCGCATCCATGAGATCAAGTCTAGCGTCGCGGCCGGCGCAACCGAGATTGATATCGTCATAAGCAGGCAGCATGTCTTGACCGGAAATTGGTCGGCCCTTTATGACGAGGTTCAGATGTTCCGGGAGGCGTGCGGCGATGCGCATCTCAAGTCCATCCTCGCGACCGGCGAATTGGCGACTCTGACGAACGTCGCCAAAGCGAGCCTCGTTGCGATGATGGCGGGGAGTGATTTCATCAAGACCTCTACCGGGAAAGAGTCCACCAACGCGGTGATCCCGGTCGGTCTTACGATGGCCCGACAGATCCGCGCCTACCGAGAGAAGACCGGCTACAAAATCGGCTTTAAGCCCGCGGGCGGAATTCGCACCGCGAAGCAGGCGATGGAGTGGATGATCTTGATGAAAGAGGAACTTGGCAACGAATGGCTCGACCCCCATTTATTCAGGCTAGGCGCCTCAACATTGCTCAGTGACATCGAGCGGCAGTTAGAGCACCACCTCACCGGGCGCTATTCGGCCTATCATCGTCATCCGATGGGATAAAGTAGGGCCATGCTATTGGCTCCTTTGCTCGCTATTTCTCTTGTCGCCCCGGTCACGCTCGAAAAGCAGATTGACCTGGCCGTCGAAGATGGGCTGACTCCCGGGGTCGTGGTCGTCATCCGAAAGGGCGGCAAAACGGTGTTTCAACGCGCTCGTGGATTCGCCAACCTCGAAACGAAAACCAAGATGACCCTGGATTCCGTTCACGAAATGGCCTCCGTGAGCAAGCAGTTCACCGCCGCAACCACGATGAAGTTGGTTCAAGATGGCACCCTTTCTCTCAGCGATCCTTTGAGCAAATTCGTCGAGAACGCGCCGGATTCCTGGACTCGGATCACGGTTCAACATTTGCTAGAACACACCGGGGGGCTACCCGACTACCTGACCGATGATGTCAACCTCAGCGCGAGTTTCACGGCCAAGCAATTATTGGACAGCCTCGCGGGAAAGCCGTTGCAATTTGAACCAGGGAGCAAGTGGGCTTACAGCAATTCAGGCTATATGGCCCTCGGTCACGTCATCGCGCAGGCTTCCAAAAAGCCGTTCTCGTCAGTGCTTACCGATTTGGTACTTGTGCCCTCGGGAATGAAAACCGCGCGGGTGGCTGATCCAGGAGCGATCATTCCGAATCGGGCCACCGGCTACCACAAGGTTGGGAAAGAGTGGGTCAACGAAACATTTGTTTCGAAGGCTTTTTCAGAGCTTGGAGACGGCATGCTGATGGCATCCGCCAACGATCTGCTCGCTTGGCACGAGACGCTCATGGCACGGCGCATTCTAAACGCAAAATCTTGGGAAACGATGTGGACTTCGTCTAAGCAATCCTCCGGCCGGTACGGATTTGGGTTTGGGGTTGAGCGGGCTGGCGCAGAGCCTCGGCTTTCCCACAGCGGTGGCTGGGTGGGAACGAGCACCTTTTTGCTCAGCGACTTGCAAAGCGATAGCTGTCTCATCATGCTGATCAATACGGATCGCCCTCCTCTGCCGGCCCTTCTGAAGGCCGCGACAGATCGTTTGGCGAGCGTGAAATGAAAAAGTGGAATTTCTTGGTGATCTTGCGTCCTTTGCGTCCAGAGATGCTGACCGAGGGGGCCACTCCGGAAGAGATCTCGATCGTCTCGCGGCATTTTCAGTACTACTCTGATCTTGTCGCATCTGGTCGAGCGTTACTGGTTGGGCGGACCCAAGAAAATACCGCCGAAACTCTCGGGTTGGCGATTATTACTGCGACCGGATCAGATGAAGCATACGCGATAGCAAACGCCGATCCAGCCGTTTCAAGCAACGTCATGAGCGCTGAAATACGACCCTATTCCGTGGCAATATTCGCACATTGAATACTGGTCGCGGGAAAAAATACCGGTTTTTCACAATATATCCTTTTTATCATCGCAACCGAATGTATTATGCATGCAGGGTTAAACCGATGAAAATGAAATTTGTAGGACTAATTACTTTGGCAGCTATGGCGGGGGCGATTCAGGCTCAGTCCATCAATTCATTTAATTTTGCGCAGATCAATGGCGTATCCGTAAATCGGACTGGGAACCAGATCGTTCTAAACGTCTCTCCCACGGCGACACTTACCTTCAATTCGGCGACTTATAATGTCACTGAAGTTTTCGGCGTCTGGGCCCTGGACGATGGCAACGACATTGGCGGTTCGGGCACCAACCAGAATGGCTGGAATTTCGACTCGGGCAACGGAATCCGAGGGTGGAAAACGAACCCCAACAACGGGATTCTGGGTTCCAGCCTTACGTTTAACTACACCACATTGACCGGTACGGTTGAGGACTTCGGCTATCACATCCGAGTGAACGGCATTTTCCCTTCCACCGGCGGAAACACCGCGTACTTCCGACCAACGGCCGTGCCGGAGCCAGCGAGCATGACGGCTCTTGCGCTCGGATTAGCCGCTGCTCTTAAGCGACGCCGAACCCGACGCTAAATACGCTCGAAACTCGGGCAACGTGTCAGCTAGAATCTGGCGGATCGCATCGCGATCCGCCTTTTTTAGATGTTTGAAGAACGGATTCGGATCATTGCCCATCAAAATCTCCTTGAATCTCCTCCAAACTTGGTTGCGAACCGGGTCGGGGAGCGACTCAAAAGACGTCGAATAAATCAGTGGGCTGCAGGGATATTTCTGGAGCCTGGTAACCAAGTCAAGTTGGCCCAGCGACCGTCCCTGTTTATCCTTGGGAAATTGCTTGGCATATTGCGCCGCAAAGCCAGTTGAACCGCGCACCGGAGCGGTGAAAGTTGCCTCTTCACTCCCCAAAAGTGCGCGCACGAGCGGTTCGACATCGCTCTCAATGACTCGCTTTTGCCCCTTCAAATCGAGGCCCGTCTGAGACATGATGTTCTGAACATACATTTGCTGCTCCATCACCATGAGGGCAACAATGTCCGAATGCGGCGTCGGATACTTGGAAAGATTTACAAACTTTGCCAGGCTGGTTGCATTGGCACCCTTTGTCGTATCCAGCTTTGGAGCCTTGTCCGTCCCGGTGCTGACAACGTTGCCCATGTGGCGCATCGTGCCGTGCTGGCCCGAGACGTACCAACCGCCCCAACGTTGGGCGATCGGAGTGCGCGGCGTGACCTGCACGCTGCGCACAAAGGCGCGGGGGTAGCCGCTCTCCGGCACGTGGCTAGACTGGGCAAAGAGCGTCGGAGATATCCCTTCCACTCGTCCCCCATGGCAGCGGAAGCACTGGTTGGTTTCCTGTTGGAACGTAGCGCGAGCCATCGGTTTTGCGTTTTCGAGGGTGTAGAACCGGATCCCGTCGCTAGGGTGGACCGCCATGATTTCGAGCAAGGGCGCCCCCGGAATCCACGCAACGTAGGTGTCTTGGTTGAAGTAGATCGCTCGAGGCGTCTTGCGAGTGATGTGGTCAGCTTGAAGGCTAGTCTTTGAGAAGACCAACACTTGCGATTCCTCGCTGATCTTAAGCTCCTTCAGAACGGACTTGAGGTAACCGTGTTGAGAGTCGAACTTGAGTTCCGTTGGCCGTTCGGTGAGTTGGACCACCGAGTCTTGGGTCGCCTGCCCCGCGAGCACCCAAGGCAGAGTCATGCAAGCCAACAAAAGAACTTTGTTCATGGACCACTCTATTTTGACTCCACCGAGCCACCGATGATCGCAGCTACGGGATAATGTAGCCGTTGGTTAAGACTCCCCCCTGGTTGCTGGCGGTTTACGTGGCGATTTTCCTCGATCTCTTCGGATTCGGGATGCTGATTCCGGACATCCAAATTCGAGCCGAAAAGCTGGGGGCCCCCGGATGGATGATCGGAGTCATCCTCTCCAGCACATTCATCGTCCAACTTTTGGTGTCCCCAAGATGGGGCAAGGCGAGCGACCACCTTGGTCGCAAACCGGTGTTGCTCGTCTGCACGGGGTTTTCGGCGGCGGGGATGCTGATGTACGGCTTCGCTGAGGGCATCCCTTTCCTGTTGCTTAGCCGAGTTCTCTCCGGGCTCGGCGGGGCCAATGTGGCGGTTGCGCAGGCGGTAGTGGCGGATGGCACGAGCACCGAAGAGCGCACCGGGGCGATGGGAAAGATCGGTGCGGTTATCACCACCGGCTTGATCGGAGGACCAATCTTGGGCGGCTTTGTGGGGCACACGCTGGGGAGCCACTGGGTGGGGTGGATCGCCGGGTCTTGTTCTGCGTTCGGCGGGGTGTTGCTACTCCTGATGTTGCCCAAGGTGGCACCGAAGGTTGCGGGTGAAAAAACGAAGACACCGTTCCTTGATCTTCGCCTCCTCAAGAGCCTTCCGCAGGTCCGAGCTCTGGTCATCATCTCAGCCATCGCCTGGTTCTCGTTGGCGACTTTGGAGGGCACATTTGGGCGGCTCATCGAGCGCACATTAAATTTCAATCAGTCGCATTTCGGCATCATTTTTGGGTTCGAGTCCGCCATCGGCTTCTTGGTTCAGGCGTATCTGATCGGCTGGGCGGCGAAGCGAATCAACGACAAAAACCTGCTGCGCGGCGCCTATCTCTTGCAAGGGCTGGGGCTTGCCCTGACTCCGTTTGCGTATCTGTTCCCAATTCCGGCCGCGTGGATCGCGGTGATGCTGTTTTTTAGTTTGCTCTACGCGATCGGTGCGGGATTAGCCAACCCTACGATCAATAGTCTCTGCAGCAAACTCACGCCGGAGGATCGGCAGGGCGAGTTGTTCGGCCTGCTCCAAGGGGCACGCTCCATCGGTTTCATTCTCGGCCCGATTTTGGGCGGCGCACTATTTGACGTTTGGTTCGCCGCTCCGTACTTGCTGGCGGGGTGCGTGTGCATTTTGGCTTCCGCGATGGTGTCTTCTAAGACCGTGGCGGTCCCGGTTCATAGCGCCAGTTCGTAGTACACGATGTCGTCCTCCGGATTCGGGTTGTAGGGCGCAATGCGCTTGAATCCGGCGTCCTCATACAGCTTAACCGCCGGAGCCAGCCGCCTCAATGTATCCAAACGCGCGGTCTGATATCCGAGCTCCCGCGCCTTGGTGAGCAGTTCTGCCAGTAGCCGCTTCCCCGTTCCCTGCCCTCGCACCTCGGGCGCGAGGTACATGCGCTTCACCTCGACGATTCCGCCACCTAAGTCGCGGAGGGCTCCACAACCCACGTACCGCCCATCGACTGAGACCAGCAAAAGCGCCCCATCCGGCGGACCGTAGCGCCCTGGAAGGGTCGCCATCTCCTCATCAAACTGCTGAAAACACAAGTCCACCCCGAGTTCGGTCTGATAGTCCTCCATCAGCCGCCGGGCTTCGGCCAACAAATCTGATTCGTGAGTCACCCATATTGGATTCATGGACGGATTATGATCATCATGACGGCGACAACCACTTCCAGTCGAAATCCTATAAGATGTAGGGGTGAGTTCCATAAAACCCTGCCTGATCCTCGCGAGCATTATGGCGTTGGGCGCCCAGGCGTCGGCCAGCTTTGAGCTAGGCCTCTTCGGTACCTCGAATTTGGTCTACCGCTACGACGTCGAGAATCACATTCCGCTTGGCTCGTTTGGGCAGGGCCGAATCACCGGATTGAGGTCCGTAGTGGGCCAGCAGTCTACGGGCGAAGCGTTCGTGCTCCACGCAGGCGGCAAAGGGGTGGCGGTATTCGACTACAGCACCGGCAGCTACAAACGCGGGTTGGGATTCGGAAATCTGGCCAACTACAATCACGTTTCATTGGGACTCTCGGGAACGGTCCTGGCTTCGGGCCAATGGTCCACCACCCAAGAGTTCGCGACGTACGACGCCAATAACGGCTCACTATTAAGGGTTAGAACTCTTGCCGCGGGCCAAACCGCGCTGGATTTTATCGAGATGCCGAACGGCTTCTCTTATGGCCTCGCCAGGCGCGTGAACAGCACCAGCGGCTTATCGGAATATCTCCTGTTGACCTACACCGCAGGTGGAACTGCGCCGATCAGCACCCTCGTGCTCGCTTCGTCCAGCGTCGTCGGTGTGGCCAAGACGCTGATTAGCTCGGGGAACCAGTTCAATCATGCGGGCGAGTTCAGTGTGCCGTCCTCAAACTACCTCGCCAACCCGGCAGGTACTGTCGCCCCACTAAACACCTGGTCCACCCCATTGGCCCCGAGCGGAACTGTCGCGGCGGCCTACGGTCACTCCAATCAAATCTACACTTTCCGCCGGACGGTCGCAGCGGTCTACGAAATGACGACTTGGGACCCCTCGCTCAATGCGGCGTCCGGATCCATCAACATCACCTCCCTGCCAGATAACGTGGTGGACGTCCACGTCCTCCTCGCGCCAGAGCCATTCTCGATGGTCGGCCTGTCGCTCGGAGTCGTAGCTCTGTTACGGCGGCGGAAGGCCTAGTCCCCGCTCCACACCATCCGGACGTCTGGTTCGCCCTCCTCGTTGTCGGTTCCGTCGCCCAAGTACTCTTCGACAAACCCCTCGCGAGCGTAGAATCGGCGGGCACCCACGTTGACTTGAAAAGCCCACAATCGGAGCCCCTCGGGCGAGCGCTCCTTGGCGAAATCGAGGAGGCGCTTGCCAATGCCTTTTCCGGTCACCCCGCGCGCGCATTGGAGCTGATTCACCCAGCCATCGTGCACGTCCAGCCATCCCACGACCTCGCCGCCCTCCTCCCAAACCCAAGAGCTTCGGCGCGGAATCATGGCCGTCCGAATCCACTCCGCGACTTCGTGCTCGGGGTGGATGACGGGCACGATATCCCGCCGGATATCGCAGTAAAAAGCCGCGATCACGGCTGCGTCATTCTCAGTCGCTGGTCGGATCATGATGGCAAGTTCTCTTCACACCACATGGTGATACGTTGGGATCGAGCTTTAGTAAACGTTGTCATACCCTCGAGATAGGCCGCGTACGACGTAAGGTCCTGAGGCAGCGGTTTTCCCTCGAAGTTTTGGAATGGCAAGTAAAATTTGATCTCTCCGTAATCCTCGGAAACGAGGTCCTGAAGTAGAAAGAAGTCAACGTAGCCTTCGAAATTATCGAAGAAACTGAAGAAGTACCCGTAGCGATTCAAAACCTCCATAAGCGGACTCTCCTCTCCGTCATAGTGCCGTCGAATGCACTCGAGGGTCAAATCGAAGCAGTCATCAATCTTGGAGTTCATTCCCCGGGCGCCGTTAATCGTGTTCTTTCCCTCGATTCGCTTGCCCGGAAAGAGAGTGCATTCCGCGATACGCCATGGGGGTGCGCTCGCGTACTCCCGTAGCGGCGATGGCAATAGGTCAATCAGTGGCCTTATGGTTGGTCGGGTTCGGTACGAGTGCGTTATCGAATCGCTAGTCAAGCTAGATTCTTCCGAGTTGTTGTAAACCAAGAAGGGTTTGGGACCAGAGATGTCGAGATCGAACAATTCGCCGCTCGGCAACGGCTTGCTCCACAAGAGCTTATGAAAGCGCCGCAAGGACGGACTATGCGCATCTGGATCCTTTCCACCCGCATCTAGAAAGCAGTCAAATGTAACATCGACCATAACCGGCGCAGGCTACCTGATGGGCTGCGAGTGCCAGCAAACAGATCGCCGAACACCGCTCCGTTAACGTTTCGTTAACCTTCCAAGACCAAAATCCGGGGACCCATGAATCGGAAAGGCTTTACGCTTATCGAACTGCTGGTCGTGATTGCCATTATCGCGATCCTTGCAGCCATTCTCTTCCCCGTCTTCGCGCAGGCTCGAAACGCCGCCAAGAAGACCGTTGGGCTCTCCCAATCCAAACAGATCGGAATTGCCACCCAGCTCTACATCAACGACTCGGACGACGTGTTCTACCCGTATCGCAACAACGTCCCGAACCCGGCCTACACCGCCTGTGTCGCCGCCGCGCGACCGGACTGCAACACCAACTTCGGCACCAGCACCCGCCCAGTCACCTTCTGGAGCCAGTTGCTTTACCCCTACACTAAGAGCGTCGACCTCTTCAAGAGCCCGGGCAAGCCAGGCGCATGGGTGGACGAAGAGAAGACCGCCGGCGTGACCGAGCCCGCCTTCCGCAGCTACGGCGGAAATAACAGCTACGGCCTCAACACGATCATCTTCGAAGCCGACATTTCGCCGATGAACCTCGGCCAGATCGAGAACGTTTCGAACACCCTCGTGATCGTGGACGCCAGCTACTACAACGTGCTGCCGAAGTTCAACGGCAACCTCCGACGCTTCGCCGGCGCCCCGAACTACACCAACGCCTGCACCAGCTCCAGCCGACAGAAGTACTGGAAGAACCTGGGCAACAGCTACCTCTTCCGATGGAACGGCGCGGCCAACGAGCCGACCGACGTCGAAGCCGAGAAGCTGATCGACCAGCGATGGAGCGGTTCCTTGAACGTCATCATGGCCGACACCAGCGCCAAGAGCCGCCCGAGCAAGGGCCTCGTCACCGAACTGCTCAAGCCGAACGTCACCGATTCCATGTGGGATCCGTGGAAGCAAGGCATGATCGCCTGCCCATAAGTTTGGTCTTAGGTTGAATTCTTGTTGGAGGGCATTTGCCCTCCTTTTTTTGTTCAATCAGGCTCTCAGGTAGCCAGAGACTCAAGAATATGCTGCCTGCCTCCACTTTCGCGGTAGCATTGATTTATGGCTGAATACCCCGAAGACGTAAAAGTCTCCATGCGCGAGGAATTCGCCCGTCGCGAGATTGGCTACGCCATTCTTGAAGAGGAACGTCGGGCACGAATTCGGGCTATCGTCACCAAAGACGTGACGCCCCTTTACGACTCCGCCTTCGCCATCGCTCGCAAAAAGCCCATGCGCACGTCGAGCGGACTCGTGCACTGGCACGAGGCGATGCGTCGTCTCTACGGAAAATGACCGATCTCTTTGCGCAGTTCGTTATGCAAACTCTCCGAAGTTAAAATAAAACGCCCGCCCCTCGGAGGAGGGGCGGGCGGGCTTGCCGCACGGGGTCGGGGAAGCGGGCTGCTTATGCAGCCAAACTGAGACCGGAGCCCTCCGATTCGCTCCAAATCGCCGCTTCGTTTGAGTTGAAACTGCGCCGATTGCCGCGCTGCGCGTAGACGCGATACGTCTGCGGCTCGCCGGCAACGATGCCCGAGTGGATGAACTTCGACGACGTGACGGAAGCGATTTGAATCCATCCGGTCGGCGTTTGTTGCTCGACGATGAACTGCGTCGGGGAAGGATTCCCGTTGCGGCTCCACTTGATGAGCACCTCGCTCGGCCCCGCCACCGTCGCCGTCGCATTCGTCGGCGCGTTGGGGGTTCGGTACTGAGGCTTGCCCGGGCGTGTGGCGAAACCGGCGTCGGTCAACGCCTTATCGTCCACGTTCGGATCACCGTAAACGCGCTTGGTGAGGCTCCCCAAAATGGTGAGCAACTCTGCGCGCTGAGCAAACTTCGCCTGAAAGGCCGCAAGCTTGTTCTGATCGGCGAGCTGCGCAATCTCAATCGTAAGATTGAAGGCGGTGTTCGCATCCTGCAGTTCCTCCACCTGGTCCAGCGTGAGGCCGTACTCGAGAGGTTTCTCGATGAGGGTGCTAGTCATCGCACTGATCTTGCTGTTGAGTGTGCTATCGCTATATTTATCAAAGGAATTGGCCATAAGCCTGTTTTTGTTATCCTCCTGGGCGGCTCGCCCTTTGTTTGGATTGTTGGAAAACCAGTTGAATACTGGAGGGCTTCGCGAGAGAATAGTTTAAGCCGTTTCGCCTTGAGCCTGATGTACACTGCGCATATGGAACCTGCGTTTATTCGCTTAGCTCAATATCCCAGCCCGCAGTCGGTGACTTTGGGTGAATATGCCCGTCTGATAGAACTCGTCGACGCAGGAAGCGAAACGCGAATACATGCCTATCTGGAAGCGCACCCCCACTTCTGGCGCCACTTTTTGTCCACATACAGAACGGGCCACCACAATTTCGTAGTTGTGAGCAAGCAGCAGATTTCGCCGCACATTCCCGGCGTCCGTCACGGCCAGATACCGGATTTCATCATTGGCGGCAAAAATTCGGATGGCTGGTCTTGGTATGTAATCGAACTCAAAAGCCCCAACCAGAAGCTCTTTTCAGGTAGTGGCGGAAAAAGCAGGCTTTCGAACATCGCAAATGGCGGCGTCCTTCAAATGATGGCGTATAGAAATTTCTGCGGCGAATATCAAGGCGTGATGCGGGACCTTTTCAAACTTGAAGAGTTTTCCGAACCGACTGCCGTCCTTCTTATCGACCGGGCACGTACCTTCGAATTGTCCGAAGAGCAGCGGAGACTAAAGCGGTCTTGGAATCGGGCGGCCACATTTGCCGAGATTCGAACTTACGACTCGCTTTTAAGCGCACTCCATCTGGAACTATTGACTTCAGGCGTGATATCCGGATCCCCGGTCCGCGACCCAGAGAATGCAGAGCTTGAGTTTCAAAGCGATGTTCGAAACGAGATCCGAGCTGTCCGAGGGAGATTCTCGGAGGTCCTGTATGAAAATCTGTAATCGGCTCTCCGGTGCGGGTGCAATCAAAACTCAATCAGGGGGCAAAGCGTAGCAAGGAATGTCGAACCGGAACTTCCCAACGGAGTAGGCTACGTGGCTGTGCTCGCCAAGTTGCAAGCGCTCGCGCCAAGCCATCGCTTTGCAAGCGGAATAGAAAGAATCGACGCTGGAATAGGACTCCGGGGCTAATTCACGAGCCAGAGTGAACCACGCGTGGCAGGGGACATCGCCATGATTAAAATTGCCGGTCGTTTCCGCGCTTGGGGTGATAACAATGCACCTGACGATTTTAATGGCGGCCAAATCGATCTTCCTCGACAAACGTGCTTTGGCATCATCACTGAGACCCAGAAACGTTGACGCAAACTTACTTGCCTGTCGCTGACCGTGGGAAAGCGCTTCCTCAACAGCAAACGTTTCATTGAGCTCATCTGGGTGGAGCGTCATTTTTATCTCTATAAAAAGAGCAGCTGATAAACACTCACGGTGCACAGCAACGAAGTCCACTTCGCCAAGACCATCGGCGCGTATGTTCAGATCACAGATCCATCCGAATCTATCGAAATGCGATGTCAGCAATTCAAGCATCCGTGCCTCTCGTTTGCCGATGAGGTTGTCTGCCCTCGATTTAGAAATGGGCGAACGGGCAAGAGCCCTAAGCACATTCCGCGGCTGACGACTACTGCAAAGAGCATAACAAGACCATGCGACAAGTTCCGCCCGATTAATCAGAGGCGTAATTATCACATCGGCCCGCCCGTCGCTCTGGCTCATTGACAAGAGCGAGACAGCAGTTGCCACTAAATCACGACATAGGCCAGTCACTGAGGCGAGCTTTCGGACGAGGAAGCTATGGGGAACCACCTGGGTGGGCATGCATTGCTCCTGAGGCATTCCCTCGATTGTAGATGCCATATACTTTATCAGGCAGCACTCACTCCAGAACCGCAGCGCCGAGAACACGGTCATAAAATCCACAAGTGTTATGCCACCGAGGTCGTCTGTAGGGGAAAAAAGGTCATCAGTATCGTAGAATGTGCCGTAGAACCTGAGCGCTAATTCACATGACAACTTCTCCGGAAAGGCGAGATAAATTCGCCCATTTCGATAGGTGTGAGGCACGAAATCGAAGTGATCTCTCACGGTGTCGATTAGCTCACCGTTGATCGTCTCGGCGTGAGTCAGTTTCTCGCACTCGCCGAAACCAATTGAGTGCAGACCATGCGGCACCCCGCTCAATCCAGGAAGGTAATCGAATCTGACCGTGAGCTCGTTCCTCAGTTCAGCTGAGACCATGCCTCGGCCGTACATCCGGTAGAAGTCCGAAACGATGGAGTAGTTCGCCGCAGGTTCGAATGGTGCACAAGCCCTTGCAATTTCCTCTTCCGAAACTGCACGGGTATCAATACGCTCCAATTGCCTCTCAGTTTGAAGCCAGCGGACGGTCTCAATAAATCCCTCTCTGAGTAAACGAAACGCCTGCAATGACCCGACGGTGTACGCGCCGCGCATTCGTGCCTCCTGATCCACCATAAACATGCTGTCGTAAGCGAGCAACACCGGCATGACCGCCGATCCAACGGGCGCAGCGAACAGAGGGAGTTCGCGATAAGCCATGTCGATTTGGGTCTCAATTTGCCGAATGGGATCGACTCTCATGTTCGGTACCGGACTACAGCTTAACGGCGGCCCACTGCTTTGGAAAGTATGTTGCAGCTTTTGCGAGATGTGCGGATGTTCCTGCGGGAACAGGCTCCAGTCTAAACTTACTAGATTTCCATACCGCCGCACTCTCGGGCGGATAGTATTTTAACTGCCCACCTGACATTCCGTACCACTCAACGGCAGTTCCGATTTTGTCGTCCCCGCTAAGTCTTCTCGACGATTTCGTAACATCCTTTTTGTCTTTAGGAATATGCCAGGCCAAGGCCGACGCCGCTAGACAATTCAGTGGATATTGAAACAACTGATATTCCAACTTTTTGTTCCACAGCAGCACCAGATAGTAAGACTTCGTCGTATCGAACCGCCCGCCGTTCGATTTATCATTCGCCGATTTCATGGAATCGATAACCCCCACAACCGTCCGCCCTGCCAATGCTGGATCGGTTTCGTAATTCGCCTGAGTAAGGCCCGCAGCGTTCAGCGCTCGCCAAAAGTCTCCGTTTGCATTTGAGACTTCGATTGTTGCTCTTCCATCTCTTTCGAACCGAGCAAGCTCACCTCGCATTTTGCATGATAGGCCGTAGAGCGGTCGCTTCTCTGAGGTTGGATCATGAAGGGCGACGTCGAAAAATGTTTTTGACTCGGCGGCGACCCCGCCGAGTGCCAGCGCAACGCAACGCTCAAAGTCTCGCCAGCCGGGCAGGAGGCCACCTCGCTCCATGCCGCTGCCGTCCTGATATGTCGACAGAAGAAGTCTTATTCGCTCAACTTCCGCTGGGGTTGGTGCTCTGTCTGCAAAGGGGAGTTTGATCATTCTTAATCCAGGGCCTGTTCGTCTTTTAAAAGGTAATCAGTCGGCACAGTGAAGAGCCGGGAGGCACGCAATACCAGTAAGGCGGAAGGAAGCTTCTTTCCGCTTTCAAGTTCGCTGAGATAGGAGTGAGACTCAAGTCCGAGTTCGTTGGCCAAGTCCTTCAAAGTAAGGCCCTGGCCCGTGCGCAGAGCCTTGAGCTTTTCTCCAAATTTAGTGAGCTCGGGTATTGACTCCCTCCAGAAAACGTGCTAGAATGTCTCCAATAGCGACAATGGCAAGCAAAAGCAGATCGAAAATACCGAGCGTGGCGAATGGGCATGAGCCCATGCGCAGCCCTTTCCGATGGGTTGGCGGCAAATCCAGGCTACGGAAGTACATCATTGACCTGCTTCCTCAGCACACGTGCTACTTGGAACTTTTTGGTGGTGCTGCGTGGGTCCTTTTCGGGAAAGAGCCAAGCGACGTGGAAATTCTGAACGACATTGACCAAGACCTGATGAGTTTCTTCCGAGTGGTGAAGAACGCTCCTGAGGACTTTGTACGGTCGTTTGATCTTGAATTGGTATCACGAGCTGAATTTGAAAGACTGGCCGACTTGGACCCCGAAACGTTATCAGACGTTGAGCGAGCCCATCGCTTTTACTATTTGATCATGGCGGGGTGGGGTGGTGAACTGAATTATCCGCGGTTCCAAACTAGTGTCTCCGATGGCGGCGGTGGTAACCGACTGGTCGGCGCACTCAGGACCTTACGAAGTCGAATCGAGCCGGTCCATGAGAGACTGAGTAGTGTACTCATTGAGTGTCTAGACTGGCGCGAGTGCATCGATCGCTACGATCGTGAGGGTGTCGTCATGTACGTCGACCCACCTTATCCCGGCAATGGATGCAACTACGCGCACAACATGCGGGAATGGGATTTGCACCGCGAATTGGCCTCCCGCCTGAGTAAAACCAAGGCAAAGTGGATTTACTCTTCCTACGACTCTCCTGAAGTAAGGGCCATGTTCGAGGGTTGCCATATGTTCGAGGTTTCATCCGCCTCGGGAATGGAAACAACGAAGGGCGGGAGCACTCGGGTACCAAACATTGAAGTGCTGATCACGAACTATGCACCTGAGCCGAAGGTACTAGAACAGAACCCTGTGCTGTTGGATCTGAGCGTGGTCTAGCGGCTTGGCATCAGAACATTGGTGCTTCTCGGTGCATGGCGAAGTGCGTTCGGCACGTGCCGAGAGGCGTTCGGTCGATGGATAAACGGGCGTGGGGATAGTAAAAGAGGGTTTGGGCAATAGGGTTTAGGGTTTGGGGGCAGACAATCGGCGTCCAGGGATGGGGGGATCGAATTTGGGAGATGGGGTTCTGAACGCGAGTTGACACTTGGTTGTGCCAAGGCCTCCTTAAGTGAAGGAGGTAGCCGATGACACAATGACCGTCCGCTTAAAACGAAAAGTAAAAGTGTGCGCAAACGTCGAATCCGACGCATCCGTGGAATTTTAGGTTTAAAATGGATCCTTCGACCAACGAATCCGACTCCACGAATTGCGAATGTGTCGAACTTCACAGACGGGACTGAGTACGGAGGGTCGGGACGCTATACTTAGGTACGCACATGACCGTCAAAGACATCTTTCAGACCCTCGACTACGGACCGGCGCCGGAGGCGGCGAACTTGGGGATGGAGTGGATTGGGGGGCACGGCGGGGCGTTTGGGCACTTCATCGGCGGCGAATGGCACCCGGGGAGCGGGCACTTTGACAGCTTCAACCCCAGCACCGGCGAGCCCCTGGCCAAGATCGCGCAGGCGAGCGCGCAGGAAGTGGACCAGGCGGTGGCGGCGGCCCGAAAGGCGTTGCCCGCATGGCAAGCCCTGACCGGGGCCGAGCGGGCGCGGTTTTTGTATGCGATTGCGCGGCAGATTCAAAAGCATTCGCGCCTCTTCGCGGTGCTGGAGACGATGGACAACGGCAAGCCGATCCGCGAAACGCGCGACATCGACATCCCGCTGGTGGCGCGGCACTTCTACCACCACGCCGGATGGGCGCAACTGCGCGACGAGGAATTCTCGGGATACGAACCGGTGGGGGTTTGCGCGCAGATTATTCCGTGGAATTTTCCTTTATTAATGATGGCGTGGAAGATCGCCCCCGCCATCGCGATGGGCAACGCGGTGGTCCTGAAACCCGCCGAATTTACGTCATTAACCGCCCTATTATTCGCGGAAATATGTGCGACGGTGGGTTTGCCGGCGGGCGTGGTGAACATCATTACCGGCGACGGCGAAACGGGCAAAGCGCTCGTCGCGCATCCGGACGTGGATAAGCTGGCGTTCACCGGTTCGACCGAAGTCGGGCGCATTCTGCGCACGGTCACGGCGGGAACGGGGAAGAAATTAAGCCTAGAATTAGGCGGAAAATCCCCGTTTATTGTCTTCGAAGATGCCGACCTCGACGCCGCGGTGGAGGGCATGGTGGACGCGATTTGGTTCAACCAGGGCCAAGTGTGCTGCGCCGGCTCGCGTCTGCTGGTGCAAGAAGGCGTGGCCGAGAAGGTGTACGCCAAGGTCCGCGCGCGGATGGAAAACCTGCGCGTGGGCGATCCGCTGGATAAATCCGTGGATTTGGGCGCGATTGTGGACCGGGTTCAGCTCGACCGCATCACCGAATTGGTGGATCAAGGGGTGGCCGAGGGAGCTTGTAAATTCCAACCCTCATCTTTTAAGTGTCCGGAAAAGGGCTGGTATTACCCGCCGACGTTATTGACCGACGTGGGGCCGGCGTCCTCGGTGGTGCAAGTCGAAATCTTCGGCCCGGTCTTGGTGGCGATGACATTTAGGACGCCGGATGAGGCGATTGCCTTGGCGAACAACACGGTGTATGGATTGGCTTCCAGCGTCTGGACCGAGAATTTGAATCTGGCCCACGACATCGCCGCGCGTATCAAGGCGGGAACGGTTTGGGTGAATTGTTCGAACCAATTCGATGCCGCGGCGGGCTTTGGCGGCTATCGGGAGAGCGGGTTTGGGCGAGAAGGGGGACGGGAGGGGTTGTTTGAGTATCTTCGGCCAGTGTCGGGTTTGGTTGGGGTTGGTTCGGTTGGTTTGGATTCTGGGCCTAACCAATCCGCGCAAACCCAAACAAATCCGAACCCAATCGACCGAACCCACAAACTCTACATCAACGGCAAGCAGGCTCGTCCGGACGGGGGCTATTCGCTGACCATTCACGGCCAAGAGGTCGGGCGGGGGAATCGGAAGGATATTCGGAATGCTGTGGAGGCAGCGGAGGGCGCTTTGGGGGGATGGTCTAAGGCGGCCGGACATCAGCGCGCGCAGATTTTGTATTACATCGCCGAGAACCTGGAGGCGGAGCGGGCGACTTTTGCGGGGGTGGGAGTTTCGGATCTCGAATTCGAGGCATCTGTCGAGCGGCTGATGTATTGGGCGGCTTGGGCGGATAAGCACGATGGGCTGGTGCACCAGGTGCCGATGCGGGGGCTGGTTTATACGCGCAATGAGCCGATCGGAACCTGTGGTGTGGTGTGCGACGACGAGTTTCCGCTGTTGGCATTTGTTTCAGCGGTGTCGCCGCTGATCGCGATGGGCAATGCGGTGGTCGCTATTCCCTCTCGCTCGAATCCGCTTCCCGTATGCGAGCTCTATCGAGTGCTCGACGCCAGTGATTTGCCGGGCGGGGTGTTGAACATCGTCACCGGGACACTGGATGAGGTCGAGAAAACTCTACTCGAACACGACGGCGTGATGGCCGTCTGGAATTTCGGCCCGAACGGCGAGCTGACCGAGCGCCTCAGCGCCGCCAATCTCAAGCAAACCTGGTGTCCAAAGGGCACCGACTGGATGGCAACCCCAAGCCGAGAATTCCTCCGCCACGCGGTTCAGGTGAAGAACGTCTGGGTGCCCTACGGGGCCTAAAAAATCCCCTCACGCAACGCGTGAGGGGGCTCAATGCTGGGATTCAGATCAGCGATTGGCTCGGTAGGTGCTCCAAGCACTGTCCATGCGGGTGTTTTGGCCCGTGGTGAACCGATACATGCATGCGTCGTCGGTGTAGTCCATGAAGTTCTCCACCGGGTCGTTGCCAGGGAATCGGTTGCCGGAGCACGTGTTCTTCGTTCCCGGGCAGCCATAAGTGGGGCTACGCTCCGCCGGGGTGTCCGAAACAAAGTCGTTGTTCGTGGAGCATCCACCTTGGAAGGTGTGATACAGCCCGAGCCAATGACCGACTTCATGAGTGGCAGTGTCCCCCAGATTATAGGGAGCCGCAGATCCGCCGGGAAGTGAGGCGGACAGCACCACAACGCCGTCCTTGGCAGTGTTTGCCGCGTACTCCCATGGGAAAGTCGCCCAGCCCAGAAGGCCGCCGCCCATGTTGTTCAAATACATGTTGAGGTCATCCGCGCTCCCTTGACGCAGTGCAGATTTCATCTGCGTTTCTGCGGTGGTTCCTGGTCCAGCGGTGTACCAACTAGCATTCGATGTTCGGCTGGTGGCGATCAGCTGGAAGCGGTAAGAAGTGTTGAAACCGCCGCCCGGCTGGGCACCGGCATAAGCGGTGTTGAGGACGCTAATCTAGTTGGCGATCGCGGCGTCACTGACTGCGCCTGCAGTTCCGTTGGTGATCACATGCACGTAAACCGGGATGGTGATGTTTCCACCGGCTCGCTCTGGGACCGCATCGGCCAGCTCCAGTTCGATCGAAGCCATCTTCGATTGAGACGGCTCAACGGTGGCGCATGTGCGGCGCATGATGTCCGGGAAGCGGACGGCGGTTGCATCGGGTGAAATCGCGTCGCCTCCGCAACTCGTGGCAGCAACGCCCCCAATTCCCAAAGTAATTGAAAGAGAAATGATCCTCAGAGTCTTTCTGTTCATAAGAGTCCTTTAGTAAGAAAAGGCACATCCGAGTGCCTGACTCTCATAGTAAAGGCTTTTTTTCAATTCCGGAAGCAATCGAATGAAATTGTTTAGAAATCGACCAAAAGCCAGACCTCCATGCCGGAGGTCTGGCTAGTTTCGGATTATTGCAGGCGCTTCACAACGACATTGTCGATTGCGGCTTCGGTGATATTCGCGGTCGCGGTGTCGAAGGTGGTGACGCGGATTTTCATCTGGCTGGTGAGTGCGATGTGGTTGCCCAGAACGATGGATTGTCGATTCCAGGTGTTGCTCGAGCCGCTGCGGATTTGGCCGAAGATCGGGATGTAAGTGGCACCGTTGTTATTGGATATCCACACGTTCAGGCAGTCATCGCCCAGGTTGTTGTAGAACCAGTGGCTGAACTCCAAGATGGCGTTGCCGCCCGTCATGTTGATCGTCGGGGAGTAAGCGTAAGCCGGCCCGCCATCCACGTCAGCGGTGCCGGCGGCGGCCGCCACCGCCCCTTGATCCGTAAACAGGCAGAACGTGCCGGCGTCGGAAGAGTCATCTTCGGGATTGGCCGGAGCCCCTTCGAAGACGCTACCGTTGGGGTCTCCACGCTCAAAAGCACCGCTCGTCAGGGAACTGGCGTTAGCGAACGTCCAGCCCAGATCGGTGTCGAACGTATCCGTGAAGATGGGCGTGACCTTTTTGGCTACAACTACCGAGTTGAATTGGGTGGCAGTGCCGACCGGGCCGGAGAAGTAGTTGCCCTGCTGAGTAGTGGCCTCAACGAAGTATCGGAGCGATTGTCCCGTCGCGGGTGTTCGCAAGAATGCGCGGTATTGGTTTCCTCCTATAGGCACCATGTTGACGGTGGTGTACGCACCAGTTCCTGTCGCGTACCGCAAGCGTACTGCGTTGGGATTGACGGTCTCGAGGTTATCGCTCAGGCTCACGACAAACGTAAGACCGGAGCGCGATAGCGCGGCGGATTCACTCGGCTGGACGATCTGCGGTGGGAGCGAAACCGCCGCCATGTTGAGGCGATTCACCGCTGGCGCATTCATCCCTTTCGCTCCGAAACCGGCGGCAATCTCATCGTAATTTGGTGTGCCGTTGTTGAGATTCGCGTCATTGTCGTCCAGCGTCAAGACGTCCACGGTGATCGCCCGGGAGATGAACGGGGGGCGGAGGAGAATGCTGTTCAACCAGAGCGGTCGCAGCGTGCTCATGGCGGCGGCGGTGCCAAGATTTGCGTTCATTTCCTGCAAGGTGTTCCAGAAGCTGCCCGCCATGATTTGCCCTTGGGTATGGATGGGCAAACTGCACGGGTACATGATGGTATTGATCGCGTTTCGAAGTGGTCCGTTGCCTTGGCCAGTGAAATCTCGGCCGAGTTGGTTGTCGCCGGTGATCAAGATTCCGGTGACGTCACCCATCCCTTCGCCATAGCCACCCTGGTTAGTGCCAGCGACATTGACGATGTGGTGACCGTATTCGTGGTAGACCACCGTGCTGTAGCAGGTGTTGGGATACCCGCCGCCCGCATTGTAGAAGTTGATCGAACTGCCGTTGTAGAAGGCGTTTCCTTGCCCCGCGACGTTGACATTGCAAGGCATTTGGATGTCGACGCCCGGATAGGATGCGTTGACAGACTTCACAAAGTCGTGGACGATGGTTGTGTGAATGAGCCCGTTGACCTGGGAGGTGGTCATCACACTGGGTGCGCCGTTGTATACGAAATCCGCCGGGCCCGGCGGGGTCACCGTCGGCGCGAAAGCCAGAGTGGTGCTCGTATTATCCACGACTCTAACCCACCGGCCTTCGAGCGTGGAATTGACGGTCACGGGGGTGGTGCCGGGGTTCGAGAGCGTAAAGTTGCCCGCCGAGTCGGTGTAGGCGGTGGAAACGCCAGCAATCGTGGTTTTGGCCCCGAAAAGATTGGTCAAGACGGCGGGGTTATTGCCTTGGTCGGGGAGAAGACCCGGTGTCGCATAGCCACGGACAGAGCCGGTGACATCGGCGTAGCAAATCAGGTCGCGCCACTCGATGATTTCTCCAGTGATGGCGTCTACGAAGACCTTGAACTTTTCGGGTTGGCTTAGCGAGGGGGACTCGGCCTCAAACTGCCACGCCAGTCGGTTCTCGGACTCGCCTCGGTGGATGGCGAGCGCAGGCGAGCTAAACATGGTCAGCCGTGCGTTTTGCTTTGCTACGGCTTCAATTGCCATCGCTTCCGTGAAGATAGGCTTTGTGCCAATGGGGGCTACGGTTTCGCTGGAGTTAACGGCGAGCACGAGCGGAAAGTTGGATTCGTTACGAACGAGGAGGGTTACGCCGCCCAGGTCTACCGGAACGCCGTTGACGAACTGGTTGAAACAAACGGCAGTGAACTTGCCAGTCATCAAGTCTTGTTCGCCTTCGTACACGTAGTTCGCTACACCACCTCCAAGGGCATTGGGATGAGCGTTTAAAAATGACTGGGCGGATTCGGTGGCGGATCTACCGAAGGCAAAGGGCGCGCCATAGATTCGGGAGATACAATCGCCCTCGCGGAAGGTCTTCAGGCCGGGAACGCTGGATTCTAACGACTGAATGGCGCCCGTCTGAAGGGCGGCGAAGTCCGCTCGGGACTGCGCAGTCGCAAATGTGGTCGTGCCCAGCAGTGCCGCAAACGCACCCCACAACATTGGTCGTCGTAAATTCATAGCTTCCATCTTCTGTAACGTGGTTGTTGAACGGATTTGGGCATGCCCAAAGTTCGCGCGTACCATGCATCTTACGCGATTTGAACCTGAACTGCTAGCGAAACTGCGAAACTCCGGCACAAAAAAGCCCCGACGCAGTGCCGGGGCTTTAAATTAGCTCGGATTAAACGCCGGCTTTAACTTGACCCAAGACATCTTTGAGGGCAGCCGCTGACTTGTGGAGGGCTTCCTTCTCAGCTTCCGTAACACCGGGAGCGAGAATTTCGGTTGCGCCGCCTCGACCCACTCGGGTCGGAAGGGAGAGCGTGATGTCGCTGATTCCCAGCTTGCCCGTCTGGAGCGCGCTGACGGGAAGAACCCGCCCGCTGTCGAGGGCAATTGCTTCCACGACTTCCTTGATGGAAACTCCAACGGCGCGGCCTGCGCCGCCCTTGAGGCGAATCACTTCGGCACCCGACTTCTTGGTGAATTCGAAGACGCCAGTCGCGACTTCTTGAGAGAATCCCGCAATTGAAGAAAGCGGAGCGCCGCCAAGGTTTGCGCTGCTCCAGATAGGAACCATGCTGTCGCCGTGCTCGCCGAGGATTAGTGCATTAACGTCCTTCGCGGGAACCTTGAAGTGGTCGGCGAGGAGTGAGCAGAATCGGCAGGTGTCGAGAACGGTTCCGAGCCCGATGGTTCGGGAAGGAGCGGTGATCCCCGACTCGATGGCGAGGTGGGTGAGGATATCAACCGGATTGGAAACCACCACGATGGTGGCGTCCGAGGCGAGCTTAGCACCCTTGAGGCTGTCGAGAATCGTGCTAAACAAGCCGACGTTGCGGCTGATCAGTTCTAGTCGACTCTCGTCCGGCTTTCGTCGGAGACCCGCGGTAATGACCACGCAGTTGGAACCTTCGACCACTCCATAGTCGCCGCCACTGGTGATGACCTGGCTGGCGGTGTAGTGGGAGCCATGGCGAAGGTCAAGTGCCTCGCCGGCAGCCATATCGGCGTTCATGTCCACGAGGGCGATTTCCTTTACGATTCCGCCGAGTTGCAAAGCGAATGCGGCGTCGGAGCCGACGCGGCCACCGCCGCCGATGATGCTGACTTTCATGGGTCCTGTTTAAATCTCCTAAATGAATGGCGCGAGCGCCAAGTAGAGATTATGGCAGGTACTTGGGTTGCCCGACCCTACTGGAGGTCCCAGTTGTAGTTGTTTGGGTCGACGATCACGCCCTGAAATGCGTTTTCGACGTTGCATCCTCGAGCGAGCTGAGTGGGCGATAATGGCTTGGCGCGACCGTCCACGAAGAGTACTGTCATGCGGCCGCGGTGCCAAGGCCAGGCGCCACCGTATTCGCGTAAGTTTTGACTGCCGTCCTTGCTCCAGGCGAGATCGGCGACCACGACTTCGATGCCTTGTCCAAAGAAAAACGTGTCAACTTGCGCGGTCCCGTTCTGCTGGAACCGACAAGGCGGAACGACCAGGTGACTGCCTCCGCCAAAAGGGCGACCGGTTTGGTCCACATCAAACGCGGAATCGACGCCGAATACTGTTTCCTCCGGTCGAGTGACCATACCGATTGAGCGCGGCATAGACGTCCTTCTGCCGCTCAGGTTAACGATAGGGGCGAGGTAAAGGTAGTTGTAGCCGAGGTTGCTCAACTTGGCAATCTGATAGTCGTACGCGGCCGCGTTCCCGGTAACGAGGTCGGGGTCAAAAGTGGCGGGCGGACGTGGCCAAGGAGTCGGATCACTGGGGCACTTGAAAACGAGGCTCTCAGGCAAATAGGCTCTTAAGAGCTGGGGCCAGCGACGATCGTTAGTCGAGTTGGCGGAGAGTGACGCATTGTACGCTGCGGGCAAGAACCCGTCGTTGTTGTCGCCCAGGTACAGCGTGCTTGCAAACCCAGCTTGGCGATAGTTGCTCGCGCACACCGTCTGCCGGGCGGCTTCACGAGCCCCCATGAATACCGGAAACAAAATGGCCGACATGACCGCGACGATGGCTACGGTCACCAGCAACTCAATGAGAGTGAAGGCGCGTCGGTTCAGCAAAACTTAATCTCTATATTACGCAACTTTTGATCAGAATCGGCATTGAAAGCTTTGCATTTCTCCAAATACTTGAAATCCGAGCTTGGCGTACCACCTCACAAGGTTTTCATCGCACTGTAAAATTAGTGGGGTGCGCGCGCTCTGCGCTTGGGCTTGGGCAGCCCGCACCAACGCTTCGCCAAAGCCGCGGCGTCGAAGACCGGGAGCCACGCAAACGTTGTAAAGTCCAAGTGCCCCCGGGCTCTTCGAGAGCATGGCGGCACCCGCGAGAGAATTCTGGGCGCGAATTGCGACCAACTGGTGGGGGGCTTTGGCCGTAGCATCTACGACCACCCTTCGAAACGGGGCCTCGTTCATGGCGAAAAACTGTTGGACCATGAACTTCGAGACCTCGACCCGTTCCGAATCTTGCACGATAGGTAGCAGCGTGGCCTCTAGGGCTTCGGCGTGCGGCGGATTCCAGACGAGCTGCTTCAGGGAATGGAGCGGATGAAATCCTAGCTTTCGCAGGCTAGGTATCCACTCCTCTTGATCTCCCGTTATCGAGAAGACGCGGAGCCCTTGTCGGCTCGCTGACCACGCTCTGATCTGGTCGCACGCTGCAGCGATCATTGGGCCGGAGGCACGGAGGTCAAGGACAAAGTTGCAGAAGGAATAAGGCTGCAGCGACATGGTGCCTCGGCACCAATCCGTTCGGATTTCTTGAGTCCCTTCCACGCCGAGGGCAAGCCCCAAGTACGTCTGCACAAGGTTCTCTCTCGCTGCGGCGAGGAGTTCCGCTTGCTTCAGAGGACAAAGCTCCACATCATCCCCAAAGACGTGCGTTTGGTTTGGATGGAGGCTCCCACCGCGAGCCCTCCACCCACCTTCGCGCCTATAAAGACCTGCGGGCCCTTGGGCGTCAGCAGCAAAGTGCCAAAGGCCGTGCCTTGCTCATCCGACTTCCAAAAATCTAACCCTAATCCGACCTGCAAACCCGATTCGAGACTGGCGGGAGCGGCAAGTCGAAGGGTCGGTGCGTAGAGCCGACCAGGGGCGTTGAAAACTTGTCCGGTGAAGCTCTTATCGAAAAAGTTGACCACCGAATTGTGGATGCTGCTCTGCACCACAAAACCTCCGTAATGCCCTGTCTCAATCCACAGCGTTTTCAAGTTCGGAAGTGCGCTTTGGAGCGCTCGGTAGCTTGAAACAGGGACGATGGTGTCGTACCGAGCGGCGATCAAATAGGCGGGACGCGTGTCATCCGGCTTAAAGTAGGCCGTAGGCTCAATCGGGCGCAGGGCCTGGGCCAGGCTTTCTCGCGTCCAGCCATTTTTGCGAAGCACTTCGCGCTCTCGGACGAGACGAGAACTGCCCCAAACGGTGCTGGCGAGGTCGGCTCCGCCGAGGATGGAGGAGTAGGCGCTGATGCGGGGGTCGATCGCAAAGGCTAAGCTTCCCACGATGGCTCCAAGGCTTGTACCCGCGAGTCCAACCCTTTTGGGGTCGAATTCAGAGCGGGTTTCCATCCAATCCAAAGTCCTGCGTAGATCGTATACAGCTTGGATCATCGTGGCGCGCATACGTTCGGGGTCAGGCTGGATGGCGAGTTCGCCGCTTCTGGTGCCCTTTGGCGCTCGCGTGAGGTGGTAAGGCAATTCGACGATCACCGAAGCCATTCCGCGGCCGTTGAGCCGTTTCGCTAGCTCCATTTCTGCCTTGAGATCCACGGCTCCCCAGTAGTGAAGGATGATGACCGTCGGGTGGGGTCCCGGTCCCTCGGGCACTAATACGTGGAGGGGGACGTTTTGATTCTCCGGGTAGCCACTAGCGTAGGCGGAGGGCATCCAAAACTTCACCGGGCCGTCTGCCGTTAAGTTTACGGGGTTAAATGCGATGGGTGGTGGAGGTTGCTGAACCGGAGCATCCTGCGCCCCGCTCCTCCCCGCCGTGAGGAAACCGAGAACAATGAACAAAATGAGAAGCTTTACGCTGTGCATGACGATTTGCCTTGCGGCCGGTTCGATGGGACAAAGTTTAGACAACACCTTTGACATCGCGCTAGGTACTGCTGGGTTAAATACGCAGTCGGCGCGGTTCGATGAGCAGATTTTGAGCTTCTTTCAGGACCGAGATCAGTCGACCTTGTTCTACGACAGCGCAATTCAAAATCCTTGGCGATTGCCGTTTTTGATGGGGATGCAGCGCGACCAACTCGCGGGAGCCAACGATAAACCCGGTGATAGCCTCGCGGTCGGGGCGCGAATGATGGGTAAGGGCGTACGCCGATCGCTCCTTGGAAACCAAATTGAAGCGGCGGAGCGATTTGCCAATAGGCCGGGTGCTCTGCAGTCCACTCTCGAGCGCATGCGGCGGGAAAATCTGCTCTCGGGCGCGATGCCGAATGTGGCCAGCATCCCCGAGCCAGCTCGACAAGCGGCGGCTCTCGTACTGACCGTGCTGCTCGATGTGGCACCGATGCGTCGGGCGACGTTCGCGGGAATTCCCAACCAGGAGTCGCTGTTCCTTCGTTCGCGAACTCCGGAACCAGCCACGTACGACGCCGAAAGAACAAGCCGGATGATTCGAGACATCGAGGCGGTTGATCACAACTATCTCTTCGCCGGTGCTCAAGACGTGGCGGCCGCCTGCACCATCGCGCGAAACAAGCTCTTGGGCATTGATCGAAGCGAGTCCTTTGGCATGCGGATTTCTACCGGGTGGGGCGATATCGTATTCAGCGGAGGGAAAGACGACAAGTACGACGGGGGCGCCGCGCTGTTGATCATTGATTCGGCGGGCAATGACACCTACATTGGCTATCCCAGCAACCGGACTCCCGCGAACTGGGCGAGCATCGTTCTGGATTCGCGGGGGAACGACAAGTACTTAAGTGACGAGACCTTGGCAAACAAGGCCGTGCGAACGGATACCGCGCGCAAGACCGGCACCAACTGGGGACCGGGCAACGCGATCATGGGGATCAGCATGTTGTTCGATCTCCAGGGCGATGATTTGTACCGCACGACCATGCCGGGGATCGCCAGCGCGACGATGGGGGTGGCGGTGCTGAGTGACAGCTCCGGCAACGACATTTACGATGCCTACACGAACAGCATCGGCTATGCGAGCTTTGGCATGGCTTTGGTCGAAGACTTGGCGGGCAATGACCGGTACACGGGATTCAGCGCGGTGCAAGGGCATGGGGCACCGGGCGGCTTTGGGGCCGTAGTGGACCGTCAGGGCAACGACACCTACAGCGCCAACACCACCGAACTAGACTTCCCTAGCCCGCAGACGGCGCAGGCCAACGTGAGCATGGCCCAGGGCGCTGGGGTCGGACGGCGAGCCGACTATCTGGATGGACACTCGTTGAGCGGCGGCATCGGGGTTCTTTACGATCTCGACGGAGATGACGTGTACAGTTGCGGCGTCTTCGGTCAGGGGGTGGGCTATTGGGACGGGGTCGGCGCGCTTTGGGACCGGTCGGGCAACGATAAGTACTCCGGAGTTTGGTACGTCCAGGGTTCGGCTGCGCACTTTGGCATCGGGTATCTCGAAGACGAGGCCGGACGGGACGAATATGTGGCGACGCAGAACATGGCGCTCGGTGCTGGCCACGATTTCAGCGTCGGCATGATGCTGGATAAATTCGGCGATGACACTTACAAAGCGCCGAACTTGAGCCTAGGCGGAAGTAGCGCCAACGGCTTTGGGGTGTTCATGGATTTTGACGGTGCGGATAAGTACGAAGCAAGCAACATCACCCTCGGGCGAAGTGCCGACGTGCCAAAGAATAGTCTTCGTGAGCGCGGGATCGGGCTAGGACTGTTCTACGACGGTGGCGGTACGGACGAGTACCCGATCGCCACGAATTGGGCGCGGAATGCTTCGCGGCTTGTGAACTGGACGGATCGTAACGAACGCCCCCAAGAGAGTCAATTCGGTATCTTCTGGGATCGATAGAACTTTATGATCCCTCTTCGCGATGACCTGCTTTCGAAAGAAAGGCCCTACGTCACGTACACGCTCATCGCGCTGAACGTGGTGATCTTCTTATGGGATCGCATGGGTGGTCTTAACGGAGGCGGCGTCATCTTTTCTGACCTCGCGATGAAGCCGAAGGAGATTTTGGATGCCATCGCGGGCCGAGGAACTCCCAGCGATCTCACCACCCTGTTTACGATGCTGTTCCTGCACGCGAACTTGATGCACTTGGTGGGCAATTTGCTGTTCCTGCTTGCCTTTGGCGACCGAGTGGAGCAGGTTTTGGGGCCAGTTCGCTATGCGCTCTACTACATTTTTTGGGGAGTGGTAGCTTCGGCGGCTCATATCTATGTGCTGCCCGGATCATCAATCCCGACGCTGGGGGCTTCGGGGGCGATTGGTGGAGTTTTGGGGGCTTATTTCCTGCTCTTTCCGGGCAACCGGGTGCAGTTCATGGTGTTTCCATTTGTTTTTTGGACTTTCACGATCACGGCTTGGATCCTGCTCGCGTCTTGGTTCGCCTTCCAAATCTTGCTTCCGCAAGAGGGAGTCGCGAACTGGGCGCACGCGGGTGGATTTGCGGCGGGAATGGTGACTGTCTTGATTTTAGGGGGGCGGGCAAAGCTCTTAAAGAGCGTTACTTTGGAGCGTATTCCGGATGAAGAATTCGAATAGATTGCCGGTTTGGGTTTGGACTTTCGTGTTGGTGGCGGCTGTTGTGTCGCTTTATTCGATTTCGCTGCGGCACCGAGTGGAGGCGAAGAACAAATCCGCGGCGCCTGCGCTGGAATACGAGGTGATCGCGGCGGCGGCGGCAAGTTCCGGGGTCTCCGTGGCGGACGCGCTTGATGAGTTGAAATTGCAGGGCTTGCGCGCGGTGGTTTTGCCTGAGTCCACGGTCGGCGATTACATCAACGAGGGGCGCATTTCGGTCGAAGTCTCCGGCATGATGCGGCGACTAAAAATGGACACCCAGCTCGCCCCGAAAGTGCGCGAAGGCTTTCAGCGGCGGATGGTGAGATTTGAAGGCGGCGGCAATCCCGTCGTGACGGATTCGGCCGCTCGAGTTTTGTCGGTCGAGATGGACGTACCGGCGGCTCTGGTCAACTCCATTTCGCTAGGGCTGGATGAGACGGCAGCGAGTCAGGTTAAGGCAGCGGGACTGGTTTTAGTGGCCCGGCATTCCAACGTGACAAGCCCGAGCATGGCTTACATTGACGCGATCCTGCGGGATTCGGCGGCAAAGGGAGCAACTGGATTTCTTCCTCAGGGGGAGTCGGTGCTCGGCAACCGCACACTCCTGAAGGACACGATGGAGCTCCTTCGCGAGCTTGACATGTTCTACTGCTCGCCCGAGTTTGCCAAGCTCACCGGCGAAACCGCGATGACGGTAGCGGGGCCAGATAATACGGTGCGACTGCACTCCATTCAGGCTGCAGAAATCGAACGGATGAGCCCAAACGAAGTGGTGGATAGGTTCGGCAGGGCGTTCAGCGAACGTAATCAGCGGCTACTGCTGATCCGGCCATTTGATGCGGGTGGGGACACGCCCCTGGCTTCCCTGAAACTTTCCCTAACTAAGATTTCTCGCGCCATCGCCAAAGAAGGTGGCGCGGTGGGGACACCGCGCACCTGGGAAGATCCGGGGGTGCCGAGCTGGGTGATTCCCGCGATCGCAGTAGCGGTGCTGGGGGTTTGTGCGGCGATGAGCTTGGCGCTGTTTAGTTCCCCGCTCATGAAGTTCGGGTCGATGGGGGTGGTCGGCGCGATCGTCGCGCTGACCATCCTCAGGTCCGACGCGACGTACTTGGCTACGCTGGCCGCGACCGTATTCCCGGTCCTCGCCTATCTGGCGTTTCGGCAGTCTGGTCGGCTGCATCCACTGGGCCAGTTTGCGTTGATCTCAGCGATCAGTTTAGTCGGTGGGCTTTGCGTGGCGGGACTTCTGAACGGGGTGCCATTTTACGTGCGCGCAGACGCATTTTTCGCCGTGAAATTGGCGCACTTCCTGCCCATCATCGTGGTGGGGTGGCTGGTGGTTCGCGACCTGTTTGACCTGCCGAAGGTGGCGATGACGCCGATCACATGGGGCGCGCTGGGACTGGCGGGATTGGCCCTCTTCGGATTGGGGCTGATGCTGGCGCGGACTGGAAACGATAATCCCGCCGCTGTGAGTGGGATCGAGCTTCAGTTCAGGAGCTTGCTCGAGAAGTATTTCAACACTCGACCGCGCACCAAGGAGTTCTTGATTGGGCATCCCGCGCTGATTATCGGGCTGATGGCGTCGGCCTCGGGGGCCGTTGGTGGTCGGCGGCACGCGTTGGGTGGGTTAATGATCGCCCTTGGTATGATCGGGCAGACGAGCGTTGTGAACACTATGTGCCATTTGCATACTCCGGTCCAGGTCGGTTTGACAAGGATCGCGATTGGACTGGTGACAGGCGTACTCATTGGCCTCGCGCTGTGGCCGCTCGCCAACAAGTTGATTCCGAAGGATACAAACCCATGAAAAAGCTGCTGGTCGCGGGATACTTCGGATGCGGCAACTTGGGCGACGACGCGATCTTGCTCGGATTCTTGGAAGGGGTTCGGGCTTCGGGGCACCAAGTCACCGCCCTGAGCGGTTCGCCGGAAGAAACCTACCGCTTGTACGGCGTCCCGTCCGTTCCCAGAAAGGAAATGGGCCGGGTGCGTGAGGCTTTGGCTGAGCACGATGCGCTGGTGTTCCCGGGCGGATCCATTTTTCAAGATGTCACCAGTGCGCGGAGCCCGATGTACTATGCGAACTTGGTTCGCGAGGCTAAGAAGCTCAAGAAAAAGGTTGTGTTTCTGGGTCAGGGTGTAGGGCCGCTCACTACATTTCTCGGCAAACGCGCGGCTAAGTTCGCCTTCGAAAATGCCGACGGCATCGCCGTTCGCGATCCGGATTCGGCGAGAGCGCTTGCCGCGCTGGGCATTAAAATAGCCCCTCGAGTGACGGCCGACATGGCCTTTTTGCTTCCCACCGTAGCTACCGAAGAGGGTGGCTTTCAGGTCGGAACGATGAAATCGGTGGGGTTGGTCCCGCGTCCGCACGGTAAAGGAAATGAGGTCGAGAAGCTGTTCGCGGAGCTCAGCCGAATGCTTTTCGAGAACGGTTTTATGCCCACCCTCATCGAGTTGGATCGAGAGTTTGACGGACCCCTTTTGCAAGCGATTGATAAAGCACAGGGTGGCAAAATTCCAAGTCTGAAAAAGATCAGCACGCCAATGGACTTGCAAAAACGGCTGGTTCGGATGGACGGAGTGATCAGTATGCGGTTGCACGGCGGGATATTGGCGACCACGGTCGGAATTCCCCCGATTATGCTCAGCTACGACCCTAAAGTAACGGCCTTTGCGAAGGAGGCCGGACTGCCATCCGCCCTGCCAATGAACAACTTGACCGCCGCGCGCGTCTTTGATTCATTCATGTCGCTGATGAAGCAACGCGAAACTGCCGTCCAAAAAATCTTGGCGCGCCGTGATGTGCTTCGGCAACAGGCGATGGTGAATATCGAAGTTTTGAACCAAAGTGTGCGCTAAGTCCCCCTTCCTCGGCCTGCTGATCGTTGGCTTGTGCTCGTCAGCCGTTGCCGCACCGCAGAACTGGAAATGGCTTCAGAGCAATGTCATTGATCGGATCGAAATTTCCGGATATCGCCGGTTGGGATATCACATTCGAAGCGTCAGCGGCGACCGCGAGGCGTTTAACGTCGGAAATTACAGCGGCCTAGGCAACCGTCCGTTCACCGATGTGGGCCAGCTTCAATTTACGGGCACCCGGGTTTTTGGCTTGTTCAACTTCAACGCCACAATCTTAGACAGTAGATTTTCCAATCCGCAGGATCAGAAGTTCAGTATTGATTACGTCCGTGACGGCTGGCAGATCAATCTGGGCGACATTCAGGGGACCCTCGTCAACACCAACCGATTTGCGAGTTTCGGACGCACTTTGCGCGGGGCTCAGGTTGGTTACAAGGCGGGAAATTTTCAGGCCAAGGCGCTGACGAGCCAGGCGAAGGCGCGAGCGGAAACCGTTTCACTTTCGGGGAATGGCTCAAGCGGCCCCTATTATCTGCAAAGTAGCCAGATCGTTCCAGAGAGCGAGCGCGTGCAGGTGGACGGGCAGATACTTCAGCGCGGGCGCGACTATGTCATTTCCTATGAGGTGGGGGCGATCACCTTCACTTCGCTGGCGGTTCCGCCGAGCAGCACCATCGCGATCACCTTTGAAGCCTTCGGAACCAATGCACAGAGGGGCTCGATTGACGGAGCAGGGATGACCTACGACTTTGGCAAGGCGGGGCGGGTTGGGGTTACCGCGATGCGCCAGGTGGCGCGAGGGAGCACTTTTGGCAGCACTCGGCTCGAAAAGTTCTTTGGCTTTGGCCCACCGAGCACTCCGTACGTTCTACAGTTTGAGCCGCTCTTGACTCGCCCCATCACGGTTCGAGTCAACGGAATTATTCAAGTTGAAGCCGTAGATTACTACTTTGACTTGGATAACGCGGCCACCTTCTTCTTCAATCGGTTTATGCCTCCCACCGATGAAATTGATGTAATTTACACGCCAAGACCTAGACAAACTGTAGACGGCGACCGCGAAGTATTCGGTATCGACTACCGGGTGCCCCTCGGAAAGAATGGGACGATCAGCTACGCCCAGGCCTACGGCAAGCTGAAGAATGAACTGAACCCATCTGAGGGCACGGCTCGCGGCATTAACCTTGACTACGGCATCGGTTCTTGGACGCTTCGCGCCAACGCCCGCGATATCCCCGAAGGGTATGTAAGTGTTGAGAGCACCACCTTCAACCGGAACGAAAGGGCACACGACGTCAACCTTAGTTACCAGGTGAACCCGAAGCTTCGACTGAGCGCGAACCAAGGGAACAGCGTGGTCAGCACCCGATCCGTCACGAACGACGGGGTCGTCTTGTACAACCGCTCCCGTGTCACCAGCTCTTCTCTCGCCTACGACTTGGTACCGACTCAAGGAGGGCAGCCCCTGCGAGCGAGTTGGGACCGGCGGCAAAGTCGAATCCGTGGGAATCCCTCAAAGGCCGATACGTTCACCGTGGCCACCAACAAGCAGTACAAGAATTGGGATTACCGGCTAGGAGTCACCCAGACGAATGGGTCGGGACCGACCGGGTTTGTGACGGGTTCACCCCTGCAGAGTTTTAGTGTTTCCGGTCTCACGGGGGCCCTCGGTTGGCGGCCTACGAGCAAGCTCTCGGTTGACCTCCAAAGTAGCCTCAATGCAGTTCGTAGTGGGGACCAAAGTGGGACTGGCCGTCGACACGATCTCTCCGTCAATTACATCCCGAGCGATCGCCTCTCGATGAATGCGCGCTACAGCGACAACGATAGCGGCGGAGTAGTGGGCCTTGGCGGATTCAACGACGGCAGCGGCGTGGGGCTCGGCGGAAGCGGATTTAGCGGTTCGACCCCCGGAGTGAGCTTCAATGGCGCGACGGGTTCGCGGCTCGCGAGCGTCGCGCTTGAGTACCGTCCCAAGGATGCGCTCAGCATTGGCATCGATGGATACATGGCAAGGTACTCGGGCTCGGTGAGCAGCAACAGTGAGACCGAGGGCGTCGGGCTCTCTCTTCAGTGGGCGATCAACGCGAACAATCGGCTGAACGGAAGAATTGACCACAGCGAGACCAGCTTTATCGGCAGTGCCCAAAACTCTCGAGCGACCACGCTCTCGGGGACGCTCGATGGGCGACTCTCGGACCGGGTCGGCTACACGCTTCGCGGCTCCGCGCTGCTAACCGGCGGCAGCAGTGAATTTAAACAGAACGGACTCACCTTTGAGGCGGGCGTCAGCTACCGGCTGAGACGGCGAGAGAATTTGTTCTTTGAGTGGATTGGTGGCTCCACGACGGGCTACTTACCGCAAAGCGACCTCGCCGCCAGCCTGGTGTACCAGTACCAACTCATTGATGCCCTCGCGTTGAACGTCGGATACCGCTACCGCAACGTGCGCAATCGAGATTTGGGAACCACGAGCGGCGCTTATCGGTCGGGTAGTTTTGACATTGAGCTTTCTTTCTCATTCCCACGGTAACGAGGGGCCACCCTCAATCGTTTTGTGCGTATAAGTGATGTCCATGAAAAAGATTCGACCTGGTGCCCTTCTTCCCGTTTCCGCACTTGCCCTTATCGTGGCGAGTGGATGTACCGAAGTGTTTCCCAATTCCACGATCAGTGGGCGGGTGGCCGATATTGATGGTCAGCCCGTGCGGGATGCGCGAGTGTGGACTGTAGACGGCGAGACTCGCAGCAGCGTCAACGGGGCGTATACGATTCGCGGGAGCCGGGCCGATGACGTCAACGTTTTTGCCGAGAAGACCCAGGATGGCGTGACTTTCCGGGGTCGCAACTTAGTTCGAGCCGTGCCGGAAGAGCCGCAGATGAGCTGCAACATCGTGGTCTTCCCGGTGAACACGCTGGCGAGGATTCGGGGCAGCGTTCAAGATTTCTTCGGCAACCCATTGGTGGGGGCGCGCGTTTTCGCCTACACGGAAGGCTATCTGACGAGCGCCTCTACCGTGACCGATTCGAACGGCAATTACACGCTGACCGAGTTGGGTAGCGGGTACGACTACACGGTGCAAGCGGGTGCTCCCGGCTATGAGAATGACACCGGTACGATCACGCTGAGCAGCGGCGAGAACAGGCTCGTCAATTTTGAACTCGACGACCGAGGCAATCCGACGTTGCCACAAGTCAGTGGGCTTTCCACCACGACCTGGGTCAGCCCCAGATTCTTGGCCCGAGGTGGTCAGAACCCCGCCCCGGCCTACGAGAACATCAAGCGACTCTGGAACCCGGAGCGCCCCCTCCCATCCGGACGAGACACCAACGCGGGTAGCCCCATCGAAGTCGAACTGAACTGGAACCGCCTCGTTGGAAACGACTTTTACGGTTACGGCATCTACCGGGGACTCGGAAACAGCACGATATCCGACTACGATTTTTATCGTGAGCCACTTTCGGGGACTTACATCGACGGCAATCCGGAGCTTCGCGCGAATCAATTGTATCGGTACCAAATTACCGCCCTCGGCACGGGATTCCCCAACGCCATTGGCAGCGAGGGGCCGCGTAGCACGGTGGTAGAAGCTCGGACGCTGAACGACCTCACGAGCAACGTGGAAACCCTCGGCACCCTCCGGTTCAGTTGGAATAACAACTCGGGCGCGACTTCGTATGTCGTCTATGTATTTGATCGCTTCCCCGGTGTGGGGGTCTCCTCAGTGTTCAACAATCAGAGTAGCCCAACTACTTCGTCCAGCCTGACCTACGATCGGATCAGCAACCCCAACAATCTGGTCGTGGGTACAACGTACTATTACTTGGTCCTTGGACTGGCGAACGGCAACGCAAGCCGAACGTTGAGCCCGGTCTACTCCTTCTTGTACTAAACGATGCGAACGCATACAACACTTTGGGCCGCGATGGCGGCAGGGATGGCATTGTGCCTCTCTCCTCTGGCATCGGCCACGACGTTGACGGTTGAAAACACCGCCGGACGCTCAACGTCCTCGCGTGACCAACTCATCGAATCTACGGTGAAGCGGTTCACTTCGAATCTCGAGATTCTCACCTCAAAAGAGCGCCTGGCGTTGGCCCAAGCAGGACGACCTGTGCCGATCGTCACCGCGCCCGTAAGAGTGCTTCTGCCCGGTTTAGCCTCTCGGCCCAATTTTCGTGGAGCCGGGGACATCACTCTCGCATTTGAGAATAGCGGTGGACGGGCATTTGATCCTGCATACCAGGCGCTCTTGCAGAGCGTGTTCAACACCGTTCGCACTCGACTTAATCTAACTTTTGGTCTTCCATCCGAAGGCGGCACCGTTTGGGTGCGCAATTACGACGCCGACATGGGGGATCGTGATGCGGTTGCCGGCGGCATTTACCTCGACAACAACGGCAACAGCGAGCGAGAGATCCGCTTCCCGGTGTACGCCGATGGCATCGGCATCAAGCCGGAAGTGGCGGCGGTTAACTTTGTTCACACCCTGCTCCTGGCGTACCAGGGCAATAAGCGACTCCCGTGGGATGGTTGGGATGAGGGCCTGGTCCGTGCCGCAACCATGCGCATCTGCCGCACTCCGGGCGCGCTTCCCGCTACGCTTGATTCGGAGAGCGTCGAGGGTGTTCTGCAAGGCTCTTACGACCTTGGCGGGCTCTACGATTGGAACAACCAGCGCGCACTGAGCGGGCCGGTCTTCATCGCTCCAAACCTTCGTAATGCCCAGTTGCCCGTTGGCGGATCGGTGGGCGGCTTGTATCTGTTGCGCTACATGATGTCTGGCTCGGCTTGGCAGAAGGTGCTGGTCGAATATCCGGCATTCGCGTCCGAATTCTTGGCCGACTATTACGCGAATAGTAGCGCTTACCAATCGGTATCGCAACTGTCCGCCTTGGGGCAGAGCACTTTGGCCACCTTAGGCGGCTCGACGCTGGAGGGCAAGTCCTTCGCCCAGTGGGCACGTGGACAATTCATTTTGAACCCGACGTTGACGCCGGGCATCAAGCTTCAGGTCCAACCATTCCCCATCTTGGACGGGCTTGGCGGCTCGGACTTTGGGGTCTTTGCGATCCAGGCGCACTTCTTCCAAACCTTGCCGAACGGGGATGAGTCGCTACTACGAGCCACCAGCTACCCGATCTACTGGTCTCCAGACTTCACCCGGTTCTTCGCCAGTGCCCAGGACGATCGAATTGACATCGTCCAAGCCTACGGCAATGTGGTGCCGAACTTCCCCGGTACTCCCTTTGACAGCCAGCCTTACCGAGTTACGGTAGACGTGCCCGTGGAAGACCAACTGGAGCGACTTTCCCTCCCTTCGGGTTCGATTGCCACCGCATCAAGCCCTGATCCGCGAGAAGTGTACGGGACAATCACCGGCGTGCTTCCCGCGACCAACCAAACGCTGACGGTCGAGGTCCAATATGGATCTACGATTCAGACCATTCCGGTTCAGAATTTCGCCTTTGGCGGGCAGATCACGGATACGGCGTTTGAGGGCTCGCTGCCCTTGACGATTCGGGTGAAGCGGACGGCAAGCAGTTCGACAACCACAATATTGACTCGACGAGTGAACAAGGGCCCGGGGCCAATCGCGCTGGTATTGAATGTAGACGAGCGCACTGGATTTGACCTGGTTTTGAATCCGGGCGTGCAGATGGTCGGCATTGCCGCCGATCCGCTCGCCGTCCGCATGGATGAGGCGTTGGCCGAACCGGTGAACCAGGTTCAAGCTTCACGCTGGAACCCGCTGCTGGCCCTCTTCGAATTCTCTCCGAATTCCGGTCAGTTGCGCGGCGGGCACGGATACTTCGTGAAGCGAGAAACGGGCTCCACGGTGCCAATAGCGGCGTCACAGCCGAGCAACCAGCCGATCTCGGTGGCGTTACGCCAGGGTTGGAACATCGTTTGCAATCCGTTGCCAAGTTCGGTCAGCAAATCTACGCTGCAGCTGGTGACCGAATCCAATTTCCCGAGTACGTATGCCGAGGCGACGGGGCCGATCGTGGGGCCGGACATCTTCCGATTTGTTCCGGGCGCCCCTGATGTGGTGACCGGTTTTCCCGAGACGGGCAACTTCACTTCCATCAGTGGAATCCAAGCGGGCGAGGCGTTCTTTATCAAAGTGCTGAGCCCGACTGGCGCCACGTTAGTTTTCGGAGATGCCCAAGGGCGTCCGAACCGTTTGCCGAGCGTCGCGCCTCCCCCGCAATGGACGATGAAAGCGCACTTGACCAGCGCCGTAGACGGTGCGGATGTCGTTTTTGGACAGCTTCAAGGGGCGACCAACGGAACCGACCGGGCTTATGACATTGAATCCCCTCCCGGAAACGCGGGACTTGGCCTTCGAGTCGGGGCATCGTTCTATCGCGACACTCGTGCGTGGGGCGGTCAAGCCTCGTACTCGCTGAGCTTGTCCAACCTGAAGTTGGGGCGTAGCTACACGATTCGGCTCACTCCGCAAACGACTCGCATGACCCGGTACCGCTTCCGCGATCCGGCACGGCGATACGTGCGCGACTTCCAAGGGGAGCAGACTTACACCTTTACGGCGAATGCTCGTACCCGGTCCATGACGGTCGAAACGGAGCGCCCACGTTGAGGCGAGTCGCTCTCCTGATCGCCCTCTTAGGGGCGATGATGCTTGCACTCGTCGGTTGTGGAGGTGGCGGCGGCACTACGGGACCAACCAGCTTCGAACTCTCGGGGCTAGTCGAGAATATCAGCAATGGTGGAGCCCCCACGCCCGGAGCAACGGTTCAGGTGGGTTCGAGTACCGTGACCACGGCATCGGACGGGTCGTTTGCCATTCAAGCTCCGACGGGGACGAACTTTGTGCTCGTCATCTACACCCCGCCGGGAGGTGGTCCGCTCACGTTCCGTTTTGACTTTGCCGGGATCACGGACGATACGAACGTTGGGAAACTCGTGGTAGGTCCGCAGCAGGCAAACGTCACGGGGGCGGTGCGAGATCAGCAAGACAACAGTTTGCTGGCTGGAGCGACGGTCACTTTGGGCGGTATCCGGGCAACGACCGGCGCAAACGGCATCTACATTTTGTCCGGGGTGGCGTACGACCCCGCCACGCCAGCCACGTTTTTGGCTCTCGAAGGTCGAGCGGGCAGAGCCGGCTATTTCCCTCGCATTTTCTTCCCGGACGTCACACCTAGCGGCGGTACCGCAACGCTAAGTGACGTCCTGCTGCAGCCCGATTCCGGTGGTGCACCTCCAGGGACGCCATTCAACATTGAGGGCTTCGTGAATCCATCTCCGGACGGAGTGGGAGCTGTCGTGGAGCTTCGATTGGGAGGCACATTGGTCCGCCAAGTCACGACGGGAGCAAATCGCAAGTACGGTTTCTGGGTGGTACCCGGCAACTATACGGTCACGGCGACAAAAGGTACCCTCACGAGCGGACCGGTCCCCGTCAATTTGACGAGTCCGGCAGAGACGATTCGCAGAGATGTCACCCTCCTCTAGACGCTGGATTCGCAACAGCTTTGGGTTCATCGCCGCACTCGCCGTCATTGGGAGCGGCACGTGGGCGGTGCGTCTCTTCCTGGATTCTGACCCGTTTCAGGACTACCGTCCCGGGCAGAATCAGGCGGGCGAAAAGCCCGCTGTCACGATGAGCCAGACCGCTCTGAAGGGCTACCAAGAGGGCAAATTGGTGATGTCGGCAGAAACCGACCGCATCGAAGTATCGGCGGACCGCAACGTCTACACCGCCCTCAAGCTCCGGAAGGGCGTTTTCAAGGAGGGAGATAAGACCACTTGGGAGTTCCAGTCCGACCGCGGCGTGTGGCAGGATCAAGTCAAATCGCTCGGGCTTACCGGCAACATCCGCGCTTGGAACAAGGACATCGATCTCAAACTCGTCGAGCTTCAATACAGCAATCAGACGCAAGATTTACACGTCCCAGCCAAGGTCCAGGGCAAGTTTTTCGACGGAAACATTAAAGGAGAGAACCTAAAGCTTAACTTTAAAAAGGACAAGTGGAGCGTGCAAAATGTGGTTTGGGTGGGGATCCTACCGGTACAAGACGGAGCCCCGTTGCAACCGGCCAGGAACGAGCCGTGGACCCTGACTGGGGCGAGCGCGGTGAACGAAGGGGGACGGCAGACGTGGTTTAAGGCGACGGCCAAGAACTCGGAAACCGAGATTCGCGCCGATAAGATTCTCACATTTAAAGAGGACGGGACCGGGCGAGAAATCTTGGTGGCGACTGGGAACGTGCGCTACTTCGGGGTGGACGCCAACCTGCTGTGTGATCAAGTCACCGTATTCAGAAAAGAGCGCCGCGCAATCCTCGAAGGGCGAGTGAACATGTTGATCAAGCCCGAAGATTCTCGCGGCTTGAAGCCGGAGGAGCTTCAGCCGATGCGCCCCATCGTCCCGGAGGACATCGCGACCGGCCGAGTGGGTCCGCCGCCCGCCAATGCTTCCGCCAGTGAAGTCCGCAACTTCAACAATCGCCGCAAGTATCCGGTCAAAGTGGTGGCGAATCGGATTGAATACTGGTACGGGCGAGGCTCACGGCGCGCGGTCGTCACAGGGAATCCGCAGGCGCGGCAAGACCTGCCCAACGGCATGTGGCGCATGGTTTGGGCACCCCGCGCCGAATGGGACGGCGAGAATGAGCGATTGAAGCTCCTAGGGGCGGCGGGCAAGCAAGACGTACGCTCGACTCTTTCCGATGGCAGCCGCGTGAAGGCGGAAACGTTCACCGTCTCTACCGCCCGCGAAGCCGAGGACAACTGGTCGGCGACGCTGGTCGAAGCAATTGGGACCGTGGATGATGAAGACTTGCCCAGCACCAGCCCTTCAACGAGCCCGCCCGGAGTTTCTGGCCCGATCGGCTGACGCAAGAAAGCCCCTTCTCTAATTGAGAAGAGGCTTTCCTAAGGATTAGCTTTCCAGTTCTTTGATGACTTCAGCTAGCTCCGGGTTGTCGCCCACCGCTTGCTTCAGTTGAGCTGCGATGGCTTGCGACTCTTCGGTTCGTCCCAATCGCTTGGCGGCGAGGCCGAGGTTGATGAAGATCGGGAGAGAGTTTGGAACCGTGCCCATGCCATAGCGCATCGCGTTGTACTGCTCCTCGTGGCGGCCCTGGGGACCGAGCGCGTTGGCAAGTTCGGCGAATCCGAGCTCATTGCCGGGGAACAGTTCGATGAGTCGCTTGGCGGCTTCTTCGCCTTCGCGGTAGTCGCCCATGCGGTTGAGAGCAGCGGCGTACAGCGCCCACATTTTCCAGTAGTCGGCTAGCCAGTTTCGCATCGGGCGAAGGATCTTCACCGCACCCTCGAAGTCGTTGGTGTTGAGCTTCTCTTGAGCCTGCGACACGCTTTCCACTCGCTTTGGCTGCTCCAATTCGACCAGCCAAGCCAACGTTTGGGCTCGGGTGTTCGGATCAGGGTTCGCGCCAAGCACATCGCGCAGGATCTTCGGCACTTCGAAGGTACGTCCGGCGAGCTGCAATGTTTGGGCGTACTCGATGAGCAAAGGCACTTCTTGGGGGGCCAGCTCGATGCAGTCCTCGTAGTAGTCCATCGCCTTATCAAACTCTTGCACGTGCGAGAGAGCGGGGGCGTAGGCGCGCTTCACGATGGCGGGTTCGGCGGCCTTCTCAATGCCTTCTTCAAAGGCGCGGAGAGCTTCGGCGTTGTTGCCCGCGGCGACCAGTGATGCGCCTAGATTGGCCCAAGCGTGGCTGTTCGCCGGATTGGACTCTAGCACCTCACGCCAGAGCGAGGGCACTTCATGCACTCGGCCTTGCTGGGCGATGATTTGAGCGAGGAAGCCCATGGTTGGCTTATCCTCGCCTTCGAGGTCAACCGCCTTCTGGAAACTGAGTTCGGCGTTCGCGTGCATGCCGAGCGATTGCTGGGCAATACCGAGGCGGGTGTAAATGGCGGGCTCGCTTTCGTCAACCTTTAGAGCCGACTCAAGCTCAGAAATCGCGCCATCGAAGTTGGAAACTGCCTGGTGGAACTCGGCGAGGACGACCATCGGTCGGATGTCGTCAGCGGCCAGTTCCTTAAGCTTGTTCAGCGAGCCTTCGATGTCTTCCGCACGGCCGAGTCGAAGCTGAGTACAAGCGCGGCTCAGGTTGAGGGCGGTGGCAAATGGGGCTTCCCAATCGGAATCGACTTCGACCGACTTGAGTAGCGCATCGTAGGCGAATTTGGGATCAAATTCCGTGATGACTTGCCCCTGGGTCTTTTCGATGTACTGAAGGGCGTCGTAGCCTTCAAGGAAATTCAAGAAGGCGGGGCTGCTGGCGGTACCAAACAGTTCGCTATCCGAAGCCGCTTCGGCAGGCAGCACGACCTCGGACCGGGCGCAGATTTCCTCGATCAGCGTGCGCATCGGCTTGAAAACGCCAGTCTCATCGAACGAGAACGACTCTTCCGCGACCGGGGTGTCGCTCTCGCGAGCGAAGATGCGGTAGGTGAGATTAAGCTTGCCATCTGCCTCGACCAGCAGGCCATCAATCACCGCCGACGCGTCGGTCTGCGAGAAAAGCTGCTTGATCATGTCCGGCTCATTCAGCCCCTCGGACGGGTTCACATTGGCGAATCGAGCGGGCTCATTTTCGTCCACGCGAATCAGGTAATTCACCGAGTGGACTTCGGCGCTGGTACGGGCTCGAACGATTTCAGCCGCGAAGTTCGCGAACTGTCGCGCAAGGGTCGGGCGAGTCTCGGGGCCAGCATTAAACGGCAAAACGGCAACGCTCATAACTCACGGATTGTACCTGCCGAGGCGGAGGCCCGGGTTAGATTGCGTCGCTGAAATCAAGCACGATCTTGCCCGCTTCCCCGCGCTCTAGCGTCTCCATTGCGGTCTGGACCTCCCGGAATGGCATGCGGTGAGTGACCACGGGAGTGACGTCTAGATTTTTCTCGGTGAGGAGCCAAATCATTTGATCCCACGTCTCCCAGAGCCGCCGGCCCACGATGCCCTGGAGATCAATGCCCTTCATGATCAGGTCATTGAGTTCGATCGTCTGGCGGGCGTCTTGGTACAAGCCTAGGAGACTGATACGTCCCCCGGGACGGGTGTGCTGGATGGCCAGCGGCAGCGCGGAAGGATGACCGCTCATCTCGAGAGTGGCGTCCACTCCGTGGGGGGCGTGGGCTCGCATTTCCGCCGTCATGTCGTGAAGAGTGGGGTCTAGAACCACATCCGCCCCAAGTTGTTCGGCAAGCTGCTTGCGGTACGGACGTACTTCGGTGGTGATGATTTTGTGGGCACCGAGGGCGCGGCAAACCGCCACTGCGAAGAGTCCGATTGGACCCATACCGGTGATGAGAATAGTGCCATTTTCGACCGGCCCCGCCATCACGGTATGCACGGCATTGCCGAGGGCATCGAGCATGCTCGCGACATCTTCTGGCACCACTCGAGGCGTGACGCGAGCGTTGTTGGCGGGAATCACCGCGTAGCCGCCGAACCCGCCGTCCACGTCGATCCCGAGAATTCTGGTGTTGACGCATACGTGCCCTTGGCCGCTCAGGCACTGGGGACAATGGCCGCATACAATGTGGCTCTCGCTACTGATGAATTCGCCGATTCGAGTCGGCGAGACTCCGTCTCCGACCTCAATGATTTCACCGCAGAATTCGTGCCCGATGATGCGAGGCGGTTTGATCCGACCCGAGCTGAAGGCATCCCAGTGGTAGATGTGGAGATCCGTGCCACAAACGGATCCGCTCTTAACGCGGACTTTGACGTGACCCGGAAGAATCGAAGGCTCCTTTGCCTCGATAACGGCGACACCCGGCGCTGGGTGCGTTTTCGCAATGGCGAACACACTGGCATGGTACCGGGGGCTACCAGGGCTCCGCGAGGGGTAATGGCTTTTGGGAAGGCCCGCGGGAGGCGAGGACATCGACCGGGCACTCTCCCGGAAACAAGGGGATCGCCCCCAGCGCGACCAGAGCTCGAGTGGCCAGATTGGTCTCTTCTTGCACCACCAAAATAGGGCAAAGCCTCCGCCGCAGCGCCGCGCATGCCCCGTGCCACGTCCCACCCGTCCGAAAGCGCGGCCCGATCACGACCGCGAACTCCGCTGACGCGTAGATGAGAGCGTTGCGCTCCATCGCTGAAGCCGCCCCAAAGGGTGTGCCGGATGTGTTGACACTGAGGCTCCAGCCCTGCCCATCCAACTCAACGGGGCCGCACGGAAGCCATTCCAGCCAAGGCGAGCCGCTCGCCAAGCTGGACTTCCTCGCCACTTGATCTACGCCCTTCGCCCCTCCGGAAACGGGCACGTAGCCCGCTTCTATCAACTGGGAGCTGACAAAGACCGCCGCCCCTCCCTGAGCGTCATCCGGTTCCCGTGTGCCCACGACTGCCGCGTAGCGAACACCGGCAGGAATGGAACTCCCGCTGGACCAAACTGCCGCAGGCGTTCCCACTCCTAAAACACGCACCAACCGGGCCGGATAGTTTTCAGAAGAAACCGCCATCGCGTCACCCTTTTCAATTGCATCTGAGGCATGCCCCCACCGCGATGGGCATCCAATCACCATGGCCTCGTTTTGAAGATCCGCCTCCCGGAGCGCCGCCGCAAGGGCAACGCGCGCCGCCCCCGACGCCGCCTGCATGGCCCTCAAAGCAAACGGCCATCGCCGGCGATCTGCCCCGCTACCGGGCAAGCCACGCAGATACAACGCCGCCATCGCGACATCAATACTCATGCTGTCTATTATATGTCTTTTAACCGTCTTTTAGTCAACAGCCCTCATCTGCAGTAGCTGTAAAATGTCGCCACGGTCCCATGCTCAAACATCCCACGCTCACTCTCAACCGCATCAATCGGGTGCATCAACAACTCATCCAAGACCGGCTCTTGGGGGAACGAGAGCAGTGGACGGCAGAATTCCTTGACCAACCCTGCGCTACCGAAGAAGAGGCGCGCGCCGCCAAAGGTTGGGTGCCCGTCGAAAGCGGCCACCAGTACGGCCCGGCCTACCGCGTTTTCTGGTTCCGGGTGAAGGGCACAATCCCGAAAAGCTGGGCTGGGTCGGAGGTAGCGATGCTCGCGGAGACGGGAGGAGAACGAACGGTTTGGATCGACAACAGCCCGGAGCGCGGCATTGACGGCCCCCATGCGCTCTACCGCTTGACCGACGAAGCCAAGGGCGGCGAAAAATTTGAGCTTTACATTCAGACCCACGCGGGAAACCCTCAGATCCGGCTGATCGGCGACACGCCGCCCCGCGAGCCGCTGACTGAAACGTTTAAGAAAGTTGAGATCGTCCGTGTCAACTCTGCGCTGGTCCCGCTGCACTTCGATGTGCTGTTCTGTCTCAATCTTCTGAAGAGCATTCCGGAAACTGATCCAGGATACGCGACGATTTTGCGCGCGCTCAACCAGATGTGCAACCTCCTCGATCCCGATCGGCCCGAGACCGTTGCGCCGAGCCGAAAGGCCATCAAGGACGCCTTGGGCAGCCTCAACAGCGAACTGAAGCACACCGCGGTAGCGGTTGGACACGCGCACCTAGATACGGCTTGGCTCTGGCCCCTCGACATCACCCACTTGAAGATGGCTCACACCACCGCGAACCAGCTTTACCTGCTGGATCGCTACCCCGACTACGTATTTGTGCACTCCCAGGCCAGCCAGTACGAATGGCTCGAAAAGGAGTATCCCGCGCTTTTCAAGAAGGTGCAGGAAGCCGCTAAGCGAGGCCAGTGGGAAGCCGTCGGAAGCATGTGGGTGGAAGCCGATTGCAACGTGACGGGCGGTGAGTCCCTGATTCGGCAGTTCCTCTACGGACGACGCTATTTCGAACAAAAGTTTGGGCACCCGACTGACGACATGTGGCTACCCGACGTTTTCGGCTATGCCGCCGCGCTCCCGCAGATCCTAAGCAAATTTGGAATCAAGTACTTTTTAACCCAAAAGATTTCCTGGAACCAAACCAACAAATTCCCCCACAACACATTTTGGTGGCAAGGGATTGATGGCACGCGAGTCTGGTCGCACTTCCCGCCTGCGGACACGTACGTCGGCAGTTGCCAACCGACTGAGATCATCGACAGCGTCAAGAAGCACAAAGATCAAGCCCGAAATGACATCTCGCTGTACATCTTTGGCCACGGCGATGGCGGTGGGGGCCCGACCGAGGAGCATCTCGAGCTCCTCCGACGCGCCCAAACCGCGCCCTACCTGCCTGAGATTGAAACTGGACGAAAGGCGATGGACTTCTTCCGCGAAGCGAAGGCCAAAAGCAAGGACCTAATGACCTGGAGTGGCGAGCTCTACCTCGAAATGCACCGAGGCACTTACACCAGCCAAGCGAACAACAAAAAGTGGAACCGGATGTCGGAATTCTTGATGCGCGACGCCGAAATGCTGGCCGCATTCGCGCCCGGCTTCCCCACTACTTACCCATCGAAACTGCTTGAAGACACCTGGAAACTCGTGCTGCTGAACCAGTTCCATGACATCATCCCCGGCTCGTCGGTGCGAGAAGTGTATGTGGATTCGGATCGAGACTACGCTCAGATTCTTGCCCAAGGGGAGCAGGTTGTTCAAGACGCCCTGACGGCCATCGGCCAGCGGCTTGAAACGTCCGAGATGACCCGCCCCGTCGCACTTTTCGCAAATTCGACCCTAGTCAGTCAGGCCAGCATGGCGTGGGATTCGGACGAAGCGCCGACCGCCCTGGAGTGCGCAGAGGCTGCCTACCCAGTGCAACTGGTCGAAGAATTTGGCGAACGGAAGCTCATCTTTGAAACGCCGGAGGAAGCGCTGACCAGCGTCGCTGTCGGCGACTTATCCGACCAACTCGTGCCCGCCCGATACCGACTCAAGGCGCGCGATCGGCGGCTGGAAAATGGCGAGTGGGTGGTGAAATTCGACGGCAACGGCAATATCACCAGCCTCTCTTCACTTGATGATCGCAACACCGAGTTCATTGAGCCCGGCAAGTTAGCCAACGTTTTCCAAATATTTGATGACCGGCCCAACTTCTGGGACGCCTGGGACATTGATCCCTGGATGCTGGAGACCGAGAGAAGTCTTCTCAAGGCGGAGTCGTTCGAAATCGTCGAGCGCGGCCCTGTGCGCGTGGCGGTGGAGATCGTGCGAAAGATCAGCGAACAAAGTTGGATCAAGCAGCGCATCAGCTTGGGCCCCACGCCGGGAGTGCGATTCGACACCGAGATCGAGTGGCGCGAGTCGCACAAATTGCTGAAGGTGGCGTTCCCGCTCAACATCAACTCCCCTGGCGCGACCTACGAAATCCAGTTTGGTCACACCGAACGCCCCACCCATTTCAACACGACCTGGGATAGCGCGCGATTCGAAGTACCAGCCCAAAAATGGGTCGATTTGAGCCAGGGAGACATGGGAGCCGCTCTGCTCAACGATGCCAAGTACGGGTTCGACTGCCACGAGAACGTCCTTCGAATGTCCCTCCTCAGGGCGCCGAAGTCGCCTGATCCTGAATGCGATATGGGGCGCCATCGATTCAGCTACGTGCTTCTCCCTCACTTCGACCAGATCATTCACAGTGATGTGGTGGCCGCGGGATACGCGCTGAATGCCCCGCTGCGAAGTGCCATGCTCACGCCCAAGGCGGGAGAGGCCGGTGCGCTGCCACGGCTCGTTTCGGTTGATACTCGTAGCCTGATCGTGGATACGGTGAAGAAGGCCGAAGACTCCAATCGCCTCATCGTTCGGCTATACGAGTGTCACAACACGCGGGGCGCGACGCAACTCAGCTGTGTGCTCGGGGTCAAGCGAGCATGGATTTGCGGCATGGACGAGACGCCAGAGCAAGAACTCGAAGTGCAAGACGGGCGGGTGGATGTACGCTACAAGCCGTTCGAAATCATCACTTTGATGCTCGAAGCGTAGCTGGCTCGAATTCAGGCACTCGGGTCGCAACTGTCCCGGCCAGCAGCGCCGGGACGGCGATGCCGCTGAGTGCAGGGCGTATATCCGACGCAGGGGCAGAAAGAAGTTCACGGTAGCAATCGCGCAGGTGCTCGATGATCTCCCGCTCGGGCGCGATAGAGAGGTGGAATTCGGCGGGAGTCACGAAGGTTTGCCTTTCGAGTTCCTCAAAAAGGGCTTGATTGGGGGCGTAAAGTTCGGCGGAACCGAGCCGATCCACCAAGATTCGCGACCGATGAGCCAGACCACCGTGCCCGAGGCTCTTCAAAGCACTCGCCAGAGTAACGAAGGATGAGCGCGAGAGCCGGCGGAACTCGGTCGAATAACCAAACTGGAGCAGATACGCACTCCCCAACGTCTCCGCCAATGCTCCGCTCAAGTGATCCCCCTGAGCCACGTAAATCAGGCCCGAGTTTTGCAAGATTTCGGCGAGGATTCGATGGTCGTTTCGGTGCTGGGCGTGAGCCATGAGGGCTTCGAAAACCAGCCCGACTTCGCGGAGGTCGTCGCCAAGCCGGAATCGCAGGCGCGCAATCCCGAGCAGGATAAGCGACTCGGTCCGCGCGTCGGCTTCATTGCCCAAATGCTCGCGCGCTTGATCGAGCGCGGCCAGAGCTTCCGGCAATCTACCGACGGCCTCTAAGGTGGTGCCAAGATTGAAAAATCCTTTAACCAGTGTCGCGGGCGCGGCGGATGCCGCGTGGTCCTCGCATACCGCTCGGTAACCCGCAACAGCCTTGTCAATTTCGCCCAGGCACCGTTCGGAAAGGGCAAGTTGAAGGCGCAACTGACACTCCAAGTCGGTACGAGGCATGGTGCAACTGGCCCGGTCGCACGCTTTGACCAGCAAAGAATGCATCGCGCCGTAATCGCCGTTGTGGAATAGCGCAGCGCCGAGGGACAGGACGGCCGAAATCCACACTGGGCTGGTGGGGAGATCGTCGGCCATGAGGTGGGGGGTGAGTTCGGACACTTGCTCGCTGGCCACCACCCCGGAACCTAGCCACCCGCGCAAGCTCGCCAAGAGCTCGCACGCGGACCGTTGGGACCCGGCTTGGAAGAGTCGAGTTGCCGTCGCGACGCCCAAGCTGGCGCTCGGAGCCGCCGAGAGATCTAGTGGAACCTGCGCGGACATCGAGGTGAACCAGGCCGTCGTACGAAGGTCGAATCCCTCCGCCATTGCGCGGATCTCTGAGTCAGCGATAAGGTCGCGCACGACCAAGGCGGTTGAGCGGACGATCCTCACGTAACCGGAGTCAGAGTCGCGGATAACAAGCCCGGACATCAAGGCATCCTCGATGTCGAAAACTTGGAGTTCCCCCGCTTCCATCAAGTGATCGATATGACAGGGCGAGTCGAGCCAAGTTAACAGCCGCACCGTTGCTTGTCCCCCTGGACTTAAGTAATCGTAGCTGCTCCGAATCGCGTTAGAAAGGGACGCGTGGCGAGCATCAATTCCCGAGGTGGGGGCGCCTAGCGCCCTTAGATCTCGGCTAAGCGACTTTTGAGTTTGGGCCAAGCCGATTGTCGCGCTCAGCTTGCCCGCAAATTGAAGCGCGAGTGGGATGCCATCGCAAAGTCCGGCGATCGCATGGACGCAAGCGAGATCCAGTGGTTCGCGCTCGGTATGGCTTAAAACAGCCGCACGGGAAGCCAAGATCAATTCCATTGCCGGACCCGCGTCGAGCGCGGTTCCGAGTTCGAGACCCCGGATCATGACGGTTGAAGAAACGGTCCCGGGCAGGCGAGCCGGGCTACTCACCACGATCGGGCAATGAGGGTGGGCACGCGACAACTCCGGGAGCAACCCAAAATGTTCAGGTTCTAAATGGTCCAGCAGAATGGCATCAAACGCTTGATCACTCAGATAACTCAACACGCGGTCCGGTGGGATCTTGCTGAGATCTATGAATTGGAGGGACATCCGCTCATCGAGCAACCAATACAACTCGTGGAGGAAGTGCGATTTTCCAATTCCGCTTTGACCTACCACCGCGTGGATTTGGCCAGTATTAGGCGAACTAAGAATTTGCCGATTTAGGCGGGCGACCCATTCCGCATCGCCAAAGGTGGACTGGGGGCGGGGCGGGACATTTTGCGCGGGCGTCGGGGCGGGCGCCAACTCAATTTGCTCCAGCAATCGCTCCAAGAGGCTGGAAACCTCCGGGCTTGGCAGTTCACCAAGTTCATCAGCGAGAAGCTCCTCGAACTGTAGATAGGTCTGCAGGAGCAAGTCCCTCATGCGCAGGCGCCCGGTGATCGTGAGCAGACGCTCAATCGTGCCCGAGCTCGGCGGAGACAAGAGTTGCAGTGCCTCCAGCTTCTGGAATATCAAGAGTCGGAACTGACTTACTAAGGGGCCGCTGGCGAGCACGACCAGGGCGTTCAGAGCTATTTCTTGCAATTCCCGGCGAACCGGCATCAAGAGTGGGTGATCAAGGTCACGCAATGGAAAGCCCTCGAGGTCAGCGACTACCTCGGCAAGGGCGAAGCAGGCCTGAACGTCCTCTGGGGAGGCTTTAAGCCGTGTCGTCGCTTCTCGCACGGCCACGGCATCAACGACCAGGGCACTGTCATCTAGCCAAATAAACTCGCCGTCAGAAAGCAGCAAGGGGGAGTCGCCGGCCTTGACCAACGAGGCTCGAGTCCGGTTCAGCAGAACCGATAAGTTCGACGCGGACGGGACTTCGCCAGGATCGAATAGAGAGTCGGCCGCGATGCGACGAGAGGCTCTTAGGTTCGGCATCGATGCCAGCCACGCCAGAAGCACCTTACTGTTAAGGCTTTTGGTCTGAAACTTGCGCCCCTCCGGACCGGTCAGCCCGAACTCGCCAAAAAGGTTCACACGCCAGCTCATTAGTGACCTCCGGCGAACGTGAGCATCCACTCATCTTACACGAAGTGAAAGCCAAGTGAAAGGGTGAGTTTGCGACCATCTATGAGGACGCCTATGAAACGATTTATTTGCATCGCACTTTCTGCCGTAACGCTCAGCACTTCCGCGCTCGCGGGAGCGGCGAATCCGTTGCTCAATGCCACGTCACCCACCGTGGATGGCGCGACGTGGGCTGATGTTTCCAGCTACTTAGTCATCCACGCCGTGGCCTACGACCCAACTACCGCGGGAGTCCTTCGCTTTGAAGCCGCATTTGGCTTGCACACTTGGACGGTTGTGGGCGGGCAATCCACCACCGCGCTACTAGACGGGCCGGCGATCGGCTGGCCACAAGCCAACATGACGATCGAATTCGCTACTTTAGTTGAGGCGGAGACTGCGGCCTCCCTCATTCTTGACGTCACCTACGGCAACCCATAAGCGATCAACCAGCGATGAAATACATTGTTTTCAAGGACGAAGACGGCCAGTGGCGGTGGCAACACACCTCGGCCCAGGGTGAAGTTATCGCCTCTTCTGGCGAAGGTTACGAGAGTCGGGATGATTGCTTAGCGGCGATCCAGATTATTAAGTCTTCATCCGAAGACCCCGTGATCATAGAGTAGCCATTTTCGAGGGCGGGTACCCTCGCGGCATGAGTCATCAGGTCGTCCTCGGGCGGAATACGAATCAAGCGCTCGGCATCGGACAATTTGCCATCGATTTTCTGAGCGGGCAGCTCGGACCGGGGCCTAGCGAAGCCGTGCTGGAAAAGACGCGACTTTTCCATACGGACTCGGTCCTTTGCGGGCTCAGTGCTCTAGCTCTCCAGACCAACGCCCCCACGATCCTGCGCAACGAAGCGCTGGAGTACACGTCCAGCGATCCAGAAAGAAGTGCCTTTGTTTTCGGCAGTAATCAGCAAGTCATGCCGGAAAAGGCAGTGCTTGCCAATAGCTCCGCGGTTCGTGAGTGGGACAGTAACGGAACTAATTTCGGGTTCCGTCCCGAACTCGGGCACACCGCGGGCGAGTTTGGACACAACGACTTTTATCCCGTCGCCATCGCGGCTTGTCAGCAGCGTGGGCTCGATGGCGCAACGGCTCTGAAGGCGATGGTTCTTCTTGACGAAATTCGAGGCCGGCTCGCCGAGGTCTTCTCCCTCAAAACTTACAAGCTGGACCACGTCGTTCACGGGGCGATCGGCAGTGCCGCCACTTACGGCGCGCTGATGGGGGCGACTGCGGAGCAAATCGAAAGCGCCATCGGTATGTTCGTGGCCCACTCGATTCCTTGGCGAGCGATCCGCGCTGGTAAGCAATTGAGCGACAGCAAAGGCGCGAGCGCCGCGATCAGTACCGAAGCCGCCATTCTCGCGGTCAAGCGGAGCATGAACGGCTTCATCGGCCCCAAGGACATCTTCCGAAATCCGGAGGCTATCTGGCGATTTTTTGAGCCCACGACCGAAGGGGCAGAGCGTTGGAAGGAGAGTGGCGATTCACCGTTCGATCTACACCTCAGCCATAGCGGCGATGACTTCGCCGTGATGGGAATGCACTTCAAGCTTGGTTTATACGAGCACCAATCGGCGGGGGCTCTCCAGGGCTTGATTGACCTCATTCGCGCTAACCCTTCCCTATTGACGAGCGGAGGCGCGGGCATTTCCAAGATCGTCATCAAGGCGTATGAGCCAGCATTTGGAATCATCGGCAACCCGATGAAGCGCGAGCCGAAGACACGTCAAAGCGCGGACCATTCGATGGTCTACATCGTGTGCACCCTGCTTCGCAAGGCGATAGAGAATCCTGAACTCGCCGCAGCCAGCAACAATGATGTTTGGAAGTCGCTCATGCTTGACCCGATGGATTATCATGCCCAGGCAATTTTCCACCCGGTCACCCGTGGATTGATGGAGAAAGTGGAGTTTGAGCACGGTGGCCCGGAGTACGACGCCAAGTATCCCGATGGCATCCCCACCTCGATGGTGATTCACGCTGGCTCGGAAGCTTTCGACAGTGGACTGGTCATGTATCCAGCGGGCCATGCGCGCAATACCGCGGCTGATCTGCGAGGCATTCTCCGGCACAAGTTTGATCTGCTCGGGAAGATTGCCTTCCCCGACGACCAAGACGTTCCTGCGCTGGTTGACCAGCTGGAGGCGATCGAGTATACGGATGCGTACGATCTAGCTGGATATTACGATCTTCCGATCGCAAGTCGACCGGGATACGAATAGCCAAAGTCCGAGAGTCATGAACATTTCATGACGTGCGTTGAACAGATACCAGTAATCGTTCGATGCGCCGCAAAGCCGTCGTAGCGTATCAAAAGTCTGCGAAGGTGGGCTTTGGATAACGCGATGGAAAAACAACTGATTGAAAAAGCTGGTGGCACTCAACTGGACCGGCGCAGTTTGCTTCGATACGCAGGGTTTGCAGGGGCGGGCATTTTTGCCAGCTCTATGCTTACAGCGTGCGGCGGCAACGACCTCTTCGACAACAATGGCCCCAGCGATGCCGACATCCTGAACTTTGCGCTGAACCTGGAGTACCTGGAAGCTGAGTATTACCTCCGAGGCGTTAACGGTTCCGGCCTAGGTGCGGCTGACATTGGTACGTCACCGGGTGCGGTCACGGGTGGCTCACAGGTGAACTTCACCACAACCGCTTTCCAAGAATACGCGGCCGAAATCGCAAACGACGAGCTAGCGCACGTTCGATTCCTGCGTTCCGCGCTTGGTTCGGCGGCAGTAGCTCGGCCAACGATTGACTTACAAAACTCATTCAATGCGGCGGCTCAAGCAGCCGGATTGGGTGCGAGTTTCGACCCGTTCGCGAACGAGGTCAACTTCCTGATCGGCGCATTCGTGTTCGAAGACGTTGGAGTTACCGCTTATCTGGGCGGCGCTCCCCTCATCCGAAACAAAGATTTCCTGTCTGCAGCCGGCGCGATTCTCGGCGTGGAAGCCTATCATGCAGGAATGATCCGAACGGTCCTGAATCAGATCGGAGGCACAGCGGTCACGACAGCGGCGGCACTATCCGATCTTCGCGATAGCGCAGATGGCGCTGGTGACAAGGATCAGCCGATTCGAGTCGGCGGTGTGGCGAACATCGTTCCTACCGACGCAAATGGCTTAGTCTTTGCTCGTACCACCGCGGAAGTGCTAAGCATCGTTTACCTGGGCGGAACCACCAGTGGTGGATTCTTCCCGAACGGCCTGAACGGCAGCATTCGCTAAAATCGCACATATTCCTTCGGCCCAATTCTGGGCCGGAGGGCTATTTCAGTTGGTCTTTCAAGAACTGAGCTAGCCGATAGCCTGCGAGAACCACATTCTTCTTGCAAAGTTGAGCCAGTCGGCTCATGTACGTTTCGCTCGGCTTCTGGCCCATCGCGATGTCTGTGTAGGCGCTTTCCGCCGCGGCATCTCGCCCCTCAATAACCCAGGTCAGAGGGTTCTGTTTCCCGATTTTTGCGGGCAACGGGGTTGGTCCATCAGCAATCCACTTTGCCGCAACCTTAATCGCAACTTGAGTGTTGTTGGCATCGCGCTCGATACCTTCGTTGCGAACGGCGGTGTCCACGCCCCTATCCCATAAAGAATGCAGGTTGCCCTCATCGAGTTTGAAGAGGTTGCCACCTGCATCCCCACCTTCTGGAAACTCGGGGCCAAAAAGCGAGACGCAGTGCAACGGTTGATGAAGGTCACCCACGATGTGGACCGCGAAGTAGAGGAAGACCGACCGCTTGTCCGGCCCGTCCCCTGCGTCCACCGGCATCCTGCTGAGTCCCGGCTTAATAAACTGGACCATTGCATTTTCAGCATTAGACATCGCATAGGGATGAGTTTCGGGAGAGCTTTCAATGACCTTTCCGCTCGCGTCTCGCACCAGCGGAAGATCAAGGTAGTGCCAGGACTTACATCGAGTCTGCTCCGACTCACCCACGTGGGTCATTTTGAATTTGTTGTTAAGCTCGTCAATGAAGCCGTCGAAGTGAGTGCTTTTGCCTCGCTTGATATCGTCCGCCCAGACCGACGACAGAATAAAAACGGGGGCTACATATTTCTCAAGAAAGGTGTCGGTCAGTTTGTCTTCGGTAACGGGCTGAACGGACATCACGTGGGCGAACGGCTCATTGTTACGCGTACCGGTCGCGGTGTCTCCATGCATAAGAATTTTCGCGACTTCGACTTTCGTTGCTCGGTCGAGGTTCTGCCAGGCCACCGCCGCCGTCACCTGGTGACCTAGGTCTCCCCAAGCCCAAGAATGGGCCGCCACAAGGCCGAAAATGCTGATACAAAAGGTGCGCCGCATGATTTCAGTATACGAGACGGCCCGCCCCTACGAAAACTTCGTGGAATTTAATTGCGCACGCAACCGTCTAAGAATAGTAACGTCGAGTCTCCTCGGCTGGAATAGTGATCAACATGAATAAGAAACTCTTCGTAGGATTTGGCTTAACGGCTCTGGTGGGTATGGCCCACGCTCAAATGATGACGTTCACCGTCGTGGGTGACCGATTGCAATACCGCAACGTCGCCACCGTGGAAAGCAATACAGAATTTGAGACCTTCACCGGTCGGAGCAGTGCGGTAAGCGGCACTCTAAAGTTTGACCCGACCAAGAAAACGGGCAGTGGCAAAATCATGATTGACATGAAGTCCATTGACACCGGAATTCCCTCTCGCAACGACCACATGAACGGTGAAATGTGGCTCAACACAACCAAGTATCCGACCGCGACCTTTGAAACCACGTCCGTCAAGTTCGTGAAAGGCGAAGACTATCGCGCGACTGGCAAGTTCACCATGCGCGGCGTGACGAAGACTATGACCGTTCCGGTCAAGGTTCGGTATCGAGCCGCCAGCGAAGCAGTGACCAAAGCGGGCTTTGCCGGCAACGTCGTGCAAATCATTGCCAAGTTCGATATTAAGCTGAGCGACTTCGGTGTGAAAATTCCCGCCGTAGCCGAAGGGAAAGTTTCTAATAATGTCTCACTCAACGTGAGCGCCTACGCAACCACAAAGTAACGCTGTGCGCTGGATGAAGTGGGCCCTAATCGTGATCGCCGCCTTGGCGGCGATCACACTCGTAGCAAGCTTCCCTGTAGAAGCTCAGTACGCGAGCAAGTCGAAGCTTGTCCAGCGTGTTCAGCAGGATCCCGGGGCCGAGCTTTTTGGCGATGCCGGGACCCCCATCGGCTCCCCCCAGCAGATGATCATCGAAGACCCCAAGGCGTACTTGGGGAGCAAAGATGAAGCTGGGGCGGAGTTGGTTAGCGAGGGGTACTTGAAGGAGAACGGCATCTACCCGCTACAACTCCAGACGGTGCGGTATGTGGTCTCAAACATCCGCTACGCCGGGATTGCCGCTCTCCTATTCTCCTTACTCGGCTTCTGGCTGATCAATCGAAAGCAGCGACCTTAACTTATTGCCCTTGGCCCAGCGAGTAGCCGACTTCCCCGTCGAACGTGCACAGATTCTCCGTCTTGATGAAGTCAAGGCCCTCGTCCGCAATCTTGCCCAGCAGATCTACGAACATAGGGTGGGTGACGGTGGTTCCTGTGTCCGCCATGAATCGGCATCGCCAGTGATCCGTACAGAAGGTTTCTGGGATGCCGTTCGGCCAGACTTTCACCCCTCGATTCGTAATCATTGCCAGCTTTAGATTTGCTAACTCTGCCCGTTTTAGCGTGGTTGCCAGCTCCTCTGCCTCTCCGCGCCAGTGCACGAAGACGTCCATTCCGACGGTCGCTTTTTTGCTCGCTGGGCGTCGGACTGGGGGAGTCAGGGTCATGGGCTTGGCGTCGGTTGCGTACTCGACCGTTGTAAAGACTCTTGGCAATTGACCTAAGCGCTCAATAACCGCTGAGGCGAATGCTTGCGTGCCCACTTTCTGAGCACTCATTCCTTCCTGGTAGATGTCTTTGGTGTGGATACCGTCTTCAAGGGTTCGCAGCCAAGCATTGTGAACTCGCCCAGCAACCTCGGGCTGGCCGATGTGCACCAGCATCATCACTGCAGCCAGGAGTAGGCCGCTGGGGTTAGCTGACCCCTGCCCGGCGATTCTAGGCGCGGAACCGTGGATCGCTTCAAACATGGCGCAATGCTCGCCGATATTGGCACTAGGCGCAAGTCCAACTGAACCCGCCACCTCGGCGGTTACATCACTGAGGATATCGCCGTAAAGGTTTGGGAGCACGATGACGTCGAACACTTCCGGGCGGTTGGCGGCGCGTGCCATGCCGATATCAATGATCCAGTGCTCCTGCTCGATTTCGGGATACTCCGCACCGATCTCTTCGAAGATGCGATGGAATAGGCCATCAGTGAGCTTCATGATGTTGTCCTTCGTCATGCAGGTCACCTTCTTCCGGCCGTGAGCGCGTGCATACTCGAATGCGTATCGCACGATCTTTTCTGTCCCAGGGCGGCTGATTAGCTTGAGGCACTGGTAAACCTCATCCGTCTGGCGGTGCTCGATGCCCGCATACAAATCCTCCTCGTTTTCGCGGATGATCACCACGTCCATTCCCGGATGGAGAGTTTTCACGCAGGGGCTGTAGGTGACGCACGGCCTCACGTTGGCGTACATCCCCAGGGTCTTGCGCACGGTGACGTTAAGGCTCTTGAAACCGCCGCCCTGAGGGGTAGTGATCGGCGCCTTCAGGAACACCTTATTGCGGCGTAGCGTTTCCCATGACTCCGGTGCGATACCTGCCGAATGGCCGTCGGTATAGACCTTCTCGCCGATTTCGATTGTGTCGATCTCAAGGGCGGCCCCAGCGGCCTTCAAAATGCTGAGCGTGGCCTCCATGATCTCGGGCCCGATGCCATCACCGTGTGCTACGGTGATCGGAAAGGGAGTCGAGGTCGACGAAAACTGAACTGGGTCCGCTTGGGTGTTCATTACGTGAACTATTATACATGAAATATAATTCATGCAACACCATGTGGGGCACTTTACGACACAATAAATTGTGGCCCTTCGAGACGTAGAATCCCACTGGACTTTCCTGACGAATCACACTCACGTACTCATTGCGTTGGTGCGAGATCCCGACGCCAGGTTGCGAACGGTTGCTGCTCAAGTGGGCATCACGGAGCGCATGGTCCAGAAGATTCTGAACGAGCTCGTGAGTGCTGGCGTAGTGGTCCGTACGCGGGTGGGACGGTCCAACACGTACGAAGTGGACCATAGTTTCAGGCTACGGCACCCATTAGAGTCGAGCCATACCGTGGGTGAGTTACTGGATCAGATCAAGGCAGACTAAGCGACTTCGCGGCCTTGGCGGTCCCAATGCTCATCGCTGGGATGGGTGAGCGGTGCAGCCCGCAAGAACGCCTTAACCACTTGGGGATCGAAATGAGTTCCGGACTGCGCTTCCATGTACGCGCGCGTTTCGGCCTCGCTCCAGCTCTTTCGGTAGGGACGATCAGAACGCAACGCGTCCCATACGTCGGCAACCGCGAAAATTCGAGCAAGGAGGGGAATCTCCTCCCCTTTTAGCCCCGCAGGATATCCGGTCCCGTCGTACTTTTCGTGATGGTAGTGGGGCACGCACAGGCAGGGCTCGAGGAATTTTACGGGTTTGAGCATCTCGTAGGCGAGCACCGGGTGTTCCCGGATTACCTCCATCTCTTGTTCAGTTAGCTTCCCTGGCTTAAGAAGGACAGCGTCGGGGACACCAATTTTCCCAATGTCATGCAGAAGCGCGCCTCGGTAGAGCCAGATGAGAGTCTCGTCATCAAGGCCTAGTTGCTTGCCGATATAGACAGACATCTCCGCCACCCGTTGAGTGTGTCCCTCAGTCTCCTTATCCTTACTGTCCATCGCCCGCGACCAGCCAAGAATCACTGCGTCGTAGGCTTGCTCAAGTTCCTTCGTCCGTTCGTGGACCCGGTTCTCGAGCGATTCATTGATACTCTGCAGTTGCTGTCGCTGGGCGTAAAACTCCATTGTCAGCAACGCCAGCTTCGCCACCTCGTCCGTGCCCCGACTGATCTTGAGAACGAGTTCTGGTCGCTCTTCAGAAATGGCGCGGGAGATCTTGGCGAGCGGCCGTTCCACGCGACGCATCAGCATCCAAACCATTGAGCCGAGAATCGCCAGCACGAGAGTCAGAAATAGTAGGGTGTTTCGGGCGGTTGATTCGATGCTCTGATAGACCGCCTCATTACGACCTTTAAAGTGGGCCTCTGCAATTGGCTTTCGACCAAACCCCATCAGCGGGAGTCCGATCTCATAATTACCCAAGTCATCGTACGTCGAGGTATTTGCGCCCCCGGTGTAGTTCAAATTCAGCGAAGCACTCGTCTGGGTGAGTTCGCTTAGCTCTTTTAGATCAGCGGGAGACCACCAATCTGCCGCGACCATGTAGCCTGTGTATGGACCGAGTCGGCGGGAGTCCGCACTCTTGTGAATGCGGGCCATGTTGATGCGATGCATCTGGTCACCAAGGCGAATGAAGCCCTCTGCAAACGCCGTTTTCCCTCCGATCTCTCTGGCAATGAACGAAGGGTCCACGGGCATTTTGATCAGTTCTTTGCGGGCGGGATCGCGCCACTCATAAACAACTTTGCCCTGCCGATTGACGATCCAAACGGCCTCGAAGCCGGTGTCTTGCGCGGCCAGACCCACGCTCTCTTCCGCCCACACTTGATCTGGCTTTAACACGTGGTTGTACAGTTCGTCCCAGTACGTGTTATCTCGGACAAACTGGATCTTTGGGCCCTCTCGGAGGCTGAGTAGCTGCTTGAGGGTACGAGACTTCTCGCCCTGGAGAGTCTCGATCATCTGGAGAGTGCTTTGGCGTTCGTTTTCCTGCAGGATTAATCCTGCAACTAAAAAGAGCACCGCCTTTCCGGCGATGATCATCATTAGCTTTTGGCGAAGCGAGCCTGAACGCATGGAAATGAGCCAACGACCCTACACTCAAAAGGTCCATTTAACATATCGGAGACCTGTTGAGATTCCTCACAATTTGGGTAAAAATGCTAAACAAGTCCGCAAATATGGGACTAAGCTCGCCACGGTTTCAGGGACTTGATTGGCCGACTCGCCCATTTCAGCGAACCTGAGCAAACAAATCGCCACGGCAGGTCATCCCCTTTGCCCACGGCCAAACCCACTCTTGGCCCGACCAAAAAAGAATCCATTACCTCACCCCGCTCCAACCGAAATGGTCCGCGTGGATCGAGCATACCGGCGGCGTATTGGTCTGCATTCAAGCCAAATGCCTGCGCCAGTTTTCCGGGGCCGTTAAGGAGCTGAATGTCCGATGTTGCTTTCGGCCGATGGGCACGCATTTCCTCCAAACCTGCGAGAGGCTGGGCTGCCCGAATCAGAAGCGCGCCAGCCCTTCCCTCAGGCTGAGCCACAACATTGAGCATCCAATGATTGCCGTATGTGAAGTACATATAGGCGTGACCAGGTGGGCCGAACATCACCTGGGTGCGAGGGGTCATCCCCCGATGAGTATGGCTTCCCGGATCGTCGGAGTAGGCTTCGACCTCAACGATCCGCGCTTGGAGTTCGTCGTGGACCAGGATCTGCCCCACCAATGCCCGCGCGGCGGCCAAAAGATCGCCTTCAAGCAAGAGTCGAAAATCCGCGTGCCACCCCATGATCGGGTTACACTGTAGCCCATGAACGGACCGCTTCAGCAATGGCTCGGCGAACAATTGCAGACCCTGCGCGACCAAAACCTCTACAAAGTGCCTCGCATCCTAGAGAGCCCAGCCGGGGGCCGGGTGCAAATGGACGGCCGCGAGGTGGTCAACCTCTCCTCAAACAACTATTTGGGTTTGGCCAATCACCCCAAAGTCCGCCAAGCCGCGCTTGACGCGGTGGAGAAGTGGGGCGTCGGTGCCGGTGCTGTGCGATGGATCGGCGGCACGATGCAGGTCCACGATGAGCTCGAGCAGCGTCTCGCCGCGTTTAAAAAGGTCGAGTCCGTGTTGGTCTTCACGGGAGGATTCACCGCGAACTCGGGCTGTATCCCCGCGGTGCTCACCGACAAAGATGTTGTTATTAGCGACGAATTGAATCACGCCTCGATCATTGATGGTGTGCGCCTTTCGCCCGCGAAGTACAAGAAGTCCGAAGGGTTTGTTTTTGGCCATAAAGACATGGGCCAGCTGGAAGAAATCCTCACGAAGACGCAGGGGTTCGAGAAGCGGATGATCATCACCGACGGCGTGTTCAGCATGGACGGCGATATCGCGCCCCTGCCCGCGATCGTCGAACTCGCGGAAAAGTACAACGCGTTCGTGATGGTGGATGACGCCCACGCCAGCGGCGTGCTCGGTAAGAACGGCGCGGGCACGGCTTCCCACTTCGATTTGTATGGGCGCGTGGATATTCAGTTAGGCACCTTGAGCAAGGCGCTCGGCGTCATAGGCGGCTACATCGCCGGTTCGAAGAACCTAAAGGAATGGCTCATCAATCGTGGTCGGCCCTATCTTTTCTCGACCGCCCACCCGCCCATGGTCGCCGCAGCATTGATTGCAGCCCTAGACGTGATGGAAAACGACCCCGAACCGATGCAGCGGCTCTGGGACAACACGCGCTGGTGGAAGGAGAATTTGGCGGCGGCGGGATTTGATACCATGGGCAGCGAAACCCCGATCACGCCGGTCTACGTCGGCGACGAGAAGGCGGCGCAGGCGATGGAGCGGATGCTTTGGGAAGAGGGTGTCTACGCGCTCAGCATCGTCTTCCCGACCGTGGGCCGAGGCAAAGCGCGCCTGCGCACCATGCCTAGTGCCGCGCACACGATTGAGGACCTGGAGTTCGCCCTTGCCGCGTTCAAGCGGGTGCGGGACAAGATGAGTGCCTAGCCAATGGCCGCCCGCGGATGTTGAGAGGGCAAACGAAACCGTCTGCCGGCTGACCCTGCGCTGGGGACTGACCAAGCTAGAACTGATCCCCGAGGCGTATTGCTCGCTGGTTTATTTTGCCGAATGCTCAGCCCACGGCCGGTGCGTTCTGAAGGTGCCGGTGATCGGAGAGGAACGGACCTCCGGCTACCGGGCGTCGGTTGCGTTTGACGGGCACGGTGGGGCGCCGATTCTGGATTCGGAGCCCGAAACCGGGTCGGTGCTTCTCAAGCGGCTGAATCGAGCGCGTGAACTGAGGGCACTACCGGAGCTTCAGGCAATACAAGTGGTCGTGGACATGATGCAGCGACTGCAACAAGCCCCCTCGTTTGAAGCGATGCGCCTCGAAGATTGGCACACCGAACCTCGCCCAGATGCTTTTCCGATCGAACTTTGGGACCGGGCAAAAGGACTAATCCGCGAGCTGTTGCAGACCACTACCGAACGACGATTCCTGCACGGCGACCTCCACCACGAGAACATCCTCCCTGACGAAACAGGCGAATATTTTGCCATCGACCCGAAGGGCGTTTGGGGCGATCCGGCGTTCGAGTGCGTGGCGTTCCTGCGAAATCCCATCGCGAGCTTGCCTTCGGCCCTTAATCTTTCGGAGCTTTTGGCAGAGCGAATTGAGTTCTTCTCCTCAGCTCTAAGTTTGAACCCCTATCGCGTCTGGGCATGGGCTTATGCCGACATTACCCTCTCATCCGCCTCCAGCCCGGGGCCTTTTACGAGTTGCTGTATGGCGGTTTCCGATGCACTTTGGGAGATCAGGGGAAGGTTCACGCAAAGGCGCTAAGGAGGCGGAGTCTGACGGAAACTGCCCTTGGAATATGGCAGGACCCCTCGCGCGCAAAGGCGCAAAGGATGACCTAACTCATCCCTTTCTCAGAGAAGCGCCTTAGCGAATTGCCTTTGGCCACCCATTCCCTTAGCCCTTTGCGCCTTTGCAAGCCAATTCAGCCTCTCACCTCCAACCTCCTCGGCTTTGCGCCTCTGCGTGACACTGCACGTCCGCAAAATGCACGGCCCGTATCTATGGAGTTCCCGTCTCGCCCGATGCCGAAGGCGCAAGCTCGTCCGCCAACCTCAACGCCTGGGCGATGTGATATTCACGAGTCTGCAGAAACGCGGCGCCCCCGGCAGACTCGGGCACCACGATCGCCTCGCGCGACTGCTCCACTGCTTCGCGGATCAATTGGGCAAGTTCGGGGTCATGCCTCTTTCCTCGGGCAGCGGGGACGATCTCCAAGTACACCCCAAAGAGAATGGGCGGCTTGTTGCCCGGCGGCGCATCGAAGGTAGAACGAGCGATTTCGATCGCCTGCTCCACCTCCCCGAGATGTGCCTTGGATTGAGCCCAACGCAGGGAATCGTTCACGCGTCGGTCCTCATCGGATCCGGCGACCTTCACGGCGAACGCGAAAATCTTCTCCGCCCCCGCCCAATTCCGCGCGGCTCGGAAGATCTCACCGTATCGCCATGCGTCGCGGTTAGAGATGCGATCCACGCGGATGCTGTTCGCCCGGGCCACGACGAAATCGCGGAACATCTGATCGCGAGTGGCCTCATCAATGCGCCCTCTTCGCTCCGCACGGGCCAAGAGCGCATAGAACTGCTTCACCTCTTGCTCAATCACCTCGATGCTTCGCTGACCGAAACGGTCCGGCTCGTTGGGATCGGGCGGAATAGCATCGGGGACGAACCAAAACACCCCGAAGAACCCGAGAATGAGCGAGAGCGCTACCCCCATCAGCAGCCCGCTAGTGCGCGGCGGCGAGATGGGAGGTGATTCGTTCTCGTACAAGAGCGGCTCAGAAGTTGGTGGTGACTCGACCGTCGTCAAACGCCTGATCTCGGTAGATCTCGCTTCCGCAGATCGTCATGACCGCCTTGCCCAAGAATTTGGAACCGTGGAAGGGGGTGTTCTTGCCCTTGCTGAACGTCTTGTTGACGTCGAAGGTCCACTCGATGTCCGGATCGATGAGGGTCAACTGCGCGACCGGAGTCTCGCCCGGGTTCAAAGTCCCCGCCTCGAGCCGCAGGATTTCGGCGGGCTTGGTGCTCAGCTTGCGGATGGTCTCGAGCGGAGAAAGATGGCCGGGGTGGGTGAGGAAGGTCAGTGTCACTCCAACGCAGGACTCGAGTCCGACCATGCCAAACGGCGCCTCGTCGAACGGGACCTGGACTTCGTAGTCGGCATGTGGCGAATGATCGCTGGAAATCACGTCAATCGTGCCATCGGCCAATGCTTGGATGATGAGATCGATGTCGGTGGCAGTTCGAAGGGGAGGCGTAGTCTTAAAGTTCGGGTCGAAGTCCCCCATCGACTCATCGGTGAGGCTGAAGTACTGCGGGCAAGTTTCGCAGGTCACGCGGGCACCTAGATACTTGGCCTGGCGCACCATCTCTACAGCACCCCACGTGCTCACACGCATGATGTGGACGTGACAGTCCGTGTGCAGCGCCAGCAAACAGTTGCGCATCACCATGATCTCCTCCGAACTGCGAGGCATCCCCTTCAGGCCCAGGAGAGCGCTGGTCGCGCCTTCGTTCATTGCGCCGTCCTTGCTGAGGGTGGCCTCTTCGCAGTGGACCATGATGGGCAGATCGAGCTGTTGGCAAAACTCCATCGCGCGAGTCATGACGAGTGCGCTTTGGGTTGGGCATCCTTCGTCGCTAACGGCGACAATTCCAGCCTTCTTTAAAGCGGCCAGATCGGCAACCTTCTCGCCCAGATTTTTGATCGTGAGCGCTCCGACTGGCGCTACGAAAACGCCTCCCGCATCAGGGGCCGAGGATCGGTCGAGGATGAAGTCAATGAGGGTCGGCGTGTCGAGCGGAGGCGTGGTGTTTGGCATGCAGGCGATGGTCGTAAACCCGCCTGCAGCCGCACTCTGGGTGCCGCTGACGATCGTCTCCTTGTGGTCTTCGCCCGGCTCGCGGAGATGCGTGTGCATGTCCACTAAGCCCGGCGTAATCCAGAGGCCGGTGCAGTCGATGATCTCGTCGGCGTCCTCTTCGACTTCAACATCGGCCCCAACCTCGACGATCTGCTCATCTTCGATGATCACATTGCCGATCAAGTCCATCTCCTGCGATGGATCGAGGATGCGTCCGTTCTTTAGGATAATCTTCATGCTTTGCTCCCGGCTTTGGCCTTCTTCGATTTGGTGGGTGCAGGGGCCGCTTCCGCCTTTGCCTTTGGTTTCTCGAACACCCAGTGCAACGCGGCCATGCGCACAAAGATGCCGTTCTCAATCTGCTTTTGAATCACGGACTGGGGACCGTCTGCGGCGTAATCATCGCACTCCACGCCCCGGTTTAGCGGGCCGGGGTGCATGACAATCGCGTCCTCGGCGGCGATCTTGAGAGTCTCCTTGTTGACCTGATACAGCCGTCGGTATTCGCCGAGAGAGCTCAGGAGACCATCCGCCATCCGCTCCTTTTGGAGTCTGAGACACATCACGACGTCGCAGTCCTGAATGCCGGGGAGAAGTTCGTTGTAGATCATGCCTGGCAGCATCGCGTTGCTCACCGGCATGAGCATCTTGGGCCCGACCAAGCGAACATCCGCGCCTAACTTGCTGAGAAGCCACGCGTTGGATCGCGCCACTCGGGAGTGGAGCACGTCGCCGACAATAGCAACCTTAAGGCCCTTGATGGACTTCTTGCGCTCGAGAATGGTGAGGGCATCGCCCAACGCCTGGGTCGGGTGCTCGTGCTCGCCGTCTCCCGCGTTGACCACCGGTCCGCCGAAGAATCGTGCCGCCAGTTGGGGCGCGCCGCTCGATTTGTGGCGCATCACAATCGCTTCAAGCCGTTCGCCTTTGAGGGTGAGGATCGTGTCCTTCAGGGTTTCGCCTTTGCTGAGCGAGCTGCCTTGAGCGGCGAAAACGCTGACGTTGTATCCCAAGTAATTCGCGGCTTGTTCAAAGCTCACGCGAGTGCGCGTGGAGCTTTCGAAAAACAGCAACCCGATGGTACGACGAGGGCCCGCAGGAAGCGGCTTGCCCGCATCGATCGCCGTCTTAAACTCGCCAGCGATGGTCAGCAGCTCTTGAATCTGGCTGGGTTGAAGGTGTCGAATGCTGAGTAGATTTCGGCTCATGCGCGTTCCTGAGCAGTGATGAGGACCACTGCATCTTCTCCGTCAATATCGGTGAGGTGAACGTCAATGTGATCGTCCAATTCGGTGGCGACTTGCTTGCCGCAAAAGTCGGGTTGGATGGGCAACTCGCGATGGCCGCGATCAATCATCACGGCGAGTTGAACCTTGGCGGGTCGGCCGTGCTTCATAAGTGCGTCGAGTGCGGCGCGGATGGTGCGACCAGTGAAAATCACTTCATCCACCAACACGACCCGTTTGCCTTCAAGGCTAAACGGAATCTCGGTGCCGTCTTCGCCTTCCATCTTGCCGTCGTCCCGGCTGGGGCGCACGTCAATCTTGCCGTGCGGGATGGCGTTGTCTTCGATCTGGGCCATCACGAAGGCAAGGCGCTTGGCCACTGGCCAGCCTCGGCGTAGAATTCCGATGACCACGAGATCCTTCGGACCCTCGCCGCTTTCAAGAATCTCGTGCGCAAGTCGCCCGAGGGTTCGCTTCATTCCGGCTGCATCGAGCACCACTTGGCTCATAGGTTCGATTATGGCCCAGTCGCGGCGGTTATGGGTAAAGGCGCGAGCCGGCTCAGCGGCCCCGTAAATGACCGATGAGCAAGGCGACATCGCTCGGACGAACACCGGAAATCCTCGTCGCTTGCCCCACTGTGCGCGGCTGAAGCCTCCCCAACTTTTCGCGACTCTCGTAGCTGAGCCCGCGCAGGGAGAGCCAATCAAAATCGTGAGGAATGGCGAGGCCGTCGAGCTTCTGATTTTGCTCGATGTGCCTAAGTTGGACCTCGATGTACCCATCGTACGCCGCGTTCAGCTCGAGCTGTTCGCGCACTTCTTGATCGTCACTGAGCGCGGAGTGATCAACGTCCAGCGCATCCGCGACGTGCTCAATGTCCTCCAATCGAAACTCCGGCCGTCGCAACAAGCCGAAATAAGTCTCTCGGTTCGTAAGTCGGCTCGAGCCCATGGATTCCAGCACGTCGTTCTGGGCGGCGGTGATGGTGTTTTCTTGGAGCCAAGTCATGGAGGTGCGCATGGCGTCCATCTTCTCGGAGAAGCGGGTCCAGCGGCGGTCGCACACCACCCCCGCCATTCGCCCGATCGGGGTCAGACGCTGGTCGGCGTTATCGTTGCGCAGGACCAGACGATGCTCGGCGCGAGCAGTGAGCATGCGGTAAGGATCCTCGACGCCCTTGGTCACCAGATCGTCAATCATCACCCCGATGAAGCTGTTGTCGCGGCTGAAGATAAGCGGCTCTTCGTCGGTCGCAAATCGTGCCGCATTGATCCCCGCCACGAGCCCCTGCCCCGCCGCCTCTTCATAGCCACTGGTGCCGTTGAGTTGGCCCGCGAGAAACAGTCCCGGGACGAGACGACTCATCAGCGAAGGCTCGAGTTGGAGCGGGTCGGCCATGTCGTACTCCACCGCGTAGCCGGGTCGGAGCATCTCGACATTCTCCAGACCTCGAACCGTGCGCATCGCCTCAATCTGAACGTGAGCGGGCATCGAGGTCGAAAAACCTTGAACGTACACCGATTCGGTGTGCCACTCCTCTTGCTCCAAGAAGATCGGGTGGCTGGTTTTGTCGGCGAATCGGACGATTTTGTCTTCCACGCTCGGGCAATAGCGGGGGCCGACGCCCTGAATCTGCCCGCTGAACATCGCGCTCTCCGAAAGGTTGTCACGCAGGACTTGGTGGGTGGCTTCGTTGGTGTGGGTCTGCCAGCAAGCAAGCAGCTCACGCTGGGGAAATGCGTGGCGGTGCATGAAGCTAACGGCACCAGCTTCGGGCTCACTCTCCAGGGCCTCGGTGACGCTTCGGTCAATCGAGCTGAGGCGGATGCGAGGTGTCGTCCCGGTCTTAAATCGGCGCAGTCGAATGCCCGACTCCGACAGGAACTTGCTGAGCCCAAAAGTGGCCTGATCCCCCTCGCGGGCCGCCACCGTCTGATTCTTCCCCTCGTGGCACAGCCCATTGAGGAAGGTGCCAGTGGTCATCACCACAGCTGGGGCGAGAATGTCGGTCGTTTGTTCGGTGCCCGCGGACTTGAACCGGATGCCGGTGACGCGGCCCCCATCCGTAAGCACCCACTCGGCGCTTCCCTCCAAAACTTCCAAGTTCGGCTGTTGCGTTAAAACCTCGCGCATGAACTGCGGATAGAGTGTCTTGCAGACGTGGGCGCGAAAGGTTTGAACCGCAGGTCCCTTGCCGGTACCGACGCGGCGGATATGGGTGAGCGTGTGATCCGTAGTCACGCCCATTTGCCCCCCAAGTGCGTCCACTTCGCGGGCGATGTGGCCCTTCGCCGGACCGCCGATGCTGCAGTTGCAAGGAAGGTGGCCAATGCGGTCGAGCCGCAAGGTGACGCAGAGCGTACGACGACCCATCTTCGCCCCGGCCAGGGCGGCTTCGATTCCGGCTTGCCCGGCTCCGATCACGATGAGGTCGTACTTCATGCTATCCGCAGATTATGACCGATATGGCCCGGATTCCCCCCAAAATAGGTTCAAAACGGCGCAACCATAGGCAATTTGAAATTTCCCTCCCCGACCCCCAAGGAATCTCCCCGCCATGTGGCGTAAAGTAGTGGTATGCAGGATTGGATGTTGACTGCCTTTTCCAAAGGGCCCCACGTAGTCGAACGAATGCTCCGCGTCTTCCCCCACGATCGTCTTGATGATCGCATCGAGAAAGACCGCTACACCGCCCGCGAGGTCATCGCGCACCTTGCAGATTACGAACAGCACGTATTGGAAGCGTTCCGCGTGGCCAAGCTTAAGCCGGGCGGAAGCATCGAATCATACGATCCTGACGCCCGATGCACCGAGCACAAGTTTGGCGAGAAGGACGTTTATCGCGAAGGAGAGGTTTTCGAATCTCGCCGGCTGATGACGGTTGAATTTTTGCGCGAATTTGATGAGTCTGATTGGTCCAAGACATTTGTGACTCCTGCCGGACGGACCGTCACCGCAACGCAGTTCTTCTCGGCGATCATGGCCCACGATCTGGACCATCTGGATCAGCTCTCCGCCTACCTCGCCACCGAAGTCGCGACCATCGTTTGATCTCGTTCAGAGGGCATCCCGGCATTGCCGCGATGCCCTCTTTGTGGGTCCATGGTCCCCTGGCTCAACCGCGCCGCATCGGTCCGCGTTCTAAGTATTGCGACATGAATCAAATGCACATGCTGGGCAGGGGAGCACGACTCTTTCGGACGCTACGCGACCCGAAGACTCCGACCTGGATCAAGTTCCTTCCTATCCTGGCTCTCGTCTACTGGATTTCTCCGGTAGATATCATTCCGGATCCGCTCCTGATTGTCGGCTGGCTCGATGACTTGGTCGTCGTCGTAGGCCTTATCAGTCAAACGGTTAAGGCCTTAGATCGGCGCTCTATGAAAGCCCTACCGCCCGTAACGCCCTGATCCGTCTTGGGTGCGAATGTCTCGCCACGAGTAAAAATCGTACGTCATGGTGGCTTGACTGCCAACCACCACTAACCCCTCGGGAAACTTGGGCATGGACTGGGGCGTTGATGCAATGCTGTTCACCAAAGCGGACACAAGAGACGCACGCTTTGTCATAGCTTCGTGCACTGCCGGGTTGTCTACTGCGCCCTCTCGTCGGAAGAACCGCATCCCGGTGCGGCGTCCCGAGCGATCGACCATCAGCAAGTAACCGAAACCCGGCTTTACCGTCGGCATCATCGTCATACCCGTGCAGAATCGCTCCCAACCGTCAGCGGCAAAGCGTCCCCGCTCCTGTACCTCATCGGAGGTTTCGGGTGCGATCTCGTACTTGCGTACCCCCTGGATCTGGTCGTAATAAAATACCGTTCCGTAGTGGTCATCTACAAGAATGTTTTCGACCAATCCTCGACGGCTGAACTCGCCTAAGTCACGAATTAGTACAGCGTTTATTCGCCCTTCGCTGGCGCGTAGCTCGTAAACGAAAATGATCCCGGCATCGTCTTGGTTCGATTTGCGACTCACCAGCGCTAAGGTTCGACCTCTGGAATCGCGGTGCACGGCCACCCCAAGCGGTCTCCCATCCGTGCCAGTCTCGCCGACCAGTACTCGCGTATCGCCTTCAATCTCCCACAGTCTTCGCTCGGCCGGATTGATCCCGAAGATGCGGAGGCGGCTGGCGTCCCCCTCCGCCGTGACGGCGATGTCGATCGCCTGATCACCTAATTTATATCCGGTACTGACAGCCATGCCGTAGGGAAGCCGAATCCCACTGATTTTCTGTAGCTCTCTGCCCGCCAGATCGTACAGCAGCACACTGCCCTTTCTCGACACATCGGTTCCTATGACCAGGCTCTGACTTGGCTGGGTGGGATGCGTCCAGATGGCGACTCCGCCGGTTCGGTGCTCCACCGGATCAGTCCGACGAATCGCTTGAACGGGGGCAGGTTCGACCACCGTCCCAGTTCGAGCCAGATAGTTCATGTCCCACAGGTTATTAGCTTTTCTGGTTTCGGGCGAGGAAACGCATCCGACGAGCCAAAAGCTAATCGCCATGCACCCCAAATACGCCTCCAATCTCCTCATCGCTGATGAATGCCCCACGCATGAGACACAGTTCCCCGTACGGGTTGTTCCGGAGTTTGGGCAGCCCCAACCCTGCTAATAATCCCGTTTACGGCAAGATTACAGCAGGCGAAAACGTTGTTCTCCGAGCGGCATTCGGTCGAGGAGGGCGGTTTCGAGCGTGAGGTTCTCGGTCAATTTGTCGAAGCTCTTCTTTTCGTCGGGGTCTAAGGCAGTGGCCCATATTCCCTTTAATGCCGCGATGGCCTCTTTAGGAGAGAGCGCACCCAAATCAAGTTTGCCTAGCTCGGCATGAAGTCGTTCGCCCGTGTCAGGGTCAGCAGCCAGGTACCCCTTCTGATTCAACACGCTGAAGTCGCCGTCGAAATCGAGAAGGTAGTAGGTGTCATCTTCTCGACGATCCGCCACCTCGGCGAACAACCCCTGAATGACAAAAGGTGAGGTGTTGAAATCTGAAAAGGCCCGCTTGAGCGGTTGGCTCAGGGCGTTGATGACCCGCTGGATTGTCACGTCATCTTCGCTTCGCTGATAGCCTTCTTGGTGCGCAAAGTCAATTGCCGAAACCCGAATCTGCTCCACGTCCGACTGCTGGCCAATGGCGCCAAACATGAGTCGGTCGTAGATTTCGTAGATCTTTCTCGCGTGGCGGCGAACCGTGAAAGCGAGAATTCCGGCTTCCAAGCTCACCATGACAACCGGGGTGCCGGAGCGAAGACGGCTTTCAACGTAACTGGACCGATGGCCCATGCCTTCTTGCCAGTCGTAAGGGGTGATCATGTCTCCGTTATACGCGGAAACTGCCGGAGATGGCTTGGATTACTGAGAAATCCAGCGGTCAGCGGTGCTTTTGGGAGCACGGCCTTTTAGAATTGACTCGAGCGTTGCGCCTTCCAAGGTTTTCGTGATGGCATCTCGTGACCACACCTTAAAATAGCCAAGTCCGCCCCGCGCCAGAGTTGTGGGCATCGCCACTGTGTAGGACTTTGCGCCATCCAACTTTGAATTTCCGACAGTGACGGATTGAACACGTCGGTCAGCGGGCGAAGATTTACTGAATGCAATTTCAGCACCAGAGACTTGCAAAAATGCACTTGACGGCAGGGGCAACAGCGAGACAGATCGCTCGAATGCGGCCTTCAGCTCAGCGCCAGTCAGCCTAACCACGCTAACCGTGTCCGTCGGATAAACCAAGAGTTGGGCGAGATCGGTTGGCGCGTCGATTGCCTTCACCATGCCGGCGGCGAGGAACGCAATGTCAGCACCCGTAAACTCGCGGATCACGTCGGCAGCCGATTGCGACGGGCCGTGTGATTCCGTCTCAGGATTTGCTGCGAAGGCGCCTGAGCTCAAAACAACGGTCATCGTTGCGATCAATATTCCCTGAATGGGCGTGCCGAATTTCATGGTTTTCGTAGATTTGACGACTCGCGGCCTCGATCACTTCACCGGGCCTAGGCCTATTCCTCGGAGCGATCAACGCTCCGAGGAAATTATCGGCTGATTAGTCGACGACCGTGATGCCCATGTTGCGAGCCGTGCCCGCAATAATCTTGGCCGCGGCCTTGATATCGGTGGTGTTCAAGTCGGGCAGCTTCTTGGCCGCAACTGCCTCCAGTTGTGCCTGAGTGATCGTGCCGACCTTGTCCTTGATCTGGTTGCTACCGCCCTTGTCAATACCGATCTCTCGCTTGATGAGGTCGCTCGAAAGGGGCTGCTTCACAACGAAGCTGTAGGACTTGTCTTCGTAAACGATGATTTCGACCGGGAGGGTGAAGCCCATCTGCGGCGCGGTCATTTCGTTAAACTTTTTGAGAAATTCCATCATGTTGATGCCCGCTTGACCGAGGGCAGGACCGACGGGTGGAGCAGGCGTGCCCTTACCGGCCGAGATGTTCAACTTGATGACGCTTGCAATTCGTTTTGCCATTATCTATATCCTTCGTGATTGGTTCGCCCCCGCCCAGCATTTGAGATGGCGGAGACATGTTCGCGCAGTCGGGCTCGGAATGCATTGCCCCGAAGGACCACCCTGCGTGAAGTCCCTAGTTTACCCGCCCGGAGGCGTAGGTTCAACCCAATTTACTTGAGTGATGCCATGTCGATGACAAACCGGTACCGGACGTCGCTCTTCAGCATTCGCTCGTAAGCTTCGTTGATCTGTGACATCTGGATGACCTCAATGTCGCAGGTGATCCCCTTCTCCGCGCAGAAATCGAGCATCTCTTGGGTCTCCCGGATCCCTCCGATGAGCGAGCCACTGAGGGAGCGCCGCTGGAAAATCAGGGGGAACGCTGCGACTGGCGTGGGCTCCGGAACTCCGACCAAAACCATGCGACCGTCAAGGCCGAGAAGGTTGAGATAGGCGTTTAGATCATGGGCGGCCGAGACGGTGTTGAGAATGAACTCAAAACTGCCTGCATAGGTGTTGAACACCTCTGGGTCGTTCGTGGCGATGTATGCGTCGGCACCCATTTTCATCGCGTCCTCGCGCTTCTTCTCCGACTGGCTGAGCACGGTCACGTGCGCACCCATCGCCTTTGCAAATTTGACCGCCATGTGCCCGAGACCGCCCAGTCCGACGACTCCGACCTTCATGCCTGGCTTCACTCCAAAGTGCCTCAGCGGGGAGTAGGTGGTGATGCCCGCACACAGCAATGGTGCTGCCGCGTCCAAGGGCAAAGACTCAGGCACGCGGACGACGTAATTTTCGTCCAAGACGATCTGGGTGGAGTAGCCACCGAAGGTGGTGCCAGAACCCTTCCTTTCGGGCGAATTGTACGTAAAGGTCGCGCCAGCCGAGCAGTATTGCTCCTCGCCAGAGGCACAGGCCGGACAGGAACGACAGGAGTCCACGAAGCAACCAACCCCGACCGTATCGCCCACCTTCCACTTGGAAACAGAACTCCCTACCTGCGTCACCTTGCCAACGATCTCGTGGCCCGGAACCATCGGATAAACCGAGTTACCCCACTCCCCACGCGCAAAATGGAGGTCGCTGTGGCACACGCCGCAGTACAAAATTTCGATGAGCACATCCTCGGCCCCCGGCTCGCGTCGCTCAAGACTCCAAGGGGTAAGCGGAGTAGTTTCGGAGTGGGCAGCGTAGGCGGCGGTTGTAAGGCTCATAGCCCCTCAAGTTTACTTGACTCGACTGACCCAACTCGTCTCAATTCCTCGCGACAACAGCAGTTCTGAGAGTTGGCCGACGTGGCCTTGGAGGTGCCGCACGTTGAGGATCATATGGTCCAGCTTGGGGATTGAGTACCAACTGAAACCGGAGTCAATGGAGGCAAGGTCGACATCATCCAACCAGCTGGAGACATTTTCTTGAACCCAGCCAAGATACTGCAGCATTTCAGCCGGCGAGTAGGTGGTCTCCCAGGGAGGAATCCCGTCTTCATCGTCGTCCCAGAGCGTACGCGCCTGGTCTTGGTGCTTTTCCCACGGATGGAACGCTGCCTCGTCCTTCATCGAATACAAATGAGCGTAGTACAGCGCGTGGTAGGCGATCCGCCAAAACGTACGCGGATGATCTCCCGTTTGCCACAGATCGTCCGGACACAGCTCGATGCACTCCCGGAGCATCGCCAGCCCTGCCTTCAACTGACCTTCTATCGCCGCCCTGATGTCCACCGATTTAAACGGCCTCCTCAAACACCATCGGCTTCATCGTCTCCCAGCGACCTCGCGTGAAGTCGGGAATATCAATGGATTGACTGCGGTTCGCGACCGACCACTCCGAGAGCGGGGTGATCGCCGACCATGCGGCAGCATCATAGACATCTTGATCCAGCGGCAGCCCGTTGCGCAGGCAGTAGATGATCCGCCAAACCATCACAAAGTCCATCCCTCCGTGCCCACCGTGGAGCTTTGCCTCCGCCTCCAGTTTCAGCCAAAGCGGATGATTGAAGCGCGTTTCTAGTGGGTCAAGGGCGGCACCTTGAGTCCAGCGTTCTGTATTCTCAGAGATTCGTTGGGACGTGAATCGAGCCGGGAATCCAGCCCATATTCCTTCGGTCCCTTGGATTAAGTTGAGGCGATTGTAGGGCCTGGGAAGTTGCTCATCCCACTGGACCATGATGGAACGCCCCTTCGCGGTTTTGATGATCGTCGTGTTGATGTCGCCGCACACAAACTTCAGGTCACGACGCGGGTGCCCTTCCGGGAACTCCTTTTTGGCGTAGATCTCGCGGGTTCGCGCCGGCGAGCTCACGCTACTGAGATAGTCGAAGCGATCTCCTCGATTGATGTCCATGTATTGGGCGATCGGTCCGAGGCCGTGGGTGGGATACAGGTTCCCGTTATGCCGCGTGTATTCAAGGGTTCGCCAAGATCCGGTCCCGTGCTCAATCTCCTTCATTTGCCAACGCAGGTCGTGAATATACGCACCCTCGCCGTGAAGCAATTCGCCGAAAATCCCCATCCGGACCATGTTCAGCACCATCAGTTCTTCCTGACCGTAACACACGTTTTCCAGCATCATGCAGTGGCGCTTGGTTCGCTCAGCGGTTTCGACAAGTTGCCAGCAACCGTCAATCGTGGTTGCGGCGGGAACTTCGACGAGAGCGTGCGCGCCCGCCTTCATCGCCGCGACCGCCATGGGCACGTGCCAACTCCAAGGGGTCGAAATGAACACTGCATCGAGTTCATTCTCCTTCAGCATCCGCTCGTAATCTTTCTCGCCGTTGGTATAAAGCTTCGGAGCGGGGCGCCCGGCTTTGGTCACCATCGCCTTCCCTTTTTCGGCGCTGGGGACGTGGCTGTCGCAGATCGCCACGATTTCCACGCCCTGGCAATTCATCGCCGCGTCGAGATGGCTCGGACCCCGAGCACCCATCCCGATGAACCCTAGCCTAACGGTCGATATTGGCGCAGGGCGATTGTCGTGAGCGCTCCCGGGCTCGGTGCTCAGCTTTCGAGTGAGCCGTGGCTTTCCACTTTGCGCTCCAACTCCAGCCGCCAAGGCCAAAGCGGAAAGCGTGGCAGCTCCCAAAACGTCGCGACGAGACATCGATTCCATAGGTGACGCGATGTTACCGCTGGGCGGAATGCGCGAGCGGTTGAGGGGTATCGTCTTCGCGTGGGCTTTGCGTTGACGGGATTGATGGCAGAGGCGACTCGGCATGAGTTCATGCATCAGGGCACGCCAGCGAAGGTGGTGTTCTACGCCCTCGCCTTCGCAAGCACCGCGTACCTGGTGTATGCGATCTGGGGCCGCTCACGCTACTGGATGAAGGGCCAACCGATCACCTGGCGCCCCACCCCAAAGGACTGGGTAAAGAATGTCCTGGTGTACATCCTCGGTCAGAAGAAGGTCCGGTCTAGTCGACCGCGATCGGGTGCGCCGATGCACCTCCTGATTTTCTATGGGTTTTTGGCGCTTTTTCTGGCCACATCCCTGCTCGGAATCGCGACCTACGCCCCTCTTATTGGCCTGCAAAACTTCCATCGGGGCAACTACTATCTCATTTACGAAGCCACTTTCGACGCGCTAGGGCTTCTCTTCGTAGTCGGTGTGACATGGGCGATGGGTCGCCGTTGGGGTTTCCGATTAGTGCAGATGGCCCACGATTGGCGCGACAGTTGGGCACTGACCCTGCTTTGGTGTCTCGGCGTGGGCGGCTACGTTCTGGCGGCCGCCCGCATCAAGAACAACCCAACCCCGTACGACGGGTGGTCGTTCGTCAGCAACGCGCTCGCCTTCGCGCTGCCTCCCATTTCAAATCAGACTTACGTTGTCATCTGGTGGGCGCACGTCGTGATGTTCTTCGCCTTCTGGGCACTCCTGCCGCACATGCGTTTGAAGCACATCGTGCTCGCGATCATGACGGCTGCCGGACGCTCCGAACAGCCAATGGGTGAGCTCAAGCAGGTCACGATGGAAGAGGTAGAGGCCACCGAGCGAGTCGGGGTTGCGCTGGCGGAACACTACTCGCGTTGGCACCTCATGTCGCTGGACGCGTGCATGGGCTGCGGACGATGCACCGAGGTATGCCCGGCCCACAACGTCGGCAAGGTCTTGAATCCTCAGCAGGTGGTGGCGGATATTCATCGGTCGCTGGTCACCGGAGAATCCGTCGCCGCCAGCGTCAGCGAGGAAGCACTTTGGGCTTGCACCACCTGCAACGCTTGTGTGGAGGCGTGCCCCGTCCTCATCCGCCATGTGGACATGATCGTGGATGCCCGCCGCAACCTGGTTGGCGAGGGCGCGCTGAGCGGCGGCCCAGCCGTGATGCTCCGCCAAACCCAATCCACCGCCAATGCTTGGGGCCAAGCCGCCAACACGCGCGAGGATTGGATGAAGGAGCTCAATGTCCCGCTCGCTCGCGAAGTCGGCGAGTTCGATATTCTCTTCTGGGTCGGTTGCGCCGGAGCGACTGATCCGGGGGCGGTAAAGACGACCAAGGCGATGGCCGAACTGATGAACAAGGCCGGCGTCAAGTACGCCTGCCTTGGCCAAGAAGAAGCCTGCACCGGTGACCCGGCCCGCCGAGTCGGAGACGAATTCACCTTCCAAGACATGGCCGCGCGCAACGTGTCGGTCTTCGAGAAATACAAGGTGAAACGAGTAGTCACCGCCTGTCCGCACTGCTTCAATACCCTCGCCAATGAGTACCACCAGTTCGGCGAACAGATGGAGGTACTACATCACACCCAGCTCCTGCAGCGCTTGGTGAACGAGGGCAAATTGAAGGGCGCGGACGTTAGCGACGACCGAGTCGTATTCCACGACCCCTGTTATCTGGGGCGGGTGAACGACGAGAGTGACGCCCCCCGCGATCTCGTAAGAAAGGGGACGTTGCTCGAGCCTGCCAATAGGCGTAAGAAAACCTTGTGCTGTGGTGCGGGGGGAGGCCGAATGTGGATGGAGGAGGCGCCCGATCAACGTCCCGGCAATCGCCGCGCCGAAGAGTTGCTGGCAACCGGGGCCGACACCGTAGCCATCGGTTGCCCCTTCTGCCGAATCATGCTCGACGCCAGCATCAAGCAGGTGACGGACCGCGAAATTAACATTGTGGATATGGCGGAGATGATGCAGAAGGCCAATCGTTGATCCGCGGAGTGGGCGTGGATATCGTGAGCGTGCGACGCATCGAACGAGCTATGCGTCGGAGCGGATTTCTTGAGAGAATCCTTACTCCAGACGAGCGGCAACTTGATCTCACCCCGATGCGCGTGGCGAGCCGGTGGGCCGCGAAGGAAGCGATCTACAAGGCGCTGGGCGGAGGAATTCGGTGGCAAGACCTGAGCGTTCTCAACGACACACGCCGCGCCCCCCTGATCATTTGGCATCGAGATCTCGCGGTATTCGGCCAGATCCAAGTCCACCTAAGTTTGAGCCACGAGCATGAGCACGCAGTCGCGTTCGCGGTGGTCGAGGAGGCAACTTGAGATTAGAGTGGGTGCCCCATATTGAGCGATTTAGGCCGGAATGGGAACAGCTCCATCGGGCCTGCCCCACTGCCCATCCGTTCCACTCGCCCGATTGGGTGAGCGCGTGGTATGCGACCGTGGGCCGACTATTTTGGCCTCGAATTCTGGCGGGCTATGAAGGGCAGGACCTCGTCATGGTTTGGCCCTTGGCGGCGACCCTGCGAACTTGGTACGTGGCCGGAACGGGAGTTTCCGACTACCTTGACCCCCTTTCACGCACGGCGATCACGCCCGATAACATGGCGCAAATTTTTGAGTTCATCCAGGAAGTCCGCCCTGCCCTATTGGACTTTCACCAACTCCCTGAGAGCTTCCCTCCTCTGCCCAATGCTCAAGTGTTCGAACAGGCCACGTGCTTGCAACGCACCTTGCCCGATTCGCACGAGGCGCTGCTCGCTTCGCTCAGCGGAAGCCTGCGGCAAGACGTTCGCCGCGCGAGCAAAAACCCGGATGTCCAGTTTGAATGGGCAGAGGCGCAGACTTTTTTGCCCATCTTTTTTGAACTGCACCGCCAAAGATGGGCGACAAAGCGACTCCCCGGGGCCTTTGTCTTGCGTGGGCGGCAACGCTTCCATGAAGCCTACGGCGCGACTGGAACCGACGCCCATCGGTTCGGAGTGCTGAGGCACCAGGGGGAACCTATCGGGGCCATTTACGGATTGCGAAGCGGCAACCGGGCGTTCTTTTATCAGACCGGATTCTCGCCGGAAGCAGGCAAGTTAAGCCCAGGCACGGTGATGATTTCGGAGTTTATGCGCCGTAGCATTGAGGAAGGGGCTAGGACCTTCGACTTCCTGCGCGGGCAAGAACGATACAAAATGCGGTGGGCGCCCGACGAGATTGGTCACAATGTACGTCACATCTGGCCAGCGGATGCTTCCTTGGTGGGACAAGTCGCCAAACTTCATCACCGCGTAGATCGCTGGATCCGCGACCGCCTCGAAAATTAGCCCATGCGAACCGCCGTCATCATTCCCGCCTACAACGAAGCCGACCGAATAGGGTCGGTACTTGCTGCCGCATGTGCGGCAGAAGGAGTGGATGAAGTGATTGTGGTGGTGGACGGCGGCGATGATGGGACGTGCCGAATTGCCAGCGAGTTTGGAGTTAAGGTGATTCGCTTGGATCGAAACCAAGGCAAAGGCGGCGCGCTCGCGGCCGGGGTCGCCGCCACGACCGCCGAAGTTCTTCTTTTTGTCGACGCTGATCTGGTGGGACTGAGGCCGGAGCACCTCTCGGCCGTCTTGCGACCTGTCACGCTCGGAACCCAAGATATGTGCGTGGGCGTTTTCTCCGATGGGCGTTTCTGGAGTGACACCGCCCAGCGCATGTCCCCCATTTACAGCGGCCAGCGTGCGCTACGCCGTTGGCTGTTCGAAGCGGTGCCATTCCCTCGGGAAATGCGGTTCGGCATTGAGATTGGCCTGAATCATGCTGCTAGACGCCTTGGGGCGCGGACCGGGCACATCGCCCTGCCCGGGGTCACCCACGAGCACAAGGAAGAAAAGCTCGGGCTGGTTCGCGGCGCGGCCGCCCGCGCCAGGATGTACGCGGAAATGGGGAAAGCCTATGTCAAGGTTCACCAATATGATCGGATTAACTCGCGTTATCGCAGCTAGCGCGCTCGCGATACTTTCCCTGGCGGGTTGTCAGTCGAAGGAGAGGGTAGCTGTCCCGCTTTACGATGAACTCAAGCCGATCGTGCTCGAGATTGCCCCCACCGAAGGTACTCCTGAATCCAAACATGTCCTTGTCGTCTGCAATATCAATAGTAACGACAGTATCAAGCTGACCGAGTACTACGCGCGGAAGCGTCAGGTACCGCCTGAAAACGTCGTGCAAATTGACGTGCCCACGACCGAAGAAGTCGTGCGCGGGCTCTACGACAACAACATTGAGCGCCCGATTCGAAACGCAATCAAAAAGGCGAAGCACCGCGTCGATTACATTGTGTTGACCCGGGGCATTCCTTTTCGAGTGCACGACTCGTGGGGCTATTCAGTGGACAGTCTGCTTGTCGGGATGGACAAGACTTTTGAACTTTCGCCGGCCAATTTTCCTCCCCAGGGCGAGGGGTTTATGCGCCACGCCAACCCGTACTTCAACTCAAAGGCCCCTTTCAGCTCCGAGCGATTTGGGATCTATCTGGTCACTCGGCTCGACGGCTACTCGCTGGATGATGCAAAGCGATTGGTGGAGCGCTCTATCAAAGCGAAAGCAACTCGAGGCCCATTTCTCTTCGATCTGGCACCGAATCGGTTCGACGACCCCGGCGGACGGGAAAGCTCCGGTTGGCACTCGGGAAAAATGGAAGCCTCCTCTCAGGATCTGGCGTCGAGCGGGTTTGAGACCATCATCGAAGACTCTGCTCAAGTTCGCAAGCGCAATGAGGATCTTAGTTATAACGACAAGTTTCTTGCCCTCGACGAAGGGCTCATGGGCTACGTGAGTTGGGGTTCTAACGACACCTCCTTCGATCTCGAGACCTACCGCAAGCTCAAATTCCTGTCGGGCAGCATCGCCGAGACGTACGTTTCGACCAGTGCGCGGACCTTTATTCCGACGGACGATGGGCAAAGTCTTATTGGCGACTTGATTCAGAACGGCGTGACCGGTGTCAAGGGCTATGTGAGCGAGCCTTGGACCATTGCTTTGTGTCGAGTTGATGTGCTGTTTGATCGGTACACCAAGGGCTATAACCTCGCTGAGTCGTTTTATGCCTCAAGTCAATTGATCAAGTGGAAAGACATGGTCATTGGCGACCCGCTTTGCCGACCCTACGGTCGGTATCGCGAGGGCATGGAGCCAGAACAAGTTCGACCTTCCCGCTAAATAACTTCGACGGCGGCGGTTGCTTCCGCCTTCGCTCTTGCAATTGCCGCTGCGACCAGCCCAGTGAACAGCGGATGCGGCCGATTCGGTCGGCTCTTGAATTCTGGATGAGCCTGAGTGGCCACGAAGAACGGGTGACCGGGGATTTCCACCATTTCTACCAATCGGTAGTCGGGCGAAACGCCGCTAATAACCATGCCGTGCTCGCTAAGCTTCTCGCGGAAGTCGTTGTTGACTTCGTAGCGATGGCGGTGGCGCTCGGTGATTCGGGTGCTGCCGTACAGCTTGTGGGCAACCGTTCCGTTCACCAAGTTGCACGGATAAGAGCCAAGACGCATCGTCGCACCCTTGTCGGTGACGTCCTTCTGCTCGGGGAGGAGGTGGACGACCGGGTAGGGTGCGTCGGGGTTCATTTCTTCGCTGTTGGCTCCTTCGAGTCCACAAACGTTGCGGGCGAACTCAATCACCGCCATTTGCATGCCGAGGCAGATGCCGAAGAACGGGAGTCCGGATTCGCGGGCCCAGCCTACGGCTTCGATCTTGCCCTCGATGCCTCGGCTACCGAAGCCGGGGGCGACGATGAGGCCATGGCAGCCTTTCAGGAGCTCCTGAGGTGGGATTCCGGTTTCAAGCGTGTCGCTTTCAATCCACTCGATGTCCACCTTGGCGTTGTTGGGGATGCCAGCATGGACTAAGGATTCCGCAATGGACTTGTACGCATCTCCGTTGCCGGTGTATTTTCCGACGACGGCGATTTTGCAACGTTCTCGGGGGTGCTTGAGTATTTCGACGAGCTTCTCCCATTCAGAAAGATTTGCGTCGCGCTTTTCTAAGTTCAGTTTTTCGCTTAAATATTGACCAAGTCCCAGCTCCTCGTAGTTGAGGGGGACTTCGTAGATGGTCGGAGCATTGAGGCTTTCGATGACCGCGTTCACCGGCACGTCGCAGAAGAGGCTGATCTTCTCCTTAACGTCTTCGCCGAGCGGGACCTCGCTTCGGCATACCAACACGTCCGGCGAGATGCCGATCTCGCGAAGTTTGATGACGCTGTGCTGGGTCGGTTTGGTCTTGACTTCGTGCCAGGGGCCGACGGTGGGGACGAAGCTGACGTGCACGTAAAGCACGTTTTCGGCTCCCGCCTCCTTCTTCATTTGGCGAATCGCTTCGAGGAACGGGAGGCTTTCGATGTCGCCGACCGTGCCGCCGACTTCGGCGATGACCACATCGGCCTCCTGCTGCTTGCCGAGGTCAATGACGAGGCGCTTGATCTCATTGGTCACGTGCGGGATGACTTGGACGGTGCCGCCCAGGTAGTCGCCGCGCCGCTCGGCTTCGATAACGTTCTTGTAGATCTTGCCGGTGGTGATGCTGCTTCCCTTGGAGCAGGCCACATCCATAAATCGTTCGTAGTGGCCGAGGTCGAGGTCGGTCTCGGCGCCATCTTCGGTGACGAACACTTCCCCGTGCTGGAACGGGTTCATCGTGCCCGCGTCCACGTTAATGTAGGGGTCGAGTTTGACGGGAGCGACGGTGTATCCGCGGTTGCGGAGTAGCCGCCCAATGCTGGCGGTGGCGATCCCTTTTCCGATCGAACTCACCACCCCGCCGGTCACAAAAATGTACTTCGTCATGCCTCCTCTCCGTCAAACCCCCAAGCAAAATGACGCCCCAAACGGAGCAGTTGGAGGAGGTTTTAAGAATTGTACCGCCAGAGGCTCCCTGCTCCGCGAGTCGCTGGGACTCGCGGAGTTTCGAGTTCGGAGTTCGGAGTTCGGATTCTGGGGGATAGCCTTTAGGCTGTCACCCGGAGCGAAGGCTTTAGCCTCCGCATTCCGGCGGTCTTGAGTGATGAAGGTGATGAACGTGATGAAGGTTTTTGGGAATGGCGTCTTGCATATTCGCTTTCGGTTAATTTCGACGCATTCTAAAACAGGGTGTTACGGATGCGAACAGCTGATCGTGACTTGAGACTATTTCTGAACCTAAAGTTGGACGTTAAGTTTGACGCATTCACGGATTCGTCGGATTTGTATGTTTCTTGTTACGGAAAACGATAGGGCCTTTTGGAAGAGGTGAATAAGGTTTTGGCGCTTCGCACACCTATTCGGTGCCGCGAGTTACCGTTGTCAATTTGAAGGAGGGCAGTAATTAGAGAGGCGGACCTGATGTGCAACTGAGCTATTTGGCCGAGAAGCATGGGTATCGCGATGGGAGATTACGGCGGTCAGGAGGGTTGTGCGCGCCACCCATGGCACCCCTCCTTGCGGAGTAAGGGAATTCACCCCGGCCACCGGCCCGCCGCCGAGTCCGAAGGCTTCGAGATTGCGAGCGATCTGGTACCAGAACCCCAGACGGGGACCAGGCTTTAGCACCGACAGAGTTGCTACTGGTCTACGCTGCCGAAGTTGGCGATCGCCACATCAATGTCGCTCGCGTCTACTTCGCCCGTCTTATCGAGGTCGGCGTTTGGGTTGTAGGTGGTTTGAGAAATCGTCGTCCCAAATTTGGAAATCACCAGATCGATGTCGGCGGCATCCACCTCGCCCGATCCATCTGCGTCTCCGTTTTTCATCGTAATGAATCCACCGTTAGGGTTTGTGGGCGGCATCGTCGCATTCACGGTTTTTTTTAGGTGGGTCGGCGTATCGAATTCGATCTGAACCGGACCCGTGACCGACAGAGGGATTTCGGGACGGAAAATGCCGAACGGAGGCGAGACAGTGGTCGCGGAGTGCACCGTTGTTGTACCTTGACGGACCGTCACGGTGACCGGAATTAGGGAGGCCGAATCGGCCACCACGTCCGATAGGAACAGGCTATAACGGAAGTCATGCCCGGCCGTGCTCGGCAAGAGCTGGACAGTATCGATGTGAGTTCCAAGGTTGTTGTTGGTTTGAACTCCCTCAAATCGAATGGTCATTTTGGGGCTGGTCGCCGTAAAGAGCGCCGTGGTTCGCAGAGTCCAGGGCACCGGGTTAGTGAAGGAATCGATCGTCGCGCCATTGAGCTTCAACGCGACGATATGAGCCGTCTGGTTCAAGTTTCGCCGATGATAGTAGCGAACCGCGTACTTATTGCCTACAGTCAGGTTCTGCAAGATCTGCTCGGCATAGCCGTTCCCTTGCAAGAAGCAATACATGTTGCCGGTCTGCGCCGGGCCAGGGCCGAAAGGTCCGCCTTCACTTACGATGCCCGCGCCGGGGCCGCTGGAGGTGGGAGGGCCGAACGACCACCGAAGGTCCGCCAAGAAGCTGGGGCTATATCTGAACCGTCCGTTTGCGTAGTTCGGCAAATCGAAATTGCCCCCGCGCAGGTTGTCGGTGTGGGGAGTGGTGACCACCTCAAAGGCATCGAACACGTCCGAGTTGTTCGCTTCGACGGTGGTGATGCTCACACTCTGGCTGGTCGAAGTCGGAATCATCTCGGGCATTTCGTAAACCCGCCAGTTGTTATCCAAGGGATTTAGCTCCCAGGAGTTGGTACCGTTGATCGTTATCCGCACTCGGCAGGAAGCATTGGCCGCTTCTGACATCACAAAGCGCAGACGGTAGGGGATACCGGGCACCAGATTCTCGATCGTGCGCGTGAGGGTGCCGCCGTCCCCTCGCACAAAGGCAAAATTCGTCCCTTCATACGGGGTCGGAAACCAAGTCGGCCCCATTGAGACGCCCGACCCTGAATGCGTCCAAGCCGGGCTGGGAGGATTGTCGATAAAGCTGTTGCCAGGCGGAATGACAAATGACTCAAATCCGCCGTCAAGCAGCTGCGCGGAGGCAAGGGAGCTGACAAGACCGAACGCGAAAACCAGGCTGAGCTTCATTCCATGAGTATAGAGCAAAGATTGCGCTTTCACCGATTAATCTCTTATCCGCTTCCATCAGGGAAGCGCACCACGGCGTCGGCGGAAGAGCAACAACCCAACTGAACCACCAAGAGCGGCGATCGGTGCAGGCTCTGGCACCAACCTAAGGGTCAGATCGGCGGTCCCCACATAACTGTAAGGCGAGGGTGTTGTGCTCCACGTGCGACTGATCTGATTCAACATCGTGAGCTGGTAGCGCCGACCGGGGCTCAACAGATAAGTCAAGGGAGTTGTGGATGCCGACATGGGTGCTAGCACGATGATATTCTCTGGGTCTGTGACGTCAAAAAGCGATTTGCCTGGACGGTAGCTCAGGCTAATATTGCTTTGATTCCAGCTGAAGTTTAAATGAACCAAACTTTCCGTCGCAACTGAAAAAAACGCGCGCTGGAGAGCCGTATTACGCGAGTTGATGAGGGCCGTGCTGGTCTGCGTCTGCGTCACGCTCACCATGCTTGACATCTGAATCTGCCCAGCGCTGAACGACTCAACGACGCTACGAAGGTGATTGTGAAAAGTAGTCGTTGCGCCCGAGGCCGTCCGGTTAAATTCATAAACTTGATTCAGTTCGGGTGCTGCCAATGAATAGTAATCCACAGACATGAAGCTATCGCTGTTCTCAGTTTGCAACCTTGAATCAGGATCAAGTGACAGATCGATGATCTGAGCCCATGCGCTCTGACTGGTCAGCGCAGCCGCACAGAAGAGGAGTCTTTTGAGGGTGGGCATGCACTTATGGGACTGCCAACCCGCTCCTTTCGTTCAAGGTAAAAGTCCAGCTGCCCTGCCAACCCGCAGTCCCGGGCTGGCCGCCTCACTTGTCTGAAGGGTCTCTCCCCCGATCACGCGGCGGGATTCATCACCCTGCCACCAGCCCGTTGCGAACGGATATTCTGACCTAAGATGACTCCAGGATTCCTCAAAATCCATATCTGGCACGACCAAGATGAGCCTTTGTGGCCATCTAAGCTCAGCGTGAGCTTGAACACGGATCCGATTGGTGAGGGAGATTCTCAGTCTTGGACTTTTCGAAACATTTGGCATTGCCAGGCAATCCAGGCCTCCCAGTTCGAGGACTTCGAGCTGAGGCCAGAGAAGTTCCTTGCTTTCGGTAATCGGTATTTAGCTCTATCGAGCGGTAGTGGCGATCGGCTCGCTACCATTCGGGACCACAAGTGGGATTTCACAGGTATGAGGGAAGTATCGGTGGAGAGCACGCTGGGGCCGTTCACGATCTCAGAGAGATCCAAGAGTATATTCAGCAGCGTGATTGACATTGGTCAAACCAGGTTTCTCGACATCCATGGTGCGATCTCGGTCCACATTGCCTGCCGCCGCTTCTTTGGCAACCGGGAGTACGATCTTACGATCGGGGATATGCCGACCGACTTGGCGCGAGCAACGGCCGTGCTGACCGCCAGCGTCATCGTTCTGGATCGAGCTCTCAGCCACAGGGGTTGATTTCCACGAATCACCGGAGGTGGCGTCCCACGACCATAGGAGCTTGGTGAAGGTGGGCTCCTGCAGGCAACCCAGAGAGAGGTTGGACGTACCTGTCTTATGGAAGACGAAACCACGAAGCGTCGCCAACTTTTCAACGCGGGTGCGGTCTCGGCGGTTTTCATTGCCGGGATCACGGGTGCTTTCAACTATCTGGTGGCTTGGACAGGAGTCGGAAGTTCCGAAGGCTTGATTCTTGTTCCGGTGGCGGCTTTGGTTATTGGGCTGGGCGCCGCCGCTCTCGCGGCAAAGCTGCGCAGCAGTGCGCCAATCGTCACCTTTGGCGCGCTCTCACCATTCCTCGGAATTGGCCTCATTGCTCTCAATGATCGAATCCACGTGATGGAGATGCAACGTACGGCCACGAACTCCTTTCTAGCTGAAACCGGATTGTCTTCCCTCCCCACCGGATGTCGGGCCGGTTTGCCTTATCGGCAAATGGGTTACCTCGACTTTGAATGTGAGGGCAATTCGAAAGTTGTGGCCAATCGGATGCGACAGGAGCTGCCGCCTACCTGGATTGGGCCCACTCGAAAGGGCTTTAATATTGCCTTTTCCCGTGGCAATGGGCAGATTCGGCTGAAGATGAACGACGCCTCGCCAACGACGATGAACTTTCGTACCCAGCCGTAAGGTTGCGGAGGGTGGCACGGCTGCGGATGGGCTGCAACGATGTACCAGTCTTACGCGGATGAAAGCCGCGCACTCCCAAAGGGGCGGCGGCGAGGTACTGGGCTTATCCCTCGCGGAAAACAAAGCGCGGATAAAGCCGCGCACTCCCAAAAGGGGGCGGCGGCGAGTACCAGGCTGATCCCCGGCGGAAAACAAAGCGCGGATAAAGCCGCGCACTCCCAAAAGGGGGTGGCGGCGACATACAGGTCCATCCCCGGCGGAAAGCAAAGCGCGGATGAAGCCGCGCAGTCCCAAAAGGGGCGGCGGCGAGGTGCGAGGTTAATCCCTGGCGGAACACAAAGCGCGGATAAAGCCGCGCACTCCCAAAGGGGGCTCGCACTCGCGTGAGCGTGAGAGGAACTCGCTGCAATCCAAAGCCTCAGCAACTTGTGGGAAACTAGGCTATGCGTCGCCTTGCTCTCATCGCCGTCTTGTTCACTTCTCTCGCGGGGGCGCAGAATGACGAAGCCTACGGACAGAAGATCAAGGAATACACCACCGAGCCGTTCTTCCTTACGGAGCTCGTCGACCATCTTCCCGCCAGCGCGACCGTGCCCAGCCCGATGAAGCATTTCGGCGACATTATCGGGGCGCCGAACAATTTGCACCATGTGGACGAGATCAACGCCTACATGCGGGTGCTCGACAAAGCGTCCGACCGGGTCACCGTACAGAGCATGGGGCGCAGCGAGGACGGGCGGGAGATGATCGTGGTCATCATCAGCGATGAGGCGAATCTTAGCCGTCTCGACCGCATTGCGAAGGCCAACGCTCTCATCGGCGATCCGCGCGCGCTCGGTAACAAAGACAACTGGGATGAGGCCGCCAAGGAGCAGATCGCCAAAGACGCACTCCCGATCTATTTCGCCACCGCTGGCATGCACTCGCCCGAAGCCGGGCCGCCAGAAATGCTGCTTGAGCTCGCGTACCGGCTCGCGGTGAGCGAAGCGCCGATGATTCAGGACATTCGAAAGAACTCGGTCGTCATGCTGACACCGGTGCTCGACCCTGACGGGCGTGACCGGTACGTGGACACCTATCTTTACCGAAAGAAGAACCCGACCAAGCCACCAATTCCGCTTCTTTATTGGGGCCAATTCGTCGCCCATGACAACAACCGCGACAACATCGGCATGGGCCTCGCGCTCAGCAAGAACTTGATGAGCACGTGGCTGCAATATCATCCGACGGTTTTACACGACCTGCACGAGTCGGTCCCGTTTCTCTATATCAGCACCGGAACGGGCCCCTACAACGCGTGGCTGGACCCGATCACGATCGACGAATGGCACCTGATGGCGTACAACGAGGTCAATGAGATGACCAAGCGCGGCGTGCCGGGGGTCTGGACTCACGGATTTTACGATGGCTGGGCGCCGAACTATGCGTTCTACATTGCCAATGGACACAACGCGATCGGTCGCTTCTACGAAACCCAGGGCGGCAGCGGGGCCGATACGCGGGTCATCCAAGTGGGGCAACAAGCGCAGAGAGCGTGGTTCCGGCCTAACCCGCCTCTGAACAGCGTCCGCTGGAGCCTGCGGAACAACACGAACCTTATGCAGTCGGGCGTTCTGCTGGGCATGCACAACTTGGCCGCCAACCGCGAGAAGTACCTTTGGAACTACTATCTCAAGTCGAAGCGCAGCGTGCTGAAGCCTCAAACCGAGGGGCCGGCCGCCTATGTGCTTTCGGCGAGGAAGGGCCGCGAATGGAACCTCGGCGAGCTCCGTTCTTTGCTGAACCGGCAAGGGGTGGAGGTCACGTCGCTAAGTGAGGATTATAGTTCTGGTGAGCAAACTCACACGAAGGGATCACTGGTCGTACGAATGGATCAGCCTTATTGCCGCATGGCGGACATGCTGCTGGACAAGCAGTACTACCGCGCCGACGATCCGAGCCCGTACGACGACACGGGCTGGACGCTGGGGCCGCTCTTCGATGTGGACGTGGCACGGGTGAAGGACGTCGCGATCCTCGGGAAGACAACGGATCCGACGCCCGCGAAGTGGGAAGCTCCTAAGCCGTTCCCGACCAAAACCTACGGCCGAATCGCCTTGGTGCACACGTGGCAAAGCACGCAGGACGAGGGCTGGGTGCGAATGGCGTTTGAAGCGGCCGGAGTGCCTTACACCTATATTTCAACCCATGACTTGCGTGATATCTCCGATTTGAAGAGTCGGTTCGATGTGATCATCCTGTCGCCGACGAACGGCTCGGCGCAGTCGATCGTGAACGGGGTTTCGAAGGATGGGGAGGCGGTTCCGTGGAAGCCACTGCCGGGATTCCCTCATTTGGGGGGACCTACAGTACAAGGGGTGAAGACGCTTAGCGACAACATCCGGGGCGGGATCGAACTGAAGGGGATGATGAATCTGCAGAAGTTCGTCACCGACGGCGGATTGTTCGTGTGCTTGGGCGACAGCTGCTCGGTACCCATTCAGTACGGGCTCGTCAACGGCGTTTCGATGACGGAACCTGCGGGGTTGTTTGCACCGGGAGGGGTGTTCTTGGCTGAGAATTTGGCTAAGGGGAATCCGATCATGACGAACTACGACGACACGGTGGGCGTGTATTTCTCGCAGACGCCTTTGCTGTCTCTGGGCGGCGGTGGTCTCGGAGGTCGAGGAGGCGCGACGACGGGCCGCGTCACGGGCAGGGGCGATTTGACGGATGCGGACGTGGTTCAGGGACGCCCGCCGCACCAAGCGACCGCTCAGCCAGGCGATTCTCCGGCGGTCGTTCCGCAACCTCAGGGGCCGCGTCCACAAGTTTTGTTGCGGTTCGCTGCGGTTGATAAGCTACTCGTGAGTGGCGCGTTAGCCAACGGGGAGGAACTGGCGGGGAAGGCGGCGGTGGTCCAGTGCCCGGTCGGCAAGGGCAATGTGTTGCTGTTTGCGATCAACCCGATGTGGCGCCAGCACACGAATGGTTCTTGGCCGCTGGTGTTCAACGCGGCGGCGAATTGGAATAAGTTGAGGTAGAACCGTCGCCTTTTAAGCACGGGCGTTGTATCTCTGAAGTGCCAGGCCGCTGGTAAGTCGGTGAGTCGGTGGTCGGTGGGTCGGTGGTCGGTGAGCCCCTATCCCCGATCCCCAAACCCCAACGAACTACACCCGCACCGCCGTCACCGCTTTCGACCCGCGCCGAGCGCCGTCTTTCAGAATCACCACGACCCGAAAATGCGCGCGGTCCCCGACCTGCGCCAACCCGACATCCGACAAAAACTCAGTCGGCGACGCGCCCGCCGCCAGGGACCCGACCGTCTTCTCGTCCTTCCCGCGCGCCTTCGGGCCGGTCGAAACGCGCAGTTCGTAGCGCGAGAGCCGCGGATTGTCGGACGGCGAAAACGAGATCACGGCCTTCTGCCGAAGCCCGTCCCATTTCCCCGTCACCACGACCGGCTGAGGCGTCGGGCCGCGCCGCCCGGTGAAGCGCGGGAGCGACTCGAACACCGGCGTCCCCGGCACGAAAAGCCCCTGCACGACCCGCCGATAAAGCAGCAAGCGCGAGTAGATGAACTGCCAAATCTCCTCGCGCCGGAATTGGGCTCGCTGCAGCGCGTTCTCCGCCGCCCCGCGCGCCTGAAACAACCCCAAAAGGCTCTCCTGATCGGCCACAAATTCTTCGAGTTTGTAGTTGCCGCTCAGCCGCAGCTCCTCCACGGCGTTCACCATCCCCCACAGCACCGCCACGTTGAGCATCGCCTTGTGCCAATCGTCATAGCGCGCGCCCAGCGCGGGCAAAGTCGGCAAAACGTTCGCCTCGGTGCTGCCCGGGTGGAGCGCACGCACCATGTGTTTGAACTGGCGGAGCCGCTCGAGCATGCTCGCCTTGGCCAACTCAAGCGCATGGCTCGCGATTTGGCGATCGTTCTCCGCCGCAACCTGCACTCCCAACTGCGCCTCCAGCTCCGCCTGCTGATCTTGCAACTCAGCAAGCCCAAACCCCCCAAAAACAATCGGCGAACCGTGAGCGTCCTCCGCCAATTGCCAATGGGGGATAAAGGTATCCACCACCTGGCAGTAATTAAGCTGCGACCGTGATTTTATTGCCATACGCAAAGTAATTTATACTTCAGACGCCACTCGTGGCCCTTTGATTTCATTTTTTCTGCAACATCAACAATTGCAACGCATCGTTTGTTATTTTTAATGCTGCTTTTATCATTTTGCATTGAAAATTACGTCAGTAGCATATTTTTTGCTTCGTAGTAACCCAATGGTTTTATGATGAAGATTTTGTATTGTTGAAGCATCTGTAATCTTGCGAATGCAATGCTTATTGATTGCACGGGTTGCGACTCGTGCGGTGGCATGGCTTTCGCGACTCGTCATCCCCGCGAAAGCGGGGTCCCAGAGCTTGGCGTATCCCGCGCTCCCGGGTGGCTCGCCGGAGTCCTGGGTTCCCTCGTCCGAGGGAATGACGAGGGGGTGGCGAGTGCGATGTTCCGCTACAGAAGTCTGAGTTCCGATGCCGCCTTTTGCAAGGAATCTATTCTCTCGGCCCGCGGAACGATTGCCTTGGGAGATCTCTCAATCAGATCTTTAACCCGTTCGAAATCTTTTAGAAGGAGAAGCGCAGTGCGATCAACGGCAAGGACTTCAGCAAAACTGCTTCGACGCGCCACATAGGCCAGTGCGCAGAGCGAGATTAGGTGGCCCAACGGGACCAGCCAGAGGTTCTGGGTGGCCAACACGCCGCCCAAGAAAACCGTCGACGCCAGCGCGGCGGTGAACCACCAGGTTCCGCGTGATCGGAAGTCGAGCTCGGCGACGGCCAGTGTTGCAAGCAATTCTCTTTCGAGCCCATCGGCGCCTTGCCAGTGACTCTGCTCAATAAAGACACGGTTCCAAGACGCGTTGGTGGAGTACCGACGCTTCTCCGGTTCGTGGTCAACAATAATCACTTCCAACTCCGGCAGACCCAGTCGCTTTCCAACGTCGTTAATCTGACGATCTGCATCTGGATCGTTCAAGACCACCTTGGTTCGTTTGCGCCAGCGAAAACCGTTCACGCTGGCAATAAGCATCAGGCAAAAGATGGGAGAGGCTACTAACAGCGGGCCGAGTAGTGAGGAGAACCCGAACAGACGACCTATTTGCCATGCAAGCACAGGGCACACGATGACGATGAATGCTTGAGTGGAAATTTCCTTGATCGCATGTCGAGCGTGTTGCACTGATGTGTGTACGTGCCAACCCAAAAGATAGATGCGTCCCATTAAAGCTATTGCTCGCGTGGCTCGCCAAAGCGAAAGCGCGGATAAAGCCGCGCACTCCCAAAGGGGTACCAGCACCTTTTTCGTCAATTTCGTCACTTCTCCGGGCGATAAGCGTATGGATTATCGAAATATGAGTAGCTTGCGAACATCGTTCCTCGTCATCACGGCCGCCTTGGTTCTTGCCGGCTGCAATTCGTCGCCGTCTGCCGGCGGTGCCACCGGGACCACGGTCAACACTCCGCCCACGACCGCTGAGGTCATTCGAAAAGACCTGGTTGGCTACGTTTACTTCGACGGGAAGGTCGTTGTACCCAATGGGGCGCAGGCGACGGTTCTTAGTCCGAATGACCTTGCCGTTAGCGAAGTCCTGACGAGCGTGGGCAAACGGGTGAACCGAGGCGAAACCATCGTAAAGCTCTCGATCCCCAGTGCCGATGTGGCGGTCTCTCAGGCACAGGCCAACGTCCAAAGCGCCCAGGCCGCCTATGCGGCCGCGCAAAGCGCCAACAATATGCCGGTACGAGAGGCTCAAAGGATGCTCGACGAAGCTCGCGCGGCTGAGCGTGCCGCACGTGCCGACGTTCAATCGGGGGGCTCCGCCGACGTGGTTGGCGCCACGGAAGCCCGCATGGCCGCCGAAGCCGCCGTCGCTAGCGCCCGGCGTGAAGCCGCGGCGATGGCCGGACCGGAGAGGCAAGCCTTGGACGCCGCCAACGAGTACCTGAAAGACGCTCGGGCCGGCGCCCGAATGGCCAATGTCCGGGCCCCGATTTCTGGAACCATTACTTCCCTCGAAGCTAAAGTAGGGGTCGCCACGCAGCCGAAACAGGTTCTCGCCAACATTGTCGATCTTGATGCGATAAGAGTTCAAGGCGTCGTCCCGCCAGAACATGCAGATCTGATCAAGAAGGGCACGAAGGTTCTGATCGCGCTGGACGGGGAAAACTCGGACCCCTTTGAAGGAGAGGTGCGTGAAGTGTCGGTTCTTCCCCCATCAGAAGGTCAGAAGAGTTCGGGCTACTTGGCCGTGATCGACTTCAACAACAATCGAGGAGTTGTCCAGGTCGGTTCGATCATCAAACGCCTGGGAGTCCGCTCCGGAAAAGTCGAAGCCGCCCTTGTCGTTCCGATTGGCGCGGTAACCAAGGACCAGGACGGCAAATGGGTCGTTTACGTCCAAAAGGGCAGCGACTGGAGTCCTGTCTTGGTTGAAACCGGCATCTCCGACGGCGCGCTTATTGAAATTAAGTCGGGCGTTGCCGAAGGGGACAAGGTTCGAGTGGGATCCGTTACGCTCACTCCTTAGCGGCCTAACGCACCAAGGGCTCCCGTGTTCGGGAGCCCTCGGTGCGTTAGAGAAGAGGCCTTTACCTGGGGTGGGAGGATGAATCCTCCGCTCCGAAGGCGACGTGAACGTCCCCCTCCTTACCGTTAGATAGTTTTGTTATCCGGCACGAACTTCCTAAACAGGAAGATCACGAGCATCGCGCCGAGGGTTGCGCCGACGAGGGACGGGATGAAGCCGCCGCGACCGCCGCCCATCACGAGATCGGCGATGAAGCCCATGAGGATCGCCCCGGCCATGCCGAGGAGCATAGTCAGGATGCAACCTTTGGGCTCCTTGTCCCCGCCCGGCATCAGCATCTTTGCGAGCGCGCCGGCCAGGAGGCCGATGATGATGAAGTATAAGATGTTGCCCATTTTCAGAAGGACATACGCACGGTGTGTGACTCCCGGACGTTTTCGCAGGCGCAGACGGGTCTTTTGACACTCCTGAAAAAAGTAGCCGGACCCCTGGAAAGCCACTGGTAAACTCAATAGGTCGGGCAATGGAACCTGACGAACGAGGAAAACAACGATGTTTACGCCCGCACTAGCTTTGCTTATGGTCGCTTCGGCGCCCGCGCCCCGTGTTGATGACAACCAGGCTTATTTCGGTATCTTTGCCGAGACGAAAATGATGCGGATGGCGGGGATGCCGCTGATGGAAGACATGCCCGATATGCCGCCGGGAATGGGCGACATGCCGGGGATGGAGTTCGTCACGGGTAAGCCCAGCCGAGCCCTCAATATCCGCCTCTGGTCCCCCACCATCGCCCCCAAAGACGCCACTGCATACGTCACGCCTCCCGCGGGATTAAAGCAGGGCGCTAAGATCGATCTGGAACTTTATCGCCCGAAAGCGGGCCAGGTGGATGGCGGCAGCAGCCGCGATTTTGATCCCGACAAGAACCCCGAATTCACGATCAAGATGTACTGGGGCAGCAGCGAAACGGTGAAGCCGGGCCAGCCCAAGATCATTCGCTGGGCCGACATCGCGCCCGATGCTAAGGCGGCCATGAAAGCGCAAGCCCGCGACGTGCGAGCCGGTGCCGATTACTTCTACAAACCCGATTGGACCACCGCCTTCTGGCCGACCAAAAAGCAGCCGGGCAAGATCGCGGCCGATGCCTCGCTGGTGGGCACCTACAGCCTCACCACAAACTACTGCGGTAGCGTCGCGCTCGATGCGCCGTCCAACGTCAACTTCCTCGGCCCCATCGCCTTCTCGGCCCCGAGCTTCGATAAGAAACTGGACATGAACAAGTCGATGAATTTCCAATGGGGGCTGATCCCGAATGTGCTCGGCCAATACGCCTCGGTCATGGGGATGGAAGGCAAGAACACGATCATCATCTGGTCGTCGTCGGAGGTCTACGGTGAGCGGCTAATGGGCGATATGGGCTTCATGCAGATGGCTGATGTGCGCGATATGGTCGCCCAGAACATGTTCATGGGCCCGGATCGGGTGAAAGTCAGCGTCCCTGCGGCGATCTTCAACAACGCCGACATCGTGATGATGAACATGATCGGCTACGGCCCCGGCTCGGCGCTTGATAAGGTCCAGCCAATCCCGCGCATCCAGACCAAGACGACGTTCATGGGCATGCTGGGCGGCAAGAAAATGGACATGTAGTTAAGCTATCCGTGGGCGGCGACAAATAGCCGCCCATAGGGTGCCGACTATTTTCACCCCGACCACCTGTCCGGAGCCGACGGACGATTGGACAATTGATCTCAATACGGGAGAGCTGCGCGCGAGAATTGCACCAGTGATCTCCAGTCAGTCAAGCTTGACGCCCTCAAATTGAGATTTGACGCTGCTTCGGCCCAAGACGACGAACGTGTAAACACCAAGGGCCAGGCCGACGGGCTGAAAGAGCAGATTGATGGCGGAGATGACGTAGAGCGGCGTCAGCTTTTGGCGATCCGCGAGCCACTTCGCCGCCTGGAAGTTGAAAAAGCACATCGTCAACGCCGCCGCGATGATCCCAAACCCGATGAACGCGAAGAGCGGGCCCATGAAGTTGAACGCCGGGTCAGCTTTCCCCGTCTTGGAGTCTGTCGCGGGCATCATGCCGGTCATCATGAAAATGCCAGTGGTGAAGTGCGGCAAACCGAAACAAGACCCGACCGCGAGCAGCCCGGCCATGATTTTGTGGAACAGCACGAGCCGGCTCAAATCCTCCTGGTCTCGCAGGGCTTGATGCGCCGCAAAGGGATCTATCGGGGGTGGGGTTGGTTCCATGGTCGTTGTTACATCACGGGCGATGCGAAAGCTAGGCTTTCGCCGACACCACCTGCAAGCGCGTACGCACCTGTTGGGCCATGGGACTCATCGGGTAGTTGTGGAGGAACATTTCGTAAGCCTCCTTTGCCCCCTGCCAGTCTTGGAACCACGATTCGCGGATCATCCCCATGCGATAAAGGGCGTTTTCCCAGTCTGCCGGAGTGGCGGTGGGGTCTTTTACCACCCGGTCCAGGAACTGGTAAGCCGGCTGAGGTTGACCTTCTTTTTCAAGCCTTGCGGCGTATTGCTGCAGTGCGACTGCCGACACTGTGCCGGGAGTGGAGGAGAGTTGCAACAGGACTGGCAAGAGGGCCTCGTGGGCGGAATCGCGCGCCAAGGCTGGTAAGGCCCGGTTGAACTCTGCCAAGTACTTAGGGTCGAGCCTAAATGCATCGCGTTGCGCTCTCGAAATCAGATGGATCAGCAACTCTTTGTTAGAGGACTGAAGGTCGTACATCTCTTGCAATTGCGTCCGGGTGAACATGCGATAGTCGCGCGTTTCGTGAAATGTCGCCTTCGCCTCCGACACGTAAGCGCTATCGCGCTTGGGACGATAGATGATCGCCACCACGACTCCGACCAATGCGCCCCCGAGGTGAGCGAGATTGGCGGTGCCGCCAGATTTTCCACCGAAGATCAGCACCTCGAGGAGGTCGAGTCCCAAGTAGTAGGCGGCGGCTCCCCAAAGCGGCCAATCTACGGTGCCAAACCGGAAATAGAAGATGTAGAAAAACGTGATCGGCGCGAATGGAAACATGAATAGCGCGGCCCCGATCAAGCCCATGATCGCCCCAGAGGCGCCGATCATCGGCATCTCCGGGTGCAGGCTTCCGAACACCGTCATGTGGGCGACGGTACCGCCCACCCCGGCCAAGGCATAGAGAATGAGGTATTTCCACCACCCCAAACGACCCTCGACCGCGCAACCGAATATCCAAAGAAACAACATGTTGCCGATGAGGTGGAAGATGTCTGCGTGCAGAAACATGCTGCTCACCCATCGGTGCGCTTCTCGTTGGATGTACGAGATCCCACCAGCTTCCAGCGCGCTGTCCTTGATCACCAACCCAAGCTCGGTCGTGAAGGCATAGATGAGAATATTCGCCCCGAGAAGTATGAAAGTGATGGATGGCAACTGCTCAGGAACATTTTTGGTTCGGATGGGCAAAAGCATGCGCCTAGTATGTCAAATGGTGCGCATCAGATTCTGGAATTGTTATTGCGGTTTTAAGAACGTTGTGAAGCCTTGGCGGTATCAGCCTCGGTCCATGTGACCCTTACGACCGAATATACTCACCCCATGCTGAAAAAAAGATCGTTGGCGTTTGTGAGTGGGTTGGTGTTGTGCGCTTTGGTGGGGGCGGGGGTGGCTCAGAGCGGGCCGAAGCCTTGGGATGAGAAGTCCGAAGTCGCGGCGACGCGCAAGGTGATCGAGGCTAAGTACGAAATTCTCAGTGATGCCATCTACAACGGCGACTCCGAGAAGGCTGATCCGATTACTCACGAGCACCTAGAGTTTTTCGACACGTTCACCCGTCCCCTGGACGAGGAATCTGACACAGAAAACGACTATTTGGACGACATTGATGCGTTCAATGCGGTCTTGAGCGTTCAAAAGAAGGCCGAAGAGGACTTGGGAACTAAGCTCAAGATTCAGCGGAAGCTGACCAATTTTGTGGCAGGTCGTCGGTTGGCGATGGCGGTTTACACCGAGACGGCCACGGGCGAAATTGTGGATGCGGAAGGGCAGTTCGGACCTAAGGGCAAGAAAGCGAAGCTGGAGTTGCGGAACGTTTTTCACGACCAATGGTATTTCGACGAATCCGACGATAAGGACGGGGTTGATTGGTACTTGTATGCTCGCGAAGCCACTTCCTTTAGCTTCAAGATTAACGGCAAGCCGGTTCCCATTGAAATTTCGAACGATTAATGGAGCGGTTTGAGTCGCTGGAGGCGCTGCGGCAGGCCTCGCTGGGGTGCACCGCGTGCCCTCTTTGGGAGCGACGACGGAACGTGGTGTTTGGAGAGGGGGACGCGAGTTCCCCTCTCGTGCTGATCGGCGAGGGGCCGGGCGACAAAGAGGATGAATCGGGGCGCCCCTTCGTGGGGAAGGCGGGCCAGATACTGGACCGTGCCCTGGCCGATTGTGGGCTTGACCGGAGCAGGGTTTACATCGCAAATACGCTCAAATGCCGCGCCGCGGATTGGAGCACGGGTAAGCCTCAAAATCGCCCACCGACCGATCTGGAAGTGACGACCTGCCGCCAATGGTTGATCCCGCAGCTCGAATTTTTGGCGCCGAAGGTGATTCTTTGCATCGGCGCGCCGAGCGCGAAGAATCTGATCAAAAAGGACTTCAAAATCACGAAGGAGCGCGGGACCTACTTCCCCTGTGAGTTCGCCCGGACCGCGATGGCGACGCTCCATCCGGCCTACATTTTGCGACAACAGCGACCGGGAGACGACGGCGGTTACGGGTTGCTGGTGGCGGATATCTCGCGGGCGTGGGAAGCGGCGAACCGGCTTATGGCAAGTCCACAAGCGACTTGAGCCGGTCGTAGGAGTCTTCCAGCGATTGGGGCATCACGCGGACATCGCCGACGGTGGTCATGAAGTTAGTGTCGCCGGACCAGCGCGGGACGATGTGCCAGTGGGCATGGTCGGGGATGCCAGCCCCTCCCGCGGAGCCTAGGTTCACTCCGATGTTGAAGCCTTGCGGGCGGTAGGCGGCGGTGATCCAGCGGGTGGCGGCAACGACGAGTTGGTTGATCTCGAGGAGTTCGGCGTCGTCGAGCTCGGACAAGTCGGCGGTGTGTTTGTAGGGCGCGACCATGAGGTGGCCGTTGGTATACGGGAACCGGTTGAACATGACGAACGCGGTCTTGCCTCGGTAGAGGATGAGGTTCTCCCGGTCTCGGTCTTGAGCGGGGAGATCCACGAAAATGCACCCCGAACCGGAGGGTGAGTCGGATTCGATATAGGTCAGCCTCCAGGGGGCCCAGATGCGGTCGGCCATGACTCCTAGGATTGCACGGATTTGGCGAGGATAATCGCTTCCGCCACTTCTCGCATGGACTTTCGATTGTTCATGCTCTGCTGCTGGATGCGGCGATAGGCCTCGGCTTCGCTAACTTCAAGGTCGGCCATGAGGATGCCCTTGGCGCGGTCCATGAGTTTGCGGACTTCGAGCTTTTCGTTGACGTTGGTGACTTCCGCGCTGAGGGCTCGGTTTTCTTCGAATCGGCTTCGGGCGACTTCGATCGCGGGCAGAAGATCGTTGGGCTTGAACGGTTTAACCAAGTAACCGAATACGCCCGATTCTTTGGCACGCTCGATGAGCTCGCGGTCGCTGAAGGCGGTGAGGAGGATAACGGGGGCGATGCCGCGCTCGGTGATGATTCCAGCCGCTTCGATGCCGTCCATCTGCGGCATTTTCACGTCGAGAACACAGACGTCGGGGGAGTGTTCGACGGCGAGATCCACCGCCGATTGGCCATCGCCCGCTTCGGCGATAACTTCGTAAGCGAGACTCTCCAACATTTGCTTCAAATCGAGCCGAATTATCGGGTCGTCATCGGCGATTAAGACGCGCATGGTGCTCATGGTTTCGTATCGTTCCTCGGACAATTTGGGAACGCCGATCCCGGGCGGAGGTTGGACAGAGCCCGAACTTAGTTCGGACTCTGCTGGTTGCCGATCCGCTTCTCGAGTTCGGCGAGTTGCGAGTCGACATCGGTGGCGACATTGGGGTCAGTGTTAGCTACGGTTGGAGCGGTGGCGAGGCCAAGTCGCTCTTCCAACTTTCGCAGTTCGTCATCGGCCTGCGAGTCCATGGCCAGATCTTCCATCTGCATGGTTTTGCCAGCGATGCTGGTGCCAAACATTTCCTGTCGGGCTTGGGCTTCCGCAGTCTTCTCTTTGATCTTCTCTTTGGCCGCGCCGTAGGTGCTGTCGAATTCGTTGTCGAAATTCAGACCTTCGAGCGTCTTGGTGATTGCGGATTGGATTTGAGCCTGCTTCCACTGCGCCTTGAGGGCGAGGGCTTCGCTCGTCTTGCGTCGGATTTCTTCGTCTTGGCGCTTGATCGCGGTTTTGACTTGCTCGACGGTGTCAGACGCCGACGCTAGGCTAGCCTTGAGCGATTCGAGCGAGCCATCGGTGGCCTGCTTTTCGCGCATGAACTGACGGGCGAGATCGCGATTGCCCTGCTTGAGAGCCATCGTGGCGTTGGCTTCAAGCTGATTGCTCTTGGCCACTTGCTCGTCGTACATATTTTGCAGGCGATTGCGCTGCGTGATGGCCTGGACGGCGCGCTCGCGGTTGGCGGCATAGGCCTCCTGCATATCGCGGCGGGCTTGATCCAGCATGATCTCGGGATCTTCAAGCTTGTCCATGCCTCGATTGAAAATCGCCTTAAGCCATCGGAAAAAACGTTGCATCTTCGATAGGTACCTTGCGCGGATTATACACGGCAGGTTGCATAGTCCTGTGAAAACGCCCCTCTTGAGCCGCAAAACCCTTAGAAATGGGGAAGAAATGGCGCGTTCGAGAGAGTTGGCGCCGCAGAATCTTTGGCACTTAGGGCGGGATTTTCTGTTCGCCAAGTGATGTTGATCTCGGGATCGTCGTAGCGAATGGCCCGGTCGTGCTCGGCAATGTATCTTTCTGAAACGAGGTAGGCGAAGAGGGCGGTGTCACTCAGCACCTCGAAACCATGCGCGAACCCGGGCGGAACCCACAGCTGATGATGGTTGTCCTCAGTCAGTTCTGCTCCCCACCACTGACCAAAGTGCGGTGAGCCTTGGCGGATGTCGACCGCCACATCGAAAACGGCGCCACTTAGGGCCATGACGAGCTTGCCTTGGGGGTCGGGTTCTTGGAAGTGAAGCCCGCGCAGGACGCCTTTGGTGGAACGGCTTACGTTCATTTGCATGAGGTCGAGCTCGATGCCTGCTTCTCTATAGCGCTCGCGATTCCACGCCTCCATGAACCAGCCGCGGGTGTCGCCGAAAGCCTTCGGTTCGAGGCGGAGTACCCCCGCCTCGCCAAGCGCACGGATGTTCATCGGTTAGGCTCCTCGGCGAGGGCGAGGAGAGCTTGACCGTAAGAGGTGTTGCACATCTCTTCGGCCTGAGCGCGGAGTTCGGCGGCGTTGATCCAGCCCATGCGGAAAGCGACCTCTTCTGGTGATGCAACGAGTTGTCCTTGGCGCTTCTCGATGGTTTCGACAAATTGGGAGGCTTCCTTTAGAGAGTCGTGAGTGCCGGTGTCGAGCCACGCGCATCCGCGGCCGAGGATTTCCACGTTCAGTTGGCCGCGCTTCAGGTACTCCGCGTTGACGCTGGTGATCTCGAGTTCCCCACGTAGCGACGGGGTGATCGCAGCGGCGATTTCGATGATCTGCTGGTCGTAAAAATAGAGCCCGGTGACGGCGAAATTGGACTTGGGTTGCTTGGGTTTTTCTTCAATGCTGACGGCCTTCCCAGAGGCGTCAAATTCGACGACACCGTAGGCTTCCGGATGGCTGACGCGGTAGGCGAAAACGGTCGCGCCTTCCGCTTGGCCCGCCGCGGTTTGAAGTTGCTCCGAGAATTGGTGACCGTAGAAGAGATTGTCTCCCAACACCATCGCGCACCCCTGGCCAGCGATGAACTCCTTCCCGATGGTGAATGCTTGTGCAAGTCCCTCGGGTTTGGGTTGTGTGGCGTACTTGATCGTGATGCCCCACTGCGAGCCGTCGCCAAGCAGGTTCTTGAACAGGATCTGCTCGTGGGGGGTGGTGATGAGGAGGATGTTCCGGATGCCCGCCAGCATCAGGGTGGTGAGCGGGTGGTACACCATCGGCTTGTTGTAGATCGGCAAAAGCTGCTTGCTGATGGCCTTGGTGATGGGCCAGAGCCGGGTACCGGTGCCACCGGCGAGAATGATGCCTTTGGTGATCATCGAGCCACCTCGCCGTAGTGGGTGGCGATCCAATTCTTGTACTCGCCGGAACGGACGGCGGCGACCCACTCGGGGTGATCAAGATACCAATCTACGGTCTCCTTGAGCCCCTCTTCGAAGGTGTGTTTTGGCGTCCAGCCGAGCTCTTCTTTGATTTTCGAAGCGTTGATCGCGTAGCGGAAGTCATGTCCGGGGCGGTCCGGTACGAACTGAATGGGTGCTTCGGGTTGTCCGGTGCGAACGGAGACGAGTTTGGCGATGGATTGGACGATCTCCAGATTGGGCACATCGTGACCCCCGCCGATGCAATAGGTTTCGCCGGACTTGCCCGCTTCGGCGACCCGCCAGATCGCCTCGCAGTGATCGTCCACATGGAGCCAATCGCGTACGTTTGAGCCGTCGCCGTACACCGGCAAAGGCTTCCCTTCGGCGGCATTGAGGATCATGAGAGGGATGAGTTTCTCTGGAAATTGGCGCGGGCCGTAGTTGTTGCTACAGTTCGTGATTTTCACGTTCAAGCCGTAGGTGTGGGCGTAAGCACGGCAGAGGTGGTCGGCAGCGGCCTTCGTCGCCGAGTAGGGGCTGTTTGGGGAATAGGGGCTGGCTTCGGAGAACGCTCCATGCGGGCCGAGTTCTCCGTACACCTCGTCGGTGCTCACGTTGAGGAACACCTTTTGGGGGTCGTTGCCCCAGTTCGTCCGTGCCCACTCGAGAAGATTAAATGTGCCAAGGATATTGGATTCGACGAAGTCTCGTGGGCCGCGGATAGATCGGTCGACGTGGGTTTCGGCGGCGAAATGGATGATCCAGTCGGGCCGAAATGAGTCTAAGCCAGACAGCTGTCCCGCATCCGCTAGATCAGCCTGTAGAAAGTGGTAGTTCGGGGCAGATTCGATCGACTCCAGGTTCCCCAGATTCGCCGCGTAGCTAAGCTTGTCGAGATTGAGAAACTCATCGCTCGGGCGTAACGGGACAAAGCGATTGAGAAACGCCGACCCGATAAACCCCGCTCCGCCGGTCACTAAAGTGCGCATTGCCAGAACGATTCTAACCGGATTGGGCGACGCATGATTCCAGAAGTGATTTATGTGCCCGCATTGATACTAGCTTCACCGCATGAAAGCAGAAGGAACAGGGACTTTTCAGGCTCGCTTCTGATACCCTGATCGGAATGCGTTCCCTCCTTCCCGCCCTCCTCGTCGCCGCAACTGCACCCACCTTTGCCGCTCCGCCAAAGGTTTTGTTCAGTACCATCGGCACATCAACGACGAGTGATGCTCCGGGGCTCCCAGGGGTGAAGTTCAGCACCACCCTTGGCCGCGTTTACGCCGGCCCAAGCGGACAGTATTTCACCATGGTCGGCGTACCTCCATCCAGCGGCCGCGTTCTTACCACAGGAGTGTACGGCACGCCTTCGTCGTACGCCTCGCCGATCTACAAGACAGGCCCTTGGCCGATCACGCCAGCTGATACCATTGCCGACCTCCGCTCGATTGTCGGAACAAACGATTCAGGTGACCTCGGATTCACGATTAACAGTAGTGCTGGCGTGCCGCACATGTTAAAGCGCGTTGGCGGAACCTACACCATCGTGGCTCGCGAAGGGGATGCATCGGCCCTGCTGGGCGCGACTTATCAAGCCGGAATGACCAGCGCACAAATCCTCGCCGACGGCCGCATGGCCTGGGGATCGGGCATTCAGTCGGCATCAGCCGACGCTGGCTTGTTCATCGAAGGTCAGCTCCTCGCCAAGCGCGGAGTCACGATTCCCACCGGTCAGCTCTCCGGAACACCGGTTCCGGTCTTGCGGTTCGACACTGACAAGTTCAGGGTGGGTCAGGTGGACAACTCTTTCATTTACCAAGGCCTTGTTGGGAATGGCACGACGACGGCCACCGGGGTCGCGGTGGTGGTGGTTGACAATCAAGTTCTCGCTCAGGCGGGCTTTGCGCTTCCAGGATCAGTGGTCGCCACTCCGGTCGCCACTTCGTCCGCGTTCACGGCTGGAGTCGCCGTTGCTGGATCATCCATCAGCGCACGGAACCGGTTTTACGGTTTTAGCGGAGCGCTTTCGGGCGGAACCGACTTCGCGGCTTTTGGGCAAGTTGGCGGAGCCAAGCGGTTCATCTTTGAAGGTGAGCCAATCGCGACGGGCGCCACGGAGACCTGGTCAGCCACTACGAACGTATTCAGCGGCACCGCAATCAACAGCTACGGCGAGTACATCGTATGCGGGCTCACCAATAACCCCGACACGACCCAAAACTACGTGGTGGTACTCAACAACGGCTACTGCAGTAAAGTTGTTTACCGACGCAACGATGCGATCGACCTCGATGGTAACGGGCTCGCCGACGACAACCTGGCTTTTCAAGCGATCACGAGCGATAACTTGATGTTCTGCGATAACAACCGCCTCTTCCTGGGTTGCACGCTGCGAAACAGCGGCGGCACCACGACCGGTATTGCCCAGATTGTCCTTGAGCTACCGATTACGGGCGACGTGGACGGCTCCGGTGAGGTGGATGCGGCGGACATCGATCTGGTCATCGCGCAGTTCGGTGCGACCACTCCCGGTATCCCGGAGGACGTGGATGGTTCGGGCGAGGTGGATGCGGCGGATATTGACATCGTCATCGCCAACTTCGGTCGCACACGATAAGCCTAGGCAAAACAGAGGCGCGGCGAGATTCGTCGCGCCTCTGTTTTGCCTCAAGGTATACTCTGCCTGACCGCCGGGCATCATTTTGCGTCGGCGCATTTTTTGAGAGGACCAACCAAAACCACTATGGCCACCGCCGGCAAAGTTATTCAAGTTATGGGCCCCATCGTGGACTGCCGATTCAGCACCGACAGCCTGCCCGCCATCTACAACGCCATTACGATCACCGACACGCAGCGCGGGATCGATATGACTTGTGAAGTCGCCCAGCACCTTGGCGATGACATTGTGCGCACGATCGCTCTCAAGAGCACGGACGGCCTCGTTCGCGGCATGGCTGCCGTGGACTCCGGGGCTCCGATTACGGTTCCGGTTGGCGAAGCCACCCTCGGCCGAGTGTTTAACCTGCTCGGTCAGCCCATCGACATTTTGGAAACCGGCGAGCACGCGGGTACTGCCGAATCGCGCGCTGCTTTGGCTGCTGGCCTCGCCGCTTCGGCTCGACTCCCCATCCACCGCCAACCGCCGCTCTTCACCGAGCAGAGCGTGAAGGTTGAGCTCTTGGTCACCGGCCTGAAGGTTGTTGACCTGCTCATCCCGTTTAACAAGGGCGGAAAGATTGGTCTCTTCGGTGGTGCTGGTCTCGGCAAGACGGTTTTGATTCAAGAGCTCATCCGCAACATCGCGGTTGAAGCTTCCGGTGTGTCGGTGTTTGCCGGCGTGGGCGAACGAACCCGCGAAGGCAACGACCTCTGGCTCGAAATGTCGGAAGCCGAATACTCTGACCCGAACGGAAAAATCGAGCGCGACGGCAAGCGATTCAGCCGCGTTATTGATAAGACCGCGATGGTCTTCGGTCAGATGAACGAGCCACCGGGAGCCCGACTTCGTGTCGCGCTCACCGCGCTCACGATGGCCGAGTACTTCCGCGACGAGATCGGCACCGACGTGCTTATCTTCGTGGACAACGTTTTCCGATTCGTCCAAGCGGGTTCCGAGGTTTCGGCGCTCCTTGGTCGAATGCCATCAGCCGTGGGGTACCAGCCCACGCTGGCTACCGAAATGGGCTTCTTGCAAGAGCGAATCACCTCCACCAATAAGGGTTCGGTGACTTCGGTGCAAGCGGTTTACGTTCCTGCGGACGACCCAACCGACCCCGCTCCGGCCACCACATTTGCTCACCTTGATGCCTATGTGTACCTGGAGCGATCCATCGCTTCGAAGGGCCTCTTCCCCGCTGTGGACCCGCTTAACTCCACCTCGAAGAACCTCGACCCGATGATTGTCGGCGAAGAGCACTACGCGGTGGCCCGAGGCGTTCAGCAGATTCTGCAACGCTACAAGGAGCTTCAGGACATCATCGCGATTCTCGGTATCGACGAACTTTCGGACGATGACAAGCAGCTCGTAGCCCGCGCCCGAAAGATCGAGCGATTCATGTCGCAGCCGTTCTTCGTGGCCGAGCAGTTCACCGGCAACTCCGGCAAGTTCGTGACTCTCGAAGACACGATCAAGAGCTTCAAGGCGATCATTGACGGCGAGCTCGATGAGCTTCCCGAGCAAGCGTTCCTCTACTGCGGTGGTTTGGACGACGTTCTGGCGAAGGCTGAAAAGCTGAAGGCGTAAGTAGCCAATGAACAAAAAGGCCCGCGCACAAAGCGCGGGCCTTTTTTTATATCGCCAGAAATTAAGCCGCGATCAGTTGGAATGACTCAGGGGCGGTCGGCCAGATGACGACCGGATTGGTCGGGGTCGCCGAGGACTCGCCTCGGATCGCCACCACTCGCAACCAGACTGAAACGCCCGGCGTGCCCGTAAGAGCAGCCTTCGTGGCGGTCGTCGTGCGAACGACGGACCAGCCGCTGACTCCGTTGCTCGAAGACTCTACATTGAAAATCGTGCCGCTCTTGTTGCCGTTTCGCTTCCATCGCAGAGTGATCGCGTTCTCCGTATTGATGGAGTAGGAAAGCTCGGTCGGCGTCACCGGAGGGGTTTGCGTACCGGCGGTGGCGTGGGGAGGAACGTTCAGCTTACTCAGCGTCTCGTCGCTGACTGCCACATTGGCGCGCCAAGTCTTAGCAAAAGCGCCGATCTGCGCTTTGATTGTCGACCGCGAAGCGTTCTTAGCGGTCACCGCGGCCTTCGCGGCTGCCTTCTTCGCCACCACATTCTCCATGTCGGTCGTAAAGAGGGTGATGTTGTCCGACAGTTCCTCAATTTGAGCGGGGGTCACTCCCAGTTCCGTGGCATTGGCCGACGTCTGGGTAAGAAAATTGGGGAGTTGAACTAAGAGTTCGGTGTCGCTTCGCGTCTCTGTGATGAATGGCATCTCGTGTATTTTCCTGGGCCTTGCCTTGCGGACGCCCAGTCAAATTCTCGGAATGCTCCTTTTGAAACTTTAGTGGTCCCTTAGGGAATGGATGGGATTTTGTAAGAGCGTGGCAAAGCGGGTCGGCGAACTTAGTCCGTTTGGACCTCAACTCTTACAACTAGTTGCGGATTTCAACACGCATATATAAGAACCATCGAGAAACCTATAAACCCGTCCAAATTACCTGTATAGTGCCGGTGGGAAACTTTTCCCAACCTTTGTTTTCCTCCATGCGTCGTTCATCTGCCTTTCGGGCTCTCGCTGTTTTCATGGCAATGGTACTTGCCTTCCCCGCGTTCGCGGCCGGATTGCCCCCGGCGATCACGGAATTCTCTCGGCTTGTGGCAATGTCCACTCAAATGAGGCTGCGCAAATTCACGACGGAACCTCATGTTCGCAACGAAACGATCACTAAGCAGCGCAAAACCGAGCGCGAAAGCTGGTGGTCGGCCGAGACCAAGCGCAAGTACAACGAGGCAGACCCGACCTCGCCACCTGATGTTCCCGATGAGTACCTCCTGGCGAGCGTCATTCCAATGCCTTTGTCCGCCGGCTGGATGGTGCCCGCGAGTTGGGGCTCGGGCAGCAACGCCGGGTATCCGATTCCAGGTGAAGGTTCGGTTTCAGCAGGCGGCAGCGGACGCACCTCGCCGCAAGGGATTCTCGGCGTCTTAAATACAGCGACTGGCAACACCACATTTAAGTTGCCAGTTCTAAGTTTTCCGGTCGAAGGCGACCTGGGTGTCAACTTGGATCTGTTCCAAAACAGCCAATCAAGCCACGATTTTGAAGTTGGATCGCAATGGTCGCATTCCTACGACTCGATGCTCATTCTTGGCGAAGACTTCATTTTCGTGGAGATGCCTGACGGGCTCGTCGTCCCTTACGACCGCAACAGCGGATCACCGCACACCCCACCTCCGGGCTGGTTTGCGACACTAACGTACGTTAACTCGACGACTTACAAGCTGACCTTTAAGGACCAGCACGAATACATATACACCCAAAGCGCCGGACTGCTCAGTTACTATCTTTCGGCAGTGAAGGACCGGCACGGTAACACGATCACGGTGAACCGAAACGGCTCTAACAAGGTGACGAGCGTAGTGGCCCCCGATAACCGGACGGTCAGCTTCACCTACACCAGCGGACGCGTCACGAGCATCGGCGGACCGAACAGCAAAACGTGGTCGCTTAGCTACACCTCGGGCAAACTTACCGGCATCACTTACCCGGCGCTTCCTTCCAGCACCCCTTCGCGAGCGTTTGGATATGACGCGAACAAGAATCTGACGTCCGAGACCGACGCCGAAGGAAACGAATGGACTTGGACCTACAACTCGGGTAACGATTCACTCGCGACGTACAAGGACCCGGCCGTAGCCACCGCAACCGCCATTTCCTACTTCACGGGATATGTCGAGATCGACCAGCCATGGGCCACCGGAGACTGGACACACACATACTCTTCGGGGTTGCTGTACAGCATCGAGGACCCGGACGGATTCTTCCAGTACTTCACGAATTACAACAGTAACTTTCTTCCGCAGGAAGTCGAGGATCAGAACGCAAACGTCTCGCTCTACACCTATGATGCAATGGGGAACGTTGAAACGGCCGAAGATGCGCTTGCGAATGTCTGGGAGTGGGACTACAACGGCACCAACGATGTGACGGAATCACGCACTCCACTGCTTACAACCGGCACTCCTGCGCTTCAGCAGAAGACAATTCGGAGCTGGTCAGGCGGAGTGCTGCAGTACAGTACCGACGAACTGGGCTTCACAACGAACTTTACATATGACACGACCACCAAGGACCTGATCGAAATCGAGGACCCCGAACAGCTCGTCACCACTATTCACTACAACGCAAATGGGGATGTCGACTGGACCGAAGACCCCGCCGGAATTCAGATTGACTTTACCTACGACGACTACGGACGCAAGCTGACAAAGAGCGATTCGGTGCCGAACACGACCACCTCCGTCTATGATGCCTGGGGGCGGCTGATTCAGTTGATCTACCCGGATTCATCCGACATCTTCTATTCGTACAATAAGAACAGCCAGCTTCTCACGACCACCAATGAGAATGCCGAAGTCTGGACCAACACTTACGACACCAGCGGCCGGCTCACGACCAAATCCACCCACTGGGCGACACCGAGACGCATGCTTATTTGCAGAATTGGCTCCTGTTTACCGTTGAAAATGGGCGGGGCAAAACACGTTCTTACGACTACACCCAACGTGGGGATCTGTACGCCATGTACATGCCTGCCGGCTATGAAACGTATTCGAGCCACGATGGCAACGGGAATCGGACCGGTTTCCTGGAGGACAATACTTTTTCGATCGGCTACGAATACGACGAACGAAATCTGCTGGAGAAAATCGACTACTTCGCCGGGACCGACACGGAGTTTGTTTACGACGTCGCGGGGCGCCGCACGGAGATGACCGACAGCCAGGGGCTGACGGAGTGGCGCTACAACTTCGGTAATCGGCTTGAAGAGCTGGAAACTCCGCAAGGTGAGACGCATTACACCTACCGAGACAACGGCCAGCGCCTGCAGATGACCGAGGTCGGGTTGGGAGACACCGACTACGGCTACGATGCATACGGGCGGCTCCAAACCGTCGAAAACCGATTCAGCGAAGTTACGACTTACAGTTATGATGTGCTGGGGCGAATCGATAAGAAGGAGTTCGACTCCGGCCAATATGAACGGTATGGATATGACAGTCGCTACCGAATCACCGATGTCGACCTCAAGAACTCTTCGAACGTGGTGTTGCAGGATCAGACCTACGTCTTCGACGATGCCTCTCGGGTAACAAGCTACGTGAAGGGCGGTGTGACCACGACCTACGGTTACGACGACGCGAACCAGCTGACTTCCGAGTCACGCACGGGGCATTCCGCCACCTACTCTTACGACGACAACGGCAACCGGCTCACGCGCGCGATTTCCGGAGGCGTGAGTGAGACGTACACTTACGATGACGACGATAAGCTGACGGCAGTGAGTTGGGGCGGCGGCGGCTACAAGAGCTTCGACTACGACAACGCGGGCCGGATGACGACGTACAACAATAACGGCTCCACTCGCTACTTCGCGTACGATTACGAAGGGCGGATGACCGCAATCTCAGGAGCCTATACAGCATCGTTTGAGTACAACGGGGCGAGTGCACGAGTGGAAAAGATCGAGAATTCGATCACGAGTTCCTACGCTCGCGACGGCGTCGGAGTAACCTCACCAGCGCTGAGCGATGGGGCAGCTGCCTACACGCCCGGCACCTCCGAGCGACGGTCATCGACCACGACATACCTGCATTCCGGGTTAAAAAATGCCGAGGTTCAATCGGGTACCGGGCAGGCCAAGGGCGCTGAGCGAACCTACGATGCTTTCGGCAACGTCACCGCGTCAAGTGGGACTTGGAAGGGGCCATTTGGATACGCCGCGAGTAACGGATATCAAGAAGATAGCTCGGGGCTCAAGCTGCTGGGGCACCGGTATTACGATCCGAGCTTGGGTAGGTTCTTGAGCCGAGATCCGATCAAGGATGGACGCAACTGGTATGCGTATTGCGATAACAATCCGGTTAGCAGAGCAGATGGCTCGGGCCTCGGGTGGCACGATCCAGTGCAAGTCCATGTTCATCCAGATTTTAAGGGCACAGTCATCGTGATTGGCGAGCCTGGCAAAGGGGAGTTGGCGGGGAGCGTTGTCCTGCAGCCAGGGCAGGAATCTGATCCAAGGATGGATGTGGATGTTATAGTTGTTATGCATGCGGACGGAAGAATCGAGATAATGTGTGTTTTGGGTTCTCAAACCCCTGGTGGAGCGGAAGTTAATCAAGAGGCGTACGTGAGGGCAGACGGCTCTGTTGCAGCCGACGGATTGCTCCCCGAGTCAACCTATTGGATAGCGTTAGGGTCACCATCGTGGGGAGAACTTGCGTTGCCAGCTTTCGACAACCCCCTAGACGCGCGTCGCCCTCCACGTCGCTACCGGCCCCCAGCGGGGTCGGGCCGCCCGACCCCCGGGCAAGCGCCCGTCCGAAAACCAGGCGTGCCAAGGCCGCGCCCCTCTCAGATCAGGTACGACTAGATGCTCTTTTTTGGACTAGGGCTCAACCTGTACTGGTGGCTAGTGTGTCTTGTCTCGGGGACAGAACCGGGGAGGGCACCCGTGTACAGTATTGTCACAGCTGTTCTATGGCTCGGCCCGCTAGCGACGTGGGGCACACTGTGCCTTCGTCTTGGCCCCAAACCATTCGCGGTCTTCGTCCAGAAACGTTGGAACGAAAAGGTGGGAATCGGCCTTGCGACATTAGCCGTCGTCATAGAGTTTTGGCCGGCCAATCTTGTAACGACTGGCACCGAGGACTTTTATGCATGGGCCGCCCTGCCCTTGTGTCTGACCACGCTCGCGTGGCTATCAGTCGGTGTGCCGCGCGCGCCAGCTACCCCGCCGGTTGGTGGGGGCCCTGCTAATGGCGGCGTACATTGATAGAGAAATACTCAGAAAAGACACATTCGAAAAGTGAATTGGCGGTCAACTCAGTGTGGCCGGAGGGTGGCCGCCAGACGGTTGGCCTGGGTAAAAAACACTCTCTTAGGGGTGGTCCGGACAGCAGGGCTCGCCTTCGCGGGCTTTGAATCCGTGCCAGGCTGCGCCCGTCCGTGGCCTCTCATTCGAAAGGTTTTCGATCCGACCACTCGCCGGTTCCCCCTCACCGGCTGGGAGGCGACGTAGAGTTTGTTGTCATGCGCCTCTCCCTTTGAGGGAGAGGAAGGCTGTCCGCAACCCGCAGTCGCTGCTCAGGGGTTGGGTGATGGTGATTAGGAGATGATCATCATCGATCAGGGGCTGAGTGGTCACGCTTAAGAGATGAGTGGTGAAGATCACGCTTTGATCGGTACTGCTTATGCCGTGATCATCACCACCCTACAAATAATCAGTACCGATCAAGACTTAATCATCACCACATAAGAGATGATCATCACCGATCAAGTCTTAAGCAGTAGCACTTAAGACTTGATTTTGGCGGCGTTTGAACCTGGAGGTGGGTTTAGGGGCCGAATTGGGCCGCTGCGCTCAGCGGGAATATGCGTTAAGAGACGGTTAAGGGTGGCTATCGGTTGAGATGTGGGCGGGCATAACATCGTATCAACGGGCATGATCTCTTTACAAGACCAGCTCGACATTCAGAACCTTGTGGCCGAGTATTTCATCGCCACCGACGATGCCAATGCGGATGCGTTCATGGAGACTTGGGTGACGCCGGAGGAGTTCGGCGGTTATGCGAGCGAGGCGTTTGGCGACCTTCCCACCTGGCAGGCGATGTACGACTACGAAAAGCACCACGTGGGGCCGGGCGGGATGGCAAACGGCAAGCGCCACCAGATCACCAACCTGCGCATCGTGCCCGTTTCGGCGACCGAAGTTCACGTGACCCACGACCTGATCGTCCTCGAAGTTGCCGGTCCTCCGATGATCGTCGCGACGGGGCGCTACAACAACAGCGTGGTGGTCAAGACCGATCGAGGGTGGAAGTTTAAGATGCGACGGCTCCACGTGGATACTGGCTTCTTCAAGCTGATGGAGTCGCTGGGGCAGTCGGTGGGTTAGGTCATCCCGCGTTCAGTCTCCCGCATCGTTTGTTCATCTAAACTTCACTAGCTGGCAATTTGTCTTCGACCGCATTCGATGGACAATAGTGTCATGCGACGCGCATTCACACTTATTGAGCTCCTGGTTGTTATTGCGATCATCGCAATCTTGGCGGCTATTCTGTTCCCCGTTTTCGCCCAAGCGAGGAACGCCGCCAAGCAAAGCGTGTGCCTGAGCAATCAGAAACAGCTCAGCATCGCCTCGCAGTTGTATCTTCAGGACAACGAGGGGGCGCTTTACCGCCACCACGAAGCTTGGGTTTTGGACGACGGCACTCTTGTAGACGACCTACCCGCAACAGTGCAGGGCTGTGAAGGCGGCGGTTCGGGCAACAGTCAGGCGGAGAAGCCGTGGGCGATTTTTTTTCAACCGTACATGAAGAGCCGACAACTCCTTTTTTGCCCGAACGACCCGGTACGAAAGTCAACAATGCTCGCGACCAATCTTCAGGACTATAACGGCTCTATCGAAGAGATCGGTACCGAGTGTGCAGCCAACCCGACATCAGAGCAGTGCATCGCAGAACAAGGTCGGTTGAATATGTGGAGCTACCTCATCAATAGCATTTTCACCCACAAATCGTGCCGCTATGCGATGGAGGGAGTACTGAGTAGCTTTGCCACTGAGTCACTGATCAGTGGCCTCGAGAACCCCAACATTATCATGTTTAGTGAGCGAAACAGCGAAGGCCTGACCGATCCGGGGAGCGACTTTCACTACACCCCCCAAGATGACTACGACACATGGTCCGGCGAAGCCGCCCTTGTTCGCTGGGGTTCGGGGAGCCGACCGAACGAAGGCTGGATCAAGTTTGACCGCCATAACGAAGGCGCCAATTACGTGTATGCCGACGGACACGCTCGCTTTATGCGCTGGGGTCAGGCGCGACTAGACCAGTACCCCGACCACGTGGTTCGCTACCCTCTGGCCAGCCCTCCGCGTTAAGGGCGCGCGCAAGTAGCCCCCCGGAGGCGATGCTTCCGAGGGGCTCGTTTATGGGTGCACTGCAACTCGAAAGACTTACTCGTCCACGCTGCCGAAGTTGCTGATCACGATATCAATGTCGGCGGCATCCACTTCGCCACTGACATCAACGTCGGTATCGGCATCTCCTGTGCCAGGGAACGTGTTACCGAACGATGCGATGACGGCGTCAATGTCCGCGGCGTCTACTTCACCCGACTTGTCCACGTCGCCGTTAAGCATCACCGAACCACCGACGTTTTGGTTTGATCCATCCAACGTTACGGGCTTGTTCTTCTTCAAGAACGACGAGCCGTCGAACGTCATTGTGCAGGCGCCGTTCACCGCAAACGGGACCGGGATGGTGTAGAACACCTCGGGACCGCTTGCCGTCAGTGTTCCCGCCGCGACGACGGTGGAGCCCTGCTTCACCGAGTAGGTGAGTGTTCTGGTGACCCCTGGGGCAAACGAACCGGTGTCCGCAAGCCCGATGATGCCCGTGAGGACTTGGGAAGCCGGAGCCGGGATGTGCCGGACGTCATCAATTCCGATGATATCGCTGTTGGCCCCTGAAGGTCCGCCGTTGGTGACATCGTAATGGAAAGCGAATCGGCCAACCGCCGGAGCAGGAAGACCGGAGACTACGCCAACGAATTCCGTCCACGTGCTTGGATATCCCGTGGGCGTAAGAAGAGGATTGATGGTAAGCAACACTCGGGTGAATGAGGAGGGACTCGCAGAGGGCCCGTCGGTGCTGAGGCGCAGATTCAACCGGTCTGGAAACGCTGGCCCCGCCCCGCGAGTCCAGAAGCGGATTTGGTCTCCATTCGCGAAGACGCGCACGGGCGACATCATGTAGCTGTTGATCGTGTTGGCTCCGGTTGTACTTCGGAAATCAACACTGACTTGACCGGCACCGGAGCGGGGAGGAAAAAAGGTGCCGTTAAACCAGCCCCTCGTTCCCAGGGGCGAACTCGCATTTACCGCGCGCCAAGTACCCGATGGGAACACGATACCGTTGCCGCCAGGGCTGTTACCGAAGGTGAGGTTTGAACCATCAATAAAGCCGGGGGTCGTGGAAGTGTCGAAGCTCTCGGTCAGCCCCGCGCGAGTGTAAGCCACGTCATCAATACCGATAAAATCAGAATTGGCTCCACTCGGTCCCCCGTTGGGCACATCGTAGTGGAATGCGAGTCTCCCAGACAAGGGAGCGGGAAGGGAAAGTGCGACGGTGTACTGAGTCCAAGCGTTGGGATAGCCGGTCGGGGTCAGCACTGGGTTGATGGTCAGTAGATTTGTCGAGAAACTCGGGATCGTCGTTGCCGAACCCGAGGTGCTCAACTTGAGGTTGAGTCGGTCGGCGAAGGTAGCGGGATTTGAAGCTGTGCGTGACCAGAAAGAAATCGTGTCGCCGTTCGAAAAAGTGCGCACCGGAGACATGAAGAAGCTGTTGATCAGGTTCGCCCCGTCTACGGCTTGGAAGTTGGAGTTCAGCAGGCTCGCCCCGGCGTGGGGGGCAAACTGATTGGGGTTGTTGAACCAACCGGTGAGTCCGATGGGGGTGCTGGCGTTGAGGGCGAACCAGTTTCCCGACCCGAGCGCGACGGCATCGCCGCCCGGAGTGTTCCCGGTAGTAAGGTTGGAGCCATTGAGAAATCCCGCCGGTCCCACCTCAAAATCCTCGACGAAACTTTGGGAGAAAGCAGCGGACGCGACGCACAGAAGTGCGGAAAGTAATACAACTCTTTGCATGGTAAATATTCTACAGGACTTTCGTCCGATCGCAAAATAATGTCCATTGAAAATTGTTAAGGCTAGGTTATCGCGTTGCCCAAGTCCGTCAACTTCTATCGGAAACAACTGAACCGATCACAACGAAGACGTGTCTGGCCCCCCTTCCGGTGGGATCAAGTAAACTGGAGGCGTAATGAGTGCTGCATTCAGCCTATCCGTTGTTGCTCCCGACCGAAAGGTGGTCGAAACCAACGTCACTTCGGTGACTGCGCCGGGCGTCGAGGGCTATTTGGGGGTTCAGGCGGGACATATTCCGATGATCGTGGCGCTGAAGCCGGGCCTGTTGGAATACAAGGACGCGAATTCGCTCCAACACTACGTCGCCATTGACGGTGGGTTCATGGAAATCAGCGGCACCCAGGTGATCGTGATCGCAGAAGGCGCAGCGGTGGCAGGCGAGATTGACCTGAAGCAAGCCGAGGCTGAACTCGAAGAAGCTCGCAAGGCTTTGCGCGGAGAGAGCAGCACGATGACATCCGACCAAGCGACGGACGCGATGGACCGTGCGATGAACCGAATTAAAGCGGCTCGGCTTAAATAAAGCCTTCCTTTCCCGGTAAAAGTTTTGTATGCTAGAAGCATGCGATTTGTTTTGCTTGCTGGCTTTTTGGCCTTTGGGGCGGTGGCCCGGGCATCCTTCGACCTCGTTTTTGTGGCGGATGAAGGCACGGATCAGATTCACCGATTCGATGGCGGGACGGGCACTTACCTAGGAACCGTGGGTAGCGGCGGCCCGTGGGTAAATCCGCGCACGATGACTGTGGACCGAGCCAATAATGTCCTGTTTGTCGGGGCTGATAACGGAATTTTCCAGGTTGATTTGTGGAACGGGACTCTGCTGGCGGCGGAGGGAGTCTCTGCAAATTACGGCTCTGCCCTGATCGCGCCTGGTCGGTACATCTTTACACCAAATGGGGCGTACAGTATCTTAGGCGGCTCGATATTGGGTGAGTCTGCGTGGTACAGCGCGATCAACATGCCGAATACCATTAACCGGCGCAGTCTGGACATTGGGCCGAATGGCATTCACGTCCTCACCTCGACGCAGCTTTTGCGCTACACAAATCCTGGATTCTTTGGCGGCTCAGCTGTTTTGCAAAGTACTCAGGCGCTGACCACTCCGGGAGCGATGGGGCAGCTCTCAGTCGGCTCAGAATTTACGCTCGCGGGTGATCTGAGTGGTAATCGGCTCCATTCTATGTTTACTTCGGGGGGTGGATACGGCACAGCGCAGTATTTGAACTTCAGCACGCTGACCGGAGTGGACTTTGCGCACGGGGACAACTTCTATGTGGCTGGGCGGAATTCGGGGAATACGTCAGGATTGGTCGCCCTCAGCAACACCCGCATTTTCGGCCAATCGCTCCGCACCTTCGGCACGGGGATTTTGCAGAACCCGACTTCGGTGGCCGTCATTGTCGCGCCAGAGCCAGGAACGTGGACCGCCCTCGCGCTCGGCGCCTGCTGGTTGCGACGCCGAAAGTTGAAGCGGAGTTGAGCGCTGATCCGTACCTTTCTCTGTCTTGACTATCTGCGCTAAGATAGGCAAGGCTAGAAGGCAATGTCAACAAAAGTTACGGGGATTAAACCGGCGGGCAAGTTCATCATTTTTGGGATGATTCTCGCCGGCTGTGCATTTGGGGGATATCGTTGGTGGCAGGGTAACGGGGCTCGGTTTATGCCGGATGCGGAAACCCGCGGATCGGTGGTTCCTCGGCAGGCGGACCTGCCACCGGGCATCGGCGAAGGCAGTGGTTCGAACAAACCAGTGACCTTGCCCGGCACCAGCCCGGCGTCACTCAGCACGCCCGAAGTTCGATTCTTGCACTGGGCCTGGAACGCACAGATGGGCATGATGTTCGCCACGGGCGGCACCCAGACTGCCGAGGGGAGCCTCATGGCCAAGAACGGCGTGAACATGAAGCTGATCCGCCAGGACGACGTCACCAAGATGCAGGAGGAACTGATCACGTTCGCGCGGGCTCTCGACAAGGGCGAGAAGCAACCCGCCGTGGGCGCGCACTTCGTGGCGATCATGGGCGACGGCAGCGCGACCTTCTTGACCGGGGTCAATGAAGTGCTACGACGCATTGGACCTGAATACTCCGCCAAAGTGGTAGGGGTCATCGGGTTCTCGCGCGGCGAAGACAAATTTATGGGGCCGAAGGGTTGGAAGGACAATCCCCGGTCCGCGATGGGCGGCGTGGTCAGCGGATACCTGCGCGATGGCGACTGGAACATCGCCCAGAAGTGGCTCGGCGACAATAGCCTGCGAAACAACCCAGACGAGAAAACTTACGATCCGGACGCTTTGAACTGGGTGGCGGCGAACGACTACTTGGACGCCTGCGAAAAGTACATTACCGGCTACACGGAAACGCGCCCGGTGGTTCGCAATGGGCGAAAGACGGGCGAGGTCAAGCGAATCAAGGTAGACGGCGTCGTCACCTGGACTCCTGGCGACGTCAATATCGCACAGCAGAAGGGTGGGTTGATCAGCATCGTTTCGACCAAGGAGTACGCGTCGCAGATGCCGTGTACGATCATTGGCATTGATAAGTGGATGCGCGGCAACCGGGGCACGGTTGAGAAGATGCTCGATGCGATGTACCAAGGCGCAGACGCGGTGCGCAGTAGCGACGAGGCACTCGACGCAGCGGCCAAGGTCAGCGACATGGCCTACGGCGAGTCGAGCACGGGTCCTGAATATTGGAAGAAATATTACAAGGGAACGGTCGAGCGCGATAAGCAAGGGCTGATGGTCGAGCTGGGCGGGTCAAGTGTGTGTAATCTCGCTGACAACTTGTTGGTGTTTGGTCTCACGGCGGGATCACAGAACCTGTTTGCCGCCACCTACACGGTGTTCGGAAACATCGTGAAGGATCAGTATCCGGATCTCGTCCCCTCGATTGACCCGGTGGGCCAGATTTTGGATACGAGCTATGTGCAGGCATTGGCCAAGCGGTCCGCTCCTACGACTAGCGAGATTGCGGCGGCAAAGCCGAGCGGCTTTGAGAAGACGGGCAGTGTGAAGCGAGACAAGATCATTTCGCGCAAGGCTTGGCAGATTCAATTCAATACAGGCAACGCGGCCTTCACGGCATCGGCAGGCAAGACATTGAACCGATTGCTGCAAGACTTGCTGATCGCGAACGACACCGTGGTCGAGATCTATGGCCACACAGACAACGTAGGCGATGCGAGCAAGAACATGGCGCTCTCGGAAGCCCGGGCCTTCGCAGTGAAATCGTGGCTAGAGAAGCGGTCTCCGGTCAACTTCCCCAAGGGTCGTATCCGAGTATTCGCGATGGGACAAACCAACCCGATCGCTCCGAACAGTAGCAACGATGGACGAGCGAAGAATCGCCGCGTTGAGATCGTGATGGGAGCCCGGAACTAGCCGTGGCTTCCGCCAGTCCAGTGGAGGCGCCTACCTCCACTGGGCACAAAAAACTGCACCCGGCACTTCGCGCGTTCCTACCTAATGAGGTGGTCTCGCGGAACGTGTTGCGGATCATCATCGCGATCCAAGTTGGGGCGTTTCTGTTACTCTGGATCCGGTCGCCGTTTGAAGTGCTGCCGCGGCCCGACGAGGTCTGGAACGCCTTCCAGGAACTGTGGTGGAAGAAGGGCCTCGGTCCCGAGCTGATCAACAGCTTCATGACCAACGTCAAGGCGCTTGGCATTTCGCTTGTCATCTCTCTGGGGCTCGCCTATCTCACGGTCTTTCCTTTCTTCCGTCCGCTCGTGACGGCGCTGAGCAAAGGGCGGTTCTTGGGTTTGGTGGGGATCAGCTTTGCCTTCGCCATCGTCATCGGCGGCGGGCAGACGCTCAAGGTCTCGCTGATGGTGTTCGGGATGGTGGTGTTCTTCGTCACAAGCATGGCGGCGGTGGTGGCGGAGATTCCAAAAGAGGCGTTTGACCATGCCCGTACCCTGCGCATGAATGAGTGGCAGGTTGTGTGGGAAGTAGTCATCTTGGGGACCTTCGATAAGGCTCTGGAAGTGCTCCGGCAGAACGCGGCGATTGGCTGGATGATGCTCACGATGGTTGAGGGGAATCAGCGTTCTTTAGGGGGCGTCGGGGCCATGATGCTGAACGAGCAGAAGTACCTTCAGCTCGACTCGGTGTTCGCGATCATTCTCTGCATCTTGGTGCTTGGCCTGTTTCAAGACTACGTCTTGGGATTACTGCGGCGAGTCGTTTGCCCTTACGCCCACATCACTCTGGAGCGCAAGTAGATGCCAGCCTCAGCCTATTACGAACTGAAGGAGATCCTGCTCAAGATTGAGGGGGTAAACCAAACACTGGGCGGGCGGCCCATTTTGCGGGATGTGAACGTGGAGGTTCACAACATTCATCGGCCTGGGCTGCAGCAGGGACAGGTTGTGGCGTTCTTAGGGCCATCGGGGATGGGTAAGACGCGCCTGTTCCGCTTGATCGCCGGGTTGGACGAGCCGGATACGGGTCGGGTGCTGGTTGGGGAGGCTCAGCTTCCGGTGAAGCGGGGGACGGTAGGAGTTGTGGCGCAGCAGTACCCGCTGTTTGCTCACCGCACGATCATGGGGAACCTGAAGGTGGCCGGACGACAGGCGGGGCTGTCGAAGTCCGACGCTGGGGCCAAAGCCATGGAGCTGCTCGAGAGGTTTGGTTTGGCCGATCAGGCGAATAAATACCCTTCGCAGATCAGCGGCGGGCAGCGTCAGCGCGTGGCGATCGTGCAGCAGATCATTTGCAGCGACTCCCTGCTCCTGATGGACGAGCCGTTCTCGGGGTTGGACGTGGCGGCGGTGGACCGAGTGATCCGCCTGATTAATGAAATGGCCGCGGCGGATGAGCACCTGACCATCATCGTGGTGACCCACGACATTCAAGCGGCGCTTGAGGTGGCGGACACGCTTTGGGTGCTGGGACGGGAGCGAGATGCCGCGGGCGAGCCCATTCCCGGAGCGAAGATCGTGAAGACTTACAACTTGATTGAGGCGGGGCTTGCGTGGCGCGAAAACATTACGCGCGACCCGGCATTTGTTGACCTAAACGAAGAGCTGCGAACGCTGTTCCATACGCTTTAGGCCCAATTCGGGTAGATTCGCTACAGACTTCATGGCCCGTCCCAACCGATTCAAGCAGGCCCTCAACGAGCCTCTCAATCTGGGGGGGCTTGCGGCTAGCTTCGCGATTTCGGCGGCGACGCTGAACCCGATTCCGTTCTTGATCGGGCTTGCGCTTGAGGCGGGTTACCTGCTCTTCGTTCCTGACTCCAAGTGGTACATCGGGCGGCTGGATAGGATTTATGATAACGAGGTCAACGCGCGCCGAAAGCGATTGCGCGAAGAGCTTTATCCCACGCTCAACCGAAACGACATTCGCCGGTTCGAGGGGCTGGAGCAAATCCACGCCCAGATCGAACAGAAAGCGAATGGGCCTGAAAAAGACTTCTTTCGAAACGTCTTGCGGCGGCTGGATTATCTGCTTGAGAAGTACCTTCACTTCGCCCAAAAGCGATTGGAGTTTAGGAATTACCTGCATTCGGTGTATGAAGAGTCGCAGGGCAAGCGTTTAAGCCAGCCTTTGCTGGATGGCGACAAAGTTCGCAAGCGAAAAGAGCCGCCGGTGGTGGACCTGTCGGCCCGCTATGATCAAGACGAAGAAGTGCGAGCCGCTACGTGCAGCGTGCAAGAGATCTACGAGGCGCAGATCAGCGAACTTCGGCAGAAAGCTTTGGAAGACGAGAATCTGCATAACCAGGCGATCTTCCAGAAGCGAATGGAAGTGTTGCAACGACGCAGCGAGCACGTGGGCAAAATCGGCGAGACCCTCACCAATATCGGGCACCAGATGGCGCTGATGGAGGACACTTTTGGGTTGATCAACGACGAAATTCGAACCCGCACGCCGGAGCAGGTCATGGCGGACGTAGATGATGTCGTGCATCGGTCCGAGGTTTTGATCGAGTCCTTGCAGGGCTTTTCACTTTTCGAAAGTTTGCCCATCGAGCAAGGGGCAGACAGTTTGTATGAGATCCGTTAGGAGCCAGATATGAGAATCAACGAGACACTGAAGAAAGCGGCGGGACTGATCTTTGAGATCGAAGATCCGGCCCCGAGAATGGCCCCAACTCCTGAGCAGGAAGCCCCCCGTGTTCAAAAATCGGCGGAGCAGATATTGAAGGACACCGAGGGGCCGGAACTCTCAGAAGTCAAGGCTCCGGCACCCGAGAATGTGCAGCCGATCCGACCTGATGGAACGGTGGATTTCGATGCGATTTACCGCATGGCGCAGATCCCAACTTCTCCATTCGGAGCCGATCAGGTCTTGGAGATTCTGAAAAGCTTGCCGTCCGATTTGCCCTTAGAGAGTCGCCGCGCCACCGTGCGGGTGACGCTCCAAGCGATGCAGGCAACTTCGGGGATTTCGGCGGAGGGCGTGGTGGCGGATACCACGCGCAAATTGGCTTCTTTGGCCTCTTACCTTGAGAGTTTTTCGGGGCAAGTAGACGAGTTCCAAACCCGTACGTCGGGGGAGATTGCCCGGTTGACGGCCGAGATCGCGCGTATTCAGGAGAGTTCGACGCAAGCCGTCGCGAAGCGTGAACTCCTAGTGGCGGCTTGCGAGGCCGAGAGCGATCGGCTTGACGACGTGCTTGAGTTCTTTAGCCTCGACACCGGAACATCCAAGTTCGCCACGCCGACCTAAGCTGATGAGCATCACGGCGGTGATCCTGGGTTCCGGGACCAGCAATGGTTGTCCGTCGCTGGCATACGACTACTCACCCGAATTTTTAGCGAATCCGAAGAACTGGCGCACCCGCCCTTCTCTCCTTTTGGAAGGACCGACGGGCAATGTTCTGGTGGACTGCTCCCCGGAGATGCGCTTGCAGCTTCTGCGCGAGAACGTAAAAGACGTCGCGGCGGTGGTCATCACCCACACCCACGCCGACCACATCATGGGGATGGACGATCTCCGGTGCTTCGAATTGCGCTGGGGGAGAGCCATGGACATCTACGCCCAGCCCCAGGATCAGGCGGTGCTGCAGCGGGTCTTCTCGTACGCCTTCGCGGCCGCCTTCCCCGAGGGCGTTCACGTTCCCCGCTTCCAGCTCAAAGACGTACCCGAGACCATCGAGGCGGGCGGGATGCGCATTCAGACGTTTATCGTCATGCATGGCCCGACCCCAGTTGTGGGCCTGCGGGTTGGGGGCTTTGCTTATCTGACCGACGTCTCGCTCATCCCCGATGAGGCGTGGCCGTTTTTGGAGGGATTGGACACTTTGGTGCTGGACGCAGTCCGGCGCAAGCCGCACCCAAACCACTTTCACCTCGACAAGGCTCTGGAAGTGGCGGCGAAAGTGGGCGCGGGCATGACCTACTTCACTCATTTAAGCCACGATTTCGACCACGACATCGTCGAGCAAGACGAACTTCCGCCAAATGTGCGGCTCGCGTTTGACGGATTGCGGATCGCTGTTGTCTAGTCCCCCCTCAACTTTGTCAACCTCTTACGTAGCAGAGCGACAGCGGCGGCGTAAGAGCGCCACAACGCCAAGCCCCAAGGTCGCGCACGTAGCAGGCTCTGGCACAGGGTTCAGAAGGACGTATTTCATGTCCGAAGATCCAGGAGCAATTGCTGTCGCAACGATTTGCCCAGAGTTGTTTATGTTAGTGGCCCCAACGATTCGCCAACCAGCATAGGCGGGGGTGAGTAGAGAACTAATCGATCTCAGTCCAAAACTCGGATTATAAATAATCCCGGTATCGCTCACGTCGCTGTTAAAAGTTACTCCCACTGTCGTTCCCGAAGAGTTAACTCCGTTAAGAACACCGAAGTTGAGCAATTCAACTGAGCTGACGATTTGCCCTTGGGTGTTCCACACGATGCCCTGCGTATTCGGCATTCCTGAACCCGCAAACTTAACTCCGCATGCCAGTCCGTTACTGCTAATTGCTGTAGCGTAGGTGGCGAGGCCATTCCAGAGAAGGTCTTGCCGTGTCCCGTCAGCTCGAAGTATCCAACTGCCGCCGCCGTTGGTGAAAACCGCATTTCCAAGCGGATCGCACGCCATCGCAGTGGTATTGCCTGGTATAGCAACTGGACTGGAGCCGATCTGCCACCAACCGGAGTTCAGTGACTCACCATTGGGCGAATCCCCCCCTCGGCAAAGGACTTTACCACTGGCCGTTACACCCCTTCCTTCAGACTTAAACGGCCCGATCGGCATTACTTGCCAGCCACTTTGCTCTGTCCAAACTGCCGCCCGTCTCCCTCCGCCCTGTGTTGATGTGAATGCATATCCGTAGCAAACTCCTCCATCACTTACGCCTGTTGCGACGGCATAAACAAAAGGACCTGCGCCGTTCACTGCGTTCCCAAACACCGCAGTCGTTCCGTCGGCACGCTCCAGGTGGAAGCCATCAGTGGCGCGATACAGGATATCGCCCTGATTATTGAGTCCTTGTATACCGAAATCTTGTTCGACCATCAATCCGATTTCGTATTGCATCGCTTGAGCATGCCCAAGCTGTATAAGGGTAACGAAAGTCAATATCTGCAGTGGATAGCGTGCATTCATATTAACTCTTATGGTGCGAACAAGGCGGTTTCTAACTGAGCATTAAAAGCACCCCAGGCGCCGTGCTCATCCCAATGAGTCGAATTTTCCAAAGTGCCGTCAAATACGCCAAAGCCGCCGTGAGCCGCGTAGTAGGTCCAGCCCGCATTCATGCCTTCCATTTCGCGGCGTGCATCGTAGACCCAGCGCGCGCTGGCAAGCAACAACTCATTTGGGTATCCGGTCACCGGTCGCTTCATTCACCAGATCTTCGGCGACGGCGCAAGAGCGCGATTAGGCCGAGCCCCAAACTCGCGCAGGTAGCAGGTTCGGGCACAGGGTTCAGAAGTACGTATTTTGTTTCGGTTGAACCGGGGGCGGTGCCGACGGCGACGATTTGACCTCTGTCATTGATTTTATTAGCGCTGCTAAATTTCCATCCCGCGAACGTTGGAGTCATTAATGAACTCAATCGTATGACGCCGAGCTGTGTACTGTAAAGGATCGCCGCATCGTCCCATGACGCGGCTGACGGTCGAGAATTCCCAATCACTAGTCCACTTGAATTGACATCCGTGAAGTTGCCATATGCCTGTAATGCCACAGAACTGGAGACCGTGCCGTCAGTGTTCCAAACCACGCCTTGTACATTGGGGAGTCCGCTGAATCCGCGAGGCACGATGCCGCAGATCAGCCCGTTGCTACTGATCTGGGAAGCGTAAGATATGACTCCGTTCCACTGCAAGGTTTGGTTGGTGCCGTTGGCCCGGGTTACCCAGCTTCCCCCGAAAGTAGTGAATACCGCATCCCCCACTGAATTGCATCCCATAGCTAGACTGTTACCCGGGATGGAGACAGGATTCGAACCGATTTGCCACCAGCCAGAGTTTAGCGGCTCACCAAACAGAGTATCGCTGCCACGGCAGAGCACGCGACCTGTAGCCGTTACTCCTACTCCTTGAGACTTAAGCGGCCCGATTGGCATCACCTGCCAACCACTTTGCTCGGTCCAAACCGCTGCCCGAGTTCCGTCCCCTTGGTTAGGGGTGAAGGCTAGCCCGTAGCATACGCCTGAATCGCTGATTCCAGTGGGAACCGCGAAAGGGAACGCACCTCCACTCACCGTATTTCCAAAGACAGCACTGGAGCCGTCGCTTCTCAAGACGTGATAGCCGTCACTTGATTGGTAAAGAACATCACCTTGATTATTGAGACCCTGTATTCCGAAATCCTCAGACACCGCCATTGCAATTGAATAGGTCGGCACCTGAGCACCTGCGGCAATAGCAAATGCAGAAGTTGCGCATGAATATATCAATCGGTAGAGTTTCATGAACTTTAGGGCGCGAACAGCGCAACCTCCAATTGAGAATTAAATGCACCCCATGCCCCGTGCTCATCCCAGTGCGTCGAATTCTCTAGAGTGCCGTCAAATACGCCAAAGCCGCCGTGAGCTCCGTAGTATGTCCAGCCCGCATTCATGCCTTCCATTTCGCGGCGTGCGTCGTAGACCCAGCGGGCGCTGGCCATCAGCAAAGAACTGGGATAACCAGTAATCGGGCCCGTACTCCCACCCCCACCAGATGAAGGTTCCGTTGGGCCACCCCTAATAATGGGAGTACCCGGGACAAACATCGTACGATCCGCACGGAGGCTCCCGAATTCTGTAAATACGACATGCACCGGGGTCGCATGGCCCTCCCTTGCGAAGCGAGCTTTGGTCCGCTCCATCCACTGGATAACGTTTGCGAATCGATCGCTCATCGGAGCGTCCTCAACATACGGCGTAGAGCCGCTTGTCGTATCCCGATTGAACAGGTCACGCAGCTTGATGTAAAGGTAGGAAAGCCCCAAATCGTCTTTGTGCGTAAACTTTACGGGATGATAGAAGTGGCACGTGTACATCACGTTCTCAGGCTTGTCAATTCCTTCACCAGGAGCAAATGCGGCGTTGGGCTGGCCATCCATAAAGCCACCAGAGTCGGATGTCGGGTTCGAAACTATGATGTATCGGTCATCTTGCTCTGCGCCTTCAATGGCTTGAATTACTCTCTTGGTGATATCGCGCCAATATGGTCGATAGAGGCCAATCCACTCAATATCCGGATCAACCTGATTGTGAATGAATCCGGTTGCACCATCCAAACTATAAATCTTCGCGTTTCCATGGTCCGGGTAGGCCTTGAAGCCATAGCAGCTATCATATGGCTCGTTTAATATCTCCAGCACGAGCGGATATTCGTAGTTCTCGAAGTAGGGCATCATAGACTCCCAAAAGGCCTCTAGGGGATACTTGCCATTGCTGTCTTCGGTGTTCATCAAAAACTGAAATTTCTGAGTACCCAGGTAGTTATAGGGGGAGTTGGGAACTTGGTTGTACGATTTCCAAGACTGCCCGGGCAACACGTTCACGCGGCTGTTGTAAAAATTGTTCCAGCTCCCCTGCGCCACATTCGAGGCGTGGAAGTCAATGATCGAAAGAAGACCTTCTTGACGCGCGGCTTCGACATCGTCCATGAGGGCTGCCATGGCCGCATCCGCCGCGGAGGTTGTGGCGTACATGGGCGGCGCGCTGGAGCCCGGATTTTCGAGCATCCCGAGGGCCAACGGATCGAGCGTGAAGCGAACATGGTGGAACCCCTTTTCAGCAATTGCCTCAAAATCTTCTTCGGTATAGCAGTCAGCTAATCTGGTCGGTTCGTAAATGGGGTCCCCAACCGTGTAATCGAAAATTGCGTAGAGAAATCTCCAGTTATAGTCGCCGTAGCCGTAGTTAAGGTTCAGCCCCTTATCCATGTAGGTGTTAAAGACCGTTACACTATCGGTCACGCGAGTGGATGTCGTGGGGGCAACCTTTCGGGCTACCGCGAGCGAGGGGACAAGAGCAATCGTCATGACGACCAAGAGTTGAAGCAATCGAACAGAAATTTTATCAGGATGAATCCTCCGTCCACAGAGTAACACACAAATCTCGTGCCGTTGACTTTTTTTTTGAGAAAAAAAAGCGGCACTTAACATTGCCTTGACAAATTCGTGCGAAAAGCTGTTGACAAACGCAGAAACTGCTGTAAGATTAATCAGGGGTCATTTTGACCACCAGGGAGCGACCATGAAACCATTTCGAAATTCTGTTCTTCTTGCCACCATACTGTCGAGCCAGGTAGCGTTTGCCAATTAATTTTCGGTGGAGACCACGCGGGTTCAACGTCCATTTGGTTCATGGATCTGTCAAGCCCAACTACTCCAGCCTCGCTGTACAGTAGTTCGGATTACAAGTCGAAGCCGTGGGGCATGGCGGCCGCGGATGAACTGACTAAACTGTATTGGTCAAATGGCTCAACCCTTTGTTTTGCAACCTACAATCAACTGCACTCCGGATCACCGTCCGTCTCAACACTGAGTATCACGACAGTTGTCGGCACAACTTCCGCTGCGGTAAGCATGGTTGGATTGGCCTATGATCCGGTGCACCACGAATTGTTGGGCTCTTCGAACGGCCCAACGAAGGCCTTGTATGTCATCAATACGTCCACCGGCGTTTCGACCCTAAAATACACCTTCAGCGCTGGAATTGACTTCGGCGGAATTGACTGCAGCACCGATGGAAGTATTTACGGCGTTGCAGATGTGTATTCCACTACCGCAGCCAAGGGGCTCTACGTAATTTCGTCCGGCACACCGGGATCATCTCTCATTCCGTATCCTCCCACGGAATACGACATCGACGGGATGGCAGTGGGTGGTGGAAAGGCGTACCTTGTCACCGACGGCCCATCAAAGCTGCAACCCAGCATCTACATCTATGATATTGCAAACAATGTCTATCTTGAAAGCATTCCGTCGCCCTTCCTATTTCCGGCCGCTTTTGCAGGGGCCGCATATGCGCCCGCGCTCGCCAGTGATATTAAGTCTCTTACCGGCACGATCACACTGAGCGACACGGCATTTGGAAGTGATGTCCGGAGATACATTAGCTATAGTGTTAAGCAAGGGTCCGCGGTTTTGTGGACAGGTCGAATTGCTGTTGCCGCCCAAACGAGCGCATATTGGATTCCGATAAAGTCCTCGGCAACAGGTGCGGCCGTGATCCATTGGGACGGGGAGTCATTTCTGACTGAGCAGCAGAGTGTGACCTTGACCGGCTCCAATGTCACTGGGGGCTCGGTTACGTTGCGAAACGGAGATTGCGACGGCTCTGGCGAAGTTGATGCAGCAGATATTGATGAGACCCTTGCAGTGTTCGGTTTTCTTTGGCCAGGGACAGTGGCGCAGGACTGCGACGCCAGCTCAGAAGTAGATGCCGCTGACATTGATGTCATCGTCGCCAATTTTGGTCAACAGGATGAATAGGTGCCAACACTGTGCCGTTCTAGCCAACCTAGCTGGAAGCAAATAGGGTCGGAGATGCGCCCCGCTCGGGATGACTGACCAGAACTGCCAGGAAAAGTAGGAATTCTAGGAATTTTGGGAATTTAACATCGGCATGAACTACTCCGTGCTCTCTGTGCCACTGTGTGAAACCCGAAATCGGGACTTCGAACCCCCATGGAGCTACTTCCCGGTTTTCTGGCTGACGTACAGCGCCACGAAGGTGCTGGGGAGGTCGGAATAGGTGGCGATGCGCTCGATGCATCGAGCGTAGTTTCGCTCGGCGTTGTCGTCGTTTTTCGGGATGGATTTGAGGCTTTCGACCATCAGATCCACGCACTCTTCGAAGAACTTTGAGCGGACCTGCGGGAGGGACTTATTTTGCAGGCTGGCGAACTTGCGGCTGACCTGCTCGTACACCACTTCCCAGTTGCTTCGCGACTGGATATCGGCGCGTTGGCGGGCCATGGCTTGCTCTTGTAGCCGTAGGGCCTCGACGTCGCGGCGCTTGGTAGTTTCCCAGTCGTGGAGGGTGATGCCGTCGATCACGCGCAGGGTGATTTTCGTGCCGAGCTTTTGGCCGACGAGTCGCTCGATGAGCGTCTTCGTTTGCTGGAGGCGAAGGTGTCCGGCCAGGTCCCCGAGTTCGGGCGGGAGACCGATGACAAATTGGTCGTTTTCGGTGGCCACCGCGATCGTGGCGTTCAGGGCTTGCCAGACGCCGACGCCGGTCACGCCATTGCGTACCTCGGGCAACACTTCGCTCCAAATTCCTTGTGCGTCCACCACCATATCCCCGCTCATTATAGCTTCAACTTTGCGCTCGGGGGTAAAGTTGACGGCGAACGTGAACTTGATTGCGGGGTTAACCCTTGCCTTGGTTGGAAATGGATTAGGAACAATCGCCCCGACGCCGAGCGCGTTGGAGGCGACGCGCGCCATCACGTATTGCGTTCGCGATCGAATTGAGCTCAAATTGGACGTGATCAAGGCGCGGGCTTCTAATCCCAGCGCCCCCGCTCCCGCCATTCTCTTCCTGCATGGTGGAGCCTGGCGAGATGGTCGTCGGGATGGACCAAACCCGGTTCAATACGAACTTGCTCAGCGCGGGTTCGTGTGCATTCAGGCCGACTATCGCTTGAGCCAAGAGGGCCGCTTTCCCGCGCAACTCTACGATGTCCGCGCGGCGCTCAGTTGGATTCGGGAGAACGCAGAGGCGTGGGGCATTGACCCTCAGCGCATCGGCGTGTGGGGGATGAGTGCCGGGGGGCACCTGGCTCTCCTATCGGCATACGCGAATGAGAGCATGTTTGAACCAGACACGCGTCCGGTGCGGGTTCAAGCCGTGGCGGCAATCATGCCGACCACCGATATTCTGGGCATTTATCGCTACCGATTGAACCAAAAGAACGTGCGGTCGGATTTGGTCGGGGCAGCATCGCCGGAGACCCAATTGCTCGGCGGAAACCCTGAAGAATTAAAGGAATTGGCGCGGGCGGCGAGCCCCGCCTCGCACGTGACGCCGGATGACCCGCCCACGTGGCTGGTGCATGGCGTCCGTGATGAGACCGTCCCTGCCCAACAAAGCCAAAGTCTCGCCACGATCCTGAGCAAAGCCCAGGTGCGCCGCCAACTGGTGCTGCTCGCGGGGTTGGGGCACGAGGCCAAGTGGGATTTATTCCAGGATGGCGTGGTGACCTTCTTCCAACGCGAACTGGGCACCCCTATTCGATAAAGGTGTCTTCGGTCGGCGGCCGTTTGAGATAAGCCTCGATGAATCCATCAATCTCTCCGTCGAGCACCGCACCGGTGTTGGCGTTCTCAAATCCGGTCCGGTGATCCTTCACCAATGTGTAAGGCTGAAGAACGTAACTTCTAATTTGCCTTCCCCATTCGGCAGGGCCGGTGACTTTCATCGCGTTCATGTCCCCGAGGGCGCGCAGTCGCTCCACTTCGGCCACTCGGGCGAGGAGGATGGACATGGCGGCCGCGCGATTCTTATGCTGGGAGCGCTCGTTCTGGCAGTTCACCACGATGCCGGTGGGAATGTGGGTGAGGCGCACCGCGGATTCGGTCTTGTTGACGTGCTGGCCGCCTGCGCCGCCGGCTCGGAGGGTTTCGGTCTTGATGTCGTCGGGGTTGAGGTGGACCTCATTCTCTTCGATTTCCGGCAGCACCTCGACCTTGCAGAAGCTCGTATGTCGCCGCGCGGCGGCGTCAAATGGAGAGATGCGCACGAGACGATGAACACCATGCTCGGCTTTAAGAAAGCCGTAGGCACTTGGACCGGAGATTTGGAGTTGGACGGACCGGTAGCCGGTCACGTCACCCTCGGTTTCGCTGAGGATCTCGTACTTGTAACCCTTGCGCTCACAATAGCGAGTGTAGAGGCGAAAGAGGATGCTCGCCCAATCACAAGCTTCGCTTCCGCCAGCGCCCGCATTGATTTCGAGGATCGCGTTGCGCGCGTCGTGCTCGCCGCTTAGTAGGGTTTGGAGCTCAAACGCCTCTAGCTCTTCGATGAACTTTACGGACATCTCGTCCACTTCTTGCTGGAGCTCGTCGTTGGGCTCCTCCTTAAGCATTTGGTAATACTCTTGGATGTCCGACTCCCGCTTGATGAGGCTGAGGTACGGGTTCACCACATCGCGCAATCTCGCGAGCTTTTGGAGGTGTTTGTTGGCGACGTCCGGGTTATTCCAGAAGTCGGGTTCGGCAGAGCGAGCTTCTAGCTCGGCTATCTGTTTTTGTTTTCCAGGGACGTCAAAGATGCCCCCTAATCGCGTCCAGCCTCGGGCGGCCCTTGGACAAAGTGTCTTGCTGGTCGAAGTTCAGCATAGCAGGCCCTATGGTACCCGCAAGGCTCAGTTCGAACTCAGCAAGCGATGGAGCCGTCCCCAAGGTCGGTTCTCTCGGATGTCAAGTAGCCCGTTACGGCCTTGGACTCTTGGAACTGGGAGCAAAGGAGTGCCTTGAGATGGTTTGCCTCGCTGCCGAGAATCGCTTGAAACTCGGCTTCGACGCCCGCGGCGATCTTAAAGAGCTTGCGCGTTTCATCGTTGAGGTTTTCTGGCTTTACCTGGTCAATTAATCCGGATCGAGCGTCGAATAGCGGGCCAAGTTCCGTAAACTCGCCGGCTTTTGCGAGTGACAAGAGGTTCTGAGAAATGAGCAAGTATCGCTCCGCAATTTCACAGTTATTAACTGGCAAGACGTTCCTCCACAGGGGACGGATTTCGTTGTTGACGCTCGAGCTCACCCCAACTGTCGCGGAGCTGATGGAGTACGGCGAGACAATTGTCGATGCTCTCGACTCGGTCCAGAAGATTTGCCTCCACGATTTCGTTAAAGCAGTAGGTGTAGAGGCCGAACAGGTTCTCGGCGACCGGCCCTCCCTTCTTCATGTCTAAGCTGGCACTTAATTCAGTGACGATTTTTTGAGCCTTCTGCAGGTTGGCATTTTGGATGAAAAGGTCTTGCCTTTCCATCGCGTCCTTGGCAGTCTGCAAAAAGCGGATCGCGCCATCGTACAGCATGATAACGAGCTGGAGCGGCGATGCTGTTTGCACCGCATTTTGACGATATGTGTCTACGTAGGTACCCCGAGTCAAACCAATTCTCCCTCTTACCCGTTCTTATCGGCGGATTCGAGGGGATTTTGTACGCCGTCTCTCGCCCATTTGCGCAAAAAATGCCGTGACCACCAGCGCAAAGAGTATCCACGCGAGAGGCAGTAGCCATGCGAAGGCAGCTGGGTAATCGGGGCGTGGCAGATCGGCGATGGTGTGGCCCATCGCCACTTGGTTGAGGCTGAGATAGAGAAACACCGCTACGGTGATCGCGCCACCGAAGAACCCGCAAGCGGGTGCCAATCCCCACCGCCGCCCCACAATTGCGCCAAACACGGACGCCGGGATCAAACCGAGAAGCGAGGACAGGAGCAGCTGAGCGAGCAAATGAACCGAGGCGTTGAACAAAAAGAACGGCCAGATGCCCAGCGCGTAGGTGATGAGCGCGGAGCCCACGAACCCGGAGCAGCCACCGATCATTTGGGTATCCATATCGGGGCCGGTTTTAACCGCCTTGGTCAATTTTTCGTCGGTCTGGAGCGGCTCAAAGGCCATGGTTTATCGCTCGGCGTGGTGTTCGGAGCGTCGGGGCATTCCGAGCAGCAACTCCATTTTGAAACACTTCGCCGAGTTTCGCAGAACCCACTCGATATCTTTGATTCGGCACATTCGCGTGCCGAAACTCGACGCGTCGTCGTCCAGCAGATCTTGGAGGCACACCGTCTCTTCGTCAATGTCCAAAATTTGGACCATGCCGGACAGTTCATCCTTCAGGTGCTTGAGCTCGACCACGTGCCCGGCTTCCCAAGCCTCCTTTAGGACGGTTTCAATGTATTCAAACTCCCGGAAAAGCTCTCCACCCCGCTGGAAGTCATAGGCCTCGCCGGCGAGCCAGATTTGCTCTAAACCCCGAAGATAAGGGGTATCGGTGCGAATCCACTCGACGTCGTGCATCGCGATTTTTAGTTCACGACCCCCGAACACGTCTTTGGGGACATCGACGAAGATCGCCGCGTCATCTTCGAAGCGCATGAACCATCCGACGCAAAAGCGCCCTGGTTCTTGGTCATCCCGTCCGTAGGCCACTAGTCTCCGCTCGCGGGCAGAGTGCATCAGCGCCAATTTGAGTTGGTCTCTAAAACGATCCATCGTTCTGAGTCTTATTCTATAGGAAAACTATCAGAACGACATCACAATTTTTGAGAAATGTCATGTTTTCGTTTTCCACGCCCGATGAACGGTTTCTCAAAGGCCAAATAGAAACCGTAGCAGACGGCCAGGATGATCGGAAGGCAGGCCGCGAGGAACCCAATCTGGCGGGTGACGGTGGACGCCCACTCTGGACGACTGACGAACAGAATCTGCAGAACGGGGTGGTGCATCAGGTACAAGCTGTAGCTAAAACTTCCCAGCCACAACAGCGGCTTGGCCCCTATCCAACCGGTCCAGCTTGCAGTTGGGCGAACCACTCCCGCCATGAGCAAGGCGACGATGGCGACCCCCATAAGGCCGTCGCGCCAGTACAACTCCTTGGTCCAGTGCACGCTAAGGATGCTGACGACAAAGCTGCCTACGGCGACAACTAGCGTTGGCGCATACGCCGGCCGGGTTAACCGCGTGTCGAACGCCCACCGCGCCCCGCACATCCCGAGGACAAAGAGGGCAACATACCAAAGGTAGAGCTTTTCAAGCTCTGGTCGGGCAGCTAGCGCCAAAGCGACAAGCGCAGCCGCCACCGGGAGCACCCATCTCGCCCCCAGTTTCCAAAGGGCGGCGGCGATAAACGGGAACAAGAAATAGAGTTGGAATTCGATGGAAATTGACCACAGGACGCCGTTGATCTTGTACATCCATTCGCGCGAGAGATTGTGGATCATGAAGACGTGGGCGGCTACATTTTCGGTGGTGACAGGAAGGTACTGCGACCACGGCAACCCTTCCTGTCGCGACGTGACGAAGTGGCAAACCAGTAGCGAGAGGGCTAAGCACGCGTAGTATGGAGGCAGGATGCGCCAACACCGACGCTTTAAGAAGGTGGGGACGTCGGTGAGTCGCCCGTCCTTTCGACCGTAGAGCGACATCTGCAGGCAAAACCCGGAAAGGACAATGAACGCGGCCACCGCGAAGTGTCCGTACCAGAGAGTGGACATCACTCCGGCGAGCCACCGCGGCTGCGCGTCCGGGCGCTGCATGAGGAACTTTGGATCGACCAGCGTGCAGATGTGCTGGAGCACCACGTAGAGGGCCGCCAAGCCGCGCAATCCTTCGATAAACCCGAGGCGATCTCGGGATTCGGCGGGCTCCGTCATACGTTTAGGGTACTCGGTTCGGGTATCGTTCGCCGCGTGCGCCACGCTCTCCTCGTCTTCCTCTCTTGTGCGTTGTGCGCATTCTCTGCTGCCGAACGGCTGATCTTTTTGCCCCTGGGCGACCGATATGCGAACCGAGATTTTCGGATTGAGACGCTGCTGAATCCGCGCGACAGCGATCCAGCCGCAACTTTCATCGGCTTCGGCTTTGGGAATGCTTTTGACGCGGAAATTAGTCGCATCGGAAGGCGCACCGCCCTTGATCTCTCCTACAACTACATCCCAGCCGTGCCTGACTTCGGGCTTGGGATTTCGGTCGGGGTGATGGATGTTTCGGATGAGAGTCTGGCGGGACGCAGTTTCTATTTTTCACTGACCACCCGCCTCAATAACTTCGATGCGTTCAACGCAAACACGCCAACGGAACTTACGATTGGTGCCGGCACGGGGCGGTTCAAGGGGGCGTTCTTCGGGGCTCTGCTGCCGTTTACAGACCGTTTTCGGCTCCTGACCGAATACGATTCTCATGAGATCACGTTCGGATTTGAATACGCGATGTCCCGTGAGCTCAGATTTCGGTGGCTGGTTCAGGGGCAGCAACCTTTGTTTGGGGCGTCGTTCGCGGCTCGGTTTTGAGGGCTAGACCGCCCTCAGCGCTGAGAGCCAATAGACGTCGTTCAAGCTCTTCGTTGAACTTGTTGCGCGCGTTCTTGTCGCCTTCCCCGCCGCAGACTTCGGCGTAGGTAAACGTCTCGCCGAACACCACGGTCATCGGGCTGCGGCGTGGTTTGCTGGCACCGCGAGGAAGGACCTTTTCTGTCCCCACTAACCCGAGCGGCAATACTCTCGCACCCGTGCGCTTGGCTAGCATCGCGATTCCAGGAGTCAGGGCACCCAGTGTCTTCCCGTCTCCTCTGGTTCCTTCCGGGAACATGAGCACGGCGCGACCTTCTTGGAGAAGCTTGATCGCAAGGCGGATGGCTTCCGTGTCGCCAGCGCCCCTTCTCACCGGGAAGGCTCCTAGAGAGCGGATGAGCGGACCTAAGAGGAACGGGCGAAACAGTTCTTCCTTGGCCATGAACGTGATAGCGCGCCGCATCGCGCATCCAACCAAGGGGGGATCAATGAAGCTGAGATGCACGGGAGCGACGATCAGTGCGCCCTCCGCGGGTTCGCGACTGGAGTTGAGCGTGCGCATGCCTCCGAGGAGGCGCAGGATCACGTGCTTCACGAAGCCGCGAATAAACCGGTACCACCCTGTTCCACGATTCATTGTTCGGCGATTATAGCCCTATCTTGTTGTAACGGGACGCCGAATAATGCGTCTTAGAAATATCATGCGATGGATAATTTCAGTTGTGTTGGCGTGCCTTCTGCCGGTTTTGGCGGTGGCTCAGATGGCACCGGGGCTCCCGGCGGTGAAATGGAGTACTTTTCACGCGGGGACAAACTCTCGCCAAAAGACATTTTCAACTCGCGTCCTTTCAACCGAAGGCACGTGGCAAAAATATTGGAGCGAACTCACTGGCAATTCGGCCGCTTCCGCCCCTCGAGGGTTGGAATGGGCGCGTGAAGAGCTGTGGGTTATTGCGCTGGGTGAACGACGGACAGGCGGGGTCTGTGTCACCGTGCGCAGCGTTTCGTTCGTGGACGCTCGAAACATCGAAGTGCAATACGTGGAAACCGCGCCCCCACCTGGCTCCATCACCTCTCAGGCAATCACTTCGCCGTACGTCGTAATCAGAGTCGAGCGCAACTCCGGCTCGCCTCGGTTCGTCCGATGTGACGATTTCGGAGGCATCGGTTCGGGCACCGTGCTGCTTCCAGGCTGGGGTTACGAGGACCCCGTTCGACCAATTCGATGGGGTCTACTTGACCGAGGCGTGTACTCGAATGTAACAGTGGAGCGGACGTTTACTTTGGCCAGCCGACGCGAATATGAGCAGCACGCCAAGAATGCGTTCCCGGGCAGCGAGGAGATGCTGGAGCTGTCTCGTGACGTACGCTGGGAGGATGAGATGGTAGTCGCCATCCACGCTGGACCCAAGAACCGACAAACTAACGTCGAAATAGACCGTGTTACGGTGGATCACGCGGGGCGCATCACGATCACCTGGTATGAGAGTGTGCCGCTCGACGGTTCGATGCGACGCTGTTCTCCGTACTTGCTGATGCGCTTACCGAGGTACACCACCACAGCTCCGATCATCCGCAGAACCTACGGGCGATCTAACTAAGCATCTCATCAAGAGCCGAGACGAGGCTCGAATCGCGGGCGACGTGAATCTTATTGATCCGTCGCCCATCGGTTTCTTTGATAGTGAATTTGTAGCCGACGTCTTCGAGTGATTCTCCAACTTTAGGTTGCCTTCCGAAGAGACCGAATACGTACCCGCCGAGGGTATCGAACTCATCGTTGTCGAAGGACGATCCAATCTCGTCGTTGAGGTCGTACAGATTGGTGCGACCGCTGACCGTCCAACCGTCACCATCGGCGACGATCTCTTTTTCCTCAACGTCGTACTCGTCCACGATGTCGCCGACGAGCTCTTCCACGATATCTTCGATCGTAACGATGCCGGCGGTGCCGCCAAATTCGTCTTGTACGATCGCCATTTGGGTTCGGTGTAATCGCATCTCGCGGAGCAAGTCGAACAGGTCCTTGTTCTCGGGCACAAACAGTGCGGGCCGCAGGAGGGTGCGCAGATTCACACCGACCCCGTTGCTTCGCATGTGCGCGGTCATCAGGTCTTTGGCGTGGACGATCCCGATGATCTGGTCGTCGGTCTCCTCGAAAATGGGGATTCGGCTGTGGCCGGATTCCTCGATCAGGCAAATGAGCGTCTCGGCGTCGCTGACGATGGGGGCCGAGTCGAGATCCACACGCGGGGTCATGACCTCACGGGCGACCGTATCACCGAACTCAAACACGGAGTGTAGAAGCTCGCGTTCCTCTTCCTCGATCTCGCCCGTTTCCTGCGCGCTCTCCACGAGGCTGCGTATCTCTTGCTCTGCCTGATTGGGGAAAGAAAAACTAGCGGTCGCGCCAAAGCGACGCGTGATGACATTGGCCACGCTGGTCAGCAAGCGACTGGGGATCGTCAGCACGAGAGAGGTAACGCGCACTAAGCCATATGTCTTGATCGCGATTTGGTGAGGGTGGAGGGCGGAGTAGCTCTTTGGTACGAGCTCGCCAAACACCACATTGACCGCCGCCACCGGGATGGTGACCAGAATTCCTGCGCTGAGGACGTACCACCACTGATCCGTGACCGAGGACCTCTCAGCGTAGATATGGGCCAAGAACGGCGCGGGAATGAAGCTAAGGATCATCATCCAGGCGCGACACGTTTGGCTACCCAAAGTACAGGCAGCCACGTAGTGGGGGCGACTGTCTAAAAGGTGCTGGAGCTTTTGCGACCGCCCATTGTCGAACATCTTCACGTGGGTTGGGCGAAGGAGTTCGATCGCCGTGTCTGCAGCCACGAAAAGCCCATTGAGGGCGATGACGAGCAACAGCAGAGCCACCGTGACCCCCACATACGAGGGGATGTTGGTGGTGAGTGTGTCGCCGTCCGGGATGCTCGCACGCGATATCGCGGCTGCGAGAAGCATCAGAAGGGCAGTCTGGAGCCGCATTCGCGGCGTACGTTCGGGAGGGTCAGCTTTCATGGTCTATTTGGGCATCAGGCCAAAGGTCAGCAACGAGAGCACTAAGCCCACCGTTGCGCCAAGGACGAGTTCAGAAATCGAATGAATTTTTGCTTCCCATCGGCTCTGCGCGATAATCGCAGCAAGGACGAGGGCGAGTGCCGTGACGAGCGGGGCGTCGGAAATGAACATCACCGTGCCGGCAAAGAAGAATCCGTACGCGGCGTGACCCGATACCAGCCCTCCTTTGAGCACGGAACCGCGCTTCCCCAGCCCCTTACCAATCACTACGATTACGAACAACAGAAAACAACCAAGGACGATGCGCCACATGACCGGAGTGGCGGGTTGCTCGGCAGTGAGGGCGACGCGAATGCGATCCCAGGCGTCGTCGCCGACCGCGATGAGGATGCCGACCGTAACCGCCATGATCGTGGTGACGAGGACCGCACCCGCCGCAATGTCTTTGGCGAATTTCGCCAGCGGATGGTAATTCGGGCTCACAAGGTCCACCGTGGCCTCGATGGCGCTATTGAACATTTCCGCCACGAGGACGAAGTTGATCATGAAAAGCAGGACCAAAATCTCGCGAGTTCGGAGATTGAGGAGCAGCGCGCCGATGATGATGAAGATCGTCACGAAGAAGTGAATCCTCATGTGACGCTGGGTTCGGAAGGTGTAGATCACCCCGGACATCGCGACTTTGAACGGCGCGAGAATACTACGGCTACCGGACATTGTCCTCTTCCGAGTGAGGGAGCGAGCTCCAATCGGTTTCCATCGGGATGTTGGCCGCCAGAGCGACCTCACGCATTTTTACCAGCATTTCTTCCCGATCATTATCGGTCAGATCATCAAAACCTAACAGGTGTAGACCTCCGTGGATGCCTAAAATTGCGACTTCGTTATGGAGAGGCATTTTGCGAGCGGCGGCTTGGCGGGAGGCGGTGTCGAGGCTGATCGCGAGATCACCCAGGTTCGCACCGGGCATCTCACCTCCGGGCCAACTGAGGACATCGGTGGCTTCATCCAGTCCCCGCCACTCGTGGTTGAGTTGGCGGATCGTGTCGTCGTCCGTGAGCAAGACCGAGATGTCTCGGCGAGCGGGCTGGTGGATCTGAATCAAAGTTTCAAGCGCCATGCGGAGGGTGCTCGTCCGGGTACGCCGTCCGGAGTTGTTCGAGATCATAATGCGAGCTTTTTGCGTTGACATGGGCGGCGATATCGTCGGGGTACTCAATTCTTTCGTGGCGTAGGGCCCCGAGCGATCTCAGGAAAGAGCGTTCGATCACGCGCAAATCTCGGAAAGTCAACTCACACTCGTCAAGCTGCCCGTCGGCTCGGCGTTCTTCGATCACGCGGCGGATGGCGATTTCGAGCTCTTCGCTACTTCCCCTCGGGATCACACGGCTGAGGGCCTCCACGCTATCAGCAAGGTGCAAGATCGCGGCTTCGCGAGTTTGGGGCTTGGGCCCTTCATAGCGGAAAGACGATTCGAGCTCCTCGGTCGCCGCCTGAGTTTGCAATGCCTTGCCGTAGAAGAAGGCGATTAACGAGGTGCCATGGTGCTGTTGGATTCCGTCCCGGATTACCCGAGGCAGTCGATATTGGCGCGCAAGGTCGATGCCTTCCTTGACATGCTCGGAAATGATGCGGGCACTGAGGGCGGCCGGGAGCTCATCGTGCAGGTTGTCTCCTCGCTGATTCTCGATGAAGTAGCTTGGTCGGTTGATCTTTCCGATGTCGTGGAAGTAGGCCATCGCCCGGGCCAGGACTGCGTTTGCGCCCACCTCTCGCGCAGCGTTTTCGGCTAGGTTGCCGACCATCACGCTGTGCGCGTAAGTGCCTGGCGCGCGCATGGTCAGCTCTCTTAGCAGCGGGTGATCTGGTGAGCAAAGCTCGAGCAGGGACCAGTCGCTGGTGAGGCCAAACCCCTTTTCCAAAATTGCCACGCCGAACCAAAAGATGCTGGTCGCAATGATTGCCGCAAGGCCGGCCCAAGCCGCACTTTCGAGGACCGGGCGAACCGATGATGAGCTCATGGCCGAGGCTGAGGCTCCGATGACGATCTGAGCCAATCCAACCACTGTCATGGCTCGAATCAGGTCGGAGCGCTGCTTGAGGGGATTTACGGAGTGAGCGCCGACTGCGCCTCCGAGCCATCCAGCGACCACGGTTTCAATCGGGAGCGCCCCACTGATGCCCAGCAGGAAGCATGCAGTGGTAAGGGCGAACATCGAGATCGCCGGGCCGATCAGGGCCGAGACCAGCATGGCCTGCGCGAGGAGGGGTGCCGTCATCAAGAACCCGACGCCGATTAAGGTGCGGGGGCCGATCGACTCGGTAAGAATTTGGACTCCGAGAATGGCGGCTAGGCAACCGACCCACAGAATGCGCTCGGCAGTAAAAACCGGCACGCCACCAAGAGGGGTGTGTCGGATGTGAAATCGGGTCAGGACAATGACAGCCGCGCTGAGAATAGCCATTGCGCCGGCGCTTACCCAGTCGAGGGGCATTGGGCGATGAATAATCAGCGCCGCCGCCATAGTAAGCGCACACAGAATTACCCAGGCCGATTCGGTTAAAAATCGTACAACCTTGCCTTTTAGGGCTTCGAGCTTCTGGAGTGGTTTAAAGCTATCGTCCTTCATCTTCCAACGCGGCGGAGCGGCTTGCGCTTGCCGGAGGGCGTTCCGAGGGGCTTACAACGGACGTCGGCTTCGTCGCTTGGCGCGGCGTCGCTTTTCGCTCGGCTTTTCGTAGTGGGCGTGCTCTTTGAGCTCGCGCAAGACACCACTTTGCTGCACTTTCAAGTTAAATCGCTTGAGTGCGCTGTCGATGGTTTCGTTTGACTGGACCGCAACGTGAATCAATTTTGGGGCATATCCTCCAGAGGGACTATTATACATCTTCGGCGAGCCTCATGGAAACCCTAGGCCAATTTAGGGGGCCAGCCGAGAAGTTCGGCGACCCTGGAGAGCGTGCCGACGACAATCTCCTGCCTTGCTTCCAAAGATCGAACGAAGTCCTCATGGGCCGCCCGGTCCACGCTCGGCTCACCCTCCCCGATTCCGGCGAAGTTGAGGATCAGCCATCGGCCTTCGTCTTGAGCCTGATCGACGAGATTATTCAATTCGTCGGCGGAGTGCCCGTCCATCAGGACCGAACGGAGAGCCCCTATAGTGAGGGACTCGGGATGATTCATCCCGTCAAGACCGGTCCGCACGAGGGAGTATTGGTCCGTGATGGGTCGGAATCGGGCGGCGTGATGGACGCTCGGAGTGTTGGCGGGCCAGGCAAAGGCAGTGGCGCCCGCGCCCACAGTGCGGAGTAATTCGCGGGTGTCCCAACATTCGCTCGCCGCCAGCTCCAAATCAAAGTCATCCAGACAGTGCTCAAAGGGCATCAACGCCCCATTGCCGAGTTCGTGACCCTGCGTAACCGCGCCTCGCCAAATGGAAAAGAACTCCATCAGCCGGGCAGATTCAGCAAAGAATGTTCCCCTGAAGTTCACCTCGTCCAGTAATGGAAGGGCGATTTCGGCGTGCGAAAAAAGCAGGCCATCGTAGGTGAGGCTTACTGCTCCGCGGATGCCGTAGGGCCACTGCAACACGCCGTTAGTTTACGTGTAATTACGGGGTGACGGGGGGTTGGAATTTAAAGCCAAATCCGCGCACGGTGAGTACCGGCTCTCCGCCGCCGCTTTCTTTGAGCTTAGTGCGCAGGCGATAGATCAGCACGTCGAGGGAGTTGCTGCTGAACTCGCTGTCGAAGCCCCAAACTGCGCGGAATATCTCGTTTCGATCCACCGCCATTCCGGGCCTCATGACCAAGAAAGCGAGCAAGTCGAATTCCGTATGGGTGAGTTCTAGCGGCGTCTCGCCCACGCTCACGACTCGGGAATCGAGGTCAACGCACATGTCACCAAATCGGTGCGAGCCGGTCGGCCGAGACACCACTGGCGCGTATTCATTCTGGCGTCGGAGCAGGGCCTTTACCCGCGCCACCAATTCGTGGGCGTCGAAAGGCTTGGTCAGATAGTCGTCCGCCCCGACCTCCAGCCCAATAACTTTGTCAATGGAATCTCCCCGGGAGGTGAGCATCAAAATCGGAAAACGATGTTGCACCCGGATGCGGCGGCAAAGCGCAAGGCCATCCCCGTCCGGCAAGCTGAGATCCAGGATGAGAAGGTCCGGCGGTTCCTGATTAACCAAGCGCCAGCCGTCTTCGACCGAATGAGCGCCGTCCACCTTATGCCCTTGTCCCTCCAACAGACGGCTCAAGCTCTTGGTGAGGAACTGGTCGTCATCCACGATGTGGATTCGCGCACTCATACTCCTGGCACCTCGATGGTGAAGGTCGTGCCTACGCCGAGTTCGCTGCTCACAGAGATCGTGCCACCGCAATCCTTGACAATTTGGCGACAACTGAAGAGGCCGAGCCCGAAGCCATCAGTACGGGTGCTGTGGAACGCCTCAAAGGCGCGCTCTGCTGCCTCGGCTGACATGCCAGGGCCATTGTCGGCGACCGTGATGGTCACAACGCCTCCTTTGCTGGTCGCCGCAAACCGAAGGAAGCCGCCGTGCTTCATCGCCTGGATAGCGTTCATCCCGAGGTTCAAGAATAGGTGCTCGAGTCGCGTTGAGTCTGCCAGAATCCGCGGCAAGTCAGGAGCTAGGTCCACTTCGCATTTGATTTTGGACACCTCGAAGTGATGACGCAACAGGTCGGTCACCCGGCCTAGGGTCTCGCTAAGGCTGGTCGGGTGCCGGACAGTTTCCCGAGGTTGTGCGTAACTGAGGAGCCGATGGGCGAGCACGCTGAAGCGATCGAGGTGAGTCTGTACCGTGCGTATGGCTTGCGTCGATCCACTGGGCTCCATTCCCATATCTAACGAAATTGCGCTCACAATGTTTCGAATATCGTGCGCAATCGACGCGGCGAGGGTTCCCGTGGCGGCCAGTTTCTCGCTCTGGATGAGCTGGGACTGAGTGGAAGCAAGATCGCGCTCTAATTCCTTTAGCTGAGCTTCTCGCTCCAACTCACTGCTGATTCGCATTGCCATGAAGCTAAGGAAGTGGAGATCCTCTTCGCCGTGCAACTCGTCGGTGCGAGTATCGAGAATGCACAAGGTGCCAAAGCTGCGGCCATCTGGGGCGATAATCGGCACCCCGGCGTAGCGCGTGTAGCCGAACCGAGCTGGCATGAGCTGGCTTGTCTCCGTGCTCTGAGTGGCGTCCTGTATGATTATTCCTCCCCCGGCTTGTAGACAGAATTGGCAGTAGGAATCAGCGAGGTCGTTTCCGGGAAGCTGCCGCGCTTCAGGCACGGGCCCGCCCACAGCGTGGAACTCCATATAGTCATTTCGCCGGATCGATAGGACCGCGATGGACTGATAGAACTCACCGATGGTTTCGACGATCTGTCCGTACACGCGCTTGGGGTCAGGATCAAATAGCAGGCTGGTTTGATGGAGCAATTCGTCCATCTTCTCGGACTTCTTGCGCTTGGTCACGTCAAGAAACGTCCAGATTCGACCCACCGGAACGCCTTGCTCGTTTCGCACCGGGCCAGTTTGTCGCAGGAGGGTGATCTCCGGATTTTTTAGGGTCAACGAATCATTTTGGACAAGCTCCGGATCGGCATAAACTCTCTCCAAGTTCTGATGCCACTCGTCGAAGTTACCAATTCTTTTCTCGACCATAGCGCGAACGGCATTCACGTCGCTACGCACCAGCTTCTCAATATCAATGCCGAAAATGTCGCCGAAACGGCTATTAGCCACCATGGCGATGTGGTTTAAGTCGGTCAGCAACACCCCGTAATCCACCGCACTGAGGGTGGAGGCGAGCATTGAATTTGCATCCTCGCTTCGCATAGCGCGGACTGCAATTTCATTAAATCGAATGCCGGAAGTGTTCATGGGGCTTGATTTGCACGGCCTTGGCCGATCACCCTTTTGGATGATTATAGATTGATCGGGCGGCACTCCCGAACTTCGCAGAAAAGGACACCAACCGCCACACCGAAGTGAGCGGTTGGTGCCGAGGGGAATTCAGTGGGGCCGCTATCCGTTGGGGAAGGGAGATGGCGCGGCCCACTGCGGTCAGAAGACTTACTTTTTCTTGCGTCGCAACATCGCGCCAGCACCGAGTGCGAGGGCGATCATTGAAGCTGGCTCTGGAACTGGCTGAACTGAGATGTCTCGGATCGCCATAGAGTCGCTTGTCTGGTTGTTGCCAATGTCATCAATGAACGTGGCAAGGCCAGTATTCAAATCGATGGTCGCGAAGAGCGAGCCACCAAGCCCATTGAGCTGGAGGGCGGCGTACGCCGTGTTTGTACTCCCAGCGGTAAAGATGTCCATTCCCGCTAGAGCTGTCACGTCATCTCCAAGGCCTCCAACCGTTACCTGCGTTCCTGCATTGGGTGGGTTTTGAATCGTAAGCGAATTGCTCACCGAATCAATGTTGTATAGCGTAGTCGAGGTTGCACCAGCGAAGCTGTTGGTGTAAGCCGAAGCGACGATGCTCGGGGTACCGACGCCCTGGTTCAGTGCGCCATCCACAATCGCGACGCCGGTGGCGACGTTGATGCGGAGGTTTTGGCCCAGGTTGCTGGTCACGCGAAGGCGATCGGGAACTGGGTTAAAGTCCACACCGAATTCGCTGCCGCTAAGGGCGATCGCGTTACCGCCAGCATCTGTGATGCCTGCGACGAAGCTTGCTACGCCAGTGCCGGTATTGATCGTGTAAAGGCGACCAAACGAACCCACGCCGTAGAGCACGCCGCCGTTCGGGCGGAAGTCAAAGCCGACCAAACTCTCGTTGGCAGCAAGACCCGTGATGAACGAAGCCTGTTGAAGTACAGCGGGGGTCGCCGAATCAAATCGGACCAATTGGTCTCTCGTTGTCAAACCATAAACCGTGACAGCTTCCGCACTTTGTACGAAGCCTCCAACGGCAATGAGGCCAGATAGGGCCAAAACTAGATTTCTTTTCATAAGATTTCTCCGCCTCCCATGAGAGCAGGCTTGAAGTAACTTACATCAACTTCTGCTCCTTTGACGCCCATTTTACGGAACGTTAAACGTCTGTAAGGAAGTGTTCATACAGTGGAGCGGTTTGACAGCGAATGACGCCCTCCAGCACTTTCGAGATGCTTGCCGCCAAGGTCAGTCCACCAAACTTTCCTTGCTCAGCTGGTCCGAGGAACCCCACCTTCTTCGGTAGATTTAAGTGGTGAAGATGCGTTGGAAGAGTTTCCGAGTAAATTTAGGGGCCTCAGTTGTGTCAGTTGAGGTGGACATTCGACGCGGGCGTCCACCGAAAAGTGTAAGGTCATCCACTAAGAAGCCCAAGCATGAAAGTACACCTAAAGCCAGAATTTGAACTCACTAATCAAGCCTGCATCGCCGCAACGGGCCAGACCGTGGACCACTGGATTGTGGAGCTTGAGGCCCACCGTGCCGACTTCAGTGGACGTCGCGAGGCGATCCAGTGGCTGCATGAACCGTGCCGCAAGCATCTTTGGTGGCCCACCACGCTCTGGGTCGAGTACGAATCTCGTCATGGCATTTTGCAAAAGGACGGCAAGCCCGAGGGCTTTCACATCTGCTCGACGAAGACCATCAGTGCTCCACTGACCGCCGTGTATGCCGCATTTGATCTTGCGGGCCTAGTGCCCTGGTTTACTCCGAGCACGACTCCTGGGGGAGACGCGGAAGGCAACTCGATTGAGCTCGTCCGGGCAAGAGAAAACAAAGACATCCGTTGGAAATGGTACACGGCAGGGGTGGCGGAGCCAACTGAGGTGGAAATCCAGCTTTCCGAGAAGGCTGGCAAAGTGGGGCTGATCGTGAATCATAAGCGCATCCCGAATCGGGCCGAAGCCGACGGGCTGCGGGCGGCGTGGGCAGTCGCCTTGAACGCCCTAAAAGCTCAGCTCGAAGGCAAGGCCTAGCGCGGTTGAACGGCCGCCAAGACATCGCGCAAATCAAAAATCGCGAAGTTCTTGCCTTTGCTGTTCATGGCGACCATGATGCCCTGAGGAAAATCTTTGCCCATCGTAGTCTCACTGAGATCAATGCCATCGGTGTCGTCGACTGGGCTAGAAAATCCACCAAGTAGACTGTGATCGCTTAGACGGTATGCCCAGAACACGTTTTTGTCGACGCGCTGATCGGAATTGATCAGGACCCTTCTCGTCGTGGCGAGCCCCTCGTGGTCGCCCGTGTGCAAAGGGTTCGAAATGAAGCCCTGAATCATTCCGGTCTCGGCGTCGAACGACCAAATCCCGGCGCCCTCATCGGAGCAATAAATTCGCTTGGTGCCCACGTCCACCTTTAGGGACTCGGTCTCTTTCTTCCCACTGAAGTAACCAAAGCGCAGGTCTTGGCGGTAGTCCACCTTCTGGGTGACCGGATTCCAAGCCAGGGTGCCGCGCTCAAAGTGTTCGGACTTCGGTCCGGTCTTTGGCGATACCCAGGCTCTGGCCACCCCTCCCCATTGGGCCGTCGCGACCCCCATCGGTTCGCGGTCTACTTCAGGCCACCCAATAAACACGTCAGTCGAGCCGCTTAGATCAGTCAGCGCGCCGTCCGTGCCCACCCGGAAGCACCTTAGCCGCTTCTTAAACCGTTCCGTCACCACCGCAAGATCCCCTTCTTCCCCGCCAAAGAGAAAGCCTGGAATGACGTCCACATTGTTTGGGCGGTCTAAGCCGACGAACTTCGAGACGACCTGACCGTTAAGTTCGAAAACGTAAAGTCCACCTTCCGGCGCCGCCGTCTTGTCGGTCCCGAGGATGAGCGTTCGTTCTCCTCGCGCCAGGATCGCGGGGTCATCTGCGTCGGCCCCGACCGGCGCGGTGAACAGCTTCGGCGTCACTTCGGGCAAATCGGCAAAATGCACACAAACGAAAGCGAGAACCGGAACCATATCCCCGAAATCTAATCACCCAATGTTAAGAGCCGGTTAGCGCACATGAGCGTGCTGAGGTCGCACGAGTCCGAAAAGATCTTTGACGTCTGTCATGATTGGCATGAGGTTAAGGTCGCTGCCGAGTCCAAGCTCCATCGCCTGCTCATACACGAAGCGCAATCCAGAAAAGTCTTCCAGGCCAAAACCAACCGAATCAAACACCGTGATCTGAGCTTCGCTTTCTCGCCCGTTGCGCTCGTCGGCCAGAACTTCCCACAGCTCGGTAACGGGAAAGTCCGCTGCCATGTGCTGGATCTCGCCCTCGACCCGGCTCTGCGGAGCGAATTCGACAAAGACTTTGCTTCGCTCGAGGATTTTGCTTTCGAGTTCGGTCTTGCCAGGGCAATCGCCGCCGATGGCGTTGAGGTGCATGCCGGGCTCCACCATGTCGTCGGTGATGATGATCGCCAGTTTCTTATCGGCGGTGCAGGTTGTGACGATGTCCGCCCCGCGAACTGCTTCCGCGGTGGAATTGCAGGGAATGAGTTTCAGGCCCTTCTCCTCGCCGAGATTGCGCATGAGCTTTTGAGTTGCACGTGGATCAGTGTCGTACAGGCGAACTTCCTCAATGCCCATAAGGTGCTGGAAGCCGAGAATCTGGAATTCGGATTGTGCGCCATTGCCGATCATCGCCATGATTTTCGATTCTGGTCGAGCTACGAGCTGAGCCGCCAGCACCGAAGTCGCCGCAGTGCGGAGCGCGGTGAGGATGGTCATCTCGCTGAGCAGTAGGGGCCAACCGGTCGCGGTTTCGGCGAGAGCGCCAAACGCCATCACGGTCATGAGCCCTTGCTTAAAATTTTGGGGATGCCCGTTGACATATTTGAAGCTAAAAAGCTTATCGTCGGACACCGGCATAAGTTCGATCACTCCGACATCGGAGTGGTTGGCGGTTCGAGGGCTCTTCTCAAATTCGTGCCACCTACCAAAGTCTTGCCGCAGGTTTTCTACAATGCCCCGGATAGCAGGCACCACCCCCACCGTCTCGGTGAGACGCCGCATGTCGGCAAGGTCAATGTATCGGGTGGTTGGTTGGGACATATTCACATTATGAGGCTTGGGCGCCCCAAAACGGAACCCCAATCGTCATTGCGAGGCCAAGATCAGGTAACAAGCCCGCATGACAAAAGGAAGAATTGAAGCGTTTAGCGATGGTGTGCTCGCGATCTTAATCACGATCATGGTGCTGGAACTCAAAATTCCAAAGGGGGGTGAGGTTGAAGCATTGAAGCCCCTCTGGCCCATATTCCTGAGCTATGTGCTGAGCTTCATCTACATTGGCATCTATTGGAACAACCATCACCATCTTTTTCAAGCGGTGAACATAGTGAAGGGCGCGGTGCTGTGGGCCAATTTGCACCTGCTGTTCTGGCTGTCGCTCATCCCTTTTGCCACTGGTTGGATGGGGGAATATCTATTTGGGGTGCCCCAGGTGATGCTGTACGGGGTGGTTTTGTTTGGCGCGGCCGTCGCTTACGCGATTTTGGTGAAGGTGCTCCTGTATCACCACGCCGACGACTCGTCGCTCGCCAATGCGATCGGTCGCGACCTGAAGGGCAACGTCTCTCTGGCGCTCTATGCTGCCGGGATCGGGCTGGCTTATGTCAGCCCGATCATTTCGTGCGCCCTTTATACTCTGGTCGCCATCATGTGGCTTGTCCCAGATCGGCGAATTGAGCGAGAGATTGAGCCCGATTAGCTAGCGAGCGTGGCGTCCATCGTGATCTCAGCGTTGAATAGCTTCGATACGGGGCAGCCTTGCTTGGCGGCGGTGGCAAGCTCTTGGAATTGCTCCGCCGTTGCGCCGGGGACGGAAGCGGTAACTGCCAAGTGAACCTTGTTGATCACGAAGCCGCCCTCTTCTTTCACCACGGAAACTGTGGCAGTTGTTTCAATGCTGTCCGCGGTGAGCCCAGCGCCGCCCAGCACTCCACTAAGCGCCATCGAGAAACAGCCCGCGTGGGCCGCTCCGATAAGCTCCTCTGGATTGGTGCCGTTGCCCGATTCGAAGCGCGAGCTGAAGCTGTATTGAACGTTGTTAAGCACGCCCGATTCGGTCGAGACGGTGCCTTTACCGTCCATGATTCCGCCTTGCCAAATGGCACTACCTTTTCGATTCATCAAGGCATAACGTACCCGAACCGAGATTAACGCGGGGTTATTTGGCTGTTCGGTATTCGATCTGGACCGGCTGATCGGGAAGCTGGAAAGGCAACACCCAAAACACAATCAGGCTCAGAATCAACAGGACCAGAGGCCAAATCCATTTCGGGCGAGCTTGCGTCCGGGCCATCGTGCGGGGAGTGTACCTACGGAGTTCGGATTCGCCCCGGTTTGAGCCAGCTTAAGTTCAGCTTCGTTTGGATCGTATTTTCCCCTTCCTGATCGCGCACCTGGAGTTTTATTTCGGGGTCCGGTTTCGACCAATCCACCGCAATGAACCCAAAGTTGTCGCCGGTCACCATCGCGCCGAGTCGGTGCTGATTCTTCTCGGGAAATCGCCAGCCTCGATTGCTGCGATTGAGGGCGCTTGAGGTGAGATCGTAAAGCGGGTAGCCGACTCCACCGTCCATCGCACTAAGATCCGCCATGTGGCGATCGCCGCTCACGAACATGACTCCCGAAGCTTGAGACTCCTTGATCGTAGTGAACAACTTGGCGCGCTCGAGCGGGTGGTTCATCCACTTCTCGAATGGGTGATCCTCGCTCACAACTTGGATGGAAGAGACGATGATGCGCAGTTCAGCCGGCTTCTTCAGTTCTTCCGCCAGCCATGTCCATTGGTTAGCGCCGAGCAAGGTCTTCTCTGGATCGGGATCGCCGACGTAGCGCCGGTTGTCTGTATCGCGCTTGAGCGGGCTGCGGAAGTAACGAGTGTCGAGCAGGATGACTTGAATGCGCTTGCCCTCAGGACCGAAAGTGGTGGAGTCGTAAATTCCCTCGCGCTTGCGCCGCGGCGAGTCGGCGGGGACCTTCCAGAACTCATTGAATGCCGCTTGCGCCAAGACTTTCTTGGGATACTCGACGCCCGCGTCGTTGAGGCCGTAGTCGTGGTCATCCCAGGTGGCGAGTTGCTTCGTGTTTTTCTCTAACCACTGAAAGCCGGGGTCTTGGCCCAAGAGTTTGTATTCGGTCGCGTGGTCAAGGCTGTTGCCTTGCCCGTCCACGTACGTGTTGTCACCCATCCAGATGAACACTTCGGGCTTGCTGGCTTGAATCGCGGGCCACAGGCGCATTTCCAGCCTAGAGTTGAAGCACGAGCCCAAAGCGATGCGAGACACCGGGACTTCGGCCTGAGCCGTGGAGAGGGAGAGCGCGAGCGCAAGAGGCAACATGACCCATTATGTGCTGGGTTTCGTTAAGACTCGCGCAGAATTGCTACCCCGAATCGCGTACAATAGAAATGAACTTTCAATATCTACTGAAAGTTGATCGTTATGAACTCTGCCCCTCCCCGCCCTAACCTTCCGGAGACCCCTTGGCTAGCCCAAGGGCAGGAAAAGAGGCGGCTCGTGCAGGATTTGTTCGCGGAGATCGCCCCCGGCTACGACCGGATGAATCGGCTGATGACCGGCAATTTCGACCGCAGATGGCGGCGCGCGGCGGTTGCTGTTTTAAACGTTCAGAAGGGCGAAGTCGCCCTTGATTTATGCTGCGGAACCGGCGACTTCCTGCCTCCACTGGAAGCGGCGGGCGCCAGAACGGTGGGCATTGACTTCTGCCAGCCCATGCTGGTGCGAGCCAAGGACAAGTCGGCGAAGCCGGGAGTTCTTTCGCTCGGGGATGCCTGTCAAATTCCGGTTCAGTCGGTCTCAGTAGACATCGTGACCGTGGGTTGGGGAATTCGAAACGTGCCAGACATTGACATGGCACATCGCGAGATTTTCAGAGTGCTTAAGCCGGGAGGCCGGTTCGTGAGTCTTGATATGGCAGTTCCCGCCCAGCCGCTGGTCCGAGCCGTTTCCGGTCTCTTCACGGGCAAGATATTGCCTCGGCTGGGCGCGCTGCTGAGCAGTGCGAAGGCCTACAAGTATCTGCCGGAAAGCACGGAGCGGTTCATGAGCCGTGAGCAGTTGACGGCTTCTATGGCGGCGGCGGGATTTGAGCAAATTCGACATCGAAACTTTGCCTTCGGCAACGTGTGCATGCACTGGGGGATCAAGCGATGAAAGCGAGTCTTTTTGAAGCGGCGGGAATTGCGAGCGCGAACATGGTTCAGATCGCGGGCGACGTGGCGGCGGTGGAAAAACAGCTCCAGCGCCACGCCGAGTCTTCGGTGAACGTGGTCAACCAGGTTTTGAAGCATACGCTGGATGCGGGCGGTAAGCGGCTGCGACCGGTATTTTTGATCTTGAGCGCACGGGCGACCGGTCTCGAGTTTTCGGTGAGTCGCGCGGTGGAACTGGGGGCGTGCATGGAGATGATCCACATGGCGACCCTGATTCACGACGACGTGATTGACGAATCGGCGACTCGTCGCGGGCGTCCGACGGCTTCAAGCGTGTTCGGCAACACCGCCAGTATTTTGAGCGGAGACGTGTACCTCGCGAAGGCGATGTCGGTGCTGGCAGCAGATGGCGACATCGAAATCATCCGGACCGCGAGCCGCATGGTGGTTGAGATGGCAGAAGGCGAGGCCCGCGAAGTCGAACTCCGAGGGAAACTCGAGCTTGACCGCGAAGAGCACTTCCGCGTGCTCCGGATGAAAACGGCGGCGTTCGTGGAGTGCTGCTGCCTCATCGGCGGGATGATGGCCGGGGCGAGCGCGGCAACGGTGAACTCTCTGGCGATTTACGGTCATCACTTGGGTATCGCATTCCAGATCGCCGACGACGTGCTGGACTACCGGGGTCAGAGCGCGCAGACCGGCAAACCAAAGGCCACTGATTTCCGCGAGGGCTGCGCGACCCTCCCCCTCATCGAACTATGTTCGGAGCTGAGCCCCAATGAGTTTGATTTGGTGAGTGAAGCGTTCGGAACCGCCGCGAGCGACGAGCAGGTTGCCACCATCACCCACTGGATGAGGGATCGGGGAGCGTTCGATCGCTCGATGGCTACCGCCGAGGACCACTTGAACCAGGCCATGGCTGCACTTGCTCTCCTCCCTGACACTCCACATCGAGAGCTCCTCAGGGCCGCTGGTCACTTCGTACTGAAGCGAAACGCATGATCAAGCTGGTCATTTTCGACCTTGATGGGACGCTGTTTCGAGGATCTGAGGCTATTCCTGGAGCGGTCGAGGCGGTGGATCGCTTAAGAGCTAGCGGCGTCCAAGTTCGATTTCTCACCAATAACTCCGCCCATTCGTCGGTTGAAATCGCGCAGCGATTGAACGGACTAGGGTTTCAGGCGGAAGAATCGGAAGTTCTGGGGACGGCTCCATTTGCGGTGGCGCACTGCGATGCGGCGGGGTTTAAGAGCGTGTTCCTAATCGGCGAACCCGGCCTCCGGCAAGCCTTCGAAGAGGGCGGCATCCCTACGCAAAACGAGTCTGTAGACGCGGTGGTGGTGGGGATTTGTCGGAGTTTCGACTACGCGATGTGCGATGCAGCGCTTCAACACTTGAGACAGGGCGCAACGTTTATCGCCACCAACCGTGACGCCACCTATCCGGTTGAGGGCGGACGTGAACAGCCCGGGGCGGGGGCGATGGTCGCGGCAATCGCAGCCGCGTCGGGGCGAGAACCCGAAGTCCTCGGCAAGCCCAATCCAGCCATGATCTTAGAGCTGATTCGTTCTGCTGAAACTACCGTTGAGCAAACTTTGGTGGTGGGCGACCGGATGGAGACAGATATCGAGGCGGGAGCACGCGCGGGAGCGCACACGCTGTTGGTCCTCAGCGGAGCCACAAAGAACTCGCCGACCGGAACCCGTTCATTAGGTTCGGTCGGCGAGTTGACACTCGATTGGCTGCGTGAGTCCTTTCCGGACTAATCGTCGGTGGAACCGAAGTTGGCGATGACGATGTCGATGTCAGCCGCATCCACTTCTCCACTTCCGTCCACGTCCGCCATGATGGCGGTGCCGCCGAAGGCCGCGATCACGACATCAATGTCGGCCGCATCCACTTCACCACTTCCGTCCGAGTCTCCGTTGCTGAGGACGAAGTTCTGTCCAGTCGCCCCGGAAGCCGAGATGAACACGCTGGCTCGCTTCTCGCGCAACCAATGGTTGGCGTCGCAGTAGAGGTCGTAGGTGCCAGGAGCAATCGTGCCCGGTAGCGGAGCCGTAAATCCGCCGCTCGCGTTCAACGTGGCGCTAAAGCTGGCGAGGGGGGTTGCCCCGCCGACGGCTCGAATTTGGAACTGCATCTGCTGGCCCGCCGGGGTCACGATCCAATCGTTGAGCATCACGTTCCCACTAATCTGACCCGAACCAATTAGGTTCAGAGTGGCTGGGTTGCTGGTGGTGGTCCCGCAGGTATTGGAGACGACCACGTGGTAGGTTCCGGTTTGAGCGGCCTGGGTGTTTAGAATCACGAGCGTGTCATTGGTCACCCCAAGGTAATTGCCGCCGTTGTTTAGCGGAGTGCTTCCCTTGTACCAGCGGTACTGAAGTGAGGGGCCGTTGGCAACTACATTAAAAATCGCGGTTTGACCCGCGTTCACCGTAGTGTCATCAGGCTGATCGGTGATTGTTACGGGATTTACCGATTGGTACGTGGCGCGGATATTCCAGTCGCCAGTGGGTCGGAACTGAGTCGGAAGTTGGGAGAAACTGCTCCACCCAGCTGGGGCGCCCAAGGGGCCAATATCGATGGCATCGAGCCAATTCTGGGTAGCAAAGTTAAGAGTATTTAGCCCGTCGGTCGTGGGGAAACAATTTGTCGTTTGGTTTGGTGGCAAAAAATTAAAAATTGGCGGATCATTGTGTTGAACGATCCGGTAGCCCACAGAGAAAGTGTTGCTCCCGTTATTGTTAATAATAATCTGTTCGGGGTCTTCCGGATCAATGCTGAACTGGACATTGGTACCCGCAGTTCCAGGGCCGACGCGTAGGTGCGGTATATCAACATCGTTGGACTGGTAGGAAAAGATGAGCGTGCCAGTCGCCGGTGTGCCCTCGTACACGAGCACCTCGTACACCGTTGTAGTTAACACGCTCGCATTTGAAGTTGCAAAGATCATCTCCATCAAGTTCAACTTGATCGGGAATGCACCTGGATCGAGCGTATAGCTAGCGGCAGCGGCCTCGCCTTCTGCAAATCCGGCTTGGGCAACAAACGTGCCTCCACCAAAATTTGCCGCGGAATGGGTAACCGCAATTGAACACTGCGCCCAGGCCGGAACGGAGAGCCCGAGCAAACCCGCCGCAAGGGTGGCCCCGAGCGCAAGCCTAGGAAAACGATAAGAAAGAGGCATGTTCATTGAGTCTATTCCTGGACCACATCTGTTCCCTATTCTACAACAGCTTCTGCAGAATCGAACCTATTTCCAGAATTGCCAGATGAACTACCGGTTCAGCCACCAGATCGCGCCATTCAGAATTGTGGCGAAACTCAACCAGGCCAAATACGGGGCGAGAAGCCAGCCGGCACCCCGGTCAATCCGTCGGAAAACGACTAGGGTGACTACAATCGAAATCCAGAGCAATACGATCTCGATAAGGGCGAGGTCCGGGCGGCGAGCGCCGAAGAAGATCAGAGACCACCCCAAATTCAGCCCCAATTGAACCAAATACGGCAGCAGCCATTTGCGATCAAATCCCTCAACCAGCCAAACGCGCCAGGCGGCCACCGCTATCATGATGTAGAGAGTGGTCCAAACCGGGCCGAATACCCAATTTGGAGGGTTGAAGCTGGGCTTGTTTAGGGCCGCAAACCAAGTCGGAATCGCCTCAGCCGTCGATAGCCCACCGATTGCCCCAACCACCAAAGTCAGCAATATGGAACCCGCAAGCACCAGCCACTTGTTCATGCCGTCTACTACGCTCGCCGGTTCAGAGCCTATCGGTAATGTGTTGATCTTGGGAAAGTTCGCCCTCAGCCTGTCGAATCTCTTGCATCCCCCGGAGAGCGGCATCTATAGCTGAGGTCGCCCCAGTGCCAGCGCCTTGGTACTTCTGCAAGTTCTCGAAACTCATCTTGTCAATTTCGCCGCTGAGCATCTTGAGGCGCTCGGCAAGTTGGCGAGCAGGTTCAAAAATTTCCGGTAGGCGCTCACTCTGGAACCCGTTCTTGCCCACCGTGCCTTTACGGATGCTGTCGAGAACCTTGTCCACATCAATCCCGAGCGCATCCTCAATCACGTCGCGCAGATCCGTACTCCTCTTCTGTCCGGGAACGGCCAGACATCTCACGCAAAGCGCTATTTGCTCCCGCATGGCCTCGTCAATGGCCTGGAGCGTTTGGACTCGCACTGCCCGAAGATGGGCTGGGGTGGAGTCACTATTCCACGCTGGCGAGTTCATCTGGATGCGGACCTTGGACCAGTAATAAGCGCTGGCCTCGAGTAGTTGGGCGGCCGTGTAGTCAAGGTCGCGATGGAGTCGTCGAAAATTCATGGATTCGGCATATCGCATGACGATTGAATCCAGCTCGCGAAGATATTGCTCGTCAGAAGATCGGGGCTTCTTCATCCACTTATCGAGCATCGCGATGCCCACCCCCCATCCGATCAGCAGGAGCGGCGGGGTCCAAAAGCCTGTGATCCTGCCTAGCAATACGGAGGCCAGTCCCGCCACCAAAAATGCTCCGCCCGCGATGGGCCAAGTCCAAGCCGAACGCTTCCATTTTTTGGACTCGGCTAACTCATAGGCCACGTACTCGCTAAAATAAGGGAGCTTCTTTGAAGGCGTTAAATCCATTCCGTCTGTTGATTATCCCTGATCCCATACGTGGCTGAACCGAGCCGGGGTTTCACTCCGTCCATACTCGCTCTATTCATGAATTCTGTTAACGTCCCCATCGTGCTTGTTGAAGGCACCGCCCTTCCTGAATACGCCACGCGTGGCGCGGCGGGGGTGGATTTGCGCAGCCGTGAGGACTTAATCCTGCGGCCTATGGAACGCGCGATGGTGCCGACAGGGCTCCGAGTGGCGATTCCAGATGGGTTTGAGGCCCAAATCCGCCCGCGAAGCGGACTCGCCATAAAACACGGTATTTCGATGGTCAACACCCCGGGCACGATCGACTCCGACTATCGTGGCGAGATTCAAGTGCTTCTCATCAACCTCGGTCAGGAAGACTTCAGCATCGCGGTGGGGGACCGGATAGCTCAAATGGTCATTTGCCCAGTGGTCCAAGCGTCTTTTGAAGTAGTGATGGAATTGACAGACACGGATCGTGGGGAGGGCGGATTTGGAAGTACCGGGCGCCAGTAGCTCTTACGACCGAAGTACGTTCGAGGGCGACCTCGCGCGCATCAATGTGCTTCGCTTGCGCGGCGACTTTGATGGCGCGAAAGAGCTATGCCGAGCGCTGCTCTTTCACAAACCAGAAAGCGAGCAAGCCCACGCGCTCATGGGCGATTTGTCGCTGGAGTCCGGCGAGTACCGCGAGGCGGCGGATTGGTACGAGATGGCGGCCTCGCACGCTCCAGATTCGGCGAATCTGAAGCGCAAAGCGGATATGGCCAGGCGGCGAGTCGAAGAAACCGAGGCACTGGATACGGCCCGGCGCATGGGGATACCGGCGACGAGGGGCAAGATGCACCTCTTCGCGGGCGCAATGCTCGGATTGGTGGTCATCGTTTCGTTGATCGCCTTCACAATTGGCGGACAGCTCGGGCGAGAGGGGAAAGTGCAAACAATCAACGACCCGTTGATGCTGAGCCCCGCACCGACTCCTGGGCCGGACTCACCCGACGCCCCCAGAATCGAAGGGTTTAAGCTCCCTTCCTCCGACCTGGCCATTCTCGACAGGCTCAAAAGCAGTTCCACGCTCGGCTCCCGAATTCTCTTGGCGTATCGAGACCCTCGGGGGCCGATGCTGGTCGTGAGTCTGGAAGCCCCTCCAGGTGAGTTCACTAAGGTTGCCCTGAGCACCGACGCGTCCACCTTACTGGCCGAAAACGCGGACGTCCAAGCAGTAGGATTACGCTATCTGCGAGGTGGTGAGCCTCTGGCGATGGCGAGGCTCTTGCGAGCGGACGCCGACAAAGCGAAGGCGGAAGGTCGAGCTCCGGAGTCGGCATTGACCGAGATTTGGCCCGCCATCGAGCCAGACGGTACGTCGAAAGCCTCAACTGGCGAAACTCCGGCAACCTCTCAAGAGTCCGTATCAGTACCGGTCCGCGAAACAATCGAAGGACCTTAGAAGGAAATATGAAAATCAACAAACGCACTGCCCTTATCGTAACTGGCGTCCTCGCCCTCACCGCCATCGGCATGCCACAGTTTCGGCAGGTCCTCAAAGTTGTCGGCGTCGGTGCTGCCGTTCAACAGTTTGGACCTGACATCAACAAAGCCATCAACGGCCTGACAAAGCACGAGAACACCAACTCGCGATACACCAAGGTCGTCCCAATCTTAAGCGTTGGTCTCGGTAAGTCCAGTGCGATCGGTGCCGCTCAAGTGATGGGCCCCAAGGTGCTCGTGGACAAGGTGAAGTCAGTTATTTCGCCAGAGACGGAGCTCTTCGGCAAGGAAATCCGAATTCGAGCCCTGATCCCGTCCTCCAACAAGACCGTTACGACCAAGTTTGAGACGGTCGTTGGCGTGGGCGTTAGCGGCATCGTTGACCTAAAGCTCTAACGAACTCTTAGGTCAAACGCGACCACGGCGGCGCTCACGTGAACGTTGAGCGACCGCCCCTTACCAAACATCGGGATGTACACCGCGCCATCCCGATGTTTCATTACGCTTGCGTAAACTCCGTTCACTTCGTTTCCTAACACAAGGCAAACCTTTTCGGGCCACTCGTAGTCGGTGTAGGGCACGGCGCCCTCGGCGATCTCTACCGCCACCAAGCTATACCCCTGCTCAATCAGCCACTTGGCCGCATCTTCGTGCTGAGCAAAATGGCGATGGACGATACGGCGGTGATGCCCCATGCTCGTCACGTGAATCTGGGGATCTGGCGGCACGGGGGTTTTTCCCGACATCACCATCAGCTTTGCCCCGCAACCGTCGGCAACTCGAAACATGCCTCCCACGTTGTAAGGGTCCTCAATATCCTGCAGAAAAAATGCGAGCTCTATCGGCTTCGCACGGTCTTTTGCGAAATCTTTGTGGAGCTGGCGCACGCCGGTCTTGCTCCTGATCGTCTTCTTGCCCACCGAATCGCTCATGCTGTGACATGATTGTATTGCTTTGAATGGACTGGGCGCGTCGGGATTGGTTTTCATGGGGGCCGGGCTGGGCGCAGTGACTCGCTACTGGGTCGGCTTGGTCACGGGTAGCGGCTTCCCTTGGGGGACGGTTCTCGTCAATGTGCTCGGCTCCTTCTTCGCGGGCCTACTGATCGCGGGGCTCTCGAGACATCCCGATCCCGAGCCTTGGCGACTGCTCCTGGTGGTCGGGGTGCTGGGGGAGTTTACTACCTTTAGCGCGTTTTCCTGGGATGCCATCAAGTTGATGCAAGAGAATAAGTGGCTGGAGGCGTCCGGCTACGTGCTCGGCACTGTGTTCTTTGCCCTGTTGGCTTGCTTCGCCGGCTTTGCGTTGTGGCAGCGGGTGGCGGCTTGAGTTACGAGAAACTCCTTCGGCCATTGCTGTTCCGGATTGATCCGGAGACCGCCCACAACCTCGCGATTCGCGCGATTGCCATGGGGCTGGTGCGTGGGAAGCTCTTGGGGGACCCTCGGCTTGAGGTGAGCGCCGCGGGCATGACTTTCCCCAACCCGCTCGGCCTGGCGGCGGGCGTGGACAAGAATGGGGTGGCGTTGCACCGCTGGCGCGCGATGGGTTTCGGCTCAGCGGAGATCGGCACCGTGACTGCGTTTCCTCAACCCGGCAACCCCAAGCCGCGGATGTTTCGATACCCTCAGCAGCACGCCGTCGTGAACCGACTAGGGTTTAACAATTCGGGCTGCCGCGATGCCGCTCTGGCATTGCAGGGTCACCGCGCCGGGATTCCCATCGGGATCAATCTCGGCAAATCCAAGATCACCCCGGTCGAGGATGCCGCGACGGACTACCTGACAAGTTTCCAGCATCTAGCAAAGTTCGCCGATTACGTGACGATCAACGTCAGCTCCCCGAACACCCCTGAACTACGAAGTTTGCAATCGGTGGATGCCCTCCGCGAGATTCTCGAGCCTCTGATTTCGGAGAACAAAATGGGCAAACCCATCTTTGTGAAAATTGCCCCCGATCTCCACTTCGATGACATCGCAGCGGTGGCAGAGTTGTGCGGCGAACTCAAACTTGCGGGGATCATCGCCACCAACACGACGCTGGATCATTCGTCCCTTCCTCGGGGACGCGACCAGGTTGGCGGTCTCTCCGGAGAGCCCCTCCGAGACAAGGCTAACGCGGTTTTGCGGCAATTGAAGGCAGTTTCGCCATCGAGCCTGGCCTTGGTTGGGGTTGGCGGCATCTTCAATGGCCGAGACCTGCACGAAAAGCTCGCGCTGGGTGCCTCGTGGGCGCAGGTTTACACCGGCTGGATTTACGGAGGGCCGATGATGCCCTACCGGACGCTGTTGGAATACCTCGAGCTCAAGGGCTAGGTGCCGCGCGTGTTGCCGTAAAGGTCCACGTGCATCCTTGGACTGAGCCTCCAATTACGCGCGAGGCAGATTGGGGCCAGGAGCCTTGCCCGCCGCCAGAGCGTATCCGAGTCGATTCCCTCGGGCATCAGGATCACTGGAGTGGATTTGGGCAGGATGGACAAAAGCTCCTCGATCTCCTCGATGTCCTTAGGCGAATTTTCGGGGTCTACCACGAATTTGAGCTGACACGAGTAAGTCTCACATAGAGCTCTCAGAGGGGCCCGATCGAGTCGCGTGGCCTCGTGGCGTTCCGCCCAACCGGAATCTATCGGCGGCGTCGAGTTCCGTAATTTCGGGCTGATGGACATCAAGTCGCAAGCTACTGCTTCCCGAAAAACCGTTCCGGCGGTCTCAATGGTGATGATCTTCCCTTGGCCTCGAAGGCCCTCCGCCAGTTCAACGATCGGGTCGAAGAGCATTGGCTCGCCCCCGGTAAGCACCACATGCTTCGGCGCAAGCGACGAAAGCGCAGTGAGTAGCTCACCGACCTCAACCGTCGGACCTTCGGGATTCCAACTGGCGTACGGCGTATCGCACCAGACGCAGCGCAGATTGCACCCGCTGACGCGCACGAAAATGCTTGGCACGCCCACCCAATGACCTTCGCCTTGGAGACTGCAGAAAATCTCGGCAATGCGAAGTTTTGCCATGGACCCGGCTTAGTAACCGGCGGTGAAGACCACGCGCATGACCTCGTTCGGGTCGGTGAGACCTTGGAGAACCTTGATCAAGCCGTCTTCGCGGAGTTCCTTCATCCCGTTCGCCTTAGCCGCCATCTTGATGTCGTTCATCGGCGCACGTCGCACGATGAGTTCGGCGATTTCGCTGTTCATCGTGAGAAGCTCGTGAATACCCATTCGACCTCGATAGCCGGTCTGGCGGTTGTTCTCATGCGGAACGCCCTTGTAAAGCGTGATCTCTTCGTCCGGATCGGTCATTTCCATGCCAAACCGGCGAAGATCCATCGCCTTCACGGTGTACGGTTCCTTGTTGTCTTGGTCGACTCGGCGAGCGAGTCGTTGCGCCAAAACGCCCATGAGCGTTGCAGCAATCAGGTATGGCTCCACGCCCATATCGACAAGTCGAAGGGTGGTGGAAGGCGCGTCATTGGTATGCAAGGTGGAAAGCACCAAGTGACCCGTGAGTGACGACTCAATCGCGATTTCCGCGGTTTCAAGGTCACGCATTTCGCCGATCATGATGATATCGGGGTCTTGCCGGAGGAACGCGCGGAGGGCGGTGGCGAAGGTCAAACCGGCCTTTCGATTCACCTGCACCTGGGCGATACCGGGGAGTTGGTACTCGACCGGGTCTTCGACGGTCACGATGTTGACGCCGATGGTGTTGAGCTTATTGAGAACCGAGTATTGGGTGGTGGTTTTCCCGGAACCCGTCGGACCTGTACAGAGGAACATGCCGTTTGGCTGGCTCACCAGTTCCTCAATTTTGAGCATGTTCTCGTCGGTGAACGTAAGCTTTCCAAGACCGAGCATGACGCTCGATTTATCCAGAATACGCATAACGATCTTTTCGCCAAACGGCGTGGGGATTGAGTTCACACGAAGGTCAAAGTCTTTGGCCGCGTGACGAACCTCGATACGACCGTCCTGCGGGACGCGTCGCTCGGCGATGTTCATGTCCGCCATGATCTTGAGGCGGCTGATCATCGGAGCCTGAAGATTCTTTGGAACCGTCATGGCTTCCATCAACACGCCGTCAATGCGGTAGCGCACACGCACGGCGCGGCCTTGCGGCTCGACGTGGATGTCCGAAGCGCGGTCGGCAATGGCCTGTTGGATTACGGCGTTGGCCAATCGGATGATCGGAGCTTGCTCCGCCATCTTTTCGGCGTCTTCGCCGCCGTCGGCGGCGTCGTCAAAGGCGGATCGTCCGGCCCCGGCTTCGGCAATGGCTCGTCGAGCGGCATCGCTGGAGGCGGCGGCTCCCGCGCCTGCGGCGGCCGCGGGTGTTGCAGCGGCAGCTGTCGGGGCGGCGGCTTCGCCCGTACCGTAATATTTCTTTATGGCGTCTTCGATCGCCCCGGGTACGGCAACGACCGGGATCACCCGCAACCCACCGCTGGCGAGCTTGACATCGTCAAGCGCCATCACGTTGGATGGGTCGTGCATGGCCAAATAAAGGGTGTTGCCATCTTTCTTGACCGGCATCACGTTGTGATTCTTGGCGACTCGCTCAGGCAGAACGTTGAATGCGTTAGATTCGACGGTGACGCGATCAAGGTCAACAAAGCCAACCCCTTGCTCTTGGGCTTTCGCCATGAGCACTTCACGTTCGCCGCAAAAATTGAGCTTGATGACGGTCTTATCAAGCGCTTGGCCAGTCTGTTGACTGACCTTCTTCGCCTCATCGAGCTGCTCCTGCTTGATCAACTGCTTTGAAAGCAGAAATTCTGGCCAGGGCATCCGGGGCAAAGCCATCTAGTGAAGTCCTCCGAGCGTCATCAAATTCAAGTCCTCTTTAAGGTCCAAACGGGCAAAGGCAGATTGTAGACCGAAAGTCCTAGTCGCGTCCCAGTCTATCCTGAAACATTGATTTTGCACCGCAACGCCTAGACGGACCATTTCTCGAGAGAGTTCACGGCACTTTTCGCTTCCCGAAATGTTAAGCCAACATTGTCGTTTCGTTAACGAATCGAGTGGTTTACAGTCGTTTCTTCGGGTTCATTTGGTGGCAGATGACCTTAACGTTCATAATCAAACGATAACCTTGCGCCTCCACCCTCTTGAAACAGCCTACAAGCTGGTTTTGAGATAAGAGAGGAGCACAATGAAATCACTATTACTTTCCGCTGGCGTTCTAGCCGCAGCCGGAGCTTTTGCGTTCTCAACTGGGAACCTCGTCGTTCTGGTCGTCAATGATGGCGGGGACATCGCGGGCAATCTTCCCGTGTCCCTGCGAGAGTTCACCACCGCAGGTACCCAGGTCGGATCAGACCTCAGCTTGAACAATATAGTCGGGCGCAACTTGACGGTCTCCTACGGCGAACGAAGCGAAGGTGGCCTCCAAATCTCTGGAAACCAGCAGTTCTTGATGGCCGCTGGATATGACCTCGCGCCTCGCGACATCAACTTCAACACCTTAGCCACAAATCGCGTGGTGGCAGCCGTCAGTCTGAACGGGACCCGCACCTACTCCGCTGGATACCAAATTCCTGCCGGCGACGGCATTCGCCAAATCTGGTCCGACACCGGCAGTGACTTCACCGGTGTAGGCGGCGATGCCGGACTCGTCCAAGGCACCTTCACGACAACCTTGGCCAGCCAAATTCTTCCGATCGTTCGAAGCAGCCGCTCGCTGCAGAAGTACGGCAACACTTTTTACTTCCTCGGTTCGAACGCATTTGGCGGCGTGAACGGCGTTGCGAGCTGGGACGGCACGACCCAAAGCGATCTTTTTCCGACTCCAGACGGAGCGAGCGGACGAGACATCTTCGTGGTCAACCACCGCACGATCTACGTTGCCGCTCATACGTCAGGCACCGGCCTCGCCAAGATGGTGAAGGATGACACAGGAACTTGGGTTGAGAAGTATCGGATCGCCGGCACGGGCGTGGAGCACATGGCCGTCTACGGCAACGACATCTACGCGGCGAGCACTCAGGGCACGATCTTGGTGAAGACCACCGATACGGGCACCGGATTCACCCCTTGGACGACTCTCGCCTCTGCTGCCCCGAACACCCGCTTCCGCGGGGTCGAGTTCGCCCCTCGCGCTAAGGTGCAGGGCAATATTGCTCTCGGCAGCATTTCCGGTTCACCGGAAGGCAAGATGATCACCCTCGAGTTCTGGCAGGGCACCAACTTGGTCAGCACGACCAACGCAACGCTTGATGCGGCTGGAAACTACTCGGCTGGTGTTAACCTCGCGGGTAACTATTCTATCTCGGCCAAGGGTGCTCCGTTCCTTCGCAAGACCGGCGCGGTTCTGAACCTCGCCGCTGGCGCACCATTCACGGCTAACTTCAGCCTCACCAATGGTGACGTGGACGGATCCGGTGAAGTGGACGCGGCCGACATCGACCAGGTGATTGCCGACTTCGGTGCCACCGGTTCTGAGCGCGTCAGCGACGTGGATCGCTCACTCGAAGTGGACGCTGCCGACATCGACATCGTAATCGCGAACTTCGGTTCCGTCGACCAGTAATCCCCTGAATGCCCGGCGATCGATAGGTCGCCGGGCCATTACTTCCTTCCGGAGTTGCAAATCATTGAAAAAGGCCTTCACGCTTATTGAGCTTCTGGTAGTCATCGCAATCATTGCGATTCTTGCCGCCATTCTGTTTCCCGTCTTTGCCCAGGCCCGTACGGCCGCCAAGAAAACCGCCGACCTGAGCAATTCAAAACAACTTGGTATCGCAATCCAGCTTTACATCTCAGACTTTGACGACACCTACATGCCAAGCAACCATCGCGAAGGCAATGGCTTCCAAGAGGTGCATTGGTCTTGGATGATGCTTCCGTATGTCAAGAGTGAGCAGGTCTTCGTCAGCCCCGCCGACAAGAATCAGGGGTGGGCACCGGGCTGCTACAACGCCTCTAACAACAACCGTGGCTTTGGCGTCCCGTCCGTCCAGGAAAACGGTTGCGTCCAGCAAGGCTATCCAGCTGGCATATACACCCTTCAGGTCGGTCGAATTTCCTACATTCCCAACCAAGCCCTGATCGGCCGGAAGCGAACCGAGAGCGACACCGCAAACGTGGTGCCCTCCACCGCCGTGGACGACGTGTCAGGGACGATTCTGATCGCTCCCGCCACCGACTCCAAAAACTGTATGCGCAAAGAGATCGGAGGAGAGTACCGGTCCTACCGCCCGGCCTTTGGAATCACCGGTCGAAACCAAGTTTCGTTGACCGGATCGAGCACCGTTACTGCCTCCCTTCTGCCCCTGGAAACCATGAAAGTGTCCACGGCGGTCGCGGTCTGGGCTTGCGATCGAAACACCGATCCCGGCATGAGCCCTGATTATACGATTCGCTACACCAACAGCGGACGATTCGATAAGGGAAACAATTACGTCTTCGCCGACACCAGCGCGAAGTTTCGAAATACGCTCTCCACGTTTGACCCGCAGCGCTTCGCTTGGGGCAAGAAGGGATACAGCATCGGTTTCGTCGATGTCGTAAACGGCAACACGCTCCAACCATTGCCATAACCAGGACTTGGGAGCCTCGGCAGGTAAACTGTGAGGCTCCCATGGACCTCAAAGCTACGCTCAATTTGCCTGATCAGGACTTCACGATCCCCATGAAGGCCGATTTGGCCATTCGCGAGCCGGAGCTGTTGGCAAAGTGGGAAGCGGCGAATCTTTACCATGCGCTCCTTTCCGAGCGTAAAGATGCGCCGAGCTACGTGCTGCACGACGGGCCACCCTACACGAACGGCCCTATTCACCTCGGCACATCGATGAACAAGATCCTCAAGGATTTTGTGCTCAAAAGCCGCCTCATGATGGGCTTTCGAGTGCCCTACGTGCCCGGGTTTGACAACCACGGATTGCCGATCGAGCAAGCCGTGATGAAAAAATTTCACGAGAAGAAGATCACGCCGGACATTCCGACGCTTCGCCAAGCTTGCCGAGAGCATGCCGCTGAGTTTCTAGATCTTCAAACCGGGCAGTTCAAACGGCTGGGAATATTCGGGCTTTGGGAAAAGCCGTACCGCACGATGGACTTTCGGTTTGAAGCCGAGATCGTCCGCATGTTCAAGCGGCTGGTCGAGCTGAAACAGGTCTACCGGGGGCTAAAGCCGGTGATGTGGAGTCCGACGAGCCGCACCGCTCTGGCGGATACGGAAATCGTCTACGAAGACCACGTCAGCAAGTCCATCTACGTTCGGTTCCCCCTTGTGGATGACCATAACGGTTGGTCGGCAGGACTGCAAAACGTCTACACCATCATCTGGACCACCACTCCGTGGACCATTCCCGCAAACCTGGGCGTTGCGTTCCATCCGGGGCTAGAGTACGACCTGGTGAAGGTCGGGTCCGATCATTACGTCATCCAAAGTGAACTGCGCGACCGCGTCATGGATGCCCTCGGAATCACCGAATTCGAGGTTCTCAAGACTTTCGCCGGCGCGACCTTTGAATTCTCCAAATTCCGCCACCCCATCTTTGATCGCGAATCGCTAGGCATGCTGGCAAACTACGTCACGACCGAGGACGGAACGGGCGTCGTTCACACCGCCCCGGGCCACGGCCGCGAGGACTTCATCACCGGGGCCAAATATGGCCTACCGGTGCTGTGTCCGGTCAATGACCGGGGCATCCTCACCGAGGAAGCGGGTGAGTTCGAGGGCGTTTCTTACAAGGATTGCGACACCGTGGTGGTGGACCGACTCCGTGAAGTCGGAAACTTGCTTCACGTCGAGGACTATAAGCACTCGTATCCGCACGCCGAGCGAGACGGCAAGCCGGTCATCTTCCGTGCTACCGAGCAATGGTTCGTGAGCATTGACGATAACGACCTGCGGACCCAGATGCTGGATCAGATTGAACTGGTGCACTGGCACCCTGAGTCCGGGCACGGCCGTATCAAGGCAATGATCAGCGGGCGACCGGACTGGTGCATCAGCCGGCAGCGGCCATGGGGCGTGGGGATCCCCGTGTTTTATGGCGCAGAGTCAGGCGTTCCGGTCCTAGACCCGGTCGCCATCGAATGTGTCGCCCAGCTCATCGAACGCGAGGGGAGCGATGCTTGGTACACCAAAGACGCTGCCGAAATTCTGCCCGCCGGATACGAGTTCAACAGCGAGACGGTCTTCACGAAAGAGAAAGATGTCTTCGACGTTTGGTTCGACAGCGGTAGCACCTCCATGGCCGTGCTGGAAGGCAACGTCTATCCGGATTGGAAGGAGCATTGGCCCGCCGATGTGTACGTGGAAGGGAGCGATCAGCACCGAGGCTGGTTCAACGTCTCACTGATTTTAGGCACCGCCATCCGCGGACAGGCACCATACAAAGCGGTGGTGACCCACGGGTTTGTTACCGACGAAAATGGCCTGAAGCAAAGCAAGCGACTGGGTAACGTGATTGACCCCTTGGACGTTTGCAGCACGCTTGGCGCGGATGTCCTTCGCTACTGGTGCGCCAGCGTGAACTACGCCGACGATGTGCCGTGTGGCCATAACCTTCTTAAGGTATCTGGAGAGGGCTATCGCACAATTCGCAACACGCTGCGGTTCTTGCTTGGCAACTTGTACGATTACGATCCTTCCGTGCCATCGTCATCCGTTTTGGAGTTAGATGAATGGATCGTAGAGCAAGCCGAGCTTTTGGTCTCCGAAGCGATCGCGAACTACGAATCCTTTGAATTCAAAAAGGTACTCAGCGCGGTCAACGATTTCTGCATTCGGGAGCTTTCGGCCTTTTATCTGGATGCACTGAAGGACCGGATGTACTGCGATGGCGCCGACTGGGACACTCGTCGAAGCGGACAGTGGGCGTGCCACCAGGTCTTGCACCATCTGTTGACGCTGGTAGCACCGATCCTGCCGTTCACCGCCGAGGAGACCTATCAGCGAATGCCCGGGCGGCGGTTTGACTCCGTGTTCTCGGAGACCTTCCGAGCCCCCAGCGAGGAGCGGATGGCGGCCATCGAAGCCAGTCCGTTGCAAGTTCGTTACGCGAGGTTGCTCGAGTACCGGGCCGAAGTCTTCGCGAGATTCGAGGAGTGGAAGAAGGAGAGCCAAGCCAAGAACGGGCAGAGCGTGGTGGCAATCTTGACCGACGAGGCGGATAACGTCGAGTTTCTCAAGTCATTTGACATGAAGGAGTTGGCGAACTTGTTCAAATTTAGTTGGCTGGAACCGGCGGTCGGGAGTCCGGGGGTGAGTTTTGCTCCCACCCAATTCCCGCAATGTGAGCGAAGCAAACTCTTCCGACCCGACGTGACCGAAGTGAACGGTCACTGGCTGACTGAGCGAGATCGCCGAGCGGTGGGCTGGTAATTGAAGCGGCCGTTTCCCACTCTATTCACGGTCGCGATGGTGGCCCTGGTTGCGCTCGATCAGGGCGTAAAGGCGTGGTCGCGAGCGAAAGCGGATGGTGTTGAAGGGTACGTCTTCAATGCCCTCTGGCCGGGCATTTTTGAGCTCAAATTAGCTTACAACCGAGGCATTGCCTTCGGGATGTTCCAGGGTGGAGGAGTGTTCTTCGCTCCGGTCGCCTTGATCATCGCCGGAGCCGCGGCTTGGTACGCCATGAAGACGCCGACCAATCAAAAACTGGCCCACTTCACGTTGGGGATGCTCGCAGCAGGCGCGATTGGGAACCTGATCGACCGGATTTGGCTCGGCAAGGTCACCGATATGTTCTGGTTCAGGCTGATAAACTTTCCTGTTTTTAATGTCGCCGATGCCTGCATCACGGTCAGCGCGGTGCTTTTAGCGATTCTAAGTATTAGGGCCGAAGCTGTCGAAAAGTCGCAACCTAAAGAAGAATCGGTCGCGTAGTGTTGGGTATGAAACGACCTCTGCCGGGCGGCAACAAGTGGCTCGCCATCGCGTTCGTGGTGGCTCCCATGGTGATCACGGCGATTACCAAAAAAGTCAAAGAAATCCGGAAGAAGCGCTAAGAATAAGTTCTTCCCTTCCACTGCACCGTTCCCCGACGATGCCACAGCATTGACCGGACACAGGTGTAGGCTGCCCAGGTAAGGGTGAGGGGCATGAGAGGCAGCGTCCACAGCGGGAATCGCGCGCCGAGGTCCACCAGCAACTTGCTCACCAACAGCAACAGCAGGGGTATCCACCACATCGATCCCGCCAGTAGCCATCCCCAGCCGCAGAACAGGAAGAAGACACCCAACACGAGCGTCCCTGCGTCCGAGCCCGTGATCGAGTAGGTGTTCTTGCTCATTCCATCCAATGCTTCTCGGAAGGTGCGATACATTTGGACGCTGAGGACGCGGGTGAGGTCGAGGACTTCCACTTTGATCCCCTCATTTGCGAGCAGGCGACCGATCTTCACGTCCTCCAGCACCTCGCCTTTCACTGCCTCATGTGGCAAGAGGTCGAAATATAGACTCGACTTCCAAACCCCGATTTGCCCATTCATGAACCGGTTGTGCCCGGAATTGGCGAGTTTGACCAACCCAAAGGGGTTCGACGCCCCCAAAATCCAGGCGACCCAACCCAGATAGGCAGGCTCAAGCCCCGCTCCGGGAATGATTCGGGGGAAGCCGGTGGCGACCGACCGCTTACTCGCCAAGACCGCCGCCCCTAGGGCACCCAAGAACCCGGGCCTGGGCTTCACGTCTGCATCAAGGAACACGATCCACTCGCCGGGGTGGTCTTCGGCCACGACCTTCGCCAGTTCATGGCAGGCGCGATTCTTGCCCACCCATCCTTCAGGGAGGGGGCCGTTTGCACGAATAACGGTGGCACCGGCGTTCGCGGCGGCCTCGGCGGTGCCGTCGGTGGACTCGTCGTCGAAGACATACACCTTGGCGCCTTCCGCGACCAATGGGGCGACGACTTCCGCGATTTGGTGAGCCTCGTCGCGTGCCGGGATGCACACGGCCGGGTTCCAGTCCGACGTCTCGCCAAGACGGGCTCGCCGCATGAGCAGCGCGTTTGTGAAGGCCACAAAGGCGAATAGCCCGTAAAACGCGCAGAGAACCGTAAGCACCGAGCCCATTATGGTTCGTAGAATGTGGGGATGACGGGTTTAAATCTTGAACGACTGCTGTCCCAAACTTTTGCCCAATTGGGGCCAACGGCGTACGCCATCGCGTTCGCGCTGGTCTTCATCCAAACCGCCAACCCGATCGGAGCGACGGTGCCGGGAAGCCCAACGGTGTTCATCCTTGGATTACTCGGCAGGACCACCGAAGGAGTTTCGGCAGGATTACTTTTCGGCGTACTCAGCTTAGCCGCCTTTTCCGGCGCGCTTGCGGGCTACAAAAGCGGCGCGTGGGTTGGACCCAAAGCTTTCGAATCCACTCGAGTTTCCGCGTTCAAGCCTCGGCTCGAGAAGTTCTTTGATCAACATGGCGCGAAGGCCGTGGGCATCGCGTTCTTCCTGCCGTTCATCCGGTGCTTCATGCCGCTGTTCGCCGGAGCTTCTGGAATGAAACGGGGGCCGTTCATTGCCTTTTCGGCGCTGGGAGCCTTTGCTTGGATCGGGGTCTTTCTCGCCGCGGGATTTCTCTTCGGCGAATTTCCACTCATCCGCCGCAACCTAGATATAGCCATTCTGCTGATCGGATTGCTGGTTGTCGCCAGAATTTTTATCGAGTCTCGAAAGCAACGAAAGCTGATGGCTGCCGACCGGACTTGATTGTCCTGCGCTCGCGGGGTATCCTACCGGGTCCAAGCGGTCGCTTAGCTCAGTGGTAGAGCACTACAATGACACTGTAGGGGTCACAGGTTCAAATCCTGTAGCGACCACCATTTTCCCGCTTTTCCTGGATTTCCCACTTTTCCTGGGAGATCCGGCAGCATCTACCTTTTTTGGCCCTTCTGCAAAGAAGTCTGTTGAGTTCCTTATGGGTTGTGGTCGGCGGCCCGGTACGTCAACTTCGAGCTCGGCGATCACCCTCATCCGACCTTCGGCCACCTTCTCCCTTCGAGGGAGTAGGCCGTTTGCGGGGTCTGTGGGGTGTCTTTAGGAGAGCCGAAGTTGGAAGAGTTCCCCTTGGGTCCATTCAGTCCCTTACTGAAGCAAACTACTCGCCAGATCTTTCTCCGCTTGGCTAGTGGCTCGCTTGATCGCGCTGCGAGCTTTACTGCTGGCTCCGGCTGACTTGCCTCGTGCCAGGAAGTACCGGGCGTAGGCTAGGTTCGCCATCGCCGCGCCCTCGGTGCCTTCCTTCATGTCCTGGGCCAGAGAGTCGGCCTCGATGAAGAGACGGTCGGCGGTGGCGTTGTCACCCCGTTTGTGCGCGACCTCAGCCAGGCCGATGAAGTAGAACATGCGTTCTCGCTCGTTGCTCGTCTGATCCTTCAGACCGTTGAGAAGCCGTTCGGCGGCATCCACATTTCCCGACGTGGCGAGCGCATAGGCCCGGCACGCCCGGCCTTCGACGCTGCGAGCGGGAGTGTCGGCAAAGCGAAGAATCTCGCTGCGCCCCGATCCCAGGGCCTGAATAAGACCCTCGTAAACGTCAGCCTCGACCATCGTGACCGGAATGAGCGAGCCGTTATCAACACTAGTACCGGCACCGCTTGGCGCAGTTGGACGAGTGGTAGGTCGTGGAGGAGGGGGAGCCGACGTCCCTGCTTGAACCTCGGGCTCAATGATCTCAGGCTCTTCTCCGCCGCCGCCGGCATCGCCGCCACCCATGAGGTTATCGGGCAGTTCCATGATTTCCTCCGCCTTGAGCTTGAGTTGCGCTGAACCTTTGGCTTTGCCGCCCGCGGTTTCGACGATCAGCAAGAACTGGTCCGGGAGACCCTCGGGGAGCTTGACTTTGATTTCGTTATCCGACCAACTGATCACCTTCGCGGTGAGCGAGTCACAACGCACGGTGCCGCCGGTGCCAAAATTCGCGCCGCCAATGATGATCGTGTCACCATCCAAAACTTCGGTCTTGCTCGGCTGGATGGCCAGACTCTCTACTTTCACGGAGGGTTTGCCGATGCTGAGCTTCTCCGTTTTGGTGCGGGCTAGGAAACCCATGAGGTCACCGAAGATAAAGTTCGGGCGGACCACGATCCCGCCGAAAATCGGATTCGCCTTTCCGGTTTGCTTGATCACCGGAGTGAGATCGTAGCGAGCGGCGTACTTGTCATCGGAAGGGTCGAACCAAGTTTGCCGACCGGCAACGAGCTCGGGATTCGGCTTCTTCTTGCCCGATTTGTCCGTGGCCGGTGAAGCCAGCGGCAGGGGATCGATCTGCATCTCCTTGCCGGTCTCATCAAGTAGGGTTACTCGGGCGTTTCGTAGCCCGGAACCGTTGAGTCGCAAGATCATTTCCCCGGTTTTGGGGTCTTGGGTGATGATGCGGTAACCGTCTTCGAGCGTGGCGTCAATGCTCAGCGCCAACTTCATCATCACGAATCGCTGGTATCCGGCGAAGGTGAGCGTGCCCACGATGACCAAACCGATCGCGAAGAAGACAATGCTCTTGCCGTTGCGGACGATGGCTTGCAGGAACTGCTCGAAAGTCGCGGGAATCGGTGGGCAGTAGATCAGTTTGGCGCGGGTTTCGAGCTCCAGCGGATCTTCGACGGAGCTTAGGACCGCCGCGCCGAGGTTGGCGTTTTGGGTCTGCTGAGGAAGTCCAACCAGAGGCGGCACGCCCGGAGCGTCCACCCGCCGGAGCGTGACCGGGAGTTCGGTCGGTATGTTCGCGCTTCGGAATTTCTTCAGCTTCGTGGTGGCGCGGAAGCCCAAGGCGCGGCTGATCTTCTCGCCCGGCGCAGGAGGCGGCAGGGCGATGACTTCGGCATCTCGATCGAGGCTAATTTCGGCCTTATTGCCGAGGGCAGCCTCGACGTAGGTCCAGTCATTACCGGTACTCGTAAGCACGAGCTCAAACCGTCGCTTGCGTCGAATGAGGCCGACCCGACCGCTCTCAGGACTCCACGTGGCCTCGACTTCGTAAAACGGTCGGATTACGGCCGTGAGCGGCAGCTCCTTGATCTCGCTCATCGGGCTCATCGGGTCGTCAATGCGCGACTCAATAATGACGTTGAAGCGATAAATCCCCGCCCGGGCCTCGCTGGTGCGGGGCGCGCGGAGCGCGACCATGATCTTACGCGTGCCGCCGTCAGCCACGTAAACGGTGGCCCACTGGTTCTTCGGCCCAAGCTGGTCCGGATAGCCGGACGGGATGCCGTTGTTATCGCCCCGCTCCGGTTCGAGTGGCACGATCTGCGCCCAGATCGGCTTCCAAAACGGCTCAGAGCACTCCAAGCGAATCTTGTAGGCGTTTTGATAGCCCGTCGTGTTCGATAGCTCGAGAATCGCGACGCCCTGACCTACAAACCCCTCGGGCGCGTGGGCGTAATTGGGGTCTTCTCCCGGAACCAAATTGACTTCGGATTGAAGGAGTTTCATTACTGGCTGTCCCCCACGGAAAGCACGAATCGCATTACGCGCTCGGGGCCGCTGGTCGAAACCAATTCCCAGGTTCGCTGCTCTTCGGGCAATGCGTTGACGGTGGCGATGCTATCCGGGCCTCCCTTGTAGAGGAACAGCGGACCGGCGAATGCCTGCGACTGCAAGGTTTCGACCTTCGACTCTTCTTGACCGAAGTCGGCGACGCTGAAGTACTGTGCGTTCGGTCGCTTGGTGATGGTCAGGAGGACGCTAAGCCGCTTATCCAGTGAACTGCTGTTGAGCAAGTAAATGCGTCGTCCACCGGAAGCAGGAAGGCGAATATTGTACGTCGCCACGACCGAGTTACCCGCCTTCTCGCTATTTGTCGGTTCGCCGATGGACATCCAGGGCGGTGCGGCGGTGAGGGGCCTCATCTGCTGCGTCGCCGGGTCAATTCCTGCGAACTTCAGCAGATCATCCGTTCGATGTCCGAGCGCCGTAATGTCGGTCGTCTGAAGCGTTCGACCCATAAAGTCCTTAAGGACGAGCTGAGCATTCGACACATAATCGTTCGCGTTGAGCGTGATGGCTTGACCTTCCCGAAGGGGAAGTTCCCTAGTGTTCTTGCCCTGAGTGAGGAAGAGCTTTGGCTTCAAGAATGAGCTTCGGTCAATGCGGAGTTGCAACGGGATCGTGGCTTCCCGCTCTTTCGGCACCATAGAGGAGGCCATGACGATGACCCGACGATCGTCCGCCGGATAGGCGTTCATGACTTCAACCGTCGTCGAACCGCCGGTGAAGAACATCCAGAACAGGAGCACCAGTGGCCAGAACAGGAACGCGGCCATCGGGATGAGCCGCCAGCGGCGGGCCACCAATTCCACTGTGTTCGCTACATTATTAGAATTGTTCGGGTCGGTGACGGGCACCGCGGCGACGCGCATCGGGTGCTTTTCAACGAAACCAAACCACCAGATACCGCGGCGTCGAGCGGTCAGGTGGTGCGATTGGGGCGTCGGTTTGCCGTCAGATGACTGCGAAACGAGGTCGGCAAGCTCACGATCAAAGTTGTACTGCCAGTGGCCTTGTTCGTAAAGGTCCTCATGCTGGAGCAAGTCGTCGCGATCGGCGGCCTTGGGATCTTTGACGGCAAGTCGGTAAGCCGTTTCCGAGTTCCCGGCGCTTGCCACGCGGAGTTTGAAAGGCACGTCGCGCCCAAAGGGACCGATCTTGACTTCGCGCTTTTCGGCTTCGACCTGGACGACTGGCACCGGTTGAACGGTGAGAACGTATTGCGTGGGGACGAAAACCTGGCCTTGAACACCCACCTCGACTGAGAACGGGTAGTTGGCGGGTTCGGCATCGAGGGGCGGTCGGAGCATGACCGCGAGTTCCCCCGTGCCGTTCGGTTTCACGTTGAGTGTGGGAACGACGATGTCGATCCAATCTTCTTTCAGCGCGCGGTTGTGCTGGAGGCGGAACGTCCGCGAAGCGGGGCGCTGGCCCTTCTGGACGTCGTGGCGGACGGTGAATTTGACGAGAACCGTCTCGCCGGGTTTGACGAGAATCTGGGTACCGTTCTTAGCGTCGGTGATGACGCGATCGGCCTTGAAATCTCCGACCAGGGCTTGCTTTTCGGGCGTAGATTGGGTGGCCTTGAGGAACTGGCTGCCGTCCACGACGGCGATGTCTGGCTTGGTGGCTTGCTCGAATTCTGCCGCTTCCGCTTCGGCTTCCTTCAGCTTTTTGGCCGCATCAATTCGGGCTTGCTCCTCTCGGGCTTGACGCTCCGCCTCCGACTGGGCTCTTCGCTGGGCTTCCGCCGCCTCTTCGGCGGCACGGGCGTTGGCCTCGGCCTCGAGCTTGGCGCGCTCTTGGTCGGCGCGCTCTGCCATCTCTCGCTTGCGCGCTTCCTCGGCTTCTCGGCGCTGCTCATCGGCGGCGCGTTTCTTGGCTTCTGCCGCTTCAATTTCGGCTTGCTTCGCGGCCTCTGCCTGAGCGCGGCGGGCATCCTCGGCGGCTTCGATCTCTGCTTGACGGGCGGCTTCCGCTTGAGCACGGCGCTTAGCTTCGGCAGCTTCTTCATCGGCAAGGCGTTTTGCTTCGGCTTGAGCCGCTTCTTGCTTGGCTCGCTCTTCTTCCTCGCGAAGGCGCTTTGCTTCTTCGATGCGCTGGGTTTCGGCGGCTTCCTCGGCGAGTTTTGCGGCAGCGGCGGTTTCGGCGGCTAGTTTGGCGGCTGCTGCTTCAGCTTGCGCCTGCGCCGCGGCGGCCTGCTGTTCAGCCTCCTTCTCGGCGGCGATCTTTGCCAGCTTTTGTTGTTCTTGCTCTGCCTTCGCTTCGGCTTCCTTTTCGGCGGCGGCTCTTTGCTGCTCCTGCTGCTTCGCCGCTTCGGCTTTTTGCTGGGCAGCGAGACGGGCTGCCTCCTCCTCCTGTGTCGCTTTGGCCTGCTCGGCTTCGGCGGCGGCAAATCGCTCTGCTTCCGCCTTAGCTTCAGCCTCAAGGCGAGCTTGATTCTCGGCGGTCTTAGCTTGTTCCTCTTGTTGCGCCGCTTGGGCGGCGGCTAAACGGTCCGCTTCCGCCTTGGATTCAGCCTCGATCCGGGCTTTCTCAGCCGCCGCTTCCGCCTCGAGGCGAGCCGCCTCGGCCTTAGCCTCAGCCTCGACGCGGGCTTGCTCAGCAGCCTCGGCGGCGGCGAGGCGATCTGCTTCAGCTTTTGCTTCAGCCTCGGCTTGAAGGAGAGCTTGTTTTTCTGCGGCCGCCACTCGCTCCGCCTCAAGTCGCGCTTGTTCCTCGGCAGCAGCAGCCACACGCAATGCTTCCGCTTGAGCCTCTGCCTCTTGTCGTTGGCGAAGTTCTTCCGCCTGCTGGAGTGCTAAGGCGGCGGCCTCTTGCTGGCGCAACTCTTCGGCGGCGGCCTCGGCACGCGCCTGCTCGGCAGCGTGATCCACCACCTCAGCGTATTCGACCTCCACGTAAAGCGAAAGTCGACCGGGTGGGTCCACCGCCTCACCATCCTCCATGACCGCGATTTCCAGGGGATAGTCGTCAGGGGTTGTATTTCCCGTGGGGGCGAAAGTAATTCGAGCCACGCCCGTCTCAAAGGGAGCGACGTGGACCTCGCTGGACTCCACCTCGGCAAAAGCCATCGCCGCTCCACTCACCACAAGGTCGTAGCTGCGGAGTTTCGAACTCGGGTTATCGAAGGTTATTTCGATTACCAAAAGTTGGCCCATCGGCACGGAGACCGACGAACCGTTGGCGGGATTGATTGCGGGCGATGGGGTGGGCATCGTGGGACTAGTCTAGCCTCAAAAGCTGAGCTCGGCGGCGGCGCTGTTGCGCATACGCGGCGACGTTCATCCCAAACTCGACGGACTGGCGAATCGTTTCGCGTCGCTTTTCTTTTCCGGCCAGCTCGCCTTGCCATGCGGCTCCGTAGTCATAAGTGCTGAAAATGATGCCATTGGATTCATCGATCTGAACCTCGCCCGTGTCCTGACCGCCGCTCGGAGCGGCGGAGAAGGCGACGTGCGCCGACAACAGCGGGTGGCCCGCCGCGACCGGGGTGAGCTTTGCGCCGAGAGCCGAAACGACTTTGTCAAAAGATTTGGTGAACGCGGCGTTTCCACGGCAACCCTCGACAAGGATCGTTCCACCGTTGTCGAGGTACTTTCGCAAGCCCTCGACCTGGGGTGCGCCCATATCCTGGGTTTCCTGCCCTCCAGCTGCGTACAGAAAAAGGGGTGAAGAATCGTCCAAATCGCCACGCAAGTTCAGCGGCCCGGTGAATTGAAGGTGGAATCCGGCTTGATTCGCTTCGCGGATGAAGTTGACCAATCCGGGCCGGTTCAATTTCCACTGGGTGGCATCCTTCTTGGGAAGGAAAACCAGTTCGCCCACGCCGCCATCGGCGGGACAATAGGGGAAAGCCAGCGGTCGGTAAAGGAGATTCAGTTCGTTGTCGCCGGGATCAAACGGGTTTTCCGCGTCTTTGACGGCGGCGGTCGCGGTGGTGCGGTCCACCCGAGCCAATTCGATGTAGCTCGTCTGCGGGGCTTCTTTGGTGACGAGAAGCCGACGGGATTCGATCACGCGGAAATACTTGGTGCCTCCACCGAGCTGCATGGCAGAACGCGAATCGTAGTTCTGTTCGAAACTGAGCGTGATGAGGTTTTCCCCCTTCTGGTCCATCACGAGGTGCTCGGGAGCGGTGACGAGGAGGATGTTCCCTTCTCCGTCCACCGCGACTCCGGGGGCGACGACCACAGACTTGTCCTTGGACTTCGACACGAAGACTTCTAAGCCGTAGACGATGCCCGGGCGGTGGGCCGTGAGGGCATGAAGAAATCGGTGTTGCCCGTGATGATCGTGCGCCTCGCGCCAAACTTCGCTGTCAATGGCGAGTTCATTGAACGCTTCAATGTTCGTGATGGGGCGGTTTAGAATGGTTTCGAACGTCATATCAACCTCTCGGGACGGCTTGTTTCTGGACGACACGGAGCGAATAGGCCGTGTGGGCGGGCTTTTCGTAGCGAATAATTTCGTGAAGGATTTGCTCTTTGATCAGGCTCGGATCGGGCACCGCCACGGTGACAACAAAGCAGTGGGGGCGGATGTCGCCGAGTTTGGTAGCTGGATCGCCGAGCTTGGCGGATTTGCCCAGGCGCATCCCGCTCACGGGCTGATCATCAATGATGGGCACGAACCCGGTGTAAAGCTCGATAAAGTGGCTGAGGCCGCGCTTCGTGCCGCGCCAGCGATAAAGCTCAACTGAATCGGCCACGAGCTTTCGGCGCTTGATTTCTGGCCAATTGGAGTCGAACCGGGCGCAAACCCAACCGGCCATCCAAAGGAGGAAATCGGGCGGCGTGCTGAACGGGCCGAACAGCCGATCCATCGCGTCCAGAGTCTTGTTCAGCGGCGCAAAGAAGTCCTCAAAACCCGACAAATAGCGGCTAAAGAACGGGGTGACGTCGGTGAGCCCTTCCGCGTCCTGCCACTCGTCGAGAGCCTGCTGATAGACTCCGGGGAGTTGCTTGAGGAATTCAGATTCGGGATGGCGGACTTCGAGCAGGCATTCCACCACTTGCCCCACGTCTTCCATGCCGACCTCTTCAATGCCGAGGGCGAAAATGAAATAGGTTTCCTTCGACTCGGGCCCCAGAGGCACGTCGATCTCAAACGTGACGAACCGCTGTTCACCCTTCTTGACGAGGATTTGAACTCCATCGGGGAGTTGCCGGTCTTGGTCAGCGACGGCCGTTCCTCCGCCGATATCGGAGCCCTTTCGCTCGGCAAAGTGCCACTTAATCCAGCTCGGATCCCAGCCTTCATCTTCGCAGTAGGCCGAGATTTTTAGGAGCCGATCTTGGGATTCGTCGACCGAGATGCTCAGGCCTCCGGTTTTGATCTCCTCCACTTTGTGGAATCGAAAACCAGGAGATTCGGGCCATGCGCCTCGAACCTGAGCGCGCAGTCGCGCGACAAAATTTCGTCGCAAGACGCCGACGCCGAGCCACTCCGGCGGAGTAAGCCCGCCGTAAATTGGAGTCTTGGGATCGGCGATGCTTGCCATGATTTAGCCTTCGAGCTCCGTTTCATTCCCGACGAGGGTGATCGGGACCACGCGGACGCGGTGCTGGCGGCTGCACATCACTTCGTTTCGAGCAAGGCGAATACCCTCTTCGTTTGAGGCCACCGCTTCTTGGCTCAGTCTTCCCGTTTCGCGGTTCTCGACTCGGGAGACCAGAATCTTGGCTTCGAGCAAGAACGCCACGCCTTGGACAGCCGCAATTTGAGCGTAGATATCGGCGAGCGTAAGGGCTTTGCCGAATGGCCAGCCAGTACCCATCGGACCGCCGTAGAGGGGGTGAATGTAAGCGTAGAGCCGGTCCAGCACGTGGCGCGTCACGGTCTCTTGGTCGAACCTCGGGTTCATCACGAGGGCCACATCGACCGATCCGTAAACGTAATCCGGCTCTCCGACTTCGAGGACCGTTGTTAACAGTCGTCGCTCATCTAAGAATTTGCGGACGTCGATCATGGTCCGGTTGGACACGCGCAGGTCCATTGGAGTGGGGGCCAGAATGTCTTTGGAAATCTGGGGCACGAGCAGGACTTTGACGGTCCCCGGCGGCATCGAAATGGCCTGCTCGCCAGTAGAGGAGATCGCCTGGATGCAACAAGCGCGTCCTACCGGAGCAGGGGCACGCATGGCAAGTTCTTCGAAGTCCTCGGCGGTAACGGCGCGGTCGCGCACTTTGAGCACGTGCAGCGCGCGCATCTTGGCGCGCTCCAGGCTTTCCAAGTCCCGACCGCCGGTGGCGGCTTGCGGATTCGTGACCGTGTCAATAAAGGCGTAGGACTGGCGCGGCATCCGCAGTTGGTTCGAGCGAAGGTTGCCGTGTACGCCGCCCCCGACTCGGTAGCTGGCAATGCTCACCGTCAGCCCCTTGCCCGGAATCGCGCCGTACTGAATGGTCGAGCCATCCGGCTCTTCGATGTTGGGTCCGAAGAGCACTTCGCCCAACATGGGATCGAAGGTGAAATGTCGATCAGACTCTTGCGACCGGGAGAAGTCTTTGACCAAAGTATAAACCTCGCAGTCGCTCGGCTCGGCGTCTTGCAGTCCCACCAAAATCTGGTCCTCATGCCGGAGGGCAAGCGTGGGAGCCCGGAGCACGCGGAATGCCTGGCCGGGAGTGCCATCGCTCGTGCCAAGCACCTCGGCTTCAATCGTGGTGCAATTGCTGGCGCGAGCAATCCCACCCACGGTCTGGGCATCGACCGCAGTGATCACCGGCGATTTCTCGTACCGGCGGAAGGACTGGCTTGGGCCAAGTTGGTAGCCCAACTCCTCGGGGTCCAAAGTGTAACGAGCGCGGACCCAGAATAGTCGCTCTCCAAGAAGCATGCGGCGGGAGGCGGACCTCGGAATCTCAAGTTCGATGACGCCGGTTTGGTCGAATCCAAATGTCGTGTCCAGGGCCATGTTGACCCGGTCCCAGGAATTCGATCCTGAGTTCCAATACTCCCAAACTTGAAGCGGCTGAGCTCGCTTGAGCCCCGTGGCGGCGGCTTCGAGGCAGTTCAATTTGATCTGAACGACGTTGCCCTTGACCTCGCCGTCAAAGCCAAAGTAAATGGCGTCGCCGGGCTCGGGAGGCAAACTATAGGTCTCGTGACCATTGTCGGAGTCGAGCTTGGTGCCGAGCGGAAATTCGGTGGCTTTCGGCTCATTTGCGAGGTCCTGAGTGCTATCCACCGAGAAAACCTTGACGAGGCCAGGGCGGACCATCAGAAGGTCTTCGACGAGTTCAAACTCAATGGATTCCTCGCTCTCGCGCCGCAGGGTTCCAACCACGGTCCGCCGCTTCTCTAGCAATCGATCTTCGACCTCATTGTCCGTCGCGTGGAGAGGCTTGGTCAAGTTGAAGCGTATCTCTGCCTGCGCGGCTTCCTGAGTCTCCAGGCTGATTCCGATCATCTCAAGGAACTTGCGATAGTTCTTCTCCGGCACTTGGTTGAGCCGGAAGAGGGTCATCTCCGTGACCTGCGCAAACAGCTCGATCAGGGTGACGCCGGGGTCGGACACGTTGTGCTCCGTCCACTCCGGGCAACGCAAGGCGATCTTGCGCTTCATCTCGTCCACGATCTCTTGGAACTTACGGTCGTCTAGGTTTAGCTCGGGCAAAGACATGAATTATTCTCCGGGGATCGTGTAGAAGGGGAACACCAGATTGCGTTCTGAGTTCAGCGAAGGAACGAAATAGCGCACTTCGAGGTGGAGCTTGCCCTCCTGGGCATCGGCGCTGTCCACGATGACTTCGCGAACTTCGATGCGCGGTTCCCATCGGGCAAGTGCTTCGATGACGTAGCGTCGCGCGAGGCCACTCGTGGTGGCGTCATTGGGGGCGAAAACAAGCGTGTGGAGTTCGCTGCCGAACTCCGGGCGAGAGGGTCGTTCGCCTTTGCGGGTCATCAAAATGATCTTGATGGCTTCATTGATGTCGCGGTCATCCTCGACGAGAGCAATGCGCCCACGCCCATCTAGCCTCGGGGGAAACTGCCAGCCCCGGCCCAAAAAGTCTTTTTTCGATCGTGTTTCAGACACGGTGCCAACTCCCAATAATCAACTACATGCAACGAAGTTGCCTGACAAAAATACAATGTGGATCGTACCCCTCACCTGACCCGATGTGGCGGAGGAATTGCGATGACTTGACCCGCTTTGAGATTGGTAGGGTCGTCGATGTCATTGGCGTTCGCAATCGCTCGCCAAAGACCCGCGTCTCCGTACTCCTCGAAAGCGACGGTTTGCAGGGTGTCCCTTGCCCGAAGCTCACGCCGTTTGTAGCCCGGCTCCGAGCGACTGGTGGGATTCGTCCCTCGCTGGACGGTGGCGTCTTCGCACTCCTGGAACGAAACAGTAGCAGTCGCGCGAACGGGTGATCCATCTTCGCGGAATAGGGTGTAGCGCACGTTTAAGGATGTGACCACCGCTTTGAAACTCCACTGCCCGCCCCATTGGAACAGCACCATGGGAGGCCGCGATCGGCGGGTGACCCGATTACGGGGTTGCTCGCTGATCATGGTTAGAGCCCACAACTTCGTGATGTCGGCGGTGAGGTCCTTGCCCTCCTCCTCGAAGCAATCCAGAAGGAGTTCCATGTTCATCACACGGCTGCCACCGCCCGAGAACTCAAGCCGAGGAATGTTCCGCCCCACGACCTGCTTGGGCGTCCACTGATTTTCCTTCTGGATCGCGTATTCGGTCGGGTTGAATTTGACCTTGATCACCTCGTTGTTCTCGAGGTTCTTGATTGTGGCTTTGCTAGGTTGCATGGTCCTCCATCTGACAAATTGGGTTAGCGCCCGCGCCGTTCGGCCTCAACCGAAAGGCGGCGTCGAATCAACGAATAAACTTCTCGCGCCAACATGTCCACTTCTTGGGCAGGGCCCCCACCGGTGTTTCCGTTCTTGGCCGGAGTGCGCGAGGATGACTGAGAAGGCGAAGAACTGGCCCCGGAGCCTGAATCGCCCCCCGGTAGGCTGAACTGAATGGCACCGCCTTGCGGCGATGGGCCAGCGATTGGGCGGCGATGCATGGGCATGCCGGTGGTCGGAGGTGGCATGCGCAGCATGGGCAACATGGGCCCCGCGCCCGAAGTCGAGACCGGTGAAGACGGGCGCATCGGCGATTTTCCGCCCCCTCCGGTGGGAGAGCCCGAGGTCCGAGCGGTCATCGATGGGCCAGCCCCCGACCGAGAAATTGTCGCCTCGCTCAGGCCGTCTTGACCAGAAGCGACGGGCATCGAGAAGCTGGGCGGCGAGATTGGTACGGCTCGGGGTCCGCCAGCCGCCGAGGCGATGGCGGGAAGGCTGCTGACGACAGGTCTCGCTGCGGCAGTTGGAGTTTCGGCCCGGAACAACGGGTGCGCCATCATGCCTGCGGTAGGTTCATTTTGAGGGACCGCAGAGGGAAAATTCACCATCACGGGCGATGTCGCCCTCGGCACCGCGCTGGCAGATCCCAACGGCGAAGGTGAGCCCGACGAACTTGACGCAGAGCGAGCGCTCATTCCGCCAGAAGAAGGCATGCCAGGGGAGGAAAAACTTGGCGAGGAGGAGGAGCCGCTTGGGTCAGAATTTCGTGCGAGCATTGGTCGGAACGAAGTCGCAGTGGACATCGGGCTGGCGCTACGGCCTCCCGACGATGCGGCTCCACCCGTCTGGGGGAGCGAACTGGTCAGAGTCGGAGGGATGACCCGGGCCATCGGAGAAAGCACACTCACGGGCGAGGCGTTCGACATTCCGAATGAGGGACGCGCCTGCTCCCATTTAGCCTGGTCCGGCTCCACGTTCATGCTCGGCTGACCGGAGAACATGCGTTGGCGCAGGGTGGCAAATTGGTCTGGCCTGGCGGATTGGGGTTGAGCTTGAGAGCGCGTGCCTTCGCGGGCCGCTATCTCATCGCGGAGTTCACTTCTGCCGCCTAGGCTGGGCGCAACGCGAACGGGCAGACCAAGGAAATCAAGCGCATTCCCACGAGACGCCATTCCACCCCCGGCCATTCCAAGATCGCCGGAGCCGGAGCTCCCTTGCGGCAAGATCGAACCTCCCGATCCCGCCGGACGACCTTCCGGAACCAGCGCCGCCTGCATCGGCCCCAGCGGAACCGGTCCGCGAGCGGAAACGCCTTGGCTAGCAAGAGCAGGCGCCATCGCCGCCGCGCCGGGACCGTATGCCCGACCGAGCACATCGCCCAGCAAAGCGGGCGCCAGCTGAAGATTGGCCGCCCCGGGCGGAAGCTCGTTCGCGGGCATCGCCGGATAAATCAGACTCGCCCCTGGGGGAAGGGTGGCCCGAAGCTGAGCTGCGGAGGCATGATCCAGCGGGCCCGCTCTCGCGGTCAACTCACCGATCGGCACTTCGACAGCGGCACCGCCCGCCGACGCCGCGGGAGAGGACACACGCATCGGCGGCGCAAAAATAGTCATCATCCCCTGCTCGGGGCGGAAGCTGTTCGCAGGGGGCATCTCCAACGAGGGTGGCTGAGCGATCTCCATCTGCGGGGCCAGGGGTTGCGTAGCGGCGGGTGCGAAGGACGCCATCGGACTAACCGTTTGGACGATCGTCGCAGCTGGGGACGCGAATGCTGAGCCGATCGCTGGAACAGCGACGGCGGCGGCCACGCCAGCGAGGCGGCCCAGCGGGAGTCGGGTGGCAAGTTGGCTCATCAACGCTCCGCCAAATCCTCCGCCAGTTGGTCCAGGCAGGGCCTGTTGAACCGCCCCTTGAACCCCGGGCATCGCCATCACAAAATCGTTCTGCTGGGCAATGTGGGTTTGGCCGGGTTGGAGGACCACGGTCATCGGAGGGCGATAGCGAGCACCGCCCGCGCCGGGGCCGCCTAGCCCTGGTCCTGCCTGGGTCATTCCTTGGGCAAGCTCGGGTCTGGCCATGGCATCGCCGGCACCAGTTTGGTAGCCTGCGGCCGCGCTTCCACCGGTAGCATTGGCTGACCATACAGCCTTGTTCCCCTTGGCCATCGAGTCTCTGACACTGCCGTCGTAATCGGGGCGGCTTGCGACGGGAACTTCCTCCGAGCGAACTTCTGCCTTGGCACGCTGCTCTTGCTCGACCGGGTCTTTGAACTCCTTGTAGCCTCGCGGAACCTCCAGAGTCGGCTCCGGCGCGGCACTTCGCTTGGCTTCCTGAACCAACGTAGCGGGAGCTCGTTGTTCGGCGATGTACTCACGTTCGGGCACCCAAGGCTGAGCCTCTCGCCAGGCAACGGCGGTTGGCTCCTCCGCCCCGTACATGGCGTTGAGACGCCATTGCTGCCAGCGGACCAGCCACTTAGTGAAATCTCGGGCATCTTCCGCGCGGACCAGATATCGTTCTCTGAGTCGATCCCACTGAATCTGGGTGGTGACCGCGATCTGGTACTTCGCCGCGATCTGCTCGCCAAGCATTTGTCCTTGGAACGGCTCCACAAGGCCTGTTCTCGGTACCGATTCGGCTTCGAACAGGCGCGTCCGTTCCGTGAGCTCGTTTACGAACCCGATGAGGCTCCCGACCGATTCGGGCGGGGTGAGCATCTCTAATCCGGGGTTGAGGGGCGCAGCGTCCATTGCAAATTACTTGGTCGAGAATCCGTCGTGCGCAAATTCGAGCGTCTCAATCGCGGTTGAGCCGGAGTCGGTGCGGAGGTCTGGACCGACCCAGCGGACCGGGTACGCGCCCTTGAGCTCCCATTTCTTCACCTCTTTCCCGTCGTGGTCGTACACGCTGATTGCGATAGTTTTGCGCTTCGCCGGATTGCCGTTCATGCTATCCATGAACCACTTGTGAAGGTCCTGGGCGTCGTCAATGCCTCGCTTAAGGGTGACGTTGCTGTACTTGGTTCGCACCGGGAGCCGGTGGGTGTACGAGTTTAGTCCACCTTCGCTGTAGTCGAACACTTCGGTTTCGACGCTAAGGCCACTGCACTCGCTGAAACCTGCGACTTGGATACCGTCTACCTGCACCCAGAACTTGAGGCTGGTAACGATGCGCTTCATGCCGCCGCTGGTCCCCGCCGACCCAGCCTTTGCCCCGCCGGCCGGCGCAGGCGCTGGCTGCCCTCCGGCCGGAGGAGCGGCGGGGGGAGCGGGTTCTTTGAAATTGGCTGCCGGGGCGTTATCGCCGTTCACCTTATCCCCCGAGCCACCGACTCCTTCCGAAACCTTTTCAGACTCCGACCTTAGAGCATCAGAAGCGCTTTCCTTTGCCGTGTCCTCAACCTGATTTGTCTTCTTCGCGACCTCGTCCGGCCCCGGCAGTTTGTCGTAACTCTGCTTCCCCGGTTTATTCCCCCCGGTGATATCTGGAACAAGTTTCGTAATTGGCATTTTTATCCGGCTCCCTTTCTCATTCGGCTAATGATGAGATCCTGTTTCATTAAATCATAAACTCGCTCCGAGACCTTCTGCGGATCCGCACTTTTTGCACTAACCGCTGAAGATTGTCCCTCGCCACCTTTGCCCTGAGTTGCGCTCTCTTCAGGGAGTGCCATGGTTCCGTCCCGGCTCGGCCCTGTTGGCTGGGCAAACTGAAGGGACGGCCGGGCTGGGCCAGAGGTCCCATGCAGGCTACTCGTAGACGCATCAGACCTCAGGGTCACTCGGCTTCTCAACTTCTTAATTCTAAAGGTTTGCATGGTCTACCAACTCCCCTCTGCACCGCGCGTGTGCGATTCCAACTCCGCTCGGCGGTGCTCGAGCGCACCCCGAACTCCGGCCATCCCGTGCCCCGCCGAATGCTCAAAAGTGCCCATCTCACTGCCGTCCGCATTTCGGGCTTCCATGGTGACGTGCCTCAGTGGACTGTGGGAAACGCCCTCACCCATTCGGCGTCCCAATAATCCTCCTCCGATGACGCCTCCAGGACCGAAAGGACTAAGGGCAACCCCGCCAAGGCCAGTGCCAATGGTCGGCGCGTAGCCCTGAAAGGCGGTCAAAGGTTCGCCGTCTACGGTGTAATTCGTCGATCCCACCGGCACCCGCGAAGGGTCGGCACCGCTATAGCCGTAAGTGTCTGGATGCACATTGGCGGCATTGAAAGTAGTCGCCGGGATGCCCGTCGCGGCCGATGCCAGGGTCGCGAGCCCTCCACCCAGTGAGTGTCCCGTAATCTCCATCGGAGCTTCTGGATAGGCACGTCGGATGGCGCGAGCAAGAGTCGCCGCCCTTCGGTACTGCTCCATGTCCATCCCCACACCCTGACCGGCATTCGTGCGCCAATCGCGGATGGAGTCCGCTTCAGTGCCTCGATAGGCGATGATGATTCGACCCGTTCCCGCCTCGCGGTAAACGGCGGCGTCGAAGCCCGAGTCAGGATCGTGGAAGTCTCCCGGGGTCAGACCCATCGCCTGGAGCTCGGCGGGATCACCGTCTAGCCGGGTCGAGCCGGATGGGGCACCCGAACCCTGGTACGTATCGTCGGCGAATTCGGCAAGTCGCTGGGCGTGAGCGAGTTCCGCGATCTGAGCGGCGCGGACGGCATCAACGTTGCTTCGCGACTCGCGCTGCACGGGAGACCGCTGCTGCTCGTTCGGTTCAGTGCGCGATGCAGGTTCAGGTTGAGCCGGGTTGCGATGCCCTCGGCGGTTGGTGCGCGGTTGGCGGTTGCTATGCCGAGACGGCGAGACATTTTGACGCCTCGGGTTGTTCGACAAGCGCGGCTGAGCTGGCGCCTGCGCCGGAGTCTTCGGTTTGGCGCGGGCTCGTGCGAGAGCCAGTTGAAGCCGGGCGCGTTGACGGCTCGACCACATCCCGTCCATGGACTCGGCGATCCCACCGGCCACCTGGTCCAGTTCTTCTTCGGATTGGATAGATTCGAGCAACCGAACGGCCGCATCTACATCTTCGTCGGCGATCCAGCCACTCAGGAGACGATTCACCATGCGAACCCGTTCGGTGCCCGCAACTCCCGCGAGATCTTCCGCGGAGCGGGTGGCGACCCCCTCGCGGATGTCGGAGTCTTCAAACGTGTTGACCAGTCCGCCCGACTCCCGAAGTTCTTGCACGAGGTAGCGAATTCGCTCCGGTTGCTGCGTTTCGAGCGCTTGCCATTGGGGAAGCATTTGGTTGTCCACCCAGTTCCATCGGTCTTGAGAGTTGCCGATATTCGCGCCCGGACTTGCTTGCTGTAGGAACTCGCCGTCGTAGGGCATTCTCATGCCGGGCTCCATACCGGGAGCCGGGGAGACCATGCCCGCAGACAAGGCACCAAATAGCATCGGGTGCTGGTCATAGACAGGCTGAACGATCACCTGCTGCTCATAACGGGCGAATCCACGATTGCCTTGCCAAATCTTGGTGTCGTCGTTGGTGTCGCGGCCCTCTTGGATGAGCTCCCAAGCGGCCAGCATGTCGTCCGGGACACTTCCTTCCGCGTGGGCTTGTCGGATGCGCTCGATGCCCCCCTGCTGATAGGCCATGTGCATCCAGAAAATGTTGTCGTAGATCAGGCGGTTGCCTTGAAGGAGAGCACGATCAAGAGGGTTTGCCGCGAGCGCGGCACCTGCCGCCATGCCGGGCCCGGTACCCGTAGCCATGAGACCGGGAGCCGCGGCGTGACCGATTTGGCTTCCCGCGATGCCCTGCCCCACCAACCGCGAGGCAAATGCGGCAAGGCCCGCCCACTTGAAGACCGCCGGATTCGTGAGATACATGTCGGCGTACTGCTGGGTGCGGCGACGGTTGAGATCAATGTCGGATGGCGCGGGCATCCCAGGCGCGACACCCAGGCGGGCTTGCGCCGAGGCATTCAGGTCGCTTTGAACGCTGCGCTGAAGAGTGGAGCGTGGCGAACGGGTCGGCTCGGCAGTGGTTTGTACACTAGCGACAATCTGCTGAGACCACAATTCGGCGGCTTCGTCGTCCGACATTCGGTCTAGGTCGAGAATCACGTCCACGTTCACGGTGGCCGAAATCAGTCGGGTGATCCCCGCGTTTGCCGCCTTGGTGATGACCTTTGCCTCGGTCAACTCTTGAATTCTGGCGAGCCGGTTTTGGTCCTCGTCGGAAACCACTGCCCCGTCGGCGCGGCGGAGTTCGACCTCGTGGGCGTCAATGCCGCCGAGCCGTCGATCTCGAACCGCAAGTGCCATGGCCCGGCCTTGCTCTTGGGCCTCTAGTTCCATTGCGTCGCCCCCAGAATCCCGGAATTGCTGCGTCGAAGAACGGCCTTGAGATTGCTGGACGACGTGGGTTAACTCGTGCGCAAGGAGACTTTGACCTCGCGTGGAGTGCGGGTCGTACTGACCAGGATTAAAGAAGATGTCACTGCCGATCGTGAACGCCTCGGCTTTCAACGAACTTGCTGCTCGACCTGATTCGGCGCCTGCATGGATTCTGGCCATGCTTGGGTCGAAGCCGAGCTGACTCGCGAGCATTTCCCGGACGCGCGGCGGAAGATGTACAGGACGCTCTTTTTGCTTGAGACTTTGGGCAAGCCCCACCGGATTGGCGACCGCGGGCTCCGATCCGGTGCCCTCTCGCTGGAGCCAGCCAAAGAGGGAGTCCGTCACCCCGGCGACCACGTTGGTTGCCCTCGCGGCAGCTTGCTCGGCGAACCCAACCACCGCGTGCGCCCCTGCTACCACCGGATTCGAAGCCGAGGCACCCAGCATCGACGCTCCACGATCGACGAGGCCCTGGGTGAACGCGGCCGTTCGAGTGGTCATTGTAGAGACCGCTTGAATTCCGGCTTGAACTCCCGTATGGGCGGTGCCGATAGGCGACCGGATGAGGTTTGCCGCCAACGTCGCTCCGCCTTGAATCATCGAGCGCACTCGGTTGACCATCCTGGACATGAAGCCCATCGCGTTTCCGCTTACACGGTCCACGGTGCGATGCGCCATAGCAGAAGTTCGCATGCCAAAGGCCATCGCTCGATTGGCGAGCATCCCCACTCCGGCTCGGCCAACTGAACCTGCCGCGTTCGCCATCCCAGTCAGCAAACGTCCAGTCCAGCCCACCGCTCCAGCGGCGCCCGTCCCCGCTCGATCAACCAGCCCATGGATCACCGCCCCGATCCGACCCGCCCCTGCCAGATATCGGTTAGCAAGGGGCACCGCAAACGGGGGAAGGTGGCCCGCAATCAAAGACACGGGCCTGGTCAGAATTCGTTCCGCGAGCGAAACCGCGCCGTGCGCCGTGCGCGTACCCAATCCTAGTCGATCCGTGAGAAACCCGGTCACTCTCTCAACAATTGAACCGACGACCCCAATTCCCCTCGAAATCAGCCCTTGCGCGAGTCCGGCGCCTCGGTTAACGGCACTCATTCCGAGGCCAGTCGCGGCATCCACCGCGGTATGCCCGACGCCCCGCAGGCCTGTAAGCAACATGAATCCGCGCTGAACCCCCGTTTGCAACATGGCGAGGAGTCCGCTTCCTCCTTTCTCGGTGAGCCGCGCTAGAAGATCCTGCCCTTGGCTCGCCCGATTCCGGATCATGTCGGCGACCAAGCCGACGACCGGAACAAGGTGTCCCAACTGGCCAGAGACAAAGTCATATATCCGCCGACCGATCCGGCCGATGAGACCCCCAAAGAAGCCGATCGCGGGCGTAAGCGTGCCCTCGCCAAACTCTCGGCCCCGCTGGACTAGCTGCAAGACCATGTCGAAAGCGGTCCGGAGGCCGCCACCAACTGCCGTGTACACCCGCCGGAACAAGCCTCCCACCGCGCCCGCCGCCGGGCCAAACATCCTTGCCGCTCGGGTCACGATGAGCTGGGCGAGTTGCATCCCCAAAATCGTCGCGCCACCAAAAGTAGCCGAGATCAAGCCCATCAGATGCTGAATCTGTTCTCCCGTGTACACCGCGGTCGGATGCAGGAACGCGAGAATCCGATTGACCGAGTTGTACGCCGTTTCGGTGAAGCACTCAAAAATCGTTTCGCCCGTCGCCAGCACGCGTTGAGAGATGAGCCGTGCCCGGACGAGAATGTCGATGACTTCCTGGCTAACTCCGTGCGCGAACCGGACGATAAATCGGTTAGCCGCCTGCACGGCACTGCGGATACCGGTGCGAGCCCCCGAGGCAACTCGACGTGCGCCGCCGATGACCGCCCGCTGTCCCGCGCTCAAAATGCGCGTCCCTTCGGAGACGCCCCACCGCGCGAGCACCTCGGGCCCCGCGAATCCAAAATCAATCAGTTGATGAGCCGCATCTCGCAAGGCATCGGTGATTCTGATTCCGGTCCCTTCGATGAATTCGCCAACTTCCTCGATCCCTTCGCCGATGCCCTCACGAACATGGCTCACGACACCGAGGAAAATTTTGACCAGGTGTTCCCCATACTCCAAGCCATCTTTGGTGAGCTCGAGCACGTCCTGGACAATCTCGATCTGTCGAATGTTCTTGAGGGCGCGCTCTTTAATTTCCGCCGAACCTTGGAGCAATCCGCTCGGCCCGAAGACGCGCTGTAACCGCATCTTGTCGAATTTTGTGCCCAGAAACTGGATCATCTTATCGATCTTCTGCAGTACTTGGAGAGTCATGCCCCGCCAATCTTTGAGGAACGCCAGGCCCTGCATGCGCTCCACCGAAGCCAAGTCTTTGGCCCCACCCAAGACTTTCTTGACCCCTTTTCCGGCTCCGAACAACGCTCCGTCAAGGGCCGCGTCCTTAAAGTGCGGCAAGCTTGACCCTTCGGCCGTGTTTGGATCAAGCGCCACGACCGTGCCCTGCAACAACTTGGCCGCGATGCTTGTCATCCCTAGGGCGGTCGCAGCCGTCCCCAAAGTGATCGCCGCTGGTGCCCCCACCACGGTCATCCCGGCGGCGAATGACGCAGCTGCCGTCACCAAGCCAACTGTGCCGGCAATAGTACTGAATGAACCCAGACCAGCGGCGAGATCCGCACTGTTCCGTGCGAACCATTCGGTGTCGTCGTCGCGAAGGCGCTGGAGGTTCTTGGTTGCTTTGGCGCTGAGCGGAGAATCGAGATCGGGCTCCGCCTGCGGCTTTACAACTTGCTCGCTCAGCTGTTTCCATCTTTCGTGGTACTGCTGATGCTCGATGAGTTTCGGGTTTGGCCGAACGCCCACCATCCCCTTCATTTCCGCGCCCAGATTCAGAAGGTCTTCGTCGCTCGGCTCACCCTTTTGCTTTTGGCGGGAGTTCTTCTTTTTCAGCTCTTCCGCGCGCTGGTAATACTGTGCGTCGTTGGTTCGGTCTAAGCGATGCGGATTAGACGACTTATGTTTGAGCTCATCCCAAAAGGCGCGGTCAACCTGATCCTGCTGGAATCGCGTGAGGAAGCGTTCCTGTGACATTCCGATGGTCGGCGTGAAGGTCATCATGGGCACAGAATAGGCTCATAAAAGCGTTGATGGCACCCGAACTCAACGAGGTTGCGTTCGGGTGCCGAGTGGACTAATCATCTCCGGATATCCGGCGGTTGATTGCGCTGATCTGATTGATCCAACGATGCCGCTCTTGATGCTCCATTTCGAGAATATCGAGGAGCGGCCAGTGGAAATGATAGGCAATGTAGGCGATCTCCTCATAGAGCGCCTTCACCGGATATCCAGTTAGTTTCCCTCCGGGTCTTCCTCTTCTGTCTCAGGCTGGAACTCGTTGATCTGTCGGTAAAACTCCTGCAGATACGACAAGTCGGCCGTGAACATGTTCTCCACGATATGGGTGTCCACATCGGTAAGCGTGCCCAACTGGGTGACCACTCGAGCCAAGAGAATGATGACAAGATAGGCTTGATTCGACTTGACCCGAGGGTCGCGCAACGGAGCGATTTCGTCCATCGCCGTCGCCAGTCGCATTTTGCCTTTCTTATGTACGAGTCCGTCCTGCCCCACGTAACCGCGAGGCAAGACGAAGTCGAATTCAGTTTGTAGACCTGTTTTTGGTTTGTTCATGGTCTAAGACTTACTTCATGCGCTCAAGACCTTCATGGCAGAGCTCGAGTTCTTCGATTGCCATTTCGTTCTTGGATGCATCAAGGGCCGGTCCCTTAAACTTACAGGGCCAACCGCTCTTGAAGTTATACCGACACACTTCAGTTCCGTCTGGCGCATAGAGCGTGACGGAGCCGTTCTTGCGGTTCGCTTCCACTTGACCTTGCTCGATCTTGTCGCGCCATTCGTGCAATCGTTTGTCATCGGTGATGCCGCGACGAAGCACGATATTGGACCACTTGAGCGCACCGGGCACCTTGTGCACGATGATGTTGCCACCCTTGCCGGTGACTCGATGCTCGATAACTTCGGTCTCGCTGTCGAGACCAGTGACCTCTCGGAAGATGCCTTCCGTGATGCCGTCAATTTCTAAATACCAGCGCAGGGCGCCTACTACTTCAGCCATTTTGTTAGTTCTCCTTAGATCTTAGGTTGGGCGCGGGGCGTTTTGGCCCCGCGCCGGGAGCGTGGTTATTGCTCGGAGGTTTCGCTGCCTCCGGACCACTGACCGATGCGGACGATAACAAATTCCGCTGGTTTGACCGGGTTGACGCCGATTTCGACGTACATTCGACCCTGGTCAATCATCACCTGAGGATTCGTTTCGCGGTCGCACTTCACGTAGAACGCTTCGTCTGGCGTCGCGCCAAACAGCTTGCCTTCCTTCCACTGAACCCAGAGGAACGCGCTGAGGTTGCGTCGGACGCGAGCCCAGAGGTCCATGTCGTTCGGCTCAAAGACTGCCCATCGCAGGCCGCGCTCCATCGAAGACTCGAGGAAGTTGAACAAGCGTCGGACGTTCACGTACTTCCAGCTCGGGTTGTTCACCGTCGCCAAAGTTCGTGCACCCCAGACCTTGATGCCTTCACCCGGGAATTGTCGGATGCAGTTAATGCCGTTCGGGTTGAGGATTTCTTGTTCGCGCTTACTGACTTCCCATTCCAACTGCATGGCTCCGTAGAGACCTTCGTTGGCCGGGGCCTTGTGTACGCCAACCGTATCCACCACTCGGCACCAAACACCGGCGATGTGGCCGCTTGGGGGGCACATCATGGTGTATCGCTCGCCGTTCTTACCGCGTCGGGTGGGGTCATTGATCTTGATCCACGGGTAGTAGATCGCGGCTTGACCGGCCTTGCAGGTCCAAGGAGCGGAGAGTGTGGTGTCGCGCATTTCTTGTGGGCTCAGACCCGGAATCGGATCGAGGATCGCCATGCGGTCACCCATGGTTTCGCAGAACGCCACCAACATCGCTTGCGCGTTGAGGATGCTCTGCTTCTTCTTGTCGTTCATCACCAGTGTTTCGATGCCTTCAGCACCGTTCACGGACTTGAACTCGAAGAGGCCAGCCATGAGGTCGGGGACGCAAACCATGTTCACATCTTCCAACTCGGCGAGGGCGCTGAAACCAGTTCGCTTTGACTCGTCGCCGATGAAATCATCCGCGGAGACTCGGGCCAACTCGTGCATCGATGGTACGACCGGCAAGGTGCCGCTCGACTGGTCAATGCCGCCAGCCATCGTGAAGAGACCCATGTCGGGTCGCTCCTTCACTTCCGTCTTAGCAGAAATTTCAACGAACTGCGACTTCGCCTTAGCAAAGGTAGCGGGAGTGAAGGGCTTGTCCTTGCCAAGCTCTTCCGTCTTGCCGCCCTTGGTGATCTTGACGCTGAATGAATCAGGCGCTTCGGCGTGCTCAACCACGACTTCGACGTCATTGCCGCCGGAACCGGCTTCGAGAGCTTTTACGGTGAAACCACCAAGCTCAAGAGTTGCCGTCTGGGCCGGCGCGGACGAGCCGGTAGTCTTGACCATCGTCACGTCTGCCTCGGTGGCAACGCGGATCACGTAAGCGCGACCGCCGCCATTGAAGAAATAACCTTGGACCGCGTGAGCTAGATAGCTACCGTCCACGTAGGCTTTGGGGCTGAGTGGGATGTCGTACTTGTCAACGAACGTTGACCAGCTCATTCCCATACTTTCGCAGACGTCTCTCGAGAACTCGAGCAAAGTCTTGCGGGTCGCGCGTCGAGACACGAGGATCTCGGCGGGGGACTTCTTGGTTTCCTTGGCTAAGGCGCCAATCACCAAGTTTTCGTCTTCGCCGAAAATACGGCAGAAGTCAGTCCAACTCGTAATGAAAAGAGGCTTGTTAAATTCACCACTTTTCGCGTAACCAACAAATGCGCAGGTGTTTGTGCCTACGCCCTCGATCGGTTTACTACCACTGTCGATTTCTTCGACAAATACACCAGGAGCCAAATATTCGGGCATCGGATTGAATCTCCTCAAATCACCCTGCAATGGTGCGGGGCGTCTCCCATTATAGCGACAACTTTCCGGATCGCAACAAGAAATCCACTAATTTTAAAAATCAAAGGAGACTAAGCCTACGCTTAGTCCCCCGGTTGTACGACGACGGTTAGGACTATTCGTCCATAGTGCGTCGAATGTCGTGCATGATGGCTCCGGCAAGCTGCTGCGTGGTAAGACCCCGGGCCTTCGCCCAGTTCGCATCGGCGGTCACGAGGAACACCGTCTTGTAGCTTCGAGAGCGGACGACCCACTCGCCCTTATCCTTGGCGATGTACAAGCGCGACCACCACAAGCCGCTACTCGACTGAGCCGCTCGGAATCGGTCGCGAATCATGGTGGCTCTGCGGGTGAGATCCTTGCCTCCCGCGGATGCGCGGATCTGAATGATCTCTTTCGAGCGACCGCTGATCGTGAGGCGGACGTATCCGATTCCACTACGAGCTCCGCTGGTGAAGACTGGCTTCACGTGAACGCCAGGAACCCGAACCTTTGGAGTTGCAGGTTTGGGTGTCGTCGGCTTAGGCGTTGAGGGTGCGGTTGTCGCGGCCGTTGAAGCGGCAAACATCGCGCTCGTTCCCCGGGGAGCTGGGTCTCGGGGGCCGCCGAGTTCATCGTTTTCTGCGGCATCAAACCATGCTTTCGCATCATCAAAGAAGGTGGCGAGCATCAGTTTCTCAGTTCGGCTGAGTTCGCCGGGGGCGTCGAAGAACCGATCGATCAGATCGCCGAGCGTCTCAAAGGTATCTTCCGAGATCCCGCCATTGATCGTGCCCTCCTTGGCGATGCCCAGATATTCTTTGAGCTGCGGGCGCTTGAGGGCGGTTTTTGGTAAGTCCGATTGAAGGACCAACATAGGTAACAAATGGCTCGGCGTAGCGTGAGCCACGGTGGGCCGAACGCCCACCGCCACGAACCCGAAGAGGGTCGCGGCCAGGAGCATCGAAGATATTCGGATGTTCATGATTAACTTATTCTACAGTAGGTTTACCGTTTGTGGAGATATGACGTGTCAGCAAAGGTCCACCGGACCGAATTGGCGCGGATGGCTTTGAGCGTGGCTTCGAGAGATTCGGTGACGTTTTTCCCGTTGGGAAGAGCTTTTTGGTCCACGAACAAAACGCGCACTGCCACACGCCCGACGGGCGGAGCGGCCTCCTCATACGCGATAAAGTCTGCCTGAGACTTCTTCGGGAGGATCGTCGGTTGCTTCGCGGCGGCAAAGGTGTCCCCAAAGGCCGCGTCGAACGGCAGGACCAGCGAAATCAATCCATTCCAGTCCGCCCGGGCGAAGACGTAGGCGAGGCCCGCCTCGGCCGGATTCAACGATATTGACCAGCGCTGCTCGTTCACGAAAGCCGCAGGGAGGGCCAGCGTCAGCGGATTGGTCCAACTTGGGGTCTGGGCTTCAGGCAGCATGAACAGCTCTTGAGTCGCCGCGAGTTGGCGGATTACGTGACTCAATCGGAACTTTTGGCGCGATCCTCGGTCGTCGAACTCCGCTTCCATCGCCTGGGCGACGGTGCCTCCGGTCGCGTGGTCTTCATCCGCGCGCTTGATTCCTGGCTCTAGCGCACTGCCGGAGAGCACCGCGCCGATGCCCTTGCCGGACGGGAAGAAGCGAACCACTCGGTCCGGGCGGTAACTGTAATCCTCCACGAGCTCCACCGTCGGCAGCTTCTCTTTCACGTACTTCGCGAATTGCGGAAACACCGTCTCGCGCAAGTTGCGCCGAGCTTCCTCCCCTTTCACCGAGAGATCAATCTCGAACCCGAGGCGGAACTTAGACGATTTTTCAATCGCTCCTGAAGAGCCGCCTGAAGCCTTTTTCAGACCAAGGAACGGAGTGCTGGCCCGGTCGGATGGAACAGTCGCATCTCCAGGAGTGGCTTCAGACCAAAGATTGGTCCATATCGTTTCTCCGGGCATATAGCCCTGCGAGGACCGATGTCGAAACTCGCTGGCGAGGTTGATCAGCACATCCTGAAACTTAGGCACCCGCCCCTCGGACATCGGACGAAGCGCGTAGTTCACGAGCTGGGTTGAAAACGCGCCCGCATACTGGTTGTCGGAGGCGTTAATCTTCCACTCGTAGGCGGCTCCGCTCGCCGAGGAAGCCGAAAGAAACGTCCCCGGACCCTGATAGACCGGATCAAGCACCGCCTCTTTGCCACTCCGCTCGAAGAACTTGGTCACGTTGCGATAGGCGAGGTCTTCAAACTCTCGGCTCCCGAGCGAGAGCGGCGACCACGCCGCATCAACGAGAAACCACGCCTTGGCGCCCTTCGCCTCAATCGCCTCCGCCCAGCGGACGAGCTCGGCCATGGAGAGGTCCGCGTCGTCTTTCGCCATGACGCTATCAAACACGGCCAGCCCGGCGCGGCCGCCGGAAAGGGATGTGCCGAGCCCGCTATAAGCGAACACGACATTCTCCCCAGACTTGGCTTGGGCCTTTACGGAGGCGAGAGCATCACGCACCGCCTTACCAGTCGCCTTGGACCTGACGAGTTGGCTCGTCGCGGGGACTTTGAGCCCATATCGTTGGACCATCGCGGAGAGCCGGAAAGCGTCCGAGGGTGCGCCCATGGTGCGAAGCGCCGCAGGCTGAGCCGGGTGATCGCTAACCGCCACAACGATGCCGTGACCGCCTTGACTCCAGCCCAAAGCCGCACATCCAATCGAAAGCAAAATGAGAAACCTCTTCATCGTGTCCTCGGAGTGGCGACTTTCACGTCGCGCACGCTGTATCGATACGATTTCCAAAGGCCACCGGTAATCTCGTCTACCGTGATGCCCTTGCTTCCCGCCGAGTGGACGACCGCGTTATTGTAAACCCGCCCCCGGTAACGAACTCGCCCGACATAAATGCCCGTGTGACGATGTCCACTTATCGCTTTGCCGGGCGTTTTTTGGTGGATAAACCGGTCACCGATCCGGAGAGCCGTGAGCTTGTCGGGCACATTCGAGGCATTGTAAGAACGCATCCCCCTCCAAATGGTGGCTGATCCGGGCTTGCGGTGAACCACTTGACCCACCTGCTCCTGGCTGATCACCGGCGCACTGGGTGGCTTGGCAAACTTGGTGTACCGGAAAATTTCCTGCACGAAATGGGAGCAATCGATGCCGCCCCGGAGAGAGCTTCCGCCCCAGCGGTACGGCGTACCGATGAACCGAAACGCGTTGTGAACCAGCGCCCGCGAGCCCGAAAGCGTGCCGAGTTGCGCTGGCGCGATCGGTACAGGCTCCGGAGAACTCGGCATCGGCTGCGATGGCTCGGGCGTCTCGGGGCGTGAGGGGAGAATGAGGTCATCCTTGCGGAAGTAGACCTCTTCGTCGCCGACTAGGGCCTGAATCAGGCCAGGTTCGACCTCTTGCAGCGCATTCACTTTGGTGCCCTCGGGGAGGGGATTCCCAGCGGGACCGTCAAGTCTGGCTTCCGTGAGCGGGCGTGCGGTGCGGGCAAGTCTCATGATCTGGTCAATGAACCTGCCGGGTTGCGGAGGATTCACCGGGTTGACCGGAACCTTGGGCGCGATGCGGACGATGAGGTCGCCGGGATTAGGTTCGCCGCCGTTCAGGCTAGGATTCGCCGCTAATATGTCAGATTCTTTGACCACCCAATCGGCGGCCAGCTTGGCGAGGGTGTCGCGGGTTTGCACGCCGTACCACCCGAGTTCGGTGTAAGTCGAGCCTGAATCGGCGACTTCCCTGGAGCCTTCGATAAAGGTGAGCTTCGCCCCCGCCTTGGGAGCCTCGGCGCTGAGATAGCCGTTGATTGCCCTGAGCAATTCAGCGGAAGTTTTCAGCCGCTCCTCCAGCTTGAGCCAGGTCTCTCCCGCGTTAACCTTAGCTTCGCCAAACGAGAGTGGAACCTCGGCAACCGTTTGCCGCAAACCAACGACCGCGAATTCGCCCGGCTTCAAAGTGCCGTCGAGGATTGCTTTGCGAGGGTCAGGCACCGATCTCGTGCTGACCACGGCGGCGTAAAGGCCCACGGAGCCAACGGCTTTATCGAAGAACGTCGTTTCGGCTCGGGCTTCGTCCGTCGGACTTGCCTTGACCGGTGCCGGAACGTCGCCCATCGTGAACTGCTTGGGCTGACCGGTCACTACATCGACGCCAAACATGGGGCGAGGGAGTTCGCCGCCAGCGACCCGATATATCTGCACAAATGCCGCTCGAGTGGGCCGCACCCAAAGGCGCAACGTTTTGGCGGGGGGCGTGATTCCGAAGTCTTCGACCAAGTTCGGGGCGTTTTGGTAGGAGCCCACCCAAGCCTCATCAACTCCTAGTCGCTTGAGCCAGAACTTTGGCGTGTAGAGCTGGATCGTCTCGCCTTGAACGTCAACCGTGACATCAAAAAGCGCCGCGAAATAGTCAATGTTGACCGCCGTCCCAAGGTCGCGGTCTTCCATCGCTAGATCATCGTAACGCGCTTTGGCGGGCGTGATTGCACCCGGCGGTGAGTAGATCAGCGCCTCAGTCGAAACGGGGCCAGGGGCATCGCGGGGGATTTCGATCCAGACTTTGCCGCCCTTGAGGATGCGGAGGCGGTTCCCCTTCGGATCAATCGTGGTGCCGGGAGCCAAGACCTTCAACAGGCGTTCGGCGTCGCCATAGAATCGGTCCATCGTGCCACCCACCGCGCCGACATTGACCGGACTTTCGTCCAGCATCACCTTCATTCGGGGCAGCACATCAATCGCAGCGCCGAAGGATGGGAGTGCGAGCAAAGCCCCGAGTTTCAGCAGTCTTCTCATCGTCCACCTTTCCCAATGGGAGCCACCACACCTGGCAATAGCGCAGCGAGGTACGTCATGTTCGCCTCAGGACTCGGCGTTGCGTTCTTATCCTTGAGTTGCTTCACGAGAGCACTGTTGAGCTTGAGGCCAGCGGAAATCTTCTCGTCATAGAGGGGTACGGAACTGGTCGCGAGGGCATTAAGAAGCCGAGTGAGGCTAGCCTCGTCCATATCGGTCAGCGGGGTTTTAATGCCCGCGGCGACAGACACTCGCCGCAGATACTGTGCGAGCGGGTCCTCGTCGTTTTCCATCTTCGAATTGAACGCAGGGAGGGCCGCTGTCACGACCTTGCGGTCTCCGAAGAGGGTGTTCGCCACCTCCACGGTCCATTCGTATGTTATGTAATCCCCAGTGGCCACTTCGAGACCAGATTTAGACTGGTCGGTCACCTTTCGCCCGCTGTTAAAAGCGTTGAAAACTTCCTCGGCCGTGCGACGCACGCCCAAGTCTTGGGCACCGTTCGCGGGGAATAGGAATGCCTTAACTTGATAGCTTCCAACCTCCTTGCCCACAAGGAAGAACTTGGTGAGCTTGCCTGTACGGTTGATGAAAGACTCGGTGAGCGTCTGCCCGCGCGACGGTTGCGGATACAGCAGCGCGGCCTCCTCGCCCCGGCTCACGAGCAAGATCAAAAATCCACGTTGTTCGACCTGAATTGTGATCGGCAGTCGCCCCTCAATCGGAAGCTGATTCGCACCCTCCGGGAACGTGATGCGGAGCATATCGCGATCCGGTTGACTACGCAAAAAGAGCTGCTGGAGCGTTTCCGGGCTCGCGGGCGGCCCAGCGGGGGCACTTCCCCCCGCGATGGGGGCGGTCGCGGCGGCAGTGCTTGCAACCGGATTTTGAATTTTCTCGTGCTTGGCGAGGCTGGTCTGAACGTCCGCGGAGACGTCGCCCATGAGAGCTCCCCAAGTTTGTTGTCGGCTCTCAGGGTTTCGCAGACGATCAAGCAAATGGTGAGTGAACACGCCACTCGGCTTACCGCTAGAAGGCGAGCGCTTAAACTCCCAAGCCTGCTGGTCTACGGTGCAAGCCATCAAATACTGCACATCCTCGCTTTCTTGGTAGGATTCGGCCTCCTCAACCATGGTCGCGGGCACGCGCCAAGATGCCCCCGGGCCCTTGGACAGGCTCGGCCCGCTGAGATCGGCAAACCGGCTATTGAAGTTCGGGTCGATGTTTTTCCCGACCAACCCTCCGGAATGGCAAGCGTCGATGATCGCGATCTTGCTCCCCTTGATCGCGTTCAGCGCGGCGTTGACCTCTTCGCGGCGCAACCAAGTATCGGGTTGCCCCTGCTTGGCGTCAAACGGGACCAACGCAAGGACATCTCGTTCCTTATCCATCGTCCCATGCCCGCTGAAGTAGAAGACAAAACGATCGCCGGGTTTTGAGGCTTTCGCGATTTCAGCGAGCTTGCCCAGAACCGCCTTTTTGGTGGCGGTGGCGTCGAGCAAAGTGGTCGTGGCGACAGTGCCCTGGCCCAGTTGCCCCACGATGCTGGCCATCGCCAGGACATCATTCTCGCACCCATCCAACCGAAAGACCGGCGTGAGGTGCTGGTGCTTCCCCACTCCAACTAAAAGCGCTCGACTCTCCGACCAGGCTTGACCGGCGATGGCGCACACGCTAAGAGCAACGATGAGTCGTTTCATGACATTTATCGGGCAGGGACTTGAGCAATGACGATGTCATCGTCGAACGGCGAACGCCAAGGGTCTTGGCGCACCTGTCGGAAGTCGGCCTTCTCTCCGCCTTCCGCGGCTTCCTGATACTTCTTCACCACCGTGGCGACCTCTTGGCTAACAAAAGCGAACAGAGTCGACAATTTAATCCTTCCTTTCGCGTCCTGAGCCCCGAGTTCACCCTTCAAACCCCTCAATAGCGCATGAGTAAATAAGCTCATTCCTTGAGCCGGAAGCTTGGTGCCGGACATAGATTTAGGTAAGAATTCCGGCATCAAAGTCCAACTCTTCTGACCGGGCATGCTACTGGTGACCAACACGGTGTTGCCTTGCAGGGCGCGCATGGTGGACATCGCCGGCTCATTCGCTTGAGGGTTCAAAGCTCGCCCCGCAATCGCTTGGCCCGCGAAGCAGGAGTCCACGATCAGCACCACATACCGCGCCCCCTGTCGATTCATCTTAGTCAGGCGGTCTTGCACCTGAGACCAGTCGATGCCTGTCCCCAGAGCATTTTGAGTATCAATGTCTTTGCTCGCAATGAAGTAGCGGCCCTGTTCATCGGGCAAGCCGTGCGATGAAATGTACATGAGCACACTGTCGCCTTCCTTCACCGAATTGGTGAATTCGTCGAGCTGCTGAATGATCTCCTTGGTGCTGGTCTTCTGGGTGGGAACCTGCTTCACATTGACCTGACCACCCTTGCCATTCTGCGCACGGAAGAAGTCGGCTACCTGCTGCCCATCCTGCTGGACTGCCGGAAGCGCAGGCAATTTGTTGAACTCTGGCACGGCGAGCACGAACACATTCCAATCGTTCTTGGGGGTCCCCCCGGTCCGTTCAACTTCGATTAAGTCCTCGGCGGTCTTGCCATTTCGAGTGTTCGCCCAGACTCGAATCTTGTTTTGACCGGGGTACAACTTCGTCCGAACGACAAATCGATCGTCCTCAATAACTTCAACCAATAGCCCATCGCCCGCCGACTTACCACCCGTCCCATTGGCGACTTGAATGTCGTTCTTGTTGATCGCGTCGGAGACGTCCACCACGATCTCGACTTCTCCCTTGTCGGTCCGCCACATCGGCACATCGGTGTTAGACATCGCTCCCCGGACAATCGTCGTCCCGCGAACATCGATCACGTCGAGCCCACCCACCTTGTCGGCTTGTGCCACCGCTGGAGCGGATGGCAGATCAGACGCCGAAGGCCGAGTACCGGCAAACATCTCTTGGATCAAACCCGGCTTTCTAAACTGCGACGCCAAACTCGAGACCGGAACGAAGTCCACGTTCCCCCCGTTTTGCCGCTGAAAACCGATCAGCCGATCGCCGCCCGGCGAAGAGTCGTAGTAACCCAAATCCTCGTTAAACACCACCCAGTCGCCAGTGCGGGAGGTGATCAACGTCAGGTCGCTACGAGACAATGTCGGAACCTGCGATCCCGGCCCCCCGGCCTCCGGAAGTAGGAAAAGACGAATCTGCTGATCCAACGAGCCCACTGCCAAAAGAGGGCGATTGGGATGCAGGGAAACTGAAGTGATATCCGAGGCCGGGATGGGGATCATCGCAATCGGGATCACTGAATCACGTGCCTTGGCAACGGAGTAAATCCACGCTTCCATGCCCGTTCTCCGAAAGATGACCGCAAACTTGTTCGCCGATAGCGCGACCAATCTGGGAGGGTCGTTGGTCGGAATCTTGTCAGTAACCGCATCGCCGCTTACCCCGGGGAAAGTAGCGCGAACTCGGCCAAGAGCCGCATCCCATTTCAGGCTGAGGTCGGCATTTGCACTACTCTCCGCGATGAGTTTCCCACTCGGGGACGAAGAAATGGCGCGGGATGAAAAATCAAACGAAGACGATGGGCGAATGGAGATTCCCGCCGCCTGCGCAAAGGCAAACTCGGTCGTCCATAGCAACGCGTTCCCGTCCGGACTCCACCCCATCCGGACCGGAAGCGCCCCGGACTTCGAGAATTTCTTTAGGGTCCTGCCGTTCGAGGCGTCCAGCACGGCGAGGTCAGCGGGAAACACTGCGCAAGCGATCCGCCGCCCGTCCACGGAGAAGCCAAGCGCGTCCACGGAAGTCCCCGTTTCAACGTCGGCAACAACCCGAGCGCTCTTGACGTCGCAAATCGCAACTCGGCCCGGCTTGCCCGCCACCCCATCGAGAGAAACTGCTAATGCGCCTCCATCCGGAGAGAACGCGACCGCGCGGGCAAAGGCCGCCTTGGGGCCTACGCTCTTCGCAGTTTTAGACCCTGCGCCCCAGTACTTAAGTGTCCCGTCCGCATCTGCCCAAGCGACATTGCCCGCCCCATCAAGGGCACTCCGAATCGGGTTTCCGGCTATTTCGTCCCTCGCACCCACCATTTTGCCGCTCGCGGCATCGAGCCTAAATCTCCAAAGCGCTTTCGAATTGGTTTTGTAATAGGTGACCAAGACTTGCTTGCCATCGGCGGAATATCGAATTGCCCCCGCTCGAGGATCTCGCCGTCCAGGGCCAACGGGTTCCGGAATCGCAAAAGTCCAAAGGGTCTTGCCCTTTGTATCGACTGCCACGACCTTCTCCCCAAAAGTGATGCAAGCAATGACCGAGCCGCTGGGTGACCATGCCACCTTGCCCACACCAGGGGCAATGGGTGCCGCGAGCGCATCCGACCCACCCGACGCGAGCAAGGTAGGAAGCTTCGAATCTACGTTGGAAAGCAACCCGAGCGCGAGATTGCCGCGGTCCGCAGCCACATCCACTGCCATCCCTTCGACCTGTCGACCCACCGCAAATCGGATCGGGACAGACTCGCCACTCTCAAGATTCCACCGGTAGGCGATTTTGTCGAGCCCGACGGTCACAACCTCTTCGGGCCCAGAGAACCCGAGTGCCATAACAGTACTGGTATGGGCACCGGTGTTAGGGCGCACCAACGTCTCGGCTTGAGCGCCAATTTGCGTCACCAAAGAGGTGAGCAGGATTAGGGATATCGGTATACGTCGGCCCATACTTTTGATTAACTCCGAAGGAGCAAAGTCAAGATAAATGTCGCCGCCACCGCCGCGTCTTTACTAAAACTTTACGCCAAAACCTATGCCCAGCCGACTCACGTTTAAATTGCGGTCGTTCACAAACCAGTACGATCCAAGAACCGAGTAGGTTTTGGTCAATTGCATTCCACCCTGCAATGCAAAGCTAAATCCACCCGTGGTTCGTTTTCGGCTAAATCCCTGCTCGCCACGCGAATTGGGCGTCGAAACAACGAAATCAGACCAGTTATAGTACAAGCCGGTCAATAGCGAGATCTCCCAAGCATTGCCGGTCATACAAGAGGACGCCAACTTGAACACCATTTGGAAGGTCGCTGAGTCCACATCGGCCTCGGTCGAATCCAGATAGCCCACTTGGAACCCAATGTTCGGAGTGAACATGTATCGGAGGCCGAGTTGATACAGGTCCTTCGACGCACCGGAATTGGGCAGGTAGTACCAACCTGTAAAGCTCAGCGGTGCCTTGATCGGCAATCGGTATTCAGCTGAAATCACGGTGCCCCAAACATTCGCCGTGCCTCCCTCAACCGTACCAAATTCGTCCACCGGGATCGCGCCACCGAGGAACCACGAGGTCCCCGGATACAAGCCGATGCTCAGTCCGCCTCGCTTTTCGATCACCTTGGCCGGCTTGCCATCCACTTCAACCCTGGCTCCTCGCGGCATCAAAGTATCTTCATTGATCGTAACGAGCTGGTTATTGATCATGACCTGCTGGCCAATGCGCAGCGTTTGAATCACGCCATCCACGACCGCTTGAGTGCCCGCGGCAGGCGAGTCAGAGAGATCGGGGACCCCGTATTGAGCCTGCGCGACGGATGCCAGTAACACCGTTCCAAACAATATTCCCTTAGCCAACCCATTCATTTTCATTTTCAAAAAGTATCCCCTCTCCTCAATTAATTGTAATTGGCAATCGAATCGCCGTATTGTCGTCCCGCAGCACCACGATCGCGCGATTCGCGCCGAAGCCGACGTCCATGCGCGTGTAATCCACTCCGCCCGCGTTGGTAGGGAGAGGAATTTCTTTAAGCTTGGCCCCGCGCACATTGAACACATAAATGCGCTCGTTAGGCTCGCTCAGAACGTACAGCAGAGCGCCCAGCCCCGCAATGTCCGTCACGCTGCCATTTGCCAACGCGTCATCCACCACTTGCGCGAATGTTTGATCGGTCCCCGTCAGCTCATTGATCATTTGAGGCTGCGTTCCCGTCCCCGAAACGAACTGACGCACGATGTCATCGTTCGCCACGTACGCCACGAAAGCAGGAGTTGCCTGATTTAGGCTGGAATCAAAGAAATTCCCCACCGCCAAATTATTAAATCCGGAGAGACTGCCGCCGATACTCACCGTAGTGAGGTCGACTAAGGCGCCGGTCCCTCGCGAGATTGAGCGATTCTGACCGCTTCCCGAGAGGAAGTAGGCTGCCCCAGCAGCTCCACTGTTCCCGTCGAGTTGAGCCACGTCTTGCGCCGCCGCGAGATCAATGTTGTCGGCCCCGCTGACCCGACCAATCTTATTATTCGACTGGCTGAGCACGTAGTCACCGTCAATTCGGCCGGCCCCCACAACTCCAAAGTTTCCCGTGGACGTAAGCACCGTCGGCGCCGACAGGGCGGTACCAGCGTTGTTGATGCCCGTAACTTCGCCCTGATTTGCGCTCGCGCCGCGAGCGAGAATCCAACCGTTCGCCACACCGAAATCGTCGATTCCCACGTCAATCAGGTCCGTAACCGTGCCCGCAGGAGTGAGAGTCACCGGTGTTCCTGCGTTCAGGTCCTGAATGTTGATCCGGCCCCGGAAGGTCATTTGGATGCGACCCGTGCCCGCTCCTCCACCATCAAAGTAATTGATTTGAAAGCCAGCGGTACCAACGCTAGAGGCTGCAAAAACCGCGCGAGCAACCGGAGTTGCCCCGGAAGTGTCAGCCTGCTGAGCCAGCACCTGCATGCCACCCGCACCATTGAACGTCAGCTCAAGGGCTTGCGCGGTCGGCAGAAGCAGGGCCGTTCCTGCCGCATTCTGCGGCGCGGCCTCAATAAAGTACAGCTCCTCCGGATTGTAGTTCCCTGGAACATTGGTGACCACGCCCGTATTGGGCAGGCTTGTGGCCGCACTTGTTTCGGAAGTGGATCGAATCGTAACTCGCATCCGAGCTAGCTCGGGGTTCATCGTCACGGTAAATGGGGTACTGCCGCCCGCCAAAATGGCGGCCTGACCTTGCCCTCGCGAAAGCGCCGCTCCCACCGGTGTGTCATCAGAGTCGTCGCCGGGAGTGCCGTTGTCGTTCCGATTTTCGAATCCCTCGGCGACCACTTCGTACGTACCCGCCGCGACGTCGCTCAAGGACACCGTGACCTCATCAGGAAGCCCACCAGGGCGAATCACGAATCGTGTTCCAACGGCGTTCGAAGGATTACCCACGTTCGCCCCTTCCGGGAAAATGCGGACTCGAATCGCGTTGGCTGCGTTCGGGATCAAGCGAGTCCGATCGGGCCACTGAACGGTGAACGTCAGATTCCCGCGTCCGCCGCTGGTGCCACCATCACCGCCCGCTCCACCACACCCTGAAAGCACGAGGGCGGAAAGGACGGCGGAAGCCACGAGAGACGAGCGAATGGATTTCATGCTGCTAGATTTCATGGCTTAGTTCACCGTTCCTGAACCGGAGCCGGTCACTACGAATCGGAGGTCGTCGGTCATTGCCCCGTGAACCGGGTCTCGGTATCGAACGAGGATTCGGATGTCACCGGTCAAGCTGACCGGCTGAATACCGGTCGGCGCACCATTGTTGAACGTGACGTTGGCCCCGCTGATGCTAAGGAAGTTGCCCGGATCATTAGCCTCCTCGAACTCGAACAAGCCCGCAGGAAGTTGAACCACGTTGCCGTTGACCGTCATCGATGCCGTCAGAGTGACCGTTTGTCCTCGTTGCAAGGTAATCGGGCCGTCGCTGCCGTTGTATCGTAGCCGGAGCGAGCCGTTGGTCACGAGCGTTTCGGTGAACGGCACCGCGCCTGCCAGAGCGGCAAACTGCGCGCCCTCAATCTGCGGTGTCGTGAGCGGATCGAAGTCCCGGATTCCGCGGGCGAGGATAACTCCCGCGCCGCCGGTTTCAGACCGCGCCTCCACCCGGATGCGATAGAACAAGTTTCGGTCAATGATGCCGACCGACGCAGCGGCCGTGCCAGGAAAATCGGAGTTGCCAGTAGCATCCTGGAACGAGCTGAAGTTGTACGGCGGCCCACTAGGAGGCCCGAGAGCCGTATTTAGCTCTTCCGCAAAGAACACGATGGAACGGGCGCGAAGCGGGTAGCCCACGTTGACACCACCCGGAGTTGCCGACGCCGTAAGAGCAATCGTGCGCGCGTTGCCTGGAGCGTTGATGCTGAGTGCCGCTGTATGAACTCGGAGCCCCGGATCAGCAGGTACGTTACCGGCCGCAAAGGCGCCGGGCAGGAGAGTCACTCGGATCACCCGCTCGTTCACGCTGATGTCGGTTTCCGAGACGAAAACGCCATCTGCATCCTCAGTCAAAACTTGAGGATCATCGGCTTCGTCGAAGGCGACGGCGTCGTCAGCTTCAGAAACTGGGGAGCCCACATCATTAGGCAGGTCGACCGCGACCACCTTGGGCACGGAGTCCACGCCGACATCCACCACGTTGACGCGTGACCGGAAAGCCGCGTCATCGCGAACCTCGCCAGGCACGTTGAAAGTAAACAAGATCGACGCGTTTGAAGGTGTGATCGTGACCATTCGCTCGTCTCTCAGCGCATCCCCCGTGGCTGAGCCAAGAGCCCCGGTTACTGCATTGATATCGACGATTTGCGACTTCATCGTCACCGACACTGGCGGAGGCGTACCTACACCGGCGGGAATTGAGAGAACATAGCCCTTGTCCAACAAATTGAATCCCGTCGCGCCATTGTTCGTTTGACGGGTTGCGCCATAGGCGACCGCCGCCGTGCGACCGACACTGCCTTCATCCTCGATGTAGGCCCTCGCTTCGATTCTGAATCGCCGGAGCCGATTGATAATGATGAATTGGGCTTGCTCCGCCGCGTCGTCAAAATTGCTACCGTTGCGTGGCAGGTCGAGTTCAAATCGAGTGACCACGCCGGCTGCGTCCGATCCACCGACCGAGTCGTTGATGCTCTGCTCGATCGCCGTGATTCGAATACCGGTGGCCGCCACGGGAATGTCATTCACGTTGACCGTGAGGAGAACCGGAGCGGAATACTGTAGAGTCGGATCACCGAGCCCACCGATCTCGTTGTAGCCCTTGGTCAAGACCAAGCGCTTGGAGTAGCCACTATTTGGATTACCCGGCTCCTCAAGAATGCTGATGGTCTGGCGACTCGTGAACAGGACTCGGTAGGGGGCGTTGAGGGGCAACGAGCCGCCACTGAATTCCAGAATAACCTCAAAGTTAAGCTTGTTAAGCAGCCTTTCTGCGATCACGCGATAGTCAAAGAGTCCTGCCCACGGGCGAAAGTTGGTTACGTTACTGCGCAACGTACCGGCCTCGATCACGATGGTGGTAGTGGGTGAAGTTCGAACAGTTCGAGTCGCAATCTCAAAGAGCAGGTTGCCATCCGCCCGTAGCGGAGGCTTGACGCGAACTCGATCCACCCCGTTTTCCACCACCGTTTCGGTGGCCGGCTCAGGATCGCCGCGCGGCGCGGAATCCATTTCTTGGAACATGGGGACGACCTTGACCGCACCGCTAACTCCGAATCCTGGGGTGAACGTGGCGATGTACTGATCTTCCAGCGTGGCGCCGCCCGCATTGAACGTGACCCCCTTCCCTACTGGGAAAGTGAACGTTATGTCGCGGCGATCAAAGCCAGCGCCCGTCAGAGTGAGAGCGAACTCGTCGGCATCTACCGCCGCAACTGCGCCGGGAGGAATATTGGCCGAAACCAACTGAGGGTCTTGGAGCCCGAGCGCCAAAACGGCCGCACTGAGCTGCACGTTGGTGAGGGCCGCTCCGATTCCGCTAGGACCGCCTCCGACCTCGCCGCCGCAACCGATCACGCAAGAGATCGCCGTCAGCATCGAAGCCGCGAGAACTAATTTGAGCCGCTGAATCCAAACCCTCATAGAAAAAAACTCCGAAGCAAACAGGGGGAACCCCCACCTCATCATAGCGAAAACACCTGGATGTTGTCAAGGAACCTGGATATTCTATTTTTTGGCCTTTGCCGGTTGCGCGCTGAGATCAAATTCTGGCTCGTCCGCCGGAACCACCACCTCGCCACGACCGGGAACTACCGCAACGACCGGCGACTTCTCATCGTCCGCCAGGTCAATACGGAAGTAACCTTGCCCATCGGTCACCGTAGATTCCTCGCCACATTTAACCAAAACATATGCGGCGGGAACGTCGGGCTCAAACAAAAGTCGCCCGATCGCGCTCACCACTCGGGTCCTGCGCCTCAACCGCGTCTTCCCGTCTTCGATAGTTACCCCATCCGGAAGTTGAGCGAGGATCGCGTCGTCCCCAACCAGAGACTTCAGCACGACAACCACGGGCTCTAGATTTCCAGATTCGCCAAGATCCGGAATCTCGACAGCAATGCTGGCGTCGTGGTGACCGATTGCGGAGATATTTACCTTCGCCGGTCCGGGAATCAAATTTAAGAAAAAGAACAACCCGTCGGGATCGGAAGAAGTCTGCCCCAATCCGCCCTCGAGTTGGATGAGTGCCCCGGAGATGGGTCTCTCTTGGGCATCCATCACCACCCCCGCGATCGAAAGCCGCGTGGCGGTGATGCCCCTTTGCATCGCCTGACCGTGGGTATCGGTTGCGGGCAATAATCCAACCACCGCTTCGCGCACCAGTCGCACCTGCTTCGCCTCAAACGGGTTGAAGCTCACCGTAAGAACCAAGCCGATAGCGGGTCGTTGCCCCAAATCGTGCGACAGCCAGAATCCCGACGGGTCTTTATGGATCGCCTGGTCGGGTTGAGCGATCATCAACTGAATAATCTGAACGCCCTGAGCCGAGAGCTCGGGCAAAACCAAGTTGTACATCGTGCTTTGAACCCGCATCAACGCACCCAGCGCCTCACTCAATGCCTGCGCCTCTTCGCGGTGATCGGAGGCGTTCGCGGCAATCAAAAACTGTAAGTCCATGCGAACGGCGGCGTGCTGCTTGGTGCCGACCTGCCCGCCTGGTTTGCGAAAAACCTTGAACGACTCGTCGCGAAGTTGTGTGTTCTCGTTCAGACCCTGGAGGTAAACGCAGAGCTCGGGCGTCTTCGGCTTCTCCTTGCTGGGCAGTCCGAAAACGATTTGCTTCTCCGATGTGATGACCTTGCTGCCGTATCGCACCAACTCCTCGGCCAACAACTTTTGAAATACCGCCTCAACTCGATCAATCATGAAATCCCCTCATGCTCATTTTAGTCGTACTCGCAAAAGAATCGTGACGAAAAATTGACCCGAGGCTGCAAAATCTGCTGTAATCTCTTTGTAGAGGAATTTTCTCATGTCCAATGGAGTTGCTAACGAGGCCACAGTCGCCCATTTCGCGGTCAAAGTAGATGGGACCAACGTCGAGCCTCGCGTCTACGATGACGCGCTCGAAATCGTCGTGGAAACCACGCTCAACATGCCGGATATGGCGACAATCAAGTTGCACGACGCCGAATTCCACTGGATCGACAACGCCCTGTTCACCGAAGGCAAAAAAGTCGAAATCTCGGCCCAGAATTTAACTGGGCAGTTGGTGCCCGTGTTTTCCGGCGAAATCGTCGGCCTCGAAATGGATCTTTCCGCCATCGGCACTCCATCGGTGACCGTGCGTTGTTTCGATAAGTCCCACCGTCTGCACCGTGGTCGCAAGGCACGATCGTTCTTGAACGTGAAGGATAGCGATTTGGCGAGCCAACTTGGACAGGAAGTTGGACTCCGTGTGCAGGCGGATCAAACCGCGGCCGTTCACGAATGGCTCCTGCAAAACAACCAAACGAACTGGGAATTCCTCGTCGAGCGGGCCGCTATCAATGGCTTTCGCATTTACTGCGCCGACGGCGACAAACTCAAGTTTGAGAGAATGGACAAGGCTCGCAATTCCCCGGAGATCGAACTGAACTGGGGCGAATCGCTTCGTTCGTTTCGTCTCCGTATGAGCGTCCAGTCGCAAGTCGCCGAGGTCGAAGTGCGATCATGGGATCATTTGAATAAGCAGACGATCATCTCTCAGGCCACTTCGCCGGAAATGGTGCCTGAAATCAGTCACTCAAATGGCCCTGGAAAGGCGACTTCTGCCTTCGGCCGGGCCAAGATGGTGGTTGTGGACCATCCATTCCCTGACGCGGCTCAGGCCGATGTCTACGCAAAGTCAGTATGCGATGACATGGGCGGAACCTTCATCGAGGCCGAGGGCCTCTGCTACGGCCACCCGGAAATTCGCTCCGGCACCCGGGTCAAAATCGCCAACATCGGCTCGCGCTTCAGCGGGAAGTACTACGTCACCTCCGCCACCCACACCTACACCCCCGGAGAAGGGTTCTCAACGCTGTTTGTGGTCAGCGGGAAACGCTCCCAAACGTTGCTCGGCCTGGTAGACCGAGAGGATTTGGCGAAGCGTCGGTCCATCGGATCAAACCCGGTGATCGGGATCGTGACCAACAACGACGACCCGGAAGGGCTCAATCGCGTTAAAGTTAAGTACCCTTGGCTCACCGATGAGCACGAAAGCTTCTGGGCTCGGCAGGCTAGCCAGATGGCGGGCGCGGACCGAGGGTTCTACTCAATTCCGGAAATCAATGACGAGGTTCTGGTGATCTTCGAGCACGGAGATATCAGTAGACCCATCGTAGTCGGGGCCCTCTGGAGCCGGAAAGACAAGAACCCTGACGCACAATCCAGCAATAAGAACCAAGCTGTCAAAGGAGGCAGCGTCAACCGGCGAGGAATTCGGTCTCGCGTCGGTCATTACCTTGAGTTTGACGACACAGACGGTAATCAGTATGTTCGGTTAGCATCAGCCGGCAGGAACCAATTTTATCTTCTGGATCATCACGAAGGTGCCTACTCAACCGGTGCGGCTATGGTTTCTGCACATGGCCACAGCATCATGCTCAACGACACCGCAGACTGCATTGTCGTCAGCACCAAAACCGGGCAAAAGATTACATTGAAGGACTCGGGCGAAATCACTGTCGAGGCGAATGCCTCAATCAAGATGTCTGCCCCCAGCATCACCCTCGATGCCGCAGTGGCCCTCAATCTTAAGGGAGCCACGGTGAAAGTAAACGGCACCACGTTGGTAGAGGTCCAGGGCGCGATCGTGAGGATTAACTAATCATGGGACAACCAGCCGCTCGAGTAGGAGATATGCACACTTGCCCGATGGCGAGCCCAGCCACCCCGCCGGTACCTCACGTCGGCGGGCCGATTTTGCCGCCTTGTTGCCTCACGGTCATCATCGGTGGGATGCCCGCGGCGAGGGTGGGAGATATGGCCACGTGCGTCGGTCCGCCGGACTCGATTGCAAAGGGGTCAGCGACCGTCACCATCGGCGGCTTGCCCGCCGCCCGGATGGGGGACATGACCGTTCACGGCGGGGTCATCACCGTCGGATTCCCCAGCGTCCTCATCGGCGGATAGCACCCATGCAAATCCACCGCATCACCATCCCCGATACCGCCCGGAAAATCGCCACCAGCGCGACCGAGTTGCTTGGACAAAACAACGCCCTTTCCACTCCCGAGTTCGAAGCAAATATCGTCTACACCTCAAGCCCCTTGCAAGGCGAGGAGTCGGCACAGCGAACGGTCGAAATAGTGCAACAAAGCGTTGGGGCGGGAGTCGAAACGCAACTACGCGAAGAGAAAATCGGTGGACTCGAATGGACCCGTATCTCTGGCATCCTCCGCGAAGGCACCTCTGGCCTCGTGGCCCAAACGGTCTACATCTGCGAGACCAACCGCGAGCTCTACTCGGTCACATTCTCATGTGACGTCTCCAAGACGGCGGGCATGGTGCAATTCGCTGAAGAATACATAACCAAGATCAAGATCGCGTGAGCAAGTCCACTGGCGTCCAGGCTCGAACCGAGTTAATGTGCCAAATCTCGACTGCCCTTGCCAAATCGGCCAGAGTCAGCACTCGCACCAAAATCCGCCCAGCCCCCAGATCAGCCGCGCGCTGAATGCCCGGGAGAAGTCCAGAACTGAGGGGCGGCGTCCACAGTTCACCCTCGATCCGCAGCACCACATTGCCCCAAGTGAATTCACACAGCTCCCCGCGCTCGTTCCAAAGGAGAACCTCGTTTCCCGACCCGGCCCTTTCTCTTGCGGAGTCGTAGACGGCACGCCACGTTGTTTTATGAGCTAGCCGCCAGTCGGCCGAGTAAGTGGGGCGGATATCCAAAACAGCAGTCAGACGCGGCGGCCAAGGTTGAAGACTCCTTGATTCGCATCGCGCGCCACCACCTTGACACTCCACCCGGACCACGCATGGTTCCGAAAGCCCCGATGCAAAATCTCGCAGCGCCTCATGGGCCGCCGCAACACCAACGCCCAACGCCGCCCCCGAACACTCTAGCCTGGCAAGGTGCTCGTCGAGAAATCGGTAGCCGCCCTCAGGCTCCCATAGCAGTGTCTCGAACAGTCCGAGCGGGTTCGAAATGGGGGCCAGAGCCAGCGATTTCTGGAGGCACTCGGCGTACTCGGTCTCGGGTTCAGAGTCCCAGACGATTCCGCTTCCCACGCCATAGGTGCCCTGATCCCCTCGCAACTTCAGAGTACGGATCGCTACTCCGAACCGCGCCCGCCTCCCAGGGGCCATGAACCCAATCGCGCCGCAGTACACCCCTCTTGGTGCGCGCTCGGTCTCATTGATGATCCTCATCGCCTCCACTTTCGGCGCCCCCACGACCGAGGCGCAAGGGAAGAGAGCCCGAAAAATGTTCACCGTGGACCCGGTCACCTGAGCCTCAACGTTTGAAGTCATCTGCAACACCGTGCCGCACGCCTCCACCTCAAAGAGCCGCGGAACTTGAACGCTTCCCGGAACGGCGACCCGACCCAAGTCGTTGCGAATCATGTCCACGATCATCAGGTTCTCTGCCCGGTCTTTGGGATCTCCTTCCAGTTCCTCAGGACTGGATTCGATTGGCCTTGTCCCCTTCATCGGCTTGCACCTTACGTAGGATTGATCGCGTTCAAAGAACAGCTCGGGGGAGAGGGACAAAATCGCCTCGCTCTCGCCCAGGATCAACGCGGCGTAATCAGGGGCGAAGCTCTCTACCAAGCCGCAGAAGATGTCGGCGTAGTCAGCCCCGAGGGTGCCCGAGAGAGGGAAGGTGAAGTTGACTTGATAGGTTCGGCCCTCAGCGACCATAGCCCGAATCGCTTGAATCGTTGCCAAGTAGTCGTCGGCGCCCACTTCAGACGAGAGGCTTGGCAGCGCGTGCGCTAGACGAGAGGGAGCGAGGAGCTGAAATGACTTGACTTGATCATAAGCGGTGAACTCGGCGAGCGTTTCCTCGGTCGGGTGCACTACGAATGCGGGATCAAAGGCGGGTGCCGCATCGAACGCAACGTGCCCGACGATCCACCGCGACTCCGATTGGGCTTCCGCCCATTCGAGCAGAGGGAGAACTTCTTTCAGGTCTTCGGCTTTACGCTGCTCAATGGAACCTGAAAACTCGAGCCACCGTCCCTCGTGTCGAAGCAGGGCCATGCCGGGCTTGGCCCGGTCGGGGGTCCAAAAGACGCCGCCCTCTTCGATCATTTGCCAAAGATGGCACGAACTAGCCACGCTTTTCTCGGTCGTCCGGATCCTCGATCAAGCTCCGCTCGAACAACTCCCGCAGCCGATCTTTCTCCTTACGCTCCATCTCCCGTTCGCGAACGGTACCGATGTAGTGGTTGAATTGCTCCCGTTCGCGCTTGCGCTCGGCGGCAGACCGTCGCTGACCGTCTGTCACTTTGGAAGCGACCGGATAGCGCACGGGCAACTGATCCGCCGCCCAAAACCAGGCCAGCGCCATCGGCAACACGCCAAGCAATCCCATCAACGGCGTACCCAATCCCATCCCCAGAAAAGCAAAGAGCGCGGTGAGCCCGCACAAAACCGCCGCCGATACCGGCACGAGCCCGCAGAGCTTCACGATCTGACTCCGGTTCCGGGCGCCCCACATCATGGTGATGCAGCCTACGGGGATGACTGATCCCGTCAGCAAATACGGCCCGCTCGCGATCGAACCCGCCTGAATCAGCGCCCCCCCGAGGAGCGCGAAGCCAAAGAAACTGGCCAGATACGGTCCCGCGCCAATGTCGCGCTCGACCGTCGTCCCCACCATCCAAAGCCACAGCGTCCCGAAAACTGCCGTCCAAATCGCCGCGCCCGGGAGGGCAAAAGGATACGTCAATAAAGTCCAAGGCTTGCTCAATGCATCGGCGGTGTTCAGCATCAGCGCGACCAAGAGCGGCTGCGTTGCCGCCATGGCCCAATTCACCAAGAAGCACACCGAGATGGCAATCATGAGCCCCAAGGTCACGGGTGCGATGGTCGAACGAGACGAAAAGCCGCCAAATGCTGTGCTACGCATGAATATCCTTACCAGAGGTACGCCAAAAACCAATCCAACGACTCACCCGTTTGAAGTCGGCGCATTCAGATATGATCTGCAGGTGCGCGGCGTACTGGCGATCGGGTTTCTGGCTGTAAGTTTTGTGATCGCGCCCGCGGCCACCATCTGCCTCGACCCCGGGCACCCGAGCGAAGTCGGGCGAGGGACCGCCGGTCGAAAGATCACTGAACTCAAGGCCGCGTGGCTCGTCGCCGTGGAGCTCAAGGGCCTGCTGCAGAAGGACGGTCACCGGGTCGTGATGACCAAAACTCGCGAGGACGAATTCGTTCGGAATCGCCGCCGGGCCGAAATCGCAAACGCGGCGAAGTCAGACCTCATGCTCAGGCTCCATCTCGATGCCGCCACCGAGTCCGGATTCGCGAGCTACTACCCCGCGCGAAGCGGCACCACGCAAGGGTTCACCGGGCCGCCCCTTTATGTCCGCGAGGCGAGCAAACAGATGGCGATCCCGTTCCACGACGCTGCCGTCGCGGTCCTAAAGGGTCATCTGCGCGATCGAGGACTGAGAACCGAGCAGAAGACCGCGATCGGCGCAAAACAAGGTGCCCTCACCGGCTCGATCTTTAGTAAGGTGCCCGTGATCCTAGTCGAAATGGCCGTGCTCAGTCAGCATAAAGATGACCTATTCATGAGCACCGCAAAGGGACGCAGCCGCATGGCTCTCGCCCTCCGAGCCGGAGTCAGAGCGGCTTTAGCTGCCAAACCTCGTAAAACTCGGCAGTGAATTCGGTCGGCACCTTCTCTGCCGAAAAGCCCGCTTCCCCTATGCTCTGCAGGATCGAAGGGTTCATCCGACCCGTCCGGGTCAAAACCAGTTTCTCGTCCCGAATCGAGGTCAGCTCGTCCACGGTCTCCGCCGAGAGGACCGGTTTGCCCGCATAAAACACCACCGAGGGGTGGCTGGTTTCCTGCAATTTGGTCCCGCCCGTCCCGCGATCCACCTGCCGCCGAGGCATCTGGAACACCGCGATCGGCTGGCCCTTTGAAACCGCAAAGCGAGTAAGGGCATGGATTTCGGAATGAGGAGCCGCCAAGTGCTTGCCCGCCCAAGGCGCGCCCTGGTAGTACCAAGCCGTCCCCAAATTCGTGATCAATGCCACGGCAACGATCGACACAAAAGGCACCCTCGCCACGCGCCAATCCAACTCCGCGTGGCCCCTCCGGTGCCAAACCCGGGCCGCGTGCGCCCCCACAATCAAAGCCAGCGGCGGAATTACCGGCAGGATGTAGTGGGGCAACTTGGCCGCGCTGATCGAGAAAAACAAGAAAATGACCCAAGCCCACCGAGCGCAGAAGCGGAGAAACGCGTCTTCCGGTGCGCGACCCCGGGGCCACGCTTTGAACAAGCTGAACACCCACGGCAACGACCCGAGAACCAGAAACGGGATGTAGTAAATCCACGCGCCGATCCCGTGCATCGTGTGCGCCTTGTCGCCCCCGGTGAACCGCCCCACGTTCTGTTCGATCAGAAACTTCTGCACGAACACATCGCCGCTCGCCAGATACGCCGGGACATACCAAGTCGCAACCACCGCGATGAACAGCATCGTCCCCACCAGCCACCCCCCTCTAAATCCGGGCCGCAACTCCGGCTCGCGCCAGTAAGTAATCCCCGCGATCAGCACGAAAAACGCACAGCCCACCGGCCCCTTCGCAAGCACACTCAGCCCCAGGCAAACCGCCGCTATCCAACGCCACTTCGCCCCATCGGTCAATGAGCGCCAGAAGCAAAGGAAGGCAAGACTCTCGAACAGAACAAGCGGCAGGTCGGTCATCATCAGCCGCCCAACCACCCCGAACAGCAGCGACCCCGCCACCAGCAACAGTGCAATGTCTCCAGCGAGCTCGCCCAAATATCGGCGACCAAAATTCCAAACCGCCGCGTACACGGCGAGACTGCACAGGACACTCGGCAGTCGAGGGCCAACCATCTCACCAAAAAGCGCCACCGTGGGGGCCGCCAGCCAGTACAGTAGAATCGGCTTTTCGAACCACGGCGAACCGTTGTAATGGGGGGTGATGAAGTCGCCCCGGTTCAACATCTCACGGACGACGGCGGCATAAAACCCCTCGTCCAAATCGAAAAGACCGGTGGTCCAAAAGCCGATGAGGGGGAGCACCGCAAACGCCCAAAGGATCCACGAGGGCAACCTCCGACCGGCGTTCGCGTCAATCATTTCGCTTTCGATGGTGGCACAACAAGCGCCCGACTAGGACAGCCCGCGGATGCTGAAATACTCATCCACCAACATTTTCGACTCGCGCAAGGCCAGACCAGTACTCTCGCGAACCGCTTTGATCGCGCCGATCCGGTCGTCGGTGGAATGGATAGAAAAATAGTGGTCGAGCAGATCATCCACGCGGTGGCGCTCGGAGCGGCGAGGCATAAAGTTCGCCATCAGCCCCTCTTTGAAATGCTTCTTCTCGCGCCACTTCGCGAACGCCGCCTCATTTCGCGCCGGGCTACGCACGTAAAACTGGAACAAGTCCGAGAGAACAAAGAAGCCATAAATCCCGATCGCGTAAAGCGACCAAAACGAGCTCAAATTCATCGAGAAGCCCTCGGTGAAGAGGTTGATACCCAGCAGCATCACCGAAACGCCCACAAAACTCATTACTTGCTCGCGGAGTTTGCTCCGGCGACTGAGCTCAAATTCTGTTCGGTCGCGGGTGGTTTGGACCGCCTCGGCAACCTTGGTTTCCGCCTGCTGAACCGCTTCAGGAGAGATTCCTAATTCGGCGGCGGTGGCGAGCAGACGATCGCGAGACTGGCCCGCCCCGCTCGGACGGTCCAGGCGAGCCGCTTCACGCAAGATGGCCTCCGCCTCCTCGTCTGAATAGAACTTCTCCTCGTTCACCGGTTCAGAGTTTAACGCCTCGCAACCCCGGGAAGTTGCCGCGCGATGCTCAGGTTCGCATGAAAATCTTACTTCGTGTGCATACCGCCGCGACGATTCCTACCGCAACCGTCTGAGCTAATCCATATCCGGCGAAGCCCCACGGCGACCACGGCTGCTCATTGGCCCACCCGTGAATCCCGGACAGGCGGGCAACTCCAGGCACCAGATTGGTGATCGCGATGTACGCGATCATCGGATTGGCTCCGGCCACGGCAAACGATTGCAAGACCGCCTTCGAAGGCCAAGCTGTTCCGCGTTCCAACGCGTTGAAGAACAGCAACCCCCAACACGCCAACCCGCCCGTCACGAAGAAGTAGCTTATCGTAGTGGGATCCTTGCGAATGCCTCCTCCCAGAGGCTCCATCGCGAGACCAATCGCCAGCATCAACAAACCAAAGCTCCCAATCCGCCGATACGACGAACTCTCGGATCGAAGCCCCAAGAATCCAGCTAACCCAAACAAACCGCAAGTGATCGCCGTCATGCCCAGATCGCGGCCCAGAAGTCCGACGCACGCCCCTACGCCGAGCCCTAACGCCGACAGACCCACAATCCACCGATCACTCAAAAAGACGTGCGACGCCGGGTCGCTCCTAGAGGCTCTGAGCCAATCCCCCACCATCGATCCGGGAAGCACCAAGAGGAGGTACTTGTGGAATTCCAATCGAAACACTGCTGGCACCGGCGACCATCCCCAAATCTGCGCCAGCGCCGGTTGCTGGTCGCGCAGCACAAACGCAGCCGCGATTGCAACCACGACGCCCGCGCGAATCCAAATGTGCTTTCGGGTCAGCAGCCAAATCGCGCTACCGCTCACCGCGACATTCGCCAATACGAGCAGAATGATGTCGCTACGGTTCCAATCCCATCCCGTCGTTGCCCCTTTAAAAGGCAACAAAAATGCCGCCACCACGCACCCAGCCACCCCAAGAGCGACCAAACTGTGCCGAACCCAAGCGGGCCAAGCCCGCGGGAACTGGCCCCAAGCCAGCGCCATCGCAAAGAAGAGCAGTGTCCCCATGACCCACTCATCGCCGGGCTTGCCAGGCGCAAGAGTATCTGGCCGAAAGTGCTGTGCGGCCACCGCAAACAAGACCAAAAGCGCGCCGCGTCTCAAAATATCCACGGCGATCTTTACAGAAGAAGCCCCTTTTTCAGCCCTCTTCCCTAGGCTGAAAGGCAGCGCTGCCCCCAAAGCAAAAAGGAAGAACGGAAAGACCAAATCCACCCAGGAGATGCCAAAGACCTTGGGGTTGTGAGCCATGCCGGGCGGCGGGCTTTGAGCGTGGTACATCCACGCGGGCAACGTCCCCCAAGGCAACCGCCCCGACAAGCCCATACCCAAGATGGCAATCCCACGCAGAGCATCCAGCGACTCACTTCGCTTCCCCGGCCCCGCATCGGTATGCTGATTTTCCATTGGCGTTTCCAAATCATACACGGGCGGGAACTTTTGCCGATCAAGAGCCGTTTGTTTGCGTACGCAACTAAAGAGGGTAATATGAACACAATGAATCAAGTCCTGAGCGTCACCGAAGCCGCCGAGCAGCGCAAGTCCATCCGCAAGTACACCGGCGAACAGATCACCGAACCTGAGATCCGAGAAATCCTCCGGGTCGCTGGCCTCGCCCCCTCTCCCTGGAACGTCCAACCTTGGCGCGTGGTTGTGGTCCAAAGTCAAGAAGAGAAAGACAAGCTGATGGCGGCCGCATTCGGTCAGCCTCAGGTCGGAGCCGCCTCCGCCGTGCTCGTGGTCTACAACGACATGCCTGATGCGGTGGACAACGCCATCGAATATGTCCACCCCGGATATGGCGAGGGTCGGCAGGCTGAGGCAGACAAGGAGCAGGCGATGTTCCGAAGCTGGCCCGAGGAAAAGATGCTCCAGTGGGGACACAGCATCAGCTACATTTTCGTTGGCTTCCTGCTCATGACGATCAAGGCCCACGGCTGGGACAGCTCACCGATGCTCGGTTTCGATCCGGAACAGGTGAAAGCCCTTTACAATTTGCCGGGGCACGCCACATTGCCCACGATCATCGCCATCGGCAAGGGCGCCGAAGACGGCTTCCCGCACCATCGGCACGAGATCGAGCGATTCGTTACATTCGTAGGCTGACCCGAGAATTCCGCATCATTGGCAATTCCTAGTGCGTTGCCAATGATATGGAATCTAATTCGTGCGCTTGCTGTCAGCGGGAACTTGGAAATTACCGTTTCGGCGACCTTCGGCCGGGAGTCCGAGCGATCTTGCTTGTCCAGCAAGCCCAGATTGCCGAGGACGACCTAATCGGCGCAGCTTGCCTAAACCGCGCACGCCTTAAATTCGCGTTGGAAATTCTAGAAACAGACGTCGCCGAGGTCTTGGCTCCCGAGTCGGACGTCCGCCGAGGCGAAGCAGTGGCAGAAAAGGTTGCCAAAATCGAGATGCACTCCTCCGTCGGCGAAAAGATAGCGGACCGCGTAGCGGCGTTCGGGGGGTCTTGGACCTTCATCGGGCTGTTTCTCCTAGCAATGATCGTTTGGATCACAATGAATGGGATGGCCGCCAAGCCGGTTGACCCATTCCCATTCATCTTGCTGAATCTGATGCTCTCTTCCGTCGCGGCACTACAGGCGCCGGTGATCATGATGAGTCAAAATCGAGTGGAAGCGAAAGATCGTCGCCGCTCCGAGAGCGACTTCCAAACGAACATCGAAGCCGAGCAAGAAGTGCGCAGTCTGCATGAGAAGCTGGACTATCTGCTCGCAACCCAATTGCGCCAACTTCTGGAGATACAGGCGATTCAGATTGAAATGATCCAAGAGCTCCGACCCGCCGAAAATGCGAAATAGAACCCTGCTCTTTGTCCTTGCCTTATCGCCGGTGGCCTTTGGTCAGACGTGGCCCGAGTTCGAGTACGGCGGCGAGCAGTTTGATGGGTTTGTGCGGGAGTCTTTCCGCTACACCAAGTCTCCGAAGCCCGCTTCCAGCCTTTACACGTTTTTAGAAACAGGCGCCAAATCTCATTCTGGTTACGAGTGGACCCCCTGGATCAACTCCAAACGCGGTGAACTGTCGGTCTCCACTTCCAAGCCAGCCACTCGCGAAGCGATCGCCGCAGAACTTCACGCACTGGTGAAGAAGGCGGTACCCATGTTCAGCTTAGAGCGAGGGTTTGAGTTCGCCTACATGGCATCGAGTGGAGAGCGCCAGTGCTTTTCCCAAAGCGTCCTCATCGCGAGCATCCTTCACCGCATTGGCATCGAGGCTGGCGTGGTAATGGTCTACCGAAATCCAAAAGGCGAAACCTCCAATCTGGGGCACGCGTGCACTCTCGTCAAGTTTGACAACGACCGCGCCGCAATCATCGACGCTAGCCACCACACGCCATTCGCGCCTCATCAAGGCCTATTCTTGCGTGTCGCTGGCAAGTACCAATTCCTAAAGCCGCAGTTCGGAGGCTCAAGTTTTGGAGCGGTGTGGCCCGCCTCGAGCGGCGACGCCCAAACCATTTCGCGCCTTGCCCCGCTTCCGGTGGACTACATCCTGTCCATGTTCGACTACTACCGTGGCGAGCGCATGCCCAACGGAATTCTAGCCCTGAAGCCCACCCGAACGGGTTTGTCCCAATCCGCCGCTCTGCTGGAGAGAAGCGTTCGCCTTTGCCCACAAAATCCGCTGGCGGTCATTCAGCTCGCGAATTGCTATGCAAAACAAGGACGAATTGGCCAGGCAAAGCTCCGACTAAACCACGCTGAGCGACTTTACAGCCTTGGCGGCTGGAGTCCGGGAAGCGTAGCGACACTAAGGCAAGTTCTGGAGCGCGACTAGCGTCCGTCGTAGCCGGGATGGGACTGTTCAGGTGTCTCAACTGGAGTTAGCCGGAATCTATATTTCGACTTCAGCTCTCGGGTAATGAACACCGCCCGCTCCCGCCACTGATGATCGCGCATCAAAGTCTCGAAGTTCCGATCGATGAGCTGTTGATATTCGGGCCAGTTCGCCAATATTTCACGAATCTGACCCGCTGCATCCTCAATGTTGGCTTTAACCACCGGATCATATCCGAAGAGATCGCGCATCTCGCTTGGAGTTTCGCCAAGAACGAGGCATCCACACGCCATCGACTGCAAGTATCGCATCGTCATTGCTTCGACGCCCCCCGCATGTTCATGGGTCACGCCCCGAGGAACGCATATTGCGATTCGGCTATTGCCGAGCGCACTCAGCAGCTCCTCATGGGTCGCCGCCACGTGCACTCCGTCGTCCCGGAAGAGGTATTTGATCTCCCCGTCGGCGTTACCGGCCTTGAGCGCCTCGTGATGCTCCATGTACTTCCGGCCAAAGGTGATCACGTCCCACTCTCTCTCCGCGGCGGGCTTCGAAGGGTAGGTATCTCTAGGCAGCGCCTCAGGCACGTACACCCAATCCAAATGAGGCGCAAGCCTACGTAGTCGCTCTGCCGACTGCCGATAGGAGACAAAGATCGGATTCAGGCGCAACACCTTCGCTAGCAAAATCAGCCGCTTATCCCGATTGGGCCAAGTGTCCGTGATCCAAGCGGACCGTTTCCCCCGCCCAAACAAGAACCGAGGAGCGTTGTAAACCAAGTAAGTGGGCCCCTTCATGATGATCGCGAAGACATCGCGATTCGGCCCGAACCAGGAGAACAGAATCCTCAACGGCGGAAAGCACGCCAATGCCGTCAACGCGACGGCGAGCTTCGGATGGCAAGGCGGCAGCAAATCTGCTCCCGCAACTTCCACAAACTCCTCGGTCACGGCCCCCGTTACCTTCGAGGTGTGCAGCCCGCGTTCAATGTAATCAGGGACGGCCAGCCGCGACTTATCCCTCACTCAACGCTCCTTGATCAAGGGTGACCGGAGGGGTGAAGGTGGGCTGAACAATATCCCACCCGAAATCATGCTTCAAAATCCGAGCGATCTCGACCAACCGATGCGACCAAAGATGTCGGCTCAAGAGCTCCTGATAGTTTCGTTCGATCAGCGGCTCGTAGTCGCCAAAGTTGGCCAGAATCTGCTGAACTTGGGCGACCGGGTCGTCCTCCGAAGCTTCCACCACCGGGTTGTAACCAAACAAATCCACCATCTCTCCCGGCGCGCGCCCGAGGATAAGACACTTGCACGCAATTGACTGCAAGAACCTAAGCGTCATCGCCTCCACTCCCCCTGTATCCCCCGGATCGGTGATGCCGCGGGGCGCGCAAATGCTGATCTTCGTGTCTCCGAGCAGCGCCATCAAATCATCGTGGGTATTTGCAACCGGCGTCCCATCATCTCGAAATGCGTATTTGAAAGACCCTTCCTTCAGCTGATTGTGCAGCGCAACCCATTTGCGACCAAAAGAAACGAGCTCCCAACTCCGCTCAGAGAAAGGCTTCGCGGGGTAATGACCGGCGGGCAATCCTTCGGGAACGTAAATGTAACGACGCGATTTGTCCTGCTCAGCCAGCCGCCTAGCCGAATCGCGGTAGCTCACAAAGACCGGGTCAATCCCAAACTGCCGGCAGAGCTTGATCAGCAGCTTGTCTTTGGAGGGCCACACGTCGCACATATAAGCGGACTTTCGACCCCGACAACGAAGAAAGTGCCAAGCATTGGCACCCAAGTGTCCGGGCCCAGAGTTCAGAATGGCCAGCCGATCATTTCGGCTAGCCCCGATGCTCAAAATTTGGGGAACCAGCGGAACCATGCCAAACACGGCGGCACGAAGACCCTGCTTCCTCGAATAGCTGGGGAGGAGCGGATACGGGAGTAAACCCACCGTCTCGTCCATTTGCCGCTCTAGCACTACCGTGTCGTCGCCTTTCCGGTTGACGTAGTCAATGAATTCAATGGCTGGCATGGGCTTGCGGCAGAGAAATTATGTTTGGTTTACGAACAAAAAAGCGACCAGGTAAACCTGATCGCCCAATGTGTTCCTCGAAAAGCTCGTGATAGTTTGATTATTAAGATCGACCAGGATATGTCGGTTCCTGACTTGCAGGTTCCGAGTGCTTATCCTTAAAGGAGGTGATCCACCCACACCTTCCGGTACGGGTACCTTGTTACGACTTAGTCCCCCTTACCCCCCTCACCTTCGGCCGCTCCCTCCCTTGCGGGTTAGGCCACGGACTTCGGGTGAAGACAATTCAGGTGACTTGACGGGCGGTGTGTACAAGACCCGGGAACGTATTCAACGCAGTATAGCTGACCTGCGTTTACTAGCGATTCCGCCTTCATGTAGTCGAGTTGCAGACTACAATCTGAACTGAGGACGTATTTTTGGGATTGGCTCCACCTCGCGGTATTGCTTCCCTCTGTTGCGTCCATTGTAGCATGTGTGAAGCCCTAGGCGTAACTGCCATGCCGACTTGACGTCATCCTCACCTTCCTCCGGTTTACACCGGCGGTCTCTCATGAGTTCCCGGCATTACCCGCTGGCAACATAAGACGAGGGTTGCGCTCGTTGCTGGACTTAACCAAACACCTCACGGCACGAGCTGACGACAGCCATGCAACAAGTGTCTTTGGGCCGACTTTTGGTCGGGGAACTCCTTTCAAAGTTTTTCCCTCGATGTCAAGCCTAGGTAAGGTTCTTCGGTTAGTATCGAATTAATCCACATGCTCCACCGCTTGTGCGGGTCCCCGTCAATTCATTTGAGTTTCAACCTTGCGGCCGTACTCCCCAGGCGGGATACTTAATGCGTTAGCTACGGCACATGGGGGGTCGATACCCCATACGCCTAGTATCCATCGTTTAGGGCGTGGACTACCAGGGTATCTAATCCTGTTTGCTCCCCTAGCTGTCGCTTCTCAGTGTCAGGTATATCCTAGAAAGCCGCCTTCGCCACGGGTGTTCCTCCTGATATCTACGCATTTCACTACTACACCAGGAATTCCACTTTCCTCGAATAACCTCTAGCCTCGCAGTATTGGACGGCCTCTCCAAGTTAAGCCCGGAGATTTCACGCCCAACTTACAAAACCACCTACAAGCGCTTTACGCCCAGTAAATCCGGATAACGCTCGCCACCTACGTTTTACCGCGGCTGCTGGCACGTAGTTTGCCGTGGCTTATTCAGGGGATACCGTCCTTTCTCTTCTCCCCTAAAAGAAGTTTACGACCCGAGGGCCTTCATCCTTCACGCGGCGTTGCTGGTTCAGGCTTTCGCCCATTGACCAAAATTCCTCACTGCTGCCACCCGTAGGCGTCTGGACCGTGTTTCAGTTCCAGCGTGGGGAACGCCCTCTCAGGCCCCCTACCCGTCGTAGCCTTGGTAAGCTCTTACCTCACCAACTAGCTGATGGGCCGCAGGCTCGTCCTTCAGTGCCCCTTGCGAGGCTTTCTCGAGAAAGGCC
>JANPJF010000004.1:0-527345 GCA_031425375.1 Chthonomonas sp. | reverse complement strand
CCCATGGGGCGCCCCCACCAATTTTTGCCCCCCCACCCCCTGCTTTTTTGTGCCGACTCAGCCGAGAATCTAGGCGTATCTTAGGTACAATCGAGCCTTATTCGGACGTTAACGTCCGGCTCATCCGACTGGAGACACCTTTTGGCAAGCACACCCGCGACACAGTCCAACGGCCAAGCTGCAGGCGAGGACACCCCTCGACAGCTGCCGCGCGAGCTCCTCACAAAAGAGGACCACCTTGAGTTGCTCAAGCAACTGTATCTGGCGCGCTATTTCGATATCCGATTGGCTAAGGAAAAGCGACGTGGTCGCCTCACCGGCACTCTTTACTCAAGCCACAATCAAGAAGGGATTTTGGTTGGCTCACTTTATGGCCTGCGTTCGACGGACTGGATCAGCCCGATCCACCGCGACATGCCCGCCTTCTTCCTGAAGGACATCCGCCAGGGTTGGGACAACGATGACCGGATGGGAATGACGGTCGGCGAAGTATGCGCTCAGGTGTGGTGTAAGGTTACGTCCCCGAGCCGCGCACGAGACAATTGGTCGCATATTGGTAGCAAAGCTAAACATATCATCCACTCCACCTCCATGCTCGCTGGCACCATTCCGGCGGCCGCCGGCGTGGTTTATGCCGATCGCCTCAACGGGGGCGATTCCGTGGTGTTGACGTACAACGGCGAAGGTTCAACCGCTCAAGGGGTTTTCCACGAGGCAATCAACTTTGCTTCTGTTCATAAGTTGCCGGTGATCACCATCATCGAAAACAACCACTGGGCCTACGGGACGCCAACTCATTTAGGATATGCGTTGCCCGATTACGCGCGACGAGCGGATGGGTACGGAGTTCCGGGGCTGATCGCCGACGGGCAAGACGTTTTTGATGTGTACGACAAAGTGATGCAGTGCGTCGAGTACGCCCGCGCGGGCAACGGCCCGAGCATCATCGAGTGTAAGACCTACCGCAGCTACGGCCACGGCGACCACGATGATGACCGCGCAGCGAAGTACCGCCCCATGGACGAAATCGAGAAGGGCCGAAGCCGAGACCCTATCGCGATCGCGAAGGAGTATTTGGTCGAAAAGGGCTATCTGACCCAAGCCGAAGCCGACAAATACAAAGCGGAGCGCAAGCACGCCACCGAGGCCAGCGACGAGGACTTTCCGCCCGATGTCGTGGAGTACGTGAAGAAGGGCGTCGAATTCGCCGTCAACTCGCCGAGTCCTGAAGCAGAGGAAGGCGGAATGTGGGTCTTTGCGGAGGAGGCGAAGTAATGGCTGCCGTTTCAAGTAATCCAAAGAAAAACTACATCTCGGCGCTCAAGGAAGCTCTCGGAGAAGAAATGGCGCGGAATCGCGACATGGTCTGCATCGGCGAGGACATCGGAATTCTTGGCTCGGCCTTTGGCACGACCGAAGGTTTGCAGGAAAAATTTGGGGCGGATCGGGTGATCGATGCGCCGATTAGCGAAGCGGCGATCATTGGGACCGCCGTGGGTATGGCGCTCAACGGCAAGACTGTGATGTGCGAGATGCAGTTCATTGACTTCATCTCATGCGGATTTGACCAGATCGTCAACATGATGGCGACCTACCATTACCGAACCGCGGGCGACGCGAGCATGCCTATCGTCGTTCGCGGTCCGGCTGGTGCCTACTCAGGCGGTGCTCTGTACCATTCTCAGATGAATGAGGCGTGGTTCTTGAACTCGCCTGGGCTGAAAGTGGTTTGCCCTTCAACCCCCTACGACGCGAAGGGACTGCTCAAAGCGGCGCTGCGCGATCCGAATCCAGTCATTTTTTACGAGATCAAGAACCTGTACCGGTTGCCCAAGATCGAAGAGGAGATCCCCGAAGAGGATTACATCATCCCCCTCGGTCAGGCCAAGATCCGAAGTCCAGGCAAGGACATTACGATCGCCACTTACGGCCAGAATGTTTACCATTGTCTGGATGCGGCGGAGCACCTCGCGAAGCAGGGCTACGAAGCGGAAGTCATCGACCTTCGAACCCTTAATCCGCTCGACGAACAGACGTTGCTAGAGTCGGTGGCGAAGACCAACCGGTTCTTGATCGTCAATGAAGCGCCCAAGACGTGCGGCTTCGCGGGCGAAGTCGTGGCGCGCATCAGTGACCTTGCGTTCGAGCATCTCGATGCCCCTCCCACCCGCATCACCCGAATGGACACCCCGGTGCCTTGGGCGAAGAGCCTTGAAACGTTCGTGCTGCCGAGCATTCAGGAAATCGCGGACACGTCGTTGCGGTTGATCAAGTATTAGTCGCGGCGTAGGGAAGGTCAGTGCCCAGAGGTGAGAACTTTCTGGAGGCGCATGCGGTCCCTAACGCAGGAAAGAAAATCGAGGTTCCCCATGTGCGGCGTGGCTATGGGGTAGCATCGTATCTCTCGAGTTTGGGAAGAGCAAATGGCCCTGAAGATTCTGGTTTGTGACGACGAGCGACATATTGTGCGCCTTATCCAGGTGAACCTGGAGCGCCAAGGCTATCAAGTGGTGACCGCCTACGACGGCAAAGAAGGACTTGAGAAGATCAAGTCCGAAAAGCCGAACCTCGTGGTGCTGGACGTCATGATGCCTTACATGGACGGATTTGAAGTGCTGAAGAGCCTTCGACGCGAGCCCGAATTTGAGAGCCTCCCGGTGATCATGCTGACGGCGAAAGCGCAGGACAAGGACGTGTTCGAGGGGTACCACTATGGTGCCGACATGTACTTGACAAAGCCGTTCAATCCGATCGAACTGGTGACCTTCGTGAAGCGAATCGCCGCGGGCGGTACGGGTAGTGAAGGCGGTCCGAAGCGCTACGACGTTTAATCGAGGGTATTTAGTTTTTGGAAAGGGCGAGAGCTAATAGCTCTCGTCCTTTTTTTGTTGGGTGGCGGGCTTAGGCTAAAGCCCGTTCGCCGGGTGACAGGCTGAAGCCTATCCTCCGGGGAAAGCAAACTGAATATTCGCAAAAAACTTTGTGAAGACTTGTAAATCTATTAAATCTGTGTTATTCTGAATGTTGAGAATACGAATTCTCAAAGCAATGATTCCTGGCGAAGGTGCCGAGAATATTCACCAATGAGGGTAACACAGCAAGACATCGCTCGTCTTTCGGAGGTCAGCCAGGCCACCGTTAGCCGAGTGTTGGCGGGCGATGAGCGCGTAGACGCGCAGATTCGCGACCGGGTGTTGGGCATCATGAGCGCCCACAATTACCAGCCCGATGTCCGAGCCCGATCTCTCCGCCAGCGCAAAACGCATCTCATCGGCCTCGTTCTCAAGAGGGAAGTCGGCACACTCCAAGGCGACCCATTTTTCGCGATGCTCGTAGCCGAAGTGGTTGACGCCATGGCAGGCAGCCCCTGGCATCTATGCGTGGATATCGCCACCGACTCCAGTCGGCAGCACGCGATCTACGATGAACTGCTTCGCACCCGCCGTGTAGACGGGCTCATCCTCGTCGAAAGCGAGGCGAGCGATCATCGCATCCTCCGCCTGCAACACGACCAATTTCCATTCGTACTCATCGGCAATGCGACCGAGATGCCCTCGCTGCATGCCATTGACAACGATAACGTGAAGGCCGCTGAAATAGCCACGCAACACCTCGTGGAGCAGGGTTACCAGCGCATCGCTTTCCTGGGCGGTCCGAGGAGCCTCACGGTGACGCGAGATCGCGAAGCCGGATATCGAAGCTGCGTCGAAAATCCCATCGTCGCCTACTCCGAATTTGGCTACCAGAGTGCACGCGAGATGGCGTGCCAGATGTTCAGCTCTGGCCAGCGCCCGGATGCCATTGTCGCGATGGACGATACGATGGCAATGGGCGTCATTCAGGCCGCCCGCGAACACAAACTTTCCGTCCCGCACGATTTGGGGGTGGTCGGTTTCAACGACTCCACGCTATGCGATCAAATCGAAAACGGACTTTCGAGCGTGAATCTGCACATTGACAACATGGTGCGCTGGTCCATCCGGCGGCTCCTCCAGGTGATCGAAAAGCAGCCGATCACCGGGAATCATCAAGCGATCATGGGTTGCGAACTGAAAGTTCGTGGTTCCTCGCTTCGGCGCGAACTCGTCAAATCTCCATGAATCTCGCGCTTCTGACCGCCCTAATTTCACTTCAGCCCGGTCCGGGCGAAGTAGCACACACGTTCGTGTACGAGGCGGATAAAGATTACAAAGAGGTGTCGGTATCGGGCCAGTTCAACAACTGGAACGCGACCGCAAACCGCATGATCAAAGCGGCGGATGGGCGTCGCTGGTCGGCCACCGTCAACCTCCAGCCCAGCACCTACCAATACAAGTTCGTTCGCGACGGAGAATGGATTGCTGACCCGAAAGGCAAAGACGTTTCCGATGGCAATGGGAATACGAATTCTCTACTCATTTTGGTCCCGGAAGACTACAAGAAACTTCCCGGCAAAACTGGCGATTCGGTCATTACCGAGACCGCAGTAGTCTACAAAAAAGAGGTGCCGTTCCTCAACTTCGACAAGGGCAAGCTGACCTTCAAAATCCGCGTTCGCGCGGGCGATATTGGGCTCATCGAGCTACGGACGGGCGGCAAAAACTTGAAAATGTTGCGCGTCGGCGGCGACGAGCTAGTGGATTACTACGAAGCCTCCATGCCTTGGGACAAGAAGGCCAAGGTGGACTATCAGTTCGCCCTCATTGATGGTTTTACTCTCCGTACCCTTGGGCCGAAAGGATTGACCGAGCATGACCGTAACAATGTATATCAGCTTGATCCTATGACCTATAAGCCATTTGAAGTCCCCGCGTGGGTAGAGAAGTCGGTGTTCTATCAAATCTTCCCGGATCGATTTGATAATGGAAGCGCGGCGAACGACCCGAAGAACAAGACGCCTTGGACGGAGGTGCCGACCTACAGCAACCGCTACGGCGGCGACGCGGCGGGCCTCAAGCGGCGCATGGCGTACCTGCAGCGATTGGGCGTCAACGCAATGTACATCAACCCCGTCATGGCGGCTCCCAGCAACCACCGCTACGACCCGGTTGACTTTTACAACATTGACCCCGAATTTGCTTCGAACGAAGAGTTCATCGAACTGACCAAGGCGATGGACGCAGGCGGCATCCGAGTCGTCCTAGACCAGATTTTCGATCACGTCGGCATCACCTTCCCGCCGTTCGTGGACGTGCTCAAGAACCAGGAAAAGAGCGAGTACAAGGATTGGTTCTTCATCAAGGAGTACCCCGTCGTAGTTCGCCCCAATCCCCCGTATGTAGGATGGTGGGGTACGGAATATATGCCGAAGGTGAACCTGGCGAACCCAGGAGTGCAGAAGTATTTGATGGAGTCGGTGGACTTCTGGATGGCGCGCGCGAAGCTGAGCGGATGGCGCCTTGATGTCGCTAACGAAGTACCGGATTGGTTCTGGCAAGCTTTCCGCAAGCGCGTGAAGGGGATTGATCCGAACGCCTGGATCGTGGGCGAAGTTTGGTATGACGCCAACCCGTGGCTCAAAGGCGATCAGTGGGACGCCTCGATGAACTACCCGTTCCGCGACACCTGCATGAACTTCTTGGCGACTCAAAAGACCACTCCCACCGAGTTCGTGAATGGACTCATCAAGGTGCACCAGCTTTACGCTCCGCAGGTCTCGCGCAACCAGCTCAACCTACTGAGCAGTCACGACACCCCCCGGTTCATCACCGAAGCGGGCGGCGATCGCAAGCGCGCGTCGATGGCCGCAGTGGTCCAGTTCACTTGGCCCGGAGCGCCGAGCGTCTATTACGGCGAAGAACTGGGCATGGAAGGCGCCAAGGACCCGGACAACCGGCGCGGAATGCGATGGGACCTCACCACCCCGCAAAACGAGATTTTGAGTCTTTACACCAAGCTCACCCACCTCCGCACCAAGAGCGACTTGCTCGCCTCTGGCGAGCCGGTGGCCCTGACTCAATTCGACGCTAAGGGCGTCGCGAGCTACGGCCGAGTCCACGGCGGCGATTTTGCCGCGGTGGTGTTGAACCGTGGCCGCACCCAATTTGAGGGCGACATCCAGCTCCCGGCAAATCAAGCCGGCAAGGAGTTTGTGGATGCGCTCACCGGTCTTCGGATGAAGGCCGACGCCCGCGCGAGGCTTCGCGTGGTGCTCTCCCCAGTTTCAGCCCTAATCGGGCTGAATGCTAGCAATACTCATATAAAGCTGGTCAGCGACGCGAACGCCGCCGCCCAGAAAATGGTCTCAATTAAGGAGCCTTTGCCATGAAACTCAGAACCCAAAAGAAGGGCTTTACGCTCATCGAACTTCTCGTCGTTATCGCGATCATCGCCATCTTGGCGGCGATCCTCTTCCCGGTGTTCGCTCAAGCACGTGTCGCGGCGAAGAAGACAGTGGCCGTCAGCAATGCCAAGCAAATCATGCTTGGATTCATGATGTACGCCTCGGACAACGACGACATCACGCCGCCTCGAGTCCGCATCGGCTTCGGGCCTCCAACGGGCGGTGATCCGTCTGCGGCTGTGACTTGGGAAACCTTTACTCGCCCGTACCTCAAAAACATCGATATCGTGATGTCGAGCGAGGACGCACGTCCCCGCTATACAAGCCCCTATGGCACTTACCGCCGAAGTTGGGCAGTGGCCGGCAACGCTTTCAAAGGCATCCAAGCTGGACTAAATCAGCAGGTGGACTGCGGAGCGGGTCAAGGTGTAATCCAGTTCCTCAATCGCGAATCGTCGGGACTGTCGTCCTATCCCCAGCCAGCGGGCACCATTGGGCTCGTCGAACTCCGACAACGCCATCGAACAACCGCGAACCTGTGGTTAGCTCGCGAGTGGGCTTGTGAATCCTGGTCACGCAACACTCGTCGAGATACGCAGCCAGCTGGCAATGCCATCTTGAGTGAGTGGGGCGACATCGCGTACAAGTATGCAGATACCGCCGTTTACGGCATGATGGACGGTCACGTTATCTCGAAGCGAGGATTGGACCGAACGACCAATGGAGCGCTCAGCGGAGCACAATTCCCTGGATACGAGAACAAGGCAGGAGCATGGGATCAGACTGGTCCGACCGCACTTGCGTTTACGGGCGGACAGAGCTGCTTGGACGCTTATCCATACCCTCCAACGGGTAGCAACATTGACTGTCGCATCCCTGGTGAATAATGAAATCGCAGATTCCAACTCCAGCCGTCATTGGCATCATCGCCGCAGTTGTCCTCATCGGAGGCTTCTTCTTATGGCGGGGAGCAACCGCAGGTTCAACCTATTCGGCACAGGAACAGGCATTGGACCAGAAGATGACTGAGCCGACCGGGCAGAATTTGTACGGCTCTCCCGATGCGGGAGGGGCACCCGCGGCCAATTCCGAAGCGGGAGCTCGCGGAACGCCCTAAAGCACTTGCTCGCAGTATCGCGCCCGCCTCACTTGAGGCGGGCGCATTGCGTTATGGGCTGATGGGAGAGTAAGCGATCTTCGTGCGATCAAACGCGAGCCAATCCAGCCGGGTAATCATCAAGCTCGCGGGGCGAACGCCTGCCGGGAATTTGACGTTCAAATACGGAGTCGAGCCGACCGGACCTGGCCCGAAACGGTACGTCGGCAGAGTACCTGGGACGCCCGACTTGGGCTCTAATCCCTGTATCTCGACGATCACCTGAGAACCGATGGGCAGATGATCCGCCCGCAAAGTGACCTCGCACCCGGTCTTCTGTTTTCTCACGTCCTCCACCCAGATTTTTGTCTCGCCCAACGTGGCAAACTTTCCGGGTCTGAGCAGTACGGGCTCTTGCGAGGGCTTGTCTCGGCCCAAGAGCCACGTTCGAACCGCCCCGGCGGAGCCATCGGGCAGAACGTCGAGCGTCGAGAACACCAGCCATGCGCGAGGGCGATTGGCCGCCTTGATCAGCGCGTGACGCAGATTCCGAGACTCTTCTTGAAGGTTGGTTTGAATCGGGTCCGTCAGAAACTCATTCTCCGAATAGGAGATGGCGATGGGAGTCCGACTCTGATTCTCCGCAAAAAACCGGAAGCGGTCGGCAGCCGGTATCTGTTGCTTCGCGATACTCAAGTGTTGCTGCAGATTCGGATTCTCCGAGCCGTCAGCGTTCCAAGCGCGAATCTTGCCGCCAGCCACATCAAACACGCCGAGCATCTTGATCTCCCGCCCATCCTCGGTCTTGAAGTCCTCGGAGTGCCGGAGCGCACTAAAGCTCGAAACGGGAGTGACCGGAGCTGTGGTTCGGGTGACCGGCTGAGGGCTGCTCGCGCACCCCGCGAGAACGCATACGATTAAGGCGGCTAGCCTTGTCTTCATTCCTCGAGTTAACCACACAAGAGGCAAAACAACTCCTCTGTGAACAAAGGAAAGTTAGCGATGATTCTGCCGTCGCAATATGAACTCGCCCGACGCCGTTTTTCCCGCCACCGTCAACTCATAAGTGCCCTTTGTGTTGGCAGTCACGCCCTTAGGATTGACGAGCTTCAGCGGAATCTGGATGACCTCGTCCGTCCCTGGCGTGAACGCCATTTGAGCCTTGACGGTGTAGGGGTACTCCAGCCCACCCTCTTCCTCTAATTTTGCGGAGAGTTCGTAAGCGGTGACGCCGCTTGGAATGGTGCTCTTGCCCGAAATGACAAAGTCAAGGCTGCCTTCGCCGGCGTCCGGACCGGATCCCATCGTTCCCTGGGACGCCTGAGTGACGATTAGACCACTCTGGGGCACCTCTATCGCTGGCTTCGGCGAAGGACTTGACTTCGATCCACGAGTTACGAAAAAGGTAGTAACAGTGGCTACGAAGACGACGGCGAGAGAAATTGCGAGGGCGGGGGGAAGTTTGGACTTGCTCACGACGGGAGCAGAGGGGGAAACGGCGTCAAGCGCGTCGGGCATGATGTGCCACATCTCCACGGGCCGCGTGATGTTTTTGAGCTGAGTCTCGCCCATTCGGATCGCCGGAATGAACGTCTTGCCCGACACGACATCATATATTGTTCGAGACAGAGCGATGCCGCCGATGGGTGCCTCGGATTGCAAGCGAGCCGCGATGTTGACCCCATCGCCGACGACGTCATTCTCCGTTCGGGTGACGTCGCCCAGGTGTATGCCAAACCTATGCTTGAGTTGGGGTCGAGTGTTCGGCCTTGCCGCCATGGCTTTCACCATGGTCAGGGTGCTCTGAACCCCCTCCACCGCGCTTTGGTACACGATAAGTAGGCCGTCTCCGGTGGACTTAATGACCTCGCCCCGATGCTGTGCGGCTACTTCACGAAAAATTTCGAAGTCTTGTTCGATCAAAGCAAGGGCCTGTTCTTCGGACTCATGCGCCAGCTTGCTAAAGCCAACCGCATCCGAAAACACGATCGTGACCAAGGCTCTTTCAGACGACATGAAAGAAGGTTACCGCGTCGCGTCGCACAGTTGACTTTGCACCCTGCCCGCACCTACCGTTTGCTGGCCCCGGGGAGAGCGTGCCGACAGAGCTCAGCATCTCAAGCCACACCCGACAAGAAGTGCCAGGAAAAGTAGGAATTGTAGGAAAAGCAGGAATGTGTGGCCTTGGGACTCTGCTTAGCACTTCTTCCAAACTCCGCCCTCCAAACTCCGAACTCCGATCAATCTAAAATCTGAAATCTGAAATCAGCCAAAACTCCGATCCCCGTATAATAACTCCATGGCCCCAAACCGTGTCCTTTTCTTCGACACCACCCTGCGCGACGGGGAGCAGAGTCCGGGCGTCCACCTGTCGATGGAGCAGAAGCTGACCATCGGGCACTCGCTGGTCGAGCTTGGCGTGGACATCATTGAGGCGGGGTTCCCGATCAGCTCACCCGGCGACTTTGAGAGCGTGAATACGCTGGCTCGAGAGCTCAAGGGCGTGACAATCTGCGGCCTCACGCGGGCGCGCGAGAAGGATATTGAAGTGGCGGCGGATGCACTCCGCCCCGCCGAGCGACGACGCATTCATACGGGACTTGGCGTGAGCCAGAACCACCTGGAGCACAAGCTACGCATGACCCGCGAGCAGGCGCTCGAGACCGGCGTGAAGGCGGTGAAGCTGGCGAAGAACTACACCGACGACATCGAGTACTTCATGGAAGACTCGGGCCGTGCCGAGCGCGACTATGTTTATCAAGTCGTGGAGGCGGTGATTGATGCGGGCGCGACGACCATCAACGTGCCGGACACGACCGGATTTACGTTCCCCACCGAGTACCGCGACCTCATCAAGGGGATTATTGACAACGTCCCGAACAGCGACAAGGCGGTGTTCAGTTGCCACTGTCACAACGACCTGGGCATGGCGACCGCCAACACCCTTGCCGGGGTCATGGGCGGCGCGAGGCAGGTTGAGGTGACGGTGAACGGCATCGGTGAGCGGGCGGGGAACACCTCGCTGGAAGAAGTCGCCTGCGCGCTGTTCATTCGCAAGGAGCTTTTCAACGTCGAATGCGGCATCGTGCTGAACAAGCTAGTGCCGATCAGCCGGTTGGTAAGTCAACTGTCCGGCATGGTGGTCCAGCGCAACAAGGCGGTGGTCGGCGCGAATGCCTACGCGCACAGCAGCGGCATTCACCAGGACGGCGTGTTGAAAGAGCGGTCCACCTACGAGATCATTGATCCGTCATTGGTCGGTGCAGACCAAACGTCCATCGTCCTCACCGCCCGCTCGGGGCGACACGGGTTGAAGCACCGACTGATGGAACTAGGGTTCGATTTCAGCGCGGAGCGGTTCGAAGACCTCTATCGCAAGTTCATCGACATGGCCGACCTGAAGGCCGAGGTGGACGATGAGGATTTGCGGGAATTGGTTAAGGCGTAAGGATTGGTTCGGGTAGTTCGGGTAGTTCGGGTAGTTCGGATGGAATGTTCGGGCCAACCGAACCCGCCGAACCAATCCGAACAACCCCTAACAAAACCACCCCCAAATACCGACTAAAATACGGGGAGTGGCAACGGCGCCGCGATCTAAACCCGGCCCATTCCCATGAGAACTCTTAAGTATGCGCACTCGTTTGAAGTCGTCTCCGAACTTCCCGAGCATTTAAACTCGCTCCATAAGCTGGCGATGAATTTCCGCTGGACGTGGGATTTGCGGGCGCAGGAAGTTTTCGCGGAGGTAGATCCGCAGCTTTGGGAGCAAGTCGAGCACAACCCACTGCAACTCCTCCGCCGGCTGAGTCCGGAGCGACAGAAGCGGCTGGCGAGCGACAAACTCTTCTTGGGCAAACTCAAGATGGCCGAGGATGACCTCGACCGCTACATGAGCGCGAGCACGTGGTTTGATGAAAACCATGGCGACGAAAAGGCGCGGACCAAAATCGCCTACTTCTGCGCGGAGTTTGGTCTCAATGAGTGTCTTCCGATCTACTCCGGTGGGCTCGGGTTGCTGGCGGGAGATCACCTGAAGGCCGCAAGCGACCTCGGGATTCCCCTCGTGGGCGTAGGGCTGCTTTACTCCCGCGGCTACTTCCGGCAGGTCCTCAACGACGACGGCTGGCAGACCGAAAACTATCCGCAGTACGACTTTTATCAGTACCCGCTCCAACTCGTGCGCGGGGCCGATGAGCAGCCGCTTCAGGTTCAAATTGAGTTCCCCGATCGCAACGTGACGGTCCAGATATGGAAGGCGCAGGTGGGTCGGGTGGAGCTCTATCTGCTCGACTCAAACATTTTGGCGAATCAGGCGATCGACCAGGGCATTACCGATAACCTGTACGGAGGCGACGAGCACATGCGCATCCGCCAGGAAATGGTGCTGGGCGTGGGCGGACTGCGGGCTTTGGATGCCCTCGGCATCGCGCCGAGCGTGTGCCACATGAACGAGGGTCACGCGGCGTTCCTAACGCTGGAGCGGCTCAAGCAGTTCATGGAGGAGCACAAGGTGGACCTCAAAACCGCGCGGCAGGTGACGGTGGCGGGGAACGTCTTCACTACCCACACGCCGGTGCCCGCCGGGTTTGACGTCTTCCGGCCCGAGCTGCTGCAGCAGTATTTGCTCAAGAAAATTCAAGGCATTGGCCTGGATTTCCAAGACTTCTTGGAGTACGGGCGCATGAACCCGGAGAACCCGCAAGAGCCGTTCAACATGGCGATCTTGGCGATGACCGGAGCGAACTACGTGAACGGCGTGAGCCGCCTCCACGCGGAAGTGAGCCGCGAGATGTTCGCCGACCGATGGGACGACTTCACGGTTCAAGAAGTGCCCATCGACGCGATCACCAACGGTGTTCACACCGCGACGTGGCTTGGCGAGCGCACGGCGAACCTACTGGACAAACACCTCGGCCCGAACTGGCGAGATGATTCAAGCGACCCCGAAATGTGGCGTTTGGCCTCAGAGATGCCCGAAGAAGACCTTTGGGAACTGCGCGAGGACTCTCGGGCGGATTTTGTGCGTTACGTGCGCCGTCGCCAGATGCGCTCTCTTCAAAAGAAGAACGCCGGAAAGCACGAAATCGCAGATGCGGGTTCGCTACTCGACCCTCGGCTTCTTACGATTGGTTTCGCGCGGCGATTTGCTACCTACAAGCGCGCTTCGCTCCTGTTCAGCGATCGTGAGCGACTGAAGCAGATCCTTTTCCACAACGAGCGTCCGGTGCAGATGGTTTTTGCGGGCAAGAGTCACCCGAAGGACGATGGCGGCAAAAAGCTTATCCAAGACATCACCAAGTTCATCCGCCACGAAGGCGGCAGCCCTCGGATGGTCTTCTTGGAGGACTACGACATTGAAGTGGCGCGGCACTTAGTGCAAGGGGTGGATGTCTGGCTCAACAACCCCCGTCGCCCGATGGAGGCCAGCGGCACCAGCGGCATGAAAGTCGTTCCGAACGGCGGACTGAATCTGTCCATTCTCGACGGTTGGTGGGCGGAAGGATATCAGCCCGGCAACGGCTGGGCCATTGGCGATGGAAGGGAAGACCCGGATCAGATGCGCCAAGACTGGAACGAGAGTCGCGCCCTGTATCAGCTCATCGAACAGGAACTGGCACCCGCGTTTTACAATCGAAACGAAAACGGAGTGCCGACAGCTTGGGTGCAGATGATGCGCCAGAGCATGCGGCAACTGGCTCCAAGGTTTAGCACCGCCCGAATGGTCCGCGAGTACACGCAGCGGTTCTACATGCCCGCCAGCAACGCGTTTTTTGCGTTGCAGGAAAACAATTGCCAGAGGGCGAAAGATGCGCTGGTATGGCGCAAGCGGGTTCGAGATGCCTGGCCCAGTGTCAGTATCCGCCAAGTCGCCGACGACATCAGCGCGCAGAAAAATGTGGGAGAGGAGTTTAAGATCACCGCGTACGTTGCGTTGGGTTCGTTGAGCCCGGGCGATGTTCGTGTCCAGGCTTTGGTGGGCACGGTGGGGGCGAACCGCGAGCTTCAGGAATACTCGGTGACCGACATGACCCACACCGGACAGCAGGGCGACACGACGGTCTTTGAAGCGACCCTTATGAGCGCCCACGCCGGACACCGAGGATACATCTGCCGCGTGGTTCCGTTCCACGAAGATGTGAAGGTCGCCACGGAGTTGCCCGTCATCTGCTGGCAGAACGTGGACTAGACGGCATCACGCCCCCAGTTCTAGGCTGGGGGCGCGGTTGGGTTTAGGCGTCCTTGAGGATCGGCGGGGGCATCTTAGGCGCGGGCTTTGGGTCTGGCCCAGAGCGGGCTGGCTCGATTGGCTTCTCTGGAGCCCTCTTTGCCGGCACATTCGGGGTGGGATCCAGCACGTCGTCAATCGTGCCGCTGAACAACTTGGCGGCGAGGACAGTTTGAATCACCTGGGTGATCTGGCCGGTGGCCTCTCCAGCCGCATTGCCGAATCCGCTGATGTTCACCAGCTTGGCTTGGGCCAAAGCTCGGGCAATTTCCGGAGCGATGGCGGGGAGCATTTCGAGCTGGCGTAGCGCCAGATAGTGCTCGCCTCCGGTCGACATCGCTTCGTTCACCTTGCGAATCCCCTCGGCCTGAGCCTCGGCGATGCGGCGAATCTTGAGGGCTTCGGCGTCGGCGGCGGCGCTGGCGGCGACGAGCATCTGCTCCGCATCGGCCTTCGCGCTAGCGATTTGGGTTGCCTGCAGCTCGGCGGTGCGCTGGGTGGCGAGCGCCAGTTGGCGCTTTGATTCAGCCTCCGCGACCACCACCGCGTTTTCCGCGCGCCGTTCTTCGAGGTCACGCGAGCGGTCGTTCACCGCCTGTTCAGCGGCGAGTTGAGCTTCGCGGGAGCGGCGCTCTTGGTCTGCCTGTACGATGTCGGCGTTGGCCTTCGCCTCTACTGCGCTCTGGCGTCGCCGAGCTTCGGCAACCTCACTTTGCACCTCTTTGATGTTCAACGAATTGAACACCAGACCGAGGTCTTGAAGTTCACGAGAGCAGGCGCTCTTGATGATGATCGCCAAGCGATCGTCGTCTTCAGTATTGATGGCGAGGCTTTGCTCGATCATCGCGGGAAGCGGCGTGCTCTTGGAGCCAGGCTTGGAATTGAACAGTTCGTCGTGATGCAACAGGTTGATCGCACGGCGTCCGGTAGAAGTCAACAGATCCACCAAGATCGAATTTTGCTCGAGCTCGGTCTTACTGAAGAACTTGTTGGCGGCCGTCTTGATCATCTCGTTGGTGTCGCCCACGCTTACGATGGCGCTGGCAAGCACCCGGACTTTGATCGGCTTGGGCCGACTTTGATCGTCAATGTCGGCGGTCTGGTCAGCGATGTCCAGGTCAATGTTGATCGCTTTGCTCGGGATCGTGGTGGCGGTGGTGAGCACTGGAATTTCGATCGCCTTTCCAGGACCACGGAAGGTATTAGTTTTGCCGCCAAACCAACTCACGAGGCGGATCGTACCGGCGTCCACCGTGGTGAGGAAGCGGCTGATGATGAACGGGATGAACAGAACACCGGCAACGATGAGGCCGATGACTACCATTTGATTGGATAGATTTATTGCAGCACTCTGCCCGGGGAGGCTCGACAACTCCATAAGAAGGTTCATGTTTGTATGACGATCTTAGCTGATCATCATACAAAGGATACGCATTGGCGTAAAGGGGGTTGCGAGGTTAGGGCTCGCCGATCACGACGCAGGTGCCCTTGTCGGGGTCAATGCTCGAGATGTAGACCCGGTCGCCCTTATTCACGGCAAGGCCGTTCTTCTTTTCGAGGGGGTCGAGGGTGGCGAGGAGTTGCTTGACTTCGCCGTCGAGGACAATTTTGATCAGGCCTCGGCCTTGGGCGTCGAAGGCCGAAATCGCTTCGGCCTGCTTGGATACCTGACCCTCCAGCCCCTCGCTTGGCTTCGAGGCGAAGTTCAAAATGAGACGCATCATCGGTCGGACCAGCGCAAAGGTGAATAGCAAGCCGGCGGTGACGACCAGCGCCCAAAGCGCGGCTCCCTCAAACTGGCGCTTGAGCAGGACTCCTGCCGCCCCCGCCGCGAGCGACCATGCGAACAGGTTCATCGGAGAGAAGAGAAACGGGATCCCCTGAAGGACCTTCATCGTCCCGTCGGCATGGTGTCCCCCGTGGTTGTCGCCATGGTGCGCGTTGGGCGTATGGTGCCCACCGTGGTGATTGGCGCTTGAGTCGTGGGCGTTGGAGCTATGCTCATGTCCGTGGCCGTGGAGTGCCCCCATGGAGGCCATGGCGAGGAAGCCGATGAGGCCAATCAGGAATAGAGTTTCGAAAATCACGAGATGGTTTGTTCAGCGCGGGTCGGTGAACATCAATCTTACGCCACTAGCGGGTCGCCCGTTTAGGGTATCGGGCAAGACTTCCAGAACGCAAGCGTATTGGGGGGCTTGATCGGGAAGGTCAACGGTGACCCAATCACCCGCCGACACGCTGGCTTGGGTGCGTAGTTTCGCCCCGCCGGGACTCAGATTCAGGAGCTGGGAGAGTTCGCCATTCACCCGCACGAAGTTGTCCGCTTCGGAGGGGAGCCGGGCTTCGTCGCGCCTATTCTGAACCCGAGTCTCTTCGGCGGGCTGCAGCAAGAAGGTGTGGGTTTCCAGATTTCGTCCGATCACGTGGGTTCGAAAGAGGATCGCCACCCCTGGTCCGGGCGCCTCGACATAGACTTGGTCGCCTGGGCGAAGAGCTACGTGGGCGTCTTGACTCAGCGGCGCGGAGACCTCGTATCCTTTAGCGGTGGTGGCGAGAAATCGAACCCTCATCGCTCCCCGCTCCGTGCGAATCCGCCAACTCGCGTTTTGGAGAAACTCTGGGGTTCGCGGTCGGCGGAGCGCGATGCTGAATTTGGTTAGACCGAACGCGACGGCGACGGAAGTCAGCCAAAGCAAAAATAGCCCGAGTCCTAGTTCGATTGCGCTTCTCATGTGCCGTCTGTGCGGCGGATACTTATCGTTCGGCGTTGTAGTCGCGATGGGCTTCGGCGGTTTGCCTCAGCGCTTCCCCTAAGCTCAAGGTGGCTTCATCGCCAGAGTCGGGGTTGCTGCTACGAACGAACTGTAAAATCTCCGCTGCAGCTTGTGTCAGCAATTTCTGTGCCAAAACCCGGCGATCGTGCGAGGCCCGGTGATTTTCTGGGACTCTGGCTGATACCCAAACCCCACTCAGTCCTTCGCAAGCTTTGAAAATCCGCTGAGCACGGGGGACCGCAGTTTGGTTGCCACTCTGCAGTCGGCCCAGGCGGAGGAGTTCTCGCATCTCATTGGCCATGCGCTCAATGGCTTGCTGGGTGCCCATGGCGAGGCGATGGTAAATCTCTGCCGTACTGGCTGGATCGGTGGGCGGCAAAGTGTTCATCAGCCGTCGTGCCTCCGCCGTATCGCCCTCAAGCGCGACGGTAAGAGCCAGAGACGCCTGCACCCCCGCTCGAGGCTCCTTGCTCAATACAAAGAGGTAAGCCTCGCGAGCCTGCTGCAGCAACCCACGGACCAGAGCGACATGCCCCTTGAGCTCGATCACATCGAGGCTGTTGGGATCGCGCACGAGCGCTTCGTTGAGTTCTGCGGCGGCCTCGTCAGACCGATTCATGGCCAGCAGCCCGCGGATGCGCGCGAGCCGGAAAGAATCCTCCCCGGGCCAGAGCAAAATGGCGCGACGACACTCCTCGACCGCGTCGTCCGAGGGACCGTACTTCACAAGGGTACCTATCAAGAGCTTGCGTAAGCCTAGATGACCCGGGCGTTGGTCTACCGCTTCCCAAAGCACGGTGAGCGCCTCGGAGGGCTGCCGATTCTTGAGAAGGTCAGCGACTCGGACTTCCACGTCGCTAATGTTTTGGTCATCGGGCGCGACGGGTAGCGGGCTTGGGTCGGGGGTGATGGGGGTGCCATCTACGGGCTCCGGAATCGGTGCCGCGATCTCTCGGATGAGTGACTTAAAGACGCCCTGTCTCAGTTCGAATCCCCAGGAGCGAGCGAGTGCCTTCTCGGCCTGAAGGCGACTATTCACGCCACCGACTTGGCTTTGGGTCTCTAATGTTTTGGTCCAAACCGGCTTGCGCTGCCCGGTTCGATAAACGGCGATGATGGTGCCGAGAAGCTCTCGGTCGGTCTTAATCTGGATCGTTGCGAAGTACGGGGCCTTGAGATTTCGCGCCACGGACTCGAGTTGGGGAATGGTGGGATCGAACACGCCTTCGGGGGCCTGTTGATTGTAGACCGCGTCCCGAAATTGGGAGTCGAGCATGGACCAGACCACCGGATTCAACTTGAAAACGGTGCGAAACTCTTCCGCGACCTCGATGGCGAGATCGCTGACCACCGGGTTTCCACCTCCATCGAGCGGCACCTTTTGGTGAATAAGAAACACCGGTTCTTGGGCGTGGGCGAAGGCCGCTACTCCAAATGCGATGACGAGCAGAGCGGACCGCATCTTAGCCCCTCAGGTTAGAGAGAGCCTGGTTGCAGGCCTCAAGGGAAGTCTTGATGGTGTCGCTCTCGGGGTTGGACTGCAATTGGGCACTGAGGAGCCGTACCGCGTTCTCGTACGCTCGGATCGCCTCGGCACGCTTGCCAAGTCGTTCGTAACACTGCCCCAATCTTTGGCTGGTTCGAGCCGGGTTCGCGCCTAAAGTGAGGGCACGCTCGTATTGAGCGGCGGCCTTGGCATAATCGCCGGCATTGAAGAACTGCCGGGCTCTCGTTTCCACTTCGCGCAAGGTGGCGGCGGAAGGCTGGTTGTCGGGGATGGTCTCACTGTTGCCAACCCTCGTGGGGTTGCCTTGGCTCGGGCGGATATCGACGGTGCCTGGATTCGGTCGCTCGTGCTCGGTCGGGCGGGATGTGCTGTTGCTCCCCTCCGGAGTCGGGTCCGGGTCAACGCTAGGCCGCTGGGGCTGTTGCTGCGGCTGTTGTCGACCGGTATCGGGCAACTGCCCGCCGGGGTTTGTCGGAACGACGTTGACCCGCATCGGGCTCAGGTCACCAGAAAGCTCGCTCTCGTTCCCGTTTTGCTGGGCATCAGGAAGTTTCGGGGGATTGACGCGGGTTGGACCCGGCGCCGTCGCGCTGTTCGCCTGCTCGGCTTGCGCCTCGCGCATGAGTCGGTCAAAGTCTTCGCGAGTTCGGGGCTTGGCTTGAGGCAATTCGTTGCTTACCGTGGAGCTCGTGGCGGGGAAATTCTGGGCGACGGTGGTGCCTTGAGTCGAACCCGGTGAAGCTTCGCCGCGATTGCTCATGATCACGGCCAAGCTGATCCCAATGCAAGCGACCAGGCCGGTCGTAGCCACGGCGGCCCCTACCGCCGCGCGGCGGTTTGGTTTGACCGGCTCGACATTTTGCGCGAGCATTCGGCGGACATGATCCAATTTGATGCGATCCAGCGCGGAGTCGGGGCTGAGCTCGACAACTTTTTCGTAGCAGAGGAAAGCTTCGGCGAGCTCGCCTCGTCGCTCCAGCACGTCGCCCTTGAGGCTAAGCGCTTGGATATGGGTGGGGTCGGCGGTGAGCGCATTCTCAGCGACGAGGAACGCCTCGTCGTGGCGGCCATCAGCAAGGAGCTTGAACCCCTCGGTCACGAGTTGATCGTTTGCCTCTCGTGCCTCAGTTAGGGCAGCGGGCGGCAGTGCATGACCGCAGGCTCGGCAGAACTTGCTGTCGAGCGAATTGGAGCGATGACATTCGATACAGGTGACCAATAATGTTCTCACGGTGGCGGGAGCCAATTAACGGACGAGTTTACCTTTGTAGTCCGTTCGCCTCCCCCTTAGCATTTCATCACGATACACTTCGGCGAGCCCTTCGTACGGGTAAGCAGCCTGGGCGCGGATGATCTTTCGGCAGGCTTGGTACAGCACGTTTTTGATCGCCTGCCGACTGCATCCGGACAGCAACCCTATCTCTTCTAACGTTCTTCCGAGCAAACGGTATTGGATGACTTCCTTTTGGCGGCAGGTGAGCTTGGCCTCGCGAAACACGACCCCCCATTCGCGCTTGAGGAGATACATTTGACTGATGGGCTGGGGCGGCATCATGAGAACACCCTCCCGCCGCTTGGCGATGGCCATTTTGCACCGGAACGAATCCTCGGTGTAATGAGGCGCAGATGGATCTCGCGGGACCGTGCGCAGCAACTGATCGGCGAGTCGAGAAAGTTCGATGGGATTCATAGTGGTGAATGCTTGTTTTAGTAGACAAGCGTACACCATAATTTAGGGGTTTTGGCCGTTTGTCAACCGCCCTTGACTTGGGAAAATTCGTCCTTCTAGGCTCGCCAGAACCGGCGAAATTTCTTGCATACTTGAGGAATGGTCAACGCCGATCTCCAAACTCCGCTCCACGACGCCCACCTTCGATTGGGAGCGCGCATGGTCCCGTTCGCGGGCTATTCGATGCCTGTGCAGTACTCCAGCGTCATCGCCGAATCCAAAGCGGTCCGGGAGGGCGCGGGGATGTTCGACGTGAGTCACATGGCCAGGTTGAAGTTCACAGGGGAGCGAGTTCTGGAGTTCCTGGAGTGGGTGACTTCCAACGACGTCAGCAAGCTGGGCGACGGGCAGGGCCAGTATTCGCTGCTGCCAAATTTCGAAGGAGGGGTGGTGGACGACATCATCGTCTACCGCATCTCGGCAACCGAGTTTCGGATGGTGGTGAACGCGTCCAACCACGAGAAGGACGTCGCTTGGCTCAAAGCGCAGAATAACTTTGGCGTCGTGATCGAGGATTACACCGACGAGACGGCGATGATCGCCGTTCAAGGGCCGAGTGCGGTGGAGATTTTGCAGGGGCTATCGGCGGATGCGGATGCGCTCGGTGCGGCAGGGATGTTTGGGGTGGTGGAGACGGAGATTGCCGGGGTGAACTGCTTCGCCGCGCGGAGCGGCTACACGGGCGAGGACGGCTATGAGGTCATTTGCCCCGCCAATCAGGCGGATGCAGTTTGGAGTTCGCTGTTGCAGGAGGGCGTGGCCGCCTGCGGTTTGGGATCACGCGATGTCTTGCGCGTGGAGGCTGGCTTGCCGCTCTACGGCCACGAGCTAAACGACGAAATGAGCCCGCTTTGCGCGGGATTAGGTTGGGTGATCGGCAAGGAAAAGTCGTTCATCGGCAGCGACAAAATCAACGCAGTCAAGCAAGCGGGAGTCCCTCAGAAACTCGTCGGTGTGAGGCTGGAAGGGAAGCGGTTGCCGTTCCCTGCGATGCAAGTCACCGTTGAAGGGCGGGTGGTAGGCACGGCCAGCAGTGGGGTCTATTCGCCGCTGCTCGAGTGCGGTCTCGCGTTCTGTTTTGTGGAGCCCGACATCGCGTTCGGCACGCCCTGCACCATCGACATGCGCGGCAAAGCGGAGCCGGGCACCGTGGTCAACAAGCGTTTCTTCAAGCGAGCCTAAAGGCTCTGGGTTGCGCCATTGATCAGGGCCGCCCACTGTGCGGCACGAATCTGCTCTTTGGTCGGAGGTCGCTGGCGCAATACGGCGTCATCAAAGTTGCGTTCTAGTTCGGTCCGCGCGTCGTCCACCACGTTCAAGATGTCGCGGCTCGAGGTGATGCGAGGCTTGTTGGCGATTCGGGTCCACTTTTCGGATTGGTTGCCGCTCGCGGAGACGTTGCCGAGGGCATTGCGCCCGGCCAGGCTCACGGTGGCGTCGATCGTGTAAGTTTGTCGCCGCTCATCCCATCGAACGGAGACGCTGGCGTTCATGGTCGCCGCTCCTCGGGAGGAGTAATCCATGAATCGCGCCCGACTTCGACGGCGCAGCTCGTCCTCAATGTCGTCCTCCACGTCTCGTTTACGCTGAAAATCTACCGAGCTGCTGGTGAGGCTGACCGAGATATCGCCGTAGGTCACGAGCAGGTCGTCGTCGGTGAACCTCGGGTTGTATGCTGTGACGGGTGTGGGTTGCTCACGGCGAAGCGAGTTCACCAAATCGCCGAGCCGGGTGGGCTGCATCAGCAGGATCAGCGAGGTACGCATAAACTCCTTCTCGCCCATGACGAATGCGGCAATGCCTCGCGAGGGGAAGACGCGCACCGACCAATCTTCATACCGATCAACCGCGTAAAAGGCGACCGACTTCTCTTGGAGCGAAGTCTCTAATTCGACGACGCTGGGGGCTCGACCAGGATATTCGAGCCTGAGTGCGGTGACCTTGGCTTTTCCGCCACGACCATCGAGCAGGGCGTCGAGGCGCATCGGCGCGTCGGCGACGGTCTTGACATAAACCGCTTCTGGGCGAATGGGGTTCTTATTCACGCCGAAGGTCTTCTTGAGGTCGTCATCGGTGGTGACCCCGAGGGTGATGCCCGACCAAGACCTGCCGTCGAATTGCGAGATAGGCTGGGGGTTAAGCGGAGCCGGAGCGGCCACCGCCATCGCGAAAAGAAACAGAATTGCGCGCGTCATGATTGCGATTTTACAGACGTTCGGGTGGTTTCAGCAAGTCGCAAAGTTGAATGTGAAATTTGCCGGGGTTTGTGGAACAAGAACTGTATGTCAGAAGCGGCGGCCGAGAAAAAAGAGAAAAAGAAAGGTGGGAAGCTTCCCATCATCATCGTGCTTGGAGGCATGCTCGCGGCGGGCGGCTACTTTGGCATGCAGTCGCGGGCTCCGAAAGGGCCGGTGAAAGAGCCGGAACCGGCGCTTGGCGCGCTGGTGGACATGGCGCCCGAGTTCATCGTGAACCTCCGCGAGCGCGAGTATTTTTTGCGAGCCAGCATCGCCTATCAGATGGATAAGAACTCCAAGATTCACCTCGGAGGCGGTGACGACGGGCACGGAAAAGGCGGTCCCAGCCCGGAAATGATTGCGTTGCGGGATGCGGTAACCGAAAGGCTCAGCAGTTTGAGTGTCGCGGACCTGCGAAAGCCAGATTTCTATGCCCGGCTGCGAAGAGTGTTGGCCGACGACGCCAACCGCGTGCTCCATCTCGTGGCACACGTCGAGGAAGAAAAGCCGGCCAAAGAAGAGAAGAAGCCCAAAAAGGGCGAGCCAAAAGAGGAGGAGTCCCACGCTAAGCCCAAGGCGAGCCTGTACACGGTCCAGATGGACCCGCACAAGCTCGAGCACCCAGATTGGGACAGCGAGGAAGGCCCGATCTTGAAGGTCTACATCACCAGTTTTGCTACACAGAGAGAGTAGGGGTTAGGCTAGGAGGTCGCGTAATGCGGCCTCCAATTTTTTGTATTTGAACTCAAACCCTTGCTCGAGAGACTTCGCCGGGAAAACGCGCTGACTCATCAGGAGTACATCGGGGTCGGGGGCGCCGAACGCGCTCGCGAGTTTGAGCGCGAAGGCGGGCGCAGAGGGCGACCAAGGGCGCCCCAAAAGGTTCCTGAGGGTTGACATGAACTCCGCGTTCGTCACTGGCTCAGGAGCCGTTCCGTTGAATGGTCCGGACCTCGATCCGTCGAGAATCCAACTGCATTGGCGGCAGATGTCGTCGATGTGGATCCAGCTCATATATTGCTGCCCGCTGCCGACTGCGCCTCCAGCAAAGCCTCGCGCGAGCTTGATCAGGGTCGGTAAACCGCCTCCATCATTGCCGCAGACAAAGCCAATTCTTAGCTGAGATTGCGTGGTGCCGGGGGTCTCAAACTCTTTTTGAGCACCCTCCCACTTGAGGCAACATTCCACTAAGAAAGAACTCGCGTCCCCGGCAGGACTGGCCTCCGTCAGTTCTTCGGCGGCGCGGTCGCCATAAAAGCCGACGGCGCTGGCGTTGATCCAGTTAGCTGGGGGAGTTTTGCACGCTTGGATCGCTTGACCGATGGCGCGGGCGCTGTCCACCCGGCTATCCACGATCAGCTTCATGGTGTCAAGGGTCCACTTTTGGGCGACGCTTTCGCCGGTCAGGTTGATGACCCCATGGGCACCTTCGAGAAGCTCTGCCCATGGTCCGACTGTCTTCCCATCCCATCGCAAATTGCCCATAGCGCTCCTACCAGGGATGAGCACTTCACATCCGTCTTGTTCAAGTTGAGTTTTGAGGTGACGTCCGACGAAACCCGATCCGCCGAAGATCAATACGCGCTTCAATTTTCGACCATCCACTGCTTCTGAATCGTCTGTTCGACGCCCAGGTTCTGGAGGATTCGGGCCACGACGGTGTCCGCAAGTTCCTCAAGGGTCGTCGGGTTGGTGTACCAAGCGGGGCACGCGGGCAGAACGGTCGCTCCGGCCTCGGCGAGGGTGGTGAGATTGCGAAGCATGATGACGTTCATCGGCATTTCCCGCGGGACCACGATGAGCTTGCGCCCTTCCTTCAGGCATACGTCGGCAGCCCTGGTGACGAGATCATTGCTGATGCCGTTGGCGATGCGGCCTGCGGTCCCGAGGCTGCAGGGCACGATGACCATGCCGTCGTGCCGGAAGCTCCCGCTGGCGGGCGGAGTGTAGTAGTTGCGTTCGCTGAGCAGCTTGATGTTCGAATACTCTTGGCCGAGCCACTCCAAAGTGGAAAAGTTCTCCCGGTTTGGGGCGGCGCCGAGCTCCGTTTGGGCGACTTGGATGGCTTGCTCGCTCATCGTGAGATAGATGTGCTCCCAGATTCCAGCGGCGTGGCGCAGCAATCGCTGGGCGTAGATCGCCCCGCTTGCGCCGGTGATGCCCACAACCAGATTTCCCGTGCCATTCATCCTCCCGATTCTACGCGTTTATGGATCGTTCGTTCAAAATGGAGACATGCAACTCTTCGGGCGCACCAACCGGCAAGTGCCCCCGGTCTGGCTTTCTCTTCGCGAACCCGCCACGCCCGTCGGCAACTGGGCCGAGGATTTGGTCAAAGCCGCTCTTGAACTCGAAACCGTGATTGACATCACTCAGCGGGCCGCGCTCTGGGGAGGATTCTTGAGGTTGACCAATGTGCCGCTGATGGCAGTGGCGGGTGCAGATTGTGCGCGGGCGCCTGAATCGGACGTTGCGAGTCATTTTGTTCAAGCTAAGCTGATCAGCTTGCTGAGTTGTGTGGGACGAGACTCGCTGGACTTCTTCTTTTTGGATTATCGCGAGCCCTGGGAAGAGTGGCAACTGAACGGGGCGCTCGAGGCGCTGGAGACCGCGAAGCAAGACGGGATCGTGCAGCATGTCGGTCTGGCTTGCGCTGAAAACGATCTGGCGGCCCTGGCGATGTGGCAATTTCGGGACGCGTTTGAGATGATTCTCGTCAGCCCGGGGCAGCAGTTTGAATCTCTTGAGCCGCTCGCGCGAGAGCGGAGGGCCGGGGTGTTGGTGCGCGACGCGCAACTCGCGGACTATCCGGTTTTACGGTCAGTCTCGACTCCAGTTGAGGTGAAGGCGTGAAGGTTGCGGTTGTAGGACTTGGCCCCGCAGGGCTCCGAACGATGATGCTCCTCGAGGCCGCCGGCGTCCAATGCGAGGGATTTGAGGCAAGGGATCGGGTGGGCGGTCGGCTTCGCACGGTTCGGACCGAAAGCGGATTTTTTGATGCTGGCGCTGAGTGGATTGACGGCGACCACCGGCGTCTTATTGACCTTGTGAGCGAGTTAGAGGGGCCGCCATTAGCCGAAAATATGTGGCCGGGCGATTCTTACGTTCGGGGTGTTCGATACCGCGAGGACGACTTCGGACCAGAGATCAACGCCGCAATGGCGAGGGTCGAAGAGGAGGCAGATCGCTTCGCCCTCGACCTCGACGAGACGCCGTGGATGAACGTGCTGTACGCCGACCTTGACTCGCAGACCCTCGGTGAGTTTTTGGACCGACAGTGCCCTGACCGGGCGGCGAGAGCGGTTTTGGAAGGGATTTACCGGAGCGACGAGGGCGACGACACGGACGAAATCGGATTGCTCGGCTGGCTGTGCGGGCGGATGAATTTAATGGAGCGGTCGGGCGACGAGATGAGCAGCATGCGCTTCCCGAATGGCGCGCAGGGATTCTGTGAGTCCATGGCGTCGCGCCTGAGAGGTGCCCTCCAACTCGGGACGGTCTTGCGATATGTACGCGCGGAAGGGGAGGGGGTGGCGCTAGGGTTTGATTCGGGGGAACGGCTTTTTGATCGCGTGGTTCTGGCATTGCCGCCCCACGCACTGCGGTACGTGAGATTCGAGCCTGGGCTCAGCGAGGCCAAGCAAGACGCAATTGATGAAGCCGCCATGAGCCGCACGATCAAAGTCGCGCTCCAATTCAAGCATAAGTTCTGGACCACCCAGCGCGTCATGACCGATGGCATCCTGCAGCAACTCTGGGATGGCTCTCGAGGGGCGACTCACACGCTGCTGGCGTACTTGGGCGGCGACCAAGCGATGGCCCTCGCCGAGCGAGGTGCGATGGAAGCTGGTGCAACCCTGGTGACCGAATTGGCGAAGTTAATGCCAGAGGCATCGGAGGAATACATCCGCGCCGAACTGTTCGATTGGACCGCCGACGAGTGGGCGGGCGGAGGCTTTTTCTATCCTAAGCCGGGCTATGTTTTGGGCCACTGGGAGGCGTTAATTCGGTCGGAGGGGCCGGTGTATTTCGCCGGGGAGCATTCCACCATGTGGACGGGTTACATTGAAGGGGCGCTGGAGAGCGCAGAACGGGTCAGTCAGGAGATCATCCATGCGAAAGATATTCACAAACTTTAAGCTCGCCGGGTTCGAGCACCCGCTCATGGTGGTTCAAGACGGCGTGATTGAGTCCGTGAGCGAAGAAGCCGGCGTTATTGAGAGCCCAGCGACCGACCTCAGCGGGCTCTGGATGTTGCCCGCTTTCAACGACAGCCACTGCCATATTTTGCCCACGGGATTGGACCTGCAGAAGCTCCATCTCGGCGATTGCTCCACTCACGAGGACGTGCTCGACGCAGTTCGACACCGCCTTGGCCAGATGGAGGATGGGGCGTGGCTTCACGCTGTCCAATACGATCAAACAAAATTCGAAGGCGCGGCGCACTTGCACCGCGACCAACTCGACGCGATCAGCGGCGAAACACCGATCCTTTTACGTCATTCGAACGGCCACGCCAGCGTGGCAAACAGCGCCGCCTTACGAGCCGCGGGCATCGAGGAAAGCGTCGCGGATCCGGGCGGCGGCACCTACGTGCGAGACGAAAATGGTCGTCTGACCGGCGTGCTCTTGGAGCGAGCCCACGAGTTCGTGACTTCCCGTGCGCCAGAGCCAAGCCTGGAAGAGATGATAGAGGCGATCCTCGCAGCATGCACGGAGATGTCGCGATTTGGCATCACGGCGGCCAGCGACATGATGACCGGGCGGTGGCACTTGCTGAAGGAATTGGAAGCCTATCGCCTCGCCTCGGAGCGCGGGTCACGTGTTCGCTTTACTTTGTGGATGCAATGGGCCTCCGTGCTGGGGCCGCGCGCGTTCAAGGCGAACCAGATTCAAGAGCAGATCGGCCTCATGGACGAGCGTCTCTGTTCGGTGGGGGGCGTGAAGATTTTTGCCGACGGCGCCATCGGCTCAGCGACGGCCGCGATTTACGGTCGCTTCGAGACCGACCCCGACGACGGGCGCACCGAATCGGGGCAGCTCATCTACAACCCCGCGAAGTTGGTGGAGATGGTGGAGCTCGCAACTCGTCGCAACTACGCGGTGGCGGTCCATGCCATCGGGGATCGGGCGGTGGACCGCACTCTTGACGCCTTCGAAGCCTCGGGGCAGGCCTCGCGGCACCGCCTGGAGCACGCGATGATGTTGAGCGACGAACAAATTAAGCGTCTCGCGCGGGCCCAGTGCCTGGTGACCATGCAGCCCGAATTCCTGCATCGTTTCGGCCACGCCTACAAGGTCCAACTTGGTGAGCGCGCAGCCCAGCTCAAGCGATTTCGGAGCGTGAAAGACGCAGGCCTCACGCTCGCGTTCAATTCCGACCGCCCCATCGTCCTCGGCGATGCTTGGGTTGGGATTCTCACCGCGTCTGGCAGACCGGAGGGGTTCGATCCGGCGGAAAACCTCACCCGCGCCGAGGCCATCGAAGCCTACACCCGCATGGGCGCGATCATCAATTCGCAAGGCGACTGGCTAGGCCAACTCGCGCCCGGTCACGTCGCCGATTTCAACCTCTACGCAGAAGATCCCTTGATCAGCAACGTACCTAAGGTGAAAGCGACCTATTTCAACGGAGTTGCGGTCAACCACTGAATCAAGCAGTATTGTCCTTGTTTTAGCTTTTGATTTAGACTAAAAATAAGCGTGGGAAAACCAAGTGTTGACTAATTCGTGACCTGCATCACGTTCTATTCAGGGACCGCTTAGTATCTGGGTACTTGCAGACGATCCAGAGCCGTGAGAGGTCGTTCACTCACTGGGTTGCGGCGTGATGTTGCGGGGGAGACGCGCGGCGGCTGGGCGGGGCACAATGGGTGAGAAATGGGGAGTAGTTTCGGCACTTTGTTTCGCATCAGCACCTTCGGCGAGAGCCATGGGGTGGGGGTGGGCGTGGTGGTGGATGGCTGTCCGCCGCGACTTGCGCTCAGCGCGGAGGACATTCAGGCCGAACTCGACCGGCGAAGGCCCGGCCAGAGCAGCATCGTCACGCAGCGGCAAGAGGGGGACCGGGTGGAGATCCTGAGTGGGCTCAGCGAGGAAGGGCTGACGCTCGGGACGCCGATCGCCCTCTTAATCAGAAACCAAGACCAGCGTAGCCGCGACTACGACGAGATGCGCGACAAATATCGGCCGAGCCACGCCGACTTTGCCTACGACCAGAAGTTCGGAATTCGGGCCTGGAGCGGCGGCGGACGGGCCAGCGCGCGCGAAACCATCGGGCGCGTGGCGGCAGGGGCCATCGCCCAAAAGGTTTTGCGCGAGCAGTTTGGGGTCGAGATCGTGGCCTACGTGGAAACCGTGCAAGACCTCACCGCGAGCGTCAGCACCGACGCGGTCACCCGGGCGCAGGTGGAAGATAATATCGTGCGCTGCCCCGATGCCGCGATGGCCGAGCAGATGATCGCCAAGATCGAGGCGATTCGCAAGGCGGGGGACACGGTGGGCGGGGTCATCGGGTGCGTGGCGCGCGGGGTCCCTGCGGGATGGGGCGAGCCGGTGTTCGATAAGCTTGAGGCCGACCTTGCGAAGGCGCTCATGAGCCTGCCCGCGAGCAAGGGTTTTGAAATCGGGAGCGGCTTCGGCGGCACTCAGATGACGGGGAGCGAGCACAACGACGAGTTCGTGGCCGACGACACCCGGCAAGTCACCACTCCTACCAACCGCAGCGGCGGCGTTCAGGGGGGCATCAGCAATGGCATGCCGATCACCATGCGGGTGGCGTTCAAGCCGGTGGCGACGATCGTGCCCGAGCAGCGAACCGTGACCACCGACCACGAAAACACCACTCTGAAAGGGAAGGGGCGGCATGATCCCTGTGTTTTGCCCCGCGCGGTGCCGATGGTCGAGGCGATGGTCGCGCTAGTCCTCGTGGACCACGCCCTGCGACACCGAGCCTTAACGGGGGGTTAAACTATGGACTTCAAAGTCGAGCAAATCGCCATGCAGGCCAGTGCCGCTGTGAATAAACCCGTGAGCCAACACAATTTGACTCCCAAAATCACCGCTAGGAACGTGAACATGTTCTACGGGGCGTTCCAGGCGCTCAAGACGGTCCATGTGGACATGTACGACCGCAAGGTCACCGCGTTCATCGGCCCTTCCGGTTGCGGCAAATCTACCTTCTTGCGTTGCCTAAACCGCATGAACGACCTCATCGAATCGGCCCGCGTGGAAGGGAAGATCGAGGTGGACGGGGTGGACATCTACGCTCCGGATGTGGACGCGGTCGCTCTGCGCAAATCGATCGGGATGGTCTTTCAGAAGCCCAACCCTTTCCCGATGAGCATCTACGACAACGTCGCCTACGGGGCGCGGCTGCACGGAACCAAGAACCGAGCTGACCTCGACGCGCTGGTCGAGCAATCTTTGCGGCAAGCGTTCATCTGGGAAGAGGTGAAAGACAAGCTCAAGCAGAGCGGCAGCGCCCTCTCCGGCGGGCAACAGCAACGTCTCTGCATCGCGCGGACATTGGCGGTGGACCCTCAGGTCATTCTCATGGACGAACCCTGTTCGGCCCTCGACCCGATCGCGACGGCCAAGATCGAAGAGCTGATCGCGGAACTGAAGCAGAAGTACACGATCGTCATCGTTACGCACAACATGCAGCAGGCGCAACGAACGAGCGATTTCACCGCGTTCTTCATGCTCGGCCGGCTCGTGGAATTCAACGAAACCCCCCGCATCTTCACCGCCCCCGCAGAGCGCGAGACGGACGATTACATCAGCGGCCGCTTCGGCTGATATTTTCTGATCAGTAGCAAAAGTGCACCGCCGCCCGCGATGACTCCAACGCCGGCAAGAATCTCGGGCCACGGCAGTCGAGGTGGCTTGGGTGGTTCAACCAAATTCAATCTTGGGGTGGGCACATATCCTTCCCAAAAGTCAGACTGTGAGTCAGGATGCTGGCCAGCTTTGAGCTTTGCAACCATGAAGGCATCGCGGTTCTTGCGGAAGGTTTTGGCGTTTGCCCGAAGTTTTTGATATGTTTGCTCGACACCCCTTTCATCGCGAGGCATGTAGTGTGAGGCTATTTCGAAGTCGAGCTTTGGGATCTGCTTCGCTGCTGCCATCTCTTGCAATCGCAACGTTGTCAATTGCGAGAGATGCGCATCTCTTCTTCCTAAACTACTTGAGATCAGTGAGATCATCTCAGGGCTATCAGCACCCGCGCCCAAAGCCATCATTCCGATGACCCCATCAATCACGTTCGCAGCACCCTGCTTGTTCACGAACGCATGCCAGTCGCTCTCCGGCGAATAATCCGTTTCAGACTGAGCCGCCCCAAACTTCCGATTCAGCATCTGCAGAATCTTCACTTGTACGACCTCTCGTCCAAAGTGCGCGTCAGGATTAATCTCAATGGATCGCTGAAGCTGGCGGATGCCTTCCGTCAGGTGCTTTGGGTCTGCCTTGGGTTGACGGCGCACCCATTCGTGGGCCAGAACCGTGCCTAAATTTGCGTGATAGCGGTACCAAGGGTCGCGACTGTCCCCCGACTTGGGCTCAAGCTCCTGACCCTCCATCGCCGCGCGTTTCTTGGCGAGAATGCTCATTGCTTCGGAGAACCGGCCAAGTTTGTCGTATGCCACGCTGAGGTTGTCGTACGCTTCATAGTCCCTCCGGTTTTTGGCAAGGCGTGCCATAGAAAGCTTGATCCGAATCTCGTAGTACAGGGGCGGATTCACATCAATCCTTCCGACGATGGCATCGGCAACCGTCGGAAGCCCGTTGACCTCGGCGGCGAGCGTATCGTCGTCCCAGGCGCACGCGAAAACTCCGACCGCAATGTTGATAATGAGAGGAATCAACAACCATCGTTTCATGTTGTGGAAGACGCACTAGCCCGACCATAAGTTAGCCAGTGAGTGCACTTAACTATGGAGCGAGCGCGCCGGAGCGGTACAATCGAGCTCAGTTCATATGAACCCAGCCCTTCCGCCACTCCTCGATGCCATTCACTTGGCGACTCGCAAGCTTGCTTCGAGCCGCAAGCTGAACGACGTTTTGCCGGAAGTGTTGAACATCTGCATCGAAGCGGTGGGCGCGGAAGGGGGGACGATCTACCTCCACAACCGCCAGAAGGAGACTTTAGAATTTCGGCACGTGCTTCCCGAGAGCAGCCGGGCGGCACTGCAATTCAGCGATATGCCTGACGACCATGGCGTCGCCGGGGAAGTATTCCAGAACCGCAAATCAGTCATCACTCATTTCGAAGCCGTGACGAGCGAGACCAGCGCCATCGCCGAAAAAGCGGGCATGTCCATTCGCACTATGATCACGGTTCCGTTGATGCTCGAAGACACCGACCCCATTGGCGTGGTTCAACTTGTCAACAAGCAGGGCGGAAACTTCACCCCCGATGACCAAACGGTTCTCGAGACGGTGAGCGCGGTTTCGACTTTGGCTTACCTGAACTGGCAGTTGCTTGAAGAGCAAACTCGCGCCTCCCAACTCTTAGGTATGGGCCGCGTAGCGCATGACATCAAGAACATGGCGTTTGCGCTCGAAGCCAATCTCACCTTTAGCCACGAGACCATGCAGGTCATCAAGAAACTGGCCGAGAAAGACGACTGCGATCCCGAGATGGTGCCGCACATCGAGAATCTCGACCTTATGATCACCGACCTTCACGACAGCATCGACCGCGTCAAGAGTTACACCACGCTCATGAGCGACCTGTCGGCGGGCAAGAAACTTGAGCCGAGTTTGAAGCTCGCACCGATGGGCAAGACCATCGAAAACGCCGCCTCTTACCTCGCTTCAGAGGCGAGGAAGCAAGACATCGAGCTGAACTACGACATCGACGCCAGCGCCCCGTCGACGATGCACGACGAGATGTACGTGTTCCGGATCACCCAGAACTTGGTCTCGAATGCAATCAAGGCCGTGTCCGAAACCCGCGACGCTGACCCCGATCAAGTCGAAGCAGTGACCGTCCGGTACCGGTTCCACGAGAATAACCACCTGCTTGAAGTGGTAGACACCGGACCCGGAATGACTCAGGAAATTGCAGATCGCATCCTCGGTGGCAACGCTAGATCGGTCTGGAACAAGTCCGGCGGCTCCGGGTGGGGAACCAAGATCGTCCTCGAACTCGCGCACACCCAAGGGGCGGAGGTCAGCATTGACTCCGTTTTGGGACAGGGCTCCACTTTCCGCGTCACTTTCCCCCACCAAGGAGAGTAATTCGCCGAGCAATCCCCCCTTTCACTAGACGTTTTCTAAAAATAGTAGACAGATAATGACTATTATAAAAATACAAAGCGCTAAGCGGTGTATCTTTTTTGAAAAAAGTGCCGAAAAATGCCAACGGTGGAAGGTAATCCCAATCTGATCCCTGTATAGTATCAATCAGATGGTCAGTGGAGCCCAAGAAGGGAGCTAAGCCATCCACAGGGCGGGGGTCCTGTTTTAGAGGTCGGCGACAAGGATGAGTAGCCGGCCTCTCTTCACCTCAATTAGACCCCCAGGATTGAGAGAACGTGGACCAGATCGTCGCGACCATGCCGGAGCCGCTGATCGGAACAGATGAAGTTTCGATTGACGATAAAGGTCGTGTCTTGGTCCCGCAAAAGAAGCGCGAAAGACTCGGCGCCCCATTCGCCATCGGCATCGGCGTGAAAGGGTGCTTGGTGGCCTACACCCGCCCCGCCTGGATTGCACTCAACGAGCAACTTAAATCGGGCGACGCACTGGACATCGGTGCAGAAACTCTGCGCGAATTGATGATGGGCGAATCCGAGGACGGAATCGACTTCGATCCCCAGGGCCGGTTTGTTATCCCTTTACGTCAGCGAAGATTGCTTTCTCTGATCGGTCCCAGTCTCCTCATTGGAGCGCAAGACAAGCTAGAAATCTGGACCGTTGCGCAATACAAGAGCTACAAGGAGGACCGCCGTGCCTTCACCGATGCACGCTGGAGAGAGATTGAAGAGAACAAGTTCCGCGTAGGCGGAGGGCTGAAATGATGACTGCCCTCCGACACGACCCGGTGATGCTCGCTGAATGCCTCGAAATGTTGGCGTTGCGACCCGGGATGCTTGTGGTAGATGGCACGCTGGGTCTCGCCGGGCATGCTCGCGAGATGTGGCGACGCGTCCAACCGGGCGGCGCCCTCCTCGGCACCGACTGGGACACCGCGATGATGACGGACGCCTCCGAAGAACTAGAGGGCGATGCGGTTTGCCTAGTGTACGGCGACTATCGATGCATCCCGGATGCTCTAGAAGGTCTCAGCAAAGGTGAGCCCGAAGGCGACGGCTGGGAGGCGAAGCGCGGCGCGAAACTGCCGAGCAGCAAGGCAGGCGCAATTTTATTGGACCTCGGCTTGAATAGCGCGCAGATTGACGACCCGGAGCGCGGCATCAGCTTCATGGAGCCCGGTCCCTTGGACATGCGCATGGACCGCAGTCGGGGCGAATCCGCGAGCAGTTTCTTGAATCGAGCCAGCGAAGACCAAATAGAGAAGGTTTTGCGGGAGTTCGGCGAAGAGAAGTGGAGCCGACGCATCGCCAAGATCGTGGTGGAGCATCGAAAGGACTCGCCTTTGCGCACGACTCAGGATCTGGTGGATTGCATTTTGGCGGCCGTGCCGGTGGCGATGCGCGATAAGCGCCTGCACCCGGCTACCCGCAGTTTCCAGGGAATTCGCATCGCGGTCAATGGCGAATTGGATCATCTGGAAGAAGCCATTGTCGAGATCGCGCACGCCCTCGCTCCTGGCGGAAGGATGGTGGTTTTGAGCTATCACTCGCTGGAAGACCGCGCGGTGAAGCGGGCATTTCGGGGCCTCTCAGAAACCGGGAATTTTAAGGAACTGAATCGAAAACCGATGGAGCCGACTCAAGAAGAGATCGCGCGTAATCGTCGGAGCCGAAGCGCAAAGCTTCGCGCTCTGCAGAAGAACACGGAGGAAAAATCATGAGCTTAGTCGCAGAACGACCTACCACCCGCCGCCGACCCTCGGCGAAGCGATCGACCCGAAACGCCCCGTCCACTGTGACGCGGGCGAAAGTTCGAACCCGGCCGACCCGGCGCCCTCGAACTGGAACTTTGGTGAACAGTTTGATGGCGGTCGCGTGCTTCGCGCTGTTTACATTCGTCACCAGTAGCGTGCTAGGAAATACGATGCTTGAGAAGGCTCGCCGCGACCGGATCCGAGCGGTGGAGCGCACCAAAGATGGCCGCGAGGAAGTTTCGCGTCTTCGACGGGTGCTCAATGGCATGACGAGCATGGAGTCGGTGGACCGATACGCCATGGCGAATGGCCTGGTGCTGAGCGGAGTCGAGGTGCCGGAATTGAACCGCACCCCAAGCGCTCCGAGCGTGGAGTCGCGCACTATCGTGGCGGCGGCTTCCGCCTCGCCGCGGTCCGAATTGCCCATCATGGCTGAGCCCGTCATGGCGATGACCCCCGAACTCATTTCAGAAGATCACAATGGCGCGAACGCACGCTGAACGTAGCAGTCGCAAGGCGCTAGGCGCGGTGTTGCTGTTCAGTTTCGTTGCGGCGGCGGGCTCGCAGGGGTTCAAGCAGGTCGTGGCGGGCGAAGCTGTCATTCGCCGGGCCGAGAAATCGAATCGCTTCATCGTGAGCCGTACCGAGTTCGCTCGGCGAGGGGCAATCTACTCGTCCGATGGCAAGGTGCTGGCGCAGAGCAATGATACGTTCGAGCTCTCGCTCAGCTACGCCAAGGTGCCGCATAGCCGGCCTTTCTTCATGGCGATGGCCCAAGCGAGTGGCATCCCCGCGATTGAGATGGCGATGCCGGCCGACGCGGGCAGCAAGTCGCGCACTTGGATGATCGCGATCAGTGGAGAGAAAGCGGAGAAGATTAAGGCTGTTAAGTCTGAGTGGCGCGCCGACGGAGTTTCGCTGCGCCGAGTGCCTCGACGTGATTACCCATTCAGCGACGTGACCGAAACCCTCGTCGGCACGATGGAAGAGGGACGAACCTCCACTGGGCTTGAACACGCGCAAGAGGCGATTCTGGCCGGGCAGCCGGGCAAGCTTTCAGGATTGGTGGACCGAACCGGGGCGTTCTTGCCCATGCGCATGAGCGGCGACGCTGAAAAGGCGACCCACGGCCGTGATCTCACGCTCACCATCGATAGCGGTCTGCAAATCGCTGCCGTGGCGTCCTTGCGCCGAGCAGTTGAGTCCAACAATGCCAGCCAGGGCGTGGTGGTGGCGATCAATCCCACAAACGGCGACGTCTTGGCTGCGGCAAGCTGGATCAAGGGGCAGGATGACGCCGGCACGAACGGTTTCAACCCGATCGTGATGGGCCGTTTCGAGCCAGGATCCACGTTCAAAATTCTCACCCTCGCCGAAGCCATGGACTTAGGTCTGGTCCGAGCTAGCGATACTCTTCACTGCCACGGGTCCATCCGCGTGGCGGGCAAGGTCATGAAGTGTTCGCACGGGGCCCACGGCGTTATCGATGGCACCAAGGCCATCGCAGAAAGCTGCAATGTCAGCGCGGTCACTTGGGCTCGCAAAATTGGCCACGAGCCGTTCATTGATTTCATGACTAAGGCGGGCCTGTTTACGAAGACCAACCTCGGCCTCCCCGGAGAAATTGCCGGTGACTACAACGAGAATGACGGTAGCCCCAGTTTGCAACTCTCCAATATGGGCTTCGGTCAGGCGCTGAACTTGACTCCGATCGGTCTGGCATCGGCATTTTCGGCCTTCGGGAATGGTGGAGTGCGGGTGCCGCCTCGATTGATCGGCAAGATCGGCGAAAAGGACGCTCCTGTCGGCAAGGGGATTGAGATTTTGAAGCCAGAAACCGCCCAATCCATGTTGACCATGATGGAAGCCACGATCCAAGAGGACTTCGGAACCGCTCATAAGCTCAAGATTCCGGGCTACCGACTGGCCGGTAAAACCGGAACCGCGCAGAAACTCGGGAAGGGAGCCTCCAAAGAACGTCGCCGCTACGTCTCAAGCTTCGTGGGTTTTGTTCCGGCTGAAAAGCCAAGAGCGGTGATCCTCGTGATGATCGACGATCCCAGGAGCGGCGACTATTACGGTGGAACCGTCGCCGGCCCGGTCTTCCGAGACGTGGCCGAAGCCGTAATCCGCAGGTTCAACATCCCGAAAAGCGAATGATAGGCCTGCTCGATCTTTTGAAATTAAGTGAAGTGTCGCCGGTGCGGGTTTCCGGCGACGCGTCATTTTCGGCGATCTTCGCTGACTCCCGTGGATCGGTGGATCGGGCACTCTTCGTTTGCATGCCTAGCGCTACCACGGACACCCACCAGTTCCTGCCGCAAGTTCGAGAGAAGGGTGCCGTTGCCGCTATCGTCCACTCCGACGCAGGCTTTGAGCAAGCCGTATTACTGGGGCTACCATGCCTTCAACTCAGTTCCGATCTGATCGAATTCAATCAGGCAATCGGGGTCATGTGCCGCGAGTTTTACAGCGACCCCACCCTCGATATCCGAGTTTTTGGCATTACGGGAACCAACGGAAAGACCACGTGCGCGTGGATGCTCCGGCAAGCGCTTCGGGCGCTGGGGCGAGATGCGGCGTACCTAGGAACATTGGGCTACATGGGGGCGGGCGAGCTAGAAGAACTGCCCAACACCACCCCATTCCCGGTCGAGCTCTGGGCGCTCTTGGCCCGAGCCCGAAACGAAGGCGTTACGGACCTCGTCATGGAAGTCTCCTCGCACTCGCTCCACCAACACCGAGTGGCGGGGATTCGATTCGATATCGGCGTTCTGACCAATCTGTCCCAGGATCACCTTGACTACCACGGCACCATGGAAGAGTATGCGGCGGCCAAGAAAATGCTCTTTGAGGAGTTCGCCCAAGAGACAGGGGATCCGTTTGTGGCGGTGGTCAACGCTGATGACGCCGTGGGAGAATCGTGGATCGCTCAGTGGCAGGCCGCCCTCGATGGGGGGGCAGAGCACTTCGTGCCTCTGACCCTTTCCTTTGGGTTTGAAAAGGGAACCGTGAGAGGGGAAGAAAAGGCCGTCGAGTTTGACCAATTGAAGCTGGACATTACCGCGATCAGCGGCACCACTGAGGTTTCGGTCGGGGTAGGCGGGGAGTTCAATGTCGAGAACGTTTTAACCGTTTACTCGGTCCTCCAGGCGGTCGGCGTTTCGCCCGCTGATGCGACAGCGGCGTTGACTCACGTCACGCCAGTTCCGGGCCGGTTTGAAGCTGTGCCGAATGCGCTGGGCATCGGAGTCATCGTGGATTACGCCCACACCGAAGATGCGATGGAGAAGTTACTCCTATCGGCGGCGGATTTGGAGCCCAAAAAGCTCATTTGCGTTTTCGGCTGTGGCGGCGATCGCGACCGGACGAAGCGCCCCAAGATGGCCGCAGTCAGCACCAAGCTGGCGGATCACACCATCATCACCTCCGACAATCCGCGCACCGAAGATCCCGAGGCGATCATCCAGGAAGTCGTCGCCGGAGCATCGGGCAGTTTTGAAGCCGTGAGCGATCGGGCCGCCGCGATTCACGCCGCGATCCAGATGGCCGACCGTGGCGACTTGGTCGTGATTGCCGGCAAAGGACACGAGAATTATCAGATCATCGGACGCACGAAGACCCCTTTTGACGACCGCGATGTCGCTCGAGAGGCCCTGAAGGCGAGGGGGGCCAAGACATGATCGAGAGGCTCTCTGGTCTCGCCCATCGGATGGGCGGCAGTTTGGTCGGCGAGGATGCGAACTTCACCGGCTTCGCCTTGGATAGCCGGGAAGTGACCCACGGATCGGTCTTTGTCGCCATCCGAGGCGCGAAAGTGGACGGCCACGCCTTCACCGCCACTGCTATGAACTCGGGCGCGGCGGCTTGTTTGGTCGAAGCCCCCATTGATGGGCGACACATTTTGGTGCCCGATGTCATCGCCGCACTGGCCAAGGTCGGCCAATCGATTCGGGACGAGTTTCACGGACCTGTAGTGGGCATCACCGGTAGCAATGGCAAGACCACCGCCAAAGAAATGGTCAGTGCCGCCCTGCGGCCCTTAGGTCCCGTGCTCAAAAATATTGGCAACCAGAATAGCGAGTACACCTCGCCGCTGACCTGGTACCAACTTCGCCCCGAGCACCGCGCCGCGGTGATCGAAATGGGCATGCGGGGATTCCATCAGATCGAGCATCTCGCGAAGGTGAGCCAACCAAACTTGGGCCTCATCACCATGATCGGCACCGCGCATATCGAAATGGTGGGCAGTCGGCAAGGAATCGCTGAGGCCAAGACCGAGCTTTTCCGCGAGATGACGCCGGACGGAATCGCGCATGGATGGGCGGAGGACGACTTTGTGGCGTACCAGAAAAGCCAAGCCCCCGGCCAATTCCGCACTTTCGGCTTCGGTCCGGATGCCGAACTCAAAGTAGTCGGCTATCGCGCCCTCAGCCTCGATCGCTGTGAGATTTTGGTGTCACTGGGCGACCAGAAGGCAAGGTTCGAACTCCCGACCATCGGCCGCCATCAAGCCCTCAATGCCGCCGCCGCGTTGTTGGTCGCCGACTCCGCGGGCGTCAAGCTAGCCGATGCCGTGGAGGCGATCCAAAGCGTGGAGCTACCGCCGATGCGGATGGAAATGGTCAACTTCGGCGCGGCGAAGGTGTTGCTGGATACCTACAACGCCTCCCCCGACTCGATGGTCGCCGCCTTGCGTACGCTCGCCGAGTTGCCTTGCGAGGGCAGGCGATTCGCCGTAATCGGCGAGATGAAAGAACTGGGTTCGATGAGCGAGCTAGGGCACCGTCAGGTGGGTCGAGAGCTCGCGAAAACCCCCGTCGACACGGTTTTGCTTTTCGGAAACGATACCCAGTGGGTTCGAGCCGAAGCCATGCAGGCTGGTTTTTCCTCGGCAAAGCTTATTGAAGCCACCACGCTTCACGAGGTTAGAGCCTTCCTCGAAGACCTGAAAACCGGCGACCTCGTCCTCCTAAAAGGTAGCCGCGCGCTCGGGCTCGAGCAAGCCTTGCAGCAGGGAGCGGGCGCATGAACGACGTACTGGTTTTTGTTACCGGATTGTTGGTGGCAGCGGTCGCGTCTCCATTCATTTTGAGGCTGCTGATCGCGCTGAAGAGCCAGCAAACCATTCATAAAGATGCCCCCGCAACCCACCAGGTCAAGGCGGGAACTCCGACAATGGGGGGAATAATCATCCTCATTGGAGCAATCGCGGGTCTCGCCGTGTCGATGTTCCACGGGGACAAGCAGGCCCTCCCCGCGATGTTGCTGCTGATCGGCTTCGGGATTATCGGCTTCGTGGACGACTTCGTGGTGCCGCGCATGATGGCGGGCAAGCGGGGACTCGGATGGATGCCGAAGCTTGCGATGCAAGCGGTTTTTGGTCTTGGGGCACTGTATTTAAGTCAGCCCGGCCTCCCAGGATGGGCGCTCGGCACCGGGCTATTTTTCATCCTCTTTTTTACCAACGCCTACAACTTTTCCGACGGGCTCGACGGCTTGGCCGGAATGCTCGGCTTGTTCTTGGCCATTGGGTTCTATCTGATCCAGCCCGGAGCCGCCCCACTCGCCCTCATCGCGGGAACTATCGTCTTCCTCTACTACAATGCGCCCCCGGCTCGGGTTTTCATGGGCGACGTCGGTGCATTGGCCATCGGCGCGGTGTTCGGGTTGCTGTTCTTTGAGCGGACCTACTCCGCAGAGCTAACCCCAACATTCACCGCCTATCTCTCCCGAGATGCCTTCTGGTACGGAGCAATTTTGAGCTTGGTGATGATCGTCGAATTGGTCCCCGGGCCGATCCAGATCTTTTCCGTCAAGGTCTTCAAGCGCAAAGTATTCCCGTACACGCCGATCCACCACGCCTGGGAGAAAGCCGGCTGGCCGGAGACACGCGTGATGTTCATGTTCGTGATGGCCCAGGCCGTCTGCACGATGCTCGCGGTCCTATTCACGAGGGCGGCGCAGCTATGACCGGGCTGAAGCTAGCGGTAACGGGCATGGGCCGCTCCGGTATCGGGGTAGCCAAGGCCGCGGCCCGGCGCGGGGCCATTGTCACTCTTTACGACGAAAGATTGGTCGAATCCCCCGAGCAAATCGAGCAAGTCGAAGCCCTCCAGGCAGTCGGAGTCCAGGTCGTCCCCGGCTGGCACGGCCGGTTCGAAGAACCCGACTTTGAAGTCCTCGTGACTTCGCCCGGATTTGCGCGCAACCACCCGGCTCTCCGCGACGCTGAAAGGGCAGGAGTACCGATCTGGAGCGAGGTGGAGTTCGCCTATCAAATCAGCGAAGCCCCCATCGTCGCCATCACCGGCACCAACGGGAAGAGCACGACCGTAATCCTAACCTGGTTGATGGCTCGAAGTTGCACAGAAGCCATTTTATGTGGCAATCTCAGCGGCTCAGGCTATCCAGAATTGACCCTCACTGAAGCGGCAGAACTGTCGACGCCAGATCAAGTGCTCATCGCCGAAGTGAGCAGCTTTCAGCTCGAATGGGTGCACGAATTCGCCCCATCGGTCGCCGCGATCACCAACATCACTCCGGACCACTTAGACAGGCACCCGACTTTCGGCGATTATCGCGACACCAAATTGCGCATCTTCGCCGCGCAAGCTGAACATGACGTGGCGGTCATAAATGTTTCGGAAAGAACCCTCAAAGTTGAAGAGGTGCTCAAGCACATAGTAAGCGGGGTGGAGGTCCGGTTTATCGGGGAAACCGGCACTTCGGAAAGCCTTGCGAGTAGCTACGACGCCGGTCACTTACAATTATCCGGACTGGGGGCCGTGGCATTGAACGACCTGCCACTTTACGGCACCCACAACGCGGTGAATGCGGTGATGGCGTGGGAGATTTGCGGTGCGGCGCTGGGACGCGATAAGGAACCTCGCAAGATGCTGGAAGCCCTCAAGAGCTTCCATGGCCTCGAAAACCGGATGGAGCGACTGGGTGTGAGTAGTGGGGTGACGATTGTAAACAATTCGATGTGCACCAACCCCGCTGCGGTGATCGCGAATAGCCAAGCCATTGCCGCCAAGCAGTGGATATTGATGGGCGGGGTGACCAAGGGCTTGGACTTCTCGCCGGTGCGCGAATACTTAACGACAAGAGATCACACGGTTGTCCTCTTCGGTCCGAAGCTTGAGAACGGGCTTCACGACCAACTTGGTACAGACTGGCGGGCTCACATCACACTTGAAGAGGCTTTCAAAAGCGCCATGGCCCAAGCTCAGCCTGGCGACGTGGTGATGCTGAGTCCAGGCTGTGCCAGCGCACCGCCCTACGCAAATTTCAGAGAACGCGGTGAAGCCTTCCGCGCCCTCGTCGCCGAATGGCTAAAGGAGCATCAAGGATGATCACGCTCGACAAAAAGAAGACCCGTCGCACCTCCAGCCAACGCGCGGTGGTGCAAGAACGCAAGACCGAAGGACGAAATGGCCCCGGCGCAGACCCAATTCTCGGTGTGCTAGCGGCCGTGCTCACCATCGTCGGCTGTTTCGTGATTTTCGACGCTGGCTTCGCACGTGCAATCCAAAACGGCGAAGGCATGATCCCGGTCGAATTCCGAAACCAGCTTATCTTTGGTGTCTTGGCGGGCTTTGTGGCGTGGGGCGTCAGCCGAGTGCGTGGCGTGATGTGGCAGCGGTTCGCTTGGCCCATCTTTGGCCTCGCATTCATGGGTTTGCTCACCGTAAAAGTGATTGGCTTGGAGCTAAATGGTGCCCAAAGGTGGATCAAACTGGGCCCGATCACCCTCCAGCCCGCCGAATTCATGAAAGTCGCCACCATCCTCATGATCGCGGCGGTCATTGCCAAGCGGCAGCCCTGGAAGCATCCGAGAACCCGCGACTGGGCGGAATACGCCGACCGGGTCATCGTGCCGAAGCTGAAGCGACTTGCCCCCATGTTCGCTGTTTTGGCGGCGGTGGTATGCATCGAAATGGAGCCGGACCTTGGGACCGCGGCGGTGGTCGGAGCCACCGGATATTTCATGTTCCTCTTTGGCGGCATCACCAGGAAATCCGCTATCGCGGTGAGCTTGATCGCATTCTTGATCGTTGGCTTTCTGGTCATCCGGTCCCCGTTCCGCATGGAGCGAGTGACCAACCACTTCCACCGATGGGAGGCCGACCGCATTGACGACGTCGGGTACCAAACCGTACAGAGCGAAATCGCGATGGCCAGCGGAAGTTGGGCGGGGGTCGGCATCGGCACGGGGCGAGTCAAGCACTTGATGCCCGCCGCCACCACCGACTTCGTTTTTGCCACGGTGGCGGAAGAGGTGGGATTCCTCGGCGTAATGGGAATATTGAGTTTGATGGGCGCGCTGATCTGGCGCATCTGGCGGCTCGCGGAAAAGTGCGTCAACAAATTTGCCCAAAACGTGTGTTACGGTGTGGCGATCTGGCTCAGCATTCAGGCCAGCGTCAACCTGATGATGGCGAACGGATTTTTGCCCGCAATCGGCATTCCGTTTCCCTTCATCAGTTCTGGCGGGTCCAGCCTGTTGGCGGTCATGATCGCGATCGGTCTATGCCAAAGCGTGGCGGGGATGAGGGAGGAGGAAAAACATGAGGTTAGTGGTCACCGGCGGCGGAACAGGCGGGCACGTTTATCCCGCACTTGAGATAGCGCGCGCGGCGCGAGATGCGGGTCACACCGTTCTCTACTTGGGTTCCTTGAGAGGTCAAGAGGGGAAGATGTGCCGCGACCTCGGATTCGAGTTCGTGGGATTCCCGAGCGAGCCGATTTACTCCATCAAATCAGTCGCCGGACTGCGGGCGTTTTACAACATCTGGCGCTCCTCCGCGATGGCCCGGCGGAAGCTCAAAGAGTGGGGAGCTGACGCTGTTTTTTCGACGGGCGGTTATTCTAGCGCGCCGGTTGTTCAAGGAGCAAAGGAAGCGAAGGTGCCTTACGTCATCCACGAGCAAAACACGGTGCCGGGTCGCACTAATCGCATCCTGGGCAAACACGCGTTCGCGGTCGCGACCACCTTCAAAACGGGCCACGAAAATTTCCCCGGCGTGCGGGTGGTCCGCACTGGGATGCCGATCCGCCGCGAACTACGCGCCGGTGGCCAAGCTTCGCTGTTCGGACATCAGACGCCCGACACAAAACCTTTAATCTTGGTGATGGGAGGCTCGCAAGGCGCGGTCGTGCTAAACGAATCGGCGATGGCCACCGCGACCCGAATGGTGGGGGTGGGAGCGCACTGGCTGGTCGTGGCCGGAACGAAGAACTACGAGGGCCTTAATGCCTCCAAACGGAAGCTTGGGATCGGGGACGAATTCGATGTGCGCGCCTACCTGAGCGCGGAGGAGATGGCGGCCGCGCTATTCCAGGCCACCGTGGTGGTCTGCCGTAGCGGCGGATCGCTCGCCGAGCTTGCCGCGTTCCGGAAGCCGAGCGTGTTGGTGCCTTTGCCTGCCGCGATGGGCAATCACCAATATTACAACGCCCGCGAATTTGAGCAAATAGGAGCCGCAATGATCTTGCCGCAAACCGATCTTTCCCCGTCTACGCTCGAAGGCCGCATTCGGTCCTGGATCGAGGACAAGGACGCCTTCGCTACTGCACAAACAGCTCTCGCCGATTGGGATCAGCCCGACGCCACCGCAAACATTCTCGCATTGGTGGAAGAAGCGGGTATCAGACAGTGAACTATAGCCCGCGAGAGCCGTCAACTCACACCATGAAGCTGGCGACCGAACGTCAAAAGATTGCTCACTTGCTCCGTCGATTCGCGCTTGGGGCGAGCGAAGCTGAGCTGACCTATTACGGCAAGAACGGCCACAAAGGGGCGATTGATCTCCTGCTCAACTTCGACAGCACTCCGTGGCAATGGGAGGTGAACCCACAGAGCTTTGCTAACAAGCAAGGCACGGTCAACATCCGCGTGATGCAGGCGCTTTGGTACACGCGCATGTTGGTGACCCAGCGACCGCTACAGGAAAAGCTCACGCTGTTCTGGCATTCCCACTTCGCCACCAGCGCTCAAAAAGTGGAGCGATCCTACGTGATGGAGCAGCACATCCAGGTGCTCCGCGCGAACTGCATCGGAAAATTTGAGGACCTATTGGTCGCGGTAAGCAAGAACCCGGCGATGCTGTATTGGCTGGACAATCAGGAAAATGTCAAGGGTCAGCCGAACGAGAATTTCGCCCGAGAGGTGATGGAGCTGTTCACGATGGGCATCGGTCACTATACCGAAAAGGATGTTCAAGAGGCGGCACGCGCGTTTACGGGTTGGGGCTACGGCGTGGGCCGTCGCATTAATACCGACTCTCCCCGAGGCCCCGAGCGATTCGTATTCTCCCCGGACCGACACGATGAAGGCGTGAAGTCGGTATTGGGAGTGACCGCGACCCTGAGCGGAGAAGACGTGATCGGCATTCTATGCGGCCGACCGGAGACCTCCCGATTTTTGGTGAAGAAGCTCTGGGAGTTTTTCGTGTATCCCGAGCCCAGCGAAGAGGTGGTGGAGAAGTTTGCCAAGATCTTCCGCAACTCCGGGCTGGACATGAAAGTGCTCCTCCGCGCGATCATGGACTCCTCGGAATTCTATTCCGACAAATCCGCCGGCGCGCAGGTGAAGCACCCCATCGACTTCGTTATTCCGACGTTGCGTCAACTAGGAGTGGGATCCATGGTCATGGAGCGGATCGAACGCGCCACTGCCAACCCCGAGATCGGCGCTGAAAATGGGCTCAATGTGGGCTTGACCCGCGCGTTGGCTCCCGCGTTCGCCGCGCTTACCACCAGCAAGTCCATGGGCATGGAACTCATGTATCCGCCAGATGTTTCTGGGTGGGCGACGGGATTTAACTGGATCACCACCGCCACGATGCTCGAGCGAGTGAAGTGGGCCGACAGAGTGTTTTTCGGTTCGGTTGCACCGGGTGGTGCTCCGGCAAACATTGGCGGAGGAGTGGGGAATCGCTCCCCGCAGGTCAGCTACCAGCCGATCGGACTCTTTGAAGCTGACCCCACCCCGGCGGGCATCGTCCGCGTGCTGCTTTCGGTGTTCGATGCCAAGGTGGCGGACAGCAAGATCAAGGTGATGGAAGAAGCGGCCGAGAAGGCACTGAAGGGCCGGTTGACCCCAGTCTCGGCGGGCGATGCCGCCCGCGCCGTCTGCAAACTCCTGTTCGGCTCACCCGAGTTTCAGTTCGCCTAAAATCGCCCGCGCCACGTTGATTCTTGTTTCTCGTTCTTGAAGCAGCAATCGGTCGGCAGGATTTGAAATGAAACCCAGTTCGACCAAACACGCCGGACCAGGGAAGTCGAGCACCGCGAGTCGGCGTCTCGTAGAAGCGCTTTCATGCTTCACTCCCCGGTCCTTAGTGGGGATAGCCTGGGCCATTAAGCGATGCATTCTTAGAGCAAATTGAAGATCGTCGCGATAAAACGTCTCGACCCCTCGTGCCGAGCTCGAGCCCGCATTGCAATGCAGGCTGATAAAGCACTCACATCCGGCCTCGATCGCCGCTCGACAGCGTTCGCCCAACGGTGCCGGACTTACGTTGGAATGGCGAGTGAGAAATACGTGAACGCCGAATTCTGGAGCGAAGTGCTTAATCGCGAGTGCAAAGGCGAGTGTAATATCCGCCTCCCGCACCCCCTCCGCCACCGCCCCGGGATCGAAAACGCCCGCGCTACGGTTCGACATGCCGTGGCCAGGATCAATGCAAACTCGATTCACATTTAGATAGGGTCAGCAGACGCTGCAGTCAACCACCTTTACCGGTACCATTACGAGAGAAGTGCGCACCAAGGTCGAGATCGAAACTCAATTTTCCGAACGGTCCGAACTGGACCACATCCGCTCGTTTTGTTTGGTCGGGATCGGGGGCGCGGGCATGGCGCCCGTGGCGAGGATGCTTCATCGGCGCGGATTTCGTGTTCACGGAACCGACAGCACCCCGAGCGATGAGATCACCAGGTTGATCGCCGACGGCATTTCGGTGCACGTGGGCCACCATGCGGATTGCGTGGAGCACGGCGACGCGCTGATCCTCACCGATGCCATCGACCTCACCCATTCCCCCGAGGTCGCCCGCGCACGGGAACTGGGCGGGAAGCTCTTTCGACGCTCTCAAGTCCTCGGTTGGCTATTGCGAGATAAGAAGGTCATCGCGGTGACCGGGACTCATGGCAAAACCACCACCTCCGGCATGGTTGGCGCGGCGCTTCGAGCGGGCGGATTGGACCCCACCATTGTCATCGGCGCTTACGTGCCCGAGTTCCACGGAGCCGTGATAGAGGGAGAGGGCGAATGGGCGGTGATAGAGGCTTGCGAAGCCTACGACTCGCTCCGCGATTTCGACCCCTACCACGTCGTCTTGACCAATTTCGAACCCGACCACCTCGATTTTCACGGGGATTGGGAGGGCCTTAAGGGGGCTATGCAGCGATTCACCGACCGCATCCCGGCGGACGGGCGACTTATTTACTGCGCGGATGACCCTGGCGCGAACGAAGTTGGCTCCAATATAGGACCCCGAGGTGTAGGCTACTCAAGCCGCGATGCTCTCCTGACCGGGCTCGCCCTCCCAGGCGATCACAATCGCCTCAACGCCGAAGCAGCGCGCCAAGTTGGACGACTTGTCGGAGCAACCAACGTCGACGACGCCCTCCGCCAGTTCCATGGCGCGGAGCGTCGGCTCCAGGTTGCGCTGGACGAGGACATCACCGTCGTGGACGATTACGCCCACCACCCACGAGAAATCACCGCCTCGATTCAGGCGCTGCGCGAGCGGTATCCGGGTCGGCGTTTGGTTGTCGTTTTCCAGCCTCACTTGTACTCTCGCACCGCGGACTTTCTGTCTGAATTTGCCGCGACGTTATCGTCCGCAGACCATCTGGTGTTGACCGACATCTATCCTGCCCGTGAGGCGCCCATGGCGGGGATCAGCAGTGCTCGGATCGCCGAGCAAGTCACCTGCCCCTGTGACTATGTCCCGAGTCGCTATTTGTTGCCGCGTTTCGTGAAGAAGCTCGTGCAACCGGGGGACATCGTGGTCGGCATGGGCGCGGGGAATATCTCGGAGTTCGTGCCTAACTTTGTCGCGGAGCTTGAGCGCAAAGGGCCGATCCACGTGGCCGTGTGCTACGGCGGCGACAGCGCGGAGCGAGAAGTGAGCCTACACAGCGGTCGAGCGATTCATGCTGCTCTCATCACGAAGGGCTACCGTGCCGATCTGGTTGACGTATCTGAACTGTTGCTGGGTGGCAAGAGTCTGTCCAGATTTGTGGGCAAGGACCGCCCCGACATCGCGTTTCTCGCCGTCCACGGCACTCACGCCGAAGATGGCGCGATCCAAGGTTTGTTCGAGCTCTTGCACATTCCGTACACCGGAAGCGGCATTCAGGCTAGCGCGCTCGCGATGGACAAGCAGCAGACCAAAGAGTTTTTGGCTGCCCATGGAATCCCCTTTGCGAGCGGGTTTCGGCTAGTTGAAGGCGAAAAGCTGGACGAGTCTAAGTTGCCCGACGGAAAGCTCATCGTAAAGCCTAACGCCCAGGGCAGCACGATGGGACTTTCCTTCGTCACCGATCGCTCAGAGTTGCAAGATGCCGTCGCAAAAGCTAAGCATTACTGCCGCGAGGTGCTCATCGAAGAGTGGGTGGAGGGCGTGGAGATCAGCGTGCCCGTGCTCAACAACCAGCCACTTCCCGCCGTAGAAATCGTCCCCAAGTCGGGCCGCTATGATTTCGAAATGAAGTACACCCCAGGCGCAACGGAAGAAATCTGCCCCGCAAGGCTAGCGGATGGGCTCGAAACGAAGGTTCTCGACATCTCGCTGCGGTGCCATCAACTCCTTAATTGTCGAGGGGCCAGCCGAACCGACATGATCATCCGAGCAGACGGGTCACCCGTTGTGCTTGAAGTGAACACCCTCCCGGGCATGACCCCGACCAGCCTGTTGCCCAAGAGCGCGGGGGTTGCGGGAATCGCTTTCGACGACCTTTGCGTCCAAATCTTGCAAGATGCCCTCCAAACGACGCCCAACTAGACGAAAGCGCGCGACGAACTGGGTGCCCTATTTGTGGGTAGCTTTGGCGGCAAACTTGGCGATTGGGTTGCTGTTTAGCCCATTGACAAAGGGCCGAATCGTCCGCACCGAAGGGGCCGATGAAATCGCCAAGCCGTACATCGCCCGCGCCATCAAAACCATCCGCGGGGTCCCCGCCGCCCAACTCAACAAGTACTCCATTGAGAGCAAAGTCATGCTCTGTGATGCCGTCCAAGACGTGACCTACACGCAAAACTTGTTCGGGCGCGGATTAATGAAGGTCAAGATGCGAACGCCGGTCGCGAGACTCGAATCCAACGAAGAGGGTCGAAGCGTCTTTTTGGACTCGGAGGGGTCGGTGTTTCGAAGCGTTTCAGACGTGGCTCTGCCCGTTCTCAAGTTGCCCGATCGGTTCGCATCCCCGACCCTGAGCATCGCCGCACAGTGGCAATCGGAGCGAATTGCAAAAATGTGCGAATACCTCGCGACAAATTTGCGCGAAACTCCCATTTCGGTTGAGGTGACGGAGCGCGGGGTGATACAATTACGGTCTATAGACGGCGGCGCCTTGGTGGTACTCGGCTCGTCGGACCGGTGGGACAAGAAAGTTGCAACTTTGAGCCAAATGTTGGCGCAAGAACCCGATCTCTGGAAGCGGTATTCCGAGGTTAATCTCACCGATCCGGGGAATCCGATGGCCACTGCAGCGAGCCGCTGACGTAGTCCCCGCCATGAGCAGCCCATTCACCCGACGCATCCAGCCCAACTCCCCAACCTTCGCTCTAAGTGCGACGGCACTTGTTTTAGGCTTGATGATTGGACTCGCGTGGATCACCAATCAAGAGCGTCAGCGCAACGTTCGCGAGCTACCGACTGCAGTTCAGTACGGCTCGATCGATCTTCAGCGGAGCTACCTCGAACTCCAAGGCGAAGTGAAAACACTCCGTGCCCAGCTGACCAATTTTGAGAAAGCGGCCTCTACTGAAAGTGGCGACGCCAAGCTTTTAGAAGAAAGCCTCAAAAACTATAAAATTGCGGCGGGCGTGACCGAACTGGTCGGACCCGGGCTACTAATTACGCTGACTGACTCACGGCGAAAAGACATTTTCGCCAGCGAAGCGATCATTCACGACACTGACTTACTCCGATTGGTAAACGAGTTGTGGGCTTCGGGCGCAGAAGCACTCTCAATTAACGGTCAGCGTGTTATCGCTGGGACGCCGATTCGGTGTGTGGGACCGACGGTTCAGATAAATTACGTGCCCACTGCGCCCCCAATTCGTATCTCAGCGCTGGGAGACCCCGTTTTACTGGAAGGCGGGGTATTGATTCCGGCCGGCCTGGTCGAAGAGCTTAGAGATATCGATTCAGGGATGGTTACGATCGAAAAGCTGGACAAGTTATCCATCCCTGCGTTTAGTGGAGCTTTGGCCAAGAAACTAGCAGTTGTTCCCGAGGTGAAGCAATGATCTTAATTCCGATCTTTCTTCTAATTTTGGGCATCTTGCTGGGCATCCTCATCGGTCGCCCGCTAACCGGAGATTTTGGCGTTTATGTGGCGGTGGCCTGCCTCGCTGGCCTCGACACAATTTGTGGGGGAATTCGGTCAAACTTGGAAGGTAAGTTCGATGCCCCGATCATGTTGACCGGGTTTTTCTCGAACATCTTGATTGCATTTGGATTGAGTTGGCTGGGCGATAAGGTCGGCGCGAACATCTTTTTGGTGTGCGCATTCATTTTCGGACAGCGGATTTTTACTAACTTGAGCGTCATTCGCCGTATTCTTCTGACAAAATGGCAGGATAAACAAGCGAGACGCGAGCAGGAAAAGCTCGAACTAGAGAAAGCGCAAGAGACGGCCCCGAAAGCGTCCGCGCAAAATACTGAATCTGTTTTTTCGAAATGAACGACCAAGCTGTTTTTACGCTCGACCTGGGCTCTTCCAAGGTCGCCATCTTAGCATCGACGCTCGATGAAGCGGGCAAGCTTTCGGTGCAAGAGATCTCCTCCGCGCCAAACCGCGGCGTCACTCGTGGGGTAATCACGGATATGGACCTCACTCGAGAAGCCATTGCCGAGGCGCTAAAGGGAATGCGTGGCTTTGGGATCCCCGAAGAGGTCGTGGTCAACATCGGCGGTTCTCAGCTCGAGGGAATCAATGCTCAAGGGTTCCATCCTATTGTCCCGGCTGGCCGCGCCATCACGAGCGCAGATGTCCTTTCGGTCATCAACCACAGCCGCCAAGTTCGACCCGAGCCCGATCGTGAACAGATCGCCGCTCTGCCCCGAGAATTTAAGGTCGACGGAGAACGAGGCATCACCAAGCCGATCGGCCTCGCGGGGAACCGTCTCGAGGTCGTCACCCACATCGTCACCGCCCCCATCGCCAATATTCGCAACATTGAGTGCGTCGTGGAATCGGCAGGTATCAAAGTTTCGGATATCATCCCTGGCCCCCTCGCGGTTGGCCTTGCGTTGCTGAGCGACCAGGAGCGCCAGGACGGTGCAGCGGTGGTGGACATCGGGGCCAGCACAACCTCGATCAGCATTTACTCGAACGGAACCTTGTTGCACTGCCAAGTGCTGCCCATCGGCAGCGGCTCAGTCACCAGCGACCTCAGCAAGCTCCTACGCATGGCGCCCGAAGAGGCAGACCATCTGAAGCGAAAGCATGGCCGGGCGATTGGATTGCGCAAGGAAGACGAAAGCACGGTGGAAGTGCGCCAGATCGGTCAAAGCCAGCCGCGCCATCTTCATCGAAAGGTCCTTTTTGAAATCATTGAAAGCCGGATGCGCGAGCTCGCCACTTTGGTCGGGCAGCATCTGGAGAAGAGCGGAATGCGCGGCATGTTGCCGGGCGGCGTAGTGGTAACGGGAGGCGGAAGCCTTTTGCCGGGCACGCCCCAGCTCTTCGCCCAAGTTTTAGGGGAGCCGAACACTCGTCTCGGCACCCCCAAAGTTGAAGGTCCCGCCTCGATTCGTGCGAGCGGGCCGGAATGGAGTGTGGCGGTCGGTTTGGCTGCCTATGTGTTGCAAAGACAAGATAGCGGGATCGAGCCGGCCAACGGCTTCGATCAGTGGCGAGAACGCATTCGAACGTTCTTCCTCAAGGTGTAAAAATTAGGATGGGGACTAGTACAAACGTGGAAAAGATTAACAGCGCAGTCATCAAAGTGATCGGCGTCGGCGGCGGCGGAAGCAACGCCGTCAACCGCATGCTTGAAGCCGGTATCCAAGGCGTCGAATTCATCGCCATGAATACCGACAAGCAGGTGCTGGAGAAGAGCTCAGCAACCAATAAGGTCCAGCTTGGCGTCAACCTCACCCGGGGCCTCGGTGCCGGCGGCAACCCAGAAATCGGGAAGAGCGCGGCCGAGGAGAGCAAGAACGAAATTCGCAAGTCTCTTGAGGGTGCCGACATGGTCTTCATCACCGGTGGTATGGGCGGCGGAACCGGAACCGGCGCAGCCCCCGTCATCGCCGATCTCGCCCGAGAAATTGGCGCGTTGACGGTCGCTGTGGTCACCCGGCCATTCGCCTTCGAAGGTCCTCGCCGAGCGAAGCTCGCCGAGCAGGGCATCACTTCGCTGATTGGGCGGGTAGACACCATGATCACCATCCCGAACGACCGATTGATGAGCGTGGTGGAGAAGAAAACCACCCTCACTGAGGCGTTCCGAGTGGCCGACGATGTACTGCGCCAAGGCGTGCAGGGCATCAGCGACATCATCACGATCCCCGGTGTGGTGAACGTAGACTTCGCGGACGTCCGCGCTGTCATGAGCAACGCCGGCCCCGCCCTCATGGGTATCGGCTACGGCTTGGGCGAACAGCGCGCCATGCAGGCGGCCCGAAGCGCCACCAGCAGCCCGCTCCTTGAGCAGACTATCTTTGGGGCGAAGGGCCTATTGGTCAACATCACGTCCAGCGACGATCTGACCCTCGCGGAAGCCAACGAGGCGATGAACTTCATCCAGTCGCTTTGCGACGAGGAAGAAGCCAACATCTTCTTCGGCTTGGTTACGGACCCGACCATGGAAAGTTCGGTGCGCATCACCGTCCTCGCCACCGGTTTCAATCCCTACACGAGCGAAGGCCGCAAGGTCGCGCAAGCGAATCTCACGCAGACCAGCACCGTGTCGTCGAAGGAGGAAATCAGTCCTCTGGCCGTGACCGAGCAAGCTGAGGATGCACCGGTTGCGACGCCGAAGACAGCCCAAGAGCAGGCCGCCGAGGCCGCAATGACCGCTCGCCAGAACATCTGGGAACGGTTCAACGCCGCCACACGCGAGACCAAGACCGAGTCCACCGAGATCTTCGACGAGAAAGAGGACCTCGACATCCCCGCGTTCCTGCGACAGCATAAGAAGGGAGACTGAACGGGATTCGGTAGGTCGGTGAGTCGGTAAGTCTGTGACCGACCCACCGACCCACCGACCCACCGACTACCTATTCAACGTAACCAACGTCCGCCACTTAGGCTTCTCGCCGTTCTCGCGCGCGTCGTCAATGATCAGTTCGATCGGCTTGCTCGGCTTCCGGCCGATCACTAGGAACAAATAGGGGGCCTTCTCCTCTTCTCGCTCGAGCGTGTACCGCCAGTTCGGCTTGATGCGGATGGTGGTCTTCTTGTCCCCGTCCCACACCCCGTAAGGCGCAGGACTCGTGATGTACCCTCGGCAAAGCCGAGCCGAACCCATGGTCACCCCGACAATCCAAAAGCGCTTGAAATCAAATTTCTGGGCCTCTTTGGTCGCATCGGTCCAGCCCTTGTGCTTGCGCCAAACCTGGTTCCACTCGGCTTGGTTGTTGATCAGCATCGTCTTGGCGGTCGTGATTTGAGAGTTGGCCCCCGAGAAACTGGCATGAGGCGTCAGGCGCGTTTCTGGAGCGACAACGAGGGCGGCGGCAAGCAATGTTGCGGTGAGCATGAACCTAGCTTACATCAAATTGGCTCAAATGCCGTCAAGCAAATTGCACGAGTCCGATGCGATTCCCTTGGGGGTCAGCCAGCGTGGCGCTAAACCCAACCCCCGGAACTTCGTGGCGCGGAGTCGGCACCGAACCGCCCAGTTCCCCGACCTTGACCAAAATCGCATCCAAATCCGTCACGTCGAAGTAAACCGCAGGCGAGTGCCCGGGGCGAACCGCGTCCACCAACATCAGGCCGCCAATGTGATCCGCGCCGATGCCAAACGTCCGCATAGTGCCCCCCATGAACTCGCGGAACGTCCAGCCGAAAAGCCCCTCATAGAAGGCCTGCGACTGGTCAAGGTTGGTTGAATCAATTTCAATATGGCAAACGGTGCTCATGCTCTAATGATAATCGCGGTCAGTCAGAAACGGGTGTTCCCAGATTCCGAAGTTGGGTGGGGGAGACTCCATACCGCCGCTTGAAGTCACGCGCGAACGAACTTGGGGCCGTGATCCCGACTCGAGTTCGGATCTCGTGGAGCGGCAGTCCTGTCTCGCAGACCATCCGATGTGCGGCAGAGTAGCGCGCTTCGGAGCGGTAAGCCATCGGCGATGTCCCGAATTGCTTCCGAAACGAGGTCACGAAGTGCGCCCGAGATAAATTGGCCGCTTGCGCCAAATCATCCACCGCGAGGTCTTGCTCGAGCGACTCCACTAAACGAATTCGGGTCTGCTCGAGCCGATCCGCGAGGTCCACCTTGGTGGTCCAACGCTTAGCCGCGTTGGATCGAGCCGCCCGCAGGCCGACGGGACATGGGCTGGGGTGCGCAGACTCGGACATCGTTCAGATTATGCTCCGAGCAGAAGTTTTCCGCGACGATGCCGTTCCCACCCAGTGCACCCTCTTCTCGCGGTGAGCAGTGATTGGTGTAGGATATTGCCGAGGGAAGGGAGTGGCCCGGACACCCGCCCGCGAGATGGGGAAGAAGTTTATGTTTGGCAACAAGGAGAGTAAGGCAGGATCGCACTTTTCGCCCAAGGAGTTCGCGGTGATCGGGCTTGGGCGCTTCGGAACCAGCGTGGCGCTTGGCTTGGTCAAGAGCGGGCACTCGGTCCTCGGGATCGACTCCGACCCCGGGATCGTGCAACGGCTCTCGGGAAGTATCACGCAAACGGTCGCGCTCGACTCCACCGACATTGAGGCGTTGCGCGAGGTTGACATGGGATCGTACGACACGGTGGTCGTGGCGATCGGGACGAACTTTGAACCGGCCGCCCTCACGGTGGTGGCTCTGAAGGAACTGGGCGTGCGTTTCGTGGTAGCGAAGGCGACGAACATCGTTCACGAGAGCATCTTGCACAAAATCGGCGTGGACCGGGTCGTGTTGCCGGAGTTTGAAGCGGGGGCCCAATTGGCCGACGAATTGGTGACGCCCACCATCCGGGAACAGATTTATCTAAAGGGCCAGGGGCGAGTGAGCCTCATCCGCGTGCCGTCGAAGATTGAAGGCCGAACTCTTCAAGATTTGGCGATCCATGAAAAGTATGGGGTCACCGTGGTCGCGGTTCAAAGAGGACAGGAGACGATCGTGGCCCCGCCCGGCGACTTGGTCCTTAGCGGGGAAGATGAGCTCGTAGTGATCGGCACCGCCGATCGAATTGCCCTACTCGGTTGCTGATGAACGAAGTTCGCCACCGGTTGCCCGGCCCGTTCCGGATCATCTTGGGTCTCCTCGCTTTCATCCTCGGAGGCACGCTCTTGATGATGTTGCCGCCCGTGTCCACGGGGGAGCCGCTGGACTTTGGCACCGCGTTGTTCACCGCCGTCTCCGCGCTTACGGTGACGGGTCTCTCTGTGATCAATCCCGTCGCCTCGCTCACCCTGTTCGGTGAAGTCGTCTTGTTGCTGCTGATCCAGATTGGCGGGGTGGGCTACATGGTTTTCGCGGTGCTCCTCTTTCGCATGCTGGGCCGAAGCGTGTTGATCGCCGACAAACTCGCGCTCCGCGACGCGCTCGGGGTGATGAATCTTCGGGGCATCGTGGATTTGACGCGCCGAATCTTGTACTTCGTTTTGTTCGTGGAGTTCCTGGGGGCGGTGCTCCTCTTTCTCCACTGGCGGTCGTTCATGCCCGACGGGAGAGCCGCGTTCTATGCCGTCTTCCACTCCGTTTCCGCATTCTGCAACGCCGGGTTTGACCTCTTTGTGGGGCATCCAGATTTCCCGCAGGGGATCCCGAGCGATCCTTGGACACTGGGAATTCTTGGCGGCTTGATCGTCTTGGGTGGCCTCGGCATTCCCGTGCTCTACGACCTTCTGTCCTATCCCTGGGCGCGCACAATTTCCCTGCATTCCCGCTTGACGATGATCGGCTCGGGCGCGCTGATTCTCTGGGGCGGATTGGCGATCATGATCTGCGAGGCTTGGAACTCCGGAAAGTTGTACGGGCTCCCGTTCGGCGAGCAAGTCAAGTTCGCCCTTTTCCAATCCATCAGTTGCCGAACCGCTGGGTACGCGATGCTGCCCTCCTTCGGTGACTTGAATGAACCGACCCACCTCCTCATGGTCACGCTGATGTTTATCGGTTGTGGACCGGCCAGCATGGGCGGCGGCGTGACGACGGGCACGTTCCTGGTGTTGGTGTTAGCGCTCCTGGCGTACGCCCGGGGGCAAACCGCCGCCATCGTGGGCGGAAAGGCGATCCCCGGCGAGATGGTGAGAAAGGCATCTGCGGTCCTCACAATCTCCATTTTCGCCGTGCTGACCTCGGCGTGGCTGCTCATGCTCACGAACGGATTGCGGCTGAACGAGGCGATTTTCGAAGTGGTTTCCGCCTTCGCGACCTGCGGGTTGACCCTGGATGTGACCACCCGACTGAACCCAGTTGGTCAGGGCATCATCATCGTGATGATGTGCTGGGGGAGGCTCGGCGCCTTGACCATCCTCGTCGCCCTTTCGCAGGGGAAGAAAGTGAGGCGGGTGACCTTCCCCGAAGAAAAGGTGCTCATTGGTTAGTCAACCGGGCGCGTGCCGGAACTCAGATCAGCTGAACTTAGCCTGGTGCAATCATCATCAGCCCACACGGGAGTCGCTAACTCCGACTCCGGGCACCTCATGGCGCATGTTGTGGAGCGCGGAGCTCCAGCTCCGCAGGCAACCCCGAGTGCGGAGCTGGAGCTCCGACCTCCATACCTGAACGCTATTGTGTGCGGAGCTGGAGCTCCGACCTCCATACCGGAATGCTATCAAGTGCGGAGCTGGAGCTCCGCACTCCATTCGCTAGCAACAAACATTGCTTTCCCCTACTCCGACCTGCTATACTCCAAGGTTCCGATGAGTTCAGCGAACAACTCGATTTTCCCTTCCCCAGACATTCTCAACGAGATGGAATGTGGCAAGTTTGTGCTTGCCAACCTGGCCGCCAAGCGAGCAAAACAGCTCAAAGACGGTGCCCCTCCCCTCGTGGTGATCGACAGCAAGCACCCGCTCAGCATCGCGCTGGCCGAGATCGCCGCGGGCAAAATCCGCCCGGTCTTCGACGTGAATCCCGACGACGGATTCAGCACCATTGACGTCAGCGAGGCAGACGACCAGATCGGCAACGAACTCGGCATCCTGCTCCCCGCGCTCGACGAATCGGAAGCTGAATTGCTCGGCGTCGCCGCCTTGGTGGGCGAAGACGTGGAAGAGCATGAGGAAGGCGAGGAAGTCGCTTCCATCACCGATCTTCTCGAAGAAGAGCCCGTAGCGGCCACCGCCGACTCCGAAGAGGAGACTCTCTCCCTCAGCGAACTCGCCGAGAAGGAAGAGAGCGAGTCCGAAGAGGACGAGCCGGAAGCTTAAGGGAAAACGATGGCAGTTCGGGATCCCTACGAGGTCCTTGGGGTCGGACGCAACGCAACCGCGGACGACATCAAGTCGGCTTTTCGGAAGCTCGCGCGTAAATATCACCCCGACGTCAACCCCGGCAACGCCGAGGCGGAAGAGAAATTTAAGGAGGTCCAGCAGGCCTACGAGATTCTCTCTGACCAAGAAAAGCGAAGCCGATTTGACCAGTACGGCGTCACTGACGACCAGCAAATGGGCGGCGGAGGCGGCGACTTCTTCGGTGGGCAAGGCGCGGGATTCGGCGATCTCTTCGACATGTTCTTTGGGCAGGGCGGAAGCCAGGGCCAAGGGCGTCGGGTACGAACCGGGCGCGATGGCGAAGACGTCCAAGTCGCCCTCGAAATCTCCCTCCTCGAAGTTCTCACCGGCATTGAAAAGCCGCTGAAGTACCGTAAGTCCACCCGCTGTGATTCCTGCACGGGCACCGGCGTGGAAGGCGGCGGCAAGCCCGACGTCTGCACCGGTTGTCAAGGCCAAGGCCAGGTGAGCCGACTTCAAAACACTTTTATCGGCCAGATCCGCACCATGACAACGTGCCCGACCTGTCAAGGGCAGGGCATCACGATCAAAAATCCTTGCAAGTCGTGCCGAGGTCGAGGCACCACCATCGAAGAGAAAGAAACCTCGATCAAGGTGCCCGTCGGCGTCGAGACCGGTGCGACGATCCGCTATTCCGGGCAAGGTGGCGACCCAGTGGGCCAGGGCCGCCCGGGTGACCTTTACGTGGTGGTCCAGGTCGAAGACGACGCCAGATTTGAGCGGGAAGGCACCGAGCTCTTCACCGCCACCGACATTTCTTTCACCCAGGCCTGCCTGGGCGACGAACTCGAACTTGAAGGCCTGGCCGAAACCATCAAGCTCAAGGTTCCAGCAGGCACTCAGCCCGGAACGACCTTCCGCCAGCGGGGAATGGGCGTGCCCCGACTCCACGGCGGCGCGCGGGGTGACCTGCATATCCAAGTCAATGTCTCCGTGCCTAAGAAGATTTCCCCCGCGCAAGAGAAGCTTCTGAGAGAATTTGCAGAGTTAGCGGGAGAATCTGCGCCGAAAGGCGAAGAAGGCGGCCTTTTTGGGTCATTCTTCAAGAAGAAATGAAAACCTGGACTTTGGTGACCGCCCACTACGATTCGACCCCGGACGATTGGGCGCCCGTCGTGGAAATTTTCAGCGAGCACGGCATCCCCGGCACCGTCCAGAGTGACGACCCGGCCACTCTCGGCGGCTACGTCTATGAAGGGACCGGAGTTGATGCCCTCCGCGCCGATTTGATCACGGCAGGCGCGCGCGAGGTCACCGTCGAAGTCATTGAAGAAGAAGACTGGTCCATCGCCTGGCGCAAGTTCTTCGTGCCTCGACGGGTAGGGAAGTCGATCATGGTCCGCCCGGTATGGGAAGAGGCCGACCTTAAGGATGGCGATATCGAACTGGTGCTCGACCCGGGCCAAGCCTTTGGCACCGGCGACCACCCCACCACCCGGATGTGCCTTGAGCTGCTCGAAACTGCCAAGCTTGAAGGGATGACCGTCGCCGACATAGGCTGCGGAAGCGGAATTCTCGCCATCGCCGCGCTGAAGCTCGGCGCGAGTTCCGTGGTTGCTGTGGACAGCGACGCCGCCAGCGTGGACGCCAGCGCCGAGAACGCCGACCGAAACGCGGTCGAATTCGAAGTTTTCCTCGGTGCCGGTTTTGACCCGCTTCCAGCCGGTCAATTTGATGTCGTGGTCAGCAACATCATCAGCGCCGCCCTCATCCGGCTCGCCCCCGAGGCATCCGATCGGGTGAAACCGGGTGGTGTTTGGATCGTCAGCGGGATCATCCAGGGCAACTGGGCCGAAGTCCGCGCCATGGCCGAGCAATGTGGCTTTACGTTCGTGAACGAACTGTCTGAGGGCGAATGGATCGCAGCAACCTTCCGCCGCTAAGGTCTCTGCCGAGAGTTTTTCTCGATGGCCTCACGCCGGAGCAAGAGGTCATTGATCTGCCAAAAACGGAGGTCAAGAAGCTCCAAGACGTCCTGCGCCTCCGCCCCGGATCGCCCATCGCCGTCCTGCCGGGTGACGGCACCATTTGGCGTTGCACTTTCTATGGCACCACCGCCAACCGTGAAACCGTGGAGACAATGGCGAGCGAACCCACGCTGCGCGTGACCCTCGCCCAGGCCATGCCCCGCGCCGAAAAGCTCGAAGAAGTGATCCGCATGGGTACCGAAATCGGAGTCGCCGAGTTCGTGGTTTTCGACTCTGATCGGACCATGGTGCATTGGGACGCGAGGAAGAAAGTAGAGCGTCTGGTGCGCCTTCAAGCCATTGCCCGCGAATCCGCGGAGCAGAGCTTTAGAGCCCGAGTGCCCAAGATAAGATTTGCAGGCGGCCTCCAAGAGCTCCTTGGCGAGACTTCTGTAGTGCTAAGCGAAGTAGAACGAGTGGAGGACACCCTCTCGGCGCGTCTAGCCAACTGGAAAGAAAACACCATCACGCTAGTCATCGGACCTGAGGGCGGATGGTCTCCCCGGGAAGTCGAGCTGATCGGCCCCGCCGCCGCCACAATGGGCCCGAGGGTCCTGCGGGTTGACACCGCCGCGGCCGCCGCCTGCTCCTTAGCACTGCTACGCTGAAACTGGGAGTTGCCGCAGAGCATAAATCAGCGCATTCAAAAACGCCCGAGGCTCATCTTTAATGTTAAACGGCACGGTTTTCGGCGGGGCGGGGCATTGATCCAAGTATCGTTTCAGAAAGCCCTGCTCGGCTACCGAACGGTGATGGTTGGTTCGCGTTCTCCAATCTCCGGCGTACTCAAAAGTCGCCAGCGCGTGATCTGGCATTCCACCCAGCACAAACATTCCCGCCGCGAAATCAAGCGCGATCTGAACGCCACGGATGTGGTCTCGTCGGAATCCCGACCGGATCCCCTGGACCATCAAGTCAACCCCCTTAACGGACGACTTCACGAAATACTCTAGGTAGCCCCCTAGAGGCAGCGCCATCGGCATGGATCGCTCGTATTGAAACCGACGGTAAATCTCAAGCGATTGACGAGCGAGAGGCAACGCTTGTGCCTCACGTCCGCAAAACAGGTGCACGAAAGCAATGTTGCTCAAGATGACGCCGCGCGAGGTCTCCGGGTCAAAACCGGTACGTCCTTCCTCGGCGTTAAAAGAAACCTTGTACATCTCAAGCGCCTCATCGTACATACCTTGGTGCCAATGGTAAGAGGCAAGATTCGTGTAGCAACGGGCAGCTTGATATTCGTCCCCTGCCTCCAACAAAAGTTTGTTAGCATGGCGAATCGCGGCAATCGCCTCGTCGTATCGTCGCACCTGGAACAAAGCGAACGAACCGAAAATCTCAAGCCCGACGAGCTGATGCAATTCCAATCGATCCTCGTATCGCCGCAACTGCTCCATCAGCACGAGGCACTCTTGGGCATGGTTAATGCCGGCCTCAGCCGTAAACTTTCGAAACAGGGCGCGTAACCACGGCTGAGATCCCTCTTCCGCGACTTCCAATATCCGTTCAATCATTGGGAGCGACACGTCGAGAAAATCCACTACCGGAGCGACGGCCATTTTAGAGTTTATAATCGCGGCGGCGACTTCAATATCGGACTCAAAAATTCGATCAAACAACCGCGCCCGAAATTCGATCAGCCGCTCTTCCGAACGTTGTCGGGGGGTGAAGCCTTGGCGCAAGGTACGCGCAACGTCCAGTGTCGCATCGTCAAACTCAGCATCAAAGTCTTCTCGCAGGCGCTTTCTCGCCGCCGTGAATCGAGCGGTGGCTTCACTCGCCTCTCCTAGTGCAATCTTCGCCCGCATCAGCGCACTCCAGAACTTGTCTGAGTACGGATCATGCTGAAGCCCGGCTTCCGCCGCACGAGCGGCAAGGCCCGGCTTTTGGGCTCCGAAGGCAAGCTGAATCAACCGCATCAGCGCCGCTTCGGCGGCTTGCGCCCACTGACTTTGAATGGGCTCGAGCCACTCATCTTCCATCTCCGGCAAGACGCGCAGTCCAAGGCTGGGGAGCAGGGACTCCAAATTCTCCGCCTCCGCGGTTTCGTCCACTTCGTCACCCACTCGCGCCAGTTGGTCGAGCAGTCGCCAGAGATCGACCTCGACGTGCTCTGGGTCAAATCCAATCAGCTTGTGCTCTTCCCGAAACGCCGCGCCCAACTCCTTTCGAAACTCTGAAAGGGCAACGCGCAGGCGGTTCGCCACCACCGCCTGCTCCTTCCCAGGCCAAACCGCTGCCATGGCCTCCCTCCGCGTCACGCCGTCGGGCATGTTCACCGCGAAAAGGGCATACAGCCGCGCATAAGAGCGCACTGGGATTGGCTCCTCGCCAGATTGCGGACAAAGCGCAAATCCCCCCAACAATTGAACCGCCAGTGCCACCGATCCGATTGTAACACGCGCCGCCCCAAAACATCAGCTTTACTAGTCAAGAATAATAAACTGGCTAATGCGAGGTTTGCGGCGACCTGTCTAGCAACGACAAGCTAGACCGCTCAGCCTAAGTATCGGGTCGTAAACCTCTCTGAGCCAGCTCGCCCGTGATGACTTCCTCGTACCGTAAGGTTGCCGCCGTTGGCGCGTACGCCGTGTTTCGGCGACGAATCAATTGATACGCCTCCTTCCACCGTGTTCCTGGATCAGGGTCGTTGGCGGCGATTCGCACAAGTGCTAAGGCGAGATCGGTAAGGGTGTCGGGAGTTTGCCCTAGCATTTCAAACAGCCGAGTCGCAATATGATAGCTTTCGGCGTACCGTGCCGCTCCCTTGGCGAACTCCTGATCCAAGTAGATTTTCAGGTCTCCAAGGCGGTTGAGGGCTACCGCGATGTCTCGCAGCGCACCGGGGGTTTCACCGAATCTTGCCAGGATTTGGCGCGAGATTTCGAGGCTCTCCTCAAAGCAAGGCTGGGCCCTCGCAACGTCGTCGTTTGTGTTCAGTTCAAGATCGCCGAGTTTGATCAGATAGATCGCGACGTCTCTGAGGTGTTCCTGAGTGTCGCCATACTCGCTGAGAATTCGCTTCGCAAGATCAAGGCTTTCCGTATAATGTGCGGCGGCGGCGGGGATGTTCTGCAGAAATCGGTATTCGAGATCGCCGAGAGCCGATTGGGTGACATGGATCCCGCGGAGCGCGCCAGGCGTTTCGCCGAAGTCGTGAACGATCTGGCGGCCAATTGCCAGACTCTCTGTGTAATGGTCTAGAGCTGCCTTAGGGTTGGCATGCACGTCAGATTCGAGCTTGGCGATCCGGTCCAGAAGTACTGAGAGATCGGTAAGGGCTTGCGGAGTCTCGCCAAACTCGGCCGCCACCCGTCGAAGCAGGGATAGGGCTTCATCATAGTGCGCTTTTGACGCGACGGCGTCCCCCACAATCTCAATGGTGAACTTGCCCATCTTCGTGAGGGAGACCGCCAAATCTCGGAGAGACTGGGCGCTTTCCCCAAACTCGTTGACCGCGCCGCGTGCATAGGCGAGGCTGTACGAGAAGTGGCGGGCAACTTCCTCGGCAGGTGCGCCGAGAACGAGTCCCAGATCGCCCAGTTGATTGTTGGAGACCGATACGCCTCGCAGGCTGGCCGGCGTCGCGCCGAAACTGTCGACCGCGCGCTCGGCAAGATCAAGGGTTTCCAGGAAGTACGGCTTCGCGGCTGCAGGATCGCCCTGTTGAATTTTCAGGTTACCGAGGCGATCGAGCGTAGCTGAGATCATGCGGAGGCTCTCGGCTTCCTCACCTTTTTGGCTGGCGAGTTCTCGGAATGCGGCAAGCCCGCGCAAGTAGCCCGCCTCAGCGGCCTTTAAATCGTCCCGGGAGTTGTTGAGCGCAATATCGGCGAGAATGGTCTCAAAGCGCGCTCGAAACTCAGGCGGGGTCTGGGGACTGAGTTGGCTGGAAAGGATTTTATGGGCCTGCTCCGGATGTCCGAGCGATAAGAGTGTTTGGGCTGTCCAACCGGCGTCTTCGTCAGAAAGTTGCCCTGATTCGGCGACCTCTATGTACAACCCTACCGTGTTGCGCCAAAGACCACGGGGGAGATAGAGGGCTCCGAGATCGACCGCCGCCCGAGTCCATGCCTCACCTCCTTCGGGACGTAGTTCCCGAACCGCGATGTCAAGCAGGTCCAGTTGCTCGGGGACGGGAAGTTCGCGCCAATTCGTGTTCACCAGCTCCGCTCGTAACGCATTCCGAACAGATTCGCGAAAGCTCGCCTGGTCTCCGTAGACGGCAATGTGCTCCTTGGCAAGCTGGAAAAAGGTGACCTGATCGAATTCGCTCGCGGGGTAGTCCAGCGGGTCAACGTATGCGCCAACGGTGGCCCGGGCAAGCCCATCGTCGTGCCGGGCGTCATCATACACGGGCCCACAAGCCGGATCGGCGGCAAGCCGCCGGCTAAGCCGATGCAGGAATCTCATGCTTGCCAGGCTGCCCCATCCGAGTACGTCCCGGGCATGTTCTGGCAAAGTCTCAAACCGCGCACGGGCGAGCTCGGTGAAGCTGCTGAATTGGCCCACGATGTTTCGTCCGACGTCGGTGAGTCCACGGGAGTCAATCGCCGCCCCTGACCGGCTCAGCAAATAACGCAGCAGATGGGTGACGAAGAGCGGGTGACCGTTTGCATTGCGGACGATGAGTTCGACGTCGCTTGCTCGACAGCCGGGAATGGCGGCGTGGACCATCGGGGCCAAGTCAACGGCCTCGGCAAGATTGACCGTCACGCATTTGGAGTAATTGGCCAGCGTAGCAAACCCTACGCCTGCACTCACGTCCTGCTGCCACTCGCGTTGCCAGTGGGTGGCCACGACCAACAACGGCCAGTGACGATCCCTTCCTGCGACGAGAAGCTTCTGAAGGGCGGCCACGCTGGTCGGACTCGCGGCATGGGCGTCGTCATAGAAGAGGATGACCGGGAGCTGAACCGTGCCTCCTGCTCCCGAGAGGACCGCGGCGATGCTATCTACCGTCTCTTGGACCACGTCGCTAAGCGCTTGACCGTGAGTTTCCGAGGTGGGTCGTCGCACGGATTCGGCGAGTTCTCGCTGTTCCTGATGGAACGATTTGAGTTTCATCGTGAGCTCGGCGACCTTCCGAATTTTGAAAAGCGGCGCAATGAGCGAGAAGCCGGGGATAAGCGAAGCCACTTCGCCCGCAAGCTCCAGCAACTCTGGCGATTCATCGAAAACTTCCTTTCCCAACTCTTTCAGGAGTTCCGAGTTCATCTCGCCCCGGTGCTTGGCCGCCCATAGGGCGAGAAAGTGAACCTTGAGCTGGTCCTGCAGATCAAGCAGCGGCTCGCGCGATCCGTGGCGTTGTCCCTCACGCTGAGTCATGTCGGCGCGCATGCCAAGGAACAGAAACTTCAGAGGATCGGTAGGTTGTCCTGGCAACTTATGGAAATCGGGGAAGACCGCGTTGCGCCGGTCGGCGACTTCGTCGCCCATTCGGGCGGGCCAGTACACGGCGGTTTCACGGGCGACCAATTGGGCGTACCACTCCTGGACGGTTCGGGTCTTGCCCCAGCCCGTTTCACCGAGGAGGACCACGAGGTTAGGCTGTCCCGCCTTGGCGCTGGCCCAAGCTTCATCCAAGGCCTGAAACGCAGGCGGACGGGGGACGAAGAGCGATTTCCAGTCGGACATGGCGCAAGTTCAGTCTAGCACGAGCTCAAAAACTCCTCTCCCCCTGGGAGAGGCAATTGCTCCACGCTACGACCGACCACCTACCGGTGAGGGCGCATTCGACAACTCTGCATCAAGCGGCAGCCCCTTTGGGAGTGCGCGGCTATATCCGCGCTTTGTTTTCCGCCTGGGATAAATCTCGTAGTCGGCCGTCCGCCCCTTTTGGGAGTACGGCCTTATCCGCGCTTTGTTATCCGCCAGGGATAAATCTCGTAGTCAGCCGCCCGCCCCTTTTGGGAGTGCTTGGCCTTATCCGCGCTCTGTTTTGCGCCAGTGATAAAACCTGTAGTCAGCCGCGCGCCCTTCAGGAGTGCGCGGCTTCATCCGCGCTTTGTTTTTCGCCAGAGAAAAGATAAGGATAGGCCCCGAGTGTTAATGGTCTTCTCGACGGAGGGCAGATGTATTTCGTTATGAGGTTTCAAATGCCCGCGTCGAGCGGGGGCGGGAGCCGCAGCGACAACGTCGCTCCTTTCGTAGACTTGGACAGCATTTGTTCGCTACACTGAATATATGAAGGTGCTCGCATACTTGGTCTCCGGGATGGCATTGGTCGGCTGCAACAAAGACACACTCGCGCATTTCAAGAGTGTGGCCGACGAACTTCCGGCAGCAGAGGCAGCCGCCATAAAAGCTGGCGTCCCGTTGAGCGGGCGTGAATTGGCCCCCGCTAAGCTGAAACCAGAGGAAAATGCGGCGCCGCTTTTGCAGAAGGCGAAGGAAGAACTCAGTAAGGTCAAAATGCCTAAGGGGAAAGACATATTGTCCCTTTCCCTTTCGACTTTGGAAACCGATCGTATGTTGCTGCGAGATTTGCTGCGACAAGCCGAACCGGCCTTTGAACTCTTGGCTGAAGCCAGCAGGCGCAGCGCGGTGGATTTCGGTCGCAACTGGGACACGGACCGTCCTTGGGACATGCTTTTTCCGGAATATGCGACCCTTCGAAACAACACAAAATGGACTTCCACAGCGGCCCTGATAGCCGCGCGAAATGGCGATTCTGCTCGGGCAATCCGTGATCTTGATTCTAGTTTCACGATGGGCAAATTTGCGGGTGCGGATCCGAGCATGATTTCGGCACTGGTAATGATCGCGATTGATGCAATTGCACTTCGTCAGGTTGAAAGGGTTGCGACAATACGGGGCGGCGAATCAACTCTTGCCGATCTGCGATCATTGCTTAGAAAGCACCACACGAGGAATGGACTTTGGTTTTACTTACGTGGTGAGTCCATTTATTCAATCAGCTATGTTTCACTACTGGCAACACTGACCTCGGAAGAACTGCAATCGGCCTTGGACTCAGAGGAGCCCGTGGACCTTTTTCCAGGTGGGGTATCACGTGAGTTGGCTTCGAAGGCGTACCGAACTCGCATTCTCCAACTTTGGACGGGTATTTCCACGCGGCTACGTGATCAAACTGATGCGTATACGCAGTCAAAAATTGTCGCCGATTACATGAAAGAGGTGGCTACTAATACTGATTTAACTTATCAATGTATCAAAAGCGTGGCGCCAGTATCTGAGCAGTTTGGCATCGCGCTTGTGCGGAGAGAGGCGAACTTCGCCACCGTCGATGCGCTCTTGGCGACTCTTGAGTTTCGAGCGAAGCAGGGGCGATTTCCGACGAGTCTTGAAGAGGCGGGCGTAACCGCCCTTGACCCCTTCACACAAAAACCACTCAAGATGAAAGCTGAGAAAGATGCGATCGCCGTTTGGAGCGTGGGTGACAACTTGAAAGACGATGGTGGAGAAGAGAAGGAGCGGAGTGACCTCGTCGCACGCTATCCTCGGAACTGAGCCGCTTTGTTGCGGCGCGATCCGCTGTGTTGCCTTCCTTCACTCCAACTCAATCGTCGCCGGCGGCTTGCTCGTCAAGTCGTAAAACACCCGATTAACCCCCTTCACCTCATTCACGATCCGATTAGCCACCGCCTCCAGAAACTCGAACGGAAACGGCACGGCGGTGGCAGTCATCGCGTCTTCGCTAGCTACCGCCCGCAGCACGATAGGCGACTGGTGCGTTCGCTCGTCGCCCATCACGCCAACCGTTTTCACGTTCAACAGCGCCGCGTAGGATTGCCAAATCCCCCCGCGCAGACCGTGCTCCCGAATCATTGAACGGAAAATCCAGTCGGCGTCTTGAACCATCTTCACGCGCTCGGGGGTGACCTCGCCCAGAATCCGGACGCCCAAGCCCGGTCCTGGGAAGGGCTCGCGGTCCACCATTTCGTCCGGCAGCCCCAACTCTCGTCCCACTTCGCGAACCTCATCTTTGAATAGCCAGCGCAGAGGCTCGATCACCGACATGCGCATCCAATCCGGCAGGCCGCCCACGTTGTGGTGCGTCTTGATCTTGGCGGAGGTTGAAGAGCCGCTCTCGATCACGTCCGGATACAGCGTGCCTTGAGCCAGGAAATCCATGCCGCTGAGCTGGTCGGCGTGCTGCTCGAAGCAGCGCACAAACTCGGCCCCGATCACCTTTCGCTTGTCTTCCGGATCCGTCACGCCTGCCAGCGCAGAGAAGAACTGCTCGCGGGCGTTGATGGCGACCAAATTCGGATGGAAATGGTGGGTGAATTGCTCCACCACCTGTTCCGCTTCGTGCTTGCGCAAGAGGCCGTGGTCAATGAAAACGCACGTCACTTGCTCGCCGATGGCTGCCGTCATGAGGGCGGCGACCACGCTGCTGTCCACCCCGCCGCTCACCGCACAAAGCACCCGCTTGTCGCCCACTTCTTCCCGAATTCGGGCGATGGAGTCCTCGATAAAGGAGGCGCTAGTCCAGTCCCCGGTAAAGCCTGCCTTGTCGAAGAGGAAGCGTCGTAGAAGCTCTTTGCCCTTCGGCGTGTGGGTCACTTCCGGGTGAAACTGCACGCCGTAGCGGTGGCTCGATTCCTCCTCAAACGCGGCGATCGGGCAGGAGTCGGTGCTGCCGATGACCGTAAAGCCGGTCGGCGGAGTCAACACCTGATCGCCGTGGCTCATCCAAATCTGTTCGTCCGAGAAGTGGTGCAGGATCGAACCCACCTTGGTCTCGCCCAAGTTTCGTCGGCCGTACTCGGCCTCTTCCGATTTTTGCACCGTGCCGCCCAGTCGGTGGGCCATCAGTTGGAGCCCGTAGCAAATGCCTAGGGTCGGCTTGCCAGCGATGAGATCAAAATCTAGGGTCGGGGAATCGGCATCCAGAACGGAAGAAGGCCCGCCCGACAGGATCACAGCGTGGGGATCAAGCTCACGAATGCGCTCGGCCGCCTTCGTCCAAGGCACCATTTCGCTGTAAACGCCAAGCTCGCGCACTCGGCGCACGATGAGCTGCGTGTACTGTCCACCAAAGTCAATGACAAGACAAATCTGGTGTTTCAAGACGCTATTTTGAAGCCTCTCGTACTGCCTTTGCTCGGGGCGACCGCGCCGTTCACTCCTCGTGGTTGCTCATGCGCTTCTAGTTGACTTGCTCGGCCCCTGACCACTGCCTTCAAGGGGACAAGCCGAATGCGACTCAATTGCAACCAAGAAACATGAAAGGCATTGAAAAAGAAAAGGTGCAAATCCAGCAAATGTGAAAATCCAACCAAGCATTCCAACTCGAAATTGACCAGAAACGACCTTCAGCCAACACATGCGTCAAAGGTCACATTCAAATGTGTAAAATCAAGTGGGCCACGTCTCAGGGGAGCCTTTCGTGTATCATCCGGGGCACGGATGAAAGATCGAATTGACGAATTGGCGAGCCTAATGCAAGAATTTCAGCTTGCCGAAGGCCGCCTGAAGGGGGACGGCTGGGAAGTCGAATTCGCGGTCGATGCGCCAGCAAAGGGGGCGACGATGATGGCGGCGGCGCCAAGCACGGAGGGCGAAGAACCGGCGCCGAGGCCTCGAGCTGTGAAGCCTGCCGCACCCGCCGCGCCCGTGGGCGTTCCGATTTCGTCGCCGATGATGGGCATCTATTACGGTTCGCCGAGCCCGGGTTCGCCTGCATTTGTGAAGGAAGGGGACACGGTAACGGCGGGGCAAGTGGTGGGGCTCATCGAGGCCATGAAGGTTTTCAATGAGATCGTCGCGACTGCGAGCGGCACGGTCAAAAAAGTCGTGGCGGAGTCTGGCCAATTGGTCCAGCCTGGCGATGTGTTGATTTATGTCGCTTAGGCGCATCGGTCTGCTTGGCTTCGGCACCGTCGGAACGGGTGTGCTCGAACTTGTGGCAAAGAATATGTGGGACCGATTTGAGGTCACCACGGTGGGGGTGCGCGACACTTCCAAGCCCCGCGCGCTGGACTTTCCGAGTGTCACCTCTAACCTGCAAGAGGTGGTGGATTCCGACGACGTAGACGTCGTGGTGGAGGCGATGGGCGGCCTTGAGCCCGCGCTGACCCTGATCAAGCGAGCTTTATCTCTGGAAAAGCCAGTCATCATCGCGAACAAAGAGCTGATCGCGAAGCATTACGACGAGCTGATGGCGTTCGGCGGTGATTTGCGATTTGAGGCGGCGGTGGCAGGCGGGATTCCGATCATCCAGGTCCTGAAAACCCTGGCCCAAACGAACCGGATTGAGAGCATCCAGGGCATCTTGAACGGGACGACGAACTTCATGTTGACCGAGATGGAAGCCCGAGGCGTGGGCTTTGAGGAGATGCTTGCAGAGGCACAGTTGTTGGGCTACGCCGAGGCGGACCCGACTTCCGATGTGGATGGGTTTGACGCGATGTACAAGATCGCGATTCTGGGGGCGATTGCTTCCGGCGAGCAGCTTGACTTAGACATGATTTCGCGAGAGGGGATTCGGGAGGTTCGGCCCGGGACGTTGGCGGGTGCGTCGAAGTTTGGCAAGCGGGTCAAGCTGGTCGCCTCTTGGACCATCGAGGGTGGTGCCCGCGTGGCTCCGGTCGCGTTGCCCATCGAGCACCCCCTTGCTCGGGTGGATGGGCCGTTCAATGCGGTCGTCGTGCGCGGGGATTTCGTCGGGGAAATGACCCTGATTGGCAGGGGGGCGGGCGGGCATCCTACGGCGAGCGCGATTTGCGGTGATTTAGCGGCGCTTCTGGGTTAGGCTGTAGCAGGTGCGCATTAACTCTTCGATTGCAACCTCAGGATTGACATCCCTAAGGAGGTTTGAACTGGCAATACCGTAATATTACGGGGGATGTGTGGCGGCTTTTCCTATACAATAGGTCAGCGGCAATGGCGTCGCGGGTTTAACACCATGAAGGCATTAACACTTTTGACATTCGGCGTCGTTGCCGGACTCACTTCTGTGGCACACGCAGACTTTTTTGAAGACTTCGATACGGATACATCTGCAAACTGGATCAAGCTCACCTCCAACGATCCGGCAAACCACGAAGCCTCCTTTTCCTTTGAATATTTCGCTGATAGAGGCGCGACGCCTGGGTTTAGAATTCCGAGCGCCCCGGGCTCAACGGGTGGAACGACCAAGGGACTCCGCTTAAGGACAAATACGTTTTTGGGCGCGATTAGCGGTATCAGCGCCTCCCCGGTTGGACAGGCATTTACCGGCAACTTTGATTTGACGGCCGACATTTGGCTGAATTACTTTGGTCCTGGACCCTTGGGCGCAAGTGGAACGACGCAGCTCGCGAACATGGGCTGGGGCACGGCGGGCACGACGGCTCAAACGAATCAGAACAACGCGTTTAATCGAGACAGCGTGTTCTTCTCAACCACACTGGATGGTGGGTCCAACTTTGACTATCGTGCCCACGCGCTTGACAGCAGGTTCACTTTGGCCAATGGCTATTATTACGCAGCTGGCACGGCAGCGGGAGGCGCCGCCAACGAGATTCCTGGCATCTATGCTGCAGGCGATGCGGTAGGCAACCTCAACGCTTCCAATGTCTACTACTCAACGGCTTTTCCTGCCGAGCCACTTCTGGCCGCTCAAGCAGCAACCTATCCGTCCCAAACGGGAACAACTGGCCCGGGGTCAACAGGTTTCAAGTGGCGAGCCTGGAAACTGGAGAAGAGGGGCAATATCATGAAATGGTACATCGACGGCGTGCTCTTGGCTACCGTTGACCTCTCCTTCTGTACCGTTGCATCTGAGCCTAACTTACTTATTGGCATGATGGATAGCAACAACGGCAGCGCCGTAGACCCGGACGGGTTGAACAGCATGATCGTTGACAACATCCGAGTGGTCAGTATCACGGCGAACCAGCAGGTCTCGGGCACGTTATCACTCAGTGATACGAGTGCGACGTTCGCGTTCCCACGGAACATCAGCTACGAAGTCGTGCAAGGCACGCTCACCGTCGCCAGTGGCGCGGTGGTGGCGAACTCGCCCAGTAGCCCGTTCAACATCTCGCTGCCCTCGGCGGTTACTGGAGCGGTTACCATTAAGTGGGATGGCTCTTCGTTCCTGAAGCGCAACACGCTCGCCTCCTTGACCGGTAGCAACCAGGCGATCGGCAATGTGGTCATGCAGAACGGTGACGTTGACGCATCTGGCGAAGTTGACGCGGCCGACATAGATGCTGTCATCGCTGATTTTGGTGGCACCGCCGACTCCAGCAATGACGTTGATGTTTCTGGAGAAGTAGATGCGGCTGACATCGACATCGTGATCGCGAACTTTGGCGGCACGGACGACTAGGCTCAGGCTAATCTGAAGCGTAGAAGGGAGGTGGGAAACCACCTCCCTTGCTTTCTTGCGCCATCTCCGGGATTGGGCGCGCGGGGCTCACCTGGATTCTGGGTCCCCTCTTGCGTGAAGATGACAATCACTCGCCTCGTCGGCGGTTGCTATACTTCCCGCATGGAGCGGGCTTCCTTTGAAGAGTTCATTCGGTCGCAGGGTGCGCTGGGGGAAGGGTTGGCACACGCGGCTCCTCCTAGTTGGATTGGGCACCTCTCAACTTGGGAGGACGAGACTGAGCTAGAGCGCGTAACGCTGCCCCAGCGAATGCCGCGAAAGGGGCGGCTAGCGGCGAGAGTGGCCAGTGTGCAATTGGAGGTCAGTTACTCCGACCCGGTGCGCAACCTGGAGCGGGCATATAATGTTTTTGAAGCTTATCGCAAGCAGGACATTGACCTCTTCGTCTTTCCTGAGTGCTACTTGACGGGCTATTGTTGTCCGAATCGGGACGCCGCAGAGTCTATCGCGATTGGCCTTGATTCAAATGAGCACGGCGGCTGGTGCATTCAAGTCTTAAAGGTATTTGCAGAAACTTATAAATGTACAATTGTCATGGGGTTTGCGGAGAAGGCAGGTGAGAACTTATACAATTCTGCCGTCATCGTGACGCCTAAAGGAGTGGTCCATAAATATCGAAAGGTCCACCTTCCGGAGCTAGGGTTTGACAAGCATGCTACACCCGGAGACGAGCTCGTGGTGGCAGATACTCCGATCGGTCGCATCGGGATTCTGATTTGCTTTGATCTCCGGTTTCCGGAGGCGGCGAGGACGCTCGCCCTGATGGGCGCGGAGTTGATCGTGGTACCCACGAATTGGCCGAGTGGATCGCACATTTCGGCAAATATATTGACCCCCGCGCGAGCCGCAGAGAATAAGGTCTTTTTGATAACTTGCAATCGAACTGGGGAGGAGAATGGGTTCTCATTTATAGGTTGCAGCTCAATGGTGGACCCGATGGGCAATGTCTTGGAAGGTGCGGGGGTGACTGAGCGCGTTTTGGTCGCGGACATGGCTCTGGCCGATGCGCGAAAAAAGCGAACCATCACGATTCCCGGCAAATACGAAACCGACGTTTTCGCCGCGCGCCGCCCCGATCTGTACGGTCCGATCACGGAGCCCACTAATGAATAGTCCCCGCTCGTACCGGTGTAACTTTGGGTCACCGGTCCAGTTGACAGGAAGGTTGGACGACCCGGCATGGGAGCGAGTGCCATGGTCTGAGGCGTTTGTGGACATTCTTGGTGTTGCAATCCCGCCCCTTGAAACGCGATCGAAGATGCTGTGGGACGAGGACTTTTTCTACGTCGGGGCGTGGCTGGATGAGCCTTGCGTCTGGGCTACTTTGACCGAGCACGATAGCGTGATCTTTCAAGACAACGATTTCGAGGTTTTCATTGACCCGGATGGAGACGCTCAGAACTACTTCGAATTCGAAGTGAACGCGTTTGGGACGACTTGGGATCTATTTTTGGCTAGGCCGTACCGGGATAGTGGCAGCGCGGACAACTCGTGGGAGTCGGACGCGAAGGTGGCGGTTTGGGTAGATGGCAAGATCAATGACCCTGCGACGGTGGACCACGGTTGGGGGGTCGAGATTGCCTTTCCTTGGTCCTGCTTCGCCCAAGGCGGGATGCCGTTGCCCCCCGACCCCGGGCAAAGCTGGCGCATCAATTTCAGCCGCGTGCAGTGGCACACCGAGGTTTTGGAAGGCCAAATCATGAAAATCCCCGGTCTGCCGGAAGAGAACTGGGTGTGGTCGCCACAGGGTGTGGTGGACATGCACCAGCCGGAGCAGTGGGGCAGCGTCCAGTTCGTCAGGGACTGAGCGGGCGCGAATGGTCGGCAAACCAGAGAGTCAGTTGCTCTTCGGTGAGTTCGCCGGCGGCCAGGGCGAGGAAAGTTGTCGTGGCGTCGACTTCGTCTGCGGTCAACTCAATACTGTTGAGATCAAGAAACAAAACCGACACAACGAACGCGGTGCGCTTATTGCCATCCACGAACGGATGGTTGCGAGCGATGCCAAAGGCGTATGCCGCCGCCATGTCAAACAGGTTCGGCTCGCCATGCCACAGAGTAACTGCTCGATTAAGGGCCGAATCGAGCATCCCCTCGTCGCGGACGCCCGAGCCGCCCCCGAATAAATGTAGCTGCTGAAGGTGAAGTGCTCGGACGGCGGCAGGCGACACCCAGCGCGGCTCTGCCTTCATTTCGCCAGTTCGTTCAACGTGTTCCGATATCGCCTGATAATGCCGTCAGCCCGGTTCATTTGCTCGCTCAACTCGGGATCAAAGCTTGACAACACGATGCCATCCGGGCTGTTCGCCACGAAGATCTTGTCGCCCTTTCCGACATGGAGCTGGCTTAAGAGCTCCTTAGGGAGAACCACTCCGAGCGAATTTCCGATCTGAGTTACTTTGAGTTCCATAGCTACACCGTTAGTACATTCATTATAACGGCGCAATCGCCCTGAGAGTGCAGGACTTAGATCGAAAGTTTGGCCATTAGATCAGTTCGTAGCGAGTATTGCGCCGTCGGGGCTCGTAGTTCGCTTCGGCGATGACACGCTCAAACTCCTCGGTGTTCAGGATGAATTTGTTGCCTGCGGCGGACACGACATTTTCTTCGATCATGATGGAACCGAAGTCGTTTGCTCCGTAGTTTAGGGCGGCTTGAGCGATCTTGGGGCCTTGTGTCAGGATCGAAACCTGGAAGTTGTCAATGTTGTCCAGGAAAATCCGCGAGACGGCAACAGTGCGAAGATAGTCCGCGCCGCTGGCTTTGTGAGCGATGGGCAGATTGGTGTCTTCGGGCTGGAAATTCCAGCTGATGAACGCGCGGAAGGGCTGGCACTCGTCCTGCAAATCGCGAATTCGGCCCAGGTGTTCGATGCGGTCATCAAGGGTCTCGACGTGGCCAAACATCATGCTGGCGGTGCTACGAATGCCCAGCTCGCTGGCTTGACGCATGCAGTGGAGCCACTCGTCCGTGGTGTCCTTGTACGGGGCGATGATCTTGCGCACGCGGTCCACCAGAATTTCTCCGCCCGCGCCGGGAATTGAGTGGAGCCCGGCGGCTTTGAGCCGTTCGAGGGTGTTTCGGACGGTTAGCTTCGAGATGTGGGCGATGTAGATAATCTCGGCGGGGGAGAGGGCGTGCAGGATCACCTGCGGGTACGCCGTCATGATCTTCGCGAAAATCTGCTCGTAATAATCAATCTTGAGCTTGGGATTAAGGCCGCCCTGGAACAGAATTTCGATGCCGCCCTTGTCTACAGTGTCGCCGACCTTGGCGAGGATGTCCTCATCGGTCAGCAGGTATCCCTCGGCGTGGTTGGGCACGCGGTAGAAGGCGCAGAATTTACATCGAACCCAGCAGACGTTGGTGTAGTTCACGATGCGGCCGATGATGTAGGTGACGGTACGGCCGGGGACGCTCTGCTGGCGGCGATGGTTGGCTAGGGTAGCGAGCTCAATTAGATTTGGATGACTATAAAGGAATCGGGCATCTTCGGCGGTAATTCGCTGGTTGGCGAAAACCTTTTCGGAGATTGTGTCGATCGAAATGTCGGGGGTGACCACGCTTGCCATCTCCTCTATTTTACTCCCAACGGAGCTGAACTTTCACTCTTTCTTGAAAGTTCGGTGAATCGGGGATAAGAAAGCCCGCCATTCGGCGGGCTATTCTTCGAACTGAGCGAGCGAAGCTTACTTCTGTCGGCGTCGCTTGGCCAAAGCGGCTAGACCCAGCGCCACGGCAGCCATCGTCGTTGGCTCTGGCACCGGGGTAGCGAGAATCTGACCGCGCACTTCGCCGCCGGGAGCAAAGCTGGAGTGTACGTTGACGTAGCTTCCGCCATTGAGCAGGAGTGCTTCGTGCGTCTCGTTGAATGTAAACGCGGTAGCGTTGTTGTACGTGTAGTTGCCGCTGCCGTTATCTGTCCAGTTGGTTGCCGGACCGAAATCCATTGAGACCGGACCATTGGTGCCGACAGGAGCGCGGTGAATGTGGCTCACGGTCAGGGTGCCCACGAACGCGTTCACCGACATGGATGTGACCACAAGCGCGTTGGTCACGTCATCGTAGGTAGCAGAAAACGAGCCTGTAGCAGGTGAGTTGACGGGAGGATTTTCGCTTTGGGGAGATAGAGTCGCGGTGAGAATAAACTGCGCCGCGTTTGCAGATCCGAACATCGCAAGGGCTGAAAGGACAAGGATAGATTTCATATGATTGCTCTCCAATGCCGTGGAAAATGCCAGGGCTCCTTTACTATACGAGAACTTAGCTCGAAACTAGCATGAACGTTTGGTTAAAAGTAAGGCAATTTAGCGAAAGTACGCTGAGAAATGGGGCGGAGCACGATCGTTTACCCGCAAAAAGGAACCGACCTGTCCGAAAGGACGGGCCGGCTCACAGGGGAGAGGGTTGGCGCAGAAATTACTTGGCGTTGACTTGGGTCAATGCGCCGGTGACGGCCTTGAGACCGGCCGCGTCGGCCTTGACGTTCACCCAGTTGGAAGTGACTTCCCAGTTGCGATAGAACACGACGGTGTTCTTCACTTCAGCGCTGGTGTTGATCTTGTACTTGGCCACGGCCTTATCGGCGGGGTCAAGGAGAGCCATGCTGACGTTGGTGAGTCCTTCCTTCTTGGCGGCTTCCTTCAGCTTAGTGGTCCACTTGCCCTGATCGGCGGTCGGGACGAGGAATACCACGAGAGCCTTGAATTCGTTGGCCTTGTAGGACTCTTGTGCACCGTTAAGCGCCTTGGCGAGGGCAACGACGTTGGTCATGCTGTCGCCGTTCACCCAGATCTGGGCTTGCGGTCGATTTTGGAAAGTGCAGGGGAAGCACTTGTCGGTGTCTGCGAGGGCACCCACGACGTGGTTGGGGTGGAACGGAGTGACTCGTTCGCCTGAACCGAGTCCAGACTTGAGAGCGGCTGCGTAGGCAGATCCGACGATGGCAACGGCGGCTACGGTGGCAAAAGTGCTGAGTTTCATAAGTGTTGTCCTCGATTGCTTGATCCAGCAATAAAACTGGATACTTGTTCTAATGCCGAAAGGTGAACAGGAGTTCCCACAATTTTCTGCTTTGGCCGTCACGGGTATACGTAGGGGGTGCTTTGCGTTGACGATCTGGGGAAGCGGATAGAGGACCGTTGGATCGTACGCCACATTTCCTTTGCGGTAGAGCCCGGGCAGATATTAGCCATTCTGGGGAGAAACGGGGCGGGGAAGAGCACAGTTTTGCGGCTGGTGGCGGGGCTGTGGTCGCCGTCGGAGGGGCGGGTCACGGGCATTACGGGCGATCCGCGGATTTCTGTTGGTTACGCCGGGCTTGATCTTTCGCTTTATCCGAATCTGTCGGGCAGGGAGCATCTGGAGTTTGCCGGGTCGTTGCGCCAGATTCCGAGCCGGTCTGAGGAACTCTTGGCCCGAGTGGCGTTGGACGGAGCCGGAGAAAAGTCGACGCTCGAGTACTCAAGTGGCATGAAGACCCGATTGAAGCTGGCGCTGGCGATTCAGGCGGATCCGCCACTGCTCTTACTCGACGAACCGAGTGCCAGTCTCGATGCTGATGGGCGCGAGCTGGTGGCTTCGATTTTGGCGGAGCAGCAGCTTCGCGGCGCGGCGTTGCTCGCGACCAATGACCCGACCGAGGCGAGGTGGGCCACGCATGAATTCACGCTTTTGGACTGAGGTCGCCGCCATTTGGCGCAAGGAGTTTCGCTCGGAGTTCCGGTCGAAGCAAGGGTTTTTCACGGCTGGGCTTTTTAGCTTGATCGCCGTGGTGGCGGTGGCGTTTGCCAGCGCGGAGCAACGGCCCAATGCGGCTTTGTACGCGGGGATGCTGACGATCGTCATGCTGTTTTCGGCGAGCATCACGCTGCCTCGACTGTTCTTGGTGGAAGACGACCAGCGCACGATGGACTTGCTCCGGCTTCTGGCTCGCCCCGAGGCGGCGTTTTGGGGCAAATTTCTGTTCGCTTTCGCTCAGTTAATCCTGACGGCTACGTTCTTGGTGAGCGTGTTTGTGGGGTTAACCGGCGTTCAGGTGGGTAATGTGTCGTCCTTGTTCGCCGGCCTGCTCCTGGAATCCCTGACCCTTGCCGCGACGATTTCGGTGACCGGGGTACTGGTGGTGGGGACGTCGCAACGCTGGATTTTGGGAAGCGTGGTGAGTTTGCCGTTGCTGCTTCCGCAGGTCTCGCTGAGCATTGGAGTTTTTCAGCATGCGTTTGGCGAGGGGGCGGCGCCAGATGCCTGGCAAAACATGGGTGGATTGGCCTTGTTTGGGCTGGCGATGCTCAGCTTTGGGCCTGTTTTGGCCCACTTCATGTGGCGACTGGATTCAGGGGTAGCACGGGGCAAGCCGAGGGGCAGTTAAGGTTTACTTAAAGTTGCGATGAAGAGCCCATTGCCTCCGAGACCCTGGTTGAGTTATGTGGCTGGAGGGTTGCTGGCGGCGACGCTGATTTACACTTACATCGCTCCCCCCGCCAAGGGCTTCATGAGCCCGGACTTGGCCCGGATTCTGTTCTTCCACCTCCCGTGTGCTCTGGTGAGTAGCATCATCGTGTGGGTTGGCGCTTTTTGGGCGGTTAAGACGCTCAGCAATCCCAGCGAATCCAATGAGCTACGGCTTTCGACTTGCTGGGAAATGGCGACGATTTTGGCCGTCTTGACACTCACCACCGGCATCCTTTTTAGCCGGGTGCAGTGGGGCGAGTGGTGGAATTGGGATCCGCGGCAGGTTTCGTATCTATTTGTGACCTTGTTGTTGCTCGGCGGGTTGGCGTTGCGTGCAGGGATAAGCGATGATTCGAAGCGGGCCACCGCGCTCGCGGGTTATTCGCTCGTGATGATGATCCCGATCGCCTTCCTCACCTTTGTGTATCCCCGGTTGCCGCAAGTCCGGTCTTTGCACCCTTCCACGGTGATTCAGCAAGGCGCGCTGGATTCCTCTTATCGGATGGGTGTGATGCTGGGGATGCTTGCGGTGGGTGCGGCGGCGACGTTGCTTTGGCGGCGTCGGGTTTGGGTTGGCGAATTAGAAATTGCTTGGAGAAATCGTGATGGGAAATCTGGATTGGAGAGTAGTGGCGGCGATTCCGGCAGCCATGGTGATCGGCGGGCTGTGGTGGTACCTCGTGAGCATTAATGGCCGGCTGGCGCGGCTTCGCGGTCGTCAGGGTGGTGAGTAATGCCGCATCTGGTGGTTGAGGCCTCGTCGGGGGTGGTAGGCGACGCCGATCTTTTGCTCCCGCAGCTTTGCGACCTCGTCTCTGGATTTGAGACCGTCGATCCGGCTTCGGTGAAGGCGCGATTTTATGAAGCCGCTTCTTGGACTACCGGGAAAGGGTGCCCGAATCAGTTTTTGCACGTCGAATTTTCGTTGCTAGCGGGGCGAAACACGGCCCTGCGGAGCGCGATGGCCGACGCTCTGTTTGCCCAACTCCAGAAGGAGTTCTCGCTTAGTCACTCCTCGGGCGAATTAGTGATTACCGTGGAAATCCGCGAGATGGCGGCGGAAAGCTACCGCAAGTGACCAAGGATTTAGTCGACCTGCTTCGACAGGCACCTTTGATCGCGAGTGTGCAGGCGTCGCCGGGTTCACCGGTAGAGCATCCCGAGACTCTCTGCCGCCTGGCCCAAGCTTCTTTGGCGGAAGGTTGCCGAGTTTTGCGCCTTCAGGGGGCCGAGAATATTCGCTTTATTAAGGAGGCGACCGGAGTGCCCGTGATCGGATTGATCAAGCGGGAGTATCCGGGTTCGGAGGTTTACATCACCCCGACTTCAGTCGAGGTGCGGGGGCTTTTGGATCTGGGATGCGAGGTCATCGCGCTGGATGGAACCGCCCGGGCGCGGGGTGGGGAATCGCTGGCTGACTTGGTGGGGTTGATCCACGCTCACGGTCGGCTCGCGATGGCAGATTGTGACTGCATCGAATCGGTGCGGCATGCACTGGCGGCGGGGGCGGACTTGGTGGGGACGACCTTGGCGGGATACACCTCGGCACGATCGGCTTCGGTCGGGCCGGATTTTGAGTTTTTGCGCTCAGCGATCGGCATTGCGCCGGGCCGCGTGATTGCGGAAGGCCGGTTCGCGGAGCCTTGGCAGGCGCGGGCGGCGATGCTGATGGGAGCGAGCGCGATGGTGGTTGGCGGGGCTTTGAACGACCCGGTCAAGCAGACCCGCGCGTTTCTCAGCGGGGTTACGCGATCAGAGGAGCCGGTCGGCGCGGTAGATATCGGCGGCACTTGGATGCGCTTTGGCGTTTTTGGTTCGGAAGGACTGGTTGGGGAGGTTGAAAGGACTCCGTTGCCAGCGGGGCGAGCGGATCGTCTGGAATGGATTGAGGCGCGGATTTTGGCAAGCGGGGTTCGGCGAGTTGGGGTGAGCACTGGCGGGACGGTGGATCCTCGGACCGCAACGGTTACGGAGGCTAAAACCCTGATTCCGGACTACGTGGGGACGGAGTTTGCGTGGCCGGGAATTCAGACGGTGGCGCTCAATGACGGACTCGCGACGGCTTGGGGGCATGCTTGTTTTCCTGAATTTGCCGGGCTGCGGGTGGCGACGCTGGCCCTAGGTACGGGGGTCGGGTGCGGGGTGGTGGATCGCGGTCGGATTTGGATGGGACCGGGCGGGGATTATCCGCGATTGAACGATCAGCCGTGCTCGCTGGGTGGCACGATCGAAGAGCATTTGGGAGGCGCGGGGCTGAGCGTAGAGCCTAGTTCGTCGCAGAGGGAGCGGGCGATCATCGCGGCGGAGGATGCGCTGCGGTTGGTGCGGGAGCTGTATTTCCCCGACGTGGTGGTGGTGTGCGGCGGCGTGGGGCTGTCGGATTGGCTCACGCTGCCGGGCACGGTCCGTTCGCCGTACGGCGAGAACGCGGGGTTGGTGGGGGCCGGGTGGTTGGCGAGGACTCGTCTGGAGGCGATGGGATGAGTACAGGTCGGGAGAGTTTTAGCGCCGGGCGTTTTCTCTTGCGGATGTTCGTGTGCTTTGCATTCATCGTGGTGCTAGTGGTGATCACAGCGCTTCCACCGGGTGGTCCAGAGGTGCGAGATATGCTGTTGCCAGAGGCCATCGGCACCATCTTGGGATTCGGCGGAGTGTTCTCAACTGTGGCTGCGGTGGTCTGGAATATGGTCGCGGTTAGTCGCACAGACAGCGGGGAGTAAAGCCGTTGCACGCGACCGCGTTTGAAAACTGAAGTCTTTGCGCCGGGTGGCAGGCTGAAGCCTACCCTCCGTTACTCCGAGAGAAGGCCGGAGCGGAATGCTTCGAGGGGTTGGCGGTCGAACTCGAAACGGGGAATTTCGGTGGGGCCAAAGTTCATTTCGACGAGCGGGCGGATGATCTGCTCGGTCATGAGGGTGTCGGCTAGCTCGCGGCGGATGGCGTCCACCTGGAGCAGCAGCACCTGCAGATGCACCTTGCCCAGCGCCAATGAGCCGACGCGGCGGCCCTCATCGGTGGTCAGGGTTTGGCCCAAGATGGAACGGGCGATCTCGCGGTTGTGGAAGTCGATCGCATCCTGAAAGGCGTTGTTGTCGCTCTCGTGGCCGTGCAGGGTCTGCACCTGAATCTCCTTGGGAAAGACGATCGCGGTATTGTCGTGCAGGTTGCGCAAGGCCTCGAGGATCGCAGTTTGCTCTTCCAGCGGCAGGCCGCGCTCAAAACTCCCCAGAATCGTGGGCGAGGCGAACCGCTCCAGGTGCGCGCGCCAAGCGGTGGTGAGTGCCTTCTTGGATTGCCAATGACGGACGGCGGGTTCGAGATCGCTTTGGCCCTTAGGCTTGGCGTATCCGGCGCGGTTGAAGTGGATGGCGAACCGGCCGCGGGGCAGACTCCGCTCGGGTTCACCGGGAATCTGATGGGTCAGCCCTTCGAGATGCCCAAATGCGTCGAGCTTGAGCCCGAAGTATTGGGGATTTTTGGGGCTGGTGGCGACGAGCCAAATACGGTTCCCCTCGCGGCGGTACGTGGTCTCTTGGATGGACCAGCCGTGGACGAAGGAGTCCATCGCGTGCATCAGGATCGAGCGCGGACTGCCCTCCATGCGCTCAAACGCCTGCTCAATGAATTCGGCATTGCGCCGAGCAACGGCGGAACTCGAACTCGGGACGATTTTTGTTTCGGCGGCGAGGACGGCCAACTTTTTGATTGTGAGCGCGGTTTGAATCATCGAGTCGCGCTCCATTTCGCTGAGCAGAGATGGCGAGAGGGTGACGCCAGCACCCGGCAGTTCTAGGGCGCGGCGCTCGTAGGAGGTAAGGCTGGGGGCGACGGGGGTTTGGGTGCGTCGGGATTTGCGGTCAAAGATTTTGAGGTTGAACATGGGAGAATTGTCGAGAGCCCGCGGCAATGACTTGGGCTCGGTACGGTTTGGGCAAGAGGCGATAAGCCAAGGCGAGGGCGATGACCATGTCGTCGTGGTAACCGCTTGGCGAGGTGAATCGGGTGTTGCCGGTCGGTCGGAGTTGAGCTTCGAAGTGGGACAACTCCCGAATGAGATCGGGATTGGGCAGCATCTTGAACGCCCGGCGCTCGAATGCGACGGCGAGGTGTTCGATCAGCTCTCGCTTGACGGGAGCCGTAAAGACAAGGCCAGAAACGACCTGGTTTGTCAACTCACCTTGGAGCATTTCGACCACCGCGTCACCGTTGCCGGTGCCATCGCACAGCACCTGCGCATTGGGGAAACGGGACACGATGCGGGCGATGCGTTCCACTAGCTCCTTCCAACTGCCGCCATTGAACTTCTCGATGTGGGCGAGCTGAACATTGGGGTGGTCTCCGGCCAAGACCGCGACGGAGGTGTAGTCGGTGTACCGGCCAAAATCCACGCCGATCCGGTAAGGAATCGGCGCCGGAGGAAGGTGGGGCACGGTGGCCGCTTCGATCGCTTCGGTTTGGAAAACTTGGTTGACCGCATCGAGGAAGGCGGCCTCGTACTCGACGGCGAAAGTGCGCTCGCTGAGAAGCTCTCGTTGGACCGCGAGAAACTCCGGGCTAACCCAAGGCGATTCGGCGCTTGGAGCATGCCGACTCCAGAAGTTCTCCTCGCCTTCTATGCCTCGCACATAGAACCGCCAGAAGTGATTTCGGCCCCAAGGTGTGCTGAGGAGAGTGAGGCGACCGTGGGTCGTGGCGAGCATCGGCAGGGCGATGTCGGTGATGAGTTCGGGCTGAACGAACGCGGCTTCATCCACTACGATGTGGGTGGCGCCCTGACCGCGTAGCGAGCGAGGCACATGGCCCGACCTCGCCCAGATCCGGTGCTGCCCGAGGGTGAGCGAAGGGAAGCGCGAGCGGCGGATTTTGGCCTCTTCGGGCCAGAAGTACTCGACGAATTCAACCACTCGGTCGAATAGGATTTCGGCTTGAGACAGGGTCGGGGCGAGGATGAGCTGCCGCGTGGGGCAGGATTCGAAGAGGCCCAGGATGAGGGCGGCGGCGCAGGCGTCGGTCTTGCCCCATCGGCGTCCGCAAGCGAGCACGCGGTACCGCGACTCAGCAAGTAGAAACTCGCGCTGCCCAGGGTGGGGAGTCCAAAAGTCGGCGAGGATATCCAGCGGCGCACTCACACTAATGGAGTGCGCCGCTGGACGGATGTCAACTAGACAATGTCAATGTAGCGAGGACCGGAAGTGGTTGCGACCAAGAACTGCAAAGCGCCGGTTCGATCGTGTGAACCCCGAATTTCGAAGGACTTATTGTCAGGGGAAACCCTTGGGGAAATAAGCATCGCAGTGCTAAACGTGGGGATTTCAATGGTCTCAGTAGTCCCGATGGTAAGGGCGCTGATCACCTGGTCCAGCGGGGAACTGTTCGCGCTTCGCAGTACGACCATTGCTTCTTGGCTGCGGTCGGCATCGGTGTAGAAGCGATACGCAAATTGTCCCTGAGAAGCGCCGAGCTTGACCACGCGGGTGACCGGAATCAGCGAGCCGCTGAGTAACTCCACTTGTTCGTCTTTATTGTCCACGGACTAACGTTACACTAATTTTGCTAGGCGGTCAAGTCGAAATGGCTCCTCTTAACAAAGCTTGCCAGTCTTCGCTGTTTCCTGATCCCTCGGTGCTACGAAGCAGCTCGCTTACCTCACTGGGAAAGGCATTTTGGATGGTGGCATGGCGAAGGATGGTTTCTCCATCGACGTATCTATCGGCGGCGTTCCAGACTTTGAGCGCCTCTTTGCCGAGGCCCATCTTTTCTAGGCACACGGCACCCAACTGAGCGGCCTGTGCCAACGAGCCAGCGAGGTTCAGTTCGGCCGCAATCTCCGCGCTCCGAAGGATGGGGGGCAACGCCTCGGCGGGGCGGTCTGCTTTCATGAGTGCTTCAGCCAGGTTCTGCAAAGCCAGAACAAGGCGCCCTCGGTTCCCGAGTCGGTCAAACAACGCGATGGCCTCCTGAATGGCCCCGATAGATTCGTCGAGGGTCTCCAGTTCGTTCAGCATCGCCCCCAGGTTAGACAAGCAGGCCGCCAGGCTGTTCAGATCGTTGCCTTGGCGCAGGATGGGCTCGGCTTCGCGCGACAGGGCGATGGCCTCTTCACGTCGACCGCTTTGGAGGGCGATGATGGAGAGATTGAGCAGGGATTTGGCTTCGTGGGCAGCGTCTCCAATCGCACGAGCATCCGCGAGGGAAGCGGTGGCATGGACCTCGGCTTCTTCCCTCTGCCCCGCCCGAACACATAGCACGGCGAGGGAGTTGAGGAACTCGGCGCGGGTTTTAGAGGGCTCTGAGGGGAGGGAAGAGAGAAGTTTCTTTGCCAGCAGAGCATCCTCGCGCTCGCCCGCCCGATAGCCCCAAAACAGGGAAGCGTGGTGGATGATGCGCATCCCTGCGTCCACCGCATTGGCTTCGCTTGCGAGGCCGACCGCCTTGCGGACGGAGGGATTCCAGAGATCCCAGGATTGGAAATGTTCAGCCGTCTGTGCCTTGCGGAGGTCACGGTCCAGTTCGGCGGTTACGCTGGCGATGTGTTCTACGAAACGCCGGGCGACTTCGGGTGGGCAGGGCGCTTTGCGCGTATATGCCGCCATGGTTTGCAGGAGCCGGTATCGGCCCGACGCTCCGGAATGCGGTTCGAACTGGACGAGCGATTTTTCGACCAGTCTTCGCATATTTTGGGCCGCCCCCCAGCCGGTGGAGCCCCACACGGCGGCGGCCGAATCGAGTGGGAAGGAACCGACAAACAGGCCGAGTGACTGCAGGCGATCGCGGTCCTCAGAATCGAGGCGATCAACGCTCCAAGCGATCATGCCGTCGAGGCTCCGGTGCCGCGAAGAGCCACTGGCGGCTTCGAGCTCGAGCGCAGAGAACTCGCGCATGAGGCGCAGGGCTTCGGCGGGTTGCATGACCGCGAGCATCGGGGCTAGCAGCTCTATCCCGAGCGGCAACTCGTCAACGGCGGCGGCAAGCTGTCGGTAGATTGGCTGGTCGCCCGGGCCGATCCGTGCACCGCAAGCAGCGGCCCGTTCCATGAGCATCAGGGTCGCGTCGGTGCCCAGAGAGCCGAGCGTGAATCGGTGCTCTTCGGGGAAACCCAGGGCCTCGCGACTGGTGACCAGAAATTGCGGCTTGTGAGTCGCGACCATGAGGCGCGTCAGCACCTCGCGGGTGGCTTCAATAGCGTGGTCGGCGTTGTCGAGGACCACTAGGGTGGCGAGGTTGTTCAACCGGCTCGCAAGCTGGTCGATTGACGTGGCATTGGCGGTCGCATCGAGCCGATTGGCCAGAGATTGGATGAGCGACTCGGCGCTATCGGCGCTGACCAAATCGACATGCAAAATGCCATCTTTGAACTGCGATCCGGAACGGCTGGCGACTTCGACGGCTAGTCTGGTTTTGCCGGATCCGCCCGGACCCAAGATGCTGATGAGGCGATGTTGACTTAGCAACCTCCGGAGCTCAGTTCGTTCCTGGTCTCGTCCTGTAAAGCTCGAGGCGTAAGACGGAAGTTGGGCGAGGTGAAGCGGGTTACGCAGGGGTGGGAAGTCGCGTTCAAGACCAGGCGCAATCACTTGGTAGATCATGAGCGGCTGTTCAACATCGCGGAGCGTGTGGTTGCCCAGGTCGATGAAATCAAACTTGGCGGACTCAGCGGCATGGCCGCTGACCAAAATCTGGCCTCCATGACTAACCTCGCGCAGGCGAGCGCACCGGTTCACCAAACCTCCCCAAAAGTCGGATTCCAGGGCATACGCTTCGCCGAAATCGATCGCCATGCGGACGGCCACCGGCGGACCAAAAGATTCGATTTCGCGGAAAGCCAATTGCCAGGCGATGGCGCAACGGATTGCGGAGGCTGGATCGGCAAAGGCGGCGAAGAGGCTATCGCCTTCGCCTCGGTGCTTCAGAACTTCTCCCCCGTGCGCAGCCGCCAGTTCGACGGCGAGGTCCACGTGATGCTGGAGCCAGTCGAGAAACTGCGGCCCGTACCTCTGTTCGAGGCGCGTGCTACCGACCACGTCGGTCATGAGCAGGGCAACGGTTTTGGTGGCGAGCATGACCTCCTCCATGCTACACCTGCTCGGGGTGGGCTTGCATGGTCGGGGTGCGGTGGGCTATACTTCTTCTTCGCGCTTCCCGCGCATCAGAGAAACTCATGGCCAAGATTTGTCAAGTCAGCGGAAAATCCCGAAACAACGCGAAGCATATTCGCCACCGCCACTCGGGTCAATGGAAGTTCCGAGCTCCGAAGAAAAATCGAAGCCAGAACCCGAACCTCCAGAACGTGACAATCCAGACTCCGCACGGCAAAATCCGCCTGTGCGTCTGCACGTCTGTCATGAAGTCGGCCGACTTTGTATCAGTCATCGCCGGCATCCGACCGGTGCCAAAGGCCTGGTTGAAGAAGCCCGGTTACAACCTCTGATTTTTTGAGAAGCTTTGAAAAGCCGTTCACGCGAAGTGAGCGGCTTTTTTGCGCCTTATTTTAAGATCCGTTCGTCCCGTTTGGCATGCTAAGAGAGTTCAAAGAGTTTGCGCTTAAGGGCAATCTCATCGACATTGGGATTGGGTTCGTTATTGGGGCTGCCGCGACTTCGTTTATTGATTCGTTCGTGAAGAACATCGTCACGCCTTGGCTCGGATTGGCGGGCGGCGCCAACTTCGGCAATTTGTTTACGGTGCTGAAGCCAGGGAAGGCTGGCGGCGAATACCCGACGCTAGCGGCGGCGCAGGCCGACGGGGCGGTGGTGCTGAGCTACGGCGCTTTCTTGGACGAGTTCGCAAAGTTCTTGCTCTTGATGTTAGTGATGTTCTTTATCGTGAAGGCGATCAACAAGTTCAAGAAGGCGGAAGCCGAGGCCCCTGCCGCGCCCAGCGATGAGGTCGTTCTACTGGGCGAGATTCGGGACCTGCTCAAGAAGTAAGTGAGCCGAGCTCCTTGGGGAGTTCGGCTCGATTGTTTAAGGGGGTGAAAGCCTAGCGGAAGTTGGCCGTCTTGACCATGCGGTCGAATGACTTCACCATTGAGGATTCGTTGGCCTTGGTGTCGATCTTGACGGACAGGGCGAGGGCGCGGCCGTCTGGGTGCTTGAGGAGGACGTAGCGGCGGGAGACAAAGCCTTCCTTATTGGCGACCTCAAACGCGATCGCCTCGTAGCCCTTTCCGGTCTTCATTTTGCGATACTCGGTGGCAGTACCTGGTTCGGCTCGCATGATGAAGCCGAGGGAGACGCGGTAAAGGGAATCCCAGGTGGCGGTGGTGGCGTCTGCCGTCATCGCGCCAAAGGAGCCGGCTTTGTCCTTCGCATTGATGTCGCGCGCGCCCCAGGGGGTCTCCTTTCCGACGGTCCAACCCTTCGGGACCTCGAAGCTATACCCAGGGGTTTCCACGAGCACATGACCATCCTTCAAGGGCTTGACGGTGATCTCGTCGGCGAAGACGAATGCAGAGAGAAGAAGCGAGAGGGGGACGAGGGTATTCCGGAGCATTAACGCTTCTACGGAAGTTTTCGCGGATGGTGCCGCAAAAGGTGGTTTGGGTGCGGGGATCGGATTTGAACCAATGACCTCCGGGTTATGAGCCCGACGAGCTACCAGACTGCTCCACCCCGCTCAAAGAGTATGGCAGGGCGGGTGTGGGGTGTCAAGGGGGAAGGCCGTGATAAAGTTGCTGAAATGAGCTCCACCACGGCCCAAAACCCCTTATACTAATTCTGGTGAGTAGCGCTCGCGAACTGATCAGCCAGATACACAGAGATAACCGATGATATTGCCATTTTTGAACTTCGGGAAGAGAACGAGTACCGGTCGCACCGCAGCTTGCGCCTTGCTACTCGCGATGAGTGGATCAAGCCTTGGCCAAACCATTTCCGCCGAGTACGCCATCACGGAGGTCCCGTTCGAATCTGGCTACGCCGCATACTTGAGTGAAACTGGCGTCACGGCTGGACATACCCCAGATGGAGGAGCACTGTGGACTCCCGATGGAGGATATGAATCCATCGAATTGCCGCCCTTTTGGTCGAGTCAGGTCGCTGGCTTTAATCGGCGTGGCGACCTACTCATAAGTTCGGACCAGTACTTTGAGGAACGGTCCAGAGCGATTGTGCGACGGCAAAATGGCGAGCTCATCATGTACCCGCATTCTTTCATTTCCACTGTGCGGGCAATCGCGGTCAACAACGAGGGGGAATTGATCCAATCTTCAACCCATCCTGACTTCGGGACCGTCTACTCGTTTTTCCCAAATCCATTCTTCTCGGGCGGTAGCATGCCACAACTATCGGACATCAACGAAAATGGGACGATCTTGGGGCAGGGCCAAGTGCGGCCAAGGGATGGCACGTGGCAACCTTTACAAAGCCCAAGCATCGCATCTTTCTCCGTTGCGCTCAATGACCGGGAGTACACCGTAGGGTATTCGAACACATCCTCTACTAGTGTCAGTCGCAATTTGATCCTCTGGAACAATCAAAGAGAGATCGTCCATTCCGTCTCGATCGGGGGGTTCACCGGTTTTGGCAACGAGGGTGCCTACGTCAGTGACTTGAACGAATTCGAAGAAGTGGTTGGGGCTCACACTTTGAGCGGAGAGCAGCGCGCCATAGTTTGGTCGCCTCTTGCCGGGGTTGTCGATCTGAACACCCGGATCGGATCCGCGAGCGGTCAGTATCTCTTGAAAAAAGCCACCCAGATCAATGACCGCGGACAAATTCTGGCGGTTGCTTCAAGTAGCAGCGGCGGGAAGCTAGTCCTCCTTAATCCGGTCCCAGAGCCTGCAAGCTTGACGGCTCTTGCAGTTGGCGTTTTGGCAATGGTGCGCCGTCGGATTCGAAAATAACCCGACGCTGGGGTACAACGCAGTCAGGATGACCACTTCGATGATTTGTCGGTTATCGCTGGCGACGATGCTGGCGGGTTGCTTGGTTTTGAGCGGGTGTAGCCAGGGCGGGGGCGGGTTCAGCAAGCGGGCAGAATCGACCCAGCAAAAGGTCGGCACGTTCCGCTATCCGATCCCGACCAACCCAACAACGCTCGACCCCGCCAAGGTGGAAGACGGCGACACGATTGACGTGTTGCAGCAGGTCTTCGAGGGCTTGGTGGCTTGGGACGAGAAGAATAACGTAGTGCCCCGACTTGCCGAGAAGTGGGAGATCACCGATGGCGGCACGAGCTACGTGTTCACGCTCAAGAAAGGGGTGAAATTCCACAACGGCAAGGAGATGACCAGCGCCGATGTGAAATGGTCCATCGAGCGCGCGTGCAATCCGAAGGTCCAGAGCGCCGTCGCAATCGCTTACATGGGCGACGTGGTGGGCGTGAAAGAGGTGGTGGAGGGCAAGGCGACCGAAGTGACCGGCGTCGAGACCCCCGATCCGTACACCGTCATCGTCAAGATTGACAAGCCACGCCCGTACTTCTTGGGCAAGTTCACCTATCTCTGCTCCGCGGTTCTGTGCAAGACGGATGTCCCGGCAGACACCGAGATCAAGAAGGCTCCTGAGATGATCGGCACCGGGCCGTTCATGGTGAGCGAATTCGTACCTGAGCAGGTGGTCAAGCTGAAGGCATTCGCCGACTACCATGGCGGCGCGCCCGCCGTGGCGGCAATCGAACGACCGGTGGTCAAGGATGCGGTGACCCGGCTGAGTATGTTCAAAACCGGCCAAGTGGACTTGGTAGCGCTCGAGCGCCAAGATGTGGTCGGCATCCAGGCAGACGCCAAGCTGAAAGATCAGCTCAAGTTTTACGACCGCCCTTCGATTTTCTACATGGGCTTGAACGTGGACAAGTACCCGCCGTTCAAGGACCGACGCGTGCGCCGCGCCATCGCGATGGCGATCAACAAAGAACAGATCGTGGGTGAGTTACTGGGCGGCCAAAACAAGGTGGCGAACGGCGTGATCCCGCCCGGAGTGAAGGGTAGCCGGGAGATGGCGGCGGTGTTGCCGTACGACGTCGTCGCGGCGCAGAAATTGCTCGCCGAGGCCGGGTTCCCCGGCGGCAAGGGCCTTCCCCCGGTTGAACTTTGGTTCCGAGATGGACGACCTGACATCAAATTGGTGGCGGAGGCCGTTTCGAGCCAACTCGATAAGAATCTCGGCATCAAGTCCAAGTTAACGCTGAAGGAGTGGCGCATGTACCTGGAAGCCCGGAACCGCGAAGAGATTCCGTTCTTCCATATGCGTTGGGCGGCGGACTACCTCGATCCCGAGAACTTCGTGACCTTCTTCTTCGCCACCTACGGCGCGGAGAACAAGGTGGGGTACAGCAACCCTGCCTTGGATGCTCTTACCTCAAAGGCGGACGTGATGCCGGACAGTGAGGAGCGGCTCCAACTGTATCAGCAGGCCGAAGATATCGCCCTTCAGGACGGCATTTTGGTCCCTCTGTACTTCCAACGCGATGCTGAATTGGTCTCGCCCCGCGTGAAAGGTTTGCGAGAATCCATTTTTGGGCACCTCCCGCACACCACTGTCTCCGTAGAATAAGAAATGCGAACATTGCTCAGGTTGGGATCATTGCGCCGCCCGTCGTCGGGTGTGGCGGAATGGTCCCCGGCTGACGCCTCCGGCGAATGGCAGCCGAGCGGGGAAGTGCTATGGCGAAGCCAGGGCGGGGCCGCCCGGACTCATGCCGACCGGAGCCTCCCCAGCAGCTTGCTCATCTCCGCGCCAACCGAAGGCGGGACCACCATGCGCCTTCACTTGGTCGGGGTCTTCGCGCTCCACGCGGGATCGGATGCGGAGCCCGTGGGCACCCCGGGTGCGCAGATTCAGGTGGCCACCATCGCCGAAGGGACACTTCACTTTGAGCTGATCAACGGCAAGCACTACTCCGATGCGGCGGCTTCTGAGTCGATTCGGCTGACCCCCGGCGACGGGATTAGTCTCGAAACCATTGGGAGCTGCACGGTGGACGGCCAGCGGTGCCGAGTGGACCGGCTGACATTCGACCTCCCGCCCGAGTGCCACGTCCAGTCGGTTCGATTTTCTGACGCCGGCACGCCAGCCAGTTTCGGCTTGTTTGACGCTTACTTCGAGATGATCCCACAAAAGAGCTGCCCTTTCAGTGGACGATCCTCGGGGGTGACGTTGGCGGAAGTGGGAGTCGCAGTGAGGGTTGGCGACCGCGTTCGGCTGACCCAAGCTATCCAGCAACTCCACGACGGAATTCGGCGAGTGGGTCCCGATCTAGACGAGGCTCGAGGGTCGGTTATTTTATTCTTGGCTGTTGTGTCGGCGGCAAAGCTCGAGGCGGGCACCCGCCGCCCGTTGCATCGCTTCCAACTCGACGCCGCGAGACGGCTCGATAAAGCGGAGCATGTCGAGGCGATCGTCGATCAGAGCGATCTGCTTTTGGAAGAGCTACTCGGTGATCTACTCGAAGACAAGGCCCCGACGGACTTGCTTATCAATCGCGCATTGAACTTGGTGGAGCGCGGATACGGCAAAGCGATTTGCGACGAAGATGTGGCGTTCCAACTTGGGCTGAGCACTTCGCACTTCCGGCATCTCTTTAAGCAAGCGACCGGCCAGCCGTTCCACAAGTACGTGGTGGCACTTCGTCTCGAGCGCGCCAGGGCGATGCTGACGGAGCAGGGCATGATGATAACCGAGGTTTCGCATTTAGTAGGCTTCCAGAGCCCGGCGCACTTCAGCCGCGCTTTTCAGAAGCGGTTTGGCGTCGCGCCAAAGCAGATTCGGAATGCCGTGCGGTCCGAATCGATCTAGATTTTCTTGACCAGCACGGCGAGCATCGCGAAGTCAAAGAGCGCGATGAAGATGATGATGCCGCCGGTCATGAATTGCCGGTTCATGATCTGGAGCACGCCAAAACCCAGGATGCAGAGCCCCACGAAGCCGATCATGCCCACGAGCATGCGTTTGCCAAAGACATCGGGTTCAGTTTCGGGCTGGGTGCTCATGTTTTTCGTTGCCGACGCAGGGAATAGAACGCCACAAATTCGATCAGTGCAAGGGAGAGGCATAGCACGGCAAGCCCGATGTTGCGGGGGTTGGGCAGGACGGCCAGACCTACAATCAGTGTGATCACTCCGAAGCCGAACAGGATCATGGATAGGCGCTCGGCCCAGGCTTGTTCGTTCAAGGTTTCACCGTGAGGGCGGTGCGCGTGGTGGCGCTGGTCGGTGGCTCTTCCCAGAGGTGGTCTTCCTTGAGCAAAGCGATCAGCTCTTCGACGCCGCGCTCTTGGGGGATGCCGTGTTTGACCGGCTCGCGCTTGCGATACAGAGTGATCTTGCCGCCCGCCGCGCCGACGTAGCCATAGTCCGCGTCGGCCATCTCGCCGGGGCCGTTGACGATGCACCCCATGACCGCAATGTCGAGCCCGACCAGGTGCTTGGTCGCCTCGCGCACTTGGTTGAGCACGATCGGCAGATTGAATTTTGTACGACCACAACTCGGGCAGGCGATGTACTCGACTTTCGTTTTGCGTAGTCCGCACGATTGAAGAATGTCGTAGCAAACCGGAATTTCGTTGACCGGGTCTTCGGCAAGGCTGACGCGGATTGTGTCGCCGAGCCCTTCCATCAAAAGCGTGGCAATGCCGGCGGTGGATTTCACCCGGGCGTAATCACCGTCTCCTGCTTCCGTGACTCCGAGGTGGAGGGCGTAGGGCATGTCTTCGGCATCCATGCGCTGGGCCATCAGGCGATTTGCGGCGATCATGATCGGGACTCGGCTCGCTTTAACGCTGATATTGAGGTTCTCGTAGCCGTGCTTTTTGCAAAGGCGCAGATACTCCATCGCGCTCTCGACCATGCCGGCGGGGGTGTCGCCGTAGGTAACGAGGATGCGCTCGGCGAGAGAGCCGTGGTTGGTGCCGACTCGCATAGCGATGTCTCGCTTTTTGCAGGCCTCGATCACGGGGACAAAACTGTCTTCGATCGCCTGGAGTTCCTCGCGCCACTCCTGCTCCCCGTAGGCTAATTCCTCGCGGAGTTGTTCTACGCTGGCGTCTTCGGCGCGGCCGCGCATGTCCACCTTGTCTTGGCCGACTTGCTCGGCGCGGGAGCCGTGGCGCTTGAACACGAACAGCCCGGGATTGACACGAACCTCGTCCACGTATTTCGCGGCCTCTACCGCGATGTCGGAGCCCTGGTGGTGGACATCGGCAGTGAGGGGAACATACTGGTACCGCTCGGTGACTTTAGCGCGGATCGCCTCCAGACACTGGGCTTCGCCGAGAGTGGGGGTGGTGACTCGGACCAATTCGCAACCCACGCGGTGGAGGGCGATGATTTGCTCGACGCAAGCGTCCACATTTCGGGTCTCCTCCGTGATCATGGATTGGACCAAAACGGGGTGGTTACCTCCCATCCACTTGTCGCCGACTCGGATGGGCCTAGTTTTACGCCGGGGATAAGTCGTCTGAAGGCTCATGGTTCTGATCGCTTCTACGCATAAGAATGGTGACTGAATCCGGGTCCGGATTGCTTGGAGGCCCTAACCAGTCTGGGGAAAAATCCCGTAAGATAGGGTTAAGAACCGAAGCGCTTTCAATGAAGCAGGCGCGCACGGCGGAATTGCGGGGCTTCGGCCCCGCTTTCCTTCATGGACTGAATGGCCGCGCCTTACGAGATTGTGCATACCTGGGAAGAGCCAGAGGGGCTCTCGGATTTGCTGGACTACATCCGGCAACAACGTCCTGACGCCAACCTTCGCAAAATTCGCTACGCCTATTTCATCGCCGAAAACGCTCACAGCGGGCAGATGCGCGGCAGTGGCGAACCGTACATCACGCATCCCCTAGCGGTGGCGCAGATTTTGGCCGAGCTGCGGATGGACGATGACTCGATCTGCGCGGCGATTTTGCACGACACCGTGGAAGACTGCACCGGCGTCACCGCCGAGACCATCAAGTTAGAATTTGGCGAGGAAGTCGCGATGATGGTGGAGGGAGTCACCAAGCTCAGCTTCAAGGCCCCTGATGGCAACAGTGAACGCCAGAAGAAGGTCGCGGAAACCGACCGCGCCGCCGAATCTCTGCGAAAAATGCTTCTCGCCATGGCGAAGGACGTCCGAGTGATGGTCATTAAGCTCGGGGATCGCCTCCATAACATGCGCACCCTAGATGGCCACAAGGAAGCCAGCAAACGCATTCGCATCAGTCAGGAAACTCTCGATATTTACGCACCGCTCGCGGCTCGGTTGGGCATCTGGCAGATCAAATGGCAGCTCGAGGATCTGGCCTTTAAGTACCTCCATCCTAAGGAGTATCAGGAGATTCAGGCGCTAGTCTCAAAAACCCGCTCCGATCGCGAGGAGGAACTGCGCGAGGCGATTATCATCGTCAAGGACAAGTTGATCGAACGCGGCGTGAAGGTGGTGGAGGTCCAAGGCAGGCCAAAGCACCTCTACAGCATCTTCAACAAAATCGTAAAGCACGGGTTCAAGTTTGAGGATATTCTCGACTTGATCGCGATGCGGATCGTGGTGCGCGATAAGGCAGATTGCTACGTGGCTCTCGGGGTCGTGAACGAGTTGTGGTTGCCGCTGATGCAGCACTTCGCGGACTACATCGCGCGGCCAAAACCGAACGGCTATCAATCTCTGCACATCAAGGTCATCGGCCCCCGAAGTGAGCCGCTCGAAATCCAGATTCGCACCAAGGAGATGCACGACATCGCCGAGATGGGCGTGGCGGCGCACTATGCCTACAAGGAAGGGGCGTCGGCGGTGGACGGGCGGTTTTCGAATCTGCGGCAGCAGCTTTTCGACTGGTCGAGCGATTACCGGACCTCCTCCGACTTTCTGCGGAACCTCAGTACCGACCTGTTCAGCGAGCAGGTCTTCGTATTCACGCCGAAGGGCGATGTTCTTGACCTGCCGAAGGACTCGACGCCGATTGACTTTGCGTTTCGAGTTCACACCAACCTTGGTTTGCGGGTCGTGGGCTCGAAGGTGAACGGACAAATCGTGCCGCTCAACCATAAGCTAAGCAACGGCGATGTGGTGGATGTCATCACCCGTAGCAACGCCTCGCCGAGTTTCGACTGGTTGCAATTCGTGGTGAGCCCGAGCGCGAAAAGCAAGCTTCGCGCGCACTTCCGTACTCGCCTTCGAGACGAAAACGAGGCGCGCGGCCGGGAGATGCTGGAACGAGAGCTCAAAACGTACGGCATGGACCACAAGGAGTGGTTGGGCGAAAAGCTTCTGGCGATTCTCGGGCAGATCAAGGACACCAAGATCGTCGAAGACGTCTTCGCGAAAGTTGGCGAAGGATTGGTCAGCGCGGCGAGCGTGGTCGACAAACTGAGGCCGCCCACCCAACGCACGGCGGAGGGGCCGCAAGTTAACAAGGCGCGGGAGGCCGGTGCGATGTCCGTCACGGGCAGCCTCGACAAGGTCAGCATGCGCCGAGCGAAGTGCTGCGACCCGATCCCTGGAGAGGAAGTCATTGGTTATGTCACCCGCGGTCGCGGCATCATGATCCACCGCCGGGTTTGCGCCAATGTGCTCGCGTACGAGTTGACCGACCTTGAGCGGTTGCTCCCCATGGAGTGGAAACCGGCGGAGGGGAGCGTGTTTCGCGTGAATCTGAAGATCGTGACGCTTGAGCGGCAGGGGCTGCTGGCGGACGTGACCAACATGATCGCCGAAGCGCGGGCGAATATCGTGGCGATCAACGTGAAGCCGCTACGGAACAGTACGTTCGAGTGGGAGCTCTCGGTCGAAGTGCGAGACAACGACCACCTCAACTTCGTGATGAATAAGGTTTCGAACCTTAGCGATGTCTTCAGCATCTTGCGCGTGCATGGAAGGACCGGCTCGAAATGAAGTCCGTCGTGCAAAGGGTGCAATGGGCCAAGGTCTCCGTAAACAGGGAGGTGGTCGGTCACTGCGGTCCCGGATTGCTGGTGCTTGCGGCTGCTCATCGAGACGACACCAACGACAACGCGGCCCGTTTAGCAGACCGGCTGGTCAAGCTGCGCATTTTAAACGACGAGGCCGGGAAGATGAACTTGGCCCTGGGCGATTTGGCGGAATCCGTGGAGCCTCGAATGCTCCTGATCTCGAATTTCACCGTCTACGGCGAGACCGCCAAGAATCGACGCCCGAGCTTTACGGAGTCCGCGCCTTACGACGAAGGGAAGCAGCGGTTCGAAGACCTGGTCGAAGAAATTCGGTCCCGCGGCGTGCGCTGCGAGACCGGGATTTTCGGCGCCGATATGCAGGTCGAACTCCTGAACGATGGCCCGGTTACCGTAATCGTAGAGGGATGAGCCGCCTTTCAGCCTAACCGGTAAACTCCCGTCCAGCATGGCGAATTACGTTTTGAGTGTGGGCATGGAGGTCCACGCGGAGCTTCTCACCGAATCCAAGATGTTCTGCCGCTGCCAGGTGGCGTTCGGGGGCGAGCCCAACACGCGGGTTTGCCCGGTCTGCGTCGGATTGCCGGGGGCTTTGCCTGTCCCGAATCAGCAAGCCATCGAATTTGTGATGAAGACCGCCCTCGCGCTCAACTGCACGATCGCCAGAGACAGCGTTTTTCACCGAAAGAACTACTTTTATCCCGACCTGCCTAAGGGCTACCAGATCAGCCAGTACGGTGAGACCAACCCGATTGGCTACCACGGTTGGCTTGAAATTCCCACGGCAGACGGGGGACGAAAAAAGATCAAGATCGCGCGAGTGCACCTTGAAGAGGACACTGGGAAGCTCATGCACCTCCCCGGTGGCGGAAGCGGGGTGGACCTCAACCGCGCCGGTGTGCCACTCATGGAAATCGTGACCGCGTTTCCACCGGATATCGAGTCCGCCGAGGACGCGAAGGAGTACGTTAACCAGCTGCGGCAGATTCTGGTTTACCTTGGCGTTTGCGACGGCAAGATGGAAGAGGGGAGCATGCGAGCGGAACCTAATCCGAGCGTACGCCTCGAAGGCGCGACGGAATATGGCACGAAGACCGAGCTGAAGAATCTGGGGAGTTTCCGAAGCGTATTTCTCGGCGTCGAGTTTGAGCGAAAACGACAAATTGCCACCCTTGAGCAAGGCGGCTCGATCGAGCAAGAAACGCGGGGCTGGAACGAAGGCACCGAGGCCAGCTACGTTATGCGGAAAAAGGAGTCGGAGAACGACTACCGCTATTTCCCTGACCCGGACTTGATGCCGATGCACTTCTCGGACGAGATGATCGAGCGCGTTCGTGGGACCATCGAAGAGCTACCGCTCGCCAAACTTGACCGATACCAGGCGGACTTTGGACTCAGTGCCTATGACGCGGGGATTCTAAGCGCGGACCTCGCTTGGTCTCGATATTTCGAAGCGTGCGTGGCGGCAGGCGGCGAAGCGAAAGCCGTTTGCAATTGGATGAACTCTGAGTTCGCAAAACTCCTCAATGACTCGGGAGAAAGCGTTACGGAGACCCCTGGTCGAACCGCAACGAAGGTCAAACCGGAGCAAATCGTCGAGCTTCTGAAGATGCAGGCGGACGGCACCATCAGCGGGAAAATCGCCAAGAAAGTGTTCGAAGAAATGTTCAAAACCGGCGCCGATGCCCAAGAAATTGTGGCGAAGGCGGGAATGACCCAAGTGAGCGACGAAGGTCAGGTGGAAGCATGGGCGAAAGAAACTCTTGCTGAAAATGGAGAAATCGTCCTAAAATACAAGAGTGGTCAGCAAGGGGTTATTGGATTCCTGGTTGGCCAGATGATGAAAAAAAGCGAAGGACGCGTAAACCCGCAGCTTGCGCAGGCCGCGCTCCGTAAGGTACTCGAGGATTAGCATTATGCGAATTTGGGCAATTTTAATCGGGATGATTTTGATGGTGGGTGCTTACGCTAAACCGCAAGACACCGCCGCCCGCCAAGACGCCATCTGGGACGAGATCGACATGCAGATGATCGCGTTCTCGGACTACTGGTTCCACGAGGGCGACTTCCCGAAGGTGATCCAAGTCTTGCGATTCCGATACGAATTGCACCCCGACGACTGGGAGGCCGTCTCCGACCTAGGTTGGATGCTCGAAAGCACAGACCGTCCGGAAGAAGCGCTTTCGATGTACGTGCGTTACCGGAAGGAGTATCCTGCCCGCCGCGATGCTGCCTACTCCGAAGCCGAATTTTATTTTCGAAACAAGGCATACGCGAAGGTGCCGCCGCTCGTGGAGCCTGAACTCAACAAGCGCCCTCACCCCAATATGTATCGCTGGCTGGCCCACGCCTACGACAAGCTAGGGCGATTCCGAGACTCGGTACGGGTTTGGGATGTCTTGATTGGTTTGGACCCGACCGACCAGGCGGCGAAGAACAACCGCGAACGTGTTCGGAAAAAGCTCCAAGGTCCTATTTCTTGATCCCCTACCTGCTGGTTCGGGTGCAGCCTCGGGCGTCCCGAAATCGTGTCGTCGTGGAGCCGGAAGGGGTGAAGATTTACACAACATCTGCTCCGGTAGACAACGAGGCTAACGAAGCGGTGATCTCGTTGCTTGCAAAAGCACTGAAAGTCCCCAAGACCTCCATCGAAATTACGCTCGGGCACACCAGCCGAAACAAGCGAGTGGTGATTGACGGCCTGGAGCCCACGGAACCCCTGGCGCGACTGGCCTCGGTGCCGGGTAACGTATAGCTCATGGATCCTAATCGAACCCAAATGATGGACCCCAACCGGACCATGATGGGGACGGCCCCAACCTTGCAGGCAACCCAAACCATCAAGCCCGTGCAGTGTCCAGTTTGCCGCACTTTTAACCCGGTGGGCGTAATGTTCTGCGTCGATTGCGGTCTCATTTTTGACCGAGCCTTGCCCGAAGACGCCTTCGGTGCCCCCACGATCCAGATGCCGGTCTTGATCGATACGGCCGGCCGGGAGCACATTCTGCGGCCCGGCGAAAACGTCTTGGGTCGGCAGGGCGACATCGTCATTGACGACACCCGCATTTCCCGTCGCCACGCGATGGTCACTGTTCAAGGCGACACGGTCACGGTCATGGACCTGGGCTCAACCAACGGGACAAAAGTGAGCAGCGGGGCGGTGGCGGAGGGCTCTTCAGTCGCGGTCACCCAAGGGCAAGTTATCTCTTTGGGTGGGTTCGAACTCACCCTCTCCCTCCCGGGAGAAGCCGCCAAAACCGCGATGCCGATCGGAGGCAAAACCGCCAGCATCAGCGTCGCGCCCTCGGCCGTCACCGCCGCCGCGATGCTCGTTGGAGGAGGGAATAGATATCCGCTCAAGACAGGGCTAAACACCTTCGGGCGCAAAGCGGAGAACGACGTGGTCATTCCCGACGCCTACGTCAGCGGGAAGCACGGCACGATCGAGGTGGAGGAGACCGGCGTCTTCATCACCGACATCGGATCGACCAACGGCACGATGCTGAACGACGCGAAACTCGGCGCCAACATGCGCACCCGGATGGAGGCGTCGGACGTGATCCGACTCGGGAGTCTTGAATTGCGAGTGGAGCGGGCGTAAACGATGCTTCGCCTGAAAGAAAAGAACGTCTCGCTCTTCGGACCCGCTCGGGCTGAGATAGTAGCGCTGCAGGCTGAACTCAAGAACGCCGGAGCCAAGACTATCTTTCTCGACGGCGCGGTGAGCGCGAACTTTGCTGATCTTAGGATCCGGGTTCGCCGAAACCAGCCCGTCTCTATGGAAACCGCGATGGCGGCGATTCGCAAGAAGGTAAGTCACCACTTGCACGGGGCGGTTAATTTTGCGGTTGCGCCGCAGATCGAGTCGTTCCTCGCCACCCCTCCCGAAGAGTGGCGCGATGCCCTTGAGCAAATCGCCGACCTTGCCTGGGCTAACCGGTCGCAGGTGGGGAAGATGCTCGAGGTGGGCGGCGGCGCGATTGTGAACGTTACTCTTACCGGTGATTCTGCGCTCGGTAGATTCGTGAGAGATTCCGTAGAGGATCTGACGGACTCCATCCGAAGAGAGTACGGCAAGAACCTGATGCGGATGACCTGCATCGAAATCTCTGATAGGTCGAACTGGATCGAGCGTGTCATCTCGGCGATCGAAGATCCCGAACCGCGACGATTCTAATCCTCGACAAAGTCGAGCGGGGTCATCACTCGTAGCGACTTAGGGTCTACGCCGAAGTTTAACGGCGTCTCCAAGATCATTTCGCCGTCCACCGTAACAGTTCTAGTAGGATTCGTCGAGATACGCCCCAGTCCCGCCCGCCAGACGCGGACATCTTTCATGTCCACATGGCGTCCGAATTGGACCGCAATGGCTAGGCGAAGCAAGGCAGATTTCCGATCGCTTTCTAGGGCGTAGGCGAGTAGTTTCCCGCTTGTGAGACGCGCGTCAGGAGCGATGAGGAAGGGGCCGGCATGGAAACGGCCGTTGCCCAAAACCACTTGTAACGAACGAAATTCGGCCACCTCGTCCGGCAGCTCGAGCCGAACGTCGAACGGCTCGACCCTTTGAAGGGCTCTATACATCGAGATGAGATAGGCGAGCGGACCAAACACCTTTTTCAGGCGCTTGTCTAGGTTGCGCGCGATCTGGGTGGTGAGCCCAATCGTCGCCACGTTCAAAAAATGCTCTTCGCCCAAAAGGCCGAGGTCCACCTTGCTAATCTTGCCCTTGGCAATGACCTCGCATGCATGCTCGAGGCTGGTCTTGATGCCAAGGTCTCTCGCGAACGCGTTTCCGGTCCCAAGGGGCAAAACGCCGAGCACCGATTCTTGCCGAGCGAAGAAGTGGTCAAGTGCGCCGAACGTCCCGTCCCCACCCCCCACGATGATGAGTGGGGTGCCGTTCGCGATCTCATCTTTGACCGCCTTTTCCATGGGACCGGGCTTCTTAAACAACTCGGCACGACGAAGGTCGTGCCCCATTCCCCTCAGAATCGTTTGCGACTGCTCAAACCACAATTCCCCGCGTCGAGAATTAGCGTTTACAAAAAGCACGGAATCTGGTGAATTTGAACTCATCTTAATTGAAATGGATGATGACACGAGGGCGGGGGCTGGTACCATTTGCCCGATGGCGTTTCTCCCCCTGATGCTCGGACTCGTGTTGACTCCGGCCCCCAGCATCCGGCTGGATTCCCTTGATATCCCAAATCGCTATCGCGGCAAAGTTGTCGTGGCTCGCCCAAAAAAATTTCGCGATAAAGTTATCGCCCTAACCTTTGACGACGGCCCCGACCCGAGTGTGACACCACGGATTTTGGCGACTCTCCAAAAGTACGACGCCAAGGCGACTTTTTACCTACTGGGCTCCAATGTGAAGCACTACCCGAAGGTGGTGGAGCAAGTGGCCGCGGCAGGCCACGCCATCGGCCAACACAGCTACTCTCACCCGAGCAAAGCCGACTCAGCGAAAGCCCACAAGGAATTTAAGAGCGTGAACAGCCTGATCAAAGGCGTTTTAGGCTACACGCCGATCATGTATCGCCCGCCTTATGGGGTGACGAAAAACGAAATGACGCCGCTGGCGATTTCACGCAAGGACGTGGTGGTGATCTGGACGATGAGCGGCGCAGACACAGGCACAAAGGACGCCGAGACGGTCTACAAGAACGTGGCGTTCACCCCGAACCCGGGAGAAATCGTGCTCCTCCACGATGGCTACGGCAAGACATGGACTGCCGAAGCGCTTCCTAAAATTCTGGCGACGCTGAAGAAGAAAGGATTCAAATTTGTGACCGTGCCGGACCTGCTGCGCCGATACGATAAGTATTTGAACGCCTATCCCGACCGAGCCGCCACCCGCGCCTGGGGTCTTTAAACCCAGCCTGAAGGGTGTGGCTTCAGCCCGCCACCCGGCGCAAGGAATTCAATTCGGCAACTTGAAAGTGAGATCCTCCCCTGTTAACCAACAGGGGAGGTGGCCTTTAGGCCGGAGGGGTTCGCATACCGGTAGCCCTCGGGCGAAATACGCTTGCCCGTGAGGCAGCTCTCGATCGCCGCCCTAGCAATCGCAACCGCCCTAAGCCCGTCCAAAGCCGTTACGGGAGCTTTAATCTTGCCGGTGATCGTATCCACGAACGCTCGTCCTTGGCAGTAGTAGGGATCGTCGCTCCCGGCAACTGGAGACTCCACCTGGCTATTCGCCTCGGTGTGTCGGCGCAGGGTGCCCACCCGCCGAGAATCGAACTCGATCATCCCTGCATCGCCGCATACCTCTAGGGTCGTACGGAACCCGCTGGGGTCGAGCCACGTCGCTTCCACATGGGCGATCGCCCCACTTTCAAACTCGAGCGTGGTGAGAGCATAGTCGCCTGGTTTGCCCTCAAGGGCGGCGGGGTTGCCGAGGCGGACAGAACGCGAGGTGACATACTTGACCTCGCCGAGGGTCCACCGCAGCCAATCAAAATCGTGTACCGCCAAGTCCAGCAGCACGCCACCGGACCGCGCGACATCCTGAAACCAACCCGCGCTGCCCACAGGAGCTTTCCCGCCTCGGCGTGTTCGGGCGGTCTTGGGGGTGCCCACCACGCCGTCCGCCACGAGCTGGTGAGCCTTTTTGAAGTCAGGGAAGTAGCGCACCACTTGGGCAGGCATGAGGGTGACTCCCGCCTTCTCGGCGGCTTCCAGCATCTGGGCGCACTGCGCCACGTCAAGCCCCATCGGCTTTTCGCAAAGAACGTGCTTCCGGGCTTCGATGGCCTGGAGGGCGTTGGCGACGTGGGCGTCGGTGGGGAGGCAAATATCAATCGCATCCGCCCATTCGATGAGCGCCTTGTAGGAGTCGGCGGCCTGAACGGAATGGCGAGTGCCGAAGTCACCGCGACGTTGGGGATCAAGCTCAAAAAACCGCAGTTCGACATCGGGCATCGCACTCCAATGCCGCGTATGCACATTCCCCATCCCCCCCGCCCCCAGCACGCCAATCCGAACCATAAGGAAAGTGTACTTCCAGGATCATTTGCCGATTAGGTTTCGAGCGGTTTTCTTAGTACAATGGAGTTGGAACGTTGTGGTCTGAGGCGCGATTATGTCTCGCAAATTGCCTTTTCGTGATGTCAATCACGTTTTGCGAAGCGAGCCTTCCGTATCTTGAACTAGAGAAGCCGAGAGTTTGCTCGCCTTCCCGATAGGAAACTGAACATGAGAATGAGATTTTTGAGCACGATGAGTTTGGCTTTGGCGGTGGTTGCGGCGGCCCAGGCCAAGGTGGGCGACCCTACGGGCGACTTGATCGTGGTTCCAAAGACTGAGGAGTTCATTCTTGGAGAGACGCGACAGTTTGATTTCCAGGCGATTGGGCGTGGCCTCGGTTCGCGGGTCGTCAATTCGCTGGCTGGCGGTCGCATATTGGTCGTTCGCCCGCCGAAGGGGCGGGATTGGCGTTCATATCGCCAGGAACTCCTTTCGAACGGCGTTTATGAGAGTGTCGAGCCGGACACCTGGGCGTCGCCGACTGCGCTCTCCAACGACCCCAGTCTGACTCAACAGCAGCACCTATTTCAAATCTCCGCGCCTCGCGCTTGGGACTTCAGCAACGGGTCTACGGCCCCCATCTTGGCAGTGGTGGATGGTGGGGTTGAGCTGAATCATCCCGACCTCGTGGATAACCTGGTTTCGGGATACAACACTATAACGGGCCTGGCGCAAAGCGCGGGCGGCGTGGTGAGCGACGTAACCTCGAGCGGTCACGGCACCCGCGTGGCGGGGATCGCGGCGGCAAGAGGGAACAATGGCGTGGGGGTGTCTGGCGTCGGCTGGAATCTGCGCCTGATGCCGATTCGCGCGACTGACCAAGTCAATGGCACGACCGCAAGAAGCGAGCTTATCGAGGGGGCAACTTGGGCGATTCAGAACGGGGCCAAGGTAGTCAACGTCAGCTATACCGAAGTCCAGTTCAACGATGTCGATACTCTCGGGGCTTTGGCGCGCGCCCAAGGGGCGTTAGTGGTTTGGTCGGCGGGCAACACGAAGACGAACTGGGCCAACTTCGACCATGCCAACGTGACGGTGGTCGGCGGCGTGGATGCAAGCGACAATGTTTGGTCCTCTAGCGCGACCCTAGGCTCAGGGTACGGCAAGGGCGTTGACTGCTTTGCGCCGGTGACCGGTGTCTTTACAACCCGGAAGGGATCTCCCGCCTACGGTCTTGCCCCCGCCGGCGTGAGCTTCGCCGTGCCCCAAGTGGCGGCGACCTTGGCGATGATGATGGGGCGTGAACCGACCCTTCCCCCCGCGGAGATCGAGCGGAGAATGCTACTTCGCTGCGCGAACATGGGGCCGCTGGGCAACGACATCAACTTCGGATATGGGCGACTGAATGCCGGGGCCGCGGTAGAGTGGCCGATTCGTAAGTACTCGCTCCAATCCCTGCCCACACTCGGCATTCCCGGCGCGGCGCGCACATACCCATGGAATATCGTCGACGAAGGAACGGTTTACGGGATCGTTGAGCGATCGGGCTTGCCGCCAGTTCTCGCCCGTTGGAAGAATGGTGCGTTGCTTGGCTGGATTTCTTCTGATGCCATAATGCCCGGCGCTGCCGAAGCTTACATTTACGACGTGAACGAAGCAGGAACAGTTGTTGGTTCTGTCGTCGTGGCTGGACGCTACCGAGGATTCCGTTGGAATTTGACTTCTGGCGCAAGCTTGATGCCGGACATTGGTTACACGAGTTCGTATTTGTTAGGGATTAACAACTCAGACGTGAGTGTGGGGAGATACTATGAGCCCGAGTATCGAGGAGTTCTCCGGGATCTAAACGGCAACTACTCAAGCCCATTGACCGAACCACCAATCAGCACTTCAGCCTCGCACAGTTTCGAGGGGATTTTGGAAGATGGAACGATTATTGGGCTGATGGGATCGCCATCCGGTTCCCCCCCTTTAACGCCCTTCTTCTATCGACCCGAAACGGGAATTGTTTACACCCAGCCCTCACCCCACACCAAGGGGGGGATTCTCGATTTTACGGAGGAAGGGGCTTTTGTTATGGCGGGTTATAGCAACATAGGCCTGCCGTATGTCATCCACGCTCTCGCCTACAATAGTCGCGGAGTATTGGTAGCGGACTTTGGCGTTAATACGCATCCAGAGGGCTGCAATGAGAATTTCGAAGTCATTGGCGTGAATAAGGATGGGTTTGCCAACACCGTTGGAGCCAGGATCTTCCAGGGCTACAGTCCGGGCCTGCTCGTGGACCAACTCGCGCCATTGCCTAACGACCCAAATAACACGATTCCACCCAACATTGCGTCCCTAGATGCTTGCTACGATATTAATAACTTGGGGCAGATAACCGTCCGTGCTCGAGGTACAAATGGTAACAGTTTCGGATTCATCGCCAACCCCGTCGACACGCCGGGCCTGGGGATGAGCCTGGGCCAAATCGGCGCGAATCCCACCTACATCGGCAGCATTCCTCCCGTGCTCAGCGTGACCTATTGTAACGACGCCGGCGTGCCGTATCCCAATGGCACGGTGACCAACGACTACCGAGGCGACGTGGGGCTCATGAACATAAGCCCTCCCCCCAGTGTGACTGGGAGCTACCGCATGTATCTGCGCTGCAACGGCACCGCGATCCCAGGTTATGACGGGCCCAAGTTCCTCAGCCGCATGATCCCGCCGCTAAATCTCCCACCGGCCCCCCGAGACTCGTTCTATCTTCCATTCCAAGGGGCGACCAGCAACACGGGCACTCAGCAGCCGGTGATCGAATTGTATCCCGGCGACATAGATGAGTCTGGCGAGATCGACGCCGCAGACATCGACATTGTCATCGCGAACTTCGGCTCCGTGCTCGGAGGTCCAGGATGGGACGGCGGAAGCGACGTGGACGGCTCGGGTGAAATCGACGCGGCGGATATCGACGTGGTGATCGCGAACTTCGGCCTGACGGACGACCCCGAGCCGTAATCAAGAAAATCCTAGGTTGACTTACTCGTCATACGTCTACGTAAATTCGTAGCGTATGACAAACACCAACTTCGAACGACAGCGCCGGGCGGCGGCGGCAGGGCCGGGTTATCTCGGCGTGCGGACGCCGATAAGCGCCCAAGACCGCGACGCACTCGCGATCGAATTCCGTGAGGCCGGGGAAGAATCCCCGGCCTACCTGACCACCCCCTGCGACTGGGTCCAGCGCGAAGCCAAGCTCTTCGAAGCGGGGGAATACCCGGACAAAGGGATCACCGTCTCGCCGGAGGATCTGCGACGGATGGAGACGCAGTTCGACCTCCCCGTGCCGGTCCTAATTGAGCACAGCTCCAATCCGCTGGAGCTCGGCTACCTCACCGCAGTGCGTGCCGAAGGTCAAGAGCTTTTCGGCACCATCGCCCTCACCCCCGAGGCGGATGCGCTGATCCAACGCAGTGGCGCAACCTCCCTCTCGCTCGGGCTCTCTCCCGATCTGATCGAGATTCGCGAGGTGAGCCTGGTTAGAAATCCCCGCATCGCCAGCGCAAAGCTCTTCCATTCGGGCTTCCTCGTGCCTCTCCTCGATGCCCAGGCGAAAGCCCGCGAACTCGAGGCGGCGGGGAAGATCACCCCGGCCCAAATCCCGTTCGTGGAAGCCCTGTTGACCTGCCCACGTTCGGCGCAATTCGAGGGCTCAATGCGCCCGGTTCAGCAACTCGTTGTAGAACTGCTGGATAGGATGCCCAAGCTCCAACTCTTCGGCGATCTCGCGCCCAATCCGCCGCCGCCAGTATGGCTGCCCCACGAGGAAGAAGAGTTCTATCGCCGCTATTTCCCGGACGTGAGTCTCCAGGAAATCGCCCGCCGCAAGGCTTAGTCCCCATTCAAAAAAAACAATGTCTGCACTAACGAAAGCATATGAAGCCTATGAGCGACCGGGCCTGGTGGTCGCCTACAAAATGTCGAACGTGAAAATCTGGAAGGGCGCCCTGGTCGGGGTGAACGCCAGCGGATTCTTGGTCCCGATGGCCCACGCCACGGCGAACCTCAAGTTTGTCGGGGTCGCCGCCGAATCGGTGGACAACCTGAGCGGGACGGCGGGCGGGGTGTCGTTGAACGTCACCAAGAGCGGATCGTTCGTCTTCGCCCCCCAATCGGGCTTCACGCCCGCCGTCACCGACCTCGGCAAGGAGGCGTTCGCCTTCACCGACAACGACGTTCAGGTCAGCACCACCGGCCTCACCAGCCAATACAAAGTCGGCACGATCGTGGCCACCGAAAGCAGCTCATTGGGCTCGGCGGGCATTCGCATCCGCATCGACAACTACACCCTGTAAGGAGGATTCCCGAAGAAATGGCTTTAACCCAAAGTGATATTCCTGAGCTCATGCTCGCCGGTCTCAAGACCGAATTCGACCTTGCCTACCGCACAACGGTAGACAACAGCCCGGTGGAGCAGATCGCCACGCTCATCAACACCACCCTACCGACCCAAAAGTACGCCTGGCTGGGATTCTCGCCGCCAATGCGCGAGTTCATTGACGAACGGCGCCCTAGCGGCATCGGCAGCCAATCCACCGAGATTGAAGACAAGGTGTTCGAAGCGACCCTCGCCGTCAGCCGCCGCGCCATGGAGGACGATCAGCTCGATCTCATCCGCCTCCGCATCCGGGAGATGGCCTCCCGCGTGGCGATCCACCGACACCAAATGGTGGTGGAAGCCCTCGCGAACGGCGACACCGAAACCATCTACGACGGCAACGCGTTCTTCGGCGTGCGGACCGTCGCGGGAGAATCCGTGACCAATGTGACCGACAGCGCCCTTGATGGCGACTCGATCAAAACCGCGGTGAGCGCGATGATGAGCGTGCGCGACGAGACCGGCACTCCGATGGGGGTCACGCCCGATACGCTTTTGGTCGGCCCCGAGCTGATGTGGAGCGCGATGGAGCTGGTGCAGAGCCCGGTGGTGGTGAAAGACTCCGCCGCCACGAACTACCTCAATGTCTTCCAAGGCAAGCTGAAGGTGCTGGTCTCGCCATTCCTCACCGGCGACGATGCCGCCAAGTGGTTCGTGATGGACACCCGCCGCCCGGTCCGACCGATCATCCTGCAACAGCGCAGCGATGTGCCGGTGGAGTTCACCGCGCTTGAGGCAGGCTCCGGCTCGGAGGCCGCGTTCATGCGCGACCAGTATCTCTACGGCGTGCGCGGTCGCTACAACGTCGGCTATGGACTCTGGCAGCTGGCCTACGCGGGCGGCTTCTCGTGATGCCGTTCGAGGTGGGTTCAGAATTGGCGATGCTGCTGGGAGGAGTGGTGGCCGGGGTCTTGGCCCTGTCGCGGCTCATCATCGGCCAGCAGCGTGCGCTGGTGGACCAGTTCGTGCGGTTCGTCGAGACATCCAGCCGCCACCTTGACGAATCCCAAAAGGAAGTCGCCTCCGCCATCCGCGCACTCTCTGAAGGGACCCGTGAAAACACAACCCTGCTCCGCCACTTGGCGGAGCAACTGGGCGTCCGGTTCCGGCGCGAGGAGTCCGACCCATGGCCCTGAGCGTATTAGTCGCCGACGTCCAAGATCGCTCGGGCGTCTTCGAAGCGGAGTTCGAAGACGCCATTGATAGAGCCATCACGCGCCTCCTGCCGGTGATCAGCTACGCCATCAAACCCGAGGCCCTCGCCAGTTCCGACACCGGTTTGGTGGCGGCCTTGGATGACGGCGCCGCCGAGGTGATCGCGGGCGAATTCTTGGCGCAGCACTACCGGCGCCCGGAGCTCCTACTATCCATCATCGTCGGGGATTTGCAGCTCTTTCCCCGCCGGTTCGACAACCCCCGCGACCCCAGCGGCATGATGGCCTCCGGCTGGCAGAAGCTGCGCCCGTGGCTCAACGTTGACCTCGAACTCGGCATTCCCAGCGCGGTTTTGGCGGCAACTGGGAAGGCAGGAGCGGAACTATGACCGCCCTCCTGCAACGTGTTGAGGCGTTTCTCAGTCGGTTCGGCGAGGAGGTGACCGTGGCGGGTTCGCCAACCCAATCCGTCGTACGCTCCCTCTCCCCCGCCGAGGCGCGGGTGTACGTGGACACCTCGTTGGTCGACGCCGCCGGCCGTCCGGTGCGTGGCTTCTTCGTCGCCCATGAAGTCGAGGCGGATATCGGCGACTTGGTCGAGTGGCTTGGCACCTCGCAAGAGGTCATTTTCGTCCGCGAATACCGCATCTCCGGCCAAGCCCTCGGCAAATCCCTCTTCACCCTCCTGGATTAGATGGAGGATAGCCTTCAGGCTGTCACCCGGCGCATAGCCTTTAGGCTTTCACCTGGAGGGGGGCCTTCAGGCCGAGATCACCACCAATCCATCAGCGAGCAATATCAACAGTTTTAGAACACCCTGGTAAAAATACTGTTGTGGGGGAATCTCATTCAGCATACTCTTACGTCACTGGATTCTCAATGAATCTAGACACTTGAATTGCAATGAACGGAAAATTTGGCTTGAGTCGGCTAGCTTTGATGCTGCTGTTGGTTTGTTGGGCCGTGGCGGCCTTCGCCCAAGGTGGCGGAGGCACGTTGCGCGGGAAGACCTTCTCTGACGACAACGTGAGCGCGACATTCGATGTCGGCGAGGCAGGAATCGCCGGAGTTGAACTGCTGATTGCCGGACCTTCCTATTACGGGTCGGTGTTTACCGATGCAAACGGGAACTACGAGCTCAACAACCTCGCGCCCGGTACGTACACGATTCTTCCACCCCTGGTCACCCTAGGCGGCAGCCTCGTGGCGACGACCGCCTTCGGTGCAGTCAGTGTCAACGTGAACGCCACCGTCCCTGCTCGCCGAGACTTCGGCTATCACAAAGAGTGCGTTAAGATCAAGCCGCCGAAGATTATCTGGAACATCGGTGCCAATGGTCTTCCAGACGGCACGGCGACGGTCACATTCACCGTCACCAACACGAATGCTTGGCCCATCGCATGGGTGTATGTGAATGCTCCTCCCGGCGTCACCGTATCGCCCAATCCCGTTCAAATGACTCCGCCAATTCCGGGCGGCGGAACGGGCCAGATCGTTTTGAACGTGACTGGACTTCAGCCGAACAGCGAGTCGTGCTTCACGATGACCTTCCACTCGTTCGACCTCGCCATCTGTTGCGCCGAGCGAATTTGCTTCAAGGTGCCCGATTGCGATTGCTTCCAAGAGCTGAACAGCGTGGTCGAATGCCTCCCGAACGGCAGCTACCAAGTTTCTCTAACCCTCCAAAACCTCTCCCCATACTTCGTCCAGCAGATCTGGGCGGTTGGCCAAGGTGGAGTGACGGCAACCCCGACGGTCACCAACGTCAACGTCGCCCCGGGCGGCATCGTAAACCTGAATTTGAACCTGACCGGGACCGGAATAGACGGACAAATGGTGTACGTCAAGATCATGTTTTACAGTGGAGGAACGCTCTGTTGCGTCAAAGATCACTGTATTCAACTTCCGACTTGCCTGCGTTGTGACGACCGATCCGCGGTCTGCTATGCTCGCCGCCCATCATATGACGCTCCCGGTGGAGCTGGCACGGGAAGCTACAACTTCCCTGAGTGGGCACCGTTGAACGGCAAATCCATCGCCGCAGTGACTTGCTACGCAGCCAACACGAACGACGATCCAAACACCGCTATGCGCGACGACTTGGTCTTCGGTTACATGAACCAGGATCAGTATCAGTGCTTCCCGCCGACCCTCGGCACGGACTGGGCTCTCACCCCGCGTGGATTCCACAACGGGCTGGACACCAATCCGGCAATCGTCCCCGACGACGCGAAGTGGACCAAGAAGTACATGGGGAACGTCTTCGCGCTCACGTACGATGACCAGGGCAACGTCTACGTTGCTCAAACATCGTGCTACAACGCCGACTACGCACCGACGATCCTTGACTTCAACAGTCCGGGCACTGCCGGTCGCAACCACGTCGCTTCGCCCAACGAATTGGCAGATCGAAGACTCCACGGACGTATCTTCAAGATCTCTAACATCACCGGCAAGGTGACGATCTTCAATGAAGACACCTCCACCGGTTGGAACGGCCTGCCAAGCGGTCCTGACCCTGGAATCGCAAGTCAGCCTAATAACTTCCCAACTCAGCGCCCCGAAATCGAGATGTCGAGCCAGGCGTTCCCCGAAGTTGGCGACGTGACGTTCGACTATGACAACCGACAGATCATCGCCACTTGCATGGACGATGGCAAGCTGTATCGCTTCAGCATGTCGGGGCAGAAGCTCAGTTCCTTCGACCCTTGGGTCGCCGACACCGGTGCCACTCACGGCGACGGATTTGCGCGATGGGGCGAGAACATTTGGGCCGCCAAATATCACCGTGGCCGCGTCTACTTCTCGCGCTGGAACGAGGACTTCTCGAACTTTGGCACGCAGAAGAACGAAGTCTGGTCCGTGGAAATTAACCCGACGACCGATGACTTCGTGCCTAGTTCGCTGCGCTACGAGCTCAGCACGCCGGACCTCATCACAGCCTGGGGCAATATCTCGCTGAGCGCCACCGCGCCCATCTCCGATATCACGTTCCAGAACTATAAGGTGCCTGGGTCGACGAACCAAGAGCGGGCTCACATGATCTTGGCTGAGCGCGGAATGGGAGACTACTTCCTCAGCGCGAGCACCAACGTCACTCCGTCGTATGAGCAGCTCTGGTGGCACGCACTGCCCGTCAATCCTTCGGTCAAGGTGGACGCGTTCACAAACACGTATCCTCACCGCTCAAGAGGGCTGGAATACGCATGTAATCCAGACACCATGACCTGGAGTCAGGTCGCGAATCCTGTCGGCGGAAGCTATCACATCAACCTTGGTGCGATCGGCGGCGCGAACAGCTCGGGCGGCGTAGACGCCGACTTCGACGATCGGAATTGCAGTGGCGGCGCCCTCGGCAATCGCAACTGGTTCATGTCGGACTACATGTTCTCGACCAACTATTGGTACGGCCTTCAGGGCGTGCCACTGGCGGGCGGAAACATGGCCAACTCCATCATCATCGACCTCGACGGCTTCGCTTCGGTGAACGCTAAGACCACTCTCGGCGACGTGGAGATACCATGCCCGCCGTCAGTCGCCGGTCGCGTGACGCTTAACGAGTTCGTGGCTTCAATCGCCGGTGAGTTGATATCCGTCTCTCTGCGCAACAGTGCGGGAACGGTGGTCGAGGTCATCGAAGACGTGGTAGTTGACGCCCAGGGCAACTTCACGTTTGACACCAGCCTCACCGGTACCTACACGGTCACCGTGCGTGGGCGAACGTGGCTCTGCCGCAAGATCGGCAACGTGAACCTCTCCACCGCGACCGTCGCCCAACTCACGTTCAACCTGCCCAACGGCGACGTGGATGAGAGCGGGGAAGTAGACGCGGCCGACATCGACCTCGTCATCGCCCACTTCGGCGCTACCTTCCCCGGTCCGGGCAACCGTAACTGGGACGTAGATGGCTCCGGCGAAGTTGACGCGGCGGACATTGACATCTGCATCGCCAACTTCGGCGAAATGGACGAGTAGGTAGCGCTGCAGTCAGAAGCCAGGACCCCAGACTTCAGTCTGGGGTCCAGTTTTTTGCTTACCGCCACCCCCTTTGGGAGGGCGCGGCTTTATCCGCGCTTTGCCTTTCGCCGATGAAAAAGCTTGTATTCCGTCGCTTGCCCCTTTGGGAGGGCGCGGCTTTATCCGCGCTTTGTCCTCCGCCAGGGATGAGCTGAGATGCTCGCCTCCCCCCTCAAAGCGCCTTAGCCACGCGACCGGCCCTACGGTGCTTCCAAATGCGAAAGAAGATAACCACCGCGCACATGCCCGCAATAAACCACAGCATTGGAGCAACGGTCGCGGGCTGGGGGTCAATGTAAATGTAAGTACCAAAGCTAGGGAGCGACAAATGGCCCGACATCGTCCATCCCCTCCCAATCACGTAGGCCACAACGCTGAAACAAGGAAGCCCAGCGAACAGAGCATAGGCGAAAAAGATTTTTCGCCACGCCAACCGGGGCCAAGGCCCAACCATATTGGCCATCGCCAAGGCCATCCCCAAAATGGCACCAGAAAGGGGCATCACCCACCAGAAATTTGGAAAAACTGCCGCTTGCAGTTCAATGCCTCGCCACCCACTATTGCCGATGAACGCCGTCAGCACAACCACGCCCAGCGTCCACGCGGCACACCCGAGCACAAACAGAATCACCTTTCCCACCAGACCTTAACGATACACCCCCGCACCGCAAATTAGTGCGACGAGTAGCACTCGGCATTTTGGATAGCCGAGTTGCGCTCGAGAGAGAAAGCGGGACATTGACTAGGAGAGGTGGTTCAGGCGCTAGGAGAGTCGGTATTTTGCCACTGAAAGGTAGTTCATTCACTAAGTGACCCAGTTCACGGGCACAGCCACCCGGTTCAGGCACTAGGAGACCCGGTTCAGAAGCACGGAGAGGTGCTCTACGGACAAAGTACGTCGGTTCACGGACACGGAGAGGTGCTCTGCGGACAAAGCGCGTCGGTTCACGGGCACGGAGAGGGAGTTCAGCCGAGATACCGACAGGTTGTGCTGATGAACCGACGTGTTGTGCCAATTGAGACGCCCAGATGATTGAAAAGGCAGACCAATCCATGCGATGGCGTATCATGGCGGTGGAAGCCGCATGACCAGAGATCTTCAAACGATGTTCAGCGAGTTTTACAGCAGTGAGGATGACTTTAGCAAGGCCGCCGCACTTGAGCCCTTGATTCTGCGCGGGCGAAAAACCAACACTCACCTATTGCTTGACTCATTCCGGGATCAAACTGAATACACGCAGGCATCAATCATTTTCGCCATGAGATGGATCGCAAATGCGAGAGCTAAACGCATTCTCGTCAATCTGATGTCCGAAGAGTGGTTGACAATTTCGGTTAGGGCTGCATTGACTGACGTAATTCGCTCTCTCGGACTATCGCAATGCAAGCCAATTGTACAGAAGCAACTTCAGCACACTGCACCGGAGATCCGCTTCTGGAGTTGCACGGCTCTGGGCATGATGGGCAACGCGGACGATTTGGAGCAACTTCAGGCTCTACTTGGCGACAATGCGATCGGTTGGGAGAAGGAGACAGTCGCGCAGGCCGCGCGCGGTGCGATTGATTGGATCCGCTTAGGGGAATAGGGGAAACTGTCTCTCATGATGAAAGCAATTCTTTTTGCCGGGGCTGCTATCGCTTTTACCGGGTTAATTTTGTTCGGTTGTAGCGCCCCGACTCAGGAGGCAAAGCCCGTGGCAATAGCAAGAGGCTCAGAGGCCTCGCATGCGGTTCTCGTCAAGCACAGGGAGACCTATTTTGTGAAAGTCATCATCCGGAACCAGAGCAAGAGCGTGCTCGCGTTTGTTCCGAATGCGCTCGTTGTTTTGAGGCCGCAAAGGTCATCCGCTACTCCTATCGTTTCTAAAGGTGATGCAGGACTAAAGTCCAGTGCACCCCCTTTAGATGAAATCGTTTTTCTGGAGAGTGGTTCGATGATCGAATTTTACGTAGAGCTGGAAAAGGACTTCAAATCGCAGCCTGGGACATTGTCAGTCACCGTTGAAAGTCCGGCGGAGTCACTTGATCAGGCTAGATGGGGTGCAAAAGTGTATCTGCCTGTTCAAGACGCTATGAAAATGCGAGGTGCCAATCCGACTAAGCACCACTTTAAGTGCTCATCTATGTTGGGAGAAGGATAATCAGCTATTCCCAGGCTCAGCATCCGTGCGCCCACGAGACCGTTGCACTCATCCACAAGGTCTTTGGCAAAAACACGCGCGGCAGCGGAATGTCGTGGGAAGAGAGCAATTTGCACGATGAGTACGTTTACGACAAAGCCGCCAACGCCGCCGCCCGAGCCAGAGACCCGGTTGATAAGTGGCAGGAGTTGGTGGAACAGGGAGCGGTCTGGGAGCCCATAGAAGGCTATGGCGGCTTTGCTTTTTTGGATCCCGCTGGAGCCCGGTTTTATCTTCCGGCCGTGATGATATTGCAATTGCAGAACCGGTGGGATGTAACATTCTTCCTCACCTCGGAACATTCTCAAGAGACTTGGTCCACGCTCTCTGATGCGGAACGGGGATGTGTGGCCGCTTTTCTCCGGTGCCTCATGGATAGCGATACAACGGGGTTTGAGAAGGAAGACCTAGAGGCAGGATATCGCCAGTTCTGGCGGGAGTATGACGCGAACCCACTACCAAATGAGCCCGGTTAGTGCATGCTCCCGCCGCAGAGGCAGCTCACACTAAAACTTAACTTATAGTTCAGCAGCCGGTTTGGCGGGACCCGATCGGTCCGTCTGCAACCCCTGAGTTGCTGGTGAGAACGAAACGGTGAAAGCAACTACTATGAGGCCTACGATCACCAGGACACCACATACGGGTGCCACTACGCGATCGATGCGATCATAAGATTTGATTCCTGCCGCCATATCCAGTGCCTTCAATCTGAAATTCAAGAGCATGAGAAGCACCAAGAGGCTAAGAGAGATGAGCGAGATTCCAATAAATGCGTTGAGCGACATCGGTTAACCCTCCATTTCTTAAGAGTGTCAGATCATCTTACTCGCCATCCAGCCGGAATTCCCGCATTCAGATCGATAAATTCATTTCTTGGACCTCTTGATAAGGTCCGCAAGCGAGACTGCCGAGTGCCCTGGTGAAGTCAGCAAAGTATTGATGGGTCGGGGAATGTAGAGGTTGACGTTAAGGCTAGGCCCCCTGCCTTCCCCCGGAGTCACGGGGGCCACCCATTGACCCTTGTGCAGATTCAGCCGAATTCTCCCCCTCCCACTGTGAGAAAGCTCAAAAAGTTGGGTTCCTTCACGCTTACACGCCGCTTTGACAGCTCCCAAATTCTGCCCGTTCACTGTTCGTTCATTTGAAGCTCGGGAGAGGTAGAGCAAGACGCGCTCACCCCCGACCGCTGCGCTCGTGTCGCACCTCCATGTAGGCTCTGCAACAAAAGCTATTGGGCGCTCCGTCCCTCCCTTAATGAACTGAATCGCCCGAATACGTGCGATCTTGACGCCCGCCCTGATTACAACATGGTCGACCTTCGCGACCAGAATAAAGTCGCTATGCCGCGCCATTTCGCCAAGAGAGATGGTGGCGACCTTCGCTTCACTGCCAGCTGAAAGACACGACATGGCAAGGGCCACACACAACGTTACAAGGGACCGACTCACAGCCTGGGGACGTTTGGGCCGGGTCGAGCAAAGTTCGCTGGTCCTCTCAAATCTTCCATCTAAAAACATTTACTTGGTCTCCTCTAAACATAGTGTAGGGCCTGGATCATAGCAATCTTCCACTGCGTGCCCGAGCGGGTCATAAGGAACCGCAGGGATGATCCATGGTAGCCTCTCTTTGCGTGGACGAAGGCAATAGCGTGCTTTCCCTGCGGCGAATATGTAACCGGCTCAAGCCCGAGGATGGCTCTAGGTGTCCACGATTTACCGCTTGAATCTTTATAAGGCATCCCTTCCCATAAATTATAGGAATATGGGTCTTCCTCTTTCCGGTTTTCCCTGATCTTGACGCGGGCATCTAGCCCCAGCTTATCGATAGGCAAAAGTTCCTCTGGACTGAAAGAAATTTTGTGCCTGCCCGTGGATACAAAGCTCTTGAGAAGGCCAATCTCGCTAGGATCCGCGCCCCAAGTCTCGATCATCTCCTTAATCCGCGCAGAAAATGTCGTACGCGTCTTCACGTCATATTGACCATCGATCACGACATATTTTCCAACTCGCCAATGTTGCAAATCGCGGTACGTTGAGTTGTAGAATGCATCCACGACCGCCGTAAGCACTCCGTGGTCATCGGAGTGCTTTGGTGCAGGGGTCTGGGCAAAGATCAGCGCGGCGAGAAGCATACTATTGGGTGCCCCCTGAGGGTAAGTCTGTTCAATTGTTCCTCTCTGTAACCATACCTACATCGGCCGGGCTGGTGGCCCGGACTGGTGGCGGGGGTAAAAATCTTCCTCTCCCGATGGGGTGGGTGGCATGGGTAGGGCGCACAAAGCTCTCGCCCCGCCCTGACTTCCGTCGTCCGCCACTCTAAGGGATTCGAGCTGCACGGGTATCGCGGCGGAAGTCAGGGCGAGCGGAATCACTCCCCGTGCTAGCCATGACAGAGCATGAGTACATGTTTCGAACAAAGGAGAACATAGACGAAGTTGGCGGCAGAGAGTAAGATGAGTAGATGAGGGCGACGATCGTGCTAACTGCATTGGTCACTGGAGCTTTACTTTTTGTAGGCTGTCAGCAAAATTCGGACCCAGAGCGATTATTCACGGACCAGTCGACAGGTTCGAAGGTAACAAAGTTTGCCGCAGTTCTCCGCGATCGCAGAGTGTGGGGCGGACACGTAGTTCGGTGGGTTCCAGTTGTAAAGGCCGAACGCAATGCCGTCGTAAATAATCGCTACGGATCTTTTCGCGCCGAGAATATTGGAGACGTAAATACCAAGACTTTACGCCTTCCTGAAGACTTTACAGGTGAGGTCACGTGCTTCGTGAATCGCCTTTTTAAGGATTCGGTAGCCATCATCTTCGTCTTCATAAACGGAGTTTTGAAGGAGAGAAGCTGGGGTTATATGCCGGGATGAACGGGCGTGTACCATAGGTAGCGCGCGCTGAGCTTTTTTGCTGCATGCTCCCGTCGCGATGCCCGTACATTCCGCTTCTGTAATTGCCTCGCCAGATTGACATTGCGAACTCGTGGCAACGGATAGGTACGCGAGTCCCCAATAGCCCTACCACCACCTCCAAAGCCCAAACCTTCAGAAATCACAAAAACATGCAAATCCAACGAATCCGTGAATGCGTCAAACTTAACGCTCTATTTTAGGTTCAAAACTGGTCCCAGTTATCAATCAGCTGTTCGCATCCGTAAAACCCTGTTTTCGAATGCGTCGAAATTAACCGAAAGCGATGATGCGATTCTCCATTGCCAAAAACCTTCATCACGTTCATCACCTTCATCACTCAAGACCGCCGGAGTGCGAAGGCTAAAGCCTGCACGCCGGTGACAGCCTAAAGCCTATCCTCCGAACCCGAACCCCGAACCCCGAACTCAGCCCATGGCCTGCGTATACACCGCACGAATGACCTCGTCCGGGACCGTCCAGCCGTTCAACACCTTGAACTTGCCGTCTTCGAGCATGGAACGGAAGCCTTGCTTGCGGGCGGCTTCGGCCATCGCATCGTACGACGCGCCGGCGGCGATCGCGTGCTTCACCTCCATCGTTCCGGAGATGATCTCGAACACCCCCACCCGCCCGCGGAGGCCGGTGTTGCGACATTCGGGGCAGCCTCGGCCCTTCATGCAGCGCGCCTTTTCCATGTCGGCGGCGGTGATTTTGAGCATGTCAATCTCGTCCGGCGTGGGCTTGTACGGCTCCATGCATTTCTGGCAATTCAGGCGAATGAGCCGCTGGGCCAAGATCGCCACCGTGACGCCGGCGATGAGATACGGCTCGGCGTCCATGTCCACCATACGCCCGATGGTTTCCATGGCGTTGTTGGTGTGGATGGTGCTGAGCACAAGGTGGCCGGTGAGGGCGGCCTGGATACCGATGCCCAGCGACTCCGCGTCGCGCATTTCGCCCACCATCATGACGTCCGGGTCTTGGCGCAGGAAGGAGCGCATCACGCGCGGGAACGGGAGCTTTTCCGTGACCTGGACCTGGCCCACGTCTTTGTCGAATTCGTACTCGATCGGGTCCTCGACGGTGACGATGTTGCGCGTCTTGCTGTCGAGCGTGAGGAGGGAAGCGTAGAGCGTGGACGTCTTTCCGGAGCCGGTCGGGCCGGTCACGAGCACGAGGCCGTACGGCACCGAGATGGCTTTTTTCCACTTGGTCAGCACGTCCTCGGGCATGCCGAGCTTCATGAGGTCCACTTTCATCGCGCCCGGGTCGAGGATTCGCATGACGATCTTTTCGCCATTGAGACACGGCACGCACGAACATCGGGCGCTGAGCCGCCGCCCCATGAATTCCATGTCGATGCGGCCGTCTTGGGTTTCGCGGTTCTCGTCAATGCGCATGCCACTCGCGAGCTTGAGTCGGGCAATGACGTTCATCGCGTGCTCCGGAGGGAGCTGGCCGCCATCGATCAGAATGCCGTCTTGGCGGAACCGGATCTTGAGCTGGTCGCGCTCTGGCTGGAGGTGGATATCGCTGGTGCCCATCTCGAGGGCCTGGATGAAGATGTTGTCCACGATGCCGACCGCGAGCGACATCTCATCGCCGCCCATATCGCGCGCCGAGCCCGCCTCGCGCAAGATGAGTCGAAATTTTTTCCCCGCCCCGTAATTAAAACTATCGTTGTAACTCATAACCCCTCACTTCTTAAAGAACAAATAGCCAGCCACGCACACGAGGAAGCCAGCGAAGATACGACGCATCAGGACCGGATCTAGTTCAAGCGCGAGCTTACTTCCCGCGTAGGCACCGCAGAAAAGCCCAAACGCAATCCACGCGCCTTTCTGGAGATCAATCGCCTGCTTGTCCCAATAATTCTTGACCGCCAGCAACCCCACCGGCGCAAGCAGGACGATCAGGCTGGTCCCCTGCGCCTTCTGCTGGGTCATCTGAAACGTGAGGATGAGAAGCGGGACAATGATGATGCCCCCACCGATGCCAAACAGCCCGCTGCTAACGCCCGCCGCGAGGCCGATGAGTAGGCAATAAACGATCTCTAGCATGCCGCCTGCAGGTTACCCACCCACCCGCCCGGCTGGAGCTTACTCGTCCACAGCACCGAAGTTGGCGATGACGATGTCTATGTCGGCAGCGTCTACTTCGCCACTCGCATCAACGTCAACGTAGTTCGGCGGAGTGTCTGCGTTTACGACCATGCCGAATGACGCGATTATCAGGTCAACATCAGCCGCATCAACTGCGCCCGAGTTGTCCACGTCGCCATTGGCAAGCAATACAGTGGGCACTGGAATCGTTTGCGGGCTACTGTTCGGCGGAGTCGGAAGATGGACCTGAATTTTTCGCTTCAAAAACGAGGAGCCGTTGAATTCAATCGTAACTGGATTTGCCAAACCGGCGGGAAGTTCGTTTGGAAGTCGAACTTCAACCGTTGATTGGGCTTGGGTGATGGTTATCACTTCTTCGCTAGAGAGAACCGTCGTACCGGCGGAAACTTTGACTGTCAAGCTTCGAGGGATGATTGGCGATGGGACGACGTCACTCAAGGTAATCGGAACGCTAAAGTTTTGCGCGGGTAATCCGAAAGCGAAATACTGTCGCTGGCCTCCAGGGGCGACCGACTGTACACCCATAGACGCGGTGATGTCAAGGTTCATGCTGCCTCCGATATGGGTTTGGAATTTTGCATCAGTCGTTGATGGAAAAGATGGTGATGCAAAGGCAATGCCAGATCCGATGAAGTTAACACTATCGGGAAAATTGCCGTCAAAATTTTGTCCCGCCCAAAATTTACCGCCGACGGGAATGGTCAAGATGCTAAACGGGAGGAGGCCTGATTCGAAGACTCTTAAGCCGCTCGCATATGATGTGGTCTGAGTTCCAAGTGCGACGATCCACGTACCTGGATTTGGAACTCCAGTTGGGCCCACCACGCTGCCATTCATCCGCCAAAACGAGATCCTTGCTCTTGCGGTAACGGGCAGAGGTGAGCTGTTCCACACTCCAAAGGTTATCGATCGAACCATCTTTCCGCTCCATATGGGATCGACAGAAATGTCATCAATCACAGCTCGAGAATACTGATTCGTTGTAAACGAAGCGCCTCCATGAACCACTCCGGCGTCCAGAATCGGTTCCGAAGTTTTATAGATGTAAAAGATCCCTTGTCCGGAGGCACCCTGAGCGAAACTTAGGAGGGACCAAGCGAGCAAAGTTGAGCGAAGTGTTTGCATGTTGAGGTTCAGTATATCAAGCTATTGGGCTGCTTTAGCATAGAATGATGACCTTAGAAGTAGCCATCGTCCCAATAGGCATCCATTAGATGTCATTCGTCCACGGCGCCGAAGTTGGCGATGACGATGTCGATGTCTGCGGCATCTACTTCGCCGGAGACGTCCACGTCGGTATCAGCGGCGGAAACATCACCGAAGGCCGCGATGACTTCGTCAATGTCCGCGGCGTCCACTTCGCCGGAGCCGTCGACATCACCGTTCTGAAGGTTTATTGATCCGAGGGTGATGGCAACGGGATTCACCGATGGGGGCACCGGGAGCGAGCCGTTGATGGTGCGCTTCAGGAAGCTGGAGCCATCCACCTCGAACCGGACCGGGTTGGTGAGGGCGAAGGGAAGGGTCGCGGGGAGGGTGATGGTGAAAGACTGCGTGCTGGAGGCCTGAGACATCGTTACCAGCTTTGAGGTGATTAGGGTCGCGCCGCTGAAGGCTGAGACGGTGAGGGTACGGTCCACCGCCAGTTCCGCGACGACATCTTGCAGTGCGATGACTCCATCGAAGTCTTGGCCTGCGACGCCGATCCAAAGAGCGAGCTCCGCAGGCTCGTAGATTCCGCTCGGGGCATTAATCCCAAAACAGTCGTAGCCTGTAATAGTTTTGAACTGACCTGTTCCGGTGCTACCAACCACGGGCGTGCCCACGGCGAGGCTGAGTTGATTCAATTCTGCGGGGTCGGAGTAGAGGAGACCGTTCGAGTCGTTGTCTAGCTGCACCCCAACCCAAAAACGGCTAGCCGGCAAAGGGAGGTCGCCACTGGGGATGGTGAAGTCGGTCGCCATCATCGCTTGGGCGGCGAGAGAAATCGGACCGGAAACGTATCCCTTCGGAGAGCCCAAGGATAGGTAAGTCCCCACCCCAGGGAGGCCGCTGAGCGGCGAATTGACACCGTTAGCGTTCCAAAGCCGAATCGCCGCGCGAAAGGTGGCGGGGTAGGTTAAGGCGTTGTTGTAAACGAAGCCGACGGAGGTGATGCTCTGCCCGGCATACCCGGCCATCGGGGTGACGTCTTCGGCGATCAGCTTAGTGATCGGGTTAGCGGAGACGGTGGCCCCTCCGACCGCGGAGATGCTGGCGGCGGGGGCGGGTTGGGAGTCGTAGACGCGAAACGGAGTCTGAGCATTCGCCACCGCGAACGCCCCAGTCAAAAGAGCTCCAAATCCGAGTCTATGCACCATCTGTTCCTACGCTCAATTGACGCAAGTTCTCGTCCGCTTTGTTCTGGTCGGGGGACGAACTAAAGAAAATACGGGGCTGATTCTTTCGAACCAGCCCCGTGGGTACCTCATTGGATCTTTAGACTAGCCGTCTACGCCGCCGAAGTTGGCGATGACGATGTCAATGTCAGCTGCATCAACTTCGCCGCTTACGTCCACGTCGGATGGGTTGTCGGTGGTGTCGCCAAAGTCAGCAATGACTTCGTCGATGTCTGCCGCGTCAACTTCACCCGAAGCATCCACGTCGCCGTTTTGAAGAGCGATGATGCCGAGATCTTGTGCGGTGCCGGTGAGCGTTACAGCCGTCGTCTTCTTCAAGAATGAAGAGCCGTCAGCGACGATCGTCACAGGGCCCGAGAGAGCTGCTGGCATAGTCGCCGGCAACACCAGGGTGAAGGCCGTGGTAGCGCCTGTGCAAACGACCGTAGCGCTGGTCACCGTCTTGGTACCGGCGAACGCGGTCAAGGTGATGTTGCGGTTGAACGCGAAGGCTCCGCCCACGTCGTTAAGAGTTACAAAACCGGTCAGGTCCTGACCTGGAGTACCGATTGCGTATCCCCACATATTCGCGACTGGAGGAGGCGTTCCGCCGAACTGGAACATGGCTCCAGCAGGATTGGTGGCACCGAAGAAGCTACCCGGGTTGGTCGTTTGGAACATGACGTTTGCACTGGAACCCGTGATCGGACTGGCAAGCGCATAGCCCATGTTGTTCAGCTCAACGTTTGTGGTTCCAGCAATCACAGCCGTCGGTCCGACGACGCTGTCATTATTATCCCAAGTGAGGCCAGCCCAAATCTTGCCCGATGCAGGGAGCGTCCATCCGAAGGTGAAGTCACTGAAGAACCCAGACAGACCGGAAGCCAGCGTGATAGGAGCGTACGACACACCCCAGTTGGAAGTGGCCGGAGATGCAACCGTAACGCCAGGAGAGAACACAAGGCTCACTGGGTCCTGGGCCGGGCCGTTCTGCTGCCAGAATCGGTATCGTGGGCGCGCAGCGACTGGTGCGGCATTGCCATTGTATACGCCGAACTCAAATCGGGTGAATGGCAGGCCAGCAAAGTCCGGGTTGAAGTTAATATCGTCGGCAACAAGTCGAGTCAGGACGGGGGTCGCTGCGACCACTGCACCGCCATTCGTCGCGACAGGAAGGGTACCGGCTACGAATGCATCGTAAACGTAAAACACGGATTGTGCCGAGGCGATGTTCGCGAGTCCGAGACTGCAAACGCCAGCTAGGATAAAGAAATTTTTCATTTTTTGCTCCGAGAAGTTCGAGGTTGAGTGCGGCGCTTTGCCACAACTCTCCTGACTATATACGAAAACCGGGCCAACTGCTAGCAGAAGGCCCGGTATTTATCCTAGATTTTTCGCGATGCGTTAACAATTGCGGGGTAAACGCACAACACCTCACCTATGCATCGGCATACATATAGAACTCGTAAGGATGCGGACGGAGGTCGATCGCGTCACACTCATTAACCAGTTTCCAGTCGATATAGGTGTTAATTAAGTCCTGGGTGAAGACGTCGCCCTTCAACAGGAACGCGTGGTCTTCTCGCAGCGCCATCAGGGCAGCTCGCAGGGAACCAGGAGTCTGCGGGATATCCTTCTTCTCCTCGGCGGGGAGCTCGTACAGGTCCTTGTCCACCGGCTTCGCCGGTTCAATTCGATTCTGAATCCCATCCAGGCCCGCCATCAGCATCGCGGTCATCGCGAGGTAGCCGTTTGCCATCGGGTCCGGAGCGCGGAATTCAACCCGCTTGGCCTTCGGGCTCTTGTTGTACATCGGGATGCGAATGCATGCCGAGCGGTTCCGGCTGGAGTACATCAAGTTGATCGGTGCTTCGTAGCCGGGGACCAATCGTCGGTAGGAGTTGGTGGTCGGCGCGCAGAACGCGAGCAAAGCGCCCGCGTGCTTCAGCAACCCGCCGATGTACCAGCGCGACTCATCACTCAGGCCGGCGTAGCCCGATTCGTTGTACATGATTGTCTGGCCGTTCTTCCAAAGCGACTGGTGCACGTGCATCCCACTTCCGTTGTCTCCATAGAGGGGCTTGGGCATAAAGGTGGCAACCATGCCGTACTGAGCGGCCACGTTCTTGACCACGTACTTGTACTTCTGGAGCTTGTCGGCCATCACGACCAAGGTGTCAAAGCGCATGTCGATTTCGCATTGACCGGCTGTAGCAACTTCGTGATGATGCACCTCGATGTGGACACCCATGTCAATGAGCTTGAACATCATCTCGCTGCGGACATCTTGGAGCTTATCCACCGGCGCGCAGGGGTAGTAGCCCCCTTTGGGTCGGATGGTGTTGCTGAACCCGTCCTTGTGGCTGTTCCAGTGGGCTTCTTGGGAGTCAATCTTGAAGCCCATGCTCTGCGGGGACGCGTCGTAGGTCAGAGAATCGAAGAGGAAGAACTCCGCCTCTGGGCCGAAGAATGCGGTGTCGGCGATGCCGGTGCTCTTCAAATAAGCCTCGCCCTTCTTGGCGACGTAGCGCGGGTCTCGGCTGTATCGCTCGCGGGTGATCGGATCCTCGATGTCGCAGATGATAACGGCGGTCTTGTACTCGCCGAACGGGTCTACGAACAGAGTGGATGGATCCGGAACGAGGAGCATGTCGCTCTGATCGATAGCTTGGAATCCTCGGATGCTTGAGCCATCAAAGCCGAGACCGTCTTCAAAAATGTCCTCAACGAAGTCAATCGCGGGGATGCTGAAGTGATGCCAGATTCCGAAAAGGTCGGTGAAACGGATGTCAATGAGTTCGCACTCATGCTCTTGAACATAGGCAACGGCTTGTTTTGGCGTCATGTGGGGGTCCTCTCTCTCCAGATTTGGCACCTCGCCAACCCGCACAATTCACGCAAAAGGGGGTGGCAAGAGCCTGCGGTCGCGGCACTGCAACCACCGCAAATTATGACGGGTTAACCTTCGCTTTCGCCGCAAGATGTTTGGGGGGCTTTGAGGCAATCGGAGGTAAAATTTGGTCGTGAAAATCCTCTGGATTTCGCTCGGAGTCGCTTGCTTAGGTACCTTGGCGGCGTTCCTCTTTCCTGCGCCAATTGAGGGGCGTCCCTCGCTAGATCCGGCGTTGGTACAGACCAATAAGACCGCCCTCGCACAACTCAATCTGCGAAAACAGGAGGATCACCCCGTGACCGCAGCGCAGCAGGCGGCCGCGAATGAGATTCACGACAAGATCGCCCCCGATTTCACCCTGCCTGGGGAGGATGGTTCGACCTATTCGCTGGGCAGCTTGACCAACGGGAAGGCGCTTATGATCTTCTTTGTCGAGAAGAATTGCCCGTGTTGTTTGGGGGCCAAGTACTTCGTTGATCGCATGCAGGAGCTGTATAAGGACCATTTGACAACCATTGCGATCATCAACGCGGACCGCGCTGAAGCAGGGAAGTGGAAGCAAGCCACCATGGCCGAATTTCCGATTCTGCTGGACCCGGGCCTCGAGGTGATCAGGAAATATCAAGCGACGCGTGGGGTCTACACGACCTTGATTGCACCCGGCGGACGAATCGCCGCCGCATATCCAGGCTATGGGAAACAGATGTTGAAGGACATTGGCGCGGAGATCGCGAAGCTTGCGGGAATCGAACCCCGGCCGTACGAGGCGATGGCGGCTCCGGACGAACTCACCAGTGGTTGCTCGTTCCCCGAGCCAGAGAAATAAGCTCGATCGCGCCGTTCCAGCCTCGCGCTAAGTCGCTACGGAACCGAATATCCTTACGATGGTGGCAACGAGCGGATGGCCGGGAGTAGTGGAAGGGCATCGGGCGCGCATTCGCGTCGAAGGTGAGCCCATCTCACTTCATGAAGGGAACACCCCACTCATCGAACTGCCCCGCTTGGCGGAGTGGGCTTGCCCCGGCGGACGGCTGTACATCAAATACGAAGGCCTAAATCCAACCGGAAGCTTTAAGGACCGAGGGATGTCCGCCGCGATCACCCAGGCGGTCCATGACGGCGCACAAGCTGTCATCTGCGCCAGCACTGGCAACACCGCGGCGAGTGCCGCCGCCTACGCGGCCCGAGCCGGGTTGAAGTGTATTGTCTTAATTCCGGATGGCAAAGTCGCGATGGGAAAGCTGGCGGGATCGGTGGCCTACGGTGCCCAAGTCATCCAGATTGCTGGGAGCTTTGATGATGGCCTTTCGCTGGTTCGCCAAATCGCTGAGCTCACCCCGATTGCGTTGGTAAACAGCGTTAATCCAGCCCGGCTCGAAGGGCAGAAAACGGCTGCTTTCGAGGTCAACGATGCGCTTGGTCGTGCTCCAGACTGGCTGTGCCTACCCGTGGGCAACGCGGGCAATATCAGTGCCTACTGGCTCGGTTTCAACCAGGATCACGCGGAACGAGGATTTGCTCTACCTAAGTTGCTCGGGGGGCAGGCGGCAGAAAGTGCGCCGATCGTTCTCGGAAGAGTTGTGGAGCAGCCAGAAACGATCGCAACCGCGATTCGGATCGGCAATCCTGCACGTTGGTTTCAGGCCAAAGAGGCGTTGGCAGATAGCGAGGGGCAACTCTGGCGGGTGAGCGATGACGAGATTTTGGAGGCGTACCGGATGCTGGCGACCCAAGAGGGAATTTTCTGCGAACCGAGTAGCGCGGCAGGAGTTGCGGCCCTTTACAAGAGCGTTCAAAACGGTGAACTTGAGCCGGCGGGGAAAACCTTTGCTTGCGTTCTCACTGGCCATGGACTCAAGGACCCGGATTCCGCACTTCGCGGCGCAGTAGCCCCGCAGCTCATTCCCGCGACGCTCGACGCGCTACTAGAGGTGATTTCTTGATACGAGTTCATCTGCCGGCCACGACGGCGAATCTCGGACCCGGCTTCGACTGCATGGGACTGGCGCTCAATCTTTGGAACAGTTTTGAGCTGAACTTATCGGGGGCTCCCGGCGAGGTATCGGTGGTTACGCACGGGGAAGGGTCGGATTGGCTCGCGCAAGACCGAAGCAACCTCGTCGCCCAAACCTTAATCGACGAGACATGGCCCGGCATGATGCCTACCGACTCCGGCATCGAGATCGTTTGTCGAAACGACATTCCTGCCGCGAGCGGACTGGGTTCCTCTTCAACGGCGACTCTGGCGGGGCTGATCTTCGCCAGCGCCTTGGCGTCACGCGCGATTCATCGTGACGATCCCAACGCGGTTCTCCGCGCTGTGCAGGACCCGTTGAACCTCCAGCGGGTGCTCGACCGGGCGATCAAACTCGAAGGGCACGGCGACAATGTCGCGCCTTCATTGTTAGGTGGATTGGTTTTGGTCGTGAGCAATGGCGGCAACATTGTGCGCCACGTTGACTTTGCTCCCGCCAAAGTGGTGGTCTGCGTCCCCAATTATCGTTTCTTGACCGTCGAAGCACGCGCAGCGTTGCCGGGCGAGTTCAGTAAGGCAGACGCGATTCACAACATTGGGCACTCGTTGCTGGTTCTTGAGGCGCTGCGAACCGGCGACCTCGAACTGCTAGCACGAGCGATGGGAGACCGGCTGCACGAGCCCTATCGCATGCCGCTGATTCCTGGCGCGATTGATGCCAAACGGGCTGCGTTGCAGGCCGGAGCGGTGGCGGCTTGCTTGAGTGGAGCCGGGCCAGGGATGCTCGCCTTTGCGAATTCAGGCCACGAGCAGATCGGAGAAGCCATGGTCGGAGCCTTCAAAAAGGCCGGACTCGACGCAAGAGCGTGGACCCTCGACGCGGTCACCGACGGCGCGAAAATCACCCAATCTTAGGCCAGGAACGGAGTACGCCGGGACAACACCGATTCCGAGATTGCTCCCAAATCGGCGGTTGCCGGGGCAGGCATATTCACCGCTTCGCCGATCGTGGACTGGTAGGCGCGGACGGCTTGGATGCTCGCCCAATTCACGAAATGGTTGCATAGCTCGACGTTGATGCCGCCGGTCTGCTCAGCCCGAAGCACCGCGCTTTGAGATGCGTAGTGGAGGGTCAGCAAGTCGCTGAGCGCTCCCAAATGGCCTTGGGCCACCTTCTTACCAAAGCCCTCGGTGCCGTAGGTTTCCACGAATGCGGTAACTGCCTTGCCGCAAAGGTCGGCGATGAACGTGTCGCAAATCGGCTCGAGCGACGTCTTACCTTCGGCGGCGCGGCGAATGAGCCGGTCCACCAAGAAAATCCGGTTGATCTCATTAGTGCCTTCGTAGATCCGGCTGACCCGAGCGTCGCGATAGATGCGGGCCAGAGGGAACTCTTCCGTGAAGCCGTAGCCTCCGTAGACCTGCAAAGCCTCGTCCACGATCATGGACTCCAGTTCGGTGGACAGAATTTTGCAAGCGGAGCACTCGACCGCGAACTCTTCGGCGGCGAGGCGATTGCCTTCCACCGTGCCCCCCATGGACTTGAAGGCGGCGTCGATATCTGCGCCGCAGCGATAAATCATCGATTCCGCGCCGTAAAACCAAGCTGCCATGTCGGCAAACTTCTTTTGGATGAGGCCGAAATTGGAAAGTGGCTGACCAAACTGCCGGCGGTCTTGGGCGTACTGGGCTGACTGGAAAATCGCCTCTCGGGCCGGGCCGATGGACATGGACGAAAGCTTAAAGCGCCCAATATTGAGAGCGTTGAAAGCTACTTGATGACCTTTGCCTTCCTCGTGGAGCAGGTTCTCGAGGGGCACTTCGGCATTCTCTAGCACGAGCCGGGCGGTTGACGAACCTTTCAGGCCCATCTTATGCTCTTCGCGTGCGATGCTAACTCCGGGGAAGTCGCGCTCCACGATGAAGGCGCTTATTTTCTCCCCGCCAATCTTGCCCATTACCAAGAATTGATCCGCCCACTTGGCGTTACTGATCCACATCTTGGTGCCGTTCAGGATGAACTTATCGCCTTTCACGTCGGCGCGGGTGGTCATGCTCAAGGCATCTGAGCCGCTGTTCGGTTCGCTGAGCGCGTAGGCACCAATTTGTTCTCCCGAGGTGAGCTGGGGAAGGTATTTTCGCCGCTGATCTTCCGTGCCAAATAGGTTCAAGCCCACTTGACTGATGCCGCTAGTAATGCCGATAGTCACGCTGAAACTGGCATTAAGCGACAGCATCTCGAGCATCCGTGCGCTCAAGTTCTTCGGCAGGCCCAAACCGCCGTACTCCTCTGCCGTATCGCAGCCGCAGAAGCCGAGGTCACCCGCCTTGCGCACGAGACTTGGCATGAGATTCTCTTCCTGTGCGTCGATACGCTCCTGAATGGGGATGATCTCTTTGCGGCTGAACTCCTCCGCTGTCCGAACCATGAGGGCGTCGTCGCCCACAAAATCCTCCGCGGTAAAGATGCGTTCGGGAGTGGCAGAGAAAAAGTCCCCGCCGCGGGCAGATGTCGTCGTTGGCACCATATCTTCTTCTTCGATTATACGACCTAGAATGCGGCAACTAAATGGGCCGCTTTCGTGGTTGAATTTGGGAGATGAAACCGACCTCTTTCCGGGAGTACGAAGCCAGCCTTAGCATTCCTAGGGAAGTGGCAGCGGGCGAGCTTTCGACCGAGCAAGCTGAGGAGATCACTCGGATGGTTTTCATGCCGCACAATCCAACGCCTGCCGAGGCGCTCTTCGTGTTCGGGTCGGTACAAGCAGACTGGTTTGGACTAGCTCGAGACATTCGGGGCGGGCATTATCAGCGAGTGGTGTTGGCTGGTCGCTTGGGACCGACGTACTTCGAAAGTGGCCTGCCCATCGCCGAGTACATGCGCGCCAAGTTATCGGAACACGGGGTGGAGCCGAGTTCGTTGCTCGTTCAAGCAGAATCGGATAACACCTACGATGATGTTCGCCTGAGTCTGCCGTTGATTGGTGGGGCCACATGCATCACTTACGCGGCTAAAGCCCATCACTCGGGGCGATGTCAGCGCACGCTCCGGCGCTTCTACCCAGACGCCTCCCTAAGTGCACATCTAGTCGAGGCATGGTACGGAACCGTAGTCGTGCGACAGCAGGACTGGACCGAAAACGCCGTCGCCGTCTCCCGTGTGCTGGGCGAACATCTGCGAATTGTGAAGTACGCCGAAAAGGGCGACATCTCAGTGCACCCCTGATCATCTGATCTGCATCAAATCCAGGTGAATTTGTGGAATAGGCAACCTGAGTCTGCCGGTGATACAACCTGCGCTCGGGGACCAGCCATGATCACACAAAACCCGAAATCGGTTGCTTTGCTCGCATCGCTGTACGCAGCTACCCTAGTCCTATGCGCAGGAGCGACTATTAGCCTTTGGACCTTTCGAGGCAACCCGCAGGCCAATTGGACGACTGGTTTGCACCCTCGAGCAACAATGCAGAGGCTCGAGAACGTAATCGCCCCTCAGCAACAGGCGGATCAAGCTCAAAACAACCTGCTAGGAGTTTCATTCTTGGTGTTCTCCGGCTTGTTGGTTGCACCGTTCTTCCTCAGGTTGCGAATGCAGGATTCCACTCTCAAGAGCCTTGCCCTGGCAGCTCAAGTGTCCATCAACGGGATCGTCCACTTGGATCGGCATCACCGGGTGGTCTGGTTGAACGACCGGTTTTTAAGCATGTTTGGTACCCAGCGAGACATCGCGGTGGGGATGGGGCTGCGTCAAATTTTGGAAACGCAGGTTCAGGGTAATGAGGGCCTTGAGCAACTAGACCAGGCGTTCTTGAGCGCCGTAGAGACTCATGTTCGGCTACGATTAGATTCGATCGACGGACCAAGTCGTTGGTTTAAGGTGCGCATTCAACCGGTTCTCAACAACAAGCAGATAACTGGGCACGTCTTGATCATCAGCGACATCACGGAAGAACTCACGCTCCACGAAGCGATCCTAGACCGTGAAGCTAAGCTCCGGTTAACGGTCGAAAATGCCCAGTTGGGCACCTGGCGATGGGACATCGCCACGGATCGATTTGAGGCCAACGACATTTTCGCCCGAATGTTGGGTCATGAGACGCGCCAACTCCCGAGCGCATTCGCCGAATACCGGCTCACCGTCCATCCCGATGACGAATACCGCCTTCGGGCCTCTATCGCTGCACATCTAGAGGGCCAATGCGACGAGGTTGCGGTCGAGTATCGCGCCCGAGGCAATTCGGGACAGTACCAGTGGGTTTACATGCGGGGCAGGGTGACCGCCGTGGATGAGGACGGCGAGCCGACCGAACTGGTGGGCGTCCAGATGGACATCGACTTCGCAAAGCAGAGTGCCGCGCGGGCCACAGAAAGTGAAGCGCTGCTTAAGTCCATTTTCGATGCGCTCGTGGAGGGTGTCGTGGTGCAGAATCTGGAGGGGCAAATTATCGCGGCAAACCCTCAGGCGGAACGCATTCTCGGCCTCACCACGGACGCGGCGCACGGCAAATCCATCGCCGATCCTGAGTGGAAACTTGTGGACGCCAATGGAGGCCTGATCACCACGGAGACCCACCCCTCCACCATTGTCAGTCGAACCGGGCGGGGGGTTCGCGACGTGGTGATCAAGGTCGTTCGCCCCGATGGGCGGGGGCGCTGGATTGCCGTCAACGCGGAGCCGATCCTCAATCAGGCAAATGAGATGACCGCCACCGTCGCGAGCTTTGTGGACATCACGGAGCGACGAGAGAGCGAAGACGCCTTGTCTCGAGCCGCGCGCTACGACAAGCTCACCGGCCTTCCCAATCGAACCGCGCTGTTGAACGAACTTCAACTCGCGATCAACACCTTTATCGAAGAAGGGAAGCCGTACGGTCTGCTGTTCATCGATAGCGACCGGTTCAAGATGGTGAACGATCGCCTGGGGCACGAGGCGGGAGACCAACTCTTGATCAAGATCGCTCAGCGCGTCCGAGACGTGATGGAGATCAGCCTTTCCCGGCAGGCTCTCGCCAACTCGATGGCCGCGCGCTTGGGCGGAGATGAGTTTGTGGTTCTGATACGAGACCTCGCAGGCCCGGAGGAGCTCAGCTTCTTTGCCCAGTCTCTTACCGACCGGTCGCTTGATCCCCACTACATTCAGGGACACGACATTGTCAGCTCGGCAAGCATCGGCATGGTGATGGCTGACCCGCGCTACGACCGGGCGGAAGACGTCCTGCGCGATGCCGACACCGCCATGTACGAAGCGAAGGTCGCCGGCAAAGCCCGAGCCGTGATGTTCGACTCCGCTATGCGGGAAAAGATCACTCGCCGTCTGATCATTGAGAAGGAACTCCGCGATGCGATTGCCAACGACCAACTGGAGATCTACTATCAGCCAATCGTGAGCTTTGAGACGGGTGAATCAAAGTCGTTCGAAGCCCTCGTGCGCTGGAACCACCCGGAGCGAGGGTTCATTCTGCCGTCCGAGTTTATTCCGGTGGCGGAAGAAACTGGGCTTATTGTGAAGCTCGGCGAATGGGTGCTCCGCAAGAGTTTCCACCACCTTGCGCAGTGGAAGGAAATGAACTGCCTGGACCAAGTGGGCGGCGTGAGCATCAATCTGAGCCGCTCTCAGATCTCCATGGCTGAACTGCCGGAGATGCTCAGTAACCTCGCCATCGAATACCAAGTGGCGCCGGAACACATCATTTTGGAGATTACGGAGAGTGCCGTAATGGAGGATGAGCAGAAAGCGATTGTGCATCTGAAGAAGCTCAAGGCGGCAGGTTTCCGCATCGGCCTCGATGACTTCGGAACGGGCTATTCTTCGCTCTCTTGCATCCAAGAATTCCCGCTCGATGAGATCAAAATTGACCGCTCCTTCGTGGTGGGATACAAAAAGGGCAGCGCGAAGGCAAACATGATTGACGCGATCTTGACCATCGCGTCGGGCCTCGGCCTGATGGTCGTCGCCGAGGGGCTGGAGACGTTAGAAGAGTACGAAGGGCTGCGGGTGGCGGGCTGCCATTTGGGCCAAGGCTATGGCATCGGCAAGCCGATGCCGTTCTCCGAAGTGCCGCAATTTGTGAATCCGATGGTGATCGAACCGATTCGAAAGGCCGCTTAGGGCTGGGTAGAATTTGGGTGCGTGGGGTTGTAGCTCAGTGGTTAGAGCTATCGGCTCATAACCGATTGGTCGCGGGTTCGAGCCCCGCCGACCCCACCATTACTAATCCGGCGCGTAGATCGAGTAGAAGTCCCACTCGGGTTCGGTGATCAACCTAAACGTACACATCTGGCCCACGTGATAGGCGTCGTGCAGGGTCAGGAAATCAGTGCCGCAGTGCCACACCTTGGGGTCGTCGCTCTCTGCAACGAAGTTTCTGGCGACCTCTCTTAGCTCTTTCACCTTGGCGAGCAGGGCGTCCGGCTCGGTGATGCCAAGCGAATAGGGCGCAGCCCAATCCCACGTGCCGCCCTTAGCCGTGACCATGCAGGCCTCGTAGCAGTTGGCCAGGTGCTCAGCGGTCTCACGCGGAGACATGGCCTGCGGAATCGGCTTCTTGTCCCATGAGTCGGCGGGCATGCCGGCGAAGACTTTGGTGATCTGCTTCCCGCTGAGATCAAGCGCTTCGATAAAACTTGGATGGGCTCCCATGCGGCGATTCTACTTCCTCACTCCGGGTCGGGTGCGGAGTTCTTGTAGACGATGTGATAAGAGAGTGCGGAGAGGACAGAGCAGCTGAGTAGGGATCCAATCACTGTGATAGGGAATAGGTGATCGAACCATTGTGTCGTTAAGAGGAACATCCAGTGCTCGGGAAGGAGGATGTAAGCGCTTACTGCCAATGCAATCCAGCGCGCCATGCCGTAGCCCCAGCGCTTACGGGCCATCCGAGCGGAGAAGATGATTGGATAGACCACTAGACCCAAGAACAAAAAAGTTTTGACCACTGACGGCTCAGCAAGCGGAATCCGCCGAAACTGGTCTGGCAACATGAGGAGCGCGGGAAGGAACCCAATAAGCATCGCCATATCGAAAAGAGTGACCCCAATTCGCACAGGGAATGGCAACCCAGAGATTGACTGCGGCTTGAACCGCTTGTCTGCCTCACGCGGGTACGGTGAGTCCTGAGCTTCGAACGGCTTCATGGCGTCTCGATCGGAGGTTGGGTCACTTTAGCGGCTGAAATGGTGCGGACGTAGCCATAGAGCGCGACAAAAACGCAAATGATCCAAATCGCTCCAAAGCTCGCGAACCACAGACCCAGCGTGCTTGCTCTCATCTGGCTTAAAGATTGGGCCCAATCCTGGCGAGCAAACTCGACAAGGACCCATACGCAATAAACCGCAGCCAAGTACAGTCCCCAACGCCGTCGGGTGAGCCTGCCATAGAGGATGATTGGAAACGAAAAAATGGTCAGTGCAGAAAAGTAATCAAACGCCGTTTCATAATCTAACATGCCCGGATAGAGGAGGCAGCCAAAGAAATAAAGAACGGCCAAGAACTCACTTAAAAGAATCGAACACCTAACCGGAAACGACAGAGGCTTGATTGAGTACGGTTCAAGCCCCGTGGCAGGGAGGCGCGGATTTGGCGAAACCTGGGGCTGAAACGGCTTAATATCCATCCTCTGCGCTCTCCGCTTTGTTCGACTCGCCGTTGTGCCAATCAAGGATTAGCCTTAAGTAGCCTAAGAACGCTCCGAAACTTATGAGCAGGATCGGCAAATTGCGCAACACGACGATCTGCCTGAAATCCAAGTCTGGGGTGGACTGGTGCAGCGTGCCGAGGTGCGTAACAATCCCCAAAATAATCGCTGCACTCAGAATCAGTGCTCCCGGAGCCCCCCACTTCGCACCGCGGATTCGGGCAGCTACCACAATCAGGACTAAAACACCTGCCCTGGCCCAAGTTCCCTCGGGACCGGAAATAACCGAAGCGCCACCCTGGATAAAAACTGCCATTTGAAGGGCCGCAAGAACCGCTAGGGCTGAAAAGAAGATCAAACCGACCTCAAAAGCAGTGACGCACAATTTTAAGCCCGCAGGTAATTGCGAAAAACTATTATTGAGTTTCGGTGAATCCGAACCACGCGGGTAAGGCGACTGAACCGGCTCAATCACGGAGCGTGTCCCCAACGGTTTGCTTCCGCAGACCCAACAGTTGCCAATACACCCAGGCCGCGGGGACCGACAGAAGAAATGCGATCAAGTAGAGCTCCCGCACCGGCTCTTTGGAGTCCGCATATTTGGGCCAAGCGGTGAGGGCCGTGATGAACGCATAAAAGAACGCCACAATCAGCGCCCAGCTCTTCTCACGACGCCGGGCGAAGAACACCGATAACCCAATGAACCCGACGATCAACCTGAAGTACCCCTCCCACGGCTTCGAAGGGTCCCACGCCTTATCAACCCGAAACACGGCGGCCACCCCAAAAAGAACGTGGCCGATCAGCAAGATGAAAAGCAAGTACTCGTAGCTATGCAACACCACTCGCTGCCAAACGGGCAACAGGTTCTCCGCCTTCACCGGAAGCTGGAGCTCCGGACGAGGATAAGTGGATTCAACCTTAATGGGCTTCCGGTACCGCATGGGAGTCGCTAACAACCGATATCATATCAGGGATTGAGCAATCCTGAACCCCCACTTTCGCCTTGGCTAGTCCGCTACGCCTACGAGCGCGGCTATTTTCCTATGGCCGAAGGCGCCGACGGTCCGATCCACTGGTACACGCCGGTGGACCGATGCCTTATGCCGATCGAGGGGATTCACGTCAGCCGTTCTTTGCGGCGCAAGATCAACCGCTCATTCGTCCTGCCCCCAGATGCCGACCCTCAAACCGACGAGACGCAGCAATTCCTAGTGACCTTCGACCGAGAGTTTGAAACCGTGATGCGCTCTTGCCAGCGCCCCGGCGAAGACTGGATCAGCGAAGAAATGATCGGGATTTACGTCGCCATTCACCATGAAGGCTGGGCTCACTCTTGCGAGGTCTGGCAAGCCGGGCAGCTCGTGGCGGGGGTTTACGGCGTGGCGATTGGTGGCTGCTTCTGCGGCGAATCGAAGTTCCACCGGGTCACCGATGCCAGTAAAGTCGCGCTATATCATTTGGTCGAGCATCTTCGGAGCATCGGGTTCGAAATGTTCGATGCGCAGTTCATCAACGAGCACACGCAGTCGCTCGGCGCATACGAGATTCCGCAGGCCGAGTACGTTCAGCGGCTACGGCGCATCCTGCGAACAAAGACGCCTTGGAGCTAAGATGCTTTACGAACGGCCCAGCCGTATTGAATAGTGTGAATTGCCGCCCCGCGGCCGGAAATTTTTCTGATGAAACAAGCATGGATGTTTGCCACGGCTCTCGCCGTTCTCGCCGTTCCGACCGCCATGGTCCAAGCTCAAGACTCGTCCCTACGCGTGGGCATCTTTTACCCCGCCGATAGCTTCACCCAAACCGCGGGCAAAAACTGGCTTACGTTCGGATTTGACTTCCGCCTGAGGGACCTCTCTTCGAACGCGGACGGCTCCAAAAACCGCATTCAACTCTCGGTTGACTTCGTGCAAAAGGGCGATTACCGGACGGTTCCGGTGACCCTGAACTACGTTAGCGACAGCAACCCGCTGTACTTTTTTGGAGGAGCCGGCGCTTCATTCACTCGGCTTCGGAATGACGATAATGACCTCGAAGATCAGATTCGGTTCGCCTACCAAGTCGGACTCGGCTACAAGCTTGGGCAGTTCAAAGCCCCCATTTTCGTGGAAGTGAAATGGATGGGAACGACCGAATCGCGGCTCAACGGTTGGGGCGCATTCGTCGGCGTAAGGTTCTAAACGCATAGAGTAAACCAAACAAAAGTCTCGGCCCCGGTCGGGACTTTTTGGCTACCACTACGAGGATTGCGCGAAGCCAGTGAACTCCGACCAACAATCTTCGTTTACTCTCTACAATAATGTCAGTCTTCTTCGGAGCAAACCGATTGGCACACCAAGATAGACTCGACGCCTCTGCAGAACTGGCCCTGATCGAACAGTGCCGGCGACAGAATTTTGAGGCGTTTGGGAAAATCGTGGATGCGTATCAAGCACGAGTCATCGGATTCGTGAAGCGCATGGTGCCGAGCGGGGAAGAGGCCGAAGACATCACCCAAGAAGTCTTCATCCGCGCCTTCCAAGGCATGGGCCGATTTGATGGCCGTTCGAGCCTGCGTACATGGCTCTTTAGGATCGCGTACAACCTGTGCGTGGACGCTTCTCGGAAGCGTAGCCGCAGCACCCAGGACGTGAGCCTCATGGACGCGGATGGCGAAGAGACGATGGAACTACCGGACTCCCGATGGAATCCGGAGACGTTGATTTTGGATGACGAGCTGAGAGCGGTAATTGAGCGCGCGATCAGTACGATGAGCGAAAAGCTCAAAACAGTTTTGCTCTTGCACGACCGAGAAGAACTCGGTTATGAAGAGTTGGCCGGAATGTTGAATATCCCGGTGGGGACGGTAAAAAGCCGACTTTTCCTCGCCCGGGCCCACGTTCAGAAAGCCGTGGAGGAATATAGATCATGAGCATGAACCGAGATTGGATGAGGAAACTGGAGAACGAGGAGGCGCTGTCCATGTCGGATGCGCATGCCCTCGATGAAGCCCTTTCCGCCCAAGCTCCGGTGGCGGACGTCGTTGGGCAGTTGGAGAATGACTCCCCCAGCCTCGCGTGGCGTTCTCAGCTCAACGAAAAGCTTTACGCGATGAGTGCGGCTCCCGCTCCCAAGCGATTCCCATGGTGGCGTGCGGCGGGTTTCGGCACCGCGACCGCGGCGTTGGCCTTAGTGGTGTTCATTTCCGTGCCTCGCACCCGTTCGTCCGTTGCTCCAGTTGTCGCGAATCAACGGATTAGTGCCGAGCAAGTTTTGCTGGATTCGCATCGCAGCACCGTTTTTGCCCTAAGCACGGGTGCCGGTGACGGTGCCAAGCCGCTCAGCCCTGAAGTTTCTGCTCCGGCCCCCGCGTGGACCGAAGCGGAATTGGAGGCCTTTTGATTCGATTTCTAGCCGCTGCCTTGGTGCTTTGTGTTGGAATTAGCGCTGGTCAAGCCCAGCGAAGACCCGGACCTGGGGGCTTTGGGCAAAAGCCTCCTCGTCCATCTAATGTGCTGCTCGAGCGAGCGGTGCGCGAGCAGCCAAAGCTCCGTTTTACCGGGACCCGTCGGCTGATCGTCCGACTCGGACCTGAAGCGCGCGAGACCGTCGAGCGCGTGTGGCAAGACTCTGGGCGCTCGCGAGTTGAGTTCGAGGGCACATCACCCGACGCGGGGCAGATTATCGTCATCGCCAACGGTCAGCGATCCCATTACTTCCCTAGTTCGAACGAAATTCAGATCCGACCCGCGCGAATTGAAGAGCCGATGGTTCGGCTTGGCGAGATCGTGCGCGGCGGCCGGGGCGGGCAAATTCGCGAGAGTGCCGGTGGCGCAATTGCGGGAGTTCGCACGACGCAGTTAAGCTTCGTCGATGCGAGCGGCAATGTCCTTGGGAAACTGTGGGTGGACCCCAACAGCGCAATGGTCCTCAAGCGCGAGCTTTTCGATCCTTCCGGTCGCCTAGTGGGCTCGATGGAGTATCTCACCGTCAACTCGAAGCCGAGCTTTTCTGAAAACGATTTCAAGATCATCCGCCGCGGTGCAAAGGTCGTCACGGTAGACGAAATGCTTCGCCGGTTGTCACAGCAAGTTGGAGTCCGTCCCTTGCGACTTCTGGAATCGGAGACCAACTTCATGCTGGAAGCCGTGCGCCCGCTGTCACTGGGAGATGGGCGGAAAGCCCTATTGCAGAGCTACTTCTCAAAGAGTGGTCGTCGCCTTACGCTCTACGTGACGCGCGGCGAACTGGACGCGCGACGTTTGCGTGGGCTCCAAGGGCCTAACCTAGCAACGGTTAAGCGCACGGTCGGCGAACTCACGGTGGTGCTGATCGGCAACATGCCGCAGGCCGATCTGGATCGTTTGGCGGATCAAGTCCGCTAGGTCGCGCGTCTGAGTCTTTGGAACGGACTGAGCAGATCGGTCGGTTATACTGGAAAAGACGTGGCAACCCGAGCAACCGCCCGAAGAAAAACGCCCGCGCGCAAGGCCTCTGGCCCGTGGCGGAAATTGCGGTTTGTGATGGTGCTGATTTTCATCCCCGTCGCCATCATGGCGCTCGTGGGTGGCACCGTTTTTGCGTTCTTGCTCAACGCTGCGGCGGAGCAGATTCCGACCCTCGAATCCAAGATGGCGGGCATGCGAGTCGGCGCAACCCGGATTCTTAGCTCGGACGGAAAGGTGCTGTACGAAAGCGCCACCGAGTTCAGAATCCCCAAAGATTTTGACGACATCCCCAAGACGGTTCGGCAGGCCACCCTCGCCGCTGAGGATAAGCGATTTTACGACCACAACGGCGTAGATCCGTGGGCAATTGGGCGACAAGTTTTCACAAACGTGAAGGAGCAGCGCCTCGCGGGTGGCGCAAGTACGCTCACCATGCAGCTCGCCAAGCGGCTCTACACCAGCCCCGAGCAATCCGTACGGCGAAAGCTCGAGGACGCGGCAATCGCTCTCCAAATCGAGCGGAAGCTGACCAAGGACCAGATTCTAAGTCTGTATTTAAACCAGGTTTTTTACGGATCGGGGGCATACGGAATCGCCGCCGCGGCCGATGTTTATTTTGGGAAGAAACTGGACGATTTGACAGTTAGCGAGGCAGCCATGCTATCGCGCATCGTGCGTCGACCCAGTTCCGAGAATCCATTTGCGAACTACGACAGGGCCATCGAGAATCGAGACGCGGTTCTTTGGGTGATGTTCGAAGAGCAGATGATCACCAAGGCCGAGTACGACAAGGCTAAGGCGGAACGACCTAAACTTCGACCCGACGAGAATCGCCTCCAATCCACTATCAAGCGCGCGCCGTACTTCGTTCGCTACGTGCTCGACACCGTCCGCTCTGAACTGGGTGAAGACGTTTCCGGCGGTGGCTACACCATCGAAACCACGATTGACTCTAAGCTCCAGAGCTTCGCGGAAGCCCGGGCTAAGCGTTTGGTTGCCAGCTATCGCCGATCAGGTGTGACCACAAACGCGTTCATGCTGATGAACCGGAGCGGAGAGATTCTCTGCATGGTCGGTGGCGTGGACTACGCCAAAAACAAATTTAACGTCGTGACCCAGGGCAAGAGACAACCCGGCTCCTCAATGAAGCCGCTCGTTTATGCCGCGGGCTTCCAACAGGGTGTTTTTGGTCCAAATGATGGCATCCGGGCAGACACCTACTCCATGAAGGACAACGGGGAGAACTGGGTGGTCGAAGGCAAGCGAGGCGCCGGAGCGGTCAGTGTGCGGTCCGCCATTCAGTTCTCGATGAACCCCCCTGCCGTGCGGGCGATGATGATGGTCAACCCCCGTGTCTTCGTCGAAGGCTACGCTCGCCGAGTCTACGGCCTTACCACTTCGATGGTGGCTGTACCCTCTCTGGTTCTTGGTTCGGTCGAGGTCCGACCGATCGAGCTAGCCCAGGCGTACTCTGTTTTTCAGCATTCCGGCGACCGCGTCAAGCCGTTCGGCGTACGCCGAATCTTGGATGGCAATGGCAACGTGATCCGACGCTACGAGCCGGCCATCACGCGCAATGTCATGGACACGGGGAGTGCCGAAGACATGGATTCCTGCCTGCGCGCGGTGGTGACGGGTGGTACGGGTTCGTACGCGGCGTCAGTGAAGCGCGCACGGGGCAAGACCGGCACGACCAACGACAACCGCGACGCCTGGTTCGTCGGCTATACAGACAACTACCTGGCTGTTTCATGGGTGGCCAACGAGCAGTACGATCGCCAGCGAAAAATGTGGGTCTACAAGCCGATGTCGGACTACGTGATGGGCGGCAAGGTGCCCATTTTGATATGGCGGGACGTAATGAAAGAGGCCCAGGAGATGTTCGGAGAGTCCGAAATTTTGCCCGATCCTGATCATCAAGAGGTAGACCACGAGGCATACGTGACCGACGATGGCGAGGGCAGTGTGCGCGATACTCAGGAAATTCGAGCGCGATCACGCGAAGAGGCGAAGCCGGCCGAGGCCGCCGTCCCGAGCGTGGATCAACCTCCCGCTGGCGAGCCAGCTCCCACACCGGATGCCGGACCCACCGAGCCTCCGCCCGCTTTACCGGAGGGCAACCCCGACTTGCCTGAGGGACCTGGCGGTGGCGACGAGGCCCCTGGCTAAGCCATGTCCGTCATTCATCAAGAGCGCGGCATAACCCTCGATTTCCGCCTCCTCGTATTCCCCGGGGTGGTGCTGATTGCCCTGATTGTGTTCTTGGTGCGGCTTTGGGACCTGCAAATTGTCCAGGCTGACGAGCTACGCATGAAGGCGGAGCGCACCCGCTCCACCAGCATCTCGCTCACCGCCCCGCGCGGACTCATCGTGGACCGCAAGGGCCGCACCGTAGCCGGAGTGCGCTCCCAGTATGTCGTCACTGGCGTGCCCAGCGTGCTTCGCAAAGAACCCGAAGTGATGGCCAGGGTGGCAGCAGTGCTCGGGGTTACGGTGCAGACTTTGCAGACCAAACTCGACGATGGCAACTGGCGACCGAATCTTCCCACCGCGATTTTTGAAGGAGCCACCAGCGGCCAAGCGACCAAGCTCGTCGAGGACCTGACCCTCACCGGTATTGGTGTGATCACCCAGCCGACCCGGATGTACGTCGAGCCGAAGCTCCTAACTCACGTTCTGGGCTACGTCCGCACGCCTGACGAGAAGGACGTGACGCGATTTAGAAATCAGAAGTTGAACACGCCCGAGTACGTCGGTAAGTCCGGCCTTGAGTACACACACGATTTCTCGCTGAGCGGACAAGCCGGGCTGGAGGAGATGACTATTGACTCCCGCAACAAGCCTCTTCGCACGCTGGACCTCGTCACACCCACTCCCGGTGAGAAGCTAGTCCTGGGCATCGACCTGGAACTGCAGCGCTACGCCTACGAGCTTTTGGGCGAACGAACGGGGTGCATTGTCGCCATCGAACCGAGCACTGGCGTGATTCTCTGCTACATCAGCAAACCGACGTATGACGTCAACATTTGGCTAGGTGGACTCAGCCCCGAGAAGTACCAAGCTCTTCTGAACGACTCTCGGAAACCCCTGTTCAACCGCGCAATCCAGACGGGGTACGCACCCGGTTCCACGTTCAAAATTGTCGTAGCTCTTGCCTCGGAGCTTGCCGGCAAGTTCGATCCGAATCGCACGGTTTTCTGCCCCGGCTACTACCAGCAAGGCAGACGGAAAACCAAGTGTCTTGGGCAGCACGGCTCCATCAGCTTCCAACGTGCATTCGAGAAGTCCTGCAACACCTACTTCATCTCGACGGGTATCGGCGCCGGTCCAGAAAAGATTGCGGAAGCATCCCGCAAGTTAGGGTTGGGCGAGAAGACTGGTATTGATTTGACATCCGAGCTACGCGGGATCGTGCCAACCGCAGAGTGGAAAGCGGCTCGCGCTGATGGACTGATGCGACGCCTCGCCAAGCGCACTGATCTTTCGGCGGCTGATCGCAAGGACATGGAGCGCCGAATTCGTGACGAGCGAACTTGGTATCCAGGTGATACCTCTAACTTCTCCCTCGGTCAGGGCTCCGTCAACGTCACTCCGCTGCAATTGGCGGTGATGGCGAGTGGTGTCGCTACCTCGGGCAATGTCATGCGCCCTCACTTCGTGCGCGAGACCGTGGCCGCAGACGGCAAAATCACTCGGGTAGCCCCGCAGTCCCTTCAGTCGTTTACCGCGAGCCCTCAGTTCTGGGCTGCCTTGCATCGGGCAATGGTCTCCGTGGTGGAATCTGGCACTGCGCGTTCCGCCAAATTTCCCGGCGTGATTTGGGGAGGGAAGACCGGGAGTGCGGAGAACTCGCGCAGCAAAACAACCGACTCACTTTTCGTTGGAGTGGCACCTATGGAAAACCCGAAGATCGCCATCGCGGTGATCGCTGAGAACGCCGGTCATGGCGGCACCATCGCCGCCCCCATCGCGGGGAAGATCATCGAGCGCTATTTGATGGGTCCGCCCAAGGCGGCTTCCACGCGCGTCGCCAGCGCATCCAACTCCGCCGGCTCCTCGCGATAGTATTCGCGTAGTTCCTTGACTGCTTTCGCCGCAAGCGCGAGCTTCGTTTCGATGTCCTCGGCGGTTTCTCCAGCGTAGTTGTCACCCCCGGCTTTCAACTGGGCTCGAACTTGCGGCACGGTCTTGTCGGAGTATTCGGCCAGACCCTTCAAAGCCTCCATCTTCAGTTCGGCGGCAAACGGAGCCTCCGCATTGTCCGCTAACAACAGCCGTCCTTCGTAGGTCTCAGTAGGCACCATCTCGGGCAGCGCACGGACCGTGAAATAGCTTGTTGCTTCGACGGCGACTAACCGATTCACCCATTTTTCAATGCCGGCAATGTCCTCATTCTGGGCCGCATATCGGGCCATCAAAAGCAGGGTCGGGAGATTATTGGGATCCCGCACCAAAGCCTCGGCGAGCACTCGCTGAGCTCCGGCGAGGTCGCCGGCGGAGTGCAAGAACCGCGCGTAACTGCGGAGATTCCGAGTGTGCGGGGCGTACTCAGCCGCGAGACGCAGACTTTCCTGGGTGCCCTCTGGCTGGACTAGACTTCGAACTCGGAACGCGTCGCCATCGCGAGGGGACATGCCGATCGCCTGCGCGATCGCCCCTTCTGCGCCCGGGCGGTTATTCGCAATCGCTGCCGACAGAGCCGAAGCCTTCAAGTTTTCGATGAGAGCGGAATGCACCAAGGCAACCAAAATCAAAGCGCAGCCTCCGATCAACCCAAAAGTCCGCGCGCGCTTGGGCACCATCTCGGGCGAAGATCCGTCGCCCGCCAGTTGCAGCCCGACACCCAACAGCACGAAGAACGCGAATCCGATCCCAAAGTGCTGCCAGTCGCTATCAAAGAAGTTATGCGCTCCGCACCCGAGCACCGACGCGAGAACCCCCGCTAGTAGGACCGCGCGCTCTGGAGCAAGTCGCCTTGCCCCCCTCAAAACCGTGTAAAACCAAGCCCCGGCAAAGCCCAGCCAGCATAGCAATCCCACTATTCCGGCCTCAACGCCAATTTGCAGAAACCCCTGGTGCGTGAACTGCGTTTGGGGCGTGAGTCCGGAACGGGCCGATTCGTACCGATAGGTCCCCAAGCCATAACCAAATGGGTTCTCGGCGATCATCTTCACCGCCCCCTTCCAAAGCAGTTGGCGATAGCCGCTCGACTGCTCCGCAGTCCCTCCGGCATTGCTCATGCGGCTAACCGCCGCTGGCTGAGCCGCTCCAGGCTTGGCATTGAACTGAAGGCCCACCGCGAGCACCAAGATAAGCGCGAGAGGGACGGCCGCCCCCGCCGCGCGTTTACCCACCTTGAACACGATCGCGGCGATTCCGAACACCACCACTCCAACGATAAACGCGACCAGCCCGCCTTTGCTCTGAGTCAGCACGAGCCCGAATCCCGCCAGCAGGGTCAAGGCTGCGGCCCCCAGTCGGGCCACTCGCTCTTCTTCAGCCACGCTCAACGAAAGACCGACGAGCACTCCCACCAAAAGCATCCCGGCCAGCGCATTCGGATTCACCCACGTAGCGAATATTCGCCAACTCGGGTCAACGGATCGGATCGATGCGTACTCCAGAATCCCCTCAATCGCGGTAAGTCCGCTTCCGGCGAGGATTGCCCACATCAACAAGCGCGGGCCCTTGTCTCGGCCCGAAACCGCTACTGTGGCCACCAGCGCCGCCCCCATGCCGATCCATTCGAGCCAATGCGCCCAGCTCACCGATCTGAACGCGCTCGCCCCGCTAGCGAGCCCGAACGAAAAGATCACGGCCACCAGCGGGAGGAGCACATAGGGGGAGGGGAGCTGAACTACCTTTCGCTGCGAGAGCAACACAAGCAGACTGACCAGCGCGAGTCCGGCGATGATCGCATGGGCGGTCATCGGCAACGCGGGGCTACGCAAAGACGCAAGGAATCCACCCTCCGGCGCCTGCGCCCCAAGAAACACTTGACCACCGATCAAGGGTGCCAAGAAGGCGGCCGCGCACAAGATGATCAAAGGAGCGAATTTCATCGTTTCAGCCACCGGGTGACGCGGTCAATCTGGTTCTTTACCAAGAACAACGAAGCGCGTAGGGTAAGTGCCGTCGCCGCTCCTAGGTACGCAAAGGGCCGCAAGGGCGCCGCGACCGAACGAAGCTGGTGCTTGCGGTAGAAGAGCAGCATCGAGCGGTGGAAACGGAAGATCATGCGGTTGGGGGCCTTGCTCGTGCTCGATCCAATCTTGTGCGTGATCACCGCGCTGGGAAAGTACCACGTGGGTAAGCCGGCTTCTTTCGCTCGCCAGCATAAATCAATATCCTCGCAAAACATGAAGAAATCGGGGTCCAATCCGCCCACTTTTTCGAGGGCTTCTTCCCGGATGAACAGGGCCGCGCCACTCACCCAGTCCACCTCGCGCGGGACCGAGTGGTCCCAGTCAGTCATCAAATAGTCTCTGGTGAACCGGTTCTTGGGGAAGAGGCGGCCCAGCGGCGTGTTGCGAAAGAGAGCCGCGACCGGGTTCGGGAAACGGCGGCACGAGAATTGAAGGGAGCCATCCGGATTCAGTAGCTTCGGACCAAAAATGCCGATCTCGGGGTGTTTTTTCTCGGCCGTGAGCAGTGCCCTGATCGCCCCCGGGTGGACGATGGTGTCGCTGTTCAGCAACAAAGCATGGCGGCCGCGTCGCTCCGCGATTCCGAGATTGTTGCCGCCGGTGAATCCGAGATTGTTATATTGTTGCAGAAGGCGAACGCTAGGGAAGTCCCTCGAAACCATGTCGCCCGAACCGTCCGCGGAGTTGTTTTCGATCACTAAGACCTCGAAACTGCCCTCCACGCGAACCTTCTCCAAGCTCGCCAGGCAATCCCGCAGGTCGTCCATCGTATTCCAGCTACATATTAGGACGCTGAGATCGAAATCCTTCACTCCACCCCCTTGCGCGAATCAACGCCGCTATTGTGACCAAGGCTCCGACCGCCGGGAGCGTCCACCGGGCCTTTGTTTGATGTCGCCAAAGGTAACGCATTAGCGAGCGGTGAGACTCCCAAATCATCGCCTTTCGTACTTGCCGTGTGCTCACGCCGCCCACGTGATGGATCTGCACGCTGGGCTCGTACCAGCATTTCCAGCCTTCCTCGTCCAGCCGTTTCAGCAAATCCACTTCGTTAAAAAAGATTGGAAACGATTCATCAAAGGGGGCCTTCACCTCACCGACCGACGCCAGTGCACGCCGCCGAAACAACAGAAACGTCCCCATCGGCTGGGGCGCGAACTGCCCCTTGGAATAGTCGAACGAGGGGAGTCGGTAAGCACCGAATGCACTACGCGGCAACAGTTTGCCCAAGCCAGTCAAGTCACCAAAAATGCCAAGTAACGTCGGAAACCCGCGCACACTTTGCTGAGTTTCGCCGTCATTACTGATCAGTCGCGCGCCCAAAACGCCGGCGTCAGGATGATTCTCCAGCGTCGCTATTGCGTGTGACAACGCGCCTTCAGTAACACGGGTGTCAGGGTTCAGGGTCAGTAGCCATTCGGCGTCTGGATTGGCGGCGGTAAAAGCGAGGTTGTTTCCGGCAGCGTAACCGGTGTTGAAAGAGGGCTTTACTTGTACAATTTCGGGGAACTCCGAGTCTAGTAGGCCCGTAGTTCCGTCCTTAGAGCAGTTGTCTACCACAATGATTTCGTGGGGCTGATTGGGGGGGAATGCACGCAACGACGCGAGACAATCGTGTAGCTCATCGCGAGAATTCCAAGTCACTATCAGAACGCTGAGCATTGCGGTGGGCAGAGGGTACCCGCCCCAAAAGGTTGACAAATCAAACCTCAGCGGGTATCTTAACTGGGTCAGAAGCTGTCACGCGAGTTGGTGACGCCAAGCTTCAGGCACCAGAGGAGGAGAGCGGAATATTGAAGACGACCACCTTATGGGCCTGCTTACTTTTGCTAGTAAGCGTGTCTTTTGCAAACAATTCACATAAAGTACGGGAAGGGGAAAACGATCACACGATCGCCCGTAAATACGGAGTCTCCGTCAAGGAACTGCACCAAGCGAATGGTACGGTCAAGTGGGAAAGACTCCAGATCGGTCAGAGCCTGCGGGTTCCCGGTCAGCCCAAATCGAGCTCCAAGAGCTCCCCAGCCAAGTCCACAGTGAAGGCCCCTCGGGCAAATTCGTCTCACGTCGTGGCCAAGGGCGAATCCGATTGGAGCATTGCCCGCAAGTACAATTTAACCGTCGCTCAATTGCAGGCGATGAATTCTGGAGTTAGCTTCAAGCCCCTCAAACTGGGCGCGAAGTTAAAGGTTTACAAGCCCGTCGTGGCAAAGGCTCCGGTTGCAAAGCCGGTTGCTAAGTCAGCGCCCAGGCCCGTAATGCAAGTCACGACGGTGGCGGCAAAGCCATCAGCGACGAAGCCCGCCGTGGGTCAAATCACCACGATGAACGCGGAAGTCAATGGGAAGGATGTCGCTCTGCGATCAGCCGCCTCAGGGACTGCGGGCAAAATCATCACACTCAATCCCGGCATCGTCGGTCGAGTCGTGGACCGCCAAGCGGAGTGGTACAAACTCATGTTCTCTGGTGGAACCACCGGTTGGGTGAGCGGCAAGTTGCTGAAGAATTCGGAGAAGGCGATCACGCCGCTTCCAACTGCGCCAGCGCGAACCGTTGCTCGTTCGGCCCCGAAGAACGTTTCAGCATTGGGCGGTTCACAGACCTCTGCAGGCAAGGATTTGATCGCCACGGCACTCGCTCAGCAGGGCGTTCGTTATCGATGGGGTGGAACCTCCCGAGGCGGTTTTGACTGCTCCGGGTTCGTCCAGTACACCTTCCGTCAGCATGGTGTGAGCTTGCCTCGCACCGCTAGAGAGCAAGCAACCCGAGGGACTAGCATCTCCAAGGGAAGTCTTCGAGCGGGCGATTTAGTCTTCTTCGTCACCCGAGGAAGCTACATCAGCCACGTGGGAATCTACATTGGCAACAACCGATTCGTCCATGCCAGCAGTGGCGGTGGTCGAGTTCGCATCAACCAGCTCAGCGAGGGGTATTACTCCAAGCGATACGCTGGGGCAAAGCGAGTGAGCGGCAAATTCGTCGCCAACACCTTCCAAGATGACTTCGATCGATACGCAAGCACGTTGCCGGTTGAAGAAGTGCCAGAAGGTATTGACCCCGAGCCGGAATCCGTGATCTCCGAGAACCGAGGGACCGACGCAGTTACCCCCTGACTCACGGCGTGAGTCGTCAACAAAATGAGCCTCCAGCACCCGATGCTGGAGGCTTTTTTGTGCCCGATCCCCGTGCAAATCGCGGCGGATTTGAGATACAATCTCGTTTCGGCTGGCCCGTTGGTCTAGCGGTTTAGGACGCCTCCCTTTCACGGAGGAGATCACGGGTTCGAACCCCGTACGGGTCACCAACTCAAGCCGAATTCGCCCAAGCCTGGCTTTTTGCACTCCCATTGCACCTGCGGAAGTGCCTCCGCCAATCGATCATGTAAGCTCTCCATTCCCGGATATTCCGTGGCGAAGTGTCCAGCCTCTAGTGTCATGATCCCAGCCGCGCTGGCTTCGATCAAAGTGCTGTGTTTGAATTCTCCGCTGATGAACACATCCGCACCAGCGGCTTGGGCCGTCGGCCACTCATCTCCCGCTGCACCACCGATGACGGCGATTCTCTTGACCAAAGCATTTGGATCGCCGCAAGCTTGTGAGCGCACGCCAAGGCTGGTATCTACGAGGTCACGAACTGTAGAGAGCGCCGTGGGTTCAAGCAAATTTCCAAGTCGCCCGATCGGCTGCCCTTGGCCTGCCAATTGTTCCTTGAACTGGATCACGGGCTCTTCGTAGGGATGCACCGCTCGAATCGCTCCTTCGACTTTGTCCCGGAAGCCGATCTGCAACTCCATCTCGATCTTGACCTCCGGAGTGACCGTGCGCTCTCCCGGATGCCCTATGTGGGGCTTTGCCTCAAGGGAGGCTTCAAAGGTGCCAGTGCCGTGGCTTATATAGGCGCACCGCCGATAGTCACCGATGACCCCGGCTCCCGCGTCGCTCGCGGCGTCAACAATCGCCGAAACGGAGCTTTCTGGAGCGTAGACCACCAACTTCAACCGCTTCTCCTCCGCCGAATCTCCAAAAGAAACAACCTCCTGCAGGCCAAGGCGATCTGCCAAAGTGCCGTTGATCCCTCCAGGAGCGACGTCCCAGTTCGTGTGAGCCGCGATAAACGCGCACCGCTTCGCCATCAACTCGGCGATAATCTGCCCCTGATGACAGTCGGTGCGGATGTTGGTCAGCGGATCCCAGATCAGCGGATGATGCGCCACCACCACGGTTTCTGGCGCGAGCGATTTTGCAATGGGCAAGGTGAGATCGAGACAAGTGATGCCTTGCGTCACGGACTGGGCCGGCGAACCAATCTGCAGCCCTACTCGGTCCCACTCCCACGCCCAACGCGTAGGCGCAATAAGTTCGAGAGCGTTCAGCACGTCGTGAACGATCATCCCAGGTGGAGCCTCATCGCGTGGTCCAGATCGGCGCACAGATCTCGAATGTCTTCAAGTCCTCCGTACAGCCGGATAACCCAATCCGACGGATTCTCGCCGGGGGTTAGGGGGATCGGAATGCCGAGGCTCTCAAACCCGCCCCAGCTCACGCCGATCTGGAACAGCTTCAACTCATGGATGAACGCCTTAAGTCGATCGAGTTCCTGGACCTTCGGTCTGAAGCTTAGTAGGGAAGTCGTGCCGGACATTTGGGCGTCGCGCAGTTCCTTTTGGCCAAAGCTAGTGTGCCCCACGTGGTGCACCGCTTCGACCTCGGGACGGTCACATAGAAAGTCCGCCAGAGCGTTTCCCGTTTCCTCAGCCGCCTTCATCCGTAGCGGGAGTGTCCGAAGACCCCGCAGGAGCAACCAAGCCGGGAAGGGTGCCAATAACGCGCCGAGCCATTGCCCTTCCTGGGCCATGATCTGCGTCATGCGGGCCTTGGTTCCGCACACCACGCCTGCGACCACGTCGCTGTGCCCGACGATGTACTTCGTCGCGGAGTGGAGCACGAGGTCCACGCCCAGCGTCGCAGGTTGTTGGAAAATCGGCGAGGAATAACTATTGTCCAGAAGGGTCGTGATGCCACGCTCCCGGGCAAATGCGCAAACAGCACATATGTCTTGGAGCCGGAAAACGATGCTGCTAGGCGATTCCAGATAGATCGCCTTGGTATTGGGCTGAACTGCGTCGAGCAACTCCTGGGTGTCCAGGCCGCTCACCGCGGTGCTGGTCACGCCAAAACGAGGGAGCCATTCTTCGATGAAGTGCTTGGTCGGCCCATAGCTGGTGTCGACGTAGACCAAATGTGCACCGGATTCTAGGCAAGACAATAGCGCACCGCTGATCGCCGCCATGCCGCTGGAGAACAGAATCGCCGATTCCGTACCCTCCATTGCCGCGATCTTTTTCTCGGGCACCGTCAGACTAGGATTGCCGACCCGGCTGTAGATGTAGTGATCCTTTTCAGGATCCGGGTCAAACATCGCGCCCCAAAAAGTGTCTAGGTCCGGATGGACGAACAAGGAGGTCTGAACAATCGGCGGGACGACTGGGGCCAAGCCCGATTTTTCTTCCCCCAAATGCTGGATCAGCGTATCGCGATGCACTCCGCGATTATGAACCTTACTTGCCGATGCAAAAATCCCTGAAAATGCGGCTGACCATGTCTTCGGTGGCCGTTTCGCCCGTGACTTGGCCCAAGTGCATCACCGCGTCACGAAGGTGCACCGCACTCAGGTCCACCGGGATGTCGTCCACCAGAGTCTGACGGGCGGACTTCAGCGCCGCACGTGCGGCTTGAATCAACGGGGCCTGCCGTGCATTGATCGCGATGCCGACTTCGTGCTCGGTGAATCCGCGCGTCAGATCTTCCAGCAAGGCGGTGATGCCCGCCCCGGTGACCGCCGAAATGGTTCGCCCTCGAGTAGGCGGATCTACGAGAAGGTCGGACTTGTTCGCCAAGATGTCTGTGTTGGTCGGGAGACGAGCGCACTCGTCCTTGTCGGCCTTTGACCATCCCGCCTGGGCGTCGTAAACGTACCAAATGGCGTCGGCGTTTTGAGCGGCGTCTCTGGCGCGTTGAATCCCAATGGTCTCCACCGCGTCCTCACCCTCGCGTAGTCCGGCCGTATCGATCAGGCGCACTTTGACGCCATGAATCTCCGCCCATTCCTCGATGGTGTCACGAGTGGTGCCCGGGATCGGCGTGACAATCGCGCGCTCCGCTCTAAGGATCGCGTTCAAGAGGGAAGACTTGCCTGCATTGGGGCGCCCCACGATGGCGACAGTAAAGCCCTCTCGGACGAGTCGCCCGGATTCTTCGGTAGCAAGTAAATCATCAACTCGGTGGAGAATGGAATCTAGCTCTTCCACCGCCCCAAGTCGGTCCAGATCGCCGATCTCCTCGCTAAAATCCACCGTCGCCTCGACGCTCGCCAGAACGCCAAAGACGTCGTCGCGTACTTGGGAGACAGCGGCATTGAGCGCGCCTTCTCGAAGCAAATGAGCTTGGCGAAGCTGAAACGCCGTTTGGGCCTCGATAGTCTCTCGCACTCCTTCGGCAGCGGTGAGATCGATCCGACCGTTCATAAACGCCCGGTAAGTAAACTCCCCCGGCTCAGCCAGGCGCGCTCCCGCCGCCACGCAGGCGTCGATGAGCTGACGGACCGAAGCCATCGAACCATGAAGATTGAGCTCCACGGACTGTTCGCCGGTGTAGCTGTGGCCTTCTGCGAAAGGGAGGGCAAGGCCATCATCGCCGTGAGCGAACCTTCCGTAGCGGGCCAAGCGCGGCGTGACGGGTTCCGGCCATGGAGAGAAGACTTTTTGAGCGATGTCCCAGCTCTGGGGGCCGCTGAGCCGTACAATCGCCACCGCCGCACTTTGCAGCCCCGTGATGGGGGCAACGATGGTGTCGTGGAGCGGATGGGCCATGGGATGAGTGTACTTGGGTGTGAGCGCGAACCCCTTTGGGAGTGCGCGGCTTTATCCGCGCTTTCGCTTTCTCAATCGCGGGCTGTGTACTTTAGCGATGAAGTCAAACCGAGCGGCTCCTAACCCGGTACAACAGGCGGGTGTTCCAAAACCGATTTGGATGGTACGCGCGGATCTCGGCGTACTGGTTCGCCACCAGCTTCAAATGGTTCTTGGCCTTTCTGCTGATCCCGGCAAAGGTCAACGATATCATGCCGAAGGGGGAGCAGAACGCCACTTGGGGCATGATTCTGGCGATCGGCGCTGCAGAGGCGACAATCGGTCCGGCCCTGATGGGTTGGCTGAGTGACCGGACCAGCACCAAATGGGGACGCCGACGCCCCTGGATTTTCTCTGGCGCATTGCTAACGTGCGTCGCGTGCGGCATCTTGGGCACGGCTATGACCGTCCCCGCCCTGGTCATCGGCTATCTCATCCTGCAAATTGCCGACGACATCGGCACTGGACCCTACTCAGCCATCGTGCCCGAATTTGTGCCCGAAGAACACCGGGGCCGTGCGAGTGGCGTGCTCGGGATGCTCAACTTTTCCGCCCAAGTCATCGCCGCGATGGTGGCGTTCATCGGCATCAAGATGGCGATACCCCACACAATTCTGTTCGGATCAATTGCTGTGCTGCATTTGGTCTGCATGGCGCTGGTGGTGACCGCGCTGAAGGAAGAGCCGTTCCCGAAGGTCGTCGCGAGGAAGTTCAACGCCGAGATTTGGATTTCGCCCTGGCGCGATGCCAACTTCCGATGGGTCTGGGCAATCAGATTCCTGGTGGCATTCGGGTTTTACATCCTCACCGCATTCGGTCAGAACTACTTGAAGGACGTCATTCAAAACTTTTCCCCCCTCCCACCTCTATCGGATGATCCGAAAGACGCGGCAACCTTGGCAGCGGTGGTGGTGATCGTCGTGCTGTCGCTCACAGCCATTGGCGGTGCACTCATCGGCGGTCGTCTGGCAGATAAGGTTGGCAGGGTCAGGGTGATTCAGGTAGCCGGGCTGATCATGTTCGCGGCGATTTTGCCGTTTGCGTTCACCCACTCGTTCGCAGTGATTCTCGCGCTCGCGCTGATCTTTGGAGTCGGATACGGTGCCTTCAGCTCAGCAGATTGGGCGCTCGTGGCGGATGTGCTCCCCAACGACGCCGACATGGCTAAGGATATGGGCATCTGGCAGAGCAGCATCGCCCTGCCCCAGATTTTCAACGGACTCTTGGGCACCCAGATAGACCGGATGAACGGTCCATCAGGGACGTCCGGCTACTCATTTGCCTTCGCCCTTGCCTCCGTTCTGTTCATCGCCGGTTCGGCAGGGGTGATGTTTGTCAAGCTCAAGCGGCGCGACGGCGACGGAGCAGACTCAGCGCCCCCAGGCCCAGTGCCATGAAGCTAGCCGGTTCGGGCACCGCGCTCACGGTCAGCGTGTAGTTCCCCTGAACCGAACTCGTTCCCTGGAATAGGGGATCGTCAAACCCGGCGACCGCGATGTAGTAGGTCCCGGTTTGGAAGATGTTGATTTGCGCCAAGGACCCTAGCCCGGGACCTGAATCGTCATCCTCGACCAACGGCGTCCCCAAAAAGTCGAGAATCGCGATTCGGGTGTCAGGGTTTGAGAACTGACTGTCCGAGGTGGGCGTAGTGACCGCCGTGAACGACTCCCCCGCATACAGCCTGACGCGAACAACGTCCACGTCTCCGCCCGCCGTCAGAGACATAAGGCCTACGTCTGAGAAAATTCCTAGCGGACGCACCAGGTCTTGCGCCCCGACCAGCGACCCGTTCGGCTCTAAATCAAAAAACACCGCTTGGGACAGGCTTGCCACCCCAATTCCAACTAGTACCGCCAAGTTCCTCATAATCCTCTCTACTCCCTCGACCCCAGCCTATCGCTACCCGGGGCATTTATCTGCCAGTAGCCTTGCCAGACTTATGAAAATAGTCAGTGAATTTGACTCAGTACAATAGAGCTGATGAAGCTATTTGTAGATACGGGCGACGTGGAAGAGGTCAAGAGAGCAGCGGAATGGGGAGTGTTGGATGGGGTCACCACCAACCCGACGCTCATCGCGAAATGTGGCAAAGGCTTTAAAGAGACCGTGCTCAAAATCTGCGAACTCGTCCCCGGCGGCGCCATCAGTGCCGAGGTTGTGGCCACCGACTACGACACGATGCTGAAGGAAGCGCTTGAGATTTCGAGCTGGCATGATCAGATAGTGGTGAAGGTTCCGCTGATCGAACCGGGAGTGCGGCTCGTGAAGACTCTGAGCGATCGAGGGATTCGGACGAACGTCACCTTAGTGTTCACGGTTTCGCAGGCGCTCATGGCAGCTAAGGCTGGGGCGACGTATATCTCCAACTTCGTGGGACGGGTGGATGATCTGAGCACAGATGGAATGACTGCAGTGGCGGACACGGTTGCGATGGTGGACACCTATGGCTTTGAGAGCGAAGTGCTGGTCGCCAGCATCCGGCACCCGATTCACGTGGTCCAGTCCATCGAAGCGGGGGCCCATGTGGCAACCATGCCGATCAAGATTTTAGAGATGATGTTCAAGCACCCGCTGACCGACAGCGGTTTGGAGAGGTTCCTCGCGGACTGGAACCAAGCTGGCCTGTCGATCTTCTAGGCAGCTCATATTAAGGCCTTAATCAACGACAACTTTGAGCCAACGAACTTGAAATTCGAACCAGAGACGGGGGGATTTTCAAAAAAAGTGCCCCTTGGGCGTTGACAACCGAAAGGGCGACTGGTATAGTTCTCCTTTGCCAGTCGGGGTGAAACCTGAAAGGCAAAAAACAATTTTCGCGAAAGCGAGCACTTTGAAAGCTGAATATCGACGAGTGGAACGCGCATCAAAAAACGAAATAGATGCTACAAAGCAAGCTATGTAGGGTGTGCGGTGAATGCCTAGGGACAAACTGCCGAAGAAGGACGCGTAAGCGGCGAAACGCCGCGGGGAGCTGCACAAAAGCGACGATCCGCGGGTATCCGAATGGAGAAATCCGGCGAGAGTCATGTCTTGTCATCCTTTCCTGAATAAAATAGGGATTGAGAAGGGAACCCGGTGAACTGAAACATCTTAGTAACCGGAGGAAAAGAAATCGAAGAGATTCCGTAAGTAGCGGCGAGCGAAAGCGGAAGAGCCCAAACCAGCGAGCATGCTTGCTGGGGTAGCGGGGCATCCACTAAATCTCTCAAACGGTGGGACGTCTTGTTTCGAGCAATCGATTCAGGAAATTCCAGCGTTTGAGAGATTTAGAAAAGAATCGAGAAAGAGGTTAGAGGAACAAGGTTGGAACGCCTGGCCGTAGAGGGTGAGAGCCCCGTACTATAAAAACCAAAACCGAATTCAGGATGTACCCAAGTAGCGCGGAGCACGAGGAATTCCGCGTGAATCTGCCCGGACCACCGGGTAAGGCTAAATACGGTTTGTCACCGATAGTGCATCTAGTACCGTGAGGGAAAGGTGAAAAGAACCCCGGGAGGGGAGTGAAATAGAACCTGAAACCGCAACATCCGCAAACAGTCGAAGCACCATGGCGTAAGTCAAGTGCGACGGCGTGCCTTTTGCAGAATGAGCCTGCGAGTTAATGTCAGTGGCAAGGTTAAGTGTTTTAGACACGGAGCCGGAGGGAAACCAAGTCCGAATAGGGCGTCAAGTCACTGGTATTAGACCCGAAACTGCGTGATCTAGCCATGGCCAGGTTGAAGTGTTGGTAACACAACATGGAGGACCGAACCCATTGATGTTGAAAAATCTCGGGATGAGTTGTGGTTAGTCCGGTGAAATGCCAATCGAACGCAGAGATAGCTGGTTCTCCCCGAAATGCATTGAGGTGCAGCGTTACGTGTTTCATGATGGGGGTAGAGCACTGAATGGGCTAGGGGGCTTACCGGCTTACTGAACCCAACCAAACTCCGAATACCATCATGTTAAGCGTAGCAGTGAGACTACGAGGGATAAGCTCCGTGGTCAAAAGGGAAATAGCCCAGATCGACAGCTAAGGTCCCTAATCCTAGACTAAGTGTGAAACGATGTGAGTTCGCGTAAACAGCCAGGAGGTTGGCTTGGAAGCAGCCACCCTTTAAAAAGTGCGTAACAGCTTACTGGCCGAATGTGAATTTGCGCGGATAATGTAAGGGGGCTCAAGTCTAGAACCGAAGCTTCGGACTCCGTAAGGAGTGGTAGGGGAGCGTCGACAACGCAGTGAAGCTACAGCGTGAGCAGTGGTGGAGTGTTGCCGAGTGAGAATGCAGGCATAAGTAGCGATAAGACAGGTGAGAATCCTGTCCGCCGAAAATCTAAGGTTTCTCCGGCTATGTTCGTCAGACGGAGGTTAGGCGGACCTAAGGCAAGGCCAGAAGGCGTAGCCGATGGACAGCAGGTTGATATTCCTGCCCCAGTAATAGTGCGACAGATGACGCTTCGTAATGTTCAACTAGGTTATTGTATTCTGAGGGGATCGCTTCGGCGTGAACCGCATTGGACTGATCGGGGCCGAGAAAAACTCTTGAGCTTCAGCTATTGCTGACCGTACTGTAAACCGACACAGGTAGATGAGTCGAGGAGACTAAGGCGTTCGGAAGAACTCTCGTTAAGGAACTAGGCAAAACGACCCCGTAACTTCGGAAGAAGGGGTGCCTCGAAAGAGGCCGCAGCGAAGCAGCCCAGGCGACTGTTTACCAAAAACACAGGTCTCTGCAAACCCGAAAGGGGATGTATAGGGGCTGACGCCTGCCCAATGCCCGTAGATTAACAGGAGATGTCAGGAGCAATCCGAAGCATTGAATCGAAGTCCGGGTGAATGGCGGCCGTAACTCTAACGGTCCTAAGGTAGCGAAATTCCTTGTCGGCTAAATACCGACCCGCATGAAAGGCGTAACGACTTGGGCACTGTCTCAACGAGAAATCCGGTGAATTTGTAGCACCCGTGAAGATGCGGGTTCCCCGCAGTAGGACGGAAAGACCCCGTGGAGCTTTACTACACCTTCAGATTGTGAATTGGATGTAGATGTAGAGCGTAGGTGGGAGCTTCGGCACCAATGGAACACCACCCTTCTATATCTGGTTTACTAACCTGCACCGTTATCCGGTGTGGAAACAGTCTGTGGCGGGTAGTTTGACTGGGGCGGTCGCCTCCCAAAATGTAACGGAGGCGTACAAAGTTGCACTCAGCCTGGTCGGAAATCAGGCGTCGAGCGTATAGGTATATAGTGCGATTGACTGTGAGACCAACAAGTCGAGCAGGTACGAAAGTAGGTCTAAGTGACCCTCTGATTGTGCGTGGGTACGTCAGGGTTCAACGGATAAAAGCTACCCCGGGGATAACAGGCTGATCTTGCCCGAGCGCTCACAGCGACGGCATGGTTTGGCACCTCGATGTCGGCTCGTCTCATCCTGGGGCTGTATCAGGTCCCAAGGGTTCCGGAGTTCACGGATTAAAGAGGCACGCGAGCTGGGTTCAGAACGGCGTGAGCCAGTTCGGTCCCTATCCACTGCGGGCGTAAGAAATTTGAGGGGACACGCTCTTAGTACGAGAGGACCGGAGTGTACTGACCTCTGGTGTACCAGTTGTGCCGACAGGCGCAGACGCTGGGTAGCCACGTCGGGCAGCGATAAGCGCTGAAAGCATCTAAGCGCCAAGCGCACCCCAAGATTAGATTTCTCACTTCGAGGTAAGGACCCATGAAGACTACATGGTGATAGGCCAGGTGTGTAAGCACAGCAATGTGTTGAGCTGACTGGTACTAATTGTCCGAGGGCTTGATAAAAACTAGCCATCTATCTCGATTTGATGCGCCTCCACTCGTCGGTATTCAGCTTTGAGAGTGTTCATCACTTTCTACAGTTTGTATTCGCGTGGTCATAGCGTAGAGGAAACACCCGTTCCCATCCCGAACACGGCAGTTAAGCTCTACAGCGGCGGAAGTACTTGGAGGGCAGCCTCCCGGCAGATAAGCACGTCGCGCGGATACGATAAATTTCAGACCCCATCGAAAGATGGGGTCTTTTTGTTTTAGCTTGGGTATAACTTCGTTTCCAGTGGAGCCAGCGCCGTCGCGCTCCGATAATCTCTGGAGGAATCGGCCACATGGATATCTCCGAGCAACTAGAATCACTTTATGAGCGGCAGCGTCAATACACCGCCCACTACCAAGATTTCGACAAGCTGGTGGCAGAGCAGGAGGCCTACGAGGCATCGTTGGACCGTTACCGGCACCTGCGCATGCTTTCGATCTGCGGGTCTGTGCTCAAAGCCGATCCAGGCACCAAGTGGCTCACCGTGGGCGACGGGCGTTTCGGGACGGACGCTCGCTACCTCACGAAGCACGGCGCAGATGCGGTCGCCTCAGACATCGACGACAGCGCACTGATAGTAGCGCAGCAAGCCGGGCTCATCAACGCCTTTAGCCGAGAAAATGCGGAGGCGCTTAGCTTTGAAAACGAGAGTTTCGACTACGTGATGTGCAAAGAGGCGTATCACCACTTCCCGAGACCCATGATCGCGGTGTATGAGATGCTCCGGGTTGCCAAAAAGGGCGTCATTCTGATCGAGCCCAACGATCGGCAGATTGTAACTTCCTCTCGGCAGGTCCTCATGGGTGGCCTGGGAACGCTGATTGGCAAACTACTGAAGCGAGAGCCAAAGCCGCACCAGTATGAGCCGGCAGGAAACTATGTCTTCAGCATCTCCGCCGTGGAGGCTGAAAAAGTGGCTTGCGGACTCGGCTTACCCGAGGTCTGGATCGGCTACATGGACGACGAGTACGTGGAGGGGCTGGGCTCAGTGCCGCACGAACCCAATTCAAAGGCAACGAAGAAGCTTGAGACCAAGATAAAGCTGAAAATGATGCTCTCACGAATGGGTGCCAAGCCTTGGGGACAGATTCGGATCCTCATCGCAAAGCAACCGGTCTCCAGTGCGCTTGCGACTGAACTCCGGGCAACTGGGTTTAAGAAGTTCGTTCCCCCGCCGAATCCGTTTGCCTAACCGGTGACCCATCCCAGTTGTTGGGCAAGCTGCTGCGCTCGGTGCACTTCGGTGTGCGCGGAGTGCAGCGTCTCAAAATTCCGTTCGATCAGGGCGATGTACTGTTCGGGATTAGCCAGGATTTCGACCAGCTGGCCCGCTGGATCCGACCAGTCCACCGGCACGACCGGTTCGTACCCAAATAAATCTCGAAGTTCTGCGGGCGACTGACCGTACACCAGGCATTTTGACGCCATCGATTGAAGGTAACGAACCGTCATCGTCTCGATATTGCCGCTACGTTGTGGATGGGTAACGCTGCTAGGAAAGCACACGCTGATCTTGGCCTGACCAAGTCCGCGGAGAAACTCGTCGTGAGTGGGGAAGAGGACGTCGTGCGGCTTCGGCTCGAATGCATATCCCACCCCTCGAAGTGGCAACTGCTCCTTCAAGATGGAGTGCAGCTCATCGTGCTTGCGGCCAAAGGACAAGACTTCAGTCGACTTCTGATCCCAATTTGGGGCGTAATACTCGTCGCGAGGCAGTCCCTCTGGTAGCCAGTGCCAATTCACGGAAGGAGCCAAAGCACGCAACTCCGAACACGCTTGGCTGGAGCTGACAAAGACGTCGCGCAGGCGGTACTGCTGCGACCATTTGGAAATGGTCTCGAAATTGATGGGCCAAGCGTCGGTCAGCACCATCACGTGATCGCCCCCGGAGCAGAGCAAGAAGGGAGCTTGCGTGCTCAGCGTGTGAATATCAAACGTGATGAATAGCCCGGACCGTCTGGGGTAAATCACTTCCCTGATCGGAAAAAGCAAGGCGGGGAAGCGGCGCAAATAATGAAAAAACTTTGCCAGCGATACGGGCGGAAGATCGTGGGTCGGTAGCTTTAGAAGTGACTGGAAGGCGGCTACTTTGGATTGGAGTACCGGATCCGTCGCGGGGAGGAGTGATCGGGTCGCCAGCATCCTCCGATTTTCCATTGGGGGCATGGTACCTTTCGGACCAGTCTGTTGCAGGGTAACTCGGTACAATTCAGATATGCGGAGCAAGATCGTTCCAGAGCCAGTACTCATCTTTGAAAAGTCGTCCCCCGGTTGCGTCGGAAGCAACTATCCCAAAGCCGATACCCCCGAAGTAGATCTCCGCTCCGTTCTCGGCGAAACCCGCGCCGAACTTCATCTTCCCGAAATTGGTGAGCTTGACCTCATACGTCACTTCACCAATTTGAGTCACATCAACTACGGCATCGAAACCGGCTTCTATCCGCTCGGTTCGTGCACGATGAAATACAACCCAAAGATCAACGAGCGAACCGCCGGGACCTCGGGTTTCACCCATATTCATCCCTTACAGCCGCCCGCCACCGCGCCGGGCGCCCTGGAAGTATTGGCCCTAGTTCAAGAGATTCTTTGCGAGGTTACCGGCTTCGATGAGATCACCTTACAGCCTTTGGCGGGTGCCCACGGCGAGCTGACCTGTCTAATGCTGATCAAAGCCTTCCACGCCGCCAATGGCGAGGCCGAAAAGCGCAGATATATTCTCGTCCCTGACTCCGCCCACGGCACCAACCCAGCCAGCGCCGCTGCGTGTGGTTTTGAGGTCAAAGGCGTGCCGACGGATAAAGACGGCAATACCGACCTCGAAGCGCTGGCGCGCGTGCTTGACCACCAAGTCGCTGGACTGATGCTCACCAATCCGAGCACCCTCGGTCTATTCGAACCCAATATTACGAAGATCTGCGAGATGGTCCACGCGGTGGGCGGTCAAGTCTTCTGCGACGGCGCGAATATGAACGCCATGGTCGGCACCACGCGCCCCGGCGATCACGGATTCGACTGCATGCACTTGAATCTGCACAAGACCTTCAGCACCCCACACGGCGGCGGCGGCCCTGGTTGCGGCGCCATTGGCTTGCAAAAGCACCTTGAGCCGTTCTTGCCCAAGCCGGTCGTTCGACGCCAATCAGACGGCAAGGTGGCTCTCCTGACGGATCGCCCTCAGTCCATCGGCCGCGTGAGCGCATTCTTCGGGCAGTTCCTAATGGAAGTCCGCGCGCTGACCTACTTGCTCGCCTACGGAAAAGAAGGCCTGCCGAACATCAGCCGCTTCGCCGTCCTAAACGCGAACTACGTCAAGGCCCGGCTCAAGGGCGTGCTCCCAGCCGCTTATGATCGCCCCTGCATGCACGAGTGCGTGCTCACGGCGCAACTATACAAGAAGCATGGCGTGCGCGCGCTGGACATTAGCAAGCGACTCATCGACTACGGCATTCACCCGCCCACCAACTATTTCCCGCTCATCGTGCCCGAGGCGATCATGATCGAGCCCACGGAAACCGAAAGCAAGAAAACGCTCGACGACTTCTGCGATGTGATGATTAAAATCTGCAAGGAAGCGGAAACGGAGCCGAGTCTCCTCACAAACGCGCCTTCGAGCCAAATCGTCGGGCGACTGGATGAAGCCCAAGCGGTCAAAAAGCTGGACGTTCGCTGGCGACCCAAGCCCCTCGAAGATAGGGAAGTTGCCACGGTTTAAAACAAAAGAATCCCCGGCAACTTGCCGGGGATTCTTTTGTTGCGCACGGGTTCTAGCTGCCGAAGTTCGCAATCGTGATATCGATGTCGGCGGCGTCGATCTCTCCGCTGAGGTCGACATCAGCCAGAGGATCCCACCCTGGTGCAGATGGGGTACCGCCAAACGCCGCGATCACGAGATCAATGTCGGCAGCATCCACTTCCATGGAAAAGTCCACATCGCCCGGCCGATAGGGGAACTGAATCACTGCGTTTCGCGCCACATCGCCGTCGCGCGTGATGTTGGCCATCATCGTGACATTTCCTTCCTGATCGACAGAAATGTTCGTACCGTCGGTGATTCCGCCAAGGAGGGAATTGACCGTCGCATCGGCGACAAGATCTCCGTCGGTGTCAACGCGCTGACCCGCTGCCACAACCGTGCGAGAGCCCTCGGGAACATCGGCATTTCCTAGATAAGTCGTAGACGTAGTGACCGATGCCCCCCATGTGAATCCCACCCAACCGCGGTTGTTGAGGGCGGTCGGTCGCTGAGATTGCACGCCCAAGGTTGTCGAACCGATGTTTGATCCGGGGATTAATTTGAAGCTGCCGTTTGTATAGAGACCGTAGCCAGCAGCTGACGTGCGGATATTGCAGGCGAAGGCTCCGGAATTGTTCGAGACAGGGAAGTTGAACATTCCCGTGGGCGCTGACGGCGATCCGTAGTTCCCCAAGCTCCCTCCCGCCGGGTCTCCCTCCTTCGCGATGCGGAGTGTGTTTAAGATCAGATGATCGTTCGAAAATGCGGAGGTGGTGCTCACGGCATCTTCGGAAATGGACCAAGCCCGAAAGAGCCCGTTATCTGAGACGTCGTAGTCAAAGGCGATGCCAATATTCCCCGGGGTGATCGAAACAGGGGTTGAGTCGGCCAAAACCGCGCTGAAAGGCACGTAGGATTTGGCGAGCAGCTCAATCACTTGGCCCGGACGCTTTCGGTAGGCCTGCCTGCCTATCGTCGTCCCATTGACGGTAGCGGCAAAAGTACTGATCCAGTAGACCGTTCCGTCCGACGTCATTTGTACTCGGCTACAGGCCTTCAGGAAGTAACCAGGATCCGCGGGAGCAGGATCAGAGTTTTTCACAAGCACGAAAGGTGCATCAGTAGGTTGCCCCGCCAGCAGCCCATTGACGATGACCGCGTCGTTTCCTGTTGCACTTACGGAGACCACGTAGTCTCCAGAGTTACTGATCCCGGTCTGGCCAAAATCCCCACCGGTTGCTCCAGGGAGCAGCGCATTCCTATAGCGGACCTGTCCGTCATAGGTCATGAAATACTCGGTATCCGAGGCTAGTTGGAGCTTGCCGGCGATAGCGACCTTTCCGTTACGGTTGATGGAGCATCCATTGATACTCTCAACCGGTTCCGTCGCACCGACTGGAACCTGACCCACTTGCAATAACACCCGCATAGGGCGAGGGTTCTGAGCGGAAGCGATCGCGGCTGCGGCGATGGCAAAGAATGAGAGCCAGAGAGTGCCTTTCATGGATAGATTTCAGCTTATCATACGCTTGATTCCAAAGTGCCCCCAACAGCAGAATCCCGGTACCAATTGCGGGTACATCTAGGGGGTGGTGCGTGTCCATTTTGAAGACGGATTAGGGGGGCTTACCCACATGGCACGCGATCGCATGCTTCTGGTCTCTGCTGAAACTGGAGTGCCGGCGGCAAGGGTTTATGGCTGGGATGAGCCCTGGGTCACACTCGGGCAATTTCAAAGAGTTCAAGACGCGTTGCTTCCCACCTGTGACGTTTCGTGGGCTCGGCGTCCGACGGGAGGACGCGCCGTCCTCCACGGTCATGACGTGACGGTCGGAATTGCTTTGCCCCTAAATGGAATGAGGGGAGTTCGACATGTCTACCCAGTGGTGATCGGCATCCTCGCCGCAGCGCTCAGAGACTCCGGCGCGGAAGCCGTACTCGGGGCAGAAATTCTCGGGCAACGGGAGAGCAAGCCGCGCAGCGCCGATTGTTTCGCCACGGTCTCACCAAACGACATCGTCCATCCAAAGACGGGACAAAAAGTTTGCGGCTGTGCCCTCCGCCTTACCGACCGGGCGGTCCTGGTTCAGGCAAGCATTCCGGTTGGACCACCCCGAGTCAATCCCGTCCAGGTCTACCGGGAGCCTGCGCCGGTGAGTTGGGTCGACGTTGACCCGTTCGCCCTCGCCGAAGCACTAGAAAGTCGAATAAACGAAAAACCCCGGTCGGCGGTGCCGTCCGGGGTTACGTATTCTCAACCGAAAGTTTAGTTCGGCGAGGGGGTCATCGAGAAGCCCTGCTGGGCCATCTCTTGACCGATATGGCGGAGCTTCTTCATAGCTCGCAATTCGATCTGGCGAACCCGTTCACGAGTCACGTTGAGCGCGGAACCCACTTCTTCTAGAGTTCGCGAGCGACCATCATCGAGTCCGAAGCGGAGGCGAACCACGTCTCGTTCTCGAAGCGTGAGACGACCCAGAATGCCATCGATCTCCTCGCGGCGAATAAGGCCCCAAGTGACATCACCCGGCGAAGGCATATTCGTGGACGGGATAAAGTCTCCAATGCTCGAATTGTCCTTTTCACCGACCGGAGTTTCCAGCGAAAGTGGCTCCACCGCAACGCGCATCATTTCTTGAACGCGGTCGGCAGACATCCCCACCTTCTCGGCAACTTCTTCCGGAGTCGGTTCTCGGTGCAGCTCTTGTTGAAGCTGGTTCGCGGTCTTCATCACCTTGTTGATGAGTTCGGCCACGTAAACCGGAATTCGGATCGTGCGTCCCTGGTTGATGATCGCACGAGCAATCGCTCGGCGAATCCACCAAGTGGCGTACGTGCTGAATCGGAAACCCTTGCGCCAGTCAAACTTCTCAACCGCTCGGATCAAACCGAGGTTGCCTTCTTGGATGAGGTCAGCCAGAGGAATTCCGCGAGCGTTGTACTTCTTCGCGATCGAAACCACCAAGCGGAGGTTCGATTCGATGAGGTGACGCTTTGCTTCCTTGCCTTGCTTGACGATGTCCTTCTTGGTCCATTCGTCTTCCAAGTCAGCGTCCGTCAGGTTCAAGAGCCCCTTGAGCTCCTTAAACTTGCCGGTCTCGAGTAAATCTCGAGCCTGAACCTTTTTTGCAAGGTCCTCTTCTTGGGCAGGCGTCAGAAGGTGAGCACGTCGCGTCTGACGCATCCACATTTCCAGCTCTTCGCTGTCATCGTGTACGCGCTCAACGACCTCCTCTTCAACTTCCTCTTCGGCCTCGGCCAAATCTAAAAGTTCGTCATCTACGGGTTCAGCTGCGGCGTCGTCCACGAGTACGTGGGCAGCGGCCGAATTAAAATTCGACCGTCCGGCTGTCCGCACGGTAATTGGCTTACCGCGACGAACCGGTGGTTGCAATCCATTTTCCACTGGCATTTAAATATTTTTTCCTATGAGTGTGAGACCATTCATAGACGCATGACTGATCGACCACTAAACGTAATACGTCCATTCGGGCCGATCTGCGGCATCCTTTGGGCAAAAGGGGGACCGCGTCCAGTGCGTCAATTTCTCGACTTCACTATCACTCTTAACACTTTCGGTCAAACCTGTCAAGAGGTTTGAAAAAATTGTTGGAGTGTGTGGCATTTCCGGAGCAAAGCCCGTGCCAGCAAGGTTAGACGCGAGAAAATGTGGAAAAGTTGCAGACGCAAATTACAATCCCAGGGATTTTCGCAGGTTCTGAACTAGAGTTCTCAGAGCCCGTATCATGCTAACCGTCGAGTCTAGAGTGTTCGAAGGCCCTAAGCTGATACGAATAGTCCCCCGGAGCCGCGACTCAGGATAATCCAGTGCCGTTAAGACGTGGCTCGGGTCTTGGCTCCTACTGCTGCACGCGGCCCCGCTACTAATCGCGTGCCCCAGGGTGTCCATCTCCACGGTGAGCGTTTCCCCCTGTAAGCCGTCAAACGACAGACTCAAAATTGCCGGAGAGCGCGGGCAAATCGGATCCGTCCCCCAGTGTTCAAGCTCACGAAGCTCATCCAAGATCACCTCGCGCAACGACAGGTACTGCTGAGCCGACGCCGATTGGGAAGCCACCGCGAGTTCGACCGCCTTCGCCATTCCGACGATGCCTGCCACGTTCATGGTGCCCGCGCGAAGCCCCAACTCATGCTCGCCTCCGTGCATGAATGGCCTAACCGACATGGTCCGAGCGGCATAAAGTAGCCCGACCCCTTTAGGGCCGCCAAATTTATGCGCGCTCAGCGATGCGTAGTCCATCGTGCTGAGGTCCACCGGCACCTTGCCGACTGCCTGGGTGACGTCTCGGTGGACTGGAATGTCTGGGAGTGGCGTCAAGATCGCGCCGGTCTCGTTGTTGACGAGCATCACGCTTTGAAGGTCGGCCGACTGCGGGCGGAGGGCGTAGCCCTCATTCTTTAGCTCCTCGGCGCCGTAGAACAGGCCTGCCTCCCTCATCGAACTGTGCTCGAACGGGCTCATCACCAGGCCGGTGGTGTAAAAATGGGCAATCCAATTGTTGGATTCCGTCGCGCCGCTGGTGAACAGAATCTGCGAGGGGTCTTCCGCTCCTAGAACAACGGCGATTCTTTCACGGGCGTCCTCTACCGCGTCCATCGCGTGGCGACCCCAGCCATGAAGCGAGTGTGCATTTCCGCAGGACATCCAAGGCACCATCGCTTCCAGAACCTCCGGGTGAAGAAAGGTCGTGGAAGCGTGGTCGAAGTAGTTTGCAGGTTTCAATTAGTCTCGGACGCCGGACAGGGCATCCTTCACCATGCCCGCGACCTGGCTGGTTTTGTCGGCAACTTGGGCGCCTGCCGCGAGCAGAGCATCCACTTTGGATTGGGGAGTACCCATGCCGCCGCTGATGATGGCTCCCGCGTGCCCCATTCGCTTCCCGGGAGGCGCAGTGCGACCGCTAATGAAGCTGACCACCGGCTTCTTCATCTGCTTGATGAATGCCGCGCCCTCTTCTTCGTCGGAGCCGCCAATTTCGCCGACCATCACCACCGCGCTGGTGGCTGGATCCGCTTCAAACATCTCGAGGACTTCGCGGAATCGGGTGCCGGGGAGCGGGTCGCCGCCGATGCCGACGCAGGTCGTCTGCCCAAGGCCAGCCTGGGTCAGTTCCCAGACGATTTCGTAGGTCAGCGTGCCTGAGCGCGAGACCATACCGATCGGTCCAGGAGTAAAAATGTGCCCCGGCATGATGCCCATCTTGCATTCGCCAGGAGTGATGATGCCCGCGCAGTTGCCGCCCAGCAGTCGGCTGGTGCCATTCGCTTCGAGCCGGTTCACCATGCGCATCGAGTCCAAAATCGGCAGCCCTTCAGTGATGAGGCAGATGAAGGGGACGCCTGCGGCTTCCAGTTCGAGCACGCTATCGGCGGCGTATGGCGCAGGAACGAAAACTAGACCTGCGTCGGCACCCGTCTTAGCAACGGCTTCCTCAGCGGTGTCGAAGATCGGCACCCCATGAAGCTCCTGCCCACCCTTGCCGGGCGTGACTCCCGCCACCACGTTGGTGCCGTATTCGATCATTTGGCCCGTATGGAACGACCCTTCTCGCCCCGTCATCCCCGCGACGATGACCTTCGAATGCTTGCTGACTAAGATGGACATTGGTCCCGCGAGAATACCCGCCCCATGGAGGCGAGCTTCAGCCACGCCCGGAGGGCGGGCTTCAGTCCGCCACCCGGCGCAAGGAATTTATTCCGCCAATTCGACCGTCTCCGGCACCCAGAATATGTAGGCACCATAGGAGACCTCCCCAGACGCAAAGGTGATGGTCTTCACCCCTACCGTAATCTTGTATACATCCAGTTCTCGCGGCTGGCCATACCCGTCGTGGACATGAATCGTGCGGTCCACTCGCTCCCACTTGTAACTCCAAACGTCGATGGCGTCGATGAAAAACGGGTCCCCGCCAGACCATCCATTGTCTTTCCAACCGGGTTCATTGGTCATAAATACGTCCCCTCTAACAGCCGACTACTCGTCTTCAGCCGGGAGCCGGAGGATCAGCACGTTATGCGGGGTGTTGACGACTTGGTGGAACGACTGGCTTCCCAAACGCAGGCGCTCGAAGTAGCCGTGACCTTGCGCGCCCATGATCCGTAGGTCCGCCGGCGCCTCTTGCATCGTTTCCGCAATGGCGTCCGCGGGGTCAATCTCCTTGACCACGGATTCGCAGGCGGGGAATTGCGCACTCATCTTCCCACACAGCGTGTTGTTCGCCTCAGCCTCGTCCACCGGTGCGTCGGTGAGGTCACCGATTCCGGTGGCGCGGCCCAAGAGCGCGTGAATCATCTTCGCGGGCGCGGTGGAGGTCAGCACGATCAGCTTGCCGATGCCCTTCGGCCGCATGGAAAGTAGCAGGTCAGCGCAGCGATTGAAGTACTCCGAATGGTCGGTGGCCAGCACCGCTGTGAGCTTGTCCGTTTGCGGCGCAGCCGTCTTCACGATGAGCGCACTCTTGGTCGAGCCGATGATCACGCCCTTTGATACGCTGCCGAAAAAGAGCGAACCCCATTTGCCTTTGGCATTGGACCTCACGGTGATGAGGTCGCAGTCCTCATCCTCAGCGTGGGAGACGATCTCGCGGGCCGCATCGCCGTAATAAAGGAACGTTCGCGAGGCAATTCCGTCCTTGGCGAGGGCGGCTTGAGCCGACTCAAGCATGGCTTGGCCCGCCTGGGTCTGCAAAGTGTAGTAGTTGCTCAGGGGGTGATCTTGCGGGAGCTGGGGGTGTGATCCGTCGGGCAAAAGTGATTCCACAACCCGAACTAGATCAATTTCAAGATTTTCGAAGCCTAGTTTCTTAACGTATTCAACGACTTGCCAGAAGCCACCTTCAGAATCCAACCCCACTAGAACTCTCATCAAATGTTTAAACATGCACAACTTTGAAAAAGTTCCGGTTTGGGGGCAGAAACTTGAGAGACTTCACTTCGCTACCCGCGCTCGGGTTACGGGGGTCCAAGCTTCTCGCTTTTCGCGCGGACGCTTTCCCATTCGTGGTCCGGATAACCGTCCACCAAAACAATTTGCGCGTCCCCGGCTCCCTCGCGGAATGGAACGATCGCCCGATACTCAGCCGAATCGTAGAACGTCCGCGCCTGTTCAATAGTGGGGAACTCAAGCACGATAAGCCGTCGATTCTCCGCCGGCCCCTCAAGCGTCACGACATCGCTACTGCGGACGGCAAACCGCCCGCCGAACTGTGCGACCACCCGCGGCGAGTGCGCCATGTACTCCCGGTACCGGTTTAGCTCTGTAATGTCAACGCGGCCAATGATGTAGGCAGGCATGATCTCAATGATAGTCACTCGGAGTCGGCTCTGCACCGGGCGGTATCCTCCATGGCGATGGAGATCATCCCCTCAGCCGTCAACTTGCTCGACGAAGAGCACGCCGCGAACCGAGCCGCGATGGACGCCGTGCTCGCGGAGTACCGCGGCAAGACCGCCCAGGTGATGAAAGGGGGCGGAGACTCGCTCATTGCGAAACACAAAGCCAGGGGCAAGCTCCTCGCCCGAGAGCGCATTGACGAGCTCCTCGACGACGGCGCGCCGTTCCTCGAATTCAGCACCCTCGCCGCCGACGGCATGTACGACGGAGGCGCGCCGGGAGCCGGGGTCGTCACCGGAATTGGGCGCGTCCACGGGCGCGAGTGCCTTATCATCGCTAACGACGCCACCGTCAAAGGCGGCACGTACTTCCCGATCACCGTCAAGAAGCACCTCCGCGCCCAAGAGATCGCGCTCGAGAATCATTTGCCGTGCATCTACATGGTTGATTCAGGCGGGGCCTTCCTTCCGCTCCAGGCCGAAGTGTTCCCGGACCGCGACCACTTCGGCAGGATCTTTTACAACCAAGCGCAGATGAGCGCGAAGGGGATTCCGCAAGTGGCCGCCGTCATGGGCTCCTGCACCGCCGGGGGCGCGTACGTCCCCGCGATGAGCGATGAAGCGGTGATCGTGAAAGGGCAAGGCACCATCTTCCTCGGTGGCCCGCCCCTCGTGAAAGCCGCCACCGGCGAGGTCGTCACGGCGGAGGACTTGGGCGGCGCGGACGTTCACACCAGGGTCAGTGGCGTGGCCGATCACTTTGCGGACAATGACGCGCACGCGATTGAAATCCTGCGCAACATTATTGAATCGGCGGGGCCGGGGCCGAAAGCTTGGGGCACCCAACCGTACGGTTTGAACCCGCCCAATGAACCCGAAGAGCCGCTTTATCCCGCCGAGGACCTCTACAGTCTCGTGCCCAGCGACGCCAAGACGCCGATGAACATGCGCGAGGTTTTGGCCCGCCTGGTCGACGGCTCTCGCTTTCAAGAATTTAAAGCGCGCTACGGCACCACGCTCATCTGCGGCTTCGCCAGGCTCCACGGGCACCTCGTCGGGATCATCGCCAACGACGGCATCCTCTTCAGCGAGAGCGCGCAGAAAGGGGCGCACTTCATTGAGCTCTGTTGCCAGCGCGGAATTCCCATCGTCTTCCTGCAAAACATCACCGGCTTCATGGTCGGGCGCAAGTACGAGAACGAAGGGATCGCCAAGAACGGCGCCAAGCTCGTCACCGCGGTTTCCACCGCGAATGTCCCCAAATTCACGGTCATCATCGGCGGATCTTATGGCGCAGGGAACTACGGCATGTGCGGCCGCGCCTTCCAACCGCGTCAACTTTGGATGTGGCCGAACGCGAAGATCAGCGTCATGGGCGGGGAACAGGCCTCGAACGTGTTGCTGACGGTCAAGATGGACCAGGCCGGCTCGGACATGAATCAAGCCGAGCAAGACGCCTTCCGCGCCCCGATCCTGGCGAAATATGCTGAGGAATCCTCGTGCTACTACGCCACCGCCCGCCTGTGGGACGACGGAATCATCGACCCCATCGACACCCGCCGCGTCCTCGCCCTCGGCATCGAAGCCAGCCGAAACGCCCCCCTCGACCCACCCAAGTTCGGCGTGTTCAGGATGTGAAGGGAGTCATTCGTTCCTCCCCTCTCCTGCGCCTGAGCTTTCCGTCCGACCCGTGACTCCCGCGCGGAGGAGAGGGGCCGGGGGTGAGGTAAAGCATGAACCCCCATTCAAACCACAAACCCAACAAAAGAAATACTAACCCTTCGGAACCTCACCCCCAACCCCTCTCCTCCCCTTGCGTTCCGCTCATCCGCGGACCACAAGGGCAAGAGAGGGGAGCAGTCCCTCACCTCTCCTGCGCCCACCCGCTTCCTCCCACCCCAGACTCTCGCGCGGAGGAGAGGGGCCGGGGGTGAGGTGAAGCATAAAATCTCATCAAAAAATACTCCCCACGAAACCAAACACCCCAAGAAAACCCCGAGTAACATGCTCAAGGAGGGAAGGGATGTTACGGAAAGGGGCAAGGAACTTGGGCGCCAAAGAGAAGGTGCGAAGGCTTCGCCGCGCCGCCAGCGCCTCCGAGCAGATTCTCCGCGCCAAGCTCCGCCGCGACCAGCTCGGCTACACCTTTCGCTTCCAGTTCGCGGTGCGTCAATACGTGCTCGACTTTTATTGCCCGATGGCGATGCTCTGCGTCGAAATTGACGGCGAACAGCACGACCCGGCGAAGGATGAGACGCGGGATTTGTTTTTGGCTACCTACGGCATCCTGACGTATCGCATTCCGAGCGTGGATGTGTGGGATGCGCAGGGGCTTGATTTCCATGTGGGGCGAATTCGGGAGTTGTGCGTCGCGCGAGCGGGCAAATAGGAAATCGCTCAACGTTCGGACCTCACCCCCACCCCCTCTCCTCCGCCTTCGCGCCGCCTCTCGGCGTCTCGAAGTCGCAAGAGAGGGGAGTAACGAGGCGATCTGACGATCGCCTTGGCACACAGGGTTCTGAATTTGGCTTCGACAGCGTGACTCAAACCACGATCGCGCTGGAGTTGCTCCGAAAACGGGCGGCTTAGAGGACCGTTAGCAGCACACCAACAGCCTCAAGCCCGCCGGTAGTACGCTTGCCCTGCACCAAGATCGAGCCGCTCTCTGAGATCGCGACCGCTTCTTGCAAATCCACGTTCGAGGGCGGGGAAGTGATGCGGCTTCGGAGGTCTACCAACGCCCCGTTCGAGTACCAAGCGACCGGAATTTTGGGGGAGACGGTGGTTTCCTGCTGCCAGCCGACAATGATGCCCTCGTCGTTGATATCCGTCGCCTCGCCTCGGGTGAAACCGGGGAGCAACGCGAGCGCGGCGCGGTTGGTCGAGTTCGCACCGACCGTTCGATAGGGCCGATTCGACTCGTTCATGCCGACGACGATCCCGTCCGAATTCACGGCATTCGCCACCCCGACCCCGATGTTGATGATCGTATTGTTGTCGCTCATCCAAGCCACGTTGTCGGTCAGGACGGTGCCGTTGCCGACGATCTTGCCGGCGCTATTCACGCCGTTGATGACCGTCGGTTTGAAGTCGGTGAAGCCGGTAAGTGCGGTGTTGGTTGCTCCGACCCGGCGATACGCCACACCCGTGCCGGTCTGTGGCAAAACCAAGAAGGCGATGGTGCCGTTGCTCGCGATCGCGGACGGCCGGATGTACTCTGTGGTAATCGTCGCGCCAAAATTGGATGGCGCCCACGCGGCGGTGTTCCCGAGGAGCCCGTTTTGGCCCGCGGTGGTGCTGGAATCGAAACCAACGACGGTGCCCGACTCATTGATTCCCGCGATCAAATCCTGCGAGCCCGAAAGCTGATTCGGATAGAGAACCGGACTGCCCGTTCCTAGCTGATAGAACGCCTGCCCATCCGCCTGGCCGATGATAAACAAGCCCCCGACGGTGGAAACCATGTCCGTCATCGTGCTTTGCGTGCCAGGCGCGAGCACGGATGGCGCGTACTGGGCCAGCGTGACGTCGCTGCCTCCGCAACCGACCAAGGCTCCCGCCAACAGGGCCAACATCCACCGAGATTTTCTCATTGTCATAGCTTAACCGCCAACCTGACGGTTTTGCTTGGTCTAGGGTTTCGCCGGAATGACCGCCGGGATGAAAAAAATGCCCACCTCACATGCGGAGGTGGGCTACTTTAGGTCTTGTGCTTATCGTCTTCTTTTCGCTGGATTTGCCGCCGAGGCGTCAATCCTGCATATGCGAATAGACGCGGGCATTTCCCCAGTAGTTCAGTGCCTTGGTCCAGAAACTTCGGAAGTTTTTCTATGTTTTCGGACCTCCGTCAAGAAATGAACCAAATTCCCACGATTCTTGGGAACCCGCAACTACGTCTGAACTGACTGAAGTAAGGAACGTATGGATCAAGAGACCACCCCACCCCAAGGCCAAAGAATGCTGGCGGCCATCGTGTTTACCGATGTCGTCGGTTTCAGCACGATGGCGAGCATGGACGAGGCCAAGGCTCTGCGACTATTAGAGCGCGATACGGCGATCGTCCGCCAAATCTCGGAAGTCCACGGGGCCATCGTGGTCAAAAGCACGGGCGACGGAATGCTCATGTGCTTCGCCAGCGCGGTTGAGGCAGTTCAGGCTGCGATGGAAATCCAGGAGGCGCTTCAGAATCAAGCGGCCGGCCTCCCAACGACGGAAGTGCTGCGCCACCGGCTCGGAGTGCACCTCGGAGACGTGGTAATCCTTCCGGGCGACGTTGTGGGAGACGGCGTCAATGTCGCGGCCCGACTCCAAAACGAAGCAAAGCCCGGAGGCATCGCTATCAGCGACACGGTTTACGGCGTCGTGCGCGGCAAAGTGAACTTTAAGGCGACCAACCTAGGCCCCCGAAACCTCAAGCACATCGTGGAGACGGTGAACGTGTGGATGATCCCGCCATCCGACGAACCAGTCCCCGTTGGCAAGGCTTTGCATCCACCAACCCAACCTGGTTTCGAGCTAGACGCGCGTCGTGACGACAGCCCCACCGGCGGTCGGCTCCTCGCGTTGCTCGTGGGGATCGTGGTCTGCGTCGTCGGCATCTCGGTCGTGGCCATGATGTTGAACAATGCGAACCAAAACTTGAAATCACCGACGTTGGCTAACGCGGGCAAGACGAATCCCGCGCCTGCCACGACCGGAGAAATTCCCGCAGTCTCCCCGCCCGACGGCACCCAAGTGCCCACCACCACCGCCGGTGCCAACGGGGCAACTCCGCCCGCCGCCGGAACTAGAACCCCGGGGACTACCGAGCCCCCGATTGACGATGAAATTGCCAAGCTGGCCGCGGATTACGAGTTCGACGTCGCCGCCGATCAACTTGAGCGTAGAGCCGACGCAACCTCGCAATCAGCAAGGGTAACGCGGCTTCGCCGGATGGGTGAGTTCCGAAGGTGGCTGGAGGGCGGCATCGCCAACGCCACCGAGACGAGTCCTCTCCTGGTGAGGGGCGGCGGTGCGCCAAGCGACAAAGACTATGAGGTCTGGACCGCGACTGGCAAGACCTACGTTCGGCTCCAAAGTGGGGAAGTCGAGTCGGTCTCCTTGCGTAAGTTTGAGCCGCGCGAACTCCTCCGGATTACCGGAGCGATCTTCAAGCGCGAAAATGCCTCTGCAAGCGAAAAGCTGAACATCCTCCAGCGCGCCCGGGACTTCGCGATTGAGATGCGGATCGGCAAATTGCCCGACGGCGTCGAGTAGGAACCCCGCTACTCCGGCTCGGCGCTACCTTCCAGAATGAGTCCCCTCGTCTCTGGAAAGCGCGTATACCAAAGCTCGAGGGCGTCGTGCAGGTGCTTGGCGTATCGGTAATGCGCCCCCGTCCCCGTGCGCAACTCGGCTTCATACAGGAATTTGTCCGCCGTCGTGGTGTGCTCAAAGAAGAACTGCGTGCCCATGAGATAGAAGTAAGGGTAGGAGATCTTCCCGTCCAATAACTGCTCCGCCCCCAGCCTAGTCGCCCGAGCCCCAAGCTCATTGAGAGGGAGCAATTGCGAACGCAAACTGCCCGGAATCTGATCCTCGGCCCCGTAGAACCCAGTCCCGTACGCCGGGCAGAACTTACTCCCGGTGCGATGGCGGTTCAAATCTCTGATCTCCGCGAACGCCATGCCGTGCCATGCGAACCGAACCGCGGTTCGACGGAGTGCATCACCTAAGTAAGCGTAGCGGTTATCGTGGTGGCGGAGGGCAGACGTGAGCTCACCGGACCGCATCCCGGCTGGCAGCATCACATCAAGAATAGGGTCAGCCGTCCCCTGTCGCTCGTGCGCCTCGGGGTGAGGAAGCTTGGTCGCCCGGCGCATCTCGTCCCGATGCCCGGCAATGAATGACGGCTTCTCCGTTGCGTGACGCAAGAGTCGCGGCGCGGTAAGGCCGAGCTCTTCCACAACCTTCGCTCCGAGTGCCTGCGCCTCGGGCAGATAGTGGCTCAGTAGCCACTGCGAAAGCTGCACCCACGCCCGAGCCGACATCACCAGCATCATATTCGTGCGCAGCGCCACCGGCAAGAGGTAGCGCGCCCGATCAAAGGCGTAGTTCCGGCGCATGCGGGCCACTTGCTTTTGCGCCTTCTCACTCGGATCGTCCAGCAACTCCGCAGGAATCCGCATCACCTCGGGGTTTGCCCTCGCGTGTTCTTCCCAAAGCGAGTAGGAAAGCTCGTAGGCGTCCATCGCCTCGTGCATCAGCGTCGTCCAATCGGCATGCAACGCCTCAGGAATTCCTATCTGATCGGGGGGTAATAAATCTTCCTTCGTGAGGCGCAGGTATCGGGTGCTCGATTCCTGCCCGCCCGCCGTAGGCACCTGCGCCCAAACCAGATAAGCGAGCCACATCGAAACGCCGTCCATGAACATCGCCACCGGGGCCATGTCGGCAATGGATTGATGCCCGTAGTCAATCATCTTGAAGATGCCATCCACGGACTTATCGAGGTTTTCGGGATCAATTTTCGCGAGGATGGCTTCTAGGCCATCATTGTTTCGGCTGTATCGCGCGCCGCTCGCCGCGAGGAGCTCCGGCGTCAACGCGGGTCTGCCCGCCTTGTCGGCGGCCTCGGTCGGGCGAATCGAAACCTGGGTGACTTTCATGCGCGGTGGATGAAGTTGTACCAGTCCCTCAAGGGCTCTCGCGCCGAACGCGAGTGCTCCATTCCGTCATCTCGTCGAACGCGTACCGCACACCCTCACGCCCAAACCCGCTCTCCTTCACTCCGCCGTACGGCATCGCATCGAATCGCAGACTGGGCACATCGTTTATAATCCATCCGCCAGAAGGGACGAATTTGCAGAATTTCTCGATGAGATCTTCGTTCTGACTGAAGATCGAATGGTGGATTCCGTAGTTGGAGCGGCTCATTTCAACGATGGCGAGACTCGGGACGTCCACCCTCTGAACAGTGAGTACCGGACCAAAAACCTCTTCTTTTACGAGTTGGGAGCTAGGCAAGGGTGTCTCGACCACAGTCGGCATCAGCACATTGTTTTCGCGGGATCCGCCAGCGATGACCGTTCCGCCGGACTCGGCGATCCAGGTCTGAACGCGGTCCACCGCTTCCGAGTTGACCATCGGGCCACACCAAGTTTCTTCCAGGCTGGGATCGCCCGTTGACATCCTCTCGGTCGCCGTAACCAGCGCCTCGCGAAACTCCTCATAGGCATCAAAGGCGACGTACACGTTCTGGGCGGAAATGCAGATTTGGCCCGCGTAGCCGAACGCGCTTTTCGCCAGCTTGTCCGCGACTTCAACCAGGTTCACCCCGGAGTCAACGTAGGTCGTCGCCGTGCCTCCCAGCTCAAGCGAAACCCGCTTCCGCCAGCACAGCTCTTTGAGTCGCCACCCCACCGCCGGCGAGCCGGTGAAGCTGACCATCTTTATTCGGTCGTCAAGCGCGATCTTCTCCGCGACCTCCGGCTCGCAATTCAAGAAGTTGATGACGCCATCCGGAAAGCCGCACTCGTGCATCAATCGGCCGAGCGCCAAAGTGCACAAAGAGGCCGCCCCAGAACCCTTCACCACCACCGTATTGCCGGCGGCGAGGGCAGGGGCGAGCTTATGGGCGGCGAGATTGATGGGCCAATTGTAGGGCGTGATGCAGAAGATCGGACCGATCGGTTCCTTTCGCGCGGTGACGACAACTCCCTCGGAGCGGGAGTCAGAGGAGACATCAATCGTGTGCCACTCCGGCTCTTCGAGGAGCTTCGCGGCAAGATCGAAGGTGATCGCCGCCCGCTCCAGTTCCGCCCGCCCCATTTGGATCGGCTTGCCGATCTCAAGGGCCATCAGTTGAGCGAGCGCTTCAACATCAACTCGAAGCCGCGCCGCGACTGATGCGAGCAACGCCGCTCGTTCCGTGCGCAAACTCCGAGACCATTTGGTGAATGCCTTAGTAGCCGCGTCGATGGCGGATTCGGCCTGGGGCCACATTGCCTCGGCGGCCACGCCGACGACGGACCCATCCCAAGGAGATTTGACCACCTGCTTTGGCACCGACGAGTCGCACGGCCCACCAATGAAAAATCCATTGATCAGCAGTTCTTGGTGGGGGACCATGTGAACATTGAACCCGACAAATTGCCGGTTTTGGTGTACGATATCATTGCCAGCGGGAGCAACACACATGGGGATTCAACGAAAAGTAATTTGTGCGCTCGACACCAGCAACGTCGCGGAGGCCGTGGACTCGATCAAGCGGCTAAAGCCGTTCGTCGGCGGGTTCAAAGTGGGCCACGCCCTGACCTTGCCCCACGGCCTTGGGGTGATCGAAACGTTGCGCGATGCCGGTGCCACCCGAATTTTCCTCGACCTGAAATTTCACGACATCCCGAATTCTGTCGCCCTCGCCGTGCGAGAGGCGACGAAGCATGGGGTTTGGATGATGACTCTGCACGCAAGCGGTGGCCCGGCAATGATGACCGCCGCCGTTGAAGAAGCGCGAAGCCACAGCGAGGAGATGCAGCCCATTCTGCTCGCCGTGAGCGTCCTCACCTCGCTCGATCAGCACATTCTCAGCGACCACCTCGGCTGCACCCGAACGGTCGCCGAGCACATGGCTTACCTGAGCAAGCTCGCTGTGGATTGCGGCATTGACGGCGTGGTCACCAGTCCCGAAGAAGTCCGCGAGGTTCGCGACACGATCAAGCACGGCGTCATCGTGACTCCGGGAATCCGCCGCCCCGACCAGAGCGTCAATGACCACAGTCGAACCGGCACCGGCTCGCAGGCCATCGCCGATGGCGCGGACTACTTGGTGATCGGGCGCGGATTGATGACCAGCCTTGATCCGGAGAAGACATTGGCGGATTACCAGCTTCTCGACCCGGCGGGCAGCCACTGAGCCTCCAACTCGATCTGCTGAGTTGGTATCGTCGCGAGCGGCGGGACCTGCCGTGGCGACGCACTTCGGATCCTTACGCGATCTGGGTGAGCGAGATCATGCTCCAGCAAACCCAGGTGGCTACGGTCATCCCCTATTTCGAACGCTGGATGGCGGCATTTCCTTGTGTTGAAGCACTGGCGGAGGCCGACGAGCAAACCGTCCTCGCCATGTGGGCGGGCCTCGGCTACTACCGGCGGGCGCGTCAACTCCATTCGGGGGCGAAGTACGTCTCTGAGTATGGATTTCCCACAAACGCGAAGCAGTGGCTAAGTGTGCCCGGAGTAGGGAAGTACACCGCGGGAGCGATCGCCAGCATTGCCCTCGGCGAGGCAACTCCACTCGTAGACGGAAACGTCGAACGAGTCTACGCTCGGCTCCAAGCGGATTCCAGCGCCGGACCCCAATTGCATCGCAACGCCTGGGCTTGGGTAGAGGACATCTTAGACCGAGAGCACCCGGGCGAATGGAATCAAGCCCTGATGGAGCTCGGCGCGACAATCTGCACTCCCAAATCCCCGAAGTGCCTCTTCTGCCCAGTCTCTTCGCACTGCCAGGCGGTTCGCCTCGGGCAAGTCGAGTCGCTCCCAGTGAAAGTCCCGAGACGACCGGTGGTAGAGCTAAACAGAGCCGTCCTCATCTACGAAAGAGAGGGGAAGTACGCGATCCGTCAAATCCCCGCCGGCGAGTGGTGGGAGGGGATGTGGGAATTCCCAAGAGGCCAATCACGAGGCAAGCCAGAATTCAAGTTCCACCAAGCCGTAACCCACCACCGGATCGAATTTCAGGTCTACATTGAAGCCGATATTGAAGAGGAAGACGACTTCCAATGGCGAACCCTGGAGCAAATCTCGCAGCTCCCACTTCCCGCTCCCCAGAAAAGGGTCCTAACGTGGCTAACTCGGAAACGATCCTAGGCAAAAAGGAGTTGAATACGGAGTCGGCGTCTCCACGCCGATAAATCTAAACAACAAGGAGGTGGTGCAACAAAAACATGAAACACAATTGTAAGCGCCAGGGAGGTCGCGGGTTTTAGCGCCCACGACACCTTTGTCCAGGGGTCAGTGATGAACTCATCAGCCTCTCTGGAAAAAAGAGACCCCGCCCTAGTGGTGGGGTTTTCTAATGTAAGTCCCCCCTGGTGTCGCAGAAAGCTTCACGTATTCTTAACTGCTGGTTCATCTCGCTTTAACGAGACTAAGAAGACATGGATATTGGTGTTATCCATGAAAAACTTACTCGGCCTCGCCCTCATCTCGTCGGCTTGCTTCGCTCATGCTCAGCTTGCGCCAGCTCAGAACTTTACGTTCACGAGCTCGGTTGCAAATACCGCTGGTGCCAATGTCACCACCGTCTATAACAACTTCGGTTTCGGAGGCTCCCTTGGCAATGAGGTTCCTACCGCCAACTTAGTCTACACCTCCGGCGTCTCACTTCCGGATGGCTCTTCAGACACGGTTTTGAATCTGAACTTCATGGACTTCCTGAAGATCGAGCACGGAATTGCGCCGAACGGTGGTGGTTCTTATGTCAACTCCTATTCGGTCGTGATGGATGTGAAAGTTCCCCAAGAAGAAGCTTGGATTCCCCTCTTCCAAACCAACACCAATAACGCCAACGACGGCGACTACTGGATTCGCGACACAGACTCATTCTGGGGCGTGAGCAGCAACTACACCGGTCCCGCACTGGACCGAAGTCGATGGAACAGAATCGTGGCCGTAGTTGATCTTCTGGGCGATGGATTCAACAGCACCATCACCACCTACGCTAACGGCACATTTATCCGATCGCAGACGGTCTCGACCTTCGGCCAAGATGGTCGCTGGTCCCTCGACCCGCAGATCCTGATCCTTGCGGACAACGATGGCGAATCACCAACCACGGCCCAGCTAGCTAACCTCGCCATCTTCGGTCGCGGTCTCTCTGCACAAGAAGCCACTCTCCTTGCTGGCCCGGGCGCCAACCCGATCTCGGTCACCCAGACCGTCGCGACCACGTTGACCCTTCAGGACACGGCTGGAACCGTCGCGACTCCGGTTCCGATGAGCTACACCATCTACAATGGCACTAACGTGGTTGAAACTGGTTCGTTGGTAGCTATTGGCGCAATTCAAAACGTCCCGCTCGAAGTGTCCAAGCTTCTCAACGGCGCGTTTACAATTGAACTCGACGGCGGGCCGTACCTCAAGAAGACGGTTGCTCTCAACCTCTCAGGAATTGGCACGACGCTGGCTCCAATCTCTCTGGTTAACGGCGACGTGGATGCGAGCGGTGAAGTGGATGCGGCGGACATTGACGAAGTGATCGCTAACTTCGGCGCAACTTTCCCCAGCACCGGCGATGCCGATGTTGACGTGGACGGAAGCGGCGAAGTGGACGCGGCGGACATTGACATCGTGATCGCCAACTTCGGTGCCGTAGACAACGGCTAATTCAGCCGAAGAATATGCACGGCGGGCCGGATTCGTTCCGGCCCGCCATCTTCCGTCAAGGAGGGTAGTAATCTGGACCCCGAATGAGCTAAAATACTAGGTCGCGCCTCTTGTAGGTGTAGAGGATTTCCCCTTTGGCCAAAGCTATCCAGATTAATTCAGAAGAGCAGTTCGCGCGTGAGTACGCCGACCGCCTTATCCTTGCCCAGCTCTCCGAACTGCAAAACGTCGTGAAGCTGAGCGAAATCGCCGACCGACTTCAAAACGAAGGCATTGGTCTGGCCGCGGTGCGATCCTTGCTCGCATCCAACCCGCACAAGTTTGCCTACAACGAGCGCCGATGGATTCCCGCCGCTCGCCTTGAAGGGTCCGAGCGACCGTTCGTCGAGCAGGTTCGGCTCATTGTGGACCGCTTCGGTGGCCCAATGCCTCTGAACTTAGTGAAGAACGAACTCGCGCTCACCCGCCCAACCGCAACCGAGGAGCAAATCGAGCGCGTGATTCACGGTAGCGCCGAAGTCGGCATCACGGCTGACCAGCAGGTCTTTGTTAAGGCGTGGTGCTTTGCCGCTACGGATCAAAAGGAGGCGGCGGCCTGGGACATGTATCGTTTAAAGGCGGAAGAAGTCGAAGCGCTGAGCAAGAAGCTGGCCGGTACCGATTTCCGCAGCGCTGAAGAAATTTCAAAGGCCCTCCTGAAGGTAGCCCCAGTGGACGCAAAGCTGTTTGGCGCGGCCGCGTGGCAGGCTCTCAATCCCCAGGATGCCCGCGCATTCCTCGAGTACGACTGGCGCGCATTTTACGGCGTAGTCTTCGCTACCAAGGGGCTCGTTTACTCGCCCGATGGCTCGCTTTATCCTGAAGAACAGGCCAAGAAGTGGCTGAGCACCGCCATCAAGGTCGCCGACAAACTCGCGCCGACTGTGGAGATCGAAGACGCCGCTCCGATTGACGTCAAGACCGAAGACGTCGAGCGCATGATCGCCAAGATCTTGGGTTCAGAGGCGAGCATCACCGCTACGCGACTCTTGGAAGAATTCTACGAAATCACGCCGAGCGTGAAGACATTCCCCGACGACATGACCAACGTCATGGACGCACTCAAGGCACGCAAAGAAGTGCTCTGGGTTGGCGGAGATCGCTTCAACAAGCCCGGTGTTGTTCCCGAAATCGTCACCACGATCCAAGACTTCTTCAACTTCGTTCATACCGAAGTTAAGGATGAGGAAGGTGAGTACGTTGATGCTGAATTGTCGGATGACGGCCTCAGCTCGACGCTGAGAAAGCTCCTCAACCACCCGCTCGCGATGGACGTCAACGACGAAGATATCGCTCCAGCATCGAAGCAACTCCCCGAGTCCATCCGGTGCGTCCTCAAACCGACCCACCGCGAACTCGGTACGTTCCCGCTTTGCCAAGTCCCCACCGGTTGGATTCCCAACGGCCCGAACTACCAAGAGCTCATTCTTCGCGACAAGGATGGCCGAGAAATTCAGGTGTGGGCGAACATGGAAGCACGACTTTTGTTCGGCTTCATTGACTGGTTCTATGAGCAAAACGTCGAGTCCGGCGCGGTGTTCAGCCTCACCCAGACGACGCGCGCTAACGTTTATGACTTCGAATGGCTCGACCAAACCGACCCGGTCGTCTTCATCACGACTCAGCGAATGGAAGAGCTCCGCGAACTCCAGTCGCGAGCCGATGAGCTTTCGACCTTCGATGTCGTTCGGGAAGTGATGAGTCACTGGCCGAAGGGCGCCGACTTCCTCACGCTCCTGTGGGAAGTCAACGTGGTCCGCCGCGTCAGCCGACGACTCGTCGCCTCTCTCCTCAGCAGCTACGCTTGCTTCTACCAACGCTCCGGTTCGCCGGTCTGGCATTACGACGGGAAGAAGGTCGAGCAAGGCTTCGACAAGACAAAGAGGAAATTCGTCCTCAAGCGTTGACCTTGAAGTGCGGACGCAGAGTGTGGTACATTATCTCGCTCTGCGACCGCGCATCGAACGCTCGCAACCGATCTTAGATTTATGGCAAACCTGAAGTCCAGTAAGAAAGACATGCGCCGCATCGTGAAGCGCACGGAGAAGAATCGCGCCGTCAAGAGCGCGATCAAGACGTTTATCAAGAAGGCTCGCACCGCCGCTAAGGTCGATGCCGCCGCTCCGACCACTGTGGACGCCACCGTGCTCGCGATGAAGGCTCTTGATAAGGCTGTCCAGAACGGCGTTCTGCACAAGAACCAAGCCGCTCGACGCAAGTCTCGCCTCGCTTTGGCGATGAACAAGCTCCGCGCAGCTAAGTAATTAATTTCAAAACAAAGCCCTCGTTGCTGAATGGCAACGGGGGCTTTTTCTTTTAGGCCGCTTCGTAGCGGCGCATCAGTTCTTCCCAGGTTCCGCCAGCAATTGCGTCTCGAATTTCGCTCATCAGCCGGGCGTAAAACCACAGATTGTGGAGGCTGGCGAGCCGAGCTGCCAACGGTTCTCCCGCCTTGAAAAGATGCCGCATGTAAGCCGCGCTGTATCGTTCCGTAGGAGGGAAGACTGAGTCCGGATCAGCGGGACCGTTGTGCTCCGCCCACTTGAGGTTCCCAATGTTCACCCGGCCCCGCAGGGTGTACAAGCATTGGTGTCGGGCCATCCGAGTGGGCAAGACGCAATCAAACAAGTCCACCCCGCAAGCCACCGCGTGCAATATGTCTTTGGGATGTCCCACGCCCATCAGATAGCGCGCCTTCTGCGCCGGCAAAAGCGGAGCCGTGAACTCGACCACCGGGTACTGCATCTCGGTCGGCTCGCCGACGCTGACTCCGCCGATTGCCATTCCCGCGAAGGGAAGACTTCCCAAGTACTCCGCACTCTCCGTTCGCAAATCCCCGTGGACCCCGCCTTGCACAATGCCAAACAAAGCTTGGCCCTTGCGGGCCGCCGACAGATTCCGCGGAGCCCAAAGATGCGTCCGTGCCATCGCCGCCTCCGCTTCATCGCGTGAGCAAGGATAAGGCGGACATTGGTCCAAGCACATGCTGATGTCCACCCCTAGTTCGCCCTGAATCTGAATGGACCGCTCAGGCGTGAGATACATCTCCGACCCGTCGAGATGGCTCTTGAACCGCACGCCATTGTCGTCGATCTTCCGCATGTCGCTCAGCGACATGACTTGATAGCCTCCCGAGTCCGTGAGGATGCTTCCGCGCCAACCCATGAAGTCGTGCAATCCCCCCATCCGCTCAATCAGATCGGAGCCAGGGCGAAGGCCGAGATGATAAGTGTTCGAGAGAATCTGCTCGAAGCCCATCGCCTCTAACTCTTCCGAGGAGATCGTCTTGACCGTCCCTTGGGTGCCCACCGGCATGAAGGCGGGGGTCTCGACGGTGCCGTGCGGAGTGTGAAGTCGTCCTCTGCGTGCTTTGGTGATTGGGCAGACGCTGAGGAGTTCGTAGTGGACCGACATAGGCTTCGAGTAGGCCGAAAGATACCTTGGGGGAGGCCGATCCGGTATCCTCTTAACCTGCCCATGGGACTAAAATTGCCGACCGTTGTCATCGTGGGCCGACCGAACGTCGGTAAGAGCACGCTATTTAACCGAATGGTGGGACGCCGTGTCTCCGTGGTGGATGACGCTCCAGGGATTACCCGCGACCGCCTCTACACCGAAGCGGAGTGGCGCGGAAAGCGTTTTTTGCTGGTGGACACCGGTGGAATCCTGTTTGGCGATGAAGATCCGCTGGTAGAGCAGATTCGGCTCCAGGCCGAGATCGCCCTCCAAGAAGCCACAGTAGTCATCTTCCTCGTGGACTGTGTGGAAGGCGTAAGCATGGGTGACAGCGACCTCGCGGACCGATTGCGTGGCATCACTGTTCCCGTTTTGATCGTGGCTAACAAGGCCGATAACAAAAATCGAGCCGTCGCCGCCAACGAATTTTATGAGCTAGGTCTGGGCGAAGTTTTCGCCGTTAGCGGACTGAACGGCGCAGGCGTTGCCGACATGATGGATAGCGTCGTCGAGCTGATTCCGAAGATTGACGATCTTCAAGATGTCAAGGACGAAGTCAAGCTCGCGATCATTGGCCGACCGAACGTTGGCAAATCCAGCCTAGTCAACGCATTCACTGGCGAGCAGCGCGCGATCGTGAGCAACATCCCTGGCACCACCCGCGACGCGGTGGACAGTGTGCTGGAGTATCGCGACGAGACCTTCCGGCTGATTGATACCGCCGGAATCCGCCGCCGTGGCAAGATTCAGGGAACGGTCGAATATTACATGGCCCTTCGGTCCACGCGGGCCGTAGAGCGCGCCGACTGTGCATTACTGGTCGTTGACGGCAATGAGGGTTTGACCGACCAAGACAAGCGTGTGGCGAAGATCAGCCACGACATGGGCCGGGCTCTGGTCATCGCAGTCAACAAGTGGGACCTCAAGGAACCTCCGAACGGCCAACCCAGGGTCAAGAGCGACGCAAAACGCGCGATCGAGAAGATCATTCGCGACGAGCACCCGGAAGTCGCCTACGCGCACATCGCCTTCACCAGCGCGAGCGAGGGAGCCGGACTTGAGCCTGTTTTGGACGCCGCGCTTACCGCCGTGGAGAACTGGAGTTTCCGAATCTCCACGGGGCAACTCAACAAGCTCATCCAAGAAGCCGCGTTCAATCGCCCTTACACCAGTAAGGGTCGCGCGCTCAAGATCTATTACTGCACCCAGGTTAGCGCCAGGCCGCCGACATTTCTCTTGTTTTGCAATGACCCGGAGATCATGCACTTTAGCTATAAGCGCTACCTTGAGAATCAGATTCGGAAGATGTACCCACTTCCGGGCACCCCGATTCGGGTGCTGACGCGAAGTAGCCACAAGCAGCACGAGGACGATTAGACCATGATTCCCGCCCTTCTCACCGCAGTCGTCTGGGCTCAGCCCGCCCCGCAGTATGTGGCGACACGCTTCGAGATGGGCACCCGGCTCAAGCGCCTGGACGCCGCTTGGCTCAAGAATCGTCGCCCCGAGCTTCGTCAGGCGGCGGTGCCGCACGTACAGCAAGCGGTTCAAGCGTTCTTTGGGGGTCAATACGGGCGGGCTTGCATGGCCCTGGATTCCGCAACCGCCGCACTGGAAGATCGCCCGCGATTCGCCAGCGATGCAGTTGATCTGTCAGTCAGGCCCCGCGTCATTGACTCCGTCTCTCCGGTGACAATCAGCCTGGTTTGGGCATACGAGCCGAAAGGTGCGCCCACCGAAAGCTGGGAAAGCTTGCCCTTAAAAGCGGGCGTGCCCTACGAGCGTAAGTTCGAAGCCGAATCCCGGCGAGGGGCCAAATTTGAAGTCGTCACAAGATTTAGCCTTGGTGGGACTCGGTCCACCGGAGGATCGGTTGTTCCTGGGTTCGAAGCTCGTCTGACCCAACTCCAAACCAGCCCACTGAAGCAACTGCTTGAAGAATTCGTTCAAGGCAAGAGTGAGGCGTCGGTCGACGCCGGACTCACTCTTGGGCTTGCAGAAATGGGCCAGCGAGGTGAAAAACCGAAGCTGCCGGTCGAGATTCCTTTGGCAATTTTCGATGGCGTCCGGATTCGGGCAATGATCCCCAACCGCCCGAAGGCGGTAGTCATCGCTCTCCACGGCGCGGGAGGTTCCGAGAACATGTTCTTCGAAGCTTATGGAGCCGGATTGGGCGTGCGCGAGGCGGAACGTCGCGGATGGGCCTTCATTAGCCCGGCGTCGAAAGCAAACTCCGTTAAAGCTTCGCTCGCATGGCTCAAGAGCGAATTCAACATTGAGGGCCTGCCGGTCTTTGTGATGGGTCACAGCATGGGAGGGGGCATCGCCATTCAAACCGATCCCGACCTCGTGAAGGCGATCGCCTTGTTCGGGCCAGCGGGGAACACCATCCCAGAGGAGATGCTCCGCAAGCCGATATTCCTGGGATACGGAGAGAAGGAGATGAGCATTTTGATGTCCGGCATTGGGCGGATGAGCGAGCAACTGAAGGGAAGCGCATCTCATGAAGTCCGCGCTTATCCGCGTTGCGAGCACCTGATGATCGTGGCTGACGCACTGCCAGATGCGTTCGAGTTCTTCGAGCGCGCGATGAAAAGGTAGGAAATTAGGTTCAAAAGGGGTAAAATCGGCGTAAGAATTACCTTATGCACACCCCAGAGGAGACCTTTAACCCCGGACACGAAGATCCCAAAGACGTCGCTGAAACGCTCATTGGCTTAGCCGAAGAAGACGAACTGCCGTACGACGAGCGCGACGAGAAGATAAAGGCGCTCACCGACGAACGAGACGCCACCCGCGACCAACTTTTGCGCTCGCTCGCCGAATTCCAAACCTTCCGTCGCCGCACCTTGAACGAGAAGGACGAAACCCGAAAGTACGGGAATCAGGAGCTCGCAGAGTCCCTGCTGCCTATTCTGGATAACTTCGAACGCACAGTGAAGGCCCTTGAAGCCGATGCCGACATCGAAGCCATCATGCAGGGCGTCGGGATGATCGAAAAGCAACTCCGCTCTGCCCTGGATGCCGCCAATGTGAAGCGCATTTCTAGCGTGGGGGAAGTGTTCGATCCGTTTTTGCATGAAGCACTCGAAGCCGTCACTACCGAAGAATTCGAGCCCAACGTGGTCGTCGAGGAAGTCGAACCCGGCTACCGTCTCCATGATCGCGTGATTCGTCCCGCAAAGGTCCGGGTCGCCCAGGCTCCTTAAGGTCACATGGCGATCAAATTTGGAACCGACGGCGTGCGCGGAGTCGCCAATCAGGCCCTGCGTCCGGAAGACGCACTTGCAATTGGACTGGCCGCAGGCCGACTTCTGAAAGAGCAAGGCGCGACTCCTCGGGTCGTCATCGGGCGAGACACTCGTCGCAGCGGCACGATGCTCGGCGCCGCGCTCGCCTCTGGCTTCTGTAGCGCGGGCGTAGATGTCACCTCGCTGGAAGTCGCTCCCACCGGAGCGATCAGCTTTATTGCCCGCACCGGCGAGTACGGCATGGGTGCCGTGATTTCCGCTAGCCACAACCCCGCCGAGGACAACGGCATCAAGCTCATTGCCCACGATGGTAAGAAAATCTCCGACTCCGACGAAGCCCGAATCATTGAGCTCATGGGCCAAGAGTTTGCCACTCGCCCCATCGAAGGGGAAGTCGGCGAAATCAACTCCTCGACAAAGGAACTCGACCGCTATATGCGGTTCTTAGAGTCTCTGGTGCCGGAGCGATTTGAGGGTATGACCCTCGCGATCGACGGTGCTCACGGAGCAGGATATGAACTCGGCATTGAGATATTCAGACGGCTAGGTGCGGAGGTCGTCGTGATTGGCGAAGCCCCAAATGGGATGAACATTAACGCCGAAGGCGGCGCGACCAAACCAGAGACCATTCAAGAGTTAGCTCAATCAACGGGAGCTGTCGCGGGGATCGCGTATGACGGCGATGCGGACCGAGCCGTCTTCTCTGATGCTCGCGGCCGTCTGGTGAACGGCGACCGTACCATGGCCATTTGGGCTTCCCACTGGCGTCAGCACGGCGGCTTTGAACCACCGATCATCGTAGGCACTGTAATGAGCAACGGCGGCTTTGCCGCATACGCCTCTACCAACGGCATTCACTTGGAACGCGCAGACGTCGGAGACAAGTACGTCAGTCGACGGATGGTAGAACTCGGGGCGATCGTCGGCGGCGAACAAAGCGGCCACATCATCTTCGCAGAACGCGGCCCGACCGGAGACGGCTTGGTCACGGCACTGGAACTCATGCGTGTGCTGAAGCGAGAAGGGCGCGATTTGGCGAACTTTTACGACGAGTTTGAGAACTATCCCCAGCTACTTGTCAACGTCAAAGTAGCACGCAAAGAAGGATGGGAAACAAACCCAGTCGTGAAGGTAGCGATCCAGCAAGCGACCGACCTTGTCGCCCCGGAAGGACGCCTCAACGTTCGCGCGAGCGGCACTCAGCCCATGATCCGCGTCATGGGTGAGGCACCCGACGCAACCAAGCGGGACGAGGCGGTTGAACTCGTGGCGAGCACCCTACTGGCAGAACTGGGTGGAGAAATCTACTCCCGAGTGGACCTCACCCACGCCCTCGGAGACTAGCTACAAAAAAAAGCCCGCTGGAATTTTCCAGCGGGCTTCTTCGTGTCCGAGCGAATTAGAATCGTTCGTCTTCTTTCATGTTGACGATAACCGGCAGGGTCATCGTTTGGATGCTACCTGCACCCGAGTCACCATTTCGGCCGCCGCGCATCCAGTTGAATGTGCGCCATCCAAATTCCATGATGGGCACCTGGTTTGAGCGAAATTCGCCGAGAACGCCGCCGAGCGCATCGGTGAACAAGCCTACTGGAGCACCGTTTCGAACGATGCTGTTGACTTTCTCATTAGGCAATGTGGCTTGCGTCTGCGCGATCGCACCGACCATCGGCGTTTCCATGCCGAAGTACCGGCCCGCCGCGATTGGGCGGTTCACTTGGAAGAATGCGAAGATCTTGCACCCCTTCGCCATGAACATTTTGTACAGGTCGGATTTTCCAAGCATGGACGCACTGTCCGTGCCGCTCGAGGTGTCGATCCCCGCAAGGAAGTCCTTGCCATCAAGGTTCGCACCGACGCCCGAGAAGTACAGGAAGATCGTTGAGCCAACCGGAACGCGATCCGCCAATGCTTGGGCCGTAGTTCGAATCTGAGCCGCGGTCCCATTGGTCACCACGTCCATGTTGCCTTCCTGATAACCCGCGAAGGTCACCAACTTTTCGCGAAGGAACATGACGTCGGTAGCCGCATAGGGCACCTTAAGTGCTTCAAGGCGCGTCTCGGTGTTTCCGATGAGGAGCGCGAACTTTTCAGCGATCGGAGCGATCGTGCCAGGGGCGGCTCCGATTGGACTACCCGCGTTTGTAATGGTGCTGTTGTTGCTAGCGGTGCCGCCGAACGACTCCAGAGTTGCTCGGTCTTCGGGAGCGATGATGTCGCCGTCAACCTTCCACTTTAGCGTGTTGCCAGCCTGGGCAAAGCGAGCTTCAAGATCGCGCTGCTTTGCGACGTCTCGAAGGTTTGCGTAGGCTTGGGCCAGGAAGAAGTAGGTTTCGCGGCTTCCTTGTCCCTTGATGAGAGTGGCCTCAAATTCGTCCGCCACCGCTCGCATGAGAGTCGTACGCTCAGAGTCGTTGGTGTTGGCAATCGCCGCCTTGTAGCCGGTGTACGCAGCACCGAAATTGGGCGAGTACGCGGAGCCATTTTTCCAAACGCGCTGCTCTGTAGCAGGTCCAGGCAAACGGGTTGGAGTGGCTTGGTCTTCGCCGCGAAGCGAAATGGCCTTCTGGAAGTTTGCTCGCGCCTCCATCCAATTGCCGTCGCGCACACTGCGCAGGCCATCTGAATAGGCGTCCGACCACGCCTGGGCCATGGAAAAGCTCGCGGCCACAACCGCGAGCAACACTAGAATCGTCCGTGATGATTTCATTGAGCCCAAACCTTAATTCTTAAAGCGATAGGACAACGAGAGCGACATGTCCGTTCCGCCGCGCGAATTGGAACCAAAGTCGAGATCGAAGCCGAAGCTACCTGCATCAGGATTGTATCCCAATCCAAAAGTGAGCGCGCTTGTGCTTTGGAAGCCTGCGCCCCCTTTACCAACATTTCGGAAGCCTATTCGCAAAGGAATGTACGCATCCCTAAAGCGATAGTTATACTCAGCCCCAAATCCGAAGGCAAGCTGAGATGAATCTCGGCTGAGGATGTCGTCCTCGTCGCCGCCGAAGAAGAAGTCAGCCTGAGCACCGACGATGATGAAGTCGGAGGACTTGAGGCCCTTATTCAGCCGCTTCGCGAGACCTGCTGAAGCCTTGCCCGGGATCCGACCATAGTAATCGGAAACTTCCGTGCCGCCCGAGAGCTGAATAGGGGTGCGAACGCTAACCCCAAAAGTCGTATCGGCGGAAGGATTGAACTGAAGTCCAGCGACCGCGCCGAAACCGATCCGCTGACCCGAGTTATTCAAAGACTCATTACTCAAGAACGTGTCGTCGTTGAGGTCGGTGGGGGTGCCGTTGTTGTCGAACAACTGATACTGCTGAAGGTTGCGCGTGTTGTGCGTGGCCAAAACTAAGCCAACCCCAAAGGATTGGCGATAATCGGCGCTGGCTTTGCCCCATGCAAGGGTAAACAAGTCGGACTTAGCCCGGATTTCTTCTTGGTAGTTGCGCAGAATCGTCTCGCCGTCCACCAAGTTGGTACCCGTGATCTGATCCTTGATGAAACCGCCAATGCTGTAGTTGAGGCCGATTGAAGAGTTGTTACCAAGCGGTCTGGTGAAGCCCACTTGACTCAATGATCGATTGCCCGAGACGCTGTCGGTGGTGACATCGGGGTTTACGAACGACCGTGACCATACCGAGCGGGACTCGGTGAGGTTCCGGAAGGTGATGGAGAACGTTGGTCTGTTCGCGTACCCCAGCCCCGCCGGATTGTTGATCGCGGAATTTGGGTTTGAGCTGGTGGCTCCGATGCTGCTGCCGAGGCCGAGCGACCTTCCCCCCGCATCGAATGCGGCGAGAAGGTCGGGGATTTGCGCGTGGGCTGTCATTGACATGACGGCCACGCTGGCCAGCGCCAGTGTGCGACGAGCGGAACGAAAAGTTTGGTTCTCCATGAAGTGCCTACGTATTCCTTTAGCGACGATTAACCGTAACTTCCTGCGTAACCGCCGGGTTCCCGGCTCGATCTACTGCAGTAACGACGAGTTTGAATGTTGACGGCAACTGTGTTGCGCGTTGAATCCTACCCGTCCAGTTCAAGGTCCCGCCATTATTACGTGTTGAAAGACGTGCCACCCGTTGAATAAGTGTCCCATCAAGTCGCTTTGCCACAACATCAATTGCCTGTGCGGTGACGCTACCTGCGAACTGGTCCACGATATCCACCGAGACGGGGATGGTGGAATTGGGGCGGAATCCGCTTCCGGTTGGGGCGACAACCTGAATGCTCGGAGCAACTCGGTCGAGTGTCACCGTAATGCCCTTGTTGGATGTGTTCGTGGCACGATCCTTCACATTGATGTTGATGGCCTGGCTACCGTCACGCTCAATGCCGGCAGTGTTCCAAGTCACATTCACCGTGTTCGAGGTTCCAGTGTTGTTCGGGATGTCCTGTCCATTGACTTGCACGCGCCAAAGGTCAATGTTTCCTTCTTGGATTTGGAGCTGGATAGGCACGTTGCCGCGAACGAAGGCGCCATTGATAGGGTTGCTGTCAAGGAACTTCGGATCGTTCACGTCAACGGTAAGGTTTGTAATTGACTGCGATGGGTATTGGCTCGGGGCACCCGTGGTCAACGTCACGGTCACGACCGCTGTGTAAAGTCCTTCTGGTGTAGCCTGGTTAAAGTTGAGGCCCAGGGTGCCGTTGATCTTGTTATCAGCATCCGGATTAAATGTGTCTTGGAAGGTAAACGAAAGCAATGGATTTGCGACATTCGTGATAACGACCTGCACGCGATGGGAAGCACTAGCTTCGGTGAGCAGGAATCGCAGTTGGCCTGTTCGGCCCAAAAAGTCGTTAGAGCTTGGGGACGAGATGGTCAGCGTCGGAACGCCAAAGGCCATTGCCGCGGCAAGAGTGAGAGTAGGAAGCAAAATACGTCGTAGCATGGTCGTCAATACGCTCGCGACGGCACCTATTGGTACCTCTCGCCTATTTTAGACGATTGGCAATAGGTCTTCGGACGAGAAAGGTCGCAAAATCCGTGAATAATCACCCGCCGCCCGGGAAGGGGCGAAGCTTCGACCGCCCGCGCCCCAACTCAAATAAAGAATCTGCGCACATCTGCCCGCGGCCCTCTAATGATTGGTCATCGTCACGCCAAGTATTTGAATGGCGGAATCTGGGCGAGGAGTAGGCGCAGTTCACGAATGAGCCTGCCCCTTTCAGCCGATGACCATGAGGGTGTCGCGCATGTGGCGTCGACCCCAAATGGTGTTAAGCGGTTTACGGGCGCAAGCCTTGAGGAAAGAGGAAAGAAAAACGGAATGGCATTTCAGTTAAATCAACAGATGGTGAGGGATGCGATGGCGCGGGCAACAAATGAGCTTCCGCCCTTGCCGAACGTGCTGATCAAGGTGCTTGAACTCACCGAGACCACCAACAGCGGCACTGTCGGCGAAATCGAACAACTCATCAAAACCGACCAAGCTATCTCATCCCGTTTGCTTCGGATTGTCAATTCTGCCTATTTTGGTCTCAGCGGTCAGGTGGCCTCCGTTAATCAGGCCGTCGTCATTCTTGGATTCCAACAGGTCCGTAACCTCGTGCTTTCGGTAAGCATGATGACCAGTTTCTCCGCCAGTGGAGCGCGCGCTAAAGATGCCCAGCTCAAACTCTGGCAGAGCGCATTTGCCACCGCAAGCGCCGCGCAACTGATCGGACGAAAGAAAAAGATCGACGTGAAGGACCAAGAACTGGTCTTCGTGGGTGGATTGCTGCAGAACATCGGCAGCCTGTTCATGCTCAGCATTCTCTCCCGGTCCTACATTTCCGTCCTCGACGAAGCGATTGCCTCCGGTAGCCGACTCTACGAAGTCGAAAACTGCCGACTGGGGACCAATCACGCCGAAGTAGGCGCTGAACTACTCAAAAAGTGGGCGCTTCCAGAAAATTTGATCATTCTCATCAACCGCCACGAGGGACCATTTGAAGGGGAAGTCATCCCCACGCTCGCTATAGTTCATGCCGCAGAGCGATTGGGCGAGGCCTGTCTCACAGACTCACCGTTCTCGATGGACAATCTGGCCATCGATCAGGCAACCCAAGACTGGCTTGGTTTCGACGCCGCCGATTATGAGTGGCTCATCGCCGAGACAAAGGTGAAGGTCGCCGCCGCGATGGATTTGGCCGGAACGATGGAGTCTTAGATTTGAGAGCCAGCAGATTCGCTGGCATGTATCTCTACCGTTAGCGGGAATACCAGGAAGTAGGGACAGAATAAATGGCACTAGGTAACAGCGCAGGGATAAACTTCAGTGGGTTGAGCAGTGGGCTGGACACTGAAGGGATCATCACGCAACTCAGTGCGCTTGAGCGACGCCCGATTCTCCGTTTACAGCAACAGCAAGCTCGATTACAAACGCAGAAGGCGGCTTACGAGGCGTTCCGTAGTGCTTTGGTTGGTCTCAACCAAGCCGTGAGCGGTTTCAACTCCTCCACCGCGTTCAACGTGATGAAGGCGACTTCATCAAATGCAGAACTCGTCTCGATCACCGCAACCGGCGAAGCAAGCCAGGGGATTCGAGAAATCGGAGTCACTCGCCTCGCCACCGCCGAGCGGCTTTCATCCTCCGCGCAGACCAGCGCGACCGCGGCATTAGGCTTTACGGGTGCTTTCAAGATAAACGATGTGACGGTCAACGTCACCTCGACCGATACGCTTCAAACGCTGGCGACCAAGATCAACGGTGCGGGGGCGGGAGCCACTGCGAGCCTCGTAGACGGCGGTACAGGCCGAGCATATTTGACTCTAACGTCCAGCAAGACCGGGGCTGAGAACGCGCTCCGCCTCGAAGATCTGAACGTCACCGGCCCAATTTCGGCTCGGGAAGGGGTGTTGGCCAAGCTCGGCCTCGAAACCCTCGCCGCCCACAACACGCCCCTGCCGGGCGTGATCAGCCAGGAATATGCCTCAGACACCCAGTCCTTAAATGATTTGATGGGCACCTCGCTGGGAGTTGAAGAGCTCAAGGTGAACGGACAAACCGTTATCGTGGATTACGCGACTGACAACTTGACCACGCTAGCGGCGAAGATAAATGCGGTACCGGGAACGGACGCCCGATTGGTCCCATCGCAGGGTAGGTTCCAGTTGGAGATCAACGGCGATGTCGCTCCCGTAATCGAGGGGCTCGACGCTTTTGGCATGACGAGCACCACCGTGCAAACCAACTTTGCCGCGCAGAACCCGACGCGATTGGTCGACGCTCAAGACGCCCAGTACACGCTAGACGGCATTGCTTTGACATCGGCATCGAACACGATAACCTCAGTCATTCCGGGAGCGACCATTACGTTGAACTCGGCCGATCCCATCAAAAAGGCAAACCTTGCGGTCACTCGTGACACTGATACCGTGATGGGAACGGTGAAGGGGCTGATGACCGCGTTCAATCGGGTCAACTCCTTCATACGCGATAACTCGACGTTCGACTCCGAATCTTACGAGACCGGAATTCTGTTCGGCGATAGCGTCGCCGCCCAAGTTTCGTCCGCTCTTAACAACACGCTTTTCTCCGCCGCTCAAGGCGTCACGGGCGCGTTCCGGAACTTGACCCAAATCGGCTTCAGCCTCGACTCTGACGGAAACGTCGCGGTTGACGATGCCGCGTTGCGCAATGCTCTCGAAACGAATCCAAACGCGGTTGCCGATCTCCTCCGCAGCACGGGCTCCAGCGCATCCAGCGCTCTCACCTACGTCTCCGCATCAAACAAGACAAAGGCGTCTCCTCCCGGCGGATATGCGGTGAACATCACCCAGCTCGCTACTCAAACAACGGCAACCGGCGCCGCAGCCCAAACCGGGCCCCTCGGCGCAGAGGAAGTCGTTAGCTTTTCGGGCGGACAATTTGGATCGAACGGCGTCGCCCTGGTCATTCCAGCCGGCAGCACTCAAGAAGAGGTGATCGCCAAGATCAACAACGATAGTCGCCTCAAGGACTTAGTCTCCGCCAGTTCCGTTGACGGCAAGCTGGTAATTAGTAGCAAGCGCTATGGCGCCGCAAGCGACTTCACGGTTGCTAGCTCGGCGGCCGCAGGACCGAACACCACCGGTATCGGCACAACGGGTCAAGCCGTAAAGCTCGCTGGAGTGGATGTCCAAGGGACGATCAATGGGGAAGCCACCATCGGTTCAGGCCGATTCCTGCTGGGTTCCGTGGGCAATGCCAACACCGAAGGGCTACAGATTGAGTACACGGGCAGCACTTTAGGTGCGGTAGGTACGGTGCAGGTCTCCAAGGGGCTGGGCTCGATGATGTTCGACTCCCTAGACACCTTTATCAACTTCCAAAACGGGCTTTTCGTCAACACCAACAAATCGCTCGACGATCAAATCTCGGATATTGAGTCCCGAATTGACCGGATCAACACCCGCGCTAGTTCTAAGGCGGTTGAGCTGCGAGCCCGATTCGCGGCGATGGAAGCCGCGATGGCTCGGTCTCAGCAACAGCTAGCCCAACTCCAGCAGAGCTTACGTCAGTAATCTTCATCGGGCCAAAACCCGGAGAACACAGACTGAGCTGGTCCAATCATGATCAATCCCTGATCTGACCGCTGAATAGTGAGTTGCCCGCCGGGCAGGTTGACACGAACATCTCCCGTGATCCGGCCTGTGCGAAATGCTGCAGCGGCCACTGCGCATGCCCCGGATCCGCAAGCAAGGGTTGGCCCAGCTCCGCGCTCCCAAGTGACCATTGTCAGTTCGGTGGGCGAGTCCTGCCGCGCAAAGTGGACATTAGTTCGATTCTTGAACCGCGAATCGATCTCCCAGGTCTCACCTTCGCTCAAAAAAGCCGAGGGGTCTTCATCCACAAAGAACACCAAGTGCGGATTTCCAACCGAAACCGCCGTCGCTAACACGGTCCCGTGGGTCAATTCGACCGTTCGGTCAACCCATGGTTCAACGGAAATGAGGCCGATGTCTTCGGGTTGCACGCTGGTGCGCCCCATCGCGACGGCGAACTGGTCACCGGCTCGTTCGACGAGATAGTCAGTTCTGCCTAGGGCAATGGTCCAGTCGCCGTGCGACTCGTGGTGATTAAGCCAATGAGCCGCGCAACGAAGGCCGTTGCCGCACATCGGCGACTCGCTTCCATCTGGATTCCACATGCGCATATCGGCGCGCAGTGGCCCGGTCGTAGTGACCATGATGAGTCCGTCAGAACCCACTCCCTCATGCCGATCACAGATCTGAGTCACCCAATCCGGAGAGGGAACTTGATCAGGGAGGCCTCGGAGGACTACGAAGTCATTGCCGAGGCCATGCAGTTTCCAGAATGGCGTCATTCTTCAGGCGCAGACTCATCGTGCCCTTCGTCGTGTGGACGGCCACTGCCAATCGGTCGACTCGGGACGATGCTGGTGACCGCGTGCTTGTAAACCAACTGGGTCGGCTTGCCGGGCGTGTCGAGCATGACGGTGAATGCATCAAATCCGCGGACTTGTCCGCGAAGCTGCACACCACCCATGAGGTAAATCGTGACACCAATGCCCTCTTTTCGGACTTGGTTCAAAAACATATCTTGCAAATTAATGGTCTTACCCATAACAGAATCCTCTAACTGACTAACGGCCGATTTGCTGTAGCATCGACTCTATCTCCGATACGGTTGGAGGAGTGGGGCTGTCGCGATGGAGCGGTATCAGGTTTGGCTCAGATCGCATCCATGCCCGCTGCCGCTTGGCATACTGCCGGGTCTGCAATTGAACCTGATCTAGTAACTCCTCGAACGAAAAAGCCCCGTCCAAAAACCGGGAAATTTCAGCATACCCAATGGCTTTAAAGGAGGCGAACTGCGGCGAAAGTCCTGCTTTCAGGAGCCCCTCGACTTCCTCAATCCACCCGCTCCTTAGCAGTCGCTCCGTCCGGATGGCAAGCTGGACATCCAGCGTCTCTACCGGAGTATGAATACCAAATTTCGCCTTCCGGAAGCCGGGAATCGAGAAAGAGATCGGTACAGTGGGTTGCAGCGCTCGCTCAAGCGCGCGCTGGACGCGTCGTCGATTGGAACGATCTAGATCATGCGTCGAAGCAATGGCATCCAGACGCTCCAACATCTCCGGCAGAGATAGGGAAGAGAGCTCGTCACGGAGTCCTTGATCGGGTGAGCCCAGCAGATCCGTGTACTCCTCAAACAGCGCCCGAATGTACAGCCCGGTGCCGCCCACAACGACAACCGAACGGCCTGCCGCAAACTTCTCGGCCAAGACCGCTGCCACATCAAGCACATACTCGCCCACCCCGTAGGACTGGTCAGCCGCTTTCAAATCAAGCAGCCGATAGTCGCCCCGAATTTGGGGTTTATTGGTGCCGATATCCAGCCCGATATAGACCTGGAAGGCGTCCGCATTGACGAGTTGCGCGTCTAGCCTTTCCGCCAGCGCCTCGGCAAGAGCCGACTTCCCGCTACCGGTTGGACCCATGATGGCGACCAGAACCGGGCCGTCGGCGTTCACGGCCTACTTGCTGCCCGAAATAATCTTGACGCCGAACTTCTTGCCGGCGACCTTAGTGGCGTCTACTTCATTCTTAAAAGTGATCTCACCGACCTTTTTCGACTCTCGGTAGATGCCTTTCACTTCCACGACATAACCATTCTTTGGTTCAGGAGAGAGGTGATCACGCAGATAAACGTTCAGACCCTTGGTCTCGCCTTTCAGCTTGAAAGTCGTGTACTTGTTGCCGGATTTGCTGGTCTTGGCCTTGAATGCGTCCACCTTTCCGCGTACCGTGACCTCTTTGCCATTAAGCTTTTTAGCGTCCTTGATGACCGCGTCAACGGTAAGGAACGATGCCGCCAGAGCGACGCTGACCAAGCCAGCCAGGGAAGCGATAAGAATTCGAGTTCGCATGAGCTTAGTAGGTGATGAGAGAGTCAACCGTGTAGCCTGGCAGATTGCGGCGACCGTCCAGGAATTCGAGCTCGACCAAAAAGCCGAAGCCGGAGACCTCACCATGTAAACGCTCGATAAGGCGAGCGGTTGCGGCCGCCGTTCCACCCGTCGCGAGGAGGTCGTCCACCACGTACGCGCGTTGCCCAGGCTTCAAAGCGTCCACATGCATCTCGATCGTGTTCGTACCGTATTCCAGCGCGTACTCCTCGGTGATGCGGTCGTAGGGAAGTTTGCCCAGCTTTCGCGTGAGCACGAACGGGAGCTGCAGCGACAGAGCGATGGGAACGCCGAAGATGAAGCCGCGGCTCTCGATGCCGATAATGACATCGGGCTTGTGGGTGGCCGCCATCTCGGTCAGCCGGTCCATCGCTTCGGTAAACGCCGCGGGGTGCTGAAGAACGGGAGTGATGTCCTTGAACATAATCCCCGGTTTTGGAAAATCGGGAATGTCCCGGATCAACGAATGGGCCAATAGCTCGCTCATGCCGGGCGAGAGGATACCCGCTGGTTGTTTAAGGTTCTACTTCGCCGCCCGGTTCCCAGCCCTTCACGCTCGCCAGCATCAGCACTTCAACGTGCATATCCTGGTTTACGCGGCTTTGGCAACTGAGCCGAAACTCCCCAAGGACGCCGTCCTCTTCCAGGCAGTCGTGCTCCGCCTTGCCCATTTCGGGCTCTGGGCTCAGAAACTTGACCCGGCAGGTCGTACAGCGGGCTTGCCCGCCGCAACGATGGCTCACGTCAACCCCGTTTTGCTCGAGTGCTAAGACGAGTTTTGTGCCTTCTTCGACGGTAAATGTGCCGAATCCTTCCGCGGTCACTTGATGGGTTGCCATAGTAGGTCGCAGGATACCTATCAGCTACGGGGCTGAGTCAAAATAGGGCAAGTGATAAACGAAGCCAGACTCGTCGACCTCTTCCAAGAGCTATGCCTCATCAACGCCCCGGCGTTGCAGGAACAAGAGTGCGTATCGCATGTCAAGGCGATGCTAATCGGCATGGGATTGGAAGTGCGCGAGGATGAAGCGGGAGCCGCCATTAGTGGGCAAGCCAACAACGTCATCGCCAAGCTTCCGGCCACTCGGCCGGGAATTCCGTCCATCTTTTTTAGCGCCCACTTCGACACCGTCGAGCCAACTGCTGAACTCGACATTATTGAAAAGGAGGGCGTTTTCTACAGCGACGGCACCACTATCCTCGGGGCAGACGACAAGGCTGGCATGGCCTCCGCGATCGAGGCCGTCCGCGTCCTTCAAGAAACGGGTGCCGAGCACGGCGATGTCTACCTACTCTTCAGCGTGGCGGAAGAGATTGGGCTTCTCGGGGCGCAGGCAATGGCGATCGAGGAACTCAACGTTGACTTCGGTTATGTGCTGGACACTGGCCCTCCCGTCGGAACTTTCGTCACCCGGACCGCCACTCACGACAAGCTAGACATCACAATCACCGGAAAGCCTGCCCATGCCGGGAAGGATCCCGAGAAGGGAATTAACGCAATCGTCGTGGCGGCAAATGCAATCTCTGGCATGAAAATGGGACGCATTGGACCGGAAACCACCGCCAACCTAGGCCTAATTTCAGGCGGAACCGGGACCAACGTGGTGTGCGCGGAGGTGAAGATCCATGCCGAGGCGCGAAGCACTAGTGTCAAGGAGCTTGACGCCCAAGTGGACCATATGATTCAGCGATTCGAAGCCGCTGCGCGGGAAGCGGGCGCCGAGGTCTACATCAAGCACAAGCGTCACTACGACGCCTACGAGATCCGCGAGAATTCGGACGTGGTGAGAATTGCTCAGGCGGCGAGCCGAAAGCTCGGCTTCGAACCGACCCTCAGAACGACCCTCGGCGGAAGCGATGCCAACGCGTTCAATGCCAAGGGCGTGCCGAGCATCGTGGTGGCTACCGGCATGGACAAGATCCATACCCACCAAGAATGCGTCTCCCGGGAGTCGTTGGTGGATGTAACGCGGCTTTGCCTCGCTATCATTGAAGAAACGACAAAATAACCTCTAAAATTGACACTTTAGTCCCAGTACCTCTTGTCCGACCGTATTTTTGCCTACATAATGAAAGTGGGGTAGGCGAAATTAGGCACTGCGAGGCGCGAGGTGGAAACCGAGGAAGGTACCGAGCACCAAACGGAAGACAAGATCGCTTTACGCCATACACGGAAGTAAAGCAATGAAAAAGCTAACTATGATTGCTGCGGCGATTCTCGTCGCAGGTTCAGCGTTTGCTGCTGATTCTAAACTCAGCGGCCTCAACCTTCGATTGGGTTTGTTCTACCCAACCGACGGCGACACTCGAGACTTCACATCGGACACCTGGTTCGGCGGCGGCGTGGATTACAAGATCCGCGACATGCAGTTCGGCGGTGGTTCGATGGTCAGCTACGCACTTGGCCTCTCGCTCGATTACTTCGAGAAGGACGATGTCCGAGTTATGCCTTTGCTGGTCACCCTCACCGGTACTCAGAACCAAGGCATCTACTGGCTCGTCGGCGCTGGCGTTTCTTTCAACCGGGTTCCCGGAGAAAATGAAACCAAGTTTGCCTACGCGCTCGGTCTGGGCTACGAATTCAAGTCGGGCATGAACCCGATCTCCTTCGAAGTCCGATACATGGGCAACAGCCGAAGCGAGCTCGCTGGCGTCGGTGCCTTCGTCGGCTTCAAGTTCTAATTTAGAACTTCAAGTCCAAAACCGCCTGGGTCACCCCGGGCGGTTTTTTTTTACGACCATCCCCCACCGATCCCCGTATTTCTGCTGACCCGTAAATCTGTACGCAGCGGGAATGAACTATCCGGAAGCCTGGGGTTTCCGTCAGGGGGAAGGGCATGGCAGGGAAGCAGCTCAAAGTCGTAAAACTCATCGAACCGGAAATCTGTCTGGAATGCCGCTTTGGTCAGCGGGCATCCGTGGAAATGTCGGACGGCAGCAAGCAGAGCATGGTCTATTGCCGCCGCCTCGATTGTGACAATTGGGACTACGGTTCCGCCGAGCCCGCCAAGAGCGTGGAACTGGACGCGGACGAGGCGTTCGAACAAGACGACGCCGCATAAGCGACGGGTATCCTGACCGCCTCTGATGTTTGGTCGAGGGAAGGGGACTGGGCTAGATGGCGCGTTCGTGCAATGCGCGAATTGCAAGAAGACGCTTTTCAAGCGTGAGTTTGAGGACAATCTCTGCGTTTGCAATCACTGCGGTCACCACCACCGCCTCACCTGGCGACACCGCGCCGAGATCACCTTCGACGAAGGCAGTTTCAACGAATTCGATTCCGATCTGAGCTCGATAGACACCCTTCAATTCCCCGAATACCAAGCCAAGCTCGAAGGCGCAATGGCCAAAACCGGGATGAACGACTCGATCGTTACCGGCATGGCGACCATCGACGAGAAGAAAGTCAGCACCGCCATTGCGGACTTCTCATTCATGGGCGGCTCGATGGGCAGCGTAGCGGGCGAAAAGATCACCCGGACCCTAGAGCGCGCGGCCGAGTACCAAGTCCCCGCCATCATCTTCTGCGCAAGCGGCGGCGCTCGCATGCAAGAGGGCCTTCTGAGCCTCATGCAAATGGCGAAAACCACTGCCGCGGTCGGCCGATGCCGCGATGCCGGGGTGCCTTACATTGCCGTCTTCACCGATCCGACCATGGCGGGAGTCCTCGCGAGCTACGCAAGCGTGGCCGACGTCATCATCGCCGAGCCAAAAGCTCTTGTCGGTTTCGCCGGCGCACGCGTTTCGGCTCAGGCACAGGTGAATAAAGTGCCGGAAGATTTCCAAAAGGCTGAATTCGCCTTTCGTAGTGGGATGATTGATAAGATCGTGGAGCGCCGCGCGCTCCGAGGCACATTGAGCTCGCTGGTGCGACTCTTCGGGAAGGGGCACTAATGGCAAAGAGCTGGAAGGAATGGGAAAAGCCCCTCATCGAAATCGATGAGGCCCTCGCTAAAGCGAAGCAAATCGCACGGACCAGCTCCGCGGAAGAGCAGGCTGCCGCCGAAGAGCGCATCGCCTATTACGAACAGCGTCGCGACAACATCATCCGCGTCATGTACAGCCGACTCGGGGCCTGGGAAAAGGTCTTAGTCGCTCGGGCTGAAATTCGCCCCTACACCCTCGATTACGTGGGCGCGTTGTTTACCGAATTTACGGAGCTCGGCGGCGACCGACGCATCGGGGACGACCACGCCATCATCGGCGGCCCCGCGTTCTTTGAAGGCCAGCGGGTCATGATCATCGGCCAACAGAAGGGGCGAAACATCCAAGAACGCCAATTCCGAAACTTCGCAATGGCAAAGCCCGAGGGCTATCGCAAAGCCATTCGCTTAATGGAAATGGCAGACCGATTCGGCATGCCCCTTGTGACCTTCGTCGACACCCCCGCCGCCGACCCAGGTGTCGAGAGCGAGAGCCGAGGCATCAGCGAGGCCATCGCCGCATCGATCCTAAAGATGTTTGAGATAAAAGTCCCCAGCGTCTCCGTGATCATCGGCGAAGGGGGCTCAGGAGGAGCGATCGGGATCGCCGCATCCAACAAGGTCATGATGCTGGAGCACTCGGTCTACAGCGTTATCCCTCCTGAAGGATGCGCCGCCATCTTGTGGCGACAACCCGGCGAGGGGGCCAAGGCAGCCGCGGCCCTAAAGCTCACGGCCGAAAGCGCTCTAGAACTTGGACTGATTGACAAAATTCTGCCCGAACCCTACGGTGGGGCTCACCGCAATTGGGCCGAAACCACCGAAACCGTAAGGGTCGCCATCGAAGCGAGCCTCGATGAAATGGGCAAGAAGTCGGGCGATGTGCTCAAATCAGAGCGGTACGACAAGTTCCGAAAAATGGGCATCCTCACTCAGAAGTTGGCCGCGACGCCGAAAAGTTGACCTCACCGATATCCGGGCTGGTATAACGAAGGTATTGCGAGCAGTCTTCAACGATGCAGACTTCGGCGAGCAAAATTCGTATACCGAATCAAAGGAGTCTGCAACGCGTGGCCAACCCAGCTAATTTGAAGCTACAGGAAACCCCTGCCAACCTCGAACTTTATTATCGCCAAATGGTGCAAATCCGAGCCTTCGAGGTTCGTTGCAACCAGATCTATCGCACCGGAAAGGCCGGTGGTTACCTCCATGTCTACATCGGCATGGAAGCAACTGCCGTCGGCTGGATCAACAGCCTGCGCTTAGGTCACGACTACGTCATCACCGCTTACCGCGACCATGCCCAGCCGCTATTGATGGGAAGCGATCCCGTCAAGCTCATGGCTGAAATCATGGGCCGCAAGGACGGCTACAGCTTCGGCAAGGGCGGTTCGATGCATCTTTACGACATCGAACGCGGCTTCTTCGGTGGCTGGGGCATTGTGGGTGGACACACTCCCCTTGGCGCCGGTCTCGCTTTTGGTAGCAAGTACAAGGGCGAAGACCGAGTCACCCTGAACTTCCTCGGCGACGGAGCCAGCAATGCGGGCGTGTTCTTTGAAACTCTGAACATGGCCGCACTCTGGGATCTCCCCTGCATTTTCATCATTGAGAACAATGAGTTCGCGATGGGCACTCGGCTTGAATACCATGCTGCCGACACCGAGCTCTACAAGCGCGGACTGCCTTTTGGCATCAAGTGCGAGCGACTCGACGGCATGGATGTCCTCCAGTGCAAGAAAGATGCTCAGCGGATCATTGACTGGGTTCGCGAGAACAAGAAGCCGTACGTCGTCGAGATCATGAGCTACCGGTTCTCCGGTCACGGCGCGGCCGACAACGATCGCCAACTCTATCGCACGAAGGAAGAAGAGGATGTAAATCAGCAGCGTGACCCAATCGCGAAGCTTGAAAAGCTTCTTCTCGACGAAAACGTGATGACTGAAGAGAAGATGGAAGCCATCCGAGACGAGTACGAAACTTGGGCGGACAAGGTGATGGAAGAGGCGGACGCGTCCCCTCATCCGGAACCCGAAGAAGTCTACAACCACGTTTACAGCGACATGGAACCGGAGAAGGGCCACTAAGACAATGCCAGTAGAAACTTTAACTTACCGAGAGGCTCTTCGAACTTGTATCTCCGAGGAGATGGATGCGGACCGAAATGTGTTCGTCATGGGCGAAGACATCGGCCGCTACCAGGGCACCTTCCGCGTCACCCAAGGACTCTTCGACAAGTACGGCCCAGAGCGGATCATTGACACTCCGATTGTCGAGCCGGGCTTCACCGGCATCGCGATTGGCGCGGCTATGACCGGATTGCGCCCCATCGTCGAAATGATGACGATGAGCTTTTCGATCCTCGCGCTCGACCAGATCATCAACCATGCGGCGAAGATCCACTATATGACCGGCGGCCAAGCCACCGTGCCACTCGTGGTTCGCGGTCCCGGCGGTGCTGCAAACCAGCTCAGCGCCCAGCACAGCCACTCCATGGAAGGGTGGTACGCGCATTGCCCTGGCCTCAAAGTCGTTGCGCCCGCCACCGCGGAAGACGCTTACGGCATGCTCCGCACCGCGATCCGCGACAACAACCCGGTGATCTTCACCGAGAGCCCCGGACTCTACGGCGTCAAGAGCGACATCGAAATCGGTGGCGACTTCAGCGTCCCGTTCGGTAAGGCGCGCATCGCCCGAGAAGGGAAGGATGTCACCCTCGTGGCCTACAGCCGCATGGTGAGCGTCTGCGAGAAGGCTGCCGAAGAGCTTGAGAAGGATGGCCTGAGCGTGGAAGTCGTGGACGTCCGCTCCCTCTTGCCACTCGACACCGAAACCATCTTCAACTCCGTCCGAAAGACCAACCGCGCTGTGGTGGTTTACGAAGACTGGAAGAGCGGTTCGTTCGGCGCGGAAATCGCCGCCCGAATCGGCGAAGAGTGCTTCGATGATCTCGATGCCCCGGTCGGACGGGTTGGTGGACTCAACGTCCCCATGCCGTATAGCCGTGTGTTGGAACTCCAGTGCATCCCGAACGAAAATGATGTTCTTTCCGCCGTGCGCAAGTTGCGTTAAGCAGACGGAATCAGTCAAACTTGGACCCGCCCGACGCTCGTCGGGCGGGTCCTTCACTTCATGAAAGATTTCAATTCGCTCTCCGGACCCTGGACGGGGCTGTCTACTCAAGACGGTCGCCGTATCGAGGAGGCGATTGAGCTACGTATTGACCACGGGATTATCCTGGGTACCGGCACCGATGCCGATGGTCATTTTGAACTCGATGGTAGCTTCGATTCAAAAACCAACCGAGTCACTCTCACCCGGCGATACACCTGGACAACTGAGCCGAGCCAAGAAGGCGTCGGCATTCCGTATCACTACGATGGGCTCTGGGACGGTCTCTTCGTATCTGGTGCCTGGCATTCCCGCCCATGTCCCACCATGGGCGGAGAATTCGAGATGTGGCCGGCCCGCGAAGAAGACCGCCAAGAGCTGGGCATTGAACTCGGCGAGCTGAGCCTGACGCGAGGGTGAGCGGTATACTCGCTCTTCGCCACTTTTCACGAAGGGGCGCACCAGGAGACACTTCACTTTGCAGTCACAGTCGGGCAAGGGCTACCTTTTTCTTCTCGTCGTCGTCGTTTTGGCGGCACTTTCGGGCTTCATCTTTCAAAGAGAGAAGTTCCTTTTCGGACTAGATGTCGAGGGCGGCGTTCGGCTGACCTACGAAATGAAGTTCGACAAGGACCCCAAGATCGCCGAGCGGCAACGCGATGAGCAGGCGCGCCTTCAGCGCGACCTCGTGCCCATCCTCCAGTCTCGAGCCAGCCAGGGCCTCGGCGTGGTCGAAGCCAACGTTCAGCCCAAAGGCGAAACTGGATTTATCGTTGAGGTTCCTGGCTTCACTGATATCAAAAAAGCCCAAGAAGTCCTAGGATCAACGGCCAAGCTCTACGCGTACCACGCGACCAACGTCGACACCAATCAGCGCAACTTCCGCGAATACGACGACACGGGCACTGAAACGGGCGCAGACGGCAGACCGTACGTGACATTCGTTCGCAAGTCGGACAAAAAGTCGATCAAACCAGGCGACCCCGAATACGCCCAAATGATTGCCGGTTGGACGAGCATCCTCGAAGGAGCTGACCTCGCCCGTGCAAATATCCAGGTGCAGAACAACGGCGGCACCCAACCCGAGTTTTTCTTCAGCGCCGATGGCGCGAAGAAGATGGAAACGTGGTCGCGCGGCGTCGCCGGACTCGAAGAGCAACTCGCCTTCGTCCTCGATGGTCGAGTCATTTCCATCGCTCCCCTCTCGCGAGAGGTGGCCTACCTGAGCGATCAGGCGGTGATCAACGGTCAGTTCGAGCCTACTTACGTTCGAACCCTTGTCTCCTTGCTGAACTCCGGTGCTCTACCGGTTGACCTCGAACAAACCAGTTCGATGACCGTCGACCCCACCATCGGCAAGCAAGCCTTGAACCAGATGGTCGTCGCCGGTGCCTATAGCTTCGGGTTCATCACCCTATTCCTCCTGGTGTACTACCTGTTCCCAGGTGCCGTCGCGCTGATCGCGCTTCTGCTTTATGTCTTGTTCACGCTCACCGTGCTCAAGATGATCAACGCGACTTTCTCGCTTGCCTCCATCGCGGGTTTCATCCTGTCGGTCGGCATGGCAGTGGACGCAAACATCCTCGTCTTCGAACGGATGAAAGAAGAGATGAAGGACGGGCGCAGCCTGCTGACCAGCGTGGAGCTGGGCTTCAAGCGAGCATTCCCCGCGATTCTCGACTCGAACATGTGTACGATTTTGACCTCGCTGGTCCTCACGTTCCTCGGAACCGGGCCGGTCAAGGGCTTTGCTACGACGCTCATCGTGGGTGTAGCGATCTCCTTGTTCACCGCCGTGATCGTCACCCGATCTCTGCTCGTCTTCCTCGTCACCGTCGGTCCTGGAAACAACCCGAAACTGTACGGCCTAGGTCGCAACTGGTTCGGTGAGAAGTTCGAAGAAACCGCCGACACGGCGCCCCTCCAGATCATCAAGCGCACCAAGCTCTGGATGCTCATTTCCTTGGCGACCATCGTAGTGGGAATCCCATTCTTCATGATGGGCGGCCTAAAGCAGAACGTTGAGTTCACCGGTGGTGCCGAAGCCGTCTTCCAGATGGACAAATCGGCCACCATCTCGGCCGAGCAAGTAGCCAAAAATCTAGAAGCCGGTGGCTTCCCGGGCAGCATCGTCAAATACGGCACCACCTCCGACGGGATGCGGCAAATTTACGCGACCATTCCGTCGCCACCAGGCACAGTTGCAACGAGTGACCTAAGAGCTCGAATAGGCACGGCATCAGGCGTCGGTAAGGAGCCCTCCAGCTTCACCACTATCGGCCCCTCCGTCGCCGACGCGACTAAGCAAACCGCGATTCAGGGTGTGCTCGTCAGTTCTGCGCTGATCGTGCTCTATCTCGCCTTCCGGTTCGGCATCTCGCTCGGTGGTTTCAAGAACGGGCTCAAATTCGGTCTCTCTGCGATTGGTGCTTTGATCCACGACATTCTGGTCGTGGTCGGACTCGCAGCAATGGTCGGTTACCTGTTCCACTGGGAGATCAGCGCGCTGTCCATCACCGCGATGCTCACCGTGATCGGATTCTCGGTCCATGACACGATCGTCATTTTCGACCGAATACGAGAAAACCTCAAGCGTCCCATTCCAGGGGAATCATTCGAGAACCTGTGCAACCGATCAATTACCCGGTCCGTGGCCCGTTCTCTCAACACGTCGATGACCGTCATCGTGACCCTCATCATACTGCTGGTGATCGGAACGCCCACGCCAGACCTTAAGTTCTTCTGCGCCGCGATGCTGTTCGGAATCGTGTCCGGAACCTACAGTTCCATCTTCAACGCCACCCCGATCCTCTGGCTCTGGGATAAGGCGGTGGTGAAGCGACGCGGCCCCGAGCACTCCCTCATCGCGGAGGCCCTTCAGGATCAAGCTCGAATCCGAGCCAACCAGTCTGCCATGGTGGCCGAAGGCGGCACCGCCCAGTCTTACGGCACGGTTAAGCGCCGCAACCGCGTTAAGGACATCGGTAAAGAAGAGCTCGACGACGAAGGTCGACCCAAGTAAACAAAAAAGCCCTCCTCGATATGAGGAGGGCTTTTCTTATTTCTGGCCCAATTGATCTTGAACGTCTTTCGGATGATCCGTGATGATGAAGTTCACGCCGAGCTTGTTCAGGCGATCCACCTCAACCCCCGGCGGTACCGTCCAAACGAAGATCGGCATTTTCCGACTCTTCGCCGCAGCCACAAGCTCCGGAGAGCAGTTCCGGTACTGAACGCCAAAGGCATCTACTTTGTAGCTGTCAACAACCGTCCAGAACGTCTCCAGGTTCGGCTTGGCCGCCGACAGCCACACCGTGTACTGCTTACCATCAAGCTCCTTCACCTTCTTGACTCGCTCGCCCGCAAAGGAAAACACGATGGTCTCGTTGGTCAGTTTCTGATCCTTCAGATGCCGGACCAACTTCTCCTCGATCCCAACCCCGTCTTTGATCTCGATCACCAAGTTCATCTTCGACTTCGTCAACGAGGTGAGATCGCTCAAATGAGGGATGCCGGCATCTTTCATCACGCTCCACAGCGTCGCATCGACTCGCCCCTCCAGATCCGTCGTCCGGTTCAGAGTGGGGTCGTGCATCACGACCATCTCGCCGTCTTGGCTGAGATGAATATCCGTCTCCCCGATTCGGGAGCCGAGAGACATCGCGTGCGAGTATGCGTCGAGCGTATTCTCGGGCTTATAAGCCGCGCCACCTCGGTGGGCGACCACGATGGGAGCCGACCAAGACTCGCGGATCAAATCGATAGTCTGAATGCTCTTCGGCATGGCATTGAGAACGAGTAGCGGCAATATCACGCGTTCATCATAGGCCTGCAAATGCAAAGGCGAGGTTAAGAGGTCACAAAATCGAGTCAATAAAGTGCCGACTTTTGGGGTCCAGCAAGTCGAGGTCAGGGATTTCAAATCGGTTCGCATCGATGTCCACCAGCAGCAAATGCCGCTCGCCCATCCACTGGGCGTTCTCTTGCAAACTCTGCACCACGAAATCACGCTCGCCGCGCTCTGTGACCACCGTCCAATAAGTCGCGCCAAATTCAACCTTCGCGCTGAGAATCTTGTGAACCGTGCTCGTGAGATACCGGCGCGACAGCTCCAAATCAATCACCTCGCGGTTTTCCGGCCCAAGCTCGTCAAGACTCGGCAATAGAAACACCTCTTCGCCTTTGGAATTCATGAGCCCAAGGAAAGACTTGGTATGTGAAAGAGGCGCCGCCCAACGCGGCTCGACCTGAACAAAGCTGTACTCGTCGTTGACCGTCATCCGCATCACGTCACGCGGCTGGTGGAAGAGTTTGATGTTAGTTGGGGTTGGGGTAGTCATGAGATTTAGTTCGGTTTGTTAGGATTTGTGGGGTTTGCTCGGAGGGCCTAACCAACCGAACAAAACCAAACAAATCCTAACTAGGGTTCTTAGCCCTTCGCCACTGCCTCCGCCTGCGCCAAGTCAAACCCAATGATCTCCTGAATCTCCGATTGCGTCTTCACGAGGCCGTGGAACACGCCCTTCTTTTCCATCAGTTCTTCGTGGGTGCCGACTTCGACGATCTTGCCACGCTCCAGCACGACCAGTCGGTCGGCGTTTCGAAGTGTAGATAGACGGTGGGCAATGGCGAAAGTAGTCCGACCGGCAACCAGTCTGCCAATTGCCTCCTGGATCTGCTTCTCGGTCTCGACGTCCACGCTACTCGTCGCCTCGTCCAAGATCAAAATCCGAGGATCATGCAGGATTGCACGGGCGATCGAGACGCGCTGCCTCTCACCGCCGCTCAGCTTCGCCCCGCGCTCGCCCACCATTTGGTCGTAGCCGTCAGGCTTCATCATGATGAAGTTGTGGGCGTTCGCCGCCCGAGCCGCTTCGATGATCTCAAGCATGTCCGCACCCGGCTTTCCGTAGGCGATGTTCTCGGCGATCGTGCCGTTGAATAAAAAGGGCTCCTGCAACACGATGCCGATCTGCCTTCGCAGGCTTTGCAGCTCCATTTCCCGATAGTCAATGCCGTCGATCTTGATCGAACCAGAGTCGGGCTCGTAGAACCGCGCGATCAAGTTGATCGTCGTCGACTTGCCCGCACCCGACTTGCCCACGAGACCGATCATCTCGCCCGGCTTAGCTGTAAAGTTGATGTCCTTCAACACCGGATTGGACTTGTCGTATCCAAACCGCACGTTCTCGAAAGTCACCTCGCCCACGATGTCAACCTTCTGGCCGTCGTCGTGGCGATACGATTCCTTCTCCATGTCGATGACTTCAAAGATTCGATCTGCGCCCGCCATCGCGCGGCTAAACCAGTTATTGATCGCCGCAAACCACTGGATCGGCCCATAGACCAACGCCAGGTAGGCGTGGATCCGATAAAACTCGCCCAATGTCAGCTCTCGCCGAACCACCATCGCGCCGCCGACCAGCCAGCAGATGATCGTCCCCAGGGAAGACAGGAAGATCATGCCGCCGAAGATCGTAAACCACCGTGCGTCGGCACTGACGCCAGCCTCGCGTAGTTCGACATTGCGCTTCGTAAACTTGGCAAATTCGCTATCTTCGTTCGCAAACGCCTTAACCACACGGATGCCATTGAGGCTCTCGTTTAGGTGAATGTAGAACCGCGCCCACTTCTGACCGACCTTGTAGAACATCTGCGCCATCGGTCGCCAGAACCGAATCGCTATCCCGATAATGATCGGGATCGGCGCAAGGATACAAAGCGCCAAGAACCAGTTTGTCCAGAACAGAAAAGCGCTAACGCCGAGCAGCATCAAGCCGTTTAGCAAGAAGTAGGGAATGCCCTCGACCAAGAAGTTCCACACCCGATCGGTGTCTGTTGTCACGCGCGACGTGATCGCGCCGACCTGCTTCTTATCGAAGTAAGTGAGCTGTAGAAACTCGATTGCGCGGTAAACGGTAGACCGCAGGTCCGCCGCGATGTGTCCGGCCAGCCTCGCCACAATCCGGTCACGCGTGATGCTCACGAATGAAGCACAAATGGCAATGATCACCCACCCGCCCACCATCTGGTAGAGCAGGTCGACGTCCTTGTGCTTCTGCATCACTTCGTCGATCAACTTGCCCTGAATGATCGGCGGTAACAGGTTAAGCGTGGTAGTCAAGAACGCCAGGCCAGCCAGCGTAAATGCCCAAACTTTATAGGGCACCATGAACTGGGCGATGCGCCAGAGCGTCTTGCCGCGATCAACGCACGCCGGGCACACTCCGTCGATCTCAGGCAACAGCCTTTTGCACTTTTCGCAGTGCGTCCTCTGCGGCTTAAGACTAATCAGCAACTCTTCGCCCTTCGAAAGCTGCTCGATGCCCCGCGCGGCTTCGCTAAACCGTGCCGCAATTGTGTGGGTGTAGCTGATCAAAGCCAGCTTCTCGCCGGTCTTCGTGGTGATCTCCAGCCGACCGCCGCCCACAACGGGCTCATTGCGGGCATTGTGGATCTCCGCCATGGGCACGGTAGCACTCAACGCGCCGTTAAGTTCCAGAACGCGCACGTTCTCGGCGTCAACTTCAAGCACGCGCTGTCCGTAGTCGCCGTTCTCCAGAAGATCGGCGACGAGACGAATCAGCGCGCCGGTACTGTTAGGCTCGCTTTCTTCGGGGGAGATAGGTTGGGATTTCATGACTCAAAAGCTCGCATTGGCGCGACAAGGGGCAAATGCCCGAAGACGTATCAGATTTCACCAGCGCGGCCGAAGCGAGACTCCGCCAAGAGTGTTTTGTGGCGCGGCAAGCTGGAGAAGAAAATGGGTGAGGAACCGACGGCAGCACGCGCAAATCGGTTCGGGCGGAGTCAATAAATCATAACCCTCTAAGAATAACCCACCCGTTCTGGGAAAGTCAACCTCAGCGGCGCTGGCCCTAGGCCATCACTTCGTCCACAAACCGCATGTAAGCTTCTGCGCCCTTGGAATCGGGGAACAGGGACACCGCCGGAGTGCCGAAGCCCGGAGCTTCGCTGAGCCGCACGTTGCGCGGGATCGCGATCTTGCTGACCTTCTCTCCGAAGAACGAAGTGACTTCATCCGCGACCTGCTGAGTGAGCTTGTTGCGCGGATCGTACATCGTTAGTAGCACCTTCGCAATCTGCAGCCTCGGATTGATGCGCCGTCGAACCACATCAATCGTCTTCATCAACTGGCTCAAGCCCTCCAGCGCGTAAAATTCGCACTGCATCGGCACCAGCACGGCGTCGCTGGCCGCCAAAATATTGATCGTCAGGATGCCCAACGAAGGTGGCGCATCGATTACGATCCAGTCGTACTGCCCTTCCACCGATTCGAGCGCATCTCGTAGAATCAGCTCTTTGCCGACCGCATTCAAGAGCACCGGCTCAGCCCCCGCCAAATCCAGGGTCGCGGGGATCAGGTGCAGATTCTCCTGCACCGCCAAGATCGCCGCCTGGGGAATGAGAGCCCCATCCGGGGCATCAATAAACCGCTGAAAAACGTCGAGCAGCGTGGTCTTGATCTGAGACTTGTCCACCCCGAGTCCGCTTGTGGCGTTCCCTTGAGGATCAGCATCAATCAGCAGTACCTTCAGGCCGCGCGCAGCAAGCCCCGCGGCAAGATTGACCGCCGTCGTGGTCTTACCCACGCCCCCCTTCTGATTAACGACCCCCCAAGTTGGCACTAGACCCCCATTATGGCGCGGGTTCAATCCGCCAGTCGCTCGCGTGGCGATCATGCCAGTTCCGAACGTCGTCTTGCTCTCGGCTGGTTAGCAATGATTCAAAATCCAGATCCGCGATGGCAAATCCAGGCTCATTGAGCTCCGTCTCTGCCAACACGGCTCGGGCGGGGAAGGGCAACACACTGGGGCAGAGCACGGCGCTCGAGCCGTACGTTTTCGGGACCGGCTCGCGGCCGAGGGCCCCCAACAGCGAGGCGTGAATCACGTACACCTGATTCTCGATCGCACGGGCGTTCGCGCACCACCGAACCCGCTGGAACCCACGCTGAGTCTCGGTGTAGGCGGGGACATTGACCAGAAGGGCGCCTGCTTCCGCCAGCGACCGTCCGGCCTCAGGAAACTCCGAGTCATAACAGATGAGCGTCGCGCAATCCACCTGGTAGTGGGAAAGCGTTAGTCCCTGATGCCCCTGCACGAGCCACTCCACCGACTCAAATTGGGTCATCACGTTCTTTCTCTGAACCACAATTTTCCCCTCGGCGAAGTGCAAGCTTACGTTATAAATCAGGCCATCTCGGCTTTCAAAGTGAGAGCCCGCTACCAGCGATAACTCAGTCCGTTCGGCGTTCAGGACGGCTCGTTGAACAAACTCCTCCTCGAATTCCGCGAGCCGTGAGATAAGCGCTTGACCCCGAAGTTCGGGAAACAACCCAGCCATTTCCAAGATAATGGATTCAGGCAAAACGAGATGTTGAATTCCCTCCGCATGAGCTTCTTCACAGACATGTTCCAGCTTCGCCCAAAACTGACCCTCACTCGTGAGATGCTCAACCTCCCAGGAATATGCGGCAACTATCATTCGTTTGACTGCCACAAGAAGTAGGCGATGCCGTCTTGGTCGATGAATGTGCAAGAACGGGTCGAATCTGCGTCACCCGAAATGTCGCCCACTGTCGCCCCCGCCTCGCGCAGTATCTCGACGTCCGCATCCAAATCATCGGACTCAAAAGAAAGCCGGGGCGGTAGGGAATGCTCCGATTCCTCCTCCCAAGCCGAGCGCAAAAGTAGCCCCACCTTCTGCCCCGTCATCGGGTCCAAAAACAAGGCCCAGCCCCAATCTTGGCGGTTTTGCAGGACCAACCCCGTCCGCTCCATGAACTGGATGCCCCGGTCAAGGTCCTCTACAAACAGAAGCGTTTCGCTGATCTTCATCCAGCAATCTGACTGATGACTTCGACCTTGTACTCGTTGGTGCTGGCCTTGCCGCCGAGGTCAATGGTCAGGCACTTGCCGTCATTGCAAACGCGCATCACCGACGCCGAAATCTTATCCGCGATGTCGTGGTGTCCGAGATGCCGAAGCATCATCACCGAGCTCAGCAACAACGCCGTCGGATTTGCCACGCCCTTGCCGGCGATGTCCGGCGCGGAACCATGCACCGCTTCAAACACGGCACAATTCACGCCAATGTTTGCACCCGGAGCGAGCCCCAATCCGCCCACTAGACCGGCACACAGATCGCTGATTATGTCCCCGTAAAGGTTCTCCGTCACCAACACATCAAACTGCTCCGGCTTCGTCACGAGTTGCATACAGCAGTTGTCCACGATGATGTCGTCGCACTTGATCTCAGGAAACTCCTTCGCCACCTCGTAAAAGGTATCTAGGAACAGCCCGTCGGCTAGCTTCATGATGTTGGCTTTGTGCACGGCGGTAGCCCGCTTCCGGCCCTGCTCCACCGCCATTTTCAGGCCGTAGCGGCACAATCGCTCGCTGCCTTGGCGAGTGATCACCTTGATCGCCAGAGCCGTGTCGGGCTGGGGCATGAACTCAACGCCCGCGTACAAATCCTCCGTGTTCTCACGGACGATGATCAAATCAAGATTTCGGTCACCAAAAACCGTCTTCACCCCCGGAAGCACGCGCGCTGGTCGAACATTAGCGAACAGATCAAGCGCCTTGCGAAGCGTGACGTTGGCGCTCGAGTGACCGCCGCCCGTCGGCGTGGTGGTCGGCCCTTTCAGCGCGACCCCAATCTCCCGGATGCCGTCAATCGTGGCTTGGGGAACTGCCGGCAGTCCCTTCTCAACGCACCCCAATCCGGCTTCAAAATAGACCCATTCGGCCTCGAGCCCCGCAGCCTCCAAAATTGCGATAGTGACGTCTGTAATCTCGGGGCCAATGCCGTCTCCGGGGACGACGGCGATGCGTTGCTTTGCCATATCCTAAATGGTGGCTGAAAATGGCCCCAATCTGCTGTAACTCTGTTGCAAATCAGACGTTTTTAGTGTAAGGATATAGAAGCAGTAATGAAATTCCGAACTCTCAGTCTTTTCGTCGCCGCGCTCATGCTCGGCGGCTCCGCAATGGCCGACGATCTCCTCGGTGGAGGGAAGGGCAATGGCGGTGGTGGTGGCGGCGGCGGCGGTTCCACAGTCGGCGGCGGTGGCGGTGGCAACAATGGCGGCGGAAACGGCGGCGGCGGTCAGACCGGCGGAGTGAAGCCGAGCCGAACTCCGACCCAACCTAGCGGCGGCCAGCGCGTCGAAAGCGGTACCCGCGGCAACTCCCCAACCCAAGTTCAATCCATCCGCACGGGTCGAAGCGGTCGAAACACCCAAAACACCCGGAACAATCAGGTGCGCGACACCCGAACCCCCATCGTGGTGGACTCCATTCCATCGCGAGGCCAGAACCAAGGTTTCGGCAACGGGCAGGGAAGTATCCGCGACCAAGCTCGGAACGAAGACCGAGTGCGCAATGGCGGCTACCGAGACGGTTACTACCAGTACAACAACGGCTGGAATGACTGCGATTTCTGGTATCCGTACTACAGCCACACCTACTCGAACTCGAGCTGCATCAGCCCCTGGTACTACTACACCAACCTGCCGGGCTACATCCACACCAGCCGGATTCAGTACACCGACGATTACATTCGCTACGACGATTGGGATGATTTCCGCTTCGACGATGGCTACCGAGGCGATCGCCGAGACCGGAACTACCCGCTCTACGAAGCAATCAACGACCTCGAAGCCGCGTTTCTGGACCGTGACCTCAACCGACTAGGCGACCTCGTTCCTCGGCGCACATGGATTCTGATCAAGGATCAAGGTCATCGAAACTACCGAATCCGAAGCGAGGACTTCTATGACATGTTGGCCGACCTCGTTTCCAGCACTCGAACTCGGGAATTCTGGGTCACGCGGGTCGAGACCGGTCGCGGCCTCACGCGGATGAGCGTTCAGCACGTCTATCAAGACGCATGGCGACAGAACCGCACCGTCTTCATGAAGTTCACCCTTCGCGAAAACCGCAACCGCATGTACGAAATCGCCGAGTACGAAACGTCCAACCGACGATTCTAACGCCAAATCGTCAACCAAACAGGGCGGCTGGAAAGATCCAGCCGCCCCCTTTTGTGCCTGTAAAAAGGCAAAGTTAGGCTCACCAGTGAACTTTTCGGAGTGCCAACCTAAAGTTGTTCCACATATTGCCGAGAATCACCCACAGGAATCTGCGAGAAATCAAAAATAGTTTTTGACGCCCCGCAGACAGCGATGGAGAGCGAACATTGAGCCTTCGAATTAACACGAATGTCAACGCACTTGGGGCTTTGCGAAGCCTGAAGAACACGACGGATCAAATGGGCAACCAGATCAACCGTCTGAGCACCGGTCTACGCATCAACAATGCCTCGGACGATCCGGCCGGTCTGATCATCAGCGAAAATCTGCGCACTCAGATTCTCGGTATCGATCAAGCCACCCGAAACGCTCAGGACGCGGTCAATATGACCAAGACCGCCGAAGCGGCTTTGGAAGAAGTCCAGAGCTTGATTCGAAACATGCGAGCGATCGCCGTTCACTCGGCCAACACCGCCGTGATTGACTCGAACATGCTCCAGGCCAACCAGTCTCAGCTTCGCAACGCGATTCAGAGTATCAACCGAATCGCCGAGCAGACTCAATGGGGCACCAAGAAGCTCATTGACGGCACCGCCGGCGCCCAGGCCAACGTCACCAACAGTGCCGCGGTCGGCAGCATTTTCATCGGCGGAACCTTCAACGGTGAAGCCGCCGCGACTGGCCCCGTCACCATGGCTCGTGTTACTCAAGCCGAGCGCGCATTGGTCACCCTTGGCGGAAGTTTCGCCAGTGCCAACGCCATCGTCACCGCGTCCGGCTCCTTCGTCATCAACGGCTTTAGCTTCTCGACCGACGGCAGCGAATCGGTTCAGTCCCTCGTGACCAAGATCAACTCCATGACCGGCACAACCGGCGTCATGGCCCAGACAACAGGTTCCGGGCCGGTCTCGATCACCCTATCCTCTACTGACTTCGGTTCCGGCTCGCAGGTCAACTTCTTCGATCCCAACCAGGTGCTGCACAATTCCGCTAGCGCCACCGACGCTGGCGTCAACGCAGTATTTAATGTCAGTGTCCAAACCTCGAACGGTCTCCAAACTTCCACCTTCACGGGCGGACAAGGAACCGGCACCAGCGGCTTGCGCCTCACCGACAACTGGGGCAACGTGATCTTGCTCACCGAGCAAGGCAACAACACTGCTGCTTCCACCCAGATCGGTGTGCTCACCGCGGGCGCCGTCCAGTTCCACATTGGAGCAGGCGCGAATCAGGCCGTGGCCTTCAACCTGCCGAACGTCTACGCCAACCGACTCGGCACCGGCATCGTGTCGGGCAAGGATCTCTCCATGCTCGACGTCACCACCCAGGCCGGGGCGCAGGACGCGATCAAGATCATTGACGCGGCGGTGACCCAGCTTGCCCAATGGCGAGGCGACATCGGCGCGTTCCAAGTCAACTTCCTCCAGTCCACGATTCGATCGTTGGGTGTGGCGAAGGAAAACCTGGCCGCCTCCGAGAGCCAAATCCGCGACGCGGACATGGCGCAGGAAATGACCAACTACACGAGGCTCCAGATCCTGCAACAGAGCGGAATGGCGATGCTCGCCCAAGCCAACCAAGCCCCCCAAAGCGTCCTCCAACTTCTCCAACAGTAATTCACTACCTCTCCTCTAAAGGGTCCTGGTCGCCATGCCGGGGCCCACTTTTTGTTTAAGCTGGGGGTGGCTGGGGATGGCGGGGAGTGGCTGGGTGTAGAGAGTTTTGTCACATTCACGGATGCGGCACGGTTGTTGTCACGGATGCGAACGGTTGGGGGATGCCCGGGACCAGTTTTTTGAACCCAAAACTGGGCGTTAAGTTTGACGCTTTCACGGATTCGTTGGATTTGCATGTTTTTGCTTAGGGGAACGAGGGGTCCTTTGGAAGGGGAGGCTAGGGGATTTGGAGAGTCGCACACCTCTTCGTTGCCGCGAGTAGAGATTGTCAATTCGGCGCGGAGCTGAAGTGCCTGACCGAGAAGCAGCGGTATCGCGAGGGCATCACCAAATTAAGTTCCACTTGTGAGCTTCCTACCATGCCCGGATCACCTGAGCTCCACAACGAAATGTTCTGACGGTTGCTTCCTGGACCAGCAGCAAATTCATTCATCTGGTCGTTCGTTCGCAGTACAGGCTCTCTGCAAAATCGTGAGTCACTTTTATACAAAGTTGCTGTAGACTGACTCCGGGCGTATACACACTGTGCCCCGTCTCATGAAAAGGGGAGCACAGTAGGAAGATTGAAATGCACAGTCTAGACATCCTCGATCGGTTCCACGGAATGGGACCAAAATTCGCGATAGCGTGCTGCGTCTTTCTTGGGGTATTCCCATTGACCATTGATGCCGCCCCAGGGGAAACAGTACCTGTGAGCGTCGGTCTCCCGGGTTTTGGGGCTAACGGTGCATCCTCCAACGCCAAGATCAGTGGCAATGGTCAATTCGTCATTTTTGAATCCGCTGCCCCTGATTTAGTTTCCGGCGATCAAAACGGAGTCACTGATGTCTTTGTGTACAACCGCCTGACGCGTCAAACCGTCCGAGCGAGCGTTTCGACTCAAGGACGGGAAGGCAATCGGAACTCGATCGCACCATCAATCTCGCAAGATGGTAGATTTGTGGCGTTTGAATCGGAGAGTGATACTCTTACCGACGATCCTCCTGCCTCGGCCCCGCGCATTTTTGTTCGAGACATGCTCTTGGGCATCACAAGGCGCATCGGGTCCTCCCCGCCTGGTGTTCCGTCCTTGCCGGGCTGGTCACAAGCGCCATCCATTTCCTCCAATGGTCGCTTTGTAGCCTTCCACAGTAATGTACGCAACCTCGTGTCAGGCGACACTGGCTACTACTTTGACATATTTGTCTACGATATGATCTTGGGAACTACGGTCAGGGCAAGCCTATCAAACTCTGGAGAGGAACCCTACGAAAACAGTAAACACCCCAGCATTTCTTCTGACGGTCGTTATGTGGCCTTCACATCTGACGCGTACAACCTTGTTCCCAACGACACCAATAATCGAAGCGACATTTTTCTACGTGACTTAACCCAGGCAACAACGGCAAGGGTAAGTGTTTCCAGCAGCGGAGCACAGGCGTCACATCATTCCGAGCTTTCGTCGATTTCAGGTGATGGTCGCTTAATTTGTTTTACGTCGCGCGCCTCCAACTTGGTGCCAGGTGACAACAACAGCTATTTGGATGCATTTGTGCGAGACGTGATTCTCGGGACTACTCGGAGGGTAAGTCTCACTTCAAACGGTTCCCAGATCGGCGGTGGCTGCCTGATGGCAACTATTTCCGAAGACGGACGATATGTCGGCTTCACTTCATGGGGAAGCGGTATTGTTTCACAAAATCAAAATGCGTACGACGATGCATATTTGCGCGATTTAACATTAAATTCAACCTCGCTGATTAGTCAAAATTCAACTGGGCAAGAAGGAAACCAAGATTCCATCTCGATATCACTCTCGGGGGACGGGCGATATGCTTCTTTCGCATCTGATTCGACAAACATGTCGCTTGAAGATCGAAATCTTGCTACGGACGTATTCGTGCGTGACCGGTTTAGTCTTGAAACGACACTGATATCTAACCCTCTAGTTTTGTCTCACGCAAACGATGATTCGGTCGATGCTAGCGTCAATGTTAACGGTCGCTTTGTCGCTTTTACGTCTGAGGCCAACAACATTGTTCTCGGTGACTCTAATAACTTTTCCGACGTCTTCGTGCATGACTCTTTAACTGGCTTACGTTCTTGGATTAGCCTTTCGTCCCAGGGCGTCGTGGGCAACGGAACATCACGAAGTCCATCAATCTCCGGGACCGGACGTTATGTGGCTTTTGAATCTAGTTCAAGCAACTGGGCGCTAAATGACTTAAACAACGATGCGGATATTTTTGTGCGTGATACGGAAACCGACACCACCACATTAGTCAGTGTTTCGACTTCCGGCAGGCCTGGCCAGGGCTTTTCACAGTCGCCAGCCATCTCTGCTGACGGTCGCTACGTTGCGTTTCACTCGTCTGTGGAAGATCTAGTAGGTGGAGACTCAAATCAAATGGTTGATGTCTTCGTGCGCGACCTATACCTTGGTGTCACCGTGCGAGCTAGCGTTAGCACGAACGGAACCCAGGGCAACAGTTGGTCCCAAGGCCCGGTAGAACTTTCGGCTGACGGGCGATTTGTCGTTTTTTGTTCGTGGGCGAATAATCTGGTGCCAAATGACACCAACAATGCTCGCGATGTCTTTGTTCGAGACCTGTCCTTGGGTACCACGGTTCGGGCAAATCTCAGCTCAGGTGGAGAGCAAGCTCAAGGAACTTCGGGTCAGCCCTCCATTTCAAGCACCGGCCGATACGTTGCGTTCAGTTCCGAAGCTCCGAATTTTTTCAATAACCCATATCTCTACTACGGAGTGTTTGTGCGTGACTTGGAGGCACAGACGACTACACTTGTGTCAGTTACTCCCCATCAGACGGTCGAATTAGGTCATTCGGGCTCACCCGATATCTCGACGGACGGTCGGTTTGTGGCTTTTTACTCTGAATCAGGGGGGATGATTCCCTATCAGACGGGCCCATGGGGCGTGTTAGTAAGAGACCTTTACTTAAACATGACGTACGCATGCAATGTTAATCTAATGGGAGAGCAAGGTAACGATAGTGCTTTGGCACCCGCTATTTCGGGAGATGGACGATTTGTTGCGTTTGAATCTTCCGCATCCAACTTAACTTCATTGCCAAAATCCAGAGGCTTCAAAGATGTCTTTTCTCACGAAGTTGCACCGCCTTTGGCCCTGGAGTTGACTTTCAGAGATTGGTTAGGCGGTCAACCTCCGACCCGCGTTCAGTACCAAGTCACTTCAACGCAAGGCAGCGAGCTCAGTACGGGAACCGCAGTGTTCGTTTCTGGCACCTTAACAAAGGTGCCGAGACCGCCATTTGGCGAGTACGTGCTTACGGTAAGGGCTCCGAGGTTTCTCCTCAGAAAGAGGCACTTCATTCAGTCCGGCGATACATCCCACTTGGGATTACTGACGCTCACCAATGGAGATGTCGATGGATCTGGTGAAGTCGACGCAGCCGACATTGATATCGTGATTAGTCGTTTGGGGACGACGGTGACCTCAGCCAATTGGCTCGATACCGCAGATCTAAACGGAAGCGGTGAAGTGGACGTAGCGGACATTGACATCAGTATCAGAAGTTTTGGTGCCGTAGGCGACTAGTGGCTGGTCCCCAAAACGGACGGGTGGCAGGGGTGAAAATCCTTTCTCTCCAAAGGTGCCACGGAAAGTGGGGGTCGCATTCCACTTGACTTCGCCAGATCCAACCCAAGCCCCGATGTCCGTGTTTCCCACAGCGAGGCTGGAATTGGGGCGAGAGCAAATCTGCGGCTCACGCGCCTCGCTGGCCGTGGCACCCTGCTTGAAAAGTTTGTCACTGGGGCCACCCGCCCGGCTGCTTTGTGTGTCGATGAGAGTCCATCCTGAGCACCTGGCCTTGGCACCCTGTTCGGAATTGTTTTTTGCCCCGGACACCCTTCCGCGTCCTTGGGGAGGGACCTGCTCTTTGGAGATAAAGGCCGCCACGTCCCAGTTTCCGCGCAAGACCAGAAAATTATCTGGCAGAACATTGCGCAATCAAGAAATTGCGCTTATGCTACAAGGATGTCTGTTTTCCGCCTGGTTGCCCCTCTCGTTGGCGCACTCATGATCAGCGTCGCGAACGCCCAGCTTGCCTCAAACAATTTCGTCTCCAACCTTGAGGGCTGGACCGGTATCAGCGACGCCACCCCTCATGGAACACGATTGGTAACCCGGCTGGGTCATTCCAATTGCTCGACCACAATGCGGGACAGTGGTACTACTTCAGCGCTTCTGCCCCTTACCTGGGAAACAAAATCGCTGCCTATAACGGCCGCCTGACATTTGACCTGTGGCACAACCGGAATCCTCAAAGCGATACGATCACAGACATCGCCCTCATCTCAGGCCCCACAACCCTCGCCTACAACTTCACTCCGCCACCTGCCAACACCTGGACGGCTTTCAATATTCCCCTGGCGGAGGGGCCGTGGCGGGTCACCAACCTGAGCGGCGCCGTGGCCACTGCCAGTCAGGTTCAAGCCGTTCTCAGCAACCTGACCGCCATCCACATCCGCGGTGAGTTCACCTCCCAGGTGGACACTTCGCGCCTTGACAACGTGCGTCTCCACGCCGGGGTCGAGGTGCCGATTTCGGGAACCGTGACGCTCCTCGACTGGATTCCCGACGAGGCCGGCTACCCTCTAACGGCGCAGATTCTCGTGAACGGGTCTGTGGTGGAATCCCACCCCATCACCCTCGGTGCGGGAGGCTCCTATAGTTTCACCTGCAATACACAGGGCCAGATTCAAGTGCGAATCCGCGGAGGCCACTTCCTCGCTAAAACCGGTACGTTGACTACCGCGGTCACGGGCCAGTCCATCACCTATGTGGCAACCTTGAGAAACGGCGATGCCGACCAAAGCGGGGAAGTCGACGCGGCCGACATTGATTTGGTCATTGCTGGCTTTGGCGGCACGCCCGGGTCCCCTGGATACAATCCGAACACCGATCTTGATGGCAGCCAAGAAGTTGACGCCGCCGACATTGATATCGCGATCGCTTACTTTGGCAGCGTGGATGAGTAAGACCTTGGCTGGGCACTAGAGTCACAGCTTGCCGCTGCGCTATTCCGGGGCGCGGAACTCCGCCTCCGCCCTCGGACCGCTGAGTTGCGCTCAGCGGGACGCGGCGCCTCCTATGCCACACAACCTCTTTTACGGGAAACGAGTATTTTCACCCCGCCCACCCGCCCTCCCGAGCCGCGCTCAGGCTAAACTGGCGGTCAAGGTTATGGCGTACGAGATCAGTGATATGAAGGTCCGGTTTTCCGGAGATACCGAAACCGTTGGCAAGGTTAATGGCCAGCTATTGCAGGACCTTTGGGTGCTCCAAATGCTTGACGGGCGGCGCGAAGGCGTTTACGTGGAAATCGGCGCGCACGATCCGGTGCACCTCTCGAATACAAAGTTGCTCGAGGAGACCTTCGGCTGGCGAGGCCTCGGAGTCGAGATTGATCAGGATTGTTGGAAGAAATGCCGATATCGGCGAAATCCGGTACTCCTCGCGGACGCGACCATGGTTGACTACGCGAAGGAACTAAGAGTTCGCGGGTTGCCACTCGGCATTGACTACTTGAGCGTGGACTGTGAGCCAGCCACTGTTACATTCGAAGCATTAAAGAAAGCGCTTGCGGGGGGAGTAGACCCGGCCATCATCACATTCGAGCACGAGGTCTACGGCGAGGGGCCAGAGGTACGGGACGAATCGCGCGCGTACCTTCAAGGCATGGGATATCAGTTGATTGTCGGTAACGTCGGCATTGGCGAGATTTCATTCGAAGACTGGTATGCGCACGTGGACCGAGTGCCGGCTGAGCGTCGGGAGGCCTGCTTGAGCTTAGAAGAGTTCAATGACGCGGGCTTTTACATGTTCGGCAGTTGAAAATCCCCCCGCGGGCGTCGTCGCCTAACAAGGAAAGCGGAAAGGCATGCACCGAGGACGGCAAAACTGGTCGGCTCGGGCACGATTGTAATCCGATCGACCCGGATTGGGTTACTCTGCATTGAAGAACCGGAAACGTTAAAGTCCGTAAAAAAAGTTCTGATTGCCGTCGGTGAGGTGACCCCGAGGGTTCCTATCGCGACCGCATTCAAATATCCGACAAGTGAACTGGGAGTCACGGCTACTGCGAGGGTGTGCCATTGGTTCAACGCAGCTTCGGTCCTTATGAAATTTTGCCCACTATAAAGATTGACTATGCCGGCAGTATTTTGATTGTTAGTGCCAAAAAGCGCAAACAGAGTCTGAGCGGGGCGACCATCCGAATAACGGATCGGTACGGTGTAGTTCGCCGTAGCTTGAGGCAGAAAAAATCTGGTTTCAAACTGCCAGCTCGTAGGGGCCGGGTCCGACGCCGAGAGGAGGTCTCGCCTTAGTTGTTGCGATGCTTGAGCAACCGTTGGCACGGTGCCGCGGACGTTTAGACTCCCACCGCTAACGTCGTAGTTCACCAAGCCAGAGGACTCGCCATACACTTGCCACCCCGGCAAGCCGGGCCCGTCAAAATTCTCGTTGAGCAGGCTCTGCGCACCCGCGAATTGGGCCGCCAGGAGCAATGCGCCCGCCGGGAGCCAGTTGGACGCATTGAGCTTTTTCATTGGCGCTTCTCGTGCCCTTCAGTATATTGGAGAAGACGAGCATATGTACGTATGAAAACGCCCTGCCCTACTAGAAAAGTTGGCCCCCAAGAGGGGCAAATGGCTCTGACCTTTCCCAGCGTACGCATCGCCCCAAGGATATGCGCCATTCCGGAGTGCGGAACTCCGCTTCCGCCCTCGGACCGCTGAGTTGCACTCAGCCGCACGTTGCCACCAAACATTCAACCGCGCACCAACGCCGCACGGATAGCCAAAGCGAAAGCGCGGATAAAGACGCGCACTCCTAAAAGGGTCGGCGGCAAACCGCTAATCGAGCACTACAGTTGACAACCCCAGCTCCCCTAAACGAAAGTAGAAACCGGTGGAGTGCCGAGTTGCACTCGGGCACCCCCGAAGACCTGACCAAAACAGCCAGGAAAAGTAGGAATTGCAGGAATTCCAGGAATCGCCGCCAAAACGCTAGACTATCCCCATGACCATTGACCGCATCAAGGACATTCGCCACGAGCTCCACGCTCATCCTCAGATCAAATTCGAGGAGACGTTCGCTGCCTCGGTGGTCGAAAGGGAACTCACTGCCGCCGGGATCGAGTTCATCGGCGGACTCGCCGGAGGAACGGGCGTGCTCGGCTGGCTAGCCGCCACAAAAGACCCAACCACCGCCACCACCATCGCCCTTCGCGCCGACATCGACGCCCTCCCCATCCACGAGGAGACCGGCCTCCCGTACGCCAGCACGATCCCGGGGCGCATGCACGCTTGCGGGCATGACGGGCACACCAGCATCCTCATCGGAGTCGCCCATGCGCTGGCGGCCACCGCAGACCGCCCCAACAACGTCCTGCTCGTCTTCCAACCCGCGGAAGAAGGCGGCGCGGGCGGCGATCTGATGGTCAAAGAGGGGTGCCTCAACGGCAAGCTCCTCGGGCGAAGGGCCGACTTTATGTTCGGGCTGCACGGTTGGACCACCGTCGAGCTGGGCAAAGTCGCCACCCGCGTCGGCTCCATGATGGCGGCGACTGACGAATTCATCATCACCATCCGCGGCCAAGGCGGGCACGCGGCGGCTCCCGAGACCACGATTGACCCCGTCGTCGTCGCGGCCCATCTGGTGGTGGCCCTCCAGTCCATCGTCAGCCGCAACACGGACCCGTTCGAATCTGTGGTGGTCACGGTCGGCGAGATCCACGCCGGAACGGCCCACAACGTGATTCCGATGGAGGCGATCCTACACGGCACCATCCGCACGATGTCGGCAGAGGCCCGCACGAGCACCATCGCCCGACTTAAGGACTTGAGCGTCCATCTCGCCGCGTCGTTCGGGGCTGAGGCGACGGTCGTCCACAACGAAGGCTATCCGGTTGTGGTCAATCACCCCGCCGCGGTGGCGCGATTCCTGGAGGCGGCGAAGGCGTCCGAAGGAGCCGAGAATGTTTCGGACGATGCCGTCCCCACCATGGGCGGGGAAGACTTTAGCTACTACGGCGCAGAATGTCCAAGCTGCTTCTATCAACTCGGCCTCGTCCCTGTTGGTCAGGACAGCTACCCGAGCGTCCACACGCCGCACTTCGACTTCAACGACGACGCCATCGCGGTCGGAATGCGTGTGATGCTCGCGCTTGCCTTGCAAAAATAGTCGCGTTTGCCGAAAACCGTCGTACACTAAAAGTGGACATGTTGGCGAGGCAGCGACCGATCTATTACAAGCTGGAAATGGACCAGTTCCCGGTCCCGTGCACTTGGTACGAGGCGGGCAGGTTGCTCAGCGACTACCGTGGGCGATGCCTGAGTTACGACGAAACGCAGAACGGCTACCGGGTCAGCACGGCGTTTTTGGTGTTCGATCACAACCTGCTGGGAGACGGCGCGCCGGTGCTGTGGAACACCATCGTGACCAAACCGGACGGAAATCAACGGCTCTACGGCAAGTACGCGACGCGAGAGTCGGCAATGCAGGGCCACCAAAACGCACTCGCGGTGCTGAATCTGATCGGCTAAGATCGGAAGGGAAAAAGTGGTAGCGAGAGCGGGAATCGAACCCGCGACCTAAGGGTTATGAGTCCTTCGCTCTAACCATCTGAGCTACCTCGCCACTTGGTTCAGTATTATGGTGCATAGCGGCCCCTGCTTGCAAACACCTCGGGCCTCGCGACCAACTTATGAGCCTATTTGCCCTTCTCCTCGGCCTACCCGCCCCGTCCCCCACCATCGACGCGCTCCAGCAGCTCGCGACGAAACGGGACGTCGCCGCGATTTCGAACTACGCGATGCCGGGTGCGCTCGCAAGCGGAGCGTTTCAGTTCCTGATCACCGGGGGCGTCTACGGTGGAGGGCAGCGCGGATGGACGGTAAGCGAGCTTCGCGATCCGGTCGGCGAGCGAACCTACGCGGTTTTTTCGACTCCATTGGACTGCGAAGACATCGGTGAGCAGGTTTTTGAACTCAAAGACGACCGAATTGTGCGCGAAATCGACGAGTTGGAGGCGTTCAACCTGAAGCTGACCCACCACGACATCAAGATCGAAATGGAGCCTGCGACATCGCGGGTCACTATCGAAGACACTGCCACCTTCAAGTCTGCGGGAGCGAGCACCCCACACTTCCATCTACGCTTCGGCCCCGAGTGGAAGGTGACCAGCATCACCACGGCATCGGGAGCGAGCGTCGCCTACAATCAAGCCGCCGGCACGGTGAGCGTGGCGAGACCCAAAGAGCCTAACTTCGATTTGAAGTTCAAGTACGAAGCGGTGCTGAAAGACCCGAGTCTGGAGGGGAAGCTACGCGATGACGAACTCATGCTTGCGGGCGCATGCTGGTGGCCCTCGCTGGCCCGGCAAGCTTCGACCACTAACATGACCTTGGTGAGTCCACCCGATTGGCGCTCGTTCGCGCACGGCTCCCGAACCGCCCAGCGAATAGAAGGCGGCAAACGGGTGACCACTTGGTCCAACCCGGTCCCGATTTCTGTGCTCTCCGCAGTTTCCGGCAAATACGAGATCGCCCAGAAGAAGGTCGGTCGCTTTACCTATTGGTCTGCCAGCATCGCCGATCCGAAGAGCGCATTGGAATTGCAGAACGACATCAACGTGGGCGTGGTCGAATTCTACGACTCGCTCCACCCCTGGCCCTATCCTAGCTGGGGCTCTCTAATCTCGCAGCGGTTTCCTGGAGGCGCGCTGGAGGCTTACTCTTTCGCCACCTATGCACGGGGTTGGCTTCCGGACATCGATGCCCACGAGCCAGCACACACCCACTTCGGCGGAGTCATTCCAAACACCTACCTGCGATCACTCTGGAACGAAAGCTTCGCTTCGTATTGCGAGAATTACTATCTGCGAGAGGGATTGCCGGGAAATCGGCCTGACTTGCGGCGGGCGTTTGTCGAGATTCCGGATGTGATCCCCTCTTTCCGTGCTCAGCCGGCGATGACCGCGGGTGCGGAGACGGGGTCAAGTGCGAGCTCTATCGGCTACGGGCGGGGTGGATTGGTACTCGACATGCTGGAAAAGGAGATCGGAGAAGCGGCGATGAAGCTCTCGATCCAGACCTGGCTGAAGGAGCATCCGAAGGGAAACACCGGCGAGTGGGAGGACTTCGAGAAGGTGGTCATCCGCGTCGCGAAGCGGGATGTGCGTTGGTTCTTCGACCAGTGGTTGCGGCGTGCGGGTTGGGCGGACTTCGAGATCACCGACGTAAGCACTGCGCAGAAAGGGGTCGAGTGGATCACTACCGGAACAATGAGATTTCAAGGTACCGCTTACCGTCTCCGCCCTGAGGTGCTGATTACCGACGCGGATGGGCGCGACACGATGGTGAACTTGCCGCTGACTACGGGGCGCACCTCGGAGACTTTGAAAATTGTATCGAAAACGAAGCCGAAGTCAGTTACGTTCGATCCCTGGTCAAGAATCATGAGGGACTACGACCGGGCCAAACTCGCCCCCGCGATCAGTGGCACTCTGCGTACTGCGCGCACTTGGATTCGACCCGGTGACGAGGCGATGGCGGACCAGTTACTGGGCGATCGTCCTCGGGCTGCCTCAAGCGAATTTCCGACGGATCTAAATCGGCGACTGATCATTGCGGACCCGCGCAAGTCCCCGGAGGCGATGGCTCTCCTGCGAAAGATGTCCGTGCCGCCGGTCATCCAGGGCTCGCGCATTATCTGGCGTGGGCAATCTGTGGAGCTCAGCAAGGGTGGATTTGCCGCGTTGATCGAGCTAGGTGACGGGCAACGATGCACGCTGATGTTCGGCAATGTCCGTTTACGACCCACCTTCGGGCAGGCGAGCGCGGTGCTTTTTGACGATCTTGGGCGACCCAAGACCGCAACTCGGATGCCGACGCGAGACGGCGCTCTTCACTTCAACTTGCCATGAAGCGAGTCCTCGTCACCGGCGCAGGAGGCATGCTCGGGCGGGCCGCCTGCGCCGCGTTTGAAGGAACGGGTTGGGAGGTCGTGGCCCTTCGTCACGTCGATTTTGATGTCACCGACCCGGTCTCCAGCGGCCGCATCGTCGCCGAAGAGTGGGGAAACCCCGACTTGCTGGTCAACGCCGCCGCCTACACCGCCGTGGACCGGGCCGAGAGCGAGCCGGACTTAGCCTATGACCTGAACACCCTCGCGCCGGGCTTCTTGGCGCGGGCGTGCGCGATGAGCGGGATCACGATGATCCACATCAGCACGGATTACGTCTTCGATGGCGAAGGGCAGGTCCCGTACCGAGAGACGGACGAAGTTGCACCTTTAGGCGTGTACGGGCAGACCAAGCGCGAAGGGGAAGTTGCAGTTCTGGCTCACTCCCCGATGGCTTACGTCCTCCGAACGAGCTGGCTCTTCGCTCCGCAAGCAAAGAACTTCGCCCGGACCATCTTGTCTCGACTGGAGTTGGGCCAGCCTCTGAGGGTGGTCAACGATCAATTCGGGACGCCGACATACGTTCCGTTTCTGGCTGACTCCATCTTCCTATTAGCCGAAAAGAAGCCAATGCCGGGCGTTTATCATGCCGCCGGTCCCGATGTCGTGAGTTGGTTTGAGTTCGCCGAGGCCATTCGCACCGCATTTGGTCCCGAGTTCGAGTCGCAGCCCATCGAGCCGGTGGGAACTGAAGCGTTCCCGACCATCGCGAAGCGCCCCAGATACAGCGCCCTCGATTCGAGTCCCCTGGCCAAAGAAATTGGACCAATGCCCAACCTCAACCAGGCCCTCAAGCACTTCGCCACAAACGTCGACCGGTCCACCGGAGTATAGTTAAGTAGCGAAAGCAATCCGCAAGGGGTGTCGCCAATAGGCGGCTGAGATGCAGTGAATCTGCGGACCCTTGGACCTGATCCGGCTCATACCGGCGTAGGCATGCGGCAGTGTGTTCCTCTCCAAAGAGCCACCTCCGTCGAAAGCGTGGGTGGCTTTTGCTTTGAGAGAACTACATGAAACGTGCATTTACGCTCATTGAACTCCTGGTGGTGATCGCCATTATCGCGATCTTAGCCGCCATCCTCTTTCCTGTATTCGCGCAGGCTCGTGAGTCCGCCAAGCGAACCGTCTGCCTCAGCAACGGACGCCAGATCGGCCTGACGACACTGATGTACGCCAGCGACAACGAAGACACCATGCCGATCTTCTCGGCCTATGACGAACTCAATCCTCCCGGAACTCCCGCTCATCGAGGAGTCGAAGTCTTGGTGCTGCCCTACGCCAAAAACAAGGATCTCTTCGGGAGCCCCACCGACAGCGGAGGGCCGTACCTCTCCTCTGCATCCGCCCCGGTCACTATCCGGGGGAAGAAGAGCTATTTCGAGGCTTACGGTTCCTCGTACCGCTTCACCTCTTGTGTCTACACGGTGGCGAATGGGTACTCCATCCAGAACGCGAATGTGCTCAACTTCACCCGAGTGGTGACGCTCAGTGGCATGGAAGAGCCGAGCAACACGCGGATGATGCGAACCGAAATGATGCCGTTCTTCGCCAACGCAAAGACACCGGGTGCATGCGATCGTTACGGCTACGACTGCGCCGCGCCGTACAACTACTATCGCCAATGGTCGGGCATAGGGGGAACTACGGTTTTTACCGATGGAAGTGCGCGATCAAGCACGGGGGCAGGGAAGTTTGACGCGCAAGCCGTCAACCCTGAGGCCCGGAAGTCTGGCGAAGTGACCACCGATCCGAACGCCTGGTCCGGAACTTGGTACTCGTTGTGTGACTAAACAATAAAAGGCGAGCCACAGTAAAGTGGCTCGCCTTCAAGGTGGACGATGAGTCTTATTTGTTGCGTCGTCGTCGCATGATGGCGGCGAGGCCGAGGCCAAGCGCAGTCATGGTTGCCGGTTCTGGCACGGCACTGGAAGTGAACGCCGCCGTGTAGCTTACGTTGGGTCCTTGCTGAGCCGGATTGGCGAAGGAGAACGCGAATTGCTCGCCCGAAAGGTTAGCCGGGACGTCGGGGCCGGTGATGCTCACGATCGAACCGCTGAACTCACTAGCGCCGAAGCCAAGCGGGTTGAACAGCGTGGCGCCGCTAAAACCGATCACGAGGAACGGGTTATTGACATCGCTAGTGTAGAACGTGATGGTTCCGGCACCGTTGTTGTAGAGCCCGCCGCCGACCGAAGTCAGGCTGATGCTCGAGGTCACAAACTTCGCATTGGAAACGGAACCGGGGGTGTTGAAACCAGGGGTCTGCACCGTGAGGCCAGTACCGGTCCAGCTACCGGTCAGGATGTTGGTGGAAGTGTTGAACACGAACAACGGGTTGTTCTGGTTGTTCGAAGGGTCAGCAAAGGTGGCAATCGTGCCTGCGCTAGCAAACGCGCCAGCGGCAACAACAATCGCGCTCAAAATAATTTTATTCATCGTCCTCTCACAAATAATGGCGTGCGCTAAAAGCCCACACCTTAGGATAGCAAAGCTGTCAGCACAAAGTGTTGGTGAAAATACCGGGTTTGGCTCTTCTTTGTCGTCACTTAAACTATTCGGCCAGCCCGCCAAACTTGCGGAGGCGATTTTGATAGTCCAGGATGCACTCAAATAGGTCAGCTTGCTTGAACTCGGGCCAGGTTGTCTCGGTCACCACCAGCTCCGAATACGCCGCTTGATAGATCAAAAAATTGCTCCACCGCATCTCGCCCGCGGTCCGCAAGATCATGTCCGGCTCCGGCACGTCGGGAAGATAAAGGTGCTGGCTCACCAACTCCTCGGTGATCTCTTCCGGGGGAGTGCCTTGCGCCACGATGGACTTCAAGGCATCCACGATCTCCGCGCGGCCGCCGTAGTTCACCGCGAGTGTAAAAGTGATGCCGGAATTGCTGGCGGTCGTTTCGCAAGCCACTCGAAACGCGTCCTGCAGAGAAGGCGGCAATTCATGCAGCCGCCCGGAAGCCTTGAGCCGCACGTTGTTGCGCATCATGGTGGGAATCTCTTCCCGAGTGGATTTCTCGATGAGGTGCATCAGGCCCATCACTTCATCGTCCGGCCGTCTCCAGTTCTCGGCGGAGAAGGCGTAAACCGTGAGGTACTTCACCCCCAAATCGCTGCAATCCAGTAAAGCGCCGCGCAGGGTCTTGTATCCCTTGTGATGTCCCCAAAGCCGCGCAAATCCCTGCTTCTTGGCATACCGCCCATTCCCATCCATGATCATCGCGACATGGGTGGGCAAACGATTCAGATCTATTCCAACTGAAGCGGCTTTGGTCTGGACGGGGTTCATTTGGAGGGCGGGCAAGAGTCCGTGAGTCGGTGGGTCGGTGGGTCGGAAGGTCGGTGAGTCGGTAGGTCGTTGGGTCGGTGAGTCGGTGGTGTAAGCGCTCCTTAACCTCGCCAATCCTCACAGACTCACCGACCTACCGACTCACCGACACTAGCCCGTCAAACCTCCATCAATTCCGCTTCTTTCTTCTTCTGATGAGCGTGGGCTTCTTCGACAAACTTGTCGGTGGACTTCTGAATCTTGTTTTCAAACGACTTCAGCACGTCTTCGCTGATTTCCTTCGATTTGAGCTTGGCTTGCTCTTGGTGGATGGAATCGCGGCGGACGTTTCGGATCGCCACGATCGCGGTTTCCGTACGAGCCGAGACTTGCTTGGCGAGGTCTTTGCGCCGTTCTTCCGTCATTTGCGGCAAGATCAGGCGGATGGCTACCCCGTCGTTGGTGGGATTAATGCCCAGATCACTCTTCAAAATTGCCCGCTCGATCACCGAGAACATATTCTTCTCCCAAGGGGAGATGGCGATCATGCGTGGCTCGGGCACGCTGATGTTGGCAACTTGGTTCAGGGGAGTTTCGGTGCCGTAATAGTCCACCGTGATCCGGTCCAAGATGGCGGGGTTGGCCCGTCCGGTTCGAAAAGTGGCGAAGTCGTGCAACATCGCATCAATGGCGGCCTTCATGCGCCGCTCGGCTTCTTGTATCAACGCTTCCATGGTTATTCTCCTGAGACGACGGTGCCGACCGGGTGACCCATCACCGCTTGCCGCATCGCGCCTTTCTGGTTCAAGTCTAACACGACCACCGGAAGCTTATGTTCCCGGCACATCGTGAAGGCGGTCATGTCCATCACCGCAAGCTGTTTGGCGAGCACTTCGTTGTAGCCGACGGTGTCGTATTTCACGGCGTCGGTGTGCTTGCGCGGGTCTTTGTCGTACACCCCGTCCACCTTGGTGGCTTTGATTAGGGCGTCGGCGTGAATCTCGAGGGCGCGGAGAACGCCAGCGGTGTCGGTGGTGAAATACGGGTTGCCCGTTCCCGCCGCGAAGACCACGATCCGTCCCTTCTCGAGATGGCGCAGGGCGCGGCGCACGATGAAAGGCTCGGCGACTTGGCTTACCGTAATCGCGCTTTGAACTCGGGCCGGGATTCCGTTCTTCTCGATGGCGTTTTGCAGGGCCAAGCCGTTGATGACGGTGCCCATCATGCCCATCTGGTCGGCCACGCTTCGGTCAAATCCGCCGGTCTGGCTAAACGCATCGCCCCGGATGAAGTTGCCACCGCCCACGACTACGGCGACTTCTACCCCGGCCTTGGCCACGCTCACGATCTCGCTCGCGATGTAATTGAGCGTGCTCGCATCCAACCCAAACCCCATCTCCCCCGCGAGCATCTCCCCGCTAATCTTCAGGAGGACACGCTTGTACTTGGGGGCCGGATGGTCGGATGACATGATGCTGATTGTACCGGGAGCGGGAATGGGGGACGGGTGATGGGTGATGGGTGATGGGGGACGCCTTAAAAATCTGAAATCTAAAATCTTAAATCTGAAATCTGAAATCGATTTCGCCTCGCTATAATCCCCCCATGACCATCCGTCCCTGGACCTACGGCGACCAAATGCCGCTGATCGACAACGGCTTCGAAACCGAGTTCATCTACCACGCAGTCCGAGACGGCCTCTCCATCCGCCTCGAAAGACACGATCTTGACGAGCCTCGCGAGAAGGCGTACAACATGCACTTCTCCGAAGAGGACCTCTTCCTCATCGCGGTGGACGACACCGAGCCGTTCACCATGCCGTTCGGTTTCGCCATCGTCGAATGGGAGCAGTGGAACCGCCGCGCGAACCTCACCCACCTCCACGTGGACCGCGATCTGCGCGGGCAGGGAATCGGCACGAAACTCCTGCAGGGCGCGGTGGCTCATGCCAAAGACAAGTTCGCCCGCCACCTCTTCGCCGAAACCCAAAACACCAACCCCGCCGCCATCGATTGGTATCTGAGTCACGGTTTCGAACTCAACGGCTTCGATCTCAGCCTCTACGATTACGACGATGAAGACGAACTCGTCTACCCTGACGAGTTCGCGGTGTACTTCACGCTGAAGCTATAGCGCCTTATGGCAAGAATAGTCACGACTCACGGGAAGACAACATTTACTTCAAAACGATCAACACGCCGGCCAGCACGGCCCCGAGCAAATACAAAGCAGTCAAAAACATCGAGTAGTAGGCTCGATGGCGCTTCTTATCATCCAAGAATTCGAATGAGGAGATCTCTAGGACCGGATTACCGAATCGGCGGTACCACCCCTCAACCCGGACTGGTCGTCCAAGGCTCTGCCCAGATTTAAACATTCCAATTAAGTACTGCGCTCCGAGTGGCTGCAGATAGCTCGTTGCGATGAACCCCGTGTTGTCCTGCAGCACGAAGTTGTGTGCCCAAAAGAAACCTGCGTCGACGTATCCGGTGAAGGTGCCTTCGACAACTACCGGGCGCGGGTTAACGTGGGAAACATTCAGTTCACCGAGCAGCCCAATGACCTTTGCGCGAACCGGCGATCCGGGATAAATCAACACGTGCTTGATGAGTGATCCTGTGAACAGTGCGAGCAGCACTATTCCGATCATGCGCATCGGTGATGAACCCATCGGCAGATTCGTGGTTGCAGCGAGGGCACATCCGGCGAATATCCATGGAAGCGCCATCACAAGCAGATCACCCACAAACCGCGGATACCGGCCTGGCTGAACTTCGCTCAGATCAAATTGTGATTGAACGCCCCACAGAGAGTTCAGCTTCATCAGTGCCTGTATTCGCCTCGCCGTCAAGGGATGAGTACTCAAGATTTCGGCGATTTTCGCCCAAGGATTGTACAGTTCCCATCGTGCAGCAAGCCCAAAATTCTTGGTGTCGATTCCACCCGAAGCGCTCATCCAACTCACCGCCGCCAGCATGGAAGACTGACCGGCTATGCCGAACGCACCCAGCGAGGAGGCATTCAGCTTGGCAGAGCCTTTCGTGGTGGCAGGCTGAGGTGATGACGACGTTCGGTGCCCCAATAGCTCCAGGAGCGGCTCCGACTGTCTTCGGTCGGCCTCGCTCTGAACCGCTTGGACTTTCGATAGCAGCTCAGGGCTGATGTCCCCACGACTACCCAATCCAGAAATGTCCTTTCGCGGAGCATCGTAGTCGTAGACGCTCGGTTCGGGCACGTTCGTTGGCGTGGCAGCCATTGATGATGTAGCCGTAGCTGGTCGCAGAGGTACGCGCCGCGCCGGAATATGCGCCGCTTGACGCGCAGTGCCAGAGGTATCGGCCAAGCCGAAAGAAATTTTAACGAGTGCTGATGCGAGCGGGTTACCCGACCTCAGTATCTGGGCTGAAGCATAGTCAGCCATATATTCGCGGAGTCGAGATAGCAGTAAGGAGATGTAGAAAGCGGCTTGATACGCCAGCCAAGACACCAGACCAATCGCCAGACTGTCGCGCCCAATTCTCATTCGCGACATGCGGAACACCGCATACATGGCGAGGACAATCGCTTGGACCAGAGTCATAAAGATGAAGTCGCGATGCTTGATGTGCCCAAGCTCGTGAGCAAGAACCGCACGCAACTCATCGGGACTCAGCGCATTGATCACCCCACGCGTTACGACCACTCTGGCGTTCCAATCGCCGTTCCCGTAAGTAAATGCGTTCGGCCCTACGTCCTCTATAATGCCGAACCTTGGCTGGTTGATTTTGAACGTCTGGCACGTCGCTTTCATCCATGCGTCCGTATCTGGCCCCAACTCCATCGTGTTCGTCCATCGGATCGTCATGATCCGATCAATCAGCCAGGGACTGATGGCGTATTGAATAAGCACGACGGTGACCGCAAACCCGCCCGCGGCCATCATTGCGATGTTCGGCGGCAACTGCGATCGGCTGATGACCAGCATTCCGACCCCGAACAGCAGCCCCAGCAAGCCCAACAAAACAAAGAAGGAAGCAGACGCGATGCGTGTCATGGTGAATATCCCGCTACATAATGCACGAAAAGCGTGAAACTGCGCAATATCTTGGCAGGTGTTCCTGGCCCTGCCTGCGCTTATCGAATGCTTCTCGAATGTAGTCAAGCTTCGAATGCTGACTACTATTCGCTCAAAATCCTCTCGCTCACGTCGGCGAAGGCGGTCTTCAAAGCTTGCTGACCGGGGTCAAAAACCCACTCGTCACTTGGCTCTGAGACGCATCGAACCTTGTACGCCACCGACCCCCCGCCACTCCTGAAGCGAACATTGGTGACCCCATGAGATAGGCGAAGTTCCACCGGCGAACTTCCACTTGACATTTCCAAGGAGACGTTCCTCTCCCAGCCTGCGAAGATCGGAGTTCGGTACTCAACCGTAACGACCTTGCCAGACGCTCCGCGGATGGTGAGGGTGACGTATGCCGTACGGGCTGCCTGGTCAATCCCGGCCAGGAAGACCGCCACCGATGCCAAAACCGCCACTCCAATCAGGAACCAAAGGCGCTTCAATTTCAAATATTTGACACCATTGGAAACATTGAACGGCATCGGCGGCCATAGGATTCCCATCCATAGCCTTGTGGTGCATGCTTTCTGCGATTACTAGCGAATACCTAAGCGCCCCGACGCAAGCGTACGCTCGGTCAGGGCTGAAGGCCCGGTCTATCCCAGCCTAGGGCACCGCCCTAGGTGGCGAAAGTGGATCCCCAAAGGGCTGAAAGCCTGCGCCATCGGTCCGCAGGGGCCAACCGATAGGCCGGGCCTTCAGCCCTCATTTACATTTCGCAATAACCTAGGGCGATGCCCTAGGCTGGGATAGGGCCGGGCCGTTGGCCCTCCGCGCGTTCCTTGATTCGCTTTAGAAGCCGACGAACTCTTGCACCTGGAGCGAGCGAAGTCCAATGTTGGCAGTTGACACTGTGTTCCGCATCCTGCTTACCAATGTGTCCCCAGCTGTCCCACTTGCCGAAATTGATTCCCGCAACACCCTAGAAATTGCCCCTATTCCTTCATCACGTTCATCACATTCATCACTTCAAACCGATTTAGGGGTGCTTCCAACCGTGATTTGCGGTGGAGTCTCCCCGTGCCAACAAAGCGTTAATCCGGCTCCGGTAGCATAGACCCAATGCTCAACACCCTCGCGCTCGTCGCCAGCCTTTCCACCGCGCCCCTCTTTGTCGAGAAGCCGTACCTCCAGCTAGGGGAGTTTTACGAAGGCAAGTCGCTGGAGCTGGTCTGGCAAACCCAAGCTGATGATTCGGCGGGCTATGAGGTTCGCGTGACGCAAGAGGGCGCGGCTGCGCGGAAGTTTGGGTCGAAATCGGCGCTCGTTGACATGGTCAATGTGCCGAACTATCGCATTCACCGGGCCGAGTTGACCGACTTTGCCCCTGGGAAGGCGTTCAGCTATGAAGTCCTGCACGAAGGGAAATCGGTGTTCCAGGGCGAGGCGATGGCGCCCAAGACGGCCGCCCAGCCCTACCGCATGGTGGTCTTCGGGGACTGCTCGGTGGGCAGCAAGGAACAGCGGCAGGTCGCGTATCAGGCAGGCCTCGCGAAGCCCGATAAGGTGCTGATCACCGGCGATATTGTGTACAACACGGGCCGCGTGAGCGAGTATCGAGACAAGTTTTTCCCGGTTTACAATCCGGACGTGGACTCCCCCGAAACCGGCTCGCGGTTGCTGAGTCGGAGTTTGGTGGTGGGTGCGGCGGGGAATCACGACCTGGCTCATGGGGATCTATGGGTTCAACCTGACCGATACGCCTATTTCTTCAACTGGTACCAGCCCCTGAATGGCCCGAGTTTTCAGTTCAACAAGTCTGGAGTGCCGAGCATCGTAGGGTCGCGAGAAGCGATCCAAAGGCTGATCCAAGCCTCCGGACCACGCTTTTTGAAGAGCCAGAACTTCAGCTACGACTACGGCAACACACACTTTTTGATCCTGGACTCCAATCCGTACGTGAACTGGGCTGAGCCGCGGCTGCGACAATGGGTGAAATCCGACCTCGCCAAGAGCCGGGCGAAGTGGAAGGTGGTGGTGTATCACCATCCCGGATTCCACTCCTCGCCTACCCACCAAGCTCAGAAGCAGATGCGCGTCCTCGCTGACGCGTTCGAGGACGGCGGAGTGGACTTGGTCCTGAATGGCCACGTCCACAACTACCAGCGCACCTTCCCGATCCAAGCCGAAGGGAAGCGCGGGGTGAGCAAAGAGGAGCTAGAAAAGAACGATTGGAAAGTCGACCGGTCCTTTGACGGGGTCAGTGTCTTGAGGCCGAAGGGCGTGATTTATTTGGTGGATGGCGGTGGCGGCGCGGGACTGTACAACCGCGAACTCAACGATCAGCCCGACAAGTGGAATCCGTTCCAGGCGAAGTACATTGCCCAGCACTCGTTCAGCGTGATTGACGTGAACGGCGGGACGCTTTCACTGAAGCAGATAAATATCAAAGGCGACACGGTGGACGAATTTAAAATTCAAAAGTGAAATTTCGCTTGACGTTATTCACTGAACTCCTTATAATTCAGACATGAACCCTTGGAAATTGAGTCTAGCGTTTGGAATGGTGGGCGCGAGTGCGGTCAGCCATGCGACCTTTGAGATGTTGTTCGCACCGAGCGACAGTGGACGCATTTTCAGGCTTGATCCCGAAAGCAACGTACCTTTGGGGAGCTATGCGGCCTCACCAAGTCCTATAAAATCCGTGGCCTACGATTCAATTCTGGACCGAACGACCATTCTAGATTCGACGGGCCGGGTGCGATCTCAAAACCCTCACACGGGCTCAACGTTGCTTTCTGGCGCCTACCTTGGTGGGACGGCTTTGATTTGGAATGAATCGACCCAGAAGTACCTTTATGGTTTGGCAACTGGCGTCCGGGCACTTAGAAGCACCGACTTGTTCCAGCTCCACAGCGACTTCACTTTGCCTGCTGGTGTCAACTACGTCTCCGGGGTGAGTTTTGGAAACACGAGCTATCTTGTTGGGATCAACACTTCTTCACAGACGGTGATTCAGCCGGTGAACATGCAGACCTACGCATACGGGGCAACCGCAACGATTTCCACCGTCGCGGCGAACGCGATCAGCAATCTGATGGTGATTGGCTCCAATGTGTTTTGGATGGCGAATCAAGCTGGGACTCTCGTCATGCGCCGAAGCTCGATTAGCAGCACGACAATCGGTTCATCCCTTGCATTGACTACCACTTTTACGGACTACAACTCCGTGACTGGTACGGCTCCGGGTCTAGCACTGGGCCACAATACATTTTATGTAGCCGGTCGCAGCAGCAGCGCGGTGACTACCACCCGTGTTCGCCAGTACGACCTCAACATTGTCCCGAGCTTGATACAAACGTACGAACGAACTGGACTCGACCCGGTAGAAAACGGTCATTACGCGATCATCAATGCGCCGGAGCCATTGACCATGGTTGCGCTTGGCGCGGGGCTCATCGGCTTGTTGAGACGCCGAAGAAAGTAGTACAAAAAAACCTCGGTCGAAGCGACCGAGGTTCTCTTTTTAATTGTGGTACTTAGCCGCCGATTTTGAGTCGGTAGAACGCCTTGACCTGAAGGTCGCCGGCGGTCTCGCTGATGTACTGGTTGACAGACTTGGCGGGATCCTTGAAGAAGCCCTGCTCGAGGAGCACGGTGGACTTCACGAATTCCTTGTTGACGCGGCCCGTGGCGATCTTCTCGGCCATTTCGCGTGGCTTGCCTTCTTGCATCGCTCGCTCGATCTCGATCTCCATTTCCTTGGCGATTCGATCCTGAGGCAAGTGATCCTTGTGGAGGTACTCGGGCTGAAGAGAAACGATCTGCATGCCGAGGTTTCGGCCCACTTCGTCGTGCTTCACGCTGAGCTCGACCACGGCGCCCTGTTTGCCGTCGTGGTGAACGTAGGAACCGTAGCTCCCGCCTTCAAGCTTGATGACTTGCTTCAGCACGATGTTCTCGCGGATCTTGCCCACGAGTTCTTCGATGACGTCCTTGATGGTCTTGCCGTCAGTGCCCGTGAGCTGGAGCGCGTCGTCGGGGCTGAGGCCCGCGGTGCCCTTGGCCAGCACCGTATCGGCGATTCCTTGGACGGAAGCCTTGAAGTCGGCGTTGCTCGAGACGAAGTCGGTTTCGCATTCGACCACGACTGCGGCGATGGCGTTGTCACCATTGGCGACGGCGACAATGCCTGCGCCGGTGGCTCGGTCGGCTCGCTTGGCGGCGGCGGCTTTGCCTTTCTCTCGCAAGATTGCTTTGGCTCGCTCGAAGTCTCCACCGGCTTCTTCAAGCGCGGCTTTGCACTCCATCATGGGGGCGTCGGTCTCCGCTCGGAGCCGCATTACGTCTGCTGCTGTGTAGGCTGCCATGGATTTGGGGTTTTGGGGGTTAGGGTGTGGGGTCTGGGGGGGAAAGGTTTGGGTCGGTTTGGGTTGTTAGGTTGGTTCGGATAGCCCGTACCAACCTAACCAATCCTCACTAACCCCAACCAAAAACTACGCTTTCTCTTCGGCTGGAGCTTCTGCTGGTGCTTCTTCTGGTGCGGCTTCGGCGGCGGGCTCTTCGGCCTTGGCTTCTTCCTTCACCTCTTGAGCAACCGGAGCGGGAGCTGGAGTCGGGACGACTTCAACTTCAACCTTTGCGGCGGGAGCATCTTCGTCAACCGCAAATGCTCGCATTAGCTCTTCGTCCACCGGAATGGCGGCGCCTTCGTCCATGAGGTCAGCGTCGGTGAACTCGCCTTCGCCGATGATGGCGTCGGAGAGAGGTCGAGCTTCAAGGATGACTTCGGCGAACTTGCCGCAGACCAATCGGATGGCGCGGATGGCGTCATCGTTGCCTGGGATCACCACGTCGGCGACATCGGGGTCGCAGTTGGTGTCCACGATGGCGACAACCGGGATACCAAGCTTGCGGGCTTCGGCCACGGCGATGTCTTCCTTGGTGACGTCCACGACGAACATCACGGCGGGAAGGCCCTGGAGATTTCGGATGCCTTCGAGGTAGCGGTTCAGCTTATCGCGCTCTTCCATGCGCTTGAGCTGCTCCTTCTTCGGGAGTCGCTCCATGTAGCCATCGGCGATCATTCGGTCCAACTCCTTGAGTCGGTTGATGCGTGCGGTCATGGTCTTCCAGTTGGTGAGCATTCCGCCCAACCATCGTTCGCAGACCCAGTTCTGGCCGCAGCGTTGGGCGGATTCTTTGATCGCCGCTTGCGCTTGCTTCTTGGTGCCAACGAAGAGGACGCTACCGCCGTCTTCGACTTTCTTCTTTACAAATTCGAGCGCGTCTTCAAAAAGCTTGATCGTCTGGTGAAGGTCAAGGATGTAGATTCCGTTGCGCGCGCCATAGATGTAGCGGCGCATCTTGGGATTCCATTTGCGCGTGGGGTGACCAAAGTGGACTCCTGCTTCGAGGAGTTCCTTCATGCTGAGTTGTGCCATTTTCTTTTCGGGTTTAGCCTCCGATCCGGTTTGGTTCTCCGCGCTTTGCCGTTCGGGTCAGGATCGAGATCGAGAAATGAAAAGCACCCGGCGCGAACCGAGATCGTGTGAGATTCAGCGTGATTGTACCCCGCGGATGGCTCTGATGCCATCTCAGCGGGGTACTTCAGTCCGGACTCAGCGTACCGGGCGGAGGGCGATTTGGAGCTTGGCGGTGCCGGCGGGCATGTTTACCGTCAACATCTGGGTGCCCAGGTTCTGATTCTCGATGGCGAGTGGAGGCCGGGTGCTGGCGATGGAGAACTGGGCACCGGCGGGGGAGAGGATCTCGGCGACGAGCTGCTTGCCGTCCTTCTCGAGCAGTGCCTGGTGGCCGCCAAGGGTGATGGTGGCGGGGGTGATCATCTGCCATCGCCATGCGCTCTTGGACTGGGTCACCTGGTCGGTGATCACGAGGTCGGTGCGATTGACGAAGGTGAAGCCACGGGTGATGTTCCGAACTCCGGAGTAAGCGCGGGTGAGGTCAATCGTCGCCCAGGGCTGTGCGGTGTTGAGGCCGGATCGGATAGAAGTGTTGGAGTTCTTGCCTTGGTTCGCGCCGAAGTTGAGGGTGTTTTGGCCCGCGGTGCTCACTCGGTAGTAGGAGCTCCGCTGGGAGCTGAAGTAGCCGGGGAGGGAATAGCTGTCCTTGCCGAGATCCATCGCCCATCGAACGCCGAGAGCATCGAAGACGAAGGAGCCGAGGTCGAGTTGACCATGGGGTACGCCGTTTTGACCGGCTTTGATGCCGACGAAGCTGGCGTTGGGATCGGTCCAGGAGCCTCGCATAGTCACAATGTCTTGCTTGCCGTCGAATCCGCGATCGAGCGGAAGATTGGTAGGGTTGAATTCGGTGGTGGTGTCGTTCCAAGCAAGGAATAAAGCGCTGAGGCGGTGCTCTTCGATCCAGTTCTGCGGATCATCGAGGAGGTCTAAGATGCGCTCGTTGGTCCACGCCGCGATGCCGGGCTGATTGGTCTGTCGGGCGAGCTCCAGGGTGGCGGGAGTCGGGACGAACCAGTCGCTTGAATCGGCGAAGTTGAAGTTCTTGCCACTGGTGCCTTGAACGTAGACCGGGTACCAAGCGGTTACCGGGAAGGCGCGGTCAGTGAGGATGCTCTGCTTCGCGCCGAAGTTGTTGACCAGGGTGCGGTTCAGCATCGTGTGGAATGCCATTCCGTAGCGCCAGTACACGGGGCCTTCGCTGGGGATGCCGCCCTCTTTGTAGTCTTTCGAAGCGCGCTTCACGGCAGGAATCGCCAGGGCCAGCACGCGCTGAGCGAGCTTAGGCTCCTTATCCTGGATGGCGATGGCGGCCATCGCGAGGCTTGCGCCGCAGACCTGGCTCCAGTTGGTGCCGTTCTTCGTCCAGTCGGTGCGGCGGCTGAATTCGTTTAGCCCTGGATTGAGGCCCTTGGTGACAATCGCGGTTCGGATCGTGGTTCGGTCGGCTTCGGAGAGCGCGGAACCGAGCCAGTCGTAGCCAATCGCCATTGCGAGTGTCATCTCGGAGGTACCGAGGAAGTGGCCGGGGTACCAATCGGCGAACTGGGCGGCGGTGAGGAGTTGGGTTCGGGCGTGCTCGCTGTAGCGGGTATCGCCGGTTATCCGGTAAGCCATGCTCACGTTCATCACGTTCGCCAGGACGTCTCGCGAGGTGGTGAGAAGCGAGTTCTGCACCAAGCTGTAGCCTTCAATTGGGGAGCGCAAAGTTCGCTCTGCTTCTTGGATGGTGCGGGCTCGGAGCTTGTCGGTCAATTCGTCGGGGGCAAAGATGGACGAAGCCATCGGCTTGGAGGCCGGATCGAGCAACAACTTGGGTTGCTGTGCACTGGCGATGCCAGCGGTGAGCGTCAAGGCGAAGAGACTGAAGAAGCGCGAGATTTGCATAAAGTTGGATGGGCCGAGGCCACACCACAACGAATCACAATATTCGTGCCGCAGTGATAGTAAGAACGCGGGGTTTCGCTAATCCAGCGAGACATACTGGGCCAAATCGTCGTGGCCGAGGTAGAAATGCTGCGAGTACTCGCCCGGCTTGAGCCAAACCAGGGCGGGCGGAACCCCTCGGAACAAGAAAGCGGCGAGTTCGCGGGCTGCCTCTACCGCGATGGGCTGTTCGTCGAGCCGCGTGATGATGACGTGGAGCAGGTCTTCCTCCCCTTCAAATTGGTAACGCAAGTCGCCAACCGTGCCGCCGTACGGATTTGGCTCTAGCCCGACGGTCACACTAGCCACAGAGCGGCTGGGCTGACTGAACTCCGGATCGAAGTCCGGAAGCTTGATGGTCTTGTTTTCGGCGGTGGCCTCCAAGATTGCCTGAAGCACTTCGACTCGCCTTGCTTCTTCGACGGGACTAGCGAGCATTTCGCCACCCATCCGAGGTCATCCATGCCGGATTCGGGACCGCCTGGGTCGGTCCGCTTTTGCTTGCGCTGATCGCGAAGGGAAGTAGGTCGGCGAGTTCGAGTGGGAAGTCGGTAGATTCCTGCCATCGCTCGAAGGATCGCCCCAAGAAGCCGGTGTCGAAGTCTCCCGCCGCGAATTCTGGGTGGCGAAGGACATCCAAGATGTACGAAATGTTCGTCCGAACTCCAAGGATATGGAAATCCTCTAGGGCGTTGACCATCTTGGAAATCGCCTCGCCGCGGTTCGGCGCTTCGACGATCACTTTCGCGATCAGGCTGTCGTAGAAGCGCGTGATCTCGCTGCCTTGACCAAAGCCGGTATCGATGCGCACGCCGGGGATTTTGGGCTCTGCCCAGCCGACAATCGCGCCGATGCTGGGCATGAATCCTTGCGCGGGGTTTTCGGCCACGATCCGGACCTCCATGCAATGCCCTCGGATGCGCTTACGGTCGCCGGGAAGAAAGTCAGGGATGAGATCCGCCAGCGCCCCGCCGTTGGAGACTTCAATCTGAAGCCGGACCAAGTCAAGACCGGTGATGCCCTCGGTGACCGGATGCTCCACTTGGAGCCGGGCGTTGACTTCGAGGAAGTAAAACTCGCCGCTGGCGGAATCCACAATGAACTCCACCGTCCCCGCACCGTGGTACTTCGCGGCATGGGCCAAGCTCACGGCAGCCTCGCGCATGCGGTCCCATATGTCGGGATGGAGCTCGATGTAGGGCGAGGGGGCTTCTTCGATCAGCTTCTGGTGACGCCGCTGAATGCTGCACTCTCGCTCGTAAAGAGGGGCTACGTCGCCGTGTTGGTCAGCGATGATCTGGACTTCGATGTGGCGAGGTCGTTGCACGAGCTTCTCGACCATCATCGTGCCGTCGCCGAATCCGGCCAGCGCCTCGTCTTGGGCGATCTTCAGGTTCTCATCGAACTCGGCGGCTGTATGGACCACCCTCATGCCTCGACCGCCGCCACCCGCGCTGGCTTTCAGCATAACGGGGTAGCCGATGGCGTCTGCCGCTGCTTTAAGCTGTCTATCTGAAGCGCCAGTTTCAAAAAATCCCGGCGTGACCGGAACTCCGGCTCGAACGGCGAGTTGCTTCGCTTCGATTTTGCCTCCTAGCGCGCGCATCGCATCTGGACTTGGGCCAAGGAAGGTGATGCCTGCTGCGAGGCAAGCTTCGGCGAATTCGGCGCGTTCGGATAGGAATCCGTATCCCGGATGGACGGCATCAGCGCCGGTTTGTCGGGCCGCATCGAAGACTTTCTCAATGACCAAATAGCTTTCGGCGGGCGAGTTACCACCCAAGGCAATGGCTTCATCCGCCAGTTGGGTGTGCATCGAGTTGGCGTCAACGTCGGAGTAAATCGCGACGGTCTTGATGCCCATTTCGCGGGCGGTCTTGATGACTCGCACGGCGATCTCGCCTCGGTTCGCGATGAGCAGTTTCTTGATCATGGGTCCACCACGAAGCTGGCCTTGCGCTTCTCCAGGAATGCGGCGATGCCCTCTTGGGCTTCTGGAGTGGCTCGTCGCTCGGCTAGCATTCTCGCGCCTCGCTCCGGATCAAGCGCAGGGTCCTGGGCGAGCAACTTGCTGGCGTGGGCCGACTCGGGACCCGCGGCCAGGATCGCTTTCAGCTTAGCTGTGACCAATTCGTCGAGTGAATCAAGTGCTCCGACCGCGTGGACTAGGCCGATGCGCAAAGCGTGCTCCGCACTAAAGACTTCGCCGGTAGAGAACAGTGCACGGGCGTGGCCTTGCCCGATCTTTGGTACCACGAAGCGGGAGATGGTTGCCGCCACCAGGCCAAGTTTTACTTCGCTGAAACTCATGAGGGCTGATTCGCTCGCGACGGCGACGTCGCAAGCCGCGACCAGTCCGGCGCCGCCACCGAATGCGTGTCCGTTGACCTTGGCGACGACGATCGGTTTGCAGGTGGCGATGACTTCGAAAAGGGCTGCGAGCTTAAGCGCGTCCTGGAAATTTTGTTCGGTCGTGTAGTTGGAGGCTCGCTTCATCCATTCGAGGTCGCCCCCGGCGCAAAAAGCCGAACCCGCCCCGGTAAGCACTACGGCTCTCGTTCCCTCGGGCAGATTCTGAAACGCATCGCCCAGAGCGAGGATCAGATGATCGCTGAGTGCGTTTCGAACCTCGGGACGGTCCAGAGTGATCGTGGCCACCGGGCCACCAGACTCGACTTTGAGCATGCCCAAAAGTATGGCGCACGACCGGGCCAAAATGGGCTGTGGATTCCATCGTCTTCCTTCCCACGTTTGATCTCGAGCGGACTCGTGACTTCTACACTGAGACGCTCGGATTGGAGCTAGTTTTGGACCAAGGAACGTGTTTGATCTTCCGGGCCGGGGGCGGATTTTGGGGATTTTGCGCTTCCGAAACCGCTCACTCCGATCCGAGCAAGACCATCCTAACTTTGGTCACCGACGACGTAGACGCGTGGCACGCTCGGCTCATCGCGGCAGGGGTGAGTTGCGACGGAGATCCTAGGCTCAACGAGCGGTTTCAGATCTACCACTTTTACGCCGAAGAGCCCAACGGCTATCGCCTTGAAATCCAGCGATTCGAGGACCCTCGTTGGGCTAGTTCTTCCCAGAAAGGGTGACCAACACTCCGGCGACGATCAGTACCGAACCCGCGATCGTGGGCCAAGAGATTTTTTCTTGGAGAATCACCACTCCGAGCACAATTGCGACCACAAAGCTTAGTTTGTCGATCGGTGCAACCGCCGAAACAGGCCCTCCTTGAAGCGCCCTGAAATAGCACAGCCACGACGCACCCGTAGCAACCGCGGATAAGCCCAACAGCACGATTTGGCGGCTGGTTAGTTCGGCAACTTTGGTCTCTTTGCTGAAGATGGCGATGGCCCAAGTGATGACCAAAATGAACGTCACGCGGACCGCCAACGCGAGGTTTGCCGGGACTTCCTCAAGCCCCTTTTTGCTCAGCACGGCAGTCATGCCCGCGAAGAGTGCGGAGAGGAGGGCCCAAATGCGAAAGTCCACGATGGATGGGACGCCCGACTGTTGCAAAAGGGAGTGGTGGGCAAGGAGAGACTTGAACTCTCACGTATCGCTACGCTGGAACCTAAATCCAGTGCGTCTACCAATTCCGCCACTCACCCACGAGAGACGGGTGAGAAGATACCCGAGGATTACCGTCGGCGACGGCGGAGGAGGGCCAAGGCACCGACGCCGAGCGCGGTGATGGACGCCGGTTCGGGGACGGCCTCTATCCGACCGTTGATCCAGGTTCGGTAGGTGTGGACGTTCGCGTCGTACGAACTGAAGTTCTCAAACACTGCGCCCGTGCTGTCGGAGCCAGAACTCACGTGGATGCCCACCAATTTGTAATCCTCACCAACTTTCTTAAACGTGGGTCCGCCGGAGTCCCCGTTTAGGAAGTGGGGAGTTGCCGCGGTGACGGTGCCACTTGCCGGAGTCATGGACATACGGTAGCGGAGCGAAGCTTGGGTGTAGCTGCCAGTTGGGGAAGAGGAGAGCTCATGAGTTGAGTTTTCCAGAGTTCCAACTTTGTGTTTGCCTTGGCGCAGGGTGCCGTAAGTATCTGAAATTGGGACGTAGGCGCGCGCGGCTTGAACGACATTCGCTCGCAATCCGTAGCCAAACATGATGACATCGTCGTCGGCCGCTGCCTCCCCGAGGGCGGCGATGGACATCGCGGCCAGAGTCGTGACGTCGGCGATGCGCACTCCGATCACCCCGAGGTCAACAGGATTCTGCCCTGCGGGCTGGCCCGAATAGCGGTAGGTCACGAACTGCTGATTTGCGCTGCTGAGAGAAGGCGCAAAGACCGGGCTGTTCGGTTGATTTCCAAACCCGATGCCCCAAAGGTCGGTCGGATTGGCGTCCGCAATCTTGACCGCGTGGTCAACCGTCAGGACGACGAGCCAACCGGCATTGCCCGTGACGTCGCGCTTGAGCCCGACGACCACGCCCGTACCGCGTGAACGCCAGGTGGTGCCGCTTCCGGCCCCTACTCGCACGACCGTATTCGCAACGGCGGCTGGAGCGTCCCCGGCATTACCGAGCAGCGCAAGGGCCGAGGCGAGGTGAGGAAGGGAGGTGGTTAGCGCGACGAGAGCAAGCGATTTTAGCGGCATCATGCGCACCATTATAGGGGAGAACGCAATATTTTCAAAGGGCTCTATTCGCGATTTTCGTTAAGATCAATATTCCAGGTCCCTTCAATCTCTAGAAACTCCGTCACCGAAACTTTCTCAAGGATGAGCGGGAAAGGGACGTCGGAAGCCTTGAATACGGGGTTTTGATTCTCGAGCTGCTTTTCCATGATCCCTCGGGCCACGCCGGGTCCTTCGAAATCGGCAACCTGCAGGTGCAGTTCCTTTCCATCCACGACCACGGGTTTTAGAACAGCGGTAGCAGAAACCTCAACCACGACCTTCGCCGTGGCCGCCGCCCGCATAAGTCCATCTCGGAACTCAATTTGCAGGTTCCGGATCATCGGCGGAAGTTGCGATGCGACAAATGCGGTCAGCGCGCTGGCCGAGATTCGGACGGTGACCCGCCCCGGTTCGGCGAGCTTCAGGTTCCCATCCACGAACGTCGCTGCGCCCGTCTGCACTTCGACCTCTGTAAGGGTGAGGCCGATCGGGATCGTCAGCTCTTGGGCGAACGCGGCTAGGGAAGTCAACTTGATGTCATCGGCCATCGGACTTGGATTCTGGCAGATCGCGGGGCGCGCGGAAGGACCAATGGAGCGTATAGTGAGGCATGCTTGCGATGACGCTCGCCATGACGGCTTTGACTCAGAGCCAACCTCCCGCCCTGCCCCGCGAATTCCGGGCTGCCTGGGTCGCCACAGTCGATAACATCGACTGGCCATCAAAGCCAGGACTCAGTACCGATCAGCAAAAGTCCGAGATGATCCGCATCCTCGACACGGCTGAAAAGCTGAACATGAATGCGATAATTTTCCAGATCCGGCCGAGCGCCGACTCACTCTACAAGAGCAAGCTGGAACCCTGGTCCTGGTTCCTGACTGCCAACTCCGGCGGAGGCCCAAGCCAAGACTACGATCCGCTCACGTTCACGGTAGCGGAAGCGCACAAGCGAGGCATTGAACTTCACGTCTGGTTCAATCCTTACCGCGCCGGTCATCCTGCGCAGAAGGGTGAGATGCACAAGTCGCACATCTCCAAGACCCACCCGGACGTGGTTTACAAGTACGGCAATTTCATGTGGATGGACCCGGGGGCGAAGTCGGTTCAAGATCGCAGCTTTGCCGTGTTTATGGACGTGCTCCAACGCTACGACATCGACGGCATCCACATCGACGACTACTTTTATCCTTACCCAGTGCGCGAGAGCGGGAAGACCATTCCTTTTCCTGACGCGAAGACCTACGCGGCGTTCCAGCGACAGGGCGGGAAGCTCAGCCTCAGCGACTGGCGTCGCAAGAACGTGGATGACTTCATCAAACGACTCTACTCAGGCATCAAGCAGCGCAAGCCGTGGGTGAAGTTCGGGATTAGCCCATTTGGCATCTATCGCCCAGGCGTGCCGAAGGGCATCACTGCCGGAATTGACCAGTACGAAGAGCTTTCAGCCGACGCCCTCAAGTGGTGGGAGGAGGGTTGGTGCGACTATTTCTCGCCCCAGCTTTACTGGCCGATCGAGCAGACGCCGCAGAGTTTCCCAGTTCTCTTGGATTACTGGAAGTCCACCAACGGCAAAAAGCGCCACCTTTGGCCTGGGCTGTTCACCAGCCGCTTGGGAGATAACGCGGTCAACTGGAATCCGGAGCAGGTGGTTCGCCAACTCAATATGACCAACACGCCCGCCGTCAATGGCGCAGTTCACTTCAGCATGAAGACTTTCTTGAACAACTGGCAAAACTTGAACCAAGCGCTCATCGAGGGTCCGTATAAGGAGCGGAAGTTGGTGCCGAGCACCCCGTGGCTCGACGCGTTCGCGCCGAAATCCCCGAATGCCAAGCTGGAGGGAAGCCGCTTAACTCTTCCAAATCCGCTCACCGATGACGCCCGGTTCTACGCGATTCAGGCGAAGTTTGGGAACGCATGGAAGGTGGTCCGGGTGGTCGGAGCCTCGCAACAGACCTTGGATTTGACCAAAGAACTCGGCGGTGCTTCGAGCGTGAGCGTCGCGCTCATCGATCGAACTGGGAACGCTTCGCCCCATAAAGTCGTCCGGTGAACTAGTTTGGAATAACTTTTGTACAATGCATAGCGTGGTGAACCGGAGAGGGATGGCGTCCATGGGGGCGGGCTTGGCGATGTCGGCGATGGCGGCGGCGCAGGGAGCGGCGTTCATCAACTCCTCTTTGCTTCAAGTTCCGACCATCCCGAGAGAAATGCGCGCCGCATGGGTGGCGACCGTTTACCAAATTGACTGGCCCACCACGCGAGGCAACACCAGCGCCAACGTCGCCAGCCAGCGCACCCAGATGAACTCAATTCTGGATGCGATGGCGGACGCGAAGATGACGACGGTCTTCCTCCAAGTCCGCGCCCAATCAGATGCCATTTATCCTTCGACCTTGGAGCCATGGGCGTACTATCTCACCGGGCGGCAAGGCCTCGCTCCTGCGGTCGCCTACGACCCGCTTCAAGAGTGGATCACCGGCGCAAAGCAGCGCGGCCTCCAACTGTACGCCTGGTTCAACCCTTACCGAGTGTTTGTCAATACCCCCAGCTTCACCCCGCCTCCGGGCATCGGGTGGAACGACACACAGACCACATCCAGCAGCTCCTACGTCGCCCCCTCCAGTCCATACCGCTCTCTGAGTGGATCAGTGCGTGAGTACAACGGCGACTATTTCCTTGATCCGGGCGACCCGGCCGCTCGAACTCACTCGAAGAACGTGATCATGGATGTTGTACGACGCTACGACATCGACGGGGTCGTGTTTGACGATTATTTCTATCCGTATCCCTCCGGCTCCCTGGCGTTCCCAGACAGCAATACGTACGCCCTCTACGGCGGTGGCTTATCGCTCGCGAATTGGCGGCGAAAGAACGTCAACGACTTTATTTTCGACATCTACGATTCGATCAGACTCGAGCCAGGGAAGGGTCATGTGCTTTTCGGAGTCGGTCCGTTTGGCATTTGGAAGCCGGGGAACCCCGCCGGGGTGACTGGCTTGAGCAGCTTCGACGAAATCTACTGCGATTCGAAGCTCTGGTTTAACAACGGATGGGTGGACTTCATGTCGCCTCAGCTTTATTGGCGAATCTCAGCGACGGGGCAGCCTTACATTCCACTCCTCGCGTGGTGGGCTTCCCAGAACACCCAAAATCGTCACCTCTGGCCCTCTAATTACACGAGCCAGACGTTGAATCTCACTTGGCCCGTCCAGGAGATTCTCGACCAAGTTTCGGCCACTCGAAACACGGCCGGCGCGACCGGCAACGTCCATTACAGCATCAAGGGAATTCGGGACAACACAAATTCCCTGCGGGCGTCCCTGAAGGCTTCGCTCTATTCGGCGCAGGCGTTGCCCCCGGCCAGCCCGTGGAAGGATGCGGTGCCGCCAATGCGGCCCACCGTGTCGCTCACTATGAGTTCCGGGAATCATGTGATCAGCTGGACGCCCGTGGGAACGGAACCGGCTCGATGGTGGGCCGTGAGCACATTGGTTGGCTCGGTTTGGACCCACAAGGTGTTGCCAGCGACGACCACCTCAGTCACCATTCCCCGCAGTTCGGCTGGCGGCACGCTCCGCGCATACGCCGTGGGGGCGGTGGACCGAGTGGGGAATATCAGCCCCCTCGCCAACCGAGTGCTGGACGCAACAGTTTTTGGCCAAACCTTCCGGGCGGACTAGTCCGCTTCGGGGTCGATGGGGAGATGCACGTGGAATGTTGTTCCTCGGTTTAAAGTGCTCTCTACGCTTACCGTTCCACCGTGTGCTTCGGCCATGTGCTTCACGATGCTGAGTCCCAACCCCGTGCCCCCGCTCGCCCGGCTTCGGCTCTTGTCCACCCGGTAAAAGCGCTCAAAAATCCGAGGCAGGTCTTCGCTCGGAATTCCCATTCCGGTATCCGAAACGGCAAGGCTCGCGAACTTTTCGTCTCTCGAAAGCACCACCCTGACTGAGCCTTCAGCCGTGTAATTGACCGCGTTACTGATGAGGTTGAGCGCAATCTGGGCAACTTGCGTCGGGTTGGCGTATAGCGGGAGCGACTCGGGAGCCTCCAACAACAGTTCGAGCCCTTTTTCGACGGCTCGTGGTTGGAATTGGGCGACCAACCCTTCGACAATCTCTCGAAAATCGCAAGGTTCCTTCCGCAAAATATGCCCCTCGGCCACGCTCAAGGTCAGCAAATCGTCCACGATCAGCGAAAGCCGGTCCACCTCCGCGAGAATCTGGCGCAAGTATCGCTCTCGTAATCCAACATCCTCAGTCTCGACTTCCGAAATCACCTCCGCCATCGCCCGAATGGTCGTGAGCGGGGTTTTAATTTCGTGGCTCACGTTCGCCACGAAGTCTTGTCTAACTCGCTCCAACTTCCGAATTGCGGTGACGTTTCGAAGCAATACGTAGGCCTGACCCCGGTTGGAGGGGTCCATCCATGCCCGGGCGATCACGACCAGGTCTTCCGTAGTCCGAATCCCAAACTCCTCAGCTTGCGGTAATCCAGACTCAAACGTCGCGCGGACCAAGCGCTCCATCGTGTGGCTGATCGTCATGGCGAGGATTGTGCGTCCTTCCATTTCTTTGAATCCGAAAGTGCGTTTAGCAGCCTCGTTGGCGAACACAATCGTCGCGTCCCGGCGGACCAAGAACAGGGGATCCTCAAGACCCGAGCTGAACCCTCGGAGGAGCTCAAAGCCATCAGAACTCGCCTTTTGCCGCCGCCAGAGCTTCATGCTCGGAGTTTATCATTAGTAAACTAGCGGGCGATGAAGCGAATCGAAGCGCTGGTTCGGATCAATCGGCTTGAGGCCGTGAAAGAGGCTTTGGAGGCGTCGGGGGTCTTTGGGCTGACCTGCGACCAAGTGCGTGGCTACGGCCGTCAGCAGGGGCAAACGGACCTCTATCGAGGAAGCACTTACGCGCTCAATCTTATCCCAAAGATGCGGATCGTGGTCGTGGTGAAAGACGAAGAGCTTGAGGCCACTCTGGAAGCGATCATCGAAGCCACCCGTTCGGGCGAAATCGGTGATGGAAAAATTTTCGTGAGCGAAATCGAAGACGCGATCCGGATTCGCACCCGCGAACGGGGGGAAGCGGCGATTTCGTGAGCCGTTGGGAGAACTTCAAGATTTGGCGCGGGCGCTTGCCTCATTGGCGGGCGGACGATGTGACGTACTACGTCACTTTTCGACATCGCCGAGAACTTAACGATCTGGAGCGACGGCTTCTGCTGAAGAACCTCATGAAGCCCGAAGGGCGGCGGTGGGATTTGATGATCTTGTGCGTGTTGCCGGAAGTGACCGAACTCATGTTCAGCGTTCGAGAAGCGCCGACCGGCGAGCCATACGAACTCAGCGACACTCTGGAGAAAGCCAAAATCAAAGCTGGGAAGCAGATCATCGCCAAATCGGGCGAGCGTTTTCCGCCCTTTTACACCGAGAGCTACGACCGCATCGTCCGAGACGAGGGCGAGATCGAAGAGCGTTGGCAGGCCATTTTTGATTCACCCGTCACTTTAGAATTGGCGGAAGACCCGGAGCAGTACGACTACTTGTACGTCGCCGGTGCCCCGGAATGAGATTGGCGACGTCGTCGCAACAGCGACGCTACGCCTGCGGACAGCGCAAGGATTGAGGCAGGCTCTGGGACCGCCGCAACGGGCGCGGCTGGCGGAATCGCATTGTAGCCTGGGTTGCTGAAGGCCCATCCGTCCACCGCGCCGTTGACCAAGACGCGATCGGTCATTCCGGTGCTGGCAAATCCCCATGAGGAGCTCTCATTCGCGCTCGTCCAATAGCTCCAGTACACCTCTCCCGCGCCAAAGTCTTGAGCGCGTGAGTGGCGATAGCCGCCGCCGGTGAGGGGCAGATAGGAGGCAGTGTTCAACGATGCGCCGAACGAGAAGCTGTCAATAACCGCGTCGAGATTTGCATCGGCGTTGACGATGGCTCGGAGAGCGGTCTCTCCGGTCGCCGATCCGTTCCAGCGGAAGCCCCACACGTACGATTTGGGAGCCTGACCATCGTTGAAATCAATGACGACGGCGGCCTCATTCGAACCGGAACCGACCCAAAACTGGATATCGCTAAAGCTAACGGCGTGAACGAGAGACGCAAAGGCGACGAGTGAGAGAGTTGAGAGTGCTTTCATGTTAGTTTGGGCTCGTGCTTGGGACCATTTCGATGGCGCGGGAGACTCGGGCGATGGCGTCTAGCTCGCCGCCGTTGCCGTCAACTCGGATGAATCGGATGGAGCGGAAGCCGCTCGGGCGCAGGTCAAAGGCGGTGCCGCCACCCGAACCTTGGAAGAGTTGGATGGCGCTAGCGACGGTTTGTCCGGTGAGTTGGGATCGGGTGAGGGAAGGGGGGACAGGTCGGGTGAAGTCGCTCTTCTCTCCCCAAGACTCCGTGTTGCCGTCCCATTGGAACGCTTGGGTGGGCCAGAGTCCGTCTGCCCCACTGGTTACCGAGTTGGGATAGGTGTACCAGCGGATGCCGTCCGGGCTGACGCTGACCGCCATGGGCTCCGTCCAGTCTGGTCCGGCGAGGACGTTGGCGAGGTTGAGGTTGGTGTTCCAAGTCAGAGACTCGCTGCACATCAACACCGAGTTTCCGAAAACGATGAAGTCCTGACCAAACAGATTCGCCTCAGAGTCTTGAATCGGCGGATGGAATCGCAGGGTGATGAAGCCACCGGGGCGTATGGTACAGAGAAGTGGTTGACCGGTTGGGCTGACGTTCCAGCTGGCGTAGCCGATGCTCGGGGCTACCTGCTGGTTTGGTCCGCCGTTTTGAGTATCTCGAACCCAGCGGCTGGGCGGGCCAAGGGTTGCGGTGGGGTCGCCGTAGATGCCCGTTCCCAGGTTGCTGTAGGCCACCACTGATCGTGCGTACCAAGAACTTTCTTGGGCTTGGCCCAGGGAGGCCAAGGCTAGCAAGGCGGGAACGAGGGTTCTATTCCAGGTCATAAGCTTGGTCCTGCGGAGAAAGGGAGCCGAGTTCCGGCTCGGAGGCGAGCACATTGAATCGCGATGCGGAGGAGGTCATGTGTTTGTCGGCCCAGAGCACATTGGCCCGCCCAAGATGCCTGAAGTGGACCTTTCCCGCCACAAAGAGCGGGTCGTTAGGCGCGCGCAGGTAGTTCGCTCCAAAGACGGGACTGGAAAAGCCAGCGTCGGCGAAGAGGGCCGTGGCAGGAGGATCTGAAATCTGGCCAGATTGAGCCGGCAGGATGCCATCGTAATAGTCCCCGCCCAAGTAGGTGGCGTTGTAGGCGTAGCCGGTGTGCAACCGCCCCCAACTCTTGCCCTTGAACGTGGGGCATCGGGCGAGGCGAGGTTCTCTGGCATAGGTGTGGAGTAGGCCAGGCTGGGCGCCTTGCCTAAAATCCCAGGCAAGTTCGCCACCTTCGACTGGGTAGTAGGATGGGCAGACTCCGCCATCAAAGTCATCGGCATAGAGTTGCCATGCGAGACCGAGCTGCTTGAGATTACTGGCGCAAGCGGTGCGCTGGGCGGCCGATTTGGCCTGGGCGAAGACGGGGAAGAGGATTGCCGCGAGAACCGAAATGATGGCGATCACCACCAACAATTCGATCAATGTGAACCCAGATCTTGCCCTCACCATTTTCCGCACCCCAAACAGGTTTGGAGCCGAAAAGGAGAGGTACGGCAAAGCCGGGCATGCCCGCTTTACGCATCCCGCTCATGCTCGTGAGCTCCGCGCCAAATATTCTCAGGAGGGCATTCGGACTTTCCCACTCGAAGTGGTTTACCGTTGCGGCACAGCGCCGGATTCTCACCGGACTTTCCCCATTTTCACCGACGCCACGACAGCGTCAGCCCAAGGACAAAGAGAATTTACCCGCTGTTTACGTGCGCAGTTTGGAAATTTAATGAATTGCCGCTATCATGTAGCTATGAAATTATATTTTCTTGCGGCATTGAGTCTCGCTGCTGGCGTGGCGTCGGCTCAGGTTGGCAATTTTTTGTCGGCAACTCGGATCGCATGGGGCGTGGGCGACAACCTTCCGGCGCCCTACACCCAAGTGGACATGAACGTCGCGATTGAGGTTCGAGTCAGCATTTTCTGGGTGCCCTACACGCAGAACGTGGGCGTCACCGAGCTTCTGATCCCGAAGACAGCCGGCTCAGCTAACTTCACTATCCCCCTCAATGCGATCAACCCAATCTTCAATTCCACTCAACCGATCAACTTGACCGGGACGACGGTGGGCAACCAGGTCACTTGGGCGATATCGCAGACTTTCACTCAGGCGGGCGGATACCAGATCGTCACCCAATTCGACAATAACGGAACCCCCGTGGATGTCAACGTCAACGTCAACAACGTTCTTACCACTGGCTCATTGCGCTCCAACTTTGCAACGCTTCCTCCGGCAGTTATCCCTACCCTCCAGGACTCGGCGGATACGCGGGGAACCTACACGGGCGGCGACGCGGCGAACTTCATTGACATGACCGCGGGCACTGCCAGTGGCACCGTGGGCGGAGTGGCGATTAACGGCGTTCGGTTGCGATTCCGAAATATTCAGCATATCACCCATCCACCGATGGATCTGAAGGTGATGGGGATGATCACCCGGCAGGATATTTCTGCTCCGGCAGCGTTTACGGGCACCGCAGAACTGCGGACCTCCCCGGGCGGCGTTTTGGCTCACAGCGGTCCCATTTCAGTCGCGGCGAACGGCGCCTACACCTACAAGCCTGCTTCCGTCCTACCTGGAAATTACCGGCTGACGATCAAGTCCGGCTCATTCCTCAAGAAGTCTCAAAACGTGACTTTGAGCTCGAGCACAGTGGCCAATTTCACCTTGCAAAACGGCGACGTGGATGGCTCGGGCGAAGTGGACGCGGCGGACATTGACGCGGTGATCGCGGCGTTTGGCGGTTCTACGAACGGTCCAACTATCTGGCCGGACGTTGACTTCAGCGGGGAAGTGGACGCAGCGGACATTGACATCGTGATCGCCAACTTTGGCGGAACCGATAACTAAAGAGCTAGAAGCTTCTTAAGCGAGAGGGCCCTTTGATCCTCTGGATACGATTCTAAGATCGAATTCAGAAGAGCAAGGGCCTCTTTTTCTCTTTTTGTCTGGATCAGAACCGAAGCCTGGTCCACCCGGAATCTCGGGTCGGCGGGGGCGAGTTCGTGGGCCATGTCCGCGGCGTTGCCTGCGTCCTCCAGTTGGCCCCTCAACACCATCATCCGGGAGATTTCGCCGTAGGCTTCGGCGAGGAGTAGGGTTTCGGGCATGGAGCGCGGCTTCTTCGGGGCCAAAACTTGGATGACTTGATTGAAATTTGCTAGAGCCTCTTCATCGTCATCCATGGCCCGCGCGATTTTGGCAAGCGCGAAGTGCGCTTGCGGCAGTTCGGGGTTGAAGTCGCGCATCCCCGTGTAAAGGAGCTTAGATTTTCTTAGCGCGGTCTTGTCCTCTTCGCTCAAAGGTTCGCCGCGCTCGGCCCGTGTCAAGGGCTCCCGAGAAGTCACCTCGGCCTCTTTCGCCATTTGATTGAACTGCTCACCCGAACGGACCACGGGCGCGCTATCGCCTCCACTGCAGCCCCACATCAGGAAGGTGGTCAGAAGCAAAAGCAGACTAATTCGCGACAAAGCTCACCAACTTCCCGGGCACCACGATGACCTTTCGGATGGTCTTCCCATCAAGATGAAACACGACCTTGTCTGAGCCCATCGCGAGCGTCTCGATCTCCTCGTTGGAGGCAGACGCCGGCACCGTGATGGTGTCTCGCAATTTACCGTTCACTTGCACGGCGATCGTCACCTCATCGGCCACCGCCAGTTCTGGGTTAGCTACCGGCCACTCTTGCAGATACACAAACCCTTCATGCCCCAACGAGGACCAGATTTCGTCGGCACTGTGCGGAGCAATCGGGCTCACGAGGAGAATCAGAGTCTCCAAAGCCTCGCTGATCGCACTCGCTTGGCTCGCATCCTGCGCGTCAAGCTTGCGCAAGGCGTCGTTCAAGTTGTTGACGTAGATCATCAGCGTCGAAACCGCCGTGTTAAAGGCGAACCGCTCGATGTCCTCCGAGACCTTGCTGATGGTCTGGTGGGTCCAGCGTCGAATGTCTTTGGCCAAGCCATTCGTCTCGCCCAAGGACCTGCGCCACCCCGGGTTGTAAATCGGTTGGAGTTCCGCGGCGATCTTAAAGATGCGGCTCAAGAACCGCACAGCCCCCTGCATTCCTTCGTTGGACCATTGGACATCGGCCTCGAAGGGCGCCACGAACAGTTCGTACACCCGCAGCGCATCCGCGCCGTACAGGCCCACTGCCTCCTCGGGGGTCACGACGTTCCCCTTTGACTTGCTCATCCGCGCCCACTTCCACGTGAGCTGATCGGCGGCCATGGTCTCGGCTTCGTCAAACCCGATCAAGATCGCGTCTTCACCGACCTCCAACGTCTCATCGGGTCGGGGCAGTCGGTAGGGAGTCATTGCGAGTACTTGACCCTGATTTTGAAGGCGCGCGAAAGGCTCCTTGGTCGGAACAAGACCCAAATCAAACAAGACCTTAGTCCAGAAGCGGGCGTACAGCAGGTGCATCACGGCATGCTCCGCCCCGCCGACGTAGCAGTCGACCGGCATCCAGTACTTCACTTTCTCGAGGCTCCATGCCTCCTCGAAGTTATGAGGATCGCAGAAGCGGAGGAAGTACCAACTAGAGCAGGCAAATCCGCCCATCGTGTCGGTTTCGCGCCACGCCATTGTGCCGTCGCTGGCGGTCGCGTTCACAAACTCGGTGATCGCGGCGAGCGGGGAAGCACCGTCGTCACCCGGTTCGTATCGCTCCACGTCGGGGAGCTGAACCGGCAAACACTCGTCACTTACAGCCTCGACGTTTCCGTCGGCGTCATGCAGAATCGGAATCGGGCAACCCCAATACCGCTGGCGGCTGATGAGCCAATCGCGCAGTTTGTAGTTGACCTTTCGTTCTCCAATGCCCAGGCTCTCCATCCACACGCCCAGATTGAGCTGGGCTTCGGCGACGGGCATTCCGGTGTACTCGCCCGAATTCACCAGCACCCCGTCCTTGCTTTCAAATGCGTGCCCGGCTTGGTGGGAGGCGATGACCTGATCGAGCGCTTCGACGGCGGGGGCGATCACCGGAAGGATCGGAACTTCGTACTTGGTGGCAAATTCGAAATCTCGTTCATCGTGACCAGGGACCGCCATGATGGCTCCCGTACCGTAGCCCATGAGCACGTAGTCCGCAATGAAGATGGGAACCGGCTTGCCGGTGGCGGGGTTGACGGCGAAGCATCCGGTGTGGACGCCAGATTTCTCACGGTCGGTGGCTTGGCGGGTGGTGTCCCCGATCGACTTCGCGGCTTGGACATACGCTTCGATCTCGGTCCGCTTTTCGGGACTTGCCCGCTCTGAGAGGGTCTTCACCAGCGGGTACTCGGGCGCGAGCACGCAGAAGGTCATGCCGAAGATGGTGTCAATTCGCGTCGTGAAGACTCGGAACCGGAGTGCCTCATGCTTTTGCCCGCTGTCGTCGTCTAGATCGTATCCAGCGGGAACAGAAGTTTGATCGGCCACGGACATCTCGAACTCCACGCCCTCACTTCGCCCGATCCAATTGCGTTGTTGGTTCTTGATCCCTTCCGGCCAGTCGAGGTCGTCCAAGTCGTCCAGCAAGCGCTGGGCGTACTCGGTGATTTTGAAAAACCACTGGGGGATAAATCGCTTTTCGACCGCAGTGCCGCATCGCTCGCACAGGCCCCCAACCACTTCTTCATTGGCGAGGGCGGTTTTATCTTTGGGGCACCAGTTGACGGCGGCGTTGGAGCGGTAGGCGAGTCCCTTGTTGAACAGCTGCTTGAAAATCCACTGGGTCCACTTGTAGTAGCTGGGATCGGAGCTGTAGAAGGAGCGCGACCAGTCGTAACCGTTGCCGATTAGCTCCATCTGGCGGCGATAGGTGGCACCGTACTCGTGCACCATGGTGCTGGGATGGCGTTGCTTTTTGATTGCTTCATTCTCGGCGGGCAGACCGAACGCGTCGAACCCCATCGGATGCAAGACGTTAAAGCCCTGCATGTAGCGCATGCGGCAGAGCACGTCGGTGGGGATGTAATTGCGGCAGTGACCGACGCTGAGTCCGGCTCCGCTGGGATAGGGGAAAAAGTCGAGCGCGTAGAATTTGGGCCGTGCGGCGTCCTCACGGGTACGAAATAGGTCGGCCTCGCGCCATCGGTCTCGCCATTTCTGCTCAAACTCGTTCGGCTCGTATCGGTCGTGCATGCGTGGCCTAGTTTATCAGAGCGGGCCCACGGTATTCCCATCAGTTGCGGTATACGGTAGGCAACATGGATTTCATCGCGGACCAAGAGGAGCGGCTAGACAAATTTCTCGCCAGAATGTTGCCGGAATTTAGCCGAACGAAGCTGACCGTCATGATTAACGACGAGGAGGTCTGGGTGGACGGGCACAACCGAAAGCCGAGTTTCAAACTCGAACCGGGGATGGCAGTGAACCTGGGCGATGTCGAGCCGACACCGTTGCACGACCTCACGCCAATGGAGTTGGACCTGGATGTGGTGTACGAGGACGACTCGCTCTTGGTCCTGAACAAGGCTCGCGGCGTAGCCACCCATCCCGCTCCCGGCTTGCACGAGGCAACCCTTGTCAATGCCCTTTTGGCGCGGAGCATGACGCTAAGCACCGGCACGGCAGAATTCCGCCCCGGCATCGTCCACCGCCTCGACAAAGAGACCACCGGCCTGATGGTGATCGCCAAGAACGACACCTCTCACATGCGGCTCTCCGCCCAGATCGCCGAGAAAACCGCTGAACGCCGCTACGTAGGCTTGGCTCAGGGTCGACTAGAGCATCCGCGACTCAAAGTTGAAGCCCCCATCGGGCGCGATCCAAAAGACCGCCGTCGCATGACGGTAGATCAGCGTGGGAAAGACGCAGTCACCCACGTCAAGCTCTTGGCCGAAGTAGAAGGGAACACCCTGTTCGCCGCCCGCCTCGAAACCGGTCGCACTCACCAGATCCGAGTTCATCTGCTTGCGACCGGCCACGCCTTGCGCGGTGATACGATTTACGCGAAGTTCCCGTGGGGCGATGGACCGTTGCAATTGCACGCGGCGTATCTGGCGTTCGCCCATCCCGAAAGAGACGAGGCGATGGCATTTTATATGCCACCGCCTCCGGATTTCCATCACGGCGATCTCGTCAAAGAGACGGATCTCACCGAATGGTGATTAGTCTTGCGTTTCGATTTCGATGAACTGAATTTTCGGCTGGAGCGCAGGATTAGCGTTGGCCTCTTGACCGGTCATCAGCGCGACGTAGAGTCGTCCCGCTACTAGGGTCACGTCTTGCGAAGCGTACTGTACGAGTGCATCGGTGTCGGCCCGTCGCACGATAAATCGTCTGGCTCCAGCATCCACGGTTAGTGTCCGAATATCTGCATAAGCAATATCCCGGCTAACGTCCTGTGGATTGTCAATTGAGGATGGGTCACCTGGAACGACCGACTGGAAAGTCACGTTCGGCGTTTCAAATCCGGCGCCGCGCAAGAATCCGTTGATAAACAAGATTCGAGAACGTGACCCGGTTGGGGTCGTTCGCAGAATTTGGAAGTTGATCAGACGTAGCCGCTTCTGGGGTTCGCTCAAGGGGTCCTGAAGACCCAATGTCACCACCAACTGACTGGTGTCGCGCTGCAAGTCGACGGCAATTCGGTCTAAATCTGTGGCTTGTCCATTGCGGCGCGCACCGATATCGTATCCATCGTCCGAAGGTTCGATGTAGTCCACAAACTGAAAACCAGGGCTTGACGAGAGGTAAGCCACGTTGGCGGCGGTGATGGAATCATTCATCAAGAAGTCGAGCCCAACGGCGTCCGGCGTTCCATTGATAAACCTCACCTGAGGGTCGGGGAGATCGGTGGTATTTCCACCTCCGCCACAACCCACCAGCCCGACGGCCATCAATCCTGCGACCATCACTAACTGCATCCAACGAATCTTCATGATCTTCACGCTACGATACCAAATCTGTCTGACCTAATTGACGACGAACCGTGTCCGCCAACGAGTCATAACAAGCAGGGCAACCCAATAATCCGGTTGCAACCAATTCATGGACGGAAAACCCGCACGCGGGGCACCGCTGAATTTCAACTCTCTCAAAACTGACGAGTTCCACAAGGAACGTGCCTACGCCCGAGATGCCGGTTAGACTATCGACTTGCGCCGCTTGGTTCGCAATCACCGGCTCTTCAAATTCTTTTCTTACCTTGAAATGGGCCATTCGCCTCAGATGGCGACGGTGGCTTGCTCGTGAATTGGCGTGCCTTCCAGCGTGTGCGCGCGGAACAACTCGGTGATTTTTCGAGTGATCGGGCCGGGCTTGCCGTCACCAATAGGCCTTTGATCGAGCGATACCATTCCAATAACCTCTGCCGCGGTTCCGGTGAGGAATGCTTCCTCGCACGAGTGAACGTCGTAAATCGTCAAGAAGGTCTCCTCGACCGAGTAGCCATTTTTGCGAGCAAGCATGATGACCGTGTCTCGAGTGATGCCCTGCAAAATTCCGCACGAAGTGTGAGGGGTTTTGATAATTCCATCCTTGATCAAGAACAAATTGTCGCCCGTACACTCGGCGATTTGCCCTTGATGATTGAGCATCAGGCCCTCTCCAGCGCCGGCGCGGTTGGCTTCTTGCTTTGCCATGATGTTACTTGCGTAGCGTCCAATGCACTTGATTCTGGGGTCTAGTGCGTCAGCTGGGATGACCTTGAAGGACGTAGTGACGACTTCAAGCCCGGTGGTGTAAGCCTCTTCAGGATACAGGGCGAGGCTGTTCAGCATGACCATCAAGTTGGGTTTCTGGTCAATGTTCTTGGGGTCTAAGCCCAGGCCAGTTCCTCGCGTCAAATTGACCCGGATGTAGGCCTCGGAGAACTCAGATCGTCGGCACATGTCGAGGATGACTGAACGTACCATTGCCGGTTCAGGCATCTGCTGAAAGCCCATGTGCTTCGCACCGTGGAAGAGGCGGGCCACGTGCTCATCCAGCTTGAAAACACGCTTTCCGTACATGCGGATGCCTTCAAATAAGCCGTCACCGTAGAGGTGAGCGTGGTCCGAAACGTGGACCGTTGCTTGTTCGAGAGGGAAGATCTCACCGTTGAGCCAAACCAACTTGGGCATAGGCCAATTGTACCGCTTCGCCCCTTTTTTGCTATCTAATGGGACCAGTTGGTACAATGCAGTCGTCTAGCTTGTGGGTTTCGTGAAAAGATTAGGACTTATCTCGGGTGCAGTGGTTTTGTTGACGGGCGGAGCGCTCGGCATCGGGGCTTCTCGGCACGAACCGCTTATTGCTCCCGGTACGATGATCGGCAAAGTTCCGGTTGGGGGCCTCACGATTTCAGATGCACAAAAGCGGCTCCGAATCTGGTGGGATGCCGAGCGGCTTAACACCATCGCCATCACCGCTCCGAAGGTTCCCGGCTTGCCCGAACAAGCGAAGTGGGCCGAGCTTGGCCTCAAAATTAACGACGAACAGTCCGTGGCGCAGATCCCTTTAGAGAGCTTCTGGGGTGCCGCCAGCCGTACCGTCGGCGTGCAACAAGGACCGGCGAAGTTTGAGTTGGTGTTCGACGTGGATACCACACGATTTTCTAGATTCAGCTCCGTCATTCGAGATGCATCTTCAACCCGGAAGCCCGCGCGAGTGCAATGGAACGGCAAGTCTGTGGTGAGAACTTACGAAGTTGCTCCGATGACTCTGGACTCAGAGGCAATGGCGCCCCTCGTCCTGGAAGTTTACAAGTCCGCCGGCACTTCGATTGAACTGCCAACGATGGCCGACGAAAAAACAATTCCTGACGAGGAGCTTGACAAGATTCGCGAGGTCGTCAGCACCTTCACCACCAAGTTTCCCGCCTCAAATGTGCCTCGAAGCGCCAACATCAAGCTCGCCGCCGAAACCATCGACGGTCATATCATGATGCCGGGCGAGACGTTTAGTTTTAACGGTTTCTTAGGCCCTCGCACAACCAAGAAGGGGTACCGGATCGCCGGTGTTTACGCCAACGGACGGCACGATTTTGGCGTCGGCGGGGGCATCTGCCAAGTAAGCACCACCCTTTACAATGCGCTTGTTTTCTCCGGCCTCAAGATAGACAAGCGTCAAAACCATTCGATGTCGGTTGCGTACGTCCCGGTCGGTCGAGACGCCGCCGTGAGCTACCCACAGCCAGACCTTGCGTTCACCAACACCTTCGAATTCCCGATCGCCATTGATGCAGTTTATGCGAAGGGTACGTTGACGTTCAACCTTCTCGGCATCAAAGATAAGACGGTGGAGGTTAGTGTCGAGCGGGGTCCGCTCCAGAGTTGGTCTCGAGGCGTTAAGTACGAGCACGATCCAAGCTTGCCGTACGGAAAGACTCGTCTGATCGACCGTGGGGGCACCGCCCACAAGGTCACGACTTACCGAATTTTTAAGCAAGACGGGAAGGTGATCAAGCGGGAAGTATTGGCGGTAAGTCAGTATCCAGGGTCTCCGCGGCTTTATGGGCGAAACATGAAAGCCCGTCCTGCCGCCGCGCCTACCGCGCCGATCGGTCCAGTGCCTGCCGTCCCCACATCACCGAACCCGGATTACTAAGAACTGGTTTCCCGTCAAGGCGATTTCACCCAGCTCGCTCAAGTCTGCATAAGGTGAATCCGGATAACTCTCTGGATTGATCGTGACGATGTAATCCGCTTGAAGCTCGTCAACCAAGGCACGTCGTGCCGCCGGATCGGATGACGCGGCGAACAACTCTCTCAGCGTACGGTTCCGCTTCTCCGCGTACTGAGGAGTTTCGCTCCAATGACCTGCGTAAGTGTAAGCGCCGCCTAGGCCGCTCAAGATCGGATTCAGGTCAGGGATGAGCGGGTAGCCAAACCGGTCGATGCCCGGTCCCGGATTCGGAACACCCGGCACGGCGAGTACCACCTTCCTCGGGTTCGGGTCGTCGTTGAGAAGCTTGACGATGGCGTTGGCATCCTTGGCGATGGTTGCAGGCTGAACGGTCGTCGTCGAAACGTTATCCCGGATCAGCTCAAACTCGCGGCGGAACCACAGCAGGCTGGTGCTGCACATCAGCACGACGAAAATCCCGGCGACCATGTTGCGCTGATTGCGCTCGAACCTGCGCATGAGTTCCGCAAGCCCTACCGCGGCCAAGATCGCAAACGGGATCGCGATGCCGGCGGCGAGTTTCCGCTGGAACAATGTGGGGATGTAAGGTGCGACAATGCCCACCGCGCACCATGCGATGAGCAGATTCCAAATCAGGTCTTTGCGGCTGGCGAGAACGCAGACCGCGATTGCCGAACTAAAGGCCGCCGTCCAGCTTAACCAGTTTAAGGAGTACGCGTCCCTCGTGCCGTAGGCGATCAATCCGAGCACCAGCAGCGACCCAAACCAGATTGCTACCGCGACGCGAGCGCTCTTCGCCTTCTCCGGGTGATTCCATATGGCGATACCGATCAGGACCAAAGCGGGGGCTAAGCCGCCGATGATGGTGGGAAAGCCGGCGGTGTAGGTCGGGGTAGCCGCCCGGGCCTGAAAGACCGCGTCCTGGCCGAGAATTCGGATGAACCAAAATGCCGCGGGCAAAATTCCTGCGGTTATTGCCAAAACCCGCAAAAGCCAAATTCCGGTGAACAGCTTTTGATAGAGGCACGCAGCCAGAAAACCGACGAGCACCAGACCGATGAGCAGTACATCGTAACTGTGCACATTCATGAGAATCCCGAACGCGGGTGCCCCCCACAGCACGGGTTTCCAAGATTCGCGGGCGTCGATCACCGCGAGGATCACCACGAGGATAAGGCAAAGGCTGACCATAAACAGCCCATTGGTGAGCATCGAAGGGAAGACAAACGCCTCCGGCTGCCACACGTCAATCGGCAGGTGATACCCGAAGAGCAACCCAAATGGCTGGGTCAACGGTCGAACGAGCACCCGACCATAGTTGTGCCAGACCAAAAACCCGAGCCCACCGGAGAAGCAGGTGAACACGAGGGCCAGCTTGCAGGTGAAGACATTCAGGGGCGTTCGCTTGAGCAACTGCCAGGCCAAGAGAACAAAGGCAAACGAGAACCCCGCCCGGCTCATGGTCGTCGCTTCCACGATCCCGGTGAACTTACTGATCACGCCCAGCAGCCAGAAATACAAATGGACGGTCAGCTCCGGCTGACTATCGAGCGTAAAGCGATTGTCGAAGAAGAAGCGCCCCTCTTGAGCTTGCCGCATCCAAGCGGCATAAACCATGTGGTCATCGGTATTGAACGGGGTTCCCAAATAGCGAGCGCCATCGGGGACGATTCCGATGGCGAACAAGTAGGGAAGAAGAGCCACGAACGCGACTGCAAGTCCGAGCTTCAGCGCAAGTTTCGCGAGAAGTTGGTCACGCTGAGCGAGGTCCGACGCATGGAGCGGCTGGTGGAATCCCAAGATTTACTTAGGGATAGGACGGCCCATCTGGCGGTAAATATCCTCGATCATCTTTTTGTTTTCCAGCGCTTCTTTGTTCTTGGGGTCGAGCTTCAGCGCCTCGCGGTACAGGTTAAGCGCGCGGGGATATTTCTGGCGCGGAGCGAGGGCACCGGAATTCATGACTGCTGTACCGTAGGTGACAGTGGCGGTGATGTAGGCTCGCTTCTTGACCGCATCCTTTGGAGCCTTGCCATATGCCGCTTTGGCCGCGACATAGCTCTTCTCGAGCTTCGCCAGCTTTGCCTTTTCGGTCTTCATTTCGGCAGGATTTTGGGCAGCGGCCAAGCACGCTCCCATTAACGCTAGGGCAACGACCAATCCGCGGGATGAATTCAACATGATTTTATTGTACATGGGTCTTAGGTTTTTCGCCCCGGTCGGGCCGCTCGAAACTCGTCTCGCAACGATTGAAGCTCTCGTAAGGGCGCATCCGTTTTGGATGAGTACCGCACCGCTTCAAACCTGGCCCACGCCTCGGGCGGAATGCGGTGCTTCAGCACCGATTCCGGAGCGTTTTGCGCCAAGCCGACACTTCGGCGCATATCGCGCTCAATGGCGCTGATCAAAAAGGTCATCGCTAGCGGACGATTCTTGGCTCGACGCATGAGGGCGCTGAAGGCTTCCATCAAGTCGCGAGTTCCGCTTTGCCGTCGTCGTTGAATCCAAGGCAGGCCAAATGGGACCGCGAAAGTCCACGCGACGACGCCAAAGAGCAGGATCGCCTGCCACATGGAAGCCCGCGCCCATCCGCCAAGAGCCGAGAGTATTCCGTCATCCGCGATGTTGCCAAAACTCGCCTCGGTGAAGACAACCTTCTTTGAGGGGCCGGCGAGTGAGGTGATTAGATCAGTAAAAAATGCCGCGTTCTCGTTGCGGTCGATAAACCGGTTGGTCGCGGCGATGCCATCGTGAACGTGAATCACCATTCCGGCCCCCCTCGATTCGAAGCTCACCAGCGGCGTTTGCTTATCAATCATCCAGACCGGGAGCAGATCACCCCGGTAGGTGGAGTAATCCAGTGATGAAGACACGGAATTGGTTGCGCCGCTGGAATCCACCTTCCGCGGCTTCAGGTTTGGGTTGAGCTGATTCTGGATCAGCGAGGGTTCCGGTAGGGCCACCGTGGCGCGGTTGAAATTCTGATCCAGATAGATCAGAACGATTCGTCGACCTTGCTCCGCCTGCAATCCGAGTCGCTTGCGAATAGTGCTTTCGGTGGGGAAGGGTTGCGGCGATTGACCGGGCCAGGTCGGCACCCCATGTTCCACCTTCACGAATGCCACCGCCAGCTCATCCGACTTGAGTTGCGGCATCTGATTCCGATCTTGGCGAACGGAAAGCCCGTTTTGCTCCAGCAATTCGCTCAAGATTCGGGTCCCGCTCGGTTTGCCAGAGGTGATCGTCGGATCGGCTGTGCTACTGGTACGGCCCAAGATCACTAGTAGGGTGGTGAAGCTGAGCGCGATGCTCAACCAAATCGCGATCCGTCGAATCGTGGCCCCGTTCATGCCGCTCTCACGTGCTGCTTGAGGGTCGCGACGAGGCCAGAATAGATGGTCTTAAACTCGTCGGCGTCCACGCGACCTCGAACCTGATTGCCGTACCAAATACGATCAAACCGCTGGGTAGGGTGAAGCAGATCGAACGGCAACATCCCTGACTTGTCTCGGTAGCGGTTGTAGTGCTCCCAATTGGTCTCGAATCGGCGAAACTCCAGGTAGCCCGCCTGATCCAGGCGCAACAGGCAGGCAACGTACAGACACCGCACGGCCTCCCGGAACTCTCCCGCCGCACTCAGGGCCTCCGCGCGACTGAGCCATTCATCAAGCGTCAGCGCCGCCTCCTCGTCCGAAACCAGCGCGGTCGTGACCTTCGTCTTGGCCTTGCGCCTTGCAATCAAAGAAGCCGCAAAGGCCAACGCCAATCCGGAGATGCCAATGATCCCCGCCCAGACAAAAAACGTGAACAGGTCAGGGAGCGCAAACCCACTGGGGCCTCCAGTACTTTCGCGTCGTTCAGGCTGTCGGAACAGGTTCCGAATCCACTCGCCGAGCGATTCCACCGACTTCTGCAACCAGTTGGATTCCGCCTTAGCGCCCGGATCGTTGTAGAGCGGCGATTGCTTGAGGCGCTTGATCTTCGAGACGTCCACCGAGGCCCCTGCCGCCCCGCTAGCGACCGCCCGAAGCTTTACGCCGTCCCGAATCGCCTTTACGTCCTCGGCAGTGGGAACGGGAACGTTAGACACTGCGCCCGCTTGAGTGGACAACGTCGCGTCGGCCTTTTCCGCAACCTTGAACTCCTTCAAGGTGCGCTGAACATTCTGGTTCGATTTCGCCCGGTCCAGCGCCTGGTCGAGCGCCACGTAATCCAGCGCGGCGCACCAGGCAAAAGCACCCAACAAAGTCAGGCTAGCGGCGGTTTTTCGAAGCCAATTCATGATTCATCAACTCAATATCGTAACCTTCAAGCCGTATGCGGCGCTCGTAAAACACGACGGTCGTGCCCACGCTCCAGATCGGAACGACGAGCCAAAAGCCAAGCATGTACGGAATTCCCGATACGAGCGAGATGGCCACTTCGCCCCACCAGTACCGTCCCACCACCGTACTCAGCCACTGCACGACGCCCAATGTATTGTAAATGAAGGCGATGCCTCCCCACAAGAAGAGCATGACCAGAAGCAGCAAAAACCCAAGCGCCAAAACGGTGTCGTCGCCCGCGCCCGCCCCCCGATAGGAGCGGAGAAGGTTGACGCTCCGTTGGCATGCCTCCTTCGGCTTGGCTCCCTCAAGCAGCATTGCCGCTGGCGCAAGAGAGTAGCGCACGAACGTATAAGCCAGAATCCCCACCGCAACAATTCCTGCCAGAACCGCCACCGCCCCCGAAAACGCCGATAAGTCCCTTGCCTCGCTCTGATTCAAAACCGCGCTAATGAGCAGCAATGCAATCGTCCCGATAACCCCCGAAAACGCGATCAAGCTCATCCGGATCAATAGCTTGATGCTCTTCCCCAAATCCGCATCCGCCCGCTTCATCCGCTCGACCTGGTGCGTTCGCCGATTCGCCATGAAGTCCGAGACCGCGTGAACCGAATGCGTGACGATGACCGAGAAGCCCACCACCACGATTGGCAAAGCCGCCAAGAGGCCCAACACCACCGCCGTCACAACCTCCGCCACTTGGGCATAAATGTCGCCCGGATTCTTGGTAAAAAAGAGTTGCGGCAACAGGAGCTGCGTCATCATCATGAACGCGATGTAGACTAACACCGCCGCCCCAAACGTGGGCTTGAGAATCTGCGAACCGACCTCGCGGAACGCCTTGGTCGAGAGATCAAGCATCTCGCCCGAAGTCATGGGGCGCAACGACTCGATGCGCTGGATGCGCTGCATCATCGGGGGCACCAAATTGTCCGATTCGGGATTCATGCTCTCAAAAATTGGCGAACCCCTTGGGCTCGTTTCCGCGTTAGTACTAGCGTAGCACTATGACCAGTTTGCACGGCCTCACCACCATCCTAGCCGTCCTCGCTCCGCAAAGCCAGGACATTCGAAGTTACGTGCAAAGCGCGTTCGACGATGCACAATTTACCGTTGTTACGGGCGCGCATAGCATCCCCGAGCTCTCCAAGATCAACAAAGACTTCACCCAATCCTATCGATTCAAATCGTCGCAGGTCTGGCTGAAGGAGCCGTTCAAGCTCAAAATGATCAGCGAAGTCGACGACAGCCAGATCATGTACATCGTCAACGGCGGCAAACGGATGTACAAAATTCCCCGTAGCGGCCTCTCGCAGACGACTGACGTGAGCAAGGCGCCAGGGCGACGACAGACAGCTTTTGACTTCGGTATCTTAACCCCGAGTCTGGTCAACAATTTTTTCCAGGCCGCATTTGTCCGCATGGACCGGGCAACCGGAGATGCGGTTTTTGACCTGACCTATGTTCCCGCGCTCGCAGATTCTAGTCGGCAGCGCATCTGGATCGACCCCGCCACGAAGCAACTCACGAAGCGCGAATGGTACGCCCAGCGCCGCAACCAGGGCCGACTCATGGCGACCTTCTTTTATGAGAATCCCAAGAAATTTGGCGACATCACGATGGCAACCCAAGTCATCGTCAACAACGCCGACAACAAGCGTGCGGGCGTAGTGAATTACACGGGCATCAAGGTCAACACCGGCCTCGCCGATAGCCTGTTCGCCCTCAAGTAACCCTACTTCGGTAGGATTTTTGACAGAGTCTGGCCAATGGCTTCGGCGGTAAACCGCAAAAGCGAAATGCCAGACTCATAGTCCTGGCGCGTTGTCCCAATTATCGCGATCGTGCCGGCCTCCTCGGGCCCCACGAAGAACGAATGCCTTAAGATGCTCAAGCTCTGCAGCCCCGGCATCTGGTTCTCTCGTCCGATGGTGATGAGGAGCGGCCCCTCGGAGTTATTCTGGATCGCGGCGGCGAGGACTTCTTCGTCTTCCAGGTTGGACAACACCTCTCGGAGAAGGGCATTGTCTCGCTGCATCTCGGGCTGAGCGAGGATGTACTCCTCGCCCTCCACCACAAACTGCCCCTGCGCGAGGTCCTTGCCCACCGCCCGAATCGCCGAACAGGTCGCCGCCATCAGCTTGTCCAAAGCGACTTTTCCCGTCGCCGCTGGGGCCTTCAACTTGCTCAGGCTCTTCGCCGAAAGATCGTTCAGTAGCGCTGGCAGAACCTCATTTAGGCGCCCGATATCCTCGAGGCTCACATCGGTAGGCACGTCCACCATTCGGTTCTCGACGTTCCCGTTGCTAAACACCAAAACCAACATCGCCCGCTGGGGCCCGAGCGCCGTCAGCACCGCATTTCGCACCCGCAAATGGACGTTCCCCGAAGTCGTCGCCGCCGCCAGTTGCTGGGTCATGCGGCTCAGGGTCTTCGTCGTCTCGTGCAAGATGTTGCGTAAGACCTCCGAGCGGTGGGCGGCCTCGGTGACCCGTTGGCGTTGGGTGCCGTCCGGCTCCTTCGTCTCGACCATGTGGTCCACGTAATAGCGGTAGCCGCCGTCGCTGGGGATTCTGCCTGCCGAAGTGTGCGGCTGCTCCAGGTAACCCAGCTCACTCATCTCAGCCAGCTCATGGCGGACGGTGGCGCTCTTCACGCCGAGGTCGTATTTTTGAGAAATCAGCTCCGAGCCGACCGGCTCCCCCTCGGCGACGTACTCCAAGATCACCGCGCGGAGAATGATGCGTTTGCGTTGATCAAGAGGTTCCATGCTCATGGTTAGGACGCCAAAGCCGGACCCAGCGGCACAGTGGACTCGATAACTTCTGCAGTGGCCAAACCAAACGCCTCAGGTGTCCGACCCTCGGCGTAACGAAGTCCATTTTGACCTCGCAGTACCCTCTCTTCAACACCTTCCACAATCTCCCGCAAAGCACCCCCCACCGCCTGTGGAGAAGAAATGTCGACCGTCCAACCCAGTTGGTGCTTCTCCACCAAAAACCCAACCAGCCCCTCGTCCATAGCCAGAACCGGCTTAGCGAGCGCCCCGGCCTGCAACAACACCCCGCTCATGCCGAACCAATGGCGATACCCCACCCAAACCACGTCGCAAGCCTGAAACATCATGCTCTCCTCTTCGGCCGAGAGGAAACCGGCGCGCTCGATGATGGAAACGCCAGCAGGGAGCCGCGCCAGCAAGCCGCGTACCTCTTCGTCTTGCTTTCCGGCGATGATGAGTTTCAGGTTCGGATTGCCCGCCGCGCGTACCCCATCGATCGCCTCCTGAACCCCCTTGCGCATCGAAAGCGAACCGTAAGCCAACAGCGCGATATCGCTCGGCGCCAGCCCTAGTTCGGCCCGCGCATCACCCCGAAAGGCGCCGGGATCGATGTAAGTCGCGTCAGGAACATGAACAACCTTCTCCGACCCCCGCAGATGCTCTTGCTGGGCGTATTGGACCAGCGTTTCGTCCACCGAGATCACCTTCTTCAGCCACGGAATCTTCAGCATGCGGTGGAAGACCGGCTCGGCACTCTTGTCGCGGCGTCGCAGGGCTTGGGTCTTCACCCCAACCTTCGGACTGTGGAACTGCCGCCCCATCAGGAATCCAGAGAACGGAACCTTGCCGAACGGCGAGCCGAGAAGGGCCAGCGGCAAATCCGCCCGGTCCAGGTTCAGCATGAAGCAGCAATCGAGCCGCACGGGGATCGCCGCAAAAGCGGTGGCGTAGTCGGCCCGACGCTTGAACTGGTCGCGTATCCGCCGCAGGTCACTGGCGTTCGCGTCGGTTTCCGTATCGGGCATCGGCCACAATCGAATCCGATCCCGAAGCTCCGCCGGGATCGCCAAAAACGCCGGGTGCGCGCGGGCCCGGTCAGTCAGGGCGAGGTGCACCTCGTGCCCGCGCGAAAGAAGGGCGCGCACGATGTGCTCCACGTACACCATATGATGCCCCTCGGCCTCGGGTTCGAAAATGGCGACTTTCAGCGACATCGAGCCATATTATGGCGACCCCGGACTCAGGCCGCGGACTCTGCCGATGCCCGGCACATCTCTTCGCTGGTGCGGCAAGCGGCGGCGCACTTGGTCATCATCTCGTCATCTTCGTGCTTCTCACACTCCTTCGCGCACTTCGCGCAGGCCTCCGCACATTCGAGGCAGTGCTCGTGAGATCCGGATTTCATGGAGGAAGCCGCCTTCTCACAGCTATGCGCGCATTGCTCCAAAACCGTAACGCTCCCCTTCATATGCCCCATCTCGCGACAGTGGTCGGCCGTTTGGTGACAGGTTTTGGAGGTAGCGGTGCATGCTTCGATGCAGGATGAAAGATCGTGTTCGTGTTCCATGCGGCCTTATACGCGTCGCGGTGGATTTTCGGACGGGAGAAATGGGTCACGGATTTAAATGTGTCGTTTGTCACATGCAGAATGAAATGTGGATTTCGGGCGGAATTTGAACCTGGGAGTTGGCTGGATTTTCACATTCGCTGGATTCGTTGTTTTTACATTCATCTTCTGATTCCTCTTCTTGGGCCTTTTGGATGCCCGATATGAAGCGGAGTTTGGTGGTTTCGTAGGCTTCGACGGCTTCGGCGGTGGTGAGGTCGGTGGAGGCGTAGATTCGGGATTGTTTGCCGGCGGAGACGAGCTGGACCTTGCCGAGGGTGCGGAGTTTGGTGATGCAGTTGCGCACTTGGTAGGGGGTGATGGTGAGGGCGGCGCACAGCTCGGGCAGGGTGGCGGGGCCTTCCATGAGGAACTGCTCGACCTGCTCTGACTCGAAGCGAGGGATTGGTGGTTTGGCGGGGGTGATGAGGCTAAAGGAGTCGGCGAGGGCGTAGTGGCAGGGGCTTGTGCTCAAGAGGTGGATGGTGCGGTTGGCGAAGGAGCCACGGCCGTGGCAGGCGAGGGAAATCAAGCGGGGGCGGAGCCCCGGGTCATGGGTTATGGGGGATGGGGGACGGGGGAGTTCGGAGTTTGGAGTTCGGAGTTCGGAGTTTTCTGACTCTACGATTTCACACAGAGGCACAGAGGGGGAGAAGAAAGTTGGGCGGTGGGCGGACCTCACCCCTAACCCCTCTCCTCCACCTTCGTCCTGCTTGGCGCAGGACTTCGGTGCAAGAGAGGGGGACTCGGAGGGCGAGGCGGGGAGTGGGCGGTGGGCGATTTCTCCCCCCTGGCCCCCCTCATGCGCCGTGATGTCTGGTGACATCACGGGCGAATGAGGGGGGGATTCGGAGGATGATGGGCGGTGGTTCATGACTATGAACATGCTGGCGGTGGCGGAGAGTTGGTCGCTTTCGGCGACTCGAGCTGGCGAGCGAGGGGGTTCTTTGGCGTGGTGGAGGACGAGGGCGGTTACTCGGCGGGAGTGGCAGAAGCGTTTGAGCTGCTGGAGCGAGCGGCGGGCGGCCCAGTTGTTCATCAGGTTTCGGCCGGAGGCGGCTTGGAGGGGGTCTATGACGATGAGCTTGGCTTCGGTGCGTTGGAGCCAGAAGTCGAGGGTGTCGAAGGTTTCGGGTTGGTCGATGGGGAGGGGTTCGTAGCAGGTGTAGAGCGGGGTTGAGGATTGGGCGAGGGGGTTTTGGTTTAGCAGGAGTCGGCGTTCGGGGCCGTTTTCTTCAAGAGCGAGCCAGAGGACGGAGCTTTGGACGGTGGGCATTCCGGCGAAAGGGGTGCCGGTGGCCACGCACAGGGCGAGGTGGGTGGCGAGGCTGGTTTTGCCTTGCTTGGGGCCGGCGGCGAGGATGACGAGGTAGCCCTCGGGAATCCAGTCTTGGATGAGCCAGCGGGTTGGGAGTTCGGATTGGAACTCCCAGATGGGTTGGAACAGGTCGTGGCGGTAGCGGAAGAGTTCTTCGGCGTCGGCGGCGCGGGCGATGGGATCGTCGAAGTTGTCGTAAGGCTTTCTGGGCATACAAAACTTCGTGGACGAGAGGTCCTTAAGTCAACTCAAAACGCGCAGTGCGGCGAAACCGCTTTCGCGGCTCGTCTGCGTTCGGTAAGATTGGCACGGTGGGGTCTAGACTCCGGTTCTGCAGAGTAGCCATTCTCTCCGCTCCCAGAAAGAGGCCGAATGCGGCCCTGCCATCCAGGCCCGCGCCTCCAAAAGTGCAAAGTGCCAAACTAGCGTTGTGACTTGGGCGCAATTTATCACAAAGTGGAAGTCAGCTACAGGCAACGAGCGGCAGATGGCGCAAGAACATTTCGTGGACCTGTGCCGCATGTTGGGGCATCCGACCCCCAATGATCCGGGGGCTGGTGGCAACGGCTTCGTTTTCGAAAAGGGCGCAAAGAAGGCAGGCGGCGGGGATGGATGGGCCGATGTATGGAAGCGCCACTTTTTCGGGTGGGAGTACAAGGGCAAGCACAAGGATCTAGAGAAAGCATACTCGCAGCTTCTGCAGTATCGCGACGCGCTCGAGAACCCTCCGCTGCTGGTTGTTTCCGATATCGAGACGATTGTAGTCAGGACCAATTTCACAAACACGCCAACCGAAGTGCACGTGATCAGACTGGAGGAAATCGATCTTCCGAAAAATGTAAGGGTGCTGAAGGCGCTGTTCACAGACCCCACTGAACTTACCCCCCAAAAAACCAGAGATCAGATCACGCAGGAGGCCGTCGGTGAAATTACACTGATAGCTACACGGAAAAGGGAGCACGCGATTGATGATCAAGTGATGGCCCGATTTCTTGACCGGTGCGTTTTTTGCTTCTTTGCCGAGGACGTCGGGTTACTGCCGCAGGGCAGCTTTACGGACCTCCTGCAGAGCAGCGCGCTTGATCCGGCACGATTCCAGCGGCTAGCCCGGCAGTATTTCGAAGCGATGTCAAAAGGTGGCGATTACGGTAGCCACTCCATTCGCTGGTTTAATGGAAATCTGTTCGACGGTAGCGACGTGCCATTGCTCGGCGAACACGACTTAACCCTTCTCACCAAAGCGGGACGACTGTATTGGAAGTTTATCGACCCTCGAATTTTTGGAACGTTGTTCCAAGAGGTCCTAGAGCGGCGAGCTGAACGGGCTGCTCTCGGAGCGCATTACACCAAAGAAAAGGACATATTGGCTTTGGTCAATCCCGTGCTCATCGCACCATTGCGAGCTGACTTCGTTGACTTGCAGTCTGATGTCCACAAGCGCATCGGTGCGGACCGGATGGGACTGATCCCGCAAGATCCTTCTTGGTACCGTATCGAGATTGATGAGGAAGAAACGCGCTGGATGAGGTCGTTTTTTTACGATTTCCAGACGAAATTACAGTCCATTCGGATTCTCGACCCGGCGTGCGGGTCGGGAAATTTTCTCTATGTGGCGCTGCGGAGCCTACTTGACTTGGAAAAGGAGCTTGTCACGTACGCGGCGAGGTTTGGCATAGACCTCGCGCCGCTGCGAGTAAGTCCGCGCCAACTATGGGGGATCGAAAAGAGCCCCTACGCTTGGCAATTGGCCCAGTTGACGGTTTGGATCGCATACCTTCAGTGGCGTTTGGAGAACGGCTTCGATGTGGTAGATGAGCCCATCCTCCAGACGCAAGACACTTTCCTTCTGCACGACGCGATAGTTGGAGACGACGGGGCGCCATACCCTTGGCCGGAAGCCGAGATTATTATCGGAAATCCGCCATTTCTTGGCGGGAAGAGGCTTCGAGAGATCTTAGGGGATTCAGTAGTCGAGTCGATTTACACGGCGTGGGACGGCAGGGTGAGCCGTGAGAGCGATTTGTGCTGCTATTGGTTCGAAATGGCAAGGGCTCAGATTGAATTGGGCCTTTCCAAAAGGGCAGGACTGCTTGCGACACAAAGTGTAAGAGGGGGCGCAAATCGTGACGTGTTGAAGAAAATCAAGGAAACTGGTGAAATTTTCTTTGCGGTAAGTGATCAGGTTTGGTACGAGGTGACTGGAGACGCTCATGTGCAAATCAGCATGGTGGGGTTTGACGGCGGTGAGGAGAGTGGAAGAGTTCTGGATGGCAAGTCCGTAGCAGAGATCAATGCCGATCTGTCTTCTGGCACGGATCTAACCACGGCGACCAGATTGCCAACGCATGTGGGCTTGTGCTTCATGGGAACCACCAAAGGTGGTGCATTTGAAATAGACTTTGAGGCACCCAATGGGAGCCTCGGGCTAGGAAATGGCACTGCGTCTGCAATGGTGACGGCTCCCAACCCGCACGGCAAACCAAATTCTGATGTCTTGGTGCCCTGGGTTAGCGGGAATGATTTGACCGGGCGCCCCCGGCTCAAGTGGATCATTGATTTCGGGGTTGAGCGTGCGAAGGAGGACGCGGCACTTTACGAACTCCCGTTTGAGTACTTACTTCATCATGTGTATACGCCGCGGCAACAGTCACGAAGCACGATAGGTGAGTGGTGGCTGCAGGAACGGACGCGCGGAGCAATGAGGTCTGCGCTGGGCCCGCTAACTCGTTACATCGGGACACCGACAACTTCCAAGCACCGTCTGTACCAGTTCTTTGATGCCGTTGTTCAACCGGCGAACTCAATGTTTGCCTTCGCGCGCGCGGACTATTTTTTCTTCGGCGTGATGCACTCCCGCTTTCACTCGGTTTGGTCCAAGGCCGTTGGAACCCAGTTGCGGGAACGAGAATCCGGCTTTAGATATACGCCTGAAACATGCTTCGACACTTTCGCTTTGCCCTTCGGCCAGCGCGGGCTCTCACCGCAAGTCGCCCACCTGAGTGTTTTCGCCACGGCGCAGGAAGCATTGGGTCTCGATGATGAAGAGGCGGTCGCGCAATGGCAATTGCATCAGGACCCGGATACAAGGGCCCTATTCCCCGAGGAGTTCGGCCAAGTGGTTTCCATCGCGAGGGCAGCTCATGAACTTGACCAATTAAGGGAGCGTTGGTTAAATCCGCCTGAGTACATGGAAACGAGAACCTTCGACTTTCCTGCCTCTGTCAATGGTCCTTGGCGACGCCATATTATTAAAGGTTCTGCGAACTCAAACGGGGTTGGAACGGCTCGATATGAATGGAAGGTAGCGCGAGCTCTCAAGACCGAGGTGGCAAATCGAACGCTTACTAACCTTTACAACAAGATGCCGACATGGCTCGTTCAGGCCCACGAGCGACTAGACAACGCCGTTGCGAAAGCGTATCAGATTTCGGCCAGCGGTAGCGACATGGAGGTGCTTGCACACTTCCGCCAGCTTAACCAGGACATGGCGATTGAATCTGGTCGGTAATTGAAAGGTAGCGACCGCGAATTGTTGTACTCAAAAAGTAGGTGCAATCTGCCTTTTCTTGTCGTCTTGAACTACGCAGGGGTCGCCGGGGGGCGCTGGTCCGCGGATGCGGCTAGGTCGACTGTTGCATGAGTAAAAACATGACATACAACGAAACAACCCGCATCGCCGTGTGGGTAAAAGCAACACCACACGCTCAGCTTCCTGCCACAGAATGGCGGATTGACTCCTCTGGCAACCTTATTCGCTGGCGCGACTACGGCAATCGAAACTCACAGTGGGGATGGGAAATTGACCATGTTTTCCCAAACAGCATGCTCGGCCTCAGCGCCTTCAGCAATCTCCAGGCACTGCACTGGAAAGCGAACGCGCAGAAGAGTGCCCGGCCCCCGAGCCTCGCAGATGTGCTCGCGGGGCTCTTGCCGCCGAAATAGGCTTTTTGTGAAAATCCTCGCCTTACGGCGAGGTTTTTTATGAATGCTAGGGTCAGCCCTTTTGAATCAGCTTCATCAGGCTTTCCTTTAGCTGGCTCACTAGCGACGTTGCAGAGGGAGACTGGAGTAGGGACCACAGTATCGCGCATGCCGCGCAAAGGCAAGCGCCGTGTACCGATTTGTCCTTGCCAATTACGTGGTCTACTAGCTTAGCGCTATTGTCCCGGGAAAGAGCTTCGTTGCTTTGTATCGAGAGAACGCGACGCTCTAGCCGAGTCGGCTTAGGCGGTGGCTGATGGCGAGGGGGCTCCACCTTGTGGCAGGGCGAAGCGTGTTCCGCATCTCGAAACAACTCGTACTGCTTAAAGCCTTCCTTCTTAGTTGCTCTCTTCATTGCACGGTCCCCCTACGGAATCGTTTTTCGCCGATCCATATTCCTAAAGAACGCATGCCGAGTTTCGGGCCCCGACGGGCTGCGAGTAGCCCAAATCTCCGACGAGAGGTCGGAGGTGGCAGGCTGGTTTTGGCCGGACAGCGTTCAATAGCTAGAACCGCTGAGCGCAAAGTACGCAAGGCGTTCTAAGTGTTCTTAGAACGAAGGAGGTCGAAAAGGTCCTAGGACCACCGATTGTCGGCGATGATCGGAGGTGAGGAGAAGGGACCTAAGAGACGGAAGGGCTTCGGAGTTCTTGACTGATTTTAGATTTTAGATTTTAGATCTCAGATTTCAGATTGGTCAGATTCGACAGCGGGGTCAGGGCGGTGGGCGGTTTCTCCCCCCTGGCCCCCCTCATGCATGTTGACGCCTGACGGCGACAACTGTGAATGAGGGGGGAATCGGAAACGAAGCGGCCCCGCGCTTTTGCACGGGGCCGCCCAGAGGATGGAAGCGAGGGCTAGTTTTTGATTAGCTCTTTCTTCTTTTTCTTTTCGTCGTCGCCGGGGGAGCGCTTGCGGAAGACGACCTTGGTGGCGTCTTCGGGATCGATCTCGGCGAGGATGTGGTCGCCTTCGCTGAACTTCCCGAGTAGGAAGTCTTCGCTGAGCGGGTCTTCGATGAACCGTTGGACGGCGCGTCGAAGTGGGCGGGCGCCCATGTTCGGGTCGTAGCCCGAGGACACGAGCAGGTCCTTGACCGCTTCGCTGAGCTCGATGACGATACCAAGCTCCTTGGCTTGCTCGTTCACACGGCGCAGATAGAGTTCGGCGACCTGGAGAATCTCTTCGCGTCGGAGGTGCTCGAACACGATGACTTCATCAACGCGGTTCAAGAACTCGGGACGGAATAGCTTCTTCATCTCGTCGAGCATTCGGCTCTTCATCGCCTCGTAGACCTTTGGATCGTTCGGATCGTCTTTCTTATCCTTGAATCCGAGGCCCTTGTCGAGTTCGATGGGCCGAACGCCGACGTTGGAAGTCATGATGATGAGCGTGTTGCGGAAGTCCACCTGTCGGCCCTGGCTGTCGGTCAAGTGACCGTCTTCCAAGACTTGCAGAAGGATGTTGAACACTTCCGGATGCGCCTTTTCGATTTCGTCGAGGAGAACCACGCAGTAGGGGTTCCTTCGGACTTGCTCGGTGAGCTGCCCGCCCTCATCGTAACCAACATAGCCCGGAGGGGCTCCGACCAAACGGCTGACCGCGAATCGCTCCATGTATTCCGACATGTCGATCCGGACGATGTTGGAGTCCTTCTCGTAAAGGTATCCCGCGAGGGCCTTGGCAAGCTCGGTTTTTCCAACGCCGGTGGGGCCGAGGAAGATGAAGCTGCCCATGGGTCGCTTCGGATCCTTGAGGCCGCTGCGGCTTCGCCGGATGGCGCGGCTGACCGCGCCGACGGCGGAGTGCTGACCGACGATTCGCTTGTGGAGATCGTCTTCCATCTTGAGGAGCTTCTCGGATTCGGTGGCGACGAGTCGCATCACCGGGATTCCGGTCCAACTTTGGACGATGAGGGCGATTTCTTCTTCACCCACTACTGGATCGGGCTTCAGCTCGGCTTCCCAAGCTTCTTCTCGAGTCGCGATGCTGTCGTCGAGTTCGTCCATGGTCTTCTGGAGTTCAGCGACCTTGATTTCGTCTTCCGACTTGTTGCGCCGGGTGAGGTGCTCCATCTCGGACTTGAACTTGCTGAGGCGGACCTTGTCGGCTCGCACGTCGGCGGGGGGCATGCTGAGTTGCAGGCGGACCCGGCTGGCGGCTTCGTCAATCAAGTCAATTGCCTTGTCGGGGAGAGTTCGATCGGTGATGTAGCGGGAGGAGAGGGAGACGGCGGCGGCCAGCGCAGCGTCGGTGATCTCGACGTTGTGATGAGCTTCGTATCGCTCTCGGAGGCCCTTGAGGATGTCGACCGCTTCGTCTTGGTTCGGTTCTCGGACCTTGACGGATTGGAAGCGTCGCTCGAGGGCGGCGTCCTTCTCAATGTATTTGCGGAACTCGTCCTGGGTGGTTGCACCGATGCACTGGAGTTCGCCTCGGGCTAGCGCGGGCTTCATGATGTTGCTGGCGTCAATGGCTCCTTCGGCGGCTCCGGCACCTACGAGAGTGTGAAGTTCGTCCACGAACAGGATCACTTGACCCTCGCTGCGTCGGACTTCCTCCATGACCTTCTTCATGCGCTCTTCGAATTCGCCTCGGTACTTGGTGCCGGCGACGAGGCCAGCGAGGTCGAGGGAGATGAGGCGCTTGTCTTTGAGAAGATTGGGCACGTCGCCCTGGACGATGCGCAGGGCGAGGCCTTCGGCGATGGCGGTTTTACCTACTCCTGGGTCGCCGATGAGACACGGATTGTTCTTGGTTCGGCGGGAAAGGATTTGCATCACGCGCTCAATTTCTTGAGTGCGTCCAACGACTGGGTCGAGCTTGCCTTCGCGGGCGAGTTCGGTCAGATCGCGACCGAATTCGTCGAGCGTGGCGGTCTTGACTTGGTTTGCGTTGGTGTTGCTGCGGGTGCTGCTGGAGCCGGTGCTCTTACTGCTGGATTCGTTATCCTGGAGGGCTCCGACTTCGCGGCGGGCACGCTCTAGATCAACGCCGAGCTTGGCGAGGACCCGGCCGGCAAGGCCGTCGCCTTCGCGGATGAGGCCGAGAAGCAGGTGTTCCGTGCCGATGTAGTTGTTGTTGAGGTTGCGGGCCTCGTCGTAGGCAAGGTCAATGACTCGCTTGGCGCGGGGCGTCAAGGTCATGTCCTGCGACGGGCGGGCATCGCCGCGGGGAAGCTGTTTTTCGACTTCAGCACGGATGCGGCTCAGCGAGACGCCGAGTCGTTCGAGGACTCGTGCGGCGACGCTATCCGACTCGCGGACTAGGCCGAGGAGCAGATGCTCCGTCGATACATAGCCTTCCCCAAATTTCTGCGCTTCTTCTTGCGCATAGAAGACGACTTTTCGAGCTCTTTCAGTAAAGCGTTGCCACATTTTGTTTTTCAGCCTCCTGCTGACCTATTCGGTTTCCTACCTTTATAGACCGCTTGGGGTTCATGAGCAGTTCTACGTATGGGTACCAATACCCGTTCGTAGGCCGTAGCTACGGTCCCGTCACGTTTACCAGCAAGTCTACCTAGCGGTTCTTGATGCCGTAATCGGGATATCGGCACGTTCCGCGATTGCCTTCAGCCCTTATTCTTGCGGGTTTGTTTCTTTGCGCCTAGTTGAACCGTATTAGAGAATGGAATGCAAAGCGCGTGGAAGGTGGGACTGTTGATCGTAGCGTTTGTGGGGTGCTTTGTCGCCGCCTTCGCCGTGCTTGGGAAGAGCATGTTTGCCGAGCCGGTGGACCTCTACAAGGCGACCTTTAAGGATGCGGGCGGGGTAACGGTGGGGGCGCCGGTGAATCTGTCGGGAGTTCGAGTGGGGCGAGTTTCCTCAGTGTCTCTTGCGGCTCCGGGCCAGGCGGTGCTTGAACTGGAAGTGAAAGAGGGAACAGGGATTCCGATCGGGACGAAGGCGACAATTGCTGGTTCCTTGATTGGGATAGGGGATCGGCCTATTGAGTTGGTTCCGCCTGAAGTGGTGGGCGAGATGGCGAAACCTGGGGACACTTTGCTGGGGTCCAGCCAGAGTGCGCTGGCCTCTTTTGCTCCCGAGAGTGAAGAAACTCTGAAGGCTCTGAATGCGACATTGAAAGCCACTCAGGGGCTGCTGGAGGACCAGCAGATGCGCAATCGGCTCGGTGAACTCCTGGATTCGAGCAACAAGACGATCACAGAATTCGGGTTGCTGGCAGGTCAGATCAACAAAGTGGTCGCGACCAATCAGGGACAGGTTCAGGTCGCGCTAGTGAAAGCGGTTGCGATGATGGAAGATTTGCAAGTCGCGACCAAGGCGATTGCCCGAATTGCGGGGGATGGGAAGCTTGAGGGGCAGATGACCGGGCTGATTGAAGAGATGAACAAAACTCTTCAGCAAAGCAATGGGCTTGTGGCTGACTTGCGAAAGACGGTGAATGACCCTGAGCTGCAGGGGCCAGTGAAGCAGATTTTGGCGAACACTCAGACGATGTCCGAGTCTGGGACGAAGATCGCCGCGAACGCGGAAGTGATGTCGAAGAACGGGATCGAGGCCAGCGCGAAAGCGGTGGGCGTGATGGAGAAGGCTAGCAAGTTGGCCGACGAACTCAGCGCTGTATTGAAGAAACTTGATACGGCTTTGGGCGGGGTGGCGGGCCTTGCCTCTGGCGGAAAGGGGGTCGGGAAGATTGATACTGATATCACAGTGACCCGAGAGTCCTCGCCTGGGCGTTTCCGGAGCGACTTCAGTGCTTCGATTCCTGCCGGAGCCGAGCGGTACCACTTGGGGCTGTATGATGCGTTTGAGAGCAACAAGCTGATTGCGCAAATTGGTCGGCCTCTGGGCACGCGCGGGGAATTCCGGTACGGAATCTATGCAAGCAAGCCGGGGGTAGGGGTAGAATATCGAGTCGCGCCCGGAGTCTCGCTTCGAGGCGATCTGTTCGACGTCAATCAGCCCCGGCTGGATTTTCGAGCGAAGTTTGACTTCAACCGAAACATTAGCGGGTGGCTTGGAATCGAGCGGATTTTTGATGACCCGGCCCCTGCTATCGGGATCGGCATCAGACGCTAAAGAGGATTTGCCGCAATGAAGATCATTTTGAAGCAGACAGTGCCGAAACTCGGAAAATCCGGTCAAGTGGTGACCGTGAAGGACGGCTACGCTCGCAATTACTTGTTCCCTAAGGGACTTGCCACGCTCGCGGAACGCGGACAGGTTCAAGCTCTCGAGCGCCGAGCCGAGCGCATGGCCGCCAAGCTTTCTGAGACCCGGAACGCTGCCGATGCAATGCAAGAAAAGATTAACGGCATGACCGTCAAGATCGAGGGCAAAGTGGGCCGCGATCACGGAAAGCTTTTTGGTGCAGTCACTTCGCAAGACATCGCCGATGCGATCAAGGCACAGCTGAAAGTTGAGCTTGAGAAGCGACAAGTCGTATTGCACGATCCGATCAAGCGATTGGGTCGAACCAGCGTCATGATTGACCTGCACCGCGACGTGGACGCAACCTTGACGGTTCACGTGTTCAACCCGGCATTCCCCGAATTCGACGTCATTCCTGACGCACCGAAGGTCGAGGAAGAAGAGGAAGTGGCTCCCGTCGAGGAAGCCGCTGAAGAAGCCGAGCCAGTCGAAGCCTGATTTCTGGCCTATCTTTCGAAACCCTCGCGCTGTGGCGCGGGGGTTTTTTATTTTGCGGGAGCCAGAATCTCGGAGAGTCGGAGCATGAGTCGCTCCATGGTGTCCTCGGGGGTGTAGGCGGCTTCCTGCCCTTTGAGTCGCGCGTCCGCAAGATTGACCTCAGTGAAGCACTCGGCGATCTGGTCCAGGTTCACACGGCGTGCTTGGGGGATGATGCGGGTCATGGTGCCCGGTTTCTCGTCGGCGATGTTTGGCTTGGCGGGGAAGAGGGCTTTGATTTCTGGGGGGACTTGATTGGGGTTTGCGCCGCGATCGAGGCAGACCCTGGTTTGCCAGAGGAGTCGGAAGTACCGGGTCATCTGCGGGGTGATACTCGCGATCCCGACCTCGTTCATCTTTTTGTTTGAACCGGAGATGATTCGGAGTTGCTTGACGGCTTCGCCCATTTTTCGCTCGCGGACGGCGTCGAGGAGTGCCCACATATTCCACTCGCGGGTGGGGGTGACGGTGGAGCGGACCTGCTCTTCTCGAATCTCGGGACTATCGCCCACGTAGATCGCGAGTTTTTGCACTTCGCTCATTCCACGGGAGTAGCTGCCGCCCACCATTTCGATCAGCAAAGTCGTTGCGGGGGGCGTGAGCTTTTTGCCGTGTTCCTTGGCGAGCGCAATGAAGGCCGATGCCAGGTGTTCAGCCGGGACTTCACACACTAGCTCTTCACCGTCCACCTCCTTGAGGAACTTGCGCCAAGTAGTGAGAATTCTTGTGTGGGCAGGTTTTTTATCGCCCGATTCGTCATCCACGACTAGGATTAGACGCCCGGTCGCCGGGACTCCGAGTAGGGGGTTTGGGATCTTGTCTTTTGTCTTCTTGCCGGTGGTCTCATCGGGGGGATCGGGGTCTGCGCGCAGGAGATTCCGGACGACCAGCGTCCGTCGGTCGGCAAGGAACGGCGTCGTTCCGACGCTCGCGATCCAGGCTGTGATCGGTTGGGCGTCGGCGACGATAATCTCAGAATCGAAGTCGTCCTCGCCCATTCCCGAGAGATTCATGAGTTGGCGCAAAACATCCGTGCGGAGCATGTCTTCGTTGCCCGAAACGAGGATGACGCGGCGGGCGGCGGCGGCTTCGACGTTGAACTTCATGAGGACTTGCGCGCCTTTTTGAGGCTGATCGCCCAAGCCTTGGATTGGGCGATCACGTCGTCAAATTGTGACAGCTCTCCGGTCAGGTTTCCGTAGAGCATGGCATTGAGTCGGTCGGCGAATCCGGGGGGTGGGGCCTCGGCACTCGGCAATTGGTGCGAGACGCGGGAGACGAACTCGGCGGGCGTCTCGGGGAACTTTCGTGGGATTCCGGCTCCCTTCTCGATGTCTGAGAGTGCCTTCACGGCGAGGGAGTGAAACTCGCCACGGCCTTGAACGGCGCTTTCGCTAATACGGGCGCGTCGCCGCGCTAGTCCCTTGAGGGAATCCCAAACTAATGCGCCCACTAAGCCCACCAAACAAACGGCGATCAACACGTTTCCGGCGAGTTGAGCCCATGGTTCTTGGTACCACGCGGCCTTCTCGCGCCATGCCTCGCCGCGACCGAAGCCGTCCACTTCGGCGGCACCGTCGGTAGCGTCGAAGGTCACCCACCCGGCCCCCTCGAAGTAGATCTCGGTCCAAGCGTGGTAGTCCGATTCGCGGATCAGATACTCATTCGTGCGCAGCTCCTGGCTGTCGCTGACTAGATAGCCCGAGGCCACCCGGGAGGGCAAGCCGACTGCTCGGGCCACGATGGCTAAGGAAGTGGCGTAGAGGTCGCAGTAGCCTTCTTGGGTTTCGAAGAGGACCGTGTCTACAACGTCTTTTCCTTCGGCGATCTGCGCCGCCTGGAGGTTATAGCGGATGCGCTGGCTAACCATGCGGCGCAGTGCTTCCGCCTTCTCGTAGTCATTCTTGGCCCCACGGATCGCTTGCATGGTGATGAGCCGCACCCGATCGGAAATCAGTACGTTTTGGAGAGAGTCACGCCAAAATCCGGGCTTCGCCGATTTGGTTAGTTTGGTCCGATCGGGGACGTACGAGATGCCACCCGCCATGGGGCCAAAGGGACGGTCCCTGGTATTCCGTAAGATTCCGTCTTGACGGATGAACAGGCCGTTGTTGCCCACGGACAAGGTGCTCAGGACGCCCGGCAAGTAGGGGCCCGGCAATTGGCCCGCGGAGGAGGAGAGCTGATATGAAAACTTCTTGCCCGCTCCGTTGAGCTCAACGAATTCTGGATTTAGACGCCCGACATCCAACTTGCTTGTGTCGTTAATCCTCGTCAGTCGTTGGCCGCCAAGTTCGAAGGTGGTCCACTGATTCTGATCAAAACGGTAGAACGCTTCACCGCGGAGGTACACCGGGTCCGGCATAACGGCGATCATCACGGGATCTTCGCTCGGCCTTCCGTAAGGGCCGCTTCCTACCCGGAGGGTGCCGCGATTGGGATCCGGTCTACCTAGACTGGTGTTGATCGGATTTTGGGCTGCCGCAGGGCTTGGGCGAAGCGGGTCGCGAAGTGGGGTGGTTGCTCCCTGGACGGTGCTTCGAATGAACGGGGCGCCCAGTGCGCTAAACGCGATGACCACAACTGCCGAAATTAATGCCCACTCTGGCCCAGCGAGGCTCTTCCAGGCATAGCCGCGTAGGCGGTCCCAGTCTCCCTCGCCCGCTTGCGCAGCGAGCCGGAGCATGTTGCGCAGATGGCTCCTAGCGAACAGAGTGCCTGTGCAGACCAGGAACCCGAAGAACATGACCGGAGCGAAGGGGAAGGTGTCAAATGCGCCCACCAAGCCGTACAGTGCGATCGCCGGCACGCCAAGGAAGAGCAGGGTGGAGTCGCGCCAGCTAAAGAAACTGCCGAATGCCATGACCCAGCACAGTCCGGCGGTGTACATGAGCTGAGGAGGAAAGCCATCGTCGGGTAGGAATCGGTTAAGGTGGCCGGCGCCGAAAAGACACGCCATCGCTACGGCCGCAAACAGAATTCCATCAAGGGTCAGCCGGTGAAAAATCCACTTTGGCCTCGGGCCGAGCGCGGCGAAGAAGTGGCCGATCAGGCACAGGACCGTGAGCATGATCCCGGCGTTGGTGTTGCGGACGCTGATGCCGGCGGACATCAAGACGGTCGTGCACGAGACTGCGCTCAGGAGGAAGTCTTGCCAACCGATCTTGGAGATGCTGTTATTCATCGCGACCCCTTGGTGCAGAAAGGCGGCGTACTCTCGCCCCCGCCCCGGTCAACGCTTGGATGAACGATTCGCTCGCGGCAGACTCACCAGAATATTTGGGCACGAATTGTAGAGCGTCGTATATATAGAGCTGAACTGAACCGGGTTCCGTATGACGCAGGACTTCTGGCAGGTTCGGATCAGCAACCGCGAGAAACATGAAGATTCTGCCGGTGGATTCGGTCGTGTTAAGCGCGCTGGTGAGTTCGTCGCTGATGCTCTGTTGCTGGTCTGCCCGGATGTCGGCGAGAGCATCTAGGAATGGCAGGAGCGGTTCGAGCTGCGAAAAGAAGCGCACGGGTTGATTCAGTTCTAGCTGAGAACACCGTGGCAGGAGCTGCTCGATAAGGTGGGCGGCGTGGCCGCACATCACATCGAGGGAAGAGGGCGAGTCGCCAAGGTCGGAGCCCATCGATCGTTGGAGAAGAACAGTAGCCTTTGAGCTGGCCTGAGACTCGAAGTCCTTGACCATGAGGCGCCCGATGCGCGCGCTGCTCGCCCAGTGGACGTGCCGGACCGGATCGCCGGGTGCGTATTCCCGGACCCCTCGGGCGTCAATGCTGCTGGCAAGCAACCTTTTAGGAGCGGTGTCTTCGTAGCCTTGTCCGTGGAGAAGCGAAATGTCCACTTCGAAGGGGACCGGCACAGGCAGGACCTTGAGAGTGGTTTTGTTGGCTTCGTGGATCGTCTCGGCGGAGGCCAAGCCGAGCGCATCGGTCCCGGCCACGCTGACGCCGGACCAAGTGAATGTCCCCCTTCTAAGAGGCCGAAACTGATATTGGATTTGGACGGGTTGTTGGTAGCTCGGGGCGATGGGGAGGGCGTGGCGCACCCAGTCGCGGGTTAATCGGAGCGGCACTTGATCTTCGATGAGCAGCAACGGTCGATTAAAACGATTTTGGCTCTCGACCGAGAGGGTCACCATCGCGACTTCGCCGAGCTTGACCATCTCGGGGGATTGCCGGAAAATGGTCAGTCCCTTCACGGCGAACTTAGCCTGCAATTTCGCCGCCACGATGGTGGCCACCAGGGCGGTTCCCATGTAAAAGAGGGCCGGGGAATTTACCAAGAGAGCCACCACCGCAAGGAATACGCTGGCAACGATCAGGGTCAAACTGGCGGCATTTCGCACGAGAACTCAAGCTTATCGGATTGGAACGGGGGTTTGGATGGTGCCCAAAACGCTGGTGATGATTTCGTCGGAGGCGAGCCCTCTGGCGCGGGTCTCTCCTCTAGGGATGATGCGATGGGCCAGAACCATTCTGCCCACCGCCTTGACATCATCGGGAGTGACAAACTCTCGGCCCTGACTACTGGCTTCCGCCTGGGCCGCCAGTTGAAGATGAAGTGAAGCGCGAGGCGAGGCGCCGAGGCTCACGTGGCTGTGGTCTCGGGTGGCTCGTACTAGGGCGACGATGTAGTCTTGAACCTTGGGATCCACAAAAACGCTTCGGACGACTCGCTGCAATTCGGCGAGCTGCTCCGGGGTGCCGATGGAGGTGAGCTCGTCGACCGGTCGTCGCTCTCGTTGTTGCTCCAGCATTTGGTTCTCTGCGTCGCGGCTGGGGTAGCCCAGAGAGATGCGGCCGAAGAAGCGGTCCATTTGAGCTTCGGGGAGCGGATAGGTGCCCGCCATTTCCACGTTGTTTTGAGTCGCGATGACCATGAACGGTACAGGAAGGGCGCGCTCTTCGCCATCCGCGGTCACGGTGTGCTCTTCCATCGCTTCGAGCAGGGCGGACTGCGTTTTCGGGGTGGCGCGGTTGATTTCGTCGGCGAGGAGAACGTTGGCGAAGACGGGTCCGGCACGGAATTCGAAGATCTGCTCTCGCTGATTGTAGATCGCGCTTCCGGTGACGTCGGTGGGGAGCAGGTCGGGGGTGAACTGGATACGGCTGAATGTCCCTTCGATTGATCTGGCGAGGGCCTTGGCGAGGGTCGTTTTACCCACGCCGGGAACGTCCTCGATCAGTAGGTGTCCGCCGCACAGCATGACCAACACGGCATTGCGGGTGGCTTCCGGCTTTCCGGCGATGACCCGATTCAGCTGATCGCTGATGGACTTAGAAAATTCGGCAACATCGGAAATCATCATCTGCGTGCTTCTACGTAGCAAGGATGCTCCTGCGACGCTCCAGAGTTCAACGTTATACTTTGTTCTGTGGCGGCAAGTTGTGTTATTGGCGTGGATTTAGGCGGGACGAACGTGCGTGCCCAGGCAATTTACGAGGACGGCTCGCCTGCAGGTGAGTACAAAAAGAACTCATCTCATGCGCAACAGGGCACCGAAGCAATTATTGACTCTGTGGTGAATACGATTCGAGAAGCCGTTTCCGTTGCGGAAGGAGAGGTCGTAGGCGTCGGATTGGCAGTGCCAGGGCATATTGATGACCGCGCCGGGCTGGTACGGTGGGCACCCAATTTCGGTCGGGAAGTCGAGGGGGTTTTCATTTCTTGGAAGGATGTACCGCTAAAGAAACTGTTACAAGATCAGATTCAGTTGCCCGTGAACATGGGGAATGACGCGAATCTCGCGGCGTTGGGGGAATATCGATTTGGGGTCGGGCAGAACAAGGCGCGGTGCTTGGTTTTGATCACGATTGGAACAGGGATTGGTGGCGGGGTGGTTTTGGCTCCGGCTTCGGTCATGGGTCAAGCTTCTGGACCGATGGTTTTGGTGGGGGCGAACGCTGGCGGGGCTGAGTTGGGCCATATCATCATCCAGAATGGCGGGCTGGATGCGAGCGCCGGAACGTATGGCTCGCTGGAGGCTTATTGCCAGCGCGACGCGATCGTGAAGCGCGCCCAGTACAAGCTTCAGCGTGAACCGGATTTACGAGATTCCAAGCTTTGGTCGTTGGTGGAGGGGAATCTGGCCCGAATCACTCCTCAGATCATCGCGATTGCCGCAGAGCATGGGGATGAAATTGCGCTCGACACCTACGCTGAGATCGGGACATTTTTGGGGGTCGGGGTTGGGTCGCTTATCAATGTGTTTGCCCCGGATATCTTGGCGGTTGGAGGGCAGATTGCTAAAGCAGGCGATTGCCTGATGGCGCCGCTGAAGAAGGCGGCAAAAAACACCGCGATTCCGACGCTTTTTGAAAGTTGTGAGATCACGCTCGCGGATCTGGTGGACGATGCCGGGATTTTGGGCGCCGCCGCATTGGCTTTTGAAGCAAGATCGTCGCGCATGGCCTCGTAAAAATCGGCAGGGAAGGTATCCTGCGAACTTAAGATTGCGCGGCACTCGCAACGGCGCGGCTGACCGGCACTGAAGGAAACGAATTTCGTATGACCGAAGTGATCATGCCCAAAATGGGCGACGGTATGGAAGAGGGAACTCTTCTGGAATGGCTGAAGAAAGACGGCGAGAAAGTGCGCTCCGGTGAGATCATCGGAACCATCCAAACCGACAAGGCGACGCTGGAATTAGAGTCTCCTGGCTCAGGGGCTCTGACCGGATTTCTCATCAAGCCAGGCGAAACGGTGCCCGTCGGGGTTCCCATCGCGTTATTGCTGAAGGATGGCGAGGCGGTGCCGGCGAACTGGGGCAGCGGTTCTGCTGCCGCCCCGGCGGCGGCGGTGGTTGAGAGTGCGGCTACTCCAGAACTCGTGGCTTCGGTGCCTTCTGAGCCGGCTCCTGTTGCGGCTGGACGCTCGAAGGCGAGCCCCTTGGCAAAGAAAATAGCGACTGAATTGGGCGTAGACTTGTCTTCGCTCTCTGGATCTGGGCCGGGGGGACGAATTGTCGAGAAGGATGTTCGTGACGCGGCGGGTGCTGCTCCGGTTGCTGCTCCGACGAAGACGGCTGCTCCCATGCAGGTTGTGGCGTCTGGCGAAGATACTAAGGTGCCGCTCAATCGCCTGCGACAAATTATCGCTCAGCGCACGAGTCATTCGAAGCAGACGGTGCCTCACTTCTACGTCACGGTTGAGGTGGACCTCGAGCGCATCAACGCGCTGAGGGAGCTTTTTGAAGACGAAGAGTCGGGCAAGGTGAGCGTGAATGACTTTGTGGTGAAGGCTTGCGCTCGCGCTCTCGCTGACATGCCAGAGGCTAATGCGACATTCCAGGGCGACAGCGTGATTCGTTATGCGGGGATCCATGTCGGAATCGCCGCGGCGGTGGACGACGGGTTGTTGGTACCGGTCGTGAAGAATGTGCAAGGAAAGAGCCTCCGCCAGATCAGCGCAGAGGTGAAGGAACTGGTGAAGAAGGCTCGCGAGGGCAAGCTTCATCCGGATGAAATGAGCGGCAGTACCTTTAGCATCAGCAACATGGGGATGCTGGACGTGGACAGCTTCTCCGCAATCATCAACGAGCCGAACGCGGGAATCATTGCGATCGGTACTGCACGCAAGCGAGTGGTGTGCGATCAGGAGACCGACGAAATTGAAGTGCGAACACGCATGAACATCACGGGGTCGTTCGATCACCGCGTGCTGGATGGCGCCATCGGGGCGAAGTTCATCAATGTGGTCAAGGACTACCTTGAGAATCCTAGCCGCCTGTTGAACTAGTTTCATTCAAACAATAGTAAGCCCCGCGCTTTGAAAGTGCGGGGCTTCTTTGTTTAGACCTTGGCGACGAGAATGTCGCGAAGGGCGTCGGCTTGGTCGCCAGGGACGAGGGCGAGGATGGTGTCTCCCGCCATCAGCTCGGTATCACCGCTCACCAAAACGCCTTGTTCCTTGCGGATAATCCAAACGATATTGGTTTGGGTGGGGAGACTGATCTCGCGTACGCTCTTCCCAACGACGGGCGAGCGCTGAGAAAGAACGGTCTCGACAATCTCGATGTTTCCCTTAGCCAGCGCGCCGACGGGGATGAACTCGTCGGTGGTGATCTGCTGATCTAGCAAGGAGAAGATAAGCGAGGTGGCGCTGACGGTCTGATCCACGCCGACTTTCTTAAAGATGGCTTCGTGGGTGGGGTCGTTGACCCGGGCTAGGACTCGCTGGACATTCCAGACCACCTTCGCCATCTGGCACACGACAAGGTTGTCCTCGTCTTCACCGGTTACCGCAACGACCGCATCGGCTCGGTTGAAGCCGGCTTGCTTTTGGGTGGCGATTTCACAGCCGTCGCCAACGAACACGGAGTCTTCGCCGAGAACGGTTGCCAGGCGAAGGGCTTGGCGGCTGTCCTTTTCCATCAAAAGTACTTCATGCCCGCGCTGGATCAGCTTCTTGGCCAGCTGCATTCCGACGTTTCCGCCGCCGACTAGGATCAAATACATTACAGCACCTCCAGTTCTTTGGGCAGGTTGTTGTAGACGTCGATCGATTCGTAGGGGCTATCGGTGACCCAGTCGCGCATCATGCCCGCGATGATGAGAGCCGGGGTGATGCAGTACATCCCGAGGTCTTTGTAAGCCTGGGCTCGATTGGGATCGGCAACGCGAACACAGATGTGCTTGACGTTGTAGTTGATTTTCGCTACCTGGGCCGCCATGAGGTTGGTGTTGTCTCCGCGAGTGACGGCGAAGAACGCGTCGGTTTGGGCGATTCCGGCTCGAAGTAGGGTGTCCTCATCGATGCCGCTGCCGATGACGACTTTGCAGTTGTGGCGTTGACCCAACCTTCGAACGGCCTCGGGATTTTGCTCGATCACCGTAACGGTGTGGGTCTTTGCGAGCTGGAGGGCGAGGGCCGCTCCGGTTCGGCCGCAGCCAAAGATCAAGACATTCATAAGTCGCCTTCCGACTATACCAGCGCGGTGAAGGCGCGGGATACCTGCTCAGGTTGCAGGGCCGAGCCGTCGGGACCGTTGATTGTGAACGATGCAGTGCTTTGTCCGGCCCATTGTCCGACCCGAGCTCCGAGGATGTTCCAGCCTTGTTGGGCGATCACGCGGCTGAACCGGTAAGCAAGCCCGCGACCTCGGCGGCCTCGAATTTCTAGAATGGCGGGATTGCCGGGGTGAAAGGTGGTCCTAAGTTCGCCCGCATCCATCTCTATGACTTTGCCTTTTGCGATGAGGATTTCCAGTACTGCGTTGTCGGATTGGGCGCGTTGCTCTAGAAGCTTTTTGAGGGCCGTGCAGGTGCTGGGTGGGACGGGCTCGCCGCCGAACGTGATGGTGAAGACGTCCACCGCTACCGGGTTTTCGCCCGATGTAGTACAGGCTCTTAGCCCGATGAGGCCGAGGTCCAAGGCGTAGATTAAGCCGAGAACGCGGCTCAAAAGTCCGGGCGAGTCCGGCGCAGAGATGGTGAGCCGGCTGGCGGAGATGTCGGGGGCGGTCTCAAAGGCGACCACGAATTCTCCTTGCTTGGCCTTTTGGGCGAGTTCGAAGTGGAACGGGATTGTTGTGGGCTCGGTACTGAGGAGGTAGTGAGCGGGGAGTGAGGCCGTAAACTCCTGGACCTTGGCTTCGTCGTGGGGTAGGCCCTTGAGTTGCCGTCGAACCAAGCTTCGATAGGCTTCGGGGTCGGCGACGACGGATGATTGTTGAACGAGGTAAGTTTCGGTGCGCTCGAAGAGTTCCCGAAGGAACGCGTCTTGGGTTTGGCTCCAGATGTCGGGGGCGACGGCCGACGAGTCTGCCCAAGTCAACACGGTCAGCATCGCGAGGCGCTCAAGGGTTTCGACTTGCAGACCAAATTCGTGGATCGTGTCTGGATGCTGGACGTCGCGCATCCGGATGGTGTGCGACATCAGGAGGTGGTTGCGGACCAGCCAGGCAACTGTGTCGGCGCGATCTTGGTCTAACTTCCAGCGGCGGCAGATTTCGTGAGCCATTCGCTCACCGGTGATGCTGTGTGAATCCGAGTGGTCGGCCTTGCCAACGTCGTGGAGCAGCGTGCCGAGAATAAATGCGCCTTTGTCTTGGATGCGCTGGTACACCCCCGACAGAAACCCTTCTTGGCCCCGTAAAGACTCAATGAGCCTCGCGGCTCGCAAGGTGTGCTCGAAAACGGTGTAGCGGTGGCTTTGATCGTCGGGGAGTAAGCGTTTGGTCAGGCAAAGTTCGGGAAGAAGCTGGGGTAAGACACCGCAGGCGTCCATGTTACGGATCACACGATCGCCTTGGTTGAGGGCACGGAGCGCTTGGTTCGCGGTGACCTGAGGCGAAACGAGTGCGGTGAAGGGCGGGACTCGGAGGCCGAGTTTGGTCGCGTTCGCGACCCCGAGGGCCGCGTCGCTCACGTGGGCACCGGCAGAAATCCGAACTTCCCCCCGGAGTGCGAAGACGCCTTCAGCTAGTTCAAATCGAGAATCGGGGATGCGGTCCAGGGCCTCCAGCCAGTGCCCATTCAGCGCGGTCATGGCGCGGTGTAGCTGATCCATCATTATCTTAGGATCGAGGCCGAGTGTTTTGGCAACCTCTGGCTGGGCGACATGGGTGAGTTGGTCCACGTGCTTTCCTTTGGCGAAGTGGAGCGCGTTGCGCACCATGAGAAGGAAGTCGTAGTCTTCGGGCGGGGCTTGGGGCCGCTCGCCCAGTGCCTGGCGAACCCAGTTTGATGCCTGAAAATCTCGCAAGCCTCCGGCTCCTTCTTTGAGGTCCGGCACGACGACTAGCGGCGTGTCGTGGGTGCGGGCGTGATAAGCGGCGCGCTCCTCCTTCTTCTGGATCAGGAAGTCGCCTACCGGGAAGAAGCGCCAGAACTCGGAGAGCAGACGATCGTATGGACGGTCTGAGCCGGCGATGAGTCGCGATTCGAGCAGGGAAGTCCTGGTCTTGGGATCGAGCGATGGGGCATCGGCGATCAACCGATACGAGTAATCCACCCGAACGCCAAGAGCGTCGTTAAGCACGATGTGAAGTTGGTTAAATAGGTTGCGGATGACCTGGTCTAGCCCGGGCGCCTGCTCATCTAACGGAATGACCGCGAGATCCACGTCGGAGAAAGGAGATAGGTCGCGCCGCCCGTAGCCGCCCGTGGCGACGACCGATATGGGGCCGACATCGGCCGACTCGTGTTCGAGTTGATAGTAGACCTCGCGAATCGCCCCATCAATGACCTCGGTCCAAGCGTCGGACCAGTCCAATCCGGTTGGGGACGCCGCGAACTGCTCGAAACAGCGCGCTTTGCTTTCTTGGAGGGCGGTGAGGGAGAGTCTCATTCGGTGAGATGCAGGTTAGGCTCGTTGAGAAGGGTCTTGCTGATGGGCTCCTCTAAACTTCGGTTGATGAAGATACAAATCGGAGTGGAGACGATACTTGCGGCAAGGCCCGTGGTCAAAAGACCCTTGCCCAATTCTACAAAGACGACTTTTAGGAGTTGGACAGGCTCATGTTTGTGAATCAGCGCCCAGATTGGAGCCGAGAATACCGCGATGCTGATACTGAAGAGCGACAATCCAAGGAGCAGACTCGAGCCAGCCTGATACTCCTGGGGGATGTTGAACTCAGACCCGATCGCTCTCATCGGCGCGCCCAGCCCCGCGATGAAAAGCCCATAGCAACTCGCCAATACGAGGCCGACGATGACGATAACAATCCGATGATTTCCGGTTAGCCCCTCCGGCAACCGGCTACGAACCGCCGTGGGTTGGAAGACGAAAAAGGCGAGGCTCAGTACAGCCCACAGCGATGGCCACACCAGCCACGTCGCGGCGTAGATCGCCGTTCCGATCCCCAGCCCAAGTATCGGGGCGACGGGGAACGAGAAGATGCGGTGGCTGATCTTGTGAAAGCTGAGCCCATAGCCTAGAAGCATCAGTGCGATGCCAAGAACGGCAATGTGAACAAAACAACCTGGCAAGGATGCGGCGATCACCGACCAAATCTGCCTCTCTTCTCGGTCGCGGCGGTTTCCAGCGGTATCCACCACGTTCGACCATGAGTCGGCGTTGCGATATGCCGCTTCGACGGTCGCCGCATCTCCGGGCATGTTGGCGGCGCGCAGTCGGTCCACAAATCGCTGCCGCTGACGGAGCTTTTCTGAATAGCTCCCAGTATCGGCGGATTCGCGTCCTGAGGCGGCCTGCTGCATCAGCTCAGCGCCAATGGACGCCACCTCAATGCTGCGACCACCCTCCAGGATCAGTTGGCCGTTCCGCAGAGTGGCCAGGAGCGATTCGAGCGGAGCGTCGCGCTCCAACTTTTCCGTTCGGGCGTACCGCAGGATCGCAAGGGCGTGCGAACTGCTTCTCTGGTTGAGAAGCGCCGCGTTTTGCCAGGGCATTGTAGTGTTGTACTCTTTGCTCAGCGATGCGCTCAGGAACAACAGTCGACTGTTCTGACCGTCGTCCCAACGGTTGCCGTTACTGGCGACTTCCCAATCGCTGAACTGCCCAGAGCGATCAAAGACGCTGGCCATTTGGAGCCAAAACGCGTTGGTCGGATCGAGAGTGGCGCATTGCCGCGCTAAGTCGGCGGCGTATTGACTCTCCTCAACGCTTAAGTCTCTGACGCCAAGATACTGCCGGGATACGATAACCAAAAAATAAGCCGCTTCCTGGCGGTTTTTCGGGGGGACGACCTTCTGCACGTTTCGCTCCATCCAAGGGGATGAGGTAAGAACTGTGCTAGGGCCCAGTTGACGAGTGAAGAGGGCGTAGTAGGGGCGCGAGGAAGGGTGGATGATGAGCACCACTAAGGCGCCCAGCAAAGAGCCCCAAAGCAGCCTGAGGGCGGGCGTCATCGCACGACGGGGAGTCGGGGCGCCGGACCTTCGGGAAGGTCTACGGTAATGCTATCCACTTTCTGAGCCGCGTCACCGTTCAGGATGCGAATGGGCTTCATAGAACTGGAATTCGCGAGCATTTGAAGAAGGGCCAAAAGTGCCATGGAAGCGACTGATGCGCCAACGATGGCGGGGGACCAGTATTGGAAGCTTGCCTTTGCGGAGGTGACCCGGATGTTTCGCAGTAACCGACGGTCGAAGCGCTCGCTATCCACTTCGGGCTCCAGACGAGATTCGTACAAGAGCCCGTCAAGAAATGGCGGCTCGTCCATGACCGAATTTCTCTTTCGGTTGAAAAACATTGTTAACGGGGCTCCTTCGTGGCGTTAATCCACAGGACGCGGAACCGCTCGCGAGCGACGTGGAGTCGGCTTCGGACGGTGCCTACCGGCACGTGCATGAATTCGGCGATCTCTTCGTAGCTAAGTTGCTCCATCTCTCGGAGCACCAGAGTGGCGCGGAGATCGGGAGAGAGCTGATCCAGAAGCTTGTGAACTACGATCTTGTTCTCAATCGCGGTACCTGAGTGGTTTTCGACGAAATCAAACTCGGCGGGTTCGGCCCGCTTTTGGCGGAGCTTGTCCATGCAGAGGCGGACGCAGATGCGATAGATGTAGCCGCTGAAGGCGCGATCTTCTCGGAGTGATCCGAGCTCGCGGAATGCCTTCAAAAACGCCTCTTGAGCCACATCTTCAGCCTCATTTGAATCCCGTAGGATATTGGCCGCTACCCGAATGAGCCTCGCGCGGTGCCGATCGATGAGGATGGCCAGCGCAGACTCGTCGCCGTTACGACATCGCTCGAGGAACCTTGCGTCCTCGATGCCGCGGGTTGCGACTCCCTGAGAGATACCGATGTTGAACATTGTTTGTGCCTCTACTATACGACAGTCCTAGGACCTTTAGAGTTCGCCGTCAACAAAAAGAACGAAAATTGCTCGGGCGGTACACTCGTCTGAACTCTATGCTGGACCTCGCGGCCATTTCGAAACAGATCCCGCCCGATCTCTTTCGACCCGCTCCGGTCGAAATTCGAGAGTCGCAGAATGGCGATATCCGCATTCAGTACCGCTATCAGCAGGTTCTCGTGGAAGGGCAAACCGCCCGCTTTTGGGGTGGGGTTCGGGTGTTTTACGGTCCGACCATCCTGGAGTGCGAAGAACTCTTTGTAGACTACACCCAGAAAACAGGGCGCGCGGTTGGTAAGGTCCGCGTCACTGATCCCGATGGCACGCTTGAGGGCGCCGACCTCGAATTCAATTGGGTGAAGCAAACCGGCACGGCGAGCGCAGTAAATATGCAGGTCGCAGGTGTCCGGCTCAAAATCGACAAACTAGAGATCGCACCCGAACAGTGGATTGCGACTGGCTTTAGGGGGACACCCTCGAAGGCAAAGCGGCCGGAGTTTGAGTTCTCGGCCTCCAAGCTGTTTCTCAGACCCGGGAAGTCTGGACGGGCAGTTCGCCCGAGCGTTTCTCTCTTCGGGCTCAAACTAGGCACGCTCCCAAGCTACTCGTTTTCCTTGGACAATCGAGTTATTGGGCTGCGTTTGCCCGGCATCGGTTACCGGCAAGGGGCTGGACTCGGACTGTCGTGGGCTAGTGCCTATCTGCTAAACGACCAGACGAGCTTGAACGGACGGCTCAATGTGTTTCCGGGGTCGTTGCCCGGCTACCAACTCGAACTTTCAGGCTCCCCGATGAAGGCAGGAAAGAACTCAGGTAGGCTTTCGACGCGTAGCGAACTCGGCGACCGCTTTGGGGATTCTTGGTTCGATTCGATTCTGGTCACCGACCGCGTTGAAGTTAATGAGCAACTTCGCGAGCCGCGATCCATTTACTCCGTTGGCACCTACTGGGGGCAATCCACACGGGGGCGATTCGCGGACACCAAGCGCATCACCAAGCCCCTCGATGTCGCTTATGAGTTCGGTGGGCCGATCGGGGACTGGGGTGCGATGGCGCAGATTCGCGGGCAGCGCTTGCGCGGCGACATCAACGAAAACTATGTGAACAGGGGTTTGTTGCAGTTCATCGCTTCGAGTCCCCACATTCCGCTCAACCAGAAACTCGGGCTTGCCTTTCGGTTTGACGGTGGAGCCACGGCTGGAGGTGGGACCACGTTCAGTTGGATGCGGGGGAGTGGCTACCTATTGGTCACGCCGGACACGAAGACCGTTGTTGCTGTTGGCGGGATCTGGGGCGAGGAGTCGGGCCAAGCGAACTTCGGTTGGGACCGACTGTATAGCGAGCGCGCTTTTCACGCTCGAGCCGACGTCAATCTGGGTTCAATCAAACTACGGGGCCTCGTCAAGTATGATTTTGAACGTGAGTCTTGGTACGACGTCGAGTACGGCGTTTCGTTTGTGGCGGGGTCTTTCGAGCCATTTTTCGCCTACCGCCAGTTCCCACGTGAGATTCAATTCGGGGTCCGCCTGAGGCTGGATGAGTTTATTGAGTTACTCACCCGCCGGGATTTTGGCAACCGCAGAAACAGGACGGGCGCGGGAACAAAGCCCGCGCCCTAGAATGAGCTAGCCAAACGCGACTCTAAGCAACTTTCGTCTTGGTAGAAACTTCTGCTCGACTCAGCCTATCCAGCCGAATATCTCCAATATCTGTGATCAAACACGGCCCGTAGAGAGCAATGAAGTTCACGTCAAAAACCTCCACGATGTCCGTGTGGGTTGCACCTGTTCGATCCAGGTAGTCAATCTCAACGATTTGACCGATGTATTTTTTCGCGTCGGATATGAGCATGTGTTTCTCTCCCAACCATCTACCCCGGGGGCGGACTTGTCTACTTCTTGCCAGACTTGATGTGGTGGGGGCACTGCTAGGGATACAAGGTTTGCCAGGGCTGAACTGAACTCACGTATTTTGTGGAGGAGAAGTCCAAGTAAACTTCCTGTAGAAGCCATGGTTTACTCCCTCGACTCTGCTCAGTGCCGCAACTACGAACTGTCGTCTCGGCGGGAATGGCTGCTGACTAATGGCCTTGGCGGTTATGCGATGGGCACCGTGGCCGGAAGCAACACGCGGCGATACCACGGGCACCTGGTGGCGGCGGATCCGGCTCCGGCCCACCGAACGGTGTTGCTCGGAGGCATTGAGGCTTTTGTTCAGAGCGATGGCAATCCGATCGGGATTAGCTCGCACCAGTATCAGGGCGCGGTGAACCCGGAAGGGCATCACACCATCGAGCAGTTTTTTGCGACCAACAGTTGGGTGAAGTGGCGTTATCGGGTGGCCGGGATGGTGGTGGAAAAGCTCATCGCGATGCACCCCGGGACCAACGCCTGCACTATCGTTTACAAGAATGTCGGCGACCGGGCGATTGGATTGCAACTCCGCCCCTTGGTGCAGCACAAGTTCTACCACGCCAACTTCCGCTCCGACGACGAGTATCCGCAGGTCCAGGCGTTCCCCAAGGGCAGAACCGTGATCGAGCACGACGGCCGCGCGCTGATTTTGCGACACGAAGGCGCGCAGAGGTTGCCCGCCGTCGGTTGGTATTACCGATTTGAGTACACCCGCGAGTTGGAGAGAGGACTGGAGGCGCGCGATGATCTCTTCTGCCCCTGCGAGCTGCGGTACGAACTGATGCCGGGCGAGCGGGCGGTGATTGTTGCCTCCGTGGGTGATGACGAACCGGCATTCACTCAGTGGGAGGAACCGGCGAAGGAGACTTCGATGGCGGGCGTATTGCGCGATGCGGCAGAGAAGTTCTTGGTCGAGACCGAGAAGCGAACTTCCATCATCGCCGGCTATCCGTGGTTTACCGACTGGGGCCGCGACACGATGATCGCCATCCCGGGGATCTGTTTGCACACCGGTCGTCCGGACTTGGCACGCAAGATCATCTTGGATTACGCCAGCCAGATGAACCAGGGGCTGATTCCTAATCGCTTCGTGGAGGAGGGGGAGGAGCCGGAGTACAACACGGTAGACGCGACCCTTTGGTTTGCCCACGCTATTTACAAGACGTTGCTGGCGGAGTGGGACGAGCCGTTCGCGAAGGCGGCGATGACGGCGCTGGACGAGGCGTTTCAGTGGCATATCAAGGGCACGCACTACGGGATCAAGGTGGACCCGGAGGATGGGCTTTTGCGGCAGGGCGCGGATGGGGTTCAGTTGACGTGGATGGATGCGAAGCTGGGCGATTGGGTCGTCACGCCGCGCCACGGCAAGCCGGTCGAGATCAACGGGCTTTGGATCAACGCCCTCCGAGTGATGGAGTGGCTGGGGGGCAAGCTGGGGCAAGAAGTGTCGGCGTTCGTCGCGGCGGCGACGCTGGCGGAATCGAACTTCGAGCAGAAGTTTTGGAAGGAGAGTCTTGGGTTCTACTTGGACACCGCCGATCCGGACGATGCGTCTTTGCGACCGAATCAGCTCATCGCGATGGCGTTGCCGTTTGGGCCGGCGAAGGGGGAGAAGGCGATCCGGGCGCTTGGGCTCATCAGCGTCGAGTTGCTCACTCCCGTCGGGCTTCGAACGCTGAGCCCGAACGATGTCATGTACCGGGGCCAGTTCCGGGGCCCGATGAAGGACCTCGATTCGGCGTACCACCAAGGCACCGTTTGGCCCTGGCTCATGGGTCCGTATGTCACCGCCATGGTCAAGTTGCAAGGGGACAAGATCGAGGCGAAACGGCTGCTGAAGGCGGGCAAAGAGATGCTGTCTGAGTATGGCTTGGGCGGAATCGCTGAGGTGTACGACGGCGACAAACCCCGCGATCCCGGCGGCTGCCCGTGGCAGGCGTGGAGCACGGCGGAATGGCTCAGGGCTTGGGTCGAGGACGCGGAAGGGAAGTAGCGCTTAAGTTAGGGAGTTTGGCCGAAGGTGCATTGGTCCAAAGAAACGTTCCCCATCATTTCACCATTACAAACGCCCGTCACCGCGACCGAACTTCCTTTCCCTAACTGAGCAACCCGAGAGCGGAATTCGGGGCCGAAGTTCGCGATAATTGATGAGTAGGGCTGTCCCGGAACTTCCAAGTAAACGTCGTAAGTCCCCATTGACTCGACCACCCGTTCGACTGTTGACCGTACATAGACGCGCCGTCCTTTGAAAGCCTCATCAGCTGCGACGGTGTTGGCGTCGTAGGCGGACCAGAGAGTGGCTGCCTCCACATACACAGGTGCCGCTTCCGGCGGCGGCGGCCCCGAAGGTGCCGCCACTGGCATTTGAACATCAGAGGTTGCGCTCGGCATGCCGAGTGGCCCCGACGTGTCTGGGCTATCCTGCCGCAAGACCATTATCATTACAGGGAAGAACAATATGAAAGCGGCGGCAAAATAACTTTGGCCGTGGAACTCAGTTGACCGCTCGGAGGCTGTTGGGACATTTCGGGAGTATGGTCTATTGTGGAATTTGAGGGCTAGGGCCGGATAACCTTCACCGCCGCGCTGCCTTTCTCGTTGCCGGTCGTGGTCACGACGTACACCTTGAACCACGCTACTGCGCCGCTTGCCACGAGGCCGAAATCGGTTTCGAAGGTCGTAACGCCGGGGACAGTCGTATCGACCGCTTGCTCCTCGGCGGCTTTGTAGCGTGGGCCTGGGTGGTAGCGGATGGAGTAGTAGTCGAGGTTCGCGTTGTCGGACGGCGTCCAGGTCAGAGTCGCGTGGTCGGTGTCCCAGACGGCGCTGAGTCGAACCGACTTGGGCGTCGAGCCGCTGGGCGCGGTCAATGCGGGAATCGAGGAAATCAAAGCCGAACTGGCGGTGAGTTTGGCGATGGCCGCGCCGCGGTACTGCTTGAGCCGCTGGACCAATGTCGCCATCAAGAGGTTGCGTTTGTCGCGAGCGATGGTGGCGTTTTGGCTGGCGGCGGAGTAGGCGGTTGCGGACATGCGCAGGGCAGCCAGGTCAGTGTTGAAATTCGCTAAAGTGTAGGTCGAGCCGAGCGTCAGCGGGCCGGTGAAGCCGATCGGCGGGGTCGCGTTGATCTGCCCCCAGAGGTTCGCCATGTCGTCGAATGCCGACAGGAACTTGCCGATGATCGAGGAAGCGTTGGGCACTTTTGGAGGTGCGTTCTGATAGCTGCTGCCGCCCAGGTAGGCGTTGCATGCGCCCCGGAACTGCCGTAGGCGCACCACCAATGCCGCCCGTTTGATGTCCATGTCGCCGCGCGCGGTGTTCCACACGTTGTCGGCGGCGGTAACCGCAGTCATCAAAGTATCGAGAGCGGTGCGGTCGGTGGTCAACGTCGCGACTGGATACGCGCCCAGGAGTGTCAGCGGCCCGGCCGCGCCGAGTTCGGTGTTGACTTGCGTCCAGTGGTTGACGAATTCTTGGAGGGTCGGCAAATAAGTATCGAGGCTCGTGATCGGCATGGTGTTCGTAATCTCCGGGACATAGGGCTTCGCCGGTGGATCTGGGTCAATTGGATCGTCCGGCATGACGTTACGGACGGATCAATTGATTTATAAGATTCCTGTAAGAGCGGGAAGTTAACGGGTCAGACCTGCGGTCGCCAACACGCACTCAGGGAGGACAAAGGTTCGCTCGGGATCGGAAAATGTTGACTCGGAATCGAAAATGTGCGCTCATAGTCGGCAAAAGGTGACTCTGATTCGCAAATATTTGCTCAGAGTAAAAAAATGTTGCCTCGAATTTGAAAAGGTTCGCTCAGAGTCGGCAAACGTTGACTCGGAATTTAAAATGTGTGCTCAGGGTCGCCAAATGTTTAATCGAAATCTAAGATGTTCGACTGGACCTTTGCAGACGTATGTCTGTAAGGCTTTTTGCGCATAATTTCGCCGAATTGGTTTGTGACGGCGCATTTAGAGACAAATGCGTCTGCCAGAATTCTCTACTGAAATTCTTATGAATGCCTTTCGCCAGGACGAGCCCGGTTGTGATCGAACCAATAGCCATTTGGGGGAATTGCCTGTTGTATGCCAACGGATCGGGCTGTTTATCGCCCTTTACTTACTGATCGGCGGGATCATTTCTCTCTTGGGGTGGATTCTGGATATTCCCCTCCTTACAAATTGGGATGGAACCGGCATTTCGATCCTGCCGAATACCGCCGTGTGTGCCATCTTCTCGGGCGCGGCGATTCTCGCACTGAGTTTCGGGCGGCCGCGACTGGCGTTTTGGGCTGTGTTGCCCGTCGCATTCATTGCGTTCTGCACTGCGTTTGGGATGATTGCCCGCGTGAGCCTCATTGATAGCTGGTTGCTTTTTGGCCGCGAGTGGGGGCAAACAGGCACGGTCGTCCCAGGCCGCATGGGATTGCCAGCCCTGACGTCTTGGTCCATGATCTCTTTGGCACTTCTTTTGATATGCGCTCGGAATCGGTTCTCCCGGGCGGTCACGTGGATTTCATTTGTCCCTTTGCTGATCTCGACCATTTCGTTGACCGGATATATGTATCAGGCTGAAGCCTTTTACTCCATCCCCCAATACACGGTGATAGCACTTCAGACGGCGTCGTTTGTTTTTGCGGCCTCAGTGGGGCTTTTTGCACTTGCATATGACCGCGATCCGATGCGGACATTTTTGCGAGAGGACTCCTCCGGCGTTTTGGCAAGACGGGTTGCGCCTTGGATCTTGGCCACTCCGTTCGTTGTCGGCTGGCTGCGGGTCATGGGTGAGAGACAATTGCTGTACGGTTCTGACTTCGGAAGCAGCCTTCGCACGGTTATCGAGGCTTTTTTACTTCTAGGCTTGGTCTGCTGGGGCATCCGAATCATCGGCGAAAAGGAACAGGCGCTCAATCATGCGCTTGTCGCCGAGCGAGAGTTGAAGGACAAGTGTGCAGCGGAGGAGGCATTTGCCAAAGGAGTTCTCGGATCTCTGCCGGGTGCTTTTGTTGTACTTGACAACGACTGGCGTTTCACGTACGTGAACAAACATTTTGCGGCTCGTATGAGTACGCGCGAAGGCGAACTCCTGGGCAGAAACGTTTGGGAGGTCTTTCCAGATGCGGTAGGCAATGAAGCGTATTGCATGATGCATAAAGCGGTGGAGGAACGGATTGACGTCGAATACGAGGTTTATTACGCACCGCTCAAAGCCTACTTCCGGGACAGCGTCCACGTAACCGAGACGGGGTTAGCGATGTACTCGACCGATATTACTGAACTCAAAAAGCAGGAGCGGCTACTCCAAGAGTCTGATCACAGGAAGGATGTCTTCTTGGCCACCCTTGCCCACGAGTTGCGAAACCCGCTCACTCCACTCCGTTTTTCCGTTGATCTGTTGCAGAGGACAAACGATGAAGCGGTCATGGCCGAGGCACGGACTGCAATGGATCGTCAACTTACTCATCTCGTCCGACTTATTGATGATCTGTTGGATGTCAGCCGCATCAAGCAGGGGAAGATACGCCTTCAAATGCGTCGAGTTCAGTTACAAGGGATTGTGAGTGCGGCGGCAGCGGATTGCTCTCACTTGATCGATTTGGCGGGGCATCGCTTTCATCTGGATGTCGCATCTGATCCGCTGTACGTGGACGGTGATGAGATTCGACTTACCCAAGTCGTCGTCAATCTTCTACGTAACGCCTGCAAATACACCCCTCAGCATGGTTCGATCACATTGACTCTACGACGAGAGGGCGGGGTCGCCCTTGTTTCTGTCAAGGACAATGGCGTAGGCATACCGGACGACTGCCTTGAGGAGATTTTCGAGCCGTTTGCGCAGGTAGATAAAACCATAGGTAGGTCCGAAGGCGGCCTCGGCGTCGGGCTTATGCTGTCGCAGCAACTCGTGTCATTGCACGGCGGAACTCTGTCGGCGCAAAGCGAAGGGATAGGCAAGGGGTCTGAGTTCACCATACACCTGCTGGCGGCAGATGCACCCGCACAAACTGCCGAAGTGTCGCCTATTCTCTCAGACAATAAACTCGATTGCCGAATCCTAGTCGTGGACGACAATCACGACATCGCTCGATGTCTTTTGCTGCTCTTAGAAGATTCGGGATGTGTGGTCTCGACGGCTCATAGTGGCGAGGACGCAATCGCGCTAGCGGAGGAGTTCTCGCCGGACGTGATTCTTCTTGATATTGGGCTCCCCGACATGACCGGGCATGAAGTCTGCACCCGAATTCGTTCCAAACCCGGGGGTGACGCCGCTGCCATCATCGCACTTACCGGATGGGGTGGTGATGAGGATATGTTGAATTCAAAGCTTGCCGGTTTTGATGCGCACGTTCTTAAGCCCATTGACCTCAATGCCCTACTGAACCTGTTGAAGGGCCACATTAAAGGGCGAGTCTAGAATTTTCTCCTCCTCAATCGTCCCAGCGTGCTTCGATTGCTGCGGCCTTCTGGGGGTGGTTTGCGTCAGAATCTAGGCAACCCCCACCGATGTGTAAATCGTTCGTCCACGTCCATAACCACACTGAATACAGCCTCCTCGACGGGGCGAATCGGATTTCGGAGCTTGTTGGGCGGGCGAAGGAGTTGGAGATGCCGGCGCTGGCCATCACGGACCACGGGGCGATGTTTGGCGCGATGGAGTTTTACTTCGAGTGCCAAAAGCAGGGCGTGAAGCCGATCATCGGCATGGAGGCCTACATGGCCCCCAACGGGCGGCACAACAAGGCGGGCCGAGAGGAGAATCAGACCTACCACCTGCTCTTGCTGGCGAAGGATTTGGAGGGGTACCGGAACCTGTGCAAGCTGCACACGGTCGCGGCGCTGGAGGGATTTTACTACAAGCCCCGGATTGACCACGACATCTTGCGCGAACACGCGAAGGGCCTGATCGGGACGAGCGCGTGCCTGGGGAGCGAGGTCTGCCAGGCGCTGATGAAGGGGGATTTTGCGGGGGCTGAGCGCACGGCCGCGCTTTACAAGGAGATGTTCGACGAGGGCTCGTTCTTTATCGAGCTGCAAGATCATCGGCTCCCCGAGCAGGCGGCGATCAAGGACGACCTCCTGCGCATCGCCAAGAACCTGAAGCTGCCGTTGGTGGCCACGAACGACGCGCACTACCTCTGCCGCGAGTCGTCGCAAATGCACGACGTGCTGCTGTGCATCGGCACGGGGGCGCTGGTTGCGGACGAGAAGCGGCTGAAGTTTTCGACCGATGAGTTCTATCTGAAGTCCACTGACGAGATGGGCGAGCTCTTTGCCGACACGCCGGAGGCCCTGGAGAACACGATGCTCATCAACGAGATGTGCAATCTCGAACTGGGCAAACTCTCGGCCCCGATGCCGGAGCCGCACGTGCCGGAAGGGGTCGAGTCGTTCGACCACCTGTGCGACATCGCGGAAAAGGGCCTCGACGAGCGCGGGGTTAAGCGCGACGAGCAGTGCATGGAGCGGCTCAAATACGAGCTGGAGGTCATCAAGAAAACCGGATACGGCGACTATTTCTTGCTGGTGCGCGAGTTCACTCAGTACGCCCGCGAGCAGGGGATTGCCTACGGGGCGCGCGGCTCGGCGGCGGGGTCGCTGGTTTCGTACGCGATCGGGATTACCGACGTGGACCCGCTGGAATATGACCTCACATTCGAGCGCTTCCTGAATCCGGAGCGCGTTTCGATGCCGGATATTGACCTTGACTTCGAGGACGAGCGGCGAGAAGAGGTGATTAAGTACGTGGTGGATCGCTTCGGGCAGGAGCAAGTGGCGCAGATCATCACGTTCGGAACGCTTGGCCCAAAGGCGGCGATCAAGGACGCGGGCCGGGTGCTCGGCTACCTGCCGATGGAGACGGACAAGATTTGTAAGACGATCCCCAACCTGCCCGGGCAGACGATCGCGTCTTCGCTGAAAGGAAGCTTTGAGTTCCGGCAGATGGTGGAGCAGGACCCGAAGGTTTCCAAGCTGGTGGATGTGGCGAAGGATATCGAGGGGATGGCTCGGCACGCGGGGGTTCACGCGGCGGGGGTGGTGATTTCAAAGGAGCCGCTGACGGACTACATTCCGCTGTATCGGGGCACCGATGGGCAGAGCGTCACCGCCTACGAAATGGGGATTTTGGAGAAGATTGGGCTGCTGAAGGTTGACTTCTTGGGGCTCTCGAACCTCACCGTGTTGAGCCGGGCGATGGCGAATGTGGCAAAGACGCGGCCTAAGGAGAAATTGGCTGATTGGCGGAACCTCCCTCTGGATGACAAGAAGACCTATGACCTGCTGAGCCGGGGCGATACGATCGGGGTTTTCCAACTTGAGTCGGGCGGCATGCGGCGGAATATTCTGGAGCTCAAGCCCACCGATGTTCGCGAGCTGGCGGCGATGGTCGCGCTGTATCGGCCGGGGCCGATGGAGCATATTCCGACCTTCGTGGACGGAAAGTTTGGGCGGCGCAAGATCACTTATCTCGATGAGCGAATGCGCCCGATCTTGGAGGAGACGTACGGCGTCATCGTCTATCAGGACCAAGTTTTGAAGCTGGTTCAGGCGCTTGCCGGGTTCAGTCTCGGGAAGGCGGACATCCTGCGGCGCGCGATGGGGAAGAAGGACAAGAAGGCGATGGACTCGATGTACGTCGAGTTCCAAGCCGGGGCTGAGGAGCGCGGGATTTCGCGGGAGAGCGTGGATAAGATTTGGGAGATGCTCCTCCCATTCGCCGGCTATGCATTCAACAAGGCTCACGCGGTTTGCTACGCGATCTTGGCTTATCAGACCGGCTACTTGAAGGCGAACTATCCGACCGAGTACATGGCGGCGTTGCTGGAGGTCTATCGCGATAAGGAAGATCGAGTTACCAACTTTATCGAAGAGTGTCGGCGCAATAAAATTGCGGTGTTGCCTCCGGACGTCAATCGGTCGTCGCTGAGCTTTGACATTGATTCCAAGGTGCCCAAGGGCTGGAATGGGGCGATTCGATTCGGGCTCGCTGCCATCAAGGGGGTGGGCGAGAAGTTGGTGGAAGGGATCATTGATGCCCGGTCTGCTGATGGAGCATTCACGCACCTGTTTGAGTTCTGCGAGCGTGTTCGAGGGGCGGGACTTAACCGAGGATCGTTGGAGGCGCTGATCAAAGCCGGGGCCTTGGACGGGATGGGGCGAAACCGCAAGAGCATGTTGGATGTGGCGGAGGGGGCACTAGCATACGCCGACCAAGCGATCCGCCAGCGTGAGGCGGGTCAGGACTCGCTTTTTGGGGAGGCCAGCGGCATGGAAGAAATGAGCCTGCCTACCTATCCGGAATTGGCCGCCCCTTCGCGAAGCGAAACATTGAATTGGGAGAAGGAGACGATGGGCATCTACGTTTCCGATCATCCCTTGCGGGGGTTAGAGCGGCACATCCGGGGGGCGAGTTCGCACAACTGCGGGCAAATCGCGGAGCTTGAGGATGGCGTGAGCGTGAAGCTGTGCGGGGTTATCGCGGCGAAGCGCGAGATCATTACGAAGCAGCGGGGCGAGAAGATGGCGAGCGTGGTGCTGGAGGACTTCAGTGGTCAGGCCACTTGCACTGTGTTCGCGGCGACCTACGCAAAGTTCTCGGATCTTGTTGTGAAGGACTCGGTGGTGGTCATCAAGGGGGTGGCGAATCAACGTCAGGCTAGGAATGGCGGCGAGTCGCAGATGGAGGTGCGGGTCGAGGAGATTTCGGCCTTTGAGGCGCCAAAAGAGATTGATTTGGAGGGGGACGAGTCTTCCGAGGGGACGGTGGTGATTCGGATCGGTACGGCTCGCAGGGAGCAGCTTTTGAAGATGCGCACGGTGCTGGACTCGCATCCCGGCGGGTACCGGGTGGTGCTGGAGTTTGGTGGCTCGGATCGGATGGAGCCGGTGGAGCTGATCCACCGAATCGCCTACGACGAGAAGCTGAAGGATCTTCTTGAAGCGACATTGGAGGCGGGATCGGTGGACATGATTCCGAGCTCCAACTTCTCAGCTCCTGAGGCTTTGGGCGCACCGGCGGAAGCTGAGCAACCCCTCGAATTGGTCCAAGCGTCATAATCTCCGAGCTTATGCGCCGAATCGTTCTTTCCGTTGTTGCTGTTTCGCTGGCCGGGTTTGCCCTGGCGCAGACCGCCTTTGATCGCGAGATCGCCGATATCACTTTGCTGCAAACGAAGGAAGTGAAAGCGGAATTGGTGGTGACCCAGGCCCAACGCGACAAGATGAATCTCGCTTCCAAGAATTACAACGTGTTGGCGTCGAAGTTGGAAGACAAGTTGCGCAAAAATCAGAAGCCAACGGAGGCCGAGCAGAAGACGATGCGCACCGAGTTCGGCAAGATGCGGACTGGGGTGCTCAATGCGCTTTCTGCGAATCAGATCAAGCGATTGCGGGAGATAACTTTGCAAAGCGCGGGGTTGGTCGCGTTGACCGATCCTACTATCTCGGCGAAGGTTGGTCTGAGCAAAGCGCAGGTTACGAAGATCGAGGGGATTTTGAAGGACACCTACCAGCGAGTAGGGAAGTTGACCGAGGGCGTCCACGACAAGATTGAGAAGGAATTTAAGGACAAGAAGCCGAAGACCGACGCCGAAAAGACAAAGCTGCAGGGGCAAGTTCGCAAGCGCATTGACGAGGAAGTAGCCAAGATTCGGCCTCAAATTGAGCGGCTTCAGAAGGAAGGTCGCGAGAAGGTTTTTGGTGCGCTTTCTGCCGGGCAGCGAAGTACTTGGAACACGCTTTTGGGCAAGCCGTTCAAGCCTTGAGCTTGAGTAGGAATTCCGCGTTCGGTTCGCTTGCGTTAAGTGATTTGTAGCCCTTTGTACTGGGCGGATCTTTTAGGGCTTGTATAAGTTCTTGGGTGTTTCGGCATACGGTGAGCACGCCGTTCTCTTTGAATAATTCCATTAAGGCCTCCTGCTGTCCGTAGTTGGGGCCGGAGATCAGGGGGAGTTTCCACTTGGCTGCTTCGAGCGGCGTGTGTCCTCCGATGTCGGGATTCATGGTGCCGCCGATGTAGGCGACCGAGGCAAGCGCGTAGACCTCTCGTAGCTCGCCGACGGTATCGAGAAGAATCACGGATTGACCGGGCTTTCTAGGCTCTGAGTTTGAACGTCGCCAGTAGGGAATTTGTTCTCGCTCTAGGGTGAGCTCAATTTCGTTTACTCGGTCTAAGCGGCGGGGGGCGATGATGAGGATTTCCGCTTTGCTTGCTTCTAGTAAGGCGGTTTCGTCGTCGGCGTAGGTAGAGCCTGCGACGATTACTTTGTCCTCTGCCTTGAGGCCGAGGATTTGTCGCCATTTGCTGGCTAGGTTCTGATCGAGGTTTACGCCAAGTTCTGGAATGGCTACGCCTACAACGTGAATTCTCTCTCGGGGCACGTCCAGATTGGTGAGCCTTTTCCGATGAGAATCGGTTTGGGTTAAGAACGCGCCACATAGCTGGTACAGCCATTTCGCCCGCGTCGAGCGCGCGAGTTTGTTGGCTCGAGCTTCGGAAAGGTTGACATTGGCGATCACGACGGGAATGCGCATCCAGGCGGCTGCGATCATCAGATGGGGATCGGCGGGGATGTCGGCGAAGACCAAGGCTTTTGGGCGCCACCGGGCGAGGCAAATCCATGCGCTCCAAGGTGCCTTGAACGGGGCGCGGAATGCAGTCCCTGGACCGCCCATCGCTTCGGAGATTTGGGACATGATGGCCCAAGTGGCGGCGGTACCCAGTGCTTCACCGATCGCGGTCACGGAACGGGTTTCGCCAAGGCCCGAGCCGATCAGTAGCCAATCCACGCCGCGCTGGGTTGGCGGTTGCCCTCCCCAGAATCGCTGCCAGAAGACGCGTCGGTACCGACCCTCTCGAGCGCGGACCCAGGCGTTGTGGGGGTGGATGGGCAGTAGAGCGAGCCATAAGAGGCACTCCAAGAGTAGCAGCGCGAACGCGCGGCCGCGCGAACCGAGGGGAATCTCGGCAAGGTGCGGTGGCTCGCTCCGTCTACTCATTTCGGTGGCATGACTGTACCAGGAGGCCTTAAATTCTGGGGCTATACTGGAATGATGCGGACCGCCGGAGATACGAGGATGCGAAGATTCCTCCAGTCTCCTCAACTCGCCCCCTTTCGCATTCGCGACTTTCGCCTTCTATGGACGGGTGCATTTTTCTCCTTTATGGGGACTTGGGTGCAGACGGTGGCCCAGGGGTGGTTGGTTTATCACCTCACTAACGATGCTTTTAAGCTGACCATGGTGGCGTTTTGTAGCATGCTCCCGGTGTCGGTGTTCGGACCGATGGCGGGAACGCTCGCGGATACTTTTGATAAGCGTAAAGTTCTGGTGGCGACGCAATTGGTCTATGCGTTTAGCGCTCTGTTTCTGGCCGCGTGTGTTCAGTTCAATACGATCCGGTACGAGTACATCTTGGTTGTCGCGGTGATCAATGGCTTTGCGACCACGGTAGAAGTTCCCACGCGACAGAGTTTAGTTTCTCGGGTGGTACCGCCGGAAAACATTGCGTCTGCGGTGCCAATGCAGGCTTTGACGTTCAACTTCGCGCGCATTGTCGGGCCCGCGGTCGGGATGCTGTTGCTGACCACTTTTGGTGCCCAAGCGTGTTATCTCGTCAATGGGCTCAGCTACTTGGCGCTCATTTTTGCGGTGCTTTGTATTCGCTCGGATCTCAGTACGGCTAAGACTCTGCCCCAACCGATTTTTGACCTCATTGTAGAGGGGGTGCGCTATACGCTTCGTGATCGGAGGCTGAAGATGCTCTTTTTGATGGAGTGCACGGTTTCGATGTTCGGGCTCGCGTACATTCCACTTTTGCCGGCGTTTGCCAAAGACGTCTTGCAGAACGACAAGCTATTGGGACCGATTTATACATCGGTAGGTATCGGGGCGATCATTGGCCTCGCGTCGTTGATCACGTTCTCGAATCGCCCTTACAAGGCGTTCGTGGTTAAGGCGGCCATGACAACGTTTGGCTTGGCGCTGATGGTGATTTCGTTCGTGAACATTGCTTGGGTGGTGTTCCCATTGTTCAGCTTGATGGGGGCGGGTGCGATCATGCAGTTCAACACCACGAACACGCTGTTTCAGACGATCGCTCCTGAGGCCCTGAAGGGGCGGGTGATCGCGATGCACTTTTGGGCTTTGTCGGGCTGCGCTCCTCTGGCGTTGCCGCTGTTTGGCTACGTTGCCGAAAACTGGGGAGTTGCGGAGGCGATGCGCATTGGCGCGGCGTTGGTATTGATGGGAGCCACTCTGGGATGGCTGAACCGCCGCAGGCTTGACGGCGTGGACAATTTGATCAAAGCCACTTAAGAAATGGAGCCGAAGACAGGATTCGAACCCGCGACCCGCTGTTTACAAAACAGCCGCTCTACCACTGAGCTACTTCGGCGAAGTGGAGAGAATACCCGCCGCAGAGGGATATTCTCTCCTTGCCAGATTTACTTGCGTCGAGTTCGGGTCTTAACGATTCGCGGTGAACCGTCTGCGGCGAACGTGAGCTTGAAGCCAGCGGGGATCTTGGAGAGGGCCGCTTGGAGTTCGGCGGGCATTTCCGGTGCAACTTGCTTTCGGCCACCGGTTTTCTTGCGAGTCTGCCGGAATGACAGTTGAGCCGTCTTTGCTTCCTCTGCAGAATCCACTTGTACCAAGCCGTTCTCGGTCATCTTAAAGATTGCCGCAGCGGGTGGGACGTGAACGAAAATGTATCCTTCGCTGGTAAGAATTCGAGTTTCGAAGGGGAGAGCCATCTTCTTTGATCCACTCCGGATCGTCAAAAGATTTTCTTTTGGTTGAGCTTTAAGCTTCAATGCTTTGCTAATTTCTTCAACAGATTTTGCCATTAGGAAATTGTACCCCCTTCGAACTGGGGTGATTAGACTTACACTTAACGGGTCCGAATTTACCTAGGACTTGAGTTCTATCAGCACTTCTGTGGCGTGACCGGTTGCCTTCACTTTGTTCCAAATGTGTTGAATCACTCCATCGGCATCAACCAAAAAGGTGGTCCTTTCCACGCCCATATACTTTTTGCCGTACATAGACTTTTCAACCCAAACCCCGCAACTTTCGCAAAGGGCTGTCTCAGTGTCAGCGAGCAAGGTGAAGTTTAATCCATACTTGTCGGCAAACTTCTTGTGACTCTTGGATGAATCGGGCGAGACCCCGACGACGCGTGCTCCGGTGAAAGCGGGCATGCTCTCTTGGAATCCACATGCCTGGGCCGTGCAACCGCTGGTGTCGTCCTTGGGATAGAAGTAGACGATGGTTTTTTGTCCCAGAAGATCACTCTTCGAGACGGTTTCACCATTCTGGTCTGGTAAGGAAAAGTCGGGAAAAGGCGCGCCAACGGTGAGCATGGGCAGTTCTACGGCCCTTCTGGCTCGGTTGGTTGCGCTGAGGGGGCGGAAACGTCGAGGAGCATCGCCTGCATCAGATCAACGCGCAGCACGATTCCCATCAGTCTGCCTTCATCCGTAATGGGCAATATCGTTAGGCCACTCGAAAGCATCATGTGAAGTGCGTCGCTAACTTCGGTTTCTATGTTGGCGACCGTCGGCTTGGGCGTCGCATAAGGCATGATGTTGCCCGCGCCGAGTTTCACTACGCTATCGCGCTGAGTGACGGCTCTGGCGAGATCTCCTTCGGTCACGACAGCGATTGGGTGCATTGATTCATCCACGACCACCAACGCGGGAAACTGATAGATGTCCATCTTGTCCACCGCATCGCGAAAGGTGCTCGTTGCGCGAAGGGTGGGGATATGGGCGTGGAGAATCTCTCGAAGGGTCATCGCGCCACGATTGTATCCGTTAGTTCACGCGAGGGACGAGAGCGTCCACGCCAATCCAAGCGAGTTTCCATGGTTTCGAAGCGTTGGTGACCACCAGCTCAACCGAAATCTCGGCCTTGCCCGTGGTTAGGGTGGTGGGAATACCGAACAAATCTGCTTGGATTCGGTCGTCGGTCATTGAGAAGGGGTAGTACCAAAGCCCGGCGCTTACGCCGTCCACCCACACTTCGACTTCTTGTGGGCCCTCTGCAGCGTCGAGAATTCGGGCCAGTTGCACTCCCTCGTTTTCTTCAACAAGCTTTACGTTGAATGAGCAGCGTTGGTGAATCTCACAGAATGGAGCTGGAAATCCCTCGATTTCATAAGAGGCGGCTTCTTGATCTTGAGTCCAGTTCACTGCTTCGCAGTCGTCCTCATTGCGCAAGAAGAAAGATGCCGCCGTGAGACATTGGTGCATGCCGGGGGCTCCGACCGGTTTTTGGGGATCGAGGGCTTCGAAGGTGTATACGGGTTCGAAAAACTTCCAGTCGTGGGGCGGCATTAGCCAGCCGGCGAACTCTTGCACGTGCTCCGGGACCTTCCAAAAGACGGGATTTATTTTGCCGGTACGTCCCAGATGAACCTCTAGTTTGGCGGAGGAATTCTCGGGAGCAAAGGCGATGAAATGTTTGTTGAAACTGCCATTGGTGGAGTCAACGGGCGAACCGTCCACCTCTATCGTGATTTCGCCTTCGTGAACTTGGAACAAGCCGGGCCCCTTCGCTTCTCCCACCACGCGACCTCGTTCGGGGTCTCGGTAGAGAGACTCATTTTGGTCGTAGGCGAACCGCCACACTTTCTCTCCGGGGAATAATCGGTCCATCCTGTTCACATTGCGAGTCCAGATCATCGCCCGACGCGCCGAAGATAGTTTACGGGATCATGCCAAGCACTTACCTCACCCCTCCGCGGATTCGCACCCTCAAGAAGAACTTGAAGGCGTGTCCATTGTGCTCAAATCTCAACTTGAAGGCGGCGGGTGAATGTTACGTATGCGGTTGGGCTGGACGCTTTGATAAACGAGGCATACAGATTGATGCGGGCATTCAAGCCCTGCAAGAGCGTTCGCCGGAATTGCTGGATGTACTTTGCTCCGCGGCCTGTCCGCAACGAAAGAGCCTGCGTCTAGGAGCTTTGCTTCGTGCCCTTTTCGTCCGCGTAGACCGCCGAGTGTGAACAACTCTGGGGACAACTGGCGAGATTCGAATTTCCCTTACAGAGTTGCCCCGCTCTGGGCCTTAAACGCGCTACGATAAGATCTGGATCAGGTCTATGAGCGCAGTTATTGAAGGATTCATCCCACCGCATAACATCGAAGCGGAAATGTGTGCGCTTGGGGCGATGTTCCTGAACGAACGAGCGAGGGAGCAGGTTCGGGAAATCCTGCGCGATGAGGATTTCTACCGTCCCGCCCACCGAACAATTTTTGCGACGATGGTCCACCTGATGGACCACGGGAAGGCGGTGGATCTGATGACGGTCCGCGCCGAATTGCTGGACCGGGCTCTGCTGCCTTCGGTGGGCGGGGTGGACTATCTGGTACAGATCGCGGAGAGCGTGCCGAGCGCGGCCAACGCCCCCGATTACGCCGAGATCGTGCGGGACAAATCCACGCTTCGTCGGCTAGAAGAGGCGGGTCATAAGATCGTTGCGGTCGTTCATGACACGGAATCTTCGGCAAAGCAGAAGGTGGACGAATCCGAGCGAATGGTCCACGAGATCAGCCGCCGTGAAAACAAGAACAGTTTTGTTTCGGTGCGTGAAGTCACTCGGGATTTCCGAGACGACGTCGACAACTTGTATGAGACGGGCACCCCGATTCTCGGGCACGCCTCCGGGTTCTACGATCTGGACAATATGACGGGCGGGCTCTACGGTAGCGACCTGACGATCATCGCCGCTCGGCCGGCAATGGGAAAGACCGCTTTTGTGATGGGAATCGGCACCCATGTTGCTCAAACGGCGAAAGGGGCGGTGGCCGTTTTTTCGCTTGAAATGAGCGCGAAGCAGCTGGTTCGCCGCATGGTTTCAAGTCGTAGCCAACTTTCATCGGGCGTGTTGAAGAAGCCGAACCTGAGCGGGGACGATTACGAAAAGCTGATTGACGCGTGCGAGCACCTGTACTCGATGCCGATGTACGTGGACGACAATTCGGAAATCACGCCGTTCGAGATGCGCAGTAAATGCCGACGGTTGAGTTCGGAGCACGGGTTGAGTTTGGTGATCGTGGACTACCTGCAGCTCATGAAGACCAACCGCAAGACGGAAAACCGCGTTCAGGAGGTTAGTGAGATTGCACGCTCACTCAAGTCGCTAGCCAAAGAACTCGATGTGCCGGTGATTGCACTCAGCCAACTTAGCCGAACGGTTGAGTCTAGGCCCGACAAGCGGCCGATGCTCAGTGACATTCGCGAGTCCGGTTCGATCGAAGCGGAAGCGGACTTGGTGATGTTTATCTATCGAGATTCTTACTACCGTTCAAAGGAAGAGGGTGCCGTGGAGCAGGATTACAACCCGGAGGCGGTTGAAGAATCTGAGATCATCATCGCCAAGCATCGAAATGGCCCAACGGGCAAGGTGATTCTGGGCTTCCAGCCAGCCTATGCAAGGTTCGTAAACTTGAAGCGATAAGCCAGGGAGCCTCGTCCTGTTCCTTAGGATGATTCCACTGCTTTTTTCTGGTTTGGTTGGCCTTCAAACTCCCGACCCCGTCGCATTGACCACGAGTCTACGCCTTGCAATGTCGCCGAATCTGAACGGTGTGATTGAGGCGGAGGAGTGGGATCCGCTTGTTTCTCAAGACGGCACCGCGGGATTTTTGCAATGGGAGCCGGGGTCCCTCTACGTGGCTGGCACGGTGGGCGCAGACCAAGTAGCCAAGATAAGTCTCGACTTGAACGGGGACGGGTGGCTGGTCGGGGACGACAATCTAGAGATCACCGTGGCCCCTGAGGTGTCCGTTCGGCGGTTGATTCAGGACGTGCAAGAGGGGGCTCGATGGCAAAATGAGCCGATCCTCGCGCAGATGATGCGTGCGCAAACGGCTCCCAGGGAAGGAGGCTGGGGCTTTGAACTCCAATGGCTCTCGCTGGATCCGGCCCAGTTTGCCGCCGGTCGAGAACTGAATGTGCGGATTGATACCGCGCCCAAAGATGGTGTGGAAGTGCAGGCGTTTGTTCCTCGTCGGACAGTGCCAGTGAAGCTGGCGCTCGACCGCGCGAGGGGATTGCCGGAGGGGATGTCATGGGCGCCCGATCATCGAGTGCGCACGGTGATCCCGGGCGAGCAGATCAAGCTCCGCCTTACATTTTTGAACAAAGGGGAGGCGCAGGTTGGTCGGGTTGATCTCCGCACGCTTGGCTTCGCTGCTCTGTTTACCGGCTCCACCAATTCACCGTTCCCGCAGTTCGACAACAAGAAGCGCGCTTTCGTCGATTACGACGCTCGGATTGCGGAAGGTGCGCCTCTTGGATACACGCGATTGACGGCCAAAATTCAGCGGCAAGACGGGCAGGAAGCCACCATCGAGTCGAGCTATCAGATCACAGATACGGTGACCATTACGCCCAAGCTCAAGCTTGAAAAGGGCGACGCGGGGACTCCCAGGATTATCCGAGGTGAGGTGGTTTTGCGATCGAACACGCCGACTAGCCAGCGCGGGAAAATGTTCTTTGATCTGCCGCAAGGCTGGGCACTTCGCCGGGGGCACGACGCTGATTTCACTATCTACCGAGCGCGTGGTGAGGCGAAGATGCGAGTGGAGCTAGTCAGTCCTCAAGGCGTTTCTGGCTTGACGCCGATCCCCATTCGGATTCAGATGGGCGAGAAGGCGATCACGCAAACCGCATTCTTGGTATTCGAATGAATTCGCTCGAGATTTCCGGGACCATCATTCCGTTGGTCACTCCGTTCACCGACGATTTGTCGATGGTGAGTGAGGTGCGTCTGGCGCGAATTGTGCGGTCCCTGATCCCTCTGAAACCTGCGGCGTTTTTGGTGTGCGGAGACATGGGGGAGTTTGCGTTTCTCTCGCTTAGTGAGCGGAAATTGGTGCTGGAGATCGTGCTTCGAGAAACGTCGAACGCGGTTCCCGTGCTCACCAACGTGACCACTGTCGGCACTATGGCGGCGCTCGATTTAGCCCAACACGCCAAGCGGCATGGCGCGAGAGGGGCGGTGGTTATGCCCCCTTACTACGGCCAGTTTACGGCGGAGGAGATGCAGCATCACTTCAAGGTGATCGCGAATTACAGTGATCAGTTGCTGTTGGTGGTGGATCCCCAAAAGCGGTTAGACGCCGAAGTCGCGGCCTCGCTCCAGCACAACGCGGCCGTCCATTTCCCGGTTCCGGTGGGCGGGGAGAAGGCGGTATCGGAGTCGTCAACCTCTGATGAGTTTGCGGTCAGCGGTTGCGTGGCGAGTCCAGTTGCGCTGCTCGAGTACGAGGACTTTGTAAATGGACCTGGGAGCCGGGCGCTAAAGGTAGCGGCGTCGATGCGAGAAAATGGCAAAGTGCGCTTTGCCAAAGCGCTACTTCAGTATCGGGAGTTGGAAGCAGGGCCACCCCGAAATCCTTACCAAATGTCGAGCATCGACATAGTTCGAGATTTTGAGAAGAGTTTGAGCTAAAAAAACGCTCGCGTCCGGCGTGGGGAAGCGAGCAAAAATAAGTTATGTCTCCTTTTCGCAGCAGGCGAGGGGGCCTGCGTAGTTCTTGTTCGCACGTTTTGATCCAAAGGAGGGCCAATCCGTGAAAGTTGGTGGGTTTACTGGCTCCGCACTCGAGAAACAGTTATGTCGGCGCGGGACAAGGTTGCTTGAGTGGCCCGGACTCGGAACAGTTGCCCCAGCACCTGGAACTCATACTCGGCGGGAAAGGTGGGTGCGGTCTTCCACATCCGGCCTAGCACCTCTTCGACGACTAAGGTTACAACGCTGCGCTCGTCCAACGGAATTTCGTTGGTGTGCAACTCCGGTAAGCCAAGCTTTTGCAGCCCGCGCGTTTCTATCTTTCCGGCATCCCCTGTAGGGAGCCAGACGACTCTGGCATGCTTGTCAATTCGTTCCTGGTTGGGCGACTCGGAGACTTGCGTGAAGAAATCCTCTGACGTGAAAATGGCGTCTTGGGTTACGTCGAACACGGCGAGTCCGTCGGTGAGGCGGCTGATGGTTTCCGCGAGGTGCGGCATGAATTGCAGGTGCCGGGGGTCGCTCAGAGGCTCCTCGCTCAAGTAACGAACCTTCGCGATCGCCTTTGATTCGCTGAGACGAGCAAGGACTTGGGCGCTGGGGGTGACGGCTTCGTGGAAGAGATCCGGTCTGAAGATGTGAGGGTTCTTGTCACGTCTGGCGATGGCCATATGGAGGCGAATGTCGCTGAACAACATTCCTTCCCGGGCGCCGATGCAGGGTCGACCTGGGCGGTTGTGAGGGTTTTCCGAGATCATGGCGTTCATGATCGCTTCGATTTTGGGCAGTTTGGGCTCGCGGATATAGACCCAATATTCGCAGACGGCGAGGCTGGTGGTCTTGGGGAGACGCCGTCGCACGATGAGGACGGCGATCATGACCAAGAAGAGCAGCGTGGGCGCGATCCAGACCACTGCTAAGGACCAACTCCAGCCATCCAACGCTCGACCACGTGGCGCTCCTGTTCTGATAACAGCACGGTGCAGACATCGCAAAGCCCAGCTTCATTCACCGGCCCTTGCTTGCACAAGAGGCAGGATTTCCAGCGGCGAGCGGCATAGACCAGCGCACGCTGGTTCAGCGTCCACAGGAGTTGATCCCTTTTGATGCCCTCTGAGTTCAACCTGTCCATGGATGGGGATGAGTTTACCGGGCCGGTAAACTCTGACCTCCATGAGGCTGGCGACATTTAACGCAAATTCGATTCGGGTTCGGCTGGACGTGATCCTGGAATGGATGGCGGTTCAAGAAGCGGACGTGTTGGCGGTTCAGGAGACCAAGGTGGACGACGACAATTTTCCGCGCGAGGCGATTGAGGAGTCGGGTTACCACGTGGTTTTTCATGGACAGAAGACGCATTACGGCGTAGCTCTCATCAGCCGCATTCCGCCCGCTGACGTTAGGATGGGCATGAACGATCCTGCATGGCCGGATGACAAGCGGATCATCGCGGCGACCTACGATGGCGTAAGGGTGCTGAATACCTACGTTCCGAACGGCACCAAGGTGGGTTCGGACAAGTTTGATTACAAACTCCGATGGTTTGAAAAATTCAAAGAAGAGTTGGCGGCGGAGATGCGTCGTTACCCGAACTTGGTGTGGCTCGGCGATATTAACGTCGCTCCGACCTCGAAGGATGTGTTTGATAGTCCGAAGATGTTCGGTGGGGTGTGCCATCACCCGGATGAAATGACCCGTTTGGCGAGCATCGTGGAGTTGGGGCTGACGGACTGCTTTAGGAAATTTGACCAGAGCGAAGGGCAGTTCACCTACTGGGAGTTTTTCGTGCCCCGGGCGTTTGAGCGAAATCTCGGTTGGCGCATTGACCACATCTATGCTACTCCCGCGATGAGCGAGAAGTGCATTGCATGCGTGGTGGATCGTGGTCCGAGGGGCGAAGAGCGGCCAAGTGACCACACTTTCGTGTACGCCGACTTTAAGGATTGACCGCAGGAGCGTCCTTTTTCTTGGCTTCTTCTTCCTCGGCTTCGGCGGCGCTTGCACTGAACGCGCGCTTGCCTTCATCAAGACCCTTCTGGAGCTCACCAACGCCGCGACCGACGCCGCGCATGAGTTGCGGGATCTTCGCCCCGCCGAACAGGAGTAGCACGACCAAAAAGACCAGCAGAAGCTCTTGTCCGCCTAGGCCGAACGCGTACATTTCGAAAATTGAGTGCATCATGATGTCTTTGGTGGGTGCCCTTCAGCGGGTATCCGTACAGATTATACGTCCGATGGGCGTAGACGGACTCAGTTTGTAAAAGTTTATCGGCTTGCCGGAGAACCTTGACCCACACCGGTCACATTTTTCATGCTTCCTGAGACGGGGACTACGATCCAGTCGCGGAGTTCGCCCATGACTCTAGGTTGCGATCGATCCTTTCGCGGCTTGTAGCCGGTCGCCGTGTTTTGCGTCTCGGGAGTTTCGAAGACCAACACCTGACGCTGTGGCTCCTTGATGGCTTTGACTTCCTGGCCCGCCAAATCAGAGTTATAGGCGAATGCTTGCATCGGGAGTTTTTCGTACTTGCAGCCCCACACCCCATTCGGCTCTGACCACTGAATGGGAACATCCTTCGGAAGCGACCTGAGAGAAACGTCCAGTTCACGTAGCTCCTGTCGGCGACGGACAAACTCGTCGCGCACGTCCTGCTTCCACGAAGCTGAGGTCGGCAATTTGCCACCGTTGCGCTGCGCGTAGGCGAGCAGAGAATCTCGCAGGGCCGTCGCTTCTGTATTGCAGGCGATGATTGGGGCCATAGCTCGGACGCCAAGCTCCAAGTTTCGATATGTCATGAAGGCACCAAACCCACAAAAGATGAGGCATGAGGAAGCTACTCCGACTAGGATGTAGACTAGGATGCTCTTGCCTTGAGGTTTCTTCACCGGGCAGAGTTTACTGGAGCCGCGTTATTCCGAGGAGGAGCCGGTGCTTATTTTCACGCTCGTGCGCCCCGATTGGCCCATATCAAATTCGCCCTGTACCTTGATGTTCAAGAACGGACGCAGCTCGTTCGCTATTTTCATATCCGCGGTCGGTTTTTGCACTGTGTAAGCCGCGGAGTGGTTGCGCTTGCTTTCCGTGGACTCGAAAAGAAGAACAGTTGAGCGCGGCTCCTTGATCTCCGAAAGCTTTTTGCCGCTGAGTTCGCTGTTGAACGCGAAAGCGTGAACTTTCTTTTCGCCGGCCGTGCAACCCCAAACCCCGTCTACCGGGCTCAGCTTCACGTCAATGCCGATTCTTTTCATATCCTCGAGATCCTTTTCGTCAAGTTTTGCACGCTCCTCAGCGAAGTAGGGCTTTGCGGCATCTTGCCAGTTAGCGGCCGTGGGGAGCTTGCCGTCGTTCTTCTCAGCGTAGCGACGTAGCGCTCCTCGAGCGGCTTCGAGGTCAATTCCGCACCCGACCATCGTGAACGCTTGGCCCACGAAACCTCTGCCAGCATTAAAGACCAGGATGCCCCCAACGGTGCAAAGAATCATGCAAGAGAGCGCAATCCCTAGGATTACCCACAGCAGGGTGTTTTTCTTCTTGACCGGTTGGGCGTATTCCATAATCACGCAGTTTACGCAACATGGGGTTAACTTGACTAATGGACCTAGGCCGCGCCCATCCGCCGAGCGTTGATCAGTTGGCGCGCGAGCTTCAGCGCGTGGCAGATCAACCGTTGCCGCTTTGCGTGGAGGCCGCGAAGCGCGCGGTGCGCAAGGAAGGCGGCGGCAATTGGCTAGAGAGGGCGGTGCGCGAACTTAAGCAAATGGAGCAAGGGCATGTTCGCCCGGCGATCAACGCCACCGGGGTTTTACTGCACACCGGGCTGGGTCGGGCGAGACTCTCGGATAGCGCCGCGGCCGCCGTGGCGGCGGTCGCATCCTCTCATTCGACGCTTGAAATTGACGTTGAGACCGGGGAGCGTGGCGACCGCCAGCTCGCGGTGCGCGAATACCTTTGTCGCCTTACTGGAGCGGAATCGGCCTTAGTGGTGAACAACTGCGCCGCGGCGGTGATGCTCGCCCTTTCTGCGCTCGCGCAGGGAAAGGAAGTGATCTTAAGCCGGGGGCAGATGGTGGAGATCGGCGGGAGTTACCGGATGCCCGAGATCGTGGAGGCAAGTGGGTGCCGGCTTCGAGAGATAGGCTGCACCAACAAGACACACCTGAAGGACTACGAGGCGGCGATCGGTCCCGATACCGGCGCCATTTTAGTCTGCCACCGATCCAATTTCTCCATGTCCGGTTTTGTCTCCGAGCCTACGATCGCGGAGATCACGGCGCTCGCGAAAAAGCACCGCATTCCAGTTATTGACGATTTGGGAAGTGGGTGCTTGGTGGATACGGCACAGTTTAATCTGCCTCACGAAAGGACCATCGGGGAAGCGGTCAGCGATGGCGCGGATCTGGTGCTCGCGAGTGGCGACAAGCTCCTCGGCGGCCCTCAGGCGGGCATTATCATTGGGTCGAAGTCGGCGGTCGAAACTCTCAAGAAGCACCCAATGGCCCGGGCGTTGCGCATTGACAAACTTTGCCTCGCCGGACTTGAGGCAACGCTGCGACATTACATTGCAGGAGAGCACAATTCGATTCCAGTTTGGGCTTACGCGGGGAGAACGGTTGCTGAATTAGAAATCATGGCGGAAATGCTTAGGGTTTCCATCGGAGGGAGCGCCTTCGTCGAGGAGTGCGAAAGCGCACTCGGAGGAGGGTCAATGCCGGACGCTAAGCTGGTTTCTTCGCGAGTTGGACTGCGACCTAAGAACATCTCCCTCCGCGAATTGGCGAAGAAGTTGCGTGAGGGCGAACCACCGATTTTTGGTCGCATCGAAGACGACACCTTTTGGCTCGATGTGCGCACGGTTAGCGAGGAAGAAATCAACGTGCTGGCGAATCGAGTACGGGAAGCGATAGGATAGAGATTAATGCAAGTAGAGCCGCTCATCATTGCTTCTCAAAACGACGCCATCCGCGCGTTGGTCCATGCGCTGGACCTTCACGGGCCAGGCGAAGCCGAGCATGCGGAGCGAGTCTCGGTGTACGCGGTCGCAACGGGCGAGCAACTCGGGCTTTCGGACGAGGAACTTCTCACCCTCCGTCGGGCCGCCGTGCTCCACGATGTTGGCAAGATCGCGATTGACCGCGAACTTCTCACAAAGTTGGGAGACCTGGACGATGATGACTTCACGGCCCTGCGGATGCACGCCGCGATGTGCGAGCAAGTCTTAGCCGATCTACCCTGGCTCAGCGGGGCGTTGCCGATTATCCGCCATCACCACGAGCGTTGGGACGGCGCGGGCTATCCTTCCGGGTTGAGCGGCGAGGAAATACCGCTAGGAGCCCGCATCGTAGGTACTGCTGAGACGTTCGATCATCTCGCGTTTGGCTCAAGTTACAAACCGCCGATCGGTCGCGATCTTGCGATGCAAATTCTAATGGATGAAGCAGGGAAGCAATTTGATCCCGATGTGGTGGAAGCGTTTTTGAAAATCGAAGAGCGCATCCAACCGATCGAATTCTGATTTCGGTACGATGCCGCCATGCATCAATGCGTCATTGTGATTCCCGCCCGGATGGGCGCCACCCGATTCCCCGGCAAGCCGCTGGTTGATTTGCTGGGCAAGCCGATGGTTCAGTGGGTGGTGGAAGCGGCTCAGGCTAGTGGGGTTGGCGAGCGGGTTTTGGTGGCGACGCCGGATGAGGAGATCATCGCCGCGGTTCAGGGTTTCGGCGGGGAAGCGATCTTGACAAGGCACGATCACGTGACCGGAACAGATCGAATCGCGGAAGTCGCGGCCCAGGTGGAGTCGGATGTTTACGTGAACGTGCAAGGGGATGAACCGCTCATCCATTCCAGCAGCATCGCCGCGTGCGCCCAGCCGCTCTTGGATAACGACTCGATTCAGATGAGCAGTGTCTATAGCTACGCGGACGCAGCTGATTTGGACAATACGATGGTGGTCAAGACGGTGACCGACAAGACTGGATTCGCGATGTATTTCAGCCGGGCGGCGATTCCGTTCGAGCGTAATCCGCGCATTGAGCGGGTTAAGAAGCACGTTGGACTCTATGCTTACCGCCGCCAAGCGCTGCTGGACTTTTCGGGATGGCCGATGGGCGTGACGGAGACTGCCGAGAGCCTGGAGCAATTGCGGTTCATGGAGAATGGCGTTCGCATTTTCATGGCGGAAGCGGCGGGCACGGAACTCGCAGTGGACACCCCGGAGCAAGCCGAAGAGGTCCGTCAGATTTTAAGAGCGAGGTAGGCGGGACCGCGAACGCCGTTCCGGGTACCTTCGTAGCTAGGAACGTACCTATGGCAGTAACTGAAGCTCAGATTCTCGATGCGCTAAGAGTGGTGCAAGACCCCGACTTGAAGCGCGACCTAGTGACCCTGGGCTTTATCAAAGACATCAAAATTTGTGTAGGGCAGGTGGCCTTCAAGGTGGAGCTCACAACCCCGGCTTGCCCGGTGAAAGAGCAGCTGAAATCGCAATGCGAGGAAGCCGCTGCCTCTGTTCCCGGCGTGACCTCGGTCGCGGTCGAGATGACAGCCCAAGTTCGGACTCGCAAGCAGGAGCCGGAGGATTTGCTGCCAGGTGTGAAGCAGGTGATCGCGATTGCCTCTGGAAAGGGCGGCGTGGGAAAGAGCACGGTTACGGTCAATCTGGCGGTGGCGCTTGCTCAAACCGGTGCGAAAGTCGGGATTCTGGATGCCGACGTTTATGGGCCATCCATCCCGATGATGCTCGGATGTCACGGCGAGCACCCGTTCACGCGGGGGCAGAAGATTGTTCCGATTGAGCGGCACGGCATTTCAGTGATGTCGATCGGATTCTTGCTCGAGGAAGGGCAGGCGGTGCTGTGGCGCGGTCCGATGGTCGCGGGCACCGTTAAGCAACTTTTAGGCGACGTGGATTGGGGAGAGTTGGACTACTTACTCGTGGATCTCCCGCCCGGAACGGGCGATGCCCCGATGACTTTGGCGCAAATGGCCCCGCTGACGGGGGTAGTGATCGTGACCACTCCTCACAACGTCGCGGCAAATATCGCGGGCAAGGCGGCAAAGCTGTTCACTCGCCTCAATACGCCACTGCTGGGCGTGATTGAGAACATGGCGGTGTTCGTTTGCCCAGACAACGGGAAGGAGTACCGGATTTTCAACGGCATGTCGGGCGACGAATTGGCGAAGGAACTCAAGATTCCGTTCTTGGGCAGCGTCCCTCTTGATCCGGCGGTTGGTAAGTCGAGCGACGACGGAGTGCCGAGCGTGACGGCCTACCCCGATTCAGTTCAATCGCAAGCCTTCACGGGCATTGCCAAGCTCTTGGCAGCCCAGGCGAGCGTCATTGCCATGTCGCGGCGGGATTTGAATCGGCTGGGTGGTGAACAACGGCCCACATTTACGCCGGTTTAGCGGGTCTGGACTGGTATCCTGCACACGTTGTTGATGGTGCTTCGGGGGGTGTTGGCGTCGGTTTGTTGTGCGTTGATCTGCGTGATCAATGCCCAGACCATTCGTGCCGACGGCCCTACCGTTTACATCAATGAGTCCCCGGCCTTCACCTTGATGGCCACATTGGACGGGCTCGTTCCGGCTGTACGGGCGGCTCGGATTGTCGAGACGGTTCGGAAGGGAAAGCTCACGTCGCCGCTTGACATGCGGGCGACGGCCCGGGGAATTTGGCTTCAGTGCGGGAACATGAACGTGGTTCGAGTGACCCCGCAAGAGGCGGCGAAGCAAGGGATTGAGCAGCGACAGCTCGCCATTCAGTGGAAGAACCGAATTGAATCAGCGCTGGCTCTCCCCGCGGTGCAGGCCGCCAACAACCTTCTTTTGGTTTCCACCGGCCAAGTTTCGCTAGTGAGGTTGGTGGGCTTTGAAGCCACGCAGGCGGAATTTGAATGCGTGGTGCCTGGCATCGTGGAGACGGCTCGTGTCGCCGGCGGGTTACAGATCACTCCGAAGGCGGTTGGCGAGACGGAAGTGATCATCCGAACGCCGAAAGGCCGAACCCGGGTGATCATCAAGGTCCAGCGGTCGGCGGTAACTGAGACGCCTCGAATTACGGCAGAGCTGTTTGCATCGAGTGGCACACCTACCGCGGTCGAGGCGGCGGTCACGCACGCCATTCGCCAGCAACTCAAGACAGTTGAGCTTGCCACCATCGAGATTCTCGCTCTAGAGAAGACAAGCGTCCCGATGGGATCGACTCAAAACGTCAAGGTGCGTGTCCGTGTGCAGGCGCAAGATGCTCTCCCATTCGAAGGGGACTTGTTGGTGAAGGTTTCGAATGCGAGTCCCGGCCGGGTTCGCGAGGAGGAGCTTTGGTACAGCAACCACCCGGAGAGCGTTCGGGCTAACGGGCCACTTTTCAGTTCGCAACTGACCGCGGGAAAGCCAGTGCGGCTACTTTATCATCACGTCAACGAGAGTTCGGAGGCGATGACGATCAACGTGGTGGTGTACAACTCCTCGACTCTGCCCGCACAGATTCAGACGATTCGAGGAGATGGGGCGCCCGATGGTGATCCGGTGCGGACGGGTATGGAGGCCGGAGAACTTTTCCTTCGCGCTTGGCTGAAGCCGGGCACGGAGATTCTGACGGTGCCGCCACGAAGTGCTTTGCCCATTGCGGTGCGCCTCCTGCCTAAACGCTTCACCATGAGCGGACTATGCTACTTGTCGCTTCTTCCGGGTGGGGCGGGGAAGGTGCTGATTCGAACCGAGAGTCTCCGTCCAAACTCCGTTGATTCAAGTTGGCAGAGTGCTGGAGACAGAGAGGCTCCCTGGATTGGCGCGGTGCCTCGATTGTTCGAATCGTTGCCCACGGACCTCGCGCCTAGCCGGCATGTGTACGAAAGCCCGTTTCGAGAAATTGACATCACTTTCAGAGTCGGCGGTAAACACGCATTTGTACGCATCGGTCAGAGCCCGATAGGAAACGCCGACGATACGTTGCGATTGCAGGGGAACTTCGGGGTGCTATACACCGTGTCCGCCACCTTGGAGAATCCGACACGTTCCGCCAGACGAGTAGAAATCGCTTTCGAAGCGAGCGCGGGCTATTCTGGCGGGCTTTTCGTCGTAGATGGAGAGGTCCACCGGACGGAAATCACTCAATCGAAGGCCGAGAGGACGCTTAAAGTTGTGCGTCTCGCTCCCAGTGAGAAGCGCAGAATTCGCATCGTCACGATGCCCCTTTCCGGAAGTAGCTACCCGGCGACACTTGTTTTTCGCCCCGCCGGGCTGGGTTCTCCTCCAGTGGCGCAACTTTCGCAAACCCCCAACTAAGTTTATGGATCAACCTGATTATCGAGAGATTGCTGAGCTGTTCGGCATTGAAGTGCCCACCGGCGCTGAGGAGCCGGAGGAGTCTAATCGAGACGCCACCCCCACCGAACTCGGTCAACAACGGCTGATGGAAGGGCAGTACGAAAAGGCGATTGCACATTTTCGGAAAGCGGTCGAGGTCAGCGAAGGGGAGGAGGGGTCTGCCTTGCTTGATCTGGCCAGTGCCTATTCGGTGGGCGAGATGCTGCCGCAGGCCTTTCGGCAGTACCTGAAGGCTCGGCGATTGCAGGAGCAAAACCCAGAGCCGTATCTGGGGATGAGTGACATCCTTCGGCGAGAGGGACGTTGGGATGCGAGTCTTCAGGAGCTAAAGCATGTGGTTGAATTGGAGCCTTCGAACGGTTACCCTCACTACAAAATGGCGGAAATCCTCCATGCCGCGGGGCACAAAATTCAGGCTTTGGAAGCAATCCAGAATGCGATCTTCGTCGCTCCCGACCAGTCGTTTTATCACTTCTGGATGGCCGATCTGTTGATTGAACTGAGGCGGTTTGAGGAAGCGGTGGAAAGTCTTCAAGCGGCGGTGGAGTTGTCGCCCGGGGACGATCATCTTTACCTGCGGACGGCGATTGCCTTCTGGGGGGCGGGGCGACCACAGGATGCGATCAAGGCGGCCCGACTCGCCAGCGATCTGAATCCAGACAACCTCGTGCCGATGGCTCTGATGTTCAAGATGCATCGCGCGCTTGGCGAGCACGAGGAAGCCCAACAACTCAAAGCCCGAGCAGAGCGGCTTGACGATTACGATTTAGACAAACTTCTGAGACTTTTACGGGAAGCCGATATCCCTCTTTAGGGGCATAAGGCCCCTATGAAGCTCAAGGGGCTCCTCGTTTTCGCGGTACTCGCGTGCACTCTCGCCGCATCCGCTGCCCTCCGCAACGTCACCACCATTCCGGGCACGCAAGTCGCCTTCGAGGTTGATGCGAAAGTTGAGGAGAAGGGCCAGGCCCTCAAGGACTTGGAGGAAGAAGCGCGGCTGGTCTTAGAGGACGCGAAGGAGTATTCCTTCGAAACCAAGAGCGGCGTGTTTGGTTCGTTGATGGCCTACACCCCTAAAGACGAATTCAAATCCATGAGCGGAGAATGGACGGGCATGATCGCGGAAGGCATTGAAGAGGCGATTGAGGGACCAGCCAAGATCACGCGCCATGAGGTCGGTACCTTCGGCAGCCGCAAGGCGCACTTTCTCACCATGACGCTTAAGGAGGCCACGGTCGAGACTTCGACCGAGTTCATCGTGATTGGCGGTAAAGGGGAAGTCATTCTGCTTGCGATGACCGCTGATTTGAAGGACGCGACGGCTTGCGCGGAGCTCGGGAAAATCGTGAAGTCTGTCACCTACGAGGGGACGCTCGCGAGCGGCCTGAAAGAGAAGGCGAAGGTCATCGATTCGCAGCGCTAAGCCCGGCCGATTCCGAGCACGAAGGTAGCCACCGCCGCCAACGCATAGATCATCCGCGTGAAGGTGATAAAGAGGTAGATCTTCGTGCCGCGAGCGAATCCGTAGTGGCTCACAGTCATGATGCCGCCCGGGATGTACAGGGTCGAGGCGGCGAAGATTAGGAGTAGTCCCGTGCCCGGCTGAGTTCTAGCGAGCGCGGCGCCGATAAGCGCCACGACGAGACCGGCCAAGACCAGGCCGATTCCTATGTCACCTATGAGCTTGCGCGTTTGCCGCATCTTCGTCCATGATGACGCCTGCGATGCCATCCGCGCTATTTCCCGAACTCGAAGCCGTCTGCGATCAGCAGGGCTTTCCCCTTTCCGCGGAGGTGCTGCGCCAGTTTGAGGCGTTTCACGTTGCTCTGTACGGGCACAATGCGTTTAAGAATCTCACTAGAGTCTCTCCTGAAGCGTGTGAAGTGCGGCACTTTGCCGAGAGTTGCTTAATCCTAGAAATGATTGAGGGGCACGAGGTGTTGGATATCGGCACGGGTCCCGGAATTCCTGCTTGGCCGATCGCGGCGGCAAGGCCGGATCTCCACGTCGTTGCGCTTGATTCTAACGGGAAGATGCTCGACTTCTTAAAGACGCAGCCGCTGGAGAACTTATCGGTTGAGCTTGGAAGAATTGAGGAGACGGGTTGGAGTGAACTCGCCGATACCGTGACGGGCCGGGCGCTGGCTCCTTTGCCGATCCAACTTGAGGCGAGTGCCCAGGTCTGTAAATTGGGCGGAACCATCATCCCGTTTCGCACGGAGCGTGATGAGTTGGAGGGGGAATATCTTGAAGTGCTGGGGCTCAAGTTGGAGAGGGTCGAGACCAGGACTCTTTCTGATGGACTCGTTCGGGTGTTTCCGATCTATCGTAAGCACGAACCCACGCCGGATGCCTATCCGCGAGCCTGGGGCATGATCAAGAAGAAGCCGCTCGGCTAGCGCTATTCGTCGCGTGCGCCGCGTTGAATGCGCTGTTGTTGCCGCTTGGTTTCGCGCTCGGCAACGGCCTCTCGCTTGTCGTAGTTCTTCTTACCTTCGCCAAAGCCGATCAGGACTTTGGCCCTGCCGCGGTCGTTGAAATAGATGCGCAGTGGAATCAAGGCGAGGCCGCGCTCTTGAATCTTGTTCTCCAGCATTTCGATCTCCTTGCGTTTGAGGAGAAGCTTGCGATCTCGACGGCGTTCTGGCTGAAAATGGCTAGAGTAGGCGTACGGCTCGATGTCTGCATTGTAAAGCCATGCTTCGCTGTTTACAATCCGGCAGTAGGCATCGGTGAGGTTCGCGTTGCCCAAGAAAACGGACTTAACCTCACTCCCGATCAGCACGACGCCAGCCTCGACGGTGTCGAGGATTTTATAGTCGAAAGAGGCACGCCGGTTGAGAATGGTGGCGGGCCCTTTCGGTTCTTCTTTTTTGGACCCTTTCTTCGCCATGAGGAGCGCGAGTGTACCGCGAGAAGCCGTATAGGTAAAGTAAGTCCTATGCGCAAGACCCTTCTTGGATTGTTCGCGATTTCAGCATTATTGGTAGTGGGATGTCAACCTTCCGCAGAGCCTACGCCTGAACCGGAGAAGCCCGTTGAGACAAAGCCCGTAACGGAAGCCCCCGCTGAGCCGGAAGTGCCGATTGAGAACCTCAAGCCGAAAGTGACCGACCTCAAGGTTGGAACGGGCGATGTGGCCGCGGCTGGTGACATGCTTTGGGTGCTTTACAAAGGCACCTATAAGAACGGTACTGAGTTCGACTCAAATGTCGCTCCTGAAAAAGATCCCTTCTCCTTTGTTTTGGGGACGGGGAGTGTAATTAAGGGTTGGGATATGGGCATGGTGGGGATGAAAGTGGGCGGCAAGCGTCGCCTGGAAATCCCATACCAGCTTGGATATGGAGCCGCTGGTGGGCAGGGGATTCCTCCCAATTCCGATCTCTTCTTCGACGTTGAGCTACTTTTTGTGATGAAACAGGGCATGGAAGGCGATTACATCGCCAAAGACGCTAAAACCGGCACTGGCCCTGAGGCAAAAGCGGGTGATAAGGTCAAGGTGCACTACACCGGGACCTTGCTCAACGGCAAGAAGTTTGACTCTTCGAAGGACAAGGGAGTGCCGTTCGAGTTTATGCTGGGCTCCGGCGGCGTGATTAAGGGCTGGGACGTGGGCATTGTGGGAATGAAAAAGGGTGGGGTGCGCAACCTGACCATTCCTCCGGCGTTAGCTTATGGGGAGAGCGGCCAGGGTGCTATCCCGCCGAACTCCGTGCTCAAATTTGAAGTGGAACTTCTCGAAATTTCCAAGTGACCCGAATCGTCTACCCAATCATCCGCAGAGGACCTATGAACGCAAAATCAATTCTTATCGCTGGGCTGTTTTCGACCGCCTTTCTCGCGCCGATGGCGCCACAACCCGCCGAAGCCCAAATTACAAAGCAGGGACCCGGCTATCTGATGCGGATGAAATTCGTAAAGGGCCAGGTGATGAAGTACACCATTCTCACCACCAGCCCCATGTCGAAGGAGCCTCAGAAGATGACGACTTCCATGACCGTAAAGGATGTCAAGAACGGCATCGCAACGGTGGAGTCAGTCGTCAACATGCCGCAGGCTGGAGCGAGCCGAAACAATAAGCCGACGACCCAGACCATGAAAATCGATAATCGTGGCAAGGTTGTGGGCGGTGCCGCTGGTATTCCCGGCGCTGCTGCTACGGCTACATTACCGGCCGGGCCGGTCAGCGTGGGTCAGTCTTGGTCTGGCGATCAGAACATCCAAGGCATGGACATGAAGACCAGCTACACGCTTCTTTCAGTGAAGACGGTTGGAGCGCGCACCGTCGCAGAAATCTCTCAGAAGATCACCGGCACCATGAAGTCAATGGGAGGCAAGATGGCTGGTCAAGGTCGAATAAGTCTGGATGCGAAAGATGGGTCGATGCTCAACGGTACCGTGAACATCAACATTACGATGCCGGCGCAGGATCCGAAGTCGAAGCCGATGAACATATCGGTCAGCACCAAGATCACGCGTAACTAAAGTGGTCGAAGCCGCGTCAACCCAGTCCGAGAGCCTCAACGCTCTGCTCAACCTCCACCCGTTCGTTCGCGTGGGGGTTGATTCTGGTTCGGGCGCACTTCAGTTCAATGCGGCCTCGTGGCGCAGGGAAATTTCGATTAACAACTTCGACGTGGATTGCCGTGGGTTAGTGGAACTCATGGACAACAACCCGATGGTGTGCGCGGACCGGGTCTCGTTGCCAGGGCCGGTCGAGACGCTGGCTCTTATTGCCTTGGGACCTCTCGCAAAAGCTCAACTCATCCACGAGGAGCCGATTGTGATGTCGAATGAGCCCGTTGACGATGCTTGTTTAAACCAGTGGGTTGCGGAGGCGGGGTGGGCCGGGGGTGTGAGTGCTGCCGTGGATGAGATCGAATTGGAGGGTGTCATCGCGGTGACAGTCCTATGTAAAATCGAGACCCCAGCGGTGCTCGATAGCATCGACGATCTTTACGATGAGTGCTTCGGGCGGAGCTTTTTTGTTCGCCGAGAAGAAGAGGACGAGTGGGATGTCGCGCTCGTCAAGCAGCAGCCATACGCGGTCTATCGCCTCCGCATCTCGGAAGGGGAACCGCACAGCCTGCTACGAATCCAAGTCATGGCGGACCGGGAAGGGAAGTGCGGGAGCGCACAAATCATCCACGCCATGAATGTGATGAGCGGATTCGAAGAATCGCTTCCGTTTGCGTGATTTCTTCCGTTTTTTGTAGGAGCCGCCGCCCACTTCGCCGTATTTGATCAGTACGGGTTAACCCTCCGTTAATCAGAAAGGGTGGACGGTTATGCAGAAGTACACGGCAGACAAAATTCGTAATGTGGCCATTGTGGGCCACGGTGGTTCCGGGAAGTCGATGCTCGTGGAGCACATGCTCTACACATCTGGCGCGACCGAACGCGTAGGAACCACCGATGCAGGAAACAGTCAGGCGGATTACGACCCACTTGAGGTCAAGCGCCACATCTCCATCTCGGCGAGCATGCTCCCGATCGAATGGCACGGGCATAAGATCAATCTCATCGACTGCCCCGGCTATCCAGACTTTATCGGCGATTTGCACGGTGTCGCGCGGGTCGTCGAATCCATGATCATCGTGTGCGAAGCGAAGCGCGGCCTCGACGTGGGCTTTGAGCTTGCTTGGGAGATTGCTGAGGAGCACGGCCTCGCTCGCTGCATCTTTGTTAACAAGCTGGAGCGCGACAACTCCGATTACGAGGGGTTGATGGAGACTCTCCACGAGCGCTACGGGCGCAAGATCGTCGGCGTCCAGATTCCGATTGGCCATCAGGCCTCGTTTAGCGGAGTGCTGGACTTGCTGAATATGAAGGTCTACAAGGGCCACGACCGGGGCGTGGAGATGGAAGATGTCCCCGCCGATTACGCCCAGGAGGCTGTCGAACGGCGCGACAAGATGATGGATGCCGCCGCCGAGGGCGACGACACCCTTGCTGAGAAGTATCTGGAAGGCGTCGAGCTTTCCGCGGAGGAGATCGAACACGGTCTGCTCATCGGAACGGAAACCGGTCGAGTGGTTCCGGTCATGGTGGGTTCCGCCCTTAGTGGCGTTGGGATTGCTACGCTACTCGACCGAATAGTAGGCGAACTGCCTTCGCCAGTTGAGGTTCCGAAAATGGTCGAGGAAACCGAGTGGGCTCCCAATCCGGATGGTCCTCTTGCAGGCTTTGTTTTTAAGACCACCGCCGACCCTTATGTTGGGCGTATCAACTACGTCCGGGTTCTCAGCGGAACGCTGAAGCAGGACGCGATGCTCCTGAACACCACTAGCGGCTCGGAGGAGAAGGCGCATAATCTGTTCTATCCACACGGCAAAACCCAAGAGGCGGCGACTGAAGTGGTAGCGGGCGACATTTGCGCCCTCGCCAAGCTGCAGAAAACGGCGACTGGCGACACCCTGACCACCAGCAAGGACAAGGTTGTGCTGCCGCACATTGACTTCCCAGTTCCGGTCTATCGCGTTGCGATTAAGCCGGTGACAAAGGTGGACGAAGACAAACTCGGGCCTGCCATTGAGAAGCTTTGCGACGAAGATCCGACGTTGCGCTACTCGCGCGATGCCTCTTTGCACCAGGAGATTCTTGAGGGGCTTGGGGACATTCACCTTGAGGTAGCGATCGAGAAGCTCAAATCGCGCTTTGGGGTCACCGTTACCACGGAGGACGCCCGCGTGCCTTATCGGGAGACGATCCGTGGCTCGGCCAAGGCCCAAGGGCGACACAAGCGACAAACGGGCGGAAAAGGTCAGTTTGGCGATTGCTGGCTTCGTGTGGAGCCCGTTGAACGGGGCGAGGGCTTCGCCTTTGGCAGCGAAGTGGTGGGCGGTTCGATTCCCAAGAACTTCATCCCTGCCATTGAGAAGGGCATCCGAGAAACCCTTGATCGCGGCTTCTTGGCGGGATACCCCGTGGTTGATGTGAAGGCGGTCGTGTATGACGGTAGTTACCACGATGTTGACTCCAGCGAAGCCGCATTCAAGATTGCAGGTTCGCTTGGATTTCGCGCGGCGGCAGCTCAGGCGCAACCGGTGATTCTGGAGCCGATCATGGAGTTCGACATCGATGTGCCGGACGAGTGCGTTGGCGACGTCGTGGGTGACCTGAATGGACGCCGTGGGCAGATGCAGGGGATGGACCCGATAACCGCCGGGAAGACCCGAGTTCGAGCCTTCGTCCCCATGGCAACGACGATGCGCTATGCGTTGGACCTGCGTTCCATCACCAAGGGACGTGGCCGGTTCCAGGCTTCTTTCCACCGGTACGAGGCGATGCCTGAGCATGAATCTCAAGGCTTGATCGCTGCGTATGAGAAGCAGCGGGCAGCTCACGAAGAAGAGAGCCACCACTAGACACGAAAAAGCGGCGATCACCCCAGGGTGGTCGCCGCTCTGTTTTTGATGGACGCTTAGTTTGCTGTCTTCAGCATCTCGACGAACTTGGCGAACTCTTCTTCGGTCGTAGGGACGGTGATTTCCCCGCTGGAGATCATGCCTTCGATCTCCTTGACTTGGTCAAGCTTTTCTTTGCCGATGAGGTCCTTGGTGAACTCAAACTCAGTGAGGCCAATGCCTCCCGAGGCGACGTCGTACATCTTTTCGCCCGACGCGAACTTGCCGTCCACCACATCTTTGATGGTCTGGTAGACCGCCTCGTCTACGCGCTTCACCATTGAGGTCAGAATGCGGCCCTTTTCAATGTCGTCCTGGTTGCTGTCCACGCCGATGGCGTACTTCTGAGCTTCTTTGGCCGCTGTGAAGACGCCGAGTCCGGCTCGACCGGCGGCGTGATAGACAATGTCGGCTCCTGCCGCGTACAGAACGGCGGCTGAGGCCTTGCCCTTGTCCGCGTTGTTCCAGTCTCCGGTGTACTTGGCGGGGAGAATTTCGATGTTTGGATTGCCCATCTTGGCTCCAGCGGCGTAGCCGTACTGGAATTTCTTGATAAGCGGAATTTCCATGCCACCCACGAATCCGATTTTGCCAGTTTTGCTCATGAGGCCCGCCAGGTAACCCGCGAGGAAGCTACCTTGCTCCTCTTTGAATTTGAGCATGCGTACGTTGGGTTGCTTGACGTCGCCATCAACGATGGCGAAAGTGACGTCCGGGAACTTGGCCGCGACCTTGTCGAGGGCGCTTCCTTGACCGAGTCCGACCGCGATGATGATGTCCATCTTCTGGTCGGCGAGCTTGGTTAGATTGCCTTCATAGACCGCGGGGGATTGACTCTGGAGGGGAAGCGCTTCTATGCCAAATTCCTTCTGGGCGCGTTCAATTCCGGCCCACGCGGAGTCGTTGAAGGACTTATCACCGCGTCCGCCGCTGTCGAAGACGATGCCCACTTTCAGCTTCTTATCCGTGGCGCCCGCTGCCGGCTCGGCCTTCGGAGTCGTGTTGTCGGTGCTGGGCGCGGAGCCCGTGCAGCCGACGATGAGGGCGGCCGTCGCGAACGGAAGAACAAACTTTAAGAGGTTAACCATAGTGCTCCAGGTATACTGCCCTATTATGCTGCATGATCTTTCGTGCGGCTCCCCCCACCGAGGTTCTATCTAATTTGATCGTCTGCAATCTCACGAAACCCGAAGCCACTCAAGAACAGGTTCGAAAGAGCTACCCCAAGCTCTCCCCTACTGACGTTTCCCAACTTTCCATCGCCCTCGTGCTTTCCGGAAAGTATGCCATCGCACACTACGACGGCGAAAGCTACCGATATCCGCAAGACGTGGAGAAGTTCACCAAGGCGCTAAGCGTGACCTTGAACCAAATCCAGTCCACCGTTGAGCCTACCAAGAAGGCCAAAGCGGCAGCCGCGGAAGAAGAGCCCGTCGAGGTCAAGGTTGGTCTGACGTGCAACACTTCCGAAGGCGAGAATGTCCTTGGCACCAGCGACAAGTTGAAGGCGCTTCTTGGCGAAGTGGTTAAGGACGGAGTTGAGTTTCAATACACGGCCACTGACATCCTTTGGCAGTGGGCGCTTGACCGAGCGAACTGGAGCACCATCAGCGGCGGCGAACTTACACGTCGGGTTAAGCTGAAGGCCGTTTTCCAAGATTCCACCATGGGCACCGAGCTCGGCGTCGGTGGCAAGATCAAGAAGGTGAGTAAAGCCGCCGCCGCTAAAGCCGCTGCTCAAATCACTTCAGGATCAGAAGCAGAGGCAGAAGCCGAATCTGGCCCAGCCGATCTCGAAGAATCCGTTCCAGAATAACGGCGTTGCTTCAAAGTCTGAAAGCCCGATCCAGTTTGGATCGGGCTTTTTATTGGACGCGGAAGGCGCCCTGTGCCTGCAGGGCGTAGACGAGGGCCGCGAAGAGTTGGGAGAGGATCACGAGGGAGAACAGCGTGACCACGACTTGCATGATCTTGAGCCCGTACCGTCTCGCCCAGCGCTCCTGCCGGCGGTAGTTGTTCCAGGCTTTGGTTCTTGCCGGTTCCGCGATTCGGTGATGCCAATGAAGGCGAAATCGTTTGATGCGCGGGCGTCGCATGAACCACAACATGCCGTACCAGAGCTGACGAGCCACCCAGTCGAGCGGAGACCTCATGGACTCAGCGGGAAGTAGCGGTGGGGGGAGACCAAGTCGTTCTGCTCATCCAGCATGTATAGAGTGAGAGGTGCCATCGGCTCTCGTTCGCGGATCAACTTTACCAATATCTGCATGCGGCCCGTGGCAGCAAACGATCCAAGGTAGGGTGCCATCGGATAGGGGATCGGCTCGTGGGTGTGGTTGTATTTGATCGTCGGCTCTCGGTTGACCTTGACCACAACTCCCGGTGAGCCGGCGGCGACGAGTCTTATTTTGCCCGGCTCGGTGAGTTCAAACTCTTGATAGAGGTAGATCACGCCTGGCTGGCCCTGGAAATAGCTCTCCACGTCCATCATGATTCCGGCGTGTTCGATGTTCCGCCATTTCACCCCCGCACCGGCGCGACCGGCGAAGACCTCGGAGGTGTTGAGCACGTCCTCGCACTTGAAAACCCGTTCAAAGGCCAGACCATCCAAATTCGGAAATGGGCCGCATACCGACCAGAGTTGGCGGGGAAGGGCGACCAGTGGGATTGCGGAACCCCCCAGGTGCAGATTCGCGACGCCTCCCTCGGGTTTGGGTTGCATTACTACGGCAAAAGTTTGCTTTGCGCCGGGGGCCAATCTGAAGCTGGTGAGTCGGTGTGCGACTTGCCAGCCTTCGGGCCATGACAGTCGTGGGTCGAGGAGTGCTTCCTCCCCCCGATTTTCGACGCTGACGACACACTGCAACGCTCGATCCGTGTAGGCGATCGGCGGCTCTTCGTACTGCACCGTGATGAGAAGGTCGCCAACGCAGTGTGCGCTCGAGCGAGAGGTGGTGCTGGGGATGTCGATCTGGACTGCCGTGGGTTCGGCGGTCGGGAGTGGGGGCGGGAGCTCGGTCTCGTGCTCGATGGCATACCCGGTGGTGGAGTCCTCCACAACGACCGTCGCAACCGAAAGGGGCACAACCGGGGTGGAGGGTTCAGATTGCTTGACTCGGTCACCGAACTCTTCGATGGACCAGACTTCGGCAAGAGTCTGCGTATGGAATCTGAACTGGCCGCCGAGCGGCTTCAGCCACGGCTCGGGGACGGAACCGTTCCACCGGGCAACCAAGGCTCCGCAGTACGCTGCGACGGAGTGAGAAGCTCCCCCACATGCGGCGGCATGACAGAGGCTCTTACCGAAGTCGCCTGCACCTGACAGGAGAGCCAAGGTGACGAAGCCTAAGTTTAAAGTGCAGTCCAGCGGGTTGGTGGTTGCCGCGATCTGGGGGAGTTGCTGAGCGATGGCGCTGGGTTGTTGGCCCCCCGCCACTGCATTGGCGACGTGGCGCACGACTTGACGGGCCGCAGGGAGGCGGTCGCTTAGCCCGATCATTCTCCGCACCCACTCCACCGGTCCGGCCGAATCAAAGCAAGCCGCCAGGAGGGAAGCGATGGTCGCCGAATCGCTGGCTTGGTCGGTCAGGCTATCCCAATAGGCGTAGACTGCCGCGCGGTGACTGGGCAAGACCAGGGACCAATACAGCTGGCGAATCCATCCTTCTGCGCTCAGCGCGATGGGATTACGGAATGACCCGGAGAGCGGAGCGCGTAGTCCCGATGCCAGGTTCAGTCGGGAAAAGGAAGTTTCGGGGCGCGCATCGAGCCGAGAGTGCGCCATCAATTCCGAGAGTTGCTCCGGATGACCACCGTTGTGTAAGTGGGTTGCCCATTCAACCCATCGGTCCAGATCGCCGCTTGGAGTCATACCGGTGGGGATCGGCTCGTAAAAGTCTTGCATCCGGAAACCGGTCTTTCCGCGCCGCAGTTCGCCAATGGCGAGGCCGGCAAGGGCGCCCTGGATCATGTTCAGCAAGTCTTTGTTCATCCCCGGTACGCTTTTACTTCATATGCGCGAGTTCGATCACGCCCTGTTCTACGCGATCAATCGCTGGCCAGAAGGACTTTCGCCCTTCTTCTTCTTTATCAGCGAATGCAGTAAGTGGCTGCCGGTGCGTATTCTCCTAGTATCCCTGTTTTTGGGGATACTGTGGCACCCGCGGACGCGCTTGGCGGCGATCTACACGGTGATCGCTTTCCCTCTCGCCAATGAACTCACCGACGTGCTCAAGGCGGGGTTTCAGGGGCTGCGTCCTTGCGTGGAGCTCCCTGATGTGATTCTGCGGGTGAACCTCCTGACGAGCTACGGGACAGCGAGCGCCCATAGCGCCAATATGGCGGCCGTCGCGACGGTGATGACCTACTGCCTCGGTTGGCGGATCGGGATTGGTTGGGTGATCCTCGCTTTTGCGACTGGCCTTAGCCGGATGTATGTTGGAGTTCACTACCCATACCAGGTGGCTTTGGGATGGCTGTGCGGTTTCTTGGTCGCTGCCGCCGTCATCGCTTGCGGGGAAGCGATCCGGCGGCAGCGGAACAAGGCTAATCCCGAAGGACCGCTTGGGGGGTCGTCAGATCAAGGTGACCCAGGGTCTCCATCTGCTGACCTTCAATCGTGAATCGGACGGAGTTGATCTCGGCGAATTGACCGAGGGTGCGGAGAATGCCGTCCACGATCGTTCGTTCGTCTTCAGAACCGTAGGTGTGGTCGAAGGCCGTGTTGAAGTCCAAGGTGAGGTCGCCTGATTTCAGAGTCGCCTTGGTCGCTTTCGCTCCGTCGGGAATCATCTTGAGGTCCTTCAGGTACGTGTTCACCGCGAAGACCATCTTGTCTTCGCCCTCAGGCACGGTGGTTTTCGCGCGATCGTACTTGAGATCGTTTCCTTCGTAGCGGGGTTTCAACACCTCTACTTCGTTCGTCGACTCTCTGGGCTTCGGTTTGGGCTGCGACTCCTGATGCTCGGGGAGCCGGGCCACTCGGCGCTCGGCTTGCGGAATATCTTTGGTCGGATTCATCTGAACCCATGCCGCGATGGAGCCTGCCGCGAGAGCGCCCACCAGGAGCATCCCCCAAAGACCATTGTTGGCACGACGATTATGGGTTTGGCGTTTCTTTGACATTTCCTAGATAAACCTGAATTCCTTTTGCGATGGCGTTGGCGACGCGTTGTTGCCAGTTGGCTTGAGTGATGGCGGCGCGGTCGGTGGAGTGGTTAATGAACGCGAGTTCAAGCAACACCGAGGGCACTGCGGAGTAGCGCAGAACGGCAAAGCCGGTGGAGTAGATGCGGGAGTCGCTGATGGTGCCGTGGTTTTTCAGCCCGGCGACCTTCGCGATTTCGTCTTGGATGCACTTCGCCAGCAACATCCCCTCGGGGTCCCTCATGTGATAGAAGGTCATTGTGCCGGTCTGCTTGTTGGCGGCTGCACTGGAGTTGAAGTGGATGCTGACAAAGAGCGCGGCGTTGTTGTCGTTGGCCACCTCACTGCGATCCTTGAGGGGGATTCGCACGTCGGTGTTGCGCGTCATGATGATGTTTGCACCAAGTTCGGAGAGTTCGGTTGAGACCAATCGCGCCATGAGCAAGGCGAGGGACTTCTCCATCAGCGACGGCTTCCCGGACGTGGGCCAAGTGGCACCCGAGTCTGGGCCGCCATGGCCTGCATCGAGGACTATGGTCTTGCCTGCCAATTTGCCATCGCTGTTCTTCGGCTGATTTAGCCGAAGGACGATCGCGGCCCCGGAGGCGCTCAGCTCAAAAGTGACCGGGCGCTTCGTCTTGATCCGGAACTGGACTTGTTGAGGCGAGAGATTTTTAATCTCCACGCTCTCAACGAACTTGCCCTTCAGCGAATTGACGTTTAGGGAGCTTGCAGTTTTGGCCGAAGCGGTGAGGAGGATCGTCGTGGCGGTTTCGTAGGCGACGACGGGCTGGGGCCGGACGGGGTTGCTGGTGGCAAGCACCAGCGTTTCACTACGGGCGTTGTTCTCCTTGATCGTGGCGGAGAGCACGTCGGCAGCCGCCGGGGGCAACGGGATGAGCGTGGCAGAATTCTGAGGCGGAGGCGATGCCAAATCGCCGGGATTTAGCGGAGTTTGCCCCGATTGACCCATCCCGCCTGGGCTGAATGAGGGTTCAACGACGATGGTTTCTTGGAACCGATAGGGTGCTAAGTTCAAGTCTAAAAATCTTAGGGCTCCTGGTCGAGTTGTCCGAGGGAGGGCCACGGCTGGGTCGTCAATGACGATGCGGAGGGTGTCCGGCTTGTATTGCCCGGCTCGAACTTCTTTGGGGAAACGATAGCGGTTGTCTTCCGGAAGCGCGACGCCCTTCAGGTCAATCACCAGCCGGTTCGGGTTGGCGAGCTGAGAGAGGGTCACTCGAAAGGAAAGGGTCGAGTCCAGGCGAAGAGTTCCTCCGATGAAGTCAATCGAGCGGACTTGACCTAAAATTCGGTAGGTGCCGTCTTCCCACCTGGCAACGGCCCCGATCTGGCGGGTGGCCTCGCTGAGAGAGACCATTCGTGTTCCTTCGATCACCCGAGATGGGACCTTGATGAGGCGACCCTCCGCGTCAAGATCGACAAGATCACCAGTTGAGCGAACTTTCCAGCCCAACCGTGTGATGGAGTTTAAGGGGAACCAACATTCTTCGTTTTCACGAAGGGCCCCAATACTGGAAGTTTCCGAGAACGTGTAAGCAACACTGGCTGGAGCCAATGTGTTTGCCCACGCCGCTGTCATGACCATCCATGGAGTAAGACAGGCTAGCAATTTTCTCATGCTCTCCCATTCTAACCAGGTTATCCCCAGGAGTCAACCCCTAGGCTCAAATCGAACGAATGTTCGGCGATTCCGGTACAATGCGCTTTCATCAGGGCGGTTAGCTCAGCGGTAGAGCGGCTCGTTTACACCGAGCGGGTCGGGGGTTCGAATCCCTCACCGCCCACCAGATGAATCTATTCCAACCCAGCGAGCGCTAAGAAAGAAGGCGCATGCGTATCACCGCACCAACACGCACCAAAAGCTAACGCAGGTGTTTTGGTGGGAGCCGGCTGGATGCCCTTTTTAGCGCTCGTGCTGAACGGCAACGTACGCTGTGCTGGGTACCTCTTGCCTTCCTTCTTGATTCGTGCTTCGATCGCATCGGCTCGCTTCGCGGGATCAGGATGGCTGCTAAGCATGCGGTCAAAGTCGCTCATCTTTCGCCCGTTGGCGAGCATTCTGAAGGTATCGGCGAGCCCCTGTGGGTTGTAGCCGATTTGAGTCATGAGGTCATAGCCGAACTTGTCTGATTCGCTTTCGTGCTTTTGTGAATACTTCACGCCTATTAGAACGGCGTCGGCAAGAGCCGCTAAGTCCCAGGCGAAGTCACCCGCATTCAAGATGCTGAGTAGCATGGCGAGCGGCAATTGCCGCTTCATCCGGTCGCCCTCTTGGGACGCCCAATGCTGATTGCGCACGTGAGTGATCTCGTGCCCGAGGACACCGGCCAATTCGTCGGTGGTCTTCATCCGGTCAATAATTCCGGCATAGAAAAAGATGGGACCGCCGGGGAAAGCGAACGCGTTTATCTCCTTGCTGTCAATGACATCGAAGGAGTATTCGAACGGGCGGCGCTTGGTCTCAGATTCGGGAATCTTTGCGACTAGTCGTGCGCCCAGTTCTCGAAGCAGCTTCACCCGGACATCGGAAGCAGGGAGAATTTTCTCCTTTCTTCGAACTTCAGCTGCCGCGTCTTTGCCGATCTTTAGTTGATCTTTCACGCTCGGACGCAGGTCAATCGCGGGAGCGGTGGCGGCGCTGAAAACCAACGCGAGGGCTACTGACTTCGTGAGAGTGGTCATATCTGGTCAGACGCTTCGCTTCCTCCGAGTGTTTCTTTGCCTATAGGACCCTTTGATACAAACGGATCTCGTAAAGTCCCTTGCGGGGGCCCGAATCCTCAAACGCCTGGGAGTCACTCCAGAACACCATTCCTATCACTTCTTCGGGAAGCGCGGCGTTGGGCCCTACTGCCGAACCAAGATATCCGTCAATGTAACGGAGGCTTTCAAAAATCCCTTCCATCTCCTCCAAAAGTCCTTCATGCATGCCTGGATCAGCTCGGCGCGCGCTGATGGAGACGAGCTGTCCCACCTCGGACTTTCGAGCCTGTTGCCCGTGAATACGGTGGGGAAGCATCGGGTGTAAATCCGCCATTCCGAGGGCTGCGTCAAAACGCTCTTCGGATCCGCAGATGGTCTCGATTCGATTCCATGAATGATCCGTCAACGAATCCTCGAGACTGGAAGCAATGGCTAGGTACATAGCCGGTGCTTCCAAATCTCGCCAAAGATTTAGCGACTCATGACGCTCTCCGGACATGGAGGCCATGGCCACGTCTTGAATGATCGAATCAATCGCGGGGAGGGCCTCATCAGCCAGAGAGAGTTTGGCGATGGCGATACTTGGAAACATAGTCACATTCTCCGCTACGCGGGGTCCGCTCAAGGGGATGCGGACCATAGTCCTAATCCTATTCGGTTTCGACGTCGGAAACTCCCCTAAAGATTCTTGGGAAAGAACCAAGTATTTCTACTGATCACTAGAAGCGGAGCGGGATGGAATTTCATCTTCGAGTCGCATCGGAGGCCAAATATACCAATGAATCGTTTCAAGAAGAACAAGGGTTTCACACTCGTTGAAATCATGATCGTGGTGCTGATTATCGGCATCCTTCTCGCCATCGCCGTGCCGAACTTCGTTCGAGCACGAGAGACCAGCCGAACCCGTACGTGTATTGCTAACCTGCGCCAAATGGACGCAGCCAAGGAGCAGTACGCAATGGAAGCTCGACTTGCCGCCGGTGCAGCCACCGCGTGGGCAAACTTGGTCCCTGACTACGTCAAGAAGCAGCCGACCTGCCCATCGGGCGGAACGTACACCATCGCGGTAATCGGTACGGATCCTAGCTGCTCCATCGCGGGCCACGCTCTCTAAGCGTATCTTTCCCCTGGCATGGGCGAACCGATTTCGGTTCGCCCATTTTTGTTTATATATCGCAATTTTGCGAGGTAATCCGCTACTTTCGGGATGGAATGACCTTAGTAGCCAGGAATGGAGGCCACTAGAATATGAAGAATCGTTTACGGAAGAATAAGGGTTTCACTCTCGTTGAAATCATGATCGTTGTGTTGATCATCGGTATCTTGCTCGCAATCGCTGTCCCGAACTTTGTTCGAGCCCGTGAAACGAGCCGCACCCGAACTTGTATTGCCAACTTGCGCCAAATGGATGCGGCGAAAGAGCAGTACGCCATGGAAGCAAGGCTCGCCGCAGGCGCTGCCTCAGCGTGGGCCAACCTCGTGCCCGACTACGTTAAGAAGCAACCGGTCTGTCCTTCGGGAGGAACCTATACGCTTGACGTGATCGGTACCGATCCGACCTGCTCGATCGCTGGCCACGCACTCTAAGTTCAGTACATCTGATCATTGGTCCTGTGAGCCAGAAGTCCGAAGGGACGTCTGGCTCGCAATGTATTGAGTAGTCAAAACAAATTGCTTGGTCTGAAACAATCAAGCAACTTCACCAATGGGCAAAAAGGCTGATTCAGCCGATGATCTACCTAGGCAGACCGAAATCATGAGTATTCAAACCCAAGGCAAAAAAACAACGCGTGGATTCTCACTAGTTGAGGTCCTCTTCGGAATTTTCCTGGCCGGACTATGCGCGACGGTGCTGGCTGCGACCATGCCTGTGGCGAATATGAGCCGAGAGAAGGCGAATAACCAGAACATCGCCCTCAGCCTGGCCCAGAAGCAAATGGAGTCTCTTCGTTCGATCGGCTATCCGAACTTGACGGCTGAGCGGATGCAATCCCTGGGGGTGATCGACTCCCAAACGCCGGTAGCCACCAATACTTACAGCTTTACCAATGTGGACTCGGGTGCTTACGATAGCCCGGCCATGCAGCTCCCGAGCGGACAAGGACGAATTTTGCTAGAACAACTAAACCTCGATTTGCGGCGGGTGACAATCGAGATGAGATGGACAGAGAACGGACGCCAGCGGTCCATCTCGGTGGGGACACTGGTGGCGAATTTATGAAACGACGAACTAGACGTGGCGTGTCGCTGGTCGAGGTCACCGTGGCCTCTGCGCTTACTGGGATGGTTCTCTTTGCATCCTTAGGAACGCTGTACTCAGGAATGAGAAGTTGGATCCAAGGGCAGAGTCTCATCGACGCCGAAACCGACGGCACTCAGGCCGTGCGGATGCTGAACCAAGAGCTTCGTGAGGCGATGGCGGTGACCGTGGCCAGTGATGGTTATAGCGTGACCTACCGCTTGCCGCAGCGCAACGGGAACGGAGACTTCATCATTCCACCGCTTTGGGATGGCGTTTCGCGGCGCGCCCTCGTCACATTGAATGCGAGCGGCAGGTACGACCTCAGGGTCGGTGTTTCGGGCCAAGAGCGAGTGCTTAGCCGAAATGTCACTGTCAATGATCCAGAGATATCCGGTGCCCCAACCTATCGAGTTTTCGTCCCTGGCGCGGGCACGATTACCCGGCAGATCAATGTGATGGTCGTCACCCGAACCAGTGGCCCGAAAGGAACTCCTGTATATCACCGAGTAAGGGAATCGCTCTTCCTGCGGAATATCCCTTCTATCACCAACTAGTCCAACCGGAGAAATAGCAGCGCACCATGAACCAACAAGTACCGAATCGAAGGGGGAACAAAAAGCGAGGGACCGCGATGATCGGGTCTTTCATTGTCCTGTCGATGCTGGCGGTCGCATCGGCATCTTACGTGGAGAAATCCACCGAGACCATGAGAACGGCGAAGCGCCTCACGATGGACGTGCAAACGACCAATCTGTGCGAGGCGGGAATCCAAGACGTCATTCGTAGCCTCTGGAGGCCGTTCAAGCAGTCGCAACTCTTCGATGACATGGACGCTGACCTGACCGGCTCAACGGCATCGTCCCCTGAGGCCGCCGCCGCCGGGACCATCAACGGGGTTGGTGCGTTTTCCGCGGGCGTCATTCGATACGAAACTGTTCCGGGAAACGCGTACGTGCGCCTGATTACGGTGCGAGCCGTGGGTTGGATTGACACGGACGCAGATGGAGCACTGGACGCCGGTGAAGCGAGCAAAACCATTGACGTTTCCACTCGATTTGAGCTCGCCCGGAGCCAGGTTTTTGACTACACCTACTTTGTCAACAACTACGGTTGGATGGATGGTTTTGGCCAAAACGACCTGGTGGTCAACGGCGACATGCGCGCCAATGGAAATTTCAACTTTCTGAACGGGTCACCCACCGTGAATGGCAGCGTTTACGCGAACAACAACGACAAACTCGTCCCCATGTCAGTGGGCCTCATCAATGCGGCTCCCATCAAGATGAGTGCCTCCACATATGGTTCATGGGTTCCGCCCGCCCCCGCCAGATTGGGTGGCGAAACCACTACCGACTACAATAATCGGGTTGCCGCTTATCGCTCCATGATCGCGGCTCGACGCCGACAGGTTTACAACTCGTCCCGACACGGGGCCGACGGGTCTACCGGTTACGAAGAAACACGCGACTTTGTATTCCGCTCTGACGCCTCGATGGTAAATGGCCGGCCTGCAGGAGCAGTCATGGGCGATAGCACGGGGCTGAAGTCCTGGACAAGAACCAGTAGCTCGGCCGCTACGGTTTCAGTTATGGACACGGAGAAGACCCGCGAGGTGGTCATGCCCGATCTTAGCGACATTTCTCGCTACACGACGCTCAGCACCACTTATCGGAATACTAAGGCCACTTACTTGGACGGTACGCCTAACCCTAATTTCAATCAAGGCGCCTACGTTGAGGTGTGGAATACCACGACTAGCACCTACCAGCGCATTTCAGTCAATGGTGTTATTTCAGGTTCTGCCGTTCTGGTGGGGACTCCGACGAGGCCAATACGAATACATGGACCCGTCACCGCGACTCAGGACCTTGTGATCAAGGGAACTGTCAGCGGACAAGGGACATTTTACGCAGGCCGTAACATTCACATCGTCGGTTCAGTTCGATATGGCAATGGCCCAGATTTTCAAGGCAGCAGCATGAGTGGGGCCGATACCGTGAATGAGCAAAAAGACTTTATGGGTCTGGCTGCGCGTGGTAGCGTGATCATGGGCAACCCCACGACGTTCACAAATTCATACCCACTGCAATATATGACTCCAGTGAACCCCCCGACCAAAACGGTGGGTACTTATGGTCGCTATGACGAGGACGGGGTCTGGATTCCGCCCTTCGACGCGAACCAGGTTGATTCGAGCGGACGAAGGCGTTATCAAAGTGTGGTTCCAGACGCCACGATCAACTCCATCTCGGAAGGGGTGAACCAGATCGACGCCGTCATCTATACCAACTTTGTGGGTGGCGGAAACATCGGCACCGGCGGTGGCGGAGTGGTGTTCAACGGCACCATTATCAGCCGCGACGAGGCAATGGTCACCTGGAGTTTGCCGATCATCATGAATTACGACAATCGGATCCGTGAGCGTTCGGTCAGCCGAACTCCGCTAGTGGACCTCAACCTGCCCCGGAGCCCGGTTCTCATGAGGAGCACTTGGCAAGACCGCGGATTTGTTTACGGCAACTACGCATCAAATTAACCATGAAGATTATGAAAAAGAGTTTAGTCGCCTTGATCGCCCTTTTCGCAGTCCAACTTTCCTTCGGGATCGAAGAAGATCGCCCGGAAGGTGCCGCGTGGCAGCCTGAGCAATCCGCGGAGGCGCTTGCGTCCCAGCAGGCGTATCAGGGACGAATAGATCAGAGCGGTCGGATCCCAATTCGTGCTGAGGAACGAGAGTCCGGCCCGATGAACAACGAGAAGGCGGCAACGTCCGCGCTCACGGCAGCTGCTCGGCGCGAAGAGGCAACGAAAAATCTGGTCGCGGCTGATTCGCGGCGGAAGCAGCCGGATGCCCAGAAACGCTCTCCGTGGTGGTTCGCGATTTTGCTGGTCGGGATTGGAGTCATCGGCTATGCTGGAGCCAAGGACTGGATGTCCAAGAACGTCCCGGCTATGCCCGAGGCGACAAAACGCCGCCGAAAGAAGCCGTTCTAAGACTTTTTGATCCTGGGCACGGTAGATTGATGTGTTCATGATCAATCCTCCCGACGCCTTTGGACGATTCGGTGCCTATGGTGGCCGATACGTTCCGGAAACCTTGATTCCGGCTCTTGATGAGCTGGAATCATGTTTTATGCAAGCTTGGTCGGACGAAGACTTTCATCGAGAGTTCGACGCGCACCTGAAGAACTTTGTGGGACGCCCCACGCCCATAACCGAATTGCGCCGTCTCAGTGAAGCCACCGGTCTGCATCTCACCGCCAAGCGTGAGGACCTCTGCCACACCGGCTCGCACAAGATCAACAATGCCCTAGGACAAGCACTGCTCACCCTTCGCATGGGCAAGAAGCGGGTGATCGCGGAAACCGGGGCAGGTCAACACGGCGTCGCCACTGCAACCGTGTGCGCACTTTTTGGCCTGAAGTGCGACGTTTACATGGGTGCAGAGGACACTGAGCGGCAGCGCTTGAACGTCTTCCGGATGAAGCTGATGGGTGCGAACGTCATTCCAGTGCATAGTGGAACGAAGACCCTCAAGGACGCCCTTAATGAAGCGATGCGCGACTGGGTGACCAACGTCGCTGATACGCATTACATCATTGGCACGGCCGCCGGCCCTCACCCCTATCCGTTCATGGTGCGAGAATTTCATAGCGTCATTGGCCGGGAAGCGCGAGAGCAGTACTTGGAACAGTTTGGTGGATTGCCCGACGTAGGAATTGCCTGCATTGGAGGCGGGAGCAACGCCATCGGCTTCTTTAGCGGCTTTCTTGCCGACTCTGGCGTGAATCTCGTAGGGGTTGAGGCGGGGGGCGACGGGATTGAGTCCGGTCGCCACGCCGCTCCGCTTTCTGCAGGATCGCCGGGCGTGCTTCACGGAAGCTACAGCTATCTCATGCAAGACGAGCACGGCCAAATCTCGGGCACTCACAGTATCTCAGCGGGACTGGACTACCCAGGTGTGGGTGCTGAACATAGCCATCTCAAGGACACGGGGCGCGTGCAGTACACCGCGGCGAACGACGACAAAGTGATGGAGGCGTTCCGTTGGGCGGCCGAGAACGAGGGCTTAATTCCGGCGTTTGAATCCGCGCATGCATTCGTTCCGGTCATGCCCGGACATAAGTTCGCCCCGGGCACTCGCGTTTTGATCAACTTGAGTGGCCGAGGCGATAAGGACGTTGAGACCGCGTCTCGAATGATTAGTGGAGGGTGAACCGGCGGAGTTCGCTGGGAAGAACACCCAAGATTTTCTTGAGGGCCTCTCGGAATGCCGAGGGAGTGCTGAATCCACATGCGATGGCGATTTCGTGAAGATCAACGCTGGTGCTGCTGATTCGGTTAAGCGCTAGTTCTACTCGGCATCGTTCGACGAACTCGGGCAATCCGTAGCCTAGCTCTACCCTGAAGGTTCGGCTCAGATGGAACTGGGAGTACCCCGCAACCTGTGCGGCAACCTTCAGGTTCCAATCATTTACCGGATCTGCGTGGACGCGTTCGACGAGGTGGCGAAGTCCGGGGGCCAGGTCGGTTGGGATGGGGGTGAGAACCATCGTCTTGGGATCGGTGACTGCCGCTACGGCCAGCATTTGAAGACCGCCGAGAACTCGCGGCTCGACCATGGGCATAGTGCCAACGACGGACGCAGTCATTTCGCTAGAAATGGTCTTGTTTTCGGGCGAATTAGATCGAATCACTGCGATGCCGCCGGGTTTTCCAGAAGCGGTTCGCTGTTCGCCAAGCCACTTGCTGAGAAGCGGGGCAGAGTCTTGGGTCCACTGAGCCCAATAAGATTGGTGGGCACCGCGGGGAAGAATTCCTTCGATGCGACTCGCATTGGTAACAAGAGCGACACCGCCAGCCGGAATAACATCCCATCCGGTGTCATCCACGCGCTTAAGAAGAAGGGAGCCGCGCTGATTGAACAGCATAAGCTCTTGACCGCCGGCGCGAGAAATGGAAAAGCGCTCGGGCTCGCCATCCTCGGCCGTAACACGGTCGATGTGAACGCATTGGCCCTCAAACGTTCGCTTCGAGCTGAAGCGTCGCAGGCCGGATTCGAGAAGAAGACTAGATACAAACATGGGCGTATTCGCTTGAAACAATGTTAAGACGGACAATAATTAGATTCGTCGCAACCGCGATGTGTTTTGGAGGTGTGAATCCCAAAGTTTTTTGCGGTTTCAACTATATCTACGTCAAGTTTGCGCTATTTGCTCGGTCTGGCGCAATGCGGCACGGGACCTATGGCGCGGTACCATGAATTATGCCAAACGAATTCCATGTTGCGGTCCTCGGAGCCACTGGTGCAGTGGGCCGCGAGTTCATTTCGCAATTCGAAAGGCGCAATTTCCCCATAAAGTCCCTGTCACTTTTAGCCAGTAGTCGATCAGCAGGACAATGCATTTCGTACCTGGGCGGCGAGATCGTCGTCGATGCCGCAATTTCTGATGACATCAAAATGTGTGACATCGCCTTTTTGAGTGCTGGAGCGACCTTAAGCCGAGAGTTTGCGCCTGCATTTATGGCCGCCGGAGCGCTGGTCATTGATAATTCCAGTGCGTTTAGACTTTCGCCGGAGGTGCCGCTTGTTGTTCCGGAAGTGAACTTCGCCGCGGTCAAGCCGAGTGACCGGCTCATCGCCAACCCCAACTGCACTGCGGCGATTCTACTCATGGCGGTTTCGCCGCTCATGAGCTTAGGCAAGGTGGCGCGTATTACTTTGAGCACCTACCAGAGCGCGAGTGGGGCGGGAGCGCAAGCCATGGATGAACTGCGGGAGCAGACGGGCACGGTGCTAGCGGGGGGAACGGCGAATCCCAGAGTCATGCCGCATCCGTATGCGTTCAATCTCTTCAGTCACAACACCCCAATCAATGAGCACGGCTATAACGATGAGGAGTGGAAGGTGATCGCGGAGTCTCGGAAGATGCTGGGCCTTCCGGACCTTGCAATTGGAGTCACCTGCGTACGGGTTCCGGTGATGCGGGCGCACTCACTTTCCGTTACGGTGGAGTTCGACGGCCCCGCGCCTGAAGTTTCCGCTGTCCGCGAGGCTATGCAGAGAGCCTCTGGTATCAAGGTTGTTGACGATCGAGAAGCAAACCATTTCCCAATGCCCCTAGAGGCATCGGGTCAGTCCGAAGTGCTGGTGGGCAGAATTCGCAAAGACGTGAGTCACCCGAGCGCAATCAGTCTCTTCGTGGCCGGGGATCAGCTTTTGAAGGGTGCCGCCCTGAACGCGATTCAGATCGCGGAGCATATGATTGCGGCGGGTTACATTCACCCAAGCAATGCCGACGACGAGTAGGATTCCTTCAAGACCCCCACAAAGGCGTGGTCCGTCCAGTCGAGGCCAACTGGGGTGATGCTAACGAAGCCATTGCTGACGGCGTTTACGTCGGTCTCCGGGTCGTCGGTTCTCATCACCACGACTCCGCCTTGCCAGAAGTACTCCCGGCCCCAAGGGTCCTTTCGCGACTCCACTCGATCTTCATAAACCCGCTTGCCCATGCCCACGATTCGGTGGCCTTGGATTTCGGGGTAAGCGACCGCCGGGACATTTACATTCAAAAATACTCTCTCTTTCGTAGGGCCCTTCGCCAGCATCTCAAAGTTCTCTGAGAGCCAGTGCGCACCGGTTTCGTAGTGCATCGGGGCGCCGTCTACAAAGAGGGCCATTGAGAGCGCGATGCTGGGAATGCCGTTGATGCACCCTTCCATGGCTCCTGCCACGGTGCCGGAGTAGGTGACGTCGAATCCCAGATTCGGACCATTGTTGATTCCGCTGAGGACCAGGTCGCATCCGTCTTTCCAGCAAGTGGTTAAAGCGACATTGACACAGTCCACCGGTACGCCGTTCACCTCGAATGCTTCCAGGCCATCGTAGGGAACTTGCTTCATGCGAAGGGGATCGCGCAGGGTCATGCTGTGCCCACACGCACTTCGCTCGCGATCAGGAGCCACAATCTTGACGTCGCCAAATTGTCTTGCGACACCGACGAGGTGGCGGAGCCCCTCCGCATGGATGCCGTCGTCGTTGGTGATCAAAATTCTCATGGGCAAGCTGATTATGCCGAACGCGAGCGAAGGTTGGTCCATCCTTTGGCCCTCGGTTTTGGTGGGGACAACCTGGCTCCTTACAGGCATTGCCGGGACATTTCCGATGCCGATCGCGGTCCTGATTGGCGGACTGTTGCTCGCCCTGATTGCCATTCCTTCATGGGCGCAGGCGATGGCGGTTTATCTCTCGGCGTTTGCCTTGCTCGTTAGGTGGCCGTTGCCGACCGCTTGGTTGTTGCTCTTTGTAGCGGTCGCAGGGGTTGTACTTTTCGGATTACTGAAGTCTGAAAAGTTGTCGCGACCTTTGGCTTGGACAATCTTTGTGATCATCGCGACCCTGCCGCTAGCGTCCTTGAGTGGCGGGAATGGCAGCGCGTCAGGATGGCGCGAATGGCTGGAGCAGATGCTTCGCCTCTCGCAGGCTCAAGCAGATCAGATGGTGATCGTCATTCGGAAGGTCATTCACTTTTCGGTCTACGGATTCTTGGCTTGGGCTGCGGCGATGTCGGCTAGGGATCGTGGCTCGCTACATAAGTCCGCCATGTTTGGATTGCTGTGGGCGTTGAGTCACGGCGCGTTTGATGAACTGCGGCAGTCGCAGACCCCGGGACGTACGGGCAGTTGGGGTGACTTCGTCCTTGATGGGGCCGGGGCAGTTATAGCTATATTCGGCTTCTGGCTTATCGAAAGGAGAAAAGCAACATGAGCCATTTGATTCTCGTTCTTCCCGATTTGCTCGACGCCAAGGGCGACGACTCAATTGTTGGCCTTCTCCCGGAGAGTTTCGTGGCTCTGAGCAAGACTCATCGGCTCCACCCGTACGAGGGGGTGCTGGCGCTCTCCGCGGTTGGACTTGATCCCTCGCGATATGAGCTTAAGCCGGGGCCATTGATGTTTGCCGCAATGGACATCGCTCCACCGCCTCTGAGCATCCTGTTCCGCCTTTCGGTGCTGAGCTTGAATGTGGCTTTGGAGATTGGCCCTGCGCCATCAGCAACACCCGAAGAGGCCCGTTGGCTGTCCGAGCAAATTAGCCGCTTGTCTTCGCCTAAATTGACGATTTGTCTCGGAACGGGGCTCGAGCACGGGGCGGTGTGGGAGAACGGGAGTCTCGATGTCGAGTTGCATTCCCCAGAGGCGGCCCGAGGGCGGCCGATCAGCGAGTGCCTCCCCGAGGGCGACGGGGACCGGATGCTGCGCCGTCTTATCGACGATTCGATCAATCTGCTTGGCGAGAGCGAACTCAACCGCCGACGCGCCGATGAGGGCCTGCCGCCTTTGAATCTTCTCTGGCCTTGGGGACAGGGACTCCGCCAGGACTTGCCCAACTTGCCCATCCGCCACCAGAGGCCGATCACCTTGCATTCCGACCTCGATGAAGTCCACGGCGTGGCCAATCTGGCGCGATGCCGTTTCATTAGGGAGGCCTCCGGATTCAAATCGGAGTGGAGAACACCCGATTCGCCCGGGGTGAGCATCATTGTCTCCCACCTTTTCACTCATGCAAGGGGCGCGGGACGCCTCGAACTGGCGGAAGAGGTTTGGCAGAAGATCAGTGACCGAATAGTCCGGCCCTGGACCGAGGCACCCCGCGGAGACGCGATCAGGCGATTGGAAATCGTCAGCCCCAGTACCGAGGGCTCCGGTTTGATTTCGCGGTGGAACTCGCACGAGTTGGAGGGGGACCGGGTACCGTTACACGAGCGGGCCCTCCACGACGAGCGGCTTGCGATCCGGCACCTATGGGAATCCTTGGAAAACAGTCTGTCGTTGCCGTAGCGCTCCTTTTCACCAACTTCGCGAACGCGCAGTGGTCGCAAATCGAAAGACGTGCGCTAGCCGAAACCTTTCGCATCGGGAATTTGGTCGAGGCGGACCTAGAGTGGGATCGCCAGCCAAATGTGGACGCGTTTCGCTTACCGGTCATCGCCCAATCGCTCGCCCAGCCAGTTCTATCCTCCGACGATTGGCTTCGACGTTGCGACTCCTGGAGTGCGTCGAGTATTGGCAAATTGCTGCGCGAAATCGGCGCACTAAACCCGAGTGAGGAGCCTACGGTTGCCACGCCCAAACTCCCCGAGATTGGAAAATGGGACGGTCCTGAGCAACTCAAGGAGCCTGTCGTGAAGCTCACCGGCCAGATCGCGTTGGCGAGCATGGAGATCAAACAGATCCTCGCCCCGCTCAGCGAAGAAGATCGGCGAAAACTCATTGAATCTCTGCCAAGCTTAATGGCGGAAGAATTTACGCCCACACTGGATTTCGTCAAGCAAAAACCAATCACCCAAGCCGCGGCTTTTGCCTTGATCCAAAAGGTGGACCACGAACGCCTATTACAAGTCGCTGGATTCCTCGCGGACGCCGTGGATGAAGCGGCACTATCCCTTCGTCCGATAAAACTCAATCTAGCTAAGCCGCTTGACCTGCGTCTTTACGGGCGCACGGTTCGAATCTACGGAACCCGCGACGACACTCACGCCGAAACGGATGCCAGCCTCACCATTGACCTCGGCGGCAACGACCGCTACGTAGGCCGCCACGGGGCTGGGATCGGGTATGCCTCAGTGCTGATTGACCTTGGCGGCGACGACGTGTACGAGCCTAAGGATCTCAGCATCGGCTCCGGTGTGCTCGGCATCGGTATCTCCCGAGATGAAGGAGGGAACGACACTTATCGGACTGGTTCGCTGTCGTTGGGTTGCGGCTTGTTGGGTGTTGGAGTCCACGCGGATGCTTCTGGCAACGACCACTACGATTCTCCAGTTTTGAGCCAGGGTTTTGGGGCGTTTGGTGCGGGAATTTTAATTGACGCGAAGGGAAGTGATTCCTACGACATTGACCTCTACGGGCAGGGAGCGGGAAGAACGCAAGGGTACGGCGTATTGGTCGACCGAGAGGGAAGAGACGTCTACCGAGCCGGAGGCACGGCGCTGAACAGTCCCCTTTTTGCTGACGTTCACTACAGCTTCGCTCAGGGGTTTGGGATGGGCTTTCGAGAAGACACCGGCGGGGTGAGCGGCGGGGTCGGCTTGCTGCTTGATGGCGCTGGCGACGACGCCTATCTGGCTGAGACCTACGCCCAAGGGGCTTCGTACTGGTACAGCCTAGGGGTTCTTTGGGACCGAGCGGGACACGACACCTATTCGGCCTACCACTACGCGCAGTCCAGCGCGATGCACTGCACTTCCGCCTTTCTGTTCGACCTTAAAGGCGATGATGCGTATTCGCTCAAGTTTGGGGCGGGCCATGCGATTGGTCACGATTATGGCGTTGCCGTTTTGCTCGACCGGGAGGGTAACGACGTTTTCGCGGCTCGGGACAGCAATCCGGGCGTGGGGAACGCGAATGGCTTGGCTATTTTTGTTGATGCGGCTGGGGACGATCGCTACGCGGGCCCTCCCGGACGAGGCAATGCGGCGCGGGGTTCTGGCTCATTTGGGCTATTCGTGGATATCGCCGGTCAAGACCGGTATCGCGAGGGGCTGGCAGATTCAAGCGCGGCGGTTACAAATTCTTGGGGCATCGCCTACGACCTGGAAACCCCGCGAGTCGGAGGTTCCGTCGCCGCACAGGCACCGCCTCGTCCCGAGCCCGGCTCCATCGCGGCACCGCCAGATACGGAACTCGCTGAGCTTTATCGCCGAGCCACCCAGTGGGGCGTCGGGACCGCCCAGGCAGGTGTTGAAGTCGCTATCGGTCGCCTCATCGGGATTGGATTGCCCGCGGTTCAATGGATGCTTGATCAGAGGCTGGCGCGGGCCGACCGACTTCAAATTCGCGGATTTACGGCGATCATCAACGGCGTCGGAGCACCAGCCCGGAACGCACTCGCGGCAAAGGTAGCCACCGGCAACCTGGACGAGAAACGCAACGGCCTGTCCATCGCGGTTGATGGTCGAATGACCGAACTTGCCCCGTTGGTGCCCACTTTAATCGGTCAACCAGCTCTTCGGCTTCAAGCCATTCGCGCGGCTGGAGCACTGGCATCGAAAGAAAGCGTCGCCGAACTCATGCCGCTCACCCGAACTGCTGGCAACATCGGCTTGGCCGCAATGGTGTCCCTCGCTCAGATTGGCGATGAAGGGTCGTATGCGACCGGCGAAGCGATGTTGACCTCCGCGAACTTGCCTCTGCGCCGGGCGGCGATGGCACTGGTCGCGAAGTTTCCATTCCGGGGTATGGAGTCAGCCAACCGCCTTCTCGCCGAGCAAGAAGAGCGAAAGGCGCGAATTGGAATTGAGCTTTTGGGTGCCATTGGCACCCCGGACGCTTTGAATTTGATCGCCGAAAGGCTGCTGGATCCCTCTCCTGGGATCCGGATGCAGACCCTGATCGAACTCAATGGGCGATGCCCCGAAGACAAGCGCCTCACGTTGATTGCTCTGAGAAGCGACCCCGATCCAGCGGTGCGTGCGGTGGCGATGCGAATTGATCCGGGGCGCTAAACGGGTACGATTGCTGGCTAGCTGTGTACCTAGTTCTGAGTGATGGAACCTCATACGCCGGTCGCCCCCTGGGGGCGGAAGGCGATACCGTTGGCGAGGTGGTCTTCAACACCGGGATGACCGGCTACCAGGAGATTCTCACTGACCCGAGCTACTCCGGGCAACTGGTGATCCTCACCTACCCGTTGATTGGAAATTACGGCATCAACGAAGACGATTTTCAATCCGACCGTCTTCAGCCAAGCGGATTGATCGTCCGCGAAGCTTGCAACAAGCCCTCCAATTGGCGTTCATCGCAAAGCCTTGACGAACTGCTCAAGGCGCGCGGAATGGTTGCCATTCAGGGGATTGACACAAGGGCGGTCACGCGTCACATTCGAGAGGCGGGCGTGACGATGGGGATCATTTCGCCGACCAGAGAGGGTGCCCTCGAGAGGCTCAGCGCGACCCAGAGCTACGACGAAACCGACTTCGTGTACAAGGTGACCACCCGGACGCCCTACGCTTGGGGCAAGTCGGGTCGCGAGCAACTCGGCGACTCAGGTGAGGGTTACAAGCACAAAATCGTGGCGCTCGACTGCGGATTGAAGCATAACATCTTGCGCCGTTTTGCCGCGCTCGGAGTTCGCACAATCGTGCTTCCAGCCACCGCTTCAGCGGAAGAAGTTCTGGATTGGAGTCCCGATGGCATTCTTCTTTCACCGGGACCTGGTGATCCCGCTCGACTTGAGCCGGTGGTGCAGACCGTTCGTGATTTGCTTGGCAAGAAGCCGATCTTTGGGATCTGCCTCGGTAACCAGATGCTCTGCCGCGCACTAGGGGGGCACACTTTTAAAATGAAGTACGGGCATCGCGGGTCTAACCATCCGGTGAAAGATTTGCTCGATGGCACGGTCACCATCACAAGCCAGAATCACGGCTATGCGGTGGAGCCGGACTCTATCCTTGGCACGGGAGCCGAGATCACGCAGATCAATTTAAATGACGGCAGTGTGGAAGGGTTGCGCCACCAAGAGCTACGCGCCACCAGCATCCAGTACCACCCCGAAGCTGCTCCTGGCCCTTGGGACTCCCGGAAATATTTCACACAATTCGTCGAGATGATGGAGGCCTAGAATTGGCAGATATTGAAGGGCCTTACGAGCGATTTCAGAGGTTCGGGGTTCGTGGGTTGAGCGCGAGCGATCTGCTGGCGTTGCTCGGCGGCTGTGACGAGGACAAGGCACAAGAGTTGCTGCCGCTCGCTACCTCGCTCCTTGCCTCTCGCGGCATCAACGGCTTGGTGGACCTGAGCATTGCCGATCTTGCCGAACTAGGAGAGACGGACCCGATTTTGACCGTCCGATTACTAAGCGCCGTCGAACTTGGACGGCGATCCGGAGTCAGCAACAAGGGCGAACGCAAGACGATCTCCAGAGCCGCCGACGTCGCTCGACACTTTGCCTATCTGCAGGATGAAGGTCAGGAGCATCTTTGCGCGATGTTCATGAACGTAAAGAACGGGGTGATCGGCTCGCGGACGATTCATGTGGGCACGTTGAATATGTCGGTTGTTGGGGCTAGAGAAGTGTTTCGCGAGGCCGTGCGGTGCGGGGCGTCTTCGGTGATCGTGGTCCACAACCACCCGAGCGGCGACCCGGAGCCGAGTCCAGAAGATCTTGAAAGTACAGCGTCTCTTGTGGCTGCGGGCAAGCTACTGGACATTCCGGTACTCGATCACATCATCATCGGGCACAATCGGCACGTGAGTTTTAAGGAGCGGAAATTAATATGAGCCTTGCGGAATTGTCTGGCGAACTGCGAACGGAAATGGACGCGATGCACAAGCGTCGCGAGAAGGCCCTCGCGGGGTCGCGGCTCATTATCCAAACTTCCAGCAAGTGCATTCGTCACGTGCATCGCCATCAGTTTGAGCAGGCGCTCGAGTTGTTGAACGAGACCAAACGCCTCGCGGCGGATCTGCGGGCCGAAGTCTCCGACGCTCCATCCATCCTCTACGCCGGCTACATTCAGGACGCGGAAAAGGAAATGGTCGAGGCGTCCGCGGTTTACAGCATCGCCACGGGCGTGGAGATTCCCACTCGTGCTGAACTGAACGTGGATATCCCCAGCTATCTCAATGGACTCGGGGAGGCCGCCAGCGAGTGTCGCCGCTACGTCCTGGACGAGCTTCGGAAGGGCTCGATGGAAGAGGCCGAGCGGTTGCTTTCCTGGATGGAGGCGATCTACGACGAGCTGATCACCTTCGACTACCCCGACTCGCTTACGGGCGGCCTCCGCCGGACTTGCGATGCGCTTCGGGCCGTAGTCGAACGCACCCATAGCGACCTTACCTTGACGTTCAATCAGCGCGAATTGCTTGCAGAGCTTAAGCTTGCTAACGAAAAATGAAGCCAAGGGTTGCTGCTCGACGCATCGCAGACATTCCACTCGAGGTTCTCGCGGGCCTCAATGCGGGAGAACTCGAAACTGGAAATCTGGTTGAGGGGTTGGCGATCGATTTTCAGACGCTATTGCAAACTGCTTTTCCAACAGTGGCGCATCGCCTAGCCATTGATCGCGCGCTACCCTACACCCAACGGCTGCGCCTCAGCGCAGAACTCATCGCCCATCATGTCCCGCTCGAATCGGTGCTGACGCATCGTAGCGACACGATTCGGGGCATTGGGGGTTACATTATTGGGATGAACCCTCAGTTGAGTGTGGCTCAGGTGGTCGAGGCGATTCGGCCCCTGGCCGCAGACCCTCATTTTGGGGTGAGAGAGTGGGCGTGGCTCGGCATTCGGCCACGCATCGTTGCTCAGCCTGCAGAATTTATCTCCGCTTTCGTGCCTTGGTCTCTGGAAGATGACTCGAACATCAGAAGGTTTGGCTGTGAGGCGACGCGCCCACGTGGAGTCTGGTGCGCTCATATCCGAGAGCTGAGAGAAGAGCCCTGGCTCGCGCTTTCAGTGCTCGCCCCCCTCTGCGCCGACCCATCAAAGTACGTGCAAGATTCGGTCGCCAATTGGCTCAACGACGCATCAAAGACTCAGCCTGTGTGGGTGCGGGAACTGACCCAGAAGTGGCTGGCCGAGAGTGACTGCGACTCAACAAAGAAGATTGTGAAGCGAGCGCTGCGAACGTTGGATGCTCAGAAGTAGGCGCAGCCAGCAGTCAATTTCTTCGGCGCTTCTCGATCGTCAAACTCCCGGACCCCGGACCCCGAAAGGGTTCCAAGCAACACATTGAGCTGCCGAAGTGCATCTTGGGAATACCCTGCCCAGGCCTGGGCGACATTTCCCTTTCCATCAAGCAACACCATGCTCGCGCTCGCCTCCATCTGGAAGCTCTTCATCAGGCCCTTCTGGGGGTCGCAGATCAATTGGAAGGGCACCACATTGGCCTGGACATACTGGGTCGCTGCCGCTGGACTGGCGTCGGTTACGCCGAAGAACAGAGCATCGCCGCCGAAAGCGCGAGCCAAATTATTAAATATAGGTTGAGCTTCGATGCTACACGGGCATTCGTCCTTGACGAAAAATAGAACCGAAGGCTTGCCCGTGGCCAGATCGCTCGAGCCGACTTGGCGGCTCTCGTGGTCTACCAATTGAAAGCGTGGCGCGGCCTTGAGCTTTAAAGCGGATGCCGCCTTAACCATTTCAGCGGTGACGGGGTGTCGAGTTGGAATGGGGTAGTTCGTACGCCCAGCCGAGGTTCCGGTAGCGGCGACCTTCATCAAGGCGAATCCTCCAGCGGCGATCGCTAAGCTGAGCGGAATGGTCACCATTGAGAGCCTCATCTTCACACCTCCATTTTACGCTCTTCTGCGGGGTTCGATCCCCACCTTTCGCCCATCAATCGAGCGGAAGCCGCCGATGCAATGCCGATCGCAAAGCCCGCGATCACGTCGGTTGGGAAGTGAACTCCCACATAAACGCGGCTCAATCCGACCAGTAGCCCCCAACCGAGCGCCACCATGCCCCACGAGCGGGTCGGCAGCATAAGAAAAAGCACCACCGCAACCGCCATTGATGTGGAGGTGTGCCCGCTTGGGAAGCTTTGCGTTGCGTACACATTTTCTAGAGGGATCGCCCATATAAAGTTGGACGGGCGTTGCCGATCCATAAACTGCTTCATGAGCAAGTGAACGGCCCCGCTAAACAAAAAGGCGACTAGCGCCTGGCGTGCGATCCTTTGCTCCAGCCGGAAGAATAGAACTGCGAAAAGGCTGTAGGCCGCCAGCTGAACTGGGCCCGCTCCATCGGCGGCACCAATAAAGTAGGTCGCAACTGCGAAAAGCAGAATCAAACCGCCGATCATCCATGGGCTCCGATTGCGGACTGAAGCCACGACCAGCGGGAAGGCGTGAGCATGGCCCACGCCTGACATTGAAGCGAAGGTGAGGAGGGCTGAGAGTTCCGGCCCCCGCCAACCCTCATGGATTAGACGAAAGATCGTTCGGTCCCACTCCCACAGCCACCCCATGGATTCCTTTACGGACGTTTCGGCCGCTGTAGACCCAATGCGTCGAACATTGGCATCTGAGCCGTCTCGTACCCATCTTTGGTGGTGATGTTGGCGTAGGTCAGGCCCATGCCCCCTCGCCAGTCGTAATGGCTCCAGCCGAAACCATTGTCCTCAAAAGCTCGCCTCGCATCTCTTGTCCATGCCGCCCGTGCGGCAGGAGCAGTGCTCAGCCGGATGGTTCCAAATTCATTGATGATAACTTTGGCCCCGTGCCGAGTCGCCCAGTCGCCCAAGACTTTCACTCGGCGATTCAGTTGAGCGGGTCCCCATCCCTCGGACTCAAATCGTTGCAGAATCTCATTTTGACGTTGGGACCTTGACTGAGTGCGGAGTGAATCGATGTTTGCCGGTGAGCTTGGATAGCCCACGTCTTTCCAACCGCCGAGCTCCTTATCCACCCAAGTCGCCCCTTGATGAGTGAAGATGAATGGCTCGTAAAAGTGGACCGCGTACACGACATTCTTGTCCGCATACGGCGTGCGAGTGATCATTTCGTCGATGGCGGTCCATCGGTCTGCTTCCACCACGATCGTGTGATTGGGTGCTACAGATCGAACCTCCGCCATGAGCACTCTTTGAATCGCCCACCACTCGTCCGCTGCTCCCAGATTTGGCTCGTTGAGGAGTTCGAAGGATACGAACTCGGGGTCGCTGTCGCGCAGTTCTCGGGCCAATCCCCCCCAAAAGTTCCTGAGCTGTTGAACCTCACGCGGGTTGCCTTTGAGCTTCCTTTTGAATGGATCGCCCGGATGGAAGTCAAGAATCACCATCAGGTTGTTCTTTTTGAACTCGTTAAGAGTTTGCTTTAGAAACCTGATTTTCTCCGGGTCGAAGCGGGCATCCTCATAGGATGTCGCGAGCGATTCGGCGATAAACGGGATGCGGATGTGAGTCAAGCCGATCTCTCGCCATGCCTTTATCTCCCCGACATTGGTCCACTTTTTGAGAGATTCAAGGTCGGTCCGCTTAGGTTCGCTGAACCAAAATGGCACGTTGACACCGGCCGAGAAGCGGTTCCACCTTGCCTCGCTGATCGGTGGCGAAATGGTGGATTGGAATGCGTTGGCATGAGCGGGGACACACGCGGCACACAAGAGACTCAGAACGCCGAGGGAGGCGACGACGCGGGTGTATTTGCTCATATTCCAAGTCAAGAACGATTGGTTGCCTCTCGCTGTTTCCCGCATCTTCCCGATTATGGACCGGATGCCATAATCGGAACGCAATGTCGCACAAGATCGCAGTCATCGCCGGAGATGGCATTGGGCCAGAAGTCACAGCCGAGGCCGTCAAGGTCCTCAAGGTCGCCCGACCCGACCTCGAATTTGAATCCGCCCTCGTGGGTGGAGTCGCTTATGACGCCACGGGCCACCCATTACCGCCGGCGACGCTCGATCTCTGCAAAGCTGCGGACGCAGTGCTACTAGGTGCCGTGGGTGGTCCCAAATGGGATCGAATCGAAGACCCTTCCCTCCGACCAGAAGTCGGTGCTCTGTTGCCCTTGCGTAGCGAACTGAACTTATACGCCAACGTTCGACCCGCAAAGGCATTCAAGGCGCTCTTGCAATCGTCGCCCGTCAAGCTTGGCGGGGGCGGGATTGACTTGGTTGTCATGCGCGAGCTGACAGGCGGGATCTACTTCGGCAAGCCACGTGAGCGCCGAGATAATGGGAACACCGCGATTGACACGATGGTTTACAGCCGGTTCGAGGTGGAGCGAATCGCCGCTCGAGCATTTGAGATTGCCCGCTCGCGCCGGAAGCTACTGGTCAGCGTGGATAAAGCGAATGTTCTGGAGACTAGCCGACTCTGGCGCGAGGTCGTTGATGAGATGGCGGCGCAGAATCAGGACATCAGCGTGAGCCACATGCTGGTGGACAACTGTGCCATGCAGCTCGTTCGCGACCCGGCTCAGTTCGACGTGATCCTGACTGAGAACATGTTTGGAGACATCCTCAGCGACGAGGCAGCGATGATTACCGGATCGCTTGGGCTCCTTCCGAGTGCCAGTCTCAGCGATCCGAAGGGCGGCTCTGTGTTTGGGATGTATGAGCCTATCCACGGCTCAGCTCCTGACATCGCCGGACAGAATCGAGCAAATCCAATTGCCGCGATCATGAGCGCGAGCATGTTGCTCCAGTACACCTTGGGTGATGTCGAGGGGGCCAATCGCATAGAAGCTGCGGTAGAGGCGGTGCTGGATGACCACATTCGCACGGCAGATATTCACGAGAACGGCTGCCGGTTGGTCTCCACCAGCGAAATGGGCGACCTCATCGTTAGCAAGTTGGCTTAGCCGAAAAGCCCGAATTCGTGCGGCAGTCCCTTTTCCGCCCGGGCGTTGGCCTCCATAAGGAGTCGGACGCTAGGGCGGTCGAAGATGACCAGCATCAAATGTCCGAAGCCCAAGAGGCACACGACGCCGGAAAGTACGAGTGCGCTCATGAAGCCACTGATAGCCGTGACGAGCAGCATCGTCCCGGTTACGAGCAGATGCGGGAGCCCAATCCTGTGGGCGAACGGGTGCAATTGCTTGTTGAGACCGGTGTACCAAATGACTTGGTAGCTCGCCATCAGTAGGAAGACGCTGAGGCAGAAAATGATGCGCACGTGCTCCGGTAGCGCCTTCCCAGCCTGAAGCGCCAGCATTTTCTTGAACCCGACCGCGCAGATCACGATTGAAAAGGTCAGGAGCAGGTGCGTGTAGAGCCACGTGATGGTGCGGGTGATTTCTTGGGTAGTCGTTGGCACCGCGACCGTCGCCCCCCGTACCCCCTCGAAGTAGATCCACCACATCGTGCAGAAGAAGGCCAATGCTAACAAGCCTCCGATCAGAGCTTCGGGTCCAAGCTGATCCCTACGCAAGCCATTGACCGCGCTGAGAATCCCCTCGCCCAGCACGATGATCGTGAATAGCCCAAACCTCTCGGGGAAATGCCCGTAATCAGGCGGGATGTCTAGGGCCAGTTGTCGACAGATGAAGGGTGTCGCAAAGTCCACCGCGATCGCTACAAACCACAAAACAAATGCAAATTGGATGGGAACAAAGGTCGAGGTGAGCCAGATCAGCGCCGCGAGTCCAAACCCCATTGAGTAGGTTTCGGTGAGCCGTTTTGCTTCGGGTAAGTGTCTGCCCGTACTTAAGTATTGCCAAACCAGTGTGGCCCGCATTAGAACAAACGACACGACAAACCCCGCCAGATTCCCCTCCATGGCTTGAGGGATGTACACCGCCATCGCGACCACGATGAAGATCTGGACCATCGTCAGAATCCGGTGCTGCAGATCGTCGGAGTCGAAGCGACTCAAGTAGAAGGTCTGCCCGACCCAGCCCCACCAAATCGCCACGAAAAGCGCGGCAGCTATGCCGAACGACTGCATGGTGAAATTGCCCGCCAGGGTGGTCCCGAGCTGCCCAATCGCCGCCACAAACGCAAGGTCGTAGAACAGCTCGAGCCAACTTGCATGGCGCTCCTCAGAGCGATCCTCCATAGAGCGGATCACCTCTTTTCGTCTCAGTTCGGGGCGCAGCACGGGGACGTTCATGAATCACGAGATTTTACGCGACACAATAGGGGCATGATTTCGGTAGTTGGCGCGGGCTTCGCGGGTGTTGAAGCGGCGTGGGCCATCGCCCAGCGTGGGAGCCCGGTGGCTCTCTACGAAATGAGGCCCCACGTCAACACGCCAGTACATACGACCGAGTTCTTCGCTGAGCTCGTCTGCTCAAATTCTTTCAAGTCCAACTCCCCGACTTCTCCCGCGGGATTGCTGAAGGCAGAAATGGTGGCTCTCGGCTCGATCGTGCTGGAGGTGGCAGAACGAAATCGGGTGCCGGGCGGGGAGGCGCTGGCCGTAGATCGAGATAAGTTCGCGGAGGATCTCACTCAGACCGTGAGTAATCACCCTCTCATTAGCGTCTTTCGCGAGGAAATCAGGCCGAGCCAGCTCGCCCGGCTTGTTGGGAAAGGCCCGGTCATCCTCGCCACCGGACCTCTCACTTCGCCGGAACTCAGCGAGTACATCGCCAACTTGACGGGCCGGAAGCACCTGTACTTCTATGACGCAGTTTCACCGACCGTGACCGCCGAGTCCATCGATATGACCGTGGCCTTCGCGCAGAGCCGGTATGACAAGGGGGAAGGGGACGACTACATTAATTGCCCTTTCGAGAAGGACAGCTACTATGCGTTTGTAGAGGCACTTGTCGCGGCCGAACGCGCTCCGATTCATGCGTTTGAGGCGGGGGGCAAGCGAGATGCTCCGCCAGACGAACTGGAAGAAGCCCTACTCGAAAAGATCAAGTACTTTAGTGGTTGCTCGCCCATCGAAGCAATCGCAGAGAAAGGGGCTCGCTCGCTGGCGTTTGGCAACTTCAAGCCGGTCGGCCTCGAAGACCCCCGCACCGGCCGCCGCCCTTACGCCGCTCTCCAGCTCCGTCCCGAAAACAAAGAGAAAACCCTTTATAGCTTGGTTGCTTGTCAAACCAGGCTCAAATGGGGCGAGCAGAAGCGGGTTTTTCAAATGGTTCCGGGCCTCGAGAACGCCGAGTTCATCCGCTACGGCGTGATCCATCGCAACACCTATGTGGAGGCTCCCGTGGTGCTCCATCCGAACCTCGAAATGAAGGCTGTGCCGGAGCTCTTCTTATCTGGGCAACTCACGGGGGTGGAAGGCTACGTAGAGAGTGCCGCGATGGGGATTCTTAGTGGGTTGTGCGCGCTGGCCTGTGAGTCCAGCAAAGAGTTGAAACTTCCGCCGCGAGCCACTGCTTATGGCTCCCTGCTGGCTCATCTTCAGGATGACACCCAACGCGAATTCGCCCCGATGAATATCAATTGGGGCCTTCTTCCCGATCCGATAGAACCGATGAAAGACAAAGGAATGAAGCGGCAATGGAAACTCGACCAGGCCCACGCCGCGTTTTCGGCTTGGTTTGATGAGTTTCAACCGCCCGACCACGACGTAGAATAAGTCATGCCTCCTCAGAAGCCCGGCGAACGCATCATTGGAGTCGAAACAGAGTTCGGCTGCCTTGTCTCCGATGATGAGGTGGGTACGTCTGAGGAAGTCGTCGAGGCGATCAAGAACCAGGTCTTTTACGACCAAAAGCTGGGAGTCATTGACATCCATGCTCGGGACGACGTCTTCGAGCCGGCTCGCTCTGGAGGGTTTCTCATCAACGGCGCCCGGCTGTACATCGATGCCGTTGGTAGTCACTTGGAGTACGCCACCGCCGAGTGCCGGGACATCAAATCGCTCATTGCCAATGATCGGGCCGGGCACCGGATCATCACCCGCGCCGTTAGAGAACTGGGCATTGAGCACCAAGTCGGCATCTATAACAATAGCGTGGACCACTTTGGTGGGCACACTTTTGGGTGTCACGAGAACCTGTTGGTTCGGATGGACGAGGATTTTTTCAGTCACCACGCTCCGCGCATCTACGCCTTTCTGGTCACTCGCCAGATCTTTGCGGGGGTGGGTCGCGTTGGCGGGCACATCTTAACCGCCGAACAGGGGCGGCCGTCCAGCTCGGAGGTGCGAAATAATCCGATTGATTACATCTGGGTAAGCAATGTTTACGGGGTAATTCCCGATGAAACGGTGGACTTTCAACTTAGCCAGCGCGCGGATCACATTCTGAAAACCGTTGCTAGCAGGGTACGTTTTAATCGGGCTTTGATTAATCCCAAATGGGAGCATTTCTACTCGCACGAGAACATGCAGCGGCTCCACTTGCTCTTTGGCGAGAGCAACATGATGGAGTTTGCTTATGCCTTGAAGGTCGGCACCACTAGCTTGGTCTTGAGGCTCACCGAAGATGACCTTCTGGACGAGAGCTTACACCTGGCTCAGCCGCTCGTAGACCTGCGCCTCATCAGCCGCGACCCGACGTATCAGTGGCCTTGCTGGACTTATGATGGGGAAGAGACTAACGCCATTGAGATCCAGCGGCGGTATCACGCCCTTTGCGAGCGGTACCGAGGCGAGAGTGAGCAGACGGATTGGATTCTCGAAGCCTGGGCGGCGACCCTCGATCAACTCGCCGAGGATCCGATGCAACTCGGAGACAAACTCGACTGGGTGGCCAAGCTCAAAATTGTTCAAGACTACATCGCCGACGAGGGACTTAGCCCGCAGGACGACGCCCTTCATTCGGTTGACCTCGAGTACCACAACATCAACCCCGACCAAGGGCTGTTCTACGCGCTTCAGGAGATGGGATTGACGCATCGGATTCTCGACGACCTTGACATCGTGGACGCGATGACCGACCCACCCGCCGATACCCGCGCGCGGGGGCGGAGTGAGCTGATTTGCCAAATTCTCAAGCAGAAGGGCCGGAAGCTCTACGGCGTGGACTGGAATGGGGTCGCGCTCGGTCCAAACAACTACCACGACCTCCCCGACCCGTACGAGACCTACGTGTGAAGTATGCTCCGCAGCATGCTCGCCGCTATCGTCTCTGTGCTCCTCGTCCCCACCACCCTGATTTCGAACGGGATGGTGTACGACGGAACGGGCGCCGATGGACGGCTTGCCTCGATTCGTATCCGTGGCGAGGAGATCGTCGAAATCGGGGCACTTCAGCCCGAACCTGGTGAAGTCGTCGTAGACGCGAAGGGCATGGTCATCGCCCCGGGCTTCATTGATGCCCACTCCCACGCGGATGGGGGCATTGACGAGGATCCCTTGGCGGTGAGCCAACTGACCCAAGGGATCACGACCTCAGTGGTTGGGCAAGACGGCTACTGGGGAGAGCCGGTCAAGACGGCCCTTGGCGGACTCAAGTTTCTGCGGCCCGCCATCAACTTCGCCACCTTCTCGGGCCATGGTGGCATCCGTCGCCAAGTCATGAAAGAGGACTATAAGCGGACGGCCACCGAGCCGGAGATCGTGCAGATGGAAGCGCTGCTTCGAGCAGACATGCGCAGCGGTAGCCTCGGGCTGTCCAGCGGCCTCGAATACGACCCCGGCTACTATGCCGACACCGAGGAATTGATTCGACTCGCCAAGGTGGCCAGCGAGAGCGGCGGGATGTATATCAGCCACGTTCGGGATGAGTCTGATCGCGCATTTGAAGCGTTCCAAGAACTCGTCACCATTGGCAAACGCGCGGATATTCACGCTCAAATTTCGCACATCAAGCTTGGCACGGCGGCGGTTTGGGGCAAGGCGAAGGAGTCGGATGCCATCGGCTCGGCGGAGGGGATCACTGCCGACGTTTATCCCTATCTCTATTGGCAGTCGGGCCTCTCCGCGCTCTCGCCCAGTCGCGAATGGGACGACCCGAAGATCTGGGAGAAGGGGCTCGCGGATGTGGGCGGACCGCAGAATGTTCGCCTCACCCGCTACACGCACGAGCCCACCTGGGTGGGGAAGACACTCGTCCAAATCAGCGAGATGACTGGCAAAACACCCATCGCGCTCATCCAAGAAATCCTTCGCAAAACCTCCCTTCCGGGCGGTTCGGGGAGCCAGAGCGTGGTGGTCACGGCGATGACCGAAGCCGACCTGAGCCACTTCATCGCCAGTCCGCGCACCATGTTCTGCAGCGACGGCAGCATTGGAGGGAGCCACCCCCGTGGAGCCGGATCGTTCCCGCGCGTCCTCGGGCGATACGTGCGCGAGAAGAAGCAGATTCCTCTCAAAGAAGCGATCCGCAAGATGACCTCGATGGTCGCCAAGACCTTCCAACTGGCTTCGATGGGTGAATTGAAGCCGGGCTATCGCGCCGATATCGTCATCTTCAACCCCGACACGATCATCGACCACGCCACCCCCGAGGACCCGCGCGCGCTCAGCACCGGCGTCGAGCATGTTTGGGTGGGTGGCACGCACACTCTGGCAAATGGCAAAGCAACCGGCGAGCGATCAGGAGCAATTCTCCTACGAGATCGTTGGCCGACTTTCAAATGACAAAAGAATCATTTGATTTTGCAATCCATACAACAGAAGACCGAAAGAATGATTTGAAGAAGTAGCCATCCAAGCTATAATAGGGGCATGAGCAGTGCCCTTGAAACAACCGCCCCCGGCTTCGAAACCATCGCCCTTCACGGCGGTCAATCGCCCGACCCGACCACCAAGTCGCGAGCGGTGCCGATCTACCAAACCACCAGCTACGTCTTCGACGACACCACCGACGCAGCAGAGCTGTTCGCGCTCGCCAAATTCGGCAACATCTACACGCGGATCATGAATCCAACCACTGATGTGCTCGAAAAGCGCATCGCGGCCCTCGAAGGCGGCACCATGGCGGTCGCCACTTCGAGCGGACAGGCGGCCCAACAGCTTGGCTTCACCACCATCTGCGAAGTCGGCGACCACATCGTGGCCAGCAACAGCCTCTACGGCGGCAGCTACACCCAGCTTCACTACACGCTTCCAAAGGCGGGCATCGAGGTCACCTTTGTGGACCCGAGCGATCCTGAGAATTTCCGCGCCGCGATCAAGCCGAACACCAAGTTGTTCTACGGCGAGACCCTGGGCAACCCGAAGCTGGACACCCTCGACATCGCGGCCATCGCAAAGATCGGGCGCGAGGCGGGCATCCCGCTGATGATTGACAACACATTGGCCTCCCCCTATCTGGTCAACCCGATCGCCCACGGCGCGGCGATTGTCACCCACTCGCTCACCAAGTTCATCGGCGGCCACGGCACCAGCATCGGCGGCGTCTTGGTGGACGGCGGCAACTTCGACTGGAGCCAAGGCCGACACCCCAACTTCACCGAAGCCGACCCCAGCTACCACGGGCTCAAGTTTTGGGAAGTCTTTGGCGACTTCAGCGGCATGAACATCGCGTTTTCCATCAAAGCACGCGTACAAGGCCTGCGCGATCAGGGCCAGTGCATCTCGCCGTTCAATAGCTTCTTGCTGTTGCAAGGCGTCGAGACATTGCCCCTGCGCATGGAGCGGCACAGCGAGAACGCCCAGCGCGTGGCGGAGTTCTTGGCGGCTCACCCGAACGTGACTTGGGTCAACTACCCCGGCCTCCCGTCGCACCGCGACCACGCCCGCGCGAAGCAGTATTTCCATCGGGGCCTGTTCGGCGGCATTCTCGGTTTCGGTGTCAAAGGTGGCTACGACGCGGCGGTCTCCTTCATCAACAAGCTGAAAATCTTCAGCCTCCTCGCCAACGTCGGCGACGCCAAGTCGCTCGTGATCCACCCCGCCAGCACGACCCACCAACAGCTCTCGCCCGAGGAGCAGCTCAGCGCCGGCGTCACCGCCGACTACATCCGCCTGAGCGTGGGCATCGAGAGCATCAGCGACATCCTCGCCGACCTCGACCAAGCCCTCCGCTAAAGGAGGGGGGCCTTCAGGCCGCCTTCGGAGCGAGGCATTCATGCCTCGCTCATGCTCTCTTGCGTTCTGAAATCTAAAATCCAAAATCTTAAATCGAGAAGAACGCCTCCGAACTCCCCCCAAAATCTGAAATCTAAAATCTAAAATCTAAAATCAGCAAGAAAGCCTCCGAACTCCGAACTCCAAACTCCGAACCAAAAAAAAAGGCGCCCCCAAAAAGAGGCGCCCCTAGCAGTGCGGACAACGAGTCGTTTAAGCCGCGAGGCTCAGAACCGACTCCTCCCCTTCGGTCCAAACCGAAGCGATGCTCGAAAACACGCTCTTGCGATTGCCGCGCTTGGCAAAGACCCGATAGCTCACCGGCTGACCGGGCGCGGAAGTCTCGTCCACAAACCGGGTCGCGGTTTGCGAAGTCAACGTGCTCCAAGCCTCACCCTGGCCGCGCTGAACTTCGATCGTGTAGATCGTCGTCCCGATGTTCTCGTTGCGCTTCCACTTCAGCTCGACGCTGTTGGGACCAATCACCGTGGCGGTGAAATCAGTCGGCACGTTCGGCGTCGTCAGAGTCGGACGGCTCGGACGCGGCGCCAGGCTGGCCTTGGCCAAGAGGCTGTCGTCCACGTTCGGATCGCCATAAATGCGCTTGACAATGCTGCTGATTTGGGTCAGCACGTCTTGTCGAGCGGCTTCCTTGACGGCGGTGGCGCTCAGCTTTTCTGCGTTCACGGCGATGTAGGTACCCACCGCGACATCCAGAACGTCCTTGGCGTCACTCAACGCCTCCACCTCGCCCCCCGTCAAACCGTATTCGGCCGGGTTCTCCAGCGTGACGCTGCAAATAGCCGAAATTCGGTTGATCAAGTTCGGATCACTTAGACCTGAGAAATTGTTTCTTACTGGCATGTTGTTATGCTTTCCTCCGCACTGCGCGGTTGTTATGGATAGTTGGAATGCTCCCCGTATTTCTTTAGGGTCATGTGATTAAAAATCCAGCTCTTCTTCCGAGAGTGCATAATCACGCGGTATGCCCATACCCATTTCGAGGATCGGAGAGTTGGTTTACGTTACGATGAAAGCTTTGGCAAAGCGCGGGGGCGATGCCTCGGCGCGTGACCTCTTCGCGGATGTTGCGCCCGAGCTATCTCTTACCGAAGAAGAACTTGCCCCCGTTTCGAATGGTGAGCCAAGATGGACGAACCTTATCCGTTGGTACTCGGTTGATGCGGTCAAGACTGGCTACCTGACGAAAGAGAATGGGCATTGGAGATTAACTGAGACCGGTCTAGCTGCAGTTGATTTGCCACAAGATCAGTACTTCGCAAAAATTCGGGAGGGCTATCGGGCATGGGATCGAAACAGAAAGCTGAAGGCAACTTCAGCAGCAGAATCAGAAGGGACGGTTGCAGAGGAAATTCCGGGCGACGCTGACCTAACCACCACGGCGACGTACCAAGACGCTACAGAGCGAGCCGCGCAAGAGATTGTCCAGCATATCGAGTCGCTCGGCCCTTACGAATTCCAAGAGCTTGTCGGCGAGGTGATGACGGCGATGGGCTACCACGTGCGCTCGATCGCGCCTCCCGGGCCCGATGGTGGAGTTGATCTTGTTGTCTATCCGGACCCACTAGGAACCAAAAATCCCCGTCTCATCATTCAAGTTAAGCACCGTGCTGATAAAGTCACAGTTAAGGAGATGCGCGAGCTATCCGGTCTTTTGAGGGCGAATGACGACATGGGCATATTCGTGTCCCGCGGCGGCTTCACGCCCGACGCCGTTCGCGAGGCAAATATGGCAAGCAAGCGAATCGAGTTAATGCCGCTCGATCGGCTACTCAGACTGGCGGTCGAGAACTACTCAAAGATGCCAGAAAAGGGTCGCCGACTGCTTCCCCTCACGCCCGTGTTTTTTCTTACGCCGCCAGAGTAGTTAGCGGCCAGCCGCTTCTGGCCCGAGGTAGGTGGACTCCGATAGCTGAAAGACTTCGGAAGTCAATCCCGAGCAGACGAACTCAATATTGGAGGGAGTGAGGGCGCCTGCGCCCGCTAAGGGAATTCTTCCGGCAAGGCTGACTCTCGGAGTCGCGGACTTGCTTATATAAAGCGATGAACCGTCATAGCTAATGCATAGGGAAGTACGCTTCCCAGATACGTACGCTTCCTGGTACTGCCATTCAACTCCGCCCGCGACAGTCAGCCATTTACTCCCACGCTTAGCACGAACGACAAGTTTTGAATCCACTTTCGTAAAAATGAGCTTGACATGAAACGGTGTCAACAGTTCAAGTTTGTCAGAATTAGTTTCGTTCATTCCAGAGATCGCAAATCCAATGTCAACCGACCCCCTCCTAATTTTGGAGAACGACGACTCAAAACCAAATGAAGCTGGCGAGTTAACCGATTCTGCGATGAGCGGATTGCCCGCTCGGACGTTACCTTGGTCCCAGTATCCAGTCACGCTTTCGGACCGACTGGCTGCCGACTCTCGAATCATTGGCGCAATAATCTTTCTGTAAACGCGAAATCTGCGCCGCTTGATTATTCCGTCGGGCCCGTCGAATTGCACATCGTAGGTGCCCGTCTCCCACTTACCAGACTTCGATCGGGCGGTGTAGACGAGTGTTTCTCCTTCGTGCTCAGCTGTAACCGGGGTAGATGGCACCAAATAGATCGGCGTAACCGAAGTAGAGTCATCAACTGGGGTCCTCTCTTCATTGCACAGGATGTAACCCTTGGTGACTGTCGCAAATTTAGGAAGATTTTCCAACGAGAAAACGATGACTTCCTTGTTTCCATCAACCTCACCAAGTATGGGTTCGGAACCCTGCCCTTGAATTGCAATTGCGACTCCCGCGCTTGGAACGGGTACACGGACTGGCGTTTCACTTCTCTGAACGGCAACGACCATGGCGAACAGAGAGGCGGCGAGGGACACGGCGAAGAGCCCTTTGCGTGACTCCTTTGGGAGCGAGACGTGGTGTCGGCTTATGCAACCAAGAAACCAGAGGACCAGAAGCGCCGCAGCGACTGTTTGGGTGTACGGCAGCTTGAAAACGAGTTGCAAAACAGCCGATAGAAAGCTAGCAAGTAAAATATATGCACCCTCAATCCTAAAGTCGAGAATCGAACATAAATAGCCAGTGTACGGCAGTGCCCATTCGCAGATAGGCTCAAAACGACGAGGGGTCCACGAGTCCTTCACGTGTTCGAACTTTTCTGGCCATGACGCCTCAAGTGTTGCCGCGAGGTCTGGCATAGATCTCATCTCCTCGACTGCCTTACGAATGTCGACGTGAATCGGGCTGGGCAGATTCTGGCTTGACCACGCTCTAAATGTTCGGCGATCGGCCTCAAAGCGCTTAGCTTCCAAGTCAGTGAGTGGAACCTGGTGGCGAGCAAATGCGAGGGAACGCATCACCAGCGACTCATAGAGAGCCCGCGCCTCTTCCACATCCCGAATCCTTCCCCAACTTGCCACTGCAAATATGACGGGGATGAGAACCAATTCGCATCAGGAACTTCCAAGGAAACCCGTCCCCAAATTGTTGTCCTATTCAACTAAACGGCATACAAAATGGCCGAACTGATCTGGGAGGGGAATTATAGCGAGAAGGGGAAGGGGCGGGGCCGTTGCGGGTCGCTCTTCCGTTTCAGACCGTCGAGACGGTAAATAAATCTGCCCAGGAACGCTGTACCATATGTGATCCTGACTACTTAAAATCTTCTATGGGCGTTTAAAAACGTCTGTGGTATCATATTAAGTGATATGAACGTCTCGGCTCAATTGTCAAGCAGTCTTTCGTCCCTTTATGCTGGTAACTCCGCCGCTACGGTTCTTTTCGACGAGTACGCCAACCGTCAACGAAACCGTCGCGTCACGAACACCGACTGGGTCCATCAACTCGTAAAAGATCGCGGAGCGACGCGCGCCGATGTCATCGCGATGTTTCGGGGTCTTGAAGAGCTTGATTGCGGTCGCTATGTGGAAGGGCGCAAGGGCAAAAAATCTCGCTTCGAGTGGACGAAGTCTTCACTCGCGGTGTGCCAGCTTGCTACTGGGGAAAAGAAGGCTGTTTCGCCCGCAGATTTGAAGGTCGTGGGCACCGAACCAGAAGAGCCAGATGCTGACTTGGAAAGGCACTCGTTCAAGTTGAGGTCTGACCTCACCATCGAAATTGAAGTCCCTTCCGATTTCACGGTAGCGGAAGCAGACCGTTTGGCTCGCTTTATCCAGGCATTGCCACGCGGCTAAGCTTGAGTTGCAGTGTGTACTTCAAAGAGGAAATAAATGACAAAGGAATTTCTGTTGTGTTACGGCGAGTTGATTCAAGCAGCCCAACTTCAGGGCGTGACCACCTATCAGGCGCTCGCCCAATTGATGGGAATTCCCGTGAGTGGCAACCTCATGGGGAAAAAGGTCGGGGAGATGCTTGAAGAGATTAGTAAAGCTGAACTTGAGGCGGGTCGGCCCCTTCTCAGCGCGCTTTGCGTCAACACCGCTGGCAGGCCAAGTGGTGGCTTTTACGGATTGGGACAGAGGGCCGGCAGGGTGCGCCCGGGTGAGAGCGAAGAGGCTTTTTGGGAACGAGAAAAGAAGCAGGTTTATAAAGCGTGGATGCGCACGTATGCGATGAACTCAGACGGGAGCCCGCTGTGAATAAGACCCTGCGAGAGCTTTTAGCCGAATACGTCCGCGTCGTCGAGGCCAGTCAACTAGCGGCGAACTCCAAGAACACCTATTTGCTCCACGCTGAGAACTTTGTTCGATGTACCGAGGGCAAATTTGAACCGGGCGGGCAAAAGGCAAGCAACCCAAAACCAAGGCAATAAAGTGCCTTAGTAGATCCATCCTGTTGGCACAAGGAGAAGTTGTGATGGGAGGAATTGGGTTTTTGATAGGAGGAACGAAGTTTTAGGTGGGAGTTTGGAGTTCGGAGTCGCGAGGGAGGGGGAAGGTGATGGGAGGAATCGGGTTTCGGGAAGCGGCTACCTAATCTTCTCCAGGCGGGACCTCAATCCGGCGCTCAGCGATTTGTGGGCGTTGAGGGCGGCGAAGTGGGCGGAGGGGTGCTTTGTCCGCTCCAATGCCAGCACGAGGGCTTCGGCTAGTTTGGCGTCGGCGGGCTGGGTGAGGCGGGCGGCGAGGGCGGAGATGCCGTCACCTTGCAACGCATCAAGATGCGGCGCGAGGTCCCGGGACGCGAGCATTTCGGCCACGGCGAGGCGGCCATCGTCGCCGGCCTGGGCGAACCGGGTCACGAAGGCATCGAGCGCTTTTGCCACCACTGCCGTCTCGTTGCCCTCAAACCAATCGGCGAACGACTTGGCGCCGGAGGTGCGAGCCCACTTCATCGTCGCCTCGCGGTCGTGGGTCAGCTTCGCCTTGACGAAGTCTTCCATCGGCTCCGGCTCAAGACCCGGCGTACTCAGAAGCTCATTGTCGTAGAGAACCTTCGCCTTCGGTTCGGCGGGATTGATCGCGCCGATGCGTTGGGCGGTGTGCAATTCGCGCAGGTACATCGCGGGGGCGGGGGCCGGGACCAGGAGCTTTGAAATCTCGGTGAAGGAAGCGTGGTCCGTGATGATCCAGGTGCGAACTTGGACGGCGGTGCCGTAGCGCCGGGCGTCGGCGGCCAGTCTAGCCGACTTCAGGCGGGCGAGGGTGCTCGGTGGTTTCAGGCGATATTTGAGCTTATTATTCGGCTCTTTCTTCTTGATTTCGAGGCACATCGTGTTCGCCTTCGCCTGGGGTTTGGGGGCCATCACGGCGGTGGTGGTGGCGAAAAGCGGGGAAGAGCAATCGAACGAAAGATCATTGACGAGCTGCGTATCTTGGGCGCTGCCATCCACGCAATCGAACTCCCAACCGGCGGGAATCTTGACCATCGAACAGTTTTCGAGGGGCGAGCCGAGGGTGACCAGCGCGTTGCCCATGTCGTTGCAAGGGACCTGGAAATTCATATCCTTGATCTCCTGGCCGGTAGCAACCCGGGTGTCGCCGTCATCCTCGACCACGGAAATGGCGGTTTCGGGGATTTGATCCACCTCGTTTGCTGACGCGTGGTCGGGCACGAGTTGGCAACGGCAATTTTCGTACTTGCTGTGGGGTCTCAACGAGTCCTTGATGGGCACGGTGAGCTCAACGTAATACTTGATGGACGGGCCTTCGGTGCGAACGATTTTGCCCTCGATTTGGTTGAGCCGATGGAGTTTGATGAAAAAGTCGACTTTAAAGACCAACTCGTCATACTGCTTGGTGGCAGTACTGCAAGGATCGTCGTTCCAGCAGCTTAAATCCCAGTTAACGCGCAGGGCGGGGTTTTCTTCGGCGGCCGTGATGCCACCTTGTTCCAAAGACGAAATCATGACCGCCTGGCCAATATCCCCGTCAAATCCAAACTGACTCGCAGCCTCTTGCATCGTAGCGCCACGGTCAGCGGTATAGGTGAAGAATCCCCTGGCGGGCGAAACACTTTCTCTATGCGACTTTTCGCACGGGGTGTCGCATGAAGCGTCGCAAATTTTATGGTCGAAATGCACCATGCCACGGCATGTATTGCGGCAATAGAGTGCTGAGGGCTGATAAGCCATTCTTCGGACCGGAGGATTCCAGCGCCAATTGACTTCGGCGCGAGTGGAGGTTTGGTCAGAGGCCACCTCATTCAGGGCATAAGTCGTCCCACCGTCGGGCGGCGGAGTGAAGTCCACGGTCGCGAGAGCGAGGGTCATTACGGCAGCGAGCATAAAACCAGTATAAGGGTTTTCGTCGTTTTTTCAACTTTTGTTTTGACGGCGAGCAGCGGCTCTATACTGAACCATGGAAACTCCGAACGGTGACCGAGATCTTCTCATTGAGCAATTGCTCGATGCTCCGGCTGACAAGTTGTGGAAGGCGCTGACCACGCCCGAACTCTTGCTCACATGGTTCACGCCCAAACCTTGGCGCACCGTCCGGTGTGAGATGGACGTACGTCCGGGTGGCATATTCTCGGTCGTCATGCAGGGGCCGGGAGGGCCAGAAGTCGAGGCGGGTGAGGGTTGCTTCCTTGAAGTGGTCGAGGGGCAGAAGCTCGTTTGGACCTCGGCCATCGGTCCTGGTTTTCGCCCGAATTTAACGACTGCGGACAGCTTCGCGATGACCGCCAGTTTCAGCCTAGCGGCGCATGGCGACAAGACGAATTTCGAGGCGCTCGTACTCCACGCCGATGCCAATGCCCGCGCCAAGCACGAAGCGATGGGATTCTTCGAGGGTTGGGGCACGATGATTACTCAGCTAGAAGAAGTGGCTAAAGCGCTATAAAAAGGCGCGGGATATTCCCGCGCCTTCATTTTGAGGGATTAGAGCTTCGAAGGATCGAAGCGTCGGTTCGCGCCGCAAAGCGGGAACGGGCATGGCTCGTCGCAAGCCGGGCCGTACGTGACGCAGTCGTCTTCCCAGTTCATCAGCCATGGCTTCCCGCCGTTTTGGCCTCGCACCATCATCTTCTGCCATGGCGTGAGCTTGACGTGCCCATCAACGAACACCACGCCGGCCTGCTTGCGCATGCGGAACCCACTGTTCTTGCTGTAGGAAGCCGTTTCCGGAAGTTGGCGGTCAACGCCAAAGGTGCGCATTAGGGCGACATAGGAGTTGTTGACTCCGCCCCGATCCGGCCAAGTCGCGCTGTCATAGGCCGTGAAAAACGCGAACGTCTCGGCGGGGAACTCGACCTCCGTGGAAGATAGTGCCGGACCGAAGTTATTGTCGCGAGTCAGGCCGGAATAGTTGTAGGCGTAGTTGTTGCCGTACTCCGCGTTGGGTTGAAAGTTCGGGGTGTTTTCTCGGCCCCAGTTGGTCTTCTTAAGGATGCTGCCATCGTTCGGGCTTACCGGACAATTTAAGAGCTCGGTGGATTTCATGTACGGCATATAGAACCAAGGCCAGTCCCATCCGCCCACCGCACTAGCTCCCAAGCCGTTCGCGCCCGTTTCCGAGTTGTTGATGGTTCGCTTGTGAAATAAATCGTCGTTATCACCATGATACATGACCATCGCCAAGCTGATTTGGCGAAGATTGCTGATGGAGCCGGTGGTCTTGGCGGCCTCTCGGGCTTGGGCGAAAACGGGGAACAGAATGGCGGCCAAAATCGCGATGATCGCGATGACCACGAGTAGCTCGATAAGAGTAAAAGCAGTTCGAAGTTTCATGATTTCAAAACGGGTAAGCCCCGGCGAAAGAACCGCCGGGGCCAGAGTCGGGATGGATTAGTCGTTGACAGAACCGAAGCTCGCGATCACGGTATCGATGTCGGCGGCATCGACCTCACCCGAACCGTCCACGTCGGAGTTGGCTGCATAGTTCGGATCAGTATCTACGCTGCCGAAGGAGGCAATGACCAGGTCAATGTCCGCGGCGTCCACTTCACCCGAGTTATCCACGTCACCGTTGCGGAAGGCGATTTCCACGCCCGACACGTCGGTTCCAGGATTCGACACGTTCAGCTTCTTGGTTCGCATGAACGAGAGGCCTGGGTCAGCCGCGAGGTCGTAGGTGCCAGATGGAGTCGCTTGAGGCAACACATAGTTGCCATTCGCATCTCGCTTCGCCCAGGCTTGCCAAACCACGGTCTCGGTCCCGGGGGTCAGGAACTGGATCAGCGCCCCGGTCGGGAACTTGCCCACTCGGTCGTTGAACGCCATCGCGCCGGTGATCTTGGCTCGCTCGGTGAACTCGAGCCTCACGTTGTCAATTGCGTTGGTTTCGGTTCCGCTTCGGACTTCGGTGAAGACAGTCACATAGGCGACGTTCGCAAGAATCTCTTCCAGGCTCTTCACCGGTGCGCCGCTTGGTCGGCTGATGACCCACTTCGTTCGGTTCGTGAGGTCTACTGCGAAAGGCCAAGCTCGGCTCAAGCCGAGAGTCTGGTAGAAGTTGGTCGAACCCCACGTGGTGAGTGCATTGAGCTCGGCCACCGTGAAGCGGTAGCGCGCCAAGTAGCCTTCGGAGGTCGCCAAAACGAGTGCGTCGAGGGAGCCCGCCGCCGATGTCGTCACGTTGCTGTTGGGGAGGAACCGAACGTAATCAAACGAGAACGTACCGGCGTTGACCATGTCGAATCGGCCGCCGAGAATGTTGTATCGCTGAGGTGCGACGGCCGCGTCGCCGATGCCCTGCGCAGGATCACCGACCAGGAGCATTCCGGAGTTGATCAGGTTATTGTTGATCGTGTCGATGTTCTCGAATGACCAGTAGGCGATTCCACCTACGTCTCCCTGAGGGAACCCGGTGAAGCCATCGAGTGGTCCATTGTGGATCCAACCTTGGCGACCATCTTCGGCGATGGAGGCGGGGGTTTCGAAGTCGGAAACCACCGTCTGTGCACCCGCACCAGCGTCGTAGCTGAGGGTGACATCGTCCAGTGCAGTCTGCTCTGCGCCGCTGACCAGTTCAAAGTCAATGACAATTTGAGTCACGAGCGGCATGACCGTCTCGTAAGTACCCGTCGCAATGCCGGTCCATCCGGTGGCATCCTTCAGGTCTAAGCTGAGATTGACAAAAGTGTTCAGTCCGGAAGCGGTATAGAAGCCTGTCGGGAACGCGGAAACGGCAAAGCTCTTTTCGACCGCTGCACCGGCTTCGCCGTAGAATCTAACGGTCACTACAGAGGAGGAAGGGGCGGTTGTCGTGGTGCCCGTGACGGCTGTCGGAGTCAACCTGGCAACTCTAAACGAGAGGTTGGCGGTGGTCAATGCACTAAAGTTGCCGCCATTCACGGTGAACTTGTCCGCCGCGACCCACCAGTCTCCAGCGCCTGCGCCGGATTCATGACCCACCAAGGCGCCCGTTCCCAGAACAGATTTCCAAAGGACTCGGCTAGATTTGTCGCCTTGGCCTAGCGGGGCAGAGTAGTTGTCGGCGGGGAAGGAGCGGTTAAAGTTGTGTCGCCACCCGTCTCGACCGTCATTGGTGAAACTGGGGACCGTTTCGAAGTCGTCCTGAATGATCGTTTGCGCGAATGACGCGGTGGATACGAGCAGCAGCGCTGCAAAAGTCAACTTTTTCATGTCGTAAGTTCCCATCGCCCGGGGGAGCTAGGCGATGTCTGAACTGTACGGTCCCCCGGTTATGGTGAGGTGAACAACGTTCTCTTAACCGCGGGTGCGGCATCCTGCGATTGCAGCCTCAACCGTTACGTCCATCCTCTTGTAGACTAAGGGAATGCCTTGGATTCAGCCCATCACATTTGAAGGGAAGACGGTAGCGCTTCGGCCCGCTAGGCTGGGGGATGCGGAGGCACTACACGCGGTTTGCCCCCCAGAAACTTTTAAGTACTACGTAACCCTCCAGCCTAAGGACCGGAGTCTAGTGGCGTTCAAGGAGTACCTGGAGGCCCGGCTTAACGTCCCCAACATGCTCTCGTTCGTGGTGATCAATCGCCGCACCGACGAAATCATTGGCGAGACGAGTTACATGGATATCCGCGAGGAATCGCGCGGCCTGGAGATCGGCATGACGTGGTACGCCGAAGATTACAAAGGAACCAAAGTCAACCCAGAGTGCAAATACCATCTGCTCGCTCACGCCTTCGAGACTCTTGGCGCGCTCCGAGTGACCCTCAAAACCGATGCGCGCAATCTCCACAGCCAAGCGGCGATCATGAAGCTCGGAGCGAGCAAAGAGGGCACGTTGCGCCGGCACGGTATCCAACCAGACGGCTACGTTAGAGACACCGTTTACTTTGGCATCACTGATTTGGAATGGCCGACGGTAAAACGTCGACTGGTCGAAAGACTGCAAAAGAAGAGCTAGGCTAGAGAGCAGGCGCAACCGCATCGCCTCGTAAGATAAACTAAAGATCATGCCGACCGAGATTCTGATGCCCGAATTGGGCGAGGGCGTTCACGAAGGAACCGTAAGCCGATGGCTTAAGAAGGTTGGGGAATTCGTCAAAGAAGACGAGCCCGTCGTGGAAATCATGACGGACAAGGTGAATACCGAGCTTGGTGCACCCGCCTCCGGCTACCTCACGCAGATTCTCATTCAGGAAGGCGAGCCAGTTGAAGTTTTCAAGGCCATGGGCCTCATCGGCACGGAAGCAGAGGCAAAAGCCGCCCCTGCACCCGCTGATGCTCCGAAGGCCAAAGTCCCGTTGGCGATCCCGACTATCGAGATCGCGGACTCCATGTTTGCTAACGTGGCCCACCAACCAGCGGTTAAGATGCCGGAGGGGCGAGTTTGGTTCACTCCGGTCGTCCGCGCGATGCAAAAGGAGCATAACCTGTCCGACGCTCAGCTGTACGCAATCGCGGGAACCGGCACTGATGGCCGCGTCACGAAGAAAGACGTGGAGTCCTTCCTCGCCGCCGGCGGAGCACCGGCCGCGAAGCCTGCTGCTGCTGCAGTCAAGCCTGCCGCACCGAGCGTAACGGGCGCGGACCAGACGCTGGTCCCGCTCGTCGGGATGCGCAAGATGATCGCCGAGGCGATGGTGCGTAGCCACGCCGTCCCCACCGTAAGCACCCTCGCCGAGGTGGACGTGTCCAAGCTGGTGGCTTTCCGCAGCGAAAACAAGGAGAGTTTCCCGGCTCAGTTCGGAGTCAAGCTCACTTACACTCCTTTCTTTATCAAGGCCCTCGCCGAGGCGTTGCTGGAATTCCCCCTCGTCAACGCGGCGCTGATGCCCGACAACCAAGTGGCGATGAACAAGAACGTCCACATGGGCGTGGCGGTCTCGCTGGGCAAGAATGGCGACGAAGGCCTCATCGTCCCGGTGATCCGAGACTGCAACACGAAGTCGCTCATCGATATCGCCAAAGACCTGGAAGGGATCGCCGCGAAGGCTCGGTCCAACCAGCTTGGCGTCGCCGATGTGCAAGGCGGAACGTTCACTCTCACCAATCCTGGATCCTACGGGGCGGTTTTGGGGACGCCGATGATCAATGCGCCTCAAGCGGCGATCATGGGCACCTACACGATCAAACAAATGCCCGTCATCGTAGACGGCATGATCGCGATTCGCTCCATCATGAACTTGGTTCTGACCTACGACCATCGCATCATCGATGGCTCCGTCGCAGGGAAATTCTTGCAGTCGGTGAAGAAGAAGCTAGAGAATTTCGAGTTCTTTAAGTAAGTGCGTCGCTGAGCAAAGCGAGAAAATATGAGGCGTTCCGGGTTACGTCCTGGTAGTCGCAGGAGCGCCAACTGTGAATTTGATTCCAGCGTTCGAGGAATCTCTCCGCCGCCTTTTTGCCGTCACTTCGCCCTAGTCCGCTGCTCGCGGGCACGAAATAGGGGCAGTCTAAGTAGATGCCTACCGTAAAAGGTCGGCCGCGCACGGTATGTAACACGCGGCCTTCGGCCTCGCGACACAACCTTAGCAGTTGCCCGTAGCTCATTCTGTGGGTTTCCGCCTCGGGACCGCTAAGACCGCAATCGAAATCAACACTGCGACCCAGGGAAAATAGGTCCGGTACGTGAACGCGTCGCTCTTCTCCGGCAAGGTTATTTCTGCACGTACGGTCCGGCTTTCATTCAGCGGGAGTCTCCTCCGAACATTTCCCCGTGCGTCGATCCACCCGGTGTAGCCAAGCGATGCGCTTCGGGCCAGCGGCAGCCCATTCTCGACCGCTCGGAATACGCATGAAGCCCACAGCTGCTCGGGCATGCCGCTGTTCATGTACCAATCGTCGATGCTGTGCACCGTGAGCAGTCGCGCACCTGTGTCGGCCTGCTCGGCGGCGACGTCGTAAAACATTGCTTCAAAACAGAGTAGGGGCCCTAGATGGATGCCGTTCACGGTCATGGTGCCAATCTTGTCGCCTGGCACCAGGTCCAGTGTGGGCAACCTAAATCCGCCTAAAGCGGAGAGCTGTGATCGAAATGGGACGTACTCGCCGAAGATTACGAGATGGGTCTTGTCCACGTGCTGCCATTTGCCATCAAAGGCGAACGCGGATTGGTAAATCGCCTCCGAGCCTCGCTGCATTCCAAAAACCACCGGAGTATCAGGCGGTTGGAAGGGCCAGTTCGGGTTTGCCGTGTCGTTGCCAGCCGGGCCAAGTCCCTCCGGGAGTAACAACAGATCCGCCCCCTGCATGTATGCCTGCTCGCTCAGGAGAGGAACCGCCTCGGCGATTCGGGCCGGCTCAGTAGCCGGATCGCCGAAGGCGAGGTCAAGCCCCAACTGACCGATTGACACTACCTTCTTGACCCCTAATGGCGGACTCGAGTGCCGCATCACGCTGAACATCCCAATCGCCGCCGCGGCCGCCGCCAAGACCATCGTGCTTCGCGGATTAGCACGCTCGAACAGCTCCACCACGCACACATTGATGAGCACGATCCAGCCGGAAACAAAGAAGATCGTTCCTACTGCCGCTCCTTGGATCAAATTCGGCGCAGCCGCGAGCGGAGTGGCCAAAAGCGCGTGAGGAAAAGCCAGGTAAGGGATTGAGCTCCGAATGAACTCAATCGTAATCCAAACGAACGGCACCGCCCAATTCCATCCTCGCTCGTAACATCGGCGGATCAGGAACGCGAGGAGGATGAAATAGGGAATTTGTAGGCCTACCGAGATGGCCCAGGGAATCGCGGCAATCGGATAGCTCCCGGTCCAGCGCCCGATGAAAGGGAAGAGCCAGAGCATGTGGTAGCCGAAGAACAGCGTGCCCATCAGAATGCCGCTGCGCTTCCAATTTGCGTCTGGCATTCGTAGCGACCACAGCCAAGGAGCCAGAGCCACGAAGGACAGCAGGATCAGGTTCGCGGGCCAGTAAGTCAGCGCGAGCAGGATCGCGCTCACCAGAACCGGCGCGGCCTTAACCAATGATGCCGAAACTTTCACGGGCCTCCAATTGCAGATGCTCGATGCTGTTGTAGCGCACCATTTGGAATGCGCCGTCGTCCCGGCGGCTTAACTCAGTGACGCCGGTGTTGGCGAAGCTGAAACTCCGGCTTGCTGAGGGGGGTGCACCGATCAGCATCGCGAGAAGCAGGGAACAGGAGCCGCCGTGGCTGACAATGGCGATATTGCCATGTTGCTCGTCAAGTCCATTCCACCATTTGGTCAGCCTCTTTTGGACGGCCACCATGGATTCCCCACCGGGCGGGACGAACTCTTCACTGGGTACCGCACTGGCCAAGACCCCGGCTCGGATGGCTTCGTACGGTTTGCCCTCCCACTCTCCGAAGCTCCGCTCGCGGAGTTGGTCGGTGCTGATCAATTCGGCCTTCGTCACCTTCGCCAAGGGAACGGCGGTGTCGTAAGACCGCTTCAAATCGCTGGTGTAGATGCGCTCAAGGCGACGGTCGTGGAAGGTCTGAGCTAGCCGTTCGGCTTGGTCGATACCGGTCGCGTCCAACCCGATATCCGCGTGCCCCTGGGCGCGGCGACCAACGTTCCACGCAGTTTGTCCGTGGCGGATGAGGAAAATGCGCATGATTTCCTAGCCGCCCAAGTACGCTTCCCGAACCTTGTCGCTAGTGAGAAGCTCCTTGCCGGTACCACTGAGGACTAAGCTCCCAGTCTCCAAAACGTAGGCGCGGTCTGCGATGCTGAGGGCTTTGTGGGCGTTTTGCTCCACCACAAGGACCGTCACGCCTTCGGCTTTGACGTCGGTGATGATGTCGAAAATCTCCGCCACCAGGTTCGGGGCCAAGCCCATGCTGGGTTCGTCGAGGAGTAGGAGCCGGGGGCGGCTCATGAGGGCGCGGCCGATGGCGAGCATCTGCTGTTCGCCGCCGCTGAGGGTTCCCGCGTTTTGTTTGAAGCGTTCTCGCAGCCGCGGGAATCGCACGAGAACTTTCTCTAGGTCGTCCTTGACTTCGTGATCCCGGCGGATCGTTGCGCCGGTCAGCAGGTTCTCGTGCACCGACATATTGGTAAAGATCTTCCGGCCCTCGGGCGATTGGCTGATGCCGCGCCGCACGATGAGATCGGGGCTCAAATCCTGAATCGCCTCGCCCTCGAAGATGACCTCGCCGCTCCGGGTGCGCAGCAACCCACTGAGGGTGCGCATCAGGGTGGATTTGCCGGCCCCGTTAGAACCGATGATCGAGACGATCTCGCCCTGCTCCACGATCAGGCTGACATCGCGCAGCGCCTGAATCGCGCCATAAAACACATTGATGTTCTTTACTTGCAGCATGAGGTCGTCGTAGGATTATAGTCCCCCGCGCACTTCTACGCCAAAGCCTCCTCTCCCCCTGGGAGAGGCACTTACCAAAAGCACTACACTTGTCACACAACCGGTAAGGGCGCATGCGCGGCATGCCGTGGAGATAGACTCCGAGCAAAATCAAAAGCCATTCTGCTCGCCGAAGCGAAAGCGCGGATAAAGCCGCGCACTCCCAAAGAGGCTCGCGCACATCCAAACTCTTGACGCCAAAACTCATTCCCCCTTATAGTGCCAGCATGCCAAACCTAATCGTAACCTCGTTGTGTCTCCTCCCCATGCTCAGCATCGCCCAAGAGATGCCCAACCTGAACCCACCTAAGGAGATGGATGTGTTCAAGCCCATGATCGGCAAGTGGACGGGCAAGATGGTTTGGGAAGAGCCGGGCACGCCCAAGATGGAGATCACCACAACCATTGAGCACACTTGGGAAGGGCAGTTTGTGCGTAGCGTCAACGTCATGGATTTCGGCGGCATGAAGATGACCGAGTCCATGTACTTCGGATGGGACCCCGAGAAGAAGAAGTACAAATCCTGGTCGTTTACGAACTGGGCTCCGACTCCGCGCGTGGAGTGGGGCACCTTCGATGCCAAAGGCGTTTCCACCTGGGTCAGCGAACCCTGGGACGGCGGGATGGGCGAGAAGACCGAAAGTCGAACCACCATCACCCCCGAGGGCACCAACAAGGTAATGTTCTTGCTTGAGTTTAAGAAGGACGGCAAGTTTGGCAAAGTCATGGGCGGCACGCTGACGAAAGTCTGAGCCAGCGATAGTGACAACGCTTGGTGGGTGCCTGGGCAATTTGCCCTTGCACCCACCTCGCTTTTTTAGCTTGAAAGGCGGCCACATCATTTCGGTGAAGTTTTACGCATTTAAATGTGAGGATTGACGCATTTGGTGCATAAGCTGTTTTAGCAGGGGATTTTGAACTTGTAGCGGTGGCTGGTTTTTCACATTTGTTGAATTCGGTGTTTTTCTTTTTTTTGGTTTTGTATTAGCCCTGACGGCTCCACAACGTTACAGTCGCCGGGAGGAGGTCTTGTCAATAGTCACACGCGCAGCTTTTACTTGCTCAACGAGAGTGAAGCGCGAAGTTGCACTTCGCTGGAGTTTGGAAGGGTAGCGTGGGCGCCCTTGCAACTCCGGGTCCAAGGGCGAAGTGCAACTTCGCGCTCCAGATGCTGCGTCGCCCTAAGACGGCTGTGCGATGGCAAGGCCGTGCTACGGCGTCCTTTCAGCACTCATCTGGGGGGCGGCTTCGATCCAGGGCTTTGCCCTTCGCAAAGATTTTCAACCCTTTTGGGGTTTGGGAATTGTAGCTACGGCCGCATGCGCAAGTCCTGGCCACGTTTCCCGGTGGTAAGCCATTCGTCTCGAATGATTTCGATGAGCATCTTTTCATCCGCACTGAACTGCTCCTCAAACCAGCGTTGGAAGTCGCGCACTCCCCAATCATTTCTAGGCCAGAGTGGATCAAATCGATCAAGAATGAACATCGCATCTTCGCCGAACTGCTCCGCCCAACCCTCACGATAAGACTCACGAACAGTTAGACATTTGCCGCTTACACACAGACAAGTCCCGTTGTCACGCTCCTCCGGTGAGTGGCCTTTGCGCCTGAATTCTGGAAGAGATTCATTCACGGAAAATACGATCGATTTGGACCCCTCTTCGCTTGGAATTTCAAAGATGCAACGGATGCTTTCCAGCTCTTCTCGTAGGGATCGTATCCGGTGACGAATCTTCAAAATCGCGCTGTCTTCGACTGCTGTGAGGGCATGGAACTCGGACACGTCGGTGATCGCGAATACAACTGGAAACGCGCTTTGTAGCGGGCGCCAGCCTTGGTAATCAACGATCACGGCGGCGAGACGCTCAATGTCGTAGTGATTGATGGTTAGGGTGAAGGTGTCTACCTGAAGGACAAGGTCGAGAATGATCGCAGCATTTTGCCTCCACTGGTCATGCCTTCCAAGAGACGCCGACCTAAACGTTCCGGGCTCCGGCCATCGAACACCGAGCAACGTCTCCAGAACGGGACCAAAGCGCGGGGGCCAGTCCCAATCTTCCGGCGGAATTCCTCGATGCCGTCCCACCCGCCTTAGCCCATGAAGGGCGCCAAATGCTCCCCTCTTCGAAATATGGCGGCTCGGGCGGGTGTGGATCACGGCCTAGTTTCGCCTATTTTCAATCGTGACTGTCGCATTACTTCGCATTTATGGAGCTTTACTTCACCGTCTATCGCGACCCTACAAGGTTAGCGTGGGAGCCCGAGTACAACTCGGGGGTCCAAAGGCGAAGTGCAACTTCGCGCTCCGAGCGTCTACCCTACGCCAAGCGCATGGCGCGGCGGACTTCGTCCATGGTTTGGCCGGCGAAGGCGCGGGCGCGGGTGGCGCCGTCTTGGAGGATTTCCAGGACCGTGCCGTCGTCGAGCTGGGCGCGTCGTTCGCGCATGGGGCGGAGGTATTCGTTGAGAATCTCCGTCAGCTCCTTCTTGCTCTGGAAGCAGCCTCGTTCGCCCGCCACGTCCTCGGCCCATTGCCGTTCCCAATCGGGGGAATAGAGCTTGAGATACTGGCAAACCGCGCAACCTTCGGGGATGCCCGGGTCGGTTTTGGCGATCTTGGTGGGGGTGGTGAAGGCGCTCTTGATGCGCGCGGCGGTCTGGTCGGGGGTGTCGCTGAGATAGATGCAGTTGTCGTAGCTCTTCGACATCTTGCGCATGTCGAGGCCGGGCAACTTGCTCAGGCTCTCGTCTTCGGGGATGATGTCTTTGAACATCGGGAAGACTTCGCCGAAGAGCTTGTTGAACGAGCGCGCGATCTCGCGGCTGAGCTCGAGATGAGGGGCTTGGTCCTTGCCCACCGGAACCCCGAACGGTTTGTAGAGCAGGATGTCGGCGGCCTGCAAAACCGGATAGCCGAGCAGTCCGAAGCTCACGATCCGGTCGCCGGTGACTTCGGCGGCCTTCTCCTTGAAGGTGGGCGTGGCTTGTAGCTTGCCCACGCCGACCACCATGCCCAGCAGCAAAGCGAGCTCGGCGTGCTCCTTCACTTCGCTTTGGATGAAGATCGCGGACTTGGCGGGATCGAGCCCGGCGGCAATGAAGTCCTTGGCGACGTCGATGGAGTTTTGCCGGATGTTGATGGGGGTGGGCGCGTCGGCAGCGGTGGTGAGGACGTGCAGGTCGGCGACCATGCAGTACATCTCATGGTCCTCCTGGAGGGCGACCCAATTCCGCAGCGCCCCCTCGTAGTTGCCGAGGTGGAGCCGGTCGTTGGTCGACCTCATGCCGCTGAGAATGCGTTTGCCAGAACCCATGAAGGTCCTATTTTAGCCTACAGCGGCACGCCGAGAAGTCGTGAGACATTTCGCATCGCCGGACCGAGCACCGCGCTCAATCCGCCGGGGAAAAAGATGATGAGGAGGAACACAAATTGGCCGATCGAGAGATTCCAGCGAGTCCATCGGTACCGAACCTGCTCAGGCAAGAAAGTGCCGACGATCCACATGCCGTCGAGGGGCCCAAGCGGGATCAAGTTGAACAGGAACAGGCTTACATTCACGATCACGCCGTAAAGGCAGAACATGAGGGCGAGTTGAGGAAGTGTTTCGGTCCCCAGCGCAGCGGGGCCGGTGATCAAGAGGATGCGGAGCAATATTGCAAACACCACGGCCTGAAGCAGATTGCTGAGTGGCCCGCCGAGAACGGCCCAGAAGTGGTCCCACTTGGGGTTTTTCATCTTCCGTGGGTCCATCGGAACCGGCTTGCCCCAGCCGATGCCGAATCCCAGCACCGAACTGATGATGATGAAAAGCGAGCCGATGGGGTCGAAGTGCGCAAATGGATTGAGGGTAACGCGGCCAAAGGAGCCGGGGGTGGGGTCGCCGGCGGCATCGGCGATCTTGGCGTGGGCGTACTCGTGGATGGCAATCGCCACGAAAACAATGATCAGGCGAATGATAAGCTCTACGGGTTTGTCCATCCTGGATTCCTTCTACGTTTCGTCACCCAATTCTCATTTGATGGTCCCCTTGGACGGCCCATGAGAAATCGAAGTGAATTCGTTATACCAATTTCGTCGTAATGAGGATGGTGCCTCTGCCGGGTATCTTGCGTTTGCCAAGGGGTTTGATTTTAACTTGACCAAGTTCGCTTTCATTGTTCACCCGATTGCCGCCAAAGACGCCGCGCGGAAATATCCGATCCTGAAGTTTCTTCCGGATGCCGCCATCGAGGCCATCATGGGCACGATGAAGCCAAAGTTCGTGAGCCACATCACTGGAGTTCGCTCGATCACCGGGGCGGAGACGGAGGGTTGGTTTATCGGCCTGCCGATGACCCCGCACATGCTGACTGATCCTAACCGGCTTGATTTCGCTTACGACCAGATCGTGAAGTGCACCGAGATGGCCCATAAGCTGGGCGCGGATCTAATCGGGCTCGGGGCATTTAGCAGCGTGGTGGGAGACGGCGGACTTACGATCGCGAAGCGTAGCCCTATTGCGGTCACCACGGGCAACAGTTACACCGTTGCGACGGCGATTGAAGGGGCGATGAAGGCGGCGGCGATGCTGGATTTACCACTAGAGACTGCTACACTGGCTGTAATTGGGGCGACCGGAAGCATCGGAAAAACTTGCGCTCGCATCCTCGCGCCGAAGGTGATGAACACTTGGGTGATTGGAAGGGATTTGGAGCGGGCGGAGGCGCTGGCGGAAACTTTGCCGCGAGCTAAGGCGAGCGTGGAACCACGCGACCTCCGGAATGCTGACATCGTAATCACGGTCAGCTCGGCAGGGAAGGAGATCGTGTTTCCTGAGCATCTGAAGCCGGGGGCGATCGTGGTGGACGTGGCGAGACCGCGAGACGTGAGCATCCGGGTTGCGCAAGAGCGGCCGGATGTATTGGTGATTGAGGGCGGTGTGGTCTCGGTTCCCGGCGATGTTCAGTTCAATTTCAACTTTGGGTTCCCATCGAAGACAGCCTATGCGTGCATGAGCGAGACGATGATGCTTGCGCTGGATGGACGGGCGGAGAGTCTGACGCTGGGCAAAGACGTAAGCGTCGAGCAGGTCGAAGACACTTGGCGAATGGCCGAAAAGCACGGGTTTGGTCTCGCCGGGTTCCGAAGTTTCGAACGTGAAGTTGGGCCGGAGGCCATCGACCGCGCCCGACGGGCCCGCGAGCGCACGGCGGTAGCCGTCTGAGCGAGGCGATGCTTTCTGTTCAGAGCCTCACCCACCGATACGGTGAACGAGAGGTTCTTCACGAAATTTCCCTGGACGTCAATGAGGGGGAGATCGTTGCGATCATGGGGAGTAGCGGCGGCGGTAAGACAACGCTTCTCAAGTGCATCAGCGGATTGCTCCGGCCCAGCGCAGGGGATGTCATCGTGGATGGGATCAGCGTGGTTGCTCAGCCCGAACTGGCTCGGGCGAATCTCGGATTAGTTTTTCAGTACGCGGCGCTATTTGATTATCTTTCGGTGCGCGACAATATCCTTTTTGGCGTGGAGCGGAGGCGGCATCTTAATAAGAAGCAGTGCGATGACCTTGTGGCGGAAATGCTTGTGGCGGTTTCGCTTGATGAAGAGTCGGCGAGTTTGAGTCCCAGTGAATTAAGCGGTGGCATGCGAAAGCGGGTGGGCTTGGCTCGCGCTTTGGCTATGGAGCCAAAAGTTTTACTCTACGACGAGCCTACGAGCGGCCTTGACCCGATAACCGCTTACAGCATTGACCGACTTATCGTCGATACGAGGGACCGGACCGGGGCGACAAGCGTTGTAGTAAGCCACGACGTGAATAGCGTCTACCGGGTAGCGGATCGCATTGCGTTCCTGGATTCGGGGCGGCTGGCGTTCTTCGGCACTCGCGAGAAATTTGAGTCCGCGAAGGTAGATGAGATCGCCGAACTGGTAGAAAAAGCCAGAGCAAAGAATTTTTCTTACATTGTTCGCTCTGATGGGTGAACTCTTAGGCGAATCTTGCGTTATTCCCTGTGAAGTCCATAGTTGGTGTTTCCTATGAAGCGATTTTTAACTCTACTCGTTGTCACTGTTCTTGCCGCGGCCATGATCAGCCCTGCCTTCGCTCAGGGCGCTGGCCCCGCAGGCGGACCGCCTAAGCCAGGTCAAGGTCGCCCAGGCGGCGGTCGCGACGGCATGATGATGCGCGGCAAGATGAAGGAAATCGAAACCCGCGTTTTCGGAAAGCTCGGGCTAAATGACAAGCAAAAAGCTTCGATCAAGGCTTTAGATGCAAAGGTGGTCAAAGACACTGAGGCGTTGCGCAAAACGATGAAGCCCGGCACTCGACCGGACCAGGCGACCATGGACAAGATGCGCGCCATCGGCAAGTCGCGACAGGATGGTCTGAACAAGATTCTCACCACCACGCAGCAGGCAAAGTACAAGTCGCTGATGGCCGAAGAAATGAAGAAGCTCCGAGCCGAGCGGTCGAAAGCCGGCGGCGGTAAGCCCGGTGCGAAGCCTGGTCAAAAGCCCGGCGCCAGCAAGCCCTGATTTAAATCCGTTCGATGAGAGAAGATATGAGGCGCCTTCGGGCGCCTTTTCTTATGTTTGGGGGTGCAAGATCAGCCCCCATTCCGGGGCTTGATCGGGGTCGTGGCAAATTCTTTCGCCAACCACTCGCGCGCCAAAGGCCTGATATAGGCGGTGGGCATCTTCAAACCGCTTGTCGCTCCATATTTCGATGCCTGCGCGATCTTTGCAGACGGAAACGATTTCACGCATGATCGCGCTGGCGATGCCCCTTCGCCGGGCGGTGGGATGGACGTACATCCGGATGATGTCGCAGTCGGTGCCAGAGATACGTTCGTAGTCGTCCACGATCTGAATGATGCCGGGGTCACCGGGAATCGCGCCGAAGAAGCGCACGCCTCCGCAGCCCACAACGGAGTCATCCATTTCGGCTACCCAGAAGCGAGCCTGGCTGGGGTCGCAGTAGTTCGAGAGGTCGTACAGATCGGCGTGGTAGCCTTCGGCCTCCCAAGTAAAGCCGTATTCGTCGTAGACGGCGCGGACCGTGGCCACGACTCCCGGCGCATCAGTTGGCTGTGCGAGGCGAATCATGGCCACAGGTTACTCTGGGTTACTGTGCGTCGGGGGCGTAGCAGAATCGCTCGGCGATAATCTTGCCGTCGCGCACTTCGTAGATGCCCAACTCGCGCATTTGCGAGCGTGTGCCGGAGGGCTTATGGGTCGTGTCCATGTTGTAGATCACTCCGAATGTGCCTTCGCCATGGGGGAATGGGCCCTCTGCGGACATCGAATGAGCCTCGAAGGTGGATTCCCACCATTCGTTCTTGGCGGCGATGCCATCAAAGCCTTTCGCTTCGGTTCCGTCCGCTTCGATGCTCACGATTTCGGGGGCGTACAGCTCGCCGTAAATCGCTTCCATCTGGCCTGCGTTGAACATATTAACAAGTTTCGTACCAACTTCAAATGCACTCATGTTTTTCTCCTGGGTATTCCCAGAATTCGCAGTATAGTAGACAAACGTTTCTTCGTCAAGGGGGACTGGTTAAGGAGTTATTAAGCGCTCGGTGGCTCGGACATTTTCGCCCTGAATCTGGAGATCGTAGGTTTTGCCCAAGATGCGCAGGCCCTTGAGATCCATGGATTTCCACTCTTTGGGGAGCGCTGGATTGCAGCTCAGCCAGTAGCCTTCTTTGAGCGGGATTTGCCACTTCGCCGATTTGGGCTTTTTATTCGAAATTCGGAGCCCAGCAAAGCCATATAGGACGCTCTGCAGCGAGCCGCCCGCGCCGGTGGTGAAATAGGTTCGGGCGGAGGAACGATTTTCGCTGAACAGCATCAGCGGATGATTCGTGAATTCCTGCCAGGAATTGCGCCAGGCGGAGTAAGCCTCCTCTGGTTCTCCGAGTCTCGACCAAATCACCGAGTGGACGCTGTCGCTCATCGCGGGGCCATTTTTGATCACCTTTGGGGCGAAGCGTTCGAGCATCTGGCGCGCTTGCGGCTCAATCAGTGGGTCTTGAAGAGGGAAGACACCTAGCACTGCCGCCGCCTGCTTGTAAGTACGCACGGGGTCGTTTTCATAGGTGAGCCAGCTCTTGGCGTCCTTAGGGTAGTCAAATCGTTGGGTATCGCTCCTCTTGACCTCTTCAAGTAGCCAGTTGCCTAAGGCATTGGTGTACAGGTCATTGTCGCCGGTATGAAACTCGTCTGGGCTCATCGTGCCGCGGATGACGCGGCCACGCTTGGGATCGACGAACGATCGATCCATGAAAAACGCGAACGCTCCTCTCTTGATGCGGTCTGCGTCGGTTGCGCTGATCAAGTCGAGCGCGGCGGCTTGCTGCGCGCTGTAGGCTACGGTGCCCGTGATGTGATGCTGAAACTTGCTGGGGCCCGGGACGGTTTCCAGCCCTGAGACACTTGACTCCCAAGGAAACATAAGAGCATCTGGATCGGGGGGAGTACTGCCTAACCCGGGCCCAACACCGACCGGGCGGCCCTCTTTGACCCAGTTGAGATAGTTTTTCCGCGCGGCGGCGATCATGTCCACCCGATAAGCTGGGATCGTGCTCGCTCGCTCAGGATCGAGGAGGCACAGGGCGGGGAATACCCACACGTCGGCATCCCAGAAGACGTGTCCGAAGTAGATCGAATTGCTGAGACCCATTGGACTAATAGCCCGCTCGTTGGAATCTGAGATTCCGGTGCGCAAGTAGAACAAGAAGGACCGGATGGCTCGCTGGTCTTCCGCGGGTCCATCGATGATGATGTCGGTTTCCCAGAATTCTTCCCAAAAGCGCTTGCCCCGCTCTTGGAGCGTCGCAAAATCGTCTACGGGCGGATTTCCCCCGTCGAAGTCTGCCGGAAGATATTGGGTGTGGGAGAACTGGTCTTCGATGGGGCTTTCTTTACGACTTCGTGTATCCCCAGTGGTGGCGGGTTTCAACGTCCACTGCTCCCCCCAAACGGGTGAGCCGTAGGGATCGAGGATGGACTCGCGCTTTACGGAAATGCGGCGCGATTTTTCGCGCATGATCCAGGTCGTGGTAAGTAACCCATTGCGCATGTCAAGTTCTTGGCGATATTGCTCGACCTGACCAGAAACAAACGGGGGCTGAGCGGCGCGGGATGAGTACCAATCGTTGAGTTCGATGATCTTCTCTTCGCCGGTCGTTTCAAAAGAGCTGATCGAGAACGCTGGGAGCATCTTCGAGTCTGAGCCAACCGGACTGCCGGAGCGGTGTAGCCGAATTCCCACGTTGCCATTCCATAGCAATGCCGGTTCCGCCGCGTTCGGATCATTCTCGACGAGAACCCACGGGTCAATTTCTGATGGGGGGATCGCCATGCGAACTTTACTTTCCTTCGGCGCGCATCCGGCAACGAGTAGGAAGGCACAGAGAGCGGAGTACTTAAACCTTGCTTCTCGCGGCATCCAGCACCACCCGAACGTTCCAATTTGCCTGTTCCAACTGAGTTCTTGCCTCGTCTTCGGTGAGATTTGAGAGCTCTCGGACGATTCGGACACAACGCTCCTTGAGCTTGGCGTTCTTGGCCTTCACATCCACCATGAGGTTCTCGATGACCTTGCCGGAGAGCACCATCGCAATAGTGCTGATGCGATTGAGAACGAGTTTCTGCGCAGTGCCCGCCTTGAGCCGGGTTGAACCGGTGAGGACTTCGGGGCCCGTGTCGAGAACTATCGCGTGGTCAGCCTCTTTGATCAAGGGAGCCTGCTTGTTATTGACGATCGCGCAGGTCCAAATCCCTTTGGCGCGGGCGTGGCGCATCGCCCCTATAACATAGGGGGTACGACCGGATGCCGCGAGGCCGATGACGATGTCGTCTCGTCCAGCGTTGATCTCATTCAGGTGCTCGATCGGGGCGTGAGGGTCGTCTTCCGCATCTTCGACCGCTTGTCCCATTGCGGCGGAACCACCCGCATGAAGAGCAACAAATCGTTCGGGGTCAATTCCAAATGTGGGGGGCATTTCCGCCGCGTCCATGCTGGCGATCCGCCCTGAGGTCCCCGCGCCAACGTAAATCACTCGTCCACCAGCTTGGTACGCCCGTGCGGCGTGCTCGGCAGCGATCGCGATTTCGGCCTCTGCAGAGCTCACAGCCCGGAACACTGCCATCTCTTCTTCGTTCATGAGCCGAACGATTTCACGGGCAGACATCTTGTCAAGGCCGAATGAACGGGGGTTTCGATTCTCAGTACTCATAGATTTGCAAATCTTCGGGTGAGCTTCATAGCTCCCTCAAGCGGACTCAGGGGTGGCTCGAATGTGGGCAGGTGCAGCTGGACTTCAAAAAACTTCGTCACAAAATGGGACGCTTTCCAGAAGCCGCCAGCGCGATACACCTTATAGCGTCTTTGAGGGAAGCCATGGTTCCGCATGTGCTCAATCGTTAATTCTGCGAGCGGTTGCATCGCGTCCACAAGGATACTCTGCGCGAACTCATCGCCTTCGTCGGCCAGGGCCGCAACATCAGAACCAAGCTTTGCCAATTCGGCGGCGGGGGAGGGGCGGCGATATAAAATCGAGAGCACCTCATTGATGTCGGCACTTCCGAACAGTTTCGCCACCGATGTCCGGAGCGATTCGGGAGGAGCGTTGTGCTCCCTGGCGTAAAGAAATCTGCCGAGGGCCGTTTTCCCTGCCCAAAAGCCGCTTCCCCAGTCGCCAAGAAGCGGACCACCCCCGCCCGATTTTACGACTTGATTCGAATCCTCGAAGCTGCAGACCAGCGAGCCGGTGCCGCTGATGACGCACACCGCGTTGTCGTCATCGCAGGCTGCGAGGCTGGCGTAATAATCGGGCACCGCTCTTACCTGGTCGCATTTAGCGATCTCGGTGACTAGTGCCTGGCAGTCGAGACGGTTCTGCTCCGTTAGGATTCCGGCCATGCATACGGTGGCGTGCGCTACGTGACCACTAAACCCCTGTAGGCACTGGCTCATATGTTCACGAACTAGGTCTCTGGGTGACGAAGCCCAGTTGGCGGGTCCGGAACTGCCTTCATGAACAAGCACTCCGCTGACCGTTTCAATCCGAGATCTGGAGGAGCTGCCGCCGCAGTCGAAGGCGAGGAGCAGATCGCTCGGATTCACGGCGGGAAGATTGGGGTCCATGTTAGAATCGGAGCTGATGAGTGCAGTTCTACCCCGAAGTGAGGCCGCTGGATGAGAAGGTACCAAGGTGAGGACCTGCGCCCAGGGGCTCGGATTGCCGTCGTGGCTAATGACGCCATCGGCAATTTCGTGGTTGGCACACCCCTTCTGCAGATGTTGCGCAACCGCTGGAATCCCGTCGCGCTGGACTACTACGGCGGCACCCGCACTTGGGAGATGATCGAGGCCAGTGACCTGATTGATTTTGGTTACCCGTTGCACGGGGCTCAGCCGAATGACACTGCCCGAGCTATCGCGGAGCGCACCGATGACGGCGCATATGATCTCGTGGTGAACATGGAGTGGTCGGCGTACGCGAAGGTGTGCACTGGAATGCTCTCGGCCACGGAGACCTTCGTTTGCGGACCTTCTATTGGGCATGGGGGACGGGCAGATCTGCCGTTTCTGGACGATGATCGAGGTCAGCTATGGAAGGACCAAAACTGGATTGATGAGAGTCTCGCCAAGCGTTTTCCCTTCTTGAGCTCCGGCTTTATTGGTGAGCTTTTCTGCCGTCTCGCCTATCTCGAAGGCGACGTGCCGCGCTACAAGCTGCCGAAGCAGACACCCGCTGGGACGGTTCCTGATGTGTTGATCGCGACCGCGGCAAGCTTGCCAGAGAAGCTGTGGACGCTAGGTGGCTGGACAGCAGCCTTGGAGCATTTTAAAGCTCGTGGACTTAGTGTTGGGCTGATAGGGGCTCCGCCGGCCAACCAAAAGCTGTTCTGGAAGGGGGACAGTACAGAAGATGAATTGGTGGCGAGCGGTCTGGTTGAGGATTTGCGCGGTAAGTACAGCCTGCCGGAGGTCGTAGGGGCCCTGGATGCTTGCAGACTTGTCCTCACTATAGATAACGGCGTGATGCATTTGGCCGCGAGCACGGCGACGCCGACCATCGGGTTGTTCCGCCACGGCATTCATCGCCTGTGGGCTCCGGCGGGCGAGACCGTTTCCGTGCTGACCCCAGCTCCCGAGGGGTTGGTCGCGGAGATTTCTGCTGCCGAGGTGATCGCGACGGTCGATTCTCGGCTAGCATAAGAGAATGCGAATTGCAATTCTCGTCGGCATGGGGGCGTTGGGGGCCATAGCCTTTGCGCAAGAAGATGCCCGATACATGCCGGGAAAGTTTAAAGTTGGGCTGATCGAATCCCCCCACTACAACAATCGCCCGGTCGACGTCGTCGTGGACACCATCGTCCTGCACCATACGGCGGGGCCAACCACCGCAAGTTGCGTGCGATGGTTCGAAAATCCGGAGAGCCAGGTGAGTTCGCACTACGTCGTAGGGAAGGATGGCTCGATCATCCAAATGGTTAACCCCTTTTATCGTGCGTACCACGCCGGGGTCTCGCGAGACATCCGCGGGAAAGAGAACCTGAACAATTTTTCGATCGGCATCGAAATCGTCAACATGGGGAACGGCACGGACAAATTCACTCCCGATCAGGTGATGGCAGTTCGACTGCTCTGCGGGTATCTCAGCCGGCACAAATACCGCAACCAAATTCATCAGATCGTGAGCCATGAATACATCGCGGTACCGCCGGGGAGGAAAAATGACCCGCTCGACTATCCGTGGGAGTCTCTTTATGATGTCGCCGATGAACTTAAAATCCGCCTCATCTACGGTCAATCGACTAAGCCGGTGATTCGCGATCCGCAATAATCGGCTTTGCCGCTAAATCGAAAAATTTTGGTGCGATCAAAATGCGCCGAACCGCCGTCTAAGAATGCGGTATGTTTACATGCCGCGAATGCGGTGTTGCTATACTGCTTTCACAAAGAGGTCATTACGAGTGAGCCAATATCTTAAGAATTTGCTGTGCGGGGTCGCACTTGCTTCTTCCGCTTTCGTTGCCGCGTCGCCCTTCGGGCCGATAGCTCAAGCGAAACCATCCGAAGAAAAACAGACCACCCGCGCTTTTGGGCGCATCGAGTCGTCGTTCCTAGAGAACAAGGGCCAATGGGACCGAAATGCTCTCATGCTGACCCGCTCTGAAGGATTGGACTTCTGGGTCACCCGAGACGGAATCGTCCTCGATACTTACCAGAACATCAATCGAGGCGGCAACGCGCTGTCCGAGGTCCTTGATGGCACCTCCGCAGGGACTCCCAATTTCCGACAAGGGCACGTCCTCAAACTAAGCTTTGTTGGCGGCACCCCAGCCAAGTCGTTCGTTGGCTCCAATCCGATTTCAACCCGCGTGGACTACGTGGGCCTCACGACCAAAAATGTAACGGATGTCAAGGCTTACGGTGAGGCAACCGTCAACGGCGTGCTTCCTGGAGTCAATGTCCGCTACTACCGCGACCAGAATCAGCCACGATATGACCTCATTTTGGCCCCTGGCGTGAACGCTGCATCCATTGCGCTGGAAGTTCAAGGCGCAGAAGATGTTTTGGTTTCACCAGACGGCACCCTCAACATCCGCACTACCCTCGGATGGGTTCGGAAGAGTGACCTCTTCGTTTATCAGAAATCTGGCACAGCTCGGACTCCTGTTGAATCAGCATTCTCAGTTTCCGAAAAGGGAGGTCGCTACTACATTTCCTTCGAGCTCGGAAAGTACGACACCTCTAAGCCGGTGATTATTGACCCGATCGTGTACGGCACCCACTTCGGTGGCGACAGCGACGCGGACGAAGTCATGCACGCGACTTCCGACGGCGCTGGTAATACCTACTTCACGGGCTGGACTGTTTCGGCCGATCTTCCTGTCGTTATCGGCCCCTACGGCGTTGAGCTGAAGGACTCTGTTGACGGCTTCTTTGCGCAGTTGACCGGTGACATCTACGACGCCGTTTACGTCGCATTTGTCGGCTCCGGCTTCGACGATATCGGCAAGTATGTCGATGTCGATCAGTACGGCAACGTTTGGATGGCCGGTACAACTTTTGCTGACCGATTCCCCGGACGACTTAACGTCACTGTGGGTGTTCCGGTAACAGATCCTCCAACTCTTGCTCCTTGGGGCGGAACCTTTGCGTACACCTACGGCGGGCTGCAGACAGCTGATCTCGCTTACAACGTCAATGCTGCGCAAACAAAGGCTGCTTTAGACGCATTGCCAAACGCTCCGGCGGGCGGCTTCACGGTGGACCCGGTTGACGCTAACGGCAACCTACTGCCCATCGCGACCCGAATGCCGATTGCGAACATGAGAATTCGCTCGAACGATCCGACTGCGGGTGCACTTCGCCTCGTTCTCGGTCGACGGCCTTACGTGGTGGCTGACGCTGGTGGGGCGCCAGCCCCTAGTGCGGCTCAAGTTCTGCGTGTCGACTTCACTGCGTTTGGATTTTCGCCTAGGGCCGGTACGTTTACGCTCGGTTTGAACGAAAACGGTACTGTGACCAATACGGCTGGGCTTCGCTTTGACGCGAACGGCGCCGAAGTTCAAGCAGCTCTGCGATTGCTACAACCGCTGACAGGTACCACGCCAGTACGGGTAACTGCAACCGGTGGTCGCCTTGTATTCCCGCTAACCGAACCGGTTAGCGCGGGGATTCCGGTTGGAATTAACTTTACCGACACCGCAAGCGCACCACAGCCTCGACCGTTCCTGATCCCCAACTTCACTGGGGTTGACTATGGGACCTATGCGTTCCTCAACCTCGCCCCGCACACCTTCTTGACGCTATTCAAGAAGACCCCTACTGGGCTGGTTGCGGCCGATGAAACGACTGCGCCCACGGTCACAAGACTAATCAGTGGAGTGACGGCACCTGCCCCTAATCCATCTCTATTGCCTACCCCTGCATTCTTGAACAATTCAGTCACGGGTCTCGCAATTCGCCGCATCACCACCGCAACAGGCAATGTTGAGGTATCGGTTGCGGGTAATGCGACCACCGACATACGGGTACTTCCAGGCGATGGCGCGACGTTGCCGGTAGCTATTCCAGGTACGAAGCCAACGGGCGCCCGGTTTGGGTACTTTGTCACGTTCACCTATAACAACACGACCGGAGCGATCACTACTGATGCAAACCGCTCTAAGTACGTTGGCGGAATTGGTCGAACTACGGTCAATGGCTTGGCCATGGACGCTGAGGGTTCGCTTTACTTGGGTGGCGCAGTCGAAAGATTGCTTCCAACCGGTTTTGCAACCAACGCTATTCTGAACGCGGCGAGCACGACATTCGCGACCACCCCCGGTGGCTTCCCGAACTCCAGCTTGCTACGATTCAAGGATGGTTGGGTGCGAAAGTACGATCCAAGCGGCACGATGCTGATATCTTCGGTTATCGGCGGCAGCCAAATGGATGCGGTTGAAGGTATCTCCGTCGACCCAAGCAACAACATTTACCTTTTGTCGCGAACGAACTCGTTCAACTTCCCACGAACCGTCAATGCATTCAGCGAAATCTTCCCGGGTGGCGGCACGCTTCTCGCGGTGACCAAGTTGAACAGCACCGGCTCGACGATCGTTTACAGTTCATCGCTGGCCGCATCAGTTCGTTCCGTCGACGACATCACGCCGCCTTTCATTCCTAACGTGAATGCGCGGTTCGATCAGTACGATCTTGCGGTTGACCAAAAGGGGAATGCCTACGTTTCGGGTCTCGTCACTCGACCGCTCATTGGTCCCATCCCGATGGTTCTGACCCCCGCAGCTCCGATCGTGACGGATCAGTTGCCCGCTCTTGACAACGTGATGCCAAACGGCGACACGGAAGGCTTCCTTACCGTTCTTAACTCGACCGGTAGCGCGTTGCTCTTCAGTTCGGTGGTTGGCTCGTCCGCTTCGGCAGACTACGTCAACAACCTGTCGATTGACCGAACGGGTGCGGTGTACATCGCTGGCGCTTCGTTTGTCACTGCCATCGGCCCGATCGGCCTTCCGGTCAACTTCTTGTCGCCGTTCGCCTTCAAGGCGTTCCCAGACGGATACGACGGATGGCTCGCCAAGTTGAAGATCATTCAGCCAATCTTGGCGGCGATTGGACTCAACCCAATCGACGTCGCGGGAGGACTCGGCTCCACTTCTGAAGTTCAGGTGCTCCTGCAGCGCCCGGCTCCGGTGGGTGGCGCGACGGTTACTCTTCGCATCAGCAATCCATCGGTGGCTCGATTCAACAATGCGGTGTCTGGCCCGACCAACATCCGCGTAACGATCCCACAGGGTCAGCAACTGTTCACGGCGCCGGTCACGGTGTTCACCCGATTGGTGAGCAACCCGACGTTCGTAGACATTCGCGCTGAACTTGACGGTGACTTCCTCCAGACTCGACTTAATGTCCGGCCTTGGATGGAATCGTTCACCTTGGGCTCTACGCAGGTGGCGGGTGGCGAAAGCATCAACGGTACGGTTACGATCTTCCAAGATTCGCCCGCCGCTGGTATTGACGTCACGCTAAGCTCCGACAACCCGTTGGTTAGCTTCCCTGGTGGAGACACCATCACTATCGCTCCTGGCGATCGATCGGCCACCTTCGAAATCGCGACAAGCGGCGTCGATGTGGTGACTGACGTGAACATCACGGCGGCTGTGGCTGGTGTGGGTATTACCCAGACCTTGCAACTGACTCCTCCGCTCCTTGAGACGATTAACATCAGTCCTGACCGAGTCACTGGCGGCGAGTCCACCAATGCAACGGTACAGGTCCAAGGCGTGGCTGGTGCCAACACCTTCGCGACGATCAGTGCGACGGGCTCGCCGGTAACCATCACCCTCCCGGGTGACACTAATCCAACGACGCTCCCTGCACAGGTTCAGATCCCACAAGGTCAAAACCAAGTCACGTTTGCCGTGAACACCTCGTTCGTGGCTAGCAACACCTCTGCCATCGTCACTGCGACGTTGAATGGAGAGAGCGCCAGCGATACGTTGTTCATTGAGAACAACAGCATCGTTTCGATCACCTTGAGTGCGAATCCGGTTACGGGCGGCACATTGGTGAACGGCACGGTCACCTTGGCTCGCCCCGCTGGTCTGACCGGCGTGGTGATTCCGCTCACGAATAGCAATCCGACGGCGGGTACGGTGTCGCCGATGATCGTGAACATTGCTCCTGGTGCAACCACGGGCTCGTTCACAGTCCAGACGAACCCAAGCTCGACTCCTCAGTCGATGACCATCGCCACGGCAAAGCCTGGCTATGTGAATCGAAGTGTGGTGTTGACGATTGATCCGTTCATCGTGAACTTCAACCTGACGCTTACGCCTCCGCAGATTACGGGTGGTGCAACCGGTCTTGGTACGATCAGTCTCGGGGCTCCGGCGCCGATTGACCTCGTGTTCACGCTGAGCAGCACCAATCCGTTGGCTTCGTTCCCGAACGGCGCTACGGTGACCATCCCATCCGGTTCGCTCTCGGTGAACTTCCCAATCAGCACGGGAATTACACCAGCCACGACCGACGTGACGATTACGGCCAGCTTGTTCGGCACCGGAACTTCGCAGATTCTGCGAATCTTCCCGCCGGCGATTCTGAGCTTCTTCGTCTCGCCGAGCGTGGTGACAGCGGGAGCTACGACGACCGGATTTTTGACGCTCGATCAGCCTGCCCCGGCTGGCGGATTGGTGGTGAACTTGACGTCGAATAACCCGGCGTTCGTAGGTCACCCAGCGTCAATCACCGTTCCAGCTGGATCGAGCACGGCGAACTTCCCGATCTCGACATTCCAGGTCACTCGCCAGATCACCGTCCGCTTCACAGCAACGGTTCCGGCTAGAGGTCAGTCGCTTGAAGGAATCCTGACTATTAATCCGAGCCCTTAGGGCGCAGATCCATAAGTCATGCCCCGGCTCGGAGTTCACTCCGAGCCGGGTTTCTTTTTTTAATTTCGAAACGTGAATGGAACCTCAGCCGTAGCAAGAATCGCAGTCGGGGTAAATTCGAACATATGGATCGTGCGGGTAGTTTTTTGTTGGGTTTGGTCGCAGGAGCGCTGCTCGCCCTGGGAATTAAAAAGCTAATGGATGAAAAGGGAATTACGTTGCAGTCGCTTGAAGATTCCATCGAAGACCGCCTCGACGCCCTAGAGGGTCATTTCGGCGAGCCGGTTTTAAACTAGTCCATGCCCACCCAGACGGTGGTCATCGGAGCAGGAATAGGCGGGCTGAGCGCGGCGATTCATGCGAAGCTACACGGGCATGAGGTGCTCGTACTCGAGCAGAGGCCATCGCACGGTGGCAAAGCCTCGCCAATAGTTGAGAGCGGTTACCGCCTCGACCCCGGTCCGTCGATCGTCATCCTCATCGAGATTTACCAGGAAATTTTCAAGAGAGCCGGCCGGAACATGGCGGACTATCTCCGTTTCGAACGCCTCGATCCGTTCACTCGCGTTTTTCACCCAGGTTTTTCCGATCCGATTGATCTTCCTTCTGATCCCGAGAAGTGCTTTGCGCTCATGGATCAAATCGCGCCACGCGATCGCAACAACCTTGAGCAGCTGATCGAAAGGCTCGACCCGGTGATCGAGGGGATGACGAAGACGATCTTTGATCACCCGGTCCATTCGCCGCTGCAAATGGTGTCGCTCGGTATGGCGCGGTTTGCGAGTGCCGCCAAGGCGATGAAGCCCTATAAGGATGTGGTGGACTCCATGTTCGAGTCTTCGCTTCTGCGCGCGTTCTTCTACGGTTTCCCCAGTTACAGCGGGCAGTCCTACCGCTCTCCCTCTCCTGGCTCGCTCTTGATACCGTACTTCATGATGCGCCGAGGCGTTTATTGGCCGATCGGTGGAATAGGAGCGATCCCGGCGGCGCTCTTCCGCCTTGCTTCCGAACTCGGAGTCGAATTCAGATTCGGGTCTGAAGTTACTGGTCTCATCATCGAAGGCAAAACAGTGAAGGGAGTGCGACTCGGTAGCGAAGTCGTTCGTGCGGACCGCGTGATATCAAACCGTGACCGACTTAGCACCTCAACTTGGAAAGGCCAAGAGAGCACCCAGCGACCGAGCTTCAGTTACTTCACGGTCCATCTCGGCATCAAGCGTAAGCTGCCAGAACTTAGCCACCACACGCTGGTCATCCCTCCTGATTTCGAGCAGGGCTTCGAAGAGCTTTATCAAGAGCGGAAATTTCCTGCCCAGCCGATTGTGTATCTCAACGAAACGGCTCAGACAGACGGCGCTACTGCGCCAGGGGGGTGCTCGAACGTATTTGCCGTCATCACTTGCCCCGCGATGGAGCCGCACATTGATTGGGAGCGGGAGCAAGCGGAATACCAATCACGAATTTGGAACACGCTACGTCCTTACAACATCCGGTTCGAGCCCGAGGAGATTGAATTCACCAGGGTCCAAACGCCAGTCACGTTTCACGAGCGCGACGGCAATTACATGGGCTCTCTTTACGGACCGGATGAGAAGCACCGGCTGTGGGGGATGATGCCTCTAAGGTGTGTAGATGAGGAGATCAAAAACCTCTTTTACTGCGGTGGTAGCGTTCAACCCGGGGCGGGGATGCCGATGGTGGCGCTCAGCGGGAAGTTCGCCGCTGACCTCGCCAATCGGTGAGCCGGGTATCTTCAAGGCACCCCAGCCCTATGGCCGATATCCAGACCGAAACCAAGCGTCGTCGCACCTTCGCGATCATCTCGCACCCCGACGCCGGAAAAACCACGCTCACCGAGAAGCTGTTGCTCTACGGTGGGGCGATCCAGCTAGCAGGGTCGGTAAAGGCCAGCCGCAATCAGCGCCGCTCCACCTCTGACTGGATGGAGCTCGAAAAGCAACGCGGCATCTCGATCACTTCGACGGTGCTGCAGTTTGATTACCGAGACCATGTCCTGAATCTTCTCGACACCCCGGGCCACGACGACTTTAGTGCCGATACGTACCGGACCCTCACCGCCGCTGATGCCGCCGTGATGCTCATCGACAATGCCAACGGGGTCGAAACGCAGACCAAAAAGCTATTCGCCGTCTGCAAGCAACGGGGCCTCCCGATTTTCACGTTCGTTAACAAGCTCGACCAGCCCGGCCCAGGCCCCCTCGCGATCATGGCGGACCTGGAAGCTAGTCTGGGCATCTTCAGCGTCCCGGTCACATGGCCGATCGGGCAGGGAATGGACTTTAAGGGAATCTGTGACCTGCGTTCACGCACTGTCCACCTCTACCAAAAGGTTGCCCATGGCGCCCGCCGAGCATCCGAAGAGACTCTTTCCATTGACGACCCTCGCCTGCCCGAGATCCTGGGAAGCGAGTTGTTCGACAAGCTGATCGAGGAGACTGACCTGCTTAGCGTTGCTGGCGAAGAATTGGACTTGGAACGGGTGCTCAAGGGCGAGCTAACTCCACTCTTTTTCGGATCCGCTCTCACGAATTTCGGCGTCAGCCTGTTCCTCGATGCCTTCCTCGGCATGGCACCCGCGCCTGACCTTCGCATCAAGCAGCTCACGGGCGCTGAAGAAAAGGATGCGTTCAGCGGATTCGTATTCAAGATTCAGGCGAACATGGACCCGAACCACCGGGACCGCATTGCGTTCATGCGAATTGTAACTGGGACCTTCGAGAAGGACATGGACGCCACTAATCAGCGGTCCAAAAAGAAACTTAAGCTTTCCCGACCTCAGCGCCTCTTTGCCCAGGAACGGGAGACGGTCGACTTGGCCTATCCGGGCGACATCGTGGGCTTGACCAACCCGGGCGCTTTCCTGCTAGGTGACACGATCTCGACTGACCCCAAGATCATGTTTGACGAAGTCCCGGAGTTTGTGCCGGAAGTGTTCGCGCGGCTCCACAGCATGGACGTATCGCGGCTGAAGCACTTTGAAAAGGGAGTGGAGCAGCTTTGCCAAGAAGGGCTTATTCAGCTCTTCTGGGACGTGCGTGCCCATCGCCGTGAGCCGATTCTTGGGGCGGTCGGCCGATTGCAGTTCGAGGTGGTTCAGCACCGCCTGATGGGCGAGTATGGGGTGAAGACCAACGTTGAGCCATTGCACCACGAAGTCGTTCGTTGGCTTGGCGGGGACAAGGCGGAGATTGAGTCGGTGTACTGGGGCGACACCGCCCTGCGGCTGAACGACCAACACGGCGCGCCGTGCGTGCTGATTGCGAGCGCATGGAACGCGGGCTACTTGGAGAAGCAATATCCCAAGGTCGAATTCATGCATTCGCCCGCCAACAGCTTTACTGCCCTCGCCGCCCCTACTTAGGGGCGTCTACGTTCACGCGGGCCTTGCGGTTGGCTAGCTCCCACAGCGAGGAATAGATTGTCCTCGTGACCTTCTCCATCTTGTCGAAGTCGATCTTGTCGATCTCGTCGCCCGGTTGGTGGTAATCCTGGTGGACACCGTCAAAGTAAAACGCGATCGGCACTCCCTTCAGGGCATAGTTGTAGTGGTCGCTCCGCCCGTAAATGTTCTCGCGGTCGTTCGGGTCGTCGTACTTGTAGTCGTAGGTCAGGTTATAGGTTTTGCGATTGATGTCTTGGAGGATCTCCCCAAGTTCGGTGCTGATTCGCTTTGAACCCACGACATAAATGGCGTTCGGCGGCGTCCGGACATTGTTGCGTGGGTTCGTGTCGCCCATCGGTCGCGAGCGGCCGATCATGTCGATGTTGATCAAGGCCGTAAGAGCGTTCAGAGGGACGGTGGGGTTGTTTGCGTAGTACTCCGAGCCCCAGAGACCCTTTTCCTCGCCGGTGTGCCAGATGAACAATATGGAGCGCTTGGGGCGTTTGCCGGTAGCGAAGGCATGCGCCAATTCGAGCACGGCCACCACCCCGGAGCCATCGTCGTCAGCACCGTTGTAGATTCCGTCCACCCCAGGAGGCGTCTCGCGCATCCCGACGTGGTCAATGTGCGCGCTAACGGCCACGTATTCCTTGCTCAAAACCGGATCGGTGCCGGGTACTATCGCGACCACGTTTTGGGTCGCGACGGGCATGTCGCCCGCGGTGACTTTTACGGAAAATGGTTGGGTCAGCAGTCTGCCGACGGGCTTCATGGGGTCGGTGTCGGAAACGCCCGCGAGCATCTTGGAGGCTAGTTCGGAGCCGATGGTGACCATCGTGCGCCCACGGCGAGATTCACCGCCCGACCAAGCCGGACGTGCTCGCCCTGGGAAGAGGCTCGCGGAGACTGTGTCTTCCCAAGCGCTGCCGGTCTGATTCGAAACGTAGACGACGCCGAGGGCGCCTTTCTCATTGGCGATGCTCTCGGCGGATTTGGCGCCTTCAGATCGGGCGATTTCTGCGGGGGCCGATCCTCGGATCAACAGTATCTTGCCCTTCAGGTCCATGTCGCCGTAGGGGTCCACGCCCATCGCGGGGGCCTGGACGCCGTGCCCGACGTAAATGACCGGGCCGCTCCACTCTAAAGCGCTAGCGGTCGCGGTGAAATCGCCATAGGCGAACGTTTCGCCGCCGAAGCTGATCGAACTCGCTTTCGTATCTACCTGGCGTGAAACGAGTGGCACGCTCTGATAGAAGGAGTCCTTGTCACCCGCCGGCGTCAGACCCCAGAGCTTGAGCTGACTCTTGACATAGAGAGTGGCGAGGTCGAGGCCGCGGCTCGGTGTATCGCGGCCTTCGAGGAGATCGTGGGCGATGAATTCGAGGTGCGCGCGAAGATCACCGCGCTGAATAAGATCAAAGCTGCCGACCTTGGCTTGGGAATATCCGGAGGCAGCAAGGGCCGCAGCGACGAAAACAGTCAGTGTAGAACGCACGATACGCAATAGTATCGCCGACGAAGTCCGATTAGTGCCGCGATCCTATTCCAAGATGCGCTTTGACACCACGCTCCCGTCTAATGCCACTTCATACACGACCGGCACACCCGTCGCGAGCTCGACTTTCATGATCTCATCGCCGCTCAACTTTTCGAGGGCCATCACGATGCTGCGATTGCTGTTGCCGTGGGCTACAACGAGAACATTTCGGCCTTGTTTGAGATCGCCAAAGATGCAGCCCTCATAGAAGGGAATGGTCCGCTCGCTGGTCTGCTTGAGGGCTTCGCCGTTCGGTGGCGGGATATCGAAGCTGCGCCGCCAGATGTGGACCTGCTCATCGCCGTATTTCGCCCGGGTGTCGTCTTTGTTCAGGCCCTGCAGGTCGCCATAATGCCGCTCATTTAGAGCCTGATCGCGGATCACGGGGATCTGTGTGCCCATCGCTTCTTGGATGAGCTGGAGGGTGTGTTGCGCCCGCGTGAGGGCGCTGGTGTAGGCCACGTCGAATGGCATTCCCTTGAGCTTTTCTCCCGCGGAGCGGGCTTCACCGATTCCGTTCTCGGTCAAGGGGACGTCCACCCACCCCGTAAAGCGATTCTGGAGATTCCAAAGGGACTGGCCGTGGCGAACGAGAACAAGGGTGGGCATTGCAAAATCGTACCATTACTGGAGGGGAGCCTTCAGGCTGCCTTTGGAGCGGGGCCTTCAGGCCGCGTTCGGAACGGCATAAATGCCTTGCTCCAAAGGCGACCTAAAGGTCCCCCTCCTGAGGGCTAATCATCCGTCGCGCCGAAGTTGGCGATCACGATGTCGATGTCCGCTGCATCTACCTCGCCTGAACGATCTACGTCGTTGTCTCGACCGGCCACGTAGCTGGGATCACCGTAAGCCAGGCCGAAGGAGGCGATGACCGAGTCAATGTCGGCGGCGTCAACTTCTCCGGATCGGTCGACATCGCCGTTTGTCAAAGAAAGACTTAGACCGGTGACATTAACGGAAGTCGAGTCAAATGCGACGACGCGCTTGAGCCAGGAGCCGTGGTCTACCGAAAGCGTTCCGGCGCCCGTCGGCACAGGGATTTTGAATGTGCCGGTCGGGGAAAGGCCGACTTGAAGCGTAATCACATCCAGAGGATTAGCATTCATGCGAATCTCCACGTTTACACCAACCGGCAGATATGGCCCGGCAGCGTTGCCGAGAGTAATCGTGCCGGAAGCGGAGCGGCTTACTCCAGCGGTTCGAGTCACCTTCAGCGAGCGTCCGTTGTAGGTGCTTAACCACAGCTCACCGCGACTATCTGGATCGATGGAAGTGATTTGGCCCGTGTTCGCCTGGCTCGGCGTAGAACTGAGCGCGAGGATGGTGGGCACGGAGGTTAGCAGCGCGCCGGTCTCGAGGTCGAAGTTCATCGGCTGCCAAGAGATCCAGCGGAACATCGTGTCGGCGAAAATGTAGTGACCATAAAAGCTAGTCCCGAGGTCCGTGCCTCGATAGACCACACCTCCGGCAATTGAGACGCCAACTTCCCGCCCATAGTCTAAGAACGGTCCGGTGAGGTTAGCGGGCATGGGATCGGGCTGGCCGGTTTGCGCATTCAAACGGCCCTCCCAATTGGACCAACCGAAGTTTTGGCCGCTGGTGCCGGGTGCGATGTAGTTCGCTTCTTCGCGTGAGTCTTGGCCGACATCGCCGATGAACATGCCGCCGAAGCCGTTGTCCGCTGTTCGGTCGAAGCTCCATTTCCAGGGGTTGCGGAGGCCGCGGGCAAAGATCTCACCGAGCGCGCTGGGCACGCCGACGAAGGGATTCGAAGCGGGGATTTTGTAGTCGCGCAAGGGGTCAGCGGGGAAGTCGTCGCCGTTCACATCGAGGCGCAGAATCTTGCCGTAGTATTGCCCCAGGTCTTGGGGCACGCCGAAGAGCGCGCCGTCGCCTACGCCGATATACAGGAGGCCATCCTCCCCGAAACGCAGGGTGCCGCCCTTATGGAACTGGGTGGTTTGGGGGAATTTTAGAAGGACGTTCGCGGTGGCCGCATCGGCGAGAATCGTCGAGCCGGGGACCATTTCGTACTCTCGCAGTTCGCTGGCGAAAGTGGTGTCAGGCTGAACGGCCGTCACGAAGATATAGAACTTGCGCGAGTTCGGGGAGCCCATTTGACCAAACTCGGGGTGGAAGGCCATGCCTAGGAGACCGCCTTCGTTCCATGCCGTCATGTCCGGCACGGTAAGCACGGTGCCGAGTAGCGCGCCGGAAGAGCGGCTGAACGCGCGAATCTTGCCGATGGTCGAAGTCCCCCAGCCGCGCTGTTCCACCAAGTATTGGGTGTCGGGGTCTCGCGGGGCCGTCGCGATCTGCACCGCGCGCTCGTTGGGGTTCATCACCGGGGTGAGGGTGAACTGGGCGGAGGCGATTCCGGAGACCAGCAGGGAAGCGAGGGCGGCGGCGATTCGGACTCTGTGCATAGAACAAGGATACGCCACGAAATGACAAACATCACACACTTTTGGTTAACTTTTGCGGGCATCGCCAGGGTCGAATGGGGGCCTCTAGTCAACCCTCGCGCCGACCGCGAGCTCGGGGTCGCTCTCCAGCTAGGCATTTGCTTGCTCAAGACTAAAGTCTTGACGCCGGGTGACAGCCTAAAGGCTATCCTCCGGGGGTGTATGAGATAGACTTCGGATCATGATGACGGCGATTCTTCTTGGGGCGTTGACGATGGGCCAGACCGGGGCGGAGGCGTATCGTCCCAATGGGCCGAAGATCGAGTTCCAGTTGGAGCGAGGCGGCAAGTTTGTGATCACCACCGACCCGAAGCTCTCGCCCAAAACGGTGGAGCACATTTTGGCGCTGGTAAAGAAGGGGTTTTATGATCGGCAGCGCTTCCACCGGGTGGAAAATTGGGTGACCCAATGGGGCGCGCCGCAGAGCATCAAAATGCCTCTCGACGTGAAGAACCCGAAGACGGGCAGATTGGAGCCGAGCGAAGCGGTGGGCGACGGCGGGTCGGGCAAGGATATCCCGATCTTCGAGCCCGGAGTGAACGTGAATTTCTACCGAGGCGTGGTCGGAATCGCCTCCACCGGCTTCCAAGTCCCCGGCGACTCCCAGTTGTTCATTTTGAAGAGGGACTCCCTGCGGCTATACGGCAGCTACGCGGTGGTAGGGAAGGTGACGCAGGGGATGGAGGTCGTGGATCGGGTGAGGCGCGGCGATCGGATTCGGTCGGCGAGAGTCGCTAAGTGACGGAACTCAAGGCGGCTTTGAAGAGCCAGTATCACGCGAGTTTGAAGATGATGCGGCTGTGCATTCGGCGGTGCCCGGAGGAGCTTTGGCTGGAGGGGAAGCATCCGCGGAGTTATTGGCGGATCGTTTATCACGCGCTGTATTACTCTCACTGGTATCTGCTGGAGGGCGAGAAGGCGATGGTGCCTTGGGTGGGGCATGAGGCTTCGATGCCCGCGCTTTGGGGCGATCCGCCGGTGGTTGCGGCGCTGAGCCAAAAGGACGCGATGAAGTACCTGAAATGGCTGGATTTCCGGGTGGACGACATGGTGGACGCGCTGGATTTATCGTCGCCGACTTCGGGATTTTCTTGGTATCCGATTTCAAAATTGGAGCATCAGTTGGTGAATGTGCGGCACTTGCAGGGGCACGTGGGGCAGCTTTCGCAGTTGCTGATGGCGCGCGGGATTGAGGTGGATTGGGTGTCGGCGCAGCACCCGAATACAGGAAAATCCCCCGAGCCGTAGGGCGCGAGGGATTTTCTGGATAGGGAAGTCGATTTACTTGAGTTCGACTTTTCCGCCGGCTTCTTCGATCTGCTTCTTGAGCGCTTCGGCGTCGTCCTTGGTGGTGTTCTCCTTGACTGGCTTCGGAGCGGCATCCACGAGGTCCTTGGCTTCTTTGAGGCCGAGACCGGTGATTTCTCGAACGACCTTGATGACGCCGAGCTTGTTGTCGCCCGCTGCGGTGAGCATAACCGTGAATTCGGTCTTCTCTTCTTCAGCGGCGGCCGGTGCGGCACCCATCATCATGGGCATTCCCATCATGGGGGCGGCGGCGGTGACGCCAAACTTGTCTTCGAGGGCGGACTTGAGCTCAGAAAGCTCAAGGGCGGTCATGGTACTGATCTTGTCAACGAGTTCTGCTACGACGGACATATTAGTTAGCTTCTCCTTCTGGGGTTGCTTCGGCTGCTGGAGCTTCTGCAGGTGCGTCGGCTACAGGAGCTTCGGCGGGGGCGGCATCTTCAGCCGGTGCGGCTTCGGGTGCGGGGGTAGATTCGACGGCAGCAGCCTTGGGAGCTGGCGCGGGGGAGCCTTCGGCAACCTTGTCGGCAACGGCGCCGATCACGCGGATCGGGTCGGCATACAAGGCTTCGATGGTGCCCACCAGGTTTGAAATCGGAGCCGCAATGGCACCAATAACCTGGGCGATAAGCACGTCGCGTGGGGGAAGTTTGCTGAATGCCTCGACCTGTTTGTCGGTCATCGGCTTGCCAGCAAAGATCGCGCCCTTCACGGCTAGCTTCTTGCTCGAAGTGGCGAAATCGAAAAGCATTTTGGCAATTTCGGTCTCGTTATCGAACAGGAAAGCATAAGCGGTGGGACCACCCTGTAGATCTTCCGGAATCACGGCAGCATCGTCTCCGATGGCGCGTTGGAAGAGGGTGTTCTTGATCACGTGCAATTCGCCGCCCTTCGCTCGCAGGTCGCTGCGCAATTTCTGAACTTGCTTCACCGAGAGGCCGCGGTAGTCAGTAAAAATGACTCCCTTCGACTGGGCGTACCAGTCTTTGGCCTGTTCGATTGTTTGCGCTTTTTCTGCGGTAGGCATGGCGTTTCTATTTCGACTGTGCCAGCAAACGCAGTGAGGGCTCGCCACGAAAAGATCGCGGCAAGCCCTCAATTCCCGCCGATTGGCGAGTTTGAAATCTATGCGGTTTTGCGATCCCTCGGCGCGCAAGTCTTGCGACTCATTAGGCTCTCGGCCACGCTGCTGTCAACAGGTTAGCTAAGATTATGCCGCGCCGACGGTGGAAAAGTCAACGGGTGCCGGGATCGACATCCATAGCATCTGGTGTCGCTTCGATTGTTTGCTGCGCCCCGCCCAATTTTATGACGGAAACTTTCAGTTCGCGGAGCTTCACGGTGCAGAGGCCGGATTTCGCCAGTGGTGCCATCTCGGCGATTTGCTTCGCCGTGGTCGCGTCTTTTGCGGTGAAGGCGATCATACGATTGCCATCTTCCAGAAACTGCCCAGCTAAGAGGAATGCGTGCTTACTGGCCATGCCCACGGCATACTTCTCATGTTCGTTGACCGTTCGTTGCATTTCGTCGGTGGTGGAGGCACTGCTCGAGCGCATTATGTACTCGGCGACAAAAACCTTCTGACCTTGAATGGTGCTGTTGACCGCACCGTTGCTGGAACTTTGACTGCTCGTCGCACCCGCTCGAGCCGAACCAGCGGCTTGGGCAGATCCAGTGCTGGATGAGCTACTGCTGGTGGTGACCTGGGCGAACGCCATGGCTCCGACCACGCAGGCGAAAATCGAAAGGGAAATGAACTTAATTTTCATGCGAGAAACTCCGATAAGGTCTGGACGTTTTACTGCCCAGACCTGTTCGCTTATGGTTGTTTTGGAATCGGCAAGCCCATGGCGGCGAGCCACTCTCGTTGCTTTTTGACCCGCGCTGCCATCTCGTCTGGTAGCGAGAATGGTCGTCCGCGGGCGTCAATGATGATGCCAACGGTGCCGCCTTCGAACTTCTGGGTGATCGCCTTGCCTTTGCCTGCGCCGAGATCGAGGAGCTTGTGCGGAGTCACCGTGAATTCCTTGAATTCGCCGCGGCCGCACGGGATGACAAGGATGTCGCCGTACATGACGCTGTGGTTCTCACCGCTACCGCTGACCGTGATGGCGGTTTCTGGCTGCTTCAGAACGCCGATGGGCGAGATGCAGTGTCCGCACTTGACGATACAGTCGAACTCGAAAACTTCCTTAGCGGCTTCGTAGAAGTGCTCGCTGAGGACGCCGAGGTGCGGCATCATGAAGATGGAGTCCACCGTGAGCATCGTGACGCCCTCAGGTTGGTAGGCATCCATCATCATCAAGGCAGATTGCGCACGGCGGGGAGCGTGGCTGAGTACACCGCCAGAGCCGATCACCATGTCGAGGTCCATCATCTTAATGAGGGTGTCTCCCGACTGGCCCTGGTCGAAGATTTGGCCCACGTCGCGCTGTTGCTGGGAACCGGTTAGAGAGCGTGCCAGCGACTTATGATGGTCGAATGCGAGTCGCAAAGCTTCTCGAGCCACCGCGTGCTCGATGAGCAAGTCTTCGTAAGCCTGGGGAATCGTGGTCGGCCGAATCATCTTGTTTCGGAGCCGATTTCGGACGTCGCGCGGGTCGATCGTGAATGGAATCCAGCGAGCGATGTTGTCAATGCCCGTTTCCTTGAGCACGTTACAGATCGAGTAACTCATGCCCAGGTTCGCGGACACCGTACGGTTGTAGATGCCCTTGAACACGGAAAAAACGTCAGTCGTCGCGCCGCCGATGTCTACGCCCAAGCAATTGATTTTTTCTTGGTCGGCGTACGATTTCATCAGCTTGCCCACCGCATTTGGGGTCGCCATGACTTCTTCGCTGGCCCATTCGAGCAACTTGTTGTAGCCGGGCGCCTGCTGCATCACGTGCTCAAGGAAGAGCTCGTGGATTTCGTCTCGGGCGGGATCGAGGTTCTCTCGCTCCATGGTCGGGCGGAGATTGTCCACCATCTTCACGGCGATGTCTTTGCCAAGCACTTCTGCCACTTCGTCGCGGACTTCGATGTTGCCGGCAAAGATCAGCGGGAGCTTCATGTCGCCAAAGCGCGGCTTGGGGTCCGCTCGGCGCACGACTTCAGCCATTTCGATGAGATGGCTTCGGGTTCCGCCGTCGGTACCACCCGACATGAGAATGATGTCTGGGCGAAGTTGACGAAGGCGCTCCACCTTCTGGAATTCTTTTCGGCCGTCGTTGATGGCTAGGGTGTCCATCAAAATCGCGCCTGCACCGAGGGCGGCGCGCTCGGCAGACTCGGCGCTCATTTCTTTGACCACGCCGGCAACCATCATCTGGAGTCCGCCGCCAGCGGAGCTGGTCGACACGTAAATATCGGAGCCTTCTAGCTCGTTGCTGCGGGTATCAATGACTTTGCCGTCTTTGAGCAGTTTGAACACGTGCCCGTCCTTGATGAGCTTACGGCGACCCTTTTTGAACCCTTGCTCTTCAGGCACTTCTTCCGCGGTGATTTCCTCAAGCTCGGTCATCGCGTTCAGAACGCCAATTGTGACGTCTTCAAATGGGCGTTCAACCGTGGTTGGAGCCTCTCCGCGAGCTACGAGACGGTACTTTCCCTCGGGATTCCGCTCAATAAGAATGGCTTTGGTGGTGGTGGATCCACAGTCCGTGGCAACGATGCGCTTAATGTCCTGCGACATGGGCGCATTATGCACCAAGTTCTGGTAGGTCGTAAGGCTCATTGGGGCTCAAGTTTCTAAGAAACTTGCCGACGATCCTATTGGAGCTCTTATGCCCCTCGAATCCGACATCCAACAGAAGCAAACCGGCATCCTCGAAGACGTGGTCACTGTCCCCTTGGGAAGTGGCTTTGAGACTACGTGGGGATCCATGTTAGTGGGTGGAATGTCGAGTTTGATGCTTATCGCAGTTGGCATCGCAGATACCGTGGGGTTACGCCACGTCGAGCTCACAGGGCTATACCTGATCATTCCGTTGTTCGTCGCGTTGCGATTCCGCAGTCGGATGTTCTATCCGGTGGCAACGGTCTCCGCTCTCAGCTACGTTTCCAGTCAGTTGGCCGTGGGCCTGTCTGAGCAGGCAAGCAAGGAAACTCTGTTGGTCGTGGCAATCAACATGTTCGTGCAACTCACCGTGGCGGGTGCGCTGGTTGCGTTGGTGCAGACACTAAACATCGTGCAGCGTACGGCAGTGACCGATTTCCTTACTGGCACTTTAAATCGGCGCGGCATGGATGAACTCGCCCCACGGCTTATGAGCTACGCGGCAGCAAAGCGCATCAGCATGGCGGCGATCGTGATCGACGTCGACAATTTTAAGGCGCTCAACGATACCTATGGTCATGACGCCGGTGATCAAGTGCTGCAAGCCGTGGGTGAGGTCTTGACTTCCACGCGGAAACGAAATACTCTTATCGTGCGAACTGGAGGTGACGAATTTCTCGTGCTGATGGCTGTACATAGCGATCATGAGGCGCAGGCAATGGCCCGCTCCCTTCGAAAGCGCTTGCGCGACAGGCTCTCTAAACTCGGGTTGCCTGCTTCGGCCAGTGTGGGCATTGCGGTGGTCAAGCGGATCCCTGAGTCGCTGGAGGTTCTCCTCCAAATGGCGGACGCCAAGATGTATCAAGCCAAGACTCGGGTGCGTGCGGTCGTTACGCCGCGCGAGTATGTCGCCTAGCCTAGAAACGTTTCCCGAAATCGTGGTCTATACTCATTCCGTCAGTTTCGGAGGGGATGAATATTGGCCGGAGTTGGGTTTCGAAGCATATCTAAAGTTTTCGCGGGCGATGTCCGCGCGGTAGACAACCTGAACTTGGAGGTTCAGGATAAGGAGTTCATGGTGTTGGTCGGCCCGTCGGGTTGCGGCAAGACCACTGCTCTCCGGATGATTGCCGGACTAGAGGAGGCCACCGAGGGTGACCTCGTCATCGGGGAGACGCGTGTCAATGACGTGCCTCCTAAAGATCGCGACATCGCGATGGTTTTTCAAAACTACGCCCTCTATCCGCACATGACGGTGTACGACAACATCGCCTTCGGACTACGCCTGCGGGAGCTCAAGGGCTTCTTCTGGCAACTCACCCACTCGGCTGAAGCTAAATCCATCAAGGAGAGCATCGACAAGCGCGTCCAGGACGCCGCTCAGATGCTCGACATCAAGCACCTTTTGCACCGTCGTCCAAAGGAGCTTTCGGGCGGTCAACGACAGCGCGTGGCACTCGGGCGGGCCATTGTGCGCCAGCCCAAAGTCTTTTTGATGGACGAGCCACTCTCAAACTTGGACGCGAAACTACGTATTCAGACGCGAGCTGAGCTCATTCGCCTGCACCGGGACCTGGGAATCACGACCATTTATGTGACCCACGACCAGGTCGAAGCGATGACGATGGGCCAGCGGATTGCCGTCATGAAGGACGGGCTTCTCCAGCAGTGCGATATCCCGGAAAGGGTTTATAACCAACCCGCGAACAAGTTCGTAGCTGGGTTTATCGGGGCTCCGCCGATGAATTTCATCGATGCAATCATTCGAGAGGTTGATGGACGACTTTGGGTCGACACCGAAGCGTTCCAGCTTCCCGTACCTGATGGACATCCGGTTGCCGCCTACGCGGGCAAGAAAGTCACGCTGGGTATTCGACCCGAAAATATCTACGATGCGCAGATGAATAATCCGGTAGCTACGACGTCTGAGAATACGTTGCGAGCCCAAGTAGACGTTTTAGAGCCACTAGGCCACTTGTACATTGCCTATTTGAAAGCGGGGAATCACTCATTCCTGGCGAGCATTGACGCAGGCACCAAGCTAAAGATTGACGACCACGCAGAATTCACGGTGAACTTGGATCACCTGCACTTCTTCAACGCTGAAACCGAGCAAGCAATTCACTGAGGGTAGCCCGTACCAATACCGGTTTCCGAACCTATTTCAGGCTTTGGAATGCCTCTCGCTGTATACTCTGGTTGCGTCGTTTGCTTGACAATCTGTAGATGTGCGAGGAGGCGGCGGAAAATGAACTCTCATGACAAAGAAGGTCTTATTCGCGGCAATGGGCGCCGCACTCGCCGTCGCCGGCAACGCTCAGGCACCAATTCTGAATCACGTAACATATGTGGTCTCGCCATCTACGGGCAACCCTGACAACGTGGCGCAACCGTGGCTGCTGAGTCAACGCATATCTAGCGTCGCAGTCTCGGGCGATTCGATGTTTTTCAGTGGCGAAGGCGGCACCGAGGCTTCCTTCATCAAGGTCAGCAACTGGTGGAAACCAAGCAGGAGCTTGACTCGCGTCATCAAGGACGACACTCAGGCTCGTCCGTCCAAGGTGATTATTGACGGCAATTTTGTGTGGTTCTGGTCGAGTTTGGGCGGGACTGGAAGCGCTACCACGTCTATGGAAGGTCGCAAGTACGATTTTGCCGGCAACCTTCAAACCTCCGTCGGCGGCAACTTGGTGGACGGTATCCTTTATGGCAGCGAAGTGAGCGGCGATAATTATCAGGATGTCACGATTGATCCTGTTCGAAACACTCTTGCTTTCCTTCGATTGAACAGCTGGGGAATCATCTTCGCGAACACCTCCGATGGTTCGGCGGCCTCACCGCTTTCAACAAACTTTCCGACGGCTCCGGTGCCGGTGAGTGCAGACTTCCTCCGTGGATTCGCATTCGATGCCAGCGGAAATCCGTACTACCGACACGTAAACGATGTGTGGACCGGAACCCGGACGCCAGCAAACGATGGACCCATTAACGGCCTATCTTCTCCGCTCCAAGTCGCCAACCTGGTTAACGGCAGCCGACAGCGACAGAACATTATGGCGGTGAGCGGTGGCCCAGGCTACTCACCATTTGTGATGTTCAACGATGATTTAGCAGGAAGCGGTTCAGCTGGGAGTGTTACAATCACTGACGCTACCGGATCCACAGTTTTCTCAACGTTGACAGGCAGTCCGGCTGGAAACTTCACGCATTATCACATTAATTTTGGTCAAGCTCAATTGAACGGCACCCAGTACCTGTTCATCTCCAACTTTAAGGGAGGAACCCAGGGGGTTGATGTGTACCAAGTCGGAAACGCAGGTCGAATTGATCTATCCGCAAGCTTGCTCAACTATGTTGGGACCCCTTCCACGGCTAGTTCGCGGTCCATCGCGGTGCAGGTTCTTGATGCCACTACCAACGAGTTGTTGGACGCTAAGACCATCGTAACCCCGGACGCCGCACCGGCGACCGGTTCGATTTCTTTCTACACCGTCGCACGCGGTAACGTGAAGGTTCGAGCAAAGACAAATGGCAGCCTATGGAATTCTATCTCAGGTTCTGCTGGAAACACGCCTATCTCGGGTTCTATTGCCATCACCATGGGTGACGTCGACAACAGCGGCGAAATTGACGCGGCTGACATTGACCTCGTCATCGCTGACTTTGGCAACGTGCCTCCTATCGCAAACGCCGCTCCGACCGACGTTGACGGCAGTGGCGAGGTGGACGCCGCAGACATCGATCTCGTGATCGCTAGCTTCGGCGGCGTCGACAACTAGGTCGTCTACGAACGGCAGAAAGGGCCCCTACCCGATGACGGGAAGGGGCTCTTTTCTTGCCCACGAGGCGTACCAGACGCCGAGCAGCACGACCGGAACTCCAACCAGTTGCCACGGCGTTACCGCCTGTCCGAGAACTAGGTAGGCCGACAACATTGCGAAGGGAGGCACGAAGAACTGGTACCGCATTGCCCCGCTCGCCCCGACCTGCTTCACGCCGGTGAAGAAGCCGAAGAAACCGACCGCGCCGGCCATCAGCGCGACGTGCATGAAGAGTAGCCACTGATTACCGGTCAGGGACACCCAAGAGGTATTGAGCATCGGCATCAGGCCGTACGGGATCAGTACGATCAGCGCACCGGGCATGCTCAGCGTAATGAGCTGCAGCGGTGACCGCCCCGCCCCATGGATCTTCGACAAAACAACGCTGAGCGCCCAGCACAGCGCGCTTAGCGCAAGGAGGGCGATTCCGAGCCAGGTTGTCTCTCGTCCGGTCTGAATGGGCCCGATAACGAGCGCCACTCCCACCACCGAGATCACCGCCCCTATCAGACTGCTCCATCGAAAGCGATCGAGCTTGAAAACAACTTCCAATAGGAGTGTCCAGATCGGGCTGGTTGCGATGAGGATTGCCGCCTCACCCGGTGTCGTCTGCCGCGCTCCCTCCAAAAACAGGACCATGTAAACGCCCATCGACAGCGCGCCGATCAACAACAACGGTCCCGTCTCTTTCCAATGCGGATACTTCAGAGAGTCCTTCGCGAAAAGGCAAATCGGCACCATCGCCAGGTACATCACCAGGAATCGCGACAGAGCCAACGAAGCCGGCGCCATGCCGAGATACAAAATCTTGATCGCCACAAAGTTAAACCCCCACGAGAGCACCGCGGCGCTCAAGTAGGGGTTTGGAAGCTTCAGGCGGGTTGGCGAAGGTTGCAACCCCCCTATTCTGGCACGGCTAGATGCCGGATCGAAGAAGCATCAGGAGGCTTGTGTCTGGCTTTTCCTGAGGCATGGCGCCCGGTCCCTTCGTGTCAACCGTCACCATCCGCTCAGACTCCAGCCAGGCCACTTTGGCGTGCATCGATTCGCTCAAGAATCGCAGCGGAATCATAGCTCTACCGCGCACCATGATCGCCGGGGAATCCATCTGTATGTTCGATCCATTGATGACGGCAGTGGACGAGTCGATGGGCAACTTGATCTTGTCCTCGCCGCGTTGGGCATCCACGCATCGGTTGACTTCATCCCACTTGACCTGGGCGTTCATGTACTCGAACACGCCGCGAACCGGCACAAAGACCCGGCCATTTCGCATCATGGGTTGCACGTCGATAAAGGCAACGTTGTTGCCGTCCACGGTTACTCGGATTGCGTCCTGTGCGACGGCCAGGGACGCCGACGCGAGCACAAGCCCAGTAAAGATTGTCTTCAAATTAATCGGTTTCATAGGTTTTCTATCTTGACCCATACTTGATCTGGGTTCCGTAGTTCCTATACGCGCAGAATCTTCGACCCGTACAAAGTTGACTTGTTGGGAAGAACCTGCGTTGCTGTCTTATAATGGGGCATGAATGTGGTGGCGATGGGACTCATGACAGTGGACGCGTTGGTCTTTATGGCGGGGGCTTGGGTGGCTCCGGTGGACGGGGGGCTTTTCGAGGAGACTTGGTCGAAGCCGACCGCGGGGACCATGGCTGGGCATGGACGGCTCATTGTGGACGGCAAGACCGCCTTCATGGAGTTCTTGTCGATCGAGACGGCCAAGGATGGCAAGGTGACCATGTACATCGTGCTCGGCGCGCTGAGCGCGGGGGAAAAGAAGCCCGTCGCGTTTCAGCTGATCTCCACCGGAGACGGCACCGCAACGTTCAAACGGGAGAAAGCCGACTTCCCGCAGACCATTCGGTATACAAAAACGAAGAGCGGCCTGGAATGCTTACTGACCGGCCCCGGCGAACAGCCCAAGACCGAACTGTACGCATTCAAACCGCTCTAGGCTTATTTACCAAGCAGGGCGCGGATTGCGGGAATTGCTTCGTACAAGTCCGCCACTAACCCGAGGTCGGCGACTTCGAAGATCGGCGCGTCCGGATCTTTGTTGATCGCGACGATCAGCTTCGAATCTTTGATGCCCGCCATGTGTTGGGTAGAGCCACTGATTCCCGCAGCGATATAGAGGTCGGGCGCGACGATTTTGCCCGTTTGACCCACTTGGAGTTCGTTGGCGGCAATGCCACTGTCCACGGCAGCCCGAGTCGCTCCAGCTGCGCCGCCCAGGGCGTCGGCAAGCCCGCCGATGATGGACTCGAAGCTTGCGGCGTCTTTGAGCGGGCGACCCCCGGAGACCACCACGCTGGCCTGAGTGAGGTCAGGCCGCCCACCGGTTTTATGAGCGGCTTGGGTGATTGTGACCTTGCTCGCCGGGACAGAAAACGGGGCCACGGCGCTTTGACCGGCGGGGGCTTGCTTTGGAAAACCGGCGGGGCGGAACGTGAGCACCACCGGCTCCGCGAGAACCTCGACGGTCTGGATAATGGTTCCGGCTACGACCGGACGCTGAAAAACGGTGGTCGATTGAGCGGCAATGACATCGGTCACCATCGCGCAATCGAGGAGGCCTGCGAGGCGCGCCAAAACATCCTTACTCGCCATCGAACTGACGGCGACGATGTGGCTGTAGCCGCTGGCGGCTTGGTGGACGCCCGAGGCGATTCCATCTGCTGGCGAAAGATCGCTGAGTTGCGCGGCGAAAACCGTGCCAGCGCCCGCGTCGAGAACGGGACTGCCGACGATTTGGATGACATCAAACGGCACGCCGAGGGCGGCGGCAAAACTTTGAATGCCCGCGACATCGGAGGGCGAAAAGGCAACGCCTACAATCTTGCTCATGTGGATAGGGCTCCTCGATTCTTGAGTTCGGCGACGAGTTCTTCAACACTGGCGACCTTGCGACCAGCCGATCGCGCGCTCGGGCTCTCCATTTTGACGGTGCGTGTTTTGGGTGCTGAGGTGGTTTTGGGAGCGATTCGCTCAAGTGGCTTGCTGCGGGCCTTGATGATGCCAGGGAGAGCAACAAATCGGGGTTCGTTGAGCCTTAAATCCGTGGTGATGACGCAGGGAAGGGGCATTTCAACGGTTTCGACACCGAGGTCGGCTTCTCGGCTCACCGTCGCCTTTTCCGCGCCCAGTTCGACCTTGGAGGCAAAGCAGGCTTGCGGCCAGTCAAGCCGAGCGGCGAGCATTTGGCCTGCTTGGTTGCAGTCGTCGTCGGTGGCTTGTTTGCCCATCAGCACGACGCTGGGCTGGACCGAGGCGACCACGGCTTCAAGCTCCTTAGCAATTCCTAGAGAATCGTAAACGTGGGATGTCTCGATTAGGATAGCCTTATCCGCGCCCATCGCCAGAGCTTTTCGGAGTTGCTCCTCGCATTCGGCCCCACCGATGCTGACCACGACGATCTGAATTGCCGGGTTCTTCTCTCGGAGGCGCACCGCTTCTTCCACGGCGATCTCGTCAAAGGGATTGATTTCAAACTTGACACCAGTGGTGTCGATGCCGCTCCCGTCTCCGAGCGGCCTGACCTTTGCGTAGGGATCTACCACACGCTTGACGGGTACCAAAATCGTCATAAATTTGTTGGAAGTCCACGATGACTTCAGGTTCGAATTGTACCGGATTTACCCCCAATGGGCCAAACGTCCTAGTGCTTAGGACGTTTTGTTCATTTGCGGAGTCAATAATTTCGAAGGCGTCCGCAAGAGGCTCCTCAAACCAACATAAGACGATCGAACAGAACGTCCGAAGTAGCCAACTCCTCACCCGGTCTAGAGACCGGGTTTTTTTTCGCTAGTTTTTTAGTGGTTTGCCGGATTCAAGAATGTGTTTGATTCGGGCGACCGTCAGCCCCTCCTTGAGGAGCACGCGGAAGACATCTCGTTCTGTTTGGAGTGCACCCTCGAATGTGGTCGGCTTCCTAAATACTTCCTTGATCTGCTGACCGATGAACACATCGTGATCGCTGAACTCACTCTTAGATCGGGCCTCGGTGAGGGCTTGGTCAATCATCCCGGCCAGCGGCCCCTCGATCGCTTTCCACTGCGGCATGGGCCTTGGTTGGGCGGCAAGTGCGAGGTCTTTGGCGTCGATGATGAGCCGATCAGGGTGGCTGACGATTACATCCTTTGGCCCAAGGTAGCCCAAATGGTACGCCTCCCCGGCGCTTGAGCTGACCTGTCCCCGAGTCATCAGCATGAGGCCTTGAACGAGGCCTTGCAAAGTGGTTTGGAAACGCAGACGCAGGCGGCACGTGCCCGCTCCGCCGGGCAGCAAGCCGACGCGCGATTCTGGCAAGCCGATATTGGCCTCTGGGTGAGCGGCGATTAGGGAACAAGATGTGGCGAGCTCGTAACCCGCGCCCAGGCAGTGACCATGCACCGCGGCAACGACGCGCTTTAGACTCAGGAGGACCGTGAGCTGCTGAAGCTCATCCAGCGATTGGTCCAGCGCGGTCCAGTCCGAGGCGTCGTGCTGAGCCAAAAACTGCTTGAGGTCGTAACCGGCCGAGAAAGACCGGGCTTCACTGCAGAGCACCAACGGATCAAATTTCCCATCGAGCCATTTGGTGAGCGTTCGGACCAGATTAGGATCTATCACGCCCATCTTGGTGGTCAGCGCTATTCCCAAAACGCCATCGCCAAGATCGCGGACGTTGAAGCCGTCCTGAGTTTCGACAACCGGGAAGTCTTGAATCGTGCGGAACTGAGGCTCAGCCGGCGGTTCGACAAATACTCCGGCGTGGTTCAGCACCTTCCCATCTTCGTAAAACTTGGGTACCGCGAAGCCGAGTGCATCCGCTCCAATGGCGTCCATCATCGCAAACGGACCCATCTCCCAACCGAAGCCCCACATCATCACGCGGTCGAAGTCTTGGACGCTATGGCTGACTTCCTCCTTCAGGTACAGGGCATACTTTAGCACCGGAATCAGATGCTCTCTTAAGAATTCCCCCGCCTCATCTCTGCTCAGAAGCACGTGGCGGATTCGCTCTCCTAGCGGCTTTTTGGCCACTTGGGCGATCGAATCAAACTTGACTTCCAGGCTGTTGCGGTAGGCATGAGTCTTGAGATCAAAGGCGAGCAACTCTTTGCCTTCCTTTCGGTAGTATCCCTGCCCTGACTTTTGTCCAATCCAGCCTTTCTCCATCAAATGGGTCATTGAGGCCGGATGGCTGAGAGTCTCCATGTGTGGGTCCTCCTGACACCGGTCAGCCATGATTTGGGCGATAAACGCCATCACGTCAAGCCCGACGAGATCGTTGAGCCGGAAGGCACCACTGCGCGGACGCTCCAAGAATGGGCCACAGAAAGCGTCCACTTGCTCGACGCTAAGGCCAAGTTTCTCAGCGGTGTGAATGGCGTGGAACATGGACCACATGCCAAACCGGTTTGCGATGAATCCGGGCGTGTCCTTGGCCAAAACGACTCGACGACCAACCGAGTCTTCAAGAAATTCGGTCACCCGCTTGATTTCGGCAGGATCGGTTTCGTCGGTGGGGATCAGTTCAAGCAGTTTTAGATAGCGCGGAGGATTGAAAAAGTGGGTGCCGATGAATCGGCGGCGGAAGTCATCGGGCATTCCCTCGGCGAGCAAGGATAGAGGCAGGGAAGACGTGTTGCTGGAGATTATGGCGTCTGCTCGGAGCATGGGCGCGATTTGAGAGTACAGAGCGCGCTTGGCTTCGAGATCTTCGATAATGGCTTCGCAAACCCAGTCGGCGTCTCGCACGGCATCGAGATCCTGGTCAATTCCCCCGAGAGTTACGCGATTGATCGCGTCGCCGTGATAGAAGTGCGCGGGCCTAATCTTTTTGGCACGCTCGAAGCACGCGTGGCCACTCTCGCGGCTCATGTCAAGGAGCGTGACTTCAAATCCCAGATTGGCTAAATGAGCGCCGATCCCAGCTCCCATCGTCCCGGCCCCAATCACGCATGCTTTCATCACGTGGAGGATACCGGGAAGCACGACCGGCTTGGGTACGAAAAAGGGAGCCGCTCGCGTGGCTCCCTTTCTTGGTTTGCGGCCTGACTTAGTTCAATGCCATCGGCATAATGACGCAGAACCGCTCATCGCCTTCGTCAATTGGCTTGAACAGCGCAGGGCGGCTGGGCTCGGTCATTTGCGCGACGATGCTGTCACTCTTCATGGCCTTCAGCGCGTCCATGACGTACTTGCCGTTGAAGGCAATTTCAATCTCGCCATTGTCCATGACGGCGGGGATCTCTTCCTTCGCTTCGCCCTTCTCTTCGCTACGGCTGGAGATGACAAGCTGGATGCCGGTGCCACCGAAACGGACACGGTTGGCGCTGTCGCGGGCCAAGATTAGAGTTCGGTCGAGGTTCTCAATCAGCTCCTGTCGATCAAGTTTCCAGGTTCGAGTGAATTCGGCGGGAACCACGCGCTCCCACTGAGGGTAGGTTCCGGAAAGGAGTTGTGAGACGACCTTTGCGTTGCCGCTATCCACCATCAAGCGGGTTTCATCAAATTCGAGCTTAACCTCTTCCTCGTCAGCGATCGGCAGGTTCTTGATCGCCTTAAGAGCTTTCTCGGGAACTACCGCGCTCACACTGGAGCCAATGCCCGCCTTGTCGATTCGGAGCACGGCGAGGCGGTGCGTGTCGGTCGCTACGAGGGTGAGTTTTTCACCGTCGTAGGAGAACAAGACTCCGGTCAAAACAAGCCTAGCGTTGTCATCGGCGACCGCGTAAATGACGCCTTCAATCGCTTCTCGCAGCTCGCCCATTTGTAAGCGCAGTTCGCTGGATGCCGTAATCTCGGGGATGGTGGGGAAGTCTTCGGTGTTGTGAGCCATAAGGCGCCAATCCGAAGCTCCGGCTCGGACAAAAATCTGGCCGCCGGGAGACCGGTCCATAGAGATTGGGCCATCTGGAAGTCGGGCGACCAGTTCCTGCAGAATCTTGGCTTGAACGCAGGCGCTCCCCGGTTCATCGACGCTGGCGAGAATGACCCTCTCTCCCCACATTTCGCCGTCGCAGGCGGTCATTTTCAAACCGTTTTCGCCGGCTTCCAAACGAATGGTCTGGAATAGGGGTTGCGGCGAGCGTTGGCTAGCCACCGGAGCCACCAGATTGATGGCATCCACAAGATCTTTACGCGAGCATTCGAATTTCACAGACTTCCTCTCTTTATCATCCCGACATCGGGAGTTGGTACTGCAATAGGGCGGGCGACGGAGAGTGGATCTCCGGATCGGCCCCTGCAGCGTAGAGCTTGAAGAGGATTCGATGGAACGTCTCCTCCCCAAACGGGGGTGTTTGAACGGCTTTGAGCGCGTTCACGGTCACGCGAAGGCTGCGCATTTCACGCGCTAGCTCCGCATCGCCAAAGGCCGCCGTTTCGAGCTCTTCCATAAGCTCTTCGGGTAGCTCATTGCCGGCGTACATATCCACCAGCTTTTGGTACATTTCCGACTGATTCATTTTCTCTCCAGGGCTCCGCCCAGTTTGTCGCGCAACGCACGTCGGCCTCGGTAGAGGCGCGACTTGAGCGCTGGAACCGTAATCTTGAGAATTTCCGCCGCTTCCTTGGCTGAAACATCCTCGAGGTCGCACAAAATCAGGGGCTCTCGATAATCCTGCGGGAGGTCCGCAAGAGCCTGCTGAACTGTGACACGCAACGTCGTTCGTTCCTCGGGAGACCCATATTGGGCATCCGCGGGCAACTCCAACAATTTATGTTGACGCATCCGGTCAATGCAAAGATTCCGGGTAATGCGGAAAAGCCAGGTGCGAAATGCGCCGTCAGCGCGAAGTTCGCTGGCACGTCGTAAAACCCGCAAAAAAGTCTCCGCAGTAGCGTCTTCGGCGTCGCTCCGATTACCCAGCATCCGGAAGGCATATCGGAAAATTCGTTCGCCATAAAGCTCATACAAGCCGCCGAGCGCGCTGGTGTCTCCACCGGCGAGCGCGTTTAAATACCGCCTTTCGAGTAAGGTTTCTTCTGTCAGTTCGGCTGGCATGGCTAGCTCTCCCCGTAATTATGAGGAGCAGTGAGAGTATAGCCTCACCATTTGGTAAGAGGGAAGTGGAAAACTTGGGGATTGCGTTCAGCAACCCAAATTGAACAATGAGAAACGGCTGCGCAAGAACCTGCGCAGCCGCTTTCAGCTTAACTCAGAAGTTAGTCTTCTGCGCGGATTTTTATTTCTCGCGCGGCGAAAACGGTTCCGTTCCAATTTCCTTCGACCTTCACGGGTCGGTCGTTGGAGGGTCGAGCGGCAAGCGCGGCAAACCACGCAGCCTGACTGACGTTCTCGTTGTTGGCATCCTTGAACTCCGTCGAGCCACTGGTGGTGACATTCAACGTTGGGCTTGGGCAGATGAAGCCCTCGCAGACCGCGTTGGTGACCGTCAGCGTTCCCGCGCCCGCGTTGAGGTTGGTCGCCTGACCGCGAACGTCGCTGTCGTTGGGATCGTCATGGCCCTCCTTGTCGTCCTCGATCTTCAGCTTTGTCGCAGCGAGCGTGTTGTTTTCTGCACTGTATGTCCCTTCTGCTTCCACCGTCAGGTGTGATGAACTCGCAAGGAGAGCAAAGAACTCGACCTTGGTCAGTAGTGCGCCATTATTACCGCGGTAAATGGTGCCCCCCGTTGTGACGACGAAGATGTTTCGATTTGCGGGAACGAAGCCCTCGGTTTCAAACGCCTCTAACTGCAACGTTCCTGCTTCCGAGTTGAGGTTTGAGTCCTGCCCCTTTGCCTCATGAGGATCTTCAGCCGCGTTGCCCACCTTGATTTTGACCTTGTATGCTTGGAAAATCCCAGACGTCCCATCCAAAATCCCCTCAACTTCAACCCTTCGACCGTTGCTGAGCGTCGGGCTGGCACTACTGTCGCTGTTAAAGAAAACCGTGCCGCTGGTGGTCTGGACGTTTAGTCTGCCGTAAGCGCCAGTCAGAACGAAGGTGAAGTTTGGACTTGCCCCGGCGAGTTCGCTAACGGTGCCCTTGATGTCGTCTGAGTTGTGGCGGTTGTCGTCCTCGATCCCCCCTCGGTTATTATCGCGGAGACTCGGCGTAACATTGGCACCACTGATCACGAAGTTTCCTAGATCGAAGTCGATGGCTAGGGCATCCCCCGTCGTAAAGATTCGGGGTGCGGGGAGGTTGTACGCGATCCGGACCTTTCCTGCTCCCGCAGCCGTGCCCAGCAACGTGTACGAGCTGCTGGTGTTGTCTCCAGTCTCAAGGACGCGAAGTTGGTTGCTCATCGTGACCGCGACCTGGTTAAACGTCTTGTCGGAAGGCACGGAGTTCTTGGCGAGGAACGTGTAAAGATTATTGGCGCCGTTGTTCAGCGCACGGAAATTGAACTCTTTCCCCGTGGTGTCATCGAACATTGTCGTGACCGAGCTATCGCTGGCGAGAAGCTCAACCTTGAACACAGTCCCCCACACTGCGTCCGTGCCCGTCCTGATGTCATCGGTAACGTAGAAACCGACGTTGGCACCACCGCTCGCGGCTCCACCACCGCCGCCGCAACCCAGGAGCAAGGCTCCAGTGGAGGACGCCAGCACGGCTAAACCGAACAAGAAAAATCGAGGTTTCATTATCATCATTGACTCCGAGGGCACCCGCAAAAAAACGAGGGCTCCTAGTACATTGTCCATCAACTTTCGGCAAAGTGTTTGCTTTCGCAACGAAATGATGTAAAAGGCGCACATTCCTGCAATAACGAGATACCGAAGAACGACAATTTGTAGATAGAATGCAGCATGACCAGATGTTCCATTCTCGCCTTGCTCGCCTCACTCGCCATTGGCTGCGCGCCGACTGAGAAGGCCGCTGAACCGGTTGTGAGTGTACAGTCCCGATCGGCTCCAAGCGAGCAAGCTGTCAATCCAAGTCCCATGGGAGCAGGTGCAGGTGGGCTCGCTCCCGTCCAGGGATCGGAGAGTGTGACTGGTGCGGGAGGAGGGGGAGTCCACCAATCTGCAAAGGACGCCGCAAGAAAGGCCGCTGGCACTGCGGGTGGCACCACGATGCCCGACGCTCCCTAGCTTTGCAACTGATCGTGGGCGAAGGCTTGATATGCCCGCCGAAGCTCGGCCTTGCCCCCCTGGCTCAAGAAGCTAGCATCGAGTGCGGCTTGGCTGAGTTCAAACAACTCGGCCAGGCTAAATCCTTGTTCGTGGAGCTTGAGATACTCTAGTGTCAAGCTCGTATCGAAGAGCGCCGGGTCGTCTGAGTTGACGGTCACCACTAGCCCTGCGTCTTTCATTGCGCGGATAGGATGCGGCTGATCCTTGGGCACCACCCCGATGCAGTAGTTGCTGCTCGGATTCAACTCGAAGGGGACTCCTGCCGCGGCCATGTCGCTCGTTAATTGCGTGTCCTCTAGAACGCGGAAACCATGCCCGATGCGTTCCGCTCCCAGTCCTTGCCAAGCTCCCGAGACGCTCTCTGGTCCGCCCGTCTCGCCCGCGTGAGCCACGACCCGCATTCCGAAATCGCGCGCTTCAGCGTAGACTTCGGTGAAGAGTTCGGGCGGAAAGCCTACTTCTGGACCCCCCAGGCCAAGCCCAAGGGCGATTCCCGAAGTGTGCGCTTGCTTTACGAAGTTCAAGACCGCTTGGCTACTTTCGGGGGTTTCCCGTGAGATATCTGGGATTAGCCGAACGCGCACCCCGTACCGCTCCTCTCCTTCGGAAAGCGACTCGCCCAACACCTCGATCCACTCGTCCTGGTCGTGCCGGGCCAAGTGATGGCTGGCCGAAATGAAAGCCTCGGTGTACAAAATGTTCTGCTTCGCTTGACCCGCCATGAACCGGTCGATCATCAACCGCCAATCATCCATCGTGAGCATCGTGGAGGTGGCGGCGTAGTACGCCTGCACGAAGTGGTCGAAGTCGCGGTAATGGAAGAACTGCCGGAGGTCCTCTGCGCGATCAACTGGAAGTGAGACGCCGTTTCGCTGCGCCATTTCCCAGATCGTCGCAGAGTCCATCGCCCCTTCGAGATGGACATGGAGCTCGACCTTCGGCATCGCCAACAAAAACTCGTAGGCGATGGCTTGCGCCGGACTTTCGTGGGCGGTGCTGGAACTCATGAGAGCCACCACATCATCGTGTAATGGCACAACGTGCCGCCGAGAACGAAGATGTGCCAGACCTCATGATTACTAAATTTGCCCGGCCATAGGATGGGTCGCTTGCTGGCATAGAAGAAAACGCCGACTGTGTAGGTGACGCCTCCTGCGATCATCCAAGCGACTACGGGCACTGACGTCGTTTGGAGCAGGAACGGGAGAAGCGGCAGCGCCATCCAACCCATGGATAGGTAAAGCACCAATCGAACCCACACCGGGGGCTTTCCTTTGGCTAGGTTATAGGCCAAGCCGCCCATCGCAAGAGTCCACTGCACCCCAAGAACAATCCATTTTTGGGGTGCGGGCAATGCGAGCAGGCAAAGGGGCGTGTAGCTGGCGGCAATCATGATGAAAATGCCCGCGTGGTCCATACGCTGGAGCCAGCCCTTCGATTCGGGTGTCCAATGATAAGCCGCGCTGAATGCGTACAGGAAGCCCGCACCGATGCCGAAGATGAGGAACGATGCGATCGCCACCGGATTTCCCCAATTTGCAACGCACAGAGCTATCGCACCCAGGACAAACAATGAGCCACCGATGAGGTGGGACCACATATTGAAGGGCTCGCGGATCCGCATGGAAGGAGAATACCAGCCCGCCTTTCGGCGGGCATCCTAAATCTACGCCATCGCAGTTTGGTTCCGTACGATATTGAACGTGACTTCCTCACCTTCGATGGACACGAGCACCTGATCCCCGTCGTGAATGTTCCCCTCAAGGATTTGCTTGGCGAGGGGGTTCAACACCTCTCGCTCAATGGCTCGCTTGAGCGGCCTTGCGCCAAACACGGGGTCGAACCCTGTGCTCGCCAAGTGGCTGAGAGCGCTGGCATCCAATTCGATAGTGATCCGACGATCGGAGAGCCGCCCGGCCACTTGCCGCAGTTGGATGTCCACGATCTTCTTTATCTCGTTGATGCCCAGCGGTCGGAAGACGATGATGTCGTCCAGCCGATTCAAAAACTCGGGCCGGAAGAAGTGTCGCATCTCGCCCAAGACCTCGCGCTTCACCGATTCGAACTCCTCCGCGTTCATGAACATGTCCGCGTAATGGTGAGCCCCAAGGTTGCTGGTCATGATGATCACGGAATTTCTGAAGTTGACCGTCCGGCCCTGACCGTCGGTCAAACGCCCGTCATCCATGACTTGAAGCAACACATTGAACACCTCTGCGTGAGCCTTTTCAACCTCGTCGAGCAAAATCACGCAGTAAGGATGTCGGCGCACCGCTTCGGTAAGCTGCCCGCCTTCTTCGTAACCCACATAGCCGGGGGGCGCCCCGATGAGCCGTGCTACGGAGTGCTTTTCTCCGTACTCGCTCATATCAATGCGCACCATCGCCTTTTCGGTACTAAACAGGTACTCAGCGAGTGCCTTCGCGGTCTCGGTTTTGCCGACGCCCGTGGGGCCGAGGAACATAAAGGAGCCGATCGGACGATTGGGATCGGCCACGCCGGACCTTGAGCGTCGAATGGCGTCGCTGACTATTCTGAGGGCTTCGTCTTGGCCGATGACTCGGTTGGCTAGATCGTCCTCGAGCGTGACCAACTTGGCCATCTCCCCTTGCATCAGCTTGCTGATCGGGATGCCGGTCCACTTGCTCACCACTTCGGCGATGTCCTCGCTGTCCACCTCTTCTTTAAGTAGTCTGGATTTGCCCTGCAGTTCGCTGAGCACTTTGATTTCCTCGTCCAGAGCGGCCTGAAGTTTGGGCAATTGCCCGTATTGGATCTCGGACGCTCGGGACCAATCGGCCTCACGCTGCGCCCTTTCCATCTCGTTCTGAAGTCCTTCAATCTCGTTCTTGATCGCTCGGCTCCGTTCGATCTTCTCCTTCTCCGACTGCCATGCCGCGTTCTTGCCAGCAAGAGCCTCGTTCAACTCAGCCAAGCGCTGCTCAGTCGCCTTCAGCCGTTGTTTGCTGGCTTCGTCCGACTCACGCAACAGGGCCTGCTTATCAATTTCGTTTTGGGCAACCTGCCGCTGAATCTCATCAATCTCCGCCGGCACGCTGTCAATTTCAATCTTGAGGCGGCTCGCTGCCTCGTCCATCAAATCGATGGCCTTGTCAGGTAGGAACCGGTCGCTAACGTATCGATTGCTCAACGTGGCCGCCGCGACCAATGCGGAGTCCGTGATGCGAACACCGTGATGGGTTTCGTACCGCTGCTTCAGCCCACGGAGAATCGAGATGGTCTCGTCTACCGTTGGCTCATCCACCAGCACGGTTTGGAATCGGCGCTCTAAGGCCGCGTCTTTCTCGATGTACTGACGGTACTCCTTGAGAGTGGTTGCTCCAATACATCGGAGTTCTCCGCGGGCGAGCATCGGCTTCAACATGTTGGCGGCGTCCAGCGACCCTTCCGCCTTCCCGGCTCCGACGAGCGTGTGCAGCTCGTCGATGAACAGAATGATCTGCCCATCCGCGTTCTTGATCTCATCAAGGACAGCCTTAAGTCGGTCTTCGAATTCGCCGCGGTACTTGGCCCCGGCGACCATAGCCCCTAGGTCTAGGCTGATCACGCTTTTGCTTCGGAGAGATTCCGGCACATCGCCCTTGATGATGCGCTGGGCCAGCCCTTCGACCACCGCAGTTTTGCCCACCCCGGGTTCGCCGATAAGTGTAGGGTTGTTTTTAGTCCGGCGGCTCAGCACTTGAACGACGCGTCGAATCTCTTCGTCGCGACCGATCACCGGGTCAAGTTTGCCTTCTCGTGCACGCTCGGTCAGGTCAATACCGTACTTCTCGAGCGATTGATACTTGCCCTCGGCGTTTTGGTCGGTCACCTTTTGCCCGCCCCGAATCTCCTTCACTGCGGCTTCAAGCTTGCTGGCGGTGACTCCGGCATTTTTGAGCGCTTTGCCTACGGCGCCAGTGTCCTTCACTGCCGCGAGAAGAACGTGCTCGGTGGAGACGTACTCGTCCTCCATACCCTCGGCGATCTTGAACGCGTCATTGAAGGACTGCTGCAAACGGCCAGTCATATTCCCCCCGTACTGGGCGGACTGGCCACTAACACTGGGGCGACGCTCGAGTTCAGCCTCTATGTCGGCAGCAATCTTGGCGGCATTTACACTCAACTTATCGAGAATTGGACGGACGACGCCGTCTTCTTGCTCCAGGAGCGCCAGCATGATGTGCTCAAGGTCAATCTGCTGATGCTGGCGGTCCACTGCCTCTTGCTGAGCAGCCTGGATCGCTTCTTGTGACTTCAAAGTTAGTTTGTCAAATCGCATATGAGTCCCTCACACTAAATTGATGTGATTGTATGACTATGATAACGCTTTCCGGCCAGTTTGCGTTTCCCTAATTTCAAGACGAAGGGGAGCAACAAAAAACGCGGCCCCCAATCGGGGACCGCGCTGATTTATGATTGCTATTGACGATTTGGAGATCAGACTACGTGGTCGAGTCGCTGACTGTTGACAGCGTGTTCACTGCCAATGGTCGTTCCGCTCTTGCAGAAATTCGCTAGCTTTCGCATCGCTTGTTCCGCCGTTGCATCGAGCTTGTCCGGGCTTGTCATACACAATCCCAGTAAAGCAAACGCTTCTTCCTCGCTTAAATCCAACTCCATAGATTTCAGGTTTGTCACCTTCATGGTTCCTCCTTTTGACTTGAACTACATCAGTAAGACGCGATTGCGCACTTACTGTTCAGACATTACGAGATTTCGGTTGGTTCCGGTGGCGTCTTTAGCGAAAGTCCCGCAGAAACCCCGCAGAAACCCCGCAGGTACAATTGCCCCGTGCCCAAAGGCGAGTATTTACAGTACGGCGGTCAAGCCATCATCGAAGGCGTCATGATGCGGACCCCCAGGTTCTTTTCCATCGCCTGTCGCGCCCCAAACGGCACGATTATCCGAATTACGGAGCCGCTCGAGAAGACTTGGATCGGTCGCCAAAAGTGGCTGATGAAGCCTTTCCTGCGCGGGACTTTTGCCCTGCTCGACGGGATGACCCTGGGCATCAAGGCGATGAAGTTCGCCTCCGATGTTCAAGTGGACGCTCAATACGCCAAGCCTGGCGATGAGCAAACGCCTGCCAAGCCCGTAAATGAGAAGGTCCAAAACGCCGCCGTCGTGGGCGCGATGATTGGCGGGCTGGCCCTCGGAGTTTTGGTCTTCAACGTCCTGCCGAATGCCCTCGCGGAGCTCCTCCGGACCAGAGGCGTCACCAACGGCACCATCATCAACTACGTGAGCGAGACGATCAAGCTGATCGTCTTCATCGGCTACCTCTGGGCAATCAGCAAGATCCCCGAGATAAAGGAAGTTTTCCGATATCACGGCGCTGAGCATAAGGCGATCAATGCGCTTGAGCGAGAGGAACCGCTGGATATGGTGCATTGCCAGACCCAGACCCGCCTCCACCCTCGGTGTGGCACGTCTTTCGCCGTTATCGTCTTCATCATCGGCTTCCTCTTTATGCCGCTTGTCCCGCGCTATCCAATCACGGGACAGCAAGGCAACCCCTTCGTGGACGTGCCGGTTCGCATCGTCTTAGAACTGCTGATTTTGCCTCTGATCGCCGGTGCAAGTTACGAAGCACTTCGTCTGGCTGGTCGACTGCGAGATGAGAAGTGGGTCAACGTGGCCTTCAAGCCTGGGCTATGGACGCAGCTCCTCACCACCCAAGAGCCCGCTGACAAGCACGTTGAGGTGGCCCTCGCCGCGCTGCAGGCCGTTGTGGATGCCGAAGAGAAGGGAAGCGTTTTGGTCGAGGGAATCGAGGTACTGGGCGAGCCGATGGTGATCGCGAATCCCGCGCCAGCTCAGGCCTGAACGGATCCAACGATAAACCAGATCGTCCAGATGGCCAGATAGGCGCCAGACCCTAGCATGCACGCTCGCCGAATGAAGGCGAGGTGGGTGTCGGCGTACTTCAACATCACGCAGTACGCCAGCACCAGTGTCATGCCCTTAACGAACGCAAACAAGAGCTCGCTTGTCTCGATGATCGGCTTCATGATCGGATTCATCTCGACGATCAGGCCATGGGAGTGAAGTACGGCGGTCATCACCAAGTCCAGAAACCCGATACCCAGCAGCAGGAGCAGAGCTCGAGTAGGGAAACAGGTTTTGAAGTGGACTGCGTTCATATCCTTCACTGTAATCAAGGCCCGGGCCAAACGTAGGGGTAGTTTCAACCCAGCGGACGATTTGATCCGCCAAATCTCGCACCTTTGCCGAGGTATCCACCGTGTTGTTGATGACGATCGACACGATCAGCCGCTGACCGGTACTGGATTGTACGTATCCACTCAGGCCAACGACCCCGGTAAGGGTGCCAGTCTTGCCTCTAAAGCTACTCCCGGCGAGGCGTGAGCGTAACGTTCCGCCCCCCGGATAAGCAAGACCAGCGTCGTAGTCGGGAAACCAGGACTGATTCGCGCTCCACTGAAGGAGCTTCGAGAGCCCCCTTGCGGTGACTAAGTTTTGCCTAGCAAGTCCACTGCCGTCCATGGGCCGGAAGTCTCCCTTGACGACTCCGACGGTGTTTTCCAAGAAAGCTAGCAAGTCTGCGCGAGCGGGACTGTAAGCTTGCTTGGGGTCCTTGATGAGCCCGCGTTTTGCGGCGGTCATGAGCAATAGTTGCTCGGCGTATTGATTGTCGCTCGGCTGCAAACAGTCTGCGAGGAGCTTTGGCATCGGATCTCCGAGGATTTCGAAGGCGTTCGTTCCCAGATTTGATTTGGGAAGAGGGCCGTCGCGTTTGGTCGTCCCGAAGAAGCGCGCGGCGGATTGATCCGGCTTCCGGAGAGCTAGGGTTTCGAGTGTTTTTGTATCTGAACCCAGCTTGCCGTCAATTCGGACCTTTTGGTTATCAAGTGAATAGCTCACCCGCAGCGGTCCTGTTACCGCGCCACGAATCATTGAAACGCCTAGTTCGCTGGGTAACGGCTGAATAACACCTAGGACCGACTCCACCCGAAACGCCCCTTGATCAACGGTGAACGCGTAAACCGGCGCCGCGTACCGATTGATCAGATCGTCGGCCTCCCAACCGCTCGGCACTCCAACGGCGAACGCTTGAGTCACATAAACCGGCTTGTTGCGGCTCTTAAGTCGCTTGCCTGCCTCTCTCAATTTTGCGGTGGTCAAACTAGGGTCGCCAGGGCTGGAAACGCCGATTGCATCCTCTCGCTCCGTCACTGTGGTCACAGGCCGGTATTCCAGCCCCAAATAGTGAGCCGCATACGCCGCGCTGAGAAGCTTCTGGTTACTGGCGGGCATCAACCTCAATTGATCATTGCGCGCATACAACACTTCTCCGTCTATCGTTGTCACCGAAACGCCGTAGCTGGCACCTCTCAAGACTGACGTGGAATCGAGCAAGGCATCCAGCGACATGGCGGCCTGAGCGGATAATGCAATGAGTACGGAAATCATGGTTCGTCCGGGAAAATGGGTTCGGCAATGTGGTCAATGACCTCGTGCTCAATGTCACGCGCTAACCCAAGGCAGTAGCTGCGAAGAAGCGGCTCGGCATCTTTCTCTGCTGCGGCATGAAGTGTTTCGAGCACCTGTTGCCTTTTCGCTGGCATCCACTCACATAGGTGGAAACTCGCGTGCATCGCACTGCGGCGGGCAATACGGCTTGGTGAATTCATCAACTCGATAATCGTGTCGGCAGAGTGCTCAGTACAGACGTGTCCGCCCAGGACAACCCCTGCCTTGTAAACTGTTCGAGCGTAGTCGTCCTCGGCCGACCACATCAGGTTGCGTATCGCATCCACCGCCGCGCGCTCAGACTCCGTTGTCGGGCAGTAGCTCTGGAGGTCCTCAAAGAGATCAAGAACGAGCCACTGGGCGGTGCGCCGATTCGGGTGGCGAGCTTCGTTCAAAACCGTGATCAGAGCGGGGCCGTAGGCGCAAAGATCGCCACCCGTCTCTATTTCGTTTTGCGCGTCGTGGGCGATCGCCCGATCGGAAGCGAACAGCAGTCGCAACTTTTGGGCGGGTCCAAGTTCTCGAATTGAGCCTTCGTAACGATGGGCCAAGCCGAGTAAGTACCCGAGTTGCATCTGACGTTCGAAAAGCGGCTTGCAAATCTTGCCAAGCTCGTTGAGCATCTGCTCGACGCTGTTGCCTTTAGCCTCAGCCCGAAGCTGCTCGCAACGACCAAATACGCCCCATGGCGTCCGGGCGACCTTCACTTCGAACGACTCGCCGCCCTCGGTAAAGGATGCGACGCCATGCCATTCACTGGCGGGGATATGAAAGTTGAAGCTTACGGGATGGAGTGGCCAGTGCCAAGGTCGGTAGTGGTCAGGCTTGATTGCCGTGTAGTTGCCATTGAGCGACAAAGCTTGCTGGTCCAACCAACTTCGCAGATCTGTTTCAAGCAGCTGGGCACCCAGCGTCGTCGCCTTCACGCTCCTATGCTACCGGGAATTTCGCCTCGTTTTTGAGCGTACGAAGCAACACGCCCCAACTTTCGCTAAACTAAGGAGAATTGGGTTGAACACCGACATGTTCATTCGAGGGGGACGCTCTGCGAAAGCACCCCTCACCAAGTAGGAACTCTATGCAATTGAAGAAGACAGCCATTCTATCCCTCGGATGTGTAATGCTCGTCGGCCTAGCCTCGCCGACCATAGCCTACGGACAAGACAAACAGCCTGAACCGCCAAAGCGCGATCAAAAGGCTCTCGATTACGAAAAGGCCGTCAAGGACCTCGTCAAATCAGAAGGGGCATTCACCTTCTACCAACGCAAGAAGGACCTGCTACTCGAGTTATCAGAAGAGAAATTGGGCAAGCTGTTCTTGGTGCAGGGCAACTTCCACCACGGCTTCAGCGAAGATCCGGTTCAGGCTGGCTCGCCAATCGGCGCAAACGCGATCGACGCCTATCGCCTTGAGCGACACGAAGACGAAGTCTGGCTCATCCGTCCGAACATCAAGTATCGATGGGATTCTGATGATCCACTCGGAATTGCCAGCTCCAGAACGATGCCGGAGGCGATCCTCGCCGACTACCGCATTGAGCAAACCAATCCCGAAACCAAGAAGGTTCTGATCAACATCACCCCCCTTCTGAGCGGCGATTTGAATCAGCTGGGCATGTTGGTGATGATTCTTGGCGGCTCGCAGTACGGCTTGGACCGAGACAAGTCCGGCGTTGAGAAGATTATCCAGAGCGCGGATATTACATCGCTTCGCATGAAGCTCACTTATTTCACTCCTCGCCCGGGCGGGGCGGAAAATCCGTTCGCTGCACTCCTCGGAGATCGCTTCACAAACCACGCTGAGGACCCGCGAAGCTTGCCCCTGAAGGTGACTTGGACTCTGCAATGGCGTCCCGAAAAGTCCGCGTATATGCCACGCATCGCCGATCCGCGAGTGGGCTATTTCACTCAAGATCATTGGGCCGTAGACCGCTTCTACAAGCGAGACCGAACCCAACGGTTTGTCAATCGCTGGAATCTGGTCAAGAAGGATCCGAAGGCCGCGATGAGCGAGCCGGTCAAGCCCATTGTTTGGACCATTGATAACTCAGTTCCAGAGAAGTTCCGCCCCGCCGTCCGAAATGGCGTCCTGCGATGGAACAAAGCGTTTGAAGCCATCGGCTTCAAGAACGCGGTTCAAGTAGTGGATGCCCCGAAGAATGACCCAGACTACGACCACGCCGACGGTCGCCGCAATGTCATCCGCTTTACGATGACCGAGAGCGCCGGCTATGCCATCGCGCTATTCAACACCGATCCTTTCACCGGCGAGATCCTGAACGCGGGGGTGAACGTGGATGCGAACTTCGTCCACTATGTGAACCAAGAGTATCTGCGGGCCACCGTTCCAAGCGCATCCGCGCTACGGTCCCAGCTTGAGCTCGCGAAGGTCGGAATGACCAAGGCTGCTCCGGGCATGATCTCCCCCCGCGATCGAATGCTACACCTTGAGCCGAAGCGGGACGCGATTGCCGACAAGGCGATCCGCGCCCTTGGTTGGACTCCGTCGTTCTGTGGCTACGGTCGCGAGGTGATGAACAATGCCGCTATGACGTACCAAATGACTCGCGCCATGCAGATGGGAGTCAGCGCAGACAAGTTCATTGAAAACTACATGGCGGACGTCGTCTGTCACGAGATCGGACATAACCTTGGCTTGCGTCACAACTTCGTAGCGTCCACGAATCTGAGCACCGCGGAGCTTGGTGACCCAGCCTGCGTTCAATCGCATCAGGTTGCCGCGTCGGTGATGGACTACACGCCAACCAACGTGGTGGCGGTACTCAACAACAATGCTGCGTCGATGCACAACAGCAGCGTCGGCGCGTACGACATGTTCGCAATCAAATACGGCTACGCCGACACCGCTGGGAATACTCCTGAAGGCGAGAAATTCGCCCTTAGTCAAATTGCCAAGCGGGGTGGTGAGAAGGGGCACGGATTCATGTCCGATGAAGATGCCGACGGGGTTGACCCATATGTCGTCCGCTTCGACCTTGCGAAACATCCGCTGAATTATGCTGGGAAGGAACTAACCGCACTGAAGCGGACCCGCAAGTGGGCCATCGCAAACATGCCGTTCACCGGGGAATCGTATAACGAACGTAACACTTTGGTGTTGGCGACGTTGGGCCGACAGCTCTCGACTGCAATGGGCGCGACGGTCTTCATCACCGGTGTGGTGGGTAATCGAAACTTCCGCGGTGACGTGAACGAGAAGCCGACGCTCCGCCCAGTAGAACCCGCCGCCGCCCGCCAGGCCATGCAAATGGTCGCTCGCGAGGCGCTGAGCGTGAATTCGGTGGACATCCCAGACTCGGTCATACAAAATCTCTCATTGAGCTACGAAGATGGGTCCGGCAACCAATTCACTGCTCCATTGCGCACGATCTTGGTGATGAACCAGATGCTGATTGTCAGCCAATTGATGAACGTTGAGGCCCTGAATCAGATTCAGGAGAACGAGTTCAAAATGGCAAAGAATCCGGCGGCGTACACCATTGACGAGCACTACACCCTCCTCTCGAATGCCATCTTCGGTGACATTCCGGGCGCCTCTACAGTCCCCGGTACTCGACGAGAACTGCAAGCGTTCACATTGGAAAGCATGATCCAGCAGGCCAGTACGAGCGGTCTGCAGGCTGAAGTGCGACGGGTCGCGGATGATGCAATCGGCGTCGCCAGTAGCAAGATCAACTCGCGTTTACGCAACCGCATGGCGATTGACAAGGCCACTGCTTCGCATCTGCAAAGCATGGCCAAGATGATTGCGCGATACGAATCGCGGCAGATGATCATCACCGGCCCCTAATCAAGGTCGGCGAACAAAAAGGGCGGCGGGCACATTGCCCATCGCCCTTTTTTTGTAGCTCAGAAGCTAGTCCACCAGATCTTTGGGAGTGTTCTTGAGCCGCAGTGCCTGACCCTTCATCATCTTCAGGTTGAGCATCTCGACGCCAACACTGAACGCCATCGCGAAGTAGGTGAATCCCTTTTCGATGTGTTGGCCGGAACCCTCGGCGAGTAAGTTGACGCCGATTAGGACCAAGAACGCAAGAGCAAGCATTTTGATGGTGGGGTGCCTCTCCACAAAGTCGCTGACCTTGCCAGCGAATGCAAGCATGAAAGCGATCGCTACGATCACGGAAATCACCATGATCTCTATGTGCTTCACCATTCCCACAGCGGTGATCACGCTATCTAGGGAGAAGACCAAGTCAATCACCACGATCTGCGCTATGATCGCGCCAAAGCTAGGCGCTACCTTGGAAACGGTCGTGTGATCGACGCCCTCCAACTTGGCGTGAATTTCGTGAACAGCCTTCCAAATCAAGAAGAGGCCACCGCTGATGAGAATCATGTCCTTCCAGCTGAATCCCTGCTTCCAGCCCGCAAGTTCTAAGGTAAAAACGTCGGTCTTCAGGCTCATGATCCACGTGATCGAGAAGAGCAAGATGAGGCGCATGACCAACGCTAAGCCGAGGCCGATGAACCTGGCTTTGGCGCGCTGCTCCTCTGGTAGCTTCGCGGTGAGGATCGACAAAAAGACGATATTGTCGATGCCCAATACGATTTCGAGGGCCAATAGCGCGAAAAGGCCCGCGAGGGCTTGCGGGTCTGATATCCAAGAGAAGTCCATGTGCAGGGATTTTAGACGATTTTCGCCTCAAATTTTGTGCGGCTAGGAGCGGGGAAGGAGGTCTCGGTCTCGTACCCCAATCAGATAAAGGATGCCGTCCAGGCCCAGCGCAGAGATGTTCTGGTCAGCGCGCTCGCGTACAACTGGCTTGGCACGAAACGCGATTCCCAGGCCTGCGGCCTGAATCATTGGCAAGTCATTTGCTCCATCTCCCACCGCTATGACCTGTTGGAGCGAAAGTCCGTCTTCTTCAGCAATTTGGCGCATCAGTTTCGCCTTTCGTTCGCCATCCACGATCGGGTGAACCACTCTTCCAGTGACCTTCCCGTCCTCAATCTCGAGCTCATTGGCAAAAACGTAGTCGATACCCAATCGCTCTTTTAGCTTTTCTCCAAAGATCGTAAATCCGCCCGAGCAAATGGCGGTCGTGAACCCCAGTTGGCGGAGCGTGCCAATAAGCCGCTCGGCACCATCCGAGAGGGGAAGTCGGTCGGCAAACGCTCGAGCTTCGCCTTCTGGAAGGCCCTTGAGCAAAGCCAACCGTTCCGTAAAGCTTGACTGAAAGTCAAGCTCGCCCCTCATTGCTCGCTCAGTGATCTCGGAGACCTGATCGCCTACGCCAGCGAGCTTGGCTAGCTCATCGATCACCTCGCACTGGATAAGAGTAGAGTCCATATCGAACACGACCAAGCGGCGATTGCGTCGATACATATCGTCGGCCTGCATTGCGATGTCAACCTCTTCCGACTGGGTCACTTGCATCAGCGCCTCTCGCATATCCAGTCGGTCAGATGGCGTGCCCAGAACCGAGAACTCAACGCATCCGCGTTGATCTTCAGCGTCCTCATCCAAACGAACGCGTTTCGAGAGCCGTGAAATTTTCTCAATGTTGAGGGACTGCTTGACGAGAATCCCGGTGACTTGCTTCAAGACGAAAGCCGTAATGGTCGGGCCGAGTACCGTCACGATGTTGCGCTCTTGGGATTGACGATTGACCCATTCCGTGTACTCATCGTCCGGGATCGGCGTGAACCTGATTTGCAGTCCCAGTTCATGAGCCTTAAACAGTAGTTGCTTGAGCGCTTCGTACGATTCGCCGCCTCGAGGCACCTGAATGAGAAGCCCCAAAGAGAGGTGATCGTGAATTACCGCCTGACCGATGTCTAGCACTCGAACCTCAAATTGGGCGAGGATGGAGGTGATGGCGTGGGTCAATCCGGGGCGATCGGTGCCGACCAGGTTGACAAGAAGGATTTCGGCCATGAACTCGTAGATTATGGCGGCGGATGGGCTCCATTGGAGGCGGTTCGTTGCTAGGTAAAATCAACTTAACTTAGGAGCATTCAATTGAACGTACCAACCGACCTGCTATACACGAAGTCTCACGAATGGGTGAAAATTGACGGCGACGTCGCGACCATCGGCATTACCGATCACGCCCAAAGCGAACTCGGCGACATCGTGTACCTCGATCTCCCCGAAGTCGGCCGCGCGCTGCAACTGGAGCAGACTCTGGGCAGTGTCGAAAGTGTGAAGACGGTGAGCGATGTTTACGCTCCGGTCGCGGGCGAAGTGGTGGAGAAGAATGAAACGCTCGCCAGCCAGAGCGAACTGGTCAACACCGATCCTTACGGCGGTGGATGGTTGCTTAAAGTTAAGTTGACAGACCCAAGCGCAGTGTCTCACTTGATGAGCGCATCCGACTACGAGTCAGAGACGGCACACTAAGCCATGCCCTACGTCCCCCATTCTAAGCAAGACGTTGAAGCGATGCTTTCTACCATCGGGGTAGAGCGAATTGACGACCTCTTCGTTGAAGTCCCCGATGAGTTGAAGTTAAAGGGAGAGCTTAACGTCCCGTCCGGGATGGACGAGTACACACTCGCTCGTTACATGGGCAGCCTTGCCTCTCAGAATTTAGATGCCTCGAAGCTGGACTGGTACTTGGGTGCGGGACTTTATGAGCGGTTCATTCCGGCAACTGTCGGGGCGATCATCAGTAGAGGAGAGTTCCTCACTGCTTACACGCCTTATCAGCCCGAGATGAGCCAGGGCTATCTTCAGACTATCTACGAGTTTCAGTCCATGATCGCCGAGCTTTACGGCATGGACCTCTCGAACGCATCCATGTACGACGGTTCGACCTCGATGGCCGAGGCCGCGATCATGTGTACGAACATCACGGGTCGGTCCAAAATCGTCATCAGCGATGCCGTTCACCCGAACTACCGTGAGGTCCTCGAAACCTACGCTTGGGCAATTGGGCTTGATGTCGTCGTGGTGCGTTCCGACGAAGGAAGGACAACACAGTGGGGCGATCTTTCGGACGCCGCTTGCGTCATCGTTCAGTATCCCAATTTCTTTGGCGTCATCGAAGACCTTGCGTCGGCTCGGGAGTCCTCCGGCGCGGCGGGTGCCAAGATGATCGTGGTCAGCGACCCGTTCGCCTGTGCGCTGCTCAAGCCACCGGGAGAATTTGATGCTGACATCGTAGTCGGAGAAGGACAGCCTCTCGGCGTTGCCATGGGATTTGGTGGGCCGTTGGTCGGACTGTTCGCAACGAAGCTCGAGCACATTCGCCGCATCCCGGGTCGAATTGTGGGCCGCACGCAAGATGCGAAAGGGAACGACGGATTCGTCATGACCCTCCGCACCCGCGAGCAGGATATCCGTCGCGAAAAGGCAACATCCAATATCTGCACTAACGAGGCACTTATGGCGTTAGCTTCGACGGTTTACATGTCCGCGCTTGGTAAGGTGGGGATGACCGCGGTCGCGGAAGGAACCGTTCGCAACACTCAGTACGCGTTATCTGCCCTTGAGAAGGCGGGAGCCAAGCGAGTTTTCGAAGCCAAGGTTTTCGGAGAGTTCGTGGTGGATTTAGGCCGAGACGCAACCGGAGTTCGTGATGCCCTCATCGAAAGGGGAATCATGGCTGGTCTGCCGCTCGGCGAATTCTATCCCGAGATGAAAAATTGCCTGCTCGTGGCGGTTACTGAAGTCAGAAACCGAGCTGAAATTGATCGCTTCGCCAGTGAGCTAGCGACGCTTCTCGCCGCTTGAGGCCAGTTGGAGTTTTGTCAAGGGTACGGTCATCAGGTATCGCTGAACTGAGAAATCAGCCTCACCTTTGGCGGGCTTGCGACGCTCGTAGTGTCCGTCGGCGTCCCCGTCCCAAGCGTTTTGGTTGTCGCGCAAGTAGTTTACGAGCAGCCGGTCGTGAATCATCTTCACAAGCTTTGGTGACTTCACCGGCACCAAGATTTCGATGCGTCGGTCTAAGTTTCGGCGCATCAGGTCGCTTGACCCGATGAACGCCTCTGGCGAATCGTTGTTGCCGAAGTAGAAGATTCGCGAGTGCTCAAGGAACCGGCCGACTACGCTCATGACGCGAATGTTTTCGCTCATGCCCGGTACACCGGGCCTGATACAGCTGATCCCGCGCACGATCAGATCGATCGAAACGCCAGCATTTGACGCTTCATATAGGGCCTCAATCGTTTCGGGGTCGACCAGCGAGTTGAGCTTGATGATAATTCGCCCGTTGCCCGAAGCCTGATGCACCTCGATCTCCCGCTCGATCTTTTCAATGACCTGATCGCGGAGATTGTGCGGCGCGACGAAGAGCTCGCGGAACTGGGTCTGCTTCGAGAAACCGGTCAAGTAGTTGAACAACTCACCGACGTCCTGGGTTATAGCGGGGTCAACCGTAAACAACCCGAGGTCAGTGTAGATTCGCCCGGTTGCAGGGTTGTAGTTCCCGGTTCCGATGTGCGCGTAGGTACGAAGCTTGCCGCCTTCTCGCCGCACGACGCTGCACATTTTGCAATGGACTTTCATCTCCGGAAAGCCGTAGCTAACGTGCACGCCCTTTCGCTCAAGCTCTCTTGCCCAGGCAAGGTTATTGCTTTCGTCAAACCGAGCCTTGAGCTCCACCATGACGGCGACCTGCTTGCCCGCCTCGGCCGCGGCAAGTAAAGATTCGACGATGGGCGAGTGCGCCCCAACCCGGTAAAGCGTCTGCTTAATCCCCATCACATCGGGATCGCTTGCGGCGGCGGCCACAAACTTTTCCACGCTCAAAAAGCTATCGAAAGGATGGTGGACTAGGATGTCTTGTGCGGCGATCGTCTCGAAAAGCGATTGGGTGTGAGCGAGAGGTTCCGCCACGTACGGAGAGTGGCGAGGGAACCTTATTCCTGGCTCATCGATCCGCCCGAGTTGCCACAGAACTTCCATCCCCAGGAGCCCGTCCACATCGAAAACGTCATCGTCTTCGAGTTTCAGAAGCTTCATCAGAATCTCGCGCACCTCGGCCGGCGCATGACTTTCGAGTTCGAGGAGGACCGGATCTCCCAAGCGACGCTCACTCAATGACTGCTCGATTGCGCTTCGCAAATCGGAGGCTTCAAGCTCTTTTATCTCAACGTCCGCATCACGTATCACCCGGAAGCGATAGGAGCCGACGATCTCTACTCCTGGGAAAAATGTGTGCAAATTGGCCTGAATCAAATCCTCAAGCAAGATGTACTCGTGCTTCTTTTTGTTGATCGGAATGGCGCGGGGCATCCCGGTCGGCACTTTCACTCGGGCGAGTTTCGTCCCTTCTTCCGGATCGCGGAGAACCACGGCGAGGTTCAGCGACCCGTTCGAAATAAACGGAACACTCTGGGCGGGGTAGAGCAAGATCGGAGTGCTAACGGGGAACACCTCCGCCTTGAAAAATGCCGACATCTGCTGCTGTTGGCTCTGCGTCAGTGAGTCCCAAGTCTTAATTTCGATGCCCGCGCGCTCGAGGCTAGGGCGAAGATCATGTCGCCAAAGATCGGCCGCTTGCTGTCGCAGTGGCATGGCGAGGTCGGCAATCATGCTCAATTGCTCGGCGGGGGTGAGGCCGTCTGGCGTGAGGGTGAGCACCCCATCTTCAAACTGCTCGATCAGACCCGAAACTCGAACCATGTAAAATTCATCCAGGTTCGATTCGAAAATCGCAAGGAACTTCAGCCGCTCCAGCAGCGGATTCGCGGTGTTGCGAGCCTCAGCAAGAACGCGATCATTAAACTGAAGCCAACTGAATTCGCGGTTGATGTACCGGTCACTTTTAGCCACCTTTTCCGGGGCATTCGTTCGCTTGGCCGTCCTCATCGAAGCACCTCCACCTTGGCAAGTTGCAATACGGCCCCTTCGCGAACGCCATATTCACTCACCGTAAAGCTCTCCTGATGATAGTGCCGCAGCATCTCCTGGAATACGATCGCTCCTGGAAGGAGACTCCCCGCGCGCTTGATTTTTACTCGAAATCTCTTAGCGATGGTTTCCACGTCAACTTCGGTGATCGCCCGAACCAAATAGTCCAGCTCAAAGAGTTGAACGGTCCGGTGGCCATCGGGATGCAGCGCCCTAATGATGCCCCGTGCCACGCCACCGCTCGCGATCATCGATGTCTCCTCCGTGGGCTGCGGACACTGGTGCCAAAAGCCGTGGATATGGCGGCGCATAGCAGTGATATCGGCTTCAGCAACCGGTTGCTTCAGGTTGAACTGACCGATCAGCCGTCCGGTGCCAATGGGTAGTGAACGCTCGTCGAGAATTGTATCCCCATTGCACAGGGCCACTTGGGCGCTACCCCCACCGACCTCCACCATCAAAAGCGACCCCTCAACCGGGGTGTCCAGTGTCACTCCGTATAGGCTGAGTTCGGCCTCCCGCTGGCCCGAAATCAAGTCCACGCGGATACCAAGTGTCTTTCTAATCGTGGCTAGAATCTCGTCGTGATTCTTGGCTACGCGGACCGCTTCGGTTGCAAAAACGTAAAGTTGCTCCGCCCCTGCTTCCTCAGAAACCCGCTTATATCGGCGCAGAGTCTCCAGGAGTTTGATGGCGTCCGCCGGAGGGATGATTCCGTGCAAGCTCACGATCTCGCCTAGTGAAAGCCATTCGCTCTCGTTGATCACTCGCCGAACCCCTCCGCGGGGGGTGATTTCGCCGACAAGGAGGTGAACAGTGTTACTCCCAATATCAGCGGTGGCGAAGCGGCGAGCCATGCCTCTAGTATGGCTAAGATGGAGAGTGCGCCTGGAAGAACTTGAGCTAACTTTGGAATTTGTTTTCGAGGCTCATCGCGGTCAATTGCGCGGTGGCAACAGTCCGCTCCCGTACCTGACTCATGTCGTGGACGTTCTGAACAATCTCCGCTACGTCGGAGGAGTCTCCGACCCGGCGATTCTGCACGCTGGGCTTCTTCATGATGTCTTAGAGTGGGCCGATGTTACTGAAACGGATCTGCTCGAGAAATTTGGTACCGAGGTCACCGGATTAGTCCTTGAAGTCACGCGTACCGAACCCAGCGAAGAGCAAATCCAAGGCATGGACAGAGACAGCATCAGTCAACTCAGAAGCGCGACGCTGCTTGCGGAGGTAGCCCGGATGTCTGAGCGGGCCCGGTGCATAAAGCTGGCCGACCGTCTGAGCAACTACCGCGCCGCACTTTTGACCCGTGCGCCCAAGCAAATGCAGCGATACCGATCCAAAACGAGGGCCATCTTGGAGCTCATCCCCAAAGAAACGAATTCGGGACTTTGGGGGGAGTTGGACCGGCTCGTTCAATAAACTTGGAGTTACTTTTGCGCGGGATGCGTTTCATTGGTATGCGACAAATTTTCCGAACGTTACTTCCTGCTTCCATTTTCTTAGGCATCGGAGCTGGTTGTGCGACCATCGCCATGGGCGATCCGACTCCTACCAAACTCCCGTCCCAACTGTCAAAGCAGACAGTAGGGAAACCATCTGCTAAGACAGCGTCCCTTTATCTCGCCTCCGGTTGCTTCTGGTGCATCGAGTCGCAGTTTGAAATGCTCAAAGGCGTGAAGGAAGTTGTCAGCGGATACGCCGGCGCAAAGGGATCACAGCCGAGCTATGAATCAGTCCTTGGGGGAAGCACCGGATTCGCCGAGGCGGTTGAGGTGCAATATGACCCCGCCGTTATCTCCGCGGACAACCTGCTACGCATTTTCTTCGTTTCGCACGATCCGACTCAGCTCAACCGACAGGGGCCAGATGTCGGCACTCAGTACCGGTCAGCAATCTTCTTCCGCAATGATGCTGAAAAGAAGCGCGCCGCTACGATCCTCGATGAAGTCTCGAAAGAAAAGATATTCCCTAATAAAATCGTGACCACCATTGAACCGCTGATCAAGTTTTGGCGCGCTGAAGAGTATCACCAGGACTACTATGCCAAGTTTGAGAAGGCTTCCGATGCCGAACGTTCGAAGATGAATGCGGGCTACTGCAGCTACGTGGTGTCCCCGAAAATCGAGGCGTTTAAGCAAAAGTTTGCCCATCTGTTGAAGTAACGGTAGACTCGCTTTCGTGAGTTTTAGACCCCTGGCGGAGCGCGCTCGGCCGTTGCTGTTGGCCGATTTCATCGGGCAACAGCACCTCGTCGGGCCCAAGAAGCCGATCGCTCTGATGCTCGAGACTGGTCGGGTTCGCTCCATGATTTTGTGGGGCCCTCCTGGGGTGGGCAAGACCACCCTTGCGAGGATGCTCGCCCGCTCCGCAAAGCGCGAATTTTTCGAACTCAGCGCCGTCTCGGCGGGAAAGGATGATCTTCGCCAAATCGTAGAGCGCGCCCGGAAACTCCGCGATCCCAGCACCCTTTTTGAGGCGGCAGATCAGCAGGAAGGGCGGTCTCCCCTTTTATTCCTTGATGAAATCCACCGTTTCAACAAGGCGCAGCAGGACTTCCTGCTCCCCTACGTCGAGGAGGGCACGCTGATCCTCATCGGCGCCACCACCGAAAACCCGAGCTATGAAGTCATCCCTGCTTTGCTCAGTCGATGCCGCCTATTTACTCTGAAATCGTTAGAGCCCGAGGAGGTCGGGCAGATTCTTGATCGGGCTACGCGCACCCTAAACGCGGAGCTAGAACCACCGGCCAGAGAGGCGGTGATCAGAATCGCCGGTGGCGACGCGCGCTTCGCAATGGCCCTGCTCGACCAGGCTGCCGAGCTCTATGGTAAGCAAATCACCCTGGAAGCCGTTCAGCAAGTGCAACAGTCCGGTCATCTGAAGTACGACAAAGGCGGGGAGGAGCACTACAATGTCACGAGCGCTTTCATCAAATCGATGCGAGCCTCCGATGTCAACGCGGCACTCTACTACCTGGCGAGGATGGTGGAGGCGGGCGAAGATCCCAAGTTCATTGCTCGGAGAATGGTGATCTTCGCCAGCGAAGACATCGGACTTGCCGACCCCAACGCGCTTTCCATCTCCAACGCCGTATTCCGGGCGGTGGAGATAATTGGCTATCCCGAATGTGCCATCAATCTGGGCCACGGCGTAGCCTATTTGGCGAGGGCGCCCAAAGACCGGTCCGCCTACACAGGAATCAAATCCGCGATCCAAGAAGTTCGAAATTCTGGGTCGCTCGCCGTGCCGCTAAAGCTCCGCAACGCTCCAACAAAGCTGATGAAATCGGCGGGGTACGGCGAGGGTTATGAAATGTATCCGGAAGGGTCACTTCTCCCGGACGAGATCACGGCAAACATATTCCTGCCCGAAAAATAGGGAATGCCTACCAATGCCATTCGTCGTCGCCGAGCAAGGTTTGAATGTAGTTCAACTGACCACTGTGATACCAAACATGCAATGCGACGAACTGACAGCGCTTGTACCGGGTGGATTCGCCTTGCTCCGTTGGGACCACCGTTTCCATCGAGTCGTCGGGGAACAGCTTTACGGTATCAATGAAGCGTTGGCTGGAATTTACAAAAGCGGCGATCGCCTCCGTTTTCGTCCTAAGTTCGCCGGGCGCCTTGACCCAACCTTCAACCGCCCATTCCGGCGGGTTTTCCTCTCGCATCGTCTGTCCGATGTGGTCGTTGACGATGTTCACTTCATGAACTAGATCAGCAACGGTTCGTGAGGTGCCCCCAAAGGTCCGGTCAAATGCCTCCTCTGGTAAGGCAGTAAGATCCTTCGCGAAGAGTCCAAACGCAGACTCCAGAGTCTGAAGAGCAGTGGCTTTCAAATCCATGTAGACAGACTACCTGCTACACAATGCGCCCTCTCGAGTTGCCAACTTGCATGGCAAAAAGACCCGGCCCGCAAGATCTTATAAGTTCAATGGTGCCCAGGAAAGGACTCGAACCTTCACTTCCTTGCGAAAACTAGTACCTGAAACTAGCGCGTCTACCAATTCCGCCACCTGGGCACAGTGAATGAGAATGTACCTGCCAGCATCGCGGGGTGTCTAGGGGTTAATACTGAGCGCGTCCCATCTTGATCCAAGGATTGTTAAGGCGGCCACAAGTTCAATTAGGGCCGGTCACACCGGTAATGTTGCGGGCTGGTTCCTTACCTCAGACATGGCATGACCTTGCTGGGATAACGGATGCTCAACGGCGAACTGTTCATTGAAGAGGGGATCATCACTCTTGAACAGCTTCAAACTGCATTAGACAAGCAGCAGGAGCTGGGGGGAAACGAGGCAATTGCTTCGATTCTCGTCATGCTCGGCATGATTGATGAACGCGACAAGGTCCGCGCCACGGGAAAGATGTGGGGTGTTCCGTTCGTGGACGTTACTGAATCCCAGCCGGAACAGGAAGCCCTCGACCGCCTCAATCCGCAAATCGCCAAGCGATTTGGGGTGCTCCCCCTGGATCTCACAGGCTCAAAGCTTACGGTCGCCATGGCCAGGCCACTGGATATCTTCGTCATCGACGAGATTCGGCTCGCCACGGGCCTCGACATCGAGCCGATGATCGGGGTCGAAAAAGACATCCAAGAGGGCGTGCTGAAGCACTACAACTTGGAATCGCACGTCGTCGAAGCTCTCAGCGGAGCGCTGCGCGACTTCCACTTGGATCAGGCCGCGGGGAAGGGCGCCTCCGTCGTGGAAGACGAAGACGATGAAAACATCGAGGACGACGATGCTCCGATCGTTCGGTTGGCAAGCCTTATCATCAACCAAGCAGTTACGGACCGAGCGAGCGACATCCACATGGAGCCTCGCAAAGAAGGCATGGTGGTTCGAAACCGCATCGATGGCGTTTTGATCGAAACGATGCGGCTCCCGCGAAAGGTCATGGTCCCGCTGACCAGTCGCATGAAGATCATGGCGAACATGGATATCGCCGAGAAGCGGGCACCTCAAGATAACCGAATCAGCTCTGTCATCAACGGTAAGCCGTACGACTTCCGGGTAAGTACGCTCCCGACCGTGTACGGCGAAAAGATCGTGATGCGCGTTCTCGATAAGGGCGGCATCAATGTCGGACTTGAGAAACTGGGCTTTCTCCCCGAGAACCTCGCCACCGTCATGGACATGGCGGCCCGCAGTTTCGGGATCATTTTGGTCACCGGACCGACCGGTTCGGGTAAATCCACCACGCTCTACTCGATTCTCAACCAAATCAGCGACGGTGAGAACAACATCATCACCATCGAAGATCCAGTTGAGTACGAGCTTGATGGCATCAATCAGTGCGGCGTCAATGTCCGGGCGGGCATGACTTTCGCCGCGGGACTCCGAGCAATGCTGCGCCAAGACCCGGACGTGATCATGGTCGGCGAAATGCGCGACAACGAAACGGCCACCATCGCAATGGAAGCGGCTCTCACGGGCCACTTGGTGCTCAGTACGCTCCACACCAATGATGCGCCTAGTGCACCCACTCGACTGATTGATATGGAAGTCGAGCCATTCTTGATTTCCAGCTCCATCATCGGCGTCTTGGCCCAGCGACTGGTTCGCTCTATTTGCCCTCACTGCAAAGAGCCGGAGCAGATTCACCGTGACCAGCTCATCCGCTACGGCTTCCCCATGAACCCCAACTTCTCAGAAGAGACCGGGGGTGTGGTGACTGTTTTTAAAGGTGCTGGATGTGAGAAGTGCAAGAAGACCGGTTACAAGGGGCGAACCGGCATTCATGAGCTGATGACCATCAATGACCCGATTCGCGACGAGATTTTGAAGAAGTCTGCCAGCCACCAGATCAGGAAGCTTGCAGTTCAAAACGGCATGAAAACTCTCCAGATGGACGCGCTGATGAAGATTCTCATGGGAGTCACATCGGTGGACGAGATCTTAAGAGTTATCTACGCCTAACCGATAAGGAGAAAGGAACCCGGCAAATGTCGCAAAAGCTTGAGACGGATAAGCAAAAGAGCCTCAACGAGATACTTTCTCGTGTGAGCGAAATCGCCGTGCTTCCACAAGTGATCCATCAACTGATGGAGATCACCGACTCCCAGGACGGGAGCCCTGCGGATATCGAGAAAGCGGTCAGCATCGATCCCGGCTTTTCCGCGAAGCTCCTCACCATGGCGAATTCCGCCCAGTTCGCGTTGCCGCGCAAGATCGTCTCGATCCGCGAGGCGTGCATGATGCTCGGCTTCAAGCAGATTCGGACCGTTGCCTTATCAGCGGGCGTATTCGATCTCTTCATTGGCAAGAACGACAAGGAGTCTATTCGCCGCCGTGATTGGTGGAAGTTCAGTGTGGACACCGCCGAGATGGCAAAGTGGGTGGCTAGCCAAGTTGGCGTGGTCCCTCAAGAAGCCTACACAGTCGGGCTGTTGCACTACCTTGGCAAAACGCTCATTGACCAGTCAGACCCCACCGCTTACGACAAGGTGATGCACGTCACCGTGCGGGGTGCTCCAGAGCGACTCGCCGAGAAGATCATTTTTGCCGTTGACCATATCGACGTCGCGCAGGAAATGGCCAATCGCTGGCGATTCCCAGACCTGCTAGTGAACGGTCTCAACTACATCGATTCCCCAGAAGTGACGGGCACAGAATCGAAACTCGCTGCCGTGACCCATGTGGCACACCAACTCGTCAGTGTTGCTCGCCGTGGCAGAGATTTGGAAAGCGCAAAGGCGACTCTGTTGCCATGGGCTTTGAGCCTGTTGGGCGTAGATCCGCTCACCGCGGAATCATGGATTCAATCCGCACAAAACCAATTTATGGACAGTCAGCAAGTCGCGGCGTAAGTCACGCCTCAGAACAGGAAGGAACCAGCATGCAAGGATTCGATTGGGAAAAAGTAATTGGGCAAGGTGCCTCACCAGAAAATGAGCCCACCGTACCGCCGGTAGAAGCGACGGATGTGCCCTCGTCGGTGCCGCCCGATGCTGTTGCGCCGCCCATCGAGCCACCTTCAGAAGAGCTCAGCGAGCTGCTCCAGAATATTGGGAAGCCAGAGACTCCTGAACCGTCGGCCGCCAAGGGCCAAGAAAGCGAAATTCCATTTGCAGAGCATGAACGCATTTTTGAGGAAGCGGGCAAGAGTGGTGTCACACCAAAAATGAACCCGTTCGCTGTGGAAGACTCAGGCATACCGCCGGAGCGGGCGCCGAAGATTGCCCCCACTACGGGCATGCCCTCGGTTCGGCCAGCGGAGGTCTTTGAATCCACTCCGCCCGTTACTCCTCCGCCGACCAACGACGCTCCGCCTGTCGCCGAAACAACGACTCTTCCGCCCGCTGCGACAACACCAGTTGACCCAGACAAGGCAAAGCTTCTCTCTTTGTTCAGCAAAGCTGTGCCGCAGACGAAGCCAGAACCTGAGACGGTCTTGACCCTCAGTGAGCTGAACTCCGCGGATGCCAATAAAACCAGCTTCGACGCACACACCGACGGGCAGTCCAAACTGAGCAAATACGATGGGGGAGCATCGCTCCACGACGTTCACATCGATGAGATCTTGGCAATGGCGGTTGAGCGAAAATGCTCGGACATTCACTTTTCGGTCGGACTCCCGCCAATGGTCCGCGTGGATGGCGAAGTCATGCCGCTGCCCTTCTCTCCTCTGCAGCCTCAGGACACCCGTCGCATGCTGTACGACACGATTGATGACGAAAAGCTGCAGAAGTTTGAGACCACAAAGGAACTCGACTTTGGTTATCCCGTCAAGGGTGTCGGCCGCTTCCGTGTGAACATGTTTGTTCAGCGTGGTTCGGTGGGCGGAGTGCTTCGTGTGATCCCCCAGCGCATTCCAGCTTTTGAAGAACTGGGCCTGCCGCCTGTCATTCGAGAGATGAGCAAACGTTCGAGCGGCCTCGTGCTGGTGACAGGACCCACTGGTTCCGGTAAGTCCACCACGATCGCCGCGATCATTGACGACATCAATCAAAACCGTAGAGGTCATATCATGACCATCGAGGATCCGATTGAGTACCTGCACAGCCACAAGTCGTGTATCGTCAACCAACGCGAAATGCACTCGGACACCTACAGTTTCCACAATGCTCTGCGCGCGGTTCTTCGAGAAGACCCCGACATCATCCTGGTGGGTGAACTTCGTGACCTCGAAACGATTGAGGCAGCCTTGACTTTGGCGGAAACGGGTCACCTTGTCTTCGGCACACTCCACACCCGGAATGCGCCAAGCACGATTGACCGAATCATTGACGTGTTCCCCCCGGATAGTCAGGAGCAGATCCGAGTGTTGCTTGCAAACACCCTTGAAGGCGTCATCAGTCAACAACTCCTCCCCAAGCTGGGCGGTGGACGTTGCGCGTCCATCGAAATTATGTTTGGTACCCCCGCGATCAAGAATCTGGTTCGCGAAGGGAAGACGCACCAAATGCAGTCGATTTTGGAAACGAGCGCAAACGTCGGAATGCAGACCATGGACGCATGCCTCGCGGAACTTTATCGCGCCGGAAAGTGCGAGTACGAAGAGTGCCAGATGCGGTCCATCGATAAGGACACGTTTGTGCGCTTGGCCCGCGCAGCGTAGTCAATACCTTCCCCCAATTAGAAATGGCGGTCACCCAAGCAACTTAGGTGCCGCCAATTTGTGTCGTAACACAGAAGAGGACACCTTACTGCATAAATTAATTTGTGATAACGATCTAATTCAAAACGATCTTAACGTGACGTGACAAAATAAACTAGATGGAGCGGTGTGATGTTGCGATTGTGGGGGCTGGAATCGTCGGCCTCGCTCACGCTTCGCTTCTTTCAAATCTTGGCGTAAAGGTGGTGGTGTTTGAGCGGAACCCCCGCCCGCTGGGTGCCTCAATTCGCAACTTTGGATTGATCGCCACCGCCGTCCTCCCTCCCGGGCCATTTCGGGACCTTGGGCTTCGAAGTCGGCGCGCGTGGCTACAACTGATCGAAAGGCAAAATGCATGGTGCGGGACCCGCGGTTCTGTATTTCTAGCCCAAAACGAGGAAGAAATGCAGTGCCTGCGCGAATTCACCGATCTTTATTCTCGCCATGGATGGAACGGCCGAATGGTCACTGCCGAGGAAGCAAAAGCTCTCTCTCCGAACGCAAAAACAGATTCTCTGAAGGGTGGAGCATGCGGCACCGAGAACATCGTGGTGGACCCCCTTGAGGTTCTGATGGGACTCATCGATGAGCTGAAAGGGAAGGGGGTCAAGTTCCACTTCAACACCACCGTGGTCGGCGTGGATGACGGTTATGTTGGTGCAGACCACGTAATGGTGAAGGCAAAGACTGTTCTCCTTTGCACTGGAGATGATTTCCAAACGCTTTTCCCGGTGGAATTCGCAACATACAATCTCTCTCTGGTCCGTTTGCAGATGCTGAAGTTATGCAGTCGCGAAACCGGTTTTGATCTTGGCCCCGCCATCTCAGGCGCGTTGACCGCATACCGGCACCGTAGCTTTCACGAGTTACCGAGTTTCACGGCGTTTGAGCAGATGGTCCTCGCCAAATTTCCCGAAGAGATCGAGCACGGCGTCCACGCCCTAGCGAGCCAAGACAAAAACGGTGATCTCGTTGTCGGAGACTCCATGGAAGAGACGGCCCACGATCACGTCTTCACCCGCGATCACCTCGACAAGTTAATATTGAGTTACCTCGGCACCCTCATTGACGGTTCGAGCCTGGAGATCAAGGAGCGGTGGGTGGGCAGCTACCCCAAGGCCACTAAGGACATCGTCAGCTTTAAAGAGCTGCGCCCCGATATCCACGCGATTCAGATCACGGGTGGTCTTGGGCTGACGCTTAGCTTCGGCGTCGCTCAGCAATTTGTAGAGACCCACTGGGGTCCAATGCAAATCTCGAAGAGTTGAGCCTTCGTGCACGTCCATAATGGCAACGATGCTGTCGCTAATTCTGCTTGCCTCCACCTCGCCAATTGAAGTCGAGTTTCGCCCCAGAACGGGCCTCTTCTTCGACGCGGCTGGAGTGTCCCTCTCTCAGGGTTCCTTCATTCAGTACTACAAGCCCGGCTGGTCCAGGGGCTACTACAGCACCAATTGGAACGATCAAACCGTCACCAAGACTGCGAATGGAAGCAAAGTGACATTTAAGAGCTCGGATGGGCGTGTTGACGGCACGGTTACCATCGAGAAGACGCCAAACGGCTTCACCGCAGATTACAACCTGGCGTGGAATGGCAATGAAGCGGCTAATGTTGAGGTCTCCTTCGCGCACTTGTGGGCACCCGCGTTTGAAGCGGGCAAAGTCCTGGTGGATGGGCGAGAGACGCGACGGCCCTCTGTGCGCCTTCCCATCGGTAACGATCCCAAGATCCGGTTCTTTGGCGGCGAAGGGACGACTTTCCAGTTCGATGCTCCGTTCGCCACGCTTCAAGCGAAGGTTATCGGCGCGACGGCCTATGTGTTCGATGGGCGCGGATACACCGGCGACTTTGCGCAGAACCGTGAACTGTTCTGGTTTGGTCTAAGTGACGTGCCGACCAGCCCCGGTAAGCCAGCGAAATTTCAAGTGGAGTGGACTTTTACCCCCAAGAAGGTCGTTTCAGCTCCTGATATAAAGAACATCGCCACCAAGGCCACGTCGCTGCCGTCTGCAAAGGCTCCGCGAACAACGACGTTACCCATGGTCCCCCAGCCAAAGGAGCACCGGACACTGACCGGAGACGGGTACCGATGGATGGACTTTCGCTTAGTCAGGCTCACCCAACAATGGGCGGCGCCCCTCGCGTTTTTGCACTCGCGCTTCGATCTCAGCACCTACGCCCCTAAAAACACTGGCGCATGGACATGGTCAAAGGCGGACCAAATGCTCCCCGCAGGCGGATACACGCTCCGCGTCGAGGGCGGCAAGCTAAGCGTCATTGGTCAAGACGATGAGGGCATGCGCAACGGCATGATGCGGGCGGTTGGCCTGACAACGGTCAAGAACGGCGAACTCATCATTCCGCCGGTCGAGATTCGCGACTGGCCCAGCAACGGGTGGCGCGGGTTGCATATGTTCGTCGGCCCCAAGGCTCCCGAGTTTCAAGGGCGAATGACCGATCGGCTTCTGACCCCGCTGATGTTCAATCAAGTGGTGCTGCAGTGCGAGCGCACCGCTTGGGACAGCACTCCCGGCACCTCGGTTGGGCTAACGATGAGCAAGCCAGACTTGGCACGCCTTTTTGCGCAGTACCGGAGTAGTGGCATCGAGCCGACGCCCCTGATCCAGAGTTTTGGGCACATGGAATGGCTATTTCAGAACAACAAGAACCTAGATATCGCCCTCAACCCCAAGGTGCCCTACGCCATTGACCCGCGCAACCCGAAATCGCGCACCTTGCTGTCGAAGATTTGGAGCGAAGCGGTGGCATTGTTGAATCCTAAGATTCTTCACTTCGGCCTTGACGAAGTAGACATGCGTGGCATGCCCGATGACGATCAGTTGGTCACCGATCTCTGGAATTTACACGTGCCCTGGCTAGGGGAGCTAGCTAAAAGTCACGGCAAGGAGATGATGATCTGGGGCGATCAGATGCTAGCGCCGGGCGAGGCGCCTGATGCCGCTTTGGGTGACGCGAAAGCGCACGCCGCCGCACGAAGGAGCGTTTTGCCCAAGGGTACATGGATAGCCGACTGGCACTACATCAACAACGCCAATCCGGCAATCTATAAGTCTCTTGAGCTTTTCAAGAACGCGGGCATGAAACCGGTCGCCACAAGCTGGAATCGCCCCGAGAACATCAAGGGCTTCTTTAAGGCGGCGGAGTCGCAAGGCGGGGCTGTACTCCAGTCCACCTGGGCCGGTTACGAAAGCACTGAGCAAAACATGCTGCGAGAGAGCAGTCAATTCGTCGCCTATCTTCTCGCCGGTGAATATGCTTGGAGCGGCCGATCTGAACTAGCCAGGGACTTGCCGTACCAGCCCAGCGCCCTCTTCCAGAGGCTCATGTACGCCGAGCCATCGCCGTTAAAAGCTCGAGCTGGAGCGGCTCTCTCTTGGTCGCCATCAGGCACCAAATTGGTCATAGGGGATTATGAATTTGCAAAGCAGGCTCCGATATCTCTCTACGACCCACTCACTGCGATAGGAGTGAAGCAGCCGAAATCCATCGCCCTGTCCACTCCTGGTCTGAAGTCCAATTCACTTGTCGCGGCGATTTCGGTGCGATCGCCGCTCGATGAGCTGGCGGAGGTCGCAACGGTGGTCGTGAAGTTTGCCGATGGCAAAACCAAGTTGTTCCCAGTGCGATACGGACAGCACGTGCGGGTTGCGCGTGAGAATCGAAGCCCGATGGTTAGCGCTGCATCCGAGGGCATCAGCGCGGTCCTTTGCGACTTCAGCGAAATCGAATCGAGGCCAGTTGAGGTCAAGATGGTCGGAAAAGTCTTCACGGCAGGCGTACAACTCCACGGCATCACTGCGTTCTGAGGCTAAAATACGGGGCGTCCGGACCGATCTGGACGTCCCTTCAATCAGCTCATGGACTCAACTGAAACTGCCGTCGTGACGCCCGAACCCAAAGAGCGGAGTCCATGGACTTTCACCCCACTGCTCTATCTGATGCAGGCCATCCCGGTCGCGCTCGTGCAAGAAGTGAGCACGATCATGTTCAAGAGCCTCGGAGTCGAGAACAGCCAGATCACGCTGTGGACAAGCCTTATCGCTTTGCCGTGGTCGCTCCAGATGCTCCTCGGGCCGTTCGTTGACTTCAACGGCACGAAGCGTGGCTGGATCCTCGGCGGCCAAGCCGCCATCGTGCTTGCCCTGATCGGTTCAGCGTTCGCCCTTCAGGCACCGAACTTCTTTAATTTAACGATCGGCATTCTCGGTACTGCCGCCATATTCTCGGCGCTTTGCAACATCGCTACCGACGGCTTCTACATCCTAGCCCTCTCCAAAGAGAAGCAGGCCGCGTTCATTGGCCTAAACTCGACGTTCTACAGGCTGGGCCGGCTCCTTTGTACAGGACTGTTGGTCTATGTCGCCGGAACGCTCATGCGAGTTCCCAACGTGGTGGTGGAAGCTCAGGGCGGTCAGATCGTGCTCGAAAAAACCACCGGGCCCAAGGGTCAAGAAAAGACGCAGCAGATCGTTCAGCCCAAGGCGATCCTGCTCATCAAAGACGAAAGGCTCCAGTCTGCCAGCGGCCTGAGCACCAGCCCCATCATCAAGGTCGAACCGGGAATCTCGAAAATCGAGGTGTATCCAAATGGCGCGGTTGCGGCGACCCCCTTTGGAGGTGAGGCCAAGGTGATCGGCAACCTAACCCTTCTCTCGGACCGTGGAGAAGTCGCGCAAGTGACCAGCCAAGCCGAGCCCGGAACCCCGGTTCGCCCCCAGGTGGCATGGGCAATCGTCCTCGGTCTGTGCATCGCGATTTACGGCATTGGGCGTGCGATTTTGCCGGTCACCCTGCCTAAACCCACGTTAGATGTCGCGAGGCCCTTCAATCGCACCAGCGTTCTCGAGACTCTTGGCAGAACCCTGCTGATCATTGGTGTCTTCATGGCCTCGATGATTGCCCTTGGGAACATTTTCAAGTTCATCGGGCATGGGATTGCCCAGTACGTCACGAAGATCCCATTTGTCGGCTCGACTGAGACCTGGGTGATGGACGGGCCAAAGCTGAACACAGAAGGATACTGGCTCGCGGGGTGTCTGATAGCGGCTGTTGCGGGGGCAGTTCTGGTCCGCCAACAGTTGCGAGGCACCGAGATGGGGGAGGCGTTCACCAGCTTCATCCGCCAGGATCGGTTCGCCGCCATCTTTGGCTTCATCCTTTTCTACCGATTTGGCGAGGTGATGGTCGGTAAGATCACGCCCCTCTTCTACCAAGACCCGACGAGCGCCGGCGGTCTAGCTCTGACCGTAGAGCAAGTCGGAGTCGTCAACGGGGTGATGGGCGTGGTCGGAATCATCCTGGGAGGCATCACGGGTGGACTAGTGGTCTCTAAACTCGGTCTGCGCAAGGCATTCTGGCCTCTCGCCTTAGCGATGCACATCCCGAATTTGCTTTACCTTTGGGCAGCCAATGTGCAACCGACGCTCTCCGGCGATCCTGGCATGGCTCAGATCATTTTTTCACCCGTGTCGGCGATTGCGTTCGTGGACCAGTTTGGCTATGGATTTGGCTTCGCAGCCTACATGGTCTATCTGATGTGGGTCGCCCAGCGAGGCAAATTCCAAACCTCGCATTACGCTATTGGAACTGGTCTCGGCGCGCTCTGCATCGCAATGGCGGGAATCTTCAGCGGGATTGTCCAGAAGCAGTTCGGATACTTCAACTTCTACCTTTCCGTGATCTTTTTCTCGATCCCAGGGATGCTCATGCTCCTTTTGATCCCGCTCGATGAGCACGAAGGTCGCGATATCAAGGTCGAAGCGATCGGCGATTAGCGTGATGTCATCTGAGCTGGACAGGTTGCTCGCCCAGGGAATTCAGGAGGGCGTTTTCCCTGGGGCGGCTTATGCCGTCGGCAATACGAAGGAGGTTTATATTGGGGTCGCGGGCAGACACACCTACTCGACTGATTCTCCGCCGATCGTGGCGGACAGCCTGTTCGACCTCGCGAGTCTCACCAAGGTCATCGCCACGACCACAAGCGCCATGCTGCTCTGGCAAGATTGCGCGCTCCATCTTGATCAACCGGTGCAGGAACTCGTGCCAGAGTTTGTCGGGGAAGGGAAGTCGGCGGTGACGATCCGCCAATTGCTTATCCATGAATCCGGCCTTCCCGCACACCGAGATTTCTGGAAACTGCACCCTGAGGAACGCTGGCCTGCGATATTGGCCGAGCCACTGGAGTCATCCCCCGGAGCAGAAACCCGCTACTCCTGCGTTGGATTTTTGGTGTTGCAACAGGTTCTCCAGAGGCTCACTGGCGAGAGGTACGAAGAAGCTTGGGCATGGCCCTTCTTTCGAGTTGTCGATCAGCTCGGCCTCGACGTTTGCTTCAGTCCAACCGCAGACCAGACCGAACTGTGCGTGCCAACCGAGGGCAGCTTGCAAGGCGTCGTCCACGACGAGAATTCCCGCTCGCTCGGGGGAATGGCGGCCAATTCCGGCCTTTTCGGCACTATTGAAGCCGTCGCTGCATTCGCTCAGTGGATCATGGCAACGCGAAACCCAATGTGGACCACTCGACAAGGGCTGGGTTCCAGAGCACTCGGATGGGACACGAATTTTAGTCACCAGGCTAGTGCGGGAGCACATTTCAGCGAGAACAGTTTTGGTCACACCGGGTTTACCGGCACGAGCCTCTGGATTGACCCTGACCGAGAGCTGATCGCTATTCTCCTCACGAACCGCGTCCACCCCATCCGTGATAATGACCGCATACGTGACTTCCGACTGCGGTTTCATGAACATGTTTTTGCCAGTTATGTGTCATGAGGGAACTCTTGTGAAACGGCCCGCGTCTCTTACAGCGTTCTTATAATGGTTTGTTGGTGATGTTGGGGCGATGGGCGACTTCAATTTAAATATAGAGCGAGAGCAGGTGCGGTTCGAGTCACCTTGGGAGGCCGTGCGGTGCCTTGAGTACGACACCGCCAGAGCGCTCGCCAACCAGTTCGTCAAGTCCGATAACCTCAGCGAGCAGCTCGAGGGCATGACGAGCTTAACCTATATCGAGGCGGTACAGAACAATCCCGAAGCCGCCATCGTGGGCTTGCGCGACGCCCAGTTTTTATGCGACGGTCTCCCCCGAAAAGAGACGTTGCGAGTCTGCCTCCTCCACGGCATCATCCAACGAGAATTGGGAGCATTTAGCCTAGCGGTAGAGTCGTTAGAGCGTTGCTACGTTGAAGCAATTCATCTCGGGAACCCGAAAGAGACGGCGATGGTGATGCAGTGCCTCGCCCTTACCTTTTACCGAATGTGTCGTTTCCCGGAAGCAATGGAGTTGTGGGAGGCCGCCGAGCCGATTGTGGCTGATCACTGCCATCCGCTAGAGTGGGCTCATCTGCAGGCAGGGAAGTCTTTAATCGCCATCAGCAAGAAGGAATGGCATAGCGCGATAAAGCTGTACGAAGGAGCACACCGAACGTTCGTGGAGTTTGGCGCAGAGACTTTTGCAATCTACGCTTTGGCTGGAGCCGCGAGCGCGAGTATGCACCTCGGACACCCGGCAGTCGCGATTCCACCTCTCCAAAAGGCGGCACAGAGAGCCGAAGCGATGGATCATTTACGCTACGCCTCTCTCTTCTTCCATAAGCTTGCGGATGCCTACGTCCTGATCGGGGAGCGAGAAAGGGCCATTGAAATGTACGAGATTGCGGCCGCTCGCTCGATGGAAGCCCAACTTCACCGGCGGGCGCGCATTGCTTTCCACGCCGCCATCGCCCTCGCCGGGGAGCTTGGAGAGCCGAACCGGCTTGACGCGCATCACCGTGCGTACGTGAAAGCCGAGAAGGCTATGATGGACGCCTCGATTGAACAGAACGAAGCCTCCCTCAGGCTATTGCGGCTGGTGCACGAAGCGCTTGCTCGCCGGGAGCAGAGTCAAAAAGTCGATGCAAACGCTTAAGTTTTCAGAACCGTATGACATAATGTATTAGTAGCCGAGGAGCGTTGCGATCCCACATGGGTACCAGGCTCGGCACCCGGAGAAATCCGGTTTGAACGGCGCTCGCCATCCGAACGGCTGGTGGGCGTTTTTCTTTTGAAGTTCGCTCTTTCCGCCGAGAATTGACAGTAGGAGTCAAATCGACAAAAAGATGCAAGCTACAGAAAACGCGCTCAAAACCGACTTTCACGTCGCCGACCTAAGCCTTGCCCCATGGGGGCGCAAGGAAATGAAGATTGCCGAGACCGAAATGCCCGGCCTCATGGCAATTCGCGAAGAATTCGCCAAAACTCAGCCCCTCAAGGGTGCCCGCATCGCTGGCTCCCTCCACATGACTATCCAAACGGCGGTCTTGATCGAGACCCTCGTCGCCCTCGGCGCCGAAGTCCGATGGGTGAGCTGCAACATCTTCTCCACCCAAGACCACGCCGCCGCGGCCATCGCCGAGTCGGGCGTGCCGGTGTTTGCCTACAAGGGCGAAAGCCTCGACGAGTATTGGGACTTCACCCACCGTCTTATGGAGTGGAATGATGGCGGCACCCCGAACATGATCCTGGACGACGGCGGAGACGCGACGCTCCTGATTCTCCTGGGTAGCCGAGCGGAGTCCGATGCCTCGCTCCTGAATAACCCCGGAAGCGAAGAGGAAGTCTCCTTGTTCAATTCGATCAAGGCCAAGCTCGCGGTAGATCCTAAGTTCTACAGCCGAATCAAAGCGAACATCAAGGGAGTCAGCGAAGAGACCACAACCGGTGTCCACCGCCTCTATCAAATGCAGAAGGAAGGCCAACTTCCGTTCCCGGCATTTAACGTCAACGACAGCGTCACCAAGTCCAAGTTTGACAACCTCTACGGTTGCCGAGAATCCTTGGTGGACGGCATCAAGCGAGCCACCGACGTGATGATCGCGGGCAAGATCGCTCTTGTCTGCGGCTACGGCGACGTAGGGAAGGGTTCAGCCCAAGCTCTCCGCGCGCTGAGCGCCCAGGTCTGGGTCACCGAGTGCGATCCGATCTGCGCTCTGCAAGCGGCGATGGAAGGCTACCGAGTCGTGACCATGGACTACGCCGCTGACAAGGCAGACATCTTTGTCACCGCTACCGGCAACTACCACGTCATCACTGAAGCTCACATGCTCAAGATGAAGGATCAGTCCATCGTGTGCAACATCGGCCACTTCGACAACGAGATTGACATTGCGTCCGTCGAGAAGTACGAATGGGAAGAGATCAAGCCCCAGGTAGACCACGTGATCTTCCCGACCGGCAAGCGCATCATCTTGCTCGCCAAGGGCCGATTGGTCAACCTCGGTTGCGGCACCGGTCACCCAAGCTACGTGATGTCCTCGTCCTTCGCCAACCAAGTGCTGGCGCAGATTGAGCTTTGGCAACACCAAGGCGAATACGCTCCTGGCGTGTACGTCCTACCGAAGATTCTCGACGAGAAGGTTGCGCGACTACAGCTCAAGAAGCTCGCCGCCGAACTCACCGAGCTTACGCCGAAGCAAGCTGGCTACATCGGAGTGGATGTAACTGGGCCGTACAAGACCGACAGTTACCGCTATTGATCTAGGCAGCGTCATAAAATCCCCGCGTCCGGAAGTGCGCGGGGATTTGTGCATAATTCGATCATGGGTTTGACTCGACGCGACTTGCTGCAGGCTGGCGCCAGCCTGCTTGTCGCTCCGGCAGTTGGGCGGCTGGCCAAGTTCGCACCAAGCTCATTCCGTTTCGCTTTCTTCAGCGACACTCACGTAGCGGTCGGGCGCAACATCAAGGAAAACGCAGAGATGCTGGCGGAGATCAGCGCGCTCAATCCCGATTTCGCCATCAACGGCGGCGATGTCACCGACCAAGGCTGGCGCACCCAAATCGACCTCTACAAAGGGCTCATCAAGGAGCTGGCGTTCCCCGTCCATCATTGCCCCGGCAACCACGATGTCCGCTGGTCACCGCTCGGGATGCAAATCTTCGAGGAGCACTTCGGCAAGCCTTACCGAGCTTTTGAGCACAAAGGCTGCTGGTTCATCATTCTCAATACCACCGTGCCGCTCTCCCACTGGGGCAACATCGCCTCTCCTCAGCTCACGTGGCTGAAAGGGGTGCTGAAAAAGATTGGCCCCAGAACCCCAATATTTCTCTTTGGTCACCATTGGATTGGCCGAGAAACTCCGGACACTTCAAGGCCGGTTGTCCAAGTGGACAACGAATACGACGTCATCGCTCTCCTTCGTGGGCGCAACGTGACTTTCATAGGCAATGGCCACGGTCACAGCGACATTGAGTGGGAGGCCGAAGGCACCTACGCGCTGATGAACAAGGGTCTCTATCAGCTTAGCTACACCATCCTCGATGTGGATGTCGCGACCAGTCAGATCAAGGTGTACCGCCGGACCGCCGAGCGACCAATCTTGACGCTCGTCCGCACTATCCCACTCCAACAACCAAAAGCCTTAGAGAAGTGGGAGCCGGATAAGGACGCCGCCATGTTCGGCGAGCAGGTTCGCGTCAATGAGTCCGTTTGGGCTCCTCGCGGAGCCGTTAAATTCGCAGCCCTCGCAACAATCCCCGGGGTCCACGAGGCGTACTTCCGCCGCATCGGGACTCGTGAAAGCCGCCGCAAGACCTTTCGCAAGGAGGAGGGCGCGATCAAAAAAGTATGGGATGTGCCGCTTAGCGGCGGCGTGATGAGCCACATCTGCCATTCCAACGGCGAGCTCTTCGTGAGTGGGATGGACGGGTCGGTTGCGTGCTTTGATGCCATATCGGGCAAGCGAAAGTGGCAAGCAGTGACCGGTGGTTACTGCCACTCGTCACCCATGGCCACCGACTCCGATGTTTTGGTGGGATCGGCGGACGGGCACCTCTACTGCTTTAATCGCCGAAGCGGAAAAGCGCGCTGGAAGCTTCGCCTTCCGGGACCGGTTTACGCCAGCCCCACCGTAGCCAAGGGCATTGTCTTCATCGCCAACGCGGGCAAATTCTTCGGGGTCGACCTCTCCACCGGAAAGGTTCGGTGGATTCGAGAGATGCCCAAATCGGAGACGAACTTCGCGCAAAGCCGGGCCGCCACCGACGGAGAGGCATTTGTGCAGGGATGCTGGGACAGCCACCTCTACGCACTTGAGGCCGAGACGGGCGAGATTCGCTGGAGGAATGCATGTCAGGAACGCACCTTCGCGTTCTCCCCCGCTATCGGTTCTCCCGTCATTGAACAAGGCAGCGTGTACATTGTTGCAAACGGCAACGGCCTGTTTCGCTTCGATCTCGCCACCGGCAAGAAGGTTTGGGAGATCGCCTCGCCCGGGCAAAAGTACGGACACAGCGGGCCATGCGTAGTGGGTGACCGCGTCTTTGCCGGCAACCTCGGCGACGGGGAAGGGGAAGTACGTTGCGTCTCGAAGCAAGACGGCACCCAACTCTGGGTCGCAAAAACTGGCTACACAATTTATGACTCTTGTGTTCGGTCGGGGCCGGACTTTGTGGTGGTCAACAGCGTCCCCGGTGTGGTGAATGTCCTTGCCCAGGACACCGGAAAGCTCATCGGGCAGTACCGTCTGGGTGCCGGACACTCCCTCGGGACGGTCGCCGTCGAAGGCCGGCAGATCTACTGTGCCAGCTTCAGTAATCGGCTGTTCTGCCTGAAGGTTTAACGAGTTCTTAACTCTAAGCAAGTCAAAAGGGTTTCGATATTAAGGGCTTGCGAGTCATAATCGGGGGGTAGGCGAGTGTTTCGCCATCGTGAAAGGAACCCCCAAATGAACAAAACTCTCTTCGTCGCTGCAGGAGTCGTCCTCGCCGGTAGCGTCTTCGCTCAAACCGCAAGTTTCACCCCTGGCAGACTCGTTGTCGCTGCTAGTGTTGTCCCCTCTTTCCCCCATCCGGCCAATAACGCCGCGGAAACTCGACTTATCGAGTACACGCTTACTCCCGCCTCGGCTCCAACTTCCACGCTCATATTCCCGAGTAGCGGAGTAGGCCAGTCGTTTACCAGTCGGTGGGACTCAACGTCCAATCTCAACCTTCAGCTTAACGAAGGAACCCTGATGCTGGGCGGCTACAATGCGGCGGTTGGCACGGCAAGTTTGACCGTGAATATTTCGTCGTTCATCAATCGAACGGCTGCCATTGTCCCAATTTCGGGTGCTGTGAGCTATGTCAATCTCTCTGATGCGTACTCCGGAGATAACATTCGCTCGGTAACGCGAAGCGGCAACGACTTCTGGGCTGGCGGAACCGCCAGTAACACCAATGCCCCTGGCGTGCGTTACTTCACCGCGGGTCCCCTGTCGACACAGATTTCCACAACCGGAAACCAAACCAACATCCGGGTTGTGAGTGTCTTCGATAACAACCTCTACTACGGAACCGGCTCTACAACGGGGACTGGCTCGTTTGGTGTGCACCGATATGCTGGACTTCCAACCTCGTCTGCACTCGCAGTACCTATCATCTCCATTCCCGGTCCAAATGCATCGCCTTATGACTTTGTGTTCACAAATGCCAGCACCTGCTATGTGGCCGATGATCGCAGCCAAGCAAATGGCGGCGGGTTGTACAAGTTCACCTTTGACGGTTCCGTCTGGAGTCAGGCGGCTTTGATTCAAACCGGGTTTACGCTCGGTTGCCGCTCGGTGACCTTCCTTGGCAACGACTCCAACGGCTTTGCGCAGTTGGCTGTGGTGACGGCGGATACGCAGATCACATCAGCCTCGGGTTCCACGATCGTGATCCCTTCGCAGATTTGGCAGGTGAACGACACTCCGACCCCATCGGCCAGTCTCTTGCACACGCCACCAGTTGGGACTCAGTTCCGAGGCCTCCGTTTCATCCCAGGCGCAGCCAATGTCAACCTAACCGGTACGTTGAATCTCAACGACACGTCGGGAACATTCGCGTTCAATCGATCCATCAGCTACGCGGTGAAGCAGGGCACGACCACCGTGTCGAGCGGCACCTTGGTGCGAAACACCAGTTCGGGTAGCTTCTCGATCAGCGTTCCTGCCTCGGCAACTGGCGCAGCAACAATCGAGTGGGACGGCAGCAGCTTCCTTCTGCGCAAGACGGCGGTCACCCTCACGGGTAGCGGCGTCGTGGTGGGTAGCGTCTCCGTTCAGAACGGCGACGTGGACAACAGCGGCGAAGTGGACGCAGCAGACATCGATCAAGTGATCGCTGACTTCGGCGCGACCACGAACATCACGTCTGACGTGGACGTCTCCGGCGAAGTCGACGCGGCCGATATTGATATCGTGATCGCGAACTTCGGCGGAGTGAACGACTAAGTTAAGCAAACAGGGAACACTCAAATGCCCAGGTGATAGCCTGGGCATTTCTCTTGCGCATAGATAACAATTTCTTAATCTTCATTTTCTACAATCTGGTGCGGCCAGTTCCGCAGAAAGAAGAGCACTCCCATGAAAACAAGTCTTTTTATCGTCGCGGCCCTCGCCGTTGTATCGACGAGCTTTGCCCAAACATCAAGCTTCACCCCCGGCCGTCTCGTAGTGGTGGCTGCCACACCCAACGCGGGCTTCGCTCCCAACACCGCTTCACTAATTTCGCTCCTTGAGTACCCGGTTGCTGTGAACGCTGTTTCCACTGGCACGCTGCAACTTCCAGCCACGGGAACGGGCACCAAATTCACAAACTCCGCTAGCGCAACTTCAAATCTCAACCTCCAGTTCAACGGCACAGAATTCACTCTTGGCGGTTATGACGCGGTTGAAAATACGGCGGGGATCACAGGCTCGACCGCTTCGGTAATTAGCCGAGTCGCCGCCATTGTCCCAGTAGCGGGAACCGTGAGTTACGTTAGCCTAAACGATGCTTTCAATACAAACAACTTCCGTGGAGTCTTTAAGGACGGAAACAACCTCTGGGCTTCTGGCACGGGTACTACTGGTACTGGAGGTATTCGCTACTTCACGACCGGACCCACTTCGATCGCGATCCAAGGCGGTGCACCAGCCCCGACTAACACCCGCGTCGTCTCAGGCTTCGGAGGCAATCTTTACTTCTCCAATTCCTCTAACATTAGCACCGGCGCATCCGGAATTTGGAGAATCAGCGGATTCGCTACTGAAGCGACTACGTCGTCGCTGATCATCGCCGTTCCTTCATTCGGAACCACTGCTCCTTCGGCTTATGACTTCGCCTTCACCGGAACGAGCACGTGCTACGTCGCAGACGATCGTTCGCTGGCCACTGGCGGCGGTCTATACAAGTTCGTCTCGGCAGACAATGGCGTGACTTGGACTTTGGACTACTTGATCCAAGCCACACTTCCTACCGGCATCCGAAGCATGACTTACCTGGGGCAGAACGGCGGCGGCCAGCCTGAGTTCGCCGTGGTGACCAACGAATCCACTTCCGGGTCAGGCAGCGCCACGGCCATCTCCACCGTCAACCAGGTTTGGCGTGTGGTTGACGCTGGCAGCGCCGTCCTCAGCTCGAGTGAGAAGTTATTCGACGGTCCGTCGACTTCGTATCTCCGAGGCATCCGCTACATCCCAGGCGCAGCCAACGTGAACCTCACGGGTCAGTTGAACCTCGCTGACACGGCGTTCGTCAGCACGTTTACTCGAACAATCACCTACACCGTGAAGCAAGGTGCGACGACGATCGGCTCCGGTTCGGTGGTTGCCGATGCTTCCGACGAGGGCTTCTCGATCAGCGTTCCTGCTTCGGCTTCGGGCGCAGCGACGATCGAGTGGGACGGCAGCAGCTTCCTTCTGCGCAAGACGGCGGTCACCCTCACGGGTAGCGGCGTCGTGGTGGGTAGCGTCTCCGTTCAGAACGGCGACGTGGACAACAGCGGTGAAGTAGACGCCGCGGACATTGATGAAGTGATCGCTAACTTCGGCGCGACTACGAACATCACGTCTGACGTGGACGTCTCCGGCGAAGTTGACGCGGCCGATATTGATATCGTGATCGCGAACTTCGGCGGCGTAAACGACTAATCACGGATTAGCTGATGAGAGAAAACGACTCCCGGAGACGGGAGTCGTTTTTTTACTCCCACTTTCCAGAAAGTTCGCATATACTGATTCGAAGTGGGCGAATTCCTTATGGGAAACTGGCTCGACTTGATGGGAATCTCATGAATAAAACTCTTAATTTGGCCTTTGTGGGCCTTGCGACCGCGGTCTCTTCCGTTGGGTTGGCGCAAACGATTACTGTCGCTGGGCCATTTGACTTCGTCGACACAGTGACCGGCCCTGAAGCCGCGCTCAACACGACCATCGCCAACGCGGCGACCGTCAGCACGAGCTACGTAGCCGGATCGAACGCGACGATTAGCTCGGTCAACATTACGTCCACGCTGACTGCTCTCACCTGGGCAAATGAGGCATTTATCCGATTGCGTAATTCGGCGTTCCCGACTTTGTTTGCGAATTTGAATTTCAGCTCGACGGGTGCCACATTCACGGCAATTAATATTGTCACCCCGGTTACCCGAGCATACACTGCGAACACGCTTATTGGTTCTGTTTTGCCCGCGGGTTCCACCTGGGAGGTAACTTTCTTTGATAGCGCGGATGATGGTCCAGGCCCAGATGCAAGTGGAACGAACCTATCAGTAACTCTCAATGCGTTGACCCCGCCAGTGGCGAAGACTCCTTGGTCTGCCTACCTGGGCAACACACTTCCGGTGATTTACGACAATGGCGGCATAGTTCCGACCTCGGGCATTGGAGTGGGGGCGAATGGAACCAATGCAAGCCCGATTTCCCCGGTGGGCAGCATATTCGGTTTCGCCTCCATAATCCCTACGTTCAAATTGGCTGATGACTTCGTGGTCACCGGTGTTTGGACGGTTACGGGTGTCAGTGCGTTTGCATATCAAACGGGTACCTATGGTAATCCACCCGCGTCTCTGTTCACAAACGCGACCATTGAAATCTGGAGCGGTAACCCGACGGATCCTGCGTCAACTTTGATTGCTACTAGCTTTACCCCTGGGGACAACACGTTCTCTGGTGCACATCGCGTCACGGCAACAACGCTAACAAACGCGCAGCGCCCGGTGATGCGCGTCCAGTCCACCTTCAGCGGTCTGACATTGAACCCCGGAACCTATTGGGTTACCTATCAGGTAACTCCAATCAGCGGCTCGGGATTCACCCCTTACGTGACCAACACTAACGGCGCCCCAGCTATTGGGAACGCAATTCAGCGAACCGCTATCGGAGCACCCGACACATACGCGTCCTTGTACGATGCGGGGTATCCCGTTGACGTGCCGTTCCTCATTCACGGAACCGCAGCTGCGACAAACGTCAATCTGACCGGTACGTTGAACCTCAACGACACCTCGGCGACGTTCGCGTTCAATCGCAACATCAGCTATAGCGTTATGCAGGGAACGACGGTTGTCGCTTCTGGCACCGTGGTGGCAGATGCCTCGTCTGAGAGCTTCTCGATCAGCGTTCCTGCTTCGGCAACGGGCGCGGCGACGATTGAGTGGGACGGTTCTTCGTTCTTGCTTCGCAAGACGAACATCAATCTCACGGGTAGCGCACTTGCAGTGGGTAGCGTCTCCGTTCAGAACGGAGACGTGGACAACAGCGGCGAAGTAGACGCGGCGGACATCGATGAAGTCATTGCTGACTTCGGCGACACTTCAAACAACCCGTCTGACGTGGACGTCTCCGGCGAAGTCGACGCGGCCGATATTGATATCGTGATCGCGAACTTCGGCGGCGTGAACGACTAATCACCGTTCATTAACCGAGTCGAGGGCGGGTCAAGCGATTGACTCGCCCGTCTTTTTGCTAGGCTTCCAACCAGATCGGTGAAAATCGTTCTAAGATAAAAGAGTTGGCATGCGGGGATCTATGACTTTTACAGCAAAATTCGTATTGGCGGGCATTGTGGTCGGTTGCTCAGGCTTCGGCTGGACGCAAGCAACTCCCGCGACTGCAATTGACCTTGGCGCACTCACGATAGGCAACTCCCCCCTAAACGTCACGGTCCCTACCTATGCGGCAGGCGCCTTGCGCTGGTACAAATTCAGCATAGCAACTCCAGTTTCATCGAGTAGTTTTGAGTTTCTCGACATCTACACGTCTAGTGCGGGGGATGGAGGACTTGACACCGAGCTCGGACTCTACAATGCGGCCGGAGCGCTCGTTTCGAACGACGACGACGACGGCGACGACTATTTTTCCATGATGAGCTTCGGCATTGGAGGTGGGGGAAATGGCAACGGTCAGTCTGGCGCGACCCTCGCGGCGGCTACTTACTATGTCGTCACTGGCCGATACGACACCCAATTCAACGGGTCCGCATTTAGCGTGACGAGCGGTGGCCCCGTGAACGCATCCCCCTACGTTATGACCCTGAGGAGAGGGAGCAACACCCCTATTCCTGCTCAAAACATAAGTGGCGTTTTAAATCTCAACGACACGGTCAGTCCCTTCGCGGTGGAGCGCCTCATGAGCTACACGGTCCGGCAGGGCACGACCACGGTTGGTTCGGGCACGATCCTCGCAGCCCACGCTTCAACCCCATTCACCATTGAGGCCGACGCAAGCATTATCGGCGCCGTTACCATTTCGTGGGATGGCGGTTCGTGCGTTCGCCAAACGGTTGCGGCGAACCTGAACGGGATCTCAACGGTCATGGGTGCCGTTTCTGTCACTAACGGCGACGTGGACAACTCCGGCGAAGTGGACGCGGGCGACATCGATTTGGTGATTAGCCAGTTCGGCCAGAGCTACCCAGGCGGTCTCGGCAACGGATTCACGGACGTGGACTGCAGCGGGGAAGTTGACGCGGGCGACATCGACATCGTCATCGTTAACTTCGGAGCCGTCAACAACTAGACGGGTACCCTCGCGGGATGCTCGAACTTGCCGGTCAACCGCTGACGCTTGACCAGATTCACGCCGTTGCCCGCGGGGCAGAGACCGTCTCGCTCGCCTTCTCTGCGCGTGAAGGCGTTGACGCGGCCAGAAACGTCGTGGAGCAGGTTCTCGCGACCGGGCAAGTGGTGTACGGCATCAACACGGGCTTTGGGAAACTGAGCTACGTCCAAATCGCCAACGACGATGTCCGCCAACTCCAAACCAACTTAGTCCGCAGCCACGCTTGCGGGTTCGGCGATCCCCTCCACGACCAAGAGGCCCGCGTGTTGATGCTGCTGCGCGCGAACGTCCTCGCAAAAGGACACAGCGGTGCCCGTACCACCATCATTGAGCTTCTCTGCGAAATGATCAACCGAGGAGTCATCCCTTGGGTGCCCGCTCGAGGGTCGGTGGGCGCCAGCGGCGACCTCGCGCCACTTGCTCACTTAGCCCAAATCGTGATCGGCGAAGGTAAGGCCCGTGTCGGTAACTCAGGTTGGATTTCTGGAGTGGAAGCACTAGAAAAAGCTGGACTCGTTCCGGTCGCCCTCGAGGCGAAGGAGGGCCTGGCTCTCCTCAATGGTACACAAGCCATCGGTGCAGTTGGATCAATTGCCCTCCATCAGGCCCTTCAACTGTGCCGCTGGTCCACCATCGCCGGCGCGATGAGCCTAGAGGCGCTCACCGGAACCCCAGTCGCCTTCGACCCCAGAATCCACGCGGCCAGGCCCCATAGCGGCCAGGTCCGGGTAGCAAAGCACCTGCTCCAACTCCTAGAGCACAGCGAAATACGTGATTCTCATCGCGACGACGACCCGCGGGTTCAGGACGCCTACAGCCTCCGGTGTATGCCCCAAGTTCATGGGCCCGTTTTAGAGTCCCTCGAAAATGCTGCGCGGGTCTTCGAGATCGAGAGCGGCTCCGTCACTGATAACCCGCTCATCTTCGCCGACAAAGGGGACGTGATCTCCGGAGGAAATTTCCACGGAGCTCCGCTTGCCCTTGCCCTCGATGGCACCGCCATTTCCATGACGATGCTCCTCAGCATCGCCGAGCGCCGCATCGACCGCCTGCTCAACTCCGACCTCAGTGACGGCCTGCCGCCCTTCCTCGCCCACAATCCGGGGCTGGAATCCGGGTTCATGATCGCCCATGTCGCCGCCGTCGCTGCCCTAAACGAGGCACGCGTTCTCTCCCACCCCGCGTGCGTGGACAATTGCACCACCTCCGCCGCCAAAGAAGATCACGTCTCCATGGGCATGACTTCTGCGCTTAAGTTCAAGCAGATTGTCCAGCTCTCTGCACACGTCGTCGCCACGGAACTCGTGTGCGCCGCTCAGGGGCTCGAATTCCGAAAACCGCTGCGCCCTGGAGACGGAGTGAAGAAAGCTTACGACTGGGTTCGTGATCATGTAGGAGAGACTCTGCGAGACGAGCCGCTTGGAGAGCCAATCGGTCGCGTGGCATGCGCACTTTTAGGGGAATTCTCCGCCTAGCCTCCAATCGGTACACTCCGACCCGGATGCGTCAAGACCTTGCCGAACTGTGGCGATACCGCGAACTCCTGATCACGCTGGTGGAAAGGGAGCTGCGCATCCGCTATAAGAACAGCGTGCTCGGGTTCCTCTGGTCGCTGCTGAATCCGCTGCTGACCGTGTCCGTGATGTGGTTCGTGTTCAAGTTCTACATGAGCAACGAGACCCCAAATTTTAGTGCCTACATCCTAGCGGCCTATCTGCCGTACATGTTTTTCCAGCAGTCGGTTCTGGACTCGTCGCAGAGTGTGCTTCAGTCGCTGCCCATAGTGAAGAAGGTTTATTTCCCCAGAGAGATATTGCCTCTGGCGGCCGTGTGCAGTAGCTTTATCCACTTTCTCCTTGCTCTTGGGGTGTTCTTCGTTTTCCTGATCGTGATCTATCTGTTGGATCCGCGCATTTCGCCCTTCAGCATCAACATGTTGCTCCTCCCGATCCCATTGGTGCTCAGTTTCATGCTGGCGGCGGGAATGGGGCTGTTCATTTCTGCCCTCAACACCTACTTCGAGGACGTCAAATACATCGTGCAGGTGGTGATGCAGTTGCTGTTGTTCATCTGTCCGGTGATGTACTTCAGCGAGCAGGTGCTCAACGCTAGCAGCAAGCATGGCAGTTGGATGTATTTCGCCTACCACGCGAACCCACTGGCGATGCTGTGCACCGCTTTTAGAAAGATCCTTGTCGCCCCGCAGGATCCGGTAGTCGGCGGTGTGCGACTCCCTTGGATCCCCCTCGACTGGGGGTTGTTGGGGCTTTGCGCCGTCATCTGCTTCCTTGTGTTCATCGGCGGATACCGATTCTTCAATCGTGTGAAATGGGGGTTTGTGGAAAGGCCATGAGCGATCCCGCTATCCAACTCACGGACGTACGCAAGGAGTTTCGGCTTAGCCACAGCGGCTCGCTCAAAACTGCACTTCTTTGGTGGCGCAAGAAGCGCATCGAACGGTTTGAAGTGCTCAAGGGCCTCACGCTGGAAATCCCGAAGGGACAATGTGTTGCGTTGGTCGGGCGGAATGGGGCGGGGAAGAGCACCTTGCTCTCGCTGCTCAGCAAAATTTATCGCCCAACTGGCGGCACTATCCAAATCCAAGGCAAGATCGCGCCCTTGCTAGAACTGGGGGCAGGGTTTCACCCTGACCTGAGCGGCCTCGAAAACATTTTGTTTAATGGCGTGATCCTCGGTCTGACTAGAGAGCAAGTGAAGGCACGAATGGACTCGATTGTCGAATTCAGCGAGCTGAAGCACCACATCGACGCTCCGGTTCGGACCTACTCAAGCGGCATGCTCGCCCGACTCGGATTTGCCATCGCCGTCCATGTGGATGCTGAGATTCTGATCGTAGATGAAGTTCTTGCCGTCGGGGATTTTGCCTTTGAAGAAAAGTGCTACCGCCGCATCGAAGAGTTCAAGCAACACGGCGGCACAATTCTGTTCGTGTCGCACCAGACCGAGAGCATCATGCGGGTGGCCGACCGCTGCGTCTGGCTCAAGAACGGTCAAGTAGAGCTTGATGGTGACCCCGCCGTGGTCATTCGACAATATCAACAGGACGCCGAAGCGAACGATACGCTGTAATCAGGTCCTCAATAAGTACGCCATCAATAGAAGCCCCGGTGAAATCGCACTCGTCGAACGACGCCGCGGTGAAGTTCACGTCTTTGTAAACCGCTGAGCTCAAATTCACGTTTTGAAAATTTGCGCGCTCCAGGTTCACATCAGAAAACCCGGTTCGGTCCATCTTTACGTTGCGAAAAGTGGCGGGTGATAACTCAGCGTCGAAAGCCTCGAAGCTGGTCTTGGTGTTGTGTATTCGGTGCATCTCAGCTAAGGACGCGGAAATGCATCCGCCGGGAGCGGTGGACCCTTCACTGGCGCGATAAAAACTCCCCAGAACATCCTGGCCTTTCTAAGGTCAATTCGAGTCAACGCCAAAACCATCCGCAAAAACGCGCCATGCCGGTTGAACCAAAGGCAAACCCACTGCGCCGCCACGCCATGGTGCTTCCGGAAGTAAAGCTCCTTGCCGCGGTTGTACATCGCGATGGCCCACCCTCGATTATTCGGGCTGCTCGCCCCAAGGGCATGCTCGAACGGCACATCCACGTACAAAATGCGCCCCTGCTTAGTTAGTCGGCGACAAATCTCGGTGTCCTCGCAGTACAGAAAGAACTCCTCGTCGAACCGCTCTCCCGGACGCAGCATCAGGCATGCCCCCATCACCTGGGCAACCTCATGGGGCCCCGGTCCGGCGGCTACTAGCCGTGGTGTCAACCAGTACGAATCGAATAGAGACGAGCCACGGAAGAGCTTTTCCAGAAGCATCTGCTCGCAGAACACCCTCCACAGCGTCAGCTCGTTGCAGCAGGAATTTTGCGTGACGCCATTCTTCATTAACCGGCCTCCGGCCGCAACAACCCCCCCATCTGAAAAAACCGCGTCTAACTGTGTCAAATCCCCGCGCAAGACGCAATCCGAGTTCAACAGCAAGATCAGTTCACCGCTCGCCAATGCCATGCCCTGGTTGTTCGCCGCCCCAAATCCGCGGTTGACCATGTTCTGAATGAGGCGAACGGTGGGGAAGTCCCGATGCACCATCTCGCACGACCCATCACGCGATGCGTTGTCAACTACGATGACCTCAAATGCCTGCGGCACGATTGAGGCCAAGCAAGCCGACAAGTGGAGCTCGGTATTGTAATTGACCACGATCACCGAAACTCGCACGGCACGAGAATACCGGTCCTGCTAGAATGAGTGGATATGGCCCAGGAAATACTGCTGACCCGAGAAGGATACGAGAAGCTCAAAGGTGAACTTGAGGTCCTCAAGGGTCCCGAGCGCCAGCGCATCGCGGACAACATCCGTGAGGCCAAATCCCACGGCGATCTCAAAGAAAACGCTGCCTACCACGAGGCCAAACTAAACCAAAGCCGTTTGGAGGGCCGGGTTAACGATCTGGAGAACATTATCGAGCGCGCCAAGATCGTCGAAAGACCAGAAGCCGCGGGCGACTCCGCAAATCTAGGAAGCATCGTGGTGCTCCAAGACCTTAACTTTGGCGACGAGATGGAAGTGACCCTGGTCGGTTCTTTCGAAGCCGATCCGGCCCAAGACATGATTTCAATCACCTCGCCTCTAGGAGAGGCAATGCTCGGCAAATTAGTAGGAGATGAATTTGAAGTTGAAGCACCTGCAGGCACTCAAAAGTATCGCGTTTCTGGCATTAAGTAGCCTCATGATCGCAGGTTGCGGACCCGAGAGTTCAGCCTCGCTGAACCCTGAGGCCGTCATCCCCGAGAAGCCGCGCGTTGAAGTGTCCACCGGCTGGTCGCCCACCGAAGATGCGCCGGTCATGATCAACGGAGACCGCAAGCTGAGCCTCCACGCCTCCGAGGACGACACATTTGAGGCCTTTCCGCGCCCACGCGGCGCCTTCGACTTCTTCGAAGAATCACCGATTCAAGGCGACGGATATATCGGCAAAGGTTGGCAGAGCAACGCGGAAACGTTCGGCGGATTGTTCTTACGCGACAAGCTTGTGTTGGGCCTTTACACGGTGGACAAAATCGATGGTGATACGCTCAGCGACAAGGTTCGAATCTACGAACAGGCATTCGCCCCCGCTGAGCCCGAATTCGTGACCAGCGAGTACGCCAGCTACTGGTTTTGGGAGGTCGGTCAAACGCGTCTCATGATTTGCAATAGCCGCGATGCCAAGCGAAACAGTCAATTGGTCGTAGCGATCGGGGATGTCGACATCATGAACGCACTTCGGATGTCGAAGGTTTCTGCAAATCAGGACCTCACCGAAACCCGCGCCAAAATGAGCGAGATGCTCGAATCCAGCCAAAAGTAACTCGAGCCCGCTACGCCCGTATAATAGAGCCATGGCGACGCGCACGGCGATCCGGGCAGCACGCGGCTCAGCGTTGAGTTGCAAAGGCTGGCACCAAGAAGCGGCCCTCCGCATGTTGATGAACAACCTCGACCCCGAGGTTGCTGAACGGCCCGACGACCTCGTGGTCTACGGGGGGACTGGTCGGGCGATGCGTAGTTGGGAGGCGTTCGACGCCACCGTCCGCACCCTCCAGAGTCTCGAGAATGACGAGACCATGCTCATCCAAAGCGGTAAGCCCGTCGGTGTGTTCCGAACTCACGAAGAAGCCCCCCGAGTTCTCCTCGCCAACTCCAACCTCGTAGGCAAGTGGTCGAACTGGGAGGTCTTCCGTGAGCTAGAACAGCGCGGACTCATGATGTACGGTCAAATGACCGCGGGTTCCTGGATTTACATCGGCTCCCAAGGCATCGTCCAAGGCACCTTTGAGACCTTCGCTGCCTGCGCCGATCAGCACTTCGGGGGATCCTTAGACGGCCGACTGGTGGTCACCGGCGGCATGGGCGGCATGGGCGGCGCTCAGCCTCTCGCGGCGGTTCTGAATGGAGCAAGTTTCATAGGCATCGATGTTGACCCCTCTCGCATCGAAAAGCGTCTTCAGACTGGCTATTGCGACCGAATCGCTTGGAGCCTCGACGAAGCTTTGGAGATTCTCAAAGACCGCCCTGCTATGAGCGTGGGTCTCGTGGGAAACTGCGCCGAGATTCTCCCCGAAATGGTGCGCCGAGGAATCGTTCCCGACGTGCTCACCGACCAAACGAGTGCCCATGATCCCCTCGTTGGCTACGTCCCGATCGGTATCAACTTGGCGGACGCGGCGAAGCTCCGAGAATCTGACCCCGAAGAGTACATTCGCCAATCCATCGCCAGCCAGGGCGTCCACGTGCAGGCAATGCTCGACCTCCAGAGGGCCGGTGCGATCACCTTCGATTACGGCAACAACATCCGCGCCAATGCGGTCACTGCCGGGGTCACCAACGCCTTTGACATCCCTGGGTTCGTCCCGGAGTACATCCGGCCCATGTTCTGCGAGGGCCGGGGCCCGTTCCGCTGGGTTGCCCTGAGCGGCGATCCCGCCGACATTGACCGGACCGACCGTCTCGCCCTCGAAATGTTCCCCAAGAACGAGACGCTCCACCGCTGGTTCAGCCTGGCGAAGAGTCGCATCCAGTTCCAGGGACTCCCCGCCCGCATCTGTTGGCTGGGCTATGGCGAACGTGCCGAGTTTGGTCTCGCTATAAACCAATTAGTAAAGAACGGCGAACTGAAGGCGCCCATAGTGATCGGGCGCGACCACCTGGACTGTGGCTCCGTTGCCTCCCCAAATCGCGAAACCGAGGCCATGAAGGATGGCACCGACACCGTCGCGGATTGGGCTCTGCTCAATGCGATGGTCAATACTGCCGCTGGTGCAAGCTGGGTCAGCATCCACAACGGTGGCGGCGTCGGCATCGGCTATTCTCAACACGCGGGCATGGTCGTGGTGGCCGACGGCACGCCGATGATGGATCGGCGACTTGAGCGCGTCCTCACCGCTGATCCCGGGATGGGTGTGATCCGCCACGTAGACGCTGGCTATGACGAAGCAAAGGCCTGCGCCGCCGAGAATGGGGTGCGCGTGCCGATGCTCGAAGGCTAAACCACATGCACCATGACCCCTATTGGCCCCGAGCGAGCGCGTGGCTCGTGTCATCGTCGCCGCAGCCCCAATTCGCGGTGCTCGGGTTGCCGGTGAACCAATCCATCACACCAGGCAACTGCCATTTGGCACCTGAAGGTGTCCGCGACGCCCTCAAGTTCTTCAGCACTTACGATGTTGACCAAGACCTTGATCTCGCCAATCTATCCGTCAAAGACTTCGGCGACCTATCGGAGACGGCCCTCGCAGATCTCCTGCCCTCCCTTCCTCCAACCGTCATCTTGGGCGGAGACAATGGCGTCACCCGCTTCGGCGTTAACGCAATTGGCCTCCCACTGGACCGAATCGGCCTCATCACGCTCGACGCCCACTTCGACCTGCGGCATATCGACGACGGCTTCCACAACGGCAATCCAATCCGCGCTCTGCTCGAGGCAGGTATGCCCGGAAGAAACATCCACCAGATTGGGATTCAGTCATTCGCGAACAGCTCAGCCTATGCCCGAATCGCCAAGGACGCCGGCATCACTGTGCGGTCGGCGGATTTCGTCCACTCCAACGGCATGGCCGAAACGCTCCAAAATTCGCTCGAATCCCTATCAGCACAGGTCGACGCGATTTACACTGACCTCGACATTGATACCATTGATCGCGCCGCTTGCCCAGGCGCACCCGGTGCTCGCCCTGGGGGAATTCACGCATTCCAAGCCAGGCAGTTCGCCCGAATCGCCGGTGCCCACCCCAAGGTTCGAGTTATGGATATCGTTGAGTTCGATCCCAAACTCGATCAAAACCGCGTAACGGTGATGGCCTGCGCGGCGTGCCTGCTGAGTTTCGCTTCGGGGGTCCTTTCCCGAAAATGAGCGCGACGACGTACGTCCACTGTGGCCAACTGGTCACCCTCGCCGGACCAAGCGTCCGCGCTGGCGAGACTCTCCAAGAAGTCACTACCATCGCCGACGGTGCCTTTACGGTCGAAGCGGGCAAGTTCTCTTGGGTCGGTAGATCAGACGAGGTCACCGACTCCTATGCGATCAATCTCCAAAACGCTCTAGTCACGCCGGGCCTCGTGGACGCCCACACCCACACCGTCTTCGGCGGCGACCGGGTGGAGGAGTTCGGCTGGCGATGCGCAGGGAAGTCCTACCAAGAGATCGCAAGCTTAGGCGGGGGGATTCACTCCACGGTCGCCCAAACCCGTGATTGCAACATCGGCCACTCAACGAAGCAAAATCAAACACGCCTCGTTCGAGCAGGTACCACTACCTTTGAAACGAAGACCGGCTACGGCCTCGACGTTGAGGTCGAACTGGAGCATCTCGGCGCCGCAAACCAAGGCATCGGCACCATTTCTCGGACCTGGCTCCCTGCGCACGCAATACCTAAAAAGCACTCCGGTCACCCCGCAAACTTCATCCGCGAGATCATTGACGGTCTCCCCGCCGCTTTCGCCGCGGGAGCAGAAAGCGTAGACGCCTTCATCGAGCCCGGCTACTTCAGCGAGGCTGTCGTGACCAGCTATCTGGAAGCCGCCAAGCAACTCGGTTTTAAGATTCGACTTCATGTCGATCAACTTGGCGACCATGGCGGCGCCGCGTTCGCTGCCGAAATTGGCGCAACCACCGCCGATCATCTTGAGCACACTTCTGAGGACGGCATCCGAGCCATGGCTGACGCCGGCGTAATGCCTGTGTTACTCCCTGCTTCGGTATTTGGGTTAGGTCTCAACCGCTACCCAAACGCCAGACAAATGATCGAGGCGGGCCTGCCGCTCGTGCTGGCCTCCGACTTTAACCCGGGCAGCTCGCCCTGCTGCAGTCTCCCGTTCGTCATGTCTCTCGCTTGCCGCATGATGAAGCTCACCCCCGAAGAGGCCTTAAACTCGTGTACCATCAACGCTGCGGCCTCGCTTGGCCTCGCGGGGCAAAAGGGATCAATCGAAGTCGGAAAAGATGCCGATTTCGTTTGCTGGCCGTATAAAGATTACCGAGAGCTTGCCTACTGGTTCGGCGACGTGATGCCTAGCCGGCTTTTCATCGCGGGGAAAGAGTTCGAACTCACATAAGATGTCATCACACGAGCCGATCCGATGTCCCAAACGCAGCGAACGACATCGTCGTACGCGAACAAAGATCAAAGCTTGGCGACTCAGCAGGTATCTGAACCCAAAATATCATCTGCGCAAGCTCATCGAAGACGTAAAGTCCGCAAAAGCCGGACTCAAGATGTGGCATCTCGATAGCGCGACTTCCGAGAACGAGATGCGCAAAGCGATTCGTGGAAAGCTCTTTGCCACATTTTTGGCTGGCACTCCCGTCGCCGGCCTCGGGGCACCGATCGGCTACGCGATTCAAGTGGGCACCAACAATGTCATGCTCGGTGTCATCTTGGGTGTCTTAATTGCCAACTTTCTCGGCCTAATCGCATTTCAGATTGTCTGGGCGACGAGCAACCGAGAATTCTATCGGCGGAAGTACAGTCACTTCGGCGATCGGTGGAGAGCCATGTTTCACGACATTTGGCCAATGCAGTGGAAGAGCGTCAAGATCGCGCTAATGATGAATCTCTTCATGCTTCCGCTAGCGTGGATCGTGACCATCGCCATCTCTTGGCTATTCCCCCAAGGGATTCGCTTCGTGCCGATCAGCTTCGTGATCAGTGCCACGGAAGCCATATTCATCCAAAGTACAACGATCCGCTTACTGGGCGATCTGTTTGAGCGACATTCTAGGGCGCTGGCGCGACGGTATGCGCCGACTCTGAGCTCAACTGAATAATCGCTTCCACGATCTCATTCGCCGCCCTTGGCTTGCCGTGAGACTTCGCCTTCGCGCTCATCTCTCGGAGCTTCTCAGGATTATCCAGGAGGTCTCGGGCCACCGTGATCAGCTCCTCGACCGTGCTTGCCGCCGCTCCCGCCCCTTCCTTCACCAGGAAGTCTGCGTTGCCTTCCTCTTGCCCTGGAATCAGGAACGGATGGAACACCAGCATCGGACAACCCACCGCCAAGCATTCGCTTGTGGTCAGACCCCCCGGCTTTGAGATGATGAACTCGCTCGCATGCATACGCAGGGCCATTTCTTCCTGGCTGATGTGGCCACGAACTTTGACCGTGACCTTGCTATTAAAGGGCATCTTCAAGACACGCCGCTCGATATCTCGTCGCCGCGCCTCATTTCTCCCACAAATGACCTCCAGATGCACTCGTCGATCGAGGGAAAAGAGCGCCTTCAGAGCGGCCGCAAAGGGTCCTCCGCCGATTCCACCGCTGGTGACCGTGATAATCGGCACTCCAGGCTCGCGTCCAGTACTCTTCACGATCTCAGCCTCGGTGAACTCGTGGCTAAAAACCGGGTGAATTGGGATGCCCGTGATCGTGGTGATCGCACCAGATCCCGGATGCCGCTCTTCAAGAATTTGTTTGGTCCACTCGCTTGGTACGAAGTAGTGATCAGGCTCTCCTCGTAGCCACATCAAGTGCGGATACAGGTCAGTGACGACAATCGCCATCTTGAATCCAAACTCCTTGCGAAGCTCAGCGAGCCGGGGCTGCGGCAAAGAGTGGGTGCAAACCACCCAATGGGGTCGCTCTTCCTTCAGGAGTTTGCGAAGAGCGAAAAGAAATCCGTAGTCCATCCGAGTCTGCACCCGGTAGGAAATGTTCGGCTCGTCGCTCACCTTGTAAAGCATCCCCCATGAAGCCGGAGCGCGACGGACTACCATCTCGTAGCCACCGCCGTACCACATCTGAAATGCCCGGGGCGCGTATTTCAAGGCGTCGACCATGCGACCGTAAAGCCCTTTTTCTTTGCAAACAGCCTCAATCGCTTTTGCCGCGCTGATGTGCCCATTGCCGGTGCTTGCCGATAAAATCAAAATTCTCATGCTTTAGCCTGTTGCTTCTGGGCGCGCCGAAGCAGCACTTTGAATAGCCGCACCCGGTGTTGCCGTTGCAGGAAGATCGCGTACATGTTCAAATAGGCGATCCCCAACATGTAAACAATCCCCAGCCAGTACGACTTCTGAATGAACACCAGCGCGAACGGCAGGTGCTCCAAGATTCCGATCAAGTGAACTGTCTCACTGGTGCGGGTCCCCAATTCGAACTGGTCAAGTTGTTCAATCCCCGGATTCTTGATTTGATTTGGCGCGTGCTGGCGCGACTCTTCATCCGCGAAGGACTCGACCATGCCGGTGAGCCAGAACACAAATACGCGGTAGCTGCCGACCCCGATCCGGTCATAGAACTTCTCCGACTCAAAGGAGAAGGGGCGGAAATACCAATGCTTGAGCTCAACTACGGTTCGCAGGTACGGCACCTCTGCGTCCGCGGGGCCGTCGTTCAGCGCCTCTGGGTGGGACAGCCACTCTTCTGCGAGGGCTCGTTTGTATCGCTCAATCGGAAGAATCAGTAAGTGGTGGACAGTGATAAGGCCCGCGAACGCCGCGAGGCCGATGAATCCTGCCCACAAACAGACCAGCACGAGCCCGATGTAGATGAGCGCGCACATGCCATTGACAATCTCGCTGTATTGTCCGCGCAAGAGTTTTCGGGTCAGAAACGCCCATGGGAGAGATTCGCCCGGCGTATATCGCGTGAGTGGCAACTCGCCAAAAACCGCGCTCAGCTTGGCGTCAATCCATCGAATCCCCAGCAGTTCATACAGGCGCCCAGACTTTTCCCAAGGCTTAACGCCCAGGTACCAGCCGAGAAAAGTGGGGAAGACGCCGCGCATCACAGAGAAAGCGGAGAACCCGCCTCAACTTCAGACGTTGCCTGAGGCTGAACAGCCGCACCCAATTCGGTCCACTTGATCAGTTCGAGCGTTCCGTCCATGTGCTCGACCAGCGCCGTGCAGTGCGTCATCCAATCGCCCGTGTTGATATACAGTGCGCCAGTTTCCTCGTGCACCTCGAACGCGGGCTTATGGATGTGCCCACAAACCACCCCGTCGTAGCCGCCGTTCTTGGCGTCCACCGCAATACGATCGTCAAAGTTGGTGAAGTACTGAATGAAGCTCTTCACTCGCTTTTTCGCGTTGCTACTGAAATCGCTCGGCTTAAGTCCGACCTTCTCTCGGATGCGATTCCAGAAGACGTTGAAGCCGCTCATCCCCTCGTGAAGCCATGCGCCGAGGTAAGCCAGCCACTTCAGGGTGGTAACCGATCGGTCCAGGTAGTCGCCATGTATAACCCAAAGCTTCAGGCCCTTGAGGGTTTCGTGCGAGAATTCGTGGTCAATGTAAATGTTGCCGAAGTCCACGCCGTTCATGCGGCGAAACTCGCTATCGTGATTGCCCGGGGTCAAGTAGACCTGCGTCCCGTACTTGGCCTTTCCCAAGATGGTGCGCACCACGTTCGTGTGCTCCTGCTGCCACTTGCCCTTTTTGCGACTCACCCACATGTCCATGATATCGCCGACCAAATACAGATACTGGCAGTCGAGTTGGTACAGAAAAGCCTGAATCGCACGCGCGTTACAGCTCACCGACCCCAGATGCAAATCTGAAATGAAAACCGCGCGATATCGGGTTCGGGGGGTGGCCATGAGGTCTGCCAATGCTCCGAACAGGGTACCAGAGGGGCGACCGACCGGCAACCGCTTGCTGCGCCGTGTCGCGTCAGCAGGGCCCTGGCTATCAACCCTCCTTACTCTTGAGGAGGCTTAGCAAAGTCAAAATCTTTTAATGCCCAGCCCCGAAGTCGCTTTGCCGGCAAGTTTTTGACATGCGTATCTGCGTAGACATAATTCGCAGAACCTTGAGTTGGGTCACTTCCAGACCGTCGAAATGCGCCAGGCTGAATCTCTTCTACGATTCGACTCCAGCGCTCCTCCGGATCTGAAGACTCAAACCACTCGTAAGAGTCGGTGTGATCCTCATCCGCGCTGGGTGGCTTACTGAACGCGATCACCCAGAAGAGCATCGTGTCGGTAGGACGAGCCAGCCCGTCGAGCGAGCGTGTCATACCCTCCACGATCTCACTGGGATCGGCGTCGTCGGACAGATCGCTAAGATAGCCGTTGATCACGTAGCTGGTGGCACCAAGCTTCGTCCGTTCTCTGCCCTTCGGGTCGGCAGGCGACACTCTCAATTCCTCAACTTTTGAGGTGTACGGAGCGAGGTTGTAGACCCACCCGATTTGAACGTCTCCGTCCGCATCGTGCATGCTTGTGGGCGTCCCGCCATCATTGTCGGTGGCGTACATCACCATGGCCGTCGCAAGTTGCCTCATGTTAGAGGCGTCGGCAGTCTGCTTTGCCGCCTCTCTAGCCTGGGCAAAAACGGGGAAGAGGATAGCCGCTAAAATCGCGATGATCGCGATGACGACAAGTAGTTCGATGAGTGTAAATGCTTTTCTTTGGGTGTTCACTGAGCCTCGCCTACTCCCGGAACCTATCAGTCGTGGTAGAGACAACTAAGGTCGAGAGCGAAACGTAAAGGCCGCTTACGCGGCAACGTTAAGAGCGGGCAGTGAAGGGGGGCCCCGAGGGGCTTTATCGGTAGCTACGACACGAAGGCGTGACGTAGGTGGTCGTGAAATTTGTGGACGCAGAGCAAGGTAAATGATCGGTGCCGACCAGCTCCACGTCTCCGAAAGCGCGATTTCGTGCTCGGGACTCTCCCCAACGCCTTTCGCAACCTCTGTTGCCTCATCGTGATGCGGAAACAGGGTGCTGGAATCATCTTGAGCAAACGCAGCCGTCGAGAGCGGGACATCCTGTTCCCGGCCAGAGTGAGCGAGGAAAGCGCAGTGCGCGCAAATCGGCGACTCCTCGTGACCGCACGCGGGATCAAAGCCCAGGGCAAATGATTGCGCCCCGAACATCATCAGGAGAAGCATCAAAAGCTGTCTGAACTGACGTCCCACGCCCGTATTATACGGAGGCCAGCGGTTTCACTGAAGATACTTAATGCAACTTAATTGCACAACTAGTATAAATACTGGCTCGCCACTCACACTCCCTACACGAAATGACGGACAAGCGTGAGAAATACGTAGAATGGCGATGTGAAGTCCAAATATCCGACCAAGAACGATCTCTCAGCCAAAACCCGCGGCGCAATCATTGACATTCTCCAGCCCCGACTGGCTGATTCGATTGACCTCTGGCTCCAATGTAAACAAGCCCATTGGAACGTCAAGGGACCAAACTTTATCGCCCTGCACGAACTCTTCGACACCATTGCCGAACTGATGGAAACCTTCGTTGACGAGCTCGCCGAGCGAATCGTACAGCTAGGGGGAGTCGCCGAGGGCACCGTCCGCAAGACAACTAAAGGCACCAGTCTCAAGGAGTATCCAGACGTGGTCACTGGGCTGGAGCATTGCGAAGCCCTCAGCACAGCCATGGCCGATTTCGACAAGAAAGTCCGCGACGCCATTGATGAGGCCGACAAGGCGGGCGATGCCGTCACCGCCGATCTCCTCACCGAGATAAGCCGAGGTCTAGACGTCAAGCTCTGGTTCGTGGAAGCCCACCTGCAAGGCTAGCGAATATTGAAGTACTTCGCCGCCGGGTGATGTAGCACGATCGCGCTGGTGGACTGTTCGGGATTGAGCATGAACTCTTCGGTCAGCTCAATTCCGATCTTCTGGGGAGCCAGTAGTTCAAACAGCTTCGCCTGATCTTCCAAGTTCGGGCATGCTGGGTAGCCAAACGAATACCTGGCCCCTTGATATTTCACGCCAAACAGACCCTTCACATCTTCCGGATCGCTCGCTCCAATACCGAGCTCATTCCGCATCATTTTGTGCCAATACTCAGCCAAGGCCTCGGCGGTCTCAACCCCCATCCCGTGAACGAAAAGGTAGTCCTGAAAATCACCTTTCTCGAAAAGACTCCGCTCGTAAACGCTAATCTCCGGCCCCGCCGTGACGATGCTAAAACCAACCGTATCAAGCGATTTTGAACCGACCGGCACAAAGAAATCCGCCAAGCACATCCGCCGCCCGTCGCGCTGACGAGGAAAGCTAAACCGCATCCGCTCCGTGGTCCGATCTTCGTCGAAGATAATCAGGTCATTCCCTTCGCTCTGGCAAGGGAAATACCCCCAAGCGACCTTCGGCGAGAACACGCTCGCCAGTTCCCGCTGCATTCGCTCAAAAACCGGACGCGCGTGGTCTTCCAAAAACGCGTTGAACGCTGGATTGTCCATCCCATCCGGCCGTTTAAACTGCCATTGCCCCCTCCAGAGCGCGGTCAGATTGATAAATTTATAGAGCTCGAACGGATCGAACTTCTCGCGATACCGAACCCCGTAAAACGGCAACTCCGGAATCGCCTCCGCCGGAGCCGTCTCGCTCCTGACCCCGTCAAACACATATAGTTCTGGATCAAGCGCGTCGGTCCGGTGTGAGCGCGCTCGCACTTCAGTCAAGCTCGAAACGCGCTGTACGTCTTCGTCAGGCGGGGGCATCTCCGCCCCGTCACCGCAGAGCTTTTCCATGAGCCGAAGCCCCTCGAAGGCATCCTGTGCGTAGCTTACGCTGCCCTTGTAAACGGCGTTCAAATCCTCCTCAACATACGACCGCGTCAAAGCCGCGCCACCCAGAATCACCGGAATCCGCTCCAGCCCGCGCTCGTTCATCTCGAGCAGGTTGTCCTTCATGATCACCGTGCTCTTCACCAGCAGCCCGCTCATCCCGATCACCGCGCACTTGTGAGCCGCGCACTGATCCAAGATGTTGTTTATCGGCTGCTTGATCCCGATATTGACCACCCGGTAGCCGTTGTTGGAAAGGATAATGTCCACGAGGTTCTTGCCGATATCGTGAACGTCCCCCGCCACCGTTGCTAGCAAAATCGAACCCTTTTCCGAGCCCTCCACCCGTTCCATCAGCGGCTCCAGCACCTTTACCGCCGCCTTCATCACTTCCGCACTCTGGAGCACAAACGGCAGTTGCATCTTGCCCGAGCCGAATAATTCGCCGACCGTCTTCATCCCGTCCAGCAAAATGTCATTGATGATCGCGAGAGGCTCGTGGTGTTTCAGCGCCTCGTCCAGATGCTGGTCCAGGTTCTTCTTGACCCCATCCACGATGTGCTTCTTGAGCTTGTCCTCAACCGACAGGCTCGCGAACGCATCTTCGCCGGTGCTGGTCGCCCGGACGTTTTCGAACCGCTTCATCAACTCATGAAGCGGGTCATAGCTACAAGTGCGTTCTTCGGGCATCAGGTTCAATTGTGGACGATTTAACCTAGTTCATGAGGCCGGTCTCGGTATGATAGAGGGGATGAAGCTCGAATGGACCCTCAGCCTCTGCCTCGCCAGTGTCGTCACGGTTAGCGCTCAGATCCCCGGACTCGGCGGCGGACCACCGAAAATCCCGGGCGTAGACTCGCTCTTCCAAAAGGGCCCCGCCATCACGACTGCGCTCACCGACGCTAAGTGGGAAGTCAAGGACAAAGATTATTTCAATCCACAGTGCGGCGATCTTTTCTCACTGGCCACGGCACCCGAAGGCGGTTTCGTTCTTAAAGCCGGTGGCTGGGAGGGTACTGTCCAAAGCTATTGCCTCCACGCGGGCACGCACGGACCCGGCGGCGGTGACGGTTACCTCTACGCTCCGGTGAAGGGTCCGTTTGAGAATGCGGTCTCCTCGGTAGGCCGAAACTCGGTCAATCACCCCGAGATTCCTCAGCAAACCATCCAGCAGCTCCTTTGGGCGATGATCGCTCGCACCAAGTTTCTCGACCTGCCGCGCGGGCTGCAAGATGCGGCCGCGAAGCTCCTGACCAGCAAGCAGATCAGCGACATTAACGGCGGCGCTCTCGGTTTCCTCACCGATGATCGCCTCGGCGGCGCACTCGTGAAGCAGCCGCCATTTGTCCGTCAAGTGATGGAAGCGGAAAACCGCCTGCGCGGCCTTCTCACCAACCCCGCCTCCACCTATTCCGAGATGGAAGCCGTGGCCGTGCTCACCGGAGCAGTCGAGAGGGGGAAGGGAAGTCGCGACGTGCCCAGCAACCGCTGGTCCCTCCATCCGGACGGCTACTACATCCGCTACAAGCCCTCCGGCTATCCGACCACCCACATCGAAATCTACGTCCCCGAAGGAAGCAAACGCATCGGCAAGACCTGGGACCCCGCGAAGCAAATCGCTGTACCTGGGAATACCAATCGGCAGCGATTGCTTCAAACCGCCCGACGCAAGGTCGCCCAGTAGCAAAAAAGCGGGTCCTGCCAAAAGCAGGACCCGCCAGAGGATCAGCTCCTCTTAGTGGTGATGCCCTTCATCTTCCTTAGCCGGAAGATCCGCCACCGCGCAATCGGTAGTCAATAGCAAGCCACTGATGGAAGCGGCATTCTGCAGGGTGGTGCGCACGACCTTAGTCGGATCAACCACGCCAGCCTTCATCAAGTCTTCGTACACGAGCGTCGAAGCGTTGAAGCCTTCGCCCTTGGTCTTGACTCGCTCCACGACAACACTACCTTCAGCGCCGCTGTTCTCCGCGATGGTTCGCAGCGGGGATTCGAGCGCCTTTCGGATGATGTTCACGCCGATCTGCTGATCGCCGACCAGCTTCAATCCGTCCAGTGCCTTGCCGGCAAGGATGAGCGCGGTTCCGCCGCCCGGGACGATGCCTTCTTCGAGGGCCGCTCGGGTTGCATGTAGGGCGTCATCAATTCGCGCCTTCTTTTCTTTCATGGCCGTCTCGGTGGCTGCGCCAACCTTGATGACCGCCACTCCGCCACTCAACTTCGCCAGTCGCTCTTGGAGCTTTTCCTTGTCGTAGTTGCTGTCGGTGCTTTCGATTTGAGCCGCGATCTGCTTCTTGCGGCCTTCGATCTGCGCCGCATCGCCTTTACCGTCCACCAGCGTAGTCGAATCCTTGGTGATGACCATCTTGCGGCAGGAGCCAAGCATTTCAGGAGTTACGTTCTCGAGCTTAATGCCGAGATCTTCGCTCACGAACTGACCACCGGTTAGGATCGCCATGTCTTCGAGCATCGCCTTGCGTCGGTCGCCAAAGCCCGGTGCCTTCACGGCGGCGAGCGGCAGGTTGCCGCGCAATCGGTTGACCACCAGCATTGCGAGGCAGTCGCTCTCCACGTCTTCCGCCACGATCACGAACGGGCGGCCCATGCGGACCACTTTCTCAAGCAAGGGAAGGAAGTCCTGCACGTTGCTGACCTTCTTCTCAAGGAACAAGATCATCGGCTCTTCGTAAACCGCTTCCATCCGAGCGGTGTCGGTGATGAAGTAAGGCGACAGATAGCCCTTATCGAACTGGAGACCGTCCACGTGTTCGATGGTCGTCTCCATGCTCTTGGCTTCTTCAACCGTGACGACGCCGTCTTTGCCGACCTTGTCAATCACGCTCGCGACGAGAGCGCCGAGTTCTTCATCGTTTGCGCTGATCGTGGCGACGTCCTTGGTGCTGGTAACCGGAGTGCTCATCTTGGTGAGCTCGGCAACGACCGCATCCACGGCCTTCTCGATCCCTTGGCGGATCTGAGTGGCATTGCTACCGGCAGCCACGTTTCGGGTGCCTTCCTTGAAAATGGCTTGGGCCAAAACGGTGGCGGTCGTGGTGCCGTCTCCAGCGAGATCGTTGGTCTTGGAGCTGACTTCTCGGATGAGCTGTGCGCCCATGTTCTCGAATCGGTCCTCGACTTCAATTTCCTTGGCGATGGTCACGCCGTCGTTGATCACGGTGGGGCTACCGAACTTGCGTTCGAGCACCACGTTACGGCCACGGGGGCCGAGGGTGACCTTCACCGCATTCGCGAGCTTATCGACGCCAGCCTCAAGGGCTTTTCGGGCGTCATCACTAAATTTCAATTCTTTTGCAGACATATTGTTCGTTGCTGGGGGTTATGGGGGGTGGCTGTGAGTAGCTGGCGGATCGTTTAAGCGGTTTTGGCACTCAATTCCCAGCTACCCCAAGCAAAAGTTAGGCGTTGACGAGCGCGCCGTCAAGGAGCGCCAGAACGTCGTCGGCACGCAGGATAATGTACTCCTCGCCCGCGACGGTGACTTCGGTGCCGGTGTACTTGCCGTACAGCACCACGTCACCCGCCTTGATGTCCATGGGAGCCAGCGTGCCGTTGTCGAGTCGCTTGCCATTGCCGACCGCGAGCACTTCACCCTTCAGGGGCTTCTCTTGAGCGGCGTCGGGCAACAAGATTCCACTTGCCGTCACCGATTCTTTGGCGGCGGCTTTCACGATAAGTCGGTCGTGTAAAGGGGTCAATTTCATTTGGTTTTCTCCGAGATTCACACAGTGCTGAAGCACCGTCTATCTGGCAGTATACCGCCCGGAGTGCCAAAATCAAACACCTTTACGGGAGATCTTCAGGTTCAAGCTGCTCGATTTCGGTGTCAATCTCGGGCTCCTCGTCCACAAACGGTCCCGTCTTGATGCAGTGATAAGTGCCCCAGGCGCAGATGACGGCAACGCCACCCCAGAACAACCAAATCGGCATCTCGGTCAATACAAGCCAGGAGGGCCAAGCAGGGGCGCCGAATGTGGAGCCCAGCATAGTCAAGCTGCCGTCAGCCGCTTCCTTCTCATACCACTTTTCTAGTGTATGCCCGCCGAGCATCAACAACTTTGCGCCCGCCCATCCGACGAGAATGTAGGCCATGTGCTCCAGAACCGGGTACCGCTTGAGCAAAACCAAAAACACACGCGCCGCCCATCGCAACGTGAAGACGCCGACCATTGCACCGAGGTAGACCACCCAAATCTTGTCTTTTTTTGGCTCGGTGGCCACGGCAACCAGAACTGAGTCGATCGCAAAAGCGATGTCAGTCAATTCGACGTAAAGGACGGTGAGCCAAAAACCTGCTACCCGAGGCTTGACGTGCTTCTCCCCGCCCGTCTGAGCCTTAAAGTGCTTCGCCGCAAGGAAGATCAGGTACAGCGCGCCGACGAGTTGCACCCACCAGAGTCCGATCAGCCACGTCGCCGCAAGAATTGCGAGCGCTCGGAAGAAGAACGCTCCCGCCAAGCCATAAAACAGCGCTCGCTTCTGCTGATCCGGCGGCAGATGCCGTACCAAAATCGCCATCACGATGGCGTTGTCGGCTGAGAGCAGGATTTCCAAGCCCACCAAAAGTAGAACTTTTAAGAGGTCACTGGCTGCGAAAGTCTGTTCAATCATTGGGGGAAGACTCCGGATTCTGCCACAATAGTGTCTACGTATGCCGACTTACGTTTACGAATGTAGCAAGTGCGCCACGACCTTTGAGGCTGAGCAACGCATGATTGAAGAACCCCTCAACACCTGCATCTGCGGGTCGGAAGGCACCGTCAAACGGCTGATCCAACCGGCCGCCGTTGTCTTCAATGGTTCCGGCTTTTACGTCAACGATGCGAAGCCTTGCAGTGGAGAACCGACGTCCTGCCCCTCGTGCGCCCCGCAAGAATAAGGGGATAATAGACCCGCGACTGGCACGCAACTTGCCAAAACTACTTCGACCATGATGATCGCGCCATTACTTCAATCTTTCGCCGAAGCAGGAACCGACACCGGAAAGGACGTCATGATCCGATTGATCCTGTTCTTCATGGTCGCGGTCATCTTCTTCGTCCTCGGCTTTTTGGGGCAACAGCGGCGAAATGGTCGCGGCAAATGGGTTAAGTACGTTTTCGGTTCGCTCCCGATGGCGGCGTGTATTTGGTACACGATGGATTATTTCAACTGGGCGTCTAACGAGTTCAACATCAGCGCGACCGGGATGAACTCCAGTCAGGAAACGATGTACAAGGCCTCTCCAATTGTGGCGGTGGTTTTGGCAATTGGTTTGGTAATCGTTGGAATTATCCTGGACAAGCGAAGCGCCGCGGCAAGCGCCGGCGACGTTCTTTAAATCCCGCAAATTCGAAAACTCCGTCTCAACTCTGGTGTTGTGACGGGGTTTTTTGGTTCACAATCTCGGTAGTAGCATCCATGGCACAAGTTCAACCGAGGAAGTTTGAACCGGGCTGCGGTCTCACGACGACCGAAGCCCCGTTTATCGAAGACGCCGTCGAGCACGGCGAGGTCTACATCGAGCAGCCTTACGAGCTGTATTCCGCCGAGAACCATCTCGCTTGGCAGACCTTGTTCGCACGAATGCGGCCCCGCTGGGAGAAGTATGCCAACCCCCATTTTCTCAAAGGTATCGAGAACCTTGCGCTGAACCCCAACGCGGTCCCGAAGCTGGAAGATGTGAATCAGTTTTTGAATCCTCTCACCGGGTTTAAGGCAAAAGCGGTGAGCGGCTACGTGCCCGCTTACCAATTTTTCGATAGCCTGCGCAACCGAGAATTTCCGACCACGATCACTATCCGTCGTGGCGATCGCCTCGACTATCTACCTGAGCCAGACATCTTCCATGACATCGCCGGCCACGTGCCGATGCACACTGATCGGTATTTCGCGGATACCTTGGTCCGCTTTGGCGAGGCTGCCCAAACTGCGGCTGAAATCGCTAAGAGCATCTCTAACGAAGACGAACGAGCCCACAAGGTGGCCAACATCATCAAAGCGATGGCCAGATTTTTCTGGTTCACCATCGAATTCGGGCTTATGTATGGCAAGGACCGAAGCGAGATCAAAGTGTACGGCAGCGGACTCCTCAGTTCGTTTGGCGAGATCGAGTACTGCATCGAAGCTCCCGAAGTCCAGCGCTATCCCATTCAGCTCGAATGGGTGGTCAATCAGTACTTCGAAATTGATAAGTACCAACCGTTGCTCTTTATTGTCGATTCATTCGATCATCTGTTCTCGCTTGTCGACCAGCTCGAGGGGTGGATGAAGGATGGGAAGCTTGACAACGTCGCTCCCGGAGAGCCGCATGTCAATGAGGAAGACCTTAAGAGCTTCCTGAACGCCTCTCTTCGGTGACGGGACGACTGTATCCCGGCCTCGGTATGCTGGGGGCATGAATCCGCACATCAGCCGAAGACTCCTCGACCGACTCCGGCGTGAGGAGGTCACCACCACCGTCAGCGGAACCTGGCCCCAACTCTGGCTCGGAAACTTACAAACGGCCGAATTCCTCACCCTCGGCATCGACCCCGCCGCAAGAGGCGAGAAGTTCGTCTCCACCAAGGCGGACCGCCTCAACGCCGACGAGCCCGAAGTTGAGCCGGTAGTCCAGGAAGCGAGTAACGCGTTTACGGACGAGCTCCACCCTTGGTTCCAGCCGCACGAAGAATTTCTCGAAGGCTACGGCTTAAGCTACAGCAAAGGGGAGGCCGCCCACGTGGACCTGATCCAAGAGCGCCTTATCCAACCCTGGAGCGATTGGCACGGCCTTAACGCCGAAGGAGCCGACACTCTCTTGCGCCGCGACATCACATTCGCCACATGGCTCATCGAAGCGTTTCCAATCAAAACCGTTCTGTGCACCAGCCGCATGGTCCTCGACAACATGCTTCCCCAACTCGGAGGCCGTGTCATCAAGCAGGGAAGCGTTGACAAGTTCCGTTGGATGATCGCTGAAGGAGTCGCGGCTGGTCGCCCGATCCGTGTCCTGGGCTGGAATCTCCCTCTCACCCGAGTCCCCGAATTTGACGCTGCCCAACGTCGCGCCCTTGGCAAAACCCTCCGCAAAGCCGTGAAAGAGGAATTCGAGGACTGATGAGCAGCGATCTAACCCGACGCACTGTCCTGGCCACCGCGGCTGCGGCCGCCGCCAGCGCCGCGCTCGGCAAGAACTTGACCACCGAGGTAGCGCCTAAGATGATCAAGCCGCCGATCCTCAAGCCTGGTGACTTAGTGGGAATGGTCGCCCCCGCCAGCGCTTCGGTCGACGCGCTTGACGTGCAAAAAGCGAAGCAGAATCTAGAGCGACTTGGGCTTAAGGTGCTGGTCGGGAAGAATATTCTCTCTAGCTACGGTTACCTCGCGGGCACCGATCAGCAGCGGGCCGATGACTTCAACCAAATGGTGAGTCTGCCCGAAGTTCGCGGAATTGCCTGCATGAGAGGCGGCTACGGTTGCAGCCGGATCTTGCCTTTGCTCGACTACGACGCCATCCGCCAAAACCCCAAGGCCATCTGGGGATTCAGCGACGTCACCGCTCTCGTCAACGCCATCACACAACGTTGCCGCCTCGTCACCTTCCACGGGCCGACGCCGGCCTCCAGTTGGGGAGAATTTGATCTTGAGTGGATGCGTCGCACTCTGATATCGAACGCTCCTGCTGGCGAGATCGCTCGCGGGCCCATCGTTATCGAACCCACCCCGAAGTCCCTCGTACCCGGCAAAGCTCAGGGCCACCTAGTCGGAGGGAACCTGACCCTCCTCTCCGCCGTCGCCGGGAGCCCTTATGAACCGCACTACGACGGCGCGATCCTATTCATTGAAGAGATCGGCGAGGAGCCCTACCGGGTGGATCGAATGCTTACCCACCTGATGCTGAGCGGAGCGACCAAGCACATCAAAGGGCTGGCCTTCGGCAGCATGAAGCTTCGAAGTAGCCAAACCGCCAGCGAAGACCCGAAAGACTTCACCATGCTCCAGGTTCTAGAAGATCGAGCCAAGGCCATCGGCGTGCCGTGCTGCACCGGCTTCTCCTTCGGCCACATCGCCGATCAGGTGACGATGCCCATTGGTGTCCGCGCCAGCCTAGACGCCGACGCCCACACGCTCACGATTCTGGAATCTGCGGTTTCGGGGCGCTAAACAACTCCTTCACTCCCGGTCTGCTCAGGTGCATCGCGGTGAGAACAAATAGCAGGGTCCCAACCGGAAAGATAATCCCGTTCACGGCTGCCATTAGATAAACCCGGTCATAACTAACCCGGTCTCGAATCCATCGAGCGATCAGCACCATCAACGCCCCGTGGACGGCGTGTAAAAAAGCGTAAACGCCCAACGCGATGGTGACCACGAAGGTCATCGTCTCCGCATCGGGCCGGATCTGGTCCGCGACGATCGCGTCATACAACCGCTTCACGATCTGGGCCAAGAGCAACCCCGTCCCCCAAGTCATCACCGCCGCCCCGAGGTGCGCCGTTCGGATGAGGGCCAAAGACTGACTCGGGTCACGCGATTGGCTCATGAATACCGGATATGATGAAGCCATGTCCGTCATCCTCGCCAGCCTCGCGCTGCTCGCCGCGCAACCCCAAACGCGCGTCCCCAGCCAGACCGGGAATATCAAAACCCATGCCGCCTTCGAATCCAAAATTCTCGGCAATTGAGGAAATTGGTGCTGAGCACAACGAAGGCGCCTGGGCCCGCCGTTTCGGCGAGATGCTGATGTTCCTTTACGGAACCCCCCGGGCATAAAAAAGTCCGCTCCCCAAAAGAGGGGAGCGGACCCAATCAACTTACTTGATCTCTTTGAGCAGTGGATCAATCATCTTGATCTTGTCGGCAAGGGAAGCTGCGCCCGGGTGAATACCACGGAAGCGAACCTTGCCCTGGGCATCCAAGATCGCCATGTGCGGGATCCCGTTCACGCCGTAATCAGGGTTGAACACATCTTGATCGCCCACCGCGATGGTCCAGTTTATGTTCTGGCGCTTGATGTACTCGGGGTACAGGGCCATCTCTTCATCTGGCTTGTCCTTCAGCGGGGTTTGTTTGCCGCCTTCCCAGAAGCCGCCTTGGATGCTGGTTACGCCCAAAATCACGACCTTCTTGCCCTTGTAGTGCTCGGCCAGTTCGCGGATGTTTGGCATCGAAGCGATGCACGGGCCGCACCATGTGGCCCAGAAGTCCAGAACCACCACGCTGCCGCGGTAGTCCGAAAGCTTCTTCGCCACGCCGTCGCTGTTCCACTTGAAAGTGATCTCAGGAGCGGTGTAACCCACGAGCTTGCCTCGACCCGCCGGCGATTCCATCTGTCGCAATGTGCGCTTCAAACCAGAAACCACTCGCGGCTCCGGCTTCGCGGCTCCTTCGGCAGCGGCAAGAGTCGCCTTAGCGCCTGCGGCAAATTTTGCCCAAAGCTTATCAGTGTCCTTGTGGCCCGGATTTGCATCCACCCACGATTCCCACACCGAGTAAGCCATGCCGCCAACACCCGGGAGAACTCCACCCTCTACCAACTCAGCGTACATCGTCATGTTCGAGATGTCCAACGCGCCTCGATCAGCTGCCGACGACACCACGCGTGCGACGCTGATGCCCTGCATGGTCGTCATGCTGGCCTTGGCCATAGAGTGCTTCAGAACATCCTTCACCGAGGAGCTGACTTGCCCGTTCGACATGGACTTGCCGTCTCGACTTTCCAGAACGGAGACCATCGCCTTCACGATGGCGATCTTGAATCCGTCCGCATCGCCTGAAATGTTCCACGTGCCGGTCTGCTTGACCAAGCCTGCGTAGCCCGAGCTTGTCTCGCCGAGCGGACTGCCAGCCAAAGTCATTGCCTCATCGACGTTGATCTTGGTGTAGTCAATTTGGCCCGCGTACTTATCGGCCGCGCCGTAGTAGGTCTCTTCGGTCAGGTTCTTCGCCTGGCTCAGCGCGTTGATATCAGTGTTAAATGCCTTCATCGCATCGGCGACGGGCATGGTGGTTTGAAGAAGCGCGAGGAGCGAAAGGCTGCTCGCATAAGCACTCGTAAGGACACCCATAACAAATACTATAGTCGAAAAAGCTGGAAACTGGTTCCGAAACTTTCTTTCCAACCCCCCGCCACCCCCAGCCCCACCCAGCCACTCCCAGCTAAAATAGAACATGGAATTCCGAGAAGGCTTGAGCTTCGACGACGTGCTCCTCATCCCGAAGCGCACCTCCGTCCTCCCCAGCGAAGTAGACACCAGCACGCAATTCCTCCCCGGAATCACCCTCCGATCCCCCATCGTCAGCGCGCCGATGGACACCGTCACGGAGTCAAGACTCGCCGTGGCCATCGCGAGGGAAGGGGGCGTCGGCGTCATCCATCGCAACATGAGCATCGAGCGGCAGGCTGAAGAAGTCGACCGCGTTAAGCGATCCGAGCACGGCGTCATCACTAACCCGATCAAGCTCGAGGCCGACAAGCAGATCAGTGAGGCCATCGCGCTGATGGACCGCTTCCACATCAGCGGCGTCCCGATCGTCGATAAGCAAAACAAGCTCGTAGGAATTCTGACAAATAGAGATATCCGCTTCGAAACCAATTTCGACCGCCCGATCAGCGAGCGGATGACCACCGGCAACCTCATCACCACCGTGGTCGGCACCAGTCTCGAAGAAGCCCAGGCCATCCTCGCCGAACATCGCATTGAAAAGCTTCCAGTTGTGGACAATGAGGGCCACCTGATGGGCCTCATCACGATCAAGGACATCATGAAGGTGAAGCGGCACCCCGGCGCAACCAAAGACACCAAGGGCCGCCTCGTGGTGGGAGCTGCCATCGGGGCACTCCGCGAGCCGTACGAACGCGCCAAAGCCCTCCAAGATGCAGGCGTAGATTTCATCATGATTGACGCCGCCCACGGACATTCCGATGGCGTCATGAACTGCCTGAAGATGCTTAAGCAGCGCCTCCCCGACCTCAAGGTCGTCGCCGGTAGCGCCGCCACCAAAGATGCCGTGCGCGATCTAATCGCCCTCGGGGCCGACTCCATCCGTGTCGGCATCGGGGCCGGGTCCATCTGCACCACCCGCGTCGTCGCCGGCATCGGAGTCCCCCAGTTTAGCGCCGTCATGGAATGCGCCGAAGAAGCCGCCAAACACGGCATCCCCACCATCGCCGATGGCGGCATCCGGTCGAGCGGGGACGTGGTAAAGAGTCTCGCCGCCGGCGGCGACTGCGTGATGATGGGGAACATGTTCGCGGGCTGCGACGAGAGCCCGGGCGAGACCGAAATCTATCGCAACCGAGCTTACAAGGTCTACCGTGGCATGGGCAGCATCGGGGCCATGAAAGAAGGCTCCAGCGACCGCTATTTCCAGATCAAAGACAACACCTCCGCCATGGTCCCCGAAGGCGTCGAAGGCCGCGTCCCCTACAAAGGCATGGTCGCCGACACCATGGCCCAAATCATGGGCGGCTTGAGGTCGGGCATGGGATACTGCGGCGCGTCTTCTTTATCTGCTCTGCGGGAGAACGCCGAGTTCATCAAGATCACCAACGCCGGTCTGTTGGAGTCGCATCCGCACGATGTGGTGATTACCAAGGAACCACCAAACTACTCCAGTCCGTGGGGAGCTAAGGGCGGGGACTAACGCGTGACGTTAGAGCCCACTTCGATTTATCGAGCGCCTTTAATGTCAACCAAACTTGGAGTTGGTAATATGCTTGGCATCTTCAGCCGTCGCAGTAACTCCGCGGAAAATAGCCTGGGGAAGAGATAGCTATGTCAATTAAGCAGTTCATGAGCGTGGCCGCGATGGCGATCGTCACCGGTCTGGCGGGCACATCGGCCCTGGCCCAGATCACTGTCCCCACTGTCCTGATCGGCAATCCCGGCAACGAGGCGGACGTGGTCGACGGCGACCAAAATGCCTCCGGCGTGCAGAGACTCGGCTCGGTCGCGTACGCGTACAACATCGGAACCTACGAGGTGACCAACGCGCAGTACACGGCTTTCCTCAACGCCAAGGCCGCGACGGACACTTTCATACTTTATAACTTTCAGATGAGCGGGGCGTTCGGCGGCATCACCCGCTCTGGCTCTCCTGGGTCGTACACCTTCGCAACCGTCAGCGGGCGGGCCAACAACCCCGTGAACTTTGTCTCCTTCTGGGATGCGTGCCGCTTCGCCAACTGGCTGCACAACGGCCAGGGGGTCAGCGGCGACACGGAGACGGGCGCGTACACGCTAACCGCGGGCGGCATCAGTGCGAACACCATCACGCGCAACGCGGGCTGGCAGTGGGCCGTGACCAACGAGAACGAGTGGTACAAGGCCGCGTACCACCAGCCCGCCAGCGAGGGTGGTGACAGCGACAATTACTGGCTGTACCCGACCCAGAGCAACGCGGTCCCCACGACGGCGCAGGTGAACTACCTCGGTGTGATCGGTAACACCAGGCCCGTGGGTTCGTACGCGGCGAACTACTACGGAACCTTTGACATGGGCGGCAACGTCAGCGAGTGGAACGAGTCGAGAACGAGCAACACCCGCAACTATCGGGGCGGGTCGTTCTCCGGCAACGAGAACTTCCTCCAGGCCGTCAGCCGCAACCAATCGGCCCCGTCGACCGAAGCCAGCTTCGTCGGGTTTCGTGTCGTCATCAAGTTGGCGACGCTCACAGCGAACCTGCAATTGCTGGATACGATCGGTTCATTTGCCGCAACTCGGCAGATAACTTACACGGCCATTCAGAACAGTGCGACCATTGTAAGTGGGGTCATCACGGTGAACGCATCATCGAGCCTTGCAAACATCATATTGCCTGCGAGTCTAACCGGGGCGGCGACTCTTTTGCTGGACGGTTCTTCCTTCCTACGGCGAGCGGTTGCCATCAACCTGACCGGAAGCAGTCAGAACCTCGGCCAGGTTAACTTAACCAACGGGGACGCTGACCCGAGTGGGGAAGTGGATGCGGCAGACATCGACCTCGTCATCGCTGACTTTGGAAGCACGGCGGTCGGGAACAGCGACGTGGACGTAAGCGGTGAAGTAGACGCCGCAGACATCGACATCGTCATCGCAAGTTTTGGCAGCGTCGATGAATAGCCTTCAATCGGCCATGGGCGTCTGCGGACTGGCGCCCTTGTGTGGCCCGGAATAGATGCGAGGGGAAGCGCTGCTTCTTTATTCGTCATCCCCGCGAAGGCGGGGACCCAGGAGGTGGAATTGCGCCTTGCTTTCGACGCGCGGGAATGACGATTTGGCGATTTCATTTTCTAGGCCACACACGCTACCGTCAAGCTTTCGGATTCTCCCCCCAGCCCCCTCTTCTCCCTCCGCCGGGCTGCGGGAGCGAGGGGGAGTTGGGTGCGCCAAAAATTGAGGTAACAATCCGAAATGTCTGACAAGCCCAACTGGGCTCGAGCCAACCAACTGCGCAACGTAGCGAGCAGGAGCGAAAGGCGATTCTGGACGGTTCTTCGGGGCGACCAGATGGGGGTCAGATTCCGGCGGCAGTACCCCGTCCCTCCCTTTACGCTTGACTTCTACTGCCCCGAGCTCAAGCTAAATATCGAATTGGATGGGGAGCAACACAACCTCGAAGAAGACGCTATGCGCGATGCTCAACTAAAGGCAAGTGGCATTGAGGTCATTCGGATTCCCAGTTTGGAGATATGGGATGATAGCCGCCTCACGGAGATAGGTGATCACATCTGGCGTCGCGTTCAAGAGCTCAAGACAGAGTCTCCGACAAAAGTGCACCCCTCATAAGCCCCCTCGCCCGGAGGGAAGAGGGGGTTGGGGGAGAAGGGCGCTAACGGACGCCCTTCGATGAACTGCAACTCACGGCTTACCCCATCCAATGGACCTTGTCGTCTCCGAGCAGGCACTGCTTGTAGTTGAGCTGGCCGTCGTGGTACCAAACGTGGCTCACCGCGATGTGCGCGAGGGTGAAGAGGGGGGCTTCCATCCCCCAGGGGGCCATGACCGACGAGTTGAGGGTCTCGTCCGACGCGCCGTTCACTGCCGCCGAAAACTCATCCGCCGCCTTTGCCAGAGCGGCCGCGGACTTTTCGCGGGTGTCGGTGTGTGTCTTCGCTAGCTCAGCCGTTTGCTCTTCGCCGAGCTGGCCAACTTGGCCGCCGATGGCGTTGGTCACCCAATTCATCATCGCGATCGTGTCGGCCGTTAGCTCCGCCGCGTTCCGCGTGCATCCGCCAAATCCCGCCGTCCATTTGTCCTCGGGGATCGCGTGGATATCCGCGGTGTACATCTGCACCAAAGCGCTCAACCAACCGGTCAAATATTTTCGAGCATCAAGCCCCTGAGTCATTGTGTTCCTAGTGATATCTCCCCATAAATCCTAGCCGAAGCAAATCAACTGTGTCAATTCCCGCGTCGCCGACGCCTCACAAGCCAAGCCGCGCCGACCCCCATCGCGACCAAGCTCATCGGCTCAGGCGCATTGACGACCGCGATGGACGTCACGCTGCCCGTAAACGGCATGGCGTACTGCGTGCCGAAGAACCCGGCCATGCCATCAACGTGATACATGCGCATGGTCGAACCGGTGTCGCGCTGCACGAGGTAGCCGGCGCCTTGATGGCCAAACTCGACACTAGTCGAACCCGTGCCTACGTTGGAGAAACTTGGAATGTCGACCGCGGTTCCAAACGTGGTTCCGGTGAGCACGGATGTAAAGATTTCCGGGCTGCCTGGGTTCCCCGAAGCGAACACTGTGTTGCCCAGCATGGTTATGGAGTTTTGAATATCGGCATCCGTCGAAGTCACGTAGCTCAGGAGCCCAGAAATGTAGCCCCCTGAGGAATTGCGAAGGAACAAGCTGTAGCGATACAGGCCCGCGCTGAAGGATTGCTCCAAGGTGATGAACCGGCCATCGGCGAGCGGGGCGACGTCCATCGTCGTGTAGGCACTGAACGTGCTCCACGTACTGATGAGCGCGCCGGTCAGTGGACTAAAGACTTGCGGCGCAGCAGTGCCACTCCGAACTCGGATAATTTCTCCCGAATTGGTGAATTTGAGCGAGCGAATTCCGAGATTGATGAGGGGAGTACCGGCGGTGTTGACCCCGTTGACCAAGATTCCGCTGCTGTAATCGAACGTTCGGACATACCCGCTTTGATCCATGAGCGAGACCGTTCCCGGGCGCGACTTGTTGAGAGCCATCACGTTCGCGATGGAACTGAATCCCGTGTATCCATTTGCGAACGACCCTAGCAACACGCGGTTCACCGGATCGTAGCGGCGAATGATATCTTGGCTGTCGTCGTACATGAGCATCAGCTCAAAGCTGGCGCGCGCCAGGCTGGAGGATGCGACAATTGCCGCCGCGAAAAACAATCTCATGCCGCTTAGTATAGCGACGGTTTCGCGATTTAGCTTAAGAATCTTCTGGGTTTTTTTGAGGACCCTCAATAGGTAGCAACCTTGATTTCTAGCGACCCCTGGGTCGGGTTGGAACACCTTTGCGATCAACGGTCTCTTCTTGAAGAACGGTGACCTTTAGTGCGCCAATTTGATCTGGGCGCGCGAAGATCGCGTAGACCTGCCGTTCGGGCTTGCCGCTAAGGGGCATGAGGGCACTCTGCAACTGTGATATGTCTTCGAAATTTCTATATTGATCAAAATCAAGAAGCGTCCCAGAGGAGTCCGCCATGATGGCCTGCTTGCCGGCCTTATTCAAAAGGCTCATGTTCATTTTCGCTTCAGGCAGCCCTGACATGGTCAATATGAAATGGCCGGTGGGCTTTCGGACATTCATCATGGGCCGCCCTTCAGTGGGTCGGTCACTGGAGGCCGTAACTAGAGTTACGGTGCCAGCGTCAACCTTGAACGACGATCCGGCTACGAATGGAACCGTTTTTTCGACTGGGGGCCTGAGACGCAAAAGAAAGCGGGGCGCAAAGGTGGAGTCTTCGGGTTTCACCAGACCGCCGACGTAAAGGCGGTGGCGATCCGCCAGTGGATAGCTCATCATGCCAACATAGAATCCAAGACGCTCCGCGGGCATGACGTCGCCCGGCGCATATTCGCCCACCACATCAGCAACGGCAAACACTGCCTGCTCCAACTGCCTCTTCATCTGATCGGATGTAAGACTGGTTCCAACTATTTCGGATAGTTTGTTGGTGACCTCAAGTTGAATGCTGGGAGCGGGGGAGCCATCCAGATTCCATGCTTGTACCTGACCGTCTACAACTCGGAATGCACCCGCAACTTCCACCTGCGCTCCCCTTCTCGTTTTGAAATTGCCTGCTTCGAATCGGTGGGTTGGTGGCGCAGATTGAAAGCTAAGGGTGGCCGCCAAGGCAAGAAGAGAAACCATGATAATTGAACCTTACCTTGCAAGAACGAGCCAATCGTCGGGGAGGTTCGCTCAAACTCCCGGCGCTGACGCCCGTCGGTTCACTGATCGTCGTAGCGTACAAATCCCTGATGGTCCCCCGGACCCAGGAAAAGTACATTATGACTTAGCTCATTGCGCTCCTACTCACAGTTACTCAAGCCCAGCCTATGACCCTCGCTTCCAGCGCGGGCATGCTGAAAGTTGACCGCATGACGTCGCTCGAATTCCCTTGGGGAATGACCGAATTGCCCGATGGTCGGTGGCTTGTCACGGAAAAGCCCGGGCGTCTGCGAGTTTGGGACGGCGACAAGCTCTCAGAGCCGATTACGGGAGTGCCTAAGGTGGCCTACCGAGACCAGGGCGGGCTGCTGGATGTCGAGCGAGACCCCAATTTTGAGAGCAACCAGTTCGTGTATCTCTACTTCGTGGAGGCCGCAACGCGGCAGACCATGACTGACCCATGGGACCCGCGCCTTGGCCCGAAGCCGGCAAATATGGACCACACCCTGAAGGGAGGGGCGGTGGCGAGAGGCCGCATGGTTGGAAACCGGCTCGAGAACGTGCGAGTGATCTGGCGGCAGACTCCGAAAACTGTGGGGCGTGGTCATTACGGCGGCAAGCTCGCATTTGACCGAGGCGGGCGTCTGTTCATCGCTTCAGGTGACCGGCAACGCTTCAGCCCAGCTCAAGACATGTCGGGCAACCTCGGAAAAATAGTGCGGATCAATCGAGACGGCACCATACCTAAGGATAACCCGTGGCCGGGCCGAGACCTTTGGTCGGTGGGCCACCGAAATCCGCTCGGAGCGGCCATTGACCCCGCGACGGGCAAGCTTTGGGTTCACGAAATGGGACCGCTGGGTGGCGATGAGTTCAACGGTGTTTCCGCGAAGGGAAACTACGGTTGGCCCGCCGTGAGCAACGGAGACAACTACAACCTGTCCCGGATCCCCGACCATGACACTCAACCTCGGTTCATCAAGCCCGCGCTCGGATGGAACCCCGTCATCTCCCCTAGCGGACTCATTTTTTACAACGGCGACATGTTCCCGAAGTGGAAGGGTCATGCGCTGATTGGGGGCCTGTCTTCGATGTCCTTGATTAGGGTTAGCATCAAGGGCAATATGCTTAAGGAAGAGGAGCGCATCTGGATTGGACGACGCATTCGAGACGTGTCTCAAGCTGACGATGGCTCGTTGCTGCTCCTGATTGATGCCAAGCAAGGGGGCATGTTGCGGCTCGCCTTGGAGTAGCGCTGGTTTTAGCCAACAAGCTGACCCGCAACCTTTCCGGTTTCGGGCCATTATCATTCATTAATATTGCTGGGTTTACCGGCTTGCCAGTTGTTGGCACGGGTCTTCCATGTCACCATGTAGCCTGCTTTGAGGTCCGCGTTCACAAGAACGAGGTCTGAAACTCATTCTGGAGAGAACATGAAATTATCTTATTCCGCCATCGTCATGGGTGTGCTCTGCATCAGCGCCGTCGCCCAGGCAGATCCGCTTAAGTTCACCGGTACCAATCTATCGAACACGCGCTCCGGCAGCATCACCGTCAATGGAGAAGGCCCACGTAACGTCATGATCGGTAAGTTGAACTTCACCACCGGCACCAGCACGATCGAGACGTATTGCGCTGATGCCTTGCGAACACTCAACACCAGCTTCCACGACTACACATCGCTTACCGTGGACACCCAGGCTTCCGGCAACCTCGCGTTGGCTGGCCGAATCATTGCGAAGAGCTACGACGGCGCCAACACCGCAGACCAACAAGCAGGCCTCCAACTCGCCATCTGGTCGGCATTGTACGACGGTGGTACTAGCTTTACCGCTAACGGTTCCAACTTTGAAGTCGACGGCGTCAGCGGTGGCGTGCTCAGCTATGCTTCCACCTACTATTCGCAAGGCAAGAACTACATCGTTCCTGCTACGAAGCTGGTCACGCTGTACTCATCCCAGGCTCACGGAGCGCAGTCGCAGATGACCGTCAGCACGGTTCCGGAGCCGGCAACGATGACCGCACTCGCCCTCGGTGCCGCGGCCATGCTTCGACGACGACGCAAGTAATCGCTCTCCGACATTAATTATCCCCCTCGGCCAGCGCCGAAGGGGATTTTTTGCTTAGGACCGAGACCCATAAAGAGAATCTTATTCGGCCTAATCGTACAGGATTCCGCGTCCGACGATATAATGCGAGTGATGACCAATAACCCGACAGTCTTTCGAGGTGAACAACTATAAAGCCAGGCTTCCGACGATATCCGCCGCGGGATGAAGGCCCACCCGTCAATGAGCGCGTATTGCGGTTCCGTGAAATTCGCGTGATCGGCGCAGAAGGGGAGCCGCTCGGCATCATGCAGAGCCGCCAGGCCCTCGCCGACGCCAAAGCGATGGGACTCGACCTCCTTATGGTCGCCCCAAATGCCGTGCCACCCGTCTGCCGAATCGTCGACTACGGCAAGTACAAATACGAAACTGAGAAGCGAGAGAAGGAAGGGAAGCGCAAAGTTCAGGACGTAAAGGGTATAAAGTTACGTCCGAATACGGCAGCGAACGATTTGAACACGCTCCTGCGCAACGCCCGCAAGTTCCTTGAAGAAGGGGACAAAGTGCGAGCGGTGTGTCAGTTCCGTGCAAGAGAGATCGCCCACCCAGAAATCGGACTGAGACAAATGGCCACGATTGCCGAACGACTCGCAGACCTTGCGATTGTCGAGAAAGCAGCCTCGCTGGACGGCCGTCAAATGGTGATGGTAATGATTCCAAAGCCAAAGAAATCGACCGAAAAGGCGCCAGAAAAGTCTTCGGACAAGTCTACGGAAGGAAAAAAACAAGATGCCGAAAATCAAGACACACAAGACGGCAGCGAAGCGGTTCAAGATCACCGGAACGGGGAAGATCACTCGGAGGAAGAGCGCGAACAACCACATGTTCTTCCACAAGAGCAAGAGCCAACGACGCCGTCTTGAAAGCGAGCCCGTACTCTTCAAGGGTGAAAAGGCCCGCGTTCGCCGCATGCTCGTAATCTAACGAGCAAGCACATTGTAGTGCCGCAAACTCTACCGCCACCGCCCTTCAGGGCTGGGAAGCTGGTGCGGCCGTTCCACCAAAAGGTGGACCTGACCCTTAAAGGAGGAATATAGAATATGGCCCGTATCAAACGTGGCTTAATGCGCCACAAGCGCCACAAGAAGATTATCAAGAAGGCGTCCGGCTATTTTGGTCGGAAGAAAAACGTCTTCCAACGCGCTCACGAACAGGTGATGAAATCGGGGCAGTACGCCTTCCGAGACCGTCGCCAGAAGAAGCGCGATTTCCGCCAGCTTTGGATCGTTCGAATTTCAGCCGCCGCTCGAGAGAACGGTGTGAAGTACAGCGACCTCATGAATGCGGTCAACAAGAAGGGCATTCAAGTCAATCGGAAAATGCTCAGCGAATTGGCAATCGCCGATCCCGCCGCGTTCACCGCGTTCGTCAAGCAAGCGGTTGCGTAATCGCTCGAAAACTCCCCTCCCAGGTTTCCTCGGAGGGGAGTTTTTGTCTCTAGAGCTTCGGTAAAATTGCTTCAGAAAATGCGTCGAGGCTGCCTGAAGCAAAATCTGCGCCCGCGTTGAGGAACTCATCCGGCTCACTGAGCGCTTCTCTGCCGCCGATGCCGATCCTAAACGCTCGTCCGAGCTGAGCCCGCTCCGAGACCAACTCAGCGATGCAAACACAGGTGGCCTGACGGGTTCCGGGCTGCGCGCAGGCGATCATGACCACGTCTGGAGAATGCTCCCGGATGCTGGACAGAAAGCTGTCGTTAGGCACGTTCGCACCCAAAAAGATGACGTTCCACCCGCTGAGGCGCAGGTAGTCGCTGATCATGCGGGGCCCGATGCTGTGCCAATTTCCCGCTATGCAACCCACTAGGGCACTTTTGCCAGATCTCTTCACGGTTGGGGCGTAGTGAACAACCCTCGCCATCATTCGCTCTGTGATGGCGCTGGCGATATGCTCTTGACCCACGTCGATGGCCTCCACTTCGTACCAACGACCGATGTAGTTCATGGACTCAGCGATTACCTTCTGGTAGATGTCAATCAACGGTACAGATTGGTCCAGCAGTTGGTCGATCAACTTCGCACAGCCCGCCTCATCAGCTGACGTCGCGGCTCGGGCGTACAATTTGGAAATTTCCTCCAGGTTAAACGTTCCCGTGGGACCTTGCTCGGAGGATTCCAGAAGTTGGAGCAGAGCTGACTCCACCTGAGGGCCGTCGAGTCCGTAGAACACCTGGCGTCCAATCTTTGTGGACTTCACCAGCCCCTTCGCCTTCATCTTCGCGAGGTGATTGGAGACGTTGGGCTGCTTCATGCCAGTGCTTCGCACCAGGTCCGAGACACTCTGCGGGCCTGACCGAAGAGCGGTCAAAATCTGCCGTTTCGAGGGCTCGGCTAATTCTTCGATGAGCAAAAGCATAAGTGTCCAGTGATATTATGCCACCTCTCAGCGTATTCACAATGGTTGCCGAAGTAAAATGGCGAGGCGAAGAAGCCACCCGCCTCAACGTAGAGACGAATATGATTTTTGAACTAAATTCTGAAGAAGCCGCATTTATATCCCGCGTCCGTGATTTCGTGAATGAAGAAGTTCTCCCCAACACCCGCGAATGGGAGTCAAACACCGCCTTTCCAGACTCGATCTGGCCCCGACTCGGTGAACTGGGCCTCCTAAGCATGACCCTCAGCAAGGAGCTCGGAGGTACCGGGCGTTCATGCGCCGCCTACGTGGAAGCCTGCCGAGAGTTGGCAAAGGGTGATCCGGCGCTGAGCATGAACGTAGCGGCAATAAACGCCCTCTGCGTCTCGCACATTGAGGCATTCGGCACCCAAGAGCAGAAAGACAAGTATTTGCCGGGAATCGTAACCGGAGACATTAAGTTGGCGTGGGGCCTAACTGAGCCGGACGCGGGCTCCGACGCCCGCCGAGTGCGAACTCAAGCGACCGCAATTCCTGGCGAGGAAGGGAGGTTTCACCTGAACGGCGAGAAGATGTTCATCACGAACGGCGGCAAAGCCGACTTGATCATCACCATTGCTAACGTGGACCCGAGCATCAGTGCGGATGGGAAGAGCGCCTTCTTGATGGAAACCAATCAACCGGGTTGGGAGTTCAAGGAGCGGATCCACACCATCGGTGTTCGAGCCAGCAACACGGTTCGCTTCGAGATGAGCAACGCAGTTGCTTGGCATACGCCCTGCACGTTTACGGACGCCATCGGCTTGCTCTACCTAGGACGACTCGGTATCGCCGCGATGGCCGTTGGCATTGCAGAGAAGGCCCACGAATTGGCAACTGCGTACAGTGCGCAACGGGAGCAATTTAATCGAAAGCTCAGTGACATGCAGTCGGTCCAAAACATGATTGCCGATAGCGATATGGAAATCGAGGCCGCGAGGCTCTTGGTGCACAAGGGTGCCGTCATGCTCGACCAGGGGCAGGATGTCGTGAAGGCTAGCTCCATCGCAAAGCTGTACGCTAGCGAGTGCGCGAATCGGGTTACCAACCGCGCGATTCAGATTCATGGTGGACGCGGGATGACGTTCGAGTACTTGGTCGAGAAGCTCTGGCGTGACGCTAAGCTCACGGAAATCGGCGAAGGCTGTAGCGAGATTCAGCGGATGGTTATCGCCAAGCAAGTCCTGAAGTCCTTGAAATAGTCAAAAAACCGTGCTCAATGCGGCAGTGGTCCGTCCATCTACTCGCGAAAACGAGTAAAACGAAATGATGGTCACTGCCGCTTTATTGACGATGGCGATTGCCGGGGCTCCTTCCCCCACCGCCTCCCCTGCCGCCGAAGTACTGGTGAACCGAAAGTTCGTCAAGGGCGAATACAACAGCTACCGTATGAACGCTCTGCTGGTAGTGGAGTTGAAGCAGAAGGGCCTCGAAACATTTATACCGACCGAGACGGGCTACGAGTACGCATTTACAACGCAGGTGAACGCGCTTGATCCAGATGGGAATGCGACTATGCGCTATGACCGTGGCCCCACCTACCGCATTGATCAGGATTTCGAGAACGGCACTAATAAGCGGGTTAAAGAGTCGGACGCCCTCAAGTACGACATCATCCTCACGCCGATCAACCACTTCATCGAAGCGAAGGAGGTCAAGCCAGCGACGAAGCCCGGGGCAAAGCCAACCGCAAAGTTTTTGCGTCCGATGCAGGAGATGCCAGGCGGTATTCAACTCACGGATTTCCTCGCCGGTCAGTATATCAGCGATCTTTATCGCCTTTCGCTTTTCGTCGGTTCGCTTGACAGCTCCTTCGACTTCAGCCCGAAGCTTCCCGAAGAACCGATCAAGGTTGGCGACACTTGGCTTGCCACGGTTAGCTACCAGCCACAGAAGCTCAGTGGCACAAATCGACAGCAAGTTCAGCGGCTGGACATGACCTACAAGTACGAGGGGCCGATGACGGTTAACAACAAGAAGATTGAGCGCATCAGCGCCACGCTTGGCCTCGACAACGACCTCGTCTCATTTATCAATCAAACCTACGGGATGTCTACTTCGGATAGCCCACTGAAGGCTTTCCGTTTGAAATTTGATTCTAAGATCACGTTCGACCTGGAACCGAAGACGTTCAAGACCTTGCGCGGAAAAGCTGTTTCGAACGGACTTGTTGTCGTTCAACTCAAGGGTGAGGAGGGGAATTACGGGGAGCGCAAGATTACTGGTGAGTCTAACTTCGTACTCCTTGGATCAAAGATCAATCCCTTGAAACCCGCCGTAGGAGGCGCACGTCCGCGATCAGGTCGGTAGTGGGCTCCGCCTAGCCATCAGCTTCGGTGCGCTGCTTGGATTAGGCACCCTCGCCTATTTACTTCCACCCGTGTCCGTTCCATGGACCTGGGCGTGTGTCCTCATTGGGCTGGCGCTTTTCGCAGAGGTGCGTCCTGTTCATTTCGAACGGGAAGGGGTCTTCATGACTCTCTCGCTGCCCTTTATAGCGGGCTTGCTTTTGGTTGGCGGCCCCGTCGCCGCGACATGCGGAGAAGTCATCGTGCTGCTTGGCGCCACGCTTATCCGGTACACCCGTCGTCGCAAGGGCCGCGAGCTGTACTGGCTGGGGCTAAACCTCCCAGTGGTGATGATTTCTTCCAGCGTGGGCGGCCTACTGTTCTACGGACTTGGATTGGCGGGAACTCACTGGTCATTCGCGATAGCGGGGTTTGTGGGAGCCTATCTGGGCACCAATTTTCTGCTCGTCACGCACATCAACTCGAAGATTGGCGCGCAGAATTTCGCTCAGCAAGTCTGGAACGGGGCCCGGGCGGCGCTCATCGGGTTTGCCACCTACGTCATGGTTGCGCTCGGAGTGGGCATCTTGGTTCGTGGCGGGCATCTCTGGGCTGTCCCGCTCACTTTCATCCCGGTTGAACTCCTTCGTCAAATCATTGCCGAGCATAAACGACTTGATGACCACGCCTATGAGACGATGGTGGCGCTGACGATCATGCTGCAGCGTGCACACCCCTACACCCATGGGCACCTGGAAAGAGTGGGGCGGCTCGCGGAGGACGTAGGCCGACGGCTCGGGCTTCCACCCAAACGTGCGCTTCTGCTACGGAAAGCCGCGGTATTGCACGATATTGGCAAGATCGCCATTGACGAGGAAATCCTTGATAAGCCCGCCAAGCTCACCGATCAAGAGTACGAGCACGTTAAACAGCACTCGGCTTTCGGGGCTGAAATCCTAAGTCACAGTGAGCCGTTTCAAGCGTTGGTGCCCTGGGTGCGGCATCACCATGAGCGCCCCGATGGGCGGGGCTATCCCCACCAGCTCACTGATCGCGAGATTCCGCTCGAGAGCAAGGTCATTGCAGTCTCGGACGCCTACGACGCTATGGTCGGCGGCGCATCGAGTAGCGAGAAGCGCAACCACCGTGAGCCCATGTCCGTTGAGGCGGCCCTCGACGAACTCGTCCGTTGCTCCGGAACTCAGTTCGATCCTAATGTGGTGAAGGCCTTTAAGGAAGCGCTGCACGGGAGTACTTCATGACAGCGGGCGCGATAATCGTTTTGGCCACCATTGCGTTGCTTTGCATTGCAATGACTTATTACGTGTTGGTCCAGATGCCCCGACGCAACCGGGAGCAGCAGAGAAGCACGCTCAAGGTGTTCAGCACCGCTGTCGAACTTAGATTCCCAGGGCAGATGGGGCTCACCGACCGAGTTGTCGCTCTCAGCGTAGCTGTGGGACAACAATTCCGCATGTCGTCCGTTGAACTACACGAGCTAGAACAGGCGGCGCGTCTACGCGATATTGGGCTTTGCGCCATCCCTTGGAAGCTGGTGAACGACAGGCCAGCGCACGAGTGGTCTGAGGCCGAGCGAAGCACGTATGATCGGCACACGGAAGTAAGCGGCGCAATGTTGGAGTTGGTGCCTTCACTCCGCAGCCTGGCCCCGTTGGTTCGATATCATCACGCGCCTTTCGACGGCAGCCAAGGTCCGAGCTATCCCCAAGGGAGAAGCCTCCCGCTGGCATCCCGCATCATCGCGACAGTGGATGCCTACGTGAGCCTCGACCGGATCCAGGGAGATTTGCTCGCCAGATCGCACCTCGAAGCAGGGAAGGGCAACTTGTTTGATCCGGCGGTGGTCGAAGAGTTCCTGCGGGTGCTACCATCGGCACGTGGAGTCGAAACGCCGCCTACCGCCGCCATCCGTTAGCTTGGGCCTACTGACCTTCTTGGTCGCGCTGGCTTTACGTATAGTGGGATCCGGGTGGGGTCTGCCGAGCGAGCTTAGAATCACGAGCTTGCATCCCGACGAGCCGATCAATTGGATGGTCACGCGTGCCGCCACCGACTTCACGCCAAACTTTTACAACTACGGAACGCTGTTTTTCACGCTCAATAACGCCGCGTTAGCCGTGCTACATGCTTTGGGGTTGGGCGTACCGGACACTGGCGAGGGCACCATCGCCGGGCTCGCTCAAGAGTTTGCCACGGGTCGATTTTTGAATTGCCTTTTTGGAGCCGGTACGGCCTGGGTTGTATTTGCCTTCCTCTTCAAGCGCGTCCATTGGGCAGGAGCGTTGGCTGGCGGGGCAGCAGTCGCGTTTGCGCCGGGTTTGGTTGTCCACTCCCGGTTCATGACCGTGGACGTCATGGCGACTTTCTTCATTGCCGTCTCCTTGTACTGGAGCGCAGAGGCGATTGAAGATCAAAGCTGGCGTCCGATCCTACTCGCGGCGCTTTTTGCCGGTCTTGCCGCTGGTGCCAAGTACAACGGAGTCTTGGCGCTGATCGCTCTAGCTCCGGCATTGCTGAAGGATCAGAGTCTCGAATCAGCTAAGCGCGGCGTCGCAGCAATCGGAGTCACGTGCCTGACCTTTTTGGTTTGCGTTCCAGGAGTGATTCTTGAGCGCGAAGCGTTCATGCGGGACTTCAACTACGAGATGTGGCACACCTCCACCGGGCATGGGCTGGTGTTCGCAGGCACATCGCCGGGGTTCATTTTTCACTGGTCTAATCTGTTCGTGGCGTTCGGATTCCTGCTCACGGTGATGGGGCTCGTTGGATTGGGCCGGTTGGTCATAAAGAAGTCGGGCTGGGCCATCGCGATTGGCCTGTTTTTTATCCTGTATTTCCTTCTCATCGCCAAAGCGGAGGTCAAATTCATGCGGTATGTGCTCCCGCTGATTCCAGTATTGGCGATTGGCTTTGGCTGGCTGGTGGGGCGGATGCAAGAGCACCCGAACCGCCGAAAGTGGTCGTGGGGAGTGGCGATGGGCATTTGCGCGCTCGCCGGATTGGGGCGCGGCGGCATGGCGGATTCCGTCATCGCGACGACGATGATGCTGGACCAGGATCCGCGCGACCGGGCCGCGTCTTCACTGCGGGGTTTTGAATCGGTTGGAGTCGTCGCAGACCCTTGGTTCTACACGCCGAGCTTCTATCCTGAGACCGTCGCTCCCAGACCGTACTCATTTGCACAGAGGGAGACTTGGCGTCTGGCCGCCCGTTCTCCCGAGGTTCTGCGGTTCGTCCCAGAAAACCCCGATGCCAGGCTGGATTGGGATCCGAGACTCATCACGGACCTGAAGCCAGTCGCCATCGCATTCAGTTCCTTTGAGCAGGAAGGATACGACCGGCTTGCTATGCAACAATCCGACCGGGACGACGTAGAGCGCTACGCGGAGTTTGCCAAGCTATTACTTGAAAATTACGATCTTGAATCAACATTCGGAGGCGGGTTGCCGGAAGTTCACGACCTGATGTACATTCATCCAACGGTGCAAATATGGAAGCGGAAGTCGACGAGTTCCTCGACCATCTCTCCGTAGTGCGAGGGGCGAGCGACCACACCGTCGCCGCCTACCGAACTGACCTCGGGCAGGCCACCCAGTTTTTCGAGGGCCTTGGCATTTCGGGGTGGCATGAAATTGACGAACCCGCGACCCTGCGCTACCAGGCTTCCTTGGGGCCCCCTCTCGCGCCCACAACGGCCCGACGAAAGCTTTCGGCCTTGCGGGCACTGCTCAAGTTCTTGAAGAAGCGGGGAAGGTTGGGGGAGGCCGCGCTACCCTCAACTGGGGGTTTCAAGCGGCGAAGGATCTTGCCTAAAGCGCTCAGCGAGGCGAACTTAAACGCGCTGCTCGAGGCGATGGATGTTCGAACTGCCCCCGGCCTCCGTGACCGAGCGCTCTTCGAATTGCTCTATGGCGCGGGCCTGCGCATATCCGAGGCTCTGGCCCTGCGAACCGAGCAAGTGAATTTGGATCAGCTGGCATTGACGGTCATCGGGAAGCGGGAGAAGAGTCGGTGGCTTCCGATTCCGGCCCAAACCGCGGTATGGCTCGCTGCGTATCTAGAAACCGCTCGTCCCCGACTTCACAGGAGACCATCAGCACTGGTGATCCTAAGCGACCGAGGGAACGCCATGAGCCGCGCCGTGGCCTACCAAAGGCTCGCCAAGTACGAACAGCTCGCAGGCATTGAGGCACACAGCAGCCCACACATATTGCGCCATTCCTATGCCGTTCACCTCCTCAAGGGCGGGGCGGATTTAAGGGCGGTACAGGAGCTACTCGGGCACGAATCCATTGAGACGACCCAGGTCTACACCCACCTCGATATGGATGAGGTGACAAAGAACTACCGCAAGGCTCACCCCCGGGACTAGCGAGCCATTGCAAGCTGGATGAGGTCCCGTGGAGGCATGAAGTGAACATCTTCCTTTATCGTCTCGAGGACGCTGACCTGCGCGGCAGGGTTGGACTTCAAGAGCTCCCCAACGATGTCTTCAACGAGCTGTTCAGGGGTGCTTGCGCCGCTTGTGATGCCGATGGTCTCGTATTCTGTCCAAGCAAGATCAATTTGATCGGGCGACATCAGAAGAAAGCTCTTCGCGCCATGAACTTCGGCCACTTCTCGCAGCCGGTTCGAGTTACTACTCGTGGTAGACCCGACGACCAAGACCAAGTCACACGCTCGCGCTAGGTCCTTCACCGACGCTTGGCGGTTGGTGGTGGCGTAGCAAATATCCTCTTTGGCTGGCGTTTCAAGATGCGGGAACCGGCGCTTCAAGACGTTCATCGTTGCCGTCACCTCATCGACGCTCAACGTCGTTTGAGTGAGGACCGCTAACTTATCATAGTGAGGAATCTGGATTGCTTCAGCGTCTTCGGGAGTTTCCACCAGCACCATACGACCGGGCGCCTCGCCCATCGTCCCTTCGGCCTCGACGTGCCCTTGGTGGCCGATGTAGATGAAGTGATAATCGCGCGCCAGATATCGCTTGGCCTCGTTGTGGACCTTGATCACCAGCGGGCAGCTCGCGTCGATTACCTTTAGCTGTCGCGCCTTAGCTTCGGCACGCACTGCGGGCGAAACGCCGTGTGCGCTGAATACGACCGGCATCCCTGCAGGGATGTCCGAAATTTCCTCCACAAAAACTACTCCCCGCTGCTCAAAACTCTTGACGACAAACTCGTTATGGACGATGGCGTGGCGAACGTAGAGCGGAGAGCCATGAACCTGTAGCGCCAACTCCACGACCTCGATCGCGTAAGCAACCCCCGCGCAAAATCCGCGCGGCGCGGCGAGAATGATTTTGTCCACTGCCTTATTGTACGCCCCTACCGATTAACGGTTACCGATACGCCCGCCTCCGAGGCGATATGTGGAATGGGAGGCAGGCGCTTCGCTAGCGTGACGGTCGCTACTCGAATGCGATCATCGAGAGCCAGAAGCGCGTCTGCCACCGCCTGCGCGATGAACTCCATCAGCTTGCGTGACTCGGCATTGGCCACCTGCACGGCGGCCTCTGTGAGTAATCCGTAGTCCACTGTGGCATCGAGTTCATCACGACTGGTGTCGCCGGCGACCCGAAGATCCAAGTCCATGACGTACCGGTGCCCAAGCGTTTGCTCCTCTGCGGAGCAACCGTGATAGCCATAAAATTCGATCCCTTTCACAAACAGCCGATAAGAGTGCGCCGCCATGCCGGGCAGGATACTCGCAAGCAACGCCAGATCGGGGTCTGGCGTAGTTTCTAAGGTAGAATAGGCAAAATTCTGCGAAACCGATGACGGGTGGCGCGCTGTGCCAGCCGTCTTTCTTTTCGCGAAGATTTAAATAGGGGAAAAACTGCATATGGATATGGTTCAACAGCTTAATCAAATCGCGATCGAACGGGACATCCCGGTCGAGGAGCTTTTCATGGAGCTCGAAGAGTCGCTAGCCATTGCGTACAAGAAGTACAAAAACATCCCCAACGAAGTCCCCGTCGCCGTCGAGGTAGACCGAAAGGACCTCGCCAAAATGTTCGTCATGAAGGAAGTCGTTGGCGAAGTGATGAACGCCGCCCTTCACATTGACGTAGCGATTGCCCGGAAGACTCACACGGACGTCGAGATTGGTAGCTTCGTTCCGGTCAAGGTCAACCCAGAGGATTTCGGTCGCATCGCCGCGCAAACCTTCAAGCAGGTTCTCAACCAGAAAATGCGCGAGGCCGAGCATCGCCGCGTCACCGGCGTCTTCAGTGAGAAGCTGCACGACATCGTCACCGGTACTGTCGTCCGCCGCGAAGACCAAAACATTTTTATCCAAGTCGAGAAGGTAGAAGCCAAGCTCCCGCGTTGGGAACAAGTGCCTACCGAGCCTTACCGCATCAACGACACCTTGCGGGTTTACGTGCTCCGTGTAGAAGACGGTCGCCGCGGCCTTGAAGTCATCGTCAGCCGCACGCACCCGAACCTGCTCCGGAAGCTTTTTGAACTCGAAGTGCCAGAAATCAACGACAACATCGTTGAGATCAAAAACATCTCTCGCGAACCCGGGCAGCGCACCAAGGTCGCCGTACACACCCTGGACGAGCGAGTGGATGCCGTCGGCGCATGCGTCGGCCCCCGCGGAAGCCGTGTGCAGGCCATCGTGGACGAACTGTACGACGAAAAGATTGATATCGTCCCGTTCAGCGACGACGCGAAGACCTATATCATCAACGCCCTCAGCCCTGCCAAGGTGAACTCCATCAAACTGGATGAAGCCAACAGAAGCGCCTACGTGGTTGTCCCCGATATGCAGCTCAGTCTGGCTATCGGGAAGGGAGGGCAAAACGTCCGTCTCGCCGCTCGCCTCACCGAGTGGAAGATCGACATCCGAAGTGAAGCCCAAGCCGCCGCCGAAGGCGGAGTGGCGCAACCAAAGACCCCAACAGGCGGGGAGGCATGACCGGTGCCAACCCGCACGTGTCTTTCGTGCCGCCAGCAGGCTGATCCTCAGAACCTGCATCGTGTCCGCGCATTCCGCGGCGACCTCTTTCTCTCCGGACCATCGGGGCGTAGTGCCTACGTATGCCGGACCTCATCATGTATCACCGTGCTCGCAGATCGCAAACGTCTGGAGCGCGCCCTTCGCACCTCAATTCAACCGTCCGTAATGGACAAAATTAGACAGGAGATTCTTTGCAACCAGGAGTTATGGCAGCGTCAAATTCAATCGCACAACTAGCCAAGGACTTTGAGATCACGCCCGGTCAGGTGACCGCGGCCCTCAATGACCTAGGCATCATTTTCGACGGGGATGAGTTCCTCGCCGAGGCCGATGAGCTCGGAATCATCCAGGAGACCCTCGCCGAGCAGCGCGGCCAAAAAGTCGTCGTGTTGGCTCCTGGGGCGTCGCCTCGCGATATCGCCCAGTCTCTTGGTGTGCAACCGCAAGACGTCATCAAAAACTTGCTGTTGAAGCTGAAAACCCCCGCCCAGCTCACCACCACGCTCAAGCCTGAAGTTGCCGAACAAGCTGCCAAGCTCTACGGCTACGAAGTCCGCTGGCAAGATGAAGTCGCCAAGCCAGTCAAGAAGGCCGCTGTTCCCTCTTCTGCTCCCGTAAAAGCCGCCAGTGGCGCGCAGCATCGTCCACCTGTGGTGACCATCATGGGCCACGTGGACCACGGTAAGACTTCGCTCCTCGACTATATCCGCAAGGCAAACGTCGCAGGGAAGGAGCACGGCGGTATCACCCAGCACATCGGTGCCTACCAGGTTGAATTGCCTCAGGGCCGAATCACATTTCTTGACACTCCAGGCCACGCTGCGTTCACCGCGATGCGTGCGCGGGGAGCCCAGGTCACCGACGTCGCGATCCTGGTGGTTGCGGCCGATGACGGCCTGATGCCGCAGAGCATCGAAGCCATCGGCCACATCAAGAACGCGGGCGTTCCCATGATCGTCGCCATTAACAAAATGGACAAACCCTCGGCCAATCCCGACAAGGTTCTTCAGATGTTGATGTCGCACGAAGTCGTGGCGGAAGCCTACGGCGGCCAGACCGGCACCAACAACGTCTCGGCCCTCACTGGAGATGGCGTTCCCGAATTGCTCGAACGCATCCTCCTCGAAGCCGAGTTGATGGACCTCAAGTCCGATCCTAAAGGCGATTTCAAGGGCGTCGTGATTGAAGCCAAGCTGGACCGAGGGCGCGGCCCTGTCGCCACAATCTTAGTCCAAGAGGGCACCCTGAAGATCGGCGATTCGATCGTGGTGGGCATGTGCTTTGGCAAGATCAAGGCGATGGTGGACTACCGTGGCGAAAACGTCCGCGAAGCGGGTCCCAGCATGCCGGTCGAAGTCCTCGGCCTCAACGAAGTGCCCTTCGCAGGGGACGTCGTGGAAGTGGCCAAAGACGAAAAGTCGGCACGCGCCCTGGGTGGCGAGCGGGTCACCGACGACCGCACCAAGCAATTCACCAGCGCCAAGCGTCGCATTAGCCTCGGTGACCTCCGTCGCCAGATGGACCAAGACGAACTCAAAACCCTTAACCTCATCGTAAAGGCCGACGTTCAAGGTTCAGTTGAAGCGGTGAAGGGCCTTGTGGAGAAGGTGAAGAACGACGAAGTGGAGGTCAAGGTGATCTACGCGGGCGTCGGTTCACCGTCCGAAAGCGATGTCCTTCTTGCCAGCGCTTCCAACGGCATCATCGTGGCCTTCAATGTCAAATCAGACGCGAAGACCAAGGTCGAAGCCGAGCGTGCTAAGGTCGAAATTCGGTCTTACGCGATCATCTATGAATTGATCGAGGACATCGAAGCGGCCGTCAAGGGAATGCTCGCTCCGAAGTTCGAAGAGCGAGGGCTCGGCTCCGCCGAAGTCCGCGCCGTCTTCAAGCTCACCAAGGCCGGATTCGTGGCCGGTAGCTTTGTCCTCGAGGGCATGATCAAGCGAGGCTCGCTCTGCCGCGTCAAGCGCGGTCCAGAGATCGTCTTCAGCGGCAAGATTGACTCGCTCAAGCATATCAAGCAAGACGTTCGCGAAATGACTGCTGGCCAAGAGTGCGGCATCCAGTTCGACGGCTGGACCGGTTTCAAGGAAGGCGACATCGTGGACGCCTACGAAGTTATCCAAGTCATGGACTAGCCCGGAGGATAGGCTTTCAGCCTGTCCCCCGGCGGAGGAGACTTTAGTCTCCTCCTGAAAGTCGAGAGTCGAACCCCATATTTTGGGTATCATCTCGTGTCACGGATCGTTAGCTCAGTTGGCAGAGCAGCTGACTCTTAATCAGCGGGTCGTAGGTTCGAGCCCTACACGGTCCACCACATTTAGGTTCAAAAACACGAAAATGCCCCTCGAATTCGAGGGGCATTTCTTATCTCCGCAGTTTATCTGCAGTTTATGCGGAGTTCTTGGAGAATTCGATGACCACCTTGGCCTTGATGATCATGCTGTTTGCGAGGCTTTCTGAATGTCAGTGCAAAGGTCTTTCTAAGCAGCATCACCTCCTTCTCGAACCTGTTTAGCTCGCTCTACGAACAACTGGAGGCCATCATTTGTGATGCGCCGAGCCCGACCGATCTTCACCGACTGAATTTTTCCAGCGTGGATCAGCTCGTATAGGAGTGACCGAGAGATGGAAAGAAGTCGAGCCGCTTCCGGGACTGTGTATGCAATTTTAGTGTTACTCATTACTTTAGCCTCTCGGTTCTAACGTGCCGTTCGGTCGTGTACTCGTGCTGCATCGTCTTTGCCACTGTGATGCCAAGGAATTTCACATCCTCAGGGTAGAAGCGATCCTTGCGGATGTATACTTCCTCCTCGATCTGGTTATGCCCGCCAGCTGAGGCCATGAGCAGGGCAGCAAACTGAGGCATTGACGTGGCTAGCACACGTACAACTTTAAGTCCTTGCTCGGCACGTATTCTGGCTATCTCAATGTCTCCTTCGGAAGCTGCCGTCGCGCTTTGGCTGAGCAGTCGATTCGCATGTTCGATGCCAGCTTGTAAGCTCGCCGGAATCCCCTGTAAGGATTCTACAGCTGACTTGTCGGGGCCCCCTCTTGGGGGCGCAGGTGATGAGTTGGCGGTTAGAACCTCGCCGTCTTTACTGGTGTTCATGGTAGGTCCATCCCTGGTGAAGGGAATGTAGCCAATTGGAGCTCGTCGAAGATCTGAGTGATCAGATCAAATCCTGGATTTGCTGGCAATTGGTTCATGAGGTGTCGAGACCGGAGGGGACCGGTCGTTGTGGTGAGTAGGTTGAAAGAAGAAAAGCCAAAGAGCTGATGGCAGCGGCCGGATTGCGCTAATGCTCGGTATCCGATGAGCTTCTCGCGGAACTTGGGTAAAGAAACGTGGCCAAGGTCTACCTCTATAAATACTGGGGTGCGTGCCAGTAGTAAGCCGTCTGGCCTGATGCTATGTCCGTCCACGCTCCGCCACAGCTCCTGCTCAAATTTCCACGTACCCTTCGACTTAGCAGTCAGGGCCAGACGAACATTAGTCACCGCCAGGCAATGCTCCAAGAAGCGCACCGATTCCCCGCGTCCTGCCAGCAGTTTTGTGCCCGATACTGGCAGCAGCTGCGCCGCTTTCCGTGTAAGTGTGTACAGGCTTTGAGTGTAGTAAGGAGTATCCAGACGCCTGATGAGACCCGAGGAGACTAGGCCCCTTAATCGAGTATTCGCCCGACTAACGGATGTGAAAAAACCTAACTCAATGATTTGGTCCCGACTTAGTACCTGGGAGTACAGGAGGTCTCTAAGGAGGTGCCTATCTCGGTCGGTCAGCTTCAAATCCAGTCCTCCAGCGAGGGCGGTGGTTCGGTGGATCCTGCTTCCTCAGTTGGGGCCGGGACCTCACGTTGCGGAATCAAGTCGCGTAGTCGCTGGCGGAATGCTCTTGCCGCTGGGCTCACGCGGCCAAATTCCTTTATGAGCGGCGCATTACACTCAACCATCACCGGCTCATGTCCAACCTTCCACAGTACACAATGGCCAGTCGGGAGCGACGTGAAGTCGATGGCCTTCGCATCGCCTGTCATATGCTTTGAGAGAACCGCGCCATCATCACGACTGACACGGAACGCGGCAATCATGCCGACATTGCCAAATATAAGCGCGCGCATTCTGGGGCTAATTTGAGCGAGTGTCTGATGAGCAAGGAGACACGGGTACCCATACTTGCGACCCTGCGCCAGAATGTCTTCGATCATTTGATCTTGGAACACTTCAAATTCGTCAAGAACCAGCCTGACTGGGTTTCGTTCGCTCTCTGGCAGTTCCGTTCGGGCGAACAGCTCTCGGCTGATTGAAGCCAACACCATCCTTCCAAGGGTTCGACCTGACGAATGCATCTGATCTACTGCGAGAGAAGTTGCAAAAATGCTCCCGCGAGTCGATAGGTGCGCCGTGAGGTCTATGGGATCAGGATGTCCCAAGACAGCTCGGATTGTGTCGACCGACAGCAGCGCCGACAGCTTGTTCAATACGGGGGACGCTAACAGCGCTTGTCGTTCTGGAGAAAGCATATCGAACCGTTCCCAATAGGAGCGAAGGCGCTCGTTGGTGAGCCCACGGATCACAACCCGGCGGCACCTTGCGTTGTGAAGAAGGCTATCCAAGTCAACGAGGGAAGCTCCTACAGTTGCGAGCGCCAATAAAGCGTTACGGAGCGTTTCCTCGAGCTGGACTCCCCATGTAGACGACTCGACCTCAATCGCGTCCAGAACACCGAGTGCCCTTATGTAGAACTCACCCGAGCCTATCAGCGGATTTAAACCCAGAGGCCTGTCTTTGTCACGAAGATCTAGAAGTGCAAAATTCTCAGGGTGCACGCGCCCCGCTGCGAGCTCGACCAAACCGTTGGCGAGATCACCTCTGTGATCAAAGAGCACAGTAGAATGCTGCCTTTGAATATCGTGGGCTAAAATCTGCATGAGGAACGTAGTCTTGCCGGTCCCCGTCGCGCCGATTGCGTACAGGCCCCGGCTCAAATCGTTTGAGGAGACGGTCACCCACGATTCTCTCAACAACTTTCTGTCACGCCAGCCACCGCTAATGCCGACCGTGTTACGGGGCGGACCCGTGCGAATCAACTCCCGACGATGATTGGAGCTGAGTTTCATGCCGCCTCCCAATCAACCATGAGCCCATGTAAGCTAAGGAGATCGACCGCTTCTTGGAGGGCGTCCGTGTCCCCAACTGCAGCGTGAGCGAAGTAGTCGGCGAGGTCGCACAGGCTCGCGTCCGATTGTGTCACTTTGTTGACGCTGAGAATATGTTTTGGTAAGGATCGGGGGTCTCGCGGCGGTTGTTTCATTGTTGGGATCCGTCGTAGGTGCAAAGCCTGGATGCTTGAACATCCGAGACTCTTTCGCCCCCTCATGTAAAAATGTTGGGGGTTTTTCGTCGAAACTGATACAGGCAGCGTTCATTGCAAGTGTATCCGTATGGAAAACTATGCACCATATATCCCAAAAAGAATACGCTTTCGCACGTAAAGTGATGCAAACCGAGTAAAAATACCAGTGCCTCGCCCAGCATTTCACATGCGCTGGCGCAAATTTGTTACGGTGCGGTGTATGCTCAGTAATCCAATGGCGGTCCAACCCGAATTCGTCGCCCGACAGATCACTGCAGAGGATTTCCCTCGGCTATTTGAACTCTGCTACGCCCGACTTCCAGGGATTGAGAAGGACTACGAAGAGGCGCTCAAGGAGTTCACGACAATTTTTGAACCTGAAAGCATCCTTGCGCTCGGAATTGAGAGGTTTGAAAACGGGATTGGCACGCTGGTCGCATGCGCTATCGGAGCCTTTGTTACTCGCGAGTTGATAACCGAGCTCATCGACAACAAGATGCCAGATGTTCAGCGTTTTTTGCGTAAATTCAAGGGTCGATGGTATGAGAGCCCATCAGAAATGGAGAAGCGCGGTGATGGTCGAGGCGCGTCACTTCTGGTTCTGTATTACAGAGTTGAAGGTCCTCCGTACTGCTTGGTTGAAGAATTCCAGGATATCCGGCAGATTCTCCACGACAAGTGGTTTGATCTGTGCGGCGGTTTTCGAATTTCTCGGATTGTAGCAGAGCTCTGGGAGGAACCAGCATTCGAAGCCTGGACGCGACCGGCGGAAGAAAGAGGATTGGGCTTCAGGGTGGTCAATAAGTACACCGACTTCAAAAGTAGTCAGGTTAGATTTATGCGGAAGCGAGAACTTTGTAACGCGCCGTGCTTGTTAGAAATCTCAAATTGGGAGCACACGACGGACCAGACAATAAAGAAGCTCTTGCGTTACAAAAGTCCAATTTACGGATTGACAGCAGCGCAACGGAAGTTACTTCGAGCGGATTACGGTTTGCTCCCGCTCTGTGAGGTCAATAAAAAGGCCGTTCACCCACTGCGCCAACGCTTATATCAGCGTCTGGAGCGCGATGAATTTAGTGGGACCTGGCTCGGCTCTCAACTACGCGCCCTGAAGGATGCGCACGGCAAAAAGGCGGTTGTGGACAGCTATTTTAGGGATCATTTGCAAGAACTTCGCCCATAACTTGGGGCGACCATGTTCCCGGGCAGGACCCCGGGTAGGGCCAACCGCTCAAATCGAACCTACTTAGGTTCAAAGGGAAACCCAACCCTTCAGTATCTTTGTCCCTCATTCCTTCCTCCCCGTCAGTCATTCGCTCCTCAGATACTTTAGGCCCGGTGCCCCATGGTCGGCATAAAAGAAGCCCCCAACTCACGTTGGGAGCCCAAGAACTCACATGATCGCACGGGCTAGATCATCCACTGTGCCTAGCTCTTCATGAAAAAATTGGAGCGGACTGATTCCATCATCAAATGCGTCACGAGTTTCCATGTCAGGAAGATCATGGATTGACATCCCATAATTGGTCCAGCAAAGCAAATCCAACTCCTGGAGCCAACTCTCGAAGGTCATGGCACCTCCGAATGGAATCCGCCATCCGCGTTCGGGGGATCGAATAGCTCGAATGGGTTTCCTTCAACCATCAGGGCGAAGGGGGTCAGAAGCAACTCGTCGCCTTCACGGTGCACTGAGCAGATGGCAGCAACTGCTTTTTGGTCTGCGACTCGCCTCACTTCAAGGAGTGCGACGTTCCCGTCGCCGAATGCCTGAGCGAGGGTGGTGAAATTCGAAGAATCGGCAGGGCTAAGCAAAGAGCACCGCCTGGCCTGGAGAATTAAGGTCCAACATTGGATAAGCATCAGTGAATCTGAGCCAACGCACAATGTTTCACGG
>JANPJF010000003.1:0-472225 GCA_031425375.1 Chthonomonas sp. | reverse complement strand
CGCACCAAAAGTTGGAGCGCGACCCCATGGGGCAATGCCGTTATTTAGCGGTTGTTGCTAAGAGCCTTGTCCATTTCTGCCAAGAAGAGGTCGGTGGGTCGGAATCCGACGGACCGATGAATTTCTTGACCACCCTTGCTGATAAAGATCACGGTTGGGAAGCCTTCGACTTCAAAACCTTGGTTTTGGCCAGGATCCTTCTCGGGGTTGATCTTCAAAAGTACGAAGCTTCGAGCCTTAGCCTTGAACTCAGCGGTGGAAAACACTTCGGCGTCGAGCTTCTTGCAGAAGTGGCACCAGTCGGTGTAGAGGTCCATCATGATCGGGCGATTGGTTCGCGCTGCGTCGGCCTTGGCTTCGTCCATGGAGTAGTACCACTTCACGGCGGTCATCTCGGCTTCGTCCATTTCGCGGGAACCTGCGGGTGCCTTGAAGGTGAACTTGCTGGCGGCTGGTCGGGCCAACGTCATGTCGAGCATGTCAATGATCAAGCTCTCGGTTTTGCCGTCGCCGGTTTCGGTCAGCTCGACTTGTCGGGCAATGCTGTCCGCGGGGGAAATGTACAAGGTCGCTCGCTTGCCACCCATATTTCCGGAGACCGGAGTCATTTCAACGCCTTTGCGATTCACCGCAGCGGCGGTCTTGACGCTGGTCATGCCGTTGAGGGCATTAGCCATGAAGAAGGGTCGGAGTGCGAGGAACTGGTCGCCTGCCATCGCAGAGGCCAAAGCTTCGGCGGTCACGGCCTTCTTCACGAAAGCGTTTTGGCCCTTGTAAAGCGTGTAGAGGTCTTTGCCGTCAGAAATGGTCAGGGTTGTGGGGCCATCAATGCGCAAAAAGTTTGGCTTGGCCATGTCCACGGTGGTCTGGAGGCGTCCGCCACCAGCGGAAACCGCGACGAGTCGAGTGCTGAGGCCGTCGGCCTTGGCGAGAGCACCAGAGTGCCCTTGAAGAAGAGTTGCGCCACTTTGAATTGCGAATGCCACTGCGGCCGTCGCCACAAGTGCTCCGATTGTATAGATTCCCGTTCGTTTCATGATTCGAATGATTCCTTTAGCAAGGAGTTGCTACCCCTATTATAGCGAGACGTTTGGCAATCAGTGCAGAGTTTCTGAAACTTGCTAAACTTGCCCGGTCAATGAAGCGCTGGGCCCCTCTCGGTTTGATCCTATTTGCCTGGTTGGTGATCGCCTCGTGGTACGCCACGGTCACCCCCTATCGCACACCTGGGATCCTCGCTTTTCAGCGAGGAGCCGACGGACAGCCCGCGCGTATCCCCGATGTTGGAGCTCCCGATGAGCGGCAGCACGCCAACTACATTTCGCATCTGATCGGCACCAAATCATTCCCCGTGCTGAAGCCAGGCTCGCCTGATCTTGGCGAAACCTACCAATCGCACCAGCCGCCGCTCTACTATCTCACCGCCGCCATCCTAGGCGAGCCGAGCAAGACCACCCGCTACTTAAACGTCCTGGTTGGACTCGCCACTTTAATCGGCCTGTATTGTCTCGGGCGGACGATCTCTGATCGCGAGGAGGTAGGGCTGGCCGCCGCCAGCTTCGGCCTACTTCCGGGATTTGTCATGCTCCACGGCGCCATCACGAACGACCCGCTGCTGATGTGTTTTTGCACCTGGACCTGCGCGCTCACGGTCTGGGCGATGCGACATGGCTGGACACTCAAAGTTGCACTTCTAGTAGGACTGCTAGCTGGCTTAGCCCTGCTCACAAAAAGCTCTGGGCTCGCCTTGTTGCCAGCGCTTGGCGTGGCGTGGCTGGTGGCTGGTCGCCATGGCGAGAAGCCGGTGGCAACCGGATTCTGCACGCTGGTGTTTCCCCTTCTCGTGGCTGGCCCGTGGCTGATGCGGAACACCGCCCTTTACGGCGACCCACTCGGTTTGAGAATCTTCAAAGAGGCTTTTGTCGGCTCCGCGCAAGCCTCTATGTTCACGGGAACCGTGGGCCCGATCGCCTACTGGTCCGACTGGGTGCTGTGGTGGACAAGCCGCAGTTTCGTCGGCGCTTTTGGATACATGGACATTTTCTTGCCGAACACGCTCTACTTGGCGGTCCTTGCGGTGGTCGGTCTGCTGGTGCTCGGACAGTTGGTGGGGAGATCGAAAGAAACGGCCGTTCCCGGTGCGACGGGTTTCCTGACGACGTTCTTCTTGGTCGTTTGCGCGCTTTTTGTCCAGTTCAATCTCACGTACTTCCAGGGCCAGGCGCGCTACCTCTTCCCTGCCATCGCAGCCATCGCGGTCGCGCTTGGCGTCGGCGTCGTTAACCTATCTCAGAAGCGCCCGGCTCTCGGCTGGACTCTCCCTTTCGTCGGGTTGGTTTGTCTCAACCTCTATGTGCTCACGACGGTACTGCCGGAGGCATTCAGCATCCGGGCCACTGGTTGACGTGAGGCTTCAAACTCGCCAATACCAGTGATGCACTGGAAAAACATCCTTCAACTCCTCTCCAAAACCCTCCAAGGATTTCAGGACCCGACCGCCTGGCGCGTGAGCCGGAACGGGCAGAACCTCGTCGGCTCACTAAAATCAGTTCGCCTCGCCACAACGGGGCTCGATTTCACGCTCGACAACCTTCGACTTCGGGCCGCCTGGGATGGCAACAAAATCGTCGCCCACGTCAACCAAGAGCCCCAGCCCGACGCCCGCGTCACGATCAGCCTCCGCCACCAGGTCCTTCGTCCGATCATCTTGGTGGTGCAGTTTTCGAACCTGAACATTGACGGCGAGACCCACCGGTTTCGGTTCGATATCCCGTAGTCGGTTACGTCGGAGCAACCAATCACGTCAAACTATGCGGTGATGTCCTCGGCGTTTGACCATACGCGACCAGAAGGCTTCGACGAGGACATTCGGCTCGTCGAACGCTTCGTCGCGGGGGACGCCGCCGCATTTGACCTGATCTACGCCCAGTATTACGACCGCGTCTACGCGATCGCCTTGGGCGTTTTGCTCCGCGCCGATGAGGCTTCCGACGCGACACAGGAAATCTTCACTCTCGTTTACCGAAACCTCCATCGTTTTGACCGTCGGAGCCGGTTCAGCACTTGGATGTATCGCGTGGCGGTCAATCGTAGTATCCAGCAAGCCCGGTCGATCAAGAATTTGCGTCTTAATGTCCCGCTGGAGGAGGCTAATGAGCGCCCAGCCAAGACGGAGGAGCGCACGAGCGACCCCCGAGTCGCCTGCGCTCTCGCCAAGCTCTCTCCCGACGACCGAGCCGCGATCACGCTGTTCTACTGGGACGACCTGAGCCTCACCGAAATTGGTGAAAGCATGGGAATCAGTCCCAACGCGGCTAAAACGCGGCTTTTCCGAGCGCGCGAGCGATTCAAAAATCACTTCGAAGAGGCACCCGAATAATGGACAAATCCGTGGACGAACTGATGTGGCTGATCGCGGAAACCAGCAACCACGCCGCGGTGGAAGAGTTCATCAAGCGCCATCCCGAGCACCGACTCGAGATGCTCAAGCGCATGAATATGGTCAACGACATGCGCGGGGCGCGACCCTCTCAAACTGAAAGTGCCGTCCATTTCACCCCTCGGCCCGACGTGCGAGCCCTTGCGAATCCCCGTCCCCGCTGGGAACTGATCGGCGGCGGCGTGGCCATCTTCGCTTCCGCGGTCTTCGTGGCGTACACCATGGCTCCAAAGCGAACAACAGAGTCAGTCCTTCCCAAATCCTCTCCAGCGGTGACCGCGACTACGGTCCCCGATCCTCGTCAAGATCCGGGCTACAATCCGAATCAAAATGTGGTCCCCCCGACCCCGGTCGCGCCTAGTCGTCCGCCCGCCTACACGCTCCCGGTCACGATTGAAGGGGACGGCATGAGCCTGGTTGTGGTCCTCAATGAGATCAGCCGACAGACCAACTTGAACATAGAAATGGGGCCTGGCATGCCGAACGCGGTGGTCAGCGTCAACTACATCGGCCGCACCGCGATGGACGTTCTGCGTGACCTAGGCCAGAAGCTAGGCTTTACCGTTTTTGATCAACAGGCAAACAGCGTGCTGTTAATTCCCGCCGTGGACACGAACCGGGCCACTCGCGAGCAAGGTCCGCTGGAGTCCGACCCAATCGGCGAACCCAACTCCAGGGAGATCCCTCAGATCACCGAAACCGAATAAACGCCGTTTCGAGCGTTTCACCCGTCTTGCTTATATAACCTTATTGGGAATCAGCCATGACACAACCTTCACGCGCCTCAGATGTCGTAGAGCAAAACACGAGCCAAGCGCTCTTCGCAGGCATCGGAGCGGTCGTGTTGCTTTCTCTAGGCGCGGTGCTTATCAGCTACGGCGCGCTGGCAATCGCCGGCTGGCTCTTGGTGACCATCGGGCTCGGGCTGCTGTTCTTTGCCTTGTATCGGCTGTTTCAAAATAAGCAAATCCCGATAGAGAAGCTTGAGTGCCCGTACTGCAAGTTTTCGAATTCTCTTACGGCGACCCCCGAAAAGGACATCATGTGCCGCTCGTGCCAGCGCATGATTCCCATTGATGCGGGCGTGGTGTTGCCGACCTACCGGATCCCTTGCGAGCATTGCACCAAAGAGAACTTCTTCAGCCGCCGCACCATCAAGCTGATCTGCGAGGAGTGTGGGAAGGAGATTAACTTAGATTCGGTGCGAAACCTTATTCAGTGAAGCCCGCGGACATCAATACTGACCGCTTGGTTTTGGTCCCATTTGAAGTCGCCACAGTCGAGGCGTCACTCACTTCAAACACTGACCTCGGTGCATCTCTAAATTGCTTTGTCCCGGCCCAGTGGCCTCCGAAAGACTTGGCAGACGTGCTCAGCTTCTTTAAGTCAAAGCTCGAAGAGAATCCGGCCAACTGCGGGTGGTGGGGGTGGTTCGTTTTACTCGCCGAGCCTCGAACTCTAATCGGCTCGGTCGGGTGCAGTCCCTTCGGCCCCAACGGAGAACACATGTTTGGCTACGGCATCCTGCCCGCCTACTGGAACCAGGGATATGGCACCGAGTGCGCAATGGCACTTGCCCAATGGGTCTTTGAGCGCTCGGATGTTTTGGAAATTTACGCAAACACCTTTGAGGATCATGTTGCGTCCCGAAAAATTTTGAGCTCCTGTGGATTTGAGTGCCTTGGAATATCTCCGAACGACGCCGGTGCTAGCGATGAGGACCGTCAAGGTCGAGGCAAGCTTCTCGACTTCGTTCGCCGACGCTAGAGAGTCCGATGGTATCCAGTCGTCGCGCCGATCCAGCTTTCGCCCGTGTTCTTGCTCACGCTACTCAGACTTCCCCGGCTGATTCGCACAAGGGTCGAGGCCAGCACCGGCTTTTCGCCCCATAAGTACATAAGGCGCACCTCACCCTTTGAGCGGCCGGTCGGGGTTTCTAGGAATTCCGCGTACTTCACCTTCTGTTGCAAGAGGTAGTTTTCGGGCTGACTGACCGCCTCGATGGCCTCCTTCGTCACGTCCACAATCACGCCTGCCCCGGCGAAAGAATAGAGAGGCTTTAGGACATAGTTCGAAAGGTCGTCCGGTAGCGAGTGGACATCGCTCAGGAACCGGCACTCGGGAACAGCGGGGCCCGAGAGGAATGGCAAGGTGTGCTTGCTCAGCTTGTGGAACCAGTTCGGGTGGGCCACCCAATCCACGTCGACCTCATCGGTAGGGTGGAACTGCAAATCGAGGTCGAGCTGTCCGAGTTCATCAAAGATAACGCGGTTGTATATGCGCCGAATCTCGACCTTTCGTCCATCGCGTTCGTAATATAGCGTTCGACCGTCGCGACGGAGTTGAGTCAAGCACACCGGCTTCACTCCAATCATCGCCTCGGTGCACGCAAAGTCCACTCTCGTGCGTTGCCGCTCCGGCTGAATCTCAAGCAGCACCACATTCTCCGCGGGCACGTCTCCCACGACAAGCGACTTCAGCGAGTTCAAGAACGTCGCGTCTTCAAGTCCATTGAAATATTGGCTGACCCCCTCTGGAACCAGCCCCATTTGCCAATAGCCCCGATCCAGCGCGACTTGATAGCAAAACATGCTAGCAAACCCCTGGAGTTCGATCAGCTTCGGAACCAGCTTTCCATCTTCCTCGGCGATCGCAAAGTCAATCTGCACGAACTCCGGGTGAGGCTTGGTATTTGGCACTTCCTCGCCGGGGGGAATCGCGCCTTTCGAATGCGCCTCGAACTCTGGAGTTTGAATCTGATCGAGGATGCGTTCACCGGCCGCTACCGCGAGCGCGGTCCATTCGTCGGTGAGGAAAACCGGCGTCTCGCAGATACGGAATTCTGCTTTCCAGTAGTACGGATCGTTCACTGCGGAAACCAGATGATCGTACTTCTCCGGACTCCACCGCTCGGCAAACTGTTGTCGAAGTTCAGAATCCATAGCTAGTTAAAGAGTGGAAAGGGCGTGGCGGATGAAATTCGGGAGGATCCGACCGTGGGTGAAGTTGACTCGGGTCGGATCGCCTAGGCTCTCTCGAATCTTGTCGATGCGGTCCACCCCGTGCTTCCCCGCGAGTTTCTCGAGCGAAGCCGGATCGTCCAGGTACGCCTTCATCCCGCTTTCATCCGCTTCAGGGTGGAACTGCGTGCCCACGATCTCGGGCGTGAATCTGATCGCCATGGCGGCGCGCTCTAGTTTAACGTGGGGGCGGGCCTTTTCGATCGCGATTGCCGTTGCGCCAAAGCGATCCATCGCCTTCACATGCGGCTGAACCACCTGCCACTCCCGCGAATCGATCACCCAAAATGGATCTTCGAGCGCGTTTAATGCCGGGTCATTCACGCCGCTCGCTGTCTTATGCATCGGATAGATGCCAAAAGCGGGCTTGGCGCGCTTGGTCACTTCCGCGAGCCCCCAGTGGATACACGCCATCTGGTACGAGTGGCAAATCAGGAAGGCGTGGCGTTTTAACGGTCCAGTGTTTGCAGCCACGAGACCTTCGAGGAATCCGCTCCAGCCAACCCCCCAAAAATGCGTTTCGCACTCGTGCGGATCGCCTGGTCCGCCCGTCGAGAGAAAGAGCCGGTAGTCAGAAACGACCGGAAATTCACCCTCGCCACGAACGTTGAAGACGTCCATCTCGACTCCTTCCGCCTTGCAGAGAGCCTCTATGCAGCGCATGCCTTGATTAGCCTGGCCGTCGTACAAATCCAGAATGGCAATGCGCGGCGAGCTCACGACGTGGCCGGTTCTCCCGATTCCTGAGGTACCGGCGGGGTGACACCAAGCCCGTGATGGGTCTCAGAAATGATGTAATCCACCACGCTCTTGAAGCTTCCAGTTTCAGCAAACACTTTTCTTTGACGCTCCGCTCCGGTGCCATGACGCATCATCTGGCGCAGGTAATCCAGTTCGCTCGAGGTACCTAACTCTTCGGCCTCATCCTTCACAAAATCAAACAACTCTTCAAAAAGCTCGGTGAATTGGACTTCCTTGTTCTTCGCGAAATCAATGAGTTTGCCCCCTGCTCCAAACCGAGCCGCGCGGAAACGGTTCTCGTCGGTCATCATACGGCGATAAATTCTGAAGGTGAGATTGGAACGGTTGAGCTTGTAAAGTTTGGCCACTAGCGCCTGAATCAAAGCCACCAGCGCGATGGTTTCGTCCACCCGCATTTGCACGTCGCACATGCGGAATTCGATCGTGTCAAAGGTTGGGTGGAGTCGGATATCCCACCAAATCTTCTTGGGGTTATCCATGCAGTTCAGCTTCACGAGGAGCTTTACGTAGTCTTCGTACTCGCTTAAGCTGTGAAAATGTTGCGGCAAACCCGTGCGCGGGAAGCTCTCAAAAACCTTGACGCGGTAGCTGCCCCAGCCCGTGTCTTGGCCCAGCCAATAGGGGGAATTGCAGCTCAGTGCCAAAAGATGCGGCACAAAGTAACTTGCCGCATTGATCACCGGAATGGCGGCTTCCCGGTCCGGGAAACCAACGTGAACGTGGAGACCAAAGATCAAATTCTTGCGTGCGACACTTTGCAGTTCCTGAACCAAACCCTCGTACCGCTCATGGTCGGTGATCTCTTGGTCCAGCCAGTGGCTGGTGGGATGGGTGCCTGAGCTGGCGATGGTCATGCCCCGGTGCTTGGCTACCCGCGCCAGTTCGGTGCGGAGCTGAGTTACTTCGCGCCTTGCGCTGGCGATGTCTTGGCAGATGCCCGTGCCGGTCTCGACCACGCTTTGGTGCATCTCGCGCCGTGCACTTTCCTTCAAGATGATGTTGCCGTCGCTCAGCACTTCTTCAATGTGCGACCGCAGTTCGCGCGTGTTCGGGTCCACGATCTGGAACTCCTCTTCCACGCCCAGCGAAAAGAACCCCTTCTTTCTCCATTTATCCATGCTTTCTTCCCCAACTCCATTCGGATTGGCGTCGGCACGTCATCGGGCCCGCTTCGCCACTAACCATTGTAAAGGAAGGCGCCCGGTGAGGCGCCTTCAAATTTCAGATTACTTCTTACCAGCGACCTTGGCAGGGGCGCCCATGCCCTTGCCTGCCACCGAATTCTGAACAAAGGTGCCCCATGTCAGGTTCATTTGACCTTCGACGTGAGCCTGCGCTCGCTCGATGAGCATGTTGGCCGCGTTTTCGACGATCCACTCGAAGTTCTTTTCGCCCACGCTGTGGATGTCGGCGTCGGGGGCGGGGTTGCAGAAGTCAATCGCGTACGCGACGCCGTCTCGGATGGCGAATTCGACCGTGTTGAAGTCGTAGCCGAGGGATTGGTTAATTTTCAGGACTCCGTCGTGGACCATTTGGTACATGGCGGGGTCGATGGGGACGTCCTCGAGGACGTATCGGCGGTGGTGCGGCTCCTGGGGAGCGTAGCGCATCACGTGGACGTTTTTGCCGCCGAGGCAGTAGCAGCGGAAGTAATCCGTGAAGTCGATGTTCTCCTGCAGCATCATGGTGAGCTGTCCGGTCTGGTTGTAGACGTGGAAGAACTCGTGCATGTTGTTGAGCTTGTAGACGTTGCGCCAGCCGCCGCCGGCGAACGGCTTGAAGAAGGCGGGCCAGCCCACGTACTCAAACATCTCCTCCCAGGCGAGGGGGAAGCTCAGGTTCCGGAAGCTATCAGACTCGGTATCGGGCGGGCGCTGGTTGCTGGGCAAGAGCACCGTCTTGGGGACCGCGACGCCGATCTGCTCAGCGAGGCAGTTGTTGAAAAACTTTTCGTCGGCGCTCCACCAGAACGGGTTGTTGCACACCGCCGTTCCGTTCAGGGCCGCGTTCTTGAGCCAGGCTCGGTAGAACGGCACGTCTTGGCTGATTCGGTCCAGCACGACGGCGTAGTCCGACGGGCTGTTCTGTTGGCACTGGCCGATGACCACCATTTCCGCGGTCACGTCCTTGACCGCCTTGCTGTTGATCCGCTCAATCACCGCCCCGGGAAAGGTGTTTTCCCGACCAAAAAGTAGCCCAATTTTTTTCATAGTCCCTCGGAAGGCTCTATGATACTAGGCTTGGATGGGGAGGAGCACGCTCCGTCTTGCCATGGAAGTGCGGAGCACCGGACTAGCTGAAAATCCGCCCCTTGCGCGCCGCAACCCTCGGCGTCAATCCCGTGCACTCCCGCAACCGATCGGCCTCGACACTCGCCCAAAGCGCTCGCGCACGCTGCATAGCCCCCTGCCGATGGACTATCTCCGCCTGTGCCTCTCTCAAATACCACTGGCTCACCACCCCGCCATGCCCGCTCCAATCGCGAACGGCCGCCTCCGCCACGCTCAGCCCTCGATCGAACTCCCCGCGCAGAGAAAGCACTTCCGCCTCGGCCACCGCCAGGTTCGACCAAAAGTATCGGTCTTGTCGCCCAAGCAACACGGTTCTGGCCTCCTGAATGGTGTCCAGCGATGCGTGCCAATCTCCGGCCTCTGCTTCCAGCACCGCCAAATTCGACAGGTAATGCGCCCTCTCAGCTCGGCTTGCAGTCCGGGAGAAGCCACGGGCGCTTCGCATAGTTGAAAGCGCCTCAGTCAATTGGTTGTTATTCCAAAAGAAAGCCGACTTCGCGTTCAGCACCAACAAATGCATCGTCTGGGCTCGATCTGAGGTCGTCAACGTCGTCAGCCACTTTGCCGCCGATTCCATTTCGCCCAGTTCCAGATAACAAAACATGACCAACGAGCTTGCACTTGCCATCGCCGCAAAATTTCGGCCCTGAAGGGCAATCCGATAAGCCCGCAGATACGACTGAACCGCTGACCGCAGCTTGCCAGCAGCCAAATGAACCGTTGCAACAATCCCCTCATGCTCGCTCGCCCTTGGGTCCAGCCGAGATTTCGGGCGCGTGACCCCCAACAGCCAAGACAACTCTGTCTCCGGAAGAATCGTAATGATCTCCGCCGCACTGCAAAGGAGATTCCGAGCCGTCTCGGGATCCTCCTGGGCAACCGAGGCGATCGCTTCGAACAGCAGTCGTTCCTTCGTATCGCGTGAGGTGATCATGTATGACCCCTGCCTTTGTCGAAACTCGTCCATCCAAGGGTGCTCGAAACCAGGCGCAATTCGAAGCCCTTCGGCTCTCTCACCCCGATCGGTCGTGGTGTCGATGGTCCAGCCTTCCCCAAGCCTCAGAGCCCCAGTTCGAGTTTGAACATCGGCATCCGGCAACCAGCGCCTGAGCCGCGAGAACGCCTGCCGCACTGCCGCCGCCTGCTTGCTAGCATCCGCCCCTGGATAGAGAGAGTCTCCCAAAGCCCGCCTCGAAACCCAACCCGGTGCCGCCTCCGACAACAGTAGAAGCAACATCCCCACCAGCCGGTTGGGGGGCGCTGGTCGCTCCGACCCGCCAAGGACAACGCGAAATTGCTCCCCCACATAGATCAGAGCGCCACTGGAATCGGCTTCCATGATCAACGAAGCATACCTGTCACGTTTTCGTCACATAACCACAGCTTATATTACAGGCATGAAGTTGATTTACACAGCAGTTGCAGCGGTGGCATTAGTTGGCATTTCGTCGATCGCTCAGGCAATTGATGAGTTCGCTGTGCCCGGCTCAGACACGAGATCTGGCGTGCTCGATGACACCGGCATGCGCCTGGCCGCCACAACGTTCGCGGTTACTGTTCGCCATGACGCTGCCGACCCCGACCTCTACATCAATGAGATCGCCGTCGTTCCCCAGCCAGGCTGGGATCCCGACATTGACTTTCAGTTTATCCTTGGGCAGTACGGCTGGACCAACGGTCAATTCCAGCAGGGCGACTACGTCTTAGGCACACCCATCAATCAGAACATCGACTGGACGTTCTACCGGCTGGCCTCCCACTTCGGCACATTTTCTAATGTCGCCCCTGGAACCTATAACTTCCGACTCAAGCTCTTCGGCGGAGACTCGGCCGGGGCGAGCGATCAGTTGGCCTCATTCCTATTGCACGTGAGGATTATCGACCGCTACGACATCTCCGTCGCCGCTTCGTTCCCTCAGCCTACTTTAGGACTGGGCGGGACCACCGAGGCGACAGTGTCCGTTGACAACGGCGGCACCGAAGATTTCCTGACCAGCACCTGGTATGTCGCAGGATTTGGGAAGGACAACCCCTACGCTCCCCAAAACGAGCAGCTCACCTTCACCGACTTCTTGGGCAATTGGTTCGGTCAAGTCATCACCCCTGGAAACAGCCGATCCGACCTCCACTCGCGCTGGTCGGCTGGGCCTTCACTCCCGTTGGGCACTTACCTTGGCGATATCGGGATCATCGGTGGCATTTATGAAGGCGATTCCCACAATTGGCAGGCAAATCCGGCGACCATTGAGGTTGTCGGTGCACGGGTCAGCGGCACCCTCCATTTATCGGACTTCTCTGGCGATCTCACCGGCGCCCCGCTGATGGTTGAAGTCTGGCAGTCGGGCACGCTGGTCGAAACCGTAAACACCGTTCTCCAAGCGGGTGGCAACTTTAAAGTTAGCCCCGCCGCCAACGGGTTGAGCACGCTCAAGTTCCGCACCCGAAGCGGTCTTAAGCGAGCCTTCACGACGACGCTTAGTGGCACGCCGGTGACCGGCGTGGTGATCAATGTAGACAACGGCGACGTGGACCACAGTGGCGAAGTAGACGCCGCTGACATCGACGCCGTGATCGCCGCCTTCGGCGCGGTCGGCGATAATCCCGCCGACGTTGATGGCAGTCTAGAAATCGACGCCGCCGACATTGACATCGTCATCGCCCACTTTGGTTCTGTGGACGACTAGGAGGAGGTCGCCGCGTAGGGGCACGCTCCGTCGTGCCCCTCCGGCTACCCAAACGGGCTGTTCCGACACCCGTTCCTACGCCAAACCCCACGCTTGGGCAGAAACGACCGCCTAAGTGCCCCAACCGAATCAAAACTAGCCAGCAAGGAAGAGGCGCACAGGCACGCATCTTCTGCCCGCTCTGGGAAAAGTGTTCTCCCGACCAAAAAGTAGCCCAATTTTTTTCATAATCCCTCGGAATGCCTTATGATTCTAGGGATAAAAGCGGGAGCCCAACCTGGCGAGGCTACGTCGTCCTTTCAGGACTTGGGCGGGGGGTGGCCTCGTACCAGGACTTCGTCCTTCGCTAGGGCTATGACGCCCCGTTGGGGCTGGGGGCCGCGTTAGGGTTTAGGGGTTGGGGGTTGGGGTTTGGGGTTTAGGGGAAACGGGGGTCGGGGGACCGGCGAGGTAGACTTCACTTACAAGTTTGGAGATTATTCTCCGCTTAGAATGCAAAATAATATACTGGTTCCTGAGCAGATTGTAGGCTCCATTTACCTACTGCCCGAAGGAGGGGGGCCGCGAATGGCACACCTGCCACCGGAGCTTCTCATCGATTTGTGGGTCGCCTGCGATTTCTTCCTGAGCGATTTTCCTTTGACGTCTCCTATGCCTTGGGGATATGAATCAGGGCACTCTCACTTGGTCGACCACCATGCACCCGACGCGCGCTGGGAGCGTCACATTAGCAGCGGCAACTTGGCGGTTGATTGGGTGAAATCTAATGCCCCGCCCGCCACCGTTTTTATCAATCACACGGACTGCGACTCCATTCTCTCCTCCGGGATTGTGGCGGGCATATTGGAGCCTAAGCCCGAGTACGAAGCGGCGGTCATCGCGGCAGACCACACCGGCGAGGTCAATCCCATTGCGGACCTGCTCCAGGCTATTCAAGACTTCCGGGACGTGCATTTCTCCTTGGAGTGCCTGCGGCGTTTGGAGCAGGGGGAAGCCCTTCCGGAGCAAGCAAATCACGAGTTAGAGATGCGGACTCGGCAAAGAGCGAAGGCGATTGAAATCACTCAAAACCCGAGCTTTGTTCATCCCCGCTTCACCGTGTTTGAAGTCCCGGAAGTCATCGAAGCGGAGTTGCTGTGCCCGATGGTGGCGAGGGGTGACTTTCTGATGCTGTCGGTGCCGATGGAGGAGTTTCCAGGCCGCAGGGCGCTACGATTGAGGAGAACTGCCACAGCTTCGGACGGTTTTTCTCTGCATCACCTGGACCTGCGGTCGGCGATCCCCGGATACGGCGGTCGCTGGAATGCGGGATCAAACAAGCGAAATGGCGGCACGGACAAACCGATGGCGCAAATCATTGAAGACCTGACGACACTGTTAGATGCGAATTAAGCGAGTCGCGCGCCTAGATCACAGGGTCTTCTTCGCCGAAGGACCAGCCTCTTCGCCAGGCCCAGAAGGAGAAGAGGATGATGGCGAGGCCGGCTAGGACGAGGGGGATGTTGTAGAGGAGGGCGTCGTTGCCGGTGACGACTTGGACCCGGTATGAAAAGCGGCTGCGGCGACCCATGCGGAGGATGTCTTCCCGGAAGAAGAGCGGCAAGAGGTTGGCGCCTATGAGGTAGCCGCCGAGGGGCACGAGGAGGGCGGCTTGGAGATGGTCTTTGGTCGTGCGGGAGACGGACTTCCAGTGCTGGGTGGCTTTTTTCAAGGCGCTGCGCTCGATGGGCGCGAGGTCTTGCTTGGAGGGCGCGGAGGCTTGGAGGCGGCGGATCCGGGTGATGTGCTCGCCGAACACGACCAAATCCCCCTCACTGATGCCCTTGATTTCGTCCATTTCGGCCCAGTAGTCGCGCACCGGATGGTTCACCGGGGCGAGGGTGAGGTGGCCGACGGTCTCGCCGATGCCGGGAAGTCGGACGCCTACCACAGTTGCGCCATAGAAACGCGTGTTGAGAAATGGCGGATCGTAGCCCTGTCGGACTGCGAGTTCTAGCCCGCCTGATAGGAGGAGCATAACGATGCAGAAGATTCCACCTCCGCTTGCCCATTGGGCTATGGGATCGGCGACAGCCGGGTCGTTGGCGGCGGTGTAGCCTCGGAAGGAGACGTCATAAAACAGCGCCCAAAGCGCCGTGCCGAGGCCACCGAAGAGGCAGTGCCAGCCGAGAAGCGGGGTCAGAGTGCCTTGATTCGTCTCCACGGGCTCAATCCATGCGTCGGACGATGAGGTCCAGATATTCGTACATCATCACGCGCCACCAGGGCCAGTCGTGGCCGGTGCCCGGGCGGTCGTCGCACCAGTGCGGGATGCCCTTGGTGCCCAAAATATGGGCCATGCGGTGGTTGTCGGCGCGGCAGATGTCTTCGTGGCCAGTGCCGAGGATAATGCCCATCTTGTGGAACTGCTCGATCTGATAGGGGTCGTGGACGTTGGACATGTAGTCCACCGGGTTGTTGAAGTAGACGTCGTCGCTGTAGTAGCCGTGGAAAAATTGCTTAATATCGAATGCGCCGCCCATCGAAATCACTTCCCTTACGCGGTCGGGGTGACGGAATCCGAAATTGACGGCGTGGTAGCCGCCGAAGCTGCAGCCGCCCACCATGACCCGGCTATGTCCCGTCTCGGCTTCGGCCTGGGTGAGCACCTCATCCAGGATCATCTTGTCGTACTGGAGGTGGTTGTGGATGCGGTGAGAGGGGTGGATGTCGTAGGCGTAGAAGCTCTGCTTGTCAATGCCGTCAACGCAGTAGACCTTTACTTTGCCGGCGGCGATGAAGGGGTAGATGGCGCCGACGAGGCCGAAATCTATGTTTTGGTTGTAGCCGCCCATGCTGGTGGGATACAGAATGAGGGGGATTCCCCGGTCTCCAAACGACATCATTTGAGTCTCTTGACCCAGGCTGGGGCTATACCATTTACTGTAGTGTTCGGCGACCATGGCGAGCCGAAGGGTACCCGTTGGCGCGGAGTTCGTTGCGGACCAGTTTGTTCCCAATTTTATGTTATGGGACCAATAACATTTGGTTATCGTTCGTAAAACTCGCCACGACTAAGGCTCGAAAACGGGTTTTCTATTGCGGTGCGGTTCGCGCACCTTGCGGAGACCCCCTATGCGTAAAGCGTTTACCCTCATCGAGCTACTTGTTGTGATTGCGATCATCGCGATCCTCGCCGCCATCTTGTTCCCCGTTTTCGCTCAGGCCCGCCAAGCCGCCAAGAAGACAGCAGACCTCTCCAACGTCAAGCAGTTGAGCATCGGCATCACGCTGTACCTGACGGATAATGATGATGTCTACCCATCCGCTTACTTCCACCGCGCGTTCAACCCGGCCTCGGGCGGAACGAACTCCGGCTACATTCACTGGTCGGGCATGGTTCAACCCTACGTCAAGAACCGCGAGATTTTTGTGAGCCCGGCCGATCCGATTCGAGGCCATGCGCCGACGTGCTTCAGCACCAGCGATAACAATAGCGGGGCTGGAGTCCCCTCCGGACAGCAACCCAATGTTTGCGCCACCCCGACCCCACTGGTGCCCGCAAATTTCATTCGAGGCGGCGTGATCGTGGACGACCAAGTGCCCCGCATTTCTTACACGGTGAACTCGGCAATCATGCCTCGCTTCCGAAACATCTCGGACGTGAACCGCGGGATCAATTTGGTTAGCTCGAGCTCGCTCGACAGCACATCGGGCACGATTCTCATCGCGGGATTCACCGATAACCTGAGCTGCTTGGCCTCCGCTTCGATCACTTCTGTGGTGCGTAGCGCTTCACACCGAAGCACTAACGGTTACTCCATTGACCAGGCGAACACGCGGGCATACTTCGGAAGCGCGGAAGATGGCGCGACCCGACCGGCGGCAATCTACGCGTTGAATCACAACCGCGTCACGACGGGCGCGAACCAGATTTTCACGCTCTGCAAAACGACGCCGCGAACGGACTATCCTCTCGCGGTGTACACGGGCGGCGGTCGAATTGATCAAGGCGATAACTACGGGATGGCCGACGGCTCGGCAAAGTACCGCAAGTACAGTCAGACCCTGAATCCAGCGCAATTCCTCTGGGGCACCCGCGCCTACACGGACGGCGATCTGCCGATCTTGAACCCGATCACCGGTCAACCGGTCACAAACTAAGCGCGGCGATTGCCGCTTTGTAGCCCCGGCAACACCGCCGGGGCTTTTCTACTTAAGCCCCTGCAAAAAAGGCCAGCGCTCCCGGCAAAACAACGGCTCGCAAGCTTGCCGCCAGTCATCTTTCTCGTTTCTTTTGCCCCCGGTAAACCTATCGTTTCGGATCGATGAGGGCGGATGGAATTCAACACGAGTCAGGGTGTGATTCCCCTGAAGTTGGAGCTAAAAAACGACATGTATCTGCTCACTTGGAATGCTGAACAAAACACCCTACACGCTGGCCTGGGCGGCGTAGTGACTCAAGCGGAGGGCAGTGTGCTCGCCGATGAAATCACCCAGTTGCTCACCGCGGTCGGGACTTCCCGCGCTACGGTCGAACTCGACGCCTGCCGAGCCACGCGCTTTGCCGACGGAGCTTTCGAAGAGCTTGAAAAACTTCGGTTTCTCTGTGCCCAGCAGGGTGCGAAACTGAACCTCATCACCGAAGAGCGTGATGAACCGATGAGTCCGAACGTTCGGGCCATCCTCGAGGGGCAGTCCCACGAGCTCGAAGCGATTCGACTCGCGAGCTAGCCCGGTTCAGCAAACCAAAGAGGCTCTCGACACCGTCGTCGCGAGCCTCTTTTTATGCTTATTGGGCTTATTCGTCGACTGATCCGAAGTTGGCGATGACGATGTCGATGTCGGCTGCGTCGACTTCGCCGGACACGTCACAGTCTTCGTTGCGGTCCGTCACGTCGCCGAAAGCGGCGATGACGAGGTCGATATCTACCGCATCAACTTCATTCCCGTCCACTTCGCCGTCCCCGCTGATATCACCATTCTTCATGTTGATAGTGCCGAGGGTCATGGTGCCGTTGTTGAGGGTGATGTTGAGCTTGCGTCGCAGGAATGTAGTGCCATCAAACTCGATGGTGGCTGCGCCGGTGTAAGCGCCGCTCACCGATGCGGTAAAGCTTGCGCTCGAAGACGTCATCCCCAGAATGCTGAAGGAACCCACCGTGGTGGTCCCCTGCTTGACCAGTCCCTGGATGTCTCGCGTGAAACCGCCAGTGAAGACGGTGTCTTGTAGGAAAATGTTGCCGGAAATGTTGGTTGCTGGGAGAGTGATGGCGACGAACGCGCCAGAGTCTCGAGTCCCGACGATGTTCGTATTTGGAATGAACGGATCGAAGATTCGGGTGTTCCGACCGCCGAAGGTGGCTGGCATGCTCACCGTGGTTTGGGTGGTGGGGGCCACCGCGGTGAATCGGAGCGTGGTGAGTTTGAGGCCAGCTGGAGTTGCCTGAGGAATTGCCCCAAACAGCTGCCGCTCAAACGACCATTCTGCGCTACCGTCACTGAGGCTGCCGTTCAGAGTGGGAAAAATGAAGCCGCTGTTGCCCCAAGGGTATCCGGCGCCGGCGTTCGTGTAGGAGATGGGGTTCAGGAATGCCGGATCCCAGGTAACGAGCAGGTCGCCCGCAGAAAAGCCCTGGTTCACCAAAGAATCTGAAACTGCATAGACCTCGACATTGACGACGTCTCCTACAGCGACGGTTTGGGAATCTGGGCGGAAATCCAGGTTTACGTTGGCATTAGCCATCGCGCCAGCGATCACTAAGCAAGACACGAGAGACTGCTTTGCAAAATAATTCATTTCTCTACTCACCAATTGATTCAGTATACGCAATACAACTCGCATCCGGAAGGCAAATTTTTGCCAGGACTGCTTAAGGCTGTTAGCAAACTCATCCTGCCAGCGTTGGCCCCACTTAGGCCACCTCATACTATACAGTAAGTTGCCCCGGATCGCACAACTGAGTAGTCCAGGATTGTGTTAAGGTTATCGTCTTTACGCTCACTGCCCGGGAAAACCCAGCATCTATGTCAGGCAAAAAAAACCGGACGCCCATTGGCGCCCGGTATTAGGTTGGAACTTCTCAGCTCGCTTTCTTGATGTCCTCGTCGGTGATGAGCGTCGGTTTAATCTTTTGGGAGATCACTCCGTCTGGCACGAGCACCTTGCGGATGCCTTCGGTTGAAGGGACTTCGTACATGACTTCCAGCATGATCTGCTCGAAGATGGAGCGAAGGGCGCGAGCGCCGGTCTTTCGCTTGAGGGCTTCGGCGGCGATTTCTCGGAGCGCACCGGGCTCGACTTCCAGTTCGACGTCGTCCAATTGGAACAAGCGACCGTACTGGCGGACCAGCGAGTTCTTTGGCTGGGTCAAGATTTGCACCAGCGTCTCCTCGTCCAACGAATCCAGCGTGGTGCAAACCGGCAGCCGTCCGATGAACTCGGGGATCAGGCCGTACTGCAACAAGTCCTCGGGGAGAACGTGGCGAAGGATGTCCTTCGACTTCTCCTTCTTGCTGGTTGGGGAGGCGTTGAGGCCCATCACGCTCGCCTTTTGGCGACGCATGATCGTCTCTTCGATTCCTTCGAAGGCGCCACCGCAGATGAACAGGATGTTGCTCGTGTCCACTTGCAGGTACTCCTGCTGCGGGTGCTTTCGGCCTCCCTGCGGCGGAATATTTGCGACCGTACCTTCCAAGATTTTCAGCAAAGCCTGCTGAACGCCTTCTCCGCTCACGTCTCGAGTGATGGACGGGTTTTCGCTCTTGCGGGCGATCTTGTCAATCTCGTCCACATAGATGATTCCGCGTTCGCAAAGCTCCTTCGGTCGGCGAGAATCCATGGATTCCGCTGATTGCCAAAGCTTGAGGATGATGTTCTCGACGTCTTCGCCAACGTAGCCGGCTTCCGTCAGCGCGGTGGCATCCGCCACGGCAAACGGGACGCTCAGCATCCGAGCCAACGTCTGCGCCAAGAGAGTCTTGCCGCTGCCGGTGGGGCCGATCATCAAGATGTTCGACTTCTGGAGTTCAACGTCCGTCTGGGGCGCACTCACGCGCTTGTAGTGGTTGTAAACCGCGACGCTTAAAGATCGCTTGGCATGCTCCTGACCGATGACGTACTGATCCAGGAAGCCGACGATTTCTTTCGGCTTGGGCACATTGCTGGTCTTGAAGTCGCCCAGTGGAGAAGGGGAATTCGAAGCTGCCGCAGAGGCGGTTGCCGACTTGGAGGCTCGGGAGGGCACCGGAGCGCCAGCCTTGTCCGACTCGTTGTTTAAAATATCGTTACAAAGGTCAATGCAGTCCGAACAGACGGCACCGTGGAGGCCGACGATTAGTTTCCTAACCTGCTCCTTGGACTTCCCACAGAGACTGCATTGATCTCGACGCTCAGGTGACTTCGCCATGACTGTTCCCTATTGTCGTCTCATTTGACCCAGAACTGGATATCAACGCGCCCCCGGTTCGAGCACTTTATCAATAATTCCGTAGGCCAGTGCCTCGTCCGAGCCCATAAAGTAGTCGCGGTCGCAGTCCTTTCGAACTTGATCCGGGCTCTTCTTGCAATGCTTGCCCAGTATATCCATCAGGGTGTTCATGTACCGGTCGATCTCTCGTACCTGCACTTGAATGTCCGCTGCCGTACCGCGGAAACCGCCGCTGACTTGGTGGATCATGACGCGGGAGTTCTTGAGACAGAACCGTTTGCCGTCTGCGCCTCCGGCGAGGAGCACTGCACCCATCGAAGCCGCCATGCCCACGCAGTAGGTGTTCACGTCGCACTTCACGAGCTGCATGGTGTCGTAGAGGGCCAAGCCGGCCGAAACGCTACCGCCGGGGCTGTTGATGTAAAACTCGATGTCGCGATCTGGATCTTCTTTTTCTAGGAAGAGAAGCTGCGCGATCAGCAGGTTGGAGATGTAGTCATCTACCTCGGTGCCCAAGAAAATAATGCGGTCCTTAAGAAGCCTGGACCAAATGTCGTAGGTGCGCTCACCGCGCGCCGTTTGCTCGATAACGTAAGGAATTCCCATCTCGTTCTATTGTCCTCCATGACATGGTCAGGTTAATTCACCTGCCGCCATTACTGTACCCATCATACGTCGGTTAGTTCGACCTCAGTTTCAAGGGGGACCGGAAGAAAAAAACCCCTCGCCGGGATGGCGAGGGGTTTTCCTTGTTGAAGGCCGTTAGTTAGGCTTCTTCGGTCTTCGCTTTGGCTTTTGGCTTTGCGGCCTTGGCTGGCTTCTCGGCGTCGTCCGCCTTGGGTTCGGCTTTGGTCTTTGCTTTGGAGCCGGTATCCTCGTCGACGATCTTCGCGTTGCTGGTGAGGAATCCCATCACCTTGCGGTAGACAGTGCGCACTTCGAGTTCGGTGAAGTTCTTGTTCTTCTTCATCACCTCGAAAAGCTGGCCCGGATGCACGCCGTACTCCATCGCCATTTCATTGAGCGATTCGCTGAGGTCGCTGTTCTCCAGCTTCATTTTCTCGGTCTTGAAAATGGTGTTGGCGATGACGGCGCGTTGAACTTGGGTCTTCGCTTCGATCTGCCACTTGCTGACGTACTCTTCAATCGTCATGCCGTGCGCGGTGGCGACTTCTTCGAGCTTCTTGCCGTCCTTTGCGGCGGCTTGGGCTTCTTCCTGCAGTCGCTGATTGGCAACGGCTTCCCACATCGTGTCGGGCACGTGGACTTCGCTTGACTTGGTGATCACTTCCAAGATCGCTTCGTTGACGTACTCCAGACCGACGCTCTGCTTGGCTTCGAGGATGCTGGCCTTAATCTTTTCCTTCAGGTCGGCGAGGTCCTTCGCCTTCATGTCCTTGCTGGCGAGCGACTTGGCGAACTCGTCGTCTAGTTCGGGCATCACGACCGAATTCACGCTTCGAATCGTCACCTGAGTCTTGTGCTTCTTGCCCGCCCAATCCTTCTCTTGGAAGTCCTTAGGGAAGCTGAGCTCGAGCTTGTTCATCTCTTCGACGTGCATGCCGGTGATGACGGCGTCGAGTTCCTTGAACGCCTGCCCGGCCACGATCATGAAGTTGCGGCCATCGCCCTCTTCGCCTTCAATCTTGATGTTGACCACGGCGATATCGCCTTCGGCAATGCCTCGATCGGTGACGGCTTCTCGCTTGCCGGATCGCTTGCGGATCTCTTCAAGTTGCTGATCGACTTCCTCGTCGGAGACTTCGATCTTGGGTCGCTTGACTTCGACGCCCTTGTAGTTGCCCAGCTTTACGATCGGCTCGAGCGGCACCTTGGCGACGTACTCGCAGATCTTCTCCTCTTCGTTGATCTTGGTGAGCTCAACGGCGGGAGCGTCGTGGGGTCGAATCTTCTCGTCCTGGAGCACCTTGTTCAGCGTGGCGCGCACGATCTCGTTGGCGGCTTCGTTCAGGATGTCGTTGGGGTCCACCATCTGGCCGACCATCGCACGGGGCGCGTGGCCAGGGCGGAAGCCCGGCACGCGCATTTTCTTTGAGAACGCCTTATAGGCCTTGTCAAAGCCGCCGGAAACTTGTTCGGCGGAGGCGGTGACGCTGATCTTGACGGTGCAAGGATTTAAATCCTCGCGCTTAAATTGCATGGTGGTGGACATGAGAAATACGGTTTGCGCCCAAGCTTGAGGCCGACGCGTGAAGAAATAGGATACCCCTTCGGCGTGGTCCCATTCGACTCCCTCATTCCATATCCGCTATCCTTAGCGACGATGAGCGCGCAGTTTCTGGTCGTGATCCCCACCATCCGCCAAAACCGCCCCGGATTTGACGAGGTCATGCGCCGCGTTCAGGCGAGCTTCACTCTGCCTACTGAGTTCCATATTCTGGATGGAGCTGAGGGGAAACCCGTCGCTTTGAATGGCGCTCTTTTGGAGTTGCTGAAGGACCAAGCCATTTATGTGACCATGGACGACGACTACGTTCCGGGGGTTGGGTGGCAGGATTTAGTGGCCCAAGCGTTCGTGGATTTACCCAAACTCGGGGTAGCCAGTCTTTGGGTGGGGGATGACACGGAGCTGCAGCGGATCGTGGGCTCCCATCGGGTTTTGCCTCCTCGGGTTACGGGCAAGACCACTTATCGTCCTTTGGAGAGGGGCCACCATCTGGCTGGCGCGATGCACGCTTATCGGAACGAGGTCGCGAAGGCGGTCGGGACACAGCCGATCACGGGGGAGAAGTATCAAGTTTGGGAGGATGCGTGGCGCGGGCGACGGGTGCAATCGCTGGGTTGGGATTTGGCTTTTCTGGATGGCGCCGCGCCAGAGTTCATTTGGTACGAGGATCCCGCCGAGTACGTGCAGTGGCGCACCGATCAGGTGGCGAAGAGCCGCCAGGACCAAGATCGCTGGCTGAAGGATAGTGGAATTCCTGACCCTTGGACATTGAAGTTACGCCGCCTTATCGCGAAACTGAGGGGCCGGGCGGGGTAATTTTGCTAGCCAATTGGGCAAAACTGTGTTACGCTTAGGAGCGGTGCACCCATGAATCGATTCCTCCTCCTAGCTCTGACGACGCTTCCCCTTACGGGATACTCGGCCCCTTCGCAATCGTCGACGGTCGCTCCTGGTGGCTATATCACCAGTTGCACCGGTCAATGGAACGGCGGCAGTGGGTGGCCGGGCGATAATTTTGAGAACGGTATGATCGCCGGGAATTACAATGTGCAGTGGGAGACGTTCAGTACGAACGTCCTCAGCCAAGCGACCGCTAGTTACGCGTCTGGATCAATCGCGGGGAGTTGTGCGGGAACGGCGCGGTTTGGGCAGGCAACGATGAACAGCGCAACGCAGTGGCCAAACTCCACGGCCACCCGCGGCGGCTCGGCTGGGGGCTGGACCGACAAACTGACGATCAATGCACCTGGGTTAACGGGCCAAAACGGCACCTTGGTTTTTCACGTGAACGCATCGGCGTTCCTGGCCGCGACCGGTTTCTCAGGCGGTTCAAACATCACGGTTGTGCCCTATCGTAACAAGGCGCTCATTCCGCAGAGTTCACTGTTCACTTCCGCTATCGCCTCGCTGGGTGGGGTCGGTTTTGGGACTGACCGGCAGGCAAAACGATGGTCTATCAATTCGACCAATAACTCGGTATCAACGGCAGTAGGCGGGACCATTCTTTTCACCGCGGGTTTTGTATTCGGGACGCAATTCGAGCTTGGAGTCTTTGGCTGGGCGTACGGTAGCAGCCGCTCCTCAAGCGGTGTCGGCGGAACGTCACGAGGCGATATCCCGAATGCCCAGTTCCAGTGGGCGGGCATCAGCCAGGTGCTCCACGGGGCTAATCCCGTAAGCGAATGGGCGATAAGCTCGCTTAGCGGACGAGACTGGACGGGACCATATGCCGCCACCGTTTCAGGCATTCTCCAGTTTGGCGATTATGTGGGCAACGTGGACAACGAAGTGGTGAGCGTTGAACTGAGAAACAGCGGCGGGACCGTCGTTGAGACTTTCCCTTCGGTGGCGGTGGGTCCAGGCGGAAGCTACTCGTTGCAAACCGCGAGCTTTGGGGATTTCTCCGTCGCAGTTCGTGGCCGAACTTGGGTTAAGAAATTGGCGGGTCCGGTTACTTTGGCGTCTGGGCAGACCGCTTCGGTCAATTTGACCCTGCAGAATGGGGACGCAGACCAGTCGGGCGAGGTTGATGCGGCAGACATTGATCTGGTGATCTCGAAATTTGGGCTAACGACAGGGCAACCGGGCTTTAATCCCAACGCTGACCTCGACGGTAGTGCCGAGGTGGACGCAGCGGATATCGACATTTCGATCGCGAATTTTGGGGCCGCTGACGAGTGAAGCTTTAGCTTCTGGTCTTGAATCGGAAATGCCCGGCGATGGACCAGGCGGCGGGGTCGGGCTGGATCGTGACGGGGCCGCCGGGCCAGTGGTGGACGAGGGTGCCGTCGCGACCGATGACTCCGACGTGGTCGATCATCCCACGCCCGGAGGTTCGGTAGAACACGACGTCTCCGGGCTCAAACTTTGTGCTCGGATTTATTGGCTTAGCGTGCATCTTGAACCAGTGAATCATGACTCGGCAGCGGCGGTGGTCGATGCCTTTGTCCGGGGAGGTGACGCCGTAGGCAGTCGGGCTGGCGGCGACGGCCCGGGTGATCTTGCTTTGCAGGTCCACCCCGATGGCGATCGCGGCGCGGATGACGACGTCGGTGCATACCCCGGTGCCGGGTTTGGGTTTACCGTTGGCGGTGTAGGCGGGGTCGTAAACGAGGTCCATCGCGAGCTGGTTTTCGAGATCGGCCACGAGGGCGCCCTGCATGGGCGTCAGTGGGGCGACGTTGTCGATTTTGCGGACCACCGTGGGGCGTGGAGGTTGGGCGGTTCGGGGCGGATTGAGGACAAAGACCGCACCCGCGACCATCATCAGCGCCACCACAAACCCAACTCTCATCATCACGCGTGCTCTTCTGGCTTCATCATCGGGAACAGGAGAACTTCGCGGATGGCATCGGCTCCGGTGAGAAGCATCGCCATGCGGTCGAGCCCGATGCCACAGCCGCCGGTAGGAGGCATGCCGCTTTCGAGCGCGTAGATGAATTCTTCGTCCATCGGATGCGCCTCATCGTCACCCTTCGCCCGCTCGCCGAGTTGCTGCTCGAAGCGGGAGCGCTGATCCATCGGGTCATTGATCTCGCTAAACGCGTTGCACACTTCCCGGCCGCGCACGTAGCCCTCGAAGCGCCGAGTGAAACCGGGCCGGGCGGGGTCGTGCTTGGCGAGGGGCGAGGTCTCGAGCGGGTAGCCCACGACGAAGGTTGGTTGTTGGAGGGTCGGTTCGACAAATACTTCCAAGAGCTTCTCGATTAAGCCTCCCAGGCTGCGCTCACCATCAAGATCAATGCGCTTGCCGGTGATCGGGTTGCTCACTTGACGCTCCTTCACCGCCGATTTCGCGGTGGCGAGGTCCACGAAGTCGGCGAGTTGCAGACCGGTGTGACGCTCGATCTCGGCCATCATGTCCACCCGCGCCCATGGCTTGCCGAAGTCGAGCTCGACGCCGGGTTCGCCGTCGTCGTCCACATCGCCTTCCTTGCCCGCGACGCGCACCACGGTCGAGCCGAAGACCTCCAGCGCCACGTACTTGAACATCTCCTCGACGGACTCCATGATGTCCTCCAAGTTCGAGTACGCCTCGTAATATTCGAGCAGCGTGAATTCGGGGTTGTGGCGGTTGGACACGCCCTCATTTCGGAACACGCGCCCGATCTCGTACACCTTCGGTAAGTCGCCGCAGATCAGGCGCTTCAAGTAAAGTTCGAGCGAGATGCGGAGCTTGACGTCGATTTCGTAGGCGTTGTAGTGGGTCAAAAACGGCCTGGCCGCCGCGCCGCCGGCCTCGAGTTGCAGCAACGGGGTTTCCACTTCGAGATAGCCTCGCCCATCGAGGAATCGGCGAACCGCCGAGACGATTTTGCACCGATTGATGAGCGCCTGCCGCGCTTCATGGTTGCAGATCAGATCCAAGTGGCGGTGGCGGTAGCGTTGCTCTACGTCGGCGAGGCCGTACCACTGTTGACCGTCCTTCTCCTTCCCCAGCGGCAAAATCTGGAGGCTCTTGCTCATGGGGGTGAAGCTGCGGACGTAGACCGAGCGCTCCCCGGTTTTGGTCACGAAAGGTTGGCCCTCGACGCCGACGTGATCGCCGAGGTCGAGAAGATTGAAGGCCTCCCATACGGTTTCGCCGATGTCGTCCTTCCGGAAGTAGGCCTGCACCTTGTCATCGCCGTCGCTGATGTGGGCGAACCCCGCCTTGCCCATCAGGCGATAGCCCACTACACGCCCGGCTAGGCGCACGGTCGGGCGGGAATCCACCGCTGATTCGAGGTCGGGCACGAGCGAATCAAAGTCCTTGAGGAAACTGGATTGCGTGTGGGTTGGGACATATTTTTCCACCGCGTATGGGTCCATCCCCAGCGCGCGCAGCCGTTCCAGCTTCTCCAATCGAATTTCTTTGAGTGACTTTTCTTCGGACATCGGTCCCATAGGATACCGGGGGAGGAGTTCGGGGTTCGGGGGGCTTGGAGCTTCAAGGGATGTTTTTACACATTTAAATGTGACGTTTGACACATTCATTTTTTTACGGGGCATTTGATGCGATTTTGAGCCTGGACTTTTTACACATGCGTTGGATTCGCTGGATTTGCACTTTTCTTTACTATTTCTTGTACTCTGTTCTTTGAAAGTCTGGGGGGAGGTGTACCTCTATAGTAAGCGGGGGCGGAATTGTAAATCGCCGGGGGACAGACCGCGGTGCTGGATCAGCACCCAGTTTGATGCAAGTCAGGGGAGCCTGGCCCGGAATGATTGAGCAAACGCAGAGTGTTGTGCCCTCGCCTGCGGAACAATCTACGCGAAAGTACTTGCACAATTTTTGAAAACGCCTATATACTGAAATTATGAGACCTTGGCGCGCATTCTGTATCATCCTTCTATCCCTCGTCGCCGCCTTCGCACTGGCCCAAAGTGAGTTCGAAATAACGATCCCGCAGGGGTCGCGATCGGGCGCAATGGTGGACATTGGTGGCTCGATCACTTCTGCTAAGTATTGGGCGGTTTTCGATAACGAACTAAACATGATTGCGTACGATGCCGAACCCAACGACTGGGACGCCGACGTCGTAAACACGGCGCCTGGGAGGTACAAGGTTGAAATTCAGTGCCCATATCCGAATCCTTTTGAGACTTACAATGTTTGGGTGTGGGACTCTGTGGGTGGATGGGCAAGCGGCATGGTCAGCATCGTTCCGTCCCAAACACTCTCTGTCTCCAATGTAACTAACGCGGCTGTTGAAGTGGCCGCCGCATCGGCGGCGTACCAACCGTTGTATGCGAGGTTAGAGATCCGAAAGGGGGTGGGAGCATGGACGCTAGCAGAGCAATTCGTTCCTGCCGACGACGACCCCGTTCAAATTGATCTTGACGAGCTTGACCCTAATTCAAATTACACCGTTCGGTTGAGTTCTTTTGGAGCGAGTGGTCAAACCGATTATGCAAGCGCTCAATTTCATACTAAGCCCGATGGGCCAGACCAAGTGGGTGTGTTTGCGGTTTCGGGTTCCAGTATCGCTGTATACTGGTCGCGGGTTCAAGGCGCGACCTCATACAAAGTGTATCGGGCTACGAATCTCGGCCAATACAACTGGGGCTCGCCATCAGCCGTAATCAGTACGGACCTAAATCATCCAGTTCTCAAGTGGGTGGACACGGGATTACCTAGCTACTCCATGCGGTACTACCGAGTGACGGCGGTGGTGGACGGCTATCAGTCTCAACCCAGCGAGGAAGACTGCCACTACGCGAATTCAAATGCCTTACCGTGGGATCAGGGATTAAACAACGTTATTCCCATGCTAGATAGTCAGCCATTTCCCGAGCTATTCCCAATCGGGTCAGACGTAGACATAATTAGCCCAAGTGGTGCGTATCACGATTCAACTGACCCGCTACAGACAACGAATCCTGCTGGCAGAGATGATGTTGAGAAGCTGATGTTCGGCCCAGCCGTCGCGGGTGCTCCCTTTACGGGCGATGGCATTCAAACACAACGGCAACATGCCCCGCCGATCCCAATTCATCCCAGTGATGCTAGCTTGTACCCGCCCGGTTCCCGCTTCAAGGCGGAGGGAGCGTTTACACGTCGAGATGCTCCTGGTGATGAGTTTGTGGGATTTTCGGGCACCTTTGTTTTTCCCTCAAGAAACAATTCTGATTTTTTCAAGAATAGTGGCTCAACTCAAGTTGTTCGAGAAGGCCAGACGTTAGATGTTCCGCTAAATTCTCTCAATATGTATGTGGGTTGGGCACCTCCGATGCCGAAAACCACTGCTCCGCAAGGCCTCCCACACTACATTGCTGCAGATATCGGCTTGCAGTTTTATCCTGCATCGAACGACTCAGGTAGCGTACTACCCGACGGTCAACCAGAGGCACCAAATCCTGGTGGGCCTGGGACTTATCCCCATAGGTATATCCCGTTTATTCGTGTGTCAGTCAAGGGCAAGGAAGTAGCGTATGACACTTCGCAACTGAATTTCAGCACGGTTCTTCCAACGCGACGCTACCTCGATGCAGTTTCCGGCACGGGTTGGCTTTTTGCTACTATAAGAGTGGCTTATGTAGCTGACTCGAAGACCATACTTTTTCAGTTGGTTTGGGGAACCTGTGGCGAGTTTGGCACCAACCCGGTCGCGGCCCCGGACCAACCTTCGACGTTGGCAGCACCTTGGAGTGGGCCATTCTTCAAGCCAGCCACAAACAAAGGTGGTGTCAATCTTCAAAACGTCACTCCCTTCAATTTCGACGATCGGCTAACATCAAGGAGGGTTATAAGCATTGCTCAGCGCAAGCGCGCGGGTAACGCGAGAGCGCTTAATTTCTACCGCGGAACTAGCTCAACCGCCGCCAGTCCCCAAACTTGGTCGTCTCTCTGGGGCCTCATGCCATGGGCAGCGTGGCCCGAAGACTCCTATTCAAGGCACATCAAACTCTTGGAGTGGGAATGCCTCGGTTTCTCCGGTGGCTGGTCATCAGAGAACTTTTACACCGAGGACTTCGATGACGGACCATACGTACGAACGGCACGGCATGACCTCGGCACAAACGGCGAGCCATTCGGCGTACGATTCATGCAGCCAAATCCTCTCTTAGATAGCATCGTTTCTGTCGATCACAGGAGTGCTCCATGATGTTGCCTCTTTTGTTCGTCCTAGCTTCATCCGAAAGCAGTTATCCGCGAGTTTGGGTTGCGCAAGGTGCGGAAAAGCCTAGCGTTGTGAAGGTCTCGTTTGGCAAGGGGCTTGAGATCTACGGTGAACTTCCAACCGTGCCACATGCGGTCTCAGCCACGGGTAACACGTGGCAATTCAAGTATGTGGATGTTGAGAAAGGTGGCCGCGGAAGACTCATTGTGTCAGCAGCTAACGGGAAGGTCACTTTTCGCACGGCGGTCACACCAGAACCTTACGATATTGGAACTTTGAAGGACACTTTACAGATTCGGTCGTCGGAATTCGATGCCCTAGGGGGCAGTCGCTGGCTCCCGAAAGAACAGCGATTTTCCTCAACAATCCTCGTTTGGGATTCAAGTGGCAAATGGCACTCTTTCCCCAATGCAAGCATGTGGGTATCAGGCCGAAACACGTCAGAACTGTTCCTGGGACAGTTTGATGGCGATCTCTCCAAATCTGATACTAAACTTGTGCGCGGCTGGGTCGTGAATCGCAAAACGGGCAAGGCAACGACAGTCTCCCCTCGGGCATTTCGCGACTTGCTCTGGCCTGCGGCAAGGGTGGCTTTCGACAAGTGGGGAGCAGGGCCATTCTTTCTGAACCCGGTAGCCAGGCCCGGTTACCCGACTGACCCCGCATACGTAATTTCCAAGCTCGAACCATACACGGACAGCGAAGACGTCGCTGCCGGCAAGTCGGCCATCGTTTTCCCCAATGGCAAAATCATTACCAAGTCTTACCATTGGAACCCCCTCATTGCGACAACGATGCGTGGCAAGACGATGTATGTGCTGACCGACGACAGTTATTACAATGCCATGGGTTGGAATGAGCGCGAGGTGCTACACCTCATGAAGGTCGACTCCAAAGAGGGTCTCGTGCGCGTGGCTTCGGTGGAGGATGCCACCGGGGTGAGCTACGCTTTCGCAAACGAACCTTAGGGGCAGGTCGAGAGTTGACCGACTTTGGAAGCGAGCTACTTCACCTCTGGCCCCCAAAAAGGCGACGGGTAGGAGACAGCGTGAATAAATTGAGATATGCTCACGCTCAATGAATAGAGTTGCCCTCCTTGCGGTTCTCGCTGTCTCGAACCTGACTTTCGCCCATGCCAGAGATATCACCGGCATGCGGAGCCTTGCGCTCTCGCCGGACGGCACCCAACTTGCCTTCACTTGGCGCGGGGATATATGGACCGCTCCAAGTACGGGAGGTCGGGCCACGCCGCTCACCACCAACGTCGAGATGGACGATAACCCGATCTGGTCGCCGGACGGGCAGTGGATCGCCTTTGCGACCAACCGAAACGGCAACTGGGATACCTACGTGACGCCGGCCGATGGCGGCGAGGTGAAGCGGCTCACCTACAGCAGCTTCACCGAAGTGCCCAACGGGTGGACCCCGGACGGCAAGCGGCTGATCTATCGCGGCTTCTACGAGAAGTCCGAAAACGGGGTGTATTCGATGGACGTCGCGACCGGTCAGATTCAGGAGCATTGGGTGGACCACCGCGCACTCGGCTTCCCCAAGATTTCGCCGGACGGCAAAGAAGCCCTGTTTGTACGACGCTACAGCTTCCCATTCACCCGCCCACGATACGAAGGCTCCAGCCCGGCACAGTTGAACGTTTTGGACTTGGTAACCGGGAAGCGAACCGAAGTTCGGGCGAACCGATTTCAGCATCTTTGGCCCACCTTCGCGCCGGACGGTAAGTCATTCTTCGCGGTGACGGTTACGGAGAAGACGCCGAGCTCGCACAATATCTTTGAGAAGCCGACCGTTTACACGGACGACGCCGACAAGACGCCCAACGTCTACCGCATCGCCCGATCTGGCCAAGCCACGCGGCTGACCAACTTCGTCGGCGGCTCGGGGGCGAGGTTCCTGTCGGTCGCCGAGAAGTCGGGCACGATGGCATTTGAGCGCGATGGGGTGGCTTACACCCTGGCGAGTGGCCAAGAGCCGAAGGCGCTGAAATTCACGGCTTCGATCGACGACAAGACGGCGATCGAAGAGCGGCTCGTCTTGACGACTGGCCCCGAGAGCCTCACGCTAAGTCCGAAAGCGGAGCGGATTGTTTTCGCGATTCGGCGGGAGCTTTGGAGCGTGCCGATCAAGAAGGGTAAGGGCCCGAACGCCGACGACGCCACCCAACTCACCACGTGGGAAGGCACCGACGAATCGCCGATCTTCACGCCAGACGAGAAGTTCATTTTCTTCGTCAGCGACCGCCAGGGCGGAAAGCGGGTTTACCGGATGAATGTCGAAACCCAAGACATCACTCCAGTAACCACCACAGATCACAACTGCTTCGGCCTCTCGCTCACACCTGACAAGAAGCGGATCGCTTTTTGGATGACCGGCGACAAGGTCGGCGGACTCTATACGGCACCGGTGGAGGGTGGCACGGCCACCCGAATCCTCGACCGTCCGCACGCCCAAGACTACGCGTTCAGCCCCGATATGAAGTACCTCGCCTACGTGCGTGATCTTCTGGGTAGCGGATTTAACCCTTGGGAGAACAAGCGGAACATCCTCGTTCGAGAATTGGCGACCGGCAAAGAGACTAACGTCACCAACCTGAGCGCCAACCACCTCTCGCCCGCGTGGTCCATTGACGGCAAGTATCTGTACTTCCAGAGCGACCGCGAGGGCGGCGGATTGTTTGCTCTGCCATTGCAAGCGGAGTCGGCGCGCAGCTTTGAACTCGAACTGAAGTTTGAAAAGCCGAAAGAGCCGGCGAAGTTGGACTTCGACCTTGTCGAGCCTTACTTTAGGATTCGCAAGTTGTACGCGGGCCCGGTGAGCGGCAACCTGGTGACCGACCCGACCAACGGCGCGCTGTACTTCCTCGCGAACGGCGACATCTGGACGTTGGGCTACGACGGCGAGGGCGCAAGGGCGATTACCGCGGGCGGTGGTATTGGTGGATTCGAACTCAGCCAAGACACCAATCAACTCTTCTTCATCAAGGCGGGCGTCATGACTACTTTGAACCTGCGGGCTCCGAATACTCCTTCGGCGGCGGTGGGCTTCCGGGCGGACTGGACGCGTGATCTTCGCGCCGAGCGACGGGCCGCCTACCGCGAACTCTGGCAGGTGTACAACCAACAGTTTTACGACCCGAATTTCCACGGTCGAAACTGGCTCGCGATTCGGCCCCGGAATGAGGTGTTGCTGGATGGCGTCGGTCACCGGAATGAGATGGCGACGATCCTCAACATGATGATCGGCGAACTCGAGACCAGCCACGCCGAAGTTGGTCCGGCGGGCGGAAATCCTGGCTCGACCAGCACCGCCCACCTCGGGTTCACGTTCGATTACAGCCACTCCGGCCCCGGAATCAAGGTTGCCACGGTGCCGCGTCGCACCCCGGGCAGCTTCCCGCAAACCCAAATCAAGCCGGGCGACTACGTGATGACCATCAACGGCAAGGACGTGCGCACCGACCAGAGCCTTTGGCGAGTGCTTAACGATCAGACGGGACGCGATCTTATCCTGACCGTCAACGCGACACCCACCAAAACGGGAGCCCGCACGATCAAATACCGCTCTATTAGCGATGGCTCGTTCGATGAGATCGAGTATCGAAATCGAATTGCGGGTCGCCGCGCGACGGTGGACAAAGCCTCCGGCGGCACCTTCGGTTACGTTCACATCGCGGCGATGGGAGGCGGCGATTTCAGCCAATTCGATGCCGAAGTGTGGCAATACGTCCAAGGCAAGAAGGGGCTGATCATCGACGTCCGAGATAACAACGGCGGCAACATCGCAGACCGCCTACTGGACATCCTTGAACGGCGCAAGCAGATGCTGTATGTCCCACGGGACGGCGAAATCCAAACCGGACCGGGCACGGTCGTCGAGCAGCCGATCGTGGTGTTGTTCAACGAGCGAAGCGTTTCGAACGGAGAGATGTTCCCTGCCGCGATGAAGTCGCGAAAGCTCGCCACCACGGTGGGCTACGAGACCCCAGGCTACGTGATCTACACGTACGGCGGGTCGCTGGTCGACGGCACCTCGATTCGACTCCCGAACACCGGCGTGTACCGCATCGACGGCTCGCCGCTCGAGAACGGAGGCGAGAAGCCCGAGTTCAAGGTCGATCTGACCCCCGAGCAGTTCCTCTCCGGGCAGGATCCTCAACTCGCTAAGGGCATCGAAGTTCTGCGATCGAAGGTCAAGTAAACAAGAGAAGGGCGCGAGGCATTTTTGCCGCGCGCCCTTTTTCGTGTCGGAAGGGATTACTTGGTTGGGCAGCTGCCGCAAGTCTCAGTCTTGACTTCCATGGACTGAGCCTTCACCTTTGCCTTCGGCATCAGGACGGAGTCAATGACGTGGATGACGCCGTTGGTGGTCTTGATGTCGGTAGTGGTGACCTTGCTGTTGTTGATGTAGACGCTGCCGTTGCGGACTGCGATCTTGACCGTTCCGCCGTTCACCGTCTTTACAGACTTGCCGTTCATCTTGACCACGTCTGCGGCTAATACCGTTCCGGAGACGACGTGATACGTCAGCACGCCCTGGAGGAGGGCCTTGTCAGCACCCAACTTGTCGAGAGTTGCCTTTGGCACCTTTGCGAAAGCGGCATTCACCGGGGCGAACACGGTGAAGGGGCCCTTGCCCTTGAGCGTGGTCACCAGGTCAGCGGCCTTGACGAGGCTGACGAGGGTGCTAAATTGGGCGTTGCCCGCGGCGGTGTCGACGATGTCCTTGGTCGGGGCCTTCGCAAATGCTGGCAGAGCGAGGGCGGTTACGATTCCGAGGCTGAAAATCACTTTGTTGAGTGTCATGGTTTTGTTCTGAGCAAACTCGCTCACATGATCTAACGTGACGATGATATGAATTAGTTCCAAATATCATTAATAAATGATAAACGGTTAGGTAGAGCCTCCGACGGGTAAATTTAGTAATGCCCTTCAGCGTTGCAGGCGTTCACTCCAACATCCTCGAAGTCATTGGAGGGACGCCGATGGTCCGAATCAATCGGATGAACCCCAATCCGAAGTGCGAGATCCTCGCCAAGATCGAGTTCCTCAATCCTGGAGGTTCGATCAAGGACCGCATCGCTTACCGAATGATCCGCCAGGCCGAGGCTACGGGACGGATCAAACCAGGCGATACGCTGGTGGAACCCACGAGCGGCAACACGGGCATCGGGTTGGCTTTGGCGGGTGCCGTGTTAGGCTACAAAGTGGTTATCGTCATGCCCGAGAAGATGAGCATGGAGAAGCAGACGATCATGGAGGCGTTGGGTGCGCAGATCATTCGCACTGAAACCGCCGCAGGCCACGATAGTCCGAATAGTAATTTTGCGGTGGCTCGTCGGCTCGCGGCATATTTGCCGAATGCTCACGTTCTGGACCAATTTGCGAACGTGGAAAATCCGCTGGTACACGCGGAGACGACGGCTGAGGAGATCCTTGAACAGACGGAAGGCAGGCTGGATTACTTTGTCGCCGGGTCGGGTACCGGGGGCACACTGACGGGTTGCGCACGCCGATTGAAGGAGGTGAATCCGAACTTGGTTGTGGTTGGGGTGGATCCGATCGGTAGTCTAATGGGCGGTGGAACGGAGAGTAGCCCTTATCAAGTGGAAGGCATCGGCTACGATTTTATCCCCGATACGCTCGATATGAGCTTGATCGACCGGTGGGAGAAGGTGGGAGACGCAGAGGCGTTTGAACTCGCGATGCGCTTGATGCGGGAAGAAGGGCTTTTGGTGGGCGGGTCTTGCGGCTCGGCGATGGCGGGGGCGATCCGGATGGCGAACGAGTGTCCCGAAGGTTCCCGCATCGTCGTCGTTCTCACCGATTCCGTGCGCAACTACACGACGAAATTTGTGAACGACGCTTGGATGCAAAACTATGGCTTCACGCCGTATCCCAAGAACAAATACGTCGACTGGGACGCAATAAAGAACGATGTCTGACCTCACATACCGCCTCGTTGAAACGCCGCACGACATCGCCGCATACAAGCGGGCTTACGAGGAGGTTTGGCGTCAGGGGCAGCCGTTTGCCGAAGGAGAACTAGACCCTGGGGACGGCGCGCTGCGCTATCTGGCTTCTCTTGGCGATGAGGTGATCGGGGGTTTCAAAGTCCACGACTACCTGGTCCACCGAAACCAAACTGAACTGAGGTGCGCGGGCGTCGCGTCGGTCGCCATTCGTCCGCAATATCGAAGCAGCGGCTACGGCGCGGATATGATGCGTTGGTCGCTCCGCGAACTCAAGCAGCAGGGGTTTGCGGTGGCGGCTTTGTATCCGTTTAGGGGCACTTACTACCGGAAGTTTGGGTACGAATTCTGCGGGACAAGGTGGCAGATCAAGTGCCCGATGTCTCGCTTCCCTCGATTTACGGAAGAACTCCCGGCCCGGCGCATTGCGGTGGAAGACGTCGCCCAGCTCGACGACTGCTACCAGCAGTTCATCTCGGGCATCAACGGGGCCAATATCCGGACGCCCGGGCAATGGACGCAGCGCATGGGCAAGGGTTCTCCGCTGATTTACGCGGTGGGCGATCCCATCGAAGCATACGCTTGGTCCTCGATGGAAGGCGGATTCTGGGAGGATCTCAACATTGGCGAGATCGCGTGGTCCACTCCGCGCGGCTACGAGAGCCTGATGGCATTCCTACGCGGCCTCGCCATCAACCGGGGCGCGTTGGTGTGGAACGAGCCTGCCGAGGGCCCGTTCTTGTGTCGGTTCCTTGATCAGGGTGCGGACATCACGCTGCATCGGCCGGCGATGTACCGACTGCTGGACGTGCCCAAGGTTTTGGAGCTTACGAAGAGCGCGGCGGATGACATGATTGTAGTCGAGGTTCAGGACCCCGACCTTCCCGAGAACACTGGTCGCTGGATTTGGAACCTGGGTCCCGAGGGGACGGTGGTGCAACAGACGACCGATGAGCCAGACGTTTCGGGTTCCATCGGGGCGTTCACCCAGGCTTACTTTGGTGAGCCCTCCTTGTCTCGACTCTGGGAAGCCGGGGCGATTGAAGTCAACGATCTCGACCGGGTGGCATATCTTTTCCCGAGCACGCCGGTCATGTGCACCGAGTTCTTCTGACCCGCGATGAGACTGCTCACGGTGCCCAACTGGTCTTTTGGTCGCGACCGTGATCTCTTGCGCTTGTTCGAGGATTTGCTCACCGGCTGGGGGCTCGACATTCACTTTCTCGCTAGCGATGTGGACCATAACCGCACGGTAAGCGCTTTCAGTGGCGACCCGGAAGTTGTTTTTGAGCGGCTGGAGCGGCTAGCGGAGGCGGCGTTTGAGCGTATCGATCTGAATCGGCACATGGGGGTGCATCCGCGCATCGGGGCGCTGGATGTGTGCCCCTTCATCCGGCTCGATCCCGGGAATTACCCTCTAGATTTGAAGATCGAGGCGTTCGGGAAGCGCTTAGCTGAGCGGTTTCAGCTTCCAGTGTTTTTGTACGAGAAGTCCGAGCGCGGCAAGCATGCCCGCGAATTGCCCCAACTCCGAAAAGGGGGGTTTGGCGGACTGCTATTGAGGAATATTGATCCGGATTTCGGGCCGAACCGGGGGCACAAGTTTCTTGGGGCGACGGTCATGGGCGAGCGGGATTTCTTGATTGCGGTGAATGTGAACTTCAAATCCGATAACTTGCTGTTCTGCCAGGACCTCGCCAAGACGATGCGCACGGAGCGGAATCAGGGCAATCCCAAGTTCCACGGGGTGCGGGCGCTCGGTTTCCCCTTGGCTTCGCGGCAACGGGTGCAGCTTTCGATGAACCTGACTCAGCCGGATTTCACCATGCCGGATGCGGTGATCGAGTACGTGCTGGCAGCAGCTCGCCGCGCGGCACTTCCCCATGCTGAAAACGAGCTGATTGGGGTCATTCGCGAGCGCGATTTGGCTGGTGCGACGCGGCTCCACGTGCGACCAGAGCAAGTAATTCGATAAGCTGAAGCGGATGGGAAGACGGGCGATCGTATTGGTTTTAGATGGTTGTGGCGCGGGGGCCGCGCCCGACGCGGCAGATTTCAACGACGCCCACGGCCCTTCCACGCTCCTGAACGTGTGGAACCACGTCGGTGGCTTCTCTGCTTCGACTTTGGCGGACACAGGGTTTCTCGCGGCGGGTCTGATTCCCCTTGAGCCAAAGGGGCTGCCGGGAAGACGCGTTTCCTACGGGCGCCTCCGGGAGCTCAGCATGGGTAAAGACTCCGTCACCGGCCACTGGGAGATGATGGGCATCCATACGAGGGAGCCTTTCCCGACGTACCCCGGTGGCTTCCCAATCTCCCTCATCAAGGAATTTGAGGAGCGCATTGGCACCCAGACGCTCGGCAACAAGCCGTCGAGCGGTACGGCGATCTTGGACGAACTGGGCGAGCTTCACATCCACACCGGCTTCCCGATCGTGTACACCAGCGCAGACAGTGTCTTCCAGATCGCCACGCAAGAGGACCGTGTACCCATAGAGACCCTGTACGAGTGGTGCGGGATCGCTCGGGAGCTTCTCGTGGCACCGAATCACGTGGCCCGGGTCATCGCCCGGCCCTTCATTGGGACACAAAAAGGGGGCTTTACGCGCACTGAGCGACGGAAGGACTTCCCACTCGTTCCGCCGCTCAATCTGATTGACGAAGTCGGAGATGTTTTTGGGGTTGGTGTGGTTCCCGAACTGTTCGGGTCGCGGGGGTTTCGGGCGGTACGACGCACCCAATGTAACGCGGAACACGCTCAAATGCTTAAGGAAGCGATGGAGAGCGACGCGCGGTTTATCTTCGCCAATTTTGAAGATTTCGACATGTTGTTCGGACACCGAAACGATCCGGTCGGCTTCGCCAAGTGCCTAGAGACCTTCGACGGCATCCTCCAGGGGATCCTCGCTGACCTCCAGCCAGACGACCTCTTGATCATCACTTCCGACCACGGCAACGACCCCACCGACGAGAGCACCGATCATAGCCGCGAGTACGTTCCGGTGAGTTTGATCACAGGCGGCGAGGGTGTTCGTCACTTTGAGGATGTGGACGGGATGATGGCGATCGGGCGCACAGTCGCGGAGTGGCTGGGCGTCGAGTGGGACCAAGGTTCGGATTTGCTGGGTTAAACCAAAACCCAGGACCGCAAAGCCTCGTATCCCTTTTCGAATGAAACAGATCATCGCATTTAGCGCACTTGCTCTCGTCTTAACCGGTTGCCAAAACCAAGCCGCCAACGTCGAGGGGAGCCGCGATTCGGCCGTTAAGTGGGTTGCCGACGTATTGCCCGAATACGAGTTGGTAAGCTTCAGCAGTGCCACTCTCGACACCGACGAGGATGGCTACGTGACTGCTGAGATCACGGTGAAGAAGAAGAATGGCCAAGGGCCACTCAAGTTGATCCAACTGGAGTGCCCGACAAAGGGCATCATTCTTCAGTTTCAAAAGGGTGGCACCGCCAAGCTCAAGCAGATTCCGTATAACAACGAGTTCTGAAGCTAAGGGTGGGGGGTGATGGCGATGACTGTGATCTCATCCGATTCAGGGCCATAACACCAAAACACCCGCCACGCTGCGGGTGTTTTGTTCTCAACATACGATTCCCACACATCCTCCCCGTTGGGTCCTTTGATCTGAGCGTATTTGTGCGAGTTCAAACTACCGTAGCGTGGGTTGACCTGCAACTTTGAAAGGCAGGTGTTTACCCGCCCCAGCTTCTTGGGATCTGTTTTGGCGAGTTTGTTCAGGGCGTCGTTTGCGGTGGTGGTATAGCGCAAAGTGAACTTGATTTCACTCACGAACTAACCCTCCTGCTCGTCGCCTAGGGGCGGAAGCGCTGGCCGATCGACCAGCTGCCCCTGCTTCAAGTCATCTAGTCCGCGCTTCACCATTCCAAGCGCAGGTTGATTCTCAAACAACCACTTCTCGCGCTTGTGCATGACGACCACGGGGCGGAGAAGAATGTCCCCGTTCGGCTGTTCCGACAGTGCAAAAATCTCGCCAGCGTGCTTGCGGCCGATGGCGATACGACCCTGGCTATCCGGTTGACGCAGCGCGTCGGCAGAAAAATCGTTAGGGGTGCTCAGTTGGTTGCTCCTACTATTTAGGTGTTGCCCCTAAATAGGGGTGTCCCTAATTATATTCCGCAAACTAAAAGTTAGTAACCACGTAAGGACCTTTTTGGCAAAAAAGGGGTTGCCCAGGGAGAGGGTGAAAGGGCGAAAAGGGGGAGATTATGGTCGGGGCAGCGGGATTTGAACCCACGGCCTCTTACCCCCCAGATAAGCGCGCTACCGAACTGCGCCATGCCCCGGACCAGCAGGGATGATACCGCAGATCAATCCACGCGGACGTATAAAATGTTGGTGAGCATCCGCCCGGGGCGGATCAGCGTCTTGCCACGGTAGTAAAGCGCTCTCGAAGAGCCCGCGTCGAGGTTCATCGCGTGGGTGCATTCCAACGCCTTCATCACCTTGGCGAAGCCCGAGAAACTGAGCGGCCCAGTGGCGACCAAAAGGAGCCGCCGGTCTGCGGTGAAGCCCACGCCCACCCGCGCCGTTGTGGCAAAAATCGAAGGGTCGCGGAAGCCTTCTCCGGGGGCGTCTACGTCCACTTCGCCATCCAGTACCAGCGCCGGGCCGCAACTGAGCACTGTGTCAAATCCGGACCAGTCTTGCGTCCGCCCGAATGGCACACGCCGCATGAACGGCTCGTTGTCAGCCGTCAGCGCCAGTGCTGTCCCCATGTGCCCGCGATAAAGCACATCGCCCCCTCGGACAATGTCCCCAACTGGCTTTAAGCTCACCGTGTCGAAGAACGTCCCGGTAATCGCCACCGTCGCCCCGCTTCGCTTCACCAACGTGTCGAACGACTCGGCGCCGGTTGGAAACCCACGAGCCACTTCGATGCCGACACGGACGTTCGGGCGCTTCAGATCTACCTGCACCACTCGCACGGGTGAACCTAAAACCGTGGTCGCGGTCATGACGTCGGCTCGGCGTTTGATAAGGATGTTGCTGATGGCGTCGGCGACTCGGCTGGGCTTCACCGGCTGCCGAGCTAGCGGCCGGCTGGCCCAGCGAACTTGGCCCTCCAATGTTCCCATCACCGTGATGGGTCCAGCCAAGCTCAGCGTGTTGGCATATCCGCCGCCCAAGCGAGGCGATAGCAATCGCTCCCCTCGGACCAGGTCAAAGAGCTCGACCTCATTTTGGGTGCCCACAAAGCCACCGACCGCGCCGTCTGTCGAGATGCTCGCCGCCACTGGCTGAGCAAATTTGCTGCTCAGAGTTGGCTTGGCCTCGCCCGTTTGAAGGTTCCACCGGAAGAGCTGCCCGGTCTTGGGAACCGCCGCGGCCAACCCGCCGTCGGCGGTGAATCCGAGTTGCAGAGCGTCCCAGGTCGGCATGCGAACGCTTCCGAGTCCGCGCCAGTCTTCGGCAGACAAAATTTGGATCGTGCCGTTGGCGCTGTAGGCTAGCCGGGCGCCCTTCGGGTCGAAGGCCAGGTTGAGCACCAGGCCTGCCAAATCGAGACGCTTGACGACCTGATTGGTGGTCAGGTCGAGCACCATCAGCCCATTCGGACCGCCAACGGCCACGCGCTTCGAATCGGCGGAGAACCCAACTGTCGCCCCAACCCCGACGGCGCGCACCATTTTGCCATCGCGTGAATCGAACAGGCGAACGTTGCGCCAGCTTCCCTGGATAGCGTAAGCGACGGCGAACATCTTTCCGTCGGGCGAGAAGGTGATCTTGGCCGCGGCCCCGTCCGACTTGATCGTCCAGCGCTGGGTGCGCATCGTGCCGTCAAAGGCACGGATGGTGCCGTCGGAATATCCGGCGATGACCAACTTCCCATCGCCCGAGACACCAACCGCCGTGACCGGCGAAAGCTGCTGGGCAGCCGCGAGCAGGGGCACTAAAGCGAGAGCGGAGCAAACTAGGCGACGCATTCGCTTAGTTTTCAATGGGGGCCCGATGCCGAAGGGGCAGCGCGGGTAGCCCAAGTGTGTCAGAGCCAGTCGTGTTCGTCACCTTCATCACGCGCTCCAATATCACTTTCACCGCGCCGCCGATCGGGAACGCAAGCAGCATTCCTAAAATGCCGAAGAGCGATCCACCGGCCGCAACCACGAACATACTAACCACCGGGCTCAGGCCCACGGCCGAACCCACCAAATTCGGCGAAACCAACTGGTCCCACGCCCAGGTGATGACAAACAGAACCGCTACCAGGGCCAACGCGAACGCCCACGAGCTCGGGAAGCTGGTGAACCAATTCGCGTTCACTCCGGTGAGCCCGACGATCAAGAACAGCAAGATGTAATTCAGGAAGCCGCCGATGATCGGGATCAAATAGAGCACGCCAAAAAGCAAGGCGAGCAAGAATCCGTAAGGCGCACCCATGAATGTCATTGCTACCGCGACGATGGTCGTGTACATCGCCCACGAGATGGTGAGTCCGCGGATGTACTTCTGGAAGACCTCGCCCACGTCCTGCAGTACGTCGATGGTTTGGCGTCGAATGGAGGGTGGAATCCAAGACGGCGACGTCATCTTGATCCGGTCGTAATCCATCAGCAAGAACAGGGCGACCAACGGCGCGAAGAGCAGCAAGACGAGCTGTGCGCCAAGACCGCCGACCGTTCCTAAAATTGAATTGAAGAAGCCCTGAATGAACTTAGTAATCTCCGCGCGGCGCGGCTCTACATACTGCTCGGTGATTGCGGTTTGAGTGGTCGGCAATCCGAACCGTTCGAGAGTGGGCCGCATCTGAGCTAGTGTCCGATCAAGCGGATTGACCTGGGTACTCGCTTCAATACGGTGCTTTGGATTCCAACGAACGAAATAGTTGTTGGCGTATCCCTGTGCCGCCAGTTGACGGGTCAGCGAGCCGACATTCGAGCTAAAGCTCGTGAGCTGGCGGGTCATGATGGGAACTGTCACCACCCCGATGGCCACGATCACCCCAAAGAAGATCGTGAACACGAGCCCAACCGCGGGGCCGCGCTTCATCCCTCGCTTGCGGAGGCGTCGAACGACGGGGTCAAGCAGGATCGCGATGAGGCTGCCCAAGATGAACGGCAACAAGACGCCGCGCACCAGGTACAGGAAACCCAGCACCAACCCCACCACCAATACCCAGAGCGCAATTTTCCAACCACCCATCAGCTATTCACGAGTTTAACCGAATTCCAACCTGCTTGGCGAAATCGGAATACACTTCTAGACGTGCCTCTGATCCTGCTGGTTCTCCTGTTTGCGCTGATCGCGGTGGCCACCGCAATGGAGATGGCCACGTTTTCGGCGCGTAAGGAGCGGATGGTTCAAGCCGGCAAAGAGTGAGACCGCCGAGGCTCAATGGTCCGAGCCTTTCAACGAACGCCTGCCGACTACATCTCAGCGATTCAACTCGTCGTGACCGCTTCCAACTTCGTCATTGGGGCGATGATCGGTTCTTATATCGAGGTTCCGATCAATAAGCAGTTGACCCAGGCCTTTCCGGACTTCGCCTATACCAGTCAGCTGAGCTGGTTTTTGAGCATCGGCTTGATCACAGTCGTCGCACTTATCTTCACCAACGTATTGCCCAAGCAAATTGGGTTTGTGCGTGCAAACGAAATCGCCCTCCAGTTCGCCCCGGTCATGCGTGCTTGGATTAAGATTTCTCGTCCCGCGATGGCCGTCTTGGGCAAGATCACGAAACTGACGGCACGGGCCCTCCATATTGCGCCGGACGAAAAATACCGCGTCACCGAGAAAGACATTGACGTCATGCTGGTCGAAGGGACTCGGGCGGGGAGCATCGATCCCATCGAACAAGCAATGATGCGCCGTTCGATGCGGCTGAGCGACACGCTCATTTGCGACGTGATGGTCCCCCGCGACGCCATTAAGTGGATCGATGCCGCTTGGAGCCCGGAAGAGATCGATAACTTTTTGCGGGGCTCCACCCAGTCCAATTACCCGGTGAGCGGGGGGTCGCTGGAACCGGTGCTCGGTGTGCTGCGAACACAAGATTATTTCAAGCACCGGGACCTGGGGGCCGTGATGAAGCCCGTGGTCACCGCCAAGCGCTCCGACAATTTGGTCACGGCGTTGGAGCTGCTCCGGCCCGCGTCAACCCGGCTACTGCTTATCATGGACGGCGGAAGGTCGCTGGCCTCGTGACCCTCAACGACATTCTTCAGCACCTAGTCGGCCCCATCGGTACCGACTAGATCTCTGACCCGCAACGTATGCGCAACCGACCAGCAGAGGGGGGGTTGTATAGCTAGGGACTGATGGACGAACAATTGTGCGTCTCATACTAAACGAATGAGCACCTCGCCTGATACCCAGCCCCACCCGTTACGGCGAATTCCGTATTGGCACTTGTTGCCATTCACGACCTACGTCCTGCTAAACGCGATCATCATCTACTTGGACTTTGACAAACTGAGCCGCATCCAACTGTACTTGGGGCCGCTTCCTCTGACGCTCATGAGCCTGGCAACATACCGGGTCGCGAACATCATTGCGAACGAGCGAGTCACCCAGATTTTCCGCGCGCCCTTCGTCGACGTTAAGCGGCAAGACGGCGAAGAAGTTGAGGTTCCTAAAGAAAAGGGGGTCAAAGAGACGATCGGAACGCTAATCTACTGCCCTTCCTGCGTGGGTGTTTGGGTCGCGACCGCCTTCGTCTATATGTTCATCTATTTTAGTGAAGTCGCCTGGGTGGTTACGGCGATCTTCGCGCTCAGCGCGATGGAAAGGGTGCTCACGGGCCTCATCGCGTGGATTCACAAGCAGACGGACTAGACCTTTACCGTCTTCCAGGCTCCGCGTCGCCAGTAGATCATCGCGAGGACGCCTTGAGCGACCTGGGATGCGCTCATCGCGATCCAACCTCCGGTCGAGCCTAAACCGAGCGCCGGGTGCGTCATGAATAACGCCAGTGGGAACCGAATCGCCCAAAGGGTGATGACCGTGATCCAAAGAGTTCGCTTGGCGTCGCCGGCGCCTTGCATCGCGCCGATGAGCACCATCGCGTAGCCGAACATGATCTCGGTCGCGATCAAAATTTGTATGTAGAGCGCGGCTTCGGCGGCGATTCCCGGTTTATCGAAGCCAGTCAGGAACCCCGCCACCTGCGGGGCGAACACAAACAGCGGGATGCTGAGGACCAAGATCACAAGGGCTGAATAGTGCGCCGCGATCCAGCCGAGCCTTGAGGCACGTTCCGGGTCCTTGGCCCCCAAACTTTGCCCCACCAACGCGCCCGCGGCGACCGAAAGCCCGAACGCGGGCATGAACATCACGCTTTCAATCGCGATACCTACACGTAACGCGGCCAAGGCGTCGCTCGCCGTCGGGGTTCCTTTCAAAATTAAGGTAAACGCTGAAAAGCTACTCACTCGAATAACGGATTGGATTGCGCTCGGGATCGCGATGTTCATGATACGCTTGACCCAGACCCGACTGGGCATGAGAAAGCGGAACACCTGCCCCAAGTCCGTTCGGCCCGCGTACCCCACGTACAAAAGGGCACTGACCCAAGCGCTAATCGTGAGTGCCAGGGCAGCGCCGGGCAACCCCATTCCGAGTCCTGGAGCGGCAAACGGCAGAAACTGGTGCCCGGTCGGATAGATGAATCCAAAATTGAGGACGATATGGAGCAATATCTGAAAGCCGCTGATGAGCATCGGTGACTTAGTGTCCCCGATGCCGCGCATCGAACCGCTCAGGGTCGTAATGATCGCGGTGGCCGGGATGCTGAATGCATAAAAGTACAGAAATTGCTTGAAAAGCGTAATCGCCTGCGGATTATTTGCTGGGATCAAAGCCGTGGCCACCGCAGGGGCAAGCAACAGACAAAGCCCGCTCAGCGCAAATCCGATCACCAACGATAAGGACAGGCATTGTCGGTTTGCTTCACGGTACTCCGCCGGCTCCCTCGCTCCGAACGCCCGGCTCACCAGTGCGGTGGAGGCCACGCTGACCGCCATAGCGAGCGAGAACATCATGAAGATCACGTTCATGGCCCCGCCGTGTGCAGTGAGAGCGGCCTTTGGCAGGTGACCAATAAAGAACGTGTCTAGCAGCGAATTGACGACTTGAAGTCCGTTTAAAGCTACTGCGGGCCAAGCCAAAGCCCAAACAATTTTGCCCTCCACCTTGAACCTGTTTCGTATTTCCAGGTCGGGGGAGGTGGTGTGCATAGACTCTCCTACTACGGTTGCTCGCGCAAACAAGTGCCCTGATCTTTGAAGCGGGTACCTTCCACCAGACGATGAGGCACTCGATTCTGTACCAACCCTCGTATGCGGTTGCAAAGGTCCTTCTGGATCAAGGGGAGGTCATCCGCGCCGAGAGTGGTGCGATGGTCGGCATGTCGCCCACCATCCAGATTGAGTCCAAAATGACGGGCGGAATCGGCAAGGCAATCGGTCGGCTGTTCGGGGGAGAGAGCCTCTTCCAAACCACTTTCACCGCCACTCAAGGTCCTGGCGAGGTGCTACTCGCGCCCTCCGGCCCGGGCGATATCTTCGCCGTCGAGCCCGGCCCTGGGCTGATGGTCACTAGTGGCTGTTATTTAGCCGGAGATCAGAGTCTGAATTTCGAGACCGTCGCCTCGTTCAAAGGATTTTTCAGTGGAGAGGGGCTATTCATGATGCGCGCGACCGGCCCCGGTCAAATGCTGCTCAGCAGCTTCGGGGCAATTCACGCCATCGAACTCCAACCCGGGCAACCGTACATCGTGGACAGCGGCCACATCGTCGCCTTCTCGGCGGGCATGGGCTACGAGCTTCGTAGGGCCGCCTCTGGCATCCTCAACACGCTCAAGAGCGGCGAGGGCGTGGTGGTCCATCTCACCGGCCCGGGCATTCTGTACCTGCAGACCCGCACCCCAGGCGGCTTTGCCCAACTCCTCGGGCCCTACCTGCCCCGGTCAGGCTAGATGCTCTGGCGCACTTCGTATGAGACCACCGAGATCGAGGCTACAACCCTCGAGGGATTACCCTTGCCCGAGGTCGGTGAGGGCACCTTTGCGGCTGTCATCTCTTTCTCTCCACGCCATTTTCAGCAACGCGAAGTGTGGCGACGGCTGTTCGAGGCCGAGCTTGCTATTCCTTACTTCGTCGGAGTCATCGGCTCGGCAGACGATCTGGAGCAACTGCAGTCGTCAACTCCAAGATCGCAGCACGAAAGACTCATCCGAATCGAAGATGCCCAGGGCGCCTGGCTCAGCCTGCTTGGGGAAGAAAACAAAGAAAGTGCCTTCGCGTTTGTTCAACGCGAAGGCACACTCGTCGTCCTGATGGTCGGTCCCCCTACCGAAGAGGCGTGGGACCGATTTCTGGACTCCGCTCGTTAAGGGGCGTCGTCCACGGCGCCGAAGTTGGCAATGACGATGTCAATGTCGGCGGCATCCACTTCACCCGAGCGATCCAGGTCCGAGTTGCGATTCGCCGGATAGCTCGGCGAGGTTCCCGCCAAACCGAAGTCCGCGATCACCTCGTCAATGTCTGCCGCGTCCACTTCGCCGGAGCCATCAACGTCTCCGTTCACGCACACCACGTTGATGCCCGTCACGCTCGCCGCGGTCGTGTTAAAAGCCACGGTTCGGCGGAGCCAAGAGCCGTGGTTCACACTGACTCGACCTGCACCGGTCGGCACCGGAATGCGGAGGCGACCGTTTGGATCCACGCCAACTTGGAGGGGAATCACCGTACTCGGAGCGGAGTCCATGCGAATCTCGACCGTCACGCCCTTGGTCGAATAGTCGCCAAAGATCATATCGTTGAGGACCAGCGTCCCGGTCAGCGAGCGGCTCGCGCCCGCCGTGCGGTCCAAGCGCGCGATGTTTCCAAAGCCCGTATTGCTGAGCGCACTTACCCATATCTCGCCGTTGTTGTCGGACTCAACCGAAGTTAAGTTACTCGATGTGAGTTTTGGGGTGAACGTGGATGTCGGATAGTTGGTCAGTGTATTGAGCAACGTGCCCGACTCGAGATCGTGATTCATGTTGATCCAGCTGATCCAACTGCCCACGTAGTCCCCGATCATGTAGTCGCCCCACAGGTCGGTCCCCAGGTTCGTTCCTCGATACTGGGTTCCGCCCGAGATCGAAAATCCGACCGGGTGAGGATAAGTGAAGAACGGGAACTTGGGATTGGCTATCGCCACGGAACCCGATAGCCCGGTCAGGGCTGTGCCCTCGTACGTCTTCCAGCCGTAGTTCACGTTCGGCAAGTCCGCCACCACGTGGTTAGCTTCCTCCCAAACGTCCTGCCCGACGTCCGCGATCAACAAGCCGTCCATTCCGTTGCGGGCCGGTTGGTCAAAGTCCCACTTCCAAGGGTTGCGCAGGCCCACGCCCCAAATCTCATCTTCGCCGGTGATGCCTACATATGGGTTGTCCGAGGGGATCGAGTAATTTCGATTAGCATCGCCAGGAAAATCGTCTCCGTTCACGTTGATGCGCAACATCTTGCCCAATAGGCTGATGACGCTCTGCGAGCGGTTGCCTGGGTCGTCCCGGTCGCCGCCGTCTCCCATGCCAATGTAAAGGAAGCCGTCTTTGCCAAACCGAATCGTGCCGCCGTTGTGGTTCTCGTACGGCTGGCTGATGCGCAGTACAGTCTGCACGGAGGCAGCGTCAAACGTATTGATGTTGCCGGCCGATCGGGTGTAGCGCCGAATCTCCGTGAACTTCGGATTACCAACGGTCACGTTCACATAAACGAACCCGTTGGTGGCGTAATTGGGGTGAAAAGCCGCTCCGAGCAGTCCTTCCTCTGAACCGGTGTTGACGTTGGTAACGACCAAAGAAGTGGCGATTTCGGTTCCGGTACCGGGGTTCCAAACCGACAACCGCCCCGAGTTGGTAGCGAGCGGCCGTGCTACGGCAGTCCCTCGACCCCGTTGCTCGACGACGTACATTCGGTCTGTGACTCCGGGGGGTTGGGCGATCCCGACGGGCCGATGAAGGTTGGTGTAGACCGTGGTTCGGGTCAGTTGGGCGTGGCTTGAAATCGCCGCCATCACCATGGCTGCCGAAAAAAGTGCTCTCTTGCGCATACCCTATTGTGCGACCAAACCCGACCAAACGTTCGCGTGGAGATACCAGTTCGAGTAATCTTGTGCCATATGCATTCGCCCCTTGACTCCGGCAGCCTCGTGGACTTGGTCGAAGTGACGAGCACGCAAGACGTGCTTGCTCAGGCCATGGCGGCAGGCACGCCGACCACCGCCGTCCGAGCCGAATTCCAGACTCAAGGCCGGGGGCGATTTGATCGGAAGTGGATCAGTGCCCCGGGAGAGTCGCTTTGCCTGTCCCTCGCCTTCCCCGCTTACGCCGACCATGAAAAGCCGTGGCTGATCGGCATGGCGGTCGCGGCGGCAGTCGCAGCGGCGGTTCACGCGCGAGTGCAGTGGCCCAACGACATCACCCTCGATGGCAAGAAGTTGGGCGGAATTCTCACCGAGATTGTCACCGATCCGGCGGGCCGGCGCATCGCCGTGGTGGGCATCGGTCTCAATCTCAACCAATCCCAATTCCCCGCTGACCTTGCCGAACGGGCGACCAGTCTCGCCATCCACCGCTCGTCCGTGTACGATCCCAAGCGCATCACCGACCAGATTATCGAGCGCATCAAGTTGCTGCCCGAGCCGCTCACATGGGACGACCTTCGCCCCGTGTGGATGCTGTTCGATGCTACGCCAGGGAAGAAATTCTTGCTCGCTGATGAGTCCCAAGCCATCGGGATTGGCATCGGTCCGGAAGGTGAGTTGATATGCGCGGTGGACGGCGAGACCACCACCGTCCTCGCCGCCGACGCCGTCTTTGGAGCCTAAAGTGGATAAACTAGGCGCTTGCTGAACATCCGCGCCATCTTTTTCGACCTCGACGACACCCTTTGCGGCTACTGGGACGCCAGCAAGGCCGCCCTGCGTGAGACTTTCGAACTCCACGCGCCCGAGGGTGTAGGGCACGAGACGATGATCGATGCGTGGGCCACCGCCTTTCGCAAGTTCAGCCCCACGCTCAAGGGCACCGACTGGTATCCGATCTACCTGCGCGAGGGTGGCGTCACGCGGGTAGAGCAGATGCGTTTGGCCCTTCTCGAACTGGGTCACGATGACGCCGAGCGGGCCCAGCGTTTGGGCGATTCGTACGGATTCTTGCGTGATCGCAACTTGAGGCTTTTCGAAGAGTCGTTGGAAGTTTTGGATTTTCTGAAGGGCCAGTATCCGCTGGGCGTGATGACGAACGGCCCGGCCGACATTCAGCGCCAAGAGCTGCAGACGCTCGACCTGGAGAAGTACTTTGATGTGTTTCTCATTGAGGGCGAGCTGGGATTTGGCAAGCCGGATCCTCGGGTGTACGCCAGCGGCCTGGCTCAGATGGCCTCGCGGCTCCCTGGTTTGCAACCTAGCGAGGTGCTGATGGTGGGCAATTCCTACGGGCACGATATTCAGGGAGCGCATGACGCAGGGTGGAAGACCGCCTGGGTTCGCCGCCCCAGCGATTTCAGCCCCAGCACCAACAAGCCCGAGGAAAAACCAGTGGATGGACCCGAGCCAACCTTTGAGATCACCAGTTTGCGAGAATTGTTGTCGCATTTGTGAGGGCAAGGTTGTCGCGCGGACAGTCGCTTCTCTCGCATGCGTAGGCTCATCGCGACACCCTTTGGGAGTGCGCGGCTTTCCGCGCTTTGTTTTCCGCGAGGGACGAAACTTGCAGTCAGCCGCCCGCCCCTTTGGGAGTGCGCGGCTTCATCCGCGCTTTGTTTTCCGCGAGCGACAAACGCCGAAAGTCGGCGGTCAACTGCGGCAAGAATAAAAATTTGTCCCTGGCGAAGGACAAAGCGCGGATGAAGCCGCGCACTCCCAAAGTGGGTTGCCTCAAAGAGGACGACTTTTCCCCGGCGAAGGACAAAGCGCGGATAAAGCCGCGCACTCCCAAATGAGGCTGCCGCTCAGAGAACGACTCATCTCCAGCGCAGTACAAAGCGCGGATAAACCCGCGCACTCCCAAATGAGGCTGCCGCGAAGAGGACGACTCTTCCCCGGCGAAAGACAAAGCGTGGTTGAAGCCGCGCACTCCCAAAGTGGGTTGCCGCGAAGAGAACGACTTTTCTCCTGCGAAAGACAAAGCGCGGAAGAAACCACAAAGGGACTAAAAGTCGTCGTGCACGTTTACCTTGTCGGTCTTGAAGCTCAGCACCCTCTGCACAAACGACCGGTCGCCGTTCTGGATGAACCACCGCGCCGAGCAGTAGGGGTAGTCCTCGGGCAGGGTGGCGACGCCGTGCTTCACGGGGTTGAAGTGGACGTACGACATCCGCGCGACGAGCGACTTCTCGAAGCCAATTTTCGTGTCCCAGCAGCGATACCACACGCTCCGGCCCGGGGTGTCGTCCTGCTGGTTGAGTTCCCTCGCGGTGCGCGAATGGAGTAGGGACGTGAACCGTTGGACCGGGTTCTTGACCTTCGGCGTGGCAGCGACCAGGTGGTAGTGGTTGGCGAAAACCGCCCAGGCGTACGGCTCCCACCGCTCCTCGTCGCATGTGGCCAGCAAGGCGTCGTGCAACAGCTCAAGCCGCTCGGGCGTGTCGAAAAAGGGTTGCTTGTGGTGAGTGCCCGACGTGATGATGACCATCCCGGGGGCCGTGACCACCTTGGAGGGAGCGTGCGGCCAGGTTTGCATTGTGCCTAGGATGTTGGCAGGTTTGGGCGGTTTGATGGGGAGCGCGACCACGGTGCGGCCGGCTTTGCGACCTTAGCGCATTCCTCAGTGAAAACAAAGCGCGGATAAAGCCGCGCATTGAACCCCCTCTCCTGCGGCGAAGCGGTAGGAGAGGGGGTAACTAAGCAGCCTTACGCCGCGAGCTGCAGATTGAACGATTCGCCGGCGTCATAAATCGTCGCCGAGGCGGAGGGGGCGCTAGTCACGTTCTTTCGCTGAGCCCGTACGCGGTACGACTTGGTTACGCCCGGGGCCGCGGCGGTGTCCACATAGTTCGTCCGCGAAGAGGTGGCGAGGAACGTCCACGCGGAGCCGTCCAAGCTGGATTCCACGATCCAAGTGGTGCCCACCGAGTTCGTACTTCGCTTCCACTTGACCTTGCACGTCCCATTCGCGTTCGGCGTGGCCGAAACTTCGATCGGCGGCACCACCGGACCGGCAGAGGCACTCGCCGGAGTAATGCCGAGCGCAGTGAGAATCGCGGGAGTCGCCGCCGGATTGCCCTTGATCCGCGAAACGTAGTCGCGAATGGTCACCGTGCCCTCCTCGCGCTTGGTGTCCTTGAGTTGCACCGCATTTTGCGCGGCAACCTTTGCGAGTTCGGAGGCGGCGAGGCCGTTGGTGAAGTCATTCGCCGCCGCGATCACCGCATCAAGGTCAGGGACGTCGAATCCCAAGGCGCCAAAGTTGGCGGCAAATCCGGTCTTGAATTGCTGAAATTTGTCGCTCGCTGCCGCGTCTGGCGCGGGGATTGTGAATTTAAGGATCATGTTGTTTTATCTCCTGGTCAAAAGGGTGATTCCACATTCCGCCCAGAAATCAACGAAGGATTTGCGGAGTGCATAAATTTTTATGCGCACCTCGCTCGTTGAACTCCGCATTTCCCTCGACGAAGTGCGGCGTTCCCTGGATGAACTCACGAGCTATTCCAGTCCGCTCTGCTGTTCTTTGAGCCAACTCCGCATCTGACTTCAATCTTTGCGGCATTGTCTTGGCGAAGTGTGAATCCCGTCGGCCGCACCGGAGACGTTTGACTCTGGCAAGTTGCCGTCCCTTTTCGAGCCGTTCTGATAAACACGCGCGGAGCGACTGAGAGGTGGGTCGCGATAGCGAGGGCAAGCACCCATATCTCTTTTGATCATGATTGACGCAACTGCAAAGAAGCGGAACGACCATTCACGTCGCCGGTTGTTAGCGGAATGTAAATTTGCCAGATTCCTCAGCACATTGAACAATGCACGAGCGTACAACCAACTGTTATGGAACAAACCAAAACATTCAAATCCCGTCCCTCGGCCCCCTTCGCCACAATCCATTCCAATTGGAGACCCGCACGTGCGGCCTTGGGGATGGCTGCTCTGTTTGCACTCTCCGGCGTGGCTCACGGTCTCACCACGGTCACAGGACTCACGTACACTAATGTATCGAGTGGCGGTAACTCATACTTTTCTGCAACGCCCGCCCTATTCCCTGTCCAGTCGCTTGCATACGGGACCCTCTCAACCTCTCCCTCCGGACAGTCTCCAAGTTGGCAAATTGCAAAACTGTTCTTTCGGGTCGAAAATGAGACCGCCTTTTTTCCCCCAGCTAAACTAAACGTCGAACTCGCAATGACGTGGGATAACTGGGCATACCCAAAGTCTGGTCTGGAAGGCAACAGCCGCGCCTGGGCGACAATCCAAAATCACTCGGATCTATTCGCCCAGGGGATGGAGTCGAAGGCGGAAGACGACGTTCTATCCATCCGCATTCCTAAGACTTCCCTTGGATGGGATAATTTTGAGCTAAACAAATACTTTTTTGCTGGCTCAGTCCCATTGCCGCGCATCTGGTCTAAAGCCATTGCTGGTGCATCTAACCTGCACGCTGAAGGCGGCAATGATGTGTTAGTTTCGCTCGTCGCGATCAACGAAAATGCTATGGGCTACAACTTTAGTCCCAGTGTCCAGTTATCTGGGGAGCGACATGCGTACCACATCCGCGGCGTGCAGACGTCGGCTTCTGAATCATTCCTCTCAGTACCGCAGGGCACCAATTGGGACATCTTTACGGACTTGCCAGCCGGTTCGACAACTTTGACGATCAGTTATCCGGGAATGTTGCGGCAGATCATAACTGTGACGCTCGCATCCAACTCCCACGTGCTGGCGTCGTTCGACGCCGTTCACGGGGACATTGACGGCACAAACGAGATTGACGCAGCTGACGTCGACCTGGTCACAGAAGCATTCGGCCTGACGGATTCGGACGCGGACTTCTACGGCAAGCTTTCTGACGATTCCGATACCTGGCTTGCAGATGTGGATGAGTCGGGAGAAGTTGACGCGGCAGACATGGACATCGTGCTAGCGAACTTCGGCCTTACGGGCGACTAGACCATAAAAACGCCCCGAGGCAAAAAGCCTCGGGGCCAATAACGCGGGAAAGTGCCACTTACTGACGGCTGATGTCGCCGATACAGGTGCCTGGCACGCCGTGAATATCACCCCAGTTCGGCGTACCCAACGGATGATCAACACACTCGTGCTGCTTCTCAGTCTTCGGATAACCCTCGCGGATGCCACAAGTGTTCAGCAGAGCCTGCGAAACGTGGCGCGTCCAAGAATAGTAAGTCTCAAGCGAGTTGCCACCAAGCCAGGTCGGGCATGAGTCTGTGACCTTTCCTCCGGTGGGCATCGCTTGTGCGCGAGAGAACTTTGCATGACCGTCGGCATAAGAGAGAATAATTCCGCCACGGTGTCGCGGCCAGATTTCCCACTTGTACCACCAATTCACGTAGCCGGTAAGATTTTCAGTAGTGTACTTTCGAGGAAAGTAACCATCGGTGAAGGTGATAGTTTCTGCCACCTTCTCCATCTGAGAGCCGTTGATTGGAAAGGATTGCGTGTATGGCGTGCCAAGTGCGTACGGAGGCAATGACGTACCCATGGTGGGCATGCCGAAAACTCCGAAGTTCCACGTGTAGGCATTGTATCGGAACGTGTTTGCCATCCTAAGACCGGCTCCGACGCGCTGTCGAATCGCTTCAAGCAAGCTACCTTGCGCGCTGCCCCCGTGAACACCGGTGTAATCTTGGCCGCCCTTCCCGGTGGGGTAGCTCGGACACTGCAGCACTTCAGCGCTTTTCCGATAGTTGCTGGTGCGGTCATGAACGAAACTCAGCGTCTGAGTCGGGGCATTCATGCTCATGCCCATCGGGGCCATGTCATCGTTGTCGTCGAAATACATGAGCGTTGAAAGGCCGACTTGCTTGTTGTTGCTCAGACAAACAGTCAGCTTGGCGGATTCGCGCGCTTGCGCGAATACGGGGAAGAGAATCGCCGCGAGGATCGCGATGATCGCGATCACGACGAGAAGTTCGATAAGAGTAAACGCTTTTCTAAGCAAGTAATATTCCTCCGCTCTGGACCGGGGCCCAAATTAAGCTACCCCTATCTTAATCCAAAATTAAAAGAAAGGGTTACTTCTGGACGAAAAAAGTCCTGATGCTGAAACAACTTCCACCGGGAGTGGCCGATCAGTCTAGCGTGATGTCCACGTAGACCGGGAGATGGTCGCTGGCCATGGAGCCCTTCTCCGTGTAATTTACGCCCGTTTCGGTGACCTGAGTGCGCCCGGTTGAACCTCGCAACGCCTCGACGCCGCTGAAGATTTGAACCTTGCTCGCCTTGGGCGCCAGGCTGGGGCGCACCACGATTTGGTCGAACATGGATTGCGTCACCTTCATGTCGTCGGGGAATCGGTGTGGCTTGCCGCGCAGCTCCTCGTTGGCCTGCATCGCCCCCGGGACGCGCGCCGGCAACGGCTCGCCCAAAAACTTGCGGGCGAGGTCAATGGTGATGTAGTCGTCGCGATAAAGCGGCTCGGATAGGTTCACCATCAGCGGCTCCGACCATTGGCTTTTACCGCCCTTTGCCATAAGATTCCCGCTCTCCAGAATGTTCAAGCTGCGGTCGTCGGGGGTGTCGTTAAAGTCGCCGAGGACGACGCTTTTCTCGTCGGTGCGGGTGGCGAGATAGCCCGCCAAGATGCCGCACGCCTGCTCGCGCTGGATGTCGGTTTCGCCGCGTCCGCTGTAGCCACGCGGGGTCTTGTCGGAGCCGCGCCGACTCTTCATGTGCACCACATAGCACACGAAACTCTTCCCCGCCGGGTTCTCGATTTCGGCCCGGAGGACATTGCGCCCGCCCGGAAATGCGAAGTCGAGGGCGGCTCCGGGGAACAGCATTTCAAACTTGATGAGCTTGTAGGGGGCGCGGACGGCGACCCCGACCTCCTGGTTCTCTTTGGCGTCGTCGTCCATGCCAAGCGTCCACTCACCGGGCTTAAAAATCTGTTCCATCGCGCGCTTGGATTGGACTTCTTGGAAGGCGACCACGTCGGGCCGCGTTTGATTGAAAATGGCGTTGAGATTCGAAAGCCGATCCGGATTCGCGTCCTCGCTGAACCACTGGATGTTGTAGGTCATCACCCGCACCGAGGTGCCCGCCGGCTGGGCGTTGACGCAACTCGAGACGAGTCCGAGGGTGAGCAGGGGGAGATACCAAGCGACGCGATTCATGGGTGGGAGAGTACCTTTTGGGGTTGTGTAGGGTTTAGGGTATTGGGCTTGGGGTCTGGTCGGCGCGGTCTCCTTTGGGAGTGCGCGGCTTCATCCGCGCTTTGTTCTTCGCTAGCGGTAGTTTCACGCAAAGGCGCAAAGGCGCAAAGAACGCGCGGCAATTTTGGGAGTGGGCGGCTTCATCCGCGCTTTGTCCCTCGCCCGGGAAGATCTTTCTCTAAGCGGTAGCGTAATTTGGGAGTAGGTGGCTTCATCCGCGCTTTGTACTTCGCCGGGGACAAATTAGTCTCAGAGCGGTAGCCTCATTTGGGAGTGCGCGGCTTCATCCGCGCTGTGTCCTTCGCCGGGGAAGATCTTTCTCTAAGCGATAGCGTAATTTGGGAGTAGGCGGCTTCATCCGCGCTTTGTCCTTCGCCAGGGATGATTTATTATTGTTGCCCGCCGACTTCCGGCGGTTGTCGCTAGAGGAATACAAAGCGCGGATAAAGCCGCGCACTCCCAAAGCGGCGGGCGGCTGACTGCAAGTTTCTTCCCTGGCGGAAAACAAAGCGCGGATAAAGCCGCACACTGACAAAGCGGCGGGCGGCTGACTACAAGTTTCTTCCCTGGCGGAATACAAAGCGCGGATAAAGCCGCGCACTCCCAAAGGGGCGAGCGGCTTTCTACAAGTTTCTTCCCTGGCGGAATACAAAGCGCGGATAAAGCCGCGTACTCCGAAAAGCCCAACCGCACGCCCGAAAGGTATCCTCTCGGTTCCCTATGGCCTCCTTTACCCAACGTACGCACGACTGTGGCAGCCTCCGACGCGAGCATGTCGGACAGACGGTCACCCTCAACGGATGGGCGCATCGCGTGCGGGATATGGGCGGGCTTTTCTTCGTGGATATGCGGGACCGCACTGGCCTCGTTCAGCTCTTCATTGACCCCACGAAGCACGATATCAGCAGCATTCGCTCCGAAACTTGTCTCGGCGTGACCGGAAAGGTCGTCGAACGAGACGACGCCAACAAGAACGCCAACATGCCGACCGGCGACATTGACCTCGTGGTGGAAAGCTTCGAAATCCTCGGCCCCAGCAAGCCGCTTCCCTTCCCCCTCAACGACGAATCGCAGATGCGCTCGGTCAACGAAGAGTTAAGGATCAAGTACCGATACTTAGACATTCGCCGCCCGGTGATGTACAAGAAACTTGCCCTCCGCGCGGGCGCGATCAAGAAGATCCGTGCCTACCTCGATGCCCGCGATTTTGTAGAGATTGAGACCCCAATCTTTACCAAATCTACCCCCGAAGGCGCGCGCGATTACTTGGTGCCTTATCGCCTCGAGCCGGGGATGTTCTACGCCCTTCCGCAGAGCCCGCAGCAGTACAAGCAACTGCTGATGGTCGCCGGAATGGAGCGCTACTACCAGATCGCCAAGTGCTTCCGCGACGAGTCGCAACGCAGCGATCGCCAGCCCGAATTCACCCAACTCGACCTTGAAATGAGCTTCGTTACCCAGGAGGACATCCTGACGCTGATCGAGGGCATGACCCTCTCGGTCATCAACGAGCTCATCACCGAATTTGAACTAGAGAAAGAGCCGGTTCAAACGTTCACTCGACTCACATTCGACGAGTCCATGGAGCTTTACGGTTGCGATAAGCCCGACCTTCGATTCGATCTTCCACTGTTTGACATCACTCCCGATGTCACCGGCTCGGAATTTGGCGTCTTCAAGGGCACGATCGAATCGGGCGGCAAAGTCCGAGGAGTCCGGTTCCCCGGCGGCGGAAGTTTGAGCCGCAAGGAAGTTGGCGTCTTAGAAGAGTTCTGCAAGGAGTTTGGCGCGAAGGGTATGGCCTCCATTGCCGTTACCAATGAGGGTACGGGCAGCGAGAACGAATTCGTTTCTGCTTCAGGCTTAGTCCTGAAGGCAGGGTTCCTCAAGTTCCTCCAACCCGCGCAAATCGAAGGGATTTTGGCCAAGAGTCAAGCGGAGGCCGGCGATCTGCTGTGCTTCATCGCCGACGAGTACGCCGCGGGCAACAACGTGCTGTTCCGACTGCGCAACGAAGTGGCTCAGCGGGCCGGTTTGCGCGATCCCCGCAAGCTCGCTTTCTGCTTCGTGGTGGATTTCCCGCTCGTGGAGTGGAACGCCGAAGACAACCGCTGGGATGCGATGCACCACCCGTTCACCTCGCCGAAGGCCGAGGACATGGGCCTGCTGGACACCGATCCGGCGGCAATCCGCGCCGACTGCTATGACATCGTTTGCAACGGCACCGAGTGGGCGAGCGGCTCGATCCGAATCCATCGGCCCGACATCCAGGCGAAGGTTTTCCGGCTCCTCGGCATCGACGACGCTCGTCAGCAGGAGCGCTTCGGCCACATTTTGGAGGCATTCAGCTTCGGCGCTCCGCCGCACGGCGGCATCGCCCCCGGCATTGATCGCATGATCATGTTCCTCATGAACGAGGAGAACATCCGCGAGGTGATCGCCTTCCCCAAGATCGGCCTGGGCCAAGACCCGCTCATGGACGCTCCGAGCACCATCGACCCGCAGCAGTGGGCCGAGATGGGCTTGCGGTTGAGCTAGGGGCTTTTTGGCATGCGCTTGACGACGCGCATCAGTAACCACCAACTTCTAAAGCTGTAGGAAAGAGAGTGCAGGGGTCTGCCAGCCCTGCGAAGTCCCCAAACTACGGCTTTGGCAACGCGTCGGTCGAGGGTGGGGTTAAGGACGGGGATTTGCTTGACCCTGCCACCGCTGGCAGCCCACTGGAGGGCCCGCGCAACCAAGTCATTATCCCGATACGTGGCAATCTCCCACCCTTCTGGGCTAAATCCGCCAGGTGCGGAATATCGCAATACAGAACGATCGACTAGAGGGGACAAATTGCGAAGCCTCTGGGTTTCTTCAGCCGTGCGGAGTTGCAGTTTCGAGCGAGAAATGAGGCTGTACTGAACATCAAAGTAGAGCATCATGGCGGCGGTTGCGTCCTCAGACAATCCCTCCGCGGAAGCAAACAAATCCCGCCCAACGCTTGGACCCCAGACTTCCAGCGCATCTTCAATTTGCTTCACCACTTGAGGGCGTATTCGCATGTTTACCGGGCTCAATGAGAAGAAATACGCGACCAGCGCAGTGAACGCGTCGCCTTCGGCAATCTTGAGCAACAACGACTCCTGCCGCCCGTCAATGGCAAAATCGCTGTTTCCGGTCTCCATGAGTATCCAGTCGTGCTGGGGTAGCCAACTAAACCCTAGGGTGCGAGGGGCGACCAGATCTTGCAAATGTGCGGCGTAGCACCCCGGATCCTCTACCATTTCTGCAACCCAGCTGGGCCAAATCAACATAGCCATTGGAGTCGGTGTTGTGACAGATCTTTGCACCACGTTGAGCGCGGGCGAATGCAAAGAGCGCCGAAGTACCCCCCTAAATTCCCAGCGCGTCCTTTTGCATCTTGATCAGTTCGTTGATTCCCTTCTGGGAGATGCGGAGCATCTTGCCCAGCACATCCGCTCCAAATGGAGCGGTTTCGGCGGTGCCTTGGATCTCGACGAACTTACCGCTCTCTGTCATCACGACGTTCATGTCCGTGCCTGCCCGTGAATCTTCTTCATAGCAGAGGTCGAGCATCTCTTCCCCTCCCACGATGCCGATCGAAATCGCCGCCATCGCTTCGTTCAAAACGATGCGCTTGAGCATGCGTTGCTCTACCATCCAGCGCATTGCATCGTAGGTCGCCACGTAGGCGGCGGTGATTGAAGCGGTGCGCGTTCCGCCGTCGGCCTGCAGCACGTCGCAGTCGAGCGTGATCGTCCGCTCGCCCATGGATTCAAGGTCCACTATGGCCCGCATGGTGCGACCAATCAATCGCTGAATCTCCATGCTCCGGCCATTTGGCCCACGGTTGCCATCTCGTTGATTACGCTGCTTGCCAGACCGTGGGAGCATGGCGTATTCGGCGGTCAGCCAGCCTCGACCCTGGTTCTTCATGAACGGAGGCACCCGATCTTCAACTGTCGCGGTGACCAACACATGAGTCTCCCCAACCTTGATCAAACAGGACCCTTCGGCGTATTTGGCGAAGCCTCGCTCCATGGTTACAGGTCGAAGTTCGTCGTTTTGCCGGCCGTCAATGCGCATCGCATGAGGGTACCCGGCAACGTTTCGGGGCCATTTTGCTCAAAGTTCCGCGTGAAAAAAGAAAATCCTAAACATTTGGGGAGAAAGCGGCTACAATACTAGTGTTCGCCGCAAGGTGTCCTAGTGTCCCGTAGAGAGAAGTCGCGCGTTTCCTGTATTGAGTCCGCCGAAGAACCCTGCGCCATCTTGGCCCATTGCTGAAAATTGAAGGTAAGTGAGAAGCACTTTCGGCGACCGGAAACGATAACAATAATGAGCACTAAGCGACTCTTCGTGGGCAACTTGCCCTTCTCGGCAACTGAATCCGAGCTGTTGATGCATTTCGGGGATTTCCAACCTCATAGCGCACGCATCATTCCCGACCGTGGTTTTGGCTTCGTAGACATCGAAGGCGACCAGCTGGACGCCTGCGTTGAAGCTTTGAACGGCAGCACCTTGGGTGGTCGCGCAATCCGCGTGAATGAAGCCCTCCCGCAAGAAGATCGTCCTCGTGGCGGCGGCGGTGGTGGCGGTGGCGGCGGCTATCGTGGTGGCGGTGGCGGCGGCGGTGATCGCGGCGGCTACGGCGGCGGCGGTGGCGGCGGCTATAGCGGCGGCGGCGGCGGTGGTCGCGGCGGCAGCGGCGGCGACCGACGCGGTGGCGGCGGTGGCGGCGGCGGACGCGGACGATATTAATCGTCAGCTAAGCACAACTGCTTAAGCAAGAAAGAGGCTGACCCGATTCGGGTCAGCCTCTTTTTCTATTCTCCGACAATTAGGAATACAAACAGCACGCTCCAAGCGGACTCGGCGAGGATCGCAAAGGGGAATTGAAGGTCTGTAGGGAGCGCATAGGTGCAATACAGAATCGGAATCCAATATGCCCAGCAGAGCGGGATCGCGGTCAGCACTTCAGTCTTATAAAACTTCCAAGTGAAAATCGTCCGCCAGTAGCTCCAATCGAAGTCGTGCTTCCACCACGAGAACAGGGCGGCGGCAGTCGGGATGCTGATGAACGGCGTGAAAGTCAGCATGTCCACAACCGTCTTGATCGTGAGCGTCCCCAAATCTGTACCCGTGCCAAACCAGAGGGCTTGCGCATCATAGAGTAGGGACACCTGGATTCCCACGATGCCGTACACCACGCCAGCCCACAAGGCCTTACCGGCCAAGTGGCGGTCGTAGCGGCGCAGTTTGCCGGTGACCAGCTTGGCGATTTCCGGGATCAATCCTCCCGCGATGGCCCCCGCGAAGAAAGCAAACGGCAACCCTCCCCGCACCTTCGCCTCACCAATCGTGTGAGCGAATTGCCGAACCTCTTCGGTTTGAAAATAAAGCAAGACCAATCCCGCCATGAAAGCCTGGATGAGCAGCATCGGGGCGTAATTCTTACGGACGGTCTCGAAGCTACGGTCAAGAAAGGCCAAGGTGGGCGGAAGTTGGATGATGAGGCTATTGTGGCAGTCTTGCGGTAAGGTTAAGGCCATGAAGCGAATGCTTACCGTTAGCCTCTTGGCTATTTCCGCCTTCTCCGCCGCCGAGATTTCTTACCAAGTCGAGTGCAAGCCCGACGCGAATCAGATTAGCGTGACGATGCGAATTCCCAAGACCGAAGGCGGGGCAAAGCTGCAGATTCCGAATTGGGCCCCGGGAGCGTACGTCCTGCGCGACAACTTTAAGAGTGTACTGAACCTAGTCGCCACCGACGGTAAGGGTAATCCGCTCACCATCGAAACCCAGATGACCAGCACCCGGAAGTTTTGGGAACTGCCAACCGGCCTTGGCGTGGCCGTGAATGACATCTGCACATGGGTGGGGGCTCCCGCGAAGGAGACAATCATTAAGTACGACCTCAACGCTCGATTCACCCTCGGCGCAATGCACTGGAGCGGGCCGAGCACCTACATGTACGAGACCAGCCGCAAGGCCGAGCCGTGCAGTCTCACGGTCAAAACCCCCACTGGGTGGCAAGTATTCTCGGGCTTGGACGAGAAGAAAGGAGTCTTCCACGCTCCCGATTACGACGTCCTCGCCGATAACCCGGTGACCGCCGGCAATAACCTGATCGTGGATCAATACGTCAGCCGAGGCAAGCCGCACGTGATCGTCATGCGGGGCATCGGCAAGGACAAGGTGGACCGACCCAAGCTCATCAAGGCATGCCAGTTCGTGACCGACATGCAGACCGACTTCTTCGGAAAGTCGGCTCCGTACTCGAAGTACATCTGGCACTTCGACGTCAATGAAGCCGCTGACGGAGCGGGCGGGCTTGAGCATCTGAGCTCGACCCAAATCTCTCTCGCCGCCGGAGTTGGTCCTCGCGCGGTCGGGGTGATTTCGCACGAGTTTTTCCACCTTTGGAACGTGAAGAGAATTCGATCCGCCGTGCTCGGGCCGTTCGATTACACCAAACTGCCCACCACCGGCGCCCTTTGGTGGCTAGAAGGGGTGACCGATTATTACGCCTACAAACTGCTGCATAGCTACGGATGGACCGATGACGCGAGCTTCTTCGCCAGCATTAATTCGAACGTGCAGTCGGTGCGCCGCAACGCCGCTTTCAAGGACGTAAGCCCTCATGACAGCAGCTTGCGCGTCGCGGAAACTTCCAGCGGTCGGGGCAACAGTAACGGCTACCGCATCAGCTATTACGACCTCGGCTGGGTCGCCGGAATGGCACTTGACCTCGAAATTCGCACTCGTTCCAACGGCAAGTACAGCCTGGACGACGTGACGAAAACTCTGTGGGAGATGTGTCGCGACGAAAAGCCGGGATTTGCCGAGACTGCCATTCGCGATCTCTGCGTCAAATACGGCGGTCCTGGGATGGAAGCTGCCTACGATCGAATCGTGATGCAACCGGAGATGCCGATTGAAAATGCCCTTCGTATGGGTGGGCTGGAGATGGTCACCGCCCGCGAGCCGTACGTTGATCTCGGCTTTTCCTGGAGCGGAGGGCCGGGCGTCACCGCGCTGGTTGTCACGGAAGTCCGAGGTCCCGCCAAGGACAAGCTAATGTTCCGAGACACGATCTTGGCCGTCAACGGCACCAAAATCGAAGGCGCTACGGGACGAGCGCTTGGGCAATCTATCGCCGCCGCGACCGCCAACGCCAAAGCGGGCACACCGATCAAAGTGACCGTTCAGCGAGGAGGGGAAACAAAGGAGTTTGAAGTCACACCGGAAACCGCCTATCGCGAGTCGGTGAAGGTGAACCGTAGCCCGGACGCCAATCCTCTCGAAAGAAGGATCGGCGACCAGTGGCTCGCCCAGAAGCCGCTTCGCTAGACCTGCTCGCCGACGAACTCCGTCCAGAGTTCGTCGGCGGTCTTCCCCGTCACCCGCTTGAACTCCGGCATCGGGTCCTCGGCGTCGCGCAAAACGCGATCTAGGCAAGGCACGATCGCCATGTGATAGCGCTTACCGATCCAAGCGAGCCACATCGCGGTGGTGCGATATGCATCGGTGTACTTTGATTTTTGAGGATCGATCTTGGTGCGCCCTCGCCCCGCGTGGAGCTCCGGTTCGTAGCGCCACCAGCGGATGTAATCCGCAATCCCCTCAACCAGCCAACCCGTGTTGTGCTCATTGCGCGGGTAGGCCTGGATCACGTGGGTGAGCTCGTGAATGACCATGCCCAAATCTCCCGGATTCGCGGTGATCCATTCTCCGTTGATCGTGATGGCCGTGCCGCTCGCGTACGCAGGAGGATCAATTTTGGGCTTGAAAATGAGCGTGATGACCTTCGGGGAGATATACGGCTTCCCTTTTGGCTTGCCCGTGAGCGGGTCGCGCCCGTCGGTCGCCAAGAGGCTGGTGATGGTGCCGAACCACCGACTCGCCAAATCCCGAGCTTCAATGCTCCAAGCCTTCCCCGATGGGAACTCCGAAATGTCAGTCGAAACAATGGGTGCCTCGATGGCGGGGGCCAGGGGGTAAACGTGGCGACTCGGTTGTGCAGGAGCCAGGGCGGCGACGGTCACCAAAAAGGCATTGAGCGCGGACATACGCCCAATATACGCAAAAATGGCTGCCCGACGTGGATTCGAACCACGATTAACTGAGTCAGAGTCAGTCGTCCTGCCATTAGACGATCGGGCAAAGTCGCCCCCCATTATACGCGAAACAAGCGGCTGCAACGAACAAAAGGCCCCCAGTCAAAACTGGGGGCCTAGGAGCTGGGTGGGGAGCTTAGAACTTGCTGATGCGAATCTTAGTCTCCACTCGATTGACGATTCCAGACCAGAGTGGATTGCTGCGCAATATCTGATTTCCGCTGCCCTGCAGATCGCCGAGGACCCGATTGGTACGCACATCATAGTACAGGTACATGGAAGTCTGACCCCGGTTCTCGCTGGCCGAGCACAGATCGTTCGGATCTGACGGCGGGTTGTCTCGCTCGATGATCGTGATACGAATGGGCACCACGGTTCCAGCGAAATTGGTGATCGTGAAGGGCGTCAAGTTTCGAACTTCGTCGAAATTGTTTGGCAGGTTTCTGGTCGTTTCCGTCGCCCCCATACGCACCTTGATGGTGTAGTCAGCGCCTGAGGCGTAGTCGAGGTCATGGTTTGGATCATTGATCAGCAACACTTCCAGCTTGATGTTGTTGGAGGGAGTGACAGGGGTGTCGTAAATCCCCCACACGCTCGTTCGCGCCAAAGGCTTGTTGATTGGGCCGGCATTGCGGATCAGTTCGTTATGAATCCATACGCCATTGGCCTGGTTGAACATGATGTCGCCGTGATGATTGACGTCCCAGGGGAGCAGGCTTCCGTACGTGTTTTGATTGTAGATGCGGTAGAAGTTGGTGGTGTTTAGGTGGTAAGCATGAGCCGAGTCCCAGGCGAGGAAGCCGTCGCTATCCCATTCTCCGTCCGAGGCGCCTTCCACGTACGGCCTTCCGCGTAGAAACGCGTCAAGCAGTCCGTTGATCGCGGTGCTCGTCGGATACCATGCTTGGCCGACCGGGCGAGCCGTGAGAGGTCCAAAGCCCGCGTGAGCGCTTGAAACACGGTCTCCGTTTACATTTTCTGCGGTACCCCACGGCCGCTTGCCTTCTCTTCCGTAACCTTCACTGTGCAAAAGCGCGTTGACGAGGTTCAGCGAGCTTGCTTCCTTCGCAGCGCGAGGTCCGCTGAAAAGGTCCAGGGAGCTCAATGGGTTGTAGGTATTCCCGCCGAAGTAGAAGATCGCACGACTTTGGTCGAACGACGTCCCTCCGGGGACCCGTCCCGCGGCGGTATAAATGGGCACCAGCGAACCATTGATCTGTCGTCTAGCGGTGTTGGGGTGAAGAATGCCGTTGTTGTACTCGCTCATCCGAGCCAAATCTTGGAGGCAGTCTCGCTTGCCTGACACGGCATCGAGCGCTTTGTGGACCAATTCAGTCGCCTCCGCTTCAAGCTCTGCTGCAGTCTGATTTCCGTTTGAAAGGAAGTTGTAGGCACCCAGGACACCGGTTAGGATGGTCGGGCCGTATATCGTTATGAAATCCGCGATGTCGCCAGCTGGGTCGCCGATGAAAGTGCCTTCGTGAGGGGCAGCGAGGGTCTGTACCAGAACGACTCTACGTCGCAGATAGTCAGCTTTCAGGCGCTGCGAAGCGTTCAGCGAGTTTCCGAAGAGATCTGGCCCAGTTGGATTGGCGAGGATAGCTCGGGCGATGATGCCACCAAAGCTATGTCCCACCAAGTAAATCTGTGGCTGTTGCAATTCTGGGAGGTGACCAAATGCCGCGGTGTAGCTGTAGTAAATCTCCTCAACGGTTTCCGCCAGTTGGGGCATGAGGTGCTTCGAACCGTCCCGAGTGTTGATCATCACCATCGTTTTGTCTGGTCCTCCCCCGAACGTTGCCTTACGGATGAACTCCTTGATGAAGGTCGCGTTGTTCTGAGAGGCCGCAGGAATGGTGCTGTACGGAGAGAGCGGAAAACAGATTGGGGCAAGATCGAGGCCGAAGGTGTCCGCAGTGTCGGGCTTCCAGTCAGCGGGGGCCGTGATGCGGGCTCGGAAGTTGCCGCCGAGAACTGGGGTGACAACCGTCATGGTGTTTTCGCCTGGGCGGCCTTGGAGTCCTTTGATGAAGTCGTAGCCCCAGTAGTGTCGCGCATGGCCCGACTTGCCAATCTGTTGCTCTTCGTCTTCAACTGGCTTGGGAGTTACGCCGTGGAGTAGGACCACCAGGCCAGGACGATTTTTGTTAAAGGTAAACGCGGCGGTGCTCGGGGTCTGGGCGATGGCTTGCGAGGACATCGCGGTGAGGGCGGTAAGGCCGCAAAGAACGGCGAGTGACTTGATTGTAAGGTTCTTCATTGTTGTGTGACGCTCCTTGCGGCGCTGATGAAGATTGTAGGGGGCGGTCGTGACAAGGTAACCCCCTGTGCGTTACAAATGCGTTACAAGTACTCGCAACAAATTTTCTTTCTTGGGCGAACTAGCGAGTGACGTGTTTTGCGCGACCCTGTTTGGGACCAACCGGGGGCAGAGGCCATTGGTCTCCACCGATACGATCGAGGAGCCCGGCGGTCAGATCTTCGCGGCAACCCCCTTTGGGAGTGCGCGGCTTCATCCGCGCTTTGTTTTCGGCCAGGGAAAAGTCGTCCTCTTCGCGGCACCCCCTTTGGAGTGCGCGCCTTCATCCGCGCTTTGTTTTTGGCCAGGAAAAGTCGTCCTCTTCTCGGAAGCCCACTTTGGGAGTGTGCGGCTTCATCCGCGCTTTGTCCTTCGCCAGGGAAAAGTCGTCCTCTTCGCGGTAGCCCACTTTGGGAGTGCGGATCAGGTTAACCCTCCTATTTGGGCTGCGACAATCTCCAAGTCTAATCCCTGGCGCAAAACAAAGCGCGATGAAGCCGCACACTCCCAAAGTGAGAGGCGACAATCTCCAAGTATCATCCCTGGCGATAAACAAAGCGCGGATGAAGCCGCGCACTCCCAACGTTTCGCGACAATTTCCAAGCCTAATCCCGGGCGGAAAACAAAGCGCGGATGAAGCCGCGCACTCCCAAAGTGAGAGGGGCGACTGTTTACAAGAGTCATCCCGAGAGGAAACTAAAGCGCGGATATAGCCACGCATACCCACTCAAAGACAAAAAAAACCCCCGCTCTCTGAGCGGGGGGATCTGCAGTGCGGGCTTATCGTCCGCGTGGAACGCCTTGCGGCTCGCCCTCGGGGGGCTTGCCATCTTTAGTCCCGTCGTTCACCTTATCTGGTGGAGGAGCCTGTCCAACGATGTCGGACATCGAATCCTGCCCAGCCGGAGCCTTTGTAGAGTTGTCACACCCGACCAAAGCAAAGGAGAACAATGCCAGAAGCAGAAGAGTGCACTTCATTAATCAAGGTCCCACATGTAGGCGCTTTCCTGACCAGCGATCAGCCGACCTTCAAGCGTTCCAGTTGGAATACATCCGGCTAACGTTCGGCGAACCGGCATGGATTTGACGCTGCCATCGGCCATGCCGACGATTACGTGTCCGTCCTTCAGTCCAGGCTGCGTACCCGTTTTCTGTTGGTTGTGGAATGGCCACATTCCACCGTAGGCGAGCCAGTACGAGGAGGTGGTGCAAGTGTTCAAACACCAGCCGTTCGTGTACTGATAACCTGTGCCATCGCCGAGTGGGGGAGGAGCAAACTGGCTACGTGGTCGCAAAGCAACACCAGCGGAGTTCTTGTCGCACGGAGCTTCAATGACCCAGTTACCGGCACCTTGCGGAGTTCCCGCTGCGTTTCGGTCCCAAAGACTCGTGGCCCACATAATGGTGCCCGATGAATTTTGGATTTCGCTGATGTTCAGCGAGTAGGACGTCAGACGAGCTGGTGATCCCGCCGGGAGGATGCGCCACGGGCTAAAGAACAGGTAGTTATAGCCGACGTGAGACCGGACCATCAGGGAGTACTGCCGTCGCAGCGCCATCGGATATGTAGCACTGGTGTAAGGCAAGTGGTCTGCGATGATGCGCTCCTTGTTGCTGGTCCAAGAGTCCATCTTCGTGAAAAAGATCTCTTCGTTTTTCACGTACGGCGACATTTGCTGTCCAGGCACCGTGTCGGGCGGACCATAACCCCAACCTGTGGGATGACCACCACTGTTGGACATGGGCATGTGGTCGTCGTTATCGGAGCTGTACATGTTGTGCGCCATGGAAATTTGGCGCATGTTGCTGATGTCGACGGTCTTATTTGCGGCGGCACGAGCCTGTGCGAAAACGGGGAACAGGATCGCGGCAAGGATCGCGATGATGGCGATCACGACAAGAAGTTCGATGAGCGTAAATGCTCTCTTTGAGATATGAGGACGCGCTTGACTTTCAAGCATGTTTCTTTATACAGGACTTTTTGCCCAAAAGTACGGGGGAAATGGACTTTTTTAAGATTCTGTGAACTTTGCGTCTCCGTATCATCGTACGCGACAGATCGTTATCATGACTCTCGGCTGAACAATTGTGCCCATGATTCAGGTTTCTGTATGACTTCTACGGTGCCATCGCCGCACAAAAGGACACAAGGAGGGCGGCGAAACCGATTGTAGTTGCTCGCCATGCTGGCGTTGTAAGCGCCAGTGCAGAGCACCTGGAGCAGGTCGCCCTCGCCCACGCTCGCGGGCAATGACTTGGAATCGAAGAGTTTGTCAGTCTCGCAGTGCTTGCCGCTGACCGTGAATTCTGCTTCTTCCCCGCTGACCCCGATCGCCCGAACCTCATAATCAGCGCCGTACATCACGGTGCGCGGGTTGTCGCTAAGACCGCCGTCCACTGAGAGATAGGTCTTAGGTCCCAGCATGGTCGGAACGGTCTTCTTAACGAGCACGCGGTAGATGGTGACCCCGGCCTCCGCGATGACACTCCGCCCCGGCTCTTGGCCCAAAACTGGCGGTTCGGGGAGGAGACTGAGCGCATCCTTCATTTCGTTCACCACGAGTTGGCAATACTCTTCGACCGACATCGGTACCTGGTCTTGCACATAACGCACCCCCAGACCGCCTCCGACATTGATGACTTGCGCAGCGAAACGATGGCGATGATGCATTTCGACCGCGAACTTGGCGAGCTGAACCCCGCCATTGCGCTGCGCCTCCGGATCGAGTAATTGTGAACCGACGTGGCAATGAAAACCGATTAGGTTGAGCCCCAGCTCAAGACATCGCTCCACCGCTCGTTCTGCCGAGCCGTCGCTGATGTTGAACCCGAACTTAGTGTCCGCCTGGCCGGTGCTGATGGCGGCATGAGTCTTCGGATCGACGCCGGGCGCAAGTCGGAGGAGAACCTTTTGGGGGGATAAGCTTGCCAGCAGTTCGATTTCGCGAAAGTTGTCAATGACGATCTGCCCCACGCCCGAGCTGATCGCAAATTCCAGCTCCTCAGGGGTTTTTGCGTTTCCGTGATAGTGGCAATCTTCTGCGGGCACACCCGCCATGAGCGCCGCCCGAAATTCCCCTTCGCTCGCCACATCAATCGTGTACCCCTCCGAATGCGCGATCTGAAGCACGCGCAAGATCGAATTCGCTTTGCTGGCATAACTGATTTCAACATCCATCCACGTCTGCTCGAACGCCTTCTTATATCGTCTGAGGCGGTTTCGAAAACTCGCCTCATCCAAAACGTACAGCGGCGTGCCGTACGTGGCAGCTAGTTCTTCGGCGAGCGCGTCGGGAAGGACAAATCGATCGTCATCCATGAGGTTAGAGTCTATCGGTTTGAACCTGACTCTCGCTGGAATGCGGCCATAATGGGCCATGAAACGAGTGGCGATCTTGGGCGCAACGGGGAGTATCGGCGTCCAAACCCTGGATGTCGTCGCCCAACACCCCACTCTGTTGCGCGCCGTCGGTCTTGCCGCCAACACCGATGCGTTACGTTTGGATCAACTCGGCGCGACGCACGGCGTTTCGAAACTCGCGCTAGCCTCGGAGGGCATGCCCGCATTGGTCGACATGGTCACCGCAGACGATGTGGACTTGGTGGTTGTCGCGATCGCCGGCGCGGCTGCGCTTCTGCCCACCATCGCCGCGATCAAAGCAGGCAAGCAAATCGCCCTGGCGACCAAAGAGGTCTTGGTTGCGGCAGGGGAAATCGTGATGCCGCTCTGCGCTGAGCATGGCGTGACCATCACCCCGATCGACAGCGAACACAGCGCTATTTTTCAATGTTTGCAGGGTTATCCTTACACCGATATCCGCAGCATCACCCTCACCGCCAGCGGCGGACCGTTCCGGGGATGGAGGCGGGATCAGTTGCGTGACGTTACGATAGAGCAGGCGATGAACCACCCGACGTGGTCCATGGGTGGGAAAATTACAATCGACAGCGCGACGATGATGAATAAAGCCCTCGAGATGATCGAGGCGAAATGGTTGTTCCAACTCGCGATGTCGCAGGTTCAAGTGTGCGTCCATCCGCAGAGCGTGGTTCACAGCCTGGTCGAGTTCAACGATGGCTCAATGCTTGGTCAGTTAGGCTGGCCGGACATGCGTTTGCCCATTCAATACGCCCTCCTTTGGCCCCAACGCGTGCCCAATTCCATGAAACCCTGGAACCCAACGGCCACGCCAAGCCTTACTTTTGAAGAGGTGGACGAAGACGTCTTCCCCGCCCTCCGCATTGCTCGCGCAGCGGACGAAAAGGGTGGCACCGCCCCTTGCTTCTTCAATGCTGCGAATGAAGCCGCGGTCAGCGAGTTCCTTTCAGGCCGCCTCTCGTTCCTGGGCATTTCGGAGCTGGTGCAAAAGTGCCTTGATTCCCACGTAGTACAATCAGCGACGCTCGACAATTTGGTGGAAGCAGACCAACAAGCCCGGCGAATGGTCCTTAAAACTTAAATAATTGCATGGAAAGCCTACAAACTTTACTTCAGTACGCGATGACGGCGGTCAACTTCATGATCATCATCACGCTCCTAGTTTTCGTGCATGAACTTGGACATTTTTGGTTCGCCAAGCTATTCGGAATGAAAGTCGAGTCCTTTGCCGTCATGGTCGGCGGCATCCGCAAGACGGACCTTGAGGTCGGTTTGGCTAGGAAAATGCTTCCCGCCAGAATCGTCGGCCTCGCCTATGGCCTGACGCTGCTGGGCACAGCACTCTGCGCGATGCAAGACCTTAGAGCCGCTTACTTGGCTGGTCTATTTCTGCTCGCATTTGTCTTCCCCGTCTGGATCGGATGGCGCATCAATACGCTCTATCGCCTGCCGGTGACGCAACTCGTCAAGACAATGGGCATTGCCTACGCAGCCGCCCTCGGAATTCTGACATTTTCCACCCGAGGCTCCGGCTTCTCCGACGCCGCCAGCGTCCTGCTCATCTGCTTCTATGCGAGCATCGTGGCCCTGCTTTACCTCTACTACCAGCCCCTCAGCAACAAACTCGATGAGTCCGAAATGGGGCACGGGTCAGTACGCGAGGGAGAAACCGTCATTCCCGTCCGTTTCCGCCCCGTTTGGTACACCACCAGCAAGGAAGGAACGGAATTTAGCCTGCTGGCTCTCCCGCTCGGCGGCTTCGCCTCCATGCGCGGAATGGCTCCAAAACCGGACGGCAGCGAAGTTCATGTCGAGGGAGGGTTCTACTCCAAATCACCCTTTGCGAGGTTCATGGTGCTCTTCGCGGGACCACTTTTCAGCATCCTTCTCGGCTCAGTCTTGTTCTTTACCGCGTTCGTGAGTTTCGGGCAAATGGATGTGTCCGATGAACCCATCATTGGTGGAATTTCCTACGGCATGCCCGCCTCTAAAGCGGGAATAAAAGAGGGCGATAAGATCCTGGCCATGGGGGGATCACCCGTCACCACCTTCTATGACATCGTGGTAGCGGTTCGATCTTCCGAGGGGAAACCTCTGCAAATCGTCTATGAGCGTGAGGGTGTCCCAGGAGCCACAACCGTAACTCCAGAATTGGAAAAAGCCGCATCACCCGTCCTTGGTCCCGGTATGGATTTTACCGATGAGATCAAGCGGCAATACAAATTTGGCGCTGGCCCGAGTACCAAGATGGTACGCCTCGCTCCCGCAGAAGCGGCCCGACGCGCCCTAGAAGCTCCGATACTCTATGGTAAGCAGCTCCTCAGCCTGTTCGCCGCTCCACAACGCGCCGCCGAGAGCTTCTCTGGCCCTGCCGCGATCGTTAAGGAAACCCACAATGCCTCCCAGGCAGGCCTGTATCCGCTCTTGATCCTCGCCGCCGTGCTCAGTACGTCGCTCGGATTCATGAACCTGCTGCCCGTTCCGCCGCTCGATGGCGGGCAAATGATGGTCGCCCTTGCGGAGATGTTCCGTCGTGGCCGCCGCCTCAGCATCGAAACACAGTACACGATCACCACCGTCGGTGCCTTCCTCGTGATGGCACTTATGGTATTCGTGGTGAGCCAAGACGCTGGCAGACTACTGGGCGGAAAGTAGCTCAGCCCTGTTGGGTGCGTTCTAGTAACCGGACGTAGGCAGAACGCTGGATTTCTGGGGCGTAGAGCTTGAGGGCTAGCGTTTCAGCTTCTGCCTCGTCAATTGGGTGATTCCAAACGTCCGTCACCGCCTCCGCCCACGCCGCCCCATTCTCGGATGCTGTGTGCAAGAACCTTCCGAATCCACCGCTCGATTCCTCGTTCGGCCCCGTGGCATCTGCCACCAATGGCACGTGGTTCAGTACCGCTTCTGCGCCGGCGGCTCCGCCCGCCTCAACCGATATGGACAGCGCGGTTTTCACTCCCTGCCAAAGGTCGCTCCGTCTGGTGGTGGCGACTTCGATCTCGATATCTGGCAACTTCGGTACTTCCGTGGTGTTCCAGTCGGCCGGTCGGCCTTCGATCCGAATCGGAGCGGTGAAACCTTGATCGCGCAGGGCCACCAATGTAGGCGCTCCCATTACCGGGATCGTCTCGGTGACCAATAAGGTGGATCTCACGCCTGTCTCTGCGATGCTGTCCGAGGAGGTGGGCGGCGGAAAACCGACCGATTTCAATCCAATCCGCTGCTGATAATGGTTCGCGAGAAACTTGGTGCTGCACACCACCTGATGGGCAAGCTCGAACGCTTGGCGCGTTTCCCAGCCGAACTCCCACGCCGTCGCCAGAACTCGACTAGAACTGTTTCGAGCCAGTCGAACGACCTCCGTCACGCCCCGCTGGGCGCCCATGTGGACCGTCAGTTGGGGACGGAAATCTCGCACGAGGCGCTGACCATGCGAAACGAAGGTTCGAACATCGGTGGCTTCAACCAAATCCTCGTGCGCCATCGTGCAGACGAAATTGACCTTGACTCCACGGTCATTGAACATCACCAACGAACGCGAGCCTGAACGGTAACGACCGGACCCAACCACACCAAAAGGGCGCAAATGGTCACCCAAATCGACCGGATGACGGAAAATCCCGCCGCTGAGCATCGTCACGTCGTGTCCCGCCTCGGCCATCCAGTGGGCGAGCGTGCGAAAACCCCGAGCTCCCGAATTAGCCGGATCAAAGGCCGCGGGCCAGCAGACGAAGAGCACTCGCACGCCCCATTTTAGTTCATTTTAGGCGCGCGGAACCGGCATTATTAACGGTGTGTGATTAAAGCGCGACAACGTTGTAGCCGTTGTCGATGTAGATGACCTGGGCTGTGACGCCCTTCGATAAATCGCTCATCAGATAGACCGCCGAGCCGGCTACTTCTTCCTGTCCGAAGGGGGAATGGAGCAACCCCTTTTCGTGAACGTGCTCGATCATCTTCCCAAGGTCCTTCACACCACGGGCGGCAACCGTATTGATGGGCCCAGGGGATAACGTGTTAACTCGGATATCGCGAACCCCCATATCCCTCGCCAGATAACGAACCGCCGACTCAAGGGCGGCCTTGGCCACACCCATCACGTTATAATTCTCTGCCGCTCGAACCGATCCTAAATAGGAGAGTGCCATCACCGACCCCCCATCGTTGATCAGCGGCTCTAGCGTTCGGCAAAGCCCAACCAAAGAGAATGCTGAGATGTCGAGCGCCATCGCAAACCCGTCTCGGCTGGTGTCAATAAACCTGCCCGCTAGATCGTCTCGGTTAGCGTAGGCCGCTGAGTGGACCACGAAGTCGATGGTGCCGTAAACTTCTTTAACCCTCTCCGCCAACGCCTCCAATTGGGCGTCATCGGTGAAGTCAACCACGAAGGGGGTGTAGGCATCGTTGTCGCCCACGAGCTTCGTGACTGCGTCCAACATTCTGTCATTTTGTGCGCCTATTCCCACTTTTGCGCCGTGTAGCACTGCAGATTCGGCAATTGCCCAACCGATACTATTCTTGTTAACGACGTTGAGCACAAGGCCCTTCTTTCCTTCGAGGAGCATACGGGCATTATGACTCTTCATCTGCCGAGGCCATGAGGGGAAACGATCTCCACCAAATATTGACTGAAAAAGCGCGCGCGACGGGAGGCTACTTCCGATCGGCGGAGTACCGGCTTGCCCTCTTCCTCCTTACCCCCGACATTCCAGAAGCCGAGCGCTTTATTAAAACCAGCCTACGACAATCCCTCGAGCGTGTGGGAACGATGCTGAATACCCTGCCACCCGAGCAGGAAGGTTATCTTCTTGGCGACGTCAGTTCGCCCGTCCGGCAGAGCATCGAGCGCATGCTCAGTATCTCCGGAACTCTAAGCGGCGAATCCAAGGTTGAGCCTGCGCTCGAAGACTCTCGCAAGATGCTGCTTGATCTGATCGACGACGAGGCTGTCCGCATCGTCGAAAGCAACCGCTCGATCCGCTTCGCGAGCAACAAAAAGATAGATCGAATGCCCGATCGACTCCAGAAGAGCCGCGCATTGGGCGAACAGGCTTTGACCCGCTATCTGTTGGAACCGCAGCTAGACGAAGAGGACTGGCTCAAAGACGCCAGCAACTATCTTGATGAAGTTTTGCAGCAGCCTGTGGGCCAGCGCGACTGCTACACCTGGTTGCTCAATGGCTGGCTAAATCTGCGCCGAGATAACCGCGACGGTGCCCAAAATTCTTTCCTCCAAGCCTGTCTCGCGGCTAGCGCCGATCGAGATGTTCTTTTCGTCGAAGCCAACCGGATTTTGGCTCGGGGACAAATGGACTGCGGCGCCTTTGAAGCGGCGTATCAAACGCTCATCAAAATTCCTCCAACCAATACTGATCCTCTCGTCATCTACGACCAAGTTTGCGCCGCGATTGGAGCGGACCGAGTGGAGGACGCTCGCGGCCTCATCGCCAAACTGTGCATGGAGTGGCCCGTCGGGGTTCTTGGCGTCTACGGCGATCACGAGTTGCTGGCGAAAGCGACTTCCTGGCGCGGTAGTCTTGAAGTCGCGGCGAACTCCCTGGTCTCGGAGGCGAAACGCTCGCTCCAACTCTGGCAGAAGACCAACCTTGAGGCTCAAACCAAGCTCTCGGACCTGCACTCGGGTCTTGAGCTGCCGTCCACCACTGTTAACTCCCTTTCTTCGCTAGACACCGCGATGCAACGCCCCGACATGCTTCTCGCGGCGTGGGTCCGGGGAGAAGCCCAGCGTGGCCTTATGAGCTCGCTTGACGCCGCTCGATTGGTGTGCAAAAACTACATCAAGGAGTGCCAACTCGCCGTCCATCGCATTCAAAACAAGATGGACGAACTGAAAGAGTGGAAGTCCCAACAGTTCAGCCTGATGAAGGGGGCAAAGTACCACGAGCAAAACGCCCAGCGACAACTTTTGGGACTTGATGTCGTGAGCGACCGCACTCAGACGGGCTGCATGATGTCGGCCGGCCTCGGTTGCGCGGGTTATGCGAGCTACTTTATCGTGTGCTTCGTCTCAGCGGGCGTCGCGGCAACCGCGGGACCCAACACCGCCACCGGCAAGCTCCTTTTAGGCGTCATCGGCGTGCCCCTTTTGCTTGGCGTGCTCATCACGGTTGCGGACGGTCTGCGGCGCATGGTTGCCGAGGCCGAATTGGGCCGACAGATGAAACAAATTGAAGACCGCCACGATATCGCCCTCCAGGATATTGAAGCCACGTACAAGGAAAAAATGCCGCCGCTGATGGACGAGATGAAAGCGGCCAAGGCCGAGGCTGATCGCGGCGAAAACGCGCTCAATTCATTCCAATCGCTCGGCTCCCAGATTCAGGACGCAGCCTAACTGCGGGTACATTGAATCTGCATGCGGATTCTCTTTTTGGTCGCCGCGCTCAATGTGGCACTGTCCGTCGCCCTCGGCGCGTTTGGAGCCCATGCGCTGAAAGACCAACTATCCGCGGCCTCGATGACTACCTACGGGATCGCGAGCCAATATCATCAAATTCAAGGTTTGGGAATCCTAGTTTCGCTTCTATTGACCACGCAGGTCACGAACGAAAAGCGGGCACGAATCGGTTCATGGTTGCTCCTCGCCGGGTGCGTCATTTTCAGCGGCTCGCTTTATGCGTTGGCCATTAGCGGCGTCCGGTGGTTGGGAGCAATTACCCCCATTGGCGGCGTTTGTTTTATCGTGGGCTGGACATTGGTCGGATTTAGCGGATGGAAGGAACGAGTTTCATGAGGTGGATTGCGGGCGGAGTAGTGGCAATGATGCTCGCCGGATGCGGCGTCTTCGGATCTCCCGCGGGCGAACTCGCCCCTCCATTCTCGGGCATGACCGGCGACGGCGAGCAAGTCTCCATGCTCGACATCACCCGCACGCGCAAGCTGCTTGTGGTCTTCATCCACCCCGATGGCAAGACCGGTCTCGCCGCTTTAGAAGCTGCAAAGAAGATTCAAGATGAAGTCGGCTCTGAACGACTCGCCGTAGTGGGCGTAGTCGCCAGCCCGGTGAACAACTTCGAACTCTGGGAAGCCAAGCACACCCCACCCGTCCTCGTGATCCCCGATCCCGACCGACGGACTACTCTCACCTACAAAGCTAGCGTTAGCCCGACTTTTCAAATCATCGACGTCAAAGGCGTACTCGGCCCAAAGATCGAGGGCGTAGAGGGCGATAGTCTTACCCAACTTGCCACTGCCCTATCGGTCTCCCCCGAGAGCATCTGGCCCGCCGACCAACCCAAAACCAACGACAAACCGGCCCTTGACCAGTAAAAATGCCCAAACCTGGTAGGCCAACATAGATTTTCTTAACGCCCGGGCTCCAAACTATGGAACCTAGTAAACAGGCGAGCTGGCATGAATATCGTTTCTTGGTTTGTCGCGGCGGCGGTTCTCGCGCTCGGGCTCACGCTCGGAGTGCTGGATCTCGGACGTCCCGCGTTCATCGCCACCCCAAGTACCGAAGCTTCCATCGTTCTCAGCGCCCACTACACGCCAGAGTCCTCAAATCCGAGCACCGGGATCGCAAAGTACGAGCCGTTGGACGGTTGCTACCTGGGCGCCTACATTGACCTCGATCCGGCCCTCCCGGCGTCGTTCACCGATTCTCACGGCACCAAACGCAAGCGACCCCACGATTTCGAGGAGCGCGTCGGACACGACCATGCGATGTACTTCTTCTACATGGGCTACGGACGCCCTTTGCCGATCGATTACCTGCGCTATTTGGCCGCGCAAAACAAGTACGTCCAGATCGCCCTCGAGCCCAACGCCGGGCTTGACGCAGTTCAAGACGACGAATATCTGATCCAACTTGCCGAAGACCTTCGCGCCTCTGGTGCCAAGGTGTTCCTAAGATTCGCCAGCGAGATGAACGGCGACTGGGTGGCCTACCATGGCGACCCCAACAAGTACATCGAAAAGTGGAAACTCGTGACCCGAGTGATGCGAGAACGCGCCCCAAACGTGGCCACTGTTTGGTGCCCCTACGCCATGCCCATGACCAATGTGATGGATTATTATCCCGGCGATGAGTGGGTGGACTGGGTGGGCGTGAACATGTACAACGTCACCTACTTCAACCAGGATCCGAAATCTCCCGCCCGAGACGTGGGACCAAGAGAACTCCTGAAACCGATGTACGATCTGTTTGCCGAGCGCAAGCCGATCATGATCTGCGAGTACGCCACCACCCATTACTCAGCGCTTGAGTCGCAGTCGGTGCCCTATTTCGCCGCCAACAACATCATGGAGTTGTATCAAAGCCTGCCGGAAGAGTTTCCCCGGGTCAAGGCGATCTACTATTTTTCCAGCAACAACCTCGCGTTGGCCCACCGCAAGAACAATAACTACTCCCTCCTCGAAGACGCCATCGTCCTCGAGGCATACCGCAAGGCAACCCAGAATTCCTACTTCCTCGGCGTGCCACAACAGGGCAAGAACAACTTTGGCGAGCCCGTCTCTGCTCCCATCACGACCGAGTTGACCATCAACTCTCGCACCCGAATTTCCGCCTGGGCTCAGGCCGGGCAGGCTATCGAAGTCGTACGCTTCTCGGTAGACGGCGTGCCGACCTTTACCGCCACCAACGTCCGCGACTGGAGCTTCATGCTCGATCCCAGCAAGCACGAGTTAGGCAAGCGGGAAATCAAGGCAGAGGCGTTCAACAGCCGAGGCGAATTGCTCGCCAAAAAGTCGGTGATGGTCAACATCGAATCCGTTCAAGTGGCCTCGTCTGTGTCAAACTAGCTCCCCGTGGCTAGCAATTTAGGCATCACATCGCGCGAGGCGGACTACTCCGCTTGGTACAACGAACTCGTGGAGAAGGCCGGCTTGGCCGAACACTCCGCGGTGCGAGGGTGCATGGTCATCAAGCCGCACGGCTACGCGATCTGGGAGCTCATGCAGCGCGCCTTGGACGACATGTTCAAGGAGACCGGCCACGAAAACGCCTACTTCCCCCTCCTCGTGCCCAAATCGTTCCTGAGCAAGGAAGCCCAGCACGTCGAAGGCTTCGCCAAGGAGTGCGCGGTGGTCACCCACTACCGCCTCATGAACGATCCCAACGGCGGCGGCGTGATCGTCGATCCAACCGCTAAGCTGGACGAAGAATTCATTATCCGCCCAACCTCTGAAACCATCATTTGGAACACCTACAAGGGCTGGATTCAGAGCTATCGCGACCTGCCGATCCTCATCAACCAGTGGGCCAACGTCATGCGCTGGGAGCGTCGCACGCGCCTCTTCCTGCGCACCACCGAGTTCCTTTGGCAAGAGGGCCACACCGCCCACGCCACCTGGGATGAGGCCGAAGCCGAAGCCGCCCAGATGCTCGAGGTTTACCGCCAATTCGCCGAGGACTTCATGGCCGTCCCCGTGCTCACCGGCAAGAAAAGCGAGGGCGAGAAATTCGCCGGCGCTGAGCACACCTATTGCATCGAAGCCTTGGTCCAAGACGGCCGAGCCATCCAAGCTGGAACCTCGCACCACCTCGGCCAGAATTTCGCCAAGGCGTTCGACGTGAAGTTCTCGAACCGCGAGGGGCAACTCGAGCATGTGTACGCCACCAGTTGGGGCGTGTCCACCCGCCTTGTCGGGACGCTCATCATGGCCCACTCCGATGATCGCGGCCTCGTACTGCCCCCGCGTATGGCTCCCGTCCAAGTCGTCATCGTGCCCATCGGGCGCGGTGAAGATTTGGATCGAGTCCGCGATGCCGCCGACGGCCTCGCCGCCGAAATAAAGGCCACCGGCTGGGACGGCGTCAAGATTCGGGTCAAAGTCGACAAGCGCGAGAAGGAATCCCCCGGCTTCAAATTCAACGATTGGGAGCTCAAGGGCGCGTGCGTCCGCATCGAGCTCGGCCCTCGTGACCTTGACGGCGGGGCCTGCCCAGTCGCGATCCGCCATAAGGAGGGCAAGGAGAATGTCGCGTTGACTGAACTCCCCGCCTACATCGCCGCGGCGTTGACCGCCATGCAAAGCGACCTGTTCTCCGCCGCCCTCGCACGCCGCGAGGCCGCCACCCGGCGAGTGGACACTTGGGAAGAGTTCAAGGCCGTGTTCGCCGGCGAAGGCGGTGCCGGATTCGTGGTCGCCCATTGGGACGGCACCACCGAGACCGAAGACCGCATCGCCGAAGAAACCAAAGCCACCATCCGCTGCATCCCCCTCACGCCGCTTGATCCGGCCGATGCGGAACCTGGCCTGTGCGTCTGCACGGGCAAGCCGAGTCAGCAGCGCGTCGTCTTTGCGAAGGCGTACTAAGGGAGGGGGGCCTTTAGGCCGCCTTCGGATCAAGGCCTTCAGGCTGAGGTTGCGCGACTTCTTGGGTAGTGCCTCATTTGACGGGTCTCCGCTGGAGAACCCCTCCGCCCTCCGGGCACCTCCCCTTTTCAAAGGGGAGGATCGTGCTTTGGGATACATCTGATTCGTTCGACATTGGGCTGAGAATCTTTACACATTTAAATGTGTGGATCTACACATTCGAATGAATTTGCTCGATTTAGGTTCAAAACTGAGCTGGATTCACGGATTCGCTGGATTTGATGTTTTTTCCTGCGCGCATCTCTGTCGTTCTTTTTTGCGTGATCACACTTTAGAGGTATGGGTGGCCCGTTTCGTAAACCTTCGTAACCATCGCTTGACCTGACTTTCCTCGCGAACATTTATCTGGAGAGCCCCGGGCTCGCTGTGGATAATCGACCGTTCGTCGTGGACGACGCAATTCGAGTAGTTACCTCGAATCTCCAGAACATCCGGCGTTAGCCACTCCAGGTGGATGGACTCAACGTGGACCAGTGCGGCTCGCAATTGGGCTCCGTGAAGCGTTGTCCCGGTCTTGACAATGAAAAGCTCAAGGTTTGAGCCCGATCCCTTCGCCAGGACGGCATCCAGGTCGAGACCATTGAAGAGCCGCTTAACCTCAGTCCACTCTTTAAAATGAGGGTTTTTCTTCATGCTTTCTATTGAGCCTTCCTTGGTGGCATCTGTTCAGCGCTTCAGTTGCAGTAGGTCCTGTAGCCGACGCAGGACTTGGTATCTGTCTGCCTCTTTGGGATCGAGTTTGGCGGCTTGGATCATTCGATCGGTGCCACAGAAGACTCCGTCGGTGAACTGGAGCAAGAAGTCTAGTGGGTTCTCGCTAGACCGCTCTAGAGTTGCGACTAGCTTCCCTTTGCGCAAGTCGTAGAACTCGATCGGGTTTTGGAGTTCGTTGGTGGAAACTATGGCGTGTAACCCGTATGCGATCGTCTCTTGACGCCACTGCGAGGTGCGTTTGATGGTGACGACGGGGCCGTCGGCAAAGATAGAGGTCGCGAGGAGAGTGAGTTTGTCATCGGTCCGAGAGAGGTTCCAGGGGGAGAAACCGAAGGCTTCCCTTTTGGAGGAGATATTGGTTAAGGTGGACAAGCGACCCGCGTCGTAAACGGTGCCCTTTGATTGATACAGAACATGCCCTTGATCGACCCAGACTTTGGCGTCGTTAGGGATTTGATGGAAGACGGGGTCTCCTAGAAAAAGGCTGGCTTCGGCATCAAGCCAGCGCGTGGAATCGGACTCCGTGATCTTCATCAGCCGACCGTATGCACCAGGGATGAACTCAATCGTCTCGAAGAAAAGTGGACCTCGTTGAGGACCATACGTGTCATCTCTGTTCTTTCGGAGCAGCCCACCGTAGGACTCCGCGTACCAGCGCTCGCCATCTTGGGACAGTTGAATTTGAAAAAAGTCAGATCCACCGACCGCCACTGAGTTGGCGACTGAGCCTTCAAAGCGATAAGCTTTTACAGTCACTGACCCAGCAAGTTCTGTGACGACAAATCCTGACTTGCGATCAGGAACTATGGTTGACATCGACTGACCGAGAAAATGGTGCTGATTCCCGCCAAAAGAAACGTCGTCCGTGATTGCGTACTTGCTTAGCCCATCAGCACTTGCGACCCATACGTCACCGTCGAAGTAGAAGCCGAAATATCCGAGTGCCAGCGAGGGCGCAGGGGGGCAGCGATATTGCGAGGCGATGGACGGGCTGACCTTGATCACTTGGTAAGATTGCACGTCGCGGGTGGCACACCCATAGAGGAGCCCTAAGGCCCCGACGGCTACCCAAACGTGTGCCTTCGCTCGCATAACTTCATTCTACAGGAAGAGCTTGGCGCTACTTGCCCCAGTAGTCGGTGCGCCACGCCTTGAGGGCCATGAGGGCGGAGCTGATGGTGTTCCAGAGGCCGAAGGCGGCGAGGGCGAGCCAAACGAGCACGCTCTTGATGATCATGCCGATCCAGTCGAACTGCTCGCCGCTTTGGATGGTTTGGATGCCCTTGACGATGCTAAACGCGAGGGAGACGACGATGATGGTGGCGGTGATGGCGAAGAGCTTGATGTCGCCCCAGAACGCGCGGCGCGCATGGTGGCGGGCGTAGGGGGCGTCGCCGGTGACGAGGATGCCCACCAGCGGCCCGATCACCGGGAAGAAGATGCTGGCGACATGGGCCCCGACGGCGAGGGCGCGGTCGTGCTGGGGAATCGTGGTCGGTGTGGGCGAGTCCATGCTCGCGTAGGATACGCGAGATGGGTAGGGTGCGTTGCTACCCGGTGTGTCGAGCGTCAAGTGTCTTTGATACTTTTGCGAATGCAATCCAGCAAACCGCGAAGTAAAGGATCGTCACTGCGATCCACGGGATCAGTTGGATTGGCGGAAAGGGGGCAGTCGCGAGTGCGCCGAGCGCGAGCAATTCGGGAAACATCACCGATCTGCTGAAAAATCGCCCTTTGCGGAAACTCAGCCACAGGAACAACCGCTGCATTTAGTTCTTGGAGGATGAAAGCGGTTAAAAGCAGCTTAGACATGGTTACCGAAAATGGGAGGGTTGGGATGTACGCGGCCGTTTCGCGATTTTGCAGTGTACGCGGGGCGGCGGATTCGCGGATTTATCCCTAGCGGAAAACAAAGCGCGGGTAAAGCCGCGCACTCCCAAAGGGGAGGGCGACTGCTTTGAATCCGCGCCTAGGATTTTGGTTACTGTTTGCTCTCCAGCCTGAAGGCTGGGCTCCATTGGACAGCCTAAAGGCTATCCTCCGAAGAGCTTCCCGTGGTCGGCCTGAAGGCCTTGCTCCAAAGGCGGCCTGAAGGCCCCCCTCCAAGTGGGGAGTCCCCGCATCGGCGCACCGAAATGGGCGTTCACCCCGTCTTAATCTCAGGTACAATTTGAACCTGAAACCGAGGTTGGTTTTCGGCATTTTGACGCCGATTCGAAGCCAACTCAAGCGGCTCACCCCGCACACCAGATAACGCCATGGCGGACGATTTCAACATTTCCCTAGTCAACGTCGAAGACGAGATGTCGCGTAGTTATGTGAACTACGCGATGTCGGTCATCATCGCCCGCGCGTTACCCGACGTGCGCGATGGACTCAAGCCGGTTCAACGACGCATCCTCTACGCCATGCGCCAACTCCCGGCGACCCCGGACGGGCAGCACGTCAAGTGCGCCAAGATCTGCGGCCAAACCAGCGGCGACTTCCATCCCCACGGCGAATCGGTGGTCTACCCGACCATGGTCCGCATGGCCCAACCCTGGAGCCTGCGCTACCCGCTCATTGACGGCCAAGGCAACTTCGGCAGCATTGACGGCGACTCTCCCGCCGCCATGCGATACACCGAAGCGCGCCTGACGCCGCTCGCGATGGAGATGCTCGAAGATCTCGAAAAAGAAACCGTTGACTGGCAGCCCAACTATTCGCAGACCCTGAACGAGCCCGTAGTGCTCCCGAGCAAGTTTCCCAATCTGCTCTGCAACGGCTCCCAAGGCATCGCTGTGGGTATGGCGACCAACCTCCCGCCGCAGAACCTCACCGAGGTCTGCAATGCGATGCTCCATCGCCTCCACAACCCGGAAAGCACCGCCGAGGAGATCATGGAGATTCTCCCGGGCCCCGACTTCCCCACTTACGGGATTATCATGGGCACCCAAGGCATCCGAAATGCCTACCTGACCGGTCGTGGCAGCATCATCATGCAGGCCAAGACCATGATCGAGCCCGGCGACATGGGCAAGAGCCTCATTGTCGTCACCGAGATTCCCTACCAGGTCAACAAGGAGACGCTCATCAAGTCCATCGCGGCCATCGCGAAGGACCGAAAGTTCGACGGCATCCTGCGCGTGGACGACTTCAGCGATAAGCGCGGCATGCGCATCGAAGTCGAAATCCGCCGCGATGTGAACCCGAACAAGGCGCTCAACTATCTTCTCAAGCACACCAGCCTGCGCACCACATTTGGTGCGATCATGCTGTCGCTGGTCGACGGCGCGCCGCGCACGGCTCCGATTTTGCTTCTGCTCGACGAGCACATCCGCCACCGACGTGGCGTCATCGAACGACGGACCCAATTCGAGCTTTACCGCGAACTGCTTAATGCCCATCTCAACGAGGGTTACCAGATCGCTCGCCGATTCCTCGACGAGATCATCAAGACGATCCGCAGTTCGGAAAGCCCGAACGTCGCACGGCTTGCCTTGGTGCGCGAATTCGGCATGTCACCCCTCCAGGCCGACGCCATCCTCGCGATGCCGCTGCGCCGACTCACCCAACTCGAACAAAGCCGCCTCGAAGAGGACTTCAAGGCCGCTCTGCTCCGAGTTCAAAACTTGATGGACATCCTGAGCGATCCGTTGCGAATGCAGCGCGAAATCGAGCTCGAAATTGTCACCCTGCGCGATAAGTTTGGCGACGAACGCCGCACCAAGATCATCGCCCGCGAAGCTGGCGAATTCACGGACGAGGACCTGATCCCGGAGGAAGAGGCGATCATCTCGATCAGCCGAGACGGCTACATCAAGCGCGTTTCGATTGACGCCTATCGCGAACAAAAGCGCGGCGGTAAGGGCGTCAAGGACATCTTGAAGGTAGACGACGAGCCCGCTCACCTCTTCCAGGTGAACACTCACCACTTCATCCTCTTCTTCACCGACCGGGGCCGCGTTTATCGCCTCCGCGCGTACGACATTCCGGAAACCGGCCGCTACGCCAAGGGCATGCCAGTGATCAACTATATCGCTATCGAAAGCGAAGAGAAGGTCACTGCCACCGTGAGCGTCAAGAGCATCAAGGATCCTGGCTTCCTCACGATGATCACCCGCATGGGCGAAATCAAGCGTACGGAAATGGAGAAATTCTCCAACATCCGCTCGAACGGTCTCATGGCGTTCGACATCGAAGAAGGCGACGACCTCAAGTGGGTGCTCAAAACGACCGGGGATGACGACGTCATGCTCGCCACCCGAGAGGGCCAGTCCATCCGATTCCACGAGACAGAGGCGAGAGGCCGTGGGCGTGCCGCCGGTGGCGTCCGCGCCATGCGATTCAAGGAAGGCAACCCAGATGATTGCGTCGTCTCGGCGGGCATCGCCCGACCCGGTTCGTCGCTGCTCGTGGTGGGCATGAACGGCTTCGGCAAGCGCACCGGCATTGACGAGTACCGAGTCCAAGGTCGAGGCGGCAGCGGCATCCTCACGATGAACGTCACCGAAAAGACCGGCGTGATCGTCGGCGCGGAAATCGTGGACCAAGACGACAAGCTGATGGTGGTCACCGAAAAGGGCAAATCCATCCGTCTGAGCGTGAAGGACATCCGCATGACCGGCCGCGTGGCCCAAGGCGTGAAGCTGATCAGCCTCGGTGCGAACGACCACGTCGTCTCCCTCGCCCGAGTGGTGAACGAAGCCGACGACGGCGAAATAGAAGCGATCGAGAACGGTGACGAAGAGTCTCCGGAAACCACGGTCGAACCACCGACCGAACCCGAAGAAGAATGAAATCCAGCCCCGCTCCACGAGCGGGGCTTTTCTTTCAATCTTGAGGCATCGCGACGTACTCTCCACCCCGACACTGGCGAAGGTACTTCAGCGCGGCCACCCACCCGGTCGCCTCCAACTCGCGATTCATCGTCGTGTCGTGGTAGCTCTCGATGTCCATCGAACCCTCCCACCCGAACTGCCTCAGTCGCCCGAACACGTGCGCCCAGTTGGTCGCTCCAAATCCCGGAAGCCGGTGCTCCACCGCATAGACCCCGGAGTAAATTCCATGCTCCGCCAGCCGATCTGGCAGCACCAGGGCGTCCTTGGCATGGATGTGCCAAATCTTCTCGTGCCACTTGTCCAGTTGACGCCAGATATCCGCGAATGCGCAGAGTTGGTGGGCTGGCTCCCATTCCAGACCCAATGATTTTGAAGGCACGGCATCGAACATCATCTCCCAAGCGCGGGGGCAAAACGCCAGATTCGAGGTCGGCCTGGCCCAATCGCCGCCCATCGGACAATTCTCGAACGCCACCCGAATCCCCTCGCCTTCGGCAATCTTCGCTAGCGGTCCCCAGACCTTTCGAAACTGTGGGAGATTCTCTTCCACTGACTTGGTCGGGTCGGCTCCAGTAAAGCATCCGAGCGTGCTGATCCCGAACTTCGCCAGCCCCTTCAGGAGCCGCTCCATTTCCGACGGGCTCTCGTATGTATTCCAATACACCCCGACGGAGTTGACCGTCGCTACTTCCTGGGCAAAACGAATCTCATCTTCCCACTCGATCTCGTCCAAAGGGCCACTGTGCGTGAGGGAAATGGATTCAAAACCCAGGTTCGTGACCCACCGCGACCACTCGGAGTGGGCGAACGGGAGACAGAGCCCAATTTGGATGTCCTGATGAGCATATCGCCGATTCATGGCGAGAACCTACCCTGCAATGGCGGCGCAAAACTGCCGAGTATTTCTATCAGGATGCAACCGGCAGTTCAAATTTCGGATCTTGTGGTGACTTATCGCCAAAAGAACGGGCAAAAGTGTGAGGCCGTCAAGGGCCTTAGCTTTGAGGTGAGGCGGGGCGAGGTCGTCGGCTTTCTTGGTCCAAACGGGGCGGGCAAAAGCTCCACTCTCAAGGCGCTCATGGGGTTCGTCAAACCCGAGGCGGGCGAGTGCTTGGTGTTCGGTGAAACCTCTTGGACCGAGGCCAGCCGCCAACGCATCGGCTACCTCCCCGAGGTCGCGATGTACTACCCGTTCCTCACGCCGCTCGAAACGTTGTGTCTGTACGGCGAACTGCAAGGACTCAGTGGCAAGTCGCTCAAGTCCGAAGCGAAGAATCTGCTCGAACTGGTGGGCCTCGACGCCAACATGCGAAAGCAAAACCGCCAGCTCTCCAAGGGAATGTTGCAGCGCGTGGGCATCGCTCAATCTCTGCTCGGCGACCCCGAATTGTTGGTGCTCGATGAAGTCACCAGCGGCCTCGATCCGGTCGGACGAAAGGAACTTCGGAATCTCCTCAAAGAGAAACAGCGCGGCGGCACGACTCTTTTCTTTTCCAGCCACGAACTCGCCGAAGTTGAGATGCTCTGCGACCGAATTTTGCTCATCCACGAAGGTCATTTGATCGAAGAGCGCGAGGTGCCCTCGCTCAAAGAAGAGTTGCGGCAATACGAGCTTTGCTACACCGGCGGGATCAGTATGGTGGGGCTCACCGAGGACCTCACGCTTACAGACGGGGATTCAGTCCGGGCGCGATTTGAATTTAAGGAAGATCTCCTCCAGGCCATGGAGCGTGTAAACCAGGGCTCAGGCAAGATTCTCGATGTCGTCGCCCAAGAGGGCTCTCTCGAAGACTACTTCGTCACCGCGATCGCGGAGGCAGCATAAGCACATGAAGAAACTGCAAATTTGGAAAGCGTTGGCGCGAGGTGTCATCTTGGAGACCGTCCGTCGGAAGGACCTGTGGGTCGTGGCGATCCTCGGTTTTCTCATCATTTTGAGCGCTGGAGCGCTCGGCTTCTTCGGCATGAAGGGGCTTGAGTCGTTCGCTAAGGATCTGGCTGCTACGGTGCTGGGGGGCATGTCTTCGGTACTGGCGATTGTGATTACGAGTCGCATGATGCCGGATGAAATCAAAAATCGCACCCTTTATCCACTCATCGCGCGACCAATCAGCCGCTTTGATCTTCTTTTTGGAAAGCTTATTGGAGCCGTTGCGGTTTCGTGGATCTCCTTCGCGATTCTTTGTGCTCTGACGGCGGTCGCGCTTTCAATCTTTAGCGTGCCGTTCGAGCCGATCATGTCGCAGTACGTCTTGGCCCGGATGATGGGCCTCGTCGTCGTGTGCTCGGTCACGCTTCTGTTGAGTCTGGTGATGACTCCGAGTGCGGCGACCACGATGAGCTTCGTCATCATTTTTGGATCGGGCATGATCACGCAGGGGCTTTTGCTGGCCTACGAGGGTGGTCAAACCGGCATGCAACCGCTGTTCAAATTGATCAATGCGATCACGCCACAAGTTGGCCTGTTTGACCTCGGCAGTCGGGCCGCCAACACCAACTGGGGCCCCGTTCCCGCTTGGGTCATGGGCTCACTCGCCCTCTACATGGTGCTCTACAGCGCCGCGATGCTCTCACTCAGCTGGGTCAAATTTAGGAACCAGGCGGTCTGATTTATGAAAGTCTGGTTTCCCGTCACCATCATCTGCGCGCTCGCGGCGGTCAGCGGGTTTAACGTATCTGACGTCAAAGATCAAGTCCATCCGAAGGGGCGCTACTCCGGTCTGGACGCGCACGAGACCCACGCGAGCGCCAGCTTGCTGGGGCAGTTCCGCACCAACATTAGCGGCTGGCTCTGGGTTCGGGCGGACCTGTATTTGCACAACGGCGTCACCATGCGTCCGCTCAGCGAACAAGAGGTCCTGAACGGACGAAAAGGGGTTGGGTCCAGCGACAATGCGGACAACCAGCTTCACGATGACTCCAAAGTTGTGACCGTGATCCCGAGCGCCGAACGTGATTTTCGGGGAATCTTTGGCGACCTTGATCGCGCCACCAAGGCGTATCAGGACATGACCGGCCATTCTCACAACAATCCGAAGCAGTCGCTTCCGCTGTTTCGGCTGATGACTTGGCTTGATCCCAATTTCATCCCGGGCTGGACGACTGGCGCGGCAGTATTGGCGATGGGCAAAGATCGCAACAGCTACTTCGAGGCGGTCAAGCTATTGAACGAAGGGCTCGAGAAGAACCCAGACAGTATCTCGATTTTGGATCAACTGGGCTTTACCTACATCGCCCGGGTGCGGGACCTCGCGAGCGCGGAAAAGGTTCTCGAGCGTGCGCGGGCCACGGGCAAGCGCTACGAGCTCCAGGACATCCCAGCAGATGAGCAAGAGAGCCTGCTGAGCGCTTATCGATGGCTGGCGCTGGTGTATCGGCAGTACGGCAAGCTCGACTTGCAGTACGCGGTCATGCGTGAGGGGCTAGAGCTGTTCCCCGGTGACGCGGTTTTGGAACGGATGCTCAATGCACCGCCTCTCGTCTTGGCGCCTCAAAAGGAGCGACAAGAGGAGGTCCGACCTGAAGAGCCGGACCACTCGCATGAACATGGACATGACCATGATCACGCTCACTAGTTGTTGACGGAACCAAAGTTGGCAATGATGACGTCGATGTCGGCGGCATCCACCTCGCCGCTGCCGTCTACGTCGCCGCCGGTTGGCAGTCCGCCTACGTTGCCAAAGTTGGCAATGGCTAGGTCAATGTCCGCCGCATCTACTTCACCCGATCGGTCTGGGTCGCCGTTGATCAAGTTCACCGTTCCCTGAGCCGCGAAGAGATCGGTGCTCGCGGGAGAAGCCGGGCTCGGAACTGTCTTGAGCAGATGGGCACCGACGTTAAACCTGAGCCGATAGCTGCCCGTCAAAGTTGGGGGCGCCTCAACCGAGTACGCACCTGTTCCGGGGGTGACCGTGGCGTTTACCGTTCCGCCAGGATACGGGTTTCCGACGCCGTCCAAGAACGTCACGGGAACTGTCGAGGGAATCGTGCCAACCCAGTTGCCGAGGGCGAGAGTACCGGTAATCTGGCTTCGCATCACTGCGCCATTGATCACCAGCGCGTGGCCTTGCTTCGGACCAGAGACTACCGAGGTCGCATTGACCGTGACCGTGTAAAGCCCCGCAGTTGGGGTCGGAATGGACACCATTTCAGCCGAGTTGATGAGGTCAGCAACGCCGCCCGTCACACTGACTCCGCCGCTGAATACGTTTCCTTTGTACACTTGACCCGAAGGATTCGTTACCGTGAGGTCCAGGTTATTGACCGCGGCAGCAGCGACAGCTGCCGCCGCTGGAAAGTCCGTGAACGCCATCGTCACCCTCAGGGGCTGGGCGTTGCTGTTGATTCTGAACCGATAAGTAGTGCTCTGCCCGGTGGTCTGCCCATTGGCGTTGCGCACGTCGTGGACGATGGTGCGACGGACATCGCCGGGAAGGGCGAGTACGTTGTCAATCAACACCCTGCCGAAACCCTGCTCGCCGGTGGGATAGCCAGGCTCAATCGTGGTGATCGGTACAGATGTCGTGATCATCATGGCGCGCAGGAGTGCACCGGAAGCGTTGACCGTGTAGGCGGCGTTTGGGTTTCCGTTATAGATTCGACCATCCTTTAAGAACTGGCGAACCAGTACTGCAGCACCGGTTGCGGCAGGAGTGGCCATCGAGGTCCCGCTGAGCACCGTTGTGCCAGTTGGGGTCGTTGAGGATGAAGAAATCGTTCCGTCACCCGGCGCCACGACTTCTGGTTTGCGGCGAAGATCTGCCGTTGGCCCCTTGCCCGAAAAGCCACTCGGGATCGAGTTCTGGTTTGGCGTATCCATCGTGGCACCAACTGACATCGAACTCTTCGCATTCTCCGGGGTCTTTAGGACGTTTTTTAGGTTCGTGATCGCAAAAGTGACCAAAGAATCCTCGTAGTCCCAACTGAAACGGTCAACCGCGCGAGCCCACCCAGTGTAGGCCTCAGTCCCATCGTCACCCCAGGAGTTCGTGTGGTCCCGTGCTCCCTGATTCTGATGAGTTACCAGAGCGGTGTAGAGCGTCGCTTCGGTATTGCTAGGTATCAGACTGTACGCAATTTTTGCCCCGTAAGCTATGCCTCGGCGATCATCAAAGACCCCGGCATCTCCGGCGATCGTGCCGGCAACGTGTGTCCCATGAGATGCTTGGCCGGCCGTGGTTCCGTAGTAAACAATTTTTCGATGAGTCGGGCCAATCGGCGCGGTATCAGAGAAGCTGGTGTGACTTTGCGAAATTCTGCTATCGAGCACACCCACGATCATGCCTGCTCCCGTGATCCCGGCGGTGTAAAACGGAGTGTTGCCTGAAACGTTGGTTTGGACGATCCACCGAGTGGTCGAATTGCGCATCGTGACTTCGCCCGCTTCCTCGATGAACTGCACGCTCTCGTTTCGCGCGATATTCTCGATCTGCTCTCGAGTTCCGGTCACGAGAAAAACCGATTGGTCCCCAACCAGCCCCTTGCTGATGAAGTTGACGCCGAGCGATCCCAGCATCAAACGCGATATCTCGACGCTGGCGTCCCTGGTGAGTGTGACGGCTACGCGAAGCAAGCCCGCTGCCGCTTCGGCTCTGCGCTCTGGGGCAACCAAACTTCTCGTACCGATTTCTGGCGACAGCCGATAGGCTGGGTGATAGTGCCCAGTCCAGACAACTCCGTCCACCGAGTTCAGAGTCGGCAGATCCCCCCGAACCAAGAACGCGTTTTCCGGAAGGTAATCCAGTACATGAGCTCCAGCCTGTCGCAGCGCTTCCCTTTGCTCTTCACCGACTACTCCAGAAAACTGGACAATTCCGAGACCAAATCGCTCGTGCGACGCCGTAGCGAGGCTGGCTGGAAAAACGGGCTCTCCAACGGCTGGTTCAAAGGTGGCTACCGCGAGCTTGATAGGCGCAGCGAAACTTGCGCCCGCGAGGGCGAGGGAGGCAAGAAATAACGTTTGTCGCATGAGGATGGCTAGGGTAGGACGAAATGCGGTTGAGGCAAGTTCGTTTCTGCAATTATCGTACCAAACAAACGCCCAAACTGAGTCATTAATTTTTGAGCGAGCGGTAGAAATCGCTGTGTTGCTTGGCAATCGCCTCGACGGTCAGTTTGTCCAGCGGTGCTTTCTCAGATCGGGGCGTTTTCTGAAGCCAATCTAAGCCATCTTTCAAAGCCTGGGAATCGAACGCACCATCGTACAAATGAACCCAATCCGGCGAAATATTGGCGCGAAGTTCCGGCAGTGACCCCACATTCGGCGCGAGCACGGGCACATCGAAGGTCAACGCCAGCATCGCCGAACCTGAATTCAAGATTGCCTGATATGGAAGAACGGCCATGTCGGCGGCACGCATGTAGAATTGCATCTCGTCGTCGTCTAAATGACCGATTTTAAGGGTGACTCGATCGTCTTGAGCTGCCAGCGATTCAATTTCACTCCGCAGGTCCTCCTCTAAGACGCGGCCACCGATGAGGAGCCTAAAGTTTCCCGGGATCTCGCGGAATGCTTGCAAGAGTTTAGGAACGTTCTTGTAGCGCTTGATCAAACCGACGTGGACCAGAACGGTCGCGTCGCCCGGGAGCCCCAGTTTCTCGCGCGCTTCATCACGGCTTACGGTGTCGGGGTACCAATTACCGTAGCTGCAGTGCGGGATGATCGCTTGCCGTTTTGTAATCTGAGGGAAAATCTCTCTCACTTGCGGGACGCTCACTTCAGAGAGGTAGATCACGCCATCGACTCGGCTAATGAACTGATTAAAGAATCGACGCTCGAGGCTGCGCCAGGGGGTGTCGTGGCCGACCACGTCATGGGCGGTGTAGACCAGCTTTGCACCCAGCTTTTTTTGCCGGTCAAGTCCCTTTAGGAGGCGTCCGCATCGAAGTAAAATTTTGAACGGATTACGGAAATATGTGTAACCCACGAACCAGTGAATATGTACAATGTCAAAGGTTTCTTTAAACAGAATGTCGCCGGACAAGTCAGAAACCTCGACTCCTTCGCCGACCATTCCGTTGTTGATTAGCCAGACGTACGGATTGAATTTGCGCATGTCTGCGCCCGGCAAAGTGACAATTCTTAGAGGGGATGGCATGCGGAGAAGTTGCTATCCTACCCGCTGAACCCGAATTTACAGTTTGTCTTCCATCCCGTGTCCGAGGGTCTTCTCGCGGATATTCCGTACCGGGTCGATGAACGTGGTGTGATCCTCGTACACCCAGGGCGTCTTCCACAGCATCTGCAGAGCCTTGAAGATGCTCATGCTGTGATAGCGATCCGGGAAAAGCTCTTCCGCTTTCTTCTCCACCAGCCGGGTGTAGCGTCCGCTCACGGTTGGGAATAAGTGGTGCGAGACATGGGCTCCGAAGTACTGGTGCCAGGGATCGAGCCACTTGAGCCCGCGCGGGAGAGTGACGGTGAGCGACGTTGCCAAGATGTCGTTTTCATCGGCGAGTGGGTTCAAGAAGTGATTAGTCGCGATGTAGCTGATGGCGATCGCATTGCCAACCAGCAGCGGCACGAAGTATCCCCACCAGAAAACCTGAGTGCCAAAAGGCAGCGTGATCGCAACCCAAATGCCGACCCCCAGAAACGTTTGGGCTAATATGCACAGCTTTTCACCCATGGAGGTATCTCTATCGCGCATGTAGACGATCACCATCCGGATCTGCTGCTGACTCATGCGGAAGGCGAAACTGCTGAAAATGATCACGTTTCGCAACACAGGGTGGATGATATACAGAAACTTAAGGATAGGATTGTGCTTGCAATCCTCCAACATAAAGAGGTGATCCGGATCTACGCCCTTGATTTGCGTGTTGTTATGGTGGTCGGCGTTGTGCCATTTTCTCCAGAGCAATGGACTGATCCCTAGCCAACTAAACCCAGTCAGGGCGAGGGTATCGCGCAGCAGCAAGTTCTTTATCGATCCGCCATGAGATACGTCGTGGGCGAGAAAACCCATGCACGCCATGGAGTGACCCATCACGAGGGCCACCAGCGGGGCGCTCCACCAAGTGAAGTTGTTGATCAGCACCCAAATTCCGGCGGCAAAAATGGCGAAATGAACCGGAAACCAGAGGAGATTGGAATAATCCGGCTTAAAAATGTGGTCGGGAAGGGCGCGGCGAACCTGCTGACGATAATTAGGAATCGCCCGCTCAACCTTGGGTTCAGCCGGTGGAGAAAGAGTCGCCATACTAAATATAACGGTACCCGGTCCCAATTCGTGACAGTTTAAGGACCCTTACGTGACTGGTATTAGCGATCCCGCCTTCTCTTTCGCTTGTTCGGGCGACAGGAAATTGACCGTGATCATGTTGGACTTCAAGGACCCGCGCCAAACCCGAATGAAGCCCGGACCTACACCTTGAGGCACCTTGAACCGGCCACGGTCCTCGCTGACGCCGTCAAACGGCACGAAGATCGAAGACTGCTTGAAAGTGGAGTTTGGGTTGTCATTGGGTTTGCCCATCCAACTCACCTCAACCACATCGGAATCTCGCAATCCGGACGCCACAACGCTGAAAGACTCACCCCAGCTTGTGACATCGGCAGTTGCCCAATTCAGTCGCGGCACTTCGCGATCCCCGTCGGCATAGCCGAAGAACGGCGAATTTCTCAGAACCAGGGCCTCGTGAGCCATCAGTCGAGTGTTGGGATAGCTTTGGAAGCCGCCCACCAAACTACTTCCAGGTTGTCCGATCGGATTAAGCAAGCCAAACCCTTGACCCATTCGAGCCGCGAGAATCCCCACTGGTGCGTCGCCTTTGACCTGCCATGCGCCCGCTGGCGCAGGGATGGCTGCGGGATCCTTAAATCCGCTTTCGGGTTCTAAAAACCAATCGCCGACCACTGTGACGCCCGCATCGTCCCCTTCAATCCTGCCGGTCGTGTAGCCTCCGCCACCGGCTGCAAAAATGACGCTGAGTTGCTTGGGTTTGAACTGCCCACCCACCGTTTCTCGCAGCGACCCGAACCAGTTGGGCATGAAGGACTTATTGGCGATGTCCTCTGGGGTAGACGCAGAACCAACCCGCATGGTGGCGTAGTCCATTCGCGATCTCACCTCAATGAGAGGCTTTAATGTAAATTTGGCTCCAACTCGACTGCTAAACCACTGCTGCAGTTCTTCCATCGTCCGGGCAATGGCGGCTTTATGCTGAGCACGGCCCGTAAAGTCGGCCGGATAAACATAGTAAGGCTGGACCACATGGGCGGACGGCGTTTGAAGCGCCAAAGCAACGAGCACGGTTTGGATCACGAGAACTATGACGAGTCAAACGGTCGAAACGTTATGCAGTCCCTATTCGCCGCCTCTTTCCATGATGCCGTCGCTTACAAATACCGGGCAATTCCATCGGAGGGCTAGAGCGATCGCATCGGACGGACGAGAGTCAATTTCGATCTCTTCCCCATCTTTTTCGATGTACAGTTTTGCGTAGTACGTCTTGTTCCAGATGTCGTCAATGACGACGCGCTGTAGATTTCCGTCCAGCCGCTCCATCAGGACTTTTAGCAAATCGTGAGTCATGGGTCGGTCAGGCTGATTCCCTTCTAACGGCATGCTGATCGAAGTCGCCTCGAACCCGCCGATGATGATCGGCAATTTTCGATCGCCGTCGCTGAGCAGGACAAAGCGCTGTACCAAGCCATTGCTTTCCGCGAAGAAAACCCCTTCGATGGAAACTTCAACTGGCTCCCCCAGGTCTTCACTCGCGATCAGCGGCTCTTCCCCAGTGTCGTATGGGAAAAACGCGGGCGGCTTCTCGAAGCTCTCCTGATCGTCGTCGCGTTCGTCGGGCATATCATAAAGATACCGCGTCAACGTAACCAGGCACCTCAGAAGCGCGTAATATGTTCACTTACCATGCGACGGGTCACTTCGCCGATTTTCACCGCCCTGCTCGTGCTTGCTTCCGCAAGCGCTTGGGCTCAAATACAACCCACGGTGAGCTTTGAAACCAAAGCGTCCCGTGCGGATGTGGCCCTGCCTGCGCTTGGGAAGCAACTTGGGCTCTCGCTTTCCGTTGCGAACGAGATGGCTTCCGAGGTCATGGTCATTCGACTACGTAATGCCCCGAGTGAAGCCGCGTTGGAAAAGATCGCTGTCGCGTTAAGTGGTGCTTGGGTCAAGTCCGGTACGGACTGGCGACTCGAACGCACGGGAGAGGCGCGAGCCGAGCTAGTTCAGGCCGATCAACTTCGCCTCGCCGAAGCGATAAAGAAGTGGGCAAAAGAGCAAGATGAGCGCCAGTTGATGCCCGGTCAGGTAGCAACTGAGGCCGTGGCGACTTCCGTACCCATCCCGCCGGATGAAGACGGGGAAGAAGTGGATCCGCAAGAAGCGGCTCAGCGCAAAGCGGTTGGCGAGGTCTACAAACAGCACGGCGAGGCGCAGCGAAAAATTTGGAAGGCCATTCGGGCGGCGCTAGACCCTGCTTCAATCGTCGCCGTCGGATTTGGCGATCGGGTCGTGATGAGTTCCGCGCCTACCGCGAGTCAGCGCGGTCTCCCGGCCCCGGTGTTAGCCGCCATCCGCGAGTTCAACCAAGGCGCTCAGGCGCGTATGCAGGCGCTCGCCAAAACTGGCATGGAACCCGAGCAACTTGAGGAAATGTCACTCGGGCCGATCCATCGGATGTTGCTAATCATGAAACGCGTCTCGCCTTACAGCTGGCAGGTGCGAATCATGGGTCTAGACCGGGCAAATCAAGTGCGAGTCCAGAATTACTTTCAGCCGACTGCGATTGACCAGCCCGCGTTGATGATGATGTTCGACCCTGATCAGGTCACGAAAATCAAAGAGTCCACCCTCAAGATCAACAACCCAAAGACCAGCATTCCCACCAGCGAGAGTTTCAAGAGTTTCGCGGTGTTCATCAATTCGATCACCCAGGGGGCGCCTCCACCCATGCTGGATACGAAGGAGATGCTCACGTTCTTCCGAAATCCGATGCAGTTCGACCCGTTGAGCCAGACGGCTTCTGCCGCGCTCCTCGCGATCGCAGAGGACCAAAAAGCTCAGCTCGTGGCGGTTGTTTCCGATGATGCCTTTGTGCTCGAAAGTGCGGCAATGTACAACCGGGAGCTAACCGTCGGGACGGCGGCATCGGCGCTTGAATCGCTTGGGACTGCGCAGATGGAATCGAAAGACGGATGGGTCACGATGAAGCCCGCCTTCCCGTCCGTATCGCCGAGGGCCCGGTTGGACCGAAAGGCGCTGCAAGCGCTGATCTCCAAAGAAGAGGCCACCGGCAGCCTTAGCATCATGGATAAAGCTGCCTTCATGCTCACGTATCCTGAGTACAGCGAGCTCCTGTGGCAAATTTATCAGTTCTTGGCCGCTCCCTCCCTGATGGAAGGCGCGTTTGAAGGCGGGATGGGGGCAAATGCAAATGCCGCCTACCGCTTCTTCGGCAGCCTGAATCCTCCCGAGAGGGATGCGCTGCTGTCGGGGCAGGCGGTGCCTCTATACCGACTGACGGCTGCCGTGCGCAGTCGCTTCGTGGAGTGCCTCGAAGAGGTCCAAGCGCTTGGAGGCGAGAACCCGGCAGCGCGAAACATGTTCGCACCTCCGTTGGGCATGGACATGCCAGGCGAGGAAGAGCCTCCGAAGCCGTTTGCGGATTTCACGGACGTCTCAGTCCAAACGGTTGCCCAAAGCTACGTCACCGCGAAGCCGATCACTGACATCATCGTGAAGCCAGTTGGCGACCAGTTTTCGATCTTCATGATGCAAACCATGACTCCGGAGACCCTAGCCATGATCAAGCAGATGATGAACTCTCCTGACACGATGGGGTTTGCGGGGATGCTGCCCAAGCTCGACAAGCTTCGCCCGGGAACACGCACGCGCCTTGATCTGGAGTTTACGGTGGTGCCGAAATTTGGCGGCAGACACCTTCTCTCGGGTGTTCAAATGACCGGAGATCGCAATGGCGTGCCCGAGTCGCAGTTGCCCGCTTCATTCCTGGCCGCGCTCCGCAAAGCCGAAGAGATGTACCGCGGCATCATGGATGGCGGCGAAATGCCTGGCGAAATGCCAGATGAGGGCGGCCAGGGCACCACTCCTTAACCGCGAAGATAAACCGTGTAAGGCTCGCATTCCGCGAGCTCGGGGTTCTTGAAGATTGGGAGGGCGTCGCATAGGGCGAGCGCGGTGTCGATGCTGGTGATACACGCGACCCCGGTCTCGATGCACCCTCGCCGGATGCGTTTCGCTTCCTCGGAAGATTCGACTCCCGCCCCCGGGGTGTTGATCATCAGCGCGACTTCGCCTTTGAGCAAAAGGTCGAGCAGGTTCGGCGAGCCTTCCTGGATCTTCTCTACGACCACGCTTGGAATTCCAGCCCGTTCAAGCTCTTCATGGGTGCCTCGAGTGGCAACGATGCTAAAGCCCGCTTCGATCAACTTTCGCCCAATTGTCGCGGCGTGCGGTTTGTCGTGGTAGTTGAGAGTCAGGGCAACCTGTCCCGAACCTTTAAATTGAATTCCGCTGGCGATCATGGCCTTGTAGAGGGCTGCTTCATACGTTCGATCTATCCCCAAGACTTCGCCGGTGGATTTCATCTCCGGCCCTAAGCTGGGTTCGACCCTCGCGAGCTTTTGGAAGCTGAAGACGGGAGCCTTGACCGCGAACAAGTGGTTCTGCTGGAATCCATCTCCGAGGTACTCGGCAGCGGAAGCGACGAAGCCATTCGCCCGAGGACCCGCGTCGGAGCGACTATGGGCTGCGACCTCGGGTTGGTTGTCCAGGACGCACCACAAGCCGCTCTTGTAGCCCAGGTCGGCCAGTTTCTGGCCCATCATGCAGCGCGTAGCGAGCTGGACCATCGGGATGCCCGAGACCTTACTGAGATAAGGCACCGTGCGGCTCGCCCGGGGGTTGACTTCGATCACGTAAACCTCTTCGTCCGCGTCTAGGACGAACTGAATGTTCATCATCCCCCGCACGCCGAGCGCCTTTGCAATTCGTCCCGCGATCTCCACCATCTTCCACTCGGTCTCGCGCTTGATTGAAACTGGGGGGTAAACCGCCATGCTGTCGCCGGAGTGAACCCCGGCGCGCTCGATGTGCTCCATGATCCCGGGCACGAGGGTGTCCTCCCCGTCGCTGATCACGTCCACTTCGAGCTCCTTGCCCAAGATGTACTGATCCACCAACACCGGCTGACCGGGATTGGCATCTTCCGCAAAGGCGTAGTATTTCGCGAGCTGCTCCTCGGAGTACACAATCTCCATCGCCCGACCCCCGAGCACGAAACTGGGGCGCACGAGCACCGGATAACCCACCTCCGCCGCAACGACGTAAGCCTCGGCAAGACTCCTTACCGCTCGCCCGCGGGGCTTCTTGACTCCCAGTTCATTGAGGAGCATGTCGAACTGGTCCCGGTCTTCGGCCGCGCCGATGGCTTGGGCGCTGGTCCCCAGGATATTCACCCCTCGCTTTGCAAGCGGAGCGGCTAAGTTGATGCCCGTTTGGCCCCCAAATTGGACGACCACGCCGATTGGCTTCTCGTGCTGGAGGATGCGTTGCACGTCCACCAAGGTGACCGGCTCGAAATACAGGCCGTCGCCGGTGTCAAAGTCCGTGCTGACCGTCTCGGGGTTGTTGTTGACGATGATCGCGCGGTAGCCCATCTCGCGCAAGGCCCAAACGCAGTGGACACAGGAATAATCAAATTCGATCCCTTGGCCGATGCGAATCGGACCGGATCCAAGCACGAGGACTGTGTCTTTCACCGAAGGCAGAGAGTACCCGCCGCTCCACCAGAGCGACGGGCACCGTGCCTCTTAGACCGAGGAAGGCTGTACTTCAGACGGGGTCTCTTTCAAAGACTTTCGCAAGTTCTTCATGGCCTCGCGGATGGCTTCCTCGGCGCGCGACATGTCGAATTCCATGCGATGTTCGCCAGGGCCCAGTTCTAACCGGTCCAGCTTGAAATTGGGATCATTTTCGAGCTTTTCGATATCGCGCGGCAGAACGTAGACCTTCCCGCCCTTACCCTCGAACTTGATCTCGGGCAGGTCAAATTTCAGCCGCTCGCCGTCTCTCTCAAAATTGAATAGTCCCTCTCCAAATCTGAAGTTCGGCATGTCCTTTTCCAACTTCTCTTTGTCCCGCGGCAGGATGTACTCCTTGCCATTGATCTTGACCTTGCCGTTGAAATCATGGTGTGACTTGAAGTCTCCGAAGGGCATGAGTCCTTGCGACTTGAGCTGTTCGATTTCGGTCTTGAGCGCTTTCACCTCCGCTTCCAAAGTGGACACGCGGTTGCGCAGAGCTTGGCTCTCGTCGTAGGGCACCGTGGGATCGGCGCGAAGGTTTGAAGTCGTCAATACAAGCGTAAAGGCAATAGCGGCAACGCCGCTAGCTCCAGCGATAAGAGTTTTACCATTCATGAGATTCTGAGTCCTCAAGATAGTTTCACGCATTTTTGCGGCGCGGAAGTTGCAATATTTTTCTAGTCGCCCCAATTGAGACCGAAACTCCGGGACTATAGACGCAATGCACCGGCTCGCTCAGCTCGCAGCCCAATTGCTCACCGACGTTATGCTCTAGGGATTGCAGTTCAACTCCATGCAACTTGTAAGGATCGTGATAGACCATGCCATCTAAGAGCGCACCTCGCCGAACGGCATATAAGCGATAGCGCTCCACCAGCCAATGGTCCAGCGAACCAGGCTGAGGCTTTGGAAGCGGGTCCAGCACCTGGTAGCGCGCCTTCAGAGACAGCGGGAATCCTCGTAGACGCTGCGATTCATATTTGATGACATCGGCGTCTCGTCGCATACTCATCTTCGCTGAGAAGTACGGCAGCCCGAAAGTCGCCCTCGCCACCCGGCAAGCCAAGGCATTCGCGGCATCCAAGCTGAAAAACCAAACCCCGGTTTCCCCATTGGGCTGACGAACGTAGGTGCGCACATTCGCTTCCAGAAACTCTCTCGTGCCTCGAACGGGCGGGAGCGGAGACACTGCAATGTCTTTCATGCCAAACGGCACGAGCCCGATCCACGCCTTCGGCTCCCCAGACGCGTCGGGGAATGTCTCAATCTCAAGGGGTGCAGGCAACAGCGCCGCAACTGCCTCTGGTGCCGCCGTGAAGTGCACGAACAGCAAGTCGTGCCAACTCTGCCGCATCGTGTGCCGCGTCATTTGGGCACGGCAACAGAATCGTGGACATCCCCGAGGGTGCTGTAAAAGTAGGGCGTTTGAGATTCAAACTCTCCCGCACAGGTATCCACCATTTTAAACACCGCCCATCCCGCGTACTTTTCAATTTTCCCGGCCGCCAGAATTCGAGCCTGAACACCTGGGTCGGCAGCATCATATTTGGTCCAGAAAGATTCAAACGCTAGCGCCAGCTCTGGATTCGAATGGATGTGGGCGTCCCAACCGGAAATCGCTTCGTCGAAACTCTCACTCGACGTGCGAAGCGGATGCGATTGGAAAAGCTGCCGCTGAGCCTTGAGGTCCGCGACCAGATTCCCGTCCACTCCCACCAGGTTCGCAATGGTATCGTACGCAAATCCCAGTTCAAAAGCCCGCCGAACGATGCCATCGAGCAACACCGGATCGGAAACAAAGTCCCCGAGGTGCATGAGCGCCTGCTCCACCGCGACCATCTCCTTGAGCTTCTCCAGGAACCACGGGTCAACTCGGCTGAGTCGGTTGATCCGCTCCACGGTCCACGCTCGCCGAAGACCCTCGGCGATGGCCCAAAGCCGCTCGTCGGTCGGGACTCGGATCGCATGCTCCAGTTCTTCATCCGCCATCGGGGGCGATGCCTTACTTCCCCTAGACCCCGCAAACTTATCGTGCCACAGGTCTTTCTGCTTCACTTCCAGGCCGCGGATTGCTTTTAGGAAAGCCGCCTCGAACGATCGGTCAATCGCCATGACTTCGCCCGTCGCCTTCATTTGGGTGAACAGGGTTCGGTCGCCAGACTCAAATTTGTCAAACGGCCACCGGGGGATTTTGACCACGCAGTAGTCCAGGGCTGGTTCGAAGCAAGCCTTCGTGCTCCCGGTCACCTGGTTATCAATCTCGTCGAGGGTCTTGCCCACCGCGATCTTGGCCGCGACTCGAGCGATCGGGTAACCGGTGGCCTTAGAGGCCAACGCAGAGGACCGAGAGACCCTGGGATTCACCTCGATGATGTAGTAGTCGAAACTCTCCGGGGACATCGCAAGTTGCACGTTGCAACCGCCTTCAATGCCCAGCGCGCGGATGATTTTCAGGCTCGCGGTGCGGAGCATGTGGTATTCGATATCGCTTAATGTTTGCGAGGGAGCGACTACGATGGAGTCTCCAGTGTGCACTCCCATCGGGTCGAAATTCTCCATATTGCAGATCGTGATGCAGTTCCCTTTCCCGTCCCGCATCACTTCATACTCGACTTCCTTCCAGCCCAGCAAACTGCGCTCGACCATGATTTGGGAGCGCATCGAAAGCTTCAACCCGTTGTTCCCGATCGCCCAAAGCTCTTCGCGCGTGGTGGCGATACCGCCTCCCGTGCCGCCCAAGGTGTAAGCAGGGCGCACGATGCAGGGGTAAGGCACAACGTCCAAGACCGCCTCCAACTGCTCGGGAGATTCGACAATCCAACTCTCCGGCACCGGCTCATTCAATTCGCGCATGAGGGACCGGAACTCCTCGCGATCTTCTGCCTTACGGATCGCCGAGAGCGGGGTTCCAAGCACCTTGACGTTGTACTTCTCAATGACCCCACGCTGATCCAGCGCGCTGGCGAGATTCAGTCCCGTCTGGCCGCCTAGAGTGGGCAGGAGCCCGTCCGGTCGCTCTTTGGCGATCACTCGTTCACAAAATTCGGGGGTGAGCGGCTCGATGTAAACGCGGTCTGCCGTCTCCTCGTCGGTCATGATCGTGGCCGGGTTGGAGTTGATGAGAATGACCTCGTGCCCCTCTTCTCGGAGGGCCTTGCACGCCTGGGTGCCCGCATAGTCAAACTCGGCCGCTTGACCAATCACGATGGGGCCAGAACCTATCACCAGGATCTTCATTCAATTGCCGATTGTGGCAGGTGTTAGGGCAGATTGGGGAGCGGATCGCCGGTCTGTCCGAAGTGCGCGATCACGATGTCAATGTCCGCCGCATCCACTTCTTCGCTTTGGTCAAGGTCTGTGGCTGGATTCCAACCGTTGTTGCCGAAGATACTTCCGAATGCCGAGATGACGGCGTCGATGTCCGCGGCGTCCACCTCCCCGCTTCGATCCACATCACCGACGGCAATTTGAACCGGCGGGATACTGCCCGACCCGCCCACGAGAAATGGTTCTGAAACGGTTTGGAGCGTTCCCTCACTACCCCCAAAAGCGCCAATGACTGTCCCGGCTTGTCCGCCGCCTTGAACCGAAATAAGCGGATCGGCGACACTAAAGCTTCCATCACCCGCAACACTAACTACCACACTTCGAGTGGCTACTCCACCGCCGGGCGCGGGAACAAGATTCCCATTGCTATCGGACGCAAACAAAATCACGTTGAGCAACCCGGGTGCCGCACCTTCAACGGTTCCGGAAAGCCGATTTCCACCAGGCTTATAGAACAGTCCGGCCGACGCCTGCGGATACCCCGCCACCGAACTGGTCCAATCATAACTATATATCTCGGTGAAGGCGTTTCCGGTGGTAGCAAGATTATCGTGTCGCCCGTTAAACACCGGAGTCACGATCGAACCGCCATCGTCATCCCACTGTAACGGTCCCGACTGGCTCGGATTCGCGCCTGGGTAATTGGGGTCGTTGGGAGCGGCCATCGTATCCATAGTGGGTTGCATCGCCCAACCTTGGGGGCACATGACGTATCTGCCTTGCGCGTCCAAGGTCCCAATTGCTACGATGAGCGCACCGGGATTGGTCGGGGTCACTACCGCGGGCATCGGAATTGAAAGCCCACTCGTGGACAGGTCCACGTTGTACGTGCGCCAGCCGTGTTGCTGCACACCGAAGTCCACGATGAGGCCAAACACCTGCCCTACCGTCTGAAATGGTCCTAGTTGAGAGAAACTCGACGGCGCATTGTCCTTAGAGCCAAATCGATTGGCGCACACGATCGCCATCGCGAGCCGACCGCTGCCGGAGCGCTCGTAGGTGCCTCCAGGATTCCATACAATATCGGTGGTAAACCGGGTGGCGCTCAAGCCCTCGGAGCCCGGAGCGAGCTTCTGAATGTCAATCCCAAAGACGGGATTCTTGTAGGTATTGGCAAACCGGAAAAGCCCTTTCGTCTGGCCGTAAACGCCGCTGTATGGCGTATTCGTTTCCAGGTTGAAGCTCATGGTGTCAAACGCCACCGCCCAAGCACTGCGTTCGGTACCCGCGACTACATCCGTCCACTGCGGGGTCACCCCGATTCCTGTAAAGGGAGCCACGCGTGCCGCCTGCACAACTTCCGCCGGCCTAATCTCACGAAAAGTCTCCCCAGACTTCATCCCCTGGGCCAAGCATGAAGCCGCCAAGGGGATTGTCAAGAAGCAAGCGGCGTGTCGCATAACGCCTATTCTACGCCCTTATTCGCCCGTCGCCCCGAAGTTCGCGATGACAAGGTCGATATCTGCAGCGTCCACCTCATTCGAAAGGTCGACATCGCCCTGGAGGCCGTCCACCCCCGTCAAGCCGAAGTTCGAGATCACCAAGTCGATGTCCGCCGCGTCTACTTCGGAAGATCTATCGACGTCGCCATTTGTGAGGACAATGTTGCCGATATTGGTTGTTAAAGCTGCTGTCGTGTTTACTCCCGTTCGGCGCTTTGAAAGCCAAGTGTTTCCCTGGATGTACCGGACGATGTAAGTCCCGCCCGCGTACGGGGTCGGGTCTGCAATCGTAAATGATTGGAGCGCGCCCAGGTTCACGGTTTGGGTGTTCAAAACCGTAGTGCCGGTCGCATCCAAGACCTCAAAGGTGGCAGAAGTGGGCAATCGCGAAGCGTCGACCTGGTCACTGAAAATCAGCCGTCCTGTGATCACTTTCGCGTTTTGGTCAACATAAAGGGCGATCGCGGGCTGGATGATTCCCCTCCGATTTGCGGGAGTCGGGTCCGGCTCCGTGTCGCCACTATAGAGTTCACTAAAGGGGAAACCGCCGCCAGCCGTGTTCGTGAAGTCCTCGAACGTATAGCTGGGCGTTTGGTTTGGCGTGAATGGGTTCTCATCGTCGGACCAGTACAACTCACCCGAACGCGAAGTGTTGGTACCCGGATATCGCGGTTCGCCCGGAGCAAACATGTTGCCAAAGAGCGGCGCGCACACTACCACGGGGTTGAACGGCGTGAAAACGCCAGAGCCATCGTAGGTGCCAAATTCGACAACGATGGAGGCCGGGTTCGCCACCGAGAACGTGCCAGGCAATGCGATGGAGCCAGCCGTCGCGCTGAGGTTAAACGGAATGGCTTTGAACGCGCTTGAACCCACCGAGAGGTTCGCCACCGTGACCATCACGCCGCCCAACTTTTCGCTCACTGCCGGACCATCGCCCGTGGTGTCGAACTTGCGGGCGGTGTAAATCTTCGCCGCAAAATTCAGGGTGCCACCGGGGGTCGTCGTGCCGGCGGGATTCCAGAAGAACCCGAGATACGCGCCCTTGGCGAGGCCGTTCGCGGTGCCTGTATTGAGTGCCGCCACATCGTTAGCCCACATGTACGAGCGGTAGTTTCCTGGAATGAACCAAAGAGTCTGCAGCGATGAAGGCGTGGTGCCCGTTGCTGGCAGGTTATTGGACTGCGAGTTCATCGAGTCAAACGCAAACTTGAAGCTGGCGACGCGCTCAAAATTGGACTCAAGCGACTGAAGCGGTCCGACTGGATTTCCTTGCGCATCGAGTGGCGCCCAACCCGTAGCTTCAATCTGCTCGACGCTCCCCGCAGGAACGGGCAACATCTGTCGAACTGGGTTTTGAGCCGTCGCATAGGAGGCGACGCCTGCCAGCAGGGCTAGTGTAAAAATCGAGTGCAGATTCCGGCGCATGGTCTTCCTTTTCAAGCTCAGCAGAGCAAGCCCCGGGCCAACGGCCCGATGCCTAATAGTGTTTTAGTTTACACGTAGATGTCGCTTTAGACACCCCGACGCCATACTAGGTTCGCGGGAAACGCAAAGCTGTGGTTTCTTCCAAGAGCCCATCGAACCAGTTTGTTAGGTCCCCAGATGGGATTTCTCGCTCAAAGACGAACCACGATTCGTAGTGATAGGCGATCTCGCCCGTATTGAGTCGACGCAAGTGTCCCAAGGTCTCGACTTCCAGCATGTCGTGGCGAGTGAATGCTTCGAAATTGCACCCGAAGTCGGGGTATGTGCCCCGCAAGTCGGCCCCAAAGCGCTTCACAAACAACAGGCCATCGACTCCGTAGGCCGCGATCCCCTTATCCACAAACGCACCAAACTTCGTCGCTCCATCCACGAGGGGGTTCTGCTGCAGCCTTACCGCATCGTTGCCCCAGCTGTACCTTGGGTCATCGAACTGGGTGTACGGCCAAAGAACGATGGGCCGAGAGGGCAACTTGCTCGTCGCCGGGACCATGCTGTTTGAGTGCCCTGGAATCACGCACTCGCCACCGGGTCGCATCACCGTGACGGACCACGGCGCGATCTCCTGCATCACCGGGCTTGCGTTGAGGATCTGGTGAGCGATCTCAAAGCCGCCGTTGAACGGAGTGACGTAGAGGGTTTTCTCCAGCATCGAGGGGCCGAGCGGACTGCGGAATCCGAACGAGGCCACCATTGAGGCGTTTTGCTCGTCCTGCGCGGGTCCGGACCAAGTGTCCACCGGGTCATTCTCTGGCTCGTAAGTGCGAGAAACGAGTTCGGGCGCGGTCCAAAGCCGGTGCCCTCCGTATCCGTGATAACCGGTGAGCCCCCGCGCTCCCCTGGTCTCCGGCTTGATAAAGAATAGGTTGTCACTCCCGGCGTGGTGCAATCCGATGACCCGGGGGCCTACGTCAAGCGTGACGTAGGCACTCAAGGGTCCGGTCGTGATTTTCGAACACCGCCAACCTTCATACTGCACCTCTTCCATGCATCTATTGTGCATGGAAGTTAAGGCAAACTACTGACTTCCTCGACCATTCCAGAAGCGATCCTGCTCCTCAACGGTCGTTCCGGTGCCCCGCAGGCGGCTGATCGCCGTGTATTTCACATGTCCGTCCAGCCAAGCGATGAGCGCGGACTTGCTGTCAAATCGACCAATGAGTTTGCCTTGGCTGCGTGCGTCGGGTGCTACGTAGGCTGACCACGCGCCCCTTGGATCGTTGGGAGCCTGCAAAGAGTGGTAGCCGATCGTGTTGCGGATGGTGACGGTCGTTCCCGTGCCCGGAGCTCCGGTCGGTACGATGGTGTCCTTCATCGTGGCCTCGCCTATCATCACGGTTTCGGATGAAGCGGCGAAATTGCTCTGCGACAACGGGACGTTGTTGAAGCGGCCCGGTTGACCGACAACCGGTTCGAGAAAGTTCAGATAGGTGGAGTTCATCCCGTAGCTAGGGGTGAGCCCGATCAAGTATGGCTTGTAGAGATTGGTCGCATCAAATCGAGACCTGCCGGTGGTGAGGGCGATGTAGGGATCGTCTGCCCGATCGGTGGGGCAGAAGAAAATTTGGTCGTTTTTTGTGTAAGGCTGGACCAGATTGGCCCAAAACTTCGTGCCGTTGTCCGGTGGTGCCACCGGTGTAAAACGATATTGAATAGGGAAAATCATGTCGTCGTTGTCGGCGAAGTACATGACCGAACCGAGTCCAATCTGTTTTAAGTTGTTGAGACTAGCCGTCTTTTTCGCGGCAGTTCGCGCTTGAGCGAATACTGGGAAAAGGATCGATGCAAGGATAGCAATGATCGCAATGACAACTAGTAACTCGATGAGCGTGAAGGCTTTGCGCATAGGAATAGTGTATGGCTCGGCTTGCCTCAAGAAACTGCAGTTTCAGGCTATTCCATGACCAATCTGATGCCGCTAAAAAAACTTCATCAGATTTGACACGGATTAGCCGTTGGGCCTCAGTACCTCCACTGCGGGTACCCTTCTCGAGTCTATGAAGCTTCACGAGTATCAGTCGAAAGACCTGTTGGCGCGCTATGGAGTGCCCGTTCCTGGAGGCGAAGTCACCAGTGATCCGGCCGAGGCATTCGCCATCGCCGAGAAGTTTGGCGGCAAGGTTGTCGTGAAAGCTCAGGTGCTCATGGGAGGCCGAGGCAAGGCAGGTGGGGTGAAGCTATTCGAGAACTCCGCCGACGCTTCTGCATTCACCAAGGAACTGATCGGCAAGACGCTGGTCAGCATTCAGAACCCGCAGGGCATGGTCGTCGAAAAGGTGCTCGTTGCCGAACTCGTGGACATCGCCGAGGAGTACTACCTTTCTGTCCTGATGGATCGTGCAACCTCGAAGCTCGTCGTCATGATCAGCAAAGAGGGCGGGATGGACATCGAAGAGGTCGCCGAAAAGCACCCCGACGCGATTGTCAAAGTTTACGTCGACCCCGCTTGGGGCATCTGGGATTACGAACTTCGCCAAGCGGTTAGGAAAGCCAAAATTCCCGCCCCCGCCCAAGGCCAGATGGTCTCGATGATCAAGAAGTTGGTCAAGGTCTATCTCGAGTCTGATGCGGATCTGATTGAGATCAATCCTTGCGCCTGGACGCCAGACGGCAAACTTCTCGCGGCCGACGCGAAGGTCGCCATCGACGAAAACGCCCTATTCCGACACAAGGATTATCAGGAGACCGCCGAAGACAGCGTTGAGGACGAGATAGAAGCGGAAGCCTCCCGGCGTGGCATCGCGTATGTCCGCCTGGGTGGCGACATTGGCATCATCGGCAACGGCGCGGGCCTTGTGATGTGCTCCATGGACGAAGTGAAGGCCGCTGGCGGCCAGCCCGCCAACTTCCTCGACGTCGGCGGCGGAGCCCAAGCCGAGCGAGTCAAGAGTTGCGTGGAGCTGATCATGATGGACAAGAACGTGAAGGGCCTGCTCATCAACATCTTTGGCGGCATCACGCGTTGCGACGAGGTCGCCAAAGGCATCCTATCTGCCTTTGACGCCATGGAAATCAACATTCCCGTGGTAGCTCGAATCGAAGGGACCGCGGCAGAAGAAGGACGGGCGTTGCTCCAAGGTAGCCGCTTGATCACCGCTCAGAGCATGCAAGAAGCCGCGCAGAAGATCGTGGCCGCCGCTAAAGGCTAAGGCTACTCGGTTGAGTTTGCATATTCGATGGTGTCAAACGATTGTTTGCCCCGTCGAATATGGTACCTCTGCCGTAATTCCTGCATAGCCTCAAACGAGTTGGGCAGGCCCATCGCCCCAAGGCTGGCAAAGATGCAGTTGAGCCAAATGTTCGTAAATCCGTTGTTCAAGAACATGTTGTTGAACAATAAAAAGCCGAGCAACCCGCAAACGAATCCGATTTGCCGTCGCTCAAATGAGAGAGTTCGGTCTCGAGTCAGCATGAACCCAGTACCGATCGAGATAAAGAGAATCGGCATGAATAGCGCCAGCGCTGGCAACCCGCCCCAGCTCAGTAGCACCAAAAAGCCATTGTCCACATTCTCGCCCTGGACGTACTTGTCCGGAATCGCACGCCGTACGTTCCACACCAGGCCATCGTCCGGCCCGATGCCCACCCACGGGCGCTCTTCCATGATGCGATACGCCTGCTGCCACCCAATGTCTTGGCGGTATTCCAACGTACGGTCCTTTTCGACGTTGGTGGTGAGCACGTAGCTCATGCGCTCTCCGCCAACGATTAACAAGGCGGCCAGGGTGCCCAAGAATATCGACACATAAAACCCTCCCTTGTGTCGGTCTCGATGGATCAGCAAGTACAAAAACGCGAACGAGCACAACAGCACCGAGAGATACATCACTCGGGACTGCGCAATGAACGAGGTGAGCAGGAAAAATGACGCGGCGACGAACTCGCGGTTAGTGAGCGATCGCTGTAACAAACGGGAGGCGACGATGCCCCACGCAAGCAACGCGTGGATCGCTAGCCACTCCGGCCACGCGGCAAGTCCGACCGCCCGCACCGATCCAGCGCCATGTACGATGATTCCGTTGGCGTCCGTACCCCACGCCGTAATGTCGTTTGAGTTGTAAAAGCGAGCGACTGCCAACGCTGGGGGAACCTTCAAGAACTGAAGAAATCCCAAGATGCACGATACAGTGAAAATGACTAAAAGGACGTTCAAGAACCAGCGACGATACTCGTGCCACACGTACGAAACGATCGCCGTGTTCAAGAAATAAATCACTGCCATTACCAAGAAGTAATTGGAGGTTTCAAAGTCGTTCGTACGCCCTAAGTCAATTGTGCCTAGGTACGAACAGATCGTCAGCCATATCTGCAAAAGCAGAGTGAAACGAATAGGCCAAATGATCTTGATGGGCACACCCAGTCGCCACCACGTGAACGCGGCGCAAACCACCGAGTTAAACATGATGTACCGAAGATTCGACGCGAGGAAGTCGGTCGTCGGAATGATGAACGGGAAAAGAATAAAGAACAGGCTAAAGAAGTTCCAGTATAGGAGCCCTCGCGAACCGCGCAGAAGGCTAACGCGACGCCCTTCGTCCATGGTCGCGCGGACGCTGCCCGCGCTAGGTCGAGAGGAGAGTCGCGGAGTGGGATTGACTTGAGCCATTTGAGAATTTACAAATTGGGGTCAGCCGAAGCTGACCCCAAAGTGGTTTAGGCACCCTTCGAGTAGTTCTTGGTGCCCGCAAACGCTTCTTCGTTCGGAGAAGCGTCCGTGAGGATCAAGCTAACTTCCTTGGCCCCGGCTCGGGTCAGAAGCTCGTAGCCATTGGGGATCTGCGCATAGTTTGTCGTACTTGCGCTGACCACCAGGCACACTTCATCAACGCTGCCAGCGAGCCGCGAAGCATCAGAGAACATGTCGCAAGGCGGCGCGTCGAACACGATGATATCTGCACTAGCTTTCAAGAAAGCGAGGACGGCATCCATCTGCTCGGTAGAACGATCGGCGAGTCCCTTAGAAACATCCGCGCCGACCGGGAGCAAGAGCAAGTTGTCGTGCGGCGTGGAGAGGACAACCCCTTCACCCGTGGTTGGCAGGGTTCCCCGATCGAACAGTTCACTCAAGCCCGACTTCCCTTCTGCATCGAAGGCACGAGTCGCCAAAGAGCGAACGGGATCACAGTCAACCAAAAGCACGCGATTGCCACTGTTGGCTAGTGCCAACGCGAACTGAACTGCGCTGCTGGTTCTGCCCGGGACAGAGCCCACGCCTGTGATCATGATGAGCCGCGGCTTCGCGTGGTTCTTCGCCATGAAGGTGTAACCCATATGCCGGAAGCTCTCGTTTGGCTTCGCACCTGGCTGGGCGTAGCTCTTGAGACCCTTCTGCTGACTTCGACCCATAGCAGGAATCGTGGCGACCACCGGGAGACCGGTGAGCTCAGCCAGCTGATGCGAGGTATGAACTCGGAGCTTCATCGCTTCGACCGCGAAGCTGTAGATCAAGCCCAAACAAAGGCCGGCAAGAGTTCCGATAAACAGGAACTTGCTAACGTCAGGAGCCACCGGATTGGTGTATGCCTGAGCAGGAGCGAGGATGGCCGCTACTTGTGAACTGTCTTGGCGGGTTCTAAGGTCATCTAGCTGAATCTTGATTCGGCGGAAGTTTTGATCAGCCAGAACTTGGTCACGTGCGAGCTGCCGAATCTGGCCCTCATTGGTTGGAAGCGACCGCAGGCGCTCCCGCACCTCGTTGCGGAAATTCTCCGCTTCCTGAACTTGGTATTGGTAGCCCTCTGCTCGCGCCTTCGCGGATGCAAGTTGACTTTGCAGGCCTTGATAAACCGGATTCGGGGTGTTACCGGACTGCGATGGAGTGAGGGCGTTTGGATTAAGCTTTTTGAGCTGGGCGTCCATCGAACGGACGGACTTTGCCACTTCCTGAACTCGAGGGTGATCTTCCAAGTATCGAGATCGGAGACGGTCTAGTTCCAGCCTTCCCTGGGCGATTTGCGACTCAAGTTGGCTAACGGTTTGAGACCGACTGTTGATTTCGCCGGCAGCCACGTTCTTTGGAATACTTGCCAAGGCTTGCTCAAGCGATGCTACTTCAGCGTCCGCGCCCTGCTTCAAGGCCTTCGCCTCGATCAACCTCGTCATCGCCGCGCCCTCTAGCTGAGTGGCGGTTGCATTTGACTGCTCAATATTGACAATTCCGTTCTCGGCTGCGTAATTCTTGTACTTGGTTTCAGCTTCGTCCAGAACCTTCTTCGAGGCCACCTCCTGAGCGGAGAGATATCGAATCGCGTTTTGGAGACCATTTCGAGCGTTGGTCGTACGGAATTCGTTATAAACCTCTGTAATCTGCCGCGCGATTTCTTGCGCGATGTCACGATTGTTTGCTCGGACTCGGATGGTAGCAACGCTTCCCTTCACTTCCGCACCGGCCTTAGTATCCGGCGTCAACACGTCGTACATCAAGAAGTAGCGGACAAAGTCACCCATCAGGTCGGGTTCATTCTTGTCCCGAGCAACGTTGCGCAACGCCTGGAAGAAGATGGACTGCGACTTCAAAATCTGCAGTTCAGTCTGGGAGTCCGAGGCTTGGCCGACGCCAAGAATGCGCAGGACGTCGGGGGCGAGTGTGGTGGCGGAGCTGGAAACGGTCGCATCACCAAGGAGAAGTTCAGCGGAGGCTTCGTAAACTTTCGGCGTGAGCATCGCGATCGTGCCGCCAACGGCGAGGCCGAGGATGGCAAAGATCAATCCGCGCTTGAAGTGGAACTTGAACATATCAATGACCTAAAACGGTTGAACTCTCGAGGTAACAAACCTGGGGCCGAAAACGATCCCAAATGACCGCCTCTATAATACTGGATTGAAGTCCCGCACATAGTGACGCCTAACTCTATTCTCGGTTTATGACGCTCGCCACGCTAGGTTTGCACCAGCAAAAATGCGATGTCAGGAGTAGATGCTCTGATTTTTGAGCAAGCTGAAAACGCCGGACCAGTACTCGACCAGATAGCGCCGCCAGAGTCGCCGTGGCTCGACGCACAATCTGAAGAACCATTCTAGTCCGCTGAGTTGCATCCAGCGGGGTGCGCGAGGCATCAATCCGGCCAGTAATTCAAAGCTTCCGCCGTTCGGAATGAACGTGGCCGCAGTCAGCCGAGACCGCAATCCAACTGCAAAGGCGTCTTGCTTTGGCACTCCGAGTGCCAGAAAGAGGAGTCGGCACTGGGCAAACTCCGCTGCAAGGGCATCGAATTGGGCCTCGCTAGGTTCGAGAATGGAAGAATTGATGACGGTTTGCGATGGCTCCGGCACCCCAACCCGCTCAAGTGCCAACATCGGATCCTTCCCTCCCACGATGCCGACCCACTCGGACTTAACCTTTAGAAGCAACGACTGAGTCAAATCGACTCCCGTCACACGGACAAGCGCGACGCTCTTGGGCAGCTTTTTTCGCATTGCCCAAACGATCGGCATGCCATCGGGGATGATGAGATCGGCGGTGGACAGCCACTTTGCGTATTCAGCGTCTCGACGTGCCCGCGCAATCATCTCCACGTTGAGAGTGACTACCCGAGTGCCGACGCCCGCCTTGATTCGACGTAGCAATTCCGCCAAGACCTCGTCAGGAGTGAGGGCAAGGACGTCCAGACCGCATATGTTCACCGTTCGGAGAGGCATGGCTTGGGTCAAGGCGGTAATTCCAATGCTTAAAGACTAAGGGATGGCTCAATAGGAGCCGCTTGATTTTAACACGGCGAATGGTGTCTTGCACAAAAGCTTGAGGTCAAGCCAAAAACTCATATCGCGGATGTATCGTCGATCGAGTTCCATCCATTGCTCGAAGGTCAGGTCGCTACGGCCCATCACCTGCCAATAGCATGTGATTCCCGGCTTGACTCTGAGCCGCTCTAGGTCCTGCGGCTTGTACTGCAACACCTCGTGCGGCAACGGGGGTCGAGGCCCCACCAGACTCATTTCACCCGTCAATACGCTCAGAAATTGGGGCAACTCATCCAAACTGAGCCTCCTGAGTACACGACCGATCGGCGTTACCCGAGGATCGTCCTTCATCTTAAAAATCGGGCCGTCTTTCTCGTTTTGCTCGCGCAACTTCTCGAGCATTCGGTCTGCGTCAACCACCATCGTACGAACCTTCCAGAACGTGATGGGGGCGCCACAGAGCCCGATTCGTGTTGATTTGTAGAAGATTGGGCCACGATCGTGCAACTTTACGGCCGCCATGACGATCAGGATAACCGGAGACAGGACAATCAAAATGAGAGTGGTACCGACAAGATCAAGCACACGCTTCGAAAATCGGTAAAGCGGGGAGAGGTGGACCGGGGTCAGGTCGTCGCAGTTCGTCAATCTCTGCATCACCTGCTCTCGGTCTTTCACGGTTGGTACCAGATCTTTAGTCGTACTGTCGGCAAAGTTTCCTTTCAAACGGACCACCCCCGCGAGGCGTCACTGTAAATCATAGAATTGAGCCCAAAGAGAGGACTCGGAGCTCCAAGAGTATACAACGTGCTAGCCTCGCGATCAATCGTCGCAAGGTTCGTGCCACGTTAAGCTTTACGCTTTTACTCGACGGTAACCGACTTCGCCAAGTTCCGAGGCTGGTCGATTTCGCATCCTTTGATCTTGGCGAGATGGTATGCCAACAGCTGCATTGGGATGATGCTGAGCAGTGCGTTCAAGTAGCTGAAGTTCGACCTGGGCAAGCGAACAGTGAAATCCGCAATTTTGGGGAGCAGTTCATCTTCGTCCGTAGTGATTGCCAGAATTTGCCCGCCGCGAGCCTGAATCTCCTTCATATTGCTTGCGAGTTTCTCCCGCATTGAGGCCTCAGCGGCCCCCATGATGGCGAACACTCCCTGCTCGACGAGCGCCAACGGACCATGCTTCATCTCGCCGGCGGGAGACTCTTGGGTGGCCACATAAGCGATTTCCTTGAGCTTCAGCGCTCCTTCAAGCGCGACCAGCGCGTCAGCGCCGCGACCGAGGAAAAAGACCAGTTTCGAATCGCGCATCTTCTCTGCCGCGCGGATAATCTCCCCTTCCGATAGCATTGCTTGGGCCGCCAGATCGGGCAGCAGGGTGAGTTCGCGAGTAATCTCGTCCACCCGCACTCCCGGCATCTCCTTCTGCTCGGCGATGTGCAACACCAGCAAAATGAGCGCGATCACCTGGGCGGTGTACGCCTTTGTTGAAGCCACGCTGATCTCTGGCCCCGCCTGCGTAATGATCGTCCGATCGCACTCGCGAGCGATACTACTGCCGATCACATTCACGATCCCCAGTGTCCGAATCTTCCGCTCTTGACAAAGCTTAAGGGCGGCCAAAGTGTCTGCGGTCTCTCCACTTTGACTGATGAACAGCGCCATCGAGTTGGGCGACAACACCGGGTCGGCGTATCGAAACTCCGAAGCAAAGAAAACATCGGTCGGGAGGCGCAGGAGCTTCTCGAAGAGATACTTGCCCATCAAGCCCGCGTGGTAGCTGGTTCCGCACGCGACAATGTTGATGCGTTCGATGCCGTTCCACACGGATTGCCCAAACACATTGTCGAGGTGCGCCCGTCCCTTCTCATCGATTCGCCCCGCCAGACACTGGCGAATCACGTCTGGCTGCTCATGAATCTCCTTGAGCATGAAGTGCTCATAGCCGCCCTTCTCCGCCGCCGCAACATCCCAGTCCACGTGCATCGACTTGACCGCCTCCTCGTTGCCATCGAGATCAATGATTCGGACCGCTTCGGGCGTGAGAATCGCGATCCGATCGTCTTCTAAAATCACCACTTCGCGAGTGTAGGGCAGCAGAGCCGGAATATCGCTCGCCAGCATGTTCTCGCCCTCCCCCAGGCCAATGACCAACGGTGATGCGTTGCGCGCGCAGACGATTTTCTCCGGTTCGCGCTTACTCACTACGACCAACGCATACGCGCCCCGAAGTTTCCTCACTGCCTTGCGAACCGCCTCTTCAAGGCTAACTCCTTTCGCAAACTCCGCCCCGATCACATGGGCTGCCACCTCGGTGTCGGTATCGCTGAGAAACACGCTCCCTTCCTTCGCTAAGTCGGCTTTCAGCTCAAGATAGTTTTCAATGATCCCGTTGTGGATGATCGAAACCTGCTCCACCTGATCAAAGTGAGGATGGGCATTTTCATTGGTGGGGGCTCCATGGGTCGCCCAGCGCGAATGGGCAATCGCAAGATGCACGTCGGGGGTGCCGTCCGCCATCAAATTGGTTAGCTGCGCCAGCTTCCCTGCGCGTTTGAGGACCAAGATTTCCCCCTTGTCCAGGTAGGCCACGCCCGCACTGTCGTACCCGCGATACTCCAGTCGCTTGAGTTGATCAAACACCACATCCACGGCTTTCCGCGGTCCCACGTATCCAGCAATGCCACACATAACGGTATTTCGCCTAGTGTAGTGGAACCGGGGTAGATCGCGCTACGTTGCTTCGGCTTGACGCGTCGCATAATGACAAGCGCGTGAATCATCCCATGAAAGTCATTGTTGTCGGGGGCACCTCCGGGCTCGGGCTCGCTATCGTGCGCGAGCTTTTGAGGCGTGGCGATACTGTGGTCGCCACCGGCCGCAACTTCGATCAGACCCAAGACCTCGGTGATGAGCGCTTCTTCCGGTTGGTTGACGACGTGACTCAGCTCGAATCGATTCCAGAGCACTTCGTCCAAGCCACCGACCTCCTGGGCGGCCTTGATCTCATCATCTACTCGTCGGGCGTCATGTCCGACGTATCCATCGAAGAATTCTCTTCCGAAAAGGACATTCAGATGATCCAGGTCAATTGCGCCGGGGCCGTGGCCTGGCTGAACCTAGCCGCTGCTCGTTTCCAAGGTACGGCCCACGGTTGCATCATGGGCATCGGCAGCATGGCGGGAGACCGTGGTCGCCGAGGCCAGCCCGGCTACAACGCCAGCAAGGCTTATCTTCACTCGTACCTGGAGGCCCTGCGCAACCGTCTTGCACGCCACGGAGTGAAGGTCGTCACCATGAAGCCGGGCTACGTCGCTACCCCAATGACCGCCCATCTAGATCAAGCAAAAATGATGTCGGCCGAGGTAGCAGCTCGGAAGTGCCTCAGCAAAGTCGGTCGCAACGGCGAGTTCTATTTGACCCCCGTCCACTTTCTGGTCATGAAAGTGATCCAGCTCATCCCCGGTTTCATCTTCCGCCGCCTGAACGTCTGATGCCGCTCCCCGATCCCGCAAACAGCGTTCACATCGCCGGATTCGGACAACCGACCGGCGCGGACGCTTATTTGTATCGGCCGGGCAGCACCGCTGAGATCTTCGACGTCTACCAACTCGCTCGCGATTCCGGTCGGTCTGTGTCCTTTGTCGGAGCAGGGCGCAGCTATGGCGACCCGATGATGACGCACGAGGGCATGGCCATTTCCCTCTCCCCGTTCTCCCAGATTTCTTTCGAAAACGATCAAGTCACCGTGGGAGGGGGCGTCACCCTGGACCACCTTTGGCGCGCTCTTCTCCCCCAACGAAAGTGGCCGCTCGTGGTCAGCGGTACCGCCCGCACCACGGTCGCCGGGGCCATCGCCATGAACATCCACGGCAAGAACGCCTTCAAAGTTGGCACGTTTGAGGACTCCGTCGTCTCAATCAACCTCGTTTGCCCATCTGGCGAAGAGCTGACCATAACGCCCAGCGACGAGCGATTCCACGCCGTGTGCGGCGGCGCCGGACTTCACGGCGCGATCATTTCGGCGACACTGCGGGTATCCCCAATTCCAAGTGGAGGAGTGCTTGTCTCCGAAGCCACACTTGCCAACTGGGACGAGCAATTCGAATGGTTCAGCGGACCAGATGCGGACTACCAGGTCAGCTGGGTGGACCTCACTGGTGGCGGCCGCGGAGTTGCCCACCTCGCGAACTACGCAGAAACCCCCATTGGTTTCGATCCCTCGACCCAACTGCCCAGTAGCAAGTTAGGAAGCGCGGCCGGGAAGTTCCTCCGCCCCATGCTCAGCCAGCCGGGGATCCGGACCGTTAACGCTCTGAAGTTCACCTCGGCTCGAATCAAGAAGCACGCAACGCCCTACCCACAATCGCTGGCCGCGTTCAATTTTCTGCTCGATGCAATGCCGAACTGGGAACGAGCTTACGAGCCCCAAGGGCTGCTCCAGTTCCAAGTCTTCGCCCCGAGAGCCAGCGCCCTCGCGCTGTTCCGGGAACTAGAAAAGCTTCAAACCAAGCACCGTTTATTCAGCACTCTCGGCGTCATGAAGGCTCACCGCCCTACCCAGATGCTGCTCGACTACTCTGTCAACGGCTTCTCCCTGGCCCTCGACTTTCGACGTGAAGCTGGTCTCCCTGCTTTGGTCCGTGAAATGACCGACGCCTCCCTCGACGCTGGCGGCAAGTTCTACCTCGCCAAAGATTCGTTCCTCACCCAGGCCGATTTTGAACGGATGCACTCGCAGGACAAAATCGAACTATTTCGTCACCAAAAAGCCCAGTTCGATCCCGAAGGACTCATTGAGAGCCTACAGTCCCGGAGGCTCGGACTGACCTAGGTATGCTACTTGCACAGAATGCCGATATCCCCCGAGATTGTTCTCCAGTTCGAAAGTGCGCTCGCGCGCGCTAGAAAGGTATTCATCACCACCCACATGAGTCCCGACGGCGATGCCTACGGATCGGCTTTGGCGATGAGCCATTTTCTGGACCGCCGTGGCATCGAAAATGAGGTGCTTTCGCACGACGAAACCGCCCCGTACAACCTTAAGTTCCTACCTGGCGTCGAGCGAATTCGTAACCGTCCGAAGGGCGAAGAAGCCGACCTCGCCATTGTCCTTGACCTAGATAATCTGCGCCGCATGGGCGACGACATCCAAGCCTACATTGATCCCTGCCCCTTCATGGTGGTCATTGACCATCATCTCCCCGTTGATGCTCCCGGCGACCTCCGCATCGTCGACACCAAGGCATCGGCCACCGCCCTCCTCATTTTTCAACTCTTCAAGGCGCTCAAGGCCACCATCACGCCGGAAATCGCGACCTGCCTGCTCGCAGGGATCGTCACCGACACCGGCAGTTTCCGGTACGCGAATACATCCGTGGATGCCCTCCAAGCCGCCGCCGAGCTCTTCGCTGCGGGTGGCGATCTATTAAAAGTTTCTGAAGAATCGTATATGAAAAAGCCTCTAGCCAGCACAAAACTGCTCGGTCGGGGACTAGAACGGATGCAACTCGCGGACAAGGATCAGATCGCCTGGGTCGTCCTTGACCGGGAAGATTTCGAAGAAATGGGTGCCCGCGAAGAACACGCTGAGGGCATCGCCAACGAGCTTCTCTCAATAGACTCAGTTCAAATCGCCGCCGTCCTTCGCCACCCGCCCGAGCGCAAGATGCGTGCGAGCCTCCGCTCCCGCGAGAAGTACGACGTCGCCTCCGTCGCCCGGATGTTTAATGGCGGCGGACACAAGAACGCCGCTGGATGCACGTTCGAGAATAGTATTCAAGAAGCAGAGTCCGAACTTATACAAGAATTATCAAAATGCTTGGCATCGTCGTCATAGATAAACCCGCAGGAATCACCTCCCACGACGTAGTCAACCGATTGCGCCGTGCGCTCGGCACGCGGCGCGTGGGCCACGCAGGGACCCTTGACCCGCTCGCAACCGGCGCCCTGGTCATGGCCGTCGGACCCGCGACTCGATTTCTCCAGTATCTCCCCCTCGAACCCAAGGTCTACGAATTCCGAGCCCGATTTGGGATCACCACAAACTCGCAGGACAGCGAAGGCGATATCGTCGAAGAACGCCCCGTCCCCGAAGACCTAGACGAGCAAATCGTCGCCAACCTCCCGGGCTTCACTGGGCAGATCCAGCAAATTCCGCCGATGTTCAGCGCCGTCAAAAAGGGTGGCAAACCCCTCTACGAACTCGCGCGCCAAGGCGTCGAAATCGAGCGCGACGCGCGTACCGTGTTCATAGAATCCTTCGAAGTCCTCGAGTTCGACGGCGATAGCGTCAAATTTAAATGCAGCTGCTCTGGTGGAACTTATATCCGCACTTTAGCGCATGATCTTGGACAAATCATCGGCTGCGGAGCCCACATCACGGAACTGCGGCGCACCTCAGTAGGCAGGTTTACGGTAGATCAAGCGGTTCCCCTCGAAGAACTCAATCGATCCCATCTCATTCCGCTCAGCGAGGCCCTTCTGCCCATGAAAATGGTCGCCCTGACCTCCGAAACTGCCACCGACGTCTGGAACGGTCAGCAAATCGGGGTCCGTCCGGTTCCAGAGCAGAAGTACGTCGCCCTCCAAGACCCCAAGGGCCGCGTCATCAGCGTGGCCGAGGTCACCGCGACCGGCTTTCTCCAACCCGCCTGCGTGATCCCGCAAGAGGCCTTCGATGGTGTCGTTTGACCCGGGCTACCCTCGAAAACGCCTAAGTGGGCACCTGGCCTGGTTCCTGCTCTGGCTCGTCGTCACCGCGATCGCCCTATGCCTCAGCCCCAGTCGCGATGGCCACGGCACCCACCAGCAGCTCGGTCTGCCGCCTTGCCCCAGCGTTTTCCTCTTCGGCCGACTCTGCCCTGGCTGCGGCCTCACCACCAGCTTCACCGCCCTCGTCCACGGCGACCTCGCCACGGCTTGGGGCGCCAACGCCTTTGGAGTTCTCGGCTACATCGGATTCACGCTGAGCGCGTGGGCTTGCCTCTACGGGTTCATCAAAGAGGCGCGGTTCAACACCGACTCTAAGCCGTGCCAAATCGCCCTTGGGGCGTTCATAGTCTCCTACTTAGCGTTCGGAGTCTGGAGAATCACCACCATTTCGGTCCCAAAAGGCGTGGACAGTATCAACTTCATGTCGCGGGAGTGAACACCGCTGGAATCCCCCCGGTGTGCCAGAAAAGCGTCTTCCCGGTGAACTCCGCCTTCCGCGCCAACAACCCCGCGAACGCCTTCGCTGTGTAAACGGGGTCGAGCACGATCCCCTCGTGCCGCAACAGAAACTCCGATGCCGCCTCTCCCGCCGCGCTCGGCACCCCGTACCCCTCTCCGACAAACCCAAAGTCTAAGTTGAAATCATCAAACAATAACTCAGCAAACCCGAGGGCCCGACTCAGCTCCACGAAATCGTGCGCGATCTCCGGCTCCGGATCGCAAGCGATCCCCCATACATTCGTCTCGGTCCCTTGAAAACAAGTCTGAAAACCAACGTGCGTGCTCCCGCTGCTGCTCGCAAAAACGATATCCCGAAAGCCCTCGACCTCCTTCGCCGCAAGCCACATCGCATAAGCCCCCAGCGCACAGCTCCCCCCAACCGGGATCACCTCGGCACCCAACCCCGCCGCGATCTCATCGGCATGGGCGTACAGCACCTCCCAATCACCGTCCTCAAAAACGGTCAAATAAGCACCAAACTTCTCGCTCAACATCCAATTCCCGCCGTAACCGGGAGCTGCAAACTCCGGACGGCCCGCCGCCGCATCAAACGGCGTGACCATGACCGCCGCGTGACATTCAATCCCGGCAACCCGGCAACCCGCGGCGAGCTGACGAATGAAGTTCGAATGCGCCGCCCCGCAGGTGACCACCGCCCGCACCCCCCGCGCCATCAAGTCGCCCAAGATGTACTCAATCTTTCGCCCCTTGTTCCCGCCGAGCGCGAACCCGGTGAGGTCATCGCGCTTGATCCAAAGGTCGATCCCCAGGGCTTCGCTGGCCCGATCCAACCGATGCAGCGGGGTTGGGGCTTGAATTAGGTCTAACTTCGGCCGGGTCATCAAATGAGGGTACCAGCGGACATAATAGGCCGATGGCAAAGCGGCGGCGCGTAGGTCTGTGGGTTGGCGGAGCGGTTCTCGTAGCGCTCGGCGCTATTGCGTTCCTTGTTGGCCCCGAGGCGCTCACGGCCTACCGCTATGGCTTCTTTTCCCAGGAAAACAAGCTCACCTACACCGGCGACAGCAAAGGCAATCTGCGCCGCATTCATACAGCTCTAATGCTCTACCACGATAGCGAAGGCCAGTTCCCGATCGCCGAGGGCTGGATGAACGCCATCGAGAATCGGCTCCAAACCAACGACCTTAAGCCGGGCGAGGGCATCCGGAAACTTCGCAATCCGATGCTCCCGCCCGACGAGGCCGTCTACGGCTACGCCATGAACGAGGCTGCGAGCGGCAAGTACAAAGACGACGTGCCCGGCGGAGACAAGTTGCCGCTAATTTTCGACAGTTCCGACACCTCGAAAAACGCCCACGGCGACCCCAAATCCCTCGCCCCCGCGCCGGCGCGGTCCGGCGGAAATCTCTCGATTACTATCGGCGGCGAATTGATCACAAATTAGGTGATCTTTTCACCCTGACCATACGTTATCCTAGGGTAGCAATGAAAGGAATCACGGTGGCTGGACTCTCGGTTTTGACGGGGGTCGTTTTGATGGCGTGCGGGGCCACCAATCTTGGTGGGGAGAACGAAGACCTCAAAATAGCCCCAGAATTTGCCGACGCAAGCGCCCTCGGCGTCGGACGACTGGTCCCCAATGTCCAGCTCGTCACCAAAGGAAAGCAGAGCAAGCTTTCCGATCTGGCCGGAACGCGTGGCACCGTCATCTGCATGATCAGCGCCACCTGCCCGGTCAGCAAAAAGTACACCCAAACCTACCGCCGCCTTGAAACCGAGCTCCGCGCTAAGGGCCTGAACCTCGTTTTTGTCAACCCGATGGCGTCCGAGTCTGCCGCCGAGATGAAGGCGCAAGCGGGCTCTCTCACCGCCCCCTACGCGCTCGACCCCAAGGGCGAAGTCGCCCAAGCTCTGGGCGCGACCACCACGACCGAAATTTTTCTCCTCGACTCCCGCCGCACGCTCGTTTATCGGGGCGCGATTGATGATCAATACGGGATCGGATACACCCGAAACCATCCCGAAAATCGCTACTTGCTCGAGGCCGCCGACGCCATGCTGGCTGGCAAAGACCCGGCGATCCGCGCCACCACCGCCCCCGGCTGTGCCCTCAATTTGAAGGCGGAGATCAAGCCGATGGTCGAGACTTATCACAACCGGATCAGCCGCATCATCGACAACAGTTGCGTCAAGTGCCACCGCCCGGGCGGGGTCGGGCCGTTCAGACTCGACAGCTACGCCCAGGTTCGCGACCGCGCCAAGATGATTCAATTCGTCCTCGATAGCAAGCGCATGCCGCCCTGGTTCGCAGTCCCCGCCGAAGGAGAAGCTCCCAACAAATGGGCCAACGACCCCACGTTGTCCGAAGCGGACAAAAAGTCCATCGCGGCCTGGGTGAAGGCCGGGATGCCCGAAGGTGACCCAAAAGACGCCCCGATCGCCAAGGTCTGGCCGACCGAATGGAGCATCGGCAAGCCCGACCAGATCGTCTCCATCCCGCGCCCGATTCAGGTTCAAGCCGAGGGCTTCATGGACTACGTCAACGTCGTCGTTGACCCTGGCCTCACCGAGGACAAGTGGGTCAAGGCGATCCAAATCATGCCGTCCGCCAAGCAGGTGGTCCACCATGTGCTCGTCTTCCTCATCCCGAAAGGCAGCAACCGCAGCGAGGACAATGAGGGGCTGACCGGCTTCTTCGCGGGCTACGTGCCGGGCAATGATCAGCAAATCTTCCCTGCCGGATTCGCCAAGCGCCTCCCCGCGGGGACTCGGATGCGATTCCAAATTCACTACACGCCAAACGGCACCGCCACCGAAGACCGCATGAAACTCGGCATGGTGTTCTCGCCCGAGGCTCCCGAGCGCGAGATTCACACTGGCGCAGTAGCCAGCCTGTTGCTCAACATCCCGCCCGGCGCGGCTAACTACAAGGCCAGCGGCATCCTCCCGATCCCGGAAGATGTCGAAATCTTCTCTTTCCTGCCCCACATGCACGTCCGGGGCAAGGCGTTTCGCTATGAAGTTCGGTCCGCGAACGGCAACCGCGAAACCCTCCTCGACATCCCCCGCTACGACTTCAACTGGCAGCTCGAATACAAACTGCGCCAGCCAAAATCGCTCAAGGCAGGCGACAGGATCATCGGCACCGCGTGGTACGACAACAGCACCTCCAACCCCGCCAACCCCGACCCCACCGCCCGCGTCCGCTGGGGCGACCAGACGACCGACGAGATGATGCTCGGCTACATGATGTACGCCCTCAAAGATCCTAAATCCACCACCAAACTGGGCGGTTTCGGCGGCTTCGGCCGATGATTGGAGATCCAGCCAGCACCAACCTCCTCTCCCTCGAAGGGAGAGGCGTCCGCCGAAAACCTCGGAACCACCGCCCAACCGGTGAGGGCAAGCTAGCGGCCAAATTCTAAAGATATCGGCAGGCCCAAAGTCACGTTATAGGTCGGTTAATTTCAACGCATTCGAAAACGTGGTGTTACAGATGCGAACAGATGATCGTGAGTTGGGCATCGTTTTGAACCTAAAACTTGACGTTAACTTTGACGCATTCACGGATGCGACGGATTTATATGTTTTATTGCACGAGGGAAATTGTGGGACGCGAAGGGAGTTAGAGAAAATATTGCGCACACCTCCTTCGGCGCTAGGGTGGGCGTAAGTCAACGCGCTTTTTGGGACTAGGTGGACCGGGAGTTGGTTGTACGGGGGCTCGCCGAGACTAAAGTCTTGGCGCCGGGTGACAGCCTGAAGGCTATCCCCCAAGGTGCTTGCTCGGCATCCTGGATTTTCCCCAAAACTTGTGCTTACCCGAGCTCGTCCTGCCCAACTTCGATCAATTCCGAAACCACGTAAGTCACCTTTTCATCATCCCAAGTAAAGGCGGAGGAAGATGCGACAAATGCGTTCGCTGCCGCGTCAATCTGGCGAGTGGGCCACGTCATCGTTGACACCTCGTGCTCCACTCCATCTCTCTGCACAAAGGTCTTCGTGCCGCGAAGAATGATCACATCGTCCAGAGATTGAGGTGCAGGTTCCAGCGGTGTTATTGGTCGGGCGCCGGAGACAAGCATAACCAAGCCCACCCCCACACAAATTAAGATCGAGATAGAAACAATAACTTCTGCGGACGGGCTACCGTTTGCCCCGAAGGCCAGAATAAGCGAGAATCCGAAACCACAGGTCAGCCAAATCCAGGCCGCAGGGTTTTTTCTTTTGGAGTTGACAGTTGGAACCGGCCGACTTTGATATGCAAACCGGAGCTCCGAAACCATAGGAATCATCAGACGTTCGAGTAGGGCTTGCTCGAGTGTTCGCGGTCCGCGTTTAAACTTCGGAAATCTTTCGTAGTCGGCACGATTTTTCGGAGAACGTGCGGTGAAAAACGTGACGAGGCCGGTGACCACCATTAGCGCGGCGAGAGCGCCGAACAATCCGATCAAACCAGCGTATCGTGCCGTGTCCGTCTCACCGTTTTGAAGAATGCCTAGCACCCAGAGGCATGCTCCTACGAGCAGCGCTGCGACGGCGAACTGGCTGATCGTGAGGCCAAAGAGCCCATAACGCGGCAACCTAGAGGGCGCTGGTCCGACGATGGAAACTGGTATGTCGGACGGAAGGTTTGCCAGAATTAGCGTGGTCAGTTCGCCTTGCATTCCGCGCACTGGATCGAGATACGACCTGCCGACGAACACGCCATTTGGATGAGCATCAGTGATGACCTTTACGTCCACGAATGGGATACTTCCGCTAAACACGACTTCCCGAATCTCGTGCCAAAGAAACCACTCCTCGGCGCGCTTGGGTAGCTTTCGCCCGACACCCCTAGCGCTAACCAAGAATTCCGTTCCTGGACGTGCCGCAAGCCAAGCACCGACACTGATCGCGAGCCCGATGCACCCCACAAGAAGATAGTTGAATAACGAACTATTCTCGGGAGCTAAGTAGTGCAAAAGCGGAAGTGCGACACAGATAACCGCCATGTTGACCGCCGCACGCCTCTGGGTACGCAGTTGACTGGTCGTAAACGAACTGATACGGACAACTCCATAAGCAATTTGCAATTTCTCGGGCAGTTGAGCATAACCGCCAAATTGCGTCGTTGCGTGTGATGTTGCTAGCTCCTCCATGATGTTAGGATGGCTCCTCCAGCCCGAACGCAGGCGTGTGCTCACCTCGCCAGTGCGGAGCGAGGATCGTGAGCGCGATGGCGGTGCCGAGCAAGATCCCTATCGCGACCCAGAGGGACGCTTTGCCCATCGTGGCATTGGTGAACGTAAGCAGGGCCAGCAGTGGCAACATAGGCGTCCAGAGGTAGGCATAAACCGCTCCGGGGGTGGCCAAGTTGCGGCGTACCGTGACGCGCATCAGGAGCCAGAGCAAGAGAGAAGCGATGACGGATACGACGAGGGGAGCGACGAAACCCAACTGCCATGTGAGGAGCAAATACATGCTTGGCACCAGATAAACGTGCAGCCCGACGGCGCGCCGGAAAGCCTGATACCCATCACATCTCTCCGTCGAGCGTGGAGCAGGTTGCCGAACCTCCAACCAGCAAATCGCGGCTCCAATCGCTGAGGCGACCCCAATCGTGAGGTACCAAAGCATATAAAACAGGGCGTCGTATTGGAGCTTATCAAACTTCTCATTTAACACAGACCCGGCCATGGCGCCGAGCACCCCGAATCCAATTGTTTGCCAGGCACGACCCCACCCTTTTTGATCGGTACTGACGGCGTAAATTACTCCCGCTACAGCCAACGTGAGAACAGGCAGTAGCCAATACGGCAAATTCATGGGCAAGAGCACCAGCCCAGCGCCTAGTAGCATGGCGATGGAATCCATTCCCATTCGCACGGCAACTGAGGGCAAATCCAGTTCCTGGAGCTCCAAGTTTCGCGGATAGGGGGACTTGAACGGTTCGGGGTTCCTCGGCTCGATGTTGATGAGAATACAAGAATCTAGGTGTGATAGACCATGATGCTGAAGGATCCGCGCGGTTCACCCTCACCGGCTGGGCGGCACTCCAGAAATTTTTGGAATGCGCCTCTCCCTTCGAGGGAGAGGAAGGTTCGGGAGGGCCGCCCAATAGTGATAATCGAAAGTGCGACGCATTGGCGGCGGCATTCCGAACATCTGCTGACAGTTGCTGCTATCCCAGTTCTTTCAACCACGACGGCGACGGTTGCTCGCCCTGCCAGCGCGGAGCGAAGATGGTGAGCGCAATGGTGGTGGAGAGCAAGATGGCAATCGCCACCCACAGAGATGCTCTTCCCATCGTCGCATTGTTGATCGTCAGAATGGTCAGCAATGGCAACATGGGGGTCCATAGATACGTGTAAACCGCTCCGGGGGTGGCCATGTTGCGGGGTACCGTGACGCGCATCAGGCGCCAGAGTAGTAGTGAAACAATCACGGCTGAAATCAGAGGCACACCATAACCGTCCGTCCATAAAAGCAAGGCTAAAACAATCAGGACTAAATACAAATGAAAGCCAACCGCCCGACGAAATGCCTGGTAACTGTCGCAACGCTCAGGGTCGAGATTGTTCCGCTGGTCCAAAATTTTCCAACAAAGAGCCGCTAGCACCGGGGTAACAGCGAGTATCGAACACGCCCAAATCAGAGAGGCGATGTACAGTTCAAGAGATTCTTTTGGAGGCGTAGGTGGGGGCAAGCTGAAGCCGACAAGCGTTCCAATGCCGCCGAATCCGATGGACTGCCAAGCTCTCCCAAGTCCCCGTTTCTGAACGAAAACTGCGAAGGCGACTCCGGCCGCGATCGGGATCCCACTCAGAAGCCACTCGGCAGGTTCCATGAAACGCACCAAAGTTACGGTGACCCCAAGAAATATGGAGATGAAATCCACCGCGAGCCTGGTCGCAACGGAGGGCAACTGAAGCGCTTCAATTTCTGAATTGGGCGGGCGCGGGGACTTGAACGGTTCGGGGTGCATCGGCTCGATGACGATGAGAATACAACACGTACACGGTTTGTCAAGGTTCCCTATACAATGAGTCATGGCGAAGCCGCAAAACGCTCGGGGTAGGATGCCGGTCGCTTTTCCATTGGCGATGTTCGTTTGCTACGGGTTCGGGACTTGGCTTTTGGTCAGCTTAATGGCCGCGCATCAGTTTGCGATCGGGGGCGGGCACATCGGTCCAGATGTCGGCTCGGCCTTCGGGTCGCACGACTATTGGCAAAGCTTCGGATTAGGCTTTCTCATGGCGAGCGTGTGCCTTGCCGCTCCGATCATAGGGTTTTCGGCGCCGTCGTCTTTACTCTCCTGCACTGCTTTCTCTGGTGGATATTTCGAAACCGGCCGTACCCAGACTGAACCAACTCATGATCAATAGATTGAATCACCGCCTGAACTCATCAAACAAATGGAGAGTCGCCGCGTTAGCGTTCGTCGTCGCGCTCGCCGTTGCGTGGCTTTCGAGTTGCCGGAATATAAACAATCCGACCAACTTCGTCACCCCCGACGGCTCCCGAGTCCTAAGTTTTGGCTACTCCACGGTACTCGGCAAAACTTATATAGATGGCCGAGACTTCAACGCGATGGAGATGGACGGGCCGTGCTACATCCGTTCAACTCGAGGTTTTCGATTTGGGATTCGTTTTCGAAGGCAGGCTGGACCGCAAAACGCGGGTCGTGACAGCTCGATGCGAGTGATGGCACGTTTGGCCAGTAGACAAATTGGTCCGCTGACAACGAAGAATTGAAGCACCGATTTCCGCTCGCTTAAGGTTTAGCCGGAATCGGATCAGATATCCCAAAACCCTTCATCATGTTCATCACGTTCATCACTTACGACCCCCGGAGCGCGGAGGCTGAAGCCTTCGCTCCATTTGACAGCCTGAAGGCCATCCTCCCAAGTCCCACCAGTCCCTCAACCTCCCTCAACATCTCTCATTGCTAACGCTATACTAGCCTCCATGCTTGCTCCGCTCGCCCTTGCCGCTGCCCTTTCCGCTGGGCCAATGGACGGACATGGTCCGTACGATCCGGCGGTGCCGACCCCGGTCAGCGTGCTCGGCTATGAGTTGGGGGCGAAGCATACGGTGTATCACGACCAGGACCGGGTGACGAAGGCGATTGCCGCCGCGAGCCCGAGGGTGAGGGCGATTGAATATGGGAAGAGCACGGAGGGGCGGCCGCTGAGGGTGTTTGCCATTTCCTCGCCCGCCAATATCGCCAAGCTGGAGGAGATCAGAAGGGCCAACGAGCAGCTCGCTATGGGGACTTCAACCAGTAAAGACTCGCCCGCCATCGTGTGGGTCAATCAGTGCATTCACGGTGACGAAACCGCCTCGTTCGAGTCGGGCATGCAGCTCATCTACACCCTCGCCGCCAGCGACGACCCGAAGGTGAAGGACGCTCTGGACAACTCCGTGGTCATCGTAAACCCGGTGTACAACCCGGACGGCCACGAGCGCTATGTGGTCGCCTACAACTCTATCCCAACCGGCAACCCAGGCCCAGGAAGCTACGACCGCGCCGTGCCCAGCGCATTCTTCGGCCGCTACAACCACTACCGCTTCGACATGAACCGCGACCGCATCGCGATGAGCCAGGCGGAGACCCAGCAAGAGGTCGCGCTGTTCCTCCGCTGGAATCCCCAGGTGTACGTAGACCAACACGGACAGGTGGACACCTACTTCTTCCCGCCCGTGCAGCAGTCCGTGAACACCAACGTGGACCGCGCCCGATACGACAAATGGACGGAAGTCTTCGGCCGCGCCACGGCCCGCGATTTCGACTCAAACGGTTGGACCTACTTCATCCGTGACTCCTTTGACCTCTACAACGCTTGCTACCTGGACTCGCACACCTCCCTGATGGGTGCCATCGGCATGACTCACGAAACCGACGGGGGACGGGTGATGTCCAGTGAGCGCGAGGACGGCACCCTGCTGACCCTCCGCGACGGCATCGAAAAGCACTTCGTTTCCGCGATGGCGGTCATCCGAAGCGCCGCGTCGAACCGAAGTGACTTGGTCAAGTCATTCGCCAAGTTCAAGCAAGATGCGGTGAGCGGCAAGCACGCGGGCAAATTCCGCCGGGTGATCCTGGAGTCGGACGACCCACGCGAGCTGCGCCGCATCGCCACCCATCTGGGCCGAAGCGGCATCACCGTCAAATGGCCCGCCCAAAAGTGGCGACAGAAGGCGGCGCACGACTACTGGACCGCCACCGTTGGCAAGCGGGAGTTTGGCAAAAACACGCTGATCGTCGAAATGGCGCAAGCCCAAGGCCCTCTCGCCAAAGCGCTTTTGGAACCCAATTCAGACTTTGAGCCGGACTTTATCGCCCGCCAAAAGGCGCTGGCGAAGGCGCGCAAAGAAGACCGTAAGGACACGGAAATTGACTCGTTCGAATTCTACGATTCCACGGCCTGGGCTCTGCCGTACGCGTACAACTTGAAGGCCTGGTGGTGCGAAGACGCGCCCTCGATCACCGTCGGATCTGTGCCAGATCTAGTCGCGGAGAAGCCCGCCATCAGCCCGGTTGGTTACTACTGGCGATACTCCGATCGTGAGGATGCCCTGTTTGCCGCCTCCGCTCTGGCGGCCGGACACCGCATCGCGGTCGCCCGAAAGCCGATGAAGGTCGGCGGGGAGACGCTGCCCAGCGGCACCTTCCTGGCCCTCGCCGCTCGAAATGAGAACCTATCAAGCTTGATGGATTTGGCTTTGGCGAAGAAAATCGCCCTGAAGCCGCTGTCCACGAGCTATCCCGACGCGGGCCGCGAGGGCCCGGGTAGCGAAACCATCGTGCATCTGCGCCGCCCCAAAATCGGGGTGGTGTTTGGCGGGGCTGGCAATCTCTCCGGAGGCGCGCTTTGGTACCTGCTGGAACAGCAGTTCCAACTGCCTTTCGCGGGTCTTTCCACCCAAGGGCTGGGCCAGAGTTTGGACAGCTACACCTCGATCGTGATTCCAGGCGGAGTGGATGTCAACGGCAACGCAAACCTACTGAACTGGGTGAGGGCTGGAGGATGCTTGGTTATGCTAGAGGCTCCGGGGTGGGCATTTGGCGAGCGGGGATTCCAGCAGTTGGCTTCCTGCGAGACGGAGTCCGCTTTGCCGGGAGCGATTTTCTTAGCGCAACTGGAGCGAACTTCGCCATTGGCGTGCGGCTACGCCGCTCCGGCCACCGGCCCAATCCCCGTCGCGGTTCCCGTCGAAGGTGGGTCGTTCGTGAAGTCTCCCAAGGCGGCGTCTGACGTGAAGCTGAGCGGTGACAAGAAGCTCCTGAGCGGCTGGTCGTGGGACGAAACGGAGAAGGATTTGAACGGGATCGCTTGGGCGCATGTGGCGCAGTACGGTCGTGGGCGGGCGGTGCTGTTCACGCAAGACCCGACCTACCGCGCGCAGTATCCGGGACTGGAGAAGATGCTCCTTAATGCGATGTTGATCGGCCCAAGTTGGTAGCCTGGCTAGTCGGACATGGACTGGAACATCGTGCGAGTCGCGACAAATTCCAGCACAAAATCAGATTCGGCCCGGGGCCGCTTGGCAAGGAGCTTGGTGATTCGGGTGAAGCAAGCGCGAGCATCGGCCATCGCGCGCTTCGCCGTGTCCACCTTCGCAAAATCCGGGTCTGACGCCTTAACCTCGGCGTCGAGTAGCGCGAGTTCGCGGAGGACATCCGAGACCACGTGTGGCCTTTGGGCTTTGAACTTGTTGGTAATCAGCGCCTTGACGGCTTCCGCCGCCCGCGCCTGGGAACCAGCATAGGAAATCAGATACAGAGTGCCGCCGCCCGCCACTGCTTCTTCGGCCTCCACGATCTTGACCGCGTAAGTCTCGAGCTCGGTAGCCAGGACCGTGTAGTAGGGTCGGACGCTCGCCGGAAGCTTCGCAATGCGAAGCTTGTTCATCGCCTTCGTTGCCTCGGCCGACTGATAGACCTGAGCACGAATCTCGTACTCGGGCAACGGCTTGCCCTCTCGCATCTCGCAATGAATCAGCCATCGATCCGCCCCCATGGCGTCAATCTGAACCTGGGTCATCCCATAGTTCTTGGCGGATTGCAGAGTCAGCAAAAGGGCAAGCATCAGGCTAGGCCATCACGGTCGCGACGGCTTCTTCAAGCCGGGCCATATCGGGCAGCGCCGCATATTCGTAGATCGGGTTGTAGCCAATGTGAACGTCATCTCGGCTCACCACCTGAGGCGGCGCAAGTAAAAGATTGAAGTACTCGGGCTTATTGACGAACTCCGCCACGACATGGCCGGCAAAACCGCACGTTCTCGTATCTTCTTGCAAAACGATCAACCGACCGGTCTTTTCAACCGACTTGCCGATGGCTTCAAGATCGCACGGCACGATCGAACGGAGGTCAATGACTTCGATGGAAACGCTGGACTTGGCCGCCAATTCCTCGGCGATTTCGAGGGTGTTGCCCCATGTCACGATGGTGACGTCGCTGCCTTCCTTCACCATGCGCGCCTTGCCAAACGGCACGGCGACGATGTTGGTGACGTCCACTCGTTTGCGGAAGATGTGCTTGGGCACCAAGATGAAGTGCGGATCGTCGCCATGGACGGCGGTCCAGAACAGGCCAGCCGCATCCTCGGGGGTCGAGGGAATTGCCACCTTGAGTCCGGGAGTGTGGGCCAGATACGCCTCGGCGCTCATCGAGTGCCAGAGGGAGCCGCCCGGCAGGTAGGCTCCGTAAGGGGCGTAGATCACCATCGGGCACTTCCAGTCGCCGTAGGATCGCCAGCGCAGGGTAGAAACGTTAGAAACGACCTGGTTCCATCCTGGGCTGATGAAGTCAATGAACTGAATTTCGAAGATCGGCTTCATGCCGTAAGCCGCCATGCCCACCGCGACGCCCATGATGGTCGCCTCGGCGAGGGGTGCGTTGAAAACCTGCTTGGGGAATTTCTCGCTGCAACCGCCGGTGATCTTAAAGACGCCACCTTTCGGGTCTTCGATGTCTTCACCAAAGAAGATAACGTTGGGATCGTTCTCCAGAGCCTTGTGGAACACCTTGTTGATGCTGTCCACCATCGTCTGCGGGCCAGCTTCGATGGGCGGAACCACGGCGGGCATCTCGTCGCCCCAGCAATCGCGCATCACTTCGTCGGCGCGCGGGTCTTCGGCCTTCTCGGCTCGGTCGTAGTCGTCGCGGACGAGGATTTCGATCTCCGCCTGCATCGCTTCGAATTGGGCTTCGGTGATTTCACCGCTGGCGATGAGTTCTTGGGCTAGGAGCTTGATAGGGTCACGGTCGGCCATCGCGGCAATGTCTTCCGGAGCACGATACACGCGGTGATCGTCGCTCGAAGTGTGAGAGGAAAGTCGGTCGAGGTCGCACCAGAGGATGGTCGGGCCGTCGCCACGACGAGCCTTTGCCACCGCCACGCTCATCGCCTCCTGGACGTCCTTGATGCGCCGGGCGTCGATCTTCACGACGTGATCGTTGCTCATGATCCCGCCAATGTTGTAAGGCATGAACTTCTCGGTCGGGGTGCTGATGCCGTACTTGTTATCCTCGATCATGAAGATGACGGGGAGCTTTTCTTGCACGGCGAAGGCGACGGCTTCGTAATACTCGCCCTGGCGGCTGGCGGCATCGCCGACGCTCGCGACGCAGACGCTGTCTTTGCCCTGGAGCTTCATGCCCCAGGCAGTGCCGCACGCAGGGAGGAGAGAGCCTCCGGTTGGGGTGCAAACGCTAAAAACGTTGTGCTCGCGGCTGCTGTAGTGACCGGGCATTTGGCGACCGCCGCTGCTGCTTTCGCGCTTGGCGAGGTAAGCGAGGGCCAAATCGTAGTTGCTCATGCCGCGGGCGAGCATTAGGGCTCGGCTACGGTAGTAGGGGAAGATCCAATCGTCGGGTCGGAGTGAGCTCTCGATCGCCGCCAAGGCCTCGTGGCCCATCCCGCTTACCGCAAACCAACCTTTGCTCTGCCGGAGCAAAATGCCCTCGCGTCGGTCGCCCTCTCGGGAGAGCATCATTAGGCGGAGATAGTCGAGCTTCGTTGCTGGCTTCGTGATTGCAGGGGCAGACATAGGTGTTTGGGGGTCCTCCGTTTCTTCGTTGAAACTTCAGCCCAAATTATGGCAGGTCCGATTTGGATAAGACCACCTAGTAAGCGTGATCGAACCCTCCGCGCTTGACACCGGTCGATCAGATTTGACATTCTTAGACAAACATGAATACACGCGTTGGTTTGATTTTGGTGGGCGGGTTGACCGTCGCAATCGTGGTTGCTTCTGGTCCTGCGGTCCGGAAGCTCTATGTCAATGGCAAGGCTTCGACGAAGGAAATCAAGAGCGATGCGAGGGAGATTTACGTTCCCCTGAGCGCGCTGAAGGAGGCGGGAGCCGAAGTAAGCGTGACCGACTCCCGAGTAAGCGTGCAGTTTAAGCCCATGCGCGACCGGCTTCAAACCGATGCCATCGAGGGAGTGAAGGACGAGTGGGTTCAGAATGCGACCTGGCGGGTGCGGGTAAGCAACGTGACCAAGATCACCAACCCGTTCGGACGTGGTCCCGGCATTCAGGCGACGGTGGAGATGCGCAACCTCACTCCCAAACGCCTTAATCCGTACGGAAGCGGCCTCGACAAGATCCAAGTTTTGGACGCCGCAGGAGTGACGCTCACCTTTAATCCTGGCAGCTTCAAAGACCAATTCACGGACTTGACGCAAGCCAACGGGTTCAAAAATGAGATCAAGTTCGGCGATCCATCCAACGCCCTCAAGGCGTTCGGCGGACCGGCGAAGATCTTGTTTCTGTTCCGAAATTCAGGCGGCACCAAGTTGCAGGACATTCGGATTGACCTTGATTAGTCCGTAAATCAGAAGCCAGACGCCAGACGCCACTCGATCTCCATCAAACTCGACTCCCTCCTGCTCCAGAAGCGCACGCTGGCGCAACCCATGCTCGGGTCCTCGTTTAAAACGCTTTGATCGTGCGGTAGGCTGGAAAAATGGGTCACCCACCATTGCCCGTTCTCGAGGCGACCTAACGCACCGAGTTCCATGAGGGCAAATGCCTTGCGCCCCGGAGCGCGATTGTCTGCGGCCATTGGGACGTCCAAGGGACTGGAGCGAATATGACGTCGTGGTCGGGCCGAGAATCTTTGCTGTGGACGATGAACCGTGTTAAAACTGCTGAGGTCGGAAGTGCGGGGTTGCGCCCTAAGCCAAAGGCGTCCAGAAAATTCGCTGACTCCCCCGCCTTCATCGCATAAGCGTTGGCTGATCGGCCACCTACAAAAGTGGAACCGTCGTCGAACTTTGCAAACGCCGGATGAGTGCTGGCAAAATACACCTTCCAGTAGCGAGAACTTGGCTTGGCGTCTTTCGGCTCGCGATATGGAAAGAACGGCGTATCGGTCTTGAAACTGAGTCTCACCGGTTTAGGGCGCATACTCGCACCCTCGCCGTGCTTCCCCGCAAACTTGAATGCAACGATTCCGAAGCCTCGGTCGAGGTAGCTCTGTGACCATGCCGCCACAGATTGTTTGACCGGGAATTTATTTGTTTTCAGCCACTCTTGCAAGTCTTCGCCGCGTTTGCTCGTCAAAACGGCGACTTCATAGCCGGCGACGAATTCAAGTTTCTCGACTCGCACCGTAGTCTTAGAACTGCCGCCTCCCCCCGAATACCTCGCCCAGTCACTTTCAACTCGCGGCAATGGACCAAGAAGCTGATCGTAAGCCTCAAGCCGCTGAAACGCCTTATCGTCCACCGCCGCGATGTCCGGCATACTAGGTACGGGGACCAAAAATCCGAAATCCCCGGAAGCATTGGAAAAATTGATGCGGCGGATGAAATGTTCAATCCGAGTCGAGGGATTGTAAATAATTAGGCTATCTTCGGTTTTCACCGCAACCGAGGTCGATCCAACCGTTGCGCATCCATAGGACGAAACGCCAACTAATAAGAGTAATGAGGCCACAAACATGCGAGGTGCCATAACTTTGCAGACGTCTTGGCGGTTCAGTCGGGTTGGAAAAAACGCTCAGGCACTCGCTCGTCCTCAAACTCAATCCCTTCTTCTTCCAATAGCTTCCGCTGGCGCAACCCATGCTCAGGGCCTCGCTTGAAGGTTTTGATCGTGCCGTCGGCCCCGATCACTCGCCACCAGGGGACGTCTTCGGGGGCGCTAGCCATCCAGCGTCCGACAAGTAATCCGCTCACGGGTCGCTCCAGCATTTGACCGACCCGACCGTAGCCCATCACCTTGCCCGACGAAATTGATCGGACGATCTCCCACAAATTCTCCAGCCGCCCGGATACTTCCATCACTCGCCTCCGGCGGGACGGCTGCGCGGGTGGGCCTTCCGCACGGTGTCTTTGAGCCGCTCAATGCTGATGTGGGTGTAAACCTGCGTGGTCGCCAACGACTCGTGGCCCAGGAGCTGCTGAACGGTTTTCAGGTCCGCGCCCCCGTCCAAGAGATGGGTCGCAAACGAATGGCGCAGAGTGTGGGGAGAGGTTTCGGGAGGCAATCCTGAAGCGGCCGCCCACCGCTTGATGATGTTCTGCACCGTCCTCGAACTGATCGCCTTCCCAGATTGGTTGGTGAATAGTGGGTCGTCCGGTCGCGGAGATGGTGCGGCGGTGCGTTCTTCCTTCAAGTAGCGCTCGATCGCACGTGCGCAGGTGCGGCCGAACAGGGTCAGTCGCTCCTTGCTGCCTTTGCCTTCGACTTGCAAAACGCCGTTCGGCAGGTCAAGCAAGTTCATTCGCACCCCCACCACCTCGCTCGCGCGCAGCCCCGCCGAATACATCAGCTCCAAAACCGCCCGATCTCTCAGCGGCGATTTTCCCGGGGGATCTTGGTCCAAGAGTGCCTCGGTTTGGCGTTGACTGAGCACTTTAGGCAGACGCTTGCGGCGGATCGGGGCCTCAAGCCCCTCGGTGGGATCGACCGAGATTTTCTGGTGCTTGACTAAGTAACCCGCGAAGGCGCGCAGCGTGCTGAGTTTTCGCGCGCGGGTCACCGACGAGCCACCAAATTGGCGCAGGTACTTCGTCAGGATGGCTTCGTCAAATCGAAACGAATCGCCAGTTATCGAGCCGAGTTGCTTGAGGTCGCTGGCGTAGGCGCGCAGAGTTTGGCGCGAGCGGGTAGCTCGAATCAGCTCCAAAAAACCATCAATCAGTTCGTCCATTCCGGACTCGGCTTAGAGCTTCTTGAAGATCAGGCAGGCGTTGTGCCCACCAAACCCGAACGAGTTAGTTAGCGCCACTTCCACCTTCTGCTTTCGCGCCACGTTCGGCACGTAATCAAGATCGCAATCGGGGTCAGGAAATTCGTAGTTGATGGTCGGAGGAACGATGCCGTCTCGGATCGCGAGCAGGCAGAAAATCGCCTCAACTGCGCCCGTAGCACCAAGGGAGTGCCCCAGCATGGACTTGGTCGAGCTGACCGGGATTTTGTATGCCCGTTCGCCAAAGACATTCTTGATCGCCATGGTTTCTTGGCGGTCGTTGTAAGCCGTCGAGGTGCCGTGGGCATTGATGTAGTCCACCGAATCGGGAGACAGACCAGCCTTCCGAAGCGCCATCTTCATCACACGGATGGCCCCATCCGCGTCCGGGTCGGGCTGGGTGATGTGATAGGCGTCGGCGGTCAATCCGTAACCGACCACTTCTCCGTAAATTCTGGCTCCGCGAGCCACCGCGTAGTCGTAATCTTCGAGCACCAAGCTACCGCAACCTTCTCCAATCACGAAGCCATCACGCTCTTTGTCGAAGGGGCGACTCGCTCGCTTGGGGTCGTCGTTGCGATTGCTCATCGCTCGCACGGCACAGAATCCGCCCATGCCAATCTCATTGATCGGAGCCTCGGTGCCGCCGGTGACCATTGCCACCGCATCACCGCGCTTGATAATTTCGTAAGCGTCGCCAATCGCGTTCGCACCAGTAGCACACGCGGTGACAACGCAAATATTTGGACCCTTGAGGCCATGGACGATGGATATCCATCCGCTCGCCATGTCGGGAATCATGTAGGGGACGAGGAAAGGCGAGACTCGGCTGGGGCCGCCTTCGATTTGGCGACGATGTTGGTCGCCCAACATCTCCAATCCCCCAATGCCCGCGCCCATCAGGACGCCGATTTCACAACGGTTTTCGTCATTGACGACGAGACCGCTATCGGCAAGCGCCATGGAGGCGCCGGTGTGGGCAAAGGCGATGAAACGGTCCACCCGCTTCGCATCCTTCTTGTCCATCCAGTCAGCGGCATCGAAGTCTTTGACTTCCGCGGCTATCCGGGTGGAGTATTCGGACACGTCAAAAGACTCAACCGGGCCCACCGGATTTTCTCCGGCGCAAATCCCCGACCAAGTCTTCTCTACGCCCGTGCCGAGCGCTGTCACCAGACCAATGCCAGTGACGACCACTCGACCCGACGGCCGAAATTCCAAGCTCATTTAGCCTTGCTTGTTCTTAATGTAGTTGACGGCGTCGCCCACTGACTTCAGTTGCGTCACGTCGTCGTCGGGTATGTCAATTCCGAATTCTTCTTCGAAAGCCATGACCAACTCGACAACGTCGAGAGAGTCGGCACCCAAATCTTCGGTGAAGCTGGCCGCCTCCGTGACCTCTTCTTCTTTCACACTTAGTTCTTCAACGGTGACCTTGATCACTTTGGCGAGGATTTCTGCATCACTCATGCCCTGCACAATACCCACGGACTGAAATGCCCCGCAAGGGGACGGGGCTATTGGAGCACTTTTTTCGGAACCGTGAACGATTACTAGGCTGTCTTAACAAAGCCGTGTGTCAAAATGGAGCACGCAGTCTGTACCGCTATGCGTCCCCCATTTACTATTCGAACGATCGTGGTTGTGGCCGCTCTATGTCTGGGTGGATCAGCGAACGCACAACTGCGGGTCGCGGCTTGGAACATCACCAATTGGGGCGTGACCTCCCTCCCAAATGCCCGCGCCACGGCATTTCAAACTAGCTTTTACGGAAATTTCATGGGCCGAAGCATGTCGCCGGACATTGTGATGCTCTCTGAAGTCCAAACTGCGGCCGGACTCAACACGTTTGTCCAACTGATGAATCAGGCCCCCGGTAGCCCCGGGGACTGGGCGGCCTACGGGTGGCCCAGCCCCATCGCGCCCCAGCTCACCTTGCCCGACACCCAAAGCGCCTGTGTGTATCGCACATCAAAAATTACGCCCGCGGGACCGGTCGTCACGGTGTCCCAAGGCGGAGGTGCTCCCGAGCCACCGCGAAACACCTACCGGTTCGACTTCTATCCCGCGGGCTATGTAGCACCGGGCGCGTTGATGAGCGTGTACAACGTTCATCTCAAAGCCGGGTCCGCTGGCTCCGACGAATCTCGCAGATTGCTCGAGTGCCAACGAATAAGATTGGATGCCAACAATCTGTCCGTCCGCGGGGGCATCATGGTCGTCGGCGATTTCAACATCAGTTCAAGTTCGGCTGGCAGTTATCAACAACTCGTCGGCAACCAGGCGGACAACACGGGCCGGGTTTTCGACCCAATCAACTCGCCCGGAACCTGGGGGGATCAACAGAGCGCGCGATTTCTCCATACTCAAGACCAGTCAAATAATCAGGCAAACGTGGGCATGGACGATCGCTACGACTTCATCACGATGTCTTCCGGGCTGATTGACGGCGATGGGCTGCATTACATTGGCAATGCGAATCTAGCGTATAGCACCACGACTTGGAACGATCCGAACCATAGCTACCGATCTTATGGCAATGACGGGGGGTCCTGGATCGGTGGCCAGAGCTTCGGACTCCGCGTCACCGGCAACACAATGGTGGGGCCAACGGTCGCTCAGGCACTCATTGACTCCACTGGCGGCCAGAGTGGCCACCTTCCGGTAATTGCTGACCTTAGAGTCCCACCCGTCGCCGCAACGGATGTGCCGTTGATCGACTTTGGTTTGGTGGGCCAGGGCTTCGTCGCTACTGCCCAGATTCAAATCAACAACGTCGGCAACATGTCCCTTTGGGGGGCTGATGGCATCGCCGATCTCACCTACAGCTTCAACACATCCGGCGCTTACGTTGGACCTGGGGGAGCATTCACCGACCGCGCAGACGACGGGCCAAAGACCCACACGATCACCCTCGACACCAGCAATCCTGGGCGCATTAATGGCACGGTGACCATCACCACCAACGACCCGCTTCGTCCGACGATGATAGTGAACTGCACCGCCCTCGTTGCAGGTCGCATCATCCGCCCGACGCCCGTCGTCCCGTAACCTGCTCCGGTATCATAGGGTCTGGAAATTGCCAATGCGCAAGGATCGTTCCGGCACAAAACCCATCGCGGCAGGAGGCAAATCTGCTGTCCTTCCCGCTGGAATTCAGGTCCTGATCCACGAGATCAACGCGTTGTCAGTCACGAAAGAACTGGAAAACCCCATGGCACAAGAGAATTTCGACGCAGACGTAGTGGTAATTGGCGCGGGCCCCGGTGGCTACGTGGCCGCAATCCGAGCCGCCCAACTGGGCGCGAAGGTCATCGTCGTCGAAAAAGAGTTTCTTGGTGGCACCTGTTTAAACTGGGGCTGCATCCCCTCGAAGGCAATGATCGCGAGCGTGGAAACGCTCCAGCACATGAAGCACGCGGCGGACTTCGGCGTAAACGTCTCCGGCGAGATTTCCTTTGACTTCAACAAGATGTCCGAACGGCGAAACAAGATCGTTGCCACCCTCCGCGGCGGTGTCGGGATGCTGTTTAAAAAGAACAAAATCGAGCACATCGAAGGCTTCGCCAAGTTCACCGGCAAGAACACCATCGAAATCGAAAAGGACGGCCAAAAGCGCACCATTTCGGCAAAGAATTTCATCCTCGCCATGGGTAGCAAGATCATCGTCCCCCCAATTCCCGGCCTTGAAGGCGGACGCGAAGAAGGCATTTGGACCAGTGACGACGCGGTCACCGCTCCGTTCCAACCCAAGAAGATGCTGATCATCGGCGGCGGCGTGATTGGTGTCGAGTTCGGATACGTGTTCAATGGCATCGGCACCGAAGTCCATGTGGTGGAAATGATGCCCCGCGTATTGCCGATGATGGACGAGGACCTCGGCAACGAACTCGGCAAACTCATGACTCGACAAGGCGTCAAGATGCATTTGGGCACGGCGGTCGAGAAACTTGAAAAAGTGAAGGAAGGCTGGAAGGTCACCATGAAGAGCGGCACGAACGTCGAGGAGGTCACGGTAGACGTGGTCCTGGTCGCGGTCGGCCGGCGCGCATTCACCGATGAAATGGGCCTTGAAGCCATCGGGGTCAAGCTCCAACGCTCGGGTGTCGAGGTGAACGAGCACATGCAAACCTCCGTGCCGCACATCTACGGCCTCGGCGACGTCACCCAGCGCATCCAACTGGCCCACGTGGCGAGCTATGAGGGGACCATCGCCGCTGAGAACATTGTGAAGGGCACCGGACGCAAGGCGGACTACCGCGCGGTCCCGAACTGCATTTACACCAACCCAGAGGTGGCAAGCGTCGGCATGACCGAAGGCGAAGCCAAGGAGAAGGGCTACGACGTGATGGTCGGCAAATACGCCTTCCGCCCTTTGGGTAAGGCGATGGCTTCTGGCAACCAGGATGGCTTCGTGAAGGTCGTGGCCGAGAAGAAATACGGCGAGGTTTTAGGGGTTCACATGATCGGGGCGCACGTCACCGACATGATCGCCCAGGCCGTGGTCGCGATCAAACTGGAAGCGACGGTAGACGTCATGGTCGACACCATCCACGCCCACCCCACGATGAGCGAAGCGATGCTGGAAGCCTACGAAGACACCCACGGCGTCGCGATCCACAAGTAAGGAGGATAGACTTCAGTCTGTCACCCGGCGTCAAGGCTTTAGCCTTGAGCGTTGGAGGCAAGCCTTCAGGCTGGCAACTGGAGCAGAGCCCTTAGGCTCCGGCCACGAACGCCGGGTGGGCCCCGTGTGGCCTGGAATAGAAAGCGACTCCTGACGATGACCTTCGACCGCTACCAACTGAGCTTTCTACTCCAGGCTCCGCGGCGTGCCTCACCTTCGGACACGGGCGAGAAGAGTGCGCAGGAGGTGGACGCTGGAGTAGAAAGCTCAGTTCGTGCCTGGCGAGAATCTCAGGTGAGCCCGCTTTCTATTCCAGTCCACGTAAGCTGGGTGGAAAAACTAAACCGGGCCACCCAGTGGGCTCCCGAAAGTCACGGTTCTTTTCAAGAAATTCAGCCCGGCCAGACGATGTGGCCAGCCGATTCCTGGGGCTTTTCCCCAAGCCTGATTCGAATGACGTTTGCACGCCCATAGGCCTGCTGAGCCGTCTCATTGTCGCCCCGAGCAGCCGCAACCTTTCCCAGTTCATCAAGCGCCTTTGCAGCTTCGATTGACCACGGCTCGGCCCGCTCCCATATCTCGGTGCCAATTACTAGTTGTAGCTGTGCATTGACCAAATCGCCTTTATCAAAAAGGGCTGACCCTAATTTGCAGTGAGTGCGACCCACTGTTGCTTTATTGCTCCGAGAATCCTTCTTGAACTCTTGCAAGGATCGTTGATAGTGCCCAATCGCCGCATCCACATCTTTCAGCTTCATCTCGATGTCCGCAAGATTTGCATACAATACAGCCACTGTCCTAATGTCAGGATTGTGCTTGGACCGAATAGCAATCGAGCCCCCAATTGCGATCTTAGCTGCATCTAGGCGATCAAACTCACTCATTTTTGAGCCCATGAGATGCAAAGCGTAACCCTGGCCAAGTGCCTTCTCTTTGGTAGTTTTGGCGAGTATTTGCATGCCCTCGCTCGCCTTTGCATGCGCCTCTTTCAGCAGCTTTACGTCAGCTAGGGCTATGCCGAGATAGACCAAAGCGAGACCTCGGTCAAAGGTGTCGGCTTTGGTGAGGGCAACAAACTCCTTCGCAAGGGCAAGGGTTTTCGCGGTCTCGTTGCTGAATAGTTTCCCTCTGAGTGCCTCAAGCCGTTCTTCTTGCCAATCGCCTCCACTTGGTTCAAGATCGGATGAAAAGATCTCTGCTCGAACGATTAGCCCTTCACAAGGTGAAGGGTCAGATGACGACCCCTGCAACGCTAGGGCGACAGCAATCAATAAACTTGGCGACATTTCTTTGGAACCCTATCTTTCATTCTACACTGGGTTAGACGGCTGACTCCGGGCGGCGGGACGAATCGATTTCAAGGCTGAAGCCTTGACGCCGGGTGACAGGCTGAAGCCTATCCTCCGGGGCTACATTTTGACGCCGACAAACGCCGCCAGCGCCTTCAGCTCGATCATGAGCGACTCAAACTGAACCGGAGTCAGGGCCTGCGAGCCGTCGCTGAGGGCGACTCGGGGGTTGGGGTGCATTTCGATCATTAGGCCGTGGGCGCCCGACACCAACGCCGCCTTGGCCATGGGGGCCACGTAGCGGGCCACGCCGGTGCCGTGAGAGGGGTCGGCGATCACCGGCAAATGGGAGTGCTCTTGTAGCACCGGAATCGCGGAGATGTCGAACGTGTTGCGCACGTAGCTGCGGTCGAGCGGCATGACCCCGCGCTCGCAGAGGATGACGTTGGGGTTGCCTTGGTTCAAGACATACTCGGCGGCGAGCAGAAATTCGTCAATTGTCGCGCCGGGGCCTCGCTTGAGGAAAACCGGTTTGCCGCTCTTCCCCGCTTCGATCAGGAGGGGGAAATTCTGCATAGACCGCGCGCCGATCTGGAGGATATCCACGTACTGCGCCACCAGCCCTACGAGGTCGGCACTCATGACTTCGCTGATCGTGACCAGCTCCGTCTCCTTGCCGACCTGCTGCATGATCTTTAGACCTTCTTCAGCGAGGCCCTGGAAGGAGTACGGGGAGGTGCGCGGTTTGAACGCGCCGCCGCGCAGGATCTTAGCTCCCGACCTTCGGACGATATCCGCCGACTCGCGGAACTGCTCGTATGATTCGACCGAGCACGGCCCGCCCATGATGGCAAAATGCCCCGGCCCGATATCCACGCCACCCACGGTAACCGTAGTGCGCTGACGCTGAAACTCAAGGCTCGCCAACTTATAAGGTCGGCTGACTTGGGTGACCTTGCTGACGCCTTCGAGAGAGGAGAACAGCGCTTCGAGGCGCGGCCGTTCGGCTTGGTCCACTACGGCGGGGATGCCGATCGCCACTCGATCTTCGCCCGGGAGGACCAGCGGCTCGAGCCCTTGCTCGCGAATAACCAGGCAAACGGAATCGACGAGCGCCTGGTCGGCGTTCAGTTGCATCAAGATGATCATGGGGCCCCAAAGGGTACCCGCCACCCCACCTTGCGGGAGCCGCTAGGATCGCGAGGTTTTGTTGCTGAAGCATCGAGCGAGATACTCACAGGGGTTCCAGTGATTTACAATTAGCCTATTACTTATGATCCTCGTCATTGATAATTTCGATAGCTTCACTTACAACTTGGTCCAATATCTGGCCCAATGCGGGGCCGAGGTGACGGTGCGCCGGAATAACGAGATTTCGGTGCCCGAAATTCTGGAGCTTTCGCCCGGCGGGATTTTGCTGTCCCCTGGCCCCTGCACGCCCAATGAATCGGGGGTGTGCCTAGATGTGTTGTCGGCGGCGTTGGCGGGGGAGTTGGCGATGCCGATCTTTGGAGTTTGTCTGGGCCACCAGGCCATCGGGTTGCAGAGCGGAGGCGTGGTTCGGCGTGCGGCTCAGGTGCGGCATGGCAAGGCGAGTTTGGTGGCCCACGATGGCACCGGGGTCTTTGCGGGCTTGCCTTCGCCGTTTTCGGCGATCCGGTATCACTCACTGGTAATTGATCCGGAGTCTTTGCACCCGGACTTTCGGGTGACTGCCCGGTCGCTGGATGACGATGAGATCATGGGGATTCGTCATCTGTCGCTGCCGATTGAGGGGGTGCAGTTTCACCCGGAGTCGATCCTGACGGAGCATGGGTTGGAGCTGGTGGGGAATTTTGTTCGGCAGGCAGAAGGTGGGTAGCCCTCTCCATTTCCGGCGCTACTCATCGCTTTCAGGCCACAAGCTTCTAGGGGACCTTTTATTTCAACGTTCGGAGTGACCGGCAGCTCACTTCCGCCCACTCAGCCGCGACACGAGTTTGTTGTTTAACTCTCGCAAACACTATGCCAGTCCAGTCCTTCTTGTAAGCGGCCACCATGATGACGGGAAATTTTTGACCTGCGGAATTGGCGCCCGTGCCGCGGTACAAAAATGCGCGGCCACCTTCAAACGGCAGGTCAACTGCAACGGGGTCATTCACCTTCAAATCACCCTCTTCACATGCCCGCTCAAAAGACTGCTCCGCGAGTCTAATCGCCGAAAGTTGATTGCCGTTGTGCCGTGTGACCGTAAATGTAAGATCGAACTGGCTGGAACTTCCCACCCAAGTGTCGTCTTTGAGAGTGCCCTTGGCGTCGCGCGGCACTTCGATTTGCCAGTTCTTCCACGTCACGGTGTTCGTTGTTGAGGTGGCACGAGCGACTGGGTCAGCTTCGCACCCTACCAACATGAGCATCGCGGCGGTCATCAAAGCAATCAGACAGTTCAACCGTCGCATAATCACGATTATAGCTTCTGGAGCCGTTACTGATCTCTCCGCAGACTAAGGTGAGTTATTAACGTCGTTCGCGGCAAGAGCATTGCGTACCCGGCTATTCAACCGAAAAGTTCGCATTACTAAACTGGGGGCAGCAGGATTTTTAGGATCTGTGGGAACTTAAACAAGTCAAACCGACCTGTAGGCCATTAATCGCTCCACATGCTTGGCGAGGGCGTCGAATTCGATGTTGAGCTGATCGTCTGCCGCCCGGGCCGAGAGGTTGGTGGCCGTCCATGTGTGGGGGATGATGTGGGCTTCAAATTCGGTGCCGGCTGGGGTGTCGCGGGGAGAGACAACGGTGAGGGAGACACCGTCGAGGGTGACTGAGCCTTTTTCGATCAGATATTGCCCGCCGGTGGCGCACAAGATCGTGAACACCCAAGAGTCGGGGCGAGAGTCAAAGCGTTGGATGGTCGCGAGTCCATCCACGTGGCCCTGGACGATGTGCCCGCCTAGGCGGTCTCCGATGCGCATTGCTCGCTCCAAGTTGACCTTGCTGCCGGGCTTGAGGGCTCCGAGGGAGGTGCGCGCGAGGGTTTCTTCGCTGAGGTCGAACTCCAGGTACGGATCGGAGGCGACGACGGTGAGGCAGCAGCCGTTTACAGAGATGCTTTCGCCGAGGACGATGGGGTCGCCCCAGTCGGAATGAATTCCTTGCGCCGGGTGGCGGGCTGAAGCCCACCCTCCGAGGAGGAGTCTGCCTTCTTTGAGAGACTCAACCGTTCCGACTGCTTGGACTAGGCCGGTGAACACTTAGCCCTCCTCGGCTCGCTTTTTGATTGCGCCGAGGACGCCATCCATGTTCTTGATCACAATACCGTGGATCACTTTGCCGACCAGTGGCCCGAGCCCGGGAACTTTGTATTCGTAGTTCACGACCGAGTGGAAACGCGTGCCAACGACTTCTTGAGTGAAGGTCCAGATGCCGTCGAGCTGATCGTAATCGCCAGATATCTGACGAAATGCACAAGAGAATTGCTCATCGTTCCATATATCTTCTTGTTGCCAGCGAACTTTTAGCCCAAAGGTGGGCACGATACCGACCCAATCGCTCACAATACGGTTGCCGTCTTCTTCGACCACGATGAGCGACTTCACGTCACCCATAAATTCGGGGAATGAGCGGTTATCTTTGGCAATTGCGTAGACCTTCTCTAAAGGCGCTTGGATGAGGACGGTTGTTTCAACTGTTGGCATCGTGCTTCAATAAGGGGGACTTCGGATTTATACCCGTGCCGTTGCCTTTAAGGATTCCGGTTTGAATAGTACTTCAGCTAGGACGTTGGTTCAGACGATGCAGGCGTTGATCCTGCACGAGCCGGGTTGCATGACTTTGCAATCCGTTGCCGTTCCCGAACCGGGTCCGGGCGAGGTGCTGATCAAGGTCGTCGCGGCGACCACCTGTGGCACCGATCTCAAGGCCTATCTGCGTGGTCACCCCCAGATTCCGATGCCCGGAGTATTTGGGCACGAATACTCCGGAGTGGTGTACGCCGTGGGTGAGGGCGCCCCGTTCCAAGTCGGGGACGAGGTGATGGGCGTCCACAGCGCGCCGTGTCAGGAGTGCGGTTGGTGCCTTCGCGGACAGGAGAACTTGTGCGAGACCATCATGCGCACCAAGGTGCTTGGGGCTTACGCCGAATACCTTCTTATCCCCGCCCACATTGTCCGGCTGAACCTGTTTAAGAAGCCAGCTTCCCTTTCCTTCTCCCGTGCGAGTTTGTTGGAGCCATTGGCCTGCGTGGCGCACGGCATTTCAATGCTAAGGACACGGGTGACGGACCGGGTGGTGGTGCTGGGGCCGGGAGCGATTGGGTTGATGTTTGTGTCGGCCCTGCGGGCGCTGGGCATTCACGATGTGACTTTAGTGGGGCGAAATCGTTCACGGCTGGATGTAGGTGAGCAGATGGGGGCCCGCGCGCTTCATTGGGAGGACGTTTCACGAACGCTGGGCGAAGGGTATGACACCGTGATTGAATGCACGGGGCGGGTTGAAATTTGGGAGCGGTCGCTGGAGTTTGTTCGGCGAGGCGGGCAGGTCATGCTATTTGGTGGGTGCCCGGCGGGGACGGCGGCAAGATTTGATACCCAACGTGTGCACTACGACCAAATTTCGCTCCTGAGCCCGTTCCACTTTGGCACGGAGGCGGTGAAGCAGTCGAAGCAATGGCTTGAAAACCTGTCCATCCCGTTTGACCTTTTAATCAGCGGCGATAGAGAGCTCAGCGAATCTTTGCAAGTGTTCGAGGATCTGAAGCGCGGCGTCGGCATCAAATACGCTCTTCGCCCATGAAGCTGGCCGAGTATGTGGTGGGCGGAAGCGTCCGCATAGTTGAGGCTGAGCGTCCGTCGTTGCCCACTGGTGGGCTTGTAGTGAAGACGGAAGCATGCGGCCTGTGCTCCGGCGAGCTCATGGCCTGGTACCTAGACCGCAAGGCGCCTCACGTGCTAGGTCATGAGGTGGCGGGGGTTATTGTCGAGAGTGACGACGCTCGTTTTCCGGTCGGCGAGCGCGTGTTTGTGCACCATCACGCTCCCTGTATGCGCTGCGATTTGTGCGCCCGAGGGGCATTTGTGTTTTGCGAACAGTGGCGTCGCACCAAGCTCAATCCGGGCGGGATGGCGGAGTTTTTCGGGGTGTCGGCGGAGGGATTGAACGACGCGTTTTTGGTCCCAGGCGTTCATGCCCGGGATGCGGCCCTGATTGAACCCCTGGCGTGCGTTTTGAAGGCAATCCGGCGAGCGGGGTGTTTGGAATCCGACGGCACAGGTTGCGTGATCGTTGGGGCGGGCGCGCTGGGTCTGATGTTCGGGCTCATGCTTCCGAAGGCGACGTTGGTGGAAGCTAATCCAGTTCGGCGGGAATACGCGAGCTCTTTAGCCTTGAAAGGGGTTGACCAGGTCGGTAGCGAGAAATTTCAAACTGTTTTCGTTTGCCCTGGCTCTGGGGCGGCGGTTGGGCTTGGCTACGAAGTTCTTCCGCCAGACGGAAAGCTCGTGCTATTTGCTCCAATGCCTCCCTCCGAGCCCTATCCGTTTCCGCAGGAAGCCGCCTACTTCCGTGACCTTCAAGTCATCCACTCATACTCGTGTGGGCCAGACGACACGCGGGAGGCGTACGAACGTATCCGGGATGGCCGCGTGAAGGCTGAGCAGGTCGTGAGTGATTTCGTGCATCTGGACGACCTCCCAACCGCGTATAGCCAAATGCGGGATGGCAAAATATTGAAGGCAATGGTGATGTTCAGTTGATCATCCGGTATGACGGCCACGGTTGGGACGGGGTGGAGGAGACTCAGTACAAAAACGAGCCTGGCACGTGGATGGATGTTTCACGTCGAGTGCTCTTTAGCACTCCTGAGAGTCAGTTTGAAAGCCGCGTTTTTACTTTGCTTCCGGGTGGCTACAGCAGCCTGGAAAAGCATGAGCACGAGCATTGCGTGATGGTCCTTGCCGGTGAAGGCACCGTGGTCCTAGAAGGAGACGAACATGCGGTGTCCGCGATGGACATGGTCCACGTTCGACCTTGGCAAGTCCACCAGTTCAAAGCTGGGCCTGATGGCCTAAAAATTCTGTGCGTGGTGGATCGGGTGCGTGATGTACCCGTACTGCTTGAAAACCAATCTTCCTTTGAGGCGTCTTAATTCATGAACATGCGAAACCGGATCATCCCAACCATGATGGCGATGGTCGCCGCGTGCCCCATTTTTGCCTGCTCGATCGACGGCGGCTTCAATTCTGCACTCGCCGATACGGGATTTCGAGTTCCTCCGGAATGGATTTTTGAACTCCCTCCAAAAATTCAGCCGGTAGCCTTGGCTAAATGGCAGGAGACGCCCGCCCCTGCCGCTGCTCCCGCTCCGAATTTGGACGCCGAGGATGAGCAGTATTATTCGAACCTGGATCCTAAGCATCGCAAGGACCTAATTGATGACGTCAAGCTCGGCCGGAGCGTGGTGGTCGAGGTCAACAAAGAGCTAAAGCTCAGCTCCAGCACCAACATGACGGACCGCGTGACCCGCATTGGGGCCGAGTTTGCTGCAATTGCAAACGCGAATCAGGTTGACGTGAGCTGGGGCGACAAGCGGCTGAACCCGTTTCGATACACCTTCAAGGTGGTGGAGGGCAAAGACGTCAACGCCTTTAGCCTCCCGGGCGGGTTTATCTACATCTACGAAGGGCTCATCAAGTACGCCGAGACCGACCACGAATTGGCGGGGGTGATCGCGCATGAGGTGGCCCATGCTTCGTTCCGTCACGTCGCTACTCTCCAGCGCGAGCAAAGCAAGCTCTCCGCGATCACATTGCCGCTCATTTTGATCGGACTCTTGACGGGGTCGGAGGCGGGCATGGGCATCGCTCAGGCGGGGACCTTGGCCAATCAGGCCATCGGAAGTGGTTGGAGCGTCAAGGCCGAGAAGTCAGCCGACCTGGGAGGCTTCCAGTACATGAGAAAGTCCAACTATGAAGCAGTAGGCTTACTTACATTTATGGAACGGCTCGCTTTTGATGAGCGCGGCGTGGGTCGCGTGGACTGGGGAATTTATAAGAGCCATCCGCCTAGCCGCGAGCGGGTGAATAGCTTTATCAGCATGATGCAAGGCGCGTCGCAGAGGGTGCAGCGCTCGATTAGCTCCACGACCTTACGAGCAATCCCGGTCGAGGAGACCGACGGGAGCCACTCCCTGCGCCTGATGAACCGAAAAATTCTAACCCTGAGCGGAGAATCCGCCGCAAACAGAATTCAAGTTTTTGCCACAAAGCTTAATTCAACGTTCGATGCCATTCCATCGGTGTTTGATATTGAGAGTCGAAACGCCGGGGAAATCACGGGACGCGGCGAAGTCCTGGTCGAGTTGAGCGAATCGGATGCAGAGCGAAACCAATTGTCGCTCCGGGACCTCACCGATGAGGTTGTGCGCTCGCTGAAAGCGGCAGCGTTTGAGCTGAAGTATCGCGTTTGGGATAACTGAGCTTTTCCATTAATTTGCTCGCGGTAGAGACCAATTGCTCCCCGGTATCGGGGCCGTGCATGGCGAGTTGCGCCTCGTAGCCTCCCCTGAGGTAGTCCTCGCGAGCCAAAATATAGCCGATCCAGCCGTTGACGTGGCTCACAAGACACGCGCGTAGACCTCGACGCGCCGCTAGGGTTTGAACTCGGCGCTCCAGCTCTGTGGTCGGCTCGCCGGGTACGCCGATCACCAGGAAATTTCCAAATCGCAGGCCAGTTAGGGTCGCGGCTTTAGGTGCGAACTTTGCGACCACGGAAGTCGCAATCGCGTCGGTCACGCCATTGGCCCTCGCGAATTCGGGGTGCGGCGTCGCAGGGGCTAATTCGAACGACTGTTCCACAAACTCAAAATCCGGAGCGAGTTTTCCGCGCGCGGCCGCCAGTTGGTTTGAAAGTAGTCGGGCAAACGCATAAGCCTGCTCGGCACTCGGGCCAGCAAGCGGAACCGGGGACATATCGCCGATCGCGCCGGTGAACGCTAAGCCACCGTTCTTGACCATCAGCTCTCCTGGCCAATCGCCCCGGAGCCCGCGCTCCTCAGACCCAAACAGCGTGGGGTGGGCCCCGAACACAGAAAACAAGACCTTTTCACCCGCCGATACTTGCCAGGCCCGATTATTCGGCACTCCCAGAGGTCTTCGCGAACGGGACAGCGGAACGGACGTGGATTGAACTGAAAACTGAGCCAAGGTCGCGTTTTGGTTGCGCCGAGCCTGCAGGACAGCCTCGGCGATCCGGTCGGAGTACCATTCCAACCAGCGTCTTCGAAATGGCGCGATTCCCGGGATCATCAAAGTCATCCGGTCGTTGAGCATCTGGCTATCCGGGGCACAGTGGGTGTGCGTTGCGACCATGAAGAGCCGAGGTGTCTTGGATTTCTCGCGCACCATGGCTACGAGCGATTCGGGGCAAGTGAGCATCTCGACCGAGATGAGCGCTACATCGCCGATCGTTTTCACCCTCGCCCACAGGCGATCTCCCCCCGGCTGAAAGACGGCGCTCCGACGTTCGGTGTAGCCACCCAGGGGCAACGCCTCCGGCGGCGTGATGTCAACCTGGGCTTCGCCGAACATAAGCACGTCGTCATGGTACTCGCCTCTGCTAGAATTAACGGTATGAGTTTTGCGGTCAGCCTTGCCAGCGACAACCTGTCGGTGGACCCCGGTTCGACCCAGCCCTTGAGCGTCGGCGTGAGCAACAAGGGCACCGAGCCGGATCACTTCGAGGTCCGAGTCGAAGGTCTTGACCCGGCTTGGACCACTATGCCCGTGGAGAGCTTCACGATCGAGCCGGGAGAAACCCAGGTTCAGAAAGCGCTGATCCGGGTGCCCCGCGAGGCTGAAAGTGCGGCGGGCTCTTATCCCTTTGTCGTGGTGGTTCGCTCCCTCAATACCGGGGACGGCCAGACCGCCGAAGCCATCCTGGAGGTCACTGCCTTCCATCAGCTCAGCATGGACGTTGACCCCAAGCGGCTGGTGCTTGGCGGTCTCAAGCCCGAGGCAGAGTTCGAGGTAACGGTGATCAATCTGGGCAACCTCGAACACGAGTTGCAACTATTCGCCAGCGATCCGGAGAATGAAATTGCCTTCTCGTTCGAGCACGAAAAGATTTCGGTAGGCCCTGGTCAGCAGCGAAAAATCCTTGCCCAAGCTTCGTCTCGCCGCAAGGCGATCCTCGCGAACGGCAAATTGTATGGCGTCAACTTCTCGGCCCGCAGCGTGATTCATCCCACGGTGGCGGCTTACACCCAGAGCCAGTTGGAACTGCGGCCCGTGGTGACTCCTGCACCTTTCTTCACGGTGCTGACCGTGCTTGCCATCGGAGCCGCGTGGTTCGCCACGATTCCGAAACCGCCGAAGATTGAATTGTTCTCGAGTGACCGGAAGGAGATCAAGGTTGGCGAAGCGGTCACCGTGAACTACCAGGTCGCGGACGCAAATTCGGTCAGTCTTTTCAAGAATGACGAATTGCTCAAAACGAGCGGCGAGAGAGCGGGCAATTTTAGCTTTATTCCCAGCGACCCGGGGCAATACACCTTGCGGCTAGAGGCGAAAAAGAATGATAAGCGGGATACGCGCACGATCACAATTCAGGTCGCTCCGCCGGATGTGATCCCGGCTCCGGAGATCACCGACTTTCGCGTCAACAAGACGGTGCTCAACGAGGACGAAACGCTGATTGTTTACTTCGCGGTCAATTCGGCCGTGAAGAAGATCGAGATTCGTCCGAACGGATACATCGCCGACGCGACTTCGAACAAGGCCGAGTTCAAGCCAATTTGGATGGGCAAATCGCCGGTTACAATTCTTGCCTCGAACGAAAAAGGGGAGACCGTGCAGAGGTCCATCGAAGTTACGGTTCGGGCCTTGCAACCGGAAATCAGTGCCTTTAGCCTCAGCACCAATAAGCCCGTCGGTCAAGACGCAAGGGTTACTGTTCGCTGGACTTTAAAAAACTGCACCCGTGCAGAAATCGAATGGGATGGCGTGAAGACTCCTGTTGACTCCAGTACCGGGACGTTTGAGGTCTTCGTCAACAAGGTCGGCAACGTGATCCTTCGCGGATTCGATGCCAAGGGCACCAAGGTTGAACGCATCAAATTGGTCGAATGGCTTCCCGAGCCAGAATCCGCTGACCCGGGTTCGCCGGGCGGAACCACGCCCGTCACTCCACCGACCACGGGCCCTAATTAATTTCGCATGAAACGCCGCGCACTTCTTTCTGTTACCGATAAAACGGGTCTTGTCGAATTTGCCCAGGGGCTGACAGAGCTTGGCTTTGAGTTGGTCAGCACCGGCGGCACTGCGAAGCTTCTGCGCGAGAATGGCCTGTCGCCGCTCGATGTGAGCGAGGTTACCGGCTTCCCCGAGATGCTCGATGGGCGGGTGAAGACGCTGCATCCGATGGTTCACGGTGGGCTGCTGGGTGACACTCGGTTGGAATCTCATCGAGAGCAGATGCAGGCTCACGGTATTAGCCCTTTTGAGGTCGTATGCGTGAATCTCTACGCCTTCGAAAAGACGGTGAACGAGCCGCATACATTTGCCGAGGCGGTAGAGAGAATAGATATTGGGGGGCCGGCGATGATCCGCGCGGCGGCGAAGAACTCCTTAAATGTGGCCGTGGTGGTGGAGCCATCGGACTACCCTCAAATCTTGGAAGCACTTCGTGCGAACGCCCTCCCCGATTTCCAGCGCGAGCTGATGGCGAAGGCCTTCCGACACACCGCTTTTTATGACTCGATGATCGCCCGGTACCTTTCCGGCGATGAACTCACCGAATCGCTGACCGTGGGCTATCGCCGCACTCAGGCGCTACGGTACGGCGAAAATCCTCACCAGGCTGGCGCGGCCTACGTTGACCCGCTGGCGACAGATGGGGTAGCTCGGGGTGAAGTCTTGTGGGGCAAGGAACTGAGCTATAACAACTTGCTCGACGCCGATGCGGCATGGGAACTGGTGTGCGACTTGCCTGAAAACTCCTGTGCGATTATCAAGCACGGCAACCCTTGTGGCGCGGCAATCGGCTCCAGTTTTGGCGAGGCGTACACACAGGCGCGGCTCAGTGATCCGATTTCTGCATTCGGCGGGATTGCTGCATTCAATGGTCCAGTCGATGCCGCGGCGGCGCAGGCGATGACCGAGAAGGGGAATTTTCTGGAGGTCGTTATTGGGACAGAGTTCAGTACGGAGGCGCTGGAGGTGTTCAAGACCAAGGCGGGTTGGGGGCAGTCGATGCGCATTTTGAAGTGCCGAATCTCCGGATCTGATCAAGTGCCGACCTTGCGAACTGTTCGTGGCGGCGTTCTGGTGCAGCAAAGTGACGAAGAACCCGAAAGTGATTGGACCGTGGCGACCGATCGCCAGCCGACCCCAGAAGAATGGGCAGCGCTACGGCTCATGTGGAAGATCGTCAAGCACGTGAAGTCAAATGCCATCGTAGTGGGCGACGATACAGCTCTCCTGGGAATCGGGGCTGGCCAGATGAATCGAGTCCAAAGTGTCCGGCTCGCGCTAGATCAGGCGGGGGACAAAACTGCCGGCGCCGCTCTGGCGAGCGATGCATTCTTCCCGTTCTCTGACAGTGTCGAAACCGCTGCGGCGGCCGGAATCACGGCGGTGATTCAGCCAGGTGGTAGCAAGAAAGATCAAGATTCGATCGATGCCGCGAACCGACTGGGGATGACGATGGTTCTAACTGGCATAAGACATTTCCGCCATTAGTCATTTTCTAAAATTTTGGGGTAAAGTGCCCACACGATCCGATCCTCTCCGTCTGTAATGAAGCAGAGAGACTTTTAAGCGACCATGAAGAACCAAAACGACCTGATTATGCGAATTGTGGCAGTGGTCCTTGCCCTCATCGCCTGCGGCATCATCATCTACAACCAGCCGCAACCGGTCCAGCCCGCGGATCCTGAGGTGGTTCCTACGGTGAAGCTTGAACTCCCTGCCGGCACCGTGGTCAAGACCAAGGGCCTTCCCGGCGGCGACAATCAGACCAGCGGTGGCAGTGCGCCATCGGGTCTGGGCGCTCCGGCTGCTCCTTCGGGTCGAGGTGGCGGAGGCGGCGGAGCAGGTGGTCCGGTCATCTCGTCCGAAGGCCGCGGCGAATCTGCTGGCAGATAAGGGACCGCATTGCGCAAGTCCGCACGATAATGCCATTGCCGCCCGTACTTAACGTCGGATTTTATAACTTCGTCCTGACTGACAAGGTGGTGGCGATGGTTAATTCTGACTCGGCTCCGATGCGCCGGCTCATTCAGACTTTGAAAAAGACGGGGAACGTCATTGACGCCACCCACGGACGACGAACAAAAAGCGTGATTTTCACCTCTAGCAACGAAATCATCCTGAGCGCGATCTCGCAAGAGACTCTCGCGAAACGCCTCACCACAGGAGAACTTGTTGCCGATGAAGATTGAGAAACCCACTTTTTGGACCACGATGGCGCGGCGGTTCTCCCGCGACATTGGCATTGATCTTGGAACCGCCAACACACTTGTGCACGTGGGTGGGCGCGGTGTAGTGCTGCGCGAGCCTAGTGTGGTCGCGATCAACAAAGATACGGGCAAGGTCATCAGCGTCGGCGAAGAGGCGAAGCGAATGCTTGGCCGAACGCCCGGCAATATCGTTGCCATTCGGCCTCTGCGCGACGGAGTGATTGCTGATTATCACGCCACCGAAGAAATGCTTCGGTACTTCATTCGCCGTGCCAACAAGCGTGGCGCTCCGTTCGTGAACGTCGTGGTGGGGATTCCCAGTGGCGTCACGGAGGTCGAGAGATTGGCGGTCATTGAGGCCGCTCGCAAAGCCGGGGCGACCAAAGCGTACGTCATCGAAGAGCCGATGGCTGCTGCGATTGGCGCTGGGCTGATGGTTGAAGAGCCCATCGGGAGCATGATCGTGGATATCGGCGGAGGCACCACCGAGGTCGCGATGATCTCCTTGGGCGGCATCGTCCAGTCCCGTTCGGTGCGAGTGGCGGGAGATGAAATTGACGACGCGATCGCCAGCTACATTCGCGTTGCTTACAATTTGTTCGTGGGCGATCGCACCGCGGAAAACACCAAGATTGAACTCGCGAGCGCTTGTCCGCTCGAGGAAGAGCTGACAATCACCGTAAAGGGCCGCGACCTCATCAGTGGCCTTCCCAAAAGCGCGGAGATTAGCTCCGAAGAGATTCGTTCGGCGATTGCCAAGCCGATTCAGGCGATTATCGAGGCGATCAAGCTGACGCTTGAGGCTACGCCGCCTGAACTCGCCGCGGATGCCTTTAACGACGGCATCGTTCTCGCTGGCGGCGGCGCACTGCTCCGAGGGTTAGATCAGTTGATCCACGAAGAAACGGGCTTGCCCGTCCGAATCGCCCGCGACCCGCTCAGTTGCGTCGTAATCGGCACCGGAAAAATGCTTGAGGCGCTACACGACAGCCCCCACATTCGGCGTATGCTGGAGAAAGCATCGAAAGGGTAAAGCGATCTCTCGGACTCGACATTCTTATCATGGTTGGCCTCGTAGGGCTCAGCCTTGCGTTCGCGCGCTTGCAAAATGGCGACCGTTCGGCGGGACGTATTGATCCCATCGGGCGCACGGTCCTCGCGATTACGTCTCCGGTATCCGTTCAGTTGGGTCGAATCCTGGACCAAAATGGACGATTTTGGAGTTCGGTTTGGGAGAGCGAATCGCTCCGACGGGATAACATGCGGCTCCGATCCATGGCCAAATCGTGGGAGCAATACCAACAGACCGTTGATTCGCTCGAATCGCAGCTGAGCCACTTGCGGGGCACGATTGGGATGCCCGCCCTCTCAGGACGGAAGAAGGTTCCGGCCGACATCATTAGCTTCGATCCGGTCACCAGCCGCGTTACGCTCAACGCGGGCACTAATCAGGGCATTATCGCCGGGCAAGCGGTGGTCACCGGTGATGGCCTGGTGGGACAAATTCAAAACAGCGATTCCAACCGCAGTCAGGCACTACTAGTGAGTTCTCCGGTTCTTCGTCTGGGAGCGATGATCGCCGGTGATCCCCCGGTGACGGGGCTTATGCGAGGGCAGGGTCCGCGCCGCCTGGTCTTTGAGATTGTTGAGAGCAGTCGGGTTTTCAAGCAGGGCGAGTTGGTGGTGACTTCCCTTCACTCCGAGCGCACACCGCCCAATATCCCCATTGGAATTGTGCTCAATCAAGAGCCGGCTCAGGAATACGGGATAACGCGCATCATTGTCATTCCGACGGTTGACGTCGGCTCCCTCCGGGAGGTTTTCGTTATCCAATGAAGTTGTTCGGCGTTTGCGCGCTGGTTTTATGGATTTCGGCGGTGCTGCAGCAGGCGTTGCCGGATCGCATGGCGATTCTAGGGGCGAGACCGGATCTCATGTTGGTAGCGGTGTTGACCCTCGGGTTGCTTGTGCCCGCGCCGGCGAGTATTGGTGTCGGATTCTTTGGAGGACTCATCCAGGGGGCTCTAGTGGGAGCAAACCTGGCGCAGTATGTGCTTACCCGAATGGTCACGGGCTACATCGCTTCGAGGCTTACCGAACTGGAGATCGAGCTTTCGGCTCCGATGGCGGGGCTTTTTGTGGCGGTTGGCACGCTTTTAGCCCAGATCTTGATGATGTTTCTGGCTCCCCCCCGCTCGCTCGGTGGGTTCATCGGGGATACAATAGAAACAGCGATTTACAATGCTGTGATTGCGATGCCGCTCTACGCGGTGTTGCGGCCGATTCTCAGAACGTCTCGGTCGTGAGCGAGATACATTGGTGTATTCATGAGTGGAAAGCAAGTCCTTGATATGGCCCGAGCACAACTCGCCGAGGCCGCTCGTTTCCTCGATCTCGACCCGGGCCTCCACGAGGTCCTGTCCAAGCCGAAGCGACAACTCGTTGTCAATTTCCCTGTCGTCATGGACAACGGAGAAGTTCACTGCTTCGAAGGCTATCGGGTCCAGCACAATACCGGCCGCGGCCCAACCAAAGGCGGCATTCGCTTCCACCCCGACGTCGACCTTGACGAAACCACCGCGTTGTCCATGTGGATGACCTGGAAGTGCGCCGTGGTCGATATCCCATACGGCGGCGCGAAGGGCGGCGTCAAGGTGGACACCAAGAAACTCAGCATACGCGAGCTCGAAAAGCTCACGCGAAGATTCGCTACTGAGATCAACATTGTTATCGGCGAGCGCAGTGATATCCCAGCCCCCGACATCGGCACCAACGGCCAGGTCATGGCGTGGATCATGGACACCATCTCGATGCAAACCGGCTACACCGTGCCCGGCGTCATCACCGGCAAGCCGATCCAGTTGGGCGGCTCGCAGGGCCGGATTGAAGCGACCGGCCGTGGCTGTGTGGTTGCCGCCGATATGGCTTGTAAAGAGCGAGGATGGGAACTTGCGGGCAAGAAAGTGGTCGTGCAAGGATTTGGCAATGTGGGTTCCGTCGCGGCCAAGCTCGCTCATGAGATGGGCGCGATCGTCATCGGGGTCAGCGATGCACGCACAGCAATTTTTAACGAAAACGGCCTCCCCATCGACGAGCTGTACCACAAATACAGCGGGCGGGATGGCGGCATTGCCGAGTACAAGGACTGCCAAGTCATCACGAACGGCGAATTGCTTGAGCTTGATTGCGACATCTTGTTCCCTGCGGCCATTCAACAGCAGATCACGGACCAGAACGCGGACAAGATCAAGGCCGCGATCGTGGTGGAAGGGGCGAACGGCCCGACAACTCGCGAGGCCGACCAGATTCTCACAGACAAGGGAATCTTGGTGGTTCCGGACATCTTGGCGAACGCCGGCGGTGTCGTGGTGAGCTACTTCGAATGGGTGCAAGACCTTCAAAACTTCTTCTGGGAAGAGCAAGAGGTGAACGTGAAGCTGGACCGGATCATGAGACACGCCTACGAAGGCGTCAGGATGTCCCGCGAGCAGCACAAGTGCGATATGCGCACTGCGGCTATGATCATCGGCGTGAAACGCGTCTCCGACGCGACTACGGCCCGTGGCATCTTCCCCTAAGTTCAAACGCTCGCCAAATGAGAAAGCCCGGTCCGCCGGGCTTTTTTGTGCAACTACCGTCTCATTATGAATACGTTATTATCACTGGGATAACACGAGTGGCTTATCCTAACCTCACATCTGATTTGCAGATTGAGGAAGCTATGAAATTATCCTTACGTTCGCTCTTTTTGGCCAGCTTGGCCGCCTTCGGAGTGGCCCACGCGCAGGTACCAACCTCGAAGGCCGCCTACACCCTTACCGTCTTGCACAACAATGACGGCGAATCCAAGCTGGTCAACGCTGGAGCGGGAGCACTCGCAAACTTTGGCGGCGTTTCCCGCTTCGCCACCCTGGTCCAGAACCTTCGCACGCAAGCTCTCCAGGGCTCGCGCAAGCGGGGCGTGGTCACTCTTTCCTCCGGGGACAACTTCCTCGCCGGTGCGACCTGGCAAGCCAGCCTTGACAACGGAATCCCGTACTACGATTCTCTTGCCCTTTCTCAGGTTCGATACGATGCTCTCTGCATCGGCAACCACGAGTTCGATTTCGGCCCCCAAGTCTTGGCTAACTTCATCAGCAGTTTCTCGGTGCCTCGACCCAAGTTCTTGAGCGCGAACCTGCGCTTCGATGGCGAGCCGAGCCTGGCCGCGCTTCAAACGCAAGGCACGATCGCCGGTAGCACCGTGGTCGTCGCAAGTGGCGGACAGCGTGTCGGCATTGTCGGTGCCACCACCCCGCTTCTGCCGGCGATCTCCAGTCCTGGAAACGTGTTGACCATCAGCAACGTCGCCGCCGAAGTGCAGCGCGAAGTGGACCAGCTCACCAACGCCGGCGTCCGCATCATCATCCTTATCAGCCACCTTCAGTCGGTGGCCGAAGACCGCGCCCTCGCTCCACTGCTCAACAACGTGGACATCATGATTGCTGGCGGCGGCGATGATCTCCTCGCCAACCCGAGCAATGTTCTGGTTCCTGGCGAGACTGCGGTGGGTACCTACCCAACGTTCGCACCAGGATCGAGCATCCCGATCATCACCACCGCAGGCGACTACAAGTACGTGGGACGCTTGGTCGCCAACTTCGACGCCAAGGGCAACGTCATCGGCTGGGATCCCAATAGTGGCCCCGTCCGAGTCGCTCACGATACGAACCCTGATCCAGCGGTCACCACCCCGAGTGACGCCGTTCTTCCGAACCCCACCATCGAAACGCAGGTAATCACCCCGGTCAGCGCGTACCTCGCTACCCTCGCCGCCACCAACGTTGGTGTGTCAACTGTGGTGCTCGACGGACGCCGCGGCACCGGAAACGCGAATCCCGCTCTGGTTTTGCCGGGTGTTCGCACCGTGGAGACGAACGAAGGCAACCTTATGGCTGATTCGCTCCTCTGGCAAGCCCAGCAGAACGCGGCAGGCTTCGGGGCACCATTCCCCACCGTCGGATTCCAGAATGGCGGCGGTATTCGTAACAACAGTTTGATCCCTGCGGGCAACCTCACGATCCAGACCACCTTCGACATCGCCCCGTTCTCGAACTTCGTCTCCGTGGTACCAAACGTGACCCCCGCGCTCTTCAAGAGCATGATGGAGAACGCCTACTCCCGCGTCGAGGTCGGCGATGGGCGCTTCGCACAGATTTCCGGCTTCACAGTGATCTACGACCAGGACCTTCTTGGTCAGGTGACCACCACCAACTCGGCTGGGCAGAACACCATCACGACCCCTGGGGTTCGAGTTCAAGAGATTCGGCTGAACAACGGCACGTACATCGTCCAGAACGGTGTGATCGCTCCGGGCGCTCCCAGCGTCAACATGGCCACGATCGACTTCCTCGCCCGTGGAGGCGATCAATATCCGAACATCGCCAACTTCATCACCGTTGGCGCGACCTAACAGCAAGCACTCCGCAACTACATCCAGGTCGGTGTGGGCGGCAACATCACGCCAATGAACTACCCTGCCGGTGGTCAAGGCCGCATCACCCGACTCAACTAATCCAAGCAAAAGGAGCCATCATCTCATGAACTCAATCCATCGAATCCTCACCCTGGCTGCCCTCGCCGCGACGGCAGCCATCTCGCAAGCTCAGCTTTTCGAAACCGACTACCTGAGTCACACCCAACCGTTCTCACTTGCTGATGACGAGGTCGCCAACATTGCCCTTAACGGAGCCGTCTCCCTCTATGGCACCAACTACGCAAGCCTGTCGCTGTCAACCAACGGCAACGTCAACTTCTCCGGGAACAACGACTTCTTCTCACCGAGCTTCCCCAGCGCCGCCGCTGGAGCGGTCATCGCCCCTCTCTGGAGCGACTGGTTCGTGGACACCCTGCTTGCCAGCGACTACAGCCGCCTGTTCTACAACGACAACGCCCAGCGCTTCGTGGCGACTTGGGACGTTCGATTGGTGGACGATGAGTCCATCAGCGCGTTGTTCCAAGTCGTGTTGGACAAGGTGAACGGGGACATCAAGTTCGGATACGGTCAGATCAACTCCGGGTACCAAGCGTTCAGCGGTTCCAACGGCAATCGAACCGGACTCAACGCCGGGGACGGGGTTCGATTTGCTGATAACTATCAGAACTTCGTCTCCTCGAATACCCAACGCATCTATACCTACAACCCCGCCAACGGCAACTACTCCGTGGTTCCGGAGCCAGCGAGCATGATCGCCCTCTCGGCTGGTTTGGTTGCTTTGGCGCGACGACGACGCGCCCGATAATCTCCACTTGCTCCCGGATCAACTGATCCGGGAGCATTTTTGTGCCCTTTTGCGCCAGCCGCCAAGAACCGATAAACTCATGTCAATACCCATGAGCGAAATTCCCGTTGAATCTCGGCGCGTGCTATCCCTGCGCGATGTCAAGGCGAACCCCAAAGTCCACACCCTGATCGTCGGGGCGAACGAAGTCATGCGTGCGATGGGATACACCGAGCACGGCCACCGCCATGCCGGCGTGGTCTCCACCATCACGCGCCACATCCTTGAGAAGAATGGAGCATCTGCACGTGACGCGGAGTTAGGTCAGATCGCCGCCTATATGCACGACATCGGGAACGTGATCAATCGCGTAGATCATCCGATCACCGGCGCGGGGCTGGCCTATCGCATTCTCGACGAAATGGGGATGCCCACCGAGGAGATCGCGCCTATCTTGGGGGCGATTGGTAACCACGAGGAATTGGTTGGCACCCCGATTAGTGCAATGTCTGCGGCCCTCATCATCGCCGACAAGAGCGACGTCCACTACTCACGAGTTCAAAACCCGATTCTGGAAACGTACGACATCCACGACCGAGTGAATGCGGCGGTGCAGAAGAGCCGCGTTGAGATTGAATCAGATCGACGCGACATTACGCTCCACCTCGAGATTGACACGACCTTCGCGACGCTAATGGAGTACTTCGAGATCTTTCTGAGCCGGATGGTGATGTGTCGAAAGGCCGCCGACGTGCTCGGCTTCCGCTTCTCGCTGAACGTTAACGGGACGCTCTTGGAATAGAAAAGCGCGCCCCGATTCCAGGGCGCGCTTTTCATGAGGGGCAACGGGTCTTAGTCGTTTACGCCGCCGAAGTTCGCGATCACGATATCAATATCGGCCGCGTCTACTTCGCCGGAGACGTCTACGTCAGACCGGTTGTTCGAAGTGTCGCCAAAGTCAGCGATCACTTCATCAATGTCAGCCGCGTCAACTTCGCCGCTGTTATCCACGTCACCGTTCTGCATAACCACATTGCCAACCGCGAGGTTGCTACCTGTGAGGTTGATGTTCGTCTTTCGCAGGAGGAACGTGGAACCGTCCCACTCGATCCTTGCGGCTCCGGTTGCCGAAGCAGGAACGCCAATCGTGAAGCCACTGGAGCTAGTATTTCGTACCAAAGTACCACTGGTCAGTGTCGTCGTACCCTGCTTCACCGCGTAGCCGATTGGTCGGTTGAACGCGAACGCTCCCACGGTGTCGGAGAGATTCAACGTACCGGTCAAGTTGACAGCTACAACCGAGGTCGCTAGGTTCAGGTTGAACGGTAGCGATATGCCTGCGGTTGAAATTGCACTAAAACCAGGATTGAAATTGGTGTCGAACTTAGAGACGGCAAGGTAATACGTTCCGGCACTAATGTTTGAACCACTAGCTCCAGCGCCACCACCTGGGAATACTCCGCTACCAAAGCTTAGGTCTGACCAGAGACCGAGGAAATCATCGTTGCTTGCAACCAAAGCTCCATTAGCCCTGTACAAGCCAATTTCAGAGTCCTCGACTCCCGCCCCACTGTTGGTCGTCCAGATTTCAAAGAAGTTTGGACTGGCAGCGGCAACGTTCGCCGGAATCGTGAACCTGTACCAGCGAATTTCATTATCCGTAAGTGGTGCGACCAGCGTAGTCAGCGTTGAGTTCGAGGATGAGATGACTCCGAGGTCAATCGCGCTCGGTGCATTTGCCGAGACCGAGGTTGCCAGGTTCAGGTTAAATGCCACGGAAGCCGGACCAAAAGAGCTAACTGCCCAATTGGCGGCACCAAATGTCGAGTCGAATGCTGAAGCAGAGAGGTAGTAAGTCCCTGCCGCGAGGTTCGATCCGCCAATTCCACCACCTGGGAAACTGCCAGAACCCCAACTCAGATTCGAGAAGGGATATGGAAAGTCGTCGTTATCGGCAACACGGGTTCCAGTGCTAGTGTAAACGCCAATTTCCGTATCTTGGGCGCCCGCTCCGCTGTCTGAGGTCCAAATTTCGAAGAAATCTGGATTTGCCACATTAACGTTTGCAGGCACAGTGAACCTGTACCACCTGATTTGCCCGGCGGCGAGGGGATTAACCAAAGTAGTGAATGTTGAGTTCAAGTCAGAGATCACGCCCAAGTTAATCGACAGAGGGCCCCCGGCAAGCCTGAATGATATGCCCGTGCCAGTGGCGTCTGGGCCGGTCGTATTGTCGTCAAAAGACTCATACGCCTCAAAGGTCCAAACTGAACCAGATGGAATCGAAACGCCAGCCAGCAGGCTTGCGGGAACTCCCCAACTGTTGGGAGAACTCGCGGGTCGCAAATTACGGGTGGTCAGTGTGGCAATACTAAAGGACGTGTACGTATTGTTTCCGTCTATCAAGTTGAAGTAGGCGGACTGACCAGGAAATGCGTTATTTGCCATTCGGAACCCTGGCTCTGACTGCCAAGTGCCCCCGCCATTCGAGACCACATTGGCGGTTAATACGTCGACGGAGTTTGAGAGAATGTATCCGGTTGTAACGGATGCCGTGAACAGGGTGTTAACACCGCCGCTGGCAGCGCCGCTGTTTGTCAGGTTGCCTGGGTTGGAGCAAAAATTGACTGCGCCGACGCTGACGGTCTGGGCAGAGACCATTGACCCGAGGCCAGCTAAGACCACGGAGCCCAACGCGAGATTAAAGGAACGATTTTTCATGAAGTCACCTCTCAATAACAAAAGTCAGCCGGGGCCGACTTGATTTAATCATAGCGGAATTGCTGGGGAACCCGTCAATATTCCGACTGTGAACGGGATGTCTAGTATTTATGCTGGGCACATCATGCGCACGAAAAAACGCGCCCCGAAATCGGAGCGCGCTTTTCACCTGTGCGATAACGACTCTTAGTCGTTCACGCCGCCGAAGTTCGCGATCACGATATCAATATCGGCCGCGTCTACTTCGCCGGAGACGTCTACATCAGACGTGTTGTTTGAAGTGTCGCCAAAGTCAGCGATGACTTCATCGATGTCAGCTGCGTCTACTTCACCGCTGTTGTCCACGTCGCCGTTCTGAACGGAAACGCTGCCAACGGCAATGCCGCTACCATTTAGGGTGACGTTCGTCTTTCGCAGGAGGAAGGAAGAACCGTCCCACTCGATCGTTGCTGCGCCCGTTGCTGAAGCAGGAACCGCAATCGAGAAGCTACCCGAGCTGGTGTTTCGGACCAAGGTGCCGCTGGAAACGGTGGTCGTGCCCTGCTTCACTGCGTAGCTGATTGATCGGTTGAACGCGAACGTTCCCGAGGTGTCGTTGAGGTTCAACGTACCGGTCAGATTCACGGTGGCCGCTGCGACTACCGAGGTGGCGAGGTTCAGGTTGAACGCAAACGACGGCGCTGTAGTGGTTGAGACTGCATTGAAGCCCTCGGCATAGGTCGAGTTGAACTCGCCAACTGCAAGATAGTAGAGACCTGCGTTGATGTTCGCGCCGCTAGCGCCAGCACCGCCACCTGGGAAGGCTCCGCTACCAAAGCTTAAGTTGGAGAAGAGGCCGGTGAAGTCATCATTGGCTGCGACAAGCGTACCGTCGGTTCGGTAAAGACCTAACTCGGTATCTTCCGCGTTTGCGCCGCTCTGGGTCGTCCAAATTTCAAGGAAATTTGGGGTAGCAGCAGCAACATTGGCGGGAAGCGTGAACTTGTACCATCGAATTTCAGCAGCTGCGAGTGGTGCGATCGGGGTTACAAGCGTCGAGTTTGACGCGGAAATAACACCCAGGTCAATTGCAGAAGGGGCCGTTGGTGGGGGTGGTCCTGCTGGCTCGGTTGCATAAACACCGTTTACACCATAGTTGACCGAGTCAATCGAGATAAAGTTGCCGTTATTGCCGAGCGGTCCGCCAAGCGGCGTGTTGTAGTGGAAGGCGAATCGACCGGAGGTCGGGCCACCTAGCCCGCTCAACGTGACTTCAATTGCGGTGTATGACTCGGGGTAGCCGCCCAAGGTGACCCCAGGATTGATGTCAGCCAAAACGGTCGTAAAGTCCGCATTGTTAGTTGACGCCCCAGAGGTGCTCAGCAAAAGTCGTGCGCTGTCCGGGAATGGGCTGCCTCCTATCGTTCGGGTCCAAAAACGGATCTTGTCGCCGTTGTTGAACGTTCGGACCGGGGACATGAAAAATGCATTGTGGTTGTTTTCGCCACCCACGCAGTTAAAGTTAGCACAGAGCTGATCAAGCTCAGCCTTCGGAGTCCAGATGGTTCGATTGCTGAACCAACCGGTTAGACCAACGGGCACGCTGGAATTGTCCGCGAACCAAGTACCAGATCCGAATGCCATCGCCTCAACGCCTGCGTTACCGAACGCATTGTTGGTAGTTCCCCAACCGGCAGGGCCGTTCTCGAAACCTTCGTAGAATGATTGGGCGCTCGCGAACGAAGCGCCAACGATTAGAGATGAAAGAATTAAAACTCGCTTCATAAAGTCAGTATATAGGAGTTTTGTGCAAAACCCAAACCGAAAAAGTAGTTTTTTATGTTCGTCCGCTCTTCAACTAGTATAAATGCATAATTAGTGATTACACCTATACAAAGCGCCCCTCCGCGAAGGAGGGGCGCTTTTGGTTGGCGTTGACTGAACGGGTCTTAGTCGTTCACGCCGCCGAAGTTCGCGATCACGATATCAATATCGGCCGCGTCGACTTCGCCGGAGACGTCCACGTCGGACGGGTTGTCTGTCGTGTCGCCAAAGTCAGCGATGACTTCATCGATGTCAGCCGCGTCGACTTCACCGCTGTTGTCTACATCGCCGTTCTGAACGGAGACGCTGCCAACTGCAACGGCGCTGCCGGTGAGGTTAATGTTCGTCTTGCGGAGCAAGAACGAAGAACCATCCCACTCGATCGTCGCCGCGCCCGTTGCCGAAGCAGGAACGCTGATCGAGAAGCTCTCGGAAGAAGCATCTGCCACCACGGTACCGGAAGCGACAACCGTCGTTCCCTGCATCACGCTGTAGCTGATGTTGCGATTGAACGCAAACGTCGCCGAGGTGTCGCTGAGGTTCAGCGAACCGGTGAGATCAACATTCGCCGGAGGAGCTTCGACGTTGGAGATCACGTTGAGCTGCACGCCGTTTAGGAATGATCCAGTGTAGGGAGAAGCAACGCTGAAGCCGTCTCCGTAGCTGTCGCCGCTAGCCCATGAAGCAACCGCGATCCAATATGTTCCAGCTGTAAGACCACCCGCAGCTTTCCCGTTAAATGCAGCTTGGCTTACACCGGTTACGGAGTAAGGGGCTACTGCACCCGGGGCGCCGAAGGTCATCATGCTGAAATTAACTAAACCACTGTCGTCATCGTATCCGAGCCATCGTCCACTATTGTCGAAGATGCTCACTACGGTATCGGTGACAGCGCCAGTAGTGCCAGTGGTTGAGGTCCAGAGGTTAAAGTACTTCCCTGCATTCCCAGCAACGTTGCCTGGAATGGTGACCTTGAACCAGCTGACTTGACCAGCGGTCAGAGCACCGGTCACGGCGCTCAGAGCCGTCGCCGTCGTTGCGTTGGCGTTGGTGACCGTTCCCATATCAACAAAGGTTGCCGGGGTTGGGCTACCCGTTGGTCCCCAGGCTAGGCCGGAGTTGAATGCAATTTGAACGTTCGTCCAGGACGAATCGGCGCCCGCGCCGTTATCAAGGATATCCCAGAACTCTGCCGAGAAGGTCGAGCCAGCTGGCATGCTGAGCCCGCGCAAGGTGCTGTGCTGAAGATCGCTGAATCCAGAGGCCACCGACGGGGTAGTGACAGTCACCGAGGAGAGGGCGATCGTACCAGCGGTGTAAGTACCAGCCGTCGGTTTGAACTCCATCGTCCAGTACGTCGGGTAAGCCGAGTTTCGGATTCGCACTCGCGCTTCATTCGCCAAGGAAGCGGTATTGACGCGGGTGTTGACGCCAGAGAAGAGGTGAGACGTTCCCATGATGAACGAGGCGCCGACCGTTCCCAAGTTCACAACTGCGTTATCCGCGCTGTACAGATCTCCGCCTGAGTTGAATGGGCCGGCGAGAACGCCAGAGTCAAATGATGGCGGGATGAACTGATTTACGGTAAGTGTAATTCCAGTAGACAGAATTGCGTCGGCACCCGCACCGTCATTGCCGGAGTTAAAGCACTCTGCGGTCAGAACGGCGTTCGTCGGAACCACCAGCCCTTGGAAGCCCGAATTAGCGAAGTACAGCTTTCCAGTTGCGGCCGGGAAGTTAAACGTGCCCGTGTAGGATGTCGTTGAACTGAACTGTACGTCGGCAAAGGATGTTGGGGCCGAGTCAACTCGAAGTCGCAATCGGTTCTCACTCACAAAGTCACTGGTTTGGACTTCAGTGATCGATCCTGCCGTGTAGTCAACAGAGTTGCCCACAACGAAGCCACTTGCTACAGTTGTTGAGTACGTGAATGGGATGTTTTCGGCATTGCCAGCGGCATTCCAAAACTCAGCGCCGGTTGGAATATTGATTGACTGTTGGGCGAACACCATGCCCGGGAGACTGACTGCGGCGAGCGCCGTCAGCATGAGAGACGAATTTCTTTGGTTCATGATTGGTTTCCACTCTTGAAAACAAGGTTGCCGCATTGGTCACGCGGACTTAGCCACATCATATTGCAAAAACGGAACCGTTCCAAAGCAAAGCCGGAAATCCAAGTATATTTGCGTGCGCACTTGGTGAACATTAGTGCCAATTTGTGCCGCGAATGAAAAAGGCCGCTCCGTTGGGAGCGGCCTTTCTTGCAATGGTCGCGAAACGGCCTTAGTCGTTCACGCCGCCGAAGTTCGCGATCACGATATCAATATCGGCTGCGTCGACTTCGCCGGAGACGTCCACGTCAGACGGGTTGTCCGTCGTGTCGCCGAAGTCAGCGATGACTTCGTCAATGTCTGCTGCGTCCACTTCGCCGCTATTGTCCACGTCGCCGTTTTGAACGGAGACGCTGCCAACTGCGAGGTTGCTGCCGGTGAGATTGATGTTCGTTTTGCGGAGCAAGAACGAAGAACCATCCCACTCGATTGTCGCGGCGCCCGTTGCCGAAGCAGGAACGCTGATCGAGAAGCCATTTGAGGCGGCATTCGCCAGGACGGAGCCCGAGGCGATGGTCGTCGTGCCTTGCTTCACCACGTAGGCAATGGTGCGACCAAACGCGAAGGTGGCCGATGTGTCGCTCAGGTTCAACGCGCCCGTCAGGTTGGCGCTGGCTCCGCCAGCGTTCGTTCGCAGTGCCACGCTGGTACCTGCATTTGCCGCTGCGCCCGAAGTGGAGGTCACGGCAAATCCGTTTGAAGCACCGATGAGGTATTGCGTCACGGCAAGATAGTAAGTTCCCGAACCCAAGATCGAACCGTCTGCGCCCGTGAACGGCTGACCTAAAATTTCGCCTCCAGGAGGTGCGATCTCGGCTCGTCCGCCCACGCCGAAGCTGAGCTGCGATTGGAAGCCATAATTGTCGTCACTGTCTACCGCGACCAATCGTCCGAGGCTATCGAACAATGCCAATTCGGGATCCGTGCTACCGCCCGCCACAACGTTGGTGTAGATGTCGAGGAACGTGCCGCCGGAAACACTAACGTTAGCGGGGAGCGTGAACCGACGCCACACGACTTCTGGTCCGGTCAAACTTGCAATCGCCGCCAGCAATGGCGAACTCTCAGGGGCGGTCGTGGAATTAACAACGCCAAGATCGATTGAAGTCGGCGGTGTTGGGGGAACGTATGCGGGGCCATTCAAGAACCCGAAGTTCACGTTGGACAGATTCGACTCGGCAATATCTGCGAGGCCCTCATTAGACGCCTGCCAAAACTCGAACGTCAAGGTGCTGCCAGCCGCGAGATTGCTGCCCACTAATCCACCGGATAGAGGTCTTATCGCGCCGGAGATCGAAACCGGTGCACCGCTAAGCTGCGTGAAAGGCTGAACTTCCGCGAACACAGACGGAGAACTGGTGGAACGAATCCGAACGCGCACGTCAGAAGCCCAGTCGCCCGCAGTAACTAATGTGTAGCTACCGGAAAACAAGATGTTGGTTCCCAACGTCACCGCGCTCGATAGGGTGCCCGTAAGGACCGCATTGTCGGGATCACCTGCACCATCTACCACTGGGATGGGGCCCGCAAAACCAATGTTCGCGACCGCGACTGGGGGGATAGTTCCCGTAAATCCGAAGCTCGGATTCTGGACAGTGGAGTCCACGGCTGGATCATCATTAAAATCAGTGAACTCGAAGGAGAATGTCGAGGCGTTTGGAATGACCGCACCCACCAGCGAACCTGCCCCCGTTTGGGGATAGGAAATCCAGTTGAGAGTTACACCATTGCCGATCACGCCCGTCCCGTTGTACGGCGTGAAGGTCATCACGCTTCCGGGGAACGAACTATTCGTTACGCTGATGACCACGTCGTTCGGCCAATTGAGACCATTGAGGCTGGTGTAAAAGCCGCTGTTAACACGTACGGTGCCGCCCAGTACATAGCCAGTGTTTGCCGTAGCCGTGACGATCGAGTTTAGAGGGTCGCCTCCGTTTCCACCGGCATTGAAAGTGCCAGCCAGATTAAAGGTTTGAATCGCTGTCGGCAGAACGATGGCGGGACCGACATTGAGCGTGATAGACGCGTTGTCAATGGTCTCATCTGGAAGGCCGGGGGCATCTTCGAAGGAGTCCCAGAGTTCCATCCGGGTCACCGTGCCGCTGGCAATGTTGAGGCCGATAATGGACCCGGTAACCGTTTTCGGCCCTGTCGGCAGGGTTTGAGTTGTAAATGGCGCAAACACACCACCGAGGTCGGTAACTAGACCGAAAATGCCAGGGTAGGCGCTGTTGAAGATGGCTAGGCTCGCGTCTGCAGCGTAGGTGATTCCCCCCGTCTGGTCCGTCAAAGTCGGAGTGCCGCCATTGGCATTCAGATTGACCGTCGTCCCCATAACAAAAGACGAGCCGACGGTTGCGGTTAGGCTTGTATTGATGGGGTTGTTAAGTTCATCGATAAACGCCGACCCGTTCGGGATGACGATCGTTTGCTGCGCAAACGCAGATTGACTCGCGCTAAGCGCCGCGAGTGCTGCAATTTGCAGCGATGGGTTTCTAAGTTTCATGTTTGGATCAGTTTTCTATAGGTCGAGCCCAGGCGGGCAGATGGCTTGAAGCTCCGAAGATTAAATTAGTCGTTGACCCCGCCAAAGTTGGCGATTACGAGGTCAATGTCGGCGGCGTCGACTTCGCCCGATACATCGGCGTCAGTAGGAGCGTTGGCGGTCGAGCCGAACACAGCAATTACGGCATCAATATCCGCGGCGTCCACTTCGCCGGAGTTGTCCACGTCCCCATTTTGTAGGTTGACTGATCCCAGGGCGATATTTGAACCGGTCAAGTTCACATTGCTCTTTCGAAGCAAGAACGATGAGCCATCCCACTCGATGGTGGCCGCGCCGGTCGCGGTTGACGGAACCGACAGGGAGAAACTGGAACTGGAGGCGGTGGCAATCACCGTGCCTGATCCGATCGTGCTAGTTCCCTGCTTCACCACGTACGAGATGGAGCGGTTGAAGGCAAAGACGCCGGTGTCGAGCAGGTTCAAGTTGCCCGTGAGGTTTGCCGAGGCGGCAAGCAGATTGGTTCGCAGATTGAGATTGACCGTTCCAGCCGAACCAGGGCTCAGGGCAGTGGCGCCGAAAGCATTTGCAAAGATTGCGTCAAACTCGCCGACCGCCACATAGTATGTGCCTGCTGGCAGAGAACCGCCGTCTTGGCCGACAAACGCCTCGCCGTCGCCACTGGCTGGGTTGACTCCCGCGCCGAAAGAGAGAGCTGAGAACAAAGCGTCGTCGCCATCATCGTCGGTTCCGACGAGATACCCGAGGTCGTTGTATAGCCCGATTTCCGTATCGAAGCCGGAAGTTCCGGAGGTAAACGCATCCAGGTAAGTCGAGCCGAAGGCCGTCCCGATATTCTGAGGCAGATCAAAGCGATACCACTTCACCTGGTTAGCTCCTAACGCGCCGACCGCGGTCAGAAGGGGAGAATTGGAGGCAGTAAGGATGCCAAGGTTGGTCGCAGGCGGAGCCGTGCCAGCCGCGCCGGCGGCGTTGAGGCTCAGGCTGAAGTTGGAAATTGTGGCTTCCAGTCCAGCGGGTGCACCATCGGTTGGGTTATTCGAAAACGTGAACGACATCGTCGTGCCCGACGCCATCGTTCGGCCCACCATCGGACCTCCGACCACCACCGAAGCATTCGCGGTCGTGGTTGAGGCGACACTCGAGTTGACTGGGATGGGTCGGATAAACGCCCAGTCGGCGGGTCGGCCGGAATTTCGGACAATCACGACCGTATCTGAGGGGAAATCTCCAGGGACGGCCTGATTATAAGTCGCACTCGCGACGCCCAATGCGCCAAGCGCAAAGGCAGTGACGACGGTTGGGCCCGTGTAGCTGGGGTTGGCTGGATTAAACGGATCGTTCGCCAAACTTTGGATGGGGCCTGCATTGGAGAAGGAGTATGGTGCTCCGGGGGTACCGTTGATCGTGAAGTTGATTGATGATCCCGTCGCATCAACCGCGTCGCCACCGTCGTTGATGGAGTCAAAGAACTCTAGCGTCCAGACGGAACCGCTAGCGATGCTAGCGGCACCCAGTTGGTTCACTGCCCAAGGGCGCACCGTGTTTGCCGGGACACTGTAGGTAGTGAATGTCCCGCCGATGGAGGTGAAGTTAAATGTGTTGAACAGGGTCGGGATCGCGCTGTTAGACACGCGCACGTAGGCTTCGTCCTGCCATGAGCCGATGCCCCCAGACGTGAGGGTCGTACTCACCACGGTCACGTTGGAACCCATTACAAAGTTCGAGCCGCTGGTGGCGGTACGGACGGAGTTCAGCGGGTTGCCCGCCGCGCCGGCAAAGTTGACCGATCCGGCGATCACAATCGAAGACTGACCGAAGGAGGCTCCCGCGAGGACACACCCCAGGGCCAAAAATATAGGCTTTTTCATACTGAATTCCACTCGCCGCGATCCGAAATCCGATCAAGTGCCAACCTAAAGATCAAATCATTCCGATGAGAACAGGCTTGACTATATCACCAATTGGGCTGGGCTGGTAGCGAAATCAGGCTCAAATTGCGTGCCGACGAGTGGCTACGGATGAAACCCTAGTAACCGTGCTTGGGCCCGGGTCGGACTGCCCTGACGCCATTCGGGTATCCTCCCAAGCCTACTCTGCTCCTAGGCGTTTGCTCAGGGGCTGAATGAGGCCAGAGGGTAGATGAACACAAGAAAGTACGAAACACTTTACATGGTTGCTGCGAGTCACGACGATTCCGCAGTACAGAAAATCGCCGATCGGTTTAAAGCCGTCGTCGAGAAAGAGGGTGGCACCGTGGAAGCGGCCGCCAAGTGGGACAAGCGCAAGCTGGCCTACGAAGTGAACGGTCAGAAGGAAGCGAACTATATCCTGATGCACTTCTCTTCCGACGCCAAGGTTCCCGCCGAACTCAAGCGACAGATGCGAAACAGCGACGACGTCATGCGACAAATCATTTTGCGCATTGATGAAGATGCAGTTATCGAAGAATCTGGTTTAGAATAAGGACATGCTAAATCGAGTCGTTCTCGTTGGCCGCCTTGTTCGGGACCCCGAACTGCGCACTACCCAGTCGGGCAAGAGCGTTTGCGACATCACTATTGCCGTCAATAAGCGCATCAAGCCCACCGACGGATCTCCAGACGCAGATTTCTTCCGCGTGAATTGCTGGGATAAAACTGCTGAATTCGTCTCGAATTACTTGACGAAGGGACGGTTGGTCTCGGTGGACGGGCGACTGCAGAGTCGCAAGTACACCGCCAGCGATGGCACCAATCGCGAAGTCGTTGAAGTCGTCGCTGAAAATATCCAGGGCCTTGATCGTCCACGAGACGATGCTCCTGGCCAAGCAGTAACTGCCGGCGCCCCCGGCTCGGCCCCCAAAGCCGACGAATACGATCCGTTCGCAGACGAGTAAGCTTAGGCCCATGAATTGGGCTTCCTTGCTTAACGATCCAGCTTACATCGTCCGAAATGACCCGAAGGGAATGTACGACCTCACCGTCGCATTCCCTTCGCAGTGTCAAAGGGCCATCGAAATCGCAAAGGCCTCCTCGTTGCCGAAGGGCAACACCAAGCCAGACCTCGTGATGCTCACCGGGCTTGGTGGCTCCGCAGCGGGCGGCGACTTCGTTCGCGGACTCATGGAAGCGTACGGCACCGTGCCTTTCGCAGTCAATCGCGACTACACGCTGCCGAGCTACGTCAATAATGCCACTCTCATCCTGGCTACATCCTACAGCGGCAACACGGAAGAAACTCTTGCGGCTTATGCCTACGCCAAGCGGCGCGGGGCGAGCATCGTCTGTGTCACCAGCGGCGGCAAACTCGCCGAACTTGCACGGCAAGACGGCTTCCCTCTCATCCTGATTCCCGGCGGCCAGCCACCACGCACGGCGCTTGGGTTCATGCTCATGCCCGTGGTTTGGGCCTGCGAGCAATTCGGCCTCATTCCGCCTCAAGACTACGACGCGCTTATCGCGCACCTAACTTCGTGCGTGAGCCAGTGGGGTAGCGACGTGCCCACCGAGTCCAACCCAACAAAACAACTCGCGGGGGCCCTGAAAAGAAAATTGAGCGTGATTTACGGCCTTGGTGGTTGGCAAGCTCTGGTCGCGAATCGCTGGAAGGGCCAGATCAACGAGAACGCGAAGAACATGACGTTCTCGGCCGCATTCCCCGAGCTCAACCACAACGAGATTTTAGGGTGGGTCAAGGTGAACCAGCAAGCCAGCAATTGGCACGGGGTTCTTCTTCAGGACGGCAACGAATCCGCCAAGATGAAGAAGCGGTTCGAGGTGACATCTCGGCTCGTTCAGGATGTTTGCCAGTTCACTTCCGTCACGGCCTCAGGCAACAGCCTCCTGGAGAAGATGGTCAGCTTGGCGCTTTATGGTGACTTCGTTTCTTTGTATCTGGCAGCGCTTAACGACGTCGATCCCGAGAACATTGACTCCATCAATACGCTGAAAACCGAGCTCGCCAGCGTTCCTTAGGGTTTTTCGTCCGGAGTGAACAATTGAAAATCGCCGCCGTCTGAGCTTTTTGAACGGCGCAGTTGTTAGCGCCATCGAGGGAATTACAAATGATTATTCAACGAGCTAGCATGTTCATCGCACTCGGGCTTTTCGCGATCGCGACCGCCCAAACTCCGCCGCTCGCGGTTGCCCACGGTCAGGGAGTCGCCGTCGGTGAAAACAATCGCCGAGGCGAATTCAACTTTGAAGTCGTGAAGCGCGCCGTGCCCAACGCACAGCCCGCCGTTCGCGGCCGATTCGAATTCACGACGCAAGCCGAAGTCGCCAATCAGCGCGTTCGAATCGTGATGGAGCGAGCCACAGGCCTTGGCGTCGCCGGAATCGTAGGCGAGTTTGGCGGCCCTGCAGTCATGAATCGCCCTGGTCCGAATGGCCCGGTCCGAGTTCACGGCCGAGTAGCGGTTCGCGTTGAAGACAAGTGGAACCCGACCACCCCTCCTGGAGACGGAGACGAGCATCCACGCGATAGGTTCGCCGTTCGGTTCTTCGTGCCGTCCAACACCAACCCCACCGGGCAACAAGTGTTTGAGTTCGCCGGAGACGTCCGCCGCGGCAACCTAGTTGTTCGAGGCACGCCCCCGACCAACCCGTAAGCACCAACTGATGCCCCGCCTGATATCTCAGGCGGGGTATTTTTCGTCAAAATACACTGGTTTTCGGCACAGTTTTTGCGAAAAAGGGATGCACTTTAGAGGTTTCTCCTCTAAAATAGAACCGCTTATGAAAATCCGTCCGACGATGGGGTTGACGATCATGGCCCTGTGCTGGGTCTCTACGGCATCTGCGCTGACCTGGGTGGGCAACACCCGGATGTCCCAGAGCGGTGGACAGCTTCCTTATCGCGGATCCTTCCTTGAGCCGTGGCAGCAGCTTGATATCTCCGTCGAGTCGTGGCCCATCGAGACGAACCAGCGGATGGTCGCTGTGGTTACCACGAACAATTTTCAGACGACCCAAGAATTCGAATTCTCATTCGGGGGCAACTTCGGAAACAACACCCGCTGGAACCTCCGACTCCCCACGTTCGCCCCGGGCGCGCAGGTTCAGTTTTACATCCGGGGCACCCGCACCGGTCAGCCTAACGCGGTCTTCGACAACCAAGGTGGAAACAACTTCGCGTTTCTCCAGCGACATGCCCCGAAGTACTCGAACGGCGCCATCCTTCAGTGGTTTGCCACCGACTACAAAACGATCATGCGGCGTCTTCCCGAGGTGGTGGACGCAGGCTACAGCGCCATCTATCTACCGGGACCGACCAAGGCGGGCGGCGGCGGATTCAGCGCGGGCTATGATCCGGTGGACCGATTTGACCTCGGTGATCGCCTGCAGAAGAGCACAGTCCGCACCGGCTTTGGCACCACCCAAGAGCTCATCGAGCTGATCAGGGTCGCCAGGCGGTTTGGGCTGGAAGTCTACTGCGACCTCCTCACCAACCACAACGCCAACCGAGGAAGTCACCCCCTCAATCAGTACCCAGACATGATCCCCGAGGACTTCCATATCCGATCCTCTGCCGATCCAACGAACTCCGAAATCAATTTCAACAACGAGTCCGGATTCAGCTTCGGGATGCTGAACCATGAACTGGTCGGGCTCGTGGACATCGCTCACGAAGACGGTAATAACACCCGCACCGGCACCTTCACGTTGCCCAGCTTCGCCACGTTCAACGCCTTTGGCAAGCCCGCTTTCGTCCGCAACCCGACAGTGCCGCAGCTTTACCCCTCCGACTCGGCGTACAGCGAAGACGTCCGAGAGCTCATGGACCGCTGGGTTCGCTGGCTCATCACCGAAATCGGGTTCAACGGATTCAGAATTGACGCGGTGAAACACACGCCCCCGGGTTATTTCGGCTGGGCCCCCGACCAGGCTGCCTCCCAGAACTTCTCGAACGGCAATCTGCTCCCGCGCACTTATTCGGCACATCCCGATACCTACTTCTTCGGCGAGCAGTACACCAGCAACGCCTACGATCTTCGCGAATACGCCAAGACCGGAATGAACCTGCTCGATTTCCCACTGTTCTTCAACTTGAAGAGTGTTTTCAATGCCAATGGACTGGGCAATTTGGGCGCGGCCTTGGGCAATGCGTACACAAGCGACGCGAGTACGGGGTTGTTCTATCAGCAAGGCGGGATCACTCCCGATGCGGGCGTCGACTTCGTGCAGAGCCACGACGACGGGCCGCCCACTTCCAACAACATCGCGTATTCCTTCATTCTCGGTCGCCCTGGAAGGTCGAAGGTCTATTACGACGGCAACAACATCCAACCCGGAAATTGGGCCAACTTCCCTCGCCCGGGCCGATTTGATGCTTTGGGTAACGGCGATCCTGGACTAGCCAAGATCGTCGAAGCCACCTCTCGTTTTGGTCGAGGGTACTCCGTGAACCGATGGAGTACGCCGAATGTGTACGCGTTTGAGCGCCAAGTAAATGGCAAAGGCATCTTGGTCGTCGCCCTTAACGACCGGGGTGATAACGTCAGCGAAACAATCACTCTCCAAACGAGTTTCGATCCCGGAACATCGCTGGTGGATTACGGCGGACAACGTCCCCCGGTCACCGTTGCCGTCAACGGCCAAATCACCGTCAGCGTGCCGCCCAACTACAGCGCGACCGAGGCCAACAACGGTCGTGGTTACGTCTTGTATGCCCCGGCTGCTCCCGAAGCGATCTCCGGAGTGGACCCTGTACAAATCAGTCAAGGCGAAAACACTGGCGGACGATGGACCCCGCTCGTGGAGCAAACCGTATCCACTCCGGGTGGCGTGTACTCCACGGGTCGCAGCTTCCAAGCCGCTACGATTACCAAAGACCGCATCACCCTCCGGGTGCGCACGAACGGACTGGGCAATGCGGCACTGGTAAAGGTGAACAATGGCCTCGACATTCCGCCCTATTCCACTCTTGGTGTGACCGGTGAAGGATTGTCCGACGGGTTTATTCCGCTCGAAAAGTCTGCCAACGGAAGCTTCTCGCTTCTAAATTTGGATGTCTCTGGCTTAAATGATGGACTCCACCTATTCAAAGTCCGCGTTTTCGCCGATACCGGCACCAACCCAGGGGTCTACACCGACTTCAACCAGTTCGCGTACATTCGGCGCGGACTCAACACCGAAGTCACTCCGGACGGAGACTTCGCGGACTTGGGCGCGGCGATCTCCACCCAGCCCCGGACCCCAGGTTCGAACCTCAACCGAATTGATGGCCTCTACGCCACCAACGATGATCGTTACTTGTACATCGGGCTTCCCGGACGGGTGGATGGAAACGAGGGCCTCACCAACGGCATGGGTCTCGCGATGGATATTGACGGGGCACCGGGGGTGCAGAACATCGCGATGCTGAACGACGACAGCGGTCCCGCCGCCCGACTCGTTTCCAACACCAAGATCAACTTGCCCTCTGGTTTTGGCGCAGATTTCGTGGCGGGTATTTTCCGCAACAGTTCGGCCACCAGCGCGCCGGAAGCCAGCTTCGCTGGTGGGCTCACGCTCCCCTCTTCGGTCGGTGCCCAGGCGGCGGTATTTAAGATTAATCCCGCCGAGCTGCGGATTCTCCAACCAATCCGATCGGCCATCGGAACCCAGATCCGTCCGAACAAGACCGACGCGCCTCGCGGCGCGGAGATCGCCATTCCGCTTCGCGAACTGTTCCCCGCTGGCTTGCCTTCCACGCCGGGCGTGAATCTAATTGCGTGGCTTGGCACCACGGGCGAAAAGAACAGCTTCTTGCTGGCCACCGATCCGCTTCGCGGCGTGCTCGGCGGTCGTCCCGCGCCGGAGAGCTATGTCACGAACCAGTTCGTACCGGCTCAAAGCGGCGTGACGAGTGATCCCGGTACGAGCACGATCAACCTCAGCGCGTCGCGTCGCTATGATTTCTTAGCGGCGACGTCTTCGCACCCGCTCACCTTGACGCCTCGTTTGGTCTACTTTGATGCTGCGCGAAATCGATATACCCAAGACGTGTTCATCACCAACCCGAACGCCTCCGCGATCGCCGGGCCGGTTACCGTTCGGCTGACGTTGCCGTCGGGGGTTGTGCTGGCGAACCGAACTGAGATGAGTCTCGCCTTCCCAGATCGCCCGTACTTGACGACGCAGGTGAAGGGAATCAGCAAGGACGCTTCGCTGAAAGTGAGGCTCGAATACACGGCCCCGAACTTGGCGGCAGTTACCCCAAGCTTTGAGGTGTTGGTCGGTCGCGGCGTGCTCTAGCCCTGAGAGATCCGCTTACATACTTGAAGCATGTTCATGAGCCCCATGCTCTTGCCCATGCTCAGCTCTCGCCCGAAGATTTCGTAAACGATGTCTTCGGGGACGTGCTGTATCTTGTCAGACTGGAGACCATTGAGGCCATCTTGCAAAATCACCGCCATTGTCATCGCGGATAGCCCTTGCGGATTCTCCACCGCGAATTCGAAATACCATTCCTTTCCTCTCTGCTCGCCCCACACAAACACCTGGGATTCACAGCCGGGAACGCGGTGGTTCTCATCGTAGGGCTTGGAGTGCTTGGCGGGATCCGGGGCGCTAAATCGCTCTCCAATGGAGATCAGCGCTTGGATGCGCTCAGCCCGGTCCTCAAACATGGCCAGCATCGCTACCGTTTCTTGAATGTGGGCAGGAATCAGGCTCATCGCTCGATAGGCACCCCGACTAAGTTGCCCCATTCTGTCCAGCTTCCATCGTAATTTCGCACGTTGTCTCGCCCCAACAGGTACTTCAATACAAACCAAGTGTGGCTGCTCCGTTCTCCGATTCGGCAGTAAACGACGGTTTCCTCGTCCTGACTTAGGCTCGCGTAAAGGGCTTTCAGGTCTTCAGCGGCCAAGAACTCGCCAGTCTCGGGCGAGATCGCCTTGGCCCACGGCACGCTGATCGCGCCGGGGATATGCCCGCCTCGAAGCGCGCCCTCGTTGGGATAGCCCTCCATGTGGGTTCGCTCGCCGCTGAACTCTTGCGGTGACCGCACGTCGACGAGTTGACCGCTCTTCTTGAGGTGGCTCAACACCTCGTCGCGGAACGCGCGGTGCTCGGCGTCGGATCGCTCGCTTATGTTGACACTAGTGGGTGCGTAGGTGGGGATCTCTCGGGTTGTCGGGCGCCCTTCCTTCTGCCATTTCAGGCTCCCGCCGTCCATGATTTTGGTGTTCTCGAATCCGAAAAGAGCGAAAACCCAAAGCGCGTAGGTCGCCCACCAGTTGTTCTTGTCGCCGTAGAAGACGATCGTGGTTTCTTGAGTGATGCCAAGGCGACTGACGAGCTCCGCGAACTTTTTGCCGTCGAGATAGTCCCGCCGGATCGGGTCGTTAAGGTCGCGAATCCAGTCGATCTCCACCGCGCCGGGAATATGCCCACTGGGATAGACCAATGGATCCTCATTTGATTCGACCAGCCGGATCGACCCGTCTTCCAACCTCGCCGCCACCCAGTCAGTTGAAACTAGCTTCTCCGCATGCACGTAACCCCGCTCGTCGATTGCTTTCATCTTTACTATTTTGTACTACGTGGCGCTGGTGGTCTTTGTCCCGGGTTCTCTTAGATCAGTCTCGCTGCGGTTTCACGCAGAGACGCAAAGGGGGCCCGCAAAGGTCGCCAATATTTAGTCTTAAGCTCTGCTGGGCAGGTAGCCGTCGAGCGCGGACCCTCCTCTCCCTCAAAGGGAGAGGCGATTGCCGCCTTATGACATCTGCGGCCCCTTGGTGAGGGTGCGCGCGCTCAAGTTGAGAACCTTGCGCACGCGAACCCTCATCCGACCTTCGGCCACCTTCGCCCTTTGAGGGAGAAGGCCGCTCTCGGACATCCTATGGCTTGATTGGAACCTGTCCAGAAGCTTTGTAGGACGATAGCCATTTAACGGACGTAGCGCTCTTTGCGCTTAACCGCCCTTCGCCCCTTCTTGCCCGCGCCTTTGCACCTTTGCGTGAAACGGCCCATATCAAAATTGAAGAAGCTCTCCATAATAAATCATGCGCCGCGCACTTCCATTTCTCGCTTTGCTCATTCTCGCCGGATGCCGCCAGACTTCATCCACCACCGAAGTGCGGGAGGACGGCACGTTTTCGCGCGCGATCAAATTCACCGCAGGAGACGTTAACAGCCAATCTAAACTAAAAATGGCGGACGTTTTCGAACTGCCTAAGGGCAACGGCTGGACGGTGAAGCAAACTGAAAACGCGGACCCTACGCTTGGAACCGTCGCCGACGCTACCAACTCATTCCCCTTTGGCACCGAGATTTCTGATATTGGCCTCAAGCTGAAGGGCAAGGTGGTTCTTGTCAATAGCGTCAAGGTGGTCGAGACGAGCCCTGGACAGTACGAATACACCGAAACTTTAACTTGGAAGGGCGAGCCGGATACGGACAACAGCCCACGCGCCAAGCTCATTGCTCGCCTTGATGAGCTTCTTGGTAAGAATCCAAAAATCACCGCTGCTATGAAGGAGGAGTTCACGAACATTGGGACTGGCCTCCTGACTCGATTTATCTTCGGCCCTCCAGAGCCGAACCTTGCGCTGGCCATCTCGAGCCCAGAGTTTTTTGCTCGCAAGGCTCGCGCGTCTATGGGCGCCGAGCTGCTGAAGGCCGCCGAGCGGATCTTCGGAGACGCGCTCGACACGGCGGCGCGAAAGGCCTTCATCACCCAGCTGCTCGATCCCGAAATCGCGAGCGGCCAAGCCGAAGCCAACGCCCCTGAACCACCTAGTACAGACCCTGAGGAGACCAACGACGACCAACCCACTACTCTCACCATGGTGGTGAAGATGCCCGGCACGATCACCGAAACCAACGGCCTCACCGACCCGATCTCGGGCGAGGTCTACTGGACTATGTACCGCGAGTCCGCGGAGCAAGCCCCGGTAACGATCTTTGCGAGGAGCAAGAAGTAGCGAGTGGCCCAGAGTTCGACTCCAGTCTCTAAAGTGCTGCCGATCGCCTTGCTCGGCGCTATGCTGTTGATCCTCAGCGCCTCCGCGATGATTTCGTGCAATCGCGACAACCAAACCGAGGTTCGCACTCGATTAACGCTGAGTTTTGCTGGCACAGAAGGCCACGCTACACTTGAATCCGTGATCAAGAAACTGGAGCCTTGGAATAGGGACATTCGAAAGAAATTCCGAATCAAAGGGGATCAGTTTGACGCCGTGTTCGCCGATCCGGGTCTGTTCCCGGGAACCGGGGTTCAAATCAATGGAACGCTCGACGAGAAGGGAGTCATCACTCGTTACTCCATATCTGAATTTGGACTGAACCTATGAACACATGAGCTTACAGGAGATGTTTGCGGTTATAGAGTCTCACGCAAAGGCGCAAAGGACCTGCACGAACGGGCGCTCGCCCGAAAATACGCAAAGAGCGCGGAGGGCTTTGCGCCTTTTGGGGCTAGACACCCTGAGCAACTCCTAGCCAGATCCTTCGCGCCTTTGCGTTAGACAGCTTGCGGAAACTCATCGCGGGCCCTTTGCGCCTTTGCGTGAAATCAAAAGAGACATCCCCGCCCGCTCGATTCATCGCTCCACATACCAACGTGGTCGAACCCGGTCGTCGCCACCACCACATACCCCCAAGCCATTTTCATGTAATATCCAGAAGATATGGATGCCCCTCCGCAACAAACGACCCCCACCCATTCGCTCGAAGCCTTCGTGGCGTTAACCGCTGAACGTGACCACCCGGGCGATGTATTCGAACTTGAGAGCACAAAGATGCTTGAAGCTCATGTGAATGGACGCTTATGGAGCAAGCTCGGGGCGATGATCGCCTATCGAGGACAGGTTAAGTTCATTCGCGAAGGAATGCTCGAAGGAGGCCTGATGAAAGCATTCATGAAGGCCGTGAGTGGGGAAATGAGCCCGCTTGTCAAGATGGAGGGCCAGGGCGTGGTCTATCTCGCCGACGCAGGCAAGGAGGTCTCGATCTTGCGACTGAACAACGAGTCCATCAACGTGAGCGGCAACGACCTGCTCGCGTTTGAAGATTCGATACAGTATGAAATTACGATGCACCGCCGAGTAGCCGGCATGCTCTCGGGAGGGCTTTTCTCTGCCAAACTCACGGGGCAAGGAATGGTGGCGATTGTCACCCACGGTCGGCCGCTCACCCTCCGGGTTACTCCGGGCCAGCCGCTGTTGACCGATCCCAATGCCACCGTCGCATGGAGCGCCGGGCTCACCCCAGAACTCAAAACGGATGTGAACCTCAAGAGCCTTTTCGGTCGAGGCGGCGGAGAAGCGTTCCAAATGATGTTCCAAGGAGACGGATTCGTGGTCGTCCAGCCCTTTGAAGAAATCCCCACCGTCACCAGCACTTCCGGCTAGGCTTTTTTCGCACCTTCCCTTTCCCTTTTCGGGATAAAGACAGCCGCCCGGAATTCCGGGCGGCTGTCTTATAGGTGCGATGGACGGAAGCAGGCGTTGCCCTCTTCGGATTCGCCCGAGTTCTTCTTAGGGAAGCTTGGGGGACGTCTGGGGCTTCCTGAGCTTTCGGCGAGCGCGCGGGGGTGCAGTTCAAATCAACGGCTGGCCACGCGGCGTGCGCTCTTGCGTTTCTTCAGCGAAACTCCAATCATTGTGGCAAGGACCCACCCCGAAGCCGGTTCGGGCACGATTCGGATGTAGTCGTACCGAATGGGATTTGCGTCCATGTTTCGAGACGGCTGAATCCAGAGATAAAATGCTTTGATGTCGGATGGACCGGCGTCGCCGACTGTCCCAACGAAATTGTCGTTAACATAGAGCGTTCTATTGGTCGGAGTGATAACGACCCGGTAAGTGTTCCAAGTGTTAATCTGGACAAAAGCCGCGACAATTCGTGGGTAATCCGTTCCGAGCAGGGTCATGATGGGCACATCAAGGGTGTATGCGTAAATGTGCGCTGACCCAAACTCCTTAAATACCGAGTCATTAGTCCAATAATGGAAGGACGATCCATACTGCGCCCCCACATTGGGCATGAAAATCCGCATTTCAATTTGCCACGTCGTCGGCTCCGGTTGGCCACCCAGATCAAGTTCGCGCTTAAGCTGCAGTCTTGGCGTATTCAGGTTCACGACCGGGGAGTTGTGTCCCAGAATATTGAGCGAGCCGCCCGACACGTTCCAGCGGATGTTGCTATTGTTGGGACCGGACACCTCCCAGCCCGAAAGGCTGGGGTCATCGAAGTTCTCGTTCAGCAAATACTGAGCGTGAGCATGAGGGGCAAGGACTACAAGCGCCACCAGAAACCCCATGTTTAATGATCGTAGTCGCGCCATCGTGATTCTCCTCTCGTTACCGTGGCCCTTCAATGTTGAGACCATCGCCTGCTAACACGAAAAGAGTACCGCTATTATCTTACTGCACAGTGTCAAGAAGCAGAGAACTTTCTTACATTAGCGAACGAAGTCACGAGCATCAAATTCCTCTCACCGTGAACTGCGAGCTATGGACACGCACCACCAACGGTGTTGCTGGCCACTTTGGGCGAGCTGTAAGAGAACACAAAATCAAAACTGTCCGGCATCGCGCCGAAAAAGCCCGCCCGAACAAGTCCGGGCGGGCTCTGTTCACCTACACCGAATTATCGGCGTGGGCGGAACCGGGCGTTTCCTTCATCGCTGTCGCCGGAGCTCTTCTTGGGGAAGCTATCCGGAACGTCTGGAGCTTCCTTGGCCTTTGGAGCGCGAGCCGGTCGCATTTCTACGGTCGCTCGGTCTGCCGGGGCTTCGGTTCGCTCTGGACGAGGGGCGTCGTCTCGCGGACCACGATCATCTCGTGGGCGATCTTCGCGAGGAGCATAACCGCCGCGATCTCCGCCTCGGTCTCCGCCTCGATCACGGTCGCCGTAGCCACCACGTCCGCCACGGTCGCCGCCGCGATCTCGATCGCCGCCACGTCCGCCTCGGTCGCCGCCTCGGTCAAATCGTCCGCCGCTTCGCTCGTTAGAGCGCGAGGGCTTCGTGTTGCCATCAGCTGCCGCGTTGCCGTGGAGCGCAGGAATTTCCTGAGCCACGCCAAGCGCGGTGAGGTTGACTCGACCTTGAGCGTCTACTTCGTACACGCGCACATTGAGTCGGTCGCCCACATTCACGACATCGTCCGGTCGTCCCGGAGTCGGTACCGCGAGCAACTCGGTCGGCACGAGGCCGTCCTTGCCGCCTGGCATTTCCACCAAGGCGCCCTTGCCCATCAACCGCGTGATCACGCCGCTGAATTCGGTTCCAACTTCCATCGAAGCGGTGAGCGCGCGGATCTGTTCGATCGCCGCAGCTGCCGCATTTCCGTCGGTCGAAGCCACCAACACTCGTCCGTCCTGTTGAACGTCGATGTTGCAACCCGTTTCGGCAACGAGCTTGCGGATCGTCGCACCACCGGGGCCGATCAACGCGCCAATCTTCTCGGGGTTAATCTGGATCGTGCTGATGCGCGGGGCGTTCGGATTCATTTCCGTTCGTCGCGTGGGCACGGCTTCGTCAATGACGTCGAGAATTTCCAGTCGAGCCGTGAGCGCTTGGCTCAATGCACGAGCCAGAACTTCTTCTGGGATGCCGTCGAGCTTGGTATCGAGCTGCAGAGCAGTGATGCCGTCTCGCGTTCCCGCTACCTTGAAGTCCATGTCGCCACAGAAGTCTTCCATGCCCTGGATGTCGGTCAAGACCTTGAACGTCTTGCCGTCCGACATGAGGCCCATCGCGATTCCCGCGACTGGCGACTTGATCGGTACACCGGCGTCGAGCAGCGCCAGAGTGGAGCCGCAGACCGAAGCCATCGAGGTCGAACCGTTCGATTCCAAGCACTCGCTCATGACGAGCACGGTGTAAGGAAATTCAGGATCGTCGAGTGGGATCACCGGCAACAACGCGCGCTCGGCGAGGGCACCGTGGCCGACTTCTCGTCGTCCAGGGCCGCGCATCGGGCGAGCTTCACCCACCGAGTACGGCGGGAAGTTGTAGAAGTGCATGTAGCGCTTGCTGGTGGCGGGGTCGAGTCCGTCCAGCGTCTGCGCATCACCCGGCGTTCCGAGGGTTGCCACAGAGAGCACCTGAGTCTGTCCACGAGTGAACAGGCCGGAGCCGTGGACCTTCGGCAAGATGCCGGCAATCGCTTCGAGCGACCGGATTTCATCGAGCTTTCGACCGTCTGGTCGTTGATCCTTGTCAATGATGAGTTTGCGGACCGTCGCCTTCACGACCTTGTCCACCGCATCGGCGAGCTGGCCCAGAAGGACCGAATCGTCGGCATGCTTGACCTTGAGGTCAGCGATGATCTCTTGCGTGACCGCATCCAGATCCAGTTCTCGCGAAGCTTTGTCTGGGTTGACCAGGGCAGCCACGATGTCCTTCTCTGAAGACTTCTTGATCGCTTCGATCAGCTTCTTGTCGATGAGTCGCAAGTCAACTTCGCGCTTTGCCTTGCCCGCGATCTTGGCAAACTTCTCGAGTTCGCCGCAGATTTCGCGAATCGCTGCGTGGGCGAAGGTGATCGCTTCAGTCATCAGCTCTTCGCTGACTTCCTTCGCGCCGGCTTCGACCATGCTGATCGCGCCCTTGTGCCCGGCAACCGCCAGGTCAAGTTCGCTTCGGTCCAACTCTTCGAAGCTGGGGAACAGGATGAATTCGCCATCGATGTAACCCACTCGAACGCCCGCGACGGGGCCGTTGAACGGAATATCGGAGACGGCCAAAGCCGCTCCGGCGGCGGTGATCGCCAGCACGTCCGGCGGGCAATCGTAGTCCACCGAGAAAGTCGTAGCGATGACTTGAACGTCGTTGCGCATTCCATCTGGGAACAGCGGGCGCAGCGGGCGGTCAATCAGTCGCGAGGAGAGAATCGAGCGGTCGCTTGGGCGTCCGGCTCGCTTCAGGAATCCACCGGGGATTTTGCCTACCGAATATCGGCGCTCTTCAAAATCGCAAGTGAGGGGGAAAAAGTCGAGGCCCGCTCGGGGGTTCTTCGACATTGTCGCGGTGGCGAGAATTACTGTCTCGCCCATTCCAAGCAGAACGGCACCGCCGGCCTGCTTGGCAACGCGACCCGACTCGATGCTGAGGGTCTTGCCCCCAACTTCGAAAGTATGGGTGTGAATCATTTTTTAGCCTATTCGCTAGTAGTTTTAGCGGGGCTTGACTTCTCGAATTCCGAGAGACTTGATCAACTCGCGGTATTTAACTACGTCGCGGTTGCGGAGGTAACCCTCCAATCGGCGTCGCTTCCCGACGAGCATAAGGAGTCCCCGACGACTGTGGTTATCCTTTTTGTGCGTCCGCAGGTGATCCGTGATCTGCAGGATTCGAGCTTGCATAATGGCAATTTGAACCTCCGCCGAACCGGTGTCCCCGGGTTTGGTCGCATTCTCTTCGATGGCTTTCGCTTTAATTTCTTTGTCTAGCGGCATGTCGTTTGTCTTTGGCCTCGCGTAAAGTTCACCCCACCGTCCTAGCGTCGGTCGCATGGGGAAGAGCCAGGTTCGGATAGCCGCTCTAAGCAACCTCCCTTAAGAGGTTCCGTACAACGGCGAGCCAATGGCCTGCCTCGGGGATAAAGGATACCAGGTTGGGAAAGTAAAAGGCAATCCGCCGTTCAGAAGAGGAATGGCTCACCCGAATGTGGAGAGTATCGTTGCGCCTTTACGTGGATTCCTTGAAACTCAGACCGGCGGCCCCGCAATAATCTAAGTCGCCACGACCGCCAGCCAGATCGCCATCTGAAAATAGATGATCAACCCGGTAGCGTCAACGAAGGTGGAAATGAACGGCGCGCTCATCACGGCGGGGTCCACGTTCATACGCTTGGCGAGCAACGGCAGGACACTCCCAATCACCGTCGCCCAAATGATGATGCTGGGCAAGGCTATTGCCACGAGGATGCTGAGCGAGGGACTCGCGCCCCACAGGATCGCGCGGACGTAACCCGCGACACCCAATGTCAGCCCAACCAGACAAGCGGTCGCGAACTCTCGGCTTATCACTGTAAACCAGTCGCGAGGATGCACCTCGCCCACCGCAAGCGCTCGCGTGACCATGGTGGTCACCTGCGAGCCGCTGTTGCCGCCCGCCCCAATGAGCAATGGCACGAAGAACATGAGAGCGGAGATCTTCAGCTCCGGAGCCGTGTTGGAGTAGTGGCGCATCACCGCCCCGGTTAGCATTTCGGCGAGGAACAACCCCAATAGCCACGGAATACGCTTCCAGGCCAGCGCCCAAACGCTCAACGACAGATAGGCCTCCACTCGACCCGAAACGCCGCCCAAGCGCTCCATATCTGCCGAGTCGGCGTCCTGCAAAATCTCTTGGGCGTCGTCTCCGGTGAAAATGCCCACCATGCGGCCCCGCTGATCCAAAACCGGAAGAGCGTAAAAGCCATAGCGGGCCATCTTGCGGGCCGCATCTTCGGCCGAGTCGGTGGCCCGAACGGTAACCACCTCGTCCCGCATGATGTCAACTGCCTTGGTCTTTGGCCCGGCCCGCAACGCCCGCCTGAGGCTGAAGATGCCTAATAGATGCTCCTCACCTGAGAGCACGTAAACATCATTCACCGTCTCGTACTTCTCGTCGCTGGCGCGGCGGATATCCGCCAGCAGATCTTCCATCGTTGTATCGGGACCGACGAGAAAGAACTTCTCGGTCATGATTCGCCCGACCGTTTCGTCGGGGTACGTCATCAATCGGCGAATTTCGAGCGCGTCTTCTTTAGGAATGACCTCAAGAAGGTCTTCAAATCGCTCCGCCCCGAGTTCCTCACGAAGATCGAGCGCGTCGTCCATTGGAAGCACGTCCAAGAAGTGCGCCACCGTGTAGTCGGGCAGTTCATTGATGATGGACTTCGCCGTCGCCGTGGGCAACTCCACCAGGACATTCGCGGCCATCTCGTGGTCCAGCAGCTTCAAAAACTCGACTGCCTCGTCCGTCGAAAGGCGCTGCACCCCTTCCGCTAGGTCCTCTGCTAAGGCATCATCGAGTTGTTCAGACGCGAGTTCCCGATCCTGGGCGCGTGCCAGCGCCCGAAGCTGGTCGACGAAGGCCGGCAGATCCTGGATCATGGGGTGATACGAAGACTATACCGCCGCGCTACACTCAATCACGGTGCAGCAAGAACGCGGGTGGATCGGCAAATTGGTGGGCGGCATGATTTCCCGGTCGGTGCGCCGGAGCTTCCGTCGGGTCTATTGGAACAAGCCGGAAAGCCTCCCGCCCGGGCCCATTCTCTTCGCCACCAATCACCACGGCTGGCACGACGGATACTTGATGTTTCACCTAGTCAAAGCCGTGAATCGCCCTGCGCTTGACTGGATTTCCGAGTACGACGCCTTCCCCCTGTTCCGCTACGCTGGGGGCATGCCTTTCCCACCTAATGACGCGGCCCGAAGGGCCGCTACAGTGCGCGCCACAATTCGCGAAATGACCACCACGGGGCGGTCTTTGATATTTTTTCCAGAGATGCATTTGCACCCTCCGGACGAGATCTTGCCTCTCGGAAGAGCAGTGGAGATGCTGGCCAAGAATATCCCTAGCTTGAGTGTTCTTCCTGTCTCAATCTATTATCGTATGGACATTCACGAAAGACCTGAAGTTTTCATGCGAATCGGTGATAGAATCGAAACGGGTCCAGAATTTCTGGATCGATTGCGCGAGGCGATGGAGCGACAATTGGCCGCTCTTCGCGTAGACGCTATGGGCAATCAAGCCTTTGATATGTTGGTTGAGGGGACGCTGGACGTAAACGAACGATGGGATTTTCGCGCCCGATTTGGGAAGAAGTAGAGCCGTTTGCCACCGATGAGGATTACGCTGAGTGCGCGCGCCTCCATCGTCAACACGGCACGACGTATTACTTTGCCTCTCGGCGACTTCCTCTGGCGACTCGCCGCCGCGTGGATGCCGTCTACGGATTCGTGCGCGTCCCGGATGAATGGGTAGATAACCCGAACGCTGACGACATCCAGCCCCCTGCTGAACGCCTGCAGCATTATCGGCAGGAAATGCTTGCCGCAACTTACGGTCGTCGCCCGACTTTCGGCGTTTTGAGGGCATTTTGCGATGTGCTTCGCGAATGCCAGATGCCCCTGGAAGAGCCACTTCAGTTTCTTGACTCTATGGAGTCCGACCTGACGGTCAACCGATACGAAACCTACGATCAACTCCGGCACTACATGCGCGGATCCGCGGTTTCTGTGGGCATCATGATGCTGTACGTGCTCAACGCCAACCGCGACGCTGCCACCCGAGAAGCCGCCACCGCGCTCGGAGAAGCCATGCAGCTCACGAACTTCTTGCGCGACATCGGCGAAGATCTGACTCGCGGACGCATCTACATTCCCCAGGAAGACCTCACACGATTCGGCGTGTCGGAAAGTGAATTGCGAGTAGGAGAAATCTCACGGCCAGTTGTCGAACTCATGCGATTTCAAATTGCTCGTGCCCGTGCCCTGTATGAGCGGGCTGACCTGGGAATTCAAGATCTTCCCGACGAGATGAGGTTCGGTGTCACGCTGGCTCGCGAACTTTATTCCAAGATCCTGGATAAGATCGAAGAAGCAAATTACGACGTGTTTCGAACCCGACTGCGTACCTCGCCTCAGGAAAAGATGGTCGTCGCTTGGCGAATCTGGAGCACGAACAGCACTTAGATTTTCCGGATCTTCAGCGTGTGGAGTAGCCGCAAAGCCAGGAATCGGAAGAACCGCGAATCTTTGAAGACGGAGAGCCCCAGCGGGCTGACGGTATGTAAGAACGTACCCGGAGCGGCGTAGAGGGCATTCCCCATGATGAGCGTCGTCAGCAGTCTCCGCTCCATCTCTATCGTCATCGCTGGCAATCGTTTCTTAAACTGTTGAACGACTTCCACCATGTCACGAGTTTGGCGAGAAAGCGACTCATCGGTCAGCATGTAGTCGGTGCCAATTTGAGCAATTCGGTAACCGGGTCCGAAGCGCGTTCCCAGACACATGAGGATTTCGATGTCCTCGGCTAGCCTAAGTTCCTCGTTAAATCCGCCCACTTCCGCCCAGTGTAACTTTGGCATGGAGGGACAAGATCCGCAGGTCCAGTTCGCACTATCAAAAAGCTCGAACCATTCTACGGAGCCCTCCGGGCCCGAACCTCCAACGCCCGTCTCACGATTCTCGGACCGAACTCGCTGGCATCGATCGAAGACGAAAGCTGGCCGAGTTTGAAGGGTCTGGTACACCCTCAAATGCTGCTCTACTTTGGTCGGCCGCCAGCGGTCGTCCGAATCCAGGAAGAAAAGCACGTCCCCGCTCGAACCCTTCGCCCCGGTGTTCCTAGCCACCGATGGGCCAGCGTTCGCCTGACGGATAACCTTCGCTCCCCATTTCTCCGCTATGTTCGCGGAGTCATCCGCTGAGCCGTCGTCCACCACGATGATCTCATCCGGCTGCACCGTTTGCGCCTTGATCGAATCTAGAGCGCGCACCAACGTGCCCGCCGCGTTGTACGCGGGCACGATGACGGAGCATCCCAGATACGGACGATTGGGCATTAAAGACACCTAAGCAAAACCGCGACCAAACTGCCGCGAATGGACGGTAATGTACTACAATTCCAATTCTTTTGTTGCTTTGACTGAGCAACTTTTCCACAGCTTCTGGCAGTTTCGCTTGGAATCGCTTCACTTTGAGGGTTTAATGTCCTAATGCCTCCAGCATCTCGCTCCGTGCCCCTCTTGGTTGGCTTAACCCTCACGGGCATCTTGCTCTCATCCACCTGCTCGGCAAATCCCTTGGCGAATTTCAAGGCGGGCAGATCAACCGAGACTTTGATGGTGGGGGGAGTCGAAAGGACATACAATATTCGGCTACCGATGGCGATCGAGCAATCCCGCGCAAAGTTGCCCGTTGTCTTCCTCCTCCATGGATTCTCGGGCTCGGGCGCAGCGATCGAATCTTATAGTGGCTTTGGAAAACTTGCAGATGCAGAAGGGTTCATTTTGGTAACCCCCGAAGGAACCGGACGACCCGCCGGATGGAATTGCGACTTCATCACCCTTGGTAAAGCGGGAATGGAAGACATCCGATTCATGAACGAACTGGTTGACAAGGTTGCCGCCACCTACCCGGTCGATCCAAAGCGCATCTTTGCAGCCGGTCATTCCAATGGAGCCATGCTTGCCAACGTCTGGGGCGCTAACCGCCCCGACAAACTCGCCGCGATTGGTTGCGTGGCTGGGGTCATCGGGGTCGGGCGCACTCAACGCAAGTATATGGCGGATCCCAAAGGCAAACTTTCGGTACTGCACATTCACGGCACCGAAGACCGAGTGGTGGCTTATAACGAACAGGGGAGTGCGCTGTTGTTTGGTCCAAGCGCCCCGGACGCAGTGAAATGGTGGGCCGACAAAATGGGCATCAAATCCGCGCCGGTTAAACAATCGTCGGGGGCTGTTCAAACTGTTGAATACAAATCTCCTGGGGAGACGGTGAGGCTGCTGTCCCTAACTGGGTGGACTCACGACTGGCCCGTGGGTAGCAAATCGCCAATTCAAGCCGCGACCACAATCTGGGATTTCTTTAAAGCTCACCCGAAGAAGTTGTCAGGCGCCGAAGGCGATCCCATACTGCCGCCCATTCTGCCGTCACGGGCGGGGCCTCTATATAGATCATCGGGAGCCCCTTTCGGTCCATCTCTGAAAGAGTGGCGTATAGGAACTTTGCGTAGGTTGCCGAATCATTATTCTCAACTCTTACCAGGTCATTTCTACCTGGCTGCTCCGCTGCCAATCCTTCGGTTTCTGAATGAGTTACGAGGTGCGTGGACGTTTGTGGGGAGTAATGTAGCTCTGACTGACCAGGGGATTTAACCGCATTACTGCTCTTTTTCCCAAACCCCGCTGAAGGAAGCATTTCCTGAATCTGCCCAATGGAGATGTGCCCTAATCGCAATACTTCCGGAGGCGTCACCGTGAGGTCCAATACAGTGGATTCAATCCCAACCTCGCACCGCCCCCCGTCGAGCACACAAAACACATTTTTTAGAATTTGATCGGAAATATCCTCCGCTCGTGTCGGCGACAACCGAGTAAAAAGATTTGCACTCGGAGCAGCCAGGGGGACGCCACAGGCCAAAACCAACTGCTGCAGGACAGGGTGACTTGACTGACGCACTGCCACCGTGCTCCCGCCAGCGCGGACCGCAGCGGCCACTCTTCCCCGATCCGGCAATACCAAAGATAGGGGACCGGGCCAGAAGCGTTCCATCATTGTTGTCGCCTCCAGACTCACATCCCCCACCTGATTCGCCATTTCTGGGCCGCTCACATGGACGATCAAGGGGTTCCAAGAGGGGCGTTGCTTCGCTACAAAAATGGACTGCACCGCATCCGGGTCCAGCGCGTTGGCCGCGAGCCCGTAAACCGTCTCAGTAGGGACCACCACCAGTTCCCCGCGCAGGATTGCCTTCGCCGCCAATTCGATATTCTCAGGACTCGGCCACAGTATTTTCAAACTGGCAGAGCCCCCCGCATCGCCTCGACGTCCGGCGTAACCCCGAGCCACCATTTGAAGCTCAGCGCCGCCTGCTGGACAAGCATCTCCCGACCATCCACGGCCCTCCACCCCGCCTCAAGTGCTGACAACATAAACCTCGTCGGTTTCAATCCGTAACTCAGCTCAAAAGCGACTCCCTTGCCCTCCCATTTCACTGGTAGCCCATCCCCACTCAACGAAGCCGAGGTCGCGTTGACGACCACATCAAACCCTTCACTGTTGGGTTCCGACACGGTCTCAAGACCGGGGATGGATAAATCGTGGGCACGCCTAGACCACACGGAAACTAGATACCCCGCCTCAACAAGAGTCGGCAAAATGACCCGTGCCGTGCCCCCAGCGCCAAGCACCAAAATTCGGCTCCCCGGAACCACGCCATAGTGCCGCAGAGCGGCCAAAAAGCCATCCTCATCGGTACTTATTACCCGACCATACCGCAGATCTACCGTGTTACCCCCAGCCTCCAGCTTGAGCGGAGCCGTGACATTCAAACCCCGGTACCCAAGACTCTGCAGGTGTTGCGAGGCCAATGAAAACTCGCCGCTGGGAACCCGAATCCGCAGATATCGATAATCGAAACCAACCGCCCGATAAGCCGCCGAGTGAATCTCCGGCGACCAGCTCTGAGCAACCGGATCACCCACCACGGCAAAATCCGCCGCTGGTGCCTCTCGCCACTCGAAAAACTCGGCCATTTACAGCGCCCGCGTGGTCGGCCAATCCAGTTCAAATCCCTGGACCAAGCAGAGGTTCTGGAAATCCTTAACTCGACCAAAATCCGAAGACACCGCCTTAGGCGTCAACCCGTGCTGAAGGCAATACCCCGCCAATAATCCCGCCGCTTCCCCAATGTTCCATTCCACCGGATGTAGCCGGTAGCACCCATTGGTGATATGAGAAACCCCTAAATTCTTGCACGCCGGCATCAAATTCTCAACACGAATCGGTACAAGAGCCCCCAGAGGAATCTGGAATGGATACGACGCCAAGTCCACCGAATTACGCCCACTCGCGCTCGGGTGCAGGTCCATCCGGTACGCCCCGATCCCGACGGAATCGTCAAACTTCTCCGATCCCCCATGGCCCTCTCGCATCAAAACCCCGACGTGGTGCTCCGTCACCGTAAATTCCGCCTTAATCCGCCGAGATTCCCGATGATAAGGCGCCATCGCCAACCCATCCCGAGTTCCAACCGGCTCGCCAGCCAAATACAATTCCGGGTACCCATAGCCGCCTTCGTCCCGCTCAGCATCGTTCTGCAACCAAAAAAGCAGAGAAAGAGACTGCTGACGCGCGTTGTCCAGCACCAATTCCGCTCGGTCCGCCGGGACGTCAATCACGCGATCGAAGTGGTCATTCTGAACCCAATTGATGATCGAAATGTCATTCGCCCGCACTTCACCAGTAAACATCGAACCATCAATAATCCGACGGTACGAAAATAGCCCTAAATCCCCAAATAATCCAAACTTACGGGGCACCATCGTGATGGCATCCACCACTGTCCAATTGAACAGTTTCCCTGGCCAGGGTGGGTTCATAGTCGGGTTATGGTCGCGCCAGTAGTCATACTGCGCTGGCTTCTCGATTCGGTGCTCGCCGTCGGGATCAAATCCCAGCGACATGCACCAGGTAAATCCTTGAATATCCTCCGGATTCGACTCAGCGGGAGCGTGCATCTCCCCGTAAACATCCTGCCCTTCCGACCCAACCCAGTACTCCGTCCCGGTCATTGGGAGCAGATCGCCCAATTCTGTCGCATCCAAAACATACGAGGCCGAAACGATAAACTCGTCCCCCTCATATAGATCGCGAACCGTCACGGACTTCACCTCGTCACCCTGAACCTCAGCACCGATCGCCACCGTATTCAGCCAAACTTCCAGCAGTCCAGTAGCCCGGTACTTGGCCAGCATCTGGTTCAAAACCGCTACCCCAACCTTAGGCTCGAAGCACAAGCGGCTCACCCACCCATTGCCTGGGTTCATCAAAGGATCGCGCATCGCGTGCTCATTTAATGGATAAAAATCTCGATAATATTGCCGGACCTGGTTTCGAAAAACTCGGTACCGACGGGTGCAGCCGTGGCTTTCGATCCAGGGGTGCTCATCGGGGGGAACGGCTTGGCTGGTCAGCTGCCCGCCGACCCAATCCGTCTCTTCGGTCATGATCACGCGGTAGCCGAGGCTGCACGCTGCCATCGCGGCGGCGCAGCCACCCGTGCCTCCACCGACGATCAAAATATCGCACTTCGCTTCCCTGCTCATGAGATTGCGGCAAGGTTACCTTGGCTCGGCGGCGGCAAATTGCTCATCGTACAGCTTTCGGTAGAGCCCGTTCTTCTCCAGCAAGTCTGCGTGCTGCCCAGATTCCTCAATTCGACCTTCATTCACCACCAAAATTAGATCGGCAGAGAGCACCGTCGAAAGCCGGTGGGCGATCGCAAAAGTCGTCCGCCCGGTCATCAAATTATTCAGAGAGGACTGGATAAGCCTCTCAGAGACCGTATCCAGTGCCGAGGTCGCCTCGTCCAGAATCAAGATTCGAGGATTTTTCAAGATCGCGCGCGCAATCGCCATGCGCTGCTTTTCTCCACCGCTCAGCTTGTAGCCCCGCTCTCCCACCACTGTGTCATATCCTTCGGGCAGGCTCGCGATGTGCTCATGGATTGCCGCCGCCTTGCAGGCCTCCACCAATTCGTCATCGGTCGCGGCGGTCTTCGCCACTCTCAGATTCTCCTTGATCGTGGTGTGCATCAAGTAGGTCTCCTGCGTCACCGCCCCCACAATCTGCCCCAGCGACTCCAAAGTGATGTCCCGTAGATCGTGCCCGTCCAGCTTCACCGACCCCTTCTCAGGGTCATACAGCCGGGGGATTAGGTACGTCAGAGTCGTCTTACCCGCCCCACTCGGGCCGACCAGCGCCACGAGCTGCCCCGGCTTTGCCTCAAAGCTGATATCCGACAGAGTCCAGTCCGGCTGCTCGTCCTCATATTTGAAGAACACCCCCTCAAACACCAGGTGCCCCTTCACATTGGCTGGCGTCAAGATCGTCGCCGTCGGGCTATCCTTTATGTCCCGATCCATGTCCAGGTACTCAAAAATCCGTTCGAACAGCGCGAACGACGACATGATCTCGACCTGCGCCGAAAGCAACCCAGTCATCGGGAAGAACAGCCGGGCTTGCAGCCCCGTGAACGCCACGATTTTGCCAAGAGTCAAACTCGTGTCGCCTTGGGCGATCATCAGATATCCCGCCAGCCAGTAAACGAGCGTCGGCGCGAACTGGGTGATCAGCCGGATCATCCCGAAGAACATGTATTGGATGACCGCGTTTTTGATCTGCCATCCGGCCAATATCTGGTTTTCCGCCGCGAACTTTGTGCTCAGCACGCGCTGATTGCCCGCGGTCTTGCTCAGCAAAATGCCCGAGACCGACAGGGTCTCTTGCATCATCGAGTTGATCTCGCTGGTTTGCTCCTGCGTTCCCTTCCGAACGTTCCGGGCATATTCCCCTACCCCTTTTCCGACCCAGGCAAAGAACGGAACCATGCCAATGCTGAGCAGGCAGAGGCGCCAATCCATGATCGCCATGGCCACTACGGTGCTCACCACGATTGCGATGTTCGACAGTTGGTCGGTGATCGTGTTGCTCACCACGTTCTGCACCCCGCCCACGTCGCTTATTAGCCGCGTTTGAATATCGCCGGTCCGGGCGTTGGTGAAGAACTTCAGGCTCATGCTTTGAAGGTGCGTGTAGAGGTTGTCCCTCATATCGCACATGATCTTCTGCCCGATCACCACGCTCATGTAGCCGTAGAGCAGGGTAAAACCGGCACCGCCCAGGACGGCAAGCAGAGTCAGGCCAGAATACAGCCCAACCACGTCGAGCCGCTTTTGGCCGACGAGTTCATCAATGATGATTTGGTACAGGAATGGGGGGACGATCCCCATTCCCGTACCAACGATGACCGCCAGCATCGTCAGGATCACCTGACGGCGGTGCGGGCGAAAGAGGCCCAGAATTCTCCGGACAATCGTCCGGTCGGAGGAGGGTTCTTTCACGCGTGGTCACCGCAGATCATGCCCCCGAGTGTACTCGCGGACTAGTGACCGTGGGCGGCAATGCAAGCGGCGCAAGTCGGCTTGCCGTGGTCTTCCTTCAGTTCGGAAGCCGGCTTCTCCACGCCACAACCGGCGCACGTGGCCATCGCCACCGTCGTCGCGCCCGGCTGTTCCGTGGTCGCGGCCGAAGTCGTGCCCTCAGCAGCCGGAGCCGCCTCGTTGCTACATCCAATAACGACAAGTGCCGCGACCGCGGCGAAAAGGATTGAGAGGTTCTTCATAGGACGCCCGCATTTTACCGGCAAGCGTCAACCCCCTTTGGGAGTGCGCGGCTTTATCCGCGCTTTCGCTTTGGGAAGCGCAGACAGGTCGGGCAGGGGCAGATCAGGTCGAGCGTCCAGACTAAAGTCTTATCGCCGGGTGACAGGCTAAAGCCTATCCTCCGGGCATAAAAATAGCGGGTGTCCGGACCATTTGTGGCGGCAACATGGTCTGGTGGAGCACCCGCTGGGTTCAATCTTCCATCTCGACCGTTAAGAGCGGCTTCGCAAGGATACGGGGATTTTCTGATCTGACGCGACCCATTTAGGAAAAGCTGTCGTACACTACTATAGAACTAGGGGACCAAAGTCCCACTGGTTGGCGGGTCTCGGCGAACTCGAGCCAGCTAAATTACCAGGGTCAAAAACTCGTTCGGGAACAGTGCGGTTCCCGACCCCGACTGAAGCACAGAAAAGCGACGATCCAAATTTGAGCTTGGCAGCCCTGTCAAGAATGCGGCAAACCGCATGATTTCTGGCAAATTTTTTGCGGGTATCTCAAAAACCGGACCTGACGTGGAAAGAAGAGACTGGCGGCAACGATCACAAAAGAAGGGGTTGGAAAAAACATATGGCTATGCCAAGCACAGCACGAACAGAAATGGGTCCACGCGGCGTCCGACTGACGCCCACTGAAGTAAAGGTCTTGAGTCTTATTGCCCAAGGTCACAGCAGTAAGGAAGCTGCTGAAAAACTCGTCGTTTCGAAGCGCACGGTGGATTTCCACTTGGCGAACATCTATGACAAGCTCCAGGTGAACAACCGGGTCCAAGCGCTGCGAATGGCAACGCGACTGGGTCTGATTCCGTTCGACCCGGTATTCGGCGGCGGCAGCGACGCGTAAGCGTCACCTCCATCGTTGTCGAAAAGCCCCATGGCGATCTCGCCATGGGGTTTTTTCGTCTAGAATCAGCCGAATGATTCGGGTTTGGCGGTCCGCCCTCGATGCGCTGTTCCCTCTTCGCTGCGGCCTTTGCGGGCTGATGGCGGATGTTGGAATCTGCCCAGAATGCAGCAGTGAGTTCAAGCGGACCGAGCAACCCATTGTTCGCCTCGGCGAACGGGAACCCGTCCAGCTCGTGGCTAGCCTGTACGAATACGAGGGCCGCATGGCTCAGGCGATCCAGCGCTTCAAGTACGAAAGAGTCACTTCCCTTGCGGATCCTCTCGCTGACCTGCTCACCGTCGGAGCCCGCGATCTCGATTTACCGCCGTTTGATTTTGTATTACCTGTGCCGATCCATTGGAGAAGGCTTTGCTGGAGAGGCTTCAACCAAGCCGAACTGTTGGCCAAGCATTTGGTCCCCGCCGGGCAAGAGTCGGCACTGCTCCGCATCCGCGCCACTCGACCCCAGGTCGGTCTGAGCGCCGTCGACCGACTGTCGAACCTGGACGGAGCATTTCGAGCCTCGGAAGTCGTAAAGGGTCGAACTGTGCTGATGGTGGACGATGTGTACACCAGCGGCAGCACGGCAAGAGCCTGCGGGATCTCGCTGAGGGTCGCCGGAGCCAGCTACGTTGGGATCCTCACGCTGGCTCGCGGCGATGACCTTAGGGCACCTTAGACTTCGGGCTCAAGCAGGCCATAGGTTCCGCCCTTCCGCCGATAAAGGACCTCGACCCGATTGGTGTGCTCATTCTTGAACACGAAAAATGGGTAGCCGAGAAGGTCCATTTCGAGGGCTGCTTCATCGATGGTCTGGGGCTTGACGAGGAACTGCTTGCGCTCCTTGATGACGACATGCTCGTCCGCCTCGTCGTGCTCTGGTTCAGCTTCCGCAAAGCCCTTCGGGATCGAGTCCCCGCTGTGGCGATACTTGTTGACGAGTCGCTTTTTGATGCGCCGCAGGCGGTTCTCCAGCTTCTCTCCCACGATGTCAATGGCAGCGGTGATGCTGGCGTCTTCCTCTTCGCCCCGGACGGTCATGCCGTCGGCGAAGATGGTGACTTCGATTTTGTGGGACTCTCGTTTGCCGTGGTGCAGTTCCCGATGGACAAGTTCAACCCGCGATGCCTTATTGAAATAGCGGTCCAGTCGCCCGAGCTTGGAAGCCGCGTATTCGCGGTCGTGGGCGGAGAGGTTTCCCTCGGCGTTTCGAATCAACAGTTCCATCATATATTTATACTCCTGGCATCGGGAAGCGGCGAATGGTGGCAACCGCCATGGCGGCGATGCCCTCACTGCGACCGATAGCCCCGAGCTTTTCGTTGGTCGTTGCCTTGATGCTCACGCTGGAGGGATCAATCCCAGCGGCGAGAGCAATGGCCTGCTTGATGTCTTGGCTTCGAGGCATCACTTTGGGCACCTCAGCGAGGATGGTGGCGTCCAAGTGGACGATCTCCCATGCCTCGGTGCGCAATCGCGCGGCGGTTTCTTCCAGAAAACGGGTTGAACGAACATCCTTCCATTCCGGGTCGGTATTGGGATAGAGGAGACCGATGTCGCCCATGCCGGCGGCACCGAGGAGGGCATCAATGACGGCGTGCAGGAGAGCATCGGCATCGGAGTGTCCTTCCAAACCGGGGGCTCCTTCAAACTGGACTCCACCCAGCCAGAGGGGCCGGGTTGGATCTTGGGAGAAGGCGTGGATGTCATAGCCGAGTCCGGTGCGGGTCTCCGGGATGATTTGGATCATGCGGAGGGCCAGTTCGTAGTCTTCGATGGTGGTCAATTTTATGTTACGCCTATCTCCTTCCACGAGTGCGACGGGAAATCCTGCTTGGTCCATGAGTCCCGCGTCGTCGGTGGCGGGATGCGGGTTTTCGTAGGCTTTCAGCAGGTCGTTCACTCGAAAGCCCTGGGGGGTTTGTACCGCGTGGAGCTGGGATCGGTCCAAGGTCTTATTTCCTTGTCGGATCGTGTCAGTGACCGCGAGGGCGGGGGTCGCGGCTCCGTTGTCTTGAGTGGATTGAACCACGCGGGCGATGAGAGCTTGGCTGATGAAAGGTCTCGCCCCGTCGTGGACTAAGACGAATTCAGTGCCCTCAGGGAGGGCCTGTAGGCCGGCCTTGACACTGTCCTGACGGGTTTCACCGCCTTGGACCGCATGAGTTACTGCGTGGAGTTGGGCGGCTTCGGTGAGCCGGTCGCCTTGGGCAACGACAATCAGGGTGTCCACTACTTTGGCGAACGCGGCGACTGACCAGTGCCACACTTTTTGGTTCCCGAGGGGGAGTTCAAGCTTGTCTGAGCCAAAGCGTTGGCCAGTTCCCGCGCAAAGGATGATCGCGGCGACGGACACTTAGCGAGGTCCCCGGCGCTTTTTTGCAGTTGGATCGGGATCTTCGCCCTCTTCGGGAAGTTCCGCGAAGATCATCTTGCCGCGCTCCGTTTGGTGGACCTGGGTAACGGTGACCATGACCTCAATCCCGAGAGCTCGTCGGCCCCCTTCGATGACGACCATCGTGCCGTCATCTAGATAGGCGACTCCCTGACCGATCTGGGAGCCTTCCCGCACGACGGTCACGGCGAGCGGCTCACCCGGCAGGACGGTGGGACGCAAAGCGAGGGCGAGGTCGTTGATGTTCAAGACCTGGACATCTTGTAGTTGGGCAACTCGATTAAGATTGTGATCGTTTGTGACCAAGTCGGCTCCTAGGGCGCGAGCCAGACGGACCAAGCGGCCATCTACGCCGTCGCTCCCTTCGCTCGCGAGGCGGTCGTGCGTACCGATATCCAAGGTGACCTTGGTCTGCAACTGCTTGAGGACTTCGAGACCTCGACGGCCACGTTGTCGCTTCAGCCCGTCGCTATTGTCGGCGATATATTGAAGCTCATTCAGGACGAACTTTGGGACGTAGAGTTGACCATCAAGGAACCCGGTGAGGATGAGGTCGTAGATTCGACCGTCAATGATTACGTTGGTGTCCAGAATTTTATAGGCGGAACGGCGACCTTTGCCCTTGTTTTTGGACCAGGGAAGCACGTCTTCGACTTGCTTGATCACGAAGATCGAGACGGAAGTAATGAGGACCATCATGCCCAGGCTTACCACGGTGGCGGTGAATGCGCCGAGGGCGGTGAAAAGAACCATGAACGGGACAGTGAGGATGACCCCGAAGAGGATGCTGAGAAAGACATTGACCTTGTCGCCGCTGTGCATCTTCTCCCAAGCGCCGAATGTACGCTCGAAACCTTGGAAGACCACATTCCCGGCCGCCAGGCCGACCACCCCTCCAAGTAGGGTGAGCGCGGCGAGAGGGAACGGCATGTCCGCGTAACTTTGGCCTTGGTCAAAAAACCGCTGGTAGGCAAAGAGTAGCCACGAAGGGCCTTGCTGGAAGAAAATCCAACCGACGCCGAGGGCTCCGGCGATGAGGAGCGCGTATCGTAATAGGTTCCAGCGAGTCATGGCTAGCGGTATCGGACGTTAGTCAATTCGATGCGGGTTCGACTGAGAACCGGGAAAGTGAAGGCGGTTTCCACGTGACCGTGGGCGAGTTTAATTCGAGTTGCGTTGGTAGGGAGATTCGCGCGGGTGGGATCGAGCATGAACCATTCTTTTCCACTCCAGACTTCCACCCAGGCATGATAGTACATCTGTTGGTTGTCATAAATCAGGCCACTGGCGACTCGGGTGGGGATTCCGGCGCTGCGCATGAGGGTGGCGGCAAGGATCGCGTAGTCGCGGCACACGCCCTCTTTGGTTGCGAGGACCTCAGTGGCGTCGCGCAAGATGCCGATGCCGGCGTTGGATTTCATGGTGGCGTAAATCCAACGGCTGATCTTCTCCGACCCGGCGATGACCTTGGTCTCGTTGCCAAGAATTTTCTTCGCCAGGGTGTTGAACTCAGGGGAATCGGCCGGGATGTGGAGCGAGGGGCGGAGCCACTGCTTGGCAAACCTATTAGCGACTGAGATTTGGCGGTCGGGCAGCGATTGGCGATTGACTGGGTGGACGCGGACGATCCACGTATCTCCTCGCTTTTGAGTGGTCTGGTACGAGTCGCTCGGAAGACGGCTGAGGTCGGAACCGATGACGCTGAAGGTGACCTCATTCGTATCAAGGGCCCGGTTGAGAGGTTGATTTACACGGATCGCGGAGGATTCGGCGAGGTCGGTCCGGGGGGCGCTGATGTCCAGCGCATCGGCTTCGGTCTCGGGAAGCATGACCATGCCAAGTGCACCCTCGATCTTAATCACGTCACCCGTTGAGCTGTAGAAGATTTTGGAGATCGCGCGAGGGTCTTTGACAGTCACTAGAGTGGCATCAGTTAACCGACCCTTAATGTCCACTTTTGTGGGGCCGTTGAGGGAGACGTCGTTGACGATGAGGGTCAGGGTCGTGGGGTCTAGAACGTGGACCTTGAACGACTTGACCGCACCGGGTCCTTCTAGGATCAGCGCGCTAGTAGCGTCGTCGACAACTCTCGCGCCGGGTGGGATGTCGAGTTTTCGAGTGGATTTGGTTCCGTTGTTGTCCACTTCGATCCGGATAATTTTGGGTTCGAAGAAGGCGAGAACGGTCTGCGTTCGGCCCGAGCTTTCCGTGATGTACTCCATCCGTACGGGTGCCCCCTGAGCCGTGGTTTGGGTTCGGCTGACGATCTTCATGTCGAGATCGGCGCCCAGCATGGTGGAACGGAAGACGGTTTCGGAGACGCTCCAACGAAGACCCTGGGCGTCGGGAGCGGAAGGTTCACGGGAGATCGAGTAACCGATCTTTCCACCGTCCAAGTAGATGCCGAAGTACGAATCGGCGGCAAATGCCCATGCTCCGGCGGCAATCCCAAAAAGTCCCAGCGTAAATCGTTTCATCGGGTTTATGCCTCTCAGGATACATTCTGCGAACCGGAGCCGGTTCCTTGCAAGTCTACAGACGCGTGGATTCATCGCCACAATACGTTATCTAGGGTCCTCCTCTGGCGTCAGTAATCACCTGGTACGCTGAGAGTCCCGCCAGTTGTCACGTAAGTCCGGATAGAGCCCCATGCCAAAACTAGTCATTGTCGAATCACCCGCCAAAGCCAAAACGATCAGTCGGTTCCTCGGAGCCGGGTATGAAGTCGAGGCGAGTTTTGGGCATATCCGCGACCTCCCCCAGAGCGCCAGTGAAGTGCCGGAGGAGTACAAGAAGATGAAGTGGGGCAAGCTGGGCGTCAACGTTGACGACCAATTTCAGCCGCTCTACGTGGTTCCTGCGGACAAAAAGCGCCACGTCGAAAACTTGAAGCGAGCGGCGAAGAATGCGGACGAACTCCTACTCGCGACGGATGAAGACCGCGAGGGCGAGAGCATCAGCTGGCACATTTTGGAGTTGCTCAAGCCGTCGAAAAAGACGAAGGTCTCCCGAATCGTTTTCCATGAGGTGACGCCGGAGGCCATCGATGCGGCGTTGAAATCGCCCCGAGCGCTGGATGTGGACCTAGTGCGGGCACAAGAAACTCGACGTATCCTGGACCGACTTTACGGATACTCCCTGTCACCAGTTCTTTGGAAGAAGGTGGCCCCGAAGCTCAGCGCAGGCCGAGTGCAGAGCGTCGCGGTGAAGCTGTTGGTAGACCGCGAGATCGAGCGACGCGACTTCGTTCCCGCCGTGTTTTGGGATTTGAATGCGAAATTTGGCACTAAGGAGGGCGACTTTGCGGCGCGCTTGACGAAGGTGCAGGGGACGAGAGTCTCGTCCGGCAAATCCTTTGATGATCGCGGAAAGCTGATCGACACGTCGATGTGGCTCGATGAAGCCGCCGCCGGCAAACTGGGCGTCGAGGCCAAGGACGTGAATCCTTGGAAGGTAGCGACCATTGAAACCAAGCCCGGATTCGAGCAGCCTCCGAAGCCGTTCCAGACTTCCTCTCTCCAGCAAGAAGCGAATCGAAAATTGCGGTTCACCTCGAAGCGGACCATGCAGATCGCGCAGAACCTTTACGAGGGCATCGACCTCGGCGGCGAGCGGGTGGGTCTGATCACCTACATGCGAACCGACAGCCTCACGCTGAGCGAGCGCGCATTGCAACAGGCCCGCGAAGTCATCAAGGATCTGTACGGAGCCAACTATCTTCCGGCAAAACCGGTTCAGTACAAGACCAAAGCCAAGGGAGCCCAAGAAGCTCACGAAGCAATCCGACCGACCGACCTGAGCCGACGTCCACAGGACATTCAGAAGTATCTGACCGACGAGCAATTTAAGCTGTATGAGCTGATCTGGAAGCGCACGATCGCCTGCCAAATGGTGGCGGCGCGAGTTCTTCGCACTGCAGCGGACATTGAGGGGCAAACTCGAGACGCGAGCTTGACCTTCCATGCCACCGGCAAGCAGATTGAGTTTCCCGGGTTTCTTCGCGCTTATGTCGAAGGGTCGGACGATCCTGATTCAGAGATTGAAAACCAAGAGAGCCTGCTCCCGCCGCTGAAGCAAGGGCAGACCGTGGACTTGCGAGACATGAAGGTGGAAGACCACTCCACTAAAGCTCCCGCTCGCTACACGGAAGCGTCGCTGGTGGGCAAGCTTGAAGCAGAAGGAGTTGGGCGACCGAGTACCTACGCCAGCATCATCAGCACTATTCAAGATCGCGGATATGCGTTTAAAAAGGGCAATGAACTGGTGCCGACCTTCACCGCCTTTGCTGTGAACGAAGTCATGGCGAACCACTTTGACGAACTGGTGGATATTCAATTCACGGCGAAGATGGAAAGCGAACTGGACGAAATCGCCGATGGTCAGCGCGACTGGGTCCAGCATCTGCGCGGTTTCTATTCTGGCGAAGAGGGCCACAAGGGTCTCGTCCAACAGATTGACGAAAAGACCGCCGATATCCCCTTCCCCGCGATCTCCGTAGGCGAGGATATCGTGGTCAAGGTGGGCAAATTTGGGACCTACCTTCAACGTGGCGAGGGGGGACCGGGCAACACGGCGACCATTCTCGCTGAAACAATCCCCGCCGAACTCACCCTTGAAAAAGCGAAGGAGCTTTTGGGTGGGCCAAGTGCATTGGGCGTCGACGCAAAGTCGGGCCAGTGCGTGTTCTTAAAGGCCGGTCGGTTTGGGACCTATTTGGAAGTCAAGCAGACGCCCGAGGAAGTTGAGCGAGGCGAGAAGCCTCGCCGAGCCAGCCTTCCTGAAGGGATCAAGGCCGACGAACTCTCGGAAGAAGACATGCAAATGCTCCTCAGCTTCCCTCGAGAACTGGGCACCGACCCTGCTACCGGCGATATGGTCACGGTGATCATCGGACGCTACGGCCCCTTCGTCAAAGGTGGCGAGGAGATTCGGAATGTGGCGGACTGGCGGACTGCCGGTCGCCTCACGATCGAAGAAGCTTCTGTGTTGCTCGCAGCGCCGAAGGAGCTTCGCGGAGGCCGAGGGGCCGCACGCGCTCCCGCCGAAGCGATCCAAGAATTTGGAAAGCTTGAAGGCGCCCAGGGCAATGTTCGAGTACTGAGCGGCCGATACGGGCCTTACGTGACGGACGGCAAGACCAACGCGACCCTCCCGAAGACCATGGTGCCGGAAGAGATTTCCGCCGACCAGGCTATAGAACTTCTCCGTGCCAAGGCGGCCGCCGGGCCGTCCAAAAAGAAACCATTCAAGAAAGGCAAACGTAGCGCATAAGAGAGAACCCCATGATAATTACCGCACTCGCCGCCGGCGTACTTTTAAATCAGGCCACGCCACAACGCGCCGCCGCTACTCCTGAGTTTTATAGCCAGGTCGTGAAGGACCTCGACAACAAGGACTTCGCGTTCAAATCTTTAAAGGGCAAGGTGGTGCTCGTGGTCAACACTGCATCTCTATGCGGATTAACTCCCCAGTACAAGGGCCTCGAGAAGCTCTGGCGCGACAACAAGAAGGCTGGATTGATGGTGGTTGGGTTCCCCAGCAACGATTTCAACAACCAAGAGCCCGGGACGAACGAGGAGATCAAGACTTTCTGCACCCAGCAGTTCGACGTGACCTTCCCGATGATGAGCAAGGTGAAGGTCAAGCGACCGGACATCCACCCCCTCTACGAATGGCTTCAGAGCAAGTCTGACCGCCCAGCGGAAGAGGTTGAATGGAACTTCGCCAAATTTTTGGTGGACCGCAATGGCGTGGTCCGATACCGGTTCGCGCCCAAAGAGCGACCAGAGTCTCCGTTCGTGATGAAGGCTCTCAACGAGCTACTGGCCGAAAAGGCCAAGTAAAACTAGTACGTCGCCATCTCGGGGTCAACGGTCTTTGCATAGCCGTTGATCCCGGTTTCTAGATTCGAGACGTTCTTGAACCCCTGACCGATGAGGAACTCAGCGACCCGTCCGCTCCTGCCGCCCGTACGGCACTGGACGATGATCTGAGCCTCGGGATTAAGCTCGCCCATCCGCGCGGGAATCTCCGCCATCGGGATGTGAATTGCGCCCGGGATGACGCTGATTTCTCGCTCGTCCGCCCCGCGGACGTCGAGGATGACGAGGTCGGGGTTCGCGGCTTTCAAGCCAGCCAATTCGATGGGCAATACCTTTCCAAACATGCCTCTATTATGTGACCGGAATCCAGGCATCGTCTTCCCTCTTCCCGTGCAGCATCGTGGCGAGCCCCGCGTTCTCGGGACGCTTTAAATCAGGGTCGCTGGCGATGAGTTTTGCGGCGGCATTTCGAGCCCGCTCGAGCAAGTCCAGATCGCGGATCAGATCGGCGACTTTGAAATCCAGATTCCCGCTTTGCTTGGTCCCCATCAGGTCCCCCGGCCCACGGAGTCTCATATCTTCCTCCGCGATTTTAAAACCGTCTTGGGTAGACACCATCACCTCCATCCGGTCCCGAGCGTCGTCGGTGGTGGCATCCGCGATGAGAATGCAGAAGCTCTGGTGTTGCCCGCGCCCAACTCGACCCCGAATCTGGTGAAGTTGGCTGAGGCCGAAACGGTTGGCGTCCTCGACCACCATCACGCTGGCGTTCGGAACGTCTACCCCGACTTCGATCACCACTGTGCTGACCAGGACATCTAGCTCGTGCTTCCGAAACTGGTCCATGACACCCTCTTTCTCCCACGGCTTCATCTGACCGTGGAGAAGACCCACCCGGAGGTCGGGGTAGACCTGAGAACTGAGCCGATAGTGGAGATCCACCGCCGCTTGGGTTTGAAGCTTCTCATTCTCGGAGATCATCGGGCAGACGAAGTACGCTTGCCGCCCTTCTTGGAGAAGCTTTCGGACCCCTTCATAGACCTGGGGACGATCGGACGGGCGTTTCCAATGAGTCTTGATCGGCTTCCGACCGGGCGGTAGTTCGTTGATGATGCTGACGTCTAGGTCGCCGTATACGGTCATGGAAAGCGTGCGCGGGATCGGCGTGGCGGTCATGACCAACACGTCAGGGACCAGGTTCGACTTCTGCCGCAGAGCGAGGCGCTGAAGCACGCCGAAACGATGCTGCTCATCAATCACCGCTAACCCCAAGTTGGCAAACTCAACCCCTTCTTGAATCACCGCGTGCGTTCCGATGATGATCCTCGCCTCGCCGCCCTTGATCGCATCAAGCGCCTTTCGTTTGTCGCGGGCGTTTTGCTTGCCGAGCATGAGCTGCACTGAGATCCCCAAAGGAGCGAGAAGATTTTTGAAGTTGATCGCGTGCTGCTCGGCAAGGATTTCGGTGGGGGCCATGAGTACGGCCTGATATCCGCATCGCACCGCTGCCAGCATCGCACAAGCCGCGACGGCGGTCTTGCCCGACCCGACGTCGCCTTGAACCAGTCGATTCATCGGCATCGGCCGCTCCATGTCCTCCCAGATCTCTCCCACCACCCGTTTCTGTGCGCCGGTGAGTTCGAATGGCAGAATTTTCTTGACTTCGGTCCAGAGGTCGGTCGTTTCGCCGAAGAGTCCCGTCGAATCCACCTCGTTGAAGCGAAAGGCGATGCCCGGTTCCTGTTTGGTTTTCGCTTTGCGGAGTTGGACCAGCATCTGGATGGCGAAGAATTCGTCGAACGCGACCCGACGCCGGGCGAGCTCGATATCCTCTGCATTATCGGGTTGGTGGAGTTTCTTTATCGACCAAACCAAATCCGGGAGCTTCTCGTGCTTTTTGAGCGCGGGCGGGAGCGGGTCGCTCAAGTCATCGGCGTAGCCAGTGACGGCGGCGGTCGCGGCCTTGCGCATTTGGCGCTGCATCAGGCCCTCGGTAAGTCCGTAGACCGGGACAATCCGGGCGAACCCTTCGGCCTCTTCTTCGGGGTCTATGACTTCCCACTCGGGCGAGGCGATTTCACATCCCCACTGTCCCTCTTTCACAAGGCCGTAGGCGATCACCTCGCCGGCGGTTTCGCGAAGTTTCTTGGCGATCCAGGGCTGGTTGAACCAAAGCAACGCGATGGAGCCCGTACCATCGTTCAGCACGCACCGGATGGGGGCAGCTCGCCCTCTGGTGGGCTTAGACTCGACGTACGAAATTCTCCCTCGAACGGTGACGAATTGCCCTGGGCGCGCCTCGCGAATTGGGGGCAGGTGGCGGCGGTCGTCGTACCGGCGTGGGACGTGATACAGCAAATCGCGCACCGTGTGAATGCCCAGCTTGCCGTAGCTCGCCGCCAACTTCGGGCCGACGCCCTTTACGAACTGGATATCGGTGTCGAGGCGCTCGGAACTGGGTGTCTGCACGGCATTCACGAATAGGTAGACGTATGGATAGGTCCCACGCGATTCACGCTCGGGCCATTACAATAGAGTTTATGTCAGACGAGCCGCGAAAAACCACGGAAGAGATCGCCGAAGAAGCGCGTCAGAAGCTTGACTCGATTCAGGACGACTTCGATGAGCGGCTGGGTGAACTTGAGAAACGCGCAACTGCGTCTAAGGCGAAGCATGAGCGGAGCAAGGCTCGGGTGGAAGCGGCCAGGGCCAGCGACCGGGAATCGGCAAAAGGTCTAGGAGTAGGATTGAGCATCGCCTACGTGATCATCGGCATGCCGCTGGCGGGATTCGGCCTCGGTTTCTTGATTGACCGCCAACTGGGAACGACCGGATGGCAAGGCGGACTCGGGTTGACCGCATCATTTATTGGAGTGGGCTACGCGGCGTGGATGCTTCAAAAGACAAGCAGTTCGTGAAGCGCATTTTCGCCGACCTGCGGTACTTCGGGCTATTTGCGTTGCTTCTGCTCGCGGGGGCTTGGCCGATCGGTGCCGAGACGATCACCGGTTTAGCGGTCGGCCTGTTCGGGGGCGCGCTTAGTTTTTTCAGCCTCTGGGGCGTGGTGAGTTTGCTCGGATCGACGACGAAGCACACGGGCTGGGCAAGATTTCGGGGTTTCTTCTTTTTCTCGCTTTTCTTGTTTAAGTTGCCAATTCTGACGGCGATGATTTATTACGTCCACGGGCTCGGCCCTGTGACCGGACGGGCGTTCCTTTTCGGAATTGGGATGGTATACTTGTGGGCCGTCGGGTGGGCTGAATCAACCAAAGATTGAGCCCCCCGTTCTGCTGATATGTGGAACACGCTCATTCAAGGAACCCTGCTTGCGGCAGCGGAAAAGCACGGGGAGGCCAGCGCTCACCATGGCCCGGGATATTGGGGATTGGCTTTTTACGTCGGTCTCGCCATCATCATCCTGTTCGCACTGATGTCCTACGCCAAGACGGGGCTAAACAGTCGGTACTTTAAAAACCCGATTACGGCCAGTTTTGAGCAACTCTACTATTTCATCGAAAACCTAGCGGTTGGAATCGTCGGCCCACACGGCCGAAAGTACATCCCGATGGTGATGGTTTTCTGGATGCTGATCTTTGTCAGCAACCTCATAGCGCTCTTCTTTCCGACCGGACCTACCGCGGACCTTGGCTTTAACTTTGGCCTCGCTCTAGTGGCCATTGGTTATGTCCAGTACGAGGGCATGCGGTCTAACGGAATTCTCGGCCACTGGGCGCACTTCGCCGGACCGAAGATGGGTCTCGCGCTGATTCCCATCAACGGGATGCTGTTCATCATCGAACTCATCTCGGAGGCGATGAAAAATCTCTCGCTCTCGCTTCGACTCTACGGCAATATCGACGGCGGTCACCGTGCAGCGGATGCGATGAACGAGCTGGGTAGCGACATCTACATCCCGTTTGGAGCGTTCCTCCTGCCGATTAAGCTACTCACTGCAGTCGTGCAGGCGCTCATCTTCAGCTTGCTGTTCTGCGTGTACGTCGGCTTGGTGACGAGTCACGATCACGGTGATGAGCATGACCACGCCGGTGACCACGGCCACACGCCAGAACCCGCTCCCGCCCACTAACAATTTTTATCGTTAACTTGAAATCAAAACATAAGGAAAAATAACAATGAGCATGGTACCCCTCGCACTCGGCCTCGCTGCACTCGGCGTCGCAATCGGCCTCGGCCTCATCGGCTTTGGCGCAATGAACGGCATGAGCCGACAACCTGAAGCAATCGGCAAAATGCAAACCGCAATGCTGATCGCTCTCGCGTTCGTCGAACTCGTGTTCCTCTTGACCGTCTTCGTCGGTCTCGCCGCGGTCAAGTAAGACCACATCACTTCTGGGTGGGAGCATCTCGCTCCCACCCCCTGACCCTTCCCTCACATTTTCTACCGAATGGCAAACGAGCAAGCTAAGAAGTCCGGCAGTACGACCATATTCAACATCATCATCGGCGCGGCCCTGATGGTGGGTGGATGGTATCTGTACAAGCAGGGCACGTTCAAGGGTATCGAGCAATCGCTCGAGCAGATGGGCATTCCACTCATGATCGGTAAAACGATCTCGACGGTGGGCGTCCTTTTGATCCTCTTCCCCGTGATCAAGTCGTTCTTCATCACGCCCCTTGCCGATGCCATTAACGACCGCAATCGCGAACTCGAGAACACGTTCACCGAGGCCGAATCGCTGCGCAAGGAGATGTCGGATATGAAGCTGGCGTACGACAAGCGCATCAGCGACACCGAAGCCGACGCTCGCGAAAAGATTCAGGCGCAGATTCGAGAAGCACAGGATCTTGGCGCACAGCTTCGAGCCGATGCGGTCACCGTCAAAGAGCAGATGATTGCTCAGGCGCAAGAAGAGATTTCCCGTGAGAAGGACAAGATCATGAACGAGCTTCGCATCGAAGTCGTGAACTTGACCCTTGGCGCAACTGAGAAGATTTTGGGCGAAAGCGTTTCCAACGACGCGAATCGCCGACTGGTCTCCGAATTCATCGAGAAAGCCGAGGTTCCAGGCCGATAATGGATACTCGAGTCGCTTCCCGCTACGCCCAAGCGCTCTTCGACGTCGCGTCGAAGCAAAGCATCGTCTCCAGCGTGAGCGATGATCTGAACGCGATTGTTGCGGCCTTGGCGAGCGATCCGAAATTCCACGGCTTCATGCAGAACCCCGCGTTCAACCGCGATACCAAGTTGGCTCTCATCGAAGGAGTCTTCAGTGACCGCGTCACGGCGCTCACCATGCAACTCTTCCGGCTGCTCCTTGAGAAGCGGCGCGAAGGGATGATCGGTGCAGTAGCGAGTGAATTCGAAACTCTGCGACGCGAAGCTTCAAACACCCTGTTCGCACAGGTGACTAGTTCGGTGCCGCTCGACGACAATCAGCGCAACGCCATTGTTGCCAAGCTGGAATCGAGTTCAAGTCAACGAGTGGAAGCGACCTACAGCGTAGACCCTTCCCTACTCGGCGGCGTGAAGGTGCAGATGGGCAACTACGTGCTGGATGGCACAGTCCGCGGCACCCTCGACCGACTCAAAGACAAACTTCTTTACGACGTTCTCAAACAAATTTAGGCTGGAAAACAAACACATGGCGATTCGACCCGAAGAAATCACATCGATCCTCACGCAAGAGCTGCAGAAGTTCGAGCGATCCGTAGAAGTGGATCACGTTGGCACCGTCCTCCAAGTCGGTGACGGCATTGCCCGCGTCTACGGCCTCCCCGACTGCCAAATGGGCGAACTTCTTGAGTTCCCCGGCGGCGTCATGGGCCTCGCGCTGAACTTGGAAGAAGATTCCATCGGTGCGGTGCTTATTGGCGATGACACGAAGATCAAAGAGGGCGACAAGGTCCGCGAAACCGGAAAGATCATTCAGATCCCGGTGGGCACCGGCCTCCTCGGCCGCGTGGTGAACTCGCTCGGCCAGCCGCTCGACGGTCTCGGACCAATCCACAGCGAAGAATTTAAGCTCATCGAAGTCAACTCCCCCGGCGTCGTCGAACGACAGCCGGTGAAGGAGCCACTGCAAACCGGTATCAAGGCGGTTGACGCCATGATCCCCGTTGGCCGTGGCCAACGAGAGCTCGTTATTGGCGACCGCCAAACCGGAAAGTCCAGCGTCTGCGTGGACACGATCATCAACCAGAAGTCCACCCACCAGCCGGGCGGATCGCCGGTGTTCTGCGTTTACGTTGCAATCGGACAGAAGATGGCGAACGTGGCCCGCGTGGTCGAAACTCTTCGGCAGAACGGCGCGCTGGAATACACCGTGGTTGTGGTTGCTTCGGCATCCGACTCCAACGCGATGCAGTACCTGGCTCCGTTTACTGGTGCTTCCATTGGCGAGTACTTCCGAGACAGCGGCCAGCACGCCTTGGCGGTCTACGATGATCTTTCCAAGCACGCTCAGGCCTACCGAGCGCTTTCGCTGCTCCTGCGACGCCCACCGGGACGAGAAGCTTATCCTGGCGACGTGTTCTATCTTCACTCCCGCCTCCTGGAGCGAGCTGCGAAGCTCAGCGACGAGTTAGGTGGCGGTTCGTTGACGGCCCTGCCGGTCATCGAAACGCAAGCGGGCGACGTTTCGGCGTACATCCCAACCAACGTGATTTCAATTACGGACGGTCAGATCTACCTCGAGCCAGACCTCTTCTTTGCCGGCGTCCGACCCGCGATCAACGTGGGTATCTCGGTCAGCCGGGTGGGTGGTAACGCCCAAATTAAGGCGATGAAACAGGTCGCCGGTAAGATCAAGCTCGAAATGGCCCAGTACCGCGACGTGGCGGCATTCGCCCAGTTCGCCAGTGACCTCGATAAGGCTACTCAGCAGCAGCTTCTGCGAGGCCAGCGCCTTACCGAACTGCTCAAGCAAGGGCTTGCCAAGCCGTACGACGTCATTGATCAGGTGATCGTGATCTTCGCCGGTACCGCCGCGGTCTTCGACCAGGTGAGCAATGAAGAAGTCGCAGGACTCGAAAAGCTGATCCTCAAGCACGTTCACGAGAAGTATCCCGACGTGGTCGAGACGCTCCGGTCCACCAAGTCCATGAGCGACGACATCGAAGAGAAGCTGAAGAAGGCTTACGCCGAAGCGGTGGAAGTCTTCAAGAGCGGCACTCGAGCCTAAGTAACCCACTGGGACGCGGTCTCCGCGTCCCAAACCACTTTATTGATTCATGGCTAACCTCAAGCAGATCCGGCAACGCATCCGAACGTCGAAGAACATTCGGCAAATCACGCGCGCAATGAAGCTCGTCGCCGCCGCGCGACTGAAGAAGGCGCAGGACCGAGTGACGGAAGCTCGGCCCTACAGCGAGAAGATGCGCGAGCTGATGCTGAGCCTGAGCGAAGCGGGCGAATTGCCGACTCACCCTCTGCTCGAAAAGCGAGACGGTGAGCGCACCTGCATGATATTGATTTCAGCAGATCGCGGTCTCGCGGGAAGCTACAACACAAACCTCGTGCGCAAAGCCAGCGACTACCTCAAGGAAGTCGGCGGAGGCATTGATCTGTTCTATGTCGGTAAGAAGGGCTTCCAGTTCTTCAATCGCCGAGGCGTGACCAGCGCGGGACAGCACACCGTGCCCACCGCCGGTGCCCGACTCGAAGACGCACAGATGGTGACGAAGATCGCCTCTGATCTATTCACGAGCGGCGAATACGACCGGATTCTGATCTGCTACAGCAAGTTTTACTCCCCGATCCGGCAGGTGCCGCAGATCATCCAAGTACTGCCCATCGAGCCGCCGAAGACGGATGAAGTCAAGGTGACCCAGGCCCGCAAGGACTACACCTTCGAGCCAGACGCAGCTTCCCTGCTGGCGACTTTGTTGCCAAAGTATTTGCTCAACATCATTTTCCAAGCGATGCTGGAGTCCACGGCGTCCGAGCACGGTAGCCGCATGACCGCGATGTCAAGCGCGACCGACAACGCCGGCAAGATGATCGACAGCTTGACGCTCAAGGCCAACCGCGAACGCCAGTCGAAGATCACCACCGAGATTCTCGAAGTCGTCGGCGGCGCCGAAGCGCTCAAGAACTAAATTTTGGGTCAAGACCCAGGCACATAGCTGGCTGATCGACGATGAGACCTTCCTGCCTCGCATTACCGCTCTGGATCTTAGGGTTGTCATCCGTTTCCTGGGCCAATCCCATCCTAACGTCTGATCCTAAGCTGGCGGCAATTCTCGCAGCAGAAGAGCGACTGATGTTCTCCGGGTCGGAAATGGCAGAGGCTGAGGCCACCCTGCACCTTAACTCGGCAATGGTGCGCGCGGAAAGCTCGACAAATGAGCACGACCTGTTCCGGGCAATGCTTCGGTATACGTTCTACGAGCCTTTGCTGGAAGGAATAAAGATATCGCGACCCATGCACAAGCGCTTTGAGGACATTGAAACGCAGCCTAGGAATCGCGAAGAGTTGCTGCTCGCATTCATGCGCTATAAGCAATCCCCAAGCTCTTCAAGAGATCGATCCGAAATCGCCGCTGTTGAACGCCAACTAAATGGGCCTTACCGAGACAACCCCATGTTTTTCCTGACAAAAATAAGAGGCGGTCGCTCAACAAACATCACTGCGAACGACTTTGACGAGCAGATCGCGGTCGCGACCCGGCTATCCAAGAAGCTTCCACTGCAGAAGGGGAGATTTATCAGCGCGCTTGCGCAAGTCCATCGAGCGGGTTACATTATCCTCGGCCGCCCCTCCGACAAGCTTGGAATGAAGAACGCGATCGAAGAGCTAAAGAAAGGAGGCTCCGATCCATGGGGCCGCATCCCCCGAGCGGAAAAGCACTATGCCCGCCTGTCTCAAGATCGCGACTCGTACGTGAAGCTTAAGTTGGCTGCGTGGTGAGTAATGTTATCACGGGGTCGCTAGTCGAAGTCGGCGGCGGCACCAAAGCGCTCAAGAACTAATTCCTAGGGTAACGTACGCGTTCAGCCCTACTGAGGGCTGGTTTGCTGGTTGTACGGAGTTCCCATGGTTAAAAAGCTGCTTTGGCGCGTGAGCAAGTGGTGGGCGGTCAGTCGCCGTCACATCCTCAATCATTTGGCCGCCAGAAACCCGAGCACCTATCTTCAGAATGCCCAAGCGGAGCTAAAAGCGACCGAGAAAGCTGGCGGCTACTCAGGCTGGCATTATAGAACGGAACAGATTCTGGCTTGTCCAGACCTAGCGAAGCTCACCAACGTCAGCGACGCGGGTGAACTGAAGCCTGGTTACCAGGTGATGCACAACGGGATCAAGGTGCCGTTGGGGAGCTATTACGGTCGAATTACGGCGGCGGTTTTTAAGCAGACAAAAGGGGTCCACGAGCCTCAGGAAGAGTTCGCCTTCCAAGTGCTGCTCAAGAACCTGGGGCGGGAGCCAGGCCCGTTCACGATGATGGAGCTAGGCGCCTACTGGGGATTTTATTCGGCCTGGTTTAAGAAGGCTCTCCCGAGTTCGAGGACCATTTTGGTTGAACCGGTTTGGGAGAACATGCAATTTGGTCGAAAGACATTTGCATTGAACGGATTTGAAACTGAGAGCATCCGCGCTTTGGTCAGCGACTCCTACGTCCACGACAGAAAGCTACCGACCGTCTCACTCCCCTGGTTGATGGATCACTTTCAGCTGCAGCAGCTCGACCTGCTTCATAGCGACATCCAAGGGTTCGAGACCCACATGCTTGAGGGTGCTAGCCAATTGTTACAGGAGGGACGAATTCGTGTTGCCTTCATCAGCACCCACACTGAGGAAGCACACCAGTTCTGCCTTGAGAAGCTCCAGCATTGCGGGATGATCATCGGAGTTGATTTACCTCAGCGCGATTCGTACGCTTATGATGGACTGGTTGTCGCCGTGCGCCCATCAGATACTGCGTTGCTCGAAGGAATGACACTCTCCCGACGCAGCGAACATTACGAGACCGACGAGCGGAAGTGGTGAGTAAGTTTTCCATTCGAGAGGTATCCGCCCATGACCCTCTGTCAGAGATTACCGAGCTACTCCATTGCGCCTACGCGAAGAACTTAGCCGCGGGCTTACGGTTCAATGCCGCGTGGCAGCCCGAATCGAGGACGCGCGAGCGCTTTGAAGATGGGTTTGGATTAGTCGCCCATTGCGGAATCCACGTGGCGGGAACAATTGCCGTCTGCCTGCCAGAGCGCTTGCCATATGGCACCTATCATCCAGACGGGCTCGTCGCGAGCTTCGGCCAGTTCGCGGTCTCGCCAGAGTTTCAAGGATGCGGACTTGGTGCAATGCTTGTAGAGGAGGTGCGGGGCCGATGTCGCGAGCATGGAGCAAAGTACCTTGCCCTTGATACTGCAAAGCCGGCGGATGGGCTGATCCGCTTCTACCAATCTATGGGCTTTGAGATTGTGGGTGAGGTCGACTATCGTCCGGGCACGAACTACCCCAGTTGGGTGTTGGCTCAGGAACTATGAGCCCCGGGGGTCAAACCGGTCTAGGTACTTTTGGAACAGTTCTTCGTCCGACAGTTCAACCACCTCTGGTTTTTTCTTGGGGACGATGGGCACCTCTTGCCGAAACTCGGAGAGAACTTCTAACGCTCGGTGGGTCAAATCAGCGTTAGAGTTAAGGTTTCTGACCTCCCTCTCGGCCAAGTGGCCTTCTATGCGTTCTCGGAGCGAACTGAACTTTGCCCATCGGTGCTCGGTCTCGGTCAAGGAAGACAGGGGAACGCGGAAGAGACCGTGTCGAACGACGAGCCAAGCCACTTTGGCCCCAGGGCGTTCGAGCCGGATCGCGCCCTCGCTCTTCGAGCTGCTGAGAGGGTAAACGTACCCATCGGTGGGGTCGTGATACGCCAACAACACCAGCCGTTGAAACTTCTTACTAAAGCTCTCTAGTTCATTCCCTGAGGCTATGGCGTGGCAGATCGTACCGTCGAGTAAGAGCACGGTTCACTCCCCTAGTCGCTGACTCAGCTCAGAATCGGTCGCGTTATGAAGGTCGGCAATCATGACGTTGATCTCATTCATGTGCACAGACCGTCGCTCTCGGCGAAGCTTTGCGAGCAAGAAATTGATCTTCTCTTCGCGGGTTTCGCAGATCAGACGCGGGACTTCGACGGGCTTACCGTCTTGAAGCGCCACCATCGTCACCCGAGCGGTATTGGAGTGCTTGGTTTCACCCCGCACCAGATTTGTGGCGTACACGTCAATGGTGATCTCCATGCTGGTGCGGCCCACAAAGCTGACGAAGCCCTCCATCGAGACCAAGTTTCCCACCTCAATCGGCTCGTGGAAATCCACCCGATCAAAGCTCGCGGTGACCGCGATATGGCCGCAAAACTTCTGCGCCGTCGCGCTGGCCGTGAGGTCAATAATGGCCAAGATCGAACCACCAAACACCTTGCCCAGAACGTTGGCATCGTTCGGGGTCATGATCTGGGCTAGCCGGGTGCGGGTTTCGGAAACGGTTTTTGGGGTCATGCCGACGCCACGATTTTGGCGAATTCGTGGGCATCTAGACTCGCGCCCCCAACTAGACCGCCGTCAATATTGGGCTGCCGGAACAGCTCTTTGGCGTTGGAAGATTTGACGCTGCCGCCGTACAGAACTCGGATCTGCTCCGGAAGGTCGGGGTCTTTGAAGTGATCAGCGAACCAGCCGCGGATGAAGGCGCAAACGCGCTCTGCTTCGTCGGTCGCGCAGGTTTGCCCCGTGCCGATCGCCCATACCGGCTCGTAGGCAACCACGAAGAAGAACAGCTCTGCTGGATCCAGGTCACCCAGCGCGCCCTCGAGCTGCGCAGCGATCACGGATTCCGTGTTGCCCGCCTCTCGCTCCGCGAGAGTCTCGCCGACACACAGAATCGGCTGAATCGATTGCCACATCAGTGCGCGAATTTTGAGACCGATGGTCTCATCGGTCTCGGCAAAGAACCCGAGGGTGCTCTCCGGGGTTTCGAGCTTGCCAAACCGTCCGCGCGTCTCACTATGTCCCACGAGGCAGTGTGAAACGCCGAGGTCAGCTAGCATTTTCGGACTGATTTGGCCGGTGAACGCTCCATCTTCCTTCCAGAAGACATCCTGGGCTCCAAGGCGAACGTGGGCATTGCGAACTTCATCTCGGATCTTCGTCAGCAACGTGAACGGGGGGCATATGACCACGTCCACGTCGCGACGCATCTCCACTTGCTGGAGAAAGGTTTCCACCAAGGCAGCCCCCGTGCTCTGGAGCAGGTTCATCTTCCAGTTGCCCGCCACTAACTTGGTGCGATTCATTTCAGCCCTTAATCACAGAAGGTTCGACGACGATCTCTACCTTTCCTCTAACCGCGTTGGTGACGATGCAGTAGCTGTCAGCCTTGTGGGCCATTTCTTCAGCGAGCTTGACTTGGTCGTCGGTCGCCTCCGCGCTTAAAGTAATGACGGGCTTCAGTGTCACTTTCTTGTAGACAAAAGTAGCGGCATTGGGCTGCTCTACTTCGCCGACCGCATTGGTCTCGATGCCCAGAAAAGGGAGCTTTCGGGCGGCGGCTACGATGCCAAAGGTTATGCTGTAGCAGCTTGCGATCGCGGCGGTAAGCATCTCTTCAGGATTCGTCCCGTTGCCGGGCCCGCCGAATTCTTGAGGAACGCTCAACGTGCTGGTTTGTGAGGATCGGAGAGGAGTGGCTTGACCTTGGCCATCTCGGCCGCCGGTCCAATTGACCTGAATGGGATACTCGTGAATGTCTGCCATACCATGCAGTATACGAGTTCAATCGGGGCGATTGCCGCCGACTGAGGTCGCCAAATTTTCGCGGTACAATACCAGCATTGGCGGCGTGCCCAAGTGGTTAAGGGGAAGGTCTGCAAAACCTTTATTCAGCGGTTCGAATCCGCTCGCCGCCTCCAAACTCACACAAAAAAAGACCGACCACTTACAGTGATCGGTCTTTCTTATTCTTAAGGCGATTACAAAACGCCGGAACTGGTCTTGTACGTCTCGTCTACGAAGTTCGAGACGAACGCTTTCAGCTTGGCTTGTTGCTCAGCCTCTGGCATGTCCTTGTCCTTGAAGTACGGGATGAACCGGTAGAAAACCCCTTCCAGGTTGTTGCCCAGCATCAGTTCTTCCTTCAAAAAGGCAAGCTTCAGCCGATTGGTGTCGCTATAGAAGCCGCCTGGGCCCTTGTAGATGTAGGCGGCGAGTTGACGGCGAGTCTCTTTGTTGAACATCGAAATGATCGTCAGAGGCATGTCGCCACGTGATTTGGTTTCGATGGTCGTCGGGGTGCGCTTTTCGATGGACCATTGCTGGGCCGCGAAGCAGATGTTCGGATCGTGAAAAGCGTCCTTGGACCGGCTAGCGATCACCACGACGTCGTACAAATCGCCATCAATGTCGAATTGGCGGCAGATGGCCGACGGGTATTCGAGCACCTTGTAGGACTCGTCATCCATTCGGTAGGTCGCGTCTGCGCCACCGGTACCCGTTTCAAATCGGTGACCCATGAGTTCCACGGGGACCAACTTTGCCAGTGCGTCTTCGGAAATCTTGGAATCGCGATCAGGAGCGGGCATGAAGAAGATCGTGCCAGCGATAGCGGCGATGACGCCGCAGAGAATGTAGAGGTGCTTCATGGATTAGTCTTCCCACCCGAGGAGGCGAGCGAGTTTGAACAGTAAGAAGAAACAGACCAGCAGCGTAATGTAGCCACTGTAATCATGGAATTGGTGTCCCGCTTCGGAGCCGTACATGTTGCCAACAACCCCGATGAGGGTGATGCGCAGGCCATTGATGAACAGACAGAGCGGCAGAACGGAAATCGCCATCATGAGATTGCCCCACCACTTGAGGCGGCCAATCATCATGAAGAAGACGGTGAACGCGGAAACCGCGATGACGAGCTTAAGCCCAGAGCACGGGACACCGACGTCCAAGGTGAAGTTGGAAAGGTGAATCGTGGTGGAGTCGTACTTGTAGGGCGTGAATCCCGTAAGTTGAAGAAGCGCGTAGCTGACGTCGGTGGAAATCTGCTGGAGCGGGTTGGTGTACGTGTCAATGACGTGCGACCAGATCGGCAGGCCAAAGAGAAGGTACACGGTCGGGCCCATCAGAGCGAACAGCCAACGACCACCTGCTACAAACCAAATGCCCGCAAGGAGCATCAGTACGAAGGACACAGAAAGAATCTGTACCTGTTCGATACGGACGCCGGCAAAGAGAAGCCAGCCCGTGAGCAAAACAGGAATGATCGCACCGACAAACGGACGGACGGGAATGTCCTTCAATCGGGGCCACCAGCGGTAGATCACATAGCCCGTGATGAACGGGACAAGGGCACCGTGGGAGTAGTAACCGTCGCCGGCGAACCACATATCCGGGAGCTTGCGGAACAGTTCCCAGAACGCTAGGAACAGCACTCCCAGCGCGACGAGGCCGGGAATGAAAGCGGGCGACTTCCGAATCGAATCGAAGTCTATGGCCGGGAATCGCGATGTCTTCGCGGGTGATCCCTCGATGGCGGTTGTTTCTTTAGTGACCTCTGCGGCTATCTCAGACAAATGACTCCTCCATGGGGCGCGGGGCGCAACACATTGTATCCAATTGCAAGTTCCGAACCAGATAACGTTGAATCTGTCCTTTTTATTCCCGATTCCCTCAATAATTTCACGATAATTGTCGGCAGATCGGGACAGTTCTCCCTATGCCTTCGGTTCAAAACACCCCATAATTTCACCAGGATTCTTTGTGTATGCAAATTGCGGTGATTGGAACGGGTTATGTGGGTTTAGTAACGGGCGTTGTCCTGGCAGATCTCGGCAATGAAGTGATCTGCGTGGACAACAATCCCGAGAAGGTCGCGATGCTCAAAGCGGGCGAATCCCCAATCTACGAACCGGGCATCGAAGATATCCTCACTCGCAACCAGGAAGAAGGCCGACTAACTATCAGCGGCGACGCCACGGAAGCTACACGCAAGAGCGAAATTGTGTTCATCGCGGTGGGCACCCCACCTTCTGAAGATGGCTCCCCCGACATTCGGGCCGTCATCGCGGCGGCGAGAGCCATCGCGGCTGGAATCGAGAAGTACACCCTGGTGGTGAACAAATCCACTGTGCCGGTCGGAAGCGGTGAGTTGGTCGCCGACTTGCTGCGCGAGGCTGGGGTTGATGACTCTCTATTCGATGTCGTCAGCAATCCGGAATTTCTTAGAGAGGGATCGGCTATTTGGGACACGTTGAACCCCGATCGCGTGATCATCGGGGCCAAGAAGCCCGAGGCCGCGAACAAGTTGGTGGAGCTATACGAACCGCTGGACAAGCCGATTTTGGTCACGGACCTGGAGAGCGCAGAGTTAATCAAGTACGCCAGCAACTGCTACCTAGCGATGAAGATCAGCTTTATCAACGCCATCAGCCGCCTGTGCGAGAACTGCAACGGCAATGTGGGCGATGTGGCTAAAGGCATCGGACTCGACCAACGCATCGGGTCGCAGTTCCTTGGGGCTGGCCTAGGTTGGGGTGGCAGTTGCTTGCCGAAGGATACGGCAGGGCTTATATCGACGGCGGAGCGACTCGGCTACGATTTCAAGCTATTGAAGGAGGTTGTGGCCATCAACGACGCTCAAACCACTCACTTCATTGACCGAATGGAGGAGCGCCTGGGCGGCCTGAACGGCAAGACGGTGGCGATGCTCGGCCTGGCTTTCAAGCCGAATACGGACGACATCCGGGATGCCAAATCATTGAACTTGGCTGCAGATATCTTCTCACGTGGAGGAAAGGTTCGAGGATTCGACCCTGTAGCGATGGACAACGTGCGGGAGGTCGAACCAAGAATTACCTTCTGCGAAAACGCTTATGACTGCGCTCAAGACGCCGACGCGGTGATCTTGGTTACCGAGTGGAATGAGTTCAAACAACTCAACTTCGACCGTCTGGGACAGGTCATGAAGTCAAAGATCATCTTCGACGGTCGGCGGATGTACACCAAGCCGCAGCTCGAAAAGTTCGGGTTTGAGCACTTTACAATCGGCGCAGCTTGAGAGCGTTGCTCAAGACGAGCAAGTATAGCTTTGCGACTCTGGGATCGGTGAGCGAGACCCTACCCCATTTAATATGTTGCCAAAACCCGCTCGGCCCCGCGAGCATAGCATTGCGCAAAGCAATTGTCTTCCTGACCGAATCCACGCTCTCGGGGGACAGGAACGAGCATGAAGCGGCAAACGCTTCGATAATCTCGTCGCCCCAGTTGGTACCCCGCGAAATTCCAGAGGCGCTCAGGTGATAGCGGGTGAGTTCGATGGGGCATCGAACTCCGGGTCCCGCGCCGTGGGCGAGGCGCACTAAGAAATCCACGTCTTGCAGCGCGCGCAATTTTGGATTGAAGCCGCCAATCTTTTCCCAGGCGTCGCGTCTCACCGAAATCGCGGAGCCGCAGCTCCAATTCCGATGCTCAACCATCGCGTTCCAGTCCAGCGACTCTTCCGGACCGGCTCCGTTAAGGCCGCGGGGACTGCCATCCGGACGAATGCGCCGAGAAGGATCAATCACGAATGTCGGATTACTTTTCGAGTGAAACTCGAGGTGATGCTCAATCTTCTCCGGCAGCCACTCATCGTCCGAGTCGAGCAGAAAAATGAAATCGCCTGAGCTCCGGGCAAAAGCGGCGTTACGGGCAGCGGCCCCATTTGCCTTAGGGTTTTCAATGGCAACGCAACCCAGGCGACGGGCGATCTCCACCGTACGATCGGTGCTTCCGTCACTAGAAACGATGATTTCGTCGGGTGGGTGAGACTGATCCTGCGCACTCACGATCGCTCGTTTAAGGGTTTCCTCTGAGTTATATGCGGGAATCAAAACCGAGATTCGTACTTTATGAGCATCCATATCGATTGTTCCACCGTTACCGGGCATTTGAAGAGGACAGGGCCTAGTTTAGTTCATCTACGATAGATTTGGTCTGAACCAATCAGATTTTGAAATTCACCCAGTTTGTCGTACACTAGAGGCAGAGCTCTAAGAGGAAATGATCAAGTTTTCAGGTTTCGGCGTTGTGGCGGCGATGGTCGCCGTTTGGATGGTTCCATGCGTAGCAGCGGCGGAGCCCTTGGGTTCTCTCCTGGATTACACAATCCAGCCTCATGAAGCGAGCAAACTGTTTGCCGAAGACGCGTTCCTACTCGCCTTCCGGCCCGGCCTGAGCGATTCACAAAAACTTGGCGTGCTCAAGAGCTACGGCTTGATCTCCGACCCGAATTGCCGCAACCCGCACTTCGTCCGGGCGCTCATGAACCCGATCGAGTTGGCAAATGGTGTGTCGGTCACGAAGAAGATCGAGCAACTCCAGCGAAATCCCGTGTTCCGCTATGTCGAACCGGACTTCGTTTTAATCCCAGAGCAAGTGGCGACCGACCCCAATTTCGCCACTCAATACGGACTCCACAACACGGGTCAGAACAGCGGCCTCGTCGATGCCGATATTGACGCGGTCGAAGGATGGCCGTTGGTTTCCGATGCCCTGCCTCCCGTGGTGATTGCCGCCTTAGACAACGGAACCGACACCAACCATCAGGACCTTGCCGCAAACATCTGGATTAATCCAGGGGAGGTTGCCGGGGACGGCATTGACAACGACTCCAACGGGTTCATTGACGATGATAAGGGATGGGATTTCTCCAATAACGACCGAAGCGTTTTGCCGACTGCGAGCAACACCCACGGAACACATGTTACTGGGATTATCGGCATGGTCCGAAACAACGGATTTGGGGGGGCAGGGGCGGCCAAAAATGTCCGAATGATGACCCTGCAAATCGCCGGTGGGGCCACCAGTTTCTACTCTGCTCTAGCCAACGCAGTGGACTACGCCTCTCTCAACGGAGCAAAGGTAATCACCCTGAGTTACACGATCGATTCGTTTTCCCAGGCGTATAGCGACGCCATCGGCCGTGCAGCGGCTCGAGATACGGTGTACATCAACTCCGGCGGTAATGCCGCGATCAACGTGGACAATCTGCGTGGCATCTTACGGGATCGTTGGAGCAACGTTCTGATCGTTGCCTCAAGCACCAATCTAGATACCCTTTCAAGCTTCAGCAACTACGGCGAGACTGTGGACATCGCGGCTCCGGGGTCGAGTATCTACGCGACGTATCCGAACAATACGTACGCCACGATTTCAGGGACTTCCATGGCCGCACCAATGGTCGCGGCCGTGGTTGGTCAGATCCGGCAGGTCTACCCCACCCTGACCGCCGCGCAGGCCATCATGCGCGCACGCATGTCCGCCGACCGGATTTTCAACTTTGGCGGCATCATTAACGGTGGTCGCGCCAACCTGGCGTCAGCTTTGCAAGCCGACGCGATTGCGCCATCCGCTCCTACAGCCCTGACGGTCTTGCGGAGGTCGCACAGCGCGATCGAGCTGCGATTCGGAGCTAGCGGCGATGATGGAGGTACCGGGGCAGCAACCAACTATGACATACGAGTCAGCCGAAATCCAATCGATGCTGGCAACTTCGGCTCGGCTGAGAAAATTACCAATAATCTCGGTGGAACCGCTAGCGGGAGCCTGATCACGACTCAGGCCACGGGCTTGGTTCCGGGGGCAACCTACTATGTCGCCGTGCAAGCGCTGGACAACGTGGGAAATGTCTCCGCTCTCTCCACGGTCGGGCCGGTTCGGATGGTTCAGGCGAGTTGGATTGACGACGTGGAAGGCGCGGCCAAGTGGTCCACTTCTGGTACGTGGGCAACCACCAACGCAGTCAGTTGGTCAGGGGCCAGATCTTGGACGGATAGTCCGGTCGGAAACTACGCGAACAGCACAAACAACGCGTTGACCATGATCAACCCGGTTGTGTTGCCCGCAGAGGCGATCTTCCGGTTCCGGATAAGGCACGCTATGGAATGGGCACTTGACTTCCTCACTGTCGAACTCAGCGCGGATAACGGAGCCACGTGGAACCGGGTTGGCAGCTACTCAGGCGGCGCGAGCATCTGGAAGACCTACACTTGTTCTCTCAGTGCCTGGGCCGGGCAGTCGGTGAAGCTGCGAATGCGGCTTACCTCGGACGGCAGCGTGACCCAAGACGGCGTTTACGTGGACGATCTGTCGATCGTACCGGGGAGCCGAGTTTGGTTCGACAATGTCGAAGGTGCCGACAACTTCGCCAAGTCGCCTACGAGTTCGCAATGGGCTAAGACGACGACGCAGTCCTTCAGTCCGAGCAACTCCTGGACGGATTCACCCAGCGGAAACTCTTCTTCGAATTCGGAGATTTGGCTGCGTGGTACCAGTGCTATCACGCCGACGACCATCGGTGACCCAGAGATGTCGTTCATGATGCGAAGCGCGTACAGAACTAGCGATTACTTTACGGCCGCGTTCAGCTTAAACAGTGGCTCGACGTGGTGCCAGCCAAACTCTTGGCCCTCCGCTTCGGCCTCTTGGGGTTCCTACACCGCCAAGATGCCAAACGACGCCAGTTTCCGAGTTGGATTCCGCTACACCACGGCAAGCGGTACCACGCAGGACGGCGTTTATCTCGACAACATCGCGGTGTTTGGCGAGCCGTTCTGGTCCACGATCTCCGGGACGCTGACTCGGACCAGTTACATCGGATCGACGACGGTACGACCGGTAACGGTGGACGTGCTTGGCGCGGGCAACGCGCTCCTGGGGAGCTACCCCGTCGCCCTTGCCAGTTCGCCGACCACGACGTATGAATTGGACACGCCACACCTCGGGACATTCACATTGGTGTATCGTGCGCCGGGCTTCATCTCGCGTCGACAAACCGGCATCGTGATGGCTTGGAACACTAGCATTCCGGCAATCGTGCTGCCGAACGGCGACGTGGATGGATCAGGCGAAATTGATGCGGCAGATATTGATCAGGTGATCGCTCGGTTCGGCGCGATCTTGGGCGACCTCAACTACACCGCCAATGCGGACGTGGACGGATCGGGCGAGATCGACGCGGCAGACATTGACGTCGCGATCGCCAACTTTGGCGCAGTCAACGACTGATGCCTCCACCTCGGGCCAGACCTAGTCTGGCCCGACGATTTGGCCTCCTTGCGGGTACTCTCGCAGGGTATTTCCATGTCAAATCCCATTGAGAATCTGATCATTATCGGCTCGGGTCCTGCCGGCTATACTGCCGCCCTTTACGCCGGTCGAGCCGACCTCGCCCCGCTCGTTTTCGCCGGGATGCAGCCCGGGGGGCAGTTGATGATTACCACCGACGTAGAGAACTACCCCGGCTTCCCCGATGGCGTGATGGGGCCGGAGATGATGCTTATGTTCCGAAAGCAAGCCGAGCGCTTCGGAGCAAAGGTGCGAGAAGAGCACGTTACCAAAGTAGATTTTTCCAGCAAGCCGTTCAAAATTTGGGTTGGCGAAGAGGAGTATCAAGCCTATAGTGTGGTGATCTGCACCGGCGCTAGCGCGAAGTGGATTGGCCTGGAAAGCGAGATCATCTATGGCGGGTATGGGGTGAGTGCCTGCGCGACCTGCGACGGCTTCTTCTTCCGAAATAAGGAAGTGATCGTGGTGGGCGGCGGCGACACCGCAATGGAAGAGGCGAACTACCTCACTCGTCACGCTTCGAAGGTTTATCTGGTTCACCGACGAGACTCCTTCCGCGCCAGCAAGATCATGCAAGACCGCGTGCTCAGCAATCCCAAAGTGGAAGTACTGTGGAACTCGGCGATCACCGAAATCATGGGCGTCGCGGAGCCTCACCGCAAGGTGACCTCCGTCCGGCTTCAAGACACGGTAACCCACGCCGAGCGCGAGATGCCGATTGATGGCGTGTTCGTGGCGATCGGTCACAAACCAAATTCAGACTTATTCGCGGGCCAACTTGACATGGATGAGGTCGGCTACCTTCGACCCGCCGCCGGATCCTTCACCCACTCAAAAATTCCTGGAGTTTTTATTGCGGGCGATGTTGCGGACAGCGTCTATCGCCAAGCGGTAAGTGCGGCGGGCACGGGATGCATGGCCGCAATCGACGCGGAGCGGTACTTAGAAACCTTAGGGCACTAAATGATTTCAGCCATTTTTCTTACTCAGATTATCGCGGCCCAGCCAGTTGGGAGCGATGTTTCCGCGGGCTACGCCCCGTGGTTCTTCTCCGCCCCGGGGAGCTCTGATCAGGAATTTTTGGTTCAAATTCCTAGTGCCAAGCGCGCTTCTCCTCGCATCTCGCCGAAGAATCAGTGGAAGTTCAACTGGATTTTTCCTGGGTACGCCAAGGTGCCTTCCCGACCAGAGGTTCACACTCTGCGGTTTCGCACCTATCTTCAGACCCGTGAGGAGCGTGATCTCGGGCCTCTGGTCACCCGGCTCTTGCTGCAGCTATACGGATTCAATCTGCGCAAGCTTCGGCTGGAGCACGGCTCTTCTTACTTCCGCCAACTGGTTGACGTGTACCTCTGCGACGGCGGCAAGGCGGGGGGCGAACAGCTCTCCGGTGAGGATCCGTACAACAAGGACGAATACGGACGTCCCCAACGAACAAACCAGATCTACATTTACGACCTCAAGTCGTTTACCAGTTCGGTCGAGATGGTGCGAGAGATCGCCCACGAGTACGGTCACGCCACGCTGCCCCCCGTCGGGTCCTACAAAACCCCCGAATACTGGGCAAATGGTCACTTAGGCGAAGTTCTCTACCTAACTTGGCTGAACCGTGAGTTAAAATCCGCTAAGCTCCAGCTCATAGATGCCATGGGGGCAACCAGCGAGCAACTGGGCAAGTATGTCCAGGCAAACATCGCGCCTCTTGCATCCCGCTCCGCAGCTTCCGGTCCGGTCAAGGCAACCCTCGATCGCAAGGACAAGGTGGGCATGGACCACTGGCTGGGCTTGATCCTTCACATGGAATCGGTCATGCCGGAGCAAGCTTTCCGCCGTTCGCTGATCCTGTCCTCGCAAGTGCCCGCCGATTACATGCGCTCGGCTGTGGCGGCAATAGAGGAAGCGGCTACGCAAACCTTCATCGTTCCGCGGACCCAGATTGGGAAGAAGTTCTGGATTCCTCTCGGAAAAGGCAAATTGGTCGGCCTCAAGCCCCTGCAGTCGCGCAACGGATGGGCCCAGGTTCAACCCAAGACCTCAACCTTCCGCGCGACTTTTCCGCAAAGCTGAAGTATTTTCTCAGCTTTTGAGGATTTCACCCTAGAGTTTCTGCCGGGGTGACCGATAACGATACTGATAGCCCATAACAGGTCGCAAAACAGTGTCAGAAATCCTCTCCCAAGCTGAAATAGAAGCCCTTCTCCACTCGCTCCAAGCGAATGCGAGCGCGGCACCCGCGGCCCAGCCCGTTGCATCTCCCGCCGTTGGTATGGCGCAAACCGCCGTGTCCAAGAGCTCTGCTGGACGAGGTGCAGTAGCGTACGAAGTCTACGATTTTCGCCGCCCGGACAAACTCAGCAAGGAGCAACTCCGCTCTTTGCAGATGGTCCACGAGACCTTTGCACGTCACGCCGCGACCGGCCTTTCTGCTCACCTCCGCACGCCCGTTCAGATTGATCTGATCAGTATTGAGCAAGTGCCGTACGAAGACTATCTTCGCGGAATAGAGCACTCCGTTTTTACCGTTATGAGCCTTCCGCCTTTGACGGGACAGGCTGTGCTGGAAGTCGAGTTCAACCTCGTGTTCAGCATGATTGACCGGCTTCTAGGCGGACCGGGGCGAGCGGTGAATCGCACGATGCTCACCGATATCGAGCGCCCGCTGATCAAGCAAATGATCGAGCGCATGTTCGCCGGAATCAAGACCGCTTGGGAAGGCGTGGTGATCGTGAACCCGGGCATCGAACAGATGGAAACCACCGGCCAGTTCGTCCAGATCGCGCCGCCAAACGACATCGTTGTCACGATCCTGTTTGAAGTCCGCATCGGCACGATGCGCGGCGCAATGTCCCTTTGTGTTCCCTATTTGGTCCTCAAGCCGATCACCGGCAAGCTCAGCGCCCAAAAGTGGTTTGTCAGCGCAAGCAAGAAGCAAAGCACTTCAAACCGACGCCTGCTCTCTTATCAAGTTCAACAGACCTCCGTCGAGTGTTCTGTGCTCCTCGGTCAAGCCAAGTTGAGCGTTCGTGATTTTCTCACCCTCAAGTCCGGCGATGTCCTGCCGTTGGCCAGAGACTCTCGCGACGACCTTGAACTGCTCGTCAGCAAGACTCCCAAATTTAAAGGCAAGCCCGCCACAAGCGGAAAGCGCATGGTCTTCACCGTCACCGAACCGATTCACGCCGAGTAAACAAACATGTCAACCCAACAAGAGATCCTCACAAAACTCAACGCCATCGAAGGCTCGATCTGGCAGTCCATTTCGCTCGCGGTGAGCGAAGCGACGAACCAGGCGATCACCTTTGGCAACCCGCTTTCGAGTTCGACTCCGGTCAGCGCCCTCCAAACGGAGCTCAATCAGCCGTTCTTGGTGATTCAATTCTCGTTCTCGAATCAGCCCGAAAGTTCGCAGGTCTTCTTGATTTCGCAAGACCAATTCTTGACCCTCGCCCACGCGTTCATTGGCATTCCGGTCGCGACGGTCGACGAGCAGGTCATCAACGAGTGCCGCCCCGCGATTGAGGCGATGGTCCAGGGCCTCTGCCTCGCGGTCAGCAACCTTCGGAACGATTCCTTTACGGCCTCCAACCTCACGACGCGATTCCAAATTTTCTCCCCTCCTCCAAGCTTCCAGAAGGTGAACGAAGTGTTCCGTACGAACATCGCGATCACGGGCGAAGAGCTTTCGAGCACGATGGTCTGGCTGATGGACGCGGAGTCCGCCGCCGCAATCACTGGCGTGCCCTACTTCGAAGAGGAAGACACCAACGCAACCAACCCCTTCTCTGAGATGGACCCGAGTACCTTCCAATTTGGTGCCACCACTGCTCCGGTTGAGTCCAATCCTGGCTTAGAAATCCTGATGGACATTCCATTGGAGATCAGCGTTGAGCTGGGCCGCATGAAAATGCAGGTTCGTGACGTGGTGGATCTCGGAGCCGGTTCAATCGTCGAGATCGACAAGGCTGCCGGTGAGCCGGTGGATGTTCTCGTCAATGGTCGGCTGGTCGCGAAAGGCGAAGTGGTCGTCATCGAAGACAATTTTGGCGTTCGTATTACGGAGATTTTGAGTCCGAACGAACGACTGCAGCGCTTGAACGAAGCGGCGTAAACATGAAATTACTTTCGTCGCTCCTGCTCGTGTCCCTCGGGGCGCTGGCGTTCGCCCAAGACAGCCTCAGCGGCATGAAGGATGACGTCATCTCGACGCCAACGTCGGCCAACACGGCGGGGCCCGGACTGATGCCACTTGTGCACTTGTTCATCGTCATCGGAGTGCTATTCGTCCTCATCAAGTACGCCTTACCCAAGGTGCTGAACAAGATGACGAACAAGCTAACCCCGACCCTCGACGGTTCGATCCGGGTGGAAGCGAGTGCGACCATCGGAGCCGGTGGAGCTTACGTGATTCAAGTTCGAGGCAAGACACTGTTAGTAGGTGCCAGTTCAACTGGCGGCTTAAGTTTGCTGTGCGACCTCACCGAGAGCGACCGGGCAGAAAACGCCGAACCAGCCTTCTTCGAAGTGCTGGACCATGCGGTGATAAAGCCAGAGGAACTCCCCGAATCACCCGATACGGCAAGCGAGCGACTGGAGCGACTGCTCCGAGGAGCCGGACGTTGAAGCGGCTGCTCCTCATTTTAGTTTTCGTACTCGGGCTGCTTGGCTTGGCCCACGCCCAAAACTCCGGCGTCACGGTCCCTAGTCTCAACATCGGCATCAACCCAGGCGGCACGGGCGGGAAAGGCGGCGACGACGTCAGCACTTCCCTTCAGCTCATGGCGCTGCTGACGGTGCTCAGCATCGCCCCTGCCCTGCTCATTCTCACCACCGCTTTCGCCCGAATCGTGATCATCTTCGGTCTGCTGCGGACCGCCATGGGCACCCAGAGCATTCCGCCGAACCAGATCATCATCGGCTTGAGCTTGTTCCTAACCTTCTTTGTCATGGCACCCACCTACGAAGAAGTGAACTCCAAGGCGCTTCAGCCTCTGATGAAGAAGCAGATTACGTTCGAGCAAGCGCTGGATCGAGCCGAGAAACCGGTCAAGGCGTTCATGCTCAAGAACACGTACAAAAAGGACCTGCAGCTTTTTCTGGACTACCGCGGGGAGAAGCCGGCGACCAAATCTGAGGTCAGCCTGGTCTCTTTGATCCCAGCATTTATCATCAGCGAACTCAAGACCGCCTTCGTAGTCGGCTTCTATCTGTTCCTGCCGTTCATCATCATTGACCTCATCGTTGCCAGTGTGTTGATGAGCATGGGCATGATGATGATGCCCCCCGTGGTCGTGTCCTTGCCCGCGAAGCTATTGGTGTTTGTGCTCGCCGACGGCTGGTCGGTAGTCGTCTCTGCCATTTTGACGGGGTACAGATAGCGTGAACGAAGCCGTCGTCCTCGAACTCACTCGTCAAGGCATGCTGATCGCCTTGATGGTGTCCCTGCCGATCTTGGCAGTGGCCCTGTTTGTGGGTTTGGCAATCAGCGTTTTCCAAGCTGTTACTCAGGTTCAGGAAATGACCCTGACCTACGTGCCTAAGCTGATGCTGGCTGGGCTCACCATTGCACTCACCGGCGGATGGATGCTCAGCACTTTGGTTGGGTTCATGCGGCTCTGCTTCCAGCACGCGGCGAAGGTGACGATGTGAAAGTGGACGAGCTGTGGATGTACTCGTTGCTCCTCGTTTTCGTCCGCAGCTCGGCGATGTTCTTGGCTTCCCCCCTCTTCGGCGGAAGCGTCCCGGCCAGAGTTCGGGTTTTGTTTTGCTTTATGTTTTCGGTGTGCGTCTTGCCCGCCGCCAAAGACACGATCCGCGAAGTACCCCCTGAAATGTACAGCTTATTCGTGGCCATCGTAAGCGAGGCCGCGATCGGCCTGATCATCGGGCTCTGTATCCAACTCCTCTTACTCGCCGCGCAAATGGCGGGCGCGTTCATGGACATGCAGCTCGGTTTCCAGATGATGCAGATGTTCAACCCGCAGATGGGGGGCCAGACCACGGTGCTGGGTCAGTTTAAGTTTCTCTTGTTCTTGGTCTTAGTGTTGCTCTTAGACGGGCATCACATGATGCTCAATGCATTTGTCCAGAGCTATCAGTCACCGCTCGCTTTCGATGCACAGAATTTGAACGATGTGAAGAACGGGCTGGTTCATTTCATCGGTGGAGTGTGCATCTTGGCCCTGCAGATTTCGGCTCCCGTGGCGGCAGTTTCCTTCATCGTAGACGCGTCTTCCGGTGTGATCAACAAGTCCATTCCGCAGATGCCGGTTTCGATGGTCACGATGGGCGCCAAGACCGCGCTGGGCATCACTGCGATCGCGCTCGGGCTACCGCTGATGGTCGTGGCGGTGAAGAACGGATTAGCCTTTAGCGGGCAACAGATCTCAGAAATTCTAACCGCCGCGTCGAGGTAACCCATGGCAGAGAGTTCGAGCGGCGAGAAGACAGAGGAGCCTACACCGCGTCGTAAAAACGACGCACGTAAGCAGGGCACCGTCGCCAAATCTGCCGATCTCACCGGGGCCCTCACGTTGATGGCAGTGGTCAGCATCATGCCGGCCGCCCTCAGCGCTTTTGGGCACCAGATCATCAATGGATTTCAAACGAGCGTTCTCAATATCCCGAGCGGGATGTCAATGGGAGAAATTGCCCGATTCAGTTCGAGTCTGCTTCGACCAACTCTGATTCTCTTCGCCGTCGTCGCCGGGACCGCGATGCTGGTCGGTCTAGCTACCAATTTTATGCAGGTCGGGTTCTTCCTGAGTGCAGAGTCCATGAGCCCGAAATTCGAGAAGATCAATCCCGTGGCGGGGATGAAGCGACTGTTCTCGGCACGGGCGTTCGCAGAGGGGCTGAAAACACTCCTGAAGGGACTCGTATTTGGCTACATGGCCTACGATGCGGTGCGGAGCAACTGGGTTGGACTGATCCGCCTGAGCTGGTTTGACCCGAACGAGGCAGCGCACCACGTCGGGGGACTGATCTGGAGCATCTCGATCAGGATTGCCGTCGCCTGGCTCGTGCTGGCGGCGTTGGACTACCTTTTTCAGAAGAAACAGGTTAACAAGCAGCTCATGATGACCAAAGACGAGCTGAAGCGAGAAATGAAGGAGCAAGAGGGCTCGCCAGAAATCAAGGCGGCGCGAATGCAACGGATGCGACAACTCTCTCGCGGGCGCGCTCGCGACGCCATCAAGACCGCTGACGTCATCATCACCAACCCTACCCACTTTGCCGTCGCGATCAAGTACGACCGGAGTAAGATGCACGCGCCTATGGTGGTCGCCAAAGGACAAGATTATTTAGCGCTCAAGATTCGGGAAATCGCGGGCGAACATCGCATTCCGATCGTGCCCAACCCGCCCCTCGCCCGAGCGCTTTACAAGCAATGCGAAGTCGGCGATTTCGTGCCTCGCGAGATGTTCTCTGCCGTGGCGGAAGTACTGGCATTTGTTTACCGAACGATCAAGCAACTCCGCTGATGTAGACTGCGCAGTGAATGACCGCGAAGGGGGCTGAACGCGAGAACTGGAAAAAAATGGTGTTACGGTCTATGCCGCCACCAGCCTGGCTCGCCGTAGATGCCCCCGAAAACGATGTCGTGATCAGCTCTCGGTGCCGCTTTGCGCGGAACTTGCGAGGTCACCGATTTCCAAATCACGCCGACCAAGACGAGTTACGAGAGATCAGCCGCCTGATCAAGGACGCCTCCTCCAGCTTGGGCCTCGAGTCCTTTCGGCGACTCAGTGAAGCGGAGCGCGAGTACATGGTTGGCTGCCGACTGATGTCTCCCGACTTTCACGCCGAGGCGCCGGGCCGAACGTTGCTCCTCAATCACGAGCGCTCAGTAAGCATCATGGTCAACGAGGAGGACCATGTGCGAATCCAAGCGTTGACTCCGGGTTGGTCGATCACCAGCGCCGAGTCTCAAGCCCGATCCGCCTTGAAAACCCTCGGGGCACACGTGGAATGGGCTCGCGCCGAGCCATGGGGGTTCCTTGCCGCCAGCCCATTTAACGCGGGCGAAGGCGTCCGACTCTCCGCGATGTTCCACCTCGTCGGACTAGCGCACACCAAGAAACTCAACGAAGTTCTAGGAGCTCTTACGAACAGCGGTTTGACGGCGCGTGGACTGTTCGGGGAATCGAGTCGCGCGGTGGGAGCTTTCTTTCAAGTTAGCGTGACGACCCTCGACTTGCCCCGGTTTGCAGGCGCTTGCGAATACCTGATGCGCGAAGAGAGGATTGCCCGAGGCACTGTCAGCCGCGAGGAGCTGGAGCGAATGGTGAAAGAGGCGATCCACTTTGCCGTGGTGAGCAAAGAGGTGGCCCAGGTGGATGCACTCCGAGTGCTCGCATGGGTGCGCTGGGGGGCGGCAGTTGCCTTGCCCCACCTAGAAGTGCCCCTTCGCGAGATCGACGCCCTGCTCTCGACCCTTGAAGTCCGTAATGATGCCGACGAGGGCGCGGCCGCGAGGGACCGGGCATCCTCACTTCGAAACCGACTCGAGCACGCTCTGAACGGCTAGCAGAAATACCAAATCTGGGCGCCGAGATTGCAGTTTGGCATCGGGCTTGCGATAGTGAGTCATGAAACGAACGAGCACGGCCTCCAACCCGCTCGTAGACCTATAACCTCCTCCAACAACCCTCCAACTCGGCCCCAGCAATGGGGCCTTTGTTTTGTGCTTTGCAACCGGCGCGGAGTTCGAGCCGAACACTACAATGGAATGAGCATGGGCAACGAGGTTATTCGCTACAAGCCGGGAGAAGCTATCCGCTGGCTCGAAACGGGAGGCGACGAGATTCGCCGCAGCGCTCTGCAAAAGGCGCAAAGTGTCTGGAAGCGAGAGGGTGCCCGCTCCATTGGTCGAGATGTCAAAGAGGTAGCTGGTGCGATCTTTGGCGCAGGTACCGCCGCCATCGCCGACATGGCCCACCGCCAGGCACTCGCCAGCCAATATGCCCTCGATGACGAAGGATTCGAGGTCATTAAACCCACCGGGTCGCGCCGTATCACCTACGCAGAGGTGAAAGTGATTCGCATGGACGGCGACCGCGCGTTAGTCGAACTGGAGCGCGGCAGCGTCATCATCAAGCCGTTCGCTCACCTCACTTCCGGTCGAGTCCGCGTGCCAGTGGGCTGGTCGCGCAATAATGTCGAAGTGCCCTACGAACTCCTGATCGAAGAACTTGCCGCCCGATGTGATGTCGAGGTCGACTTCGAATGACGGGCTGGCTCCACCCCTTTCCTGCTGACTGGGCCGACGCGCTGGACAATGCCCTCGCGGAGGACATCGGACCGGGTGATCTGACCGCGGCTTGCCTTCCTCCCGACTTAACCATCAGGGGAGTCATCGAAGCCCAAGCAGCAGGAATTTTGTGTGGAGTTGGCATCGCCGCCGAGTGTTTTGGCGCGGTTGCCCAAGTGGAAGTCAAGTCTTCCGACGGCGCTCGCGTTCAACCGGGTGAAGATGTGTTGCTTTTCGAAGGCCCAGCGGCCGACTGCCTTAGCCATGAGCGGGTTGCCCTCAACTTCCTCATGATGCTGAGCGGCGTCGCCACCCTCACCCACGAATTCACCCAAGCCATCAAGGGCACGCGCGCCCAGATCGTGGACACCAGAAAGACCATCCCGGGCTTGCGATCACTTCAGAAGTACGCGGTCCGCTGTGGCGGCGGTCGGAACCACCGGATGGGACTTTACGACGCTGTGATGATCAAAGACAATCACATTCGCGCCTGCGGTTCCATCGCTGAGGCGGTGAAAAAGGCGAAACGAGCGAGCCCGCATACCTCCAAAATTGAAGTCGAGGCGGACCGACCGGAACAAGCCGAACAAGCCGTCAAGGCAGGGGCCGATATCGTCCTTCTGGACAATATGGACCCAAGGCTCATGGCCCAAGTGGTCAAGCAGTTTGAGCATTCGCCGGTCCTCTTTGAGGCCAGTGGCGGCATCAACCTAAAGACCGTTCGCGCAGTGGCGGAGAGCGGCGTCCACCTCATCAGCGTGGGCGCGTTAACCCACTCCGCGCCTTCATTGCCCCTCCACCTGGAACTCTATTAGTCGAACCCGGGAAGGGCCGCCATCTCGGGGGCCTGCACCGACCTGGTTTTCTTATCCAGCGGTTTCATCTCTTCGATTTCGACGAGGTGCGTGCTCTGCTGGAGCTCCCTGATCTCGCGAGCCTTCGGAAGGACGCGGGTTTCCAAGGAACCAACCATATCGTTGTATGCCCCAACCGCGGTATCGAGATTTCTCCCAACCCTGGCAAAATGCTCCGACATCTTCGTGAGTCGGTGGTACAACTCCGCGCCCGCATCAGCGATCTTCTGGGCGTCTTTGGCGAGCGACTCCTGCCGCCATCCGTACGCCACCGCCCTGAGGAGTCCGATCAACGTGGTAGGACTCGCCAGGAGAACCTTCTTTTCTGCCCCAAACTCGATGAGCGAATTGTCCATTTCGACCGCCGCGCTCAGCACCGGCTCAGAGGGGATGAACATCACCACGAGTTCCACCGACTGCTTGAACTGGCTGGTGTAATTCTTCGCCCCGAGTTGGTCGATGTGCTTCCGCACTTGCCGCGCATGGTCTACTAGCATCACGCGCTTCTGATCCTCGTCTTGGCACTCCATGGAGTTCAGATAAGCCTCTAGCGGCGTCTTGGCGTCTACCACAATGGTGTTGCCGTTCGGAAGTTTGATGACCATATCAGGGCGCATCCTCCCGTTGTCATGGTCCTTAGAGACCTGCTCGTCGAAGTCCACCTTATCGAGCATCCCCGCCAATTCCACGACCCGCCGAAGTTGCATTTCGCCCCATCGTCCGCGCTGGTTTGGAGCCCGCAGGGCTTGAACCAGGTTGCGCGTTTCCTTTTGCAACACGGTCTGCGAGTCCATCAGGTTCTTGACCTGCTCGCCCATCGATGCATAAGCCGCCGATCGCTTTAGCTCAAGCTCACTCACTTGCTTGGTGACTTCACTGAGGGTCTCTTTGAGAGGCTTCACCATCTCCTCGATGGCCTGCTGACGCTTTTCGAGTTCGCCTTTCGACTCCTTTTGCTGACCTTCAAGGGCTTGCTTGGCAAGGTCAAGAAAGCTCTGATTGTTCTTTCGAAGGGCTTCTCCGCTGAGCGCCTCAAACGTTTCCTTCAGCTTTTCGCGTGATTCTTCGAGCATCGCTTTCTGCTCGTCAATCGCCCGGTTCCGCTCCTCAAGCTGGGTCTCAAGTGATTTTCGTTCGACCAAAAAGTTGGTTATTTCCAGCTGCATCCCCTCGATTTGGGTGGTTCTTCCGGACAGTTGGGCTTCAAGTTGGTCAAGTCGTTCGACCCGACCTGTCAATTTCGCGACCTCAACTCGCTGCTCACCCAAAAGCCGGTGAGCCTCATCGGTTTCGGCCTCATGAAGTTGAAGAACTGCGACGTGCTTTTTCTGAAGCAACGTGAACACGGCGACTCCGGCAGCCAATGCTCCCACGACCACTCCAACCAGCAAACTGAGCATTTCCATCGGTACGTGATGAGTATGGACGAACCAAACCATCAAGTAGACGCACGACAACGCTATTTCACATTGCTAGGTTCGCCGGTACACTATCTGGCGTGCTATTGGAGCAGTTTCGAGAGACCGCCAGCAAACTTTTTCCGCCCGGAGTTCGGGTCCTGGTGGGCTACAGCGGCGGCGCAGATTCGACTTGCTTGCTCCACCTTCTTCACCGTTGCGGAATTGACGTGGTGGCCGGCCACCTGCATCATGGTCAACGCACAGAAGCCGACTCAGAAATGACCTTGTGCGAGGCATTTTGCGAATCCTTGGACGTACCCTTTTTGAGCGGAAAAGCCGACGTCCCTCAAATGAGCGCCGACCTCAAAATCGGTCTGGAAGAGGCGGGCCGAAGGGCGAGATACACTTTTTTTGAACAGGCCGCCGCCCGATTGGGCTGTCAATTTATCGCAACCGCGCACACGCAAGACGACCACGTCGAGACAGTAATTCTGAACTTGACCCGCGGAAGCGGCATGACCGGTTTGCGCGGCATCCCCGCGCGACGCGATCAAATCGTTAGACCCATCCTCGAGTTTACGCGCGCCCAAACCCAAGCTTACTGCGAGCAGCACGCGCTCTGGACTCATGAAGATCCGGCGAACCACGATTTGAACTTCGCCCGGGCGAGAGTTCGCCACCGTGTCCTCCCCGAGCTCGCCCAAATCAACTCAGAAGTCCGGCGCGCCGTTTCAAGGATGACTGAAATCGTAGCTGAAGAGGATCAATTCTTAGACCAGGCTGCGATGGGCTGGTTCGAACACCTTTTGATCCCTCTGAACGGCCCACTCGAATTTCTCACCGCGCGCGAGGAAGTTGCGGTGCGGCGCGAGGCATTTGCGACTGGCCCACCAGTCTTGGCTCGACGCGCGCTGAGAGGAGCTTTGCAGTTCTTAGGAGCTTCACCAGAGCAGGCAAGCATTCTCCGCATTATTGAGGGCGTGCAAGGCTCAGCCACGGGGAGCGAAACCTTGCCGGGCGGCGAGGTTGTCGCGGAGTGGGGCGACGACAACCTTCACCTGCGCAGGCTCCAAGAAATCGAGCCGTTCCGCCACGGCATCACCCTGCCGGGCGAAACCTTTGCCGACGTCTTTGGCTGGCAAATCACTGCATTCCCAGTCGAAGGTGCCGACTTCCAGCCGGACCGAACAAACCTGACGGCGAGCCTCGATGCCGCCAAGGTGAAGGGGCAGCTTCACTTCAGGAGCCACACCGAAGGCGAAAAATTCTCGCCGTTAGGGATGTCCGAGAGCAAACTCGTCTCGGCAATGCTGCAAGAGCATCGGCTCACCGCCCTCGCCAAGCGGCGCCTGCCGGTAGTTTGCGACCTCGTCGGCCCAGTTTGGATTCCCGGCATCGCGGTGGCAGAGCGAACGAGGGTGGAAAGCACAACGTTACGCTACCTGAGCCTCAAGTTCGGTCCGATTTTGGACGAACATGCCCATAATGGTTGAACGGCACCGCTTGATTTAGCGTAGTCCATTAGTGCGCCCCTTTTGTTTTTGGAGTGAATTTGAATAAATCAGCACGAACTATCTTGATCTCCCTGGTCGTGGCTCTGGCCATGTTCGGAATACTTAACTCGGTGGGCTCAAATCCGAGCCTAGGGTTTGGTGGAACTCAGCCCACGGTCCTGGAATACTCCGAGTTTCTCGACAAGGTCGAGAAAGGTCAGATCAAAAACGCCTCCTGGCAGGGCACACGAATTACGGGCGACACCACGGCGGGCGGTAAATACGAAGCCAAGTTGAATTCCATTGCGACGGACTCCGAGACCGGCGCCAGCATCCAGCGGCTATTGCGCGAGAAAAAGGTCCCCCTCTCCTTCCCGGATCCTCTTGTAAATCCAGCTGTGGTGCAGGGCCTGATGTGGCTCTCGCTGCTCATTCTTCCGTTCATCATCATCTACTTCTTGTTCTATCGACCGGCCCAACAAGGCGGCAATCAGGCGATGAGCTTCGGCCGAAGCCGAGCCAAGCGTCACGGCGAAAATAGCCCGAAGGTAACCTTCGATGACGTTGCGGGCATTGATGAAGCGAAGCAAGAACTGATGGAGATCGTGGACTTCCTGAAGAACACGAAGAAATATGTTGCCCTCGGTGCGAAGATTCCGAAGGGAATTCTCCTGACGGGCCCTCCCGGCGTAGGTAAGACGTACCTCGCCCGAGCAGTAGCCGGAGAAGCAGGCGTTCCGTTCTATCACATCAGCGGTTCGGACTTCGTCGAAATGTTCGTGGGTGTTGGCGCGGCCCGAGTGCGCGACCTCTTTGAGACTGCAAAGGCGCACCGTCCCTGCTTGATTTTTGTGGACGAAATTGATGCCGTAGGACGCCAGCGCGGCGCGGGACTCGGCGGCGGACACGACGAGCGAGAGCAAACACTTAACCAGTTGCTTGTGGAAATGGATGGTTTTGACGCCAACCAGGGGGTTATCATGATCGCCGCTACCAACCGACCCGACGTACTAGATCCTGCGCTGCTTCGTCCCGGGCGATTCGACCGCCAGATCGTGGTGGATTCTCCCGACGCCAAGGGCCGCGAGATGATTCTGAACATTCACGGCAAAGGCAAGCCGTTTGATACCGACGTTGAAATGGGCGTCGTGGCAAAACGCACACCCGGCTTTACCGGTGCAGATCTGGCAAATGCTCTCAACGAGTCCGCCCTACTGACTGCCCGGCGCAACAAAACCAAAATCGGGATGGACGAGATCGAGGAGGCCCTCGATCGAGTGATGGTTGGCCCTGCTCGGCGTAGCCGAGTCATCATCGACAAGGATCGAGAAATTACGGCGTACCACGAGGCGGGCCACGCCATCGTCGGCGAACTTCTTACGCACTGCGACCCGGTCCATAAGGTCACGATTTTGCCTCGAGGAATGGCGCTTGGTCTCACTTGGTCCCTCCCAGATACCGAAAAGCTACACGTTAGCCGAAGCGAATTGCTTGACGACATCGCGATGTGCCTCGGAGGTTTGGTGGCCGAGGAAGTGGTCTACGGCGAGCGTTGGACCGGCGCGGTCAGTGATCTTGATCGAGTCACCCGGATTGCCCGAGCGATGGTCTGCGAATTTGGAATGAGCGAAAAGCTCGGCACCCTCGCCCTCGGACGTCGTAGCCGCAACCCATTCTTGGGTCGCGACATGATGGAAGATCGCGACTACAGCGAAGAAGTGGCGCGCATGATCGACGAGGAAGTCCGCGAAATCGTGGATGGCCAGCATCAGCGAGCGCGCGAGATTCTATCGAACAACAAGGAACGCATGGATTCGATCGTCCAGTCCCTGTTGGAGCACGAGACTATTGACCGCCGCCAGTTCTTGATCCTGATGGGCATTGACCCAGAAAACGATCCGAAGGTGGCGAAGGTGGAACCGAAGAACGATCCTCCTGCCGACATTCCAGTCGAGCCGTCAAACCCAGTGATCACGGGTGCGCCACCAAGGCTTGAACCCGGTACCGCCTAACTCGTGGTAAAGTAAAATCAAATGCCCTGAAGCGATTCGGGGCAATTTGGAATTCACGGAATGACCATCGACGAGCTGTACCAACAAGGGTTCAATTTGCGATGCGATGGCCGCTACGATGAGGCCATGCAAATGCTCAATCAGGTGCTTGCGCAAGACGCAGGTCACCCCGATGCCCGTTGGCAAGTCGGGCTCATCCAATGCTTCGTCGGAGAGTTCGACGAATCCATCGCGACCCTGCAGCAAGTGGTTGACGGTAACCCCCGCCACGTTAAGGCCCGATACGATCTTGCCCAGACGCAAATGATGCTCGGGATGATGGACGAAGCGTGCGCCAACTTCCGAGAGGTCTTGAACCAAGACCCGACCCACGAAGACGCCAATCGCCAGATCATCTATTGCCCATAATCTGGGCATGTTGCGCCGCCTTTGGCCCATCCTCCTGATTTGCCTCGCGCCGCTACTTGTGTTGTGGCGATGCGTTTTTCTCGGGGAGGCGATCGGTCCGTGGCAAGAAGTCCGCACTTTTGCGCCATGGTCTGAAGCGGCCCCTAATCGCCCGTTCGATGTCCTACAAATGGACGCTGCGTTGCAGTTTTACGTGTGGAGAGACTTGGTCTTTGAGTCTTGGGGGCGCGGGCAAGTTCCGCTATGGAACCCCTACTCGCTTGGCGGAACACCTTTACTTGCTAACTCTCAGAGCGCCGCGTTGTATCCGCTTCACATTTTGATGGGGGTCCTTCACGTCTCCACCGCTCTGGCGATTACGCTGCTGGCCTGGTTTCATTTGGCGTGGGCGGGGTTAGGGGTTGCAGCACTAGGGAGAAAGCTGGGAGGCGACCCAAATATCGCTGCTATGGCGGGAATGAGCGTCAGTCTTAGTGCGTTTATGGTGAGCTGGACAGGCTTGTCGAGCGTGATCACAACCGTGGCCTGGATCCCCTGGTGCTTTTTTGCATTGGTTTGTCTGTGGAATGACGAGCACCCGAGGCGGGCAGCTGGTTGGCTATCCGGTTCGGTTGCGATGATGTTCCTGGGAGGGCATCTCCAGTTCGCCGCGTTTGGGATGATGGCTCTGGTGATGTTCGGTGCCATTTCGGCTTGGGAGTGGCGCGCTAACGGGCAACGGGTTGGCTGGGCTTTTTTAGGGCTCGGCCTGGGCGGCGTGCTGGCGAGCCCGCACCTTGTTCCGGTGCTTCAGTTCAGCCAGTTCAGCCATCGCCGAGGCGCGCCGACTGCCGCGGGGTGGGAAGCTTATGCCTCAAGCGGCCTGCGTTGGTGGGAGTTGGCATCCATCGGGAGCGGTGATCTGCTGGGCAGCTCCGCCAAGTTCGCCCCGGATGAGCTCAAGCCCCTCTCCAACTTCTGGCCCACCGTGCTGAAACTGGGCGCGAACTATGCAGAGTCCGCGATTGCGGTCGGAGCAGTGGTCCTGGCATTTGCCATGATCGCCCTCTTTTCGCGGCAACGCGGGGCTTGGAGTCTGCTGGGGGTTGTGGTGATCGGGTTACTCATCGCCACCGCTTCCCCGTTCGCACAGGCACTCTACTTCGGATTTCCCGGCTGGTCGTCTACCGGCTCTCCGGGACGAGCGGCGATCTTGGTGGTGCTTGGGTTGGCGTGCTTAGCCGCGACGGTCAAACTGGGAGAGTCCGGAGCGGATTTGAGGAAGCATCCCATCGGTCGTGGTCTGCTCGCTGGCTTCGCGGTGGCGGGTCTCGGAGCCGTCGCACTACGTCTCAACGCACCACGCTTGACGCCAGTGTATGAACAATTCGACGCCACGGCAATGGCTCGCCTGGTCGAATCCGGCCTCGGGCAGTTCGGTGGGGTGACGGTCATCGTGGCGACCTTACTGCTTCTGGGCTACGCGATTTCGAGGAAACCGGAGCAGGCAGCAACCTACGCTTTGGTGCTGGGATTTGTGGCGTTACTGCCCGGCTTGTTGAGCGCTCCGTTGCGCACCGGCATCGTACCACCGCGTCCACCCGCGGCCCCCGAAAGCAAAGTCGCCATGCTCAACCGCAACTGGAGTCTGTTCGACTACTCTCCCCGCACGGTCATGCCCCCCAATCTCGCAGCGCTTTACCGAATCAAAGAAGTGGGCGGCTACGACTCTCTGGTGAACCGCGAGGACGTCGAGTTCATGCGGCGGCTCAACGGCGGTGAAGACCCGGCCCCACCCGCCAACGGGAACATGATGTTCGTGAAGTCCCCGTTCAACATCACGACCGCCGATGCAAGCGAGGTTTGGTCGGGAATCGAAATTCCGGGCTGGGAGAGCCAACTCATCGAACAAAAGGGGGATTTTCGGCGCTACCGGGTGATCCAGCCTGGCGATGCGAGACCCGAAAAAACGCAACCGGCGACGCCAAACTTTGCGTTCAGCGTCGCCGGGTTGGCGGCGTTGGGGTACTTACTGAGACCGACTAAGCGGCCTCGAGCACTGGAGTGAGGTCCTTGCGGAGCATTGCGCGAGCGCGGAATAGCCAACTCTTGACCGTGCCCTCGGGCTTGGAGAGCGCGGTGGCGATCTCGTTGACTTCCATGTCGCGGAAGTGCCGCATCATCACGATGTCGCGGTAGTGCCGGGGCAACCGGTTGATCGCCCGCATGATGAGGGCGGAGTCCACTTCGGCTACCGCGTCCGCCTCAAGGTCGTCGGCGCTCGTCAGCGCGTACTCATATTTTTCAATTGTGTCGCTTTGTTTCTTTTGGCGAAGCACGTCCACGCAGCAGTTGCTACAGATTCTCGTGAGCCAGGGCAAGACGGGCCGGCCGGGGTTGAAGGACCCGATGGCTCGAAACGCCTTGACAAGAGTTTCTTGGACGGCGTCGTTTGCGTCGTCGGAATTGCGCAAGACTCTCAGCGCCACGTGGCGCAAATTCTTGCGGTACTGATCGGCCAACATCTCGAACGCATCCTGGTCTCCCTGTTGCGCTCGAATCACTAAAATAGACTCCCAATCCGATATTCGAAGGTGGTTCATCTTGGTTTCCCATCCATATGATACAGCGGGACAATGTTCCCCGAAAGGGTACTAGGACTTTAGAATCATTGCCAGAACAATCAAGATTAGCTTTAGAATCTCAAACTTGCCTTTCGATATCTCAAGTCGCACGATGAGCTTCAAAGCAGCGAGCTGAAAACAGGCAAGAATAAGGTACGGAGTAAATTTAATCTTCCGACAATATTCCCCATGGGGATTCAGGGGGGATTGCTGAAGCCATTTCTTGCGGTACTACCGTTTACATTGGTTGGGGTGTTGGGAGCCTACAATCACGTCGCGACGGATAGTTTTGATACTCCTGAGCTCGGGGCGACCCTTGGCGCGAGAGTGCAGTCGTACGTCGAGCCGATGCGGTTAGTCCAGCGGCATTTGGGAAAGCGAGGCGACCTTCCCGACACCGCTAACGTTCAAATCGTAGCCGACGCCTGGATTGAGGCGTACCGGAATGGTAAGTTGCTCGATGTTCCATCCGTTTGCGCCGCAGATACGACCAACGATGGAGTGCGCGACCAGATTCTAACCGCGAAAGGCACATTGGTCTTTCATCTGAATCGCATATCGACCGAAGCCCAGGAGCACGGCGATCTGTCCGAGGCAAAGCGATTTGCCGCGAAGGCTCTGATTGTTTCCGGCATCATGCGATGCAGCGATTTGTCTAGCTTAGGAACTTCGCTTTCGGAGGAGAACAGTTCGCTACGTCGCTTGAAAGAGACGAGGACCTCCTCATCTCACTTCGAGTTGCGTCAGGTCTCAGAGGACGACGTCAAGGCACTCTTGGCGAGCGACTACCGACTGATGCTCAGTTCGCCTCATTGGACCGACTTAGAGCGGGCCAACATTGAGCGCGATTTTAAGGAAGCCCTGAACGCGCCTCGCCCTCAGCTAGCAGGCGATACGCCGCAGGCCTCATACGCGATCGCAATGATGTTCAGCCAACTTCGGCGAGTAAATCATCTTCGGACCGAGCAAACGCGCTTGCTTAAAGAAATACAGACAACCGCCCCGAGCTTAGTGGCTCAAGGCGGCGAGATTCGCAAACCGAGTCGGATCTAGAACCGAATTCGGATCAACTTGTCTTTCAATTCGACCGTGACCCCTTCCGGGATGGTCGCAGGCTGGGTCAAGCTACTGTCGTTCAGGTCCCATCGCAACATGCTGTCGCGCTTGGAGGAGTCCAACGTGACTGGTAACAAGTAAGTTGCGCTCATTGCCTTGGCGAAGTCGAGCAAGGATCCTTGTCCCGATCCTGCGGCCTGCTTCTGAGTGCCGGGGATAACCACCACCATCTCTTTGCCTTCAGCGGTTGAGATGAGAAGGGTCACTGGTTCAGCGGCGGCATTCTTTAGCGGAACGTCGAGTTTGGTGTTGGCCGAGACATCATACGATTGCATGAGCTTGGCATCCGGTAATCGCATCACCTTGACCGAATCATTAGCGGTTGGGCTAAATCTCAAGAAGGTGCCCCCTTCTTCGCCTACCACCTGCAGACCAGCTGGAGTCGCGGAAGGAATGGCCGTGAAGCCCGCGGATGCCTGATCAGCAGTTCCTCGGTTAGCGACGGCAAAACCACCGCCGATAATCACCACCGCAGCCAGACCGCCCAGCGCATACTTTCGCCAGAAGGCCATCACGCCTTGCGGCTGATTGCGGGAGGATTCATAGATGCTTCGGTCGAGCCGGGCGACGATCTGCTCGTGCAAATCAGCCGGGATCTCAATTTCACGCGCCTTGCTCAGTTCGAGGTCATCGAGCGAAGCCGCGAAGGAATCGAAGTCGTGTCGGAGCCTCTGGTTAGCCGCAAACAGGCGATCCATCTGGTCGCGCAATGCCGCGTCTAGGGTGCCTTCGTAATAGGCGGAGAAGTAATCGTAGGCTTTTTCCAGCTTCATGTGAGGTTCCTGATCGTTTGACCCTAACCTAATGTAAAGAGTTCCTTATCTTTCGTCAATTGCTCCCTAAGGCTTAGACGTGCCCGATTGAGGCGACTCTTTACTGTGCCGATAGGCAAATCTAGAGCTTCGGCAATTTCGTCGTAGCTCAGATTTTCAACGTGATACATCACCAACATCGCGCGTTGATACTCCGGGATCTTGAATAGGGCGGCCTGGACCAACCGCTCGCGCTCCGATTTCTCCAGCTCCTCTGACGGGCCCGGACCCTCATCTTCCACCTGCCGCTCGAAGTCGCCCTCGCTGCTCTGCATGGCGTTGTCCAGACTGACGGTCGGGCGTGAGCGCTCCTTTTTGCGAGCATCCAAGTAGCAATTCGTGATAATCCGGAAGAGCCAAGTGGTGAAGGCGCTCTGACCCTTGAAATTTTGGAGTGCATTGTATACACGCACGAACGCGTCCGACACCACGTCGGAGGCTTCTTCGGAGTTCGAGGTCAGTCGGTAAGCGTACTGGTACGCCCGACGCTCATATTTATAAATGAGGTCATCGAAGGCAGCGCGGTCCCCTTGCTTGGTGCGCTCAATCAAAACCAGATCGTCTTGGGCTGAACTCATGCTCTAACAACCGAACGACCACCGCGCGCGGCGGCCTCTATCGCGGCTTGCTCTTCGCCAGTCAAGCTGCGATCTGCCTTCCCTCCTTCCAAGACTTTACTGTATACACGGCAATCCGTCCGTCCGTAGAGGCAGGAAATCACGGCGCCGTTCCCAGTTTCGTCATAGAAAGCCATGGACCAGCTTTGAGTCCCCCCAACATCGGCAAATGCGTCGTAACGAACTACCCCGATGTAGCGAATTGTCGAAGCCATCTTCTTCTCCGACACGTTCGCCCTCGTCTCCAAGGCCGCCACTGCCGTCTCAAGACGTCTGCGCTCTACGAGATGTTCATTGAGGATCCCATCAAGACCCTCTCCCGACTGGCCCCGCATCAAATCGGCCCACTTTTTTGTGACGGAATTGAGCCTACGCATCAAGACGGTTACCATAATGGCGAGCACCAATACCGCCGACAATAATGCTAAGGTGACGAGGGCATTGTTGTCCGAGATGAGGCGCGTAAGGGTGTCCATAGGTTCAACAAAGAAGACAAGGCGCGCGCTTAGGCGCTCGTAAGTATAGCAAGGCTACCGTCTCCGGAGTATTGAATTCGTCGTGGAAGCTAGACCGAAAGCCATCACCTTAGGAAGTGCCAGTCTCCTGTCACTGCTCGGCTTCGCCTACTTCTTCCATCACAACTTCCGGACGATTCAGGTCCAAGGCGAGTCCATGACGCCGACCTTTACGAATGGCACCCGCCTGCTATGCAGCGATGCTTATTGGCTGGTGGGAAACGTCCGGCGCGGGGACATTGTCGTCATTGAGGGCGAAGAGCCCGGCACGCACTTGATCAAGCGCGTCTACCGTTTGCAGAAGGAAAAGGTGGATTGGCTAAATATCCCCGAGGATTACGATATGTCTGCTGGCGAGTACCGAGTGCCCGATGACTTCGTCTATGTCTTAGGAGACAACCGCGAGGTCAGCGAGGACAGTCGAAAATACGGCCCGGTGGCGTATGACAAAATAATCGGGAAAATCGTCTTGAAACGCTGGTTATAACTATTTTGGGTACACGCAAATTCCCGGTTGGCCGCTACGGTCGACAGCAGTTGATGTTCCACGCGGCACCGTACCGGTCGCCGCTACGGGCATTTGCGGCCCTGGTGTTCTGTTGGCAGGGCGAACACGTCCTCCTTTGCGATATTGAAGATCGAGGCTGGTGTATTCCTAGCGGCCGAGTCGAGCCGTTCGAAGAACCTCTCGAAGCCGCCCGCCGAGAAGCCGTCGAAGAAGCGGGAGCGATCCTGAAAGACATCCAATATTTGGGTTGCTACCGGGTGACCGAACGGCGCGAAGTGCGCTGGCTGGACGTTTTTGTGGCTGAGGTAGACGATCTCTGCGAGATCGGTTGTCCCGAGGAGTCACGCGGAAGGCAATTGGTAATGCCCGACCAGCTTCCGTCGATTTATTACAACTGGTCACCGCTCGTCGAGGAAGTTTTCTGTTACTCCCGCGAGGTTGTCCAGCGATTGCGGTCGCGTTCCGCCTAGTTCAATCCTCGAACAGTCCCGGCTGGTGCGAACCTACCGTCGCAAGTTGCCCCACATCGGGCGGCGTTTCGAACGCGAGCTTGGTCATCTCCGCCGGCACGGGAATCGGGTAGTTCCCAGTGAAGCAGGCGGTACAAAATCCCTTACTTCCCTCGCCGACGGCTTCCGTCGCGCCCTCCACGCTGAGGTAACCCAGCGAATCCGCGTCGATGCTGATGCGAATCCCCTCAATTGTCTCTTTGGCCGCGATGAGTTCGCCCTTGCTGGCCATGTCGATGCCATAGAAGCAGGGAAACTTGATCGGCGGCGCGGTGATGCGCACGTGAACTTCTTTCGCTCCGGCGTCGCGCATGAGGCGCACGATCTGCTTGGTGGTGGTGCCGCGCACGATGCTGTCGTCCACCAAAACCACGCGCTTGCCCTTGATGTTTTCGACCAAAGGCGTCAGCTTCATCCGCACACCGAGCTCCCGAATCCGCTGGTCGGGCTGAATAAATGTCCGATGGATGTACCGACTCTTCACCATGCCCTCTCGATACGGCAGGCCGGTGTACTCGCTAAAACCAAGCGCGGCGGGAATCCCAGAGTCGGGGACCGGCACCACGATATCCGCGTCCACCGGATGCTCTTGGGCCAGTTTCTCGCCCATGCGCTCGCGGGCTTGGTACAGCGAGGTGCCGTACATATAGCTGTCCGGGCGAGCAAAGTAAATGAACTCGAAGAGACACATCGAGGGCAACGGCGCCGCGGATTGGAAGAAGCGCGGGCCGTTGGCGTCGATCACCAAAGCTTCGCCAGCCTCGAGCTCCCGCTCCGGGACGCCCCCGATCGGCACGAACGCGCAGGTCTCGCTTGCCACCATCCAGCCGTCGCGGATCTGACCGAACACCAAGGGCCGCACGCCGTTCGGGTCGCGGAAGGCAAGCAGCGCGTTGGGCATCAGAACTGCCACAGAATACGCCCCTTTGATCTCGCTCATCGTGCGGCGGATGGCCTCCTCCGGGCCGAGGTGCATGTAGCGATTGATGAGCCGCGCCATCACTTCGCTATCGCTGGTGGAATCGAAGCGCTCGCCCTCAGCTTCCAGCTTCTCGCGCAGCTCGCGCGTGTTGATCAGGTTGCCGTTATGGGCCACGGCGATCTCGCCGACCTGGCTCTGGCAGAAAATGGGCTGGGCGTTGCGCAGGGCGCTGGAGCCGGTGGTGGAGTAGCGGGTGTGGCCGACGCTGATATGGCCGGGGAGCATCTCCAGCAGCGGTTCGTTGAAGATTTGGCTGACGAGGCCCATGTCTTTGTGCATGCGCACCACGTTGCCGTCGCTAACCGCGATCCCGGCGGACTCTTGGCCCCGATGCTGCAGAGCGAAGAGCCCGAAAAAGGTCAGTCGAGCCGCCTCTTCTCCGGGCACGTACGCCCCAAAAACGCCGCACTCTTCTTTGGGACGATCCAGCTCCAAGGGATCCATGAGGTAAGTATGGCACGGGCTCAAAGGCGGCAAAACTTGCGTTTACACCCCCGCACCCATGTACAATCAAGGTACGTCATTTCAGAGTCCCATGAGCCAAACCCTCAACCTCCCCATTCTCCAACCGAATCAAGTCGGCGAAAGCCGCTGGATGGTCGTCATCTACAACAACGATGTCACCCCATTCGAGGCGGTGATCGAGATTCTTATGCTCGCCACTAAATGCGATCAGGAAGAGGCTTCGATCGAGGCGTGGGAAGCCCACCACTACGGGCAGGCGTCGGTGCACTTTGCCGCAAAAGACGAGTGCGATGCCATCGCGACGATGATTGAAAACATCGGCGTGAAGGCGGAGGTGAAGCCGGAATGGAACGACTAGCGATCCGCAACGCGGGCATCGAAGCGCCCGAGAAATCTTCTGAGTCCAAGGTCGCGACCAGCCGAGATTGGATCGTGCTGGTCTATGACAACGACCAAAACACGATGGAAGAGGTGCACTTCATCCTGATTTTGGCCACCGGCTGCGCCCAAAACGAAGCCGAAATCGAAACCTGGGAAATCCACCACCTCGGCAAGTCCGTCGTGCACAACGCCGGCGAGCAGGAATGCCTCCGGGTCGCGGAGATCATCTCGACGATCGGGATTCGCGTTGAAGTTCTCAAAGAGGACTAGGAAGAAGGTTCGGAGTTCGGAGTGGGAGGGGCCAAGTTCGGAGTGGGAGATGGGAGTTCGGACCCAAGCGCGGATCAAACTCTAGTCTCCGAACTCCGAACTCCAAACAAAAAAGCCCGCCTCCAAATGGAGAGCGGGCTTTTCTTACCGAAAGGCTCTTATGCCTTCTTGTTTCGTCGTCGCAGCATTGCGGCTGCGCCGAGGGCGAGAGCGGTCATGGTGGCCGGCTCTGGAACGGAGGAGACAACGACGTTATCCATTGAAGCGTAGTTGCCGACGCCGCCAATAACACCGCCAGCGGAAACCACCACGGAGGTGAGAACGGTGCCGGAAACGTAGCCGCGGAATTCAGCGGCGTTTGCTGGGGTCCAAGTGGTGGTGAAACCGTCGCTGAACGTGAGGGTGACAGGGTTGCCCTGGAACACGTCGCTGATGTTGGTCTGGAACCATTGTCCGCCCACTGCGCGAACGCCGCCACCGAGGGTGAGGGTCACTGCGTCAGCAGGTACGTTGGCGCCGTAGAAGGACCCGGAATTGTAGATACCTGTTGGGGCCGTGAAGTCCACGGTCATCAATGGGGTGCCGCCGGAAAGATTCTCGGAAGTACCGTTGAGGTCCATCAGGAACTGGCCGGGGTCATTGCCGATTGCCGCTTGGAAAGCCGCATTACTAGTGAAAAGTTGGGCGTTTGCAACGCCGGCCACGCCAAGCGCGGCAACGAGAATAAGGGTCTTTTTCATAATCTCCTCTACATCGGCGCATTATCTGCACCAAACAGAGCTTATTATGAACGATGCCAGGTTCAAATCAAAGCGATCCGTGAAAAACCTGGTATTAGTCTAAGAATACTTTTGGCACAGCAGACGAGGGAACTTTCTTCTGACCGGAACGATGTTTTGTCGGACGGGGTTATCCCGTCTTGGAAGTGTCTCAAAATGAATAAAACTCTATCGCTTGCGTGGGCGTGGGTCTTGGTTGGCATTCTTGCCGTGTCCCTTTCGGGTTGTAGCCAGCCTCGGCAGGCTAGCCCGGAGACTGCAGCGGCGGCGGGGGAATATGGTTTCAACCAGGCTGGTTCTAAGCTGGCTGAGAACGATCGAGTGGCCACCACCGCCAGCATGGCCCAGAATCAGCGCTCCATCATTCGGCGCGGCACGCTGATGATCAAGGTGACCGACCTCGAGGAGACAAAGCGGCAGGCGATGCGCTATGTGAACCAGGCCGGCGGCTTTGTGGAGGCGGAAAGCAGCTCGAATCTCACCCGCTCCATCAGCGAAATCCAGATGACCTTGCGCGTCCCCGTGGGGAAATTCGAGGCGGCGATGGAGGCTTTCAACGCGCTCGGCGTCGCGATGAACCGCAGCGTCAGCGCCGAGGATATTACGTCGCAGGTTGTGGACCTCACCGCGCGATTGCGCGTCATGCGCGCCCAAGAAGAGGTGTATTTGAACCTGCTCAAGCAATCGCGCACGCTGAAGGACTCGATGGCGGTGCAAGACCGCCTGATGGAGCTGCGGCAAGAGATTGAGAGCCTCGCGGCGCAGCTCAAAAGCCAATCGGAATTGGCAAGCCTTTCCACCATCGAGCTGACCCTGCGCACCGACACGAAACCCGCCAGCGACGCGCAGAGCGCCGGCTGGGCGCAAGAGAGCTGGACCGCCGCCACCAACAGCCTCGGCGCGGTGATGCGCGATCTCGGGCGCATGATCATCGGGCTCGCCGTCTTCGCACCCATCTGGCTCCCCCTTCTGGCGCTGTTTGTTTGGGCGATTCGACGTTCCGGGCGGAAGACCGTTCCTCCGCCGGTGCAGTAAAGCCTAGTTCCGTTCGGTCCCGAGTTTGGCGAAGAGGAGCGATTCGAGTGCGGCGCGGAGTTCGTCGTTCTCGATGAGCTCCAGCACTTCGGCGGCGAAGGCATACACGAGCAAGGCCTGCGCCTTGACCGGATTGATGCCGCGGCTATTCATGTAGAACATCGCATCTTTGCGAAGCTGGCCGATGGTCGCACCGTGAGTGCACTTCACATCGTCAGCAAAGATCTCCAGTTGCGGTTTGGTATCCACCTGCGCCTCGCGGGAGAGGAGCAGTGTCATGTTGGTCTGCTTAGCGTCGGTCTTCTGGGCGTCCTGATGGACGAAAATCTTGCCATTGAAGACGGCGCGCGACTTATCGCTGAGCAGATGCTTGTAGATTTCGAAGCTCTCGCAGTGCGGCTTGACGTGGTCGAGGCGCGTGTGGTTGTCCACGTGCTGTTCCCCGCCGATCGCAACGATGCCGTCGAACCGCGTGTGGGAGTTCGAGCCATCAATGAAGATATTGATGTCGTTGCGTGTGAGCGCTGAGCCAAAAACGATGTTATACGACCGGTAATTCGAGTCGGCTTCTTGCCGAACCTCGACAAGCCCAATATTCTTGGCGACCAGATTCTCGTTTTCGAGGCGAATATGTTCGAGCGTGGCGTTGGGATAGACGAAGATTTCGGTCACCGGCACGGTGAGCGTGGCATCTTCGGCGGCGGAGACATAACTCTCGATCACCGTGGCCTGACTCCCCGACTCGGCGACGATCAGCGTGCGAGGGCAAGAGGTCGCGAGGGCTCCGGCGGAGACAAACACGAGATGAATCGGCTTTTCGACCTGCGCATTCTTGGTGATCTTTAGAAATGCGCCGCTCTGGAAGCACGCAGCATTAAGAGCCGCGGTAAACGGAACTGGAGGCTTGGAGAGCTGGCCGAGATGAGCGGCAACTTTGAAGGTCTCCGCGTCAAGATTGGCGAGAGTTCCGAACTTGCCCTCGGTCAACCCTTGCTGGAGCGCGACCTCAATGGGCAGAAACTCAACTCCCGCGGGAACCGAGTCGGAAAGCTCCGGATCAAAAAAGCCATTGACGAAAACGAATCGCGTTTGCGCGACTCCGGGAAGAGAAAGGGCGTCGGCGTTCTCAATACTTAAGCCCGTCCCGATTCCCTCAACCCAAGCAACTTCGCCGAGCGAGGTGAGCGGGGTGTACTTATACTCCTCCGCCTTGTGATTCGGGAGGGTGGCCATCTCGACCATCGCGAGGGCCTTCGCCCGAGAGTCCGCGCCCGACTGGGGCGTAAAACCGGGGAGAAGAAGTCTGTCCATTGTGGGGCTTGCCATGAAGAATCACGCCTGGACGGCGAGTTCCTCCTCGATCCAGCCGTAGCCCTTCGCTTCCAATTCGAGCGCCAGCTCCTTGCCGCCGCTCTTCACGATGCGACCTTGTACGAGCACGTGGACGAAGTCGGGAATGATGTATTCGAGCAGGCGTTGGTAGTGCGTCACCACCAAGAATCCGCGGTCCATGCCGCGTAGGGCATTCACGCCTTCGGCGACCACCTTGAGGGCATCAATGTCGAGGCCGCTGTCGGTCTCATCAAGAACCGCAATCTTCGGCTCGAGCACCGCCATCTGGAAAATCTCATTGCGCTTCTTCTCGCCGCCGCTGAATCCTTCGTTCACGCTACGCTGGAGCATCGAATTATCGAGGCCGAGCAGTCTCGCCTTGTCCTTCACGAAGGTCATGAACTTGAGCGCATCCATTTCCGGCTGGCCCGCTGCCTTCAGCTTGCTGTTGAGAGCTGACCGCAGGAAGTACGCATTGCTCACTCCCGGAATCTCTACCGGATACTGGAACGCCATGAAGAGCCCCTTCACCGCGCGCTCGTCCACCGCAAGCTCCAAAATATTTTCCCCTTCGAAAAGCACTTCCCCTTCGGTGACTTCGTAGTCGTCTCTCCCCGCGATGACGTTGGCCAGGGTGGACTTTCCGCTCCCGTTCGGGCCCATGATGGCATGAACTTCGCCAGGACGGACGGTGAGATTGATCCCCTTCAGGATAGGTTTGTCTTCGACGCGGGCATGGAGATTCTTAATTTCGAGCATGAGAGAAGCTAGCTAAGGATGTGAGATGAATCTCCCCTTAAGTGTATTGATTTGTACCAGACAGAGAGGAAATATTGCAACCCTTCCGCCCCCTTCTACGTGCTTCCCGGCATGTCATCCGCAACGCCCCGTTATTGCCGCCACAACGCCCCTCTTAAAGTGCTTGAGTACGAGATCGGGGCACCCCCTCAGCGCGGTACGAAGCCATCGCCGCAGGGTCGGAACGTCGCCCCGCAACAGCGCGGCCTCCGCGAGCCCCAGCGCCGTTTCGCCGCGTAGCCTTTTGGAGAGCCACGTAATGTTGGGAAGGTGTCTTTCCACGACTTGAGCACTCTGTTGCCGAACTTCCGCAGCTCGTGTTGCTGAAAGGGAGACGGCGTGTTCGCGATAGCGATACAGCACGTCCGGCAACCCCACCATCTCAAAACCCAAACGCACCCGAATCCAATAATCCAAATCCTCCGCCAGAAAACACTCAGGATCATAGAGACCCACGCGCCGCATAACTTCGCAGCGATACAGAAAGCACGCCCCGCACCAAGGCACTACGCTCTGCTCCTCCACCGGCCTCGCGTTCCACTCTCGGATAGGGTTGAGATCGTCGTCTACGATCTGCATTGAAGCAAACACCAGCCCTGCCCTGGAATCTTGCAACGCTTTCACCATGGTTTCAAGGGCGAGGGGCTCATACAAATTATCGTCGCTCGTCCAAGTCAGGAACTCTCCCCCCGCTTGACTGAATCCTCGGTTCAGCGCCCTAGGAAGGCGGACATTGGGGTCGTTGCGCACCCCTTTGATCCTCGGGTCAAGTCTTTCAAAGTGCCGGATGATCTCGGGCGTAGCGTCGCTCGATCCATCGTCCACGATGATCAGTTCCCAGTCTTGCAGTGTCTGGGCACGCACGCTCTCCACCGCCGAAGGCAACAGAACCGCGCGGTTATGGGTGGGCAGGACGATAGAAACCAACGGCACCGCCCTAGTTTAGCGAACCCAAACTTGCGTTTTGCGGCCCATACCTGATTCAATAGCCGGATGGTCATCGCTCTACTCCTCGTCGCTCAGACGGCAAAATCCCCCGCCCCCGTCGCGACTCAGGTGGCATTCTTGAAAAAACTGAAGCCCGCGATGACCCAGTCGCAAATCCGCTCGCTGTTGCCAAAGGAGACCGTTTATGCCGCCGCCTCCTTCGTGCCACCCGTGGATGGTCGCCTCACCGGAACCGTGGTCTCGTTCAAAGGCCCGATCACCGGCACCATGTCCTTTCTCCGCGCTGACCAGATTCAGGCCCTCCGTGATTACACCGGCGACCTGGCTCAAAACTATCTCGCCACCGACCCGGTACACGGCGTTCAGCTCACCATTCGCTCCACGAAGACCTATTCAAAGAGCAAGGGCTACGGATTAATTCAAGAGCTCAAAAAAGCCCTCGGCGCCCCAGTTCAAAACCCCTATTGGAGCAGCGAATGGGCGAACGATTTCGGCGGCTGGATGGCCGCCTGGAAGCTCAACTCCAAACCGCTCGGATTCTATGAGTATCAGGGGGAGACTTACGAATCTCGCCTCGAACTTACCCTCGGTACACCCATTTATCAGGACTAACGCCTGTTCACTGCCTGCTCTGGGAAAAACAAAAACAAAATCGCGCAGAAAAACAGAATGATGGACGCGACCATCAGACTGCGAACGGTGTTGTTGAATTCGACCGGATCATCCGCTCGGCTTATCGTTCCGATCCGGCGGCGACGCGACCACGCATTGATCACGCCAGTTTTCTTGCCCTTGACCAAATCCACAACCGACACCAACCCCACCAACAAAAATATCCAGCCAAAAATCTGAAACTTCATCGCAGATTCAAGATTAACACAGAACGCCCGCGCCGACGGGAATCAAGCCAAAATAGACTCGATGCGCATCTTGGTGGTTGGCGGCGGCGGACGAGAACACGCCCTGGTTTGGAAGCTCAAGCAGGAAGCCGAGGTGTTTTGCACCCCCGGCAATGCGGGCATCGCCGACGAGTGCGAGTGCTTCGACGTAAAAGCCACCGACCAAGCGGGAATCGGAGCGCTGTGCCACCGACTGAAGCCCGACCTCGTGGTCGTCGGCCCCGAAGACCCACTCATCGCCGGCCTCGCCGACTTCCTGCGCAAAGAAGGCTTTGCCGTCTTCGGCCCCAACCAAAACGCCGCAACCCTTGAAGGTAGCAAAGCTTGGAGTAAGCAGATGATGGTCGAAGCCGGGGTTCCTACGGCCGCATACCAATCCTTCACCGACCCCGAACACGCCTTCGCTTTCGCCGAGTCCCGGTTCGCCGCTGGACGGCAGGTTGTCGTCAAGGCGAGCGGAAACGCTCTTGGCAAAGGTGTCGTGGTTTGCTCGACGATTGACGAAGCGGAGGACGCGATCGGGGCCATGCTGGTCGAGCGAGAATTCGGTGAAGCGGGAGCCAACATTGTCATTGAAGATCGGCTCGTTGGCCGAGAATTCAGTCTGCTCACCGTGGTGAGCGGCGACCAGTTCGTCAGCCTCCCCGTCGCCCAAGACTACAAACGCGCCCTCGACGGCGACCGCGGCCCCAATACCGGCGGCATGGGCACCTACTCCCCCTGCGAATGGGTCACCCCCGACATTCTCGCGGAGGCCGAGCGCACCATCGTCGCCCCCATGGTCAAGCACCTCGCCGAGCGCGGCATCGACTTCCGCGGCGTTCTCTTCAGCGGCGTGATGGTCGAGAACGACGTCCCGCTTTGCTTAGAGTACAACGTGCGCTTCGGCGACCCCGAAACCCAATCGGTCGTCCGCCGACTCGGCACCGGCTTCGCCGAGCTCCTCCTCGCCGCGGCGACTGGACAACCACTCGTCGCCCCCGAAGTTCTCGAAAATGCCGTCGTAACCGTCGTCGTGGCGAGTGGTGGCTACCCGGGACGCTATGAAAAGAAGCAACCCATTACCATTGGCGATCTCCCTTCCGAGGTCATCGCATTCCACGCAGGTACTACCTCCCAGGACGGCGTTTTGCTCACGGACGGGGGGCGGGTCTTGGCGATTTCCGCAGCGGGAGAATCCATCGGAGTAGCCCGGAAGCTCGCTTACAATGGCGTTCAAGCCGTCACGTTTCCTCGCATGTCCTTCCGCTCGGACATCGCCTCGAACTGATTTTTTTCTCTGGATTTTGTCTGATAGGGATGGAGGCAGGACATTTCTTGCGCGGTTAATCCAAATCTTAACAATATTCTGTTCTACTTTTCTCAATGTTGTCGTATACTTCGGCTCGGTGGCCACTTTGCCCACCTGGTTTTTGGGGAATGATGAAACAGACTACTTCAATGAATGGCGTTCAGAACGCAATTTCGATCCGGAAAGAACTTGTCGCAAAACTCAGCTTGCTCGCGGCATGCTCAGCCATGACCGCACTCGCTTCAGCTCAGTACGTGCCGTACCGAGTTCGATTCGACTTCAACAACCCGTGGGTGGGATCCATCGCCCCGTCGTTCGCGGATCGGACCTATGGCGGCACGCCCAATCAGTTGGCGGGCCCGGCGTCCCTTGCTCTAATGACCCCGGAATCCGGAGCCATGCGCTTGAGCTCGAGCACGTCCTCTCCGCTGTTGTCACCCACCTTTAACACAAAAATTGCTGGTGTACGTGCACTGCTCTTCAATGACAATCCGGGCAATTTCGTGCTTTCAACCTACTTTCCGTTCATCGGGGGACCGATGCTTGCGCCATATGTGACGGTCTCGCCGTTCTTCGACGTTGAAGAGCGCCGCCTTTACGAACAGGCCATGCAAAAGCAATACAGCCCGTACTATGAGGCTGATGTTAATCTCGAGTCGGGCAACCTGACCTGGACCTACCTTTGGGGAAATGGACCAAGTTCACCTGTTAACCAGCAACTCGGCATCGCGATCAACCGAATCCCTCTTGGCTTCGGTAGCGTCGACGCGTATCAAAGTGGCGTCTGGACCAATATCGGTTCTGTCAACCCGGGATGGAATCGGCTTCGAGTTCAGCTACTCCCAGACGGTTTGCTGCGATTCTCCATCAACGGAGTTGTACTTTTCACTTCCGTGCAGACATTCAACGTTCTCAGCAACCCAGTTTCGGGAAGTCTCACACTTGAAGTCCGACACCCAATCACTCTTCCGGGAGACACCGGTTCTGCGCTGTTCGACAACTTCGTGTACGGCTCCAGTTATATGGCCGGAAAGATTGATCAGGGCAGCGCCCCGATTGATCTGAACGGCGTTTACACGGCCCCGTCAAGCGACTCGGCTTGGGCCGCAACCGGGAACCGACTTGCCAGTGGGCAGGTAAAGGCATCGAGCCAAGGTACCGCCGCTGAGGAAGCGACCTTCACTCCGTTTAGCGACGCTAGCAAGGCTCCTCGAACCGCGCAGCTCACCACATTTGTTGGTCAGAGCGCTTCGTTCAATGTAAACCTCGCACCGACGGCTGCAGCAGTCTGGGCTCCCGCCGACTCCTTCAAGATTTCGGCTGAAAGCACCTCATCGAGTGATAGCGCAAGCGTATCGGTATCAGTGTCAGGCGGCACGAAGACCTTCACCATCGCGGGTTTGGGCACGGGCACGATCGTCGACACCACCGACGCAACGCAATATCGGGTTCTCATTAGCGAGTCCGGCAGCATGCTGAACGTCACGGTGACACGACTGAACGGCACCGAGGCCGAATCCTCGCTGACGAGTTCCGTTCCCGTCGCGACTCTGTCCAACGTGATCTTCGTCTCTGAAATCACCGGCGGCGCAAACTCACTCGCCGCGGCTGCGGTGAGCGGATTCAAGGTCAGCCAACCTCGGAACTTCGTTGCCTTGGAAGTCGCCGATCCCTACGCTCAGACTGGCGAGGCGATCGCGTACGATCTGACCTACGGCAACCTCGATCAGACTATAGGAGGCGTCCAGGCGTTCTTGACCGCTACGGGCAATCAAAGTGGCCCACTCAATAACATTCTTCCAACTCGGTCGTATAACCCGGTCCCATTTGCCCAAGGAATCAACCGACCAAATCCGCTTCATCTGGCCAGCGGCGTCGGAGCCCCTGCTCCGCTCGTTCGAAGTTCTGGCACCGCCGGAACGGTGACCCTCACCGCTGGCGCGGCGGAGGGCTCGGTCAGTTCCGGTATCGCGGTGGATGACGGCGCAGTGCTCAATCCACTGCCGACCCTGTTCTACGATAGCGATGGAGGTGAGGTGACGCCAGTTCGAATCGGTTCCCCAACCGTTTTGGTTGACAACACCATTCCAGAGCCTGTTACCCTCAGCGCCACGCAGGGACTGAACAACGTGTTGGTCGCCCCAGGCGTCCAGACCGGATTGCTCAACCTCTCCGTAGCGGCGACGGACGTTCTATCAGGGCTTGTGGGTCGACCACAAATCACGCTGGACTTCTTCCCGATTGGGATTGGTGGCGGCGACGTAACGCTCAACACGAGCAGCGCGATCGGTAACAACTTTAAGGCAAGTTACAACGTTCCGGCGAACGTTTCAAACGGCGCCGGTCAGATTATCGTCTCCGCGGTCGACAAGGCGGGCAACCAACGCACACAGGCGTTCCCGATCAACGTCAATACGGCAACTCTGACGCTGAACCTTCAGTTGCAGGGCTTCGCCAGCGGCGGACCTTCGGTAACTCGAGGCATCGAGATCGCATTCGGTGGAACTGACGGCGGGGGCAACCTTGTCCTCCCGCTGAACCGCGACGTGCAATTCAGCGCGTCCGGAGCTGCGACCGTAGTGTTCAACTCGAGCCACGGATTGCCGAATGCCTTCGGTGCGAATCCTTACAAGGTAAGCGTCAAAGACCCGGCCCACACGCTCCGAAGAACGGTCGTGGTGGGAGGAACTGGTAACCAGTACACCGCATCTGCGCAACTGGAAGGAGGCAACCTCAACCGGGATAACCGAGTGGACATCGGCGACTACGTCGTCTACGCCACCCGCTTCGGAACACCCGTAAACGCAAACACACCGTTCCCACAACTCGCTACCTTCCGCCATGCGGACAGTAGCGGTGATGGTGCCGTTGGCTCCGAGGAGTTCTCTTACATCTCAGCGAACTTCGGCCTGTTTGACGATGTTCTGGTCGGTAACTACGGTCGAGAAGATCGAACGATCCGAACCCGAATCACGGTGGCCCAGGCCATGATCGAGTCTGGGTCCCGAAGAGTCGCCGAAATGGACCTCAATCGCGATGGAGTCATCACGTTGGACGAAGTGCAACGCTACATCAGCCGATTGCGTTAAGCCTCAGTTGACGATTAGGTGACAAGCCGACCCCGATTGAACGGGGTCGGCTTTTTCGGCTCTTTAGCCTGGTATGAACCTGTCCCAATGAGCTCCAAAACCGTGCACCCAATCAAATAATTGCGAATTGCGCAAATTTGTGAGCCATCACACCATTTTTATTGTAAGCTATTAGAGATGCCTGCCCTGATTGGGCGGGATGAGTTGGGGATGTTATGAATCATTCTAATTTGCCGGCACAGTCCGGTCTTTTAAAGAGGAAAGTTGGCCACTTGGGACGTTCGTTAATCGCGACCACCCTCGCGTTGGTCGTTTTGCCGGTCGCCACTTCGGCCGCCGGATTCGGTGACAGTGGCGCGACCGGGACATTCAGTCTCAGCGACTGGAATGTGGATCGCTTCGCTCCGGGGGGCTGGGCGCCAGGTTCGACCGACCTTCTCAGCGGCACCGCCCTGAAGATCACGATCAGCAATGCGGACCGCGAAAACCTACGACCTCCCGCCTTCAGCGGCTTGTTCTACACCACGCAAGGTCGGGTTCGACTGAGCCCAGGAGTCACGGAAGTCGGCGGCGAGTTGTTTATCCCAACGTCATGGGGAACGCCAGGAAATCTTCGACGCTCCGACGTATGGTCGCGAGACAATAACCCAGTCGAAGGAAACTCCCGCTACCAAATCTTCGGGTTCATCAACAATGATCCTGCTGACCCGTTTAATCCTCTAGCCGCGAACTTCGTGCCTCGGATTCGAACTTGGGATTCCACCATCGGCTGGGCTGACTATCCCGCCGCCCCGATCCTCTACGGACAGTACAATAAGTTCCGCATCGTGGATACGGGCTCGTCGCACCAATATTGGCTCAACGGGACCCTCATCGACACCAATTCGGGCAGCAGTTATTCGGCGCCAGGAAGTGAAGGACTGCGCCAGGTAATCCTGAACTCGTACAACTTCGGAAATGCGGGCAACTCGCTTTCCTTGCCAGATAGCGGCTACGAAGTGTTCTGGAAGAACGCTTACGCGCTCTCCGCCAACACCAGCGGCATACCTGTCGATCTTAACGGCAGCTACATGGCCGCCGGAAACTTCGACGACGGGATCACTTACCTGGCCGGATCAACATCCGTCACCACCGCGGCAAGCCCGAACATGGTGTTTGAAGAAGCAATGAGTGCAATCGTGACGGAAGGCACCCTCACCCCGTTCTCCGACGACAACAAGCAACCGACTGCCTTAGAAAATCTTGACCTTCGCGGAAAGAGCTTCAGCGCAGATCTTGATCTAGGATCGGTAAGTAGTTGGTCAGACCCGTTCCCGACAAGCGGTAACGAGTTCTTCCAATTCGGTCTTGGTGACAACGCGGGAATCGAAGACGATACCGAAGAGTCGTACGTGTTCATTTATCGAAACGGCAATCACTTCACGCTGCATTACAACTCCGATTGGAGCGAGTACGCAGCAGTCCCAAGCCTTCAGTACGATGCCGACCCAGCCGCGACCAAATTCCGCGTGAACGTGGACATCAATGGTGCCGGTACCACAGCGACTATGACGGTCACCCCGCTTGATGGCCCAGATGCCTTCAATGCGACCACACTCGATCCGTTCCCGCTGTTGATTGATGACAACGTAAGTTCGACCTCTTTCTTCGCTGGATTCACGAGCAATGCATTCATGGGCGAGTCAGGACGAGTTGTAGTGAGTAACTTCAAGACGACCGCCACGACCAACACCCAATACGTGTTCGCTAACGATCCGTACAACCTTCCATCGCAATCGGCTGACTTCGCAGTTGGACAGGCTAATCTTGCTGTCGCAGTGGGCGGCTATCAGTCATTCCTCGAAAGCACGAACCTCACCGGAGCAATGGGCTTTGGCTCAGGAACCTACACCGCAGCTCCTTACCCCGCCGCGCACATCTTCAACGGTGGAGCGATCACGGCTGCGGGCGAGTTGACGGGTGGAGTCGCACCGCTCTCACCACTGGTGACGGCAGACGCGACTCTCGCGAACATCCTGATGACCGGCGCCAATGGCACTAGCGGATACGTAGGCATCAAGACGAACAATGGCGGCGTACTTGATACGCAGTTCAGCGATGGCGATGGAAATGCGATCCTTACTCTGCGGCGGCAATCTAACGTCGCAATGTGGGACAGCGTTGCACCGGTAATCAGCGGGTTGACTGCTCTCCAAGGAGTCAATTATGCTCTGGTCGCCCCTGGCGTCCAAACTGGTCTGCTTAACGTCAACGTTACTGCACAAGATGCGTTCACTGGGCTCGACGATCAGCCGACCATCACGATTAACTTCGCCCCGCTCACCGCGGGTCCGGAAGACGTCGTGTTGAACTCCGTCTCGGTCAGTGGCAACACGTTTGGCGCAAGCTACAACGTGCCGGCCAATGCCCCTAACGGCCCCGGCCAAATCATCGTAACTGCGGTGGACCGAGCTGGGAATTCTCAGTCATTGATCCAGTCGATCAACGTGAACACAGCAACCTTTACCTTGAACCTGCAATTGCAAGGATTCGACAGTGAGGCCGGCAGCGTGACGCGCGGAATCGAGATCATCCTTGGCGGGACTTCGGGCGGCAACGCTCCGATCACCCTGAGCCGAGACGTGACCTTCTCGCAGTTCGGCATGGCTACGGTCGTGTTCAACTCGGGTGACGGCCTGTTGAATGGTGCTGGCTTCAACTACACCATCGGGGCGAAGGATTCGCTGCATACGCTGCGAACAACCGTCGCCGCGACGGGCGTCGGCAATCAGTACAGCGCCTCCGCAACGCTCCGAGGTGGAAACCTTAACCGCGATAACAAGATTGACATCGGCGACTATGTTGTCTATGCCACTCGATTCGGAATCCCGGTCAACCCGAACACCCCATTCGTGTTCCCTGCCGTCACGCACGTACCAACTCTCCGCCACGCGGACATTTCAGGCGATGGAGTAGTTGACTCTCAGGACTTCTCGTTCTTCACAGTGCTTTCGTTCGGCACGGTCGACGATAATGCTCCGGGCAACTACAGTCGAGAAGACCGAACGATCCGAACCCGAATCACCGTGGCGCAGGCCATGATTGAATCCGGGTCGCGACAGGTCGCCAACATGGACTTCAATCGAGATGGAATCATCACGATGGAAGAAGCTCAACGATACATCAGCCGACTGCGCTAAGTCGCAAATAGGTCGATAGTAAGAAAAGCAGCCCTCGAATCTCCGAGGGCTGCTTTATTTTGTAAGAGGCCATCGCTACCCCGTACAAATGCGGCATTTTTTTCGGAGCGTGCTCAGCTTAAGCTAAGAAAGAGTTAAGGTGACAATTTTGTCGTCATCGTGACACCAACGGGTGTAATATGTATGCGATGTGTTCCCTTGGGAGCACTCAACTCGTGGGGAAATAAATGAAGAATATTTTGAGGGGGGCTACGCACAACGCGGTGCGACTAACAATCGTTTCCAGCATGATCGCGGTAGCTTCGGCGGGCTTTGCTAGCTCACAGATCAACATCGGTTTTGAGAACGGGGAAGGCTATGTCATTCCGCGTGCTCCATTCGCCTCGTACGCGGCAGACTCCGTGCACGAGTACCCGGCTGGTCCTGGAGACAATAGCTGGTGGGTTGCTCCGAACAGCACCCCGTTCGCGAACTTCGACCAAGCCATCTCGACGGCAGCGGCTCGAACGGGATCTCAAGGGTTCCAATACTCGAACTCTCGCTCAAACGGCGTGATTCAGCAGATTTTGAGTCCTAAGCTAAACGCACCAGTAGGCGAGCCCGGCACCATGGCCTCCAACGGCCCTGCCAGCGGCAATACCCGATTCATTCAGGACTTCTGGGTCAAATCGGCCACCAACACGGTCGAGCGCGGCAACCGATTCACCATGAGCGGTGATGACGGCAACGGCGGTCGAATGAATTGGTTCGGAATGGAACCCACCGATGGCGCGACTCCTCGCTACCAATTCTGGCTGGTGGATTACGTCGCTGACTCTCTTGACGCAGGCTGGGCCGGCGCCGGTGAAGGAAACTTCCGCGATGTCCTCCTGATGGACAACGTGACCCCTGGCACTTGGTATCACGTCAAGATCGTCACCGACATCGTGGCCGGTCGAAACAACGACATGGTCAAGGTTTACATCGGCACATCCGCGAATCTGACCGAAGCTGATCTCAAGGGCTCAGGCACCACCTGGGAAGAGTACTTCCGACAGGGCGGCGAACTCCCCGTTCAGCAGCCAAACGCGATCAATTGCACGTTGATTCGCTCGGGTGCAACTCCACAGCAGTGGGATGGCGCAGCCAACCCAACAACGAGTGGATTCTACTTCGATGACTTCCGCATGCAGTCCACCACGACGCCAAACGGCTTCCCGGTTGACCTCAACGGCACGTACTACGCTCCGAGCACCGCTCCAAATGGCGGCGCCTCGGCCACTACGTTTGCCCAAGCAAACCAGGTGAGTGAAATCTCCGGCGGCATCGCCACCTTAGACAACACCTTCACCCCGTTCTCCGACAGCGCGAAGCGACCGACGGCTCTCTCCGGGCTCAATCTGCGAGGCAAGAGCTATTCGGCTGACGTCGATCTCGGCGATCCTACCCTCTGGGGTGTGAACGCTGAGTTCTTCCAACTCGGTCTCGGCAAGAACGGCGGCAACGTCGACGGAACCGCCGAATCCTTCGTCAGCATGTACAAGGTTGCGACGGGCTTCCGACTGTTCGCTTCTTCCAACTTCAGCGCCGACCCAGCCGGTCTCACGCTTGGGTACGATGCTAGCGCGGATGAAACCAAGTTCAACGTGAAGGTGGACATCAATGCCGCCGGAACGACGGCGACCCTCGCGGTCACCCCGTTGAACGGCGCGAACGCGGGCAACACGACCGTTCTTGCTCCGTACACGCTCGCTGCAGGCGACGTTGCTGAGACCGCGAATGCTTCGTTCTTCGCCGGTTTCGTCGGACGACAGGCGGCCTGGAACTGCGCACGAGCAACCGTGAGCAACTTCAAGACCAACGCGACCACGAACTCGATGATTCCGTTCGCGGCTGATCCGTACAACAAGTCGATCGAGAATGTGGATTACGCGTTCATGCAGGCAAACCTGAATGTTCCGGTGGGCGGCTTCCAAGCCTTCCTCCAATCCAACACCCTCACGGGCTTGATGAACTTTGTTTCCGGTGCCTACACCACCTACCCGTATCCGAACCATTTCTCGGGTGCGATCACGGCGGCGGGCAACTTGACCGGATACATCGGATTCAACGCTCCCGTCGTGCAAACCGACTGGACGTTGGCGAACATCTTGATGAACGGTGCGCACGGCACGAGCGGCAACATCAGCATCAACCCCGGCGGCGGCACGTTGGACACTCAGTTCAACGACTTCCTCGGAACCGCAGTAGCGGAAACCCGACACACATCGAACATTGCGTTGTTTGACGATGTCACTCCGGTCGTGAATGGTTTGTCGGCACTTCAGGGTCCCAGCAACGTGTTGGTCGCCCCGGGTATCCAAACGGGTCTGCTGAGCCTCACGGTCGACGCCGTGGACGCTTGGTCTGGTCTAAAGCAGCAACCGACGTTCGCGATTGACTTCGCACCTCTCGGTGCTGGTCCTGAAGACGTGACGCTGCAAACGTTCTCCATCAACGGCAACACCTTTGGCGCGTACTACACAGTGCCCGCCAATGCTCCAAACGGCCCTGCTGAGATTGAGGTCACCGGCATTGATCGCGCTGAAAACGCGTTCACGCAGGTCACTCCCGTCAACGTGAACACGGCTACCCTTACTCTCAACATCCAGCTCCAAGGCTTCACCGCTACGGGACCTGTTACGAGAGGCGTGGACATCACCCTGGGAGACATTGCTTTCCCTGGAACGGGCAGCCTTGCCCCAGTCGTGCTCAGCCGAAACGTGTTGTTCAGCAACACAGGCTTCGCGACGGTGGTCTTCACCTCCGCGGATGGCCTGCCGAACACATCCAACTATCCAACCTACGCGGTTGGCGTGAAGGATCCTTTGCACACGCTTCGCACCACATCTGCTGTGAGCGGCACGGGTAATCAGTACACTGCATCGGCGACGCTCCGCGGCGGCAACCTGAACCTCGACCACCGGATTGACATCGGCGACTACGTCGTCTATGCCACCCGATACGGCATCCCGGTCAACCCGAACACCCCGTTCCCGCACGCTCCGACGTTCCGCCACGCGGATCTCGATGGCGACGGTGACGTCGACACCGCGGACTTCTCGTTCTTCACGCCAAGTGCGTTTGGCGCGATCGACGATAACCCTCCTGGGCTGCACAATCGCATCGATCGAACGATCCGAACGCGCATCACGGTGCAAGACGCGATCCGCGAATCCAACTCGCGAACTGCCGCAAACCTCGACCTCAATCGCGATGGCGTCATCACGATGGAAGAGATTCAGCGATACCTGAGCCGACAACGCTCATAAGGGTCGCCGGATGAAGGATATTGGCCCCGGGAAACCGGGGCCAATTTTTTATGCGAGGGTGCGGATTTCGTCGAAGGCCGACTCGATGGCTTGACTTTGGGACTGAATCTGCCCGACTCGGTCTCGCAACGCCGCAATGTCCAGTTCTTCCGCCTTCGGGGCCTGGGCGAAGGAGATCAGAATCTCCCGTAAGGACGCCATGGTCTGGTTGATCAGCTCTAGCTGCCCGTCGGCTCGCTCCACCAACGGCGCACTGTCCCCATACCGCGCCAGCCGCGCACGGGCCATCACCAACGACTTCTCAAATGCCTCGCGGGCCAGAGAATCTTGTGTGGAGCTGACGCGCAATTCGAGCGCGCGCACTTCCGTTTCCAATCCATCGCGCATTTCCTGGCTACCAAATTGGTCGGCGAGAAGTTTGCGCTGCTTAGCCAACCGCAGCCCGTCGTCAAGCAGCTGATTGAGCTGATCTAGAATTTCGCGCCGATGCCCGGCTTCTAGAGCGACGCTACCTTGAAGGGCGACAAAAATTTCTGCGTAGACTCTCTGCAGCGGGGAGAGATTCAACGATGGAAGCAGAGCCTCCAGTTCATCCAGAGTCACTTGCCCCCTGTTCTTAGAATATCCGACGCAGCCATGAATGATCGCTCCGATGAACACCCCCAGCCCCAACGCCGCGAACCCACCGTTGTTCAAATTGTCCGCAATGACGAACAGCCCGCTTCCCACTGAGAAGTAGCCAATGCCCCAGGCCATTACCGCATTCCCATATTCCTTCCACCAAGCCTTTTGATGCCTGTTGTGCGCGGCGATCTGAGAAGCTCGATCCTCTCCGGCCGTCGTCATCAGTACGCCAAGCTGCGACTGCCACTCATTCAGGGCCTCAAAAATACTTGGGTGCAATTCTTGGTGAGTAAAACGCATAGAAGTAAGGAAGATACGGACTTTCCACCCGAAACGGTTGGGACCATTGATAAGCCATGATGCGAGCAAGCCGAAACGTGTTGGGTGGGGTCCTCGAGCCCTGCAGCCAGACCCCCCTCACGGGGTTTTACCGCAACGGTTGTTGTGACACCGGCACCGACGATGCGGGGGTGCACACGGTCTGCGTGGTTGTCACCAACGAATTTCTTGAATTCAGCCGTGCGCAGGGGAACGACCTCACCACCCCGCGTCCAGAATTCGGTTTCCCGGGCTTGCATGCCGGCGATCGCTGGTGCTTGTGCGCTCTTCGCTGGCAGGAAGCTCTGGAGGCAGGCGTCGCTCCAGATATTCGCCTCGAAGCCACCCACGAGTTGACCCTAGAATTCATCAGCCTAGAGGACCTTGTCGCGCACGCGGTTGACTACCATCCCGGCGATGTCTGAAGAAACTGGCTTTCGATCTCAATTTCAGCAAAAAGAGGGTGCCATCCAGTACTTGTGTTGCGTAAGAAAGTTGTAAGATGATTCAAGTGAATTGGCCAAGTGACGACAGCATTATATTCGACGTCATCGGCCTGCTTATCGCCGCTTTGATGGCGACTGCCGCTGGCGTTGCTTTTTGGTTCCTTTTTTGCCACCCGTCAAGCCACAAAGAAGCTTTGGTTCCGATTCTGCGTCCCCTCCGAATCACGGTTACGTGCGGACTTGCCCTTGCCTGCTACCAACTGCTCGCTCGTAGTCAGCCAGCGAGCTCACCCTCAAGTCGTCGAGCAGAGTTCATAACCGTAATCTCCATAACAGCTATGCTAAGCGCGGTTCGCTACTTTTATGGCGCCCCCGACGCATCGACGGTGGTCGGCACTCAACTTGACCAAGCCGTACAGTGGTCCCAAGCGCTGGGCCTCGGCTTGCCCCTAACTGTATTTGCAATCCTCGGCTACCTCCGGGGCAACCGCCGAAATAATCGTCCGGCAGAACTAGAGAATCTAACTTCGTCTACGAGCAGCTCGGTCCAAAAAACAACCGCACAGAGGCGCGACCTCGGCGTAACCCGCTGGCTCAGAGCACGAGCCGGTTACTAATCCCAAACACCCTCTCCCCCGGGGAGAGGCGCTTGCCGCGGGCTCCTAATCCCGAGAACCCGGTGAGGGCGCATACCACCATAAAGGGGTTGACGCCCGGGTCACGCCCACATCTACCGAACCCGATGCTTCAAATAACTTGAAAGTACTCGGTACATTTGGTACTTCGGCTACGGACCCGAGTCATCCACTCCGCCAAATCGCGCGATCACAATGTCGATATCCGCCGCATCCACTTCGCCGCTAGAATCAACGTCGGAATCGCCACTCAAGGTCGCCCCAAAGTCTGCAATCACCAGATCAATATCAGCCGCGTCGACCTCACCGCTCCCGTCCACGTCCCCGTTGACCATGTTCGCCGCCCCCGCGTTCACGTTGCAGACAGTCAGAACCGTCAAAACGTGCCGTCGTAAAAACGGCCCACCATCGAATTCAATCCGAACATTGCCCGTCTGGCTCGCCGGAACCGAAATCGAATAAGCCGTACTCGGCACGCTGGCAACGATTGATCCACTCGCCAACGTCGCCGTCCCCTTGATCACGTTGTAGCTGATCGTGCGAGGTGAGACCATCGGAGAAACCACGTCGCCCAGCACCAGCGTCCCATTAACCAAAGCATTGGCCCCCTGACGAACACCGTTAATCTCGAAAGTATTCAGCGAAGAAGACCCCATAAAGCTTGTCCCGTTCTGAGTAAACAGCCCCTGATTGTACGTCGCCGATCCCGTTGGCACCAAACCCGGATTGCTTGCCAGCCAGTTCATGCCAGCCACGTTGTTGCCGTTCCGCACCACCAGCCAGTATTGGGTGTTGACTGCAAACGAGAACGTGCCGTCCGACGTAAACGTGTAGTCCGCATTCCCCGTGGCGAACACCGGTGGACTCAACGAGTGAACCAACAACCCCGCAGAACTCGAAGTCATTCCCGTCCGAATCTGGACGGTCGGAATGGCCGAAGTGGAAGTCAGACTCAGCCGAACCTTGACAGATTGCAAGACCCAAACATCGGCGCCGTTCGTGAATCCTATGCCCTTGAAGCGAGTTGTCGTGATCGCAGAGGTAGACGTCCCGTCATTCGAGGGAGGGAAATTGCCCAACATCAGCTCAGCGTGAGCTGACGAAGTCAAAAGCGAAACGACCAGCATCCATGCGGCGGGTTTCATGCTTTGAGCATAGCCGATCCGGTCCGCCGATATCGACGGACCAGATCAACCTGATTATTCGAAGAGGGCTTCGCTCGGGTTTAGGCGCCGCAGATACTGATCGCGCAGCTTCGTGTGCTTGCTCGTCAACTCAACCGGTCGTCCGTCAATAAATGCCATCTGCACCCTGCTGGTGGCCGAGAGCGCATCGCCCTGAGTGACGATCAGCGTCGCACGTTTCCCTGCTTGCAGGGAACCCAACTGATCTTGGACCCCAAGAATCTCCGCCGAACTCAGCGTAAGCGCTCGCAACGCTTGAGCGTGCGTAAGGCCATAGGCGGTGCTCATGCCAACTCGATTCGGCAAGTTCATGCTCATCGCGTTGTCATCGGATTGGAAGGCGAACTTGATGCCGGCCTTCTGGAGCAAGGACGGGAACACGTAGCTCGTATCGTACGGATCGTACGGCATGGAAGTCGTGTTCGCCCCAAGCGTCACCAGGCCCGCTGGCACGATGAGAACCGGCATGCCTGACTTCTTCACCTCGTCCGTGATCCGCCAAGCGTCCAGCGCCCCGACCAGAATGCCCTTCACCTTCTGCTTCGCCGCAAAGGCGATGGCAGAACGAATGCTGGCCACACTCCTCGTCCGAAGCAACAATGGCTGCTTCCCTTGAATAACGGGAATCATCGCCTCCATGCGGAGGTCCGTCGGCACTTTCCCTCGTTCGGCCATATACTTGCGAACCGAGTCGAAGTAATCGTCGAGTTGCTTCAACCGACCCTGGAACTGGGCGGGGTCTTGACCCTGCCCTTGCCCTCGTCCAGGACGGGGCTCGTCCTGCATCATGGGCCCCTCTTGTTCCTCATGCTGGTGCTCGTCGATTTGCCCACTTGCGTCGAGTAAATCCTGAAGGGTAATCCCGATACAAGCGCAAGCATCTTCGAGATCACCAAAGTTTGGCCGCCCCGATGCTGGCATGTTTACGTTCATCGCCAAATTAGGATTGATGGTCTGAGCCACACTGCTCCAGCCCCAACTGCGCAATAACGCCGCTTGACCTGAAATAAGCCCGCCGGCAGGCCGAGTGACCAAGGTGAGCAAACCATTGCACGTGGCCGGGCCAAAGTGCGCACTCGCATTTTGAACCGCCGTCGCCGCTAACAAGTCAGGCTGAAAATCGCCCTGCTCCGTGAGGTCTTGCATCTGCCGAATCCCGGAGATTTCGCTGAGCCCAAACGCTCCACCCGCATCAATCAATCCAGGATAGATATTTTTGCCCTTGGCATTAATGACTACTGTATCAGCACCAGCAAACTGGCGAGAGCTAGCAGGCCCAACGCTTAAGATCTTGCCGTTCTCCAGCATGATCTCTCCGTTGACAATAGGTGGCCCGCTGACCGGATAGATGGTGCCTCCCGTCAGCAAATAGCGCTTAGAGGCCCTCGGCATCGTGAGGAGTTCCATCGAACCCGTGGGAAGCAGGTCGAGCGAGCGATCCGGGGACATGCCCACCTTGAACGCGTCGCGCCGCTGGAACAGCACCTCCCCATCCACAATCGTCATCGCGTTCTTGCTCGTCACGTTGAACGGGTGTCCATCATAGATCGCAAGGTCCGCGTCTTTGCCCACTTCCAAGCTGCCGACGCGCGAATCAATGCCTAGCTGCTTGGCCGGATTGATAGTGACGGTTCTCATCGCCTGATCTGGAGTCAGACCTTCCCGGATTAGCTTGGCCGCATCGAAGATGAGGGCCGTAGTTCCGTTCGTGCCGTCGGTATTGATGCTCGTCAGAACGCCCGCTTTGACACAGATCGCTGGGCCAGCGGGAATGGCGTCATAACCCTCCAACTTGAACGACCAGTGGTCCTGGAACATCGAAACCGGGATGCCAAGCCGGGCCAAATCGGGGGCGATTTTATACGATTCCAGCGCGTGCTGCATCGTTGCGATCTTGAAGCCGAACTCGTGACTCAGCCTCGCCATCATGTAAATCTCGTCCGCACGGTAGCTGTGGCAATTCACCCAAATGCGTCGTCGCAGAATGTCCGACAGGGTTTCTAACCGAAGATCTTTCCGCGGTGGAGCCGACTTCCGGTCGCTCTTGTTCCAAGAATCCCAAGTTGCCATGTATCCCTTGGCATCTGTGAAAGCACGGCGATAGACCGCCTCTTGACCCATTCGGGTTGCGGGGAATCGGCCCGGACCAGTGGCAGCCCCACCCGAATTCATGCGTGTGACGTTCTCCCCGAGGGCGAACTTAATCATCCTCGGAGCGCCGGGAAAGAGCGCATCTTTTACCGGATACTTATACTTAAACTTAACGACCTGGCTCTGCCCACCGATCGCATTAGCGCTACCGTGAAGGACTAAGCCACTGGTTTCGCCACTGGCAAGAGACTGCCACCAGGTCATGCTGTCGGGATTGAGAATGTCCGCGATGCGAACTTCCCCGCTGATGGATTCCGAACCGTCGTTGGTCGCGTCTGCTCCACGATGAACGTGGGCATCCACAATTCCGGGCATAACCACGTGCGAGCTGGCGTCAATCACCTGCACTCCAGGGGGTGCCGTCATCCCTGTGCCGATGGCCACGATCTTGCCGTTGCGAACCAAGATCTGTCCATTTTCGATGATCCCTCGGGTGACCGTGTGAATCCGTCCCGCGAGGATGAAACAGTTACCACCCGTGCGAATGGTTGGGACGCGATCCGCCGCCGTTTCGAAGGGGAGCGGAGCGGCAAAAATCGCCGACGCGCTCAGTACTAAACTCAATCCTAATGTGCGTTTCAATTCTTCACCTCAACCACGCGCCCGTTAACCACCACATGGCTAACCGTACTCTTGTCATCCATCGGATCTCCGGTGAACACCGTGATCGCCGCCGCTTTCCCGATTTTTAGGCTTCCCAACTTATCGGCAACTCCGAACATCTCGGCAGGACCAAGGGTCACCGCTCGCAGGGCGACGTTTTTGGGAAGGCCCAGTTTGACGATGCCGCGCAGGTTCTTAAGAAAGCTTCCCGCCGCATCGCCATAGCTAGAAATGACAAAGGGAACGCCGGCTCCGTGGAGCTTGATCAGATTCAAAGCGTCATCCCGCCACTCTGCCTTCCGCTCCGCCAAATAAGATTCCGGTTGCTTGGCGTCCGGGTCCGTAGTTTGGGTCGGTTCATCGCCCACGGCGACGGTCCCGATCACCCCGACCTTGTGCTCCAGCAGCGCGTCGATGTTCATCCAAGCCTCACGCCCGCCAATAATGGTGACTCGGGCGTCGAATTCTTCCGCCAGGTTGACGGCTCGAAGAACCTCCCGACCATTATCAGCAACCCACATCAGCGGCTTTTGGCCACGAAGAATGGCAGCAAGGCTGTTCAGCGACTCGAGTTCCTTGGGCCGCTGGTCCTTCGGTGTAAGTTGATATCGTTGCGCGTCCATCATGGTTTGGCGATAGAGCGCAATCACTCCGAAAGACGTTGACGGAAAGCCTGCGCCGACCCCTGGCAAAAAGGACATCGCTTGCCCCACTGAAGGGACCAGCGCGGGGAGTTTGGACTCCTCAGATTCCAGCCAAATCAGGGAGGGCTGCCCGCGGAAACTTCCGCTCGGCGGCACCATCAGTGCGCTGGCGAATCCAGCAGCGTGCGCGGCGTCCAAGGAAAGTTTGAGATCAAGGTGTTCCGCAGCCACCAGTTCGGGGCGTACCCCTTTGCGATTAAGAGGTCTCAACGAAGTTGGAACGGTCGTCGAATCGTCTCGAGTTTCATTGGGAATTGGTTCGGGCAGCTTCATGCCCCGCGTCATCGCAGAGTCGATAAATCCAGCCGTCACCCATCCACCCTTCAGGTCGACGACTTTGTAGCCGTCGGGCGCAGGTCTGGAACCCAAATGGGTGATCACGCCACCCTTGATGCCAATCATTCCGCCGGTAATCGTTGCGCCATCGATGGGGTCAACAGTCGCGTTGATGAACGCGATGCCTTCGGCTTGCGCCCCTGCCCGACACACGAGAAAAGCGGCCCCCACCAGGCCGTACCACATTTTGTTTTTGATCAAATCCCCTCCAAACCAAGGCCCGAGAGCCCACGCACCTATTTAGGTACGCAAAGAGATACTCTAAATTCTCTTGGTTTTGTTGCGAAGGATGATGGCAATGAGGTTTAGGCTGAGCAACATCGCCATCAAGATGATGATCGCAGCCGCCGCAAGGGCGTGCCATTCCTTCTGCGGCATGCTCGACCAGTTGTAAATCTGGATGGGGAGGACGGTGTACGGATCGCGAATACCTTTCGGAATTTCGCGTGTGGAAGCCACCACCCCGATGACGAGAAGAGGCGCGGTCTCGCCAATTGCGCGACTCGCCGTGAGAATCATCCCCGTGAAAATCGGCGGCAGGGCGCACGGCAAGGTCATCTTGAGTAGGGTCTGCCAAGCCGTAGCCCCGCAAGCAAGAGATCCCTCACGTAAATCCTTAGGAACAGTACGCAGAGCTTCCTGCGTGGTCATGATCACCGTCGGTAGTACGAGGAGGCTCATGGTGCAGGCCGCTGCGAGAATGGACTGCCCCATCCCGAAAAAGCGGACGAATGCCGCGAGTCCCAAGATGCCGTAGATGATCGAAGGCACCCCGGCAAGGTTGGCAATATTGGCTTGGATAACCTGATTGACCTTGTTCTTCGAGGCGATCTCCTCGAGATAGATTGCCGCCGCCACCCCCAAGGGAATCGAAATGAGGAGGGTCAGCACCACCACCCAAGTGGTTCCAATGAGCGCGGGTTTGATTCCTGCGCGTTCAATGCTTGCGGTCGGAAAGCCGTTGAAAAACCGTGGCGTGAGGCCGCCGAATCCGTCCTTGACCGCACCCCATAGCACGACACCGAGAAGCAATACTCCCAATATCGCCGAACCCAAGCACAGTCCAGCGAACAGCTTGTCCTTAAACCGCCTAGCCGGAGAAAGCTTGGCTTGTCCGATTTTCTGTACGATCGGCTCAGCCATGGTGCCTCTTAAGCCGTTTGACCAGCTTCATGGAAATCAAGTTAAGTATCAGAGTTACAACGAAGAGAGTGAAACCCACTGCGAAAAGGGTTTGGTAGCCAGTCGAACCATAAGGAACGTCGCCCTTCACGGTTGCCGCAATAAATGCGGTCATGGTTTGAATCTGCTCGAACGGGCTAAGCGTGAAGTTCGGCTTCGCGCCCGACGCTAGCGTTACCGCCATCGTTTCCCCGACCGCGCGCGAGATAGCCAGAATAAAGCTCGCGATAATGCCACTGCTGGCCGACTTCAGCACGACGCCCGTAGATACTTCAGCCTTCGACGCACCCAATCCGTACGCCGCTTCCCGAATCGCCCGTGGCACCGCCGCGATGGCGTCCTCGGAAAGCGAGGTCACCAGCGGAATGATCATGATTCCAACCACGATCATGCCGCTCAAGGCATTGAAAGTGTCTAGAGGCAACCCCCACGTCTTCAGAATAGGAGTGATGAAGGTCAATCCCAAGAAGCCATAGACCACCGTCGGAACCCCAGCCAGGACTTCGAGTGCGGGCTTAACGATGCCGCGCACCTTGGGTGGAGCGTATTCGCTGAGGTAAATCGAAATGAAGAGCCCGATCGGAAGAGCGATGAGCGCAGACCCGAGCGCGATCTGGAGAGTTCCCGTGAATAGCGGCAACGCTCCAAACTTGGGTTCAGCGAAAAGCGGCTGCCACTCGCGCCCGGTGAAAAACTCCACGAGCGAGACCTTGGTAAAAAACTGCCGCGCCTCATTGAAAAGAACGAGGATAATCGCCAGCGTCGTGACGATGCTGAGCAGCCCAGCCGACAAACAAATGTTCGTCAAGAACCATTCGCGAATGGTTCTTGACGAAACTCGCCTCTTGATGGAGGGCACAGGAGCGGTCGCCTCTCGGATCGCCATGGGTTAACCGATTAGTTGACGCTCTTAAACACTTCTTCTACCGGCTTGCCCATCTGATCAGCGAAGAGCGAACCCGTCTTGCCAGCCTTCACGTGATCCAAGATCAGCGAGTAGATTTCGGGCTTGAACGGGATGTATCCGGACTTCTTGATCAAAGCTTGCCCTTCGGTGCCGAGGTAGAACTCGACGAACGTCTTCACGTGCGGCATGTCGAACGCGGACTTCTTGATGTAGATGAACTCCGGTCGGCTGAGAGGAGCGTAAGATCTATCCTCGATGGTCTCTGGAGTCGGTGTGATCGCTCCCTTGCCGGCGTCAATGGGGACCGCCTTCAGCTTGTCCTGATTCTCGAGGAAGTAGGCGAATCCGAAGTAGCCAAGAGCACCCTTGTCACCGGCAACGCCGACGACCAACTGGTTGTCATCTTCGCTGGGGGTGTAGTCGGTTCGGCTCGATTTTTCTTTGCCCACGATCACCTTGGTGAAGTAATCGAAGGTGCCCGATCCGGTGCCTGCACCGAACAATTTAAGGTCGGTGTCGGGCCAGCCCGCGCGGACGTCGCTCCACTTCATGACCTTGCCCTGAGCTTCCGGCTGCCACATCTTCTTGAGTTCGTCCACGGTCAGCTTGTCGACCCAAGTGTTGTCCTTGTTGACCACCACGGTAAGCCCGTCGTAAGCCACCGGCACTTCAATAAAGTCGATGCTCGCGGTCGTCAGAGCTTCCATTTCGCTCTTCTCAATCGGACGGGAGGCGTTGGAAATGTCCGTTTCGCCAGCGGCAAATTTCTTGAACCCGTTGCCCGTGCCGGAGAAGCTCACATTCACGCTGATTTCTGGGTGGCTGTCCATGAACCCTTCGGCCACCGTGTTGGTCACGATGTAAACGGTGCTGGAGCCGTCGATGGTGATTCGACCGGAGGCTTTCTCGCCGCCAGTGGTAGGGGTCGTCCCCCCGTCAGTCTTGGTAGAGGGGGCTGAGGGCCCGCATCCAACGAGTCCAATACCGATCAATGCGCCGCTCACTGCGACCAAGCTCAACGTGTTCATTTTCATGTTTGAATTCCTAAGAATTGTTCTCAAAACTGACTTGAGATCGTATCTGAGGCCGTACAATCCCTTCCCACAAATTATACCGACGACCTATTACGCCGCCTTAACAAAGCCTTCGCGAAGGCACATCAAATCACGGTCCGACCACACCTTAAGATTGCCGGCAAGCTCAAATCTGCCTTATATTAAGGAATCATTAACGATTTAGTCCCGGGATTTCTTCCTGCGCGAGATACAATGAACCCAAGCTGATGCACGCCCTTGAAGTCATCGACTTCCCATCCGTTTTGCAACGACTCGCCGCCAACTGCGAGTCGCCGCTCGGGGCTGCCCTCGCCAACGAACTTGAGCCCAGTTTCTCGTCCGCCGACGTCACCCTCCAACTCTCTCAAACCGACGAAGCGTTCCGGCTACTCGCGAGCGAGAAGCTACCAAACCTCGCCGCCATTCGCGACCTTCGAGACGCTGCCAACCGGGCCGCGAAGGGAGCGACTCTTGACGGCCAGACACTCTTCCACATTGGTGACGCCCTCACGACCATCCGCGCCCTGAAGGCGATCCTCAAGCCCAAGCAAGAGACCTTCCCCGTCCTATGGGCCATCGCTAAGAACCTGATCGAGGACCAAAAAACCGAAGAGATTCTCCTGCGGAGCGTAGACTCGGGCGGCGAGGTCATGGACTCGGCGACCGTCGAACTCGCGCGGTTGCGAAGGGCAAAGCGAAACGCCGCTCAACGCCTCACCGACAAAATCCACAGCTTCACTACGGGCGCAAGTCGCGACTACCTCAGCGATCCCATCGTGACTCAACGCGGCGGCCGTTATGTCGTTCCCGTCAAGGCCGAGCACCGCGCGAAGATTCGGGGCATCGTCCACGACACCAGCGGCAGCGGCCAAACCCTGTTCATCGAACCCACCGAGGTCATTGAAATCGGCAACGCCCTCCGCGAAGCCGAAGCCGCCGAACTCGCGGAAGTGGCCCGCATCCTGATGAATCTCAGCTCCCGGGTGGGCTCGATGGGCATGGAGTTGGTAGGCAGCATCGAGTCTGCTGGCGGCGTGGACCTCATCCTCGGCAAGGCCAGGTACGGCTACCAACTTCGCGGCTGCGTCCCCGAGCCCAGCCACCCGGCGCACCTGTTTATCGAGTCCGGCCGACACCCGCTCCTCGATCCGGAGATCGCCGTACCCCTCACCATCGATCTGGGCGGCGAACAAGACGGCGTCCTCATCACCGGCCCCAACACCGGCGGAAAGACAGTGGCAATGAAGACAGTCGGCCTCTTCGTCGCTATGGCGCAGTGCGGCATGATGGTCCCCGCCAGCCGCGCCAAGATCGGACTTTTTAGCCAAATGTGGGCGGACATCGGGGACGAGCAAAGCATGCAGCAGTCGCTCTCCACGTTCAGCGGACACGTGAAAAACATCGCCGAGGCGCTGAATGGTCTCAAGCCAGGGGCCCTGGTCATCCTAGACGAAGTCGGCGCAGGCACCGACCCCGCCGAGGGCGCGGCGCTTGCCAAAGCCGTCCTCCTGACCATCCAAGCCAAAGGCGCGAAGGTGCTCGCGAGCACCCATTACGGCGAACTCAAGCTCTTCGCGAGCAACACCCCGGGGTTCATCAACAGTTCGATGGAGTTTGATTTGAAGTCGCTCCGGCCGACCTACCGGCTACTCAGCGGCACTCCAGGCTCGTCGCACGCCCTCAAGATCGCCGAGCGGTGCGGGATGCCCAAGTCGGTGGTGGAGACCGCGCGGGAGGATCAGGGCATTCAGGCTCAGGACGTCGCCAAAATGCTGGAGCAACTCGAGCACGCCCAGCGGCGAGCTCAGAAGGCGCAGAGCGAGAGCGATCGGCTGGCCAATCGACTTCGTGAGGTCGAGGCTCAAGCAGAGAAGAAGCTCGCCGAGGCCGAAGAGATTCGCCGAACCGCCCGCCAAAAAATCGCCGACGCCGTCGAAACCGAAATGCGAGCACTAAGACTCGAAGCCGCAGACGTTTTCAAGACACTAAAGCAAGCCGCCCCTAAAGAAGTCGATGCCGCAAGAGAGCGACTAAAGGTCCTCAATCAGCGCGGAGAAGGGATTGCCGCCAAAACTCGCCCGGTTCGCCCCAGGCTAGTGGAGCACGAGATTCACAAGGGCATGACCGTGCGCGTGCGCGGATTCTCTCAAGTCGGCACCGTACTCGAAGAGCCGAGGGACAACAAGGCGAACGTTCAACTCGGCAGCATCAAGATGACCGTCAAAACCTCTGATCTCGAGCCAGAACGATCGCCTGCTAAAGTCACGCAGATTGCCCGGAAGAGTCATCAGCTAGAAAAGGCTCAGACGGCAAGCGTTGAGTTCAATTTGCGCGGGTTCCGCGCCGAAGATGCGGAGCAGCAGTTAGAACGGTTCATCGATGAGAGCATCCTTGCCGGCCTCGAAAACGTCCGAATCATCCATGGCAAGGGCGAGGGAATCCTTCGACAGGTGACCCAGTCCGTGCTGCGCCGACATCGAGGGGTAGAAGGCTACCGCGACGGCGAATCTACTGAAGGAGGCCAAGGCGCAACCATTGCCGTACTCAAATGATCTGCTAGAGGCCGCCAAGGCGTCCCAGGCCCACGCCTACGCCCCCTACAGTGGCTACTTAGTTGGAGCGGCGATTCGCGGTTCCGACGGCAAGACGTACGTGGGTTGCAACGTGGAGAACGCCAGCTATGGGGTTACCGTTTGTGCCGAGCGAAATGCCCTGGGGGCGATGGTCGCGGCGGGTTGTCGTTTGGCCTCGGAAGTGGTCGTAGTGACCGTCGATGGCGGCACTCCTTGCGGCATTTGCCGCCAGGCCCTGGCAGAATTTTCCGAAAAAGACACGCTTATCCATTGTTTTGATGGCCAAGGCGGCGTCCAATCTTTCACCATGGGCGAACTTTTGCCCCACGCTTTCACACTAAGAACAACATGACAACCCAATCTCGCCTTTGGCTTCCCTGGATCATCCTCCCCGTCTCCGTGGCGGTCGCCATCGGGTGCGGCGGTGGGGGTGCCGGGGGCGGAGGCGGAGGCGGCGGTGGGGGTGGCTGCCAAGCCGATACGACCGACATCGGCGACGGCACTGGCACGATCCTGAGCGGCGTGGTGCGGGACGAGAATCTTAATCTCGTGCCAAACGCGAATGTGCAAATCTACACCGCCGGCGGCACGTTCATCCGCAACGCGAAAACGAGCTGCACGGGAGCCTACACGGTAAATATGAGTCAAGTACCGGCTCGCATCTCCGTCCAAGGCTCCAGCATCAGTTCAGGTTACTACCAGCAGTTCCGATTCAACAGCGAGTGGTATACGCTCGCCTCGTCCTGCCGAGCCGCTTTGACCGGATTGAACATCGGTGGCACGAACAACCTGCCCCCGATTTATCTGCAGACCCGCTCCGCCCCACCACCTCCGCCGCCATCAGGCTGCCTTTGAGCGTGGATGTACCGATGAGCCGCCCGCCCCTTTGGGAGTGCGCGGCTTTATCCGCGCTTTGTTTTTCGCTTGCAAAAAGCAATAGGTGCGCCGTAGCGTACGAAACAGGTTTCTCACAAAGGACGCAAGGGTCTCGCTAAGACGCCAAGAGACTAGAAGAGGGACGCTCCCTTTGGGAGTGCGCGGCTTTATCCGCGCTTTGTTTTCCGCCAGGGAAAGAGCACCTGATGCGCCACAACTTGGGGACGAATATTTCGCAACGGACGCAAAACTCTCGCCCAGTCGATAAGGGTCCAGATAAGTGACGCGCTCTTTGGGAGTGCGCGGCTTTATCCGCGCTTTGTTTTTCGCCAGGGAAGAAATGTCTGATCTGCCGGTATCTGACCACTGAGTTCTTCGCACATCTGCTCGGTGAGGGTGAGAGCTTTTACTCAAAGCTAAAGCCTTGAGCTCCAAAGGCGGCCTGAAGGCCCCCCTCCCGGGACTAGCGATTGCGAGGATCGGTCGCGGCGCGCAGGCCGTCGCCAATAAAATTCAGCGCGAAAATCGTCAAGCTCAGAATCAAGCAGGGCCACACAAGCAGCGTCGGCTCGCGATTGATGTAGGCGCGGGAGTCGTTAATCATGCTGCCCCAACTCGGCGTGGGGGGCGTGACACCGATGCCGAGGAAGCTCAGCGCGCTCTCCGCCAGGATGATCCCCGCCACATCCACCATGCTCACCGCGAGCAAAATGCCGGTCAAGTGCGGCAGGACGTGCTTCAGCACGACGTAGTGAGTCGGCGCCCCCAAGGCTCGAGCGGCGACGACAAATTCCCGGTCTTTGAGGGTTGCCACCTGGGTCCGAACCAGCCGCGCCACCGAAGGCCATGCCGTGATACTCAGCGCGACGATCACCGGAATAAGCCCAGTACTCCAAACCCCGATGATCAGAATCGCGAGCAGGATATCCGGGAAGGCGAACATGCCATCGGTCAGGCGCATCAAAGGATCGCGAATCCACTTCGGACCAAAAACCCCGGTCACCCCCACGAAAATCCCCACCACGAGCGCGAAAATCTGGACCGAAAAGCCAACGATCAGCGACATGCGTGCGCCGTAAGCCACTCGCGAAAAAACGTCCCTGCCCTGCTCGTCGGTGCCAAACCAGAAATTTCCGCCCGGGCCCTGCAAAGGCGTGCCGACCGGGTCGAGGTAGTTGTGTCGCATCGTGGGCCCAAACGCGGCGAACAACGCCAGCAGCACCAGGAACGAAACTCCCAGCCAAAACAGCTTGTCACCTTTCAAATCTGAGCCTCCCGAATGCGCGGGTCGAGGATCGGAAGCATGAGGTCCACCAGCAGATTGATCAGAACAAAAAGCGCACCCGCAATCAGCACTGTGGCTTGGATGACCGGTGTGTCGCCCTTCTTAATGCTCTCAATCGCGATGGCCCCAATGCCCGGCAGGCGAAACGCGGTTTCAATGATAAACGAACCCGTGAGCAAGAACCCGAAGTTGGTGCCGATGGCGGTGACCACGGGCAGGATCGCGTTGCGCAGCGCGTGGCGGACGAATAGGCGCCCCGGTGGAACCCCTTTCGCGCGGGCAAGTTTAATAAATTCTTGATGCAGAACTTCGATCATGCTGGCGCGGCAGAGGCGCGTGATTTGGGCCGCGGGACGAGCGACGAGAATCACGACCGGCATGATGAGATAAAAGATCGGCGATGCGGCGAGGTCGGTGCTCCAAACCCCGGGCAGCAAATCGAAATGCTCGGTGAAAATCTTTACGAACACCGGCGCGAGAACGAACGTGGGGATCGTGACACCGAGCGTGCTCAGCACCAAAATGGTCCGGTCCACGCCGCCGTTTTGCTTGATCGCCGCGACCGTGCCCATCGCAATGCCGAGAAGCGCAGCGAGGACGATCGCGCTCGTAGCCACCGCAGCGGTCATCGGCAAGGCGCGGCCGATGACGTCGGTCACCGGTTCCTTGGTGCCGTGAAAGCTGGTGCCGAAATTGCCCTGCGCCACCCCGCCGAGGTACTCACCGTACCTCACGGGCCAGGGCCGATTGAGTCCAAGTTGTTCGCGGAGCCGGAGAACCGTCTCGTAAGTCGCCTTCTCGCCCCCAAGTACAGTCGCCTGATCGCCCGGAGCGACTTCGTCGGCCAAGAAGGTGACCAGCGAAATAAAGAGCAAACTGAGCAAGGCATAGAACAGCCGGAGCCCCAAACTTTTGGCGAGAGATGACGTCACGTCGGGCTCGAATCTTACCCGGCAGCTTGGGGTTGACTCACACCGAGGGCACAGAGGTTGGGCCACGTCCCACCCCTTTGGGAGTGCGCGGCTTTATCCGCGCTTTGTCTTTCTCCAGCAACAAGGCTTCTGGATTGCCGCATCTAAGAGGGCAAGTGTCTCGCAAAGACGCAAAGGACCGCACTAAGGCGCCAAGGTTCAGATGAAAGCCCCGCCCCTTCGGGAGTGCGCGGCTTTATCCGCGCTTTGCATTTCTCCAGCGATCAGGCTTCTGGAGTGCCGCATCGTGCCGGACAAGTTTCACGCAACGACGCAAGTGTGTTCGCCAAGGGGGAGAGAACTCAGATCAGTCCACAAGATCACTCGTCGCTCTGCCCGAAGTTCGCGATCGCGATATCAATGTCCGCCGCGTCAACCTCGGTCGAGCCGTCCAGGTCCGTCATCAAGCCGTTCCCACCGAAGTCGGCGATCACGAGGTCAATGTCGGCCGCGTCGACTTCACCGCTGGCGTCCGCATCGCCGTTGAAAAGAGTGAAGTTGACCCCCGTCGCCCCGGTTGTGCTCACGACGACCGAAGCGCGTTTGCGTCGCACCCAATGACTGCCCCGGCAGGCGAAGTCATAGGTGCCCGGCGTGATCGACGAAGGAAGGACCACCGAGTAGATTCCTCCTGCACTCAAAGTAGTGTTCAGCGTAGCGAGGACGGTGGAGCTGCCGACCGGACGCACCTGGATCGTAACGGGTTGACTGGCCGCATTTGGTAGCCACTCCCGAAGGGTGACGGTGCCGGAGAGGGCAGCTGGATTCACCGCTCGCGTCCACAGCAAAGCCTCTTCACGGCCCGTCAGGAGGTTGAATCCGACGCCAGAAATATAGAAGTTCGTGCCATCGGACGAAATCGCATTGGCGCGAGACCATCGGTAGCCTGCGGGCAGGAAATCCTGAAGGTTCACCCAAGAAGCGGCTGTGCCTGACCAAAGGCTAGCACGACTCCAGCCGTCGCTTAGGCTGGCTTCGCCAACCTGGAGCGAACCCAAAACGCCGCGAGCACTCGAACCCGTGGAGCCAGCCGGATGCAGGTTCACCCAGGATGCGGCGGTACCGGACCACAGACTCGCATTGAAGGTGTTAAAATTACCGAGAGTGGCGTAACCCACCTGACTTCCGCCGGAAACGCCGAGTGCCACAGACTGCCCTGCCACCGGAGGGTGAAGATTGACCCATGAGGCGGCGGTACCAGACCAAAGACTCGCGCGATTCAGTCCGCCCGCTAGCGTGGCAAATCCAACTTGGTTTGCGCCTGATGCAGCGTGGAGAACAGAACCGGTGGCACTGGCCGGGTGCAAGCTCACCCATGAAGCGGCGGTTCCGGTCCATAAGCTGGCTCGAAAAACGTTGCTGACCCTGGCGACGCCAACTTGGGTTGTTCCTGAGACCCCGTTGGCTTGAGACTGCGTTGAGCCGGCTGGATTCAGGTCGACCCAAGAAGCGGCGGTTCCAGTCCAAAGACTAGCCCGCACTACACCGCCCACCGAGGCGTTGCCGACCTGTATCTCGTTATCCGCCCCCAGCGCTACGGATGTACTCGCTCCAGCCGGGTGCAAGTCCACCAGCGAACCGGCGGAACCCGACCATCGGCTGGCCCGGGACAGCCCGGCGTTGGTCACACTGCCAACCTGTGTCGCGCCAGCACCGCCATGCGCGACCGACGCACTCGAACCCACCGGGTGCAGGTTGATGGCCGTCCAAGAGGCAGATGCGCTCGCAGGAAAAGTCAAAGCGAGAACGACGATGCCGAAAACGGGGTTGTTGCGTTGCATGAGTTTCATACCGCCCCTCGCAAACTTCGCGGGGGGCTTTCTATATTGTACATACGGAAGCTGGAAACCAAACATTAAACGCGAGATTTTTGGAAGATCCCTAGAAACCTCGCCAGATTTGCCTCTGCCAATCGCGGCGGACAGTTGCCGGGCGTTCCGCGAGAAAACCCAGCTAGATAAGCCCCTTTTTCAGCAACCGCTCTTCCACCAATTCCGCCGAGATCAACACCATGGGGAGTCCGTTTCCAGGCGTGGTACTAGCCCCCACATGAAACAGGTGCTTGTTTGACTTCGAAACATTCCCCGGGCGGAAGAATGCGCTCTGGAGGAAGTCGTGACTGAGCCCAAAGGCCGCCCCTTTCTCAAGATTCAGGACCTGCTGCCACTCATTGGGGCCGAAACTGGCCTCGCCACGAATCTTGGTTGCCTCGAGTCGGACTTCGTGGCTGAGCCGTTCAATCACGCTCCCTCGAAGTGCCGCCGCATCCGAAGCGGTGAAAGGACGGTCGAGGTTCGAGCAGGGGACGAGGACGTAAAGGTTCTCGTGGCCTTGGGGAGCGCGCTCGGCATCGGAGCGAGCGCTGATGCTGGCGTAGAACGCCGGGTCGGCGGGGAGGCCGCGCCGGTGGAAAATCTCGTCGAGATTGCCCCGGAAGTCCGCGCCGAAAAAGACGTTGTGGTGCAGCAACTCCGGAAGTTCGCCCTCGTAATCGAAGTACAGAACATAGGCGCTGCACGAGTATCGCTTCGGCTTCATCGGCTTGCCGACAAGTACGCGGTCACTGTACGGGAGGTCGGCGTTGGAGATCACCGCCTTGGCGTCAATCGTCTCACCAGACTCGAGGATCACTCGGGAGCCTTCGACTCGGGACACCGTCTGGTTGAGGCGGATTTCGGCCCCTCTCTTGACCGCGAGATCTACGATCGCGTGGCTGATTTTCGGCATCCCGCCCTTCGGGTACCAAATACCTTGGCCGTACTCCATGTAGGTGAGCGTGGCGTACACCCAAGGGGAGTCGAACGGGGAGAGGCCGAGGTACATGGTCTGGAAGCTGAACAGCATGCGAAGCCGCTCGTCGTCCATGTAACGCTCCACGCGCTTGGCGAGGTTGCCCAGCATCCCGTGCTTAAGCACCAGCGCCAAAGAGCCAGGGCTGAAAGTTTTGAATTTATTGGTGAAATTGGATCGGACGAAGTTGGGAATGGAAGCCTCGTAAAGGGCCGCTAGGTCGCCGATCATTTGAGGATAGCGAGCCGCGTCTTTGGGGCCGCTGATCCGCTCGATCTGGGCCATCATCTCCGCGACGTTGGGGCTGCCGTTGATGCGGGTGCCATCGCGGTAAAAGACTCGGTAGCTGGGGTTGCAGAGGCTGATGTCGAGATGGTCTTCCATCCGCTCCCCCACGTCGGTGAAGAGCTTTTTGAACGGGTCGAGCATCATCATCAGCGTGGGGCCGCCATCGAAATCGCATTCGCCCACGCGCATGGTTCGGTTACGCCCGCCGACTTGATCGGTCTTCTCCAGAACGATCACCGATTCGCCACGATGTGCGAGTCGGAGAGCGGTAGCAAGCCCTCCCACTCCGGCTCCAATGACAACGAACGGTTTACCCATCTTTTCCCTGTTCTACTTCGGCACGACCGAGTTGATCAGCCCAATGCCGAGCACGAGGGCGAGATGGCCGAGCAACACAACCCGAGCCGCTCGCTCGCCCTGGACACGGAAGAACTCTGCTCGGTGGAGCATAGTCCCCGCCACAAGCCCTGTAATCAGCCAACCAACCGAGTTCAAAAGAGGGACCCCGCCGCCGATCGAGCCGATAGGCCAGTTGGGATCGGTCCACCGCCAGTAGCCGAGATGCTGAACCATGACCCACTCCATCGGCAGGTCCACGAGCGTGACAATCAGCGCTCCGGCAAGGATCGCCAACGCACCCGAAAGCCGCTGGGCAACCAACAGGTAGCCCGCGGTCGCCATCATCAGCCAGGCGAACGGGAGGGAGAGTGGGAAGAACTTGGCGTCGGGGAGGGTAATGGTCGGCCACCATGCCTGGCTGTATTCGTACCTACCGAAGGGGTAGCCGGTATAGATGCCACAGATTTCGCTCGCGGCCCCTACGCCCAAAATCGGGAGGACCACCTGGAGGGTCTTGCTCCAACGAAACTCAGCCACGATCGGCTCCAACAGCACGAAAACCCCCATGCCAAGGGTGAGGACTCCGGCGAGCGGCTTTATCCATCCGGGGTTGAGGCCCGTAATCGCCGTCAGGAGTGTGCCAAGGAGGGAAAAGACGATCAGCCCCAGATAGATTCGGGCGCTGGTGCGCATGCCCTCGGGTTCGTACATTTTGTTCGGACCTTACCTGAAAGCGGCTTGGCAGCGAAAAAAACTTTGGGTATAGTTACGTCTGAACGGAAAGGTGGCTGAGTGGCCGAAAGCGCACGTTTGCTAAATGTGTGAGGGGCAACCCTCCGAGGGTTCGAATCCCTCCCTTTCCGCCAAACCTTTTTTAGCCGAGGATATAGATATGAGGCGATTTGCCGTTCTCCTGGCTTTGGTCCCGCTCGGTAGCATGGCGCAACCCACGCCCCTACAGAGCTATCTTTCGCTGCGCGCCAAGCACGGCATCCGCGAAGCGGCTGGAGTCGCCGCGTTGGAGACTCTCGTCGGCAAACGAACCACGGAGATTCAAGGGATCGTCAAGGGTTCCATCCGGATGGGCGAGAGCGGCACGCTGATGATCGAGACGCTCAGCGGCAAGCCAATTCCGGTCCAAGCCAGCCCTATTCCCGATTGGATGATGGCGGGCAATGTCTCCGCTCGGCTCTTGATCCGCGCCACCCGGGAGCACGAAACCGCGCCGCTCCGCGCCGAACTGATTAGCGCAATCGCCGAGAACGTGATTGCCCCTTGGGAGACGCGTAACAAACCCAAGCCCACCACGACGCCGAAGGTGAATGCGGGCAAGGCACCCCCGCCCTTACAGGGCGAGATTGGTCGTCCTAGCGCCACCTCAAAGCCATCGGCAGCGAAGACTTGGTACGTACCGGCAAGCGATGCGGTGCCGTTCTACCGATCCTACATCTTGCAGCAGAACAAGCGACTGAGCACCGACGAAGCTGAGCGCATCGCGCGCAGCGTCATCGGGTTCAGCCTGCAATACGGCGTGGACGCTCGCCTCGTGATGGCGATGATCATGGTGGAAAGCGGATTTAACCCTAAGGTCACCAGCCGCGCGGGCGCGATGGGATTGGGCCAACTCATGCCGGGCACCGCCCGCGGATTGGGCGTGAACAACGCTTACGATTCGGTCGAAAATTTGTACGGGATGGTCAAGCTCATCCGGGGCCACATTGACAACTACAGTCGGCAGACCAACGGAGACGAATACCGTTCACTGGTGCTGATGTTGGCGGCCTATAACGCCGGCTCTGGCGCAGTGCGACGCCACGGAGGCGTTCCGCCCTATCGAGAAACTCAGAATTACGTACGGAAAGTGACCGCGCTGTACAAAGAGCTTTCGGGGGGCTAGGTTCCGCCCCCCGACTCATTGCTTACTGCGGCTGAATGATGAACACCGGTCGGCCGTAGGTGGCGAAATATCTCCAAGCTTCGAAGAGGTTGGGGATCGCCTTGCCTTCCAGGTTCGGACGGTCAAGCGTTCCAGCAGTTCGGACACTCGCTTCGCTCATCGCCTGCATCTTGTCGGCTTCGGCGGCAAGCTTCTTGGCATTAGCTTCGGCTTCTCGAGCTTCGTCGTTCTGTCCGCTCGATCGCAAGGAGGCAGCTTGGCCTTCGGCTGCACCGGAGGCGATGCGGAGTCGGTTAGATTCGAGCCCCTGCATCATGCTCAGGAAGTAGTGCGCAGCGCCGTACTCGGGTCCAGCACTGACCGCGGTCTGGGCTGTCTTGAGCGCTTCGTTCTGCTTGCCCTGGATGAGATTGACAATGGCGAGGCCGGTGAGGGCTTCGAAGGACTCAGGCTTTGCGGCCAGGGCGGCTTCGAAGTGAACTCGGGCGAGAGCTCGGTAGTACTCCTGATCTTCCTTCGCCGTGGTTTCAGCGGTGGAGTATCCGATGAGCTGATTGCCTCGCAAGATGTACGTGTCGTACGAGGTGGGCTCATTCAAAACCGCTTCTTGGAAGTAGCTACGGGTGGTCTCGAAGTCGCCGGTGAGGTTCGCCAGAAGTGAGCGGTAATGCATCACTTCAAATCGCTGATCTTCTTCCTTCGCGAGGTCGTTGATGAAGCCAGAGAACGCTGGTCCACGGCCTCGGATGAGGGCGAGAAAAGCCTGCGCGGACCGCACGGTGATGTCGCCGCTGTCGTTCTTGATCGCTTCGTTTTCGGCTTCAGCGGCTCCGGTTTCGTCACCGGTGCGCTGGCGTGCGATGGCGATGAGAGCCCACCCGGCGGCATCAGGAAGACCTCGGCGCGCGTAGATGCTGGCATTATCGGTAGCGGTTTTGAATTTCCCTCCGCGCAATTGAGCGTAGATCAGGCGGTTTGCCACGGCGCTGTTGCGTGGGTTGCTTCGGAACAGGGGATCAAGTTCGCCGTAGACCAAACTGTAGCGACCGGCGCGGATGGCGAGGTCGGCGTACTTCATTCGGTTTTCGTTGGTGATCTTCCCGAAATTGTCGAGGCGCGATTCGTAAATGGACGAGCGGCTTTGGGCGGCTTGCTTGAGTGCCTTGCCGATCATCTCCACCGTTGCAGCGCGGTTTTCGCCCACCGCGCGGAAAGCGGTCTGGAGGGAGATTGCGGCTTTAAGGTCGAGCGCTTCGGCGTTCTTGGCATCTTCGGCCAGGATTTCCTCGACGAACTTCTGAGCGGAGTCGTAGACGCCGCGGCCGAAGTTAGCGCGAGCCATCAGCATACGGGCGGGCACGTACTTCGGAGTGGCCTTTAGGGCGACGCGTCCCTTCTGGATCGCTTCATTCCATTTGCCATTGGACAGAAACTCTTGTCCAGCTTGGACATGGAAGTCTGCGCCCTTGCCAAGATCGTTGTCCACAACCAGATTAAGAGGCAATTCCTTCTTGTTGCCCTCCGAATCGTAGGCAAGCAACCTAACCTTGAGCGGGCCTTCCTTCTCGGCGATGGTGTCCACCTGGAATTCGTAAGGGGTGCTGTCGTCGGTGGACCGGAGGTCATCGCCGACGTAGAATTCAACTTCCGTCACCAAAAATTTGGATTGAAGCGTGATGCGAAAATCTTGAAGCCCGTTGATTTTCTGTCCATCCTTGACGCTGGAATTGATGGTGATCTGGGCTTGGGCGGCCACGGCGGCAAGAGTGGCTAGGGTGGCCAGGACGAATCGGTATCGAATGCGCATAGCTGTTATCCGTATTATGACGATTACTCGCTCCAAGACTATACTGCGGTTTCTCCGCGCTCTAACGTTCGGATTCGAATCGCGTCTTGGAGCGATTCGACGAATATTTTTCCGTCTCCGGATTCCCCGGTGGCGGCGTGGCGAATGATCGCCTGAATGACGTCTTCTTCAAGATCGTCGTTTACCACGACTTCAAGCATCGCTTTTGGGGGCAGATGGGAGAGGACCTGTTGGCCGCCGAACACGACCGCACGCTCGGGGCTGTTGCCACAACCGCGCACGTCGCTAACCGTCATGCCGGTGACCCCGAGTTCGGCGACGGCCGCCTTCACATCTTCGAGACGGTGGGGGCGAATGTAGGCGGTGATGCGTTTCATGCGAAATCAGAATTTGAATAGCCGCCAATGTTGAAGGGCGCGCGCGGAGTAGCTGAAGAAGTTTAGAAGATCGCCGTAGAGGTCGGTGGCGGCGCAAAGCGGCTCATTGAGGCGGCGGCGCTTGAGGACCATCGCGAGATCGTAAACGTGGTAGGCGAGCCAAGCGAGACCCGATAAGATGGCCGCGCCGGGCTTGGGCATGAATTGGGGTTGAAAGCCCTCCACCGCGAAGCAGGCGGCGGCCGTGAATAGCGAAGCAAACACGTACTGGCCCACGAAACTAAAGTCGCGCCCGCAGATGAGGAGGTAGAGGGTCGCCCCGAGGAGGCCGAGCGGAATGCCGAGAATCGGCCAGCCAAGTTGATGGAGGGACTGGGCGAGCAGACCGGTGGCACTCACAGTTGCGATGGTAAGAATGCCTGTGGCAATCGCCTCACCAGGATTGCCTCGGAATAGGAGGCGAAGAGTGGAGTGCCCCGCTAAGCAGCCGAGCCAGAAGAGGATGCACTGATCGAGGGTGAGTGGGATAGTGAGATAGAGGGACGCGGCGACACTGGCGACCACAGAGATTGCGTGGAGCCAGATCACTCGGCGGATGAAATTGAGGCGCGCGTCGTAGGGTGCATCGGCCGCATTCTCGGGGACGACCAGAGGTTCGGGAAAGTAGGGCGGGATTAGCATGGCGTAGGCGCCAAACAGAGTTTTTGGTCGGGATGACAGGATTCGAACCTGCGACTTCGTCGTCCCGAACGACGCACTCTACCAAGCTGAGCTACATCCCGACTCAGAACAGGGAGGATACCCGAAGGCTTACTTTGCCTTCGGGTTCTTCTTGCGGATCACTTCGACCGCCTTCTGGAGTTGATTGTCGGACTTCAGATCGCCAAGGGCCACGCCCGGATCGGGGCTGATCGCAACTTCAACGTCGGGCTTGATGCCGCCGCTAATATACTGACCGTCCTCGTCCACCTTGCGAGAAATGTTCTCTCCGCCCGGTAGGCCGTAGTGCGCGATGGTGATCTTGGCGCTGGTTTTGCCGGCGAGTTGGATCACGTTTTGCACGGACGCCTTGCCGTAAGTGTGGTCGCCCACGAGCGTGGCGAGTTTGTAGTCTCGCAGGACGCCAGCGAAGATCTCAGACGCGCTCGCGGAGCGCTCGTTAAGCAGAATCACCGTGGGATACTTGAACGGATGGAGCATGCCGCCGGGCGTGCGGACGGTTTCGACCCGCTCACCTCGACCGCTCATCGTCACGACCGTCTTGAACTCAACGTAGCGTGCAAGCATGTCCACCGCCGACTCCAAGAGACCACCGCCGTTATCGCGGAGATCAATGACCATGCCTTGGATGTTCTTGGCTTCAAGCTCGCGGATCGTTTCGTAAAACTGTTGCGAGGTGGGTTGCTCAAATCCGGTGACCAGAACATAACCGATGTTTGTACCTTCGATCACGTTGCCGTCGGCGCTAGGAGGAATAATCTTGCCCCGCACCATGCTGAGTTCGATGGTGTCTCGACCCGCGCGAAACACGCGAATCTTCACCGTGCTACCAACCTTGCCCTTGATTTTGGACACGATCTCGTCGCTCGCCTCTCCAGCCACGACGTCATTGTCTACGGCGATGATGATGTCCCCGCTTCGAAGGCTCGACTTGAATGCCGGGCCGCCTCGAAAAACCTGAATCACCTTGACGCCGAGCGGATCGGGTGCGAGGCGTGCGCCGATACCCCCGAAGGACATCTGCCCCATGGTGGAACGCTCAAATTCCTCGTTGATGTAGGGCTCGAAGAACTGAGTGTGCGGGTCGCCAAGCGCACCGAGCAAGCCGTCCATCCCCGCGAAGAGCAGCTGATTAGAATCAGTCGGGCGATAGTAGGAGTTCAAAATGCGGCGGTATTCGCCGGTAAAGAGCTGAGTCGGGGTGAACTCCGGTGCCTTCTCCTTCGATTGGGCAAACCCAGGAGCTTGAAGCGGCGAACCGCTCCGAATATCCTTCCAGGTGAACCCGACCGCGAATGCGGCGCCAACGGCGGTCAGCCAAGCCAATGCCCTAAAACCCGTTTTCAAGATGTTGCCTCCTCGGCTCGATAGATCGCGGTAGGGATGATATAGCCCGCTCCGCCTTGGATCGCGACGGTCTGGAAGATGAACACCGGTTCAGGACCAAGGTCCCCCTCCAGCGTCGCACGGCCCGCCGCCTTCATGACCGCCGCGAAAAACCTCGCCGCTCCTCGGGTGGTGCCGTCTACCGTGAGCTTGAGAATTGGAGTTTCGCTTGCCGTGCCCTTCACATTGAACGGAATGATTTTGTCGTTGCGCTCAGAGGTCGTGAAGCCATAGTCTCCAGCAGGAAGCAAGTTCGCCAAAGCCTTCTCGGCGGCAGAGAAATTTCCGAAACCGCTATTGCGTAGGTCAAAGGCCACGAGCTTTTTGGCCACAGCATCCTGGAGGGCTTGGTCCACCCCCAACACGAATTTAAGCTTGGTATCGCTGATCGCGGGGACTTTAGTGACGTCTTTCGAAACTGACGCGGTTTTGACCGCGGGAGTCCCCGGAGATTTCCAATAAAGCTTCACCTGACCGGTTTTGCCCACGGTCAGCTTTTCTCGGATGCGGCCTGGGGCGATCGCATTTTCAGATCGAGTGATGTACTTTTTGCGCAGGTCCAAATACGCTTGACGATCCATTTTGTTTTGCCTAATTTTCTCGAACGCATCGTTCAACTCGGTAACTTCGCGGCGATTCAGGCTCCACTTCCCGTCAATGCCATCAATGAGATCGCCGGGTTTGATTCCCGCTTTTTCGGCCGGAGATCCGGGGATTACTGCGCTCACGACGATATCCGGAATCAATGCCCCTGGCTGAATGTCGGGCAAATCTTCGAGCTTTCCGTCAACTTCCTTCCGCCCTGAGGCATTCCATTCGGCCAACTTAGCCTGACTCGCGTAGAATTTCTTCAGTTGCACCAGATCAAATTTGAGGTCAACTTCCACCCCGATGCCTTCTACCTTGCCATTTTGGGCTGACTGAAACGCCGGAAACTGTTCTTCCGACATGAAGATTGCATGGGGATCGCTGAGGCTATTGACCATTCCGCGGACCGCACCGACGGCAAGTTTTTGGTCGTCATCAACCGGATCAACAAATTCACGCTTGATCAGATCGAGAAGCCTGTAAAAATACTCGGACTCGCTCAGCCCCGATTGCATTTCTGTTGAGGCGACCAAAGTTCGGCTGTCGATATCTGCCACCGCAGGAGTGGGAATTTCACCCATCTCGCGCTGCTTTCGCATGGCGGCCCCGCCCATTCCCGCGCCGATCACGCTGAACGCGACGACGAACGGCCAAATTCTGTTTGGTTGAGAGCTCATAGATGTAATGTAGTTATACACGCTGACCGGGCCGCGTGTTCCCTGCCCGATGATCGGCGAATTTGCGCGACAGCCTCAGCCGCGAAAATTACGAGCATCCGGCGTCGAGCTGTTGCACCCGGCGCACATGCCGGTCTGCGGTGTCGGGCTCGGTGGTCAAAAAGGTGCTTAAAATCTCTGACGCCATTTCTGGCTCCAACAGACGCTCTCCCAGCGCCAAGACATTGGCGTGGTTGTGCTCGCGAGCCATGGCGGCAACTTCGGGCGTGAAGCACAGTGCGCATCGAATGCCGGGGTGGCGGTTGGCCCGGATACTGATGCCCACTCCGCTGCCGCAGATCAGAATGCCAAACTCGGCTTCGCCCTTGAGGACGGCCTCGCAGACCGGGTCAGCGGCGACGGGGTAGTCAAAGGACTCTTCGCTTTTCGCGCCAAAGGATTGGATTGTGTGCCCTGCTTCGACAGCCCGCTGCTCCAAGAATTTTCTGAGCTTGAACCCGGCGTGGTCGCTTCCGAAGGCAAGAACCACGGTCAGACTCCTCGCGCCGTGGCGAGTGCGACGGCGGCGGCGCGGACGATTTCATCGGGATCGACCAACACGGCCTCAAGCTCTTCGCGCTTGAGGTCTCCCGGCTGTTTGGATAGGGCGTCCACAGCGGAAAGCCGGACCCTTGGGTCGCGGTCACCAAGACCGAGCAGAACGTATCTCCGGAAAGCCGCATCCGGCTTTTTCGCCATCGTGGTTAACACTTCACTACGAACATAGGGACTTTCCTCTCGAACGCCCTTCATGGCCTCGGCGCGGAACTCTTCGAGACCCTCGTTGAGCAATCTTCGGTAGGCGGCGATGCGGACTTCTTCGACGGGATCGTTGACGGCGGCAAAGAGCAGTCGGCGATTAGCCAGGTCCATCTTCATGTCCACGCCTTCGCAAATGGCCTTTCGGACCATCGGCTCAGGATCCGGAAGCATGGCGAGGAGAATGATCGCCGTTTCGCGGGTCGCAACTTTGCTCAGGCCTTGCACGGCAGCGAGGCGTGAACGCCACTCGCGAGCGGTGAGCATCGTGGCGAGGGCAGGAATTCGCGCCGGGTCATTCGACTCGGCGATGATCTGAGCCGCGCCAAGGCGGCAATGCTCAAAAGGTCCCACCTGCAGGGCGTAACGGATTGGCTCCAGATAGTCTTTAGGCTCGAAACGGGTCAGCACCCGAAGCGCGGTAATCGAAATCATCGGCTCGGAGTTGCGAGCCAGTTCCGCCAGCCTGGATCGGAAGCCGTCGTCTGGCTTGGCTTCTGCTTTGAGCAGTTGCCCCAGAGCGGCGAGCATGACATTCCGCGAATTGCTGTTGAGCGCCTGTAACGTTGGGTTGGTTGCGGCGGCGAAGACTTGAGCCCAATCCTCGGGAACGACATTCGTGGCGTCGACCGGCTGAGCATCTTTGGGCACAAACCTTAGCCCCGCGATGGTTACCTCGCGGATACCGAGTTGGACCGACTCTGCGCGCCGAGAGATACTCGGTACGGCGAGGCTGATCTGCGAAATAGGCGCAGCGCTCCACCCCGAGCAGTCTACGCGGACCTTGGTCCAGACGCTCTCCCTTGCGGGCATGACCCACCTGGGGTTTGACGTGGCAAGTTCGGGAGAATAGCCTAATGTGAGGCGGGGACCGCCTGCCCCGAATCGCAGTTCTAGGGGATCGGTCACCCGCGACTGAATCCAGAATTCAAGAATCGGCGCGGCGTTGAGGTCCACTTGTAGTCCGTCCAAGAGCAGAACCTCTCCTTCACGCACTCCAGGTTTGACCAGAATTTTGAAGCCAGGGCCGTTCTCGCTGTCCACTCGCTCGGGCGTAGAGAAGATGCCGGAAGTCGTAGGCGAGAGCGGGGCAAAGGCAGTTAGCGGAGAGGTAAGCGCGAGATTGGGGCGCACGACTGCGCCGAGTGCGGGGACCTGATCCCAATTCTGAGCTTCCGGGGTCCACCGGGTGGTCCAGCCACTTCGCATCGCTACTTGCGCACGCCAGGTACCGATGAAATCTTGGGCGAGCGAGGCTGCACCTTCCCCGCCATTGGTCGGAAGTAGCGAAAGGAACGCCACCGGCGTTCCGAATCGCGCGAGCATCGCTGGGTGCTTCTCGCGCAATGGCGAACCGGCTTCCCATGCTCCCGGTTGCGGATCAATGACCATCACCGACGAGTACGGCCCGCGGGGAGTTTTGTCGTCCGACTCGAATAGCGCCTCGTTGAATCGAGTGGCGATCGAGGTGAAAAGTGGATCGGGCGCGGTGAGGCTTACGCGGTAGAACGGAACGGGATCTACCCGGACTTCAAATTGGACGTCGAGTTTGCCGCCGGACTCGGTTTCGGCGATCTTCTCCGCGATGTCCAGCGTTTCGCGGAGGCGATCCATCTCAGGTTCATCAATAAAATAGCGCTGCTGGCGGTATGGCCCATCGTTCGTTAGGACCGTCGCCCGCGAGGAAACCCAAACCAAAGTCTTCCAAGTCGCGGGGGTTTGGGCCAATGCGGGCCGCCCCACGACCGAAAGAGCCATGAGGCTAAGCGCGAAGACCAGGTTTCGATTTCTCACTGATTGTATAGACGCACGTCGAACTCAGACGTCGCATGACCGTCACCGCGAGTCCATTCAAGGTGCTTCGCGCCACCCAAGCTATCGAGGTCGGCGGGCATGTTCTTCATCATGTCGAGCACGACGTTTCGAATTCGTTCGCTATTGCGCTGGAAGACTTCAAGCACGCTGTGGGCGTTGACCGCTTCGGCTCCGGCGTGGACGCCGCTGTCGTAGTCGGTGATGAGTGAGATGTTGACCACGGCCATGCCCAGTTCGTGGCAGAGGTAAGCCTCGGGGTACTGGGTCATGTTGATGACTTCCCACCCTTGCTTGTGGAACCAGATGCTCTCAGCGGTCGTGCTGAACCGGGGGCCCTGGATGACCACGACGGTGCCCCGTTCGTGGACGGTGATTCCGTTAGCGCGGATGGCGTCGATGGCGATCTTCCGCAGGGTGGGATTGTACATGTCCGCCGGGGACACGTGCGAAACGATGGGGCCGTCGTAGAAGGTGTCGGCGCGGGCATTGGTGCGGTCAACGAACTGGTCGCAAACCACGAAGTGCTCCGGCTCAACATGAACCTGGAGGGAACCTGCGGCGCAAGGGCTGATGATCGCTTTCACGCCGAGCTTCTTCATGGCCCAGACGTTAGCGCGGAAGTTGATCTTGTGTGGGGGGAGCGTGTGCTTTCTTCCGTGGCGAGGGAGGAACGCGACCTTGCGGCCCGCGACTTCAGCGAGGAAGACACTATCGCTTGGCGCGCCGTACGGGGTGTCGACTTTGACCTCCGTCACGTTCTCCAGCAGGCTATAAAAGCCTGAACCACCAAATACTCCGATTTCAGCAATGCTCATAAACTATTCCTTCGAGAACAAGCCTTCGACGGCAGGCCGAAGGTTAGACAACAATTGATCTACGCGAGCACCCGCTCGCAAAATGGTGTTCGGGTCACTTACCGATACGACCCGCTTGGCTTGAACTGCGCCGAGCGATTTTAAGCGAGGGTCAGCGAGGACGCGTGCTGCGTCTCCGGCAACCACGATGGCATCCGGCTTGTCGAGCAACAACTGCTCGACGTTAATGGTAACGAATTTTTCGGCATCTGGCCCAACCGGTTCGAACCCGCTTGCGCGCAGGAAGTCGGCCTGGATCGTTTTCGTGCCTGCCACCATGTATTCGCCCGTGCTACCACCGAGGAGCAGGATGACGCGCCGCCTGGTTGTCGCTTCCGCGATGTTGGTGGTTCGTGCTGCAACGATCCGATCGATGTAATCAGAAACCTCCGTTTCGCCTCCGACCATTGCCGACGTACGGACGAGCCAGTCATTGTATTCGTCCACGGTTTTAGGGCCAAAGGAAAGCAAGTCGATCTTCAGTTGCTTCAGCCGCTCAATATCGGCGGGATTGTACAGAGCTTCGTCGTACAGGATGATATCCGGGCGAGCCTTTGCGAGACGCTCGAAGTCAGGCTTCACTCCGCCCATGATGGGAATAGTTTTGACGACGTCGGGAAAGTCGCAACTCGCTGTGCGCCCAAGCGGCCGCACCGAAGAGAAATGGGTCAGCAAGATTTCCGTCGTACTCGGGCTCAACGACACGGCAGTTAGGTACACCCTCTTCCGCATGGTGCCGCCTATGGCGGTTGGCTTTTGGCAGCCAGAGATGACGAAAATCGTGAGGAGGAGGAAGGCGAGAACTCGCGCCATAGGCTTCATTGTGTCGTATCCTGCAACGCGTCCGCCCCATCTCTGGGTTCCCTTAACGTTTGGCTAAGGGGATGGCAGGGGCAACAGGATTCGAACCCGCGACCTACGGTTTTGGAGACCGCCGCTCTACCAACTGAGCTATACCCCTACGCGAGATTTCAGAGGATACCCGGCCCTTATGCGGCTCGGAGTCCTTCGTCCCAGGTCTTGTCGGCCAGGTCGTGCTTGCCCCAAGCCAATTCCATCAAGTACTGATGGGCTTTCTCTTGGTCGCCAGCCTCGCAGAGTTCGCGAAGCATGGCAAGTTCGTGCTGGAGCCAATGCCAATCGACGCTGGCTGTTTTGGCCATTCGAATCTTTTGGTGATCCGTTTCGACGAGGGCTTCTTTCGCGTAGGTGAGCTCTTCGTGGAGCTTCTCGCCCGGACGTGGGCCGATAAATTTGACTTCGATATCCTCGTGAGGGACAAGACCGTGCAGTCGGATCAGATCGTAGGCGAGATCAAGGATTTTGACGGGGTCGCCCATGTCGAGGATGAACAACTCGCCGTTCTGCCCTTTTGCTCCGGCTTGTAGGATGAGTTGCACGGCTTCCGGAATGGTCATGAAGTAGCGGGTCATGTCGGGGTGAGTAACCCTCACCGGACCGCCGCGGGCGATTTGATTTTTGAGCAGCGGTATGAGTGATCCGCGGGAACCCAAAACGTTGCCGAATCGGACGACGGCGAAGTTGGTATCGCTTTGTGCGGCGTAGGCGCTGACCACCATTTCGGCGACACGTTTGGTGGCACCCATGACGCTTGTGGGATTCACCGCCTTATCGGTGGAGATCAGAACAAATCGCTTAACTCCGTACCGGATAGAGGTCTCTACAGCACAGAGGGTACCGAAGACGTTGTTTCGGATCGCCTCGATCGGATTGGACTGCATGAGCGGCACGTGCTTGTGAGCAGCCGCGTGGAAGACCACGGAAGGCTGATGCTTGGCGAAGGCGAACTCCATGGACATGGGGTCGCGGACGTCGCAAACCACCGTGGCGGGCAAGAAGTTTGTGGTCTGGATGAGCTCTTGCTCGATATCGTAAAGACTGTTTTCGCCCTTGCCTAAGAGGATCAATTTGGCGGGATTAAGGCCAGCGACTTGGCGCGAAAGCTCGCTGCCGATGGAGCCACCGCCGCCGGTGATGAGCACGCTTTCGCCGGTGGTGATGCTAGCGACAAGCTTCGGATCCACGGCAGCGGGCTCTCGGCGAAGGAGGTCTTCGACGTCAACTTCACGGAGTTGCTGGCGGAGATTGACAGGCCCGCTGAGCAGGCTTTGCACGCTGGGAAGAGTGCGGACTCGCACGTTCGTCGCCATGCAGAGATCGTTCACCCGGCGCATCGTTTCGCCGTCGGCACTTGGCATGCAGATGATGATTTCGTCGAGATTGAGGTTGACGGCCAGGAGTGGTACCTCGGCAACGGTTCCAAGCACGCGCACGCCTTGGATGATGAGGGAGCGCTTGGCTGGATCATCATCGGCGAAGCCCATGATGATGCGATGATCTTCTCGTCCTCGGCTCATCTCGCGGAGTACGAATTCGCCGGCATCGCCCGCCCCGACGATGAGCGTTCGGATTTTTCGGGCATTTGCGGGGCGCGAGCCGAAGGGAGAGTTCCCCCAGCTCAGCATCCTAGTGACTACCCGCGAGCCGGTGATGCCGACTAACGTGATAAATCCAAAGAGCAGCGGGAAGGACAGGTGGATGAAGCCAAAATTGAGCCGATCGATGGCGAGAAGTCCCGCCGTGAGGATCGCGGCAACGACGCTCAGGTTAATCTGGTCGTAGAGCCCGACATAGCGAGGGTTCATGCGGTGAACTCCACGCCAGATGAGGGTCGCCAGGGTGAGCAGCGCCATTGGGGCGGCGTAGGCGGCGCCGTACTCTTCGAACTCGAAAGGCCACTGTTCGCCAGCGGCGATGTATAAGGCCGCCGCAAGACTGATTTGGACCCACACAAGGTCCGGTAACAGACGGGCGACACCACGCAAAAATCGAGAAAAGAGCGAATTCAAAAGTAAATCCCCATCGCAGGCTCATCGGTATCTCGAGTAGAAATACGGGGAACAAGACTCCCTATGGGGATTGTCGGAGCAGGAAGCGAGTTCCTTTACCGCTGACTATTAACTTTTGCTGCGATGGCTTCCAGCTCGGTGTGATCTCGATCCGACATCACCATGAACTGCACTCCGTTGTGAACCCAGTTGTAGCAGTTCATGCCTTGAACCTTTCGGTGGCATGCGCCTTCAACTTGGTCTACACCAGCGACCGCATAAAGAGCAAATCGCCCAATGCCATCTTCAAGGTCGTAGCAAACTAGCTCTCGACCATTGACTTGGCTTCGGTATGCGCCGTTGAGTCGCCAGGTATCTCGGAGGTACTTCTGAAATCCATACTCATTGCCAGCCGAATTTGGAAGAGCAGAGAATCCCGCGATGTTTGGAACTTGGCTGGGGTCGATGGAGCGCGACTGGTTGCCCATTCGGGACCAGGCTCCGGCCATGAGGATGCACACGACGAGCGATCCGCAGAGTTGCCACGAGTACTTCGCGACGAATCCGTTGACGCGGTCGGCCTTCTCGATGGAAGCAAGTCGAGATTGGCAACTCTTCCAGGTCTCTTCACACGGAACGCCCTTGCAGTGCTGCTGAATGGTGCTTTTAAGGGACACGATAGCGTCGAGCTCGCGCTGTAGGTGCGGCTCTCGATTAATCTGTTCCCTGAAGGCTTGCGCCTCCTCGGGGCCGACTTGTCCGTCGGCGACTGCGTGGATGTCCAAATACTCACTCATCCTAGTTGTTCTTCCTTTCGTATGTAACCACGTTCAAGAGCGTATCGTTCCAGCTCTCGACGCAAAATTGCCCGTCCTCTTGCTAGTCTTGATCGGACCGTGCCAATCGGGACGTTGGTCGCTTCGGCGATTTCCTCATAGGTCATCCCTTCCACATCGCTCAGGAGCACGGTCATGCGGAAGTCGGCGGGCACTTTGCCCAGCGCTTCCTCGACTTCAGCACCAACGAGGTTGTCGAATAGCAGACGGTCAGGGGTGTTTCCCTCAGCGGCCACGGGTTCGGCGGCGTACTCGTCGTCAAGGCTTTCGGTGAGGCCCTCTCGCTTTCGCTGGCGATAGCGGTTGATGTAGAGGTTGGTCAGGATGCGGAGCATCCAAGCTTTAAAATTTCGACCATCAAACCGGTCGAAGGCCTCGTACGCGCGGATCACCGCTTCCTGGGTGAGGTCGCTGGCGTCTTCTCGGTCGCGGGTGAGCCGTAATGCGGTACCGAAGAGAGACGGAAAGACCTGCTCGGCGAGTCGCTCGAAGCGCTCACGTTTCGGGTCCCCGCGTCGGAACAGCATAACGGCGGAGAGCATACCCGTGGACGTTGGGGTTCCCATAGTGATTGAACTCGCACGAATTGCGCCTCGCGCCCTTCCCTTTCGTCAACCTGCATCACCCTGCATTCGGTTCCATTTTTCTTGAAGCCCGGTCTAAAGGATCATCCGCCAGCGGTAATACGTCAAACTAAGAACACCATGTTGGACGGACTCGCGAAAGAAATGGCCCATCGATTTGGACTCGGGGCGAGTGCCGGTCCGCTCCTTGATGCGTTGTTAAGTCACGTTGACAGTTCTTGGCCAGACGGTTGGTCAGGGATGCTCGCAAGGTTTCGCCGCATCGGATACGGCACCGAGGTCGCCACTTGGCTAGGTGAAGGATTTAATCAGACCATCCCTCCAGAAGCCGTCGAAGAAGCGCTCAGCATGGAGGCTATCGAGGGCATCGCCGAGCGAGTTGGCATGAACCCTCGAACCGCCAGCGAAGCGTTGGCGTACGCCATTCCGGAAGTGGTGAGCCAGTTGACGCCCACTGGCGAAATTCCCGCCAGCCTTCCCGCTTGGGGGGCAGGGGCGGCTCCGATACCGACTCATTCCGTGGTTGTGTCCCCGGAATTGGACGAGGTTCGGGATTCACGCTCCGAGCAACCGGTCACCAACAGATTTCAGGGCTGGACGGCCCCGGTGGCTCTCGCGGTTATCGTCCTCGCAATCACTGCCTTTTCATTGCGTGGACAGTCCGTTACCCCCAAGCCGGTCAAGCCCAAGGTACTAAGCGAGGCCGTGGAACGGCCATCCACGGTGAGACTCGCTCCCGCAACCTTGATCGTAAAAAGAGGCGGAAGCGGGCTGACTTATTCCGGCGTCGTGCGCGACCGAGAAGACAAAGAGTCGCTTGAGAGCGCCTTGAAAGAAAGCGGGGCGAGCGGATCTGTTGAGGTAGACCTCGGTGTCAGCCGGGCCAACTGGATCCCCGCTCTCGCGGAGGTGTTACGTGATGCCCCTCGTGGGCTAGAAATGTCCTTCGAGAACTACAAACTCACGCTTGCTGGCCTGCCAAAATCACAGTTGAACGAGCGGAAAGAGTTACTTGCGGATCGGCTCACCGGTCAATACGAGGTGCATATCCTTGATCTGGACGCTACCGCAACCTCAGCGAATGCTGAAGCGCTTGAGGCGGTTCGGGCTGTGGTCGAGACACAAGATGCTTCGCCCGCCGATCTGGTCCAAGCCCTCAACAAAATGGTGATCAACTTCCGTAGTGGGAGCGTTCAAATCCCAGAGGCCAATCGGGAAATCTTGGCGATAGCCGCGAAAATGACATTGAGCAGCAAAATCGTGATCTCGGGCTACACCGATTCCAGTGGTTCGGCTTCTGGCAACGAGCAACTGAGCCAGCGAAGAGCCGAAGAAATCCGCCGTTTCATGATCCGCGAAGGAGCCGACGAGTCCATGCTGGAGGCAAGGGGAATGGGAGCCACGAATCCGATAGCGTCGAACGACACCGAATCCGGAAGATTTTCGAATCGGCGTATCGAATTTTCACTCGGCACCGACTAGAACACTTCCGCGATCATACAGCGCATCGAGCCGCCACCCAGACGCTCGATCGTCGGGATGGGTGACGCGATCAAGGTGCCAAAGTGGCTTAGCGTCTCCCTCTGGTGGGGAAGAAAGGCATCGTGCGCGGCTTGGCTCATTGCGATCACTCGCCCCTTTCGGCCTTGAAGCTGGATAATATTGCCGCAGAACTGAGCCATCTGCTCGAGTGTGATGTCTACCACCTCATAGTCCTCGACATTTTCGAACACCGAGAAGAGGGCGCGGTCTTTGATGACCTCCCGACACACCACGGCGAACCCGTCGCCAATCGTCCCCACGACATTGGAGTGGTAGATCGGAACCCCATCGGGAGCGGCCGTGTCAAAGTCAATCAGCCGATAGCCCATGGTTTGGCACCACTGAAAAGCCAGCATCCGATCCGTGCGTGGCGAAATGCAAGCAAAGGCAAATTTCTCATTACGCTCAAGCACCAAACTTCCTGTACCTTCCAGAAACCGTCCTTCTTCCTCGTGGTGGGTCATATCGAGAAACACGCGTTTGCCAAGCGCTTCCAAGATGTCCAGTCGCCGCTCTGCTCGCCTCGAGGGCGCCAACATCGGATAGAGCACCGCGCCCTGCTCGTGGAAGCTGACCCAGTTATTTGGGAAAATGGCATCGGGCGTGATGGGCTCGGGCGTGTCCTCGAAAACGTGCACCTCTACGCCCGCATCCGCGAGGATCTCGCTAGCGGCATCGAACTCCTGAAGAGCATTAGTGGCGTCGCCGTCGTGCTGGAAGGCGTTCGTTGCCGCCGTCTCGGGGTTGAATCCGAACCGGGCGGGCCGGATCATTAAGACTTCGGACGCGAGCACTCCACAAGCATGGACGATAGTTCGGTCCGGATGTGGAAGAACTTAGGTAATCATGAGGGGTCGCGCAGGATTTACGCTAACAGAAGTGATGATTTCGACCGGAGTGTTGCTGTTGTTGGCCACATTAGGAGTTCCTAACTATTCCCGCAACGGCCTTAAGGCGAGAGAAAATAAGCTGCGGGCTGACTTGGCTCTGATTCGTGAAGCGATGGACCGTGCGTGCGCCGACACCGGCGTTTATCCGATGCCCGACACCTTGACCAGCGCTACGCCTCCCGCTTCCGGGTGGCTACCTACCGGGATGGGAGTAGGTTGGGGAATGCAACCGATTCAACCTAACTCATGGCGCGGGCCTTACCTAAAGCGGCTACCGGTAAATGATCCGGCCTTTACGGCAAACGCGGAATCCGGAATGCAGGTCAATGGCTGGTGCTGGAACTCGCATCGCGAGGGCGCTGTCCCCTCGGGTTATGCGATCGGAGCGCCGAGTAGGAATATTTCGACAAACGGGACGGCCTACAACACTTGGTAGCCCGAGGGGGGCGTGCCTTCAGGCCGCCTGCGGCAAGGGAGCATTCATGCTCCCTCTGACTGTTTGCACAGTCAAAACGGAATTCTACTGCGTCACAATCAACGAACCATGGAGCAATCGGCATGGCACACAAGACGTGCACTTCCGCATTACGACCCCGGTTCAATCCCCCAGTTCCTCACTTGGCGCTGCGCCGACTCCGTGCCTAAGGAGAAGATGACTGAGATTCTGGCTTCAACCGACCACTTGGATACACACGAGCGATCCAACCGCCGCATGAGCGAGCTTGAACGGGTTTTGGACAGCGGCTTAGGAACCTGCCCGCTCCGGGCAAGCGCACATGGCCACCTCGTACAGGATTTCCTACAAGCTCACGACGCCGCGCTCTACGATCTTCACGCGTGGGTTGTAATGCCTAATCACGTCCATGTTTTGTTGACTCCAAGGCCAGGGAAATCACTCGCCTACGTGGTGAACCGTATCAAGGGAGCGACTTCAAGAGCGATCAATGTGGCAAGAGGAGCGAGTGGCACCCTGTGGCAGGAGCAATATTTCGACCGATTCATTCGAGACCAGGAGCACTTTCGAAGAGTAGCCGAGTACATCCATGGGAATCCGATCAAAGCGGGTCTTTGTAAGGGAGTGCTGGATTGGCCGCTCTCTTCTGCTCGGCTAGTCTCGGAACGTCCCGGAAAGTATGTATTGGAGGATCTGTCGGAGTATGGAGAGCCATACGATCCTTTTCTGAATTGACATAGGGAGCTTAAAAGCTCCCTTGCCTCAGGCGGCCTGAAGGCACGCCCCCCGGAACGCTACGAAACTGCGATCGGAATGAGGTTACGCACTTGACGTGGGCTCGGGTTTTCCCGAATGATCTCGTTGTAGAACGAGTCTCGCTCTACTGGAATGCGGCCAACTTCCTCAATCATGCGCACCATGTTGTCGTAGGTCAGCGCCTGCGACTTGTTCCCAAATTCGCCGTCCTTGTACGTGATCTCGTACTCGTGAACCAAGCCGTCCGCGTCATCGGCGCCGTACCAGAGGGCCATCTGAGTGATTGGCACTGTGTTCATGATCCAGAAGCTCTTGATGTGGTCGAAGTTGTCAAGCATCAACCGATTCACCGCGATATTGCGAAGGTCCGTGTCCCCCGTAGGGCCCGTGATGTGCTCCAGTTCGGTGGCCTCGGGGTGGAAGCTGAGCGGAGTCATGGTGAGGAAGTGCTTGGTCTCGTCCTGCAACTCGCGAATCTGAACCAAGTGGTCCACTCGCTCTTCGTCCGTCTCAATGTGACCGTACAACATCGTCGCGTACTGCGCCAGCCCTAGCTTCGCCGCGATGCGCGCCACGTCTTTCCACTCTTCGCCATTGAGCTTCTTGCCAAACAGTTCGGTGTGGACACGATCGCTCAGAATCTCAATGCCGCCACCGGGGAGGGAGTCTAAGCCGGCTTCCATCAGATCCAGCAGAGCCTGCTCGATGGAGACCTTGCCGATTTGGGCGATTTGGACAATCTCTACTGCAGTAAACGCCTTGACGTGGACTCCCTCGGGTCGGCTGGTCGCGACCAGCCGCACGAGGTCGAGGTAGTAGTCGTATTTAAGCCTGGGGTTGATCCCGCCCACCATGTGCACTTCGGTGATGGGGATGTCTTTGTGCCAATCAAGCCGCCGCTTCACCTCGGCCATATCCATCTCGTAGGGAGCCGGGCCGCCCTTCTTGGCATAGAAGCTGCAGAACTTGCAAAACTTGTTGCAGATGTTCGTATAGTTGATGTGCTGGTTGCGGACGAAATAGGTCTTGCCACCGTGTCGTCGCTCGCGCACGATGTTCGCCAGGTAACCGACGCCGGTCAGGTTCGGCGTTTGGTAGAGCCGCATGCCGTCCTCGAAACTGAGGCGAGTTCCTTCGTCCACCTTCCGGTAGATATCCATCAACTCTTCGCCAACGATGCGCTCTGGTGTGATTGCCACACCTCTATTATACGCCCTGAACTTTCAATAAATCCTGAAAGTTCAGGGCTTCGTTGCTGGGTTTACGGATTACGCGTCGAACCAGTGCATCTTGTCGTCACCATGGATGCTTTGAAGGTAGGTCAATTGGCCGTCGTGGTACATCATGTGGCTGGCCGAGAGGTTCGCCATGTACCAGAAGGTGACCTCGACATTCCATGGTGCCATGGTTTTGTCCGCGAGTCGGGAGGGGTTGGCTTCCACCGCAGCGGCGAGTTCGTCCGAGCTGCTCAGCAACGCGGCGACTCCCGCATCGGGAGAACTCATTGATCCCTCGATCTCGGCGTAGGCTTCAGGATCGGGCCAAGGGAATTCCTCGCCCCTCAGTTGAGCTGCAACCATACGGTTGATAACGATCACCTCAGTGGTGAAGCTCTGCGGGCTACGCGCCTTCTCGGCGAACGGAGCGCCATAAGCCTCAACGGGCAAGGCGCGAAGGTCATTCGCGTAGAACTTCCCGGACTCGCGGATGGATCCGGCAAGCTCAGCGACAGGGTTTAAATCACCAAGATTTGACATGCCGCGAGGTTACACTCTCAGGGCATCTCCATGCCCGTGGGCATCCAGATGGGGAAGTTCGCGATACTCACCTTTGATTCTTCGCGCGTCGGTACGCCCCACGCCTGGAAAAATGGCCCTAAATTTCGCTTAACCTCGCCGGAGAACATGGTCATCCATAAATCACGCTTTTCTGCATCGTTTTTGGGTCGCTGATCTCTCGGTAGCGAATGGTAGCTTTTGAACACACGCTTGAACGTGTCCCAGCCAAACTCGTTCTGCATTTGAGCGTACATCGTGAGCGCCAGGAACGGGTCGCTCTTCCACTTTTCGAATGATTTTCCGCTCTTTAAATGATCATTAAATCGCTTCAAGCAGTCGGCGGGCGTGAACGCACGGTCACTAGGACGCTTGCCCACCACCGTGTCGTAGCTGTACAGCGTGAACAGATTCACCGTGACTTCTCCGGTGCCTTCAAAGGTCCAGTCCCCGTTTTGGTGGTTGTGCCCGATCTCGTGGAAGTGGCCCCAGCTCCCTTCCTTGTAGAGCCGTTCGGCGTCGGTGACGTGACCGATCACGTCCAGCCAGGTCATGATCGGGTAGCCCGAATGCATGTAGCCCGCGCTGATCTGCTGGTCCGCCATAAACCGCTCCTTAAAGCCACGCCAGCGGGGGATCTGCGCTAAGTCGGCGGTCGCCTCCGCCACCTTGTCCCAAAACTGGGCGACGGGGGTGGGGTCCATGAGCCCCTCGACCGCGGAGCGCGGCACGGTCACCACCATGTGCTTCGATTCGATCTCCGCCCACGGAGCCAGATTGTTGCGTAGCTGCCGACGCCAATCGGCAAAGGTCATCTCCCCCAACACAAACCGCGGCGCACGGACTGCTCCGTCTACCCCCAGGTTCGCAGGAGCGCTGAGCGGCTTGGGCAACTCCACATAGACTAGCCCACCGAACGGGCTCATCGCACTCAACGTTCCCGTATTGGCGGGCCAACTCAGGCTCACTTCCGGGAATCTCTGCCACTTATCGAGGTGCCAAAGGCTGTCCGTGTGACCGCCGATGCGCAGGGTTGATCCCGCGGGCAGCCCCACGAAGCTCACCGCCTGCCCAGGCACAGCGTAGAGCCCCGTGCTGAGCCAGCGCGACTCTCCCGCACGCAGGGTCACCGTCGTCTTGACCGGCTTCGCCTCGGCCGGAACCGCCCCCGGGAACACTTCCGACGATGGGGTCGCCCCTACCAATTCGCCGCGTTCAATCTGCTGCCATTGGTAGGCTACCATGAATCGTTCTTTGGCTTGGTTTTGACCCACCGGCTTCTCCGGGCGGATCGCCACCGACGGCACTGCGACCAAGTCTTTCACTCGCGCCATGATCCACGGGTCGGTCGTCGGGAGAACGCGCAGCAGATCCACCGCAGTGCGCCCCGCCAGAACCGCGTTGCCCTGGCCTGAATTCAGCGTCGCCATCGCTATGCCCGCGTTGGTCTCGGCACCGGGCAACCGCGACACGTCAAACAGTCCGCCCCCATCCTTCTCTGCGAAGCCGTCACCAAAGCCGATCCCGAACGGCCTCAGCGCCCGGTTGGCCTCAAATTCGCTCATCGGCTTTTGGCTCCCCTGTTGCCATCCCCAGCCGGTAGCCGCAATGATAAGTCCGCCCCCACGCCGAACAAAGTCCTGTAGAGGCACCACGTCGGCGGGCTTCACTTGGTGGGCGTCCACTACCGCCACCTCACCCTTGCCTCCCGACCAGTCGCTCCAGCCAGACTGCGCCGGCAGCCCGTGCGCCTTCAGATGCGCGCCCAGCCCCGTGTGCGACGAGGTCACTTTGGTCGGGTTGCCGCCTCCCGCCCAACGCACGGAGTTGGCGAACAGCCTCCCGGTGTCCGCGACATCAAACGCCCCCAGCATCCCGTTATGCGACAACGCAACGATGCGCCCGGGGCCATCCACCGCCCCCACCACCGTCCGCCCATCACGATCCGCGGCCACCGACAGCCCTCCGTCGCCCCAAACCACCACATTCCCCGGCGAGCCCGGCGCGGCGATCTGCCTTACCCCGTCCACGAGCTCCGCGCGAGGGAGCACCAGGAGCGACAACAACACCAAACCCTGCATCGCCCAGTCTTACCCCAGATTCTCCCCGTCAGCCTCACATTGCTGCTTGGCAAAATCCCACGCTGAGAAGACAACGGGGTCATAACCCCTGGGCGACACCACCGTCGGGTCCGGGCCAAAGGCTTGGTACTTTTCTAAGTCATAACCCACCTCTATGAGATACTCCAGTACCATTTTCTGACAAGCCCCCACCGCCTCCTCCGCACTCTCATAAGAGCCAAGTAGGGTGACCGCTGCTTCCTCGTCTTGATAGCGTGCGTTATCGTATACTCTGACGCGATACTTTGTCTCTGCCCGCTTAGCTAAAATCAGTGCGAAGTCCTTCCGCGACAAGCCCCGACCCAGAGCCTGTTCAAATCCCTCTAGCGACGCTACGTCAGCATCTAGCGCTAACGCCAACTCAACCTGCTCCGGCGTAAGCACATTTGCCGCAAGTTCCTTATCTAATTCCCATAGCTCCAGCTGCTCCCCTTTATAGCGCAAGAGGGCCCACTGCTTTGACATTTGTTCCCAATCCACGCACGCCTCGAACGCCTCCGCCGCCTGCCGAGCCAGTTCCTCGTATTGGCTAGCATCTATGTAAGGTTCGCTAACGAGATACACCCCCGAGTCGTCCGCCTGGAAGCGAGAGAGCATCGGGTCCAATTCCGGAATCGCCTGCTCCAGCCAAGCCTCCATCAGCCGCCGCGCGATATGCCCCATCCGCCCCTCCAGCTCCTCGGGCGCCTCCCAAATCAGCCGCTCACTCAACTCCCCGCTCCATGAAGTTACTTTAGCCGATCAAACCGCCCCGTCCAAATTCCAAGGGTGAAGTGCAACTTCGCGCTCCGTTCTTCCCCCGTCATCCGTTACCCCTCCTGAACACGCGACGTAGAACTCTAGACCGGTGCCGACCTCGACGCTCCTAGAACTTACCGACCGCGGGCTCTTTTGCCGCGCGGGAGACTTTTTTGTGGATCCTTGGCGGCCCGTCGAGCGTGCCATCATCACCCACGCGCACGGCGACCACGCTCGCTGGGGCATGCAGCAATATCTCTGCTCTGTACCCAGCGAGGGAGTCTTGCGACGCCGGATGAGCGAAGGGGCCAACATCGAATCGCTTCCCTACGGCGAGGTACGCGAGATCAACGGGGTGAAGATCAGCCTGCACCCGGCGGGGCATATCTTGGGCTCGGCGCAGGTTCGCATCGAACACCAGGGGCGAGTCGAAGTTGTCAGCGGGGACTACAAGACCGATCCCGACCCTACATGCGCGCCGTTTGAGCCAATCAAGTGCCACCTGTTTGTGACCGAGTCCACTTTCGGCCTGCCGATCTACCACTGGCCCGACGAGAGCGAGGTTTTCGCCGATGTCAACGCCTGGTGGCGCTCGAACCAACTGCAGGGGAAGGCTTCGCTACTCATGGGCTACGCGCTGGGCAAAGCTCAGCGGGCTCTGGCGGGAGTGGACCCCTCCATCGGCCCGATCTTCCTGCACGGCGCGGTGCAATCGCTGACTGAAGACTATCGCCGGGCGGGGGTGGCCCTGCCGAAAACCGGCCTCGTGATGGAGCAGCCAAAGGATTTCGCCTGGTCGCAAAGCCTCCTGATCGCGCCGCCGAGCGTGCACGGAAGCGTTTGGTTGAGGCGGTTTGGAGATGTCTCGACCGCCTTTCTTTCGGGTTGGATGGCGGTGCGAGGCGCACGTCGGCGGCGAGCGGTGGACAGGGGTTTTGTGCTGAGTGACCACGCGGATTGGGCCGGTCTCCACCGCGCGATTCGGGCCACCGAGGCGGAAGAAGTCTGGGTCACGCACGGCTACACGGCGGCGATGAGCCGCTATCTCAACGAGCAGGGGATCAACGCAAAACCGCTCGCCACCCACTTCGAAGGCGAGCAAGACGCCCCCGAGGAGGCGACGTAAATGCGCGACTTCGCCGAGCTATACCGAGCGATTGACGAGACCAACCGCACCACCGAAAAGGTGACCGCGATGGCCCAATACTTCGCGGCGGTGCCGCCGGAAGATGCGATCTTGGCGGTCTCCTTTCTCATCGGCCGCCGCCCGAAGCGACTCGTGAAACGCCCCGATCTCATTACATGGGCGGTGGAGGCCGCAGATCTGCCGCAATGGCTTTTCGATGAGTGCTACGACGCGATCGGTGACCTCGCCGAGACCATCGCTAATGTCTTGCAGGGAGATGGGGAGGGGGGTGAGGAGCATTCGCTGAACTGGTGGGTGTCGGAGCGCTTGCTGCCTCTCGCCAAGATGGACCCGGCTTTACAACGCGAGAGTCTGCTGGCGACTTGGAAAGAGTTGTCACCTTACGAACGCTTCGTTTGGAACAAACTGATCACCGGGTCGTTCCGGGTCGGGGTTTCGCAGGAACTCGTGGTGCGCGCGCTCAGCCAAGTGAGTAAAGTCCCCGTCCCCACCCTCGCCCACCGCCTCATGGGGAATTGGGACGCGACGCCGGATTTCTTCCGCTATTTGATCGCCGAGGACGAAGGCGAATCTCACCACAGCCGCCCGTATCCGTTCTGTTTGGCGTACGCCCTGGAAGGCGAGCCTTCTTCGCTTGGAGAGAGAAACGAGTGGCTGGCGGAGTGGAAGTGGGATGGGATTCGTTGCCAAATTGTCCGGCGCAACGGCGAGACTTTTGTGTGGAGCCGGGGCGAGGAACTCATCTCCGAACGCTTCCCGGAGATTGTGGCGATTGGCAACAGCCTGCCTGACGGCACCGCCCTCGACGGCGAGATTTTGGCGTGGGGCAACGACCGCCCCCTTCCCTTCGCCGAGCTCCAGAAGCGCATCGGTCGGAAAGTGCTGACGAAAAAGATCCTCGAAGACGTTCCCGCCGCAATGGTGGCGTTCGACCTGCTGGAATGGAATGGCGAAGACCTCCGGGTCCAACCGCTCTCGGAGCGGCGAGCTCTGCTGGAAGCCCTTGTGGCAAGTGAACAAGTGGGCAACCTCAAGCTATCAAAAGCGGTCCCGGCCGCGACTTGGGAAGCCCTTTTTGAAGAGCGGCTCACCGCGCGCGAGGCGAATGTGGAAGGTGTGATGCTGAAGCGCCTCGACTCGCCCTACTTGGTGGGTCGCAAAAAGGGGAGCTGGTGGAAATGGAAGATCGACCCCCTCACTGTGGACGCAGTACTTATCTACGCGACGCGCGGGAGCGGGAAGCGAGCGTCGCTCTACACCGATTACACCTTCGGCATATGGCGCGAGGGGCAGTTGGTGTCTTTCGCCAAGGCGTACAGTGGGCTGACCGACGCGGAGATTTTGGAGGTGGACCGGTTCGTGCGAAACAACACCCTGGAGAAGTTCGGGCCGGTCCGGACGGTGAAACCCGAGCTGGTTATGGAGCTCGCTTTTGAAGGGATTCAGGTTTCGACTCGGCACAAGTCGGGCGTGGCGGTGCGCTTCCCGCGCATCGCGCGGCTGAGGCCGGACAAGAAGCCGGAAGACGCCGATTCGCTGGAGACGGTGCTCTCGCTGTTGGGGGCAAAAGCCTAAGTGCTCTCGGCCCCCGCTCGCCAATGGTTTAAGGAGCAAGGCCGCCAGCCCTTCCCTTTTCAGAGCGCCACTTGGGAGGCTTATCTCAATGGCGAGAGCGGAATCGTGCACTCGGCGACCGGCACGGGCAAGACGTTCGCCGTCTGGCTCGGACCCGTTTTGGCGGACCTTGTTGACCCCAAACCGGGACTCAAAGTGCTTTGGATCACTCCTTTGAGGGCACTCGCCGCCGACACGGTAGAGGCGCTGGTCGAAGGCGCCGAGGCGCTTGGTAGCGGGTGGCGGGTGGAATCTCGAACTGGAGACACGTCGGGTTCGCTGAAGGCGAAGCAGCGCAAGTCGATGCCGGACGCGCTGGTCACGACTCCGGAGAGCCTTTCTCTGCTGCTCAGCTATCCCGAGGCGGACAAGATCTTCGAGAACCTGCAGTGCATCGTGGTGGATGAATGGCACGAGCTGATCGCGTCCAAGCGGGGCGTGCAGACCGAGTTGGCGATCGCGAGGCTACGGCACTGGAGACCCGACATTCGGACTTGGGGGATCTCCGCCACCCTCGGCAACCTCGAGCAGGCAACCGAGACGCTGTTGGGGCGACCCGGCACAATCATCCGCGGCGACCTCGACAAGACGACCATCATCGACTGCTTGTTGCCCGAGCAGATCGAGCGGTTCCCGTGGGCGGGCCACATGCGCCAGACGCTCTTGCCGCAGGTGATCAACGCGATCGAAGAGTCCCGTTCGTGCCTGCTCTTCACCAACACCCGTTCGCAGGCCGAGATTTGGTTCCAGGCCATCATTACCGAGCGGCCCGATTGGAAGGGGCAGATCGAAATCCACCACGGCTCGCTGGACCTCGGGGTGCGTGGAGCCGTCGAGCAGGGGATCAAGAACGGCCAGTTGCGCGCGGTGGTGTGCACTTCGAGCCTCGACTTGGGCGTGGACTTCTCGCCGGTGGATCGGGTCTTGCAAATCGGCTCCCCGAAGGGAGTTTCGCGCTTACTCCAGCGTGCCGGGCGGAGCGGTCACCAACCCGGCATGCCGAGCCGCATCACGTGCGTGCCAACGTTTGCGATGGAATTAGTGGATGTGGCGGCAGTTCGGGATGCAGCCGAAGCCGGGCAAATTGACGATAGGGCGCCTTTCGAAAAGCCGCTGGATGTCCTGGCTCAGCATCTGGTCACCATCGCCGCGGGAGAAGGATTTGAGTCTGAGGAGATGCTCAGGGAAGTTCGAAGCTCTTACGCCTACCGAAATCTGTCCGAAGAGGAGTGGCGGTGGACGATCGATTTCGTCACGCGTGGGGGCGAATCGCTGCGGGCTTACCCCGAGTATCAGAGAGTGATCCAGGATGAAACCGGCCGCTACGTGGTGCGAACACCCGACCTCGCCAAACGCCATCGCATGAGCATCGGCACGATCACCAGCGACGCGTCGATGTCGATCCAATTCATGCGTGGCACGCGCTTGGGCAGCGTGGAGGAGTCTTTCATTGCTCGCCTTAAGCCGGGCGACAACTTCATTTTCTCCGGGCGGCCCCTGAACTTCGTGAAGGCTACGGGCATGATCGCTTACGTCAAGCCAGGCAACGCCCAAGGGGCGATTCCCCGCTGGATGGGCGGGCGCTTGCCGCTGTCGGGGGCCCTTGCCCAGGCGGTGCGCCAAAAGCTGGAAGAGGCGGCGGACGGGGAGTTCACCAGCCCCGAAATGCAGATGATGGAGCCCTTGCTTCGGTTGCAGATGGCGTGGTCGGCCGTCCCGCGCATGGACGACCTGCTGATCGAACGGGTCGAGACCCGTGAGGGGCACCACATCTTCGTGTATCCCATCGAAGGGAGGCTCGTGCACGAGGGGCTCGCGGCGTTGCTCGCGTACCGGATCTCGCGCATTGAGCCCATCTCCTTCTCGATGGCTTGCAACGACTATGGTTTCGAGCTGGTTTCAGACCGACCCGCCCCGCTGGGTGAGGCGCTGGATTGGGGGCTCTTCCGGTCGGCGGAACTTGCCGAACACATTGCGGGGAGCCTCAACTCGGTCGAGATGGCGCGGAGGCAATTTCGGGAGATCGCACGCGTGGCGGGGCTTATCTTCGAGGGATTTCCCGGTCAGAGAAAAGGCGCGAAACAGGTGCAGGCGTCGAGCGGATTGCTGTACGATGTCTTCCGCCGCTACGACCCGGAGAACATGCTGCTACGACAAGCCGACCGCGAAGTCATGGAAAAGCAACTGGAACAGACTCGGCTCCACCAGGCCCTCGAGCGCTTGCAGAAGTCAAAGATCTTGATCACCACCCCCCGCCGCCCGACGCCGCTCGCCTTCCCGATTCTGGTGGATCGCCTACGCGAGTCGGTGAGCTCCGAGTCGTTCTCAAAGCGCGTCGAGCGTATGTCCATCATGCTGGAGAAGGAAGCTGACAAGCTCGTTCGTTGACGCGGACACCGAAATCGAACTGGGAGGGGAGAGCATCATTCTTCTCCCCGAAAAGGCCGCGCTGTGGCCCAGCCGCTCAACGCTTCTGGTAGCAGATCTTCACCTTGGGAAGGCGGCCGCATTCCGCGCTGGCGGCATCCCGATCCCGCTGGGCGAGACCGATGATGCGCTCAACCGGCTGGGGAGAGTTGTCGAGCGGACGGGTGTTGAGCGGGTGGTTGTGCTCGGCGACCTCTGGCACGCCCGAGCGGGGATGACGTCGCATACCTTGGAGGCGTTTGCGGATTGGCGGCAGGCTCACCAAGAACTTGATCTCTGTCTGATCCTCGGGAATCACGACCGAAAGCTCACCGACGCCCTTCACAACGCAACCGGCCTCGCGCCATTGCACGAGTTGAGAGAGGGTCCGTTTTACTTCTGCCACGAGCCGTGCGAGGAGCACACCTACAGCCTCGGCGGCCACATCCACCCCGGCGTCCGCCTCGGCGGCCGGGGGCGGCAAACCATGAAGGTGCCGTGCTTCTGGTTCCGCGAGACCGGCGGAGTCCTCCCCGCGTTTGGGCCGTTTACAGGGCTTGGGCTAATCGCGCCCCAGGCGGGTGATCGGGTGTATTTGGTGGGTCGACCGGGGGGAGTAGGCGGTTTCACGTAAAGGCGCAAACTCCTTTGGGAGTGCGCGGCTTTATCCGCCCTTTGTATTTCGCGGACGAGAATTTCACGCAAAGTCGCAAAGGTCGCAAAGGTCGCAAAGCATGTGCGAAGAGTTCGAGCTCTTGAATAGCGCAAATCTCTTTGGGAGTGCGCGGCTTTATCCGCGCTTTGTTTTCCGCACGAAGTCATTTCTCGCAAAGACGCAAAGCGTGGGCGAAAATGGCGATTCTCTTATAGACCGCAAAGTCGCAAAGGATGCACGAAGAGTTCGAGCATTTGAATAGCGCAAAGCCCTTTGGGAGTGCGCGGCTTGATCCACGCTTTGTGTTCCGCCAAGGGGAGGCTGACATCGTCGCCGCCATCCTGAAAAACCCGCGCGGGAGCCGGAGTGCAACGGGGGTCCGAGGGCGAAGTGCAACTGCGCGCTCCGTTCGTCACCCGTAACCCGTCACCCGTCTCCCTGCTCAGGGCCCCGAAACGAACCAACTCGACCCGGGACTGATCGTAGACAACGCCGGGAGGATCGTGAGGTCGGAGAGGAGGATGACGACCTTCTTGCCATCGCTAAAGTTGGTGACGCCGGCGATCTTGTAGCGCCGCTCTTTTGGAGGGGCGCTCAGAGACTTGTCGTACTCAGTGAACTTCACGATGAGCTGGTCGCCTTCAATGGACCATGTGCCCTTCCCTTTTTCACCCTGGAACCTAGTCGTGCCGACCCCGCCGGAGGCAATGGACATCTGCCATTCGAACGTGCCGTTCTTGGCAAGCTTGAGCTCGCCGCCTGCGGAATAAAAGGTCGAGGAGGTAGCCCCGGTGTAGATATTCACCCAGTTCTGCGCCGCGCCGTTGCCGAAGGCGTAGTTGCCCACCAGCGACTCGGCTGAGGCGAGCGCCATGCCCTTGGCAGTCGGGCACCGGAAGCTGGCGAAAAGTTCCTCGGCGACCGCCTGGGTGGCGGGCCAACTGAACTGTTCGCTTTGTCCGGAACCCGCAGTTGAGAACTGATTGACGTAGGTTTGCGCGAGGACGATGGGTTGCCAATGCGTCTTGCAGTCGATCATGAGGACAGTGAACGCGGTGTCAAACTCGCGGGTTTTCTCTCGTCCCACGCCATAGATGAACTGGGTCACGAGCCCGTCGCCGGTGTATCGGCGAAACACCATGCCAGACGCCTTTCCGGCCATCTCGGCAGGCAGCGACTGCGCCCAGGTCTTGCGCAAGGCATCGCCCATGTTCCCTTGAGCGGGGATGGCGGGCAGGAAGCGAACCATGGCGTGCGCCTGTCGCCCGTTAGAGTTCTCCGAAACGGCCTCTTTCATCAGCCAGCCGCTTGTTTCGGTCCAGCGGGACGACTTGGAATAGGTGAACCCCGGGGCAAGACCTGAGGAGGTTGCGGCAGCGGCGGGGCGACTAGGTTTGAGCGTGATTTCGGTCCCTTTGATGGTGAACTGGCTAGCCGTCGCGCCGAGGAGCGAATCGAGGAGGCGGGTAGCCACCTGCTTGACTGCCTTCTCATCGTCGGCCCCGTCGGAGGCACTCGCCAGAGTAAGCACCAGCGCCGCGTGCCCGACGCAAAGTTCGTAAAACTCCTGCTTCTGCCGATCGGTGGCTTGGCGCACGTTGGCGGTGTCCAGGGTCTTTTGGAACCTTTCGATTAGGGGCGGGAAGGCCTTGTCGTTTACGTCGGCGGCGGTCTGCACGGCCACCAAAACGACAGTGGTGAAGGCGAGGGCAACGGCCGCATCGTTTTTATGCCCTAGCGGCCCGGCGATGTCTTCAATCGCCTTAGCGACCCCCTCGGCAACGGTGAGGAATAGCTCCTGTCGCTCCTTGGTGTCCATCGCCAACTTGGCGTAAGCAGGAAGGTAAACGCGACCTGAGGCGGGTTTGAAGGCGGTTGCGGTCGGCTTCACTACGGTGCCCGGTGCGAAGCCCGTCGCCCCAATCTGGTTGCCCGCTTGAAGCAGGGGATTATCGGCTAGGCTCTGCGCCGAAGACCATACGGAGCTGAATCCGAGCAAGGCAAAAAGGGCAATACGCACCGCTTTCATCACTTCTTCAATTTACCACTCACTAGGGATAAACTCACCGCATGTTTGCGCCAGCGCTCGCACTATGTTTGCTCAACCAATCCGGCGGTTCCGGGTCGTGGACGGGGGACCTGGTCTTCACCATTAAGGGCGTGGGATCGACCAAGAACGGCCCCTCAACCGCGCGCTGGAAGATCGACCGAGAGGTACGGGGGCGGATCGTATTGGACCGGATGGACAAGGGGGCTACGATTGCAGGCACGCCTGACGGTAAGAACCTGACGCGCTACGAAAGTTGGAACGGCAACGCGCGACAGCCCATCCAAATGCGCATCAACGATGAGGTGATCCAACGCGGCCCGCTGTTCAACCCCAAACATATCCGCCTCGATACGTTGCGGGTGAAGTGTCCAGTCTCGCCTGAGCGGGCACCCAAATTTAAGGGCGAAATCGGCTGGCCAACACTGCAGATCGACCTTAAGGAGGGCAAGTTCCTTTGGGACGCCCCGCGACTCGAAGCACCGGTGGAGTACTTCTTCCAGCGCGAGTTTGTGGAGGGGCCGAAGAGTTGGACCAGCAAGCCGACCGCTGTTAGGGACGATGTACGCCTTGATTATCAGGCGATCTTCGACCTAAACCAGCCGAAGGAGTGGTTTAAGATTTCGGGCGCCTTTCGGCCGGGGCAGACGGAGCTTGTGCTCTCGCGCAAATTCCCGTTCACCGTGATGCTGATGGCGGGATTGACTCCTGGCAAGGTGGACGCGGAAATGAAGCTCGTCCTGCGAAAGCAGCCCTGATCCTTTGGGTGTGCGCGGCTACATCCGCGCTTTGTCTTTCGCCAACGGACCTTTCACACAACCACGCAATGTGCGGGCGAACGGCTCAGGCGATTAAGTTTTTGCTGAGGTTGCGATGTTGGGAGACAAACTCATGCTTGCCTCCCAGCAGTTGCTGTCGATCTTATTCGTCTACGTTACCGAAGCTCGCAATCACGATGTCGATGTCCGCGGCGTCCACTTCTTCACTGCCGTCCACATCGGCGCTTTCGAGCCACGAGGGGGAGTCGGGAGTTTCGCCGAAGTGGGCAATCACCGAATCAATGTCTGCGGCGTCCACCTCACCCGAGTCGTCCACGTCGCCGTTAATCAGGGTGAAGTTCGCCGTGTTCGATCCAGAAGCGAGGGTGACACTACCCAATTTGCGCCGGAGCCAAGGCGACCCGTCCAGGTAAACGTCGTAGGTGCCGGGGGTAACGGACTCGGGCAAGGTTCTTGAGAAGGATCCAGTGTTGCTGAGGGTCACCGGGACAGCCGCGACGGTCGTGCTACCGCCGACGGATCGCAACGACAGTTCAAGCAAAGGTCTTCCGGGAGATCCAACATAATTTTGGAGTTGGACTGTGCCGGAGATCCTCACTGGTGGAACTGGAATGGCGCTGATGCCGAGATACACCGTGTTGGCGGGGGCACTTGCCGTCCAACTTGCAGCGGAGGCAGAGGGCAGATTCGCGGCATTTAAGAACCCGTAAATCGAACTCGTAGCTCCGGAGCGGTGGGTGGCGAACACTTGATGCTGACCGCCAGATTCGTACAGAGTAATGTGGCGAGTCGCCGAGGTGCTGTAAATGCGAATACCGGTCAGTCCTGCAAACGGCACTGAAGTATCGGTCCGAGTAAACCTCCAGACTCCTCCGGTGGAAGTGGTGGCTGCATCACTGGCCAGGTACATCGTGAGCCCGTCGTTAGCGATCGCGAAGTCCGCGACAATGATTCCCGCTGCGATGGCGTCTAGCCAAATCACGTCCGTGTTGATCTCCTTGACCCAGTAGTTTCCTGCAGCGGTGGTGGAGTACCCCACGCTGCCGTCCCACACCGTGCGGCTCAGGTACCGAGTGTTGGTTTCGGCACTTCCTGACGTGGTCACGCTTGAACCGAAAGTGCCAACCTGAATGCCTTGGCTCGCGGTGCTAATGGCGAAGTTAACTCCGCTGAAAAGCACTGCATCGCGAATCTGGCCAGCCGCAATTGCCAAATCCTGCGCGGCGCCAAGACTGCCGGAGCCGTTCAGGTTTACCTGAATGACCCGTCGGCCAAGGGAGGTGGTAGCACCGGTAAACCCGGGTGCCAGCGGATAGCCCCCAAGGGTCGCCACGTCCTGAGTCACATTCATCCCACCTTCACCAGTCGTGTTGCCCGTGAGCGTGATGCCAGCGGTGCCATTAAACGTAAGATCCACTTGCGCATTAGTGGCGGTCCCAGTGAGACGGTCAAATTCCACCAATGAGACGGGAGCCGTGGCTGCGCTCAACGAAGTGATCCCGTCACCCATCCGGATGACGGCCAAAGTGCCCGTGCCCCAAGTGGGACTTCCGGCGACTGCCAGAGCGGCTAGTGCGAACAGCGAGCCGACGCTAAAAGTGCGAAGTGCATTCATTACCCCCTATTCTATTACAGGCGGGGCAAAAATGCGAGCGCGTGGGGGTCCAAGAGCGAACCTTACTGCGAGGTGATCCAATCCGAACAGAGCCCAACTTACAGGAAATTTGGGGATATTACGTTGTATCGATATACTGGCAATATGATCAGTGTGCTCGCCGCCCTCGTTATTGCTGTCCAGCCAGCCCCAGTGCCGCTAAAACTGCCACCCGATGGAAACAGCGTTTACTCGGTGGGGCCTCAAGGTGAAGATACGAAAAGCCTCGTTGACATTTCTTGGACCTGGGACAGATCTGAGAAGCCGGTTGAGTTCATCTCGGAGCCATCGCTCACCTGCTTCAAAGAGTGCTTAGGCGAAAAGCACTTCGTCCACGCACAATGTAATGATTCGTGCGATGCACAGTGCCCCACCGAGCATCGTGGAGAGAATCGGCTGCGGTGGCGCTATGTCCAATATGAGGGGGACAGCTACAGTGAGGCTGCCGACAAGTTTGGCGTGAAAATGGATGAAATGGCAGTTTTCACCCGCGCCGAGCAGGATAGCGGCATGGACGGAATGCACGATAACCCCGCCCTGACCGTGAAATGGAACTATGCGTGCTGGAACGAAGACCCTTGTAGCGATTCTCGAAGAGCGTTGCCGGTAATAGTTGAAAAAGTTAAGGTCATCAGCCAATTTTATCGGCTCAACATTCAACCTGACGGTAGCACGACGCGCACCCAGGGTCCCAAAGTCGTGGCTACACACAGTGTCCAAAGGGCCACCTCAAACCCTGAAACAAAATCGCCGCCACATGTTTCTTGCCGTTGCGAGCTCATTGTCAAGGACGGAGGCGTCATGGCCGACCCTCCGAAAGACGTCCAAGTGGCAATGACGGGCACGACCGCAGATGGCACCGTCCGCGCTTTAACGGGGTCAGAAATCAAAGAGCTGGATATTCAAGTCGTGGCGGAGGATATGAACCACGCTGAGCTCAGCTGTAACGCATCAACCACATTTCAAAGCATCTCGTGCCCAGCGGGATGGGAATTGCAATGCGTGGATGGATCGGCGCAAGACACGCAAATCGTGGAAAACCTGACGCTGCCGACCGGTCAAGTATTCCTTGCTTCCCTGGTCTACGGCGGCAATTTGAGGCCGAAAGTGGACGCGTTCACCATGTGCCTCAACATTAAGAAAAAAGAGCCGAATAAAAAGCTGAAGTATCGTTTGCAACCGCCCAGCACCCCGTGGGCCCTGCGATCAGCTCAATACGCCGCGAAGTCACCAAGAAGGGGTCCGTGGGATCAGGTCCGAACCTGGATCATCATGGACACCGCTTCTTATGATGCGATCGCAAAAGTTCTAGTGCCACCACCAAGCCCGGCGACCTATATGCGCGAGCTCAAAAATGCAGACGAGATAGGTTCGATCTCAGCGCAGAATCCGAAAGTGCTGGCCCTGTACGAGACCGATTTTCTCGCCGTGCCTGGAGTTGAGGAGCCAGTGATGCGGCACTTCCTAGCCACGAAGTTGGCTCACGATCGAGCGGCGACATTAGCCTGGATACGAGCAAGCGGCAAGGTTTTTGGCGAGTGGTTTGGTGAGGCGAGGCCCAAGGTTGTCGCCTCCTCAATGGCAGCACTGATCGCTCGTTTAAGCCTTGCCGGGGACGATGCGACCATGGCGGCGCTCGAATTGCTTCAGTCGCAGAGTTTAGCGGAGCATAAAAATGTGCTCAAGGAATCTGGCGCGATCGGACCATTCCTCGCACGGATGTGCAGCCCTTGCACGCCGGCATTGGAAGCCAAGATTGGCGAGGTGTTCTCGCTCTACGGGGTTTCGAAGTCGGATTTTAAGAGATTATGAAATCCGGTTTCGCCTCTGGCTAATACGGCTAGAATCTCGTCATGCGAATTCTGATCTCCGGAATGAACGGGACCGTGGCACCGGTTTGTGCGGAGAGACTGATAGGGCTGGGGCACAACCCGGTCGCATGGGATAGGTCCGTTTTGCCCATCGGCAGCTACGACCAAGTTCAGGACGCGATAAAAGCTTCGGGTGCCGAAGCAGTGTTTCATATCGCGACCGGCCCTTTGGATTGGGCACAATGGATCGCCCAGGCTTGCTCGGAATTGGGCTTAGGTCTAATGCACACGAGTTCGGTGAGCGTCTACGGTGCCCACCAATCAGGTCCTCTTTCAGTGCTTGACGCTCCTGAGCCGGACGACGATTATGGGCGGTACAAGCTTGAAGGTGAGAGAAAAATTTTAGGGACATGTCCGAGCGCATCCGTCTTCAGGATTGGATGGCAGCTAGGCACCGCGCCGGGCTCAAATAATATGGTGGATTATTTCCACAAAAATCATCGAGAAAATGGCGAGGTCCGCGTGAGTCGACACTGGACACCCGCGAGTTCTCGCTTGCAAGACACCGCTGAGTGCCTGTGTCGACACTATTTCCAGGGGTTTTCCGGGATTTATCACGTCGATGGAAACCCAGGGTTGAGTTTGTACGACATCGCGGCTATCGCCGTTCCAGAGTTACCAATAGTGGCTCTGGACGAGCCGGTGCGAGACAACCGAATGGTGGACGAGCGAATCCAAATCGCTTCGCTGACGGCTAACGCATGAGCTCCGATCAGCAGAAACCGGACGCTATTCGCATTCAATAAACTGAGCAACTCTTTTGAATCTTCGGTCATCCTCGGTGCCCCAATTAAATCGCAGCTCTGTAAGCAATCGCAACCGCTCATCTGCGGAAAGACTGGCCCAGTAAGCCGCATCTTCTCTCTCTGCCTCCTCGAATGTGAGGATTCGCGCCTCTGAATCTTGTGCCAACGTAGAGCGCTTCACATTCTCATTTTAGCCTACAAACGGCCCAAATGGAAGCTTGGCCAGACAACCGAACCCGCCGGGTACGATTAACCTCGATGCCGGGCTTGGTGCGGGTTCAACTTTTGGGGCGTTTCCAGGCGAAATTGGAGGGCGGGGAGACTGCCGTTTTTCGGACGTCACGCGCGGCTGAGGTGGTTGCGAGACTGATTGTTCAGCGCGGCGGCAGGTTACCTCGCGCGGCGTTAGCTCAAGAACTTTGGCCGGACAGCGACCCGGTCACTCAACTCAAGAATCTTCGCCCCGCCCTGAGCTACGCGCGGAGTGCCCTCGGCGAGTCGGCGATCCGCCAAGCTGATGGAGACATCCTTGCACTAGGTTCGATCGAGAGCGACTGGGATGACGCGATTCGGCGGGAGCGCCTCACGCTGAGCCAACTGCCCGCAGAGGAGCGCATTAATTCCCTGCTCCGCCTCGATTACCAGATTCAGAAGCCGCTATTGTCGGGCTGGGAGAGCGAGTGGATTTTGCCGTATCGCGATTTCCACGAGCGTCGCCGGCTCGATGTATTACGAAGTCTGGCCGAGGAGTTTGGAGCAAAGGGGGATTGGGAAGCCGCATTAGAATTTGCGTCACGAATGCTAGAAGTGGATCCGCTCTCAGAGCAGGGACTTCGTTGGACGCTCCGGTGCCTGAGCCAACTTGGGCGGAACAGCGAGGGCGTTCAGGTATTCAAAACTTACCGAGCCCAACTAAAGGCTGAGCTTGGGCTACAAGTTTCAACCGAGCTGCGCGAATACGCACGGGCGATTCTCAGCCGCGGTCCTGAGGCCCAGCACAAGCCGATCACGTTGCTCCAGCAAGAGTTCATCTTGGGGCTGATTTCTAACCTCTTAGAGACCGATCCAGCCCGCCTGCTGACTCTCCTCGCGTCTCCCAGTTTAAATTGGGACGTGGTGCGACATGGACCCGAGCTTCTCCCGTTCTTGGAGCAAGCCCTGGAGCGGGCACCAGCGTGGAGCGAGGATCGAGCTGGCGTGATCAAGCGGCTGCTGATGTGTTACCACCAGTTTGGGAACTGGGCTGGGGTGCAGAAATACTCAACCGAGTTATATGCTCAAGGCACCGCCAACGACCGAATCGCCGCTCTCAATTACCGAGGCATGCGGGCACTGGAACTCGGACAATATGAGGATGGATTTGCCGCCTACGAAGAGGCACTTGATCTCGCGATTAAAAGCAATCACACGTATTACAAGAGCGTAACCCAATGCAACCTCGCGCGGTTGCTCACTGACGTCGGTCGCGCGCATGACGCGCTCGTCTTGGTCCGAGCGGAATACGACTCCCTTGCGAAAGACCAGTCCATGGCGGGCAAGTACGCCAGTGCGCAACACATGTTCCTGCACCTTGAGGTCGCCATTCACGCCGGAGAACTGGAGGAGGCGCGCACGTTGCTTGAGAAATTGCACGTATTTACGGAAGCCAACGGGCTAGGGCGACTGTACGAGCAGCACCAAATCCCTGCCGCCCTGCTGTCAATGGATGAGGACCCAGAGGGCGCGGCGGACAAGTTCTGCCGAGGGATCGAGGCTGTTCTGCCATACACCTCATCCGGACGTTGGGTTGCTCCTGCGGCGCTAGCGATCCATGGCCTAGGTCGCCTAGGACGTCCGCAGGTAGCAGAACGCCTGGCCAGAATCCTTCAAGCTTCCGCGACCGCTGCGGGTCTCAATATCTCCCCCGCCATAAGCAAGTTCCTGCCCCCGCTCAACGGTCAGCCGCCACTGCCTCCGATGTCCGGCCCTGATCTTTTGCACGAGATTCGAGAAGAGCTCCGCCGGGTCTGAAACTGAATTTTTCAGCTGATAACGCGTCTAGAACGCGGCTCTCATACACTTGGTTGACGGGCGCAATTTGCCCGGCCAGAGCCAAATATGTCTTCCTTCAAAATGACTCGCCGTGAATTTGTGTATGCCGGAACGTTAGCGATGGGTGCCATCTGCCTGAGTGGATGCGGCGGGTTCTTCGGTTCTGGCGGCGGGGGTGGAACCAGTACTTTGGTTCGGATTCTCGGAAACGTGACCATGCCCTCGGGCGTTGCGGAGGGCGACTGTGCGGTAGTTGCGGGCACTAGCACCAACGCCCCGTCCGGTGGACAGTTCCGAGTTTCGGTCCCAGGCGGCAACGTCACGATCGTGGTCCTGGTTCACAAAACTTCGGAGAAGGCGATCTTGCTGGGAGTTCTGGATCCAGAGGAATCGGCACATCATCTTGACGCCACTTCAACGGCCGAGGCTCTGCTTTTCGTGGCCCTGGGCGGAAACCAAATGCCCCTGGACGGCCGGTTGCCGCTGCTCAGCTTGATTAGAACCGCGCCTCAGACGGCGACCCTCGCCTCAGTCATCCAATCTGAACTGAACGCCGATGGGTTTGCGCTGGATGGAGACAATCCTGCGATTCAAAATGCGGTCGCGGCTGCGGCTCAGGCCATTTCAGTAGCGCTTTCAACGCGACCGGCCCATCGAGAAGCATCGCGCGAGCAGATTCCGCGTCAGCTACTTATTGAACCCAGTAACGAGGTGGATGGCGTCACAGTTCTGCAGTCCACCGATCTGTTTGGCTACAAAGTCCAAAACGAACGCCGACGTGTCGCTCAGATGTTTACCTATTTGGTTGGCCATGTGGATGCGAATGGCGTGCGCACCGACATCCCCGCGCAACTGGTAGGTGAGCCACTTGAGATTCCCGCCACCCGCACGCTCTTTAATCTTGCCTCCGGATGGCAGCCGCGAACGTCAGTCTCACGCGCCCTTGCCTTGCAAACGGGCGACTCGAAGTCGATCTATGAGCTCGTTTATTTGTGCCCGGTTTACACGACGCCACAGCCGACATTCTTGACTCTGCCCCGCTATGAGGCGGAGGCCGCTCGGTTAACCGCAGCCAGCGACGCATTGCTCAGAGCGCAATCCATGCACATTGTCGGCGACATTCTGCTCGATATTTTGGGCATCAGCGGGCTCACATTCGGAATTGCTGAACTTTCCGCCACGATCACCTCGTTAACGGCTGTCAACACCAATTTTGTTGCCCTGCTTGAAGGTGCCCAACAGGGCTATGCCCTGATCCCAATCGTCGTGAATACGCTAAACGCGTTTCTTGGAGAAGGACTTGCGGGAACACCTCGAATCATCTCTGCGCTTACGCCGCTGATCGAAAAAGCAGGCACGCAACAGGCCGCCGAATTGGCCGCTGGACAAGCCTCCGCGGAAGTCTACATCGCGTTCCGCGCCGTGCTCCGAATCGCGCTAACCGTCGGCCTCATCGCGCTGGTCGGCGAGCTAGGTGCGGTGGCGAAGGACACCCAAACCGGCCAACGTGGCAGCCTCTTCTCCGCGACCGTCTTCCAGCCGAGCGTTTCCATCTCGCCCGCGAACCGCGTTTACACGGCAGGCGACTCTTTCGGGATCACCGCGGTAGCTCCTGGTACGGCTGGGTTGACCCTACGATACCGTTGGAAACTTGAGGGGTCCTCTCTCGCCAACCTGAGCGACGGCACGAACGTCGGCATTGAGTTCGATTCTAACTCTCCAGACGTGACCCTCGCTACCACCCTTAGTACCGTCGGAACATTGACCGTCACCGTGACCGTGACTAACATCACCAACGGCGCGAACGAACCGTTTGGCTCGGCAGTGGGGACCTATGCTTTGTCAGAGGACTATTATTACCAGAGCTGGATCATTCCTCCGGGCGGGGGATATCCCCAGGGCGGCGGAACCGTTGTTGCCTGCGTTTCCGTGCCCCTTGACCCAGATCGCACCCAGGTGGTCCGGTGTACTAACGTCATCGAGAACGAGGGAACCCTCTACTTCACCACCGTGCTTCCGCGCGCCTCGACCCCGATTCCGCTTAACACGCCTACGACTTCGGCCATGACCACTAATATAAATCCGAACGCGGTCAGTGTTACCGACGTGATTAATCAGCAATTTATCAACAGTCACATGCCGTTCTGTCCCAACCTTGCCAATTACGGCGATCGGATGCTCTTCAGAGTTCTCATTGGCGGCTGGGACAATCGACCGTATCCAGGTAATAACTTGCAGACTGAGGCCCAAGCGCTGGCTGCGTTGCGAGCCAACGTCGCCTCTCGCCGATGCACAGTAGTGCCAGTTTAACTGGCTTATTCTAAAATATTGACAGCCCCATTCCAGTCCATTCGGCTGGGGCTTTCTAAAACGCAGGCAATTACGGCGTTGACTTGGGTGCAGGTTCTGCTTTCACGTAAAGCACGTGTAGGAGCAAAGTTAAAGCACATGATGCAATTTCGTCCCGCCGCCATCGGTGAAGAAACCGCCTTGACTGCGCTAGCCCGGCGGTCTATTCAGCAATGTTGGGGCTACTCAGACGAATTCATGGATTGGGAGCCCGAGACCATTTCCGTGTCGGATAACCACATTTCGCACGGGATCACGAGAGTCATCGAAACAGATGGCACGGTACTCGGTTTCTACGTCTTGCAGGGGGACGAGTTATCTCGCATTATGGTCGCCGCCGAGGCACTGGGAACGGGCATAGGTAGGCTACTTTGGGAAGACGCAATTGACCAGGCACTAGGACAAGGGTTGACCGCCATCCGCCTAGATGCCGACCCCAATGCGGTCCCCTTTATGAGCGAATGGGGGCCGTGCAACTTGGCGCGCATAACTGGGAACCGCCGATGATGCCTGGCTGGCGCGTGGTGAAGATGCAGATCAACCTCACCACGCGCCAAGACTAGTAGCTTTACTCGTCTACGCCGCCAAAGTTGGCGATGACGATGTCAATGTCAGCGGCGTCAACCTCACCGCTAACATCCACGTCGGTGGAAGCAGAAGCGACTGAACCAAAATCGGCGATAACCGCATCGATATCTGCCGCGTCCACCTCACCCGAGTTGTCTACATCACCGTTGGGAAGTGTCGCCGTACCGACGAATTGGTTGCTTCCGGTCAGCGTCACGTTGTTGACCCTGCGGAGGAATGAGGAGCCGTCCAGCTTCAACTGGGCCGCACCCGTCGCCGATGCGGGAACATTGACGCTTATTGTGCTAAGCGAGGTTCCGACCATCACCGTGCCACTTGAGAGAGTGGTGCTGCCTTGGGTTACGGAGTAGCTGATGGAACGGTTGACCGCGAACGTGGAGACTGTATCGTTTAGAGTTAGACTAGCGCTGAGCACTTGGTCCGCTCCGGGCATGTTGGCCAGTGAGAAGAAACGGCCCCCACCGGTGTAGACCTGGCTGGAGGTCGCCGTGGCCGTATTGTAAACCCAAGCTCCCGATCCGTTGGACCACAACACGTTTCCGTTCGAGAGCTGATATACGCCACGCGCACCAGAAGCGGTAAAGAAGCTGAGTTGCGCGCCGGTGAGTGGGTCGTGCTTCGACACTCGGCCCGTAGTGAACCAGCCAATGAGGACTGAACCGTCCGTGGCCTTGTCAGCCTGCTCGGCAAAGCTGTTGGTGCCGTTGTAGAACGCACCCACAGAAGCGCCACTCATGTCGAAGAGGTGGACGTCGTTATTGCCCGCGCTCGAGGTCGTCAGCAGATTGCCGTTATGCTTGAGAACGTACCAGGGACTCGTATTGAAACCCGCTATGGAGTAGTTTCCTAAGTGGGTTCCGCTGGGATCGAATCGAACCAGCGTATCGCCTGTCCCAAATGTGGTGCCCTAGTTCGCGGCGTAGACGACCCCGTCAATAAGGGTGATTCCGCGCACGTTGTCGAGAATCCCGACTCCCGTTGCTCCCAGCGACGCCCCGTTCCAACCCCAGCGGGAGATTTTGTCGCCAGTTTGCTCGCTGACCCAAACTTCGTTGCCAACCTGGATGGCAGAAACGGATGTGACGCTCGATCCGTTAAGGGGGAATACGTTGTTGTTGATGACGCTGCCATCTACTGGGCTGAATGCGACCAAGCGGTTGTTGGCACCGCTGTCTGGCATCAGAACGACAGGGACGGCTAAGGCTATGCTCAGTAAGCCGAGAAGCAATGCGGCGGGGATGAAGGTTTTCATGAGGGTGACAGGTCCGACTGGTCAGTATAACAAGGCTTTGGTTGAACTGGGAGGATATTCTGCATTTCCACCCGCAGATTTTCGGGAACCTGGGTGAACAATTGGGCGCGTTGTTTAGAAGTTCGGGAAGATATCGTACACTCACTTTAACTCAATGAGCGAGACGCGTCCTTGGATTTGTGAGCGGTGTGGGATGGCGAATGGCGGCGGGATATGCACCGGTTGCGGGATCGACGCGCCTCTGTCGGTTTTCTTTGGCGACGAGCAAAATGTAGCGCGTCATTTGCCCTACTGGGGAAAGACTGGCCTTAAGAACATGCCTTCCGCCACTGCGGTCGGTTGCGCCGTTATAGTCATGCTACTCATTGGACCGATGATTGTGATGAGCTTCATCGGAGCATGGCACTGGCTATGGCCAAACTGATGCGGCATATGGGATGACGCGGCTGGTACCAACCCAGCCGCGCCCCTGAATGGCCTAACCTACGCTTCCTTCCAAACTCACGCCCAGCAACTTCTGCGCCTCGACGGCGAACTCCATGGGGAGTTCTCGGAAGACGTCTTTGCAGAAGCCGCTCACGATCATGTTCACCGCGTCCTCAGTGGGAATACCGCGTTGGTTGCAGTAGAAGATTTGGTCCTCCCCGATCTTAGAAGTCGAAGCCTCGTGCTCGACCGTGGCGGTTGGGTTCTTTACCTCGATGTAGGGGAACGTATGGGCGCCACATTGGTCTCCCATCAGCATGCTGTCGCACTGGGAGTAGTTTCGTGCGCCTTCGGCCCCAGCATTGATCTTCACGAGCCCGCGGTAGGTGTTCTGACCATTTCCAGCTGAGATCCCCTTGGAGACAATCGTGGATTTCGTATGCTTTCCGATGTGAATCATTTTGGTTCCCGTATCAGCCTGCTGCTTATTCGCGGTCAAAGCCACGGAATAAAATTCGCCAACCGAATGATCTCCCTTGAGAATCACGCTTGGGTACTTCCATGTGATCGCGCTACCAGTCTCCACTTGAGTCCAGGTCACCTTCGAGTTGTCACCCTTGCAAATCGCGCGCTTGGTCACGAAGTTATAGATGCCGCCCTTCCCTTCCTTGTCGCCCGGGTACCAGTTCTGCACCGTGCTGTACTTGATCGTGGCGTCCTTCATCGCGACCAACTCGACCACCGCGGCGTGAAGCTGATTTTCGTCTCGCATCGGAGCGGTGCAGCCTTCGAGATAGCTCACGTAAGCCCCTTCATCAGCGATGATCAAGGTGCGTTCGAACTGCCCCGTGCCCTTGGCGTTGATGCGGAAGTACGTGCTGAGCTCCATCGGGCAGCGCACACCCTTCGGGATGTAAACGAATGAGCCGTCGGTGAACACCGCGCTATTCAGCGTTGCGTAGAAATTGTCGGAGTAAGGAATCACACTGCCGATGTATTCACGCACCAGCTCAGGGTGCTCTTTGATCGCCTCACTGATGCTACAGAAAATGATTCCCTGTCGCTTCAACTCTTCCTTGAACGTTGTAGCGACGGAAACGGAGTCGAACACCGCGTCGACAGCTACTCGATTCTTGCCAGGGACGGAGGGGGCGGGTATATCGCCGGCGTGTATTTCCGCCTTCCCTTGCACGTTGAGCAGAATCTCCTGTTCGGCCAGCGGAATACCCAGCTTCTGAAAGGTGCGGAGCAATTCCGGATCGGCATCCTCCAGGCTGTTGAGCCGAGGCATCTTCTTCGGCGCGGAGTAATAAATGATGTCCTGCAGGTTCACCGGCGGGTACTGCACGTTCGGCCAATGCGGCTCCTTCATGCTGGCGAGGTGGCGATACGCCTTCAGGCGCCAATCGGTCATCCATTGCGGCTCACCCTTTTTTCGGCTGATCGCGATAACCACATCTTCGCTAAGTCCAGGTTCAAATTGATCGGCCTCAAGTTCGGTAACGAAGCCTTCTTTATACTCTCGGTCGGCCCAGCTTTCCAGCAAAAGGTCGTGCTCAGACTTCTCGTCTTCGAGCACCGTCGAAATCGTTTGATCGCTCATATTAAGTTCGCCTTCGCGTCCACCTGGCAGCACCAGCATCACGCGATTGCCTCTCCATTCTACTCGGATAGGTACAGATTCGTTCAAATCCACCGTGTCCCGGTAAAAATCGCGTCGTCAATCTGGGCAAAGTTTGTTACACTACAAGGATGTCAAAGCTCTTTCCGCGGCTACTCAGCGCCTCTCTTCTCATCGGGGGGGCGTGCGCCGTCAACGCGCAGATCGCCATCGGCACTCTGGACTCCAGCGACGGCAGTCTGGTCCTCGGGAACTTCACGACCAAAACCTTCAATTTAAACGAGGCCGCGGTGTCCAACTGGGATTCGCCTGCACCGGTGGCCGGGAAGGGCGTTTACGACAACACGTATTTCGCCACGGTCTACAAGTTCAGTTCTCTCTCGATGGTCGCGACCGCCAATATCAACTTCATTAACCGGTCGAACGGTAGCCCGGTCGTCTTCCTGATCCAAGGCAACGCGGTTATTGACGGCACAATCAACTTAAGCGGCGTACAAAACACCCCCGGACCGGGTGGATTCCGAGGCGGGCTATTTGGTTCGTCCACGATTCTCGGCTCCGCCGGTGGCGGCCCCGGTGGTGGCCAGCCGAACCTTACAAGCGGCCTTAACGCTGGCGCTGGAAGCTATGCCACCTTGGGCACCCGCACCAATACGCTGAGCGCTTTGTCTGGCCCGGTTTACGGTAATGATCGAATCATTCCTCTGATAGGCGGCTCGGGCGGGGGTGCCCATCAGGCGGTCAATGGCTACGGTGGCGGAGGCGCGCTCTTGCTAGTCGTTCGCGGCACCTTGACACTTAATGGAGCAATCGTGGCCAATGGCGCAACGGACAACTTCCTAAGTGCCGGGGCGGGCTCTGGCGGGGCGGTGCGTATCATTTGCGATCAGCTTGGCGGTACTGGGTCCATTTCGGCGTACTGCAGCACCAACGTCGGCACCGGAAACGTGGGCGGCCTTGGACGGATTCGTATCGAGCGCAACAACGGCACAATCACCGGCGCAGGAACATTGCCTGCACCGAGCTATGGCACCGCCGGTGCGGTCGCGAAAGTTTGGCCGGACAGCACCGACCCTTCTCTGAAAGTGCACACCGTGGGCGTCTTGGGCGTCCCCGCTGATCCACTAGGCGGCATGAACGCGCCGGACATCGAGGTCACCAACGAGGGTCCTTTCAACGTGGTGGTTCACGCGACCAACGTGCCGACCGATAGTTCCTGGTCGGTGGTGCTGAAGAGTGGACCTCGCAACGGTCCTTATATCGAAACGCCGATGACTTTGAGCAGCGGAAACCAATCGTTCAGCGTGTGGAGCGCCAGCCTCACCTTCGCCGAAGGGCTGCGCACTCTGCAAGCTCGAGCCTTCAAGCTATGATGGATTTCTTCGTCTTTGTTGGGGTGTGCGCCTGTTCGCCGTGGCTGCTGCTGCAAGAGGTTCCGGTAGATATCGTGAGCCGTGAGACGACGGTTCAGCGACTCGGTGCCGACGTGGGACTTCCGGTCTCAGTCGTGTCGCGCGAGGTCACGATCCAACGCATCGCCCCTTCTGCGACGGTCCCTTTTAATGTGGCCTCGCGTGAGGTGAACCTCCTCAACGATCCGAATAAGAGAGTGGGGATCGAGTCGCGGATCGTGGCGGTTGCCATGGGCACGAGTTTCAAGCTCGACCTCACGTTTTCGAGCCTGGTGAGCCAAACCCTCGCACCGAACATCATCAGCTACGAACTGCAAGAGCACAACGGGCCGGCCTTTTTGGGCTCGGGTACATCCGTTCGCGGAGGCGACCAACTCTTCCCGTTCACGGCCAGTCGGCGCATTTTGGATGTTCGGTGCATCGTGCCAGCCCCGTTCCTGAACCGCCTGGCTCCCATCGATGCCCGGGCTGGTTTCGCCATCTTCCCGGTCACGATTTTCACCGGCGATGTGGACGATAGCGGCGAAGTGGACGCAGCGGACATCGATGCGGTGATTGCGAATTTCGGCTCAGTGGATCCGATCATCGAGGACCTTGATTTGAGTGGCGAAGTGGACGCCGCGGACATCGATATTGTCATCGCCAATTTCGGTGCGGTGGACGAATAACCTAGCTTCGCATCCGCGCCGCCCGACGCCTCGTAACCTCGAACATGCCGTTTGATGCGCTGGATGGACTGGGTTGTGTTGCCGATGGGTGCTTCCATGGCTGCTTCAATCACATCGCCCGACTCTTCCGCTGGATCGCATTGCTGGTCTTGATCGGCGTATGTGCGACCAATGTTTGGCTACAATTCCTCTCTTTTGATCTGGCGATCGGGCTTGCAGTCGTTGCCGTCATCTGGACGCTGATCGAGGGCTTTCTGGCCTACCGCTCGTACTACCGGGGCAACATTGGCGACGAGTTTTGGCTGGATGAGTAGCCCTGAAATGGAGGGTGGGATTCATCCCGCCACCCGGCGCGAGGAATTTATTCCGACCTAATCGCAGAACGGATCAAATTCATCGCCATATTGCGCCCGTCGCTCACGAACCACTCGAACCTTCCCGGCCGATGCAGAGGAAAGAGCCCAATCGCCTGGGGCCGTGCAGAGGCCAGCCTTTACCGGGTTCCAATGAATGTAGTGCGCCACCTTCTCCATGTGTTCCTCGTTGCGCATGTAGCGGTCGAAATACTCGCCTTGCCATAGCGTGCCGCTAACACCGCGCGCCTGGTTGATAAACCGTGAGGTTGCCCCCTTAAGTCTCTTCATGATGGTCGCCAACTTGACATCTTCGAGCGGGGTGAGCAACGCGTGAACATGGTTTGGCATCACCACCCATGCGTGCAAATCATAGAGTTCCGCATGATGGGCCTGGAGGTGTTCGCGCATGATTCGGCCCTGCTCCTCGATTTTCAGTGGACAATATCCTAATCCCTGATCTAGCGTTCTCTCAAAGAGGCTTGCGCGTCTCTGATTCCGCTCCGACGGGAGCAGCGCCTCCGTCTCCGTCATGATCTGGTGGAAAATAGGCTGAGGGATAGAGTCTGCGCATCGCCACGTGACGAATTGCGGCACGTTCGGGCCCTCAAAATGTGTGAGGCGCCACCTGGTAGAGCGGGAGAACTCGGGTTGCATCCTTTAGTTATAGAGCGTTGGCGTGTCGGAATGGAATTCCTTGCGCCGGGTGGCGGGCTTAAGCCCACCCTCCCTAGGGCTACTCCACCTTCGTCAATTTGCCGTAAATCGTTCGTGCGGTGATCCAGCCGTTTATTCCGCCTCGATTGTTCCCTATCTGAAACTGGCCGGTGCGGATAGCCTTGACGAGATGAAGGTATTCGCTCCCGCGAACCTTGCAGAGGACGATGTCCCCGACCACGAGAGTGGCCGGGTCCACCGGCTCGACCGTGCAAAGTTGACCTGATTCAATCTTGCCCGACATGGAGTGGCCCCGCGGTCGGAACGAGACGGTCTCACCGCGACTCAGCGCCTCAATGTACTGTAGTGCCCATCCCATCGGAATAAATTCCTTGCGCCGGGTGGCGGGCTGAAGCCCACCCTCCGGTTAGCTTCTGTTCGCCCAGAGCGCTTCGAACCGGGTCACCAGCTTCTCGACAGCGTCAAAACCGCCCTGCCAAAACGCTTCGTCGTCAAGGTCCACTCCGACCGTCGCCATCAAATCCTTCGGCGACATCGACCCGCCGAGTTTGAGGAGGCTCACGTACTTCGATTCGAACGACGGCCCCTGCGCTTGCGCCATTTGGTACAGCGACATCGTCAGCAATTCCCCAAACGAGTAGGCGTAAACGTAGAACGGCGCGAAGATGAAGTGCCCCACGTAGCTCCACCACATGGCGTGCTGTTCGCCCATCTTCACCGAGTCGCCAAACATCCCTTGTAGCTCTTCCTGCCAAACCGCCCCGATTTCCTCAGCGCTGAGTTCGCCTTCGTCTCGGCGGAGGGTGTGGCAACGTTGCTCGAACCGGAACATCGCGGCTTGGCGGAAGACGCTGGCGAAAATCCCTTCGATTTTCTCCGCGTACAGGGCCAACTGATCCTCTTCGGAGGCTTCTTGCACCAAGCGGTCAAACACGAGCTGCTCCCCGAAAATGCTGGCCAACTCGGCGAGCGGGAGCGAGCCGTGGAAGTTCACCAGAGTCTGCGATCGGCTGAACGAGGCGTGGACGCCGTGGCCCAACTCATGCGCCAGGGTCATGACGTTGTCCATCTTGTTCAGATAGCTCATCATCACCACCGGGTGAAGATCGGGCGTCACGTAGCTGCAGAAAGCTCCACCGGTTTTGCCCTTGCGAGGCTCAGCGTCAATCCAGTTTTTCGCAAAGAATTCGTCGGCCCGGGTCGCCATCTCGGGGCTAAATGCTCCAAATGCGTCCAGCACCATGGCGCGGGCGTCTTCGTAACTGATCTGCTCTTTGGTGTCAAACAGCGGAGCGTAGCGGTCAATGTGGGTCAACTCGGGCAGGCCCAGAATCTGTCGCTTGACGCGATAGTAGCGAGCGACCAGTGCCTCGTTCTCCTTGCACTTTCGCATCACGAGGTCCACGGTGGATTTCTCCAGTTCGTTGGCCATGTGTCGGCTGTGCTCGGCGTAAGGTCGCTGGCGGAGGCGGTCGTCGATGCTACGATCCAGCAGGATGTTGTTGAAAATGTAGGTCAAGACGTGGCTGAGCTGGGTCAGACCCTCGCTGAAGCTGTCTCCGGCCGACTCGCGCATTTCGCGGTTGGGGTGGCGGAGGAGGTTCAAGACCTCGCTCTCGTTCTTATCCTCGATGACCCTGGTTTCAGGATTGTTGAACTTGAAAACGTGGTGGGCGAGCACTTCTTCGAACAGGCGCACCCAGGCTCGGACGCCGGTGTTTGCCGTCTCTTCCAAGATCACCTCTTCCTTTTCGGTGAGCATGTAAGGCTTTGCGTCGCGGACTCGCTGGAAGTAGTGGGCATAGTTCGCCATTGCCGGATCGTTGAGCAGTGCGGTCGCAGCGGCTGGCTCGATCTGCTGCAGTTCGATGTCCACGAAGATCAGCTTCACCCGAATCTCAGTCGCCTTCTCGCTTTGCTCCTGCATGAACGCGGTGACCTCGGCATTATCGGCCTCAACGGCGAAGCGCAGGCTCGCGTAGGCTTCGGGCTTCGACATCTCTTGGAAGAGTTGCTCCAGAGCACGGAAAGCATCGGCGAGCTCAGAGGCCGAAAGCGATCCTAATTTGCCGCGATACTTGGCCGCGAATGCGTCGGCGTCGGCATGGGCTTGGGTCCAGGTCGCGGGGACCTTGGGATCATCGAGGCCACTGAAGAGGGCAGAAAGGTCCCAGCGGACCTGGGGGAAAGCGAGTTCGGGAGCGGCGGTGCTCATACTGAGATTATGATTGGTCCGAGGCGTCGGGTTCCCACCGGGACTATCTTCTGCCGGCCAAAAGCTCGCGCGCATTGGCCATCGCCATCTCTCCGATCTCCTCGCCCGCCAGCATCCGCGCGACTTCTTCCACTCGCTCGGCTTCGCCTAAGCAACGAATCTCAGTAAAAGTCCGGCCCTCGCGCTCCACCTTTTCGATCTTAAAGTGAGCGTCAGCGCGGCCGGCCAGTTGCGGCAAATGGCTGATACTGACCACTTGATAAAACTGCCCGAGGGCTTGGAGTTTCTTCGCCACAACGGCAGCGGCTCGACCCGAAAGCCCGGTGTCAATCTCGTCAAAAATGAGCGTTGGCACCCCTGCCTTCCCGGCGAGGACGACCTTCATCGCCAGCATCACCCGGCTCATTTCACCGCCGCTGGCGATCCTTGCGAGGGCGCGGGGGGGCTCGCCCGGGTTTGCGGAGAACAAGAAGTGGATATCATCCCCGCCGTCCTCTCCCGGCTCTTTCAGAGCTAAATCCACCGCGAACAGTGCCTTGTCCATGGCGAGCTCCCGTACCTGCGCTTGCACGAGCGCAGAGAACTCGACCGCCCGGTCGGATCGTAAAGCCGTCAGCTCTGCGGCAACCTGACGGAGTCGCGATTCGCTCTCCTCCAGCTTCGCCGTGAGACCCTCTTCAGAATTTTCCGCGTCCTCCAGCAACGCCAATTCTTCTTTCACCTTCTGGTGGAACTCCAGCACAGACTCTTCGGACTCTCCGTACTTTCGAATAAGGCGCCGGATAGCGTCCAGTCTCGCCGCGGCCTCCTCAAGTGCCGTTGGATCGCTTTCCAACCCCTCGGCATACCGACGCAGATCGGTCGTTCCCTCCTGTAGGGTTGCCAGCGCCGTGCGCAGAACTTCCAGGGACGTCTCCAACGACGAGTCGAGCTTGACTACCTGTTCAAGCGAGGCGATGGCGCTACCCAAACGCTCCTCAGCCGAGCCTTCTTCGTCGGACAAGATCGTGAGCGCAGTGAAAGCAGATTCAGCTAGACGCTCCGCGTGTTGAAGGCGGCTCAGCTGCTGCTCGAGTTCGGCTGATTCACCCACCATCGGGTTCACCGCCTCGATCTCTTGGTCCTGGAAGCGGAGCAGATCCAACCGCTGCTCGCGATGGCGCATCCCTTGGCGAAGGGTCGCTAACTCCCTTCGGCGCAGGTCTACCTCGGCGAAGGCGACTCGCACCTGCATTTTCAAATGCTCCGCTGGTTCGCCGATCCACAAATCTAAATACTCTTGATGACGCTCAGGATCGAGAAGAGCCTGATGGTCATGCTGGCCATGCAAGTCAACCAAGAGTGCACCGAGCTGCCGGACGGCACTCACTGGCTGCGCTTTTCCCCCGATCCGGCTGACGTTGCGACCTTCTGAGGTGATCTCACGCTGAACAAAAACCTGCCCGTCCTCGACCGGAATCCCTAGTTCTTGACAGAGGGCTTGAGCCGCCGGGTTGTCGGAGATATCCGCCACCAAGTTCACTGGCCCCTTTTGGGCTCCTGCTCGAAGCAAGTCTTGGTCGGCCCGGCCTCCGAGGGCGAGGGCGATGGCGTCCACCAAGAGCGACTTCCCCGCCCCGGTTTCACCGGTCAAAACCGTGAACCCTGGCCCCAACGTGATTTGAGCGCGTTCGATGACCGCAATGTTCTCCACGCTCAGTTCTAGAATCATGTCAAGTATTCTTACAGACGACGGAACCCGAGCGAAAGGCCGACCGATGCATCAAGTTCAAAAAGCCGCGACACTTTCATTAGTTGCCACCTCCATTGTGGTGGTGGTCAAGCTCGTCGCGGGCCAAGTCACTGGATCCATCAGTGTATTTGGTGAAGGACTTCAGTCGTTCGTGGACGTTTTGATCGCCTTCGGGGTTGTCCAAACGGTGAAACTCGCCGCGCGCCCCCCCGACGAAACGCATCCCTACGGTCACGGGAAGGCGGAGGTGATCATGAGCGGGCTCCAAATGCTACTCATTACGGGCACCTCGGGGTTCGTGATTAGCCAAGCGGTTCTGCGCATCCGTCAGCCTCAAGAGATCACCGTCGATTGGGGCGTCGCCGCAATGGCCTTCAGCGCGACCGTCAATCTGCTCGTGGCTACTCAATTGGAAAAGGTCGCCAAGGCCAACAACAGCGCTGCGCTTCGCGGTGAAGTACTGCACCTTCGTAGTGACACATTCGCGGCCGTAGGTCTTATCGTCGGTCTAGTGGCTGTGCATTTCACCAAATGGACGGTGCTCGATCCTCTCCTAGCCATCGGGTTCACTTTGGTCGTGGTGGTCGCGGCGATGAGCCAGCTGCGAGGGATCGTCCACCTGCTCATGGATGGCGCCGCCCCGCCCGAGGAGATTGCCCACATCGAAAAGACATTGCTGTCTCATCCCAAGGTGAAGGGTTTCCATGCCCTTCGAACGCGTACCGTGGGGAGCACCCATCACGTGGACCTCCATGTCTTGCTCGACGACAATCTAACATTCGTCGAGGCCCATGAAGCGGCGGAGTCCGTTGAGTCGGAGATTTCGCAGGTACTCGGCGGCGCGAGGGTGAATGTTCACTACGAACCGTATTACGCCGAGCTACGTCACCAACAGGAAGCGCACGAAAAAACCGGGTTGTCTGAGTAGACAACCCGGCTCGCGATGGCGGAGAAGAGGATTAGCTCTTGTCTTTAAAACCTGGAAGGCGTCGGCCATTGTAGTAGCCTTCTGGGCTAGCAAAATGTCGAAGCTTGAACGGCTCGCCGCCTTGAACCTTGCTGATGTCAATTTCAGGCAGCGTGGTGACGTAGTGAGTTCGTCGCTTAGCGGTACGTTGGTGGCTATGGCGGCGTTTTGGATTTGGCATGTTACTTCTTCTCCCGGAAAACCGTCACCTTGCGGAGTCGGTTGTTGAATTTCTTCAGTTCAATGCGGTCTGGCGTATTCTGCTTGTTCTTGGTGGTGGTGTAATACGTCATCCCGTCTTCAGTACAAACGAGTCTAATAATTTCGCGCTTTTCGCCTTTCTTCTTGGCCATCTTGGTCTCCTTCTCGCGAGCCATCAATTTTGGCACGAAACGCCTCCTCCTCGCAAGCCCGGGCACCATGGCCCAGCATTTTTTCTGCCAATCCAGTACTTTTCGCCATCGTGCTTCGTCGCTTATTTGTGTCTATGCGGCAGATTTCCCGCTCTATTGAGAAGGAATTGGCCACTACCGAGGAGAATTTTGCTGTCATGAGTACCTTGCCACCCGAACAAAATCCTGAATCCGAACTCCCGCCGATGACGCCTCCATCTCCATATCCGCGCGATATGGGCACCTCGATGGTCGCCGCTTCCCCAGATGAGCGCCAGCAGGCAATGCTCTGCTGGATCTTATCGATCTTCGCCGGGTTTATTCCTGGTCTGATCTTCTTCTTGATCGCATCCGCCGACAAGCCGTACCTGAAGCGACAAGCCGCTTTGGCCCTGACGCTTTCCATCGTCACGTTCGTCGGTTTCATCGCCTCTGCGATCCTGATGATCATTCTGATCGGCATTGTCACCTATATCGCCTTCGGTATCTGGGCTCTCGTGGTCTGCATCATGGGTGCCATCGCCACCAACAAGGGCGAAAACTTCAGTCCGAAGTTTGTTGACAAAATCTGCCTCTCCTTGTTCAAGCTCTGAGCTTCTGTTAGAGCAAGCAAACCCCACGACCGTCCGGTCGTGGGGTTTTTCTTCGATTGGTATACTTCCAAGTTCAGGCCCGGGTGGCGGAATGGTAGACGCAGCGGACTTAAAATCCGTTGGCCGCAAGGCCGTGAGGGTTCGAGTCCCTCCCCGGGCACACCGTGACAATTCGCTCGTACTTCCGGCAGTCTCGGCTACGCTTCATCAGACCGTGATCCACCAAGTCGCGCCGCAAGAACGCGGGATCGCCAAAAGTGTGCCAGTCATTCAAAATTGCGTTTACTTCTAACTCGGAGTAAGGTTTGCCGATTTCAAACTTCTCGACCAGCAGTTGCCGTAGTGTGGCCCTAACCGCTGCGCGTTTTCGAGCAGGCCACAGAGCAATCTTGCCATCAATATCGAAGTAACTTTCGAGCCGCATCCGCCTCTATAATAGCGCTATGCGCGTGATGGTCATTGGTTTCGGCCCGTTCGGGCGAATTCGCAAGAACCCATCCATGACCCTAGCGCGTGGCTGCGGCCGTCCGCACCTCATTTTGGACGTCACCTTCGATTCTGTCGAGTTGTTTTTGAAGGACGGATTCGAGTCGGATCAGTACGATGCCCTGCTGATGATTGGAGTTGCCGATACTCGGCGGAAAATGTCGCTCGAGCGAGTGGCGAAAAACCTGAACGGCGCCACCAAAGACGTTTCGGGGCAGTTGCTTAACGGCCCCATCGACGAGAATGGCCCCACCGACCTGCCAAGTTCACTCTGGACAGCTGAGTGCGCGGAGCACCCGGACTTCGAGTGGTCAGATGATGCCGGGGACTACCTTTGCAATTACGTGCTTTACCGCGCGTTGCAGAGCTTCCCTGACCACCGAATCGGCTTCCTGCACGTGCCGTCACGACAGAAGTTAACGCTTCGACGCCAGGCTGAGAATTTGGGCTGGTTGCTCAACACTCTTGAGCGTTGATCCCGCTAGTTGAGATTCCTTTGAACCTTCGATGAAGTTTGTGATCGGGGTTTGAAGGACGCTCATCAAGACGATCACGGCGGTGCAGAGAACCACGGCAGTACGTGTGCCCATCGGCATACCACCTCGCATCGTGACTTCTCCCTCCGGCTCCTGCACCCACACCGCTCTAACGATGTTCAAGTAGTAGCCGATGCTGATGATCGAAGTCACGGCGAGCACGATCGCGAGCGGGAGCAATTGGGCACGAATTGCGTCGTTGAACAAGAAGAACTTGCCCCAGAACCCGCCCAGCGGCGGAATGCCGATGAGCGAGAAGGTGCAGATCGCCAAGCACACAGCCGCGAACGGTTCGCGATGATACAGGCCGTTAAGGTCGGAGAACTTCGTGCCCTCTACGCCTCGCTTAGCCGAAAGGGTCAGTACCGCAAACACGCACAACGTCGTGGTGGCGTAGGTGACAAGGTAGAAAATGGTGGTGGTCAGCGGCACTTCGCTGGGGTTCTTAAGGTGAGACAAGATGCCGACCAGCAGGTAGCCCGCGTTCGCCACGCTCGAGTAGCCCATCAGCCGCTTCACGTCGGTCTGGGAGAGCGCGATGACGTTTCCAACCACCATGGTGAGAATCGCAATCACGGTCAGCACCGGCATGTAGAAGTCGCGCAAGGGCAACGCGGAGTCCAAAATTCTAAAGAGCGTGCCAATCGCCGCGATTTTGGAGACCGAGGCCATGAAGGCGGTGACGTTGATCGGCGCGCCCTGATAGACGTCGGGCGTCCATTGGTGGAAAGGCACGAGCGCGGACTTGAAGAGAAGGCCAATCATCAACATGGCCACGCCGAAAATCAGGGGGCCGCGAACTAGCTCAGAATTCGAGAGTGCGGCGGCGGCAATCGAGCCCATGTCCAAGGTACCGGTCGTGCCAAAGATATAGGCAACGCCGAAAAGCAGCCACGCCGATGCGAACGCGCCCAGCAAGAAGTATTTCATCGCCGATTCCTCGGATTTAGTCTCCTGCTTTGCCATACCCGCCATGACATACAGCGCGATTGAGAGCACTTCCAATCCGATGAAGATCATCAGCAGGTTTTGGGTGCCAACCATCATCATCGCGCCAGCCGCCGACCAGAGGGCTAGCGGGTAGAACTCCGCGAACGGGATGCGTCGCGCTCGAAGGTACTGCTCGCTGAATAGGATGACGGTGAATGCCGCAAGGCAAATGAGAATTTGGAGGATCAGCGCGGGCCGGTCTCGGTACACCATTCCCGCGAACGTTTCGGCGTCGGGAAGGGGGAGTTGGCTGACCAGCGAGGCCGCGGCCGCCAGAAACGACAGCAATGTGACCGCAATCACCGCCGTATTATCGGCCTTGGGTCGGAACATTTCGAGGAGCAACGCCAGCACGCCACCCAGGGAGACGATCACCACCGGGGCGATCATCAGCCAGTCAATGGTGGGGGTGGTTGCAAAGGTGTTCATACGGAAATCTCTTCGGGGGACGAGGTCAGCGCGGCTGCATCGACAGTGAGGAGCAGGTCCGCGTCGGGGTGCATCCCTGCCAGAAGCCCTGGGCGCAGCTCGCGCATCATCGGAATCGTGAATTGGGACTCTCCTACTCGCCACGCCAGGGCGTCGGCTGGCAGGTCAGAAACGGAGTCAAGGTACACCTCTTCAGTGCCCTCAATAAACACCAAGTTGAACCGAGCATCTTGGACGGTTTCCAGCAGTTCCCGATCGCGCTCCAAGTAGAAGCCACCGAACTGCATCGGGGTGGTCGCCGCGGGGTATGCCCCATCCAGATAGTAGGCAATCCCGTCCGCTCCCGCTTCGAGTGCCGATAGCATCTCGACGCGAGTTTCTTCAACCAACTCATCCAGCCGGGCGTTGCCCACTTCGGGGTTATTGGCGAGCGACTCGTTGAGGTCCTCACCATTGATCAATGCACGGCATAGAGGCGAATTGACCAAGGCCAATCCAGCCACTGAATCCGAATTGACGATTTGGTCAATCGGTAGAACGCACGCGTCGGCGAGGTCGCTCCAGTCACCCCACAGGATGATCGGCTTGCGATCGACTTCGCCGCCTCGGGCTGCGGCAACGATGCGCTCTCGTCCGGTCACTTCGGTGTGGCCTCCGCCCGAAGTGTGGTGTCGGGCTCGAAGTTGAGTTTGCCTTCGCTGATCGTGCGAACCACGGAGATACCTTCCCACAGGTTCTCACGCGGGGCCACTTCAACTAGCTGGCCCTTGGCGGTGATCTCGTGGGTGGGCTCGGCCCAGCTCGGGCGTTGGCCCGCGGGATTGACCGCCATCAATCGAGCAGCGTTGAGCGAGGCGTCCATCTTCTCGAAGAACGTGTTGGGGTAGAGACCACCCCAGAAAATCAGCACGATGAGCGGAGCCACCATTGCGATTTCCCACGGCTTGATGTCCTTCAGTCGCTGGTTCTCTGGATTCGTGTTCGGCCCGTAGAACATGTCCTTGAACATGATGAGCAAGTAAACCGCGGCGACGATCACGCCGGTGGCGGCGATCGCCGGGAGAACCACAGTCAGGCCGTTAAACCCAGCGAAGCCAGCCTGGAACGCCCCAACTAAGGCGAGGAACTCGCCGATAAATCCATTGGTCCCCGGAAGGCCGACGCTACTGAGCATCACGATCAGGAAGAGCGCGGAGTAGATCGGCATCTGAGCCTTGAGTCCACCGTAATCCTTGAACAGTCGCGTGTGGCGTCGTTCGTAGATGAGGCCGATCAACAAGAACAATGCGCCGGTGGAGATTCCGTGATTGAGCTGCTGGATCGCGCCGCCCTGGATGCCGGTTTGCGTCAGCGAGAAGAGGCCGATGACGACAAAACCCATGTGAGCCACCGACGAGTAGGCCACAAGCTTTTTGACGTCCGGTTGCACGGCCGCGACGATGCCCCCATAGAGAATTCCGATCACCGCCAGGACCATCACCGGCACCACAAACTGCCCGATGACATCAGGGAAGAGCGGCAAGATGAACCTGAGAATCCCGTAGGTTCCCATCTTCAGCAAGACGCCAGCGAGGATCACCGAACCCGCAGTAGGCGCCTCGACGTGGGCGTCGGGAAGCCAGGTGTGGAACGGGAACATCGGCATCTTCACCAAAAAGGCCAGCATGAAGAACCAGAAAATGATCGCCTGGAGTTGGAGGAATCCAACCCAGAAATCGCCTTGGGCGATACTGCTCTGGATCAGCACAAGGTCAAAAGTGAGGGTGCCGTACTTCTGCGAGTGGATCCAGGCCAGCATAACCATGCCGACGAGCATCAAGATCGAACCGCCCGCCGTGAAGATGAAGAACTTCACCGCCGCGTAGGCTCGCCTCTCCCCTCCCCAGATGTTGATGAGGAAGTACATCGGGATCAGCGTGGCCTCGAAGAACACGAAGAAAAGGATCATGTCGAGCGACAGGAACACCCCGAGCATCGCGCTTTCCAGCAGCAGCAAAAGGGCCATGTAAGCCTTGACCTTCACGTTCACGTAGAGGCTGAACCACACGCTGATGATCATCAAGAAGGTGGTCAGCATCACCAGCCAGAGGCTAGTGCCGTCCACCCCAAGGTGATAACTGATTCCAAATCGTTCGATCCAAGGCACCTTCTCGACCATCTGAAAATGGAATGACTTGCCCGTGAAGTTCACGAACATTACGAGGCTGAGGAGGAATGCGAGAACCGAGGTTCCTAGCGCGGTGATGCGGGCAAGGTCTTTGCGTTCGTCCGGCAAACAGGCCACGGCAAGTGCGCCCACGAGGGGCACGAAGATGAGCCATGAAAGAATGCTCTGCATCAGCTTCGGCCTCCGGTGGTGTTGAAGAAGTAAATGAGCCAGCCCAAAATCGCGACGCTTCCGACGAGCATCATCAGCGCGTAGCCTCGGGCGTATCCGGACTGGAACCAGCCGAAGCCCTTGCTCAGAACGCCCATCGCGCCGGCCAATCCATTGACGGCGCCATCCACGATTTTATTGTCCACTACCTTCCACATGAAGGTGCCGAGGAGTCCGCCGCCTTCGATGCCAGCATCCACCATGGCTCGGTCGTAGCCGAACTGATCGGCCGCCGCGCGGCGGAACGGATTCCAGCGGGCCAGGTCCCAGCCCTCTGCCTTCGGCAGACCGCGGAGGTACCAGAGCACGCCCAAGATGATTCCGACGATACCGACCCAATATCCGATCGGGGTGATGAACTGCTCGAATGGTATCGGGCTGTGGTGGGCACCGCCGTGCGCCTTCTCTTCGGCGTACTTGACCGGCTCAAGCCACTTCTCAAGCGTGTCTTTAGGCAAACTCGGAAACGCTTTGTAACCCTTCAGCCACAGACCTGCGCCCGCGGAAAACAGGGCGAGTACCGCGAGCGGGATCCACATGCTTGGCGGAACTTCGTGCGGCTTGTGGTTTTCGTCGAGTTCGTGATGGTGCCCATGCTCTTCGTGAGTTTTCGCTAGCTCTTCGTCGGTGTAGAAAAATCCGTGGGTGTCCGGCCCGTGATCGTGATGAGCGTGAGCATGAGCGTGCTCGTGGTGATGATCCTCGTGGTGGCCGCCCGCGTGCGCGGGAATAAGCTTCCAGCGCTCCTGCCCGCCCCAGAAGGTGAGCATCATCATTCGGGTCATGTAGACCGCGGTGAGGAATGCGGCGAAAAAGCCGATCCAACCTGCGTACATGCCGATGTTGACTCCGCCCAGCATTGCTTGCTGGCTGTAAAGCGCATCGTGAAGGATGTCTTCTTTGCTAAACCAACCGCTCGTGAGAGGCACGCCGGCAATTGCAATCCAACCGATCACCATAGTGATGAACGTGATGGGGATGTACTTACGGAGATTGCCGTAGTTACGCATGTCTTGGTCATGCGCCATCGCGTGGATGACCGCTCCCGAGCCAAGGAACAAGAGTGCTTTGAAAAATGCATGGGTGATGACGTGGAACATCCCAACCCAGTAGTAACCGGCTCCGCAGGCGATAAACATCAGCCCGAGTTGAGAAACGGTCGAATAAGCCAAGACCTTCTTGATGTCCGTCTGCCCAAAGGCGATTAGCGCAGCAAAGATCGCGGTACACAACCCGACGATCACCACAATCGAACTCGCCACTGGCGAAGCGGCAAAGACCACCTGCATGCGGTTCAGGAGCACAACGCCCGCGGTGACCATCGTCGCAGCGTGGATGAGAGCGGAAACGGGCGTTGGACCCGCCATCGCGTCGGGGAGCCAGAGGTACAGCGGGAACTGGGCGGATTTACCGCACGCTCCTACAAACAGACACAGCGCAATGGCCGTCGCCATCGCGGGATTTGCCGCGACAATTGAAGGAAGGTACTCAAATAGGACATCGTAGCTAAGCCAACGACCATCCGCGCCCGCAACTGCCGCCGGGTTTGAGGAGATCAGGGAGACGAGCAGGCCCATGCCGAGCACAAGGCCAACGTCGCCGATTCGGTTGACGATGAATGCTTTATTGGCGGCTTTGCTGTTGGCGAAATCCTTGTACCAAAAGCCGATCAGCAAGTACGAACAAAGCCCCACCCCTTCCCAACCGATGAATAGCATCGGAAGGTTGTTGCCGAGCACGAGCACGAGCATGAACGCGACGAACAGGTTCAGATAGGCGAAAAATCGCGGGTAGTCCTTCTCTTCGGCCATGTAGCCGGTGGCGTACAGGTGGATCAGCGAACCAATACCGGTGATGACCATGACCATGGTCATCGAAAGCGGATCAATTCTCAGCTCGAAAGGGATACGGATGCTAGCGATGTTGATCCAGTCGAACAGCGTTCGCGAGACCGCGCGTTGGTCAGCGGGGAGCTGGGCAAGCGCTTGGATAATCATCACCCCAATCGCAAAAGAGGCAGCGATCGCGAGCACGGCAATCGAACCCATCACGCGCTTCCCGGTTGCGGGGCCGAGTGATTGAATGACGTTTTTGCCGAATAGACACTGAATAAGCCACCCGATGAGGGGGAGGCCAATCACCCACCAGACTTGATCAAAGATTGGATTCTGCATCGTGATTAGCCTCGCATCGTGCTCATTTCGTCCAGGTCCACCTTGTTGCGCAGTCGGTAGATCGCCATGATGATGCCCAGACCGACGGCGACCTCAGCCGCCGCGACCGCCATCACGAAGATGACCGCCATTTGCCCCGCCATCCAAGTGTGCTGTTGACCACCAGGAGGCACCAGGGGTGAAGGCGCGTAGCGCGCAAAAGCCAGAAAAGTGAGGTTGACGGCATTGAGCATCAGCTCAATACACATAAAAACAACGACCGGGTTTCGGCGAACGACCACGCCCACCGCGCCGGTGGCAAACATAAACAGGCCGATGCCCAAATAGACCAACAACGGGACGTCGTTCATTCTTCCACTCTCCGCCTGGCGAGCAATATCGCTCCCACGATGCCCACCATGAGCAGCAAACTGATAATCTCAAACGGCCAAACGTATTCGGTAAAGAGGGTTCGGCCGATCGCTTGCGGCCCGCCCCAACCGCTCGGCGCCGTCGGTTGGGTCACCTTCGCGAAAGGCATCATCACTTGGCTCAGCAAACCAACGAACAGCGCCAGCCCTACCGGAACCGCGAGCAGCGGCTTCACATCCAATTTTTTGGTGCTGATGACGCTATCCGCGCTCAGGTTAAGAAGCATGATCACGAACAAGAACAGCACCATAATCGCGCCGGTGTAGACGATGATTTGGGTGATGCCCATCATCTCCGCGCCCATGCTGAAGTAAATGAACGCCAGCGTAAAGAAATTGGCGACCAGCGAGAGCATCGAGCGGATCGGATTGTTGAAAGCCACCACACCGATTGCCGTCACGATGGCGATCATCCCGAGGAACCCCACGATGATCAAATTCGGGCTGATGTTGGGTAGTTGAGATAGATTCAAATCGCTCTTTCCTCTCCAAAATTAAACAAGTTCGACCGCCCGTACCGAAGGCACCGTTTCCGTGCCGTCCACCAAGTCGATGGTTCGCTTCTCCATGCTGGTCTCGCGCTGGTTCATCACCTGTCGGACCGCGTTGTACAGCAAGTAAGCAATGCCCGCTGCCATTACGGAAGCCGCAATCGCACCGTAAGGCCCGTAGACCTTCTGCGCAATGATCCAGATCGCCACCACGATGAAGTTCGCCACCGCTGCGGGGAGCAAGAACTTCCAGCCGAGGGCCATGAGCTGGTCGTAGCGAAGGCGCGGAAGGGTCGCTCGCAGCCAGATGTAAAACGTGATTCCGGTGACGCACTTAGCCAGAAAAGTGAGCGGCGCAAGCCAGTAGTTTAGGTCGCGCAACACGTGTGCCAATCCGTATCCGGGGGAACTTGCCGCCATTGCATCCCAGCGAATCGGCAAGATATTGTGCCCGCCCAGGAAGATGGTGCCGAACACTCCGCCGAAGATGAACATCACGGCGTATTCGCCCATGAAGAACACGGCGAACTTCATCGAGCTGAACTCGGTGTGATAGCCGGCGATGATTTCGTTTTCGGCTTCTGGCAGGTCGAACGGCGCCCGGTTGGTTTCCGCAACCATGCAGATCAAAAAGATGATCGCTGAGATAAACCCGAACGGAGTGAAAATGAACCAGTTTTGGATGACCGGCGCGACGCCCCAAAGCGGAGCCTCCTGCGCCTTAACGATCTCCGACATTTTCAGAGAGCCAGTGACCATCACCACGCTCGCCAGGGACATGGCCATCGCGAGTTCGTAGCTGATGAGCTGGGCCGCACCGCGCAATCCGCCCATGAGCGAATACTTGTTGTTCGAGGCGTAGCCGGAGAGGACAACGCCGTACACGCCCAGCGAACTGATCGCGAGCATGTACAGGATGCCGATTTCGCTATCCCAAATCGGGGTGAGGTAGCCGTAAACGCCGGTTGTCGGCCCCCATGGCAGGGTTCCCATGATCGCGAAGGCTGGGAAAAGCGCCAAGGCGGGCGCGATGAAATAGAGTAATCGGTCGACCGTTCCGGGCGTGATATCTTCTTTGAAGAACAGCTTCACCCCGTCGCAAATCGGTTGAAGAAGTCCAAAGGTTCCGATCTTCTTGCCGTTCTTTAGCGTTATCGTGCCGGCGCGGTTCGGACCGATCCGGTCTTGCATCCAGCTCAGTAGACGGCGCTCCCACCAGATGCAGCCTGGCACCACGATGAGGACAGGAAGCACGAACAGCAGCACCCGAATCAGTGCCAGCAAAGCGGGCTGATTCGTGGCGAGCCACTCTATGCCTTGAGGGATATTAAGCATGGACGGGGGCCTCCGACGCGGTCACGGTTGCCGCGTTTAAGACGTGGCCCTCGGGGTGAGTGCTTCCCGAAACTCCGGCAAAATCAGGATTTTCGGATTCGAGGGCGGCCAGCACCTCGGCGACGTTGAAATACGGCTTGCCGGGAGCGGTGCGCATCAGCAGTTCAGCGAACACTCGCCAGCCCGCCTTCGCATCTCCGGGTGCTGGGAGCAAAGCTCGGGTCTTCTGAATCCGTCGCTCAATGTTGGTGTAGCTTCCGTCCTGCTCCGCAGGAGCGGCGGCGGGGAGAACCACACTCGCATAAGAGACGAGGTCCGTGGAGAGCGTTCCCTGGACCACTAAGAAATCGACGTTCTCAAGCGCAGCGGAGACCAAATGCTTGTTCGGGTGCAGTTCGAATGGGTTGCAGTCGACGAGCCACAGCGCTTTGATTCGAGATGCCGCGCAGGCTTCCAGAATTTGGGTCGTGTTGAGTCCGCCCGCTCCGACTATGCCGAGCGCTTCGGCCCCGACCGTGTTGCCGAAAAGCGCGTAACAATTAAGGCTCGCGCCAGATTTATCTGCTAGCGAATGGAGCGCGGCTACAGTTGCTTCCGCGTCAGGCACTGAGTACATCCGATGGGAGGTGATGATCGTGGCGTCGCCGTTGAGCATCCCGACGATGGCTCGGAACTCACTCGCCGCCAATGTGGTTCGCCGCTCGATCAATGCGAAGGCCTTATCTTCTGCCCCCTCAACAGCTAACCGCAAACCCTCCGCCACTTCAGCCTCGCTGCCCGGATCGTATCGGTAGTGCTGATTTGCAAATTGGTCGGCTTCGTTGGCGCTGGAAGTGAGGTTGATGACCCTGGTTCCCCCGCTCAACCAAGCCTTTCTCGCCCTCAAGTACACCATGGGGGCATCGTCTGCGAGGGACGTGCCGAAGATCAAGATCGCCTTCTTTGTCTCGAGGCTAGCGATGGAATCGTTAACCACACTCAGCGGCCCCGACGGCAAATAGCTCGCCCATCGCGAATCAAGATTGTTGGAATTGAATCCCTCCTGGAAGACCTTCTTGAGGAGATAGAGCGCTTCGTTGCTCTGGCGCCCACCGACAAGGGCAGCCACCTTCTCGCCTCCTGCGCCGAATTCGGTGAGAATCTGCTCGTAGGCGGCGCTCCAAGTGGATGTGGCAAAGCCATTCCCTTCGCGGACCATCACTTGGGTGAGTCGCTGGTCACTGTTGATCCAGTCCTGACCGAACTTGCCTTTGTCGCAGGTCCATTCCTCGTTAACGGCCTCATTGATTCGTCCATTCATGCGGATGAACTTGCCGGCTCGATGATCGAACCAAGCGCTGCAATGATTGGCGCACTCGAGGCACTGGAACGGCTTGGTTTCAAGGTCCCACGGCCGGGCCCGGAATCTGTACTTTGCGGAAGTCAAAGCCCCAACCGGACAAATCTCGATGACATTGCCGCTGAACTTGCTGTCGAAGTCGAGCATCTTGAAGGTCGACGGTTGCATCGCCGAACCCCGGAATCGAAACGCTAACTGATGGTCGCCGGAGATTTCTTCGGTAAATCGCACACAACGGCCGCACTGAATGCAACGCTCAAGATCAAGCGTGACGTACTTGGAAAGCGGATAGGCCTTCGGGAGATGACGCTTCAATTCAGTAAATCGCGAGGTCGAAGGGCCGTAAAAAAGGGTGTTGTTTTGAAGCGGGCACTCCCCGCCTCGGTCGCAGATCGGGCAGTCAAGCGGGTGGTTGATCAGCAGGAACTCGAGCACCCCTTTGCGGTCGCGGTGAACCAACTCGGTGTCGGTGTAGATCACCATGTTGTTGTCCGCAGGGAGCGTACAACCCGCTTGGGGCTTAGGCATTTTTCGGACACTGCCGTCCGCCTGTCTGAACCCAACCTCAACGAGGCACATGCGGCACATACCCACCGGCTTCATCCGAGGGTGGTAACAGAAAATGGGGATTTCGAGGCCAAGGCGCTTTACCGATTCAACGATCAGTTCGCCTTTCGGGACCTGAATTTCCACATCGTTGATCGTGATGGTGACTAGAATTGTTTCTGCAACCGCTGCCATAAGCTTCGCCCTGAGCCTTTAGAGGTTGTACCCCCGCGAGGTTCTACGGTGCCATTGGCTCAGGGGTCCTCAACCCGCGGGTGTTACGAGTTGGCGAGCCCAATCACGAAGAGAATCAAGCCAAGAGTTGAGAGCACAAGGAAAATAATGCTCAAAATCTTCGCAACCTTGGCATTCTGATTGCCCAGCGCTTCCGCGCGGTTCGCCGCAATGATGGACATGGGGTACCCGAAAAGCCCACAACAGGCGAGGCCCACTGCGAACCAAATCCAAGCGGCATTTGCTTCCTTTTGCGCCTCATCTACGGGGACATACGCTTGGGGCGGCGCCTCATAAGGCCCGGACCCTCCGGGCATTGGTGGGGCCACCTCATTGACTCGCAACCCGGGAATCTCTGCGGCGTAAACGCGTTGCCCCGTAGCTACATCCTCCAGGGTCGAGTGCGCCGTCAGCCGTCCCTCGGCGGCCCATCGCCCCAACAGTTCCAAGTCCGCGGGGCCGAACTTCTGACCGCTATGAGGATCGACGACAAAGTATCTCAAGTTAGCGTCCGAGTCTGGTCAAGGCACCCGTTGTCGCGAGCACGACGCCGATAATAATTCCCGCGACCAGCGAAACAATCCCCACAATCATTGCGGTTTGGCCGCGCTGATCGCCGCGATTCTTTGCAATCACCGCGCAGGCGATTGCTCCCCCGCTGAATGCGATCGGACAAACGCAAAGCCCAACTGCGCTTAAGATGTAGCTCGCAGTAATCAGGCCGGATTGCTCACTACTGACCGGAAGCCCGGGGGCTTGCTCAAACTGGCGAGGATAAGGATTTGCGACGGGTGCAGCCGCTGGTGGGGGCGCAGCCGTGGGCGGAACCCCTAATGATAAGCCAGGTACCGAAGAGGCCAAGACTTGCTGCCCCGTGGCGGCATCTTCAAGCATTGTAGTCGGGGTGACTCGCCCCTCCACGACCCACTGGTTCAGCGTGGCAAGGTCGGCGGGACCGTATTTTTGGCCCGAGGTCTGATCAACGACGAAATAATTCATGAAAGCCCCATCTCTCGTCCGCTATTCTAACCCGATTTTGCGCGGGCAAAATGTGAGTCCCTCCTTCAAAGGTCAACCGTGGGCAGAAATGCCCTGTATACTATCGGGAAGTCAGCCGCATCTCAAACCAAGGATTGGTCGGAGGCGAGGCATGAATTTCAGGAGAACAGCTAGGAAGGCGATGCCTGCACAACCAAAAAAGTCAACCGCGACGCGCAAAACCGTCGTGGCAGAACCGTCTCACCGCGCTACTGATGTCGGCGGAGTGATCTGCCTCGCCATCGCTGTGGTGATGGCGATTGCCCTCGGGCTCGGGAATGCCGGGCTGATAGGCGATGCGCTCTCCGGTCTCTTCAGCACCCTTTTTGGACGAGCCGCTTGGGCGATGCCCGTGGCGGTTGGAATTCTCGGGCTGACGGTGCTCGTGGGTCGGCAAAAACTCGAACTCAATCGGCTCTCGTGGGGCATCCTTTGCCTTTTCTTAACCCTGGTCGGATTCATGGCGTCTCCGCTGCCGCGAGGCGACTATTTCGATCCCGAAGCGGCGCGGCTTTCGGGAGGTTATTTTGGCGCGGTCATCGGTTGGGGTTTTGACACCCTACTGGGCCAGGCGAAGGCAGTGGGCTTGGGCGCGCTGGGCATGGTCGGACTGATCCTCTGCGTTAATACTCCGCTCCACATGATCGCTGCCGCGCTTGCTGAACGGGCCAAAGCCCCCCAGCGAAAAATTTCTCTTCCCACTGCCCGTGAGGAAGCCCCGCGTCCGCTCGACCGACGAGAGTCCCTCAAGGAGGCCGTCGTGCGAATGGGGCAAGAGGTGGAAGAATCGCCACGGACTATTTCTCCTGCCGCGAAAACCCGCGTCGCCGCGGTCATCAAGGACACTCAGGTTCAAACCACCCTTTTCGGTAACGAGCCCACTCCAAAAGAAGGTTACAAACTCCCACCTTTGGCTCTGCTGAACGCCCCGGTCGTAAAGCAAAAGCGCAGCGCGGCGGAGATGCAGCAGAACATCGAAACCCTCGAGCGGACTCTCGAAGAGTTTGGAATCGAGGCGAACGTCACTGAAGTCGCCACCGGCCCTACGATCACGCGCTACGAAATTCAACTCGGCCCCGGGGTCAACGTCCGCCGCATCACGAATCTCGGCGACAACATCGCGATGAACCTCGCCGCAAACCATGTCCGCGTGGAAGCGCCCATTCCCGGCAAGGCCGCCGTGGGCGTCGAAGTACCCAACGCCGTCGCCACGATGGTCGCTATGCGCGAGGTGTGCGACACCAAAGAATTTATGGACAACCCCAGCCGCCTGATGGTCGCGCTGGGCCAAGACGTGAGCGGCAACAACCGCTACGCCGACCTCACCAAGATGCCTCACCTCCTCATCGGCGGGGCCACCAATAGCGGCAAGTCCATCGGCCTCGCCACCATCATCACCTCCCTTCTCATCCGTAACACGCCCAAGGATGTTCGCTTGGTCATGATCGACCCCAAGCGCGTGGAGCTGACCCTTTTTGACGGCATCCCGCATCTCATGTGCCCGGTCGTGAAAGACGTGAAGGAAGCTCCCGGAGTCCTCAGGGCGGTATGGCGAGAAATGGACGTGCGCTACGACCGACTTAGCGAGGCCGGTGTCCGCAACATCCAGGGTTGGAACGAAAGGGCCAGCTTCCAAGACAAGATGCCGTACATCGTCGTCATCATCGACGAACTCGCTGACCTCATGATCCAGAGCGCCGCCGAGGTCGAAACCAGCATCGTGCGCTTGGCTCAACTCGCCCGAGCGGTGGGCATTCACCTCGTCATCGCCACCCAGCGCCCCAGCGTGGACGTCATCACCGGAACCATCAAAGCCAATATCCCCTCGCGAATGGCTTTCGCGGTTTCCTCGCAAATTGACTCCCGCACGATCCTGGACGGGGCTGGCGCCGAGCGGCTTGTCGGTCGCGGTGATATGCTCTTCATGCCCATCGAGTCGAACAAGCCGACCCGAATGCAGGGTTGCTACGTCAGCGAAAAAGAGATCGAAGATGTCTGCAATTTCTGGCGAGAGCAAGAGGCTCCTCACTACGTTTTGAACCCGATCGCCGTCGCGATTGACAAGCGTGAGCAGGAAATGAGCGAAGAGACAGCCGACGAGCTCTGGGCGGACGCGGTCAGATTCGCGGTGGATCGCCAGCAAGCGAGCACCTCAATGATTCAGCGCAAGTTCAGCATCGGTTTTCAGCGCGCCTCAAGGCTGTTGGACATGATGGAAGAGCGCGGCATCGTTGGACCGCGAGACGGCCCAAGGCCCCGGGAAGTCTTGGTGAGCGTGATGGAAGTGGACGCCATCCTCAGCGGACGGATTCTCTCTAACGGCCCTCCCGTAGAAATTGATCCATTCGACGATTAGGTTTCCGGGCTAATCGCCCGTATACTCTTCTCGATGAAGATATTTGCGTGGGCGATTGCACTTGCCCCAGGAGCGTTGTTGGCGGCATGGGGACCTAATCCGCTCGTGTTGGCCGACCAAGGAAATGACCAGGTTCAGGTCAAGATCAAGACCGCGCCGGATGGGACGACTTATGTTGGCTGGTTCGACAATCGGGCTGGCGGCTACGACCCCTATCTCCAGCGACTCGACCGCAACGGCAATGAGCTTTGGGCACACAACGGTGTGCTCGTGGCCGACCGAAGCGTCAGCAGCACCCAAGATTGGGATCTCGCCCTGGATACGTTCGGCAACGCCTATGTGATCTTTAACGATGACCGGGTTTCCCCCGCGCAAGTCACTGTTCAAAAGGTCTCACCAACCGGTTCTTTGGAGTGGGGACCGTCAGGATTCGGTATTTCCGTCTCCACATCAAGTGCTTCGAAAGGCAACCCCAAGGTCTGCGTGTTGGAGAGCGGAACCATCGTCACGGCGTGGACGGAGACTAACACGATCAAATACCAACGCCTCAACTCTCTGGGCGTGACCACGGGAGCGACCTCCACATGGACCGACACCGGCCGAGCTCTGAGTCTTTGCGACCTTGAACCAGGCGACGGGGACAACGTAAACGCTATGTGGATTCGAGGCACCGGCACAAACATTGTCACCAGCTCCAAGCACCTCTACGCGCAAAAATACAACGCGAACTTCGTCGGACAATGGAATGGCGGCGCGCCGTTTGCGATGTTCGACCAGATCGGAATAAGCGGTTACGGCACCAATGGTTCGTCGGTTCAAACGGGCTATTTCCCAACCATCACGAGTGATGGCGAAGGCGGATTTGTCGCCGCTTGGTACGAAACCGGCGGGCCTCGAAACGCCTATCTGCAACACGTCCTGTCCGACGGAACCGAAAAATTTGGTTCAAATGGCGTGGCAACGACCGGCGTTGACCCGATTCGTATCCGAATCGGCGCATCGCTCGCCTACGATCGATGGTCAGGCAACTACTATGTGGCCAGCGAAGAAAGTTCCTCGCCCAGCCAAGGCAACTACACCGTGATCGCGCAGAAACTGAACCGCCAAGGAATACGGCAGTGGACCGACGCTGGAGTGACGGTGCAGGGCATCAACGGCAATCAGAAGTCTTTTGTTCAAGCAGTACTTTCCGGTGACGGCCTCGCAGTTTTCGGTTTTGATGGGCGACCGCCGGTGTCCCATGTAGTCTTCAAGAGTGCTCTGAAGGCCGACGGGACCGAGGATTACGGCGTGACCACGCAGTTGCTAGTGGATCCAGGAGTAACCACCAAGGGGCGCCTCTTCAGCACTTTTGCCCCGAACGGTGATGCCCTCCTCGGGTGGACCGATTCGAGCGATATTTGGGCTCAGCGCATAGGCGCGGGCGGACGTGCTGGAAATGGCGCGACTCAACTGACCGGCAACTTGACCACACCTGATTATTTTGGCCTCATGCCTGGAGTCAACTGGATGCTTACCATCGAGCAGGGCGCGACCGTCGAAAAGCACCTGATCCGCGCGGACGACGCCGGAAACTGGAGTTGCGACACCGATCTCGTCGGCATTGCCGACGTGACGTTAGACGGTACGCACTGGACCAAACAGCGAGAAGCGGGCATCACCCTCGGCGCAGCAACGCTCACCTATTCCATGGTGAACGGCGACGTGGATGACTCGGGAGAGGTAGACGCGGCAGACATTGACATTGTCATCGCCAACTTCGGCGGCGTGGTAGGGACCCTCTCCTACAACATCAACGCCGACGTAGACGGCTCGGGCGAGATTGATGCCGCTGACATCGATCTGGTCATCGCCAACTTCGGCGCCACGGACGAATAGCCCATAAATCGCCCCGGGGTCCCACAAAAGGCCCCGGGTAATGAAACCAATTTTCAACTCATCCCGGTAATCTCTTGGGGTGCCCGAACGGGCGTCTCTTTGGAGGGTATGACAATTTGCTTAATTTAGCCTTAGCGATGATCGTCTCAGCGCAACCGACGGAAATGCGGTTGCTCCGCAATGCAGATATTCACGGCGACATGATCGCCTTTTCTTATGCCTCAGACCTTTGGGTCATGGACCGGAAGGACGGCGTTGCACGCCGACTAACGAGCCACGCAGGAACTGAGAATTTTCCCCGGTTTAGCCCCGATGGAACGCAGGTCGCATTCACCGGCGGGTACGACGGAAATGCGGATCTATTTGTGGTCGGCATTGATGGCGGCGAGCCTAAGCGACTGACCTACACGGGCGCACCGGAAGTTATGATGGACTGGACTCCGGACGGCAAAATCGCCTACAAGTCCCCTTACGGCAGTAAGACCAACCGAATGGCCCGGCTTTGGACGATTGATCCCAAGGGAGGCATGCCGACTCGAACCGAAGTCGAAGAAGTCGCCGACCTGAGCTACAGCCCGGACGGCGGAACCATCGCCTACAACCGCAACAACAGCCACGTCTTCAACTGGCGTCGCTACCGAGGTGGAACTCAAGGCCGAATTGCATTCTACAACTTCGCCAAAAACACCTACGAAGAGGTACCCAGCAAGCTAGAAAATCGCTGGCAGCCCACCTGGATCGGCGGTTCGGTTTATTACATCGGCGACAAAGAATTCGGCACCCGAAATCTGTACAAGTGGGACGTCAGCGCAAAGCGCGAAACGCGCCTCACCTCATTCAAAGATGCCGATATCAAGAACCCAGCCGGCGACGACAAGACGCTGATTTGGGAGCGAAACGGCTACCTCGAAACCTTCGATGTCGCCTCTGGCAAGGTTGAGCGAGTCAAAACTTTCATCGGCAGCGACTTTCTCTCCGCCCGTCCGAGACTTGTAAATCTCGGCAACTCGATTGGCGGTCTGGGCTTAAGCCCCTCCGGCGCACGACTCGCCGTGGAAGCTCGAGGAGACATCTTCAGCGTCCCGGCAAAGTCAGGCGAGACGCGCAACCTCACCACTTCGCAGGGCGCCCGAGAGCGACAACCGGGCTGGTCCCCCGACGGCAAATCCATCTCGTACCTTAGCGACGTGAGCGGCGAGATGCAACTCTACACCCGCCCGCAGATGGGTGGCGAAGCCACGCTGCACAAGGTGGACAACCAGATCACGAGCTACGATTGGTCGCCCGATGGTCGCTTCATCTCCTATATCACGCGCGACTTCAAGCTGATGATCTATAACCCGGCGACGGGCAGGAATACGCTAGTCACGCAAAACGAGCTTCAGTCCGGCTTCAGCTTCGACTGGGCAGCCGACGGTAGCTGGATCGTATACAGCAGGGCACAGGCGAATTTGCAAGCGTCCGTCATGCTGTACAACGTGGACGAAGCCAAGTCCTACCCCGTTACCGACGGCTACTACGGCGACGCCCAAGTGGCCTTTGACCAGGGCGGCAAGTACATTTACTTCACTTCCACCCGTACGTTCCAGCCGACTGGCGGAGCGTTCGAATTCTTGATGAACATGGGTGAAGGTGAGCGCATCTACTACGTCCCGCTCAGCAAAGACACCACGAACCCGATGATACCGGCGGGCGATGAGGAGCCGGTCACTGACGCGGCACCTGCAGCGCCTGCGGCTCCGGCCGCTCCTGCCGCAGCTCCGGCTCCATCGAAGGGCACGCGAGTTGACCTTGACGGCATCAACGAACGAGTGATGCCACTGCCTCTCGGCCCGGGCACCTACCCGATCCTGGTAGGCGTCAATAACGGAGTCCTAACCTACGCGGGCGGCAACATGGTTCTTTGGAGCTGGGGTGCACGCCAGCCGATTCCGATCTATCAGGGCGGCATCGCCGGTCTCGCGTTCAACGCGAAGCGAAACCGAATGGCTCTGAATACCGGTCAAGGGATCAGCATCATGGGCGTCGGCCCGGGCCAAGACCCCGCCGCTGGCCGGGTCAACACCAGTCAAGTCGAAATGATGTGGGACCCGCAAGCCGAATGGAAGCAAATGTTCGGCGAAGTGTGGCGCTATCAGCGAGACGTGTTCTACGATCCGAAGCTCCTCGGCCTGGATTGGAACGCCATTGGCAAGCAGTACGAGGCGATGCTTCCCTACGTGAAGCATCGTAGCGACCTAAACTACATCTTCAGCCAAATGGTTGCTGAACTGGGCACGGGTCACGCCTATGTCCAAGGCGGAGACGCTGGACCACAGCCTGCGCCAGTAGCGATCGGTCACCTTGGTGCTGACTATGAAGTCGTGGGCAACAATGTCCGCTTCGCCAAGGTCTACAAGGGCCTGAACTTCGAAGAAGGCCGCCGCGGCCCCCTCGGAGACGTTGGACTGAACATCAACGCGGGCGATTATCTGCTCGAGATTGATGGCGTGCGTGTTTCGAAGGATGCCGATCCGCATTCCCTGCTTCAAGGCAAGGTTGGACGAACGGTGGTTTTAACCGTGAACTCCAGTTCTTCGATGGCCGGGTCGCGAAAGGTCCGGGTTCGACCCGTTCCAGATGAAACGGAACTTCGCTACATCTCTTGGGTGGAGGGTAACCGAGCATACGTCAACAAGATGTCTGGCGGGCGCATCGGTTACATGCACGTTCCCGACACATCCGTCTCGGGCGTCGTCGAGTTCATTAAAGGCTTCTACAGCCAGATTGACAAGGAAGCTTGGGTCATTGACGAACGCTACAACGGCGGCGGCATGATCCCGACATTCTTCGTCGAGTTCTTGCGACGACAAGTGGAAGCCGGCTTCAAAGCCCGCGACACCAAGCCCATCTTCTTCCCCACCGGTAGCCTCACCGGACCAAAGGCGATGCTTATCAATGAGTACGCCGGATCCGGCGGAGACATGTTGCCGTGGCTGTTCAAGGAGAGCAAGCTAGGTCCGCTCATCGGTACGCGAACTTGGGGTGGCCTGGTCGGCATCCAAGGTGGAGTGCCGCTCGTGGATGGCGGCAACGTCACTAGCCCTGGATTCGGTATCTACGACCCCTACAAGGGTCAATGGATCGCCGAGAACACCGGAGTCGATCCTGACATTCAGGTGGACGCTCGACCCGACTTGGTGGCCCAAGGCAAAGATCCTCAGCTGGATCGCGCAATCAGCTACCTCGCGGACGAGCTGAAGAATACGAGGCGCCCACTCAAGGTGCCCGCATTCCCTGTTGCCAAACCCGGCGTGTAAAAGTTCCCTCGCGGAGCTTCCCAGAGCCTCTCACCACCTGGTGAGGGGCTTTTTTCTGGCTCTTCGGAGCCGAGTAAACTGCGTTCACTATGCTCGACCGAAAAATGCTCCGCGAACAGATGGACTTTGTGATAACCGAGGCGCGGCGCAAGGGCGTTGAAGTGCCGAGTGAAGAGTTCTTGGCAGTTGACGGCGAATACCGCTCCATTAAGCCAAATCTGGACGAACTCCGCCAAGGCATGAACACCAAGAGCAAGGCGATCGGCGCTCTCATGGGTCAGGGCAAGAAGGAAGAGGCGGAGCTCGCCAAGGCAGAAACCGGCGATCTAAAGCAAAAGATTCAAGACCTCGAAACCCGCGAGCGAGAGCTGGAAGCAAAGATCATTGAACTGGAACTCCAGTTCCCAAACCTCCCTCACGAAAGCGTGCCAGAAGGCAAAACGGAGGCGGACAACGTCGTCGTGCGCGAGTGGGGCACCAAACCCGAATTCGCCTTTGAGCCAAAGCCGCATTGGGAGCTTGGAGAATCGTTGAAGATGCTCGACTTCCCGGCGGGGTCCAAGATTAGCGGGAGCGGCTTCCCTCTTTACACTGGCATCGGCGCGCGCTTCCAGCGCGCCCTGATCAGCTTCATGATTGATTTTCAAACCCAAGAGCGCGGCTACACCGAGGTGTATCCGCCTTATCTGGTGAACGCCGAATCGCTTATCGGCACCGGCAACCTTCCGAAGTTCGAAGAGGATCTGTATAAGACCCAGGACAACCTGTATCTGATCCCGACCGCCGAGGTTCCGGTGACCAACATCCACCGAGACGAGATTCTTGATGTCTGGCAGCTCCCGATCCAGTACGCGGCGTACTCAGCTTGCTTCCGTCGCGAAGCGGGCGCCGCGGGCAAGGACACCCGGGGGCTCTTGCGCATCCATCAGTTCGACAAGGTCGAACTCGTCAAATTCTGCTTGCCTGAAAATAGTTATGACGAGCACGAGAAGATGCTGGAAGACGCCGAACACGTACTGCAAGCGTTGGGTCTTCACTATCGAGTCTTGTTACTTTGTGCGGGCGATATGGGCGAAAAGGGCTGCAAGTGCTACGACCTCGAAGTCTGGTCCCCTGGCGTCGGGCGGTACCTAGAAATTTCCAGCGTCACCAACTTTGAGGCCTACCAATCCCGCCGCGCGAAGGTGCGATTCAAGCGAGAAGCTGGCGGACCGACTGAGTTCGTCCACATCTTGAACGGGAGCGGTCTTGCGACCCCGCGCCTCTTCGCCGCCCTGCTCGAGACATATCAACAGTCCGACGGATCCGTCACCATTCCCGAACCCCTTCAGTCCTACATCGGAACCGACCTCATCTCCCCCACCTAGGAGGATAGGCTTCAGCCTGTCACCCGTCGCCAAGGCTTTAGCCTTGGCGAGTTGGCGTGAACCGCAAAGTACCGATTGACCTCGTACCTCTCAGGCTAACAACTTCTATGCAGTGGATCGGCTCAAAGAGCGACCGCTGTACTTTCAAAAAAGGACAAAGTAGTTCGGTACATATGGTAATCCTCAAAATGATTGGCTAGTCCTTTGCCTCGAAGAGTTCCACCGGATTCCCCGAGGGGTCGTCCACCAAAACCTGTGTCCCACCTGGCCCGACGATCGGTTCATTCCGGAAGTTGTAGCCCGCCTCCTTTAATTTCACGACCATGGACTCCAACCCCTCAACTTCCAGCACAACCCGATTCCAGCCACCCGGCTCGGGCTGACGGCCATCCGGCATTGGACGCGACGCCGAGGTCTCAGGCCCGCTCAGCCAAATCTCCATGTCCCCCTTCGCCAAGATGGCAAAAGGCGGCCCCCAGCGATCTTCCAAGGTGAAGCCTAGAGCCTCATAGAACGGCAAAACCTCGTCCACATCGTGCACGATCAATCGAAACGTCGCCATGCCTCACTTTACACCGAGCACACAGCCATTGCCAGGCAGAATCCTGATCTACGGCGTGACCGGCTCGGGCAAGACTACGTTGGCAAAGCGACTCAGCGGCGCTACCGGAATTCCCTGGCAAGAGGCCGACCAGTGGACCTTCCGAGCTAACTGGGAGCAGGTCCCGGTTGAAGAGCAGCGAGAAATCTTCATAAGCTACTGCGCCCAGTCGAGTTGGGTTCTCGACACCGCCTACGGGTATTGGTTTGACATCGCCACCAGCCGGGCGGAGCTAGTCATCGCCCTGGATTACCCGCGCTGGGTCTCACTCAAGCGACTTCTCAGAAGAACATGGCAACGGGCCCGAGACAAGCAAACCGTGTGCAACGGCAATGTCGAATCCTGGAAAGTCGTCTTTTCCCGAGATAGCATCATCGCATGGCACTTCCGCTCGTTCAACCGAAAGCGCAGGCGCATAAATGACATGCAGGCCGCCCTTGATGGACCGATGGTTCTCCGCTTTTACGATCCAATGAAGTTAGAGCACTGGCTACAGTCACTCGAAAGATAGTTTCGCATGGTGACTGCTGCAAGGTACAATTTTGAGGCAGAAGGACGCCGCGTTGACATCGCGGACGGCGACTTGGACCAGTTCGCCGATGGGACAGCGATCCCGATCCTGACGTAGATTGCAAGGATTACCATGAGCGCAACGACTTATCCGAATTACAGCCCCGGCCTCGAGGGCGTGGTCGGCGGCATTACGACGATCAGTGAGATCGTCAGCGAAACCAGCACGCTGATTTACCGAGGTTATGACGTCCACGAACTCGCGAGCAAGGGCACGTTTGAACAGACCGCCCACCTCTTGATCTACGGACATCTCCCGAATCGCACCGAACTGGAAACCCTTACAAAAATCCTGTCCGAGGAGCGGGAAGTTCCTGATGCCGTTTACGCCGCGCTCAAGCAACTCCCCAAAACCACCCACCCGATGGACATCGCCAAGGTTGGGTTCGCGGTCTACGCTCCGTACGATCCCGACTACGCAGCTCCCGCGGGGGATGATGCCGCCAATGTCCGCAAGGCAATCCGCATCCTCGCCAAGGCGAGCACGATTGTGGGCAACGGTCATCGAATCCGCCAGGGCCTCGAGCCGCTTAAGCCAAAGCCGGAGCACTCGATTGCTCAAAACTTTCTCTACCTGATCAACGGCACGGAGCCAGATACGCAAACCGCCCACGTGCTCGACAGTTCGCTGACGCTGTACGCCGAGCACGGCTTCAACGCCTCTACCTTCGCCTGCCGGGTCACGGTCGCTACCCTTAGCGACCTCTACAGCGGTATCGCCAGTGGCATCGGAACTCTCAAAGGCCCTCTTCACGGTGGCGCTAACGAGGAAGCAATGCGAATGCTCCAAGAAATTGGTTCTGCTGACAAAGCTGAAGCATGGATTCGCGACGCCCTAGCGACTAAGAAGAAGATCATGGGCTTCGGTCACCGCGAGTACAAGAAGCGCGACCCCCGAGCCATCTATCTCACCAAGGTTGCTAAAGAGCTCAGCGCCCAGAATGGCCAGACCGAGTGGAGCGCTATCGCAGACATCCTCGAAAACGTGATGGAGACCGAGAAGGGCATCTATCCGAACGTGGACTTCCCTGCGGCCTACGCCTACTACATCCTGGGCATCCCCATCGATCTCTACACTCCGATCTTCGTGATCGCTCGAGTAAGCGGTTGGAGCACCCACATGATCGAGCAATTGCGCAACAACCGCCTGATCCGCCCGAACTGCATCTACGAAGGTCCGAAGACGGCGACTTGGGTCCCGATCGAAGAGCGATAAGCCTCTCACCGAGAAACGAAAAAAGACGCTCCGACGGAGCGTCTTTTTGTTTTACGAGATTCGGTTGCTCAGTACTTCAGTTGCCCCGCGTAGGTAGGCATCGAGTTGGGCATTGGGGTCTTCGTGGGAGACGATCGCGCAATAGCGGACATTATCGCTGTGCGAAAGAAAAGCCCGCGCTTGGGACAAGACGGTGAGATCATCGGTAAACACCGCGACGGGTGAGGTTCCTGCCGACCGAACGACCGCTTCTTCGACACAGGTCGCGTCAATCACGCGATATCCTCGAGCACGAAGATCCAGGGCGACATTGGAGTGAAGTACGCCATCATGCACGCAGACCAGGGCCACCGGACCCAGTGATGGCTCGGGATCCCCAATAGCAACTGGGATTGTGGGTGGCCGGTTTCGCCACCCGAAAGTTTGGGTGGGCACGACCGGCGGATAAACTACAGACGTCAAGACGGTGGAAACCATTGTGACCTTTTCGGCAACCACTCCTTTACGGAAATGAATGATGGGTAGAGACCCTACCCCCTATTTATACTGCAAAAAAGCGTGAAGTGTGAAGCTTTTTTGAAAAATCTATAATCCGGAGCGGTTGGTTTCGGTCCAAGCCTGGATCTGATGGGGCGGAACGATGAGCACGTTTGGGCGGATCACGCGAACAAACTGGTCGAAACTGACTTCTTTGATTTCGCCATTTTCTCGAAACTCCTCATACATGCGCCGCAAAGCCTCGTTCGGATTGATTTCGTTGACGTCAGCGTCAATCCATATTCCCGGCGTCGAGTCCTCACTACGATAAGCAACCGCGACGATGAAAGCGGCAACATCGTCCGGCCCCGGCTCCTCCATCGTATCGCTCCAATTCCCTTCGCAAGGCTCCAGCCCTGCGTCAATCAAGGCGTCTTTAGTGGCTTCAACCCCGTGATCGAATTCAGACTGTATGACAAAATCCTTGTCCACCGAGCCAGCGGTCACCATAGTGCGGCGACCGAGAGGCATCACGTAGGCCTCCTTCGACCCGAGCCGAGACTTCACTTCCGATGCAAACCGCTCCTGAGTAACCCGCAGAACCATGATGTAAACCGTCGTCACCGGATAGAATGATCCAGCATCCCTATCATGTCACAAACGAATTCCCACCAAACGATTGACACCCTTCTGGACGAAAATCGACTGTACGCTCCCCCGGCGGCCTTCCGCCATCAGGCCAATGTCCGGGACGATTCCCTTTACCAGCAAGCCGAGAGCGATCCGATTGGATTCTGGGAAGAGCAAGCGCGGGAACTGACCTGGTTTGAACCGTGGACCAAGGCCCTGGACTGGGAGGGTGTGCCGTTTGCTAAGTGGTTCGTTGGAGGCAAGCTCAATGCGTGCTACAACTGCGTGGATCGCCACGTTGAGGCGGGCATGGGCGACAAAGTGGCTCTCATTTTCGAGGGGGAGCCGGGAGACGTTGAGCACCTGAGTTACTCCGACGTTTTGGAGCGAGTCCAAAAAATCGCTAACGCGCTGAAGCTCCTCGGAGTTCAAAAAGGTGACCGAGTTTGCATCTACATGCCGATGATCGCCGAGCTCTGCCTCACGATGCTCGCGTGCGCGCGAATCGGGGCCGCCCACAGCGTGGTCTTTGGTGGATTCAGCCCTGATTCCATTTCGGATCGGGTCAACGACGCGGGTGCGAAGGTGATCGTGACCGCCGACGGCGGGTGGCGTCGCGGCAAAGTCGTGGAGCTGAAGAAAATGGTGGACGAGGCCCTCGCGCTTGGCTGCCCCACTATCGAGAAAGTCCTGGTATACGAGCGAATCGGCAACACGGCCAAATTCAACGCAGGCACGATGGTCGAAGGTCGAGACGTCAAGTGGAACACCATCGTCCCTCAGCAACTCGCCGACTGCCCCTGCGAGCCGATGGATAGTGAAGACCTCCTATTCATTCTGTACACCAGTGGGTCCACCGGCAAGCCAAAGGGCATCGTGCATTCCACTGGCGGCTATCTGACCGGGGTCAACGCCACTTCCCGGTGGGTGTTTGACCTCAAACCTTACGACATCTACTGGTGCAGCGCGGACTGCGGCTGGGTGACCGGGCACAGCTACGTGGTCTACGGACCCATGAGCAATGCGGCCACGGTTCTTGTCTACGAAGGGGCTCCCGATACGCCCGATATGGACCGTTTCTGGCGCGTCATCGAGAAGCATAAGGTCACCATTTTTTACACCGCTCCAACCGCAATTCGAACCTTCATGAAGTGGGGTACCCACTTCCCCGAGGCTTGCGATCTCTCTTCACTGAGGTTGCTCGGATCAGTAGGGGAGCCGATCAATCCAGAGGCATGGATCTGGTATCACAAGTTCATTGGATGGCGAAAGTGCCCGATCGTGGACACCTGGTGGCAAACCGAAACCGGCAACATCATGATTTCTCCCTTGCCTGGCCTAACGGTCACAAAGCCAGGGTCTGCCTGCCGTCCGGTTCCCGGCATCTTCGCCGCGCTGGTCAATGAGTCCGGTCAATTGCTAACCGAGATCAGCGGTCCCGTGCAACAGCAGCCCGAAGCCGTAGGCGGGATTCTCGCGCTCACGAAGCCCTGGCCAGGCATGCTTCGAGGCATCTGGGGCGATCCTGATCGTTACGAGAAGACTTATTGGGCACGATTCCCAGGCAAGTACTTCCCCGGCGATGGCGCGAAACTAGACGAAGATGGCTATCTGTTCCTGCTTGGACGCGTTGACGACATCATGCTGGTGGCTGGGCACAACATCTCAACGATGGAGGTCGAGTCGGCGCTGGTGGACCACCCTGCGGTGGCTGAGGCGGCGGTGATTGGCAAATCGCACGAAGTCAAGGGACAGGGCATCTGCGCCTTCGTAACGATCAAGTCGGAATACAACGTCACTCCTTCGCTGATTGAAGACTTGCGTAAGCATGTGACGATCAAGATCGGCCCGATTGCGAGGCCGGATGACATTATCCTTACGGCCGAACTTCCCAAGACGCGATCAGGAAAGATAATGCGACGGCTACTGCGTGACATCGCCGAAGGGCGCGAGCTTGGCGATACCACCACGCTAGGTGATCCAAGCGTGGTGGCAGCGCTCAAAGAGAAGTACGAGAACACCGAAGGCTAGTCGTCGGTCGCGCCAAAGTGGGCGATCACGATATCAATATCGGCCGCGTCCACCTCGCCCGAGCCATTCACGTCGGATAGGCTCGGGACGGTGGAGCCAAATTGGCTAATCGCTTGATCAATGTCTGCCGCGTCGACTTCACCAGACTGATCGATGTCACCATTCACCAGGTTCAACACTATCCCGTTCGCGTCGGTGCTGCCCATGTTGAGTGAGACCGTCCGGCGGAGCCATTGGTCTTCGCGCACCGAGAGCTGAGCAGACACCCCACCCGGAGCAGGAATCGAAACTCGCCCATCCGCGGGCAATGTCTCCGACCAGACAAAGAGTGGGACGCCCGCAGACGTTGTCCACTCAAAGGTGATCTCGCGGCCATTCAGACCAGCGGTCCAGTCTCCAAGCTGCACTTGAACAAAGGCAAAGGGCCCCTCCCACCCCATGCGCTCCATGGTTCGAGAGTCAGCGTTGTCCACGTCGCCATCAATATCAAAGTCAAACAAGTTCTTCACGCTGGAACCCACCGCCGGGGCGGCAGTTCGAGCAAGCTCAAACTGCTGACGGTCTCCCGCAGTCAGTTTTCCAAATGCGCCCAGGCGGTATTGGGCGATTGCGGCCCGCATTAGCCGATGATCCTGAGAGTCAATGTCCGAGTCTGCGTCTAGGTTCGCCCGATCCGTCGAGAGAGCTGGGACTGAAGATCCCGAATAAAGCGCGAGGAAGGCATTGTAGTCCGCGGTATCTAGCACCAAGTTATCGTTCAGGTCGGCTCGCATACGCGGAGTGTTCACCGAGTTGTCCACCCAGGTCTTGATTCCAGCTTCGTTCGCCGCCGTGATCATGCTGCCTTCAAAAAAGATGAAGTCGTGGACGTTCACCGTTTTGGTCACGTTGAGCTGGTCCACCGCAGGCGCATGCCCACCGGTAATCGCTAGACCCGCTACCACTTTCTTGTTCCCGGCCAATGATTTCGCGATGTTGAGCTGGTCGTCGATGCTTGACAGACCGGCGTAGGCCATCGGCACGGCGTGATCGAGATAGTTGTTCGCGCACCAAGGGGCCCAATCCTGGCATTTGCTGATTTGAGCTGTGTCGTTGATGGTGTTTGGGAAAACCGCCGCGCTGAATACGACGTCGTCGCTAGCCTCTTGGATGCCCAAGTACATTTGCCTCGCCGCTTCACTGACTCCATTCCTCCTAAACGTCAAATATTGGTTCCAGAATGCGCCCGATGAGGTGATTGCTTGAGTGTAGATGTTGACCGTCGCGTTGCCGATCGAGGTTCGAAATGCCGCTTGAGACCAGTTGTCGTACGACCAAGGTGCGGGATGCACGTTTGGAGACGAGGTGTTGTCATCCACAGGAAACCGGTGGTAATCCGTTTGAACGCCCCAGAGCCCAGGGTAGGCGGCGAGTTCCGCCGTATAGGCTCGAAGTTTCGCCTGCACCCCCGGATGCCCCAAATTGGCGAACACTTGCCCGCTGATATCTCCACCCGGTAGTCCGGTGGCGATGCTTAGAACCCGCCATTCCGGGTTGTTCGAGAAGTTGTAGCTGCCGGTGTTGTTGTACTGCCAGTAGCCCGCCTCAACCCACGCGTGAACCCGGATGTTGTACCTAGCGGCCAATGGGATCGCGCTCGCCAGATAATCTGTGGCGAACCGCCGATTAAAAACGCCCTGCTTTCCTGTGGAGAGGCCGTGATAGAAAGTCTCCAGGTACAGGTCGGTAATTCCCGCCCGCGCGTAGGTCTGGAGGCTCATTTCCAGCTGACTGATCGTCGACGGTGGACGAAGCCACACTCCGCGTACAGGCCGGTCGTTTCTGAACGCCGCGGTTGCCCCAACCGCCAAACACAACGAAACGACCGACGCAACTCCACGCATGAGGGCATTGTACAAGCCAACCCGACTTCCAGCAAGGAAACCGAGAAATTACTTGATGGCTTCTTCGAATTCAGGCATTGCCTTCAAGAAATTTTCGACAAACTTCTTGAGCACTGCCTTGCTCGGGGCCACGCTCATGTCGAGGTCGTCTTCGAGGAAGATCATTTCCTCGTCGGCCTGGTAAGCCTTGGTGAAGCGCTCGGCCTGATTCCAACCGTTGATCGCTTCGAGGGAAGCCTCGACCTCGTAAACGGTGCTCAAGCTTACGCTTGACGCCACATCTCCCTCACCGCCGTATTGGTACATCACCAATTTCTTATCTCCGGGGGCGGTGATCGTCCAGTAGGTCTTCTCCTCGTCGTCCTTGGACTCTTCCACCTCAAGCTTAAGGTCCTTGAAGACGCTGGCGATTTCAGCCGCAGCAAGGGTTTTGTCGTCCTCAACCATGCGCGTGGGAATCCAAGCGACGAGGGCGAGCGCGGCCAGAGAGAGAATGGGAAGAGCTGTGGAGAGTTTCATGGGGTCACCGAAGCAGACTTGGTGGGTTTACCCCCAAATCAGCTTTATACATTGGGACGCCGCAACATTTCCCACTGTTCAAAATAAAAATGCCCGCTACGATGTAGCGGGCAATTTTAATTCAAATTTAGACCTTAGAGTGCCTTGAACTTCGTGATCGCCTTGTCGAACGTCACCAAGAACTTCTGAAGCACGGCCTTGCTCGGCGCCACGCTCAAGTCGAGGTCCGCCTCAAGAACGACCGTATCTTCGCTCGCCGAGTACACCTTGGTGTAGCGGGTGTCCTTGTTCCAGTTGTTGAGTTTCTCCAGCTCTGGCTTCATTTCAAATGGCGCACTTACCGAAATGCTGGTGGAGAGATCGCCCTTGCCCCCATATTGGAAGACCAAGAAGCCGTTGCCGTCCTTCGACTTGACCATAAAGAAGGTCTTGCCTTCGTCATCCTTTTTCTCCTCCGCCTTCGCTCCCATATCCGCAAGGACCTGTCGGATGTCGCCCGCGGCCATTGTCTTGTCTTCATCCGCCATCGCGGCGGGAACCCAACCCGAAAGACCAACCACGGCCAATGCCGTCACGCCCAACACCAAACTCAACGATTTTTTCTTCATAGTTTCAAACCAACTGCGCAACGCAGATACATGCATACTACGAATCGGCAGTTTGCGGCGTATCTGTAGTTTTTCGGCCGTTAGGCATTTCGGATAAAATGAGGCTGTTCTCCCGCCCATTTCCCTGGGCCGTATCGTAGGACACGTTTTAGAGCTCTGGCTCAATCCCCGCCATGTCTGACGAGTTAAAGAAGAAGCGCCCGCGCCGTACGAAGAAGGAAGCCCCCGTCCCGATGGATGAGGGGAGTAGCGCGGGGCTGCTCGGGCAACTGATTGACGCCGAAATTGGGCAGCTCCCAGACGAGTATCGCCCCGACATCCCCGAGATCATCAATATCCTGCCCCTGCGCGAGTCGGTGATCTATCCGATGCTGATCGCGCCGCTCAGTGTCTCTCGCGAGAGCAGCATCGTCGCGATCGAAGACAGCATCAAGCGCTCTGACCGGGTCATCGGCATGCTGACGCAGCGCGAAAGCCAAACCGAAAACCCCGGATTTGAGGAGCTTTACGAAGTCGGGTGTGCCGCGATCATCCGCACGATGGTGAAGATGCCGGACGCCACCCGGCTCATCGTGCAGGGCCTCACCCGGTTCCGCATCGTTGAAAAATTGCAAACCGAGCCGTTCCTGCGCGTCCGTATCGAACCGATCCCCGAGCCCGAAATTCCAGAGGGCAAAGAGGAAGAGGTCGAGGCCCTGAGGCGCAGCATTGCCGCGATGTTTGATCAGGCCGTACGATTGACGCCCAGCCTCCCGGACGATCTGCGCAGCCTAACCCAGGCCGTTTCCGAGCCGAACGTGATGGCAGATCTGGTCGCCGCCCACCTTCAGCTTTCCGCTGAAGAGAAGCAGCGCATCCTCGAGATCGTCCCTTTGCTCGAACGCCAAAAGAACTTGCTCGGCATTCTGAGCAAGGAGGTGCGCGTTCTCGAACTCAGCAGCAAAGTCCAGAACGAGGTCTCGTACGAGCTCACCAAGTCTCAACGCGACTTCTACCTCCGCGAACAGCTTAAAGCCATTCAGCGTGAACTTGGAGAATTTGATGACCGCGCGGAAGAATTGGACGAAATCCGCGAGCGCATTGAGGATAGCGGCATGACCGCCGAGGCATTGAAGGAAGTCTGGCGTGAATTTGATCGGCTACGCCGCATCAACCCGGGTTCCCCCGAATACACCGTGGCAAGAACCTACGTGGATGCGATGCTCGCGATGCCCTGGGCGCAGGCAACGGTGGATGAACTCGACCTCCATCGAGTTCAACAAGTGCTCGACGAGCAGCATTTTGGGCTAGAACGCGTCAAGGATCGCATCGTTGAGTTCCTATCTGTCCGCAAGGTGAAGAAGGAAGGGCGACTTCGACAGCCGATCCTCTGCCTCTCCGGACCGCCCGGCGTAGGCAAAACCTCCCTCGGCCGATCCATCGCCGACGCAATGGGCCGAAAGTTTGTGCGGGCTTCGCTGGGCGGCATGCGAGACGAAGCCGAGATTCGGGGTCATCGCCGCACCTACATTGGAGCGCTCCCGGGGCAGATCATGCAAGGCCTGCGCCGATGCGAGGTCAACAACCCGGTGTTCGTGCTCGATGAAATCGACAAACTCGCCAGCGACTTTCGTGGCGACCCGGCGAGCGCACTCCTCGAGGTTCTTGATCCTGAGCAGAATTTTGCGTTCCGGGATCACTATTTAGATGTCCCGTTTGACTTGGGTCAGGTGCTTTTCGTCGCTACCGCTAACCGCCTCGACACCATCCCTTCGGCTCTACGCGACCGCATGGAGGTGATCGAAATTGGCGGCTACACCGAGATCGAAAAGTTTCAGATCGCCCGACGCCACCTCATCCCAAAGCAAACCGTCGAGCACGGCCTTACCAAGAGCAAACTCGTCTTTGATGACGCCGCGCTCACCGAAGTAATCCGCCACTACACGCGCGAGGCTGGCGTTCGGAACCTCGAGCGGGAGATAGGTAGCGTGATTCGAAAGGGCACCCGGATGTTCGCCGAGGGGAGAGCATCGAAGCTCACCGTCAACCCGAAATTTGTCCAAACCGCCCTCGGCCCCCGAAAGTTTTTGCACGACGAAATCGCAGAGCGCATCATGGTCCCCGGACTGTCCATCGGGCTTGCTTGGACACCCGTCGGAGGCGAGATTTTGTTCATCGAGTCCGCGCTCATGCCGGGCAAAGGCCTCACGGTCACTGGCCAATTGGGAGACGTGATGCGTGAGAGCGTCACCGCGGCCTTGAGTTATATTCGGTCCCATGCGAAAGAACTGGGGGTTGATCTAGATAGGTTGGAGAAATCGGAACTGCACCTTCACGTGCCGGCTGGTGCGGTCCCCAAGGATGGACCGAGCGCTGGGATCGCTATGCTAACCTCCATGGTCGGGCTATTGACCAACAAGACCGTTCGGCCCCGACTCGCCATGACCGGCGAAATCACGCTGACGGGTCAAGTCCTGCCGGTCGGTGGCATCAAGGAAAAGGTGCTCGCCGCCCACCGCGCCGGAGTTCGGCAGCTCATTTTGCCTAGCCAAAATCGCCGCGATTACCAACAGGACGTTCCGCCAAAGATTGCCGAAGAACTGAAAACAAGTTTTGCCGAGACCGCGTCAGAAGTCATCAAGATTGCCCTTCAGTAGTGGAATGAAATCCCTGGAGAGTGGAGCAAGTGACGGTCTTTCGAGTCGCCAAACTGACGTGCGCGCTAATTAGCCTCGGGGTGATGACCTCCGGCTGCGCTCTTTTGCACATGGGCGATCCTCCTCCGCCACCCGAAGTCATCCAAATGTCCGAGGCTGAGGCAACCTCAGTGGCCGTTCGGACGAGCCTGGACTATTTCTACGATCAGCTAAGACGCGGCCACGGGGAAAGGTTTTTTGTTCGAACTCTCCTCCCGGTCAACGAATCGGAGAGCGAGGTCATTTGGGTTGCCGACGTGCAAATCCTAAGAGGCGTACTGACGGGAAAGATCGCTCAGACTCCCCGCAGACTCTCTTCGAAAAAGGGCACTGCGACCAGCTTTCCGAAGGAGTCTGTGGTGGATTGGATCATCCAGCGCAAGGGCACGACCTACGGCGGTTTCACCGAAAGGCCAAAGCTCTAGCTTTTGGCCGCGACTTTGAATTTGAGGGCGTTTCCGTTGATGCAGAATCGAAGACCGCTTGGATTCGGACCGTCGGGGAATACATGTCCGAGGTGACCATCGCATTTCGCGCAAAGCACCTCTACCCGAGTCATCCCGTAGCTCTTATCGGTTCGGAACCACACATTCTTCCTTGCCACCGGCATGAAGAATGAAGGCCAGCCTGTTCCGCTATTGAATTTGTTCTCACTCTGGAAAAGAGGCAAGTCACAGCCCGCACAGTTGTAGGCACCCGCCTCTTTATGGTCTTCCAAGATTCCGCAGAACGCAGGGTCGGTGCCGTGCGAACGCAGAATGTTGAACTGATCCGGAGTCAGCCGCGCCTTCCACTCCGCTTCGGTGAGCACGAGTTTGTCGTCGCGCTTCGGGCTCGTTTCTTCAGGTTGTAAGTTTTCCCAGGTCAATGTTTTTTCCTTTTTTGGCGATGACTTCGCCGGTGGTTCTATCGCGGCGGCAGCATTCGGCTGCCCAGTGCCCGCGACCATGAGCGCAGCCACTAATGCCACGCCACATCCCAAAACTCCAAGTGTGCCAAATGTGCTCATCGATATATCTAATACGCAGTTAAGTGGAAAAGTGCCCAGTTAATCAAACGTTCATTCTGCATCTGGGCAGTTTGACCTCGTAGGATACAATGACTCTTCCCTCTGTACCCGCTGGTGAATAACTCATGCGCAAACCATCTGCCCTATTCGCCATCTTCCTCACCGTGCTAATTGACATGCTGAGCTTCGGGATGGCGATCCCGGACTTGCAGCTCAGAGGGGAGCAACTGGGCGCACGCGGCTGGCTTCTGGGTTTGATGCTGGCCAGTTTCAGCATCGCTCAATTGGTCACGGCTCCTTTCCTCGGCGAACTGAGCGACCGAATTGGAAGACGGAAGGTGTTGCTCGTCACCTGCACTATGACTTTGCTGTGCTTCCTTCTGTACAGCCAGGCCACCACTTTGCCTATTCTGTTCGCCTCACGAGTGCTGGCGGGGATCAGTGGAGCAAATCTTGGGGTGGCCTTTGCGTACATCGCTGATGTCACGACACCCGAGAACCGCGCCAAGGGCATGGGCATGGTCGGTGCTGCCTTCGGCGTGGGTTTCATCATGGGGCCGCCGCTCGGGGCGTGGCTGGTTGCGGCGGGCAACGGCGGCCCTGTCGTGCTCGGGCTCGTCGCTGCTACGTTTGCTCTCGTGAACCTCGTTTTCGTGTGGAAATTTCTTCCGGAGGACAGCGGCAGAACTCAAGTCACATCTGGAGTTGGCAACGCCTTATCCAAGAATTGGGCGAACGTCGGGCTCGCGCTACGCTCCCCCGGCTTGGGGCTCCTCATTCTTCTTTTCTTTGGGTCCACATTCGCCTTCAGTAACCTTGAAAGCACGTTTTTCTTGCTCCTGAGCAATAAGTGGATGCTTCCGATGGCCCAAGGCGCTTGGGTGCTTGCATGGGTTGGTGTCGTTGCCGCATTCGTTCAGGGCTACTTGATTCGCATCGTTTCCAAGCGCTTCGGCGAGGTCAACTTGATGCGCTTCGGGTACCTCATGCAGGTCCCGGTCCTCGCCTCAATCCCCTTCACTCCGCCTTGGTTTCCGCTGCTGGCGGGAGCTATGTTTCTCGGGATCGCCACTGGCATTTCCGGACCGTCCACCTCTTCATTAATCTCGCGCACCGCCAGCTCAGCCATGCAAGGCTCAATCTTTGGGGTGACCCAGTCCGTTGGAGCCCTCGGGCGTATTTTGGGGCCGCTGTTTGGCAATGCCCTCTTCGTAAAAGATATGGCGTACCCGTACTTTCTGGCGGCCGGAGTGATGCTTGTTCCGGCGGTCATTGCGTTCTTCGTCCGGATGCCCGACGATGGAGAGCAATCCGAATCGGCAATTCCGGCGCATTAGGGGTGTAAATCCTGCATAATCGGCGGGGCGTGCAAACACGAAACATCACCGGACAAGTGATCGGGCTTCTCACCTTTTTGGGCGGAGTGAGCCTCTTGTTGCTGACCTTTCGCATCGCCTACGAGCTTTTCCAGCGCTCCCCCGCTGATGTGTTGGGCATCAAACCGGAGCAGGCGATTGACGTCAACAACGCCGGGAAGTCGGCGATGGAGTTGGTCTTCCGCATCGTCCTCCTACTCATGATGTGCATTGTCGGATCAGTAATCGCCAACCGTGGCATCCGTCTTTACCAAGCGGCTATCGGTGAGGTACGAGTGCACAAGGACACTTCTCCCGAGAAAGAGCCCGAAGTCGAGACCCCTTCCGAGTAACCCATGGTCGCCCGATCTCACACCGCAACGCTTGTCGGAATTGACGCTGCTGGCGTCGAGGTTGAGGTTGACATCCAGGGCGGAATTCCCGGCATGACCATCGTGGGCCTGCCAGACAAGGCAGTGGAAGAAGCCAAAGAGCGGGTCCGCGCCGCGATCAAAAACAGCGACCTCTATTTCCCATTCGCCAGCAAGACCATCGTCAACCTGGCCCCCGGCGACGTTCGAAAAGAGGGCCCTTCCCTCGACCTCGCCATCGCCGCCGCCATCTTGGCCACGTCTGGCGAAATTCAGGCGGAGGCGCTCGACGATATCGTTTTAATCGGGGAACTCGGCCTCGATGGCAAAGTGCGACGGGTGGATGGCGCACTGAACGTCGCCCTTCACTGCGTGGAGCGGGGCATCAAGAAGCTCATGGTTCCCCTCGAAAATGCCGCCGAGGCAGCGGTAGCCCCAGGGGTAGACGTTTTCGGGATCGAATCGCTTAAAGATATGGTACGGCACTTCAACGAGGAGAGCCTGCCGCCGTTTCGATTTGATCCCACCGCGGAAAGTACTCAACCCACCTACCACGTTGATTTCAGCGACGTGAAGGGCCAGAAGCACGCGATCCGCGCACTTGAGATCGTGGCGGCGGGAGGACACAACGTCATCATGGTTGGGCCTCCGGGGAGCGGCAAGACGATGCTCGCCCGCCGCATCGTTACCATCCTGCCACCGCTCACCCTCGAAGAGTCTATCGCCGTCACCCGGATCTACAGTGCGGCGGGGATGAAAGGGGAAACGGATGGCCTGGTTTGGGAACGCCCCTTCCGATCTCCACACCACACCACCAGCTACGCCGCAATGGTTGGCGGTGGCAAGATCCCGAAGCCCGGAGAAGTGAGCATGTCTCACCACGGAGTATTGTTCCTCGACGAGTGCGCCGAGTTCCCCCGCGACGTGCTCGAGTCCCTTCGGCAACCTCTCGAAGACGGCGTAGTAACGGTCAGCCGAGTCCAAGCCTCCCTCACTTTCCCTGCGGGCTGCATGATGGTCGCGGCCATGAATCCCTGCCCCTGCGGCTACAAGGGATATCCGGAGGCTAGTTGCGTGGGTTCGCCCGCGACATGTGGGCGCTATATCCAGCGTCTTAGCGGCCCCTTGATGGATCGCATTGATTTGCACATCACCGTGCCTCGCCTGAAAACGGAGGAGCTAATGAACATCACTCCCGGAGAACCGAGTTCGGCGATTCGGGATCGCGTGTCAAAGGCTCGCGAGCTGCAGGCGAAACGGCTAGGTGGCAGTCGCGTCAATGCCAAGATGACCCCCGCGGAAATTCGGGATGGCATTGGATTGGAGGACGAGGGACGGGAGTTCATGCGCACAGTCTCGGCGCGAATGAATCTTTCCGCGCGGGTGTTCGACCGCATCCTGAAGGTGTCCCGCACGATCGCCGATCTAGCGGGCAGCGAGACCGTCAGCAAAACTCACATTAGCGAAGCAGTACAATATCGTGAACGATCAGAGGCGTAAGCCTCGAAAAACATAACAAACTGCAATGCCGTCTGGCGAACGGCTGATGTTATAACGGAAGGGAGCTTAATGATCAAACTTACTTTCGGCCAGCATATGGCCTTTGGCGTGCCAAACATGCACGAGGCGTCCAAGTTCTACGAAGAGGTGATGGGATTCAAGGTCACGAGACGTCACGACTCGTACGTCGAAATGGAAACTGGGCTCATGAAGATCTACTTGGTCTCGGATAACGTCCGACAGCCCACCTTCGAACTGCTTACCGCCGATCCAGACCAGAGTACGGAGTACCTAGAACATCACGGGTGTTTGGTGGACGAGCGGATGAGCCAGGACTCTGGCGAACCGGTGGTTCGAGATCCCTACGGCTACATCTGGCTGATCAGTAAGGAGAAATCGTAGGCACTTCGGGAGCCGTGCGGCGAGTCAGGATGTAGGCGCAAATGGCGATGCCCGTTGCCGCTAGTCCAACTTTGGCTGCCATGAGCGGGACCAACAGAATCGATAGCAGGAAAACTACGAACACCGTCGCACAAGCGACGCGCTTGGTTGAGAGCCGAATACTTCGCGATCTGGACCAGTCGCGCAAGGTCGGACCGAAAGTCGGGTGATTCAGGAGCCATGCCTCTAACCGCGGGTCGGATTTACTGAAGCAACCTACGGCCAGAATCAAGAAGATTGTCGTCGGCATCAACGGGATGAACACGCCTGCGACACCCAAACCGACAAAAAGCAACCCTAGCGCTCGATAGACCGAATTCGACACGCGTTGCAGGGTGGCCACTTCCACATGATGTCGCACGCGCCCGAAAACCGCTATGGACTGGTCAATGTTCGCCGCCCATTTCTGACGAATTACCCGCGATCACGTGAAGCACCACGTGACGATTTCTAGCGAAGAATCCGTATTCACAAGCGTATTCGAGGGGATTTGTGTATTATCGTAGGACTAGCATGCACGCGCCCCGTCGCCTCGCCGTTTTCATTGCCCTCCTTTTAAGCCTAACGCTCTGTGCCCGTCTCGCTGGGGCGCAGGACAAGCGCTCGGAGGTCATCTTCTGGGGGCAGAGCTTTGGGCCGGACAGCAAGGGCTTCGAAGCGACTATCCGCGAATTTGAGAAGCGGTGGCCCCAATACCGCGTTCGTGTCTTGAGCATGGGTGCAGGGCGCATGAATCCACAAAAGCTCATGACGGCGATCGTGGGCAACGTCCCGCCCGACGTGATCTATCAGGACCGCTTCACCCTCTCCGACTGGGCCAACCGCGGCGCATTCCGGCCGATGGACGACCTGGTAGCTCGGGATAAGGGCAAAGACCCGTTCACTCCCGACCTGAGTCGCTACGTCCCCGCTACGGTCGACGAAGCCACGTTCAACGGCAAACTGTACGGCATCCCGTTTGGCTGCGACACGCGGGTGCTCTACTGGAACCGCAAGATTTTTAAGCAAGAAGCGGCAAACCTTAGAGCGGCTGGCCTCGACCCCGACCGCGCCCCCCAAACTTGGAGCGAGGTCCTTGCCTACTCCAAAGTCCTTACCAAGAAAGACAAGAACGGTCGGCTCCTTCGCGCAGGATTTTTGCCGAACTACGGCAACTCGTGGCTTTACCTCTACGCCTTTCAGAACAACGCCGAATTCATCACCGAAGACGGACGCACATGCAACCTCGCTTCGCCAGAAGCCGTCGAGGCCCTCGACTTTATGGTGAAGGGCTACGACATCGTGGGCGGCTACGAGAAGGCCCAGACCTTCCAGGCGAGCTTCCGCGGTAACGAGTTTGATCCGTTCTACAACGGTCAAGTCGCGATGAAGATTGACGGCGACTGGATCCTTCCCGGCTTCCTTCGCTTCGCCCCCGGCATGGATTTTGGGGCTGCTGCGCCTCCCGTGCCCGATGACCGATTCAACAAGACTGGGCGATTCGCGAATGAAAAAGATCAGTTCGTGACCTGGGCCGGCGGCTTCAGTTGGGCCATTCCAAAGGGCGCACGGAATCTAGAAGGGGGATGGCAGCTCATCAAATGGCTCCAGAGCACCGAGGCCCGCGTGCTCGAATTCGAAGCGCAAGCCGAGTGGGAAAAGCGACGCGGCCGAGAATTTGTCCCACGAATCCTTGCCAACGAAGAAGCCAACGAGCGCGCCTTCGACCTTCTCAAACCCGCCGACATCAACGTGGCCGCCGCGCTTCGAAAGCACATCGACCTCGCCGCCGTGGCCCGCATCCGACCGGTGACCTTCGTCGGGCAGGTTCTCTGGAATGAGCATGTCCGCGCCGTAGACCAAGCCGGGCTCAAGGTGCTTTCGCCCAAACGCGCCCTCGAAGATGGGCAAGCCCGAGTTCAAAAAGAACTCGACGCCGATTTCGATAAGGAAAAGTACCCCGTCGTGGATATGGCTATCCCCGGCTATCTGGGTGCTGGTGCAGCGCTTCTGGTTTTGATTGGCGGAGTGATCGCGTTCAAGCGGCAAAAGTTAGGTCGACTCGAACGAAATGAAGCTCTCTGGGGCTACGCCTTCATCTCGCCGTGGCTCATCGGGTTCTTGGTCTTCACGATCGGCCCCATGGTGGCATCGCTTTTCTTTAGCTTCACGCAGTACAACGTGCTCACGGACGCCCGCTGGGTGGGGATGAAAAACTACACTGACATGTTCGCTCTCGATCAAGAGCGCGTACTGAAGGGTTTCGCAAATATTCTGTACCTGGGCGGCATCGGCATCCCGCTTGGACTGGTAACCGGCCTCGCCGTCGCGATGCTGCTCAACACCGGCGTAAAGGGCCTCCGCGTGTACCGCACCGTGTTCTATCTTCCGGCGATCGTTCCGGCGATGGCCGCCACGATCTTGTGGATTTACATTCTCTCGCCCGACCCGGCTCGGGGCATCGTGAATGGTCTGTGGCTTCAAGCCATCACGCCCACATTTGATGTCCAGCCGCCCGGCTGGACCAGCGTCGATAGCTGGGCCAAGCCCGCGCTCATCTTCATGGGCCTCTGGGGTGCAGGGAGCGGGATGCTCCTTTGGCTCGCCGCCCTCAAAGGCATCTCAGGCACGCTCTACGAGGCCGCCAGCATTGACGGAGCCACCCCGAAGCAACAGTTCTTCAGCATCACCCTCCCGATGCTGAGCCCGGTTATCTTGTTCAGTCTCATCATGGGCTTTATCGGAGCCATGAACGAGTTCGACCGCGTCTACGTGATCAGCGCCGGAGAAGGTTACGGTCCCAATGACACGATGCTAGTGCCGGTCTACTATCTGTTCCAAAATGCGTTCCAGTTCTTTAAGATGGGGTACGCCAGCGCCCTCGCCTGGATCATCTTCCTCATCATTCTCGTGATCACACTCTTCCAGCTCTGGATCGGTAACAAGTTCGTCTACTCGGAGGTTTCGAAGTGAGCCCAGAATTGCTGTTCTCCATCGCCACGCTCGCCAGTTGGGCCGGTTGGTTCTTCGTAGCGGGGGCGTTGCTGAATGGCCTTCGCCTCGCTGTCAACGCTCCGGGTCTCGACCGCCCACCGATCCAGAAGCGGGCAATTCAGTATTCTGTTCTCGCGGTGGTGCTACTCGCCATCGGCCGCCTCACCCCGGCCGAGGTCGGGCGGGACATCGAAGGATCCGGCGTGAAAATTCCCGTCGTCTGGTTCTACACCCACTTCTGGGGCTGGATGATCGCCGCCACGCTCTTCTTTGTCGGTGCCCATCTCATCCAGTACACCCTCGCGATCACCCCCGAGGAGCGCAAAGTGAAGCTCATTTGGGCCGGCAGTTGGCTCGCCCTCTGCGGCCTCAGCATCTTCGTATTCCAGCGCATCCAAGCCACCGTCACCGTCTTCCGAGGCGCGTTTTTCGTGGAGCCCAATACGATCGCAATCGTTGCACTGCTCGCGGCCCTCACCATCGTTTTCATGGCGTTCACGGCCCGCAAGGCGACCACCCGTAGCTTCAGCAAGACGATGTGGACCCACGTCGTTCTAATCGCGGGGTGCATTATCTTTGGCCTTCCGTTCGCTTGGCTTCTGAGTAGCTCATTTAAGGAGGACAAGGATATGGCGGGCGGTGTCATCTGGATTCCGAAAGTCACCGAGCGAGTGCCTTACCTCGATCCTAATGACCCCCAATTTGAGGGCAGCTTCAAAGGCATGGCGGTCACTGCCGCGCCTATCGGCACGACCGAGACCGGACTCACCAAACTTGACATCCTCACGCCCCTGAATATGCGAGGTCAAACCTTTGAGGCTCCAAAATCCTCACTGAAGGAAATCCCCAAGATGGTCCCGGTGGTTTCCGGACAACTCAACGCAATGCCGTTCCGTGGCAAGGTTATCGAAGAACTTGGGAATGGCGACCGCCGCGTCATGATCCTCGAACCGGAACAGGTCAAGGACCAAGTCCACGTCTTCAAGCCAGACCAAGTGGTGGAGTCCCGGCCGAACGGGCTGCGCGTTCAAAACTATCCGGAAGCCTTGCAATATCTCCCGCCCGAAACGCAGTTTGGGCTGGTGTACCTCAAAAACACTTTGATCCTCGTGATTCTGGGAGTCATCGGAACGATTTTGAGTTGCGGCATCGTGGCCTACGCCTTTAGCCGGATGCGCTTCCCCGGTCGTGAGTTACTCTTCAAAGTGCTGCTCGGCACGATGATGCTCCCAGGCGCGGTCACCCTCATGCCCCAGTTCTTGATCTTCAAGAATCTGGGCTGGATTGACACTCTGAATCCGCTGTGGGTGCCGTCATTCTTCGCTGGCGCCTTCAACGTCTTCATGCTGCGGCAGTTCTTCAATCAGATTCCCATGGAGTTGGAAGACGCGGCAAAGATCGACGGTTGCAGCTATCTGCGCGCGTTCTGGTCCGTAATGATGCCGCAAGTTAAACCGGCACTGGCGGTAATCGCCATCTGGACTTTCATGGGCACCTGGAACAACTTCATGGGACCGTTGATCTACATCAACTCGCCCGAAAACATGCCCATCGCCTACGCATTGCAGCTCTTCAACGGCGATCGAGGCGGCGAACCCGGCCTGCTGATGGCCTTCGCCACCCTGACGATGCTGCCGGTCTTGGCGCTGTTCTTCTTCGCCCAGAAGTACTTCATCGAAGGCGTCACTCTCAGCGGACTCGGCGGCCGGTAGTCCAACCATCCCCCCGATATAGTGCTAAGGTTGGTATAACGCCATCGTGGCAAAGGCCACGATGGCTCCTCCCGCCCAGCCGCCGACGACATCGGACATCCAATGGGCTCCCAGGTAAATGCGGCTTAGGCCAACCCCCAGGGGCAAGACTGCGATTACGATCACCACGGCAAGCTTCCAACCGTCCACCCACCCGTGCAGATAGAGCTGCGCGCTGAAGAATCCGTAGAACGCGGCCGACCCCATCGAGTGGCCGCTAGGATAACTGAATCCCCAACGAGGCCCCGGTGATACTCGGGCATCGTTGACCCCGGGCCGCTCGCGCGAAATGATCTTTTTCAACAAAGCATTCAAGGGTAGGGCGACTAGAGGTAGCGCCACGAACCATCCCGCCCTCGTTTCTCGAATGGCTGCACCGACAACGTTGCTGCAATCGCGAGCACGATGATCGTGCTTGAGTTCCCCATGAAAGTGAGCCAACGACTGATGCGTCCCAGAATTGGCACATCTAGGTATTGCAGGTGCGCGGTAACTTTCCTGTCCAATGGCAACGTCCAGGACATCCGGACGACCGCGGAGAGCAGAATCAGCGCCCCCGAAAAAATGGCGAGAAAGCGAAAGGTCTCGGGATAAAGCAGCGGCGCCAAGTTATTTGACGCCATTAAGATTCGTTGCACTCCAGTTACGACGTACAGGGATTCTTAAGTTGGCACGCCCCGCATCATCTTGGGCGGAAATTCATGACGAACCCGAACCACTCACTTACGACCCAGCCCTCTCCCATGGGAACGGGCTGCTCAGCTCAAAATTAGCCTTTTCGCGTGAGAGTGGAGGTCATGAAGACCATCCAATTGCCTTCATCATCTTGACCTCGTGAGGTCAGCGTGCGAGTGTTCTCATCCACCAGTTCAATCGTGTCCTCATACATGGCGGTCTCCCCGTCTTTCTCCATGTGAGGCCCTTCGCAGGTCAGCTTGAGCTTCTTCCCGTCAGGGCTCATTTCGCCAACGTATTTCCACAGATGGGAAGAAACGTCCGCGAACCAGCCTCCTCGATACTCTTTGAAACTTACGTCATAGCCAAGGGTTTGGAAGTACTTCATTTTGCTGCCGTCCGGCATTGTTCCTTCCCCCTCGGTATACGCCCACAGGCCACCCAGGCTGGTCACCTTTTCGGTGCCCGTCCCGGTTTGCATAGGCTGGCCAGGGCCCATACTCATCTCGGTCTTGACGTCCCATTCGCCTAAGAGATGGTTTAGCCAGGCGTGTTCGGCGACTGGTTTTGTTGCGGTTGGTTCTTGTGTTTGTTCGCTCATAAGAGTTCCTCGGCTGGATCTTACCCACGGACCTGCGGACTTCAGCCTAAAAATAGGATAAGAACGCCTACTCTTCGCCTAACACGCGTTCGGCCAAAATAAGCCCGACAAAGTCGTCCACTGGCTCAGGCGGCACCTGCATCGAAGAGGGCAAAATCCTTCGCCAGCCCCGGCGCTTGTTGTACTCCCAATACCGCTCTCGAGCCTGCATCGTGGTGTCCGTCTCATCGACAAGCAACACCCCAAGCCCCGGCGCATGCTGGTTGATTCGGGAAACGGTCGGTCGAGAGCGCGTCCCGGAGCCAACAATGATCATGGCGAAATTTCGGATGGCGCGCGCCTCGTCGATGCGCTGCTCTAGTTCAGCATCCGGGCAGACGAATCGCCACAAGAGGTGCAACTTCCCTTCGGGGTCGCGCCGCACCAAGGCCATCCCATGCTTGCTACTGCCGGGATCGATGGCCAAAACCGTCTTGTCGCTCACCATTATCGTAGCCTGAACTCCAGTCGCAGGCGGTCTGCCCGCCGGATCTCTCCAGCCGCTACGGCTTGCACTCGTACGCTCCTGCCGTAGTCCCGAATGATCTGCATGAGGCTTACAATTTGTTGGTCATCCACTTCGCCAAGGGGTGCGTCCGACCCAAACGCAGGGATCATCTTGTCCTCCAGCGCCTTCGGCCCCACCCGGTCGCGAATGAACGCTCCGATGGCTTCCAATATTCTCCGCTCGTCAAGCGCTCCATCAATTCGGGTTTCCGCGATGACTTGTCCGGCGCGATACACCACCGTATTTGGTGCGACCCGGACTTCCACGAACACCGGCTCGCCATTGAAGTGATTAAAGATGGAAACGGCCTGCAACACCATCGGCTCCGACTGCGATGTCGTCGAACGGAGGATGGTGTCCGTTTGGAACGTGGCGGGGGACGTTTCGGTGCTCAGCAGGCCCGCCGAAGGGGCGTCATTGTAGGCCTTTGCCCCTCTGGCTTCCGCCCTAACTCTAGCAGTTCTTAGAAGCGAACTAAGTCCCAGTGACGCTTCTTCTCGACTGGAATTGGGCTCGATGATCCAGCGGGCAAGTTCCTCTCCAAAAGAGTAGATAAGTCGCTGGGTTCGGGCCAGACCTTCCCGTGCAATCAAAAGCGATTCAAGGTTGGCTACGTTTGCTTGCAGTTGCTCTCGTGTAGCTATTAGGGTTGCCAGATCAACTTCTGCTGCGGCGATTTGAGCGCTAAGATTTGCCGAAATCTTGTCAGATGTCTCGCGCAATTCCTCCAGCTCTTTTTTTAGGTTATTGGTTTCTGCACTTAACTTGGTATTCTCGCGCTCGATTTCGAGATTTCGAGTCTGGATTTCGCGTAGTGTTTCTGCCGCCTTGTTGGCCAACTCCCGATTCGTTTTGGCCTGCCCCTGCGCCGCCTTCGCGTCCGCGACCACGACCTTCAACTGCTCCGTATTTTGCTTCACCTCACGCAGCAGCGCATTCACCCGCTCATTCAAAGAGCGCGTCTTCGCCGAGATAATCCGCAACTCGACCGTCCGCGAAGCCAGTTGCCGCTGGGCGCCCCCAAGTTCGCGCTTGGTCGTCCCCAGTTGCTTCTGCGTCTTTGCGTTGGTGTCCTTTAGCCGATTGCCCTCGTTTTGCAGGCGACGCTGCTGCAGTTCAAGTTCGGCAATTTCGGTCGAGCGCTGCTGTAACTGCTTTTCGCTCACTCGCATATTGCCTTCCACCCGGCGCAACTCTTCTTTGATCGCCTCGGTTCGGAACAGCATCTCCCGCACATCCGAGAAGAGCAACGACATAAGCCCGATGGTCACGAGTGGGATCAAGACTCCAGCCGAGGTGGTGAGAAGGGCCGCCGTGTGCTTGGGCCGCATGTGCCCGAGGGTGAGACGCTTTTTCCCCAGTCGCCGCCCCAGCAAATCCGCCAGGTACGCAATCACCCCGCCCATGAGGCAGAGCACCAAGATAAGGGTGATTGAACTGGATTGCATTATCGGTTCTTGATGTAAATCGTGACGCCCGCGCCGACAAGCCCGATCATGATCGGAATGAAGCTCGCCGCCCACGCCGGAAACGCGCCGCCTTGCCCCGCAATGAATAGGACGTTGGACAGCATGTAATAGATAAAGATAATGATGACCGCGAACATGAACCCGGTCGCGCCGCCGCTACGGTGGTTTCGAATGCCCAGCGGAGCGCCCAGCAAGGCATAAACCAGCGCCGCCAATGGCATCGCGATCTTGTCCCAATAGCCCTTCTCCAGGTTATAAATCTGCTTCGGAATGATGTTCGGATTGAGCTTGGCGTCTTCGATCGTCTTCGAGATCTGGACCATGCTCAGCGCATTCGGATCCTTGACGTTCTGATTAAAAATATCCTGAGGTGAGAAGGTCGGCTTCGCGATCTGCTCCGGCCAAGCGCCGTCGTTGATCACCGCATAGTACTTCCCGTCAATACTCTGAACCCTCGCCTTCCCCCGAATCTTCCACTCGTCCGCAGACTGATACTCCAGTTCGTCAGCCGTTAGGGTGAACGCGGGCTTCTGATCCGTGTCGTAGGCGATGACGGTAGCCGTACGCAAAACGCGGCTCCCAAAGTCAAAGTCCACCGCATTAACGTAAGTGGTCAGCCGAGTTCGCGGCTTGCCATCCACGACGTCCTTCTCGGTCACCGCGTAGCTGGTTGGGCGCACCGAACTTCCCTCGAGTTGCCGTGACAGCTTCTCGCGCATCTCGGCGGCCTGGCGTGAGGCGGGCGGCACGACGAACTGCCCAAAGCAAAACGCCGCGAACGCCACCGATAATCCAAACGCCCCGACCGGAATCATGATCCGCACCAGGCTCGTCCCCGCGGCGCGCATTGCGGTGATTTCGCTCTCGCCGCTCAGCCGCCCGAAGGACAGGAGCGTCGCGAGCAACATCGCCATCGGAAACGTGGTGGCCAAAATCCCCGGCAAGAGCAGGACGATGAGCCAGATCACGGTCCCGACTCCGACTCCCTTCGCCACAAAATCGGTGAACGTAAACAGGAAGGAACCCGCCATGATCAGCACGGTGAAGATCGCGACTCCGAAAAGCCACGGTCCCAAAATTTCCGTGATGATCAGTCGGTCGAGCTTCTTCAAGGAAGGGCCTCAGGATCGTCCGGCTGGTCGGGCCGCAGAAAATGGGTGTCGTCCAGCGACTTGTCAAACTGCTGCCCCAAGTAGTGCTTGCGCACCATCTCATTACTCGTGATCTCGTCGGCAGTGCCGCTGGCGAAGATCTTTCCGTCAATCAGAATGTTGTTGCGGTCAGTGATTTTCAGAGTCGCTGCCACGTTGTGGTCGGTGATCAACACGCCGATGTTGCGCAGCTTGAGCTTGTAGATCAAGCCCTGAATCTCCTCGATCGTCACGGGGTCAATGCCCGTGAAAGGCTCATCGAGCAGGATAAATTTCGGGTCGGTACTGAGCGCACGAGCGATTTCCACCCGTCGCCGCTCGCCCCCGGAGAGCACGCCGGACGTGCGGTCCAGGATATGCGTGATGTGCAGTTCCTCGGCAAGCTCCTCGGTCTTGCTCTTGATCGCCGCCTTCGAAGCCCCATTGACTTCCATCACAAGTTGGATGTTCTCGGCAACCGTAAGCCGTCGAAACACGCTGGTTTCCTGCGGCAAGTAGCCCACGCCCGCCCGTGCCCGCTTGAACATCGGCATCCCCGTCACATTCAGGTCGTCAAATTTCACCACCCCGGCGTTCGGCTTGATCAGGCCAATGACCATGTAAAAAGTCGTTGTCTTGCCGGCTCCGTTCGGCCCCAAAAGCCCGACGACTTCGCCTTGGTTAACCTCAAAGCTCACGCCGTCCACGACGTTGCGCCCCTTGTAGGTCTTGACCAGGTTCTCCGCGACGATCTTCAATTCGGCCCCTTGACAGTTGCCTGACCGGGTTCGCCTTCCGCGAATACTTCCTTCACGAATCCTTGGGCGTCCAGCGTGATGCGCACCCGACTGACTTCCATCCGCCCGATAATCGCCGGGCCCGAACCCGTCACAATCACCCCACCGCTGAGTTCAATTTCCTGAGCACCTGAGTTAAAAGTGAGCCGACGGCCTGTCGCCGTGATATCGGTGTTTTCCGCCGCCCCCGCCGCATTGCGGCGCTTGCTGATCATCCGCATCGTCACCGGTCCCGACAGGTCCGCGGACTCAAGCGGTTGGCCCGTAGTGCTCGCCATGTTGAGCCGAAAAGTCCCGCTCGTCCCGGTTAACTGCATCCATTGCGAAGAGTTGCTGAGAGCGCTCGTAACGGTTATCCCTCCGTTGAGCTCCAACGTCCCCGTTTTCATGTTCCCCACGAAATTGGCGCGGTCACTCGTCAGGACGGAAGTTCGGGCCACGCCCTTGTCTTTGCGGGTGAGCTCCGTCCGCACTCCGCCCGCGAGCAGTGCACTCGCGAGGGAGTAGCTACCATCGGGCTGCTTGGTCAAGGTGCCGTCCATGGTTTGCCCCTTAAAATTGATTCCTTGTGACTTCCAAGTTCCCACTACTGGCGAACCGGCGGCGCTGAACTTGACGGTCTTCGTGTCCACTTGGGTCGCGCGCCAAGTTTTGAAGCTCAACTGCATGTTGCCTTTTTCGTCGGCAAAGGTCCCCGCCGAGACAATGGCGGCGGAGGCAAGGAGCGGGGCAACGAGCTTTTTCATTTTTGGATCATTTTTGAAGCTGTCGGGGGTGCCGACCTGCTTCATGTCGGGGGTCACCCATACAGACGCAAGAGGTCCGACGCGGAGACCTCGACCTTTGAAAGTCACCGCGCCCTGAACCTGAATCATTTTGATCGTTGGGAGCCAATCAAGTGTTTTTCCTACGATCTTGCCCGGAACAATTGGGGGATCTTCCTGATTGCCCGGAGACTTCACAGTAACTATTTCCGTGAGTTCAACGTTTTCGCGCAGCGAAAGCTCCTGCGAAGCCTGATCAGCCTGACCACGGTCCGCCGAAAAATCTGCCGCCGCCTTCCCCTCATCAAAGATGGTGCCGGAAACCCCCGTCATCGCGGCCCGGATCGCCCCACTTTTCGCGATGTCCACCGTCGCCTTTTTCGCGTTGGCTTGCCAGACCTCCGTCCTCTTTTCGTCCCGCGACGTGACCTCGATCCCGCCAGTGCCAATGCGCTGCGCGATCTCATCCTTTTTAGGCACATCCGCAGGCTTCTTCGCGGGCGTTGAGCCGCCGCTTCCGCACCCTGCCACCAAAAGGCAAAGCCCTACGAGCTTGAGACCGGAATAGTCCATTGCGACTCCTTTCGCTGGGCGAATCTTCCTTGATGTTGACCCGCCAACTGACCGCATGCCGCGGCAATGTCGTGACCGCGCTCAACCCGCTCAGTTACGTTGACCCCGAGTGATTCCAATTTGCCCCGGAATGCCCTCACGCGATCCTTACTGGGCCGCTTAAATCCCTGCTGGCCCACGTCAACCCAGTTCCACGGAATCAGGTTCACGAAACACGGCACGCCACTGATTAATTTCGCAAGAGCACGCGCTTGTTCGGGCGTGTCGTTGATGCCGTCAATCAGCAAATATTCAAAAGTCACCTTCCGCCCAGTCGCCGCGTGATAGTCGTACATTGCCTGCACAACCTCCTGGACCGGCCACTTATGGTTCACCGGCATCATGCTCCCGCGAACTTCATCAAGGGGAGAGTGGAGGCTAAGCGCCAAGTGAATGGGTAGTTTCTCAAGCGCGAGTTTCTTGATCTGAGGCACCAAACCCACCGTGCTGATGGTCAAGTGGCGATAGCTCAAACCCACCTCGTCATGGAAAATCTTGAGGGCTTTCAGCACGTTGTCCAGGTTCAGCAACGGCTCACCCATCCCCATGAACACAATGTGGCTGACCCGCCTCGGACTCACACTTTGCAACAATAGATACTGGGCAACAATCTCCGAGTGTGTGAGGTTCCGGTCGAACCCGTTCAAACCCGTCGCACAAAATGTGCAACCCATGGGACATCCCACTTGGGTGCTCAGGCAGCAGCTCACCCGGTCGGAATACGGAAGCAACACGCACTCGTAAACGCTGTCATTTCCGTTGTGAACCAGCAGTTTGTCCACCTCGTCGGTAGAACGCTTGTGATCGGCAACCGTCAGCGGACTGACCTGAAATTCTTCCGCCAACTTTGCCCGAAAACCTTTCGGCAAATCCTGCATTTCATCGAGGGTTTGGGCGGCTTTTTTGTAGAGGTGCGAAGCCAACTGGCGGCCACGAAACGCACTCTCGCCCAGACGCTCGGCGAGCGCGACCAGCTCGGGCGTAGTCATCCCGATGAGGCTTGGCCGTGCGTCCATGATGGTGAGTGTACCTGCGGCTCCCGTCCGATACCCCATTTTGAGTTCAAACCCGTTCCCGCTATTCTCGCCATTTTTCTAAAATTCTCTGCTGATTTCGCAGAAAATGCCGCTACAATGGGGGACGATGAAGCGGACGATCACCCTCGGTTTGGCCCTTTGCGTCGCCACCGCCGCCCTTGCGCAAGCGGATTATCCCGGCGCAACATGGAACCCGGCCGCGAGCGACAACCAGACGGTCAGCAATCGTCCCACCACCTACCCGCTACGCTACGTCATCATCCACGTCACCGAAGGCTCCTACAACGGTGCCATCAGTTGGTTCAAAAACTCGAGCAGCGACGTCAGTGCCCACTTTGTCATCCGCTCCAGCGATGGGTTCGTCACCCAGATGGTCCGCATCAAGGACATCGCCTGGCACGCCGGCAACAGCGGCGTGAACCAGCGCAGTGTTGGCATCGAGCATGAGGCTATCACCACCGGCTCAAATCCGACGTCTTGGTTTACCGACGCGATGTACCGTTCGAGCGCCGATCTGACGCGCTGGCTTACCACGACCTACGGCATCCCCCGCGAGCACGACGCCGACCAACTCCCCACCAACGACGTGAGCCTCATCACGCCCGGCATCCTCGGGCACAAGCAGGTCCGAGTTGGCGGCACCTCCTGTCCTTCCATCTATTGGAACTGGGACTACTACATGAGCCTCGTGAACCGAGGCGCAAACTACGACAGCGATACGATGCCGCTCTATCTCAACCCAGGGCAGCAAGTCGAAGTGATCGTTCGCTTCGTCAACACGAGCGACTTCACTTGGACTCGGGCGGCTGGGGCCAATCAGGTCACGTTGCGAACTTCTCCATCCGGACGCACCAGCCCTTTCTATGTCAACAGTTGGATCTCCGGCAGTAACCTGACCCTCCCCACCGTCGACGTTCCCGCCAACGGCACCGGCGAATTTCGATTCCAGTGGCGCGCACCGAGCACGCCGGGCAATTATGTCGAGGCGCTGCGATTGCACCACTCCGGCACCGGATTCCTTGGCCCGGAGGTCTCGTTCAATATCGGTGTCGGTCGCATCGACAAGGTGGTGGACAACACGAGCGACGACTTCTGGACGTCGGGCGGCACCTGGTCGTCCGGAACGTCGGCACTTGACAAGTACGGCACCGACTATCGATTTTTCGCCAGCAGCCCGCGCACAGCGGCATTTGCCGAGTACATGCTTGATGTTCCGGTCACCGGAACGTACGAGGTCTACGGCTGGTGGCCGCAAGGCACCAATCGCTCCTCGCAGGTGCAGTACGAAATTCAGGGTCGCCGCGACAAGGTGGTCAAGACAGTAAACCAACAATCCGGTGGCGGCACGTGGAACCTGCTTGGTCGAGTTGGGATGAATCAAGGCGGCGGCTTTGTACGAGTCAAGGCGAAGTCTAGTGCCGCTGGAGTAGTCATGGCGGACGCAGTCCGCGTCGTCGGTCCCGTACGATGAAAATTGCGTTCTTAGCTCTTGCTCTCGTCTCGGTTGCCCAGGCGCAACTGCCAAACTCCCCGGCACTGGGCGAGCGAGTCACTTATGGTTTCTTAAACCACCCGGTCGCCGAAATCCTGACTCAGCTTCGAAAGGAAACTCTGCTCGAATTTCGGGCCGATCCGCGAATCGCCAACCGTACGTTGACCGCCTACTCGAAAGACCAAACTCGTCGCGAATTCCTAACCCACCTCGCCCAAGCCCTTGAGGCGGAGTGGATTACGGATGGCGAAACCACTCGTCTTCGACCATTGGCGGCGGCGATTGCCCGCGAGAAAGCGGAGTGGGGCAACCCGCAAGCGCAGAATCGCGCCGAGTTGCTGAGGCGCATTCAGGTCCTCACTCGAGAAGCCAATCGCCCGCTCGCAGATCTTCACGCCGAGTTTCAGAGCGCATTCACCCGATTGCAAAGTTTGCGAGCCGAGAAACCGCCCGGATGGTCCGAAGAGTATCAGCGGCTAAACGTCCGCATGGACGAGGTCCTCCGCCCCTTCGCAGCTCGCCATTTGCTTCGTGGGGCACTGCTTAATGCCCCTACCAACTGGGGCCCCGTGATTGACGGGCGGCGCATGAGCTTCTTGGTGCCGAAAGGCACCGAACCCGGCAGCCACTACTTCTCGTTCTTCGGAGACCCGACTAGGGGCGAACTCTGGTTCGAGGACACCTACGGCAAGATTCCAATTCTCACCGATGAGCCAGTCGTGCGGGAGTTCAAGCCTGAACCCAGTACTTTCCGCCCTACCTATGTAGGTCCTGAGTTAACTTGGCGGGTCAACTCCGACGCCCAGGTCCTCGCCCAGGTTCACAAGTCCTTCGGGCTAAATGTCTTCATGGAAGGAGGACGAAGCACTCAATGGTCGCGGGTCCTCCAAAATACTTCGGTTTCAAAAACATTTTCTTTCTTGAATACTTTCAAGGTGACTGCCCCGAATTCGTTGATCTTTGAAAACCGAGGCAAGCAATGGCACCGACAGGCTGATCCACCAGAACCCATCATAAAGGCGGTCGAAGCTGCAGGCCCGAATGACATGCGCAGCATTGTCGCTCTTGCTCAATCTTACCGAGGATCCCTGTTGGTCGCTAATTCCGAGCATTTTGGAGCCGATTTTAACTGGCGCGCTTTAGCCGGTGACCATGCATTTTTTGATTTCTTCGCTCAACTCAATCCCGCTCAGTTCGCTCGCCTCACTTCTGGCAAAGCGTTGAGCCTCTCGGAACTTAGTCCTTCAGCAAGCGCACTGGGTACTCACCTTTTGTTCCGGCGTCCGCCCGATCAAACGAGCTACCCGCTTTGGATCCAGCCTTTACTTCAGAACCCTAACGAAACTAATGGCCTCTACGTTTACTTTGAACGGTACGCAACCCCGCAGTGGCGTAGCATCACTCCTGAGGGCAAAACCGTCGAAGGGGGGATCAATGATGGCGCGGAGACTGCCTTCCCTGGAGTCGCCGGAGTGCAACGCGAGCCGTTTTTCCGATACGAGCTGAACCTATATGTAGGGTACGAATTCGCCCGCTCGGTGAGGCATCAAGTGATTCTCGAGTCTCTGATCCCACCCCCGGCTCCGAAACCCGACCCGAACGCCAAACCGCCCGAGCATCACGAAGGCCATGGCCCGGGCGATGTAGACTGAACTCAAATGGAAATCAGCATCATCTTCTGCATGCAGTGAAACTATGCGCCTCGCGCGACCAGTCTGGCCGCACTCCTCTTCGCCCAAGTTTCAGGCCTCAATTCAATCCAACTCATCCCCGGCTCGGGGGGGCAATTTGAGATCTCTGTGAATCAAAAGTTGGTCTTCTCCAAGAAAGCGCTCGGGCGATTTCCGGAAGATGAGGAGATTCTCTCGTTGATCCGCGCAACTTAGCCACATAATGGAAGCATGAAATTGCTCTCCATTTCCATGCTAGTGCTCGGGGTTTCAGCCGCAAACGCTGCCAACACCTGGGGGACTGTCACCGAGGCCAAAACTGGCTACTACAACGCCACCGCCAAGCACGCCGTTTTCACCGGCTCCTCCCCGCTCATAAAGTTCGCCAACGCCCAGCTCGCCGCCGTGGCGCGACGTTCCGTCAACAGCTTCAAGAAAGAGTGCGCCGGAATGGATAAGCCCCGCCGGCCATATTCCTTCGAAATGAAGAATGACGTGGTGTACACCTCACCGAGCCTGATCAGCACCCTGAGCACCGTCTTCTGGGACACCGGAGGAGCTCATCCGAATACCAACTACACCACCCAGAACTTCGGCATGGTGAACGGAGTCGCGAAGCGAATCGGCCTTCCTGAGCTCCTCAAAACCGGCATTCGACCGGCGCAAATTGACGATCTCATCATCGCCAAGCTACGTGATGCCGGAGCCGAAGAGGCAGTGCAGGGCAACATTCCTTACTTCTCACCTCCGCAGCGCGACCGATTCACGATCAATAAGTCCGGGCTCACTTTCGTCTTCCCTCCCTACGAAGTCGGATACTACGCCCAGGGTTCTTTCCGCGCTCATCTCACCTGGAATGAGCTCAGCCCGTTCGTGAAAATGGACGGTATCCTCGCCCAATTCAGGAAGTAAGGTCATGCAAGCTCCTCCCGTCCCCTTCACCCATCCGCTCGATCTCGACCGGCTTTATCTGAAGCGAAAGCTCATGAAACTGGTGGGGAAAACCTTCCTCATCCACGAGCCAGGACACGGCCAAGAGGTTATGGTGGCTAACCAAAAGGGCTTCAAGCTCAAGGAAGACATCCGGATCACTGTCAGTGGTCGGGAGGAGATCGGCATCTTCGCGCGGCAGGTCATGGATTTCCGCGGCGCCTATGACGTGGTGGATCTCACCGTCACCCCGAACGCCAAAATCGGAATGCTGAAGCGAAAGGGTTGGAGCTCCATCCTCCGCGATGAGTGGATTGTTTGCGATGGGAATGACGTCGAGATCGGCAACATGATCGAAGATTCGATGCTGCTGGCGGTCGTGCGACGGTTCTTGACGAACCTCGTGCCGCAAAACTACGACGTCTTCGTCGGCGAACAGAAGGTGGTGGACTTGAAGCAAAACTTCAACCCGTTCACCTACCATTTGAACGTCGATTTTCTGGTCCCCGCCGCCCAATTTGATCGGCGAGTGGGCATCGCGGCGGCAGTTTTGCTTGCGGCGATCGAAGGGCGCCAAGGCTAAAGTTCGCTCTGTGGGGGCGGGACCGGGTTAATGTCATGTTGGAACCAAACCTGCACCGTCCTAGCTATTCCGTAGATCAGCGGCACCCCAACCCACTCATGATAAGCGTGAATTGCGGGGCCGCCGGACGCCATATCGCAAATTGCAAATGCTAGAAACGCATGGGGGAATGCCAGAATCGAAAATGCCAAACCGGTCCAGCGGTTCAGGAATAGGAGCATGACTGGCATGGGACCGAGGAGTAACAAAATCTCCCACATGGGTGATTGAGGCCCATCGCGAAAAGTCGCGGCTAAAATTACTGCACCCATCGTCGCCGCGACCAACCGATCAACCCAGACCATTAACCTCATCTCACGCCCAATAGATTGAGCACGTTGCAAGGTAAATTCCCGCCATGATTAGCAAAGCCGAGACCGTTGAGCAGTACCTCGCCGAACTTCCCGAAGACCGGCGCGAGGCCATCGAGACCTTGCGCCAAATCATCCTCCGAAACGTCGAGCCGTTCGTGGAAGAGCGCATGATGTACGGCCAAATCTGCTACGTCATCCCTCACTCGGTCTACCCAGAAGGCTACCATTGCGACCCGAAGATGCCGCTTACCTACTCAGGGCTCGCCAGCCAGAAAAACTATCTTTCGGTTTACTCAATGTGCACCTACGCAGATGGCCCGCTTCAGGACTGGTTCCGCGAGGCATGGGCCGCCACGGGCAAAAAGCTCGACATGGGCAAGTCGTGCATCAGGTTCAAAAAGCTGAACGACGCACCTCTCGATGTGATCGAAGAGCTGTTCCGGCGCACCAATGCCGCCGACTTCATTGCCTACTACGACGCGAATAAGCCCAAGAAAAAGTAGCTTAGTTCAGTGCGCCGTCGTCTACCCACTTTGCGATCTTGTCAAGCGCTTCGGTGGGCATGGAACCGCCTTTTGGCATCGCCCCGGTGCGCATCGAATTCACCAAGATACTCGTGCGCGAATCGCCCGGCTTCACCGTGCGCGAGGCCATGATCGAATCGTAACTCGCCATGTTGATGTTTCTAGTCGGCCGTCCGCCACCGTGACATCGGGTGCAATACTGCTCGAAAATCGACTTCACGTCGGCGAACATCATCTTCGCCTCGCCCGCCGGAACTGAGCCGGCATCCACCGCCCCTTCCGGAGCGCGCCATGCGAAGAGCGTCTCCGGCAGCGACTTGTCGCTCACCATCATCTCGCTCACTTGCACAAAAATCTCGGTCCCCTCTTTCTTAAACCCCGCCCCTCGGAAAGCGCCGAGTTTGGCGTCGAACATCTGCGTGATCGCCCCGTTGGCACGCCCCACTTTCACCTGCCGCAAGATAATCCCCTTCTGGTTCAGCTCGTCGCCATCTTTAGCGGAAGTCACTTGCTTGCCCAGTTCTGCATCATAAAATGCCGACCAAGCCCAGAGCGCGTCCTCGCGGAGGACTTTCAGAATCGCCGGTTTGGTGGCTTCGACCTGTGCATACTGCTTCTTTGCCTTGTCGTAAGTCGTGAGAGTCTTCCCGTCAGAAATCACCAGCAACACCGGCGAATCGTAGCGCATGCTGAGATCGCGAGAGAGCGAAAGCGTGTGCTCTTGCGCGGGCTGACCCGCAGCTACCGCTCGAAACTTGACCGAGAGCGACTTCGCCGCCTGCATCGTCGCCACGTGAGTCTCCACTGCACCAGGCGCAACCGGCACCAAGGCTAAACCAAATGGCAAAACGGCAAAAATCCAAGCGGCTCTCATAGCGATCAGTTTGACCTAATTGCTTGCACAAACGAACAACCCGCCAAAAGGTTTTGTCTAGGTACATTGAAATGATGTTTGATGACCTTTTGAAACAATCGGGACTGGGCGACAAAGGCGGAGATTTGATGGGCATGCTGACTCAGCAGCTCCAAGATCGAGGCGGCGTGCCAAGCATGGTCGAAGGATTCCAAAAGCAAGGCCTCGGCGATCAAGCCGCCTCCTGGGTCGGAACCGGGGAAAATCAGCCGATTAACGCCAACCAAATCAACGGATTTTTGGGCAACGACTTCGTTCAGCAAGCCGCCGCCAAGCTGGGCCTCTCCCCCGAAATGATTTCTCAAGCCGCCTCCAAGCTTCTGCCCGCCATCGTGGATAAGCTCACCCCCGCCGGCAAGGTGCCGGCGAATAACGACCTCATGTCATCCCTCCCCGGCATGCTCGGCGACCTCATGGGCAAATAGGCGTAGCCACAAGGTCTGCAAAACTCGGAGCGCGGTAGAAGGCGCGGACCCCTTTGGGAGTGCGCGGCTTTATCCGCGCTTTTTGTTGAAACCGCGAAAATTCTCCTCTTCGCCGCCAAAAGCCGAGGTGCCTACAATTCTCGCCGATACTCAAGCGCACTATGAAGTGTCGCGGAATCGGCGTAGTCCAGTTCCCCACCCACCGGCATTCCGTAGGCCAAGCGCGTCACCTTCACCCCGGCGGGTTTCAGCAACTTCGCCAAGTACAGCGCCGTCGCGTCGCCTTCGATGGTCGGATTAGTGGCGATGATGACCTCGCGAACATCAGCCTGGCAACGCGCCAAGAGCTCGCGCACCTTGAGTTGCTCCGGCCCGATCCCGTCCATCGGAGACATCAGCCCGTGAAGAACGTGGTAACGCCCTCGATACTCATTGATGCGCTCGACCGCCGCCACATCGCGCGGCTCCGCGACCACACAAATCGTCTCCGCCTCGCGCCGAGGATCTTGGCAAAGTGGACAAACCGCCTGCTCGCTGATGTTCTGGCACTCGTCACAAAACCGGAGCAGCTCTTTCGCCCGTGTGAGCGATTCGCTCAGCCGACGAACGTCTTCTTCCGGCTGGCGGATGAGGTGAAACGCCAAGCGCTGGGCCGACTTTGGGCCGACGCCGGGGAGCTTTTCAAGCTGCGCGATGAGGTCGCCGAGGGGCTTGGCGAACAGCAAAACCTAAAATCCGAGCCCGTCGAGGCCAGGAATGTTCGGCATGATGTCCTTCATCTTCTCGTTGCGTAATTCCGTCGCCTTAGTGTGCCCTTGTCGAAGCGCCGCCACAATCGCCGCTTCCAAACCCTGGGCGTCCTCCGGATCAATCAGCTCCTGTTCGATGCTGAGCGACTGCAGTTCGCCCGTGCCATCAAACACCACCTTTACGCCGTTGAGTTCTGCCTCAACGCGGTCATTCGCGAGCTCTTTCTCAAGGTTTTGCGCCTTGGCCATCGCCTGCTGAGCCTGGGCGACTGCGCCGCCAAATCCTTGACCACCAAATCCTTTAGGCAATTTCATCGTTTCGTCTCGAGTTAAAAATTCTTAAAGACTTCGCGAGCCATCTCGGCTAATCGCGCGCCCTCTGCTGGCAATTCTACCGCCGATTCCATGATCGGCTGCTTGTGATTTGAACTTACCGAGCGAAAGATAAGCGTCCACGGCTTCTCGCCGCAACGCAACCTCCAGGCCTGCTGGATCGCCGTCATCAGCTTCGCCTTTTCTTGAAGTTGGTCAAGATCCATCTGCCGCGAGAATCCGATGACCACTTGGTCACCTTCGAATCGAATCGCGCTGGATTTTTGTAGAAGGGCGCCGGCGACTTTGGATTGTTCGGTCAGTTCCACCACAAGTTCGCGCCAAAGCTTCCCGGCGACCGCAAGTTCGGGGTCATCACTCTCCGGCTGCGGAGCGCCGATGCCATTCTTCGTGGGTTTTGGGGCTACCGGGGCTTCGGGAGCTACAGTTTCTTGAACCACCGCCCGCTTCGGAGCTTCTACTGCGACCGTCGCCTGTGGGGCGGCGGCTGCCACGGGTGCCTGTCCGAACGAGATCAAGAGTGATTCGACCCAAAGCCGAGGCAAGCTGACATCGCGAACGTCGCGCAATCCCCCCGCGCACATCTCGCGCAGTCGAAGAATCTTTGCCGAACCCAACGTCCCCGCGGTGGCGCGCATCGCTGCCTCCAGCGTGGCCTCGCCCGACCCACCGATTTCGACACCGAAAGATGCTCGCGTCAACTCGCCAAGCCGACTCAGCATCGCTTCCAAAATGGACTTCGCGTCACGCCCTGTTCGGTAAATCTCGTCCACCAAATTCAGGATCTTGGCCACGTCGGCCTGCGCCACCGCATCGAGCAGATCGTCCAGCTTCTCGTCCCGAATCAGGCCCAGCTGATCCACGACGTGCTGGAGGGTCAGCTTGTCGTCCACCGTGATAAGCGCCTGCTCAAGCAGAGACAGCGCGTCACGGAAACCGCCGTCCGCCATCCTAGCCAGAGTCTGCACCGCCGCCGGTTCGAACTCTCGTCCTTCGGCTTGTAATACGTAGCTCAGCCGCCCCACCAAGTCCTGGATCGAAGCGCGGTTGAACTGGAATTTCTGGCAACGCGACTGAATGGTCGGAGGCACCTTGTGCAGTTCAGTCGTCGCGAGAATGAAAATAATGTGGCCGGGCGGCTCCTCGATGGTCTTCAGGAGAGCATCAAACGCCTTTGGGCTGAGGTCGTGGACCTCGTCAATGATGAAAACTTTGTACTTGGCAATGGCGGGCCGATACTCCACCACATCCACGATCTTATCGCGCACATCGTCCACGCCCGCTTCGCTGGCGGCATCAAATTCGATGACGTCCATGCAGTGCCCCTCGTTGATAGAAATGCAGATATCGCACTGATTGCAGGGCTCGCCGATGACCCCGCCGGTGCAGTTCAGCACTTTCGCCATTAGCCGCGCGGTGGAGGTTTTTCCGGTTCCGCGGGGCCCAGTGAAGAGAAATGCATGGTGGACGTTATCCTGCTTCACCGCGTTCTGCAGCGTACGGACCACGTGCTCCTGGCCGATGAGGTCGCCGAACGTTTGAGAACGATACTTTCGGTAAAGGGCGACGTGGCTCATGGCAGTTCAAAAAACAAAAAAAAGTAAGGCGCCGGGAGATCCGCATCGCACAGAGGTTCGACTTACCGTTGCTACCTTCCGGTCCTGGCGGGGTTCACCGGCCTGCTGCCGCACGGGTCCCGGCAGGCTGCTTCATTTTAGCACCCGGCCAGGCTTCTGACGCCCTACTTTATTCAGTTTTAGCGCAACGGTTGGGTGCGCTGATCGCCCGGATTGACCGGGGCCGTTCGAAGGCCAGGAATCTTGATGGACTCTTGGTCTCGGCGGAATTTATCGGACTCGCGGAAGTTCTTCGTCTGGATCAACGGAGTACGGTCCCGCCAGTCGCCGAGTTTCAGAATCTGATCTCGGGTGAGCTCAAGCGAGGTGTACATCACGGTCTGGCCAGGCCGAACCGTCTTGTTGATGAAGTTCTTATCGGTGAAGCCCTCACCGTTCCACCCAAATTTGTCTTGGATGTGGGGTGGCGCGCTCCGCGGGTTGTAATAGAACTCCACGATATATCGCTCAGCCGTGAACGGGTACATCGTCGGGTCGCGGCTCATGTCAATCTTCCGCTCGACTCGCTGGTTCCGCACGAAGAGTTGATCTTGCATGAACGTCTTGTCCCGTGGCGGGTCCAATTGAACGTCGTTCGAAAAGTCCCAATTCATGCCGCCGGCAACCGCATTCGGGTAGTCGGCATCGCGAAGCACCATTCTGATTCGAGTTCCGACCGGGCGGACATTCCACGTACAGCGGACTCGAATCACGCGAGGCTGAATCACCGTGACTTGCGCGCTAAACCCGACATCGAAAGGCGGCTGGGTGTCATAGTTGACGCCCATGTTGGTCGTGCCTGACATCGGTCCCATGAGGCCACGCTGAGACATGCGAACCAGCATCGTGTCAATGTTGTTTTCGGTCGTGTCGCGCTGTTGCCGCGCCCCGAAATCGGTCTGAGCCTTCATCACCTCATTGGCTCGATCCAACTGAGAGTAGTACATGTTGAGACCCTTTTCGATCTCACCGTTTCGCTGATACGCCATCGCCAAAATGTTCTGACGTGCCGGAAGAATGTCCTTGCGTTGCTGAGCCTGCTCCCACCACTTCACGGCCTTGCCGAAGTCGTCGTCAATCTTGTGGTACCAGAGCCACCCCGTCTCGAAGAACAGTTCGTAGGTCTCCGGGTTCTGTCGGGCCCCTTCTCCCCCGAGCGCCAATGCGGTCGGAATGTACCTTCGATCTGACCGAGACTCCTCGTCGGTGAAGTTGTACGCGATGTGCCACATCCCGGTCGCATAGACGTCGATCTGCTTCGGATCGAGCATGGTCACCAGCCGGATGACCGGCAGAATCGCGTCGTAGTTGCCTGAGTCAAAGAACGAGTCAGCTCGAACCCACAGGATCCCCGCGATCATTTCACGGAATCCCGCGAGCGCAACCAAAAGCTGATCCGGGGCTAGCCCGGCCCCGATGTTCGGCTTATCCGTGCTGTAGTTCTTCTTCCACAGTGGGAAGATGAAGTTCTGACTGAGCGCACCTTGAACTACGAGCAGTCCGAGGGCGGATCCGATGAGTGCCTGGCGGTTGATCTTCACGAGTGATTAAACTTCCCTTTGATCAAAGATCAACACCGCAGTGACCAATAAGATTCCGATGTAGAAAAACGCGTAACCGATCGTCGTGATGTAATAGAGCTGCTCATTCACCAGCTGCTGACCGGGGTTGATGAGCGGGTTCTGCACGTTGAAGTTAGCGAAGTTCGGCAGGATCCAATGGATGATCCGAGCGAAGAGCTTAGTGACGGTGTTAACCGAGGGTGACTCGACCAATGTCTGGAACAGCGGGCTGAACAGCGTCCCCAGCATGTAGATGCCGCTCGACAGGAAGATGTTGACCAATGGGCTGACGAACGTACTGAACATCAGAGCGACCGCCGAAAGCAGGCTCATCTGGAAGAAGTTCATCAGCGGCCCCTTCACGAGCGGAGCCAACTTGGTCGGATCGAACTCGCGTTGTGAGACCGAGAACGTAATAAGCAGCACGATCGTCATGAAGCCGATCATCATGCCCAGCGCGGCAACCGCGCCAAGATATTTACCCACCAAGAACTGCCACCGTTGAACCGGCTTGCAGAGAATGGTGTAAATCGTACGCCGTTCAATCTCATTCGGAACCATGTATACGGTCAACATGATCGCGATCAACGCTGCGGTGAGCTGAATCACGCCTAACGTGAGACCGATCAGAACCGTTCGCTCTTGTCGAGCAGTGAGAATGTTAAGCGCCGGAGCCACGACCACAAAGAGCAACCCGATCAACAAAATGACCAGCAAGACCTTGCGTCGGACGGCTTCGCCTACGGTGGTGGATGCGATGGAAAGGATGATTTTCAAGGCTTGTTAACCCCCACGTTGCGGACAGTTTCAACGAACAGATCTTCCAGGCGCTTGCGCCTCGGGATCAAACTGAGCACGGAGCCTTTCGCGGCCACGATGCCCTCGATAATCGCGTTCGGCGAGATCGAGTCGGGCATGTCGACGAGCAATCGGCCCGCCTTCCAGCTCACCGTAGTGTCGTTCTCCTGAATCTTCTTCGCAAATTCTTCGGAGACGTCAGCCGTGATCTCATATCGGCCACCCGCCAAAAGGTCCTCAAGTCGGCCCTGCCGCTCGATCTTCCCCTTGTTGATGATCGCCACGCGGTCGCAGATGCGCTCTACGTCGCTAAGCTCGTGGCTCGAAATAAAGACCGTCTTCCCTTCCTCACGGAACTTCAGAATAAGGTCTCGAATTTCGATATGCGCGATCGGGTCAAGACCACCAGTTGGCTCGTCAAGAAAAAGCAACTTCGGATCGTTTAGGAGGCTTTGGGCCAACCCAATCCGTTGCTGCATGCCCTTGGAGTACTGCGAAATGGTTTTGTGACCATCGCCCGCTAGGTTCACCTTCTCCAGCAACGCCTGGCACTTCGCATCATCTTTGATGCCGAACAGACTGGCGTAGAACTTCAGAATCTCCATGCCGGTCATGTGGTCGTAGTAATACGGCTTCTCCGGCAGGTAGCTGATGAGGTGATGAATAGCGGTGTCGCCTACCTCTTTGTCGAGGACGAAAGCTTCGCCCGCGGTTTGGTAGATGATGCCGAGCAAAATCTTGATCGTGGTCGTCTTGCCTGCGCCGTTCGGACCGAGGAAGCCAAAAATCTCTCCCTCTTCGACGTGCAGGTCAATGCCGTCCACAACGTTGACCGATCCTTTTGGTGTTTTGTAGCTTTTGGTTAGCTTTTTAGTCTCAATGGCGGCTCCCAATTTTTGGAGCACCTCCTATAAATGGCTTTATGATCTGGGGTTTGCTCCGAATTCGAAGCGCCCGGACAGATGAATGAATGCGAGGCGAGTATACCAAGCGGTTCGCCTCTGCCACTCCAACAAAGTAAGCGCGGCGAATGCTCCCGACTTCCACACAATAAAAATTTGAAAAAAGCTTGATCCCCGCCAAATTACTGGGAAACATGTGTAAGATGTCGTCAGCAGCCAAGTTTTGGGGCCCGCGCTAAGCCGATGAATCGGCGAACTGAAGCGGGAGGGGACTTGGAACTCTCTTGCGGGGGTGCGCTTTGCTCTCCTTTCAGCACCTCCGCATTTTTTCAAGCCTCGCGCACGGTTCGCACAAAGTCCCTCAACTTGCGGTGGTCCTTGATGCCCGGCTCGGACTCGACACCGCTTGATACGTCAACTCCGAAGGGCCGATAACCTTCGATCAGCTGACTCACATTTTCCGCAGTAAGCCCCCCCGCCACGATCACTTTGACGTCCGCCGCCAAGATGACCTGACCCACGACTTCCCAATCAAGCGGCTGCCCAGTCCCCCCTGCCTCGGAGGCCGAGTAAGTGTCCAGCCCTAAGTACTCAGCGAGCTCAGGCTTCCTAGCCAACTCCTCAATCGATGTGTCGGGGCGAGGTCGCCTTACTTCGATCATCTTGCCGCCGAACCCGATCGGCGGACGAAAAGCCTGAATCATGTCGAACATATCCACCAACGTCGTTGGATACCACTCGCCGAACACCGCCACCGCCTTGCTCGTCCGCGGCAAGCGAGGCAATATCTCATCGAGTAGCTTCGGCGAAACGTAGCGCGGACTGCTGGGCTCCAAAACAAACCCCAGGGCCTCCACGCCCAAATCCGCGGCCATCAGCGCATCGTCCAAGTTCGTGATGCCACAAATCTTGAGCCAGGTCATCGCCCCATCACCTCCCGCACGGCGCTCGCGATATCCGGCTCTCGGCAAAATCGAGTGCCCACCAGAACCGCGTCTGCACCCGCCCCGACAACCCGCTTCACGTCCGCGTGAGTGCCAATCCCGCTCTCACTCACCCGAATCAGATCGCTCGGGATCCTCGGGAAGAGGTGCTCGGTGGTCGCAAGATCAGTCAAAAACGTCGCCAGATTCCGATTGTTGACCCCAACCATTCTCGCTCCGCTGGCAAGAGCGCTTTCCAATTCCACCTGATCGTGAACTTCCACCAGAGCGTCCATCCCCACCGACTCGGCGAGTTCGCGGAAGCTCCTCAGTTCATCGGTAGACAATATCGCGGCAATCAACAGCACCGCATCGGCCCCCATCGCCCGGCTCTCCTCAATCTGCCAGAGGTCCACCATAAAGTCCTTCCGCAACACCGGCAGCCCCACCGCCGCCCGGCTCAAAACCAAATTCTGCGTAGAGCCTTGAAAAAACTCCTCATCGGTCAAGACACTCAGGCAAACTGCCCCTGCCGCCTCGTAAACCCGCGCGATCTCAGCGGGATCGAAACCCTCCCGGATCACCCCCTCACTTGGGCTCGCCTTCTTGACCTCGGCGATCAACGCCGGTCGCAAAAGAGCCGAACGAATCGCCGCCGCAAACCCGCGCGTCGGTGGCGCAGCCCTCAACTCGGCCGTCAAATCTCGACGCCGAGCCTCAACCTCCGACTTTTTACTCGCCACAATTCGATCCAAGATGGTCATCCGAGTTGAGAGGCCTCCACCCAGGTCGTCAGTGTGTGCGCCGCCCGTCCACTTTGAACCGATTCCCTCGCCCGGGCCGCGCCGTCGGCCCAGCTTGACGCGACCCCACTCACCCAAATCGCCGCCGCCGCGCTGGGAAGCACCGCCGCAAACTGGGGCGACTCCGCGTCAGCCAGCGCCATCCGAACCAAAGTCGCATTCTCTTCCAACGAATCGCCGGGCAGAATCTGTGTCGCGTCCAGTGCCCCCGCCCCAATCTCCAGCAAGTCCCAAACCTCTTCACTCACAATGCCGCACTGACTGCGAAAAACCGAGGTCGCGGCGCAGGGTGAAACTTCATCCAATCCATCTTGCCCATGAACCACCACGCCGTGGGTCGTGCCCAGCATCGTGGCCGCCTGAGCGATCGGGGCCAGATATTCCGCCGACCGAACCCCAATCAGTTGCCGAGTAGCATGCGCCGGATTCAACAGCGGCCCTAACATATTGAAGATGGTACGCACGCCGAGTTGGCGTCGAACGGGGGCGACGTGGGCGAACGCCGGGTGATAAGCCGGAGCGAATAGAAAGGCGATCCCAGCCGCTTCCCAACAGCGGGCCGGATCAGCATCAAGCCGAATCCCAAGAGCTTCGAGCACATCGGCACTCCCGCATCGGCTGGTGACCGCCCGATTGCCATGTTTCGCGACGCAAGCTCCCGCCCCCGCCGCGATAATCGCCGCCGCGGTCGACAGATTCCAGCTTGGAATGCCGCCACCGGTCCCACATGTATCAACGACCTCGGGTGGGGCACCTGAAACTGCCTTTGCATGAGCGCGGAACACCAGCACGAACTCAGTGAGCTCCTGGCCGGTGACGCCCTTCGACTCCATCGCCACCAAAAAGTCGGCTGCTTGCGTCGAGTCAAAGTTGCCCGTGGCAAACTGCTCCGCCGCCATCCCCGCCTCGCCGGGCGCGAGATTCTGTCCCGCCAACAGCTTTTCGGTCAGTTCTCGCATGATTCTGATTGAACCCGAAGCACATTGCCCCGTGCGATGAGTAGAATCATTTCAAGGCATGAGTACCGATTTCACTCCCGTTCTCATCTTGGTTGCGGTCGCTGGCATTATCTGCGCCGCGATGGTGACCTTGAGCTGGGTGCTTGGTCCAAAAAGGAGCACCCCCTACAAGTCTGCTCCCTACGAATGCGGTGTCGCGCCTAGCGGTTCAGCCCGCGAACGGTTCCCGATCAAATTCTATTTGGTCGCCATGCTGTTCATCCTGTTCGACATCGAAGTGGTGTTCTTGTGGAGTTGGCTGACCGTGTTTGCCAACCCCGGTACCGGTTCCGCACCGGCTGACCTTCAGTTCCAAATTTTCAGCTTCTGCGCGATCATGGTGTACATGGTCCTTTGGATCATCGGTGATTGGTACGTGCTCAAGGTAGACGCGATCAACTGGGATGAGGAAGCTTCCCTCGACGCGGCCAAACTCGGCACCGTGATGAGCCCACTTGAAGCTCCGCTCGATGAGGTCGGATTCTCCACTAAGCCCTTGGTTGTCGGCGGTGGTCAATAATGCACGCTCCGATGGTCGGTGCCCAGCGCCTCGAAGTTTCGAAGATACAGTCCGCCTTACCCAACGCCATCGTCAAGGTCCGCGAATATCGCGGCGACACCTTCATCTGCGTCCATCGAGATTCACTTCGCGACGTAATACTTCTGCTCAAAAACGACGCCAGCCTTGATTATCAGTACTTCAGCGAATGCCTCGGCGTGGATTACTCAACCTGGACCCACGAACGCGACTTTCCCGAGTCTCGATTCGAGGTGATCTACAACCTCATGTCCCTGCGGCACTACTCCCGCATCTTCGTGAAGGTGGGCGTGAACGACGGGGAGTCCATCCCGACTGTGAAAGACATCTTCCTGGGCGCCGAGTACCCCGAACGCGAAACCCAAGATCTTTTTGGCATCAACTTCACCGGCAACGAGCCCCCGGCAGAAATGCGGTTCTTGCTCCCGGATGACTGGATAGGATTCCCCCTTCGCAAGGAGTACCCGCTCGGTGGCGAAGACGTCGTTTTCGCCCAAGATACAAGGGGTCCTGCCGTTGAAGACGTCCAGATGCCCCACGCCGGCGAAAGTTTTGACGGCAAAACTGGTTCTGAAGACGTCAGCGGAAGATAATTCGGAACAAACCCCTTTTAGCTCCCGTCTCCAATTGAGAGAAGGGAGCTTTTTGTTCCCGGAACTGTCAACTCCGTGACGATTGATGAAAAAGTCATGAAAATACGGGGGAGACCCTTGCAGTCGGTGCCCGGATGTCGTATGATATGCGGGTCTCTGTCCCTCGGGACGGAAACGTCGAAACAACTTCATAGGCTACGCAGACCGAAAATCGAGAAGTTCCCGATGCACGTGTCAAAGCAGTCATTTAATTGAGATCATCTCGCACCAGGAATTTCTGGCTCAACAGATGCTCTCGACGACGGTGGCGTAGGTTGTGAAAATGACTGACCGGTTTTTTCTGGTCATGAGGAATCATTAACAATGCGTAAAGCGTTTACACTCATCGAACTCTTGGTGGTGATTGCAATCATTGCAATCCTAGCCGCCATCCTCTTCCCCGTGTTCGCCCAAGCCCGCGAAGCCGCTAAGAAAACTCAAGCTCTTAGCAATGCCAAGCAACAGGGTACGGCAACCATCATGTACGCGACGGACAACGACGACCTATTGCCCCTCGGCACCGTTCCCAACTCGGCGACCGGTCTGTGGCGATTCAACAACGTCGTTCCAACCGCGTGGAATTACAACACTGGTGTAAATCCAGACTTCCAAATGCACTGGGCGAACTCCACCCAGAACTATTCGAAGAACTACGACATTCTCACCGTTCCTGGCGTTCCTCTTCTCAAGTCGGCTCTGATTGCTACGCTAACGACCAACGGAACCGGACGACCAGCCAAAGTCGGACTGAACTTCAACGGTTTGATGCACGCATGGCCATCCTCCTCGATCGAGGCTCCGTCGAAGTCGCCGTTGCTCTGGCACGGCCAAGGTAAGCACAACTGGGACGGTATGACCTACTCGATGCCCGCTTTGAACTGCAACGGAGCTGCCCCAGGTAACTGTATCTTCACTCCTGGCGCAGCCCCAATGGTCGGTGCTTCGGGTAATTCTGGTGACCTCTGGCTCTACACCAACGAGAATGCAAACGTGACTCAATTCATGTACGGCAAAAACCTCGTGGTGGTCGCGACTGACTCGTCAGCTCGCTTCATCAACCTCAGCGGTGCTGTCACCCTGCAGGGACCGAACTCCATCTACCGCGATCCGTTCGCTCAGTATGATGCGAGAGGCGTCAGTGTCTCGCGATACATCTGCCGAGGTAGTGCAGCAGAACCACCAGTCGCAGCCTACTGGTGCTACTTCCGACCGGATGCCACGTTCCAGTAAGAGGTACGATCTGATCTGATGAAGAAGCTAGCTATTGCTGTCGTGCTCGGTCTTTTCGCTATCTCCCTCTTTGGGTGCAGCGGGTCCGAAACTCCTGCAGAGAACAAAACCGAAACTGAATCCGCTGGTAAAGCGGGTGAGGCCATGGGCGATGCCGCTGGTACAGCCGGCCGCACCGAAGCCGGTGGCGACTTTAAGTAGTTAAGGTTGTCCAGAAAGAAAGCCGCCCTGCACTTGCAGGGCGGCTTTTCATTTTCATTACGCGCTATCGCCTGAGAGCGCGAAGTGCAGGATCGTTCAGCCGGCTGTGGGATTTGCAACCTCTAGGGATCACCAGCCAACCCAAACGCGGCAATCACAATGTCATAGTCCGCCCCATCAACTTCACCCGAACGATCAAGGTCCGCGTTAATATCGTATCCGATGTCATATCCAACGGGTTGATCGCCAGCCAATCCGTAGGGATTTAACAATGTGACCGGAAATTTCGAAACCCAGGTTGATCCAAAAGAATTGATCACGATATCTACGTCCGCCGCACTAACTTCGTTGTCGTTATCGCAATCGCCCATAATTATCGTTCCCGGGTATGAGGGAGGCGACAGTGGTGAACCGAAGGTAACGTCTGGGATGCGTATTGATAAGCCATTGCGAGGCTTGACGCGAATGTCCCCCGATAGGCTCGACGTGACGAAAGTATTCACGACGCACGTGACCTCCTCGCTGATGACGTCCGCTTTAACTACCCACTCACTTCGGGCTGTACCCGTACTCTCATCGAACCATATCTCAACCACCTCACTGTAGTCGCGCAAAGACCCCATCGGCGAAGAGAAATCAAGAGCGACTTCAAAACTTTGTGAGACAGGCAGGTTGTTCAAAGTTGCGTAATTGTCGTCCATTTCAAGCCAGAACGACATTGGGCGAAAGCTTGGGGTCGAGGCCTCATTTGAGAGTTGTAGTGGGGCGGCGTCGCCGTTAATGATTTCTGCCGCCACATCGCCGGTAGTGTCCATGCACTCGATCGGAATCATCCGAATGCTTTCGCTGTCGGGACTGGTCTGATTGCTGATGAATCGCACCCCAAGCCAATACCGATGCGGATTCGCGCTAGTCGTACTGACCACATAACTGAGATCGCTAGTTGCCGTCAGGTTTCCAACTCGCACCCGGTAGACTTGATGCCGAACTAACCCTGTGGTTGGCATCCAACCCGTTGAACTTGCCCAAACGCCTGGGGCTCCTGGCAATTCATAACGTCCAGTAATGTCCGTATTCACAGTCGAAACACTAACCGCAGTGCTCGTTTTTGCAAAAGACCAAACGCCAGACGTGCCAGAGCCGGTGTTTAAACTCACTGGCGTACCGTCCGGACTGAGCGTATCACCATCAAATAGGGCAACTTCGATCCGGTCGAACGGAATAGTGTCCACCGGTGGAAGCAAGTCTAAGTTGGGACCTGTGACTAAAAAAGTCACACCAATTCCATTATTTGAAAACGGAATTGTTGCGAAAGGCACCATGTAGAGTCTTTGGGCAAACCAGTGATCAGCGCTCTCGTTATAGAGGGCGGGAGCTCCAATCCCGAATTGAACCCGACTGTTCGTGTTTAAGTAACGGGAGGTGTCCGTTTCGAGTCGACGTTCTTCATCTAAAGGGATGGCATAGTCGATCGCCTGAGAGATAGATACGGCCGCCAGAGCTGCCAATGATAGTGAATATTTTAACTTCATCAAGTAAAATGACGTGCGACCACAGTCATCCGCTGCAATTGTCAACAAACCTTAACATACTGGTGCAAATTTCACAGTCTGAGGCCGAGGGTAAACTCCCTCAATCAATGAGTAAGCAGACCTTCATGCCTTCGACCGAGACGATCTTTGAGCGGACCGGCGAAAACACGATGATCGTGAACATGGGGCCACAGCACCCCTCCACTCACGGCGTCCTGCGCGTGATCTGCGAGCTCGATGGCGAGACCATCGTCCAGTGCAAGTGTGTGATCGGTTACCTACACACCGGCATGGAGAAGGAAGGCGAATACCAGCAGTATATGAAGTGCGTGGTCATGACCGACCGCATGGACTATCTGAACGCGAACGGCACCAACCTCGCCCACGCGCTCACGGTTGAAAAGCTGCTCGGGATCGATATTCCCAAACGCGGGCAATACCTACGCGTCATCCTCGCTGAACTCAGCCGAATCGCCAGCCACTGCGTGTGGCTCGGCACCCACGGCCTCGACCTCGGGGCGATGACGCCATTCTTTTACATCATGCAGCAGCGCGAAATGGTACTGGACATGTTCGAGATGTTCAGCGGCGTGCGCATGATGCCCTCTTGGATCGTGCCTGGCGGGCTACGCGGCGATATGCCCGAGGGCTTCGAAGCCAAGCTTCGCAAGTTCCTCGCGACCTTCCCCGGCGAGCTTCAGGTCGTCGAGAATCTACTGGTCTCTAACCCGATTTGGATGGAGCGAACCCAGAACGTGGGCGTGCTCACCGCGCAGCAGGCGCTGGAGCTCGGCTGCAGCGGCCCGATCGCCCGTGCCAGCGGGGTGGCTTGGGATCTCCGCAAGAGCAACCCGTACAGCTCGTATGAAGATTTCGATTTCAAGATCCCGGTCGGCAAGAACGGCGACTCGTACGACCGCTTCCTTGTCCGCCTCGCCGAGATGAAGGAGAGCTGCAAGATTCTGCAGCAGGCGCTCGACAATCTCCCCGAAGGCCCGATCAACACCTCTGACCGAAAGGTCAGCCCCCCGCCACGCGAGGAGTTGGACACTTCGATGGAATCCGTGATCCACCATTTCAAATTGTGGACCGAGGGCTACCGTCCGCCCGTGGGCGAGGCGTTTGCCTCCGTCGAAGGAAGCAAGGGCGAGCTCGGCTTCTACATGGTCAGCGACGGCTCTAACCGACCGTATCGCTGGCACCTACGCGGGTCATCCTTCATGAACCTCAAGTCGCTCGAGGTCCTGGCCGTTGGGCGGCTTCTGTCTGACGTCATTGCGATCATTGGGTCGATCGATATCGTGCTTGGCGAGATTGATCGGTAGGGTTTAGGGTCTAGGGTCTAGGGTCTAGGGAGCAAGCCAAATCTGAAATCTAAAATCTTCGATCAGTTAAAAGTCCCAGATCCCAAACCCCAAACCCTAGCCCCCAACTCGGGTACAATCCGCTCCACTATGGCAAGAGTAAAGAAGTGCGTGCTATTCCGAGGCCGCAAGAAGAATCACGGTCAGCGACGCATGAAGAAGAAGACTCGAACCTTCGGCAAGCACTAACCACGCCCAGTCACTTTAAGGAACCTGCACTCCTAGTGCGGGTTTTTTTGTGCCCAATTGACTTCCACCCTTGCCAAGAGCGAAGACTTGTACGTCCTATCCGCCCCTCTCGTCCCTTCCGTCCCTTCCGTCCCTTCCGTCCCTTCCGTCACATTGGTCCCTTTTCCCCTCATCACGTTCATCACCTTCATCACCTTCAGTCCCTTCTCTCGAAAAGCAAATGTATGCAAATCCAACGAATCCGTGAATGCGTCAAACATAACGCCAGTTTTAAGTTCAATCCCAGTCCTGGGCCCACCCCACGATTAGCATACGAATTCGAATGCGTCAAAACTAACCAAATCCGTCCGAACCAACCCGCCCCAACCCCAACAAATCCCAACCAACCCAAAAGGTAGACTCGTAGACAGACTTATGAGCGAGTTGATCCAACTTGGGGCGGCGAACGCCCGACCAAAGGCGCCCCGACCGGAAGATCTTAAGCTGACTTTCAGCGATACGGCGGTTGCCGAGCTGGACGCCTTGCTCACCCACTATCCCGACAAGAAAAGCGGGATTTTGCCGGGGCTTTGGATCGCCCAACGCGAATACGGCGGACACCTGAGTGGAGAGGCCATCGCCGAAGTCGCGTTCCGACTTGAACGTAGCTATGCCGAAGTCGAGGGCGTGGCCACGTTCTACTCGATGTATAACACCCAGCACGAGGTGGGCAAGCACATGATCGAAGTGTGCACATGCCTGACCTGCCAGGTTTGCGGCGCCTATCCAGTCGCCGACTATCTGAAGAAGAAGCTCGGCGTCGAGTTCGGCGAGACGACCGCTGACGGAATGTTCACCCTCCACGAGGTCGAATGCCTCAACGCGTGCGACCGCGCCCCGTTGATCCAGGTCGGCGAGAAGTATTACGGCCCGGTGAATGACCAGATGCTGGACGATTTGCTGGCCAATCTCCGCAGCTCAGACACCAATACGGTGGTTCAAATGGCCGACTCGATCGTGCAGGTCCACCTGGCAAATTTTGAGAAGGCGACCGGTCAAGCCGCGCCTGCCCCTTCCGTTCCCGCCCAGCGCGGACGAATCCGCGTCGAAGAAACTTCCTAAATCGGTTCTTCCGTAACCATTTTGCGTTAACTTGTGTTAATCTCAAGGGGCGTCCCCATGGAGGTCATGTTATGCGTCGAAAAACCGGATTTACTCTCATTGAATTGCTCGTGGTGATCGCGATAATCGCGATCCTAGCTGCCATCTTGTTCCCGGTGTTCGCTCGCGCCCGTGACGCCGCAAAGAAGACAGCTTCATTGAACAACGTCAAGCAACTCGGCCTCGCACAGTTTATGTATGCTGGCGACAATGACGACGTTGTTTGCCCCGCGATTGATGAAAATCAGCGGGTGAACGGCGTGGACGTTACGGGCACTTGGCTTATGCGATTGGTCCCCTATGTCAAGAACTTTGACATCATGCTCTCGCCCAACGCAACAAATCAGCGAAGGCCGGTTCTTACCGGGACCACTCTGACGAGCGGGGGCACACTTTACTCGTACGGCATGGGAATGCGCTGGCGCGCTTACGCGGGTAAGGAACCGGGAAGCGGTGGAGCAAACAGCACTTGGGCGACTGCGTATGGCAACGCCTTGTACGACGGGGTCGGTGGCTATGTGCCGGGCGCCACTGCCGCAGCCAATTACTACGGTGCGGCTGATTTTTGCGGCACCGGCGTAACCCCGACGCTCCGCGCATCTGCATCCCTTTCTCTATCGGCCATTGCACGTCCGTCTGAGACCGCGTTGCTCTATGACGCCAGAAGCTACGATGCGGGGTTCATGTGCTTTGAGCTAGCCCCTGCGCCGATTGATGCCACCGATCCAGGAAGCCCTTATCAGGGAGTGAACTTTGAGGGCCGCTATACATTTGAAGGCAATATTGCTCAGGCGAGTGTAAGTAACACCAGGTACCGCATCGGCATCGGAACGGTGGCGATGACTGACGGCTCGGCGAAGGCGCTAAAGACCTCAAACTTCTTCCAGACCTTCCAGCTCGCGAGTGGACAGCGGGCGTATCGTTACCAATATTCGCAAGAGTAACATCCATGAAACAAACCCTCCTCGTTCTTACCGTTCTCGGCGCAATGCTGTTTCTAATGGGGTGTGACGCCGGGAAGCCGCCGCCACCGCCTGAGCAAACCGCCAACCCTCCCGAACGAACCACTCGAGGGGCACCGAGCGGAGACAACCGCTAGCCTCGAATTAGGATCGGACGATCACCGTCCGATCCTAATTTTTGTGTGACTGAAGAACGGCTCGAAGCCTCATGCAGTAGAATCAAGTGAACCTATGGGCGAGTATAAGCTTCTCCTCGAACACTCTCACGACATCAGTTTCCGAACTCTGGACGGCTACAAAGCGAAGGGGGGGTACAGCGCGTTGCACAAGGCGCTGGGGATGGAGCGCCAGGCGATTATTGACCAGCTGAAGGCAAGCGGCCTGCGCGGTCGCGGCGGGGCGGGCTTCCCTACCTGGATCAAGTGGAACGGCTTGCCCAAGGACAAGGTCAAGAAGCACTATATTGTGTGCAACGCCGACGAAGGTGAGCCCGGCACGTTCAAAGACAAGCTCCTGATGGAGACCACGCCGTTCACGCTCATCGAAGGGATGACCATCGCTGGGTTGGCTTGCCAAGGCGACGCGGGCTACATCTACATTAGAGGCGAATTCATTGATGCCGCGAAGGCCCTGCGTAGCGCAATTGACGAAGCGTACGCGGCCGGTTACCTGGGCAAGAACATTCAGGGGTCGGGCAAAGATTTTGATCTCTACATCCATCTCGGAGCGGGAAGCTACGAGTGCGGCGAAGAGAGCGCGCTGATGTCGAGTCTCATGGGCGAGCGCGGGATGCCGAGGCTCAAGTTCCCCCACGCCCCGCTCCCGACGATCAGCGGCCTTTGGGATAGCCCCACGCTGATCAACAACGTCGAGACGTTCGCCTGCGCGCCATACATCGTGAATAAGGGCGGCGAATGGTACGCCACGCTAGGGGCGAGCACCAAAAACTCTCGCGGCACGAAACTCTTTAGCGTGAGCGGGCATATCACGAAGCCGGGCAACTACGAAATTGAGTTTGGCACGAGCCTGATGGAGTTGCTAGAAATGAGCGGTGGCATGAAGGGCGGGGCGTTGAAGGCGTGTGTCCCAGGCGGCAGCAGTGTGCCGATCATGACCTCCGCCATGTGTCAGAACGCAATCATCGGCTACGAAGAGATGTGGGATGCGGGCTCCATGGTCGGCTCGGGCGGCTGCATGTTCCTGAACGACAAGACGTGCATCGTCCAGTTCATCTGGCGCACCGCGCAGTTCTATCAGATGGAGAGTTGCGGCAAGTGCACCCCCTGCCGCGAGGGCACCAAGTGGATGCTCCAGATTCTTGAGCGGATCGTTAAAGGCAATGGTCAGCCGGGTGACATGGAGCTTTTGGTCGAGATCACTTCGCAGATTGACGGCCGCTCGTTCTGCGGTCTAGGCGACGCCGCCGCGTGGCCGGTCGCCGGCGCGATCAAAGTCTTCCCCGAGGAGTTTGAGTATTACATCAAGCACGGGAAGTCGATGGTTGCGGAAGCGCTTCCGATGGGTCTAGGGGCTGGGGTTTAGGGGATAGGTTTTGGGGGATAGGGGCTAGAGTTTAGGGACTGAGAGTTGCAATCTTTCGAGGAGCATGAGGTGTGGAAGCTGTCGATGAAGCTGGCCGAGAGTGTGTACCGGATGACCCGGCCCCTGGCTACCGTAAGCCCGATCCCCGACTATTTTGCGAGAAATCATTTGTTTTCTAAAAAACGTCGTTATACTAAGCTCATGGCCCTACATACCATTCATACAGGGCGGCGGAGGGCGAGCGGCTTCACGCTGATCGAACTCCTGGTCGTCATAGCCATCATTGCCATTCTCGCCGCCATTCTATTCCCGGTCTTCGCGCAAGCGCGTGAGACTGCGAAGAGAACGGTGATGCTTTCGAACGTTAAACAGGTCGGCACCGGCACCGCAATCTATGCGGGCGACCACGACGACCGACTACCCAACGCCTTCATCGAAGATCCAGGCATTCAGTACCCATTCCAATTGATCGGTACTCGCCGGATTGGAACGTGGCTGACCTCAGTTATGCCTTACATGAAGAATTGGGACATGATGGCGGATTACGCTTACGTGGACCACGAGCAAGCCAATCCTCTCAAGATCAGTCCATTCATCTCGTGGGCGATCCCGCCCCGTTCCGACGTCTTCAACCAGACCTACTGGGCTGACACGTACTACACGTTCGGCGGTTCCGTCCGATGGCAGGGACTGATGGGTGGCTCTCGATTGAACCCGTGGACCCCTGGAGTCTTAACTGATACGCCCAGCAGGACAATGTCCGAGGTCGGAAACGCTTCACGGATGTCCATGATTACCGCCGCAACAGCACCTGACTGGTGGCTAGTCAAGTACGGCAGTGGAGCAGTCTTGAATGCAACATTCAACTACTACACGAACTGGACCGCTTACGGACGGCACTACGCACAAACGTTCGGGCCCTACTTTAAGCACGATATGCGCGTGAAGCGAGCTGCACCCAACCGCTACACAAGCTTCTGCAACTTCACGACAAGAACCTGTGACGCTGGAAAAGCCCCCGTTGTTTTCGCTGACACCAGTGCGAAGTGGAAGGAGTGGGGTGAGTATTTTGGGAAGCGCACACTATCCAGCGGCACTCTCGTTTACAATTACCTGTGGACGGAAGAATGAAAAAGTTATCTCTGGTGTGCATCACTGTGGGTCTTGTTGCGGTTTGGGGCTGCAAAGGCGGAGACTCCTCTTACAAAGTTGAGAAGGACGACCCGACTTCCGTTGAAAATGCGAGCAAGGTCGAACCGATTCCAATGAGAAGCGACGGAACTCCTCTGAGTGAAGTTAACGGTCAACCCGAGCCTCCAAAGAAGAACTAGTCAACGCGTGAAACATGTTGCCGGCCCGCTTAAACGGGCCGGCATCATTGTTTTTGGACAGATGGGCGGCGCGACGACACCTCCGCCAATCACGTACAAAGAGACGAGTGAATCGCCTCTTAAGAAACTTTGTGGAAGCCTGCCAGAACGCGCGGGAGCAGTGGCAGCGCGCGACGCTGACGGCGCTCGGCGTGATGGTGGCGGTGGTGGCGATTACGCTCCTGATCGGGATCGGGCGGGGGGTTCGCACCGACATGACCAAGCAAGTTTCTGACCTCGGGGTCAACCTGCTTGTCATCTTCCCCGCCCGCATTGACCCCAACGCGATGGCGTTCAACCCGAATATGGGCGGGATGTCTTACCTGCGCGCAGAGGACGCCACCAATATCAGTGCGGTGGACGGCGTGGTGCGCAGTGCCATCCTGAGTTTCACCGGTGGCGGCGTGCGCTACAACGGCAAGGAGTCGTATCCGATCAACATCGCGGCCGACCCCGGGTGGTTCCAGATTCGCCCGGTTAAGCTGAAAGAGGGCAAGCTTTACGACGAGACCACGATGGGCCAACCAGTGGCGGTGCTGGGGAGCATCGCCGCGGAAGAGCTTTTCGGTACGGTCTCGGCGGTGGGCAAGGAAGTCACGATCAACGGAAGACCGTTTACGGTGATCGGGGTGACCGAGGATAAGAGCGAGGAAAATAGTCTGCTCAGTAGTTTCAGCTTTCAAAATGTGGCGTACGTCCCTTGGAGCATCTTCAAAAGCCGCAACCCCCAGGCTCAGATTGACCGGATCATGATCCAGTCGGAGCCGAATGCCGAGCCCAAGGCGTTGGTGATGCAAATCGAATCCCTGCTGGGCAAGCGGCTGGACGAACAGCAGTTCAGCGTTTTCACTCAGGAGCAACTGCTGGGGCTGATTTACCGGATGATGAACATCTTGGAAATTTTGGTCACGGGTCTGACGAGTATCGCCTTGTTTGTGGGTGGGGTGGGGATCATGGCGATCATGCTGATGGCGGTGAACGAGCGCACCAAGGAGATCGGGATTCGAAAGACGGTCGGGGCTTACCGGAAGGATGTGTTTTTCCAGTTCTTCTTCGAGGCGGTGGTGATTTCGCTGGTGGGGGGGGCGGTGGGCCTGCTGTTTAGTCTTGGCGTGAGCTATGTTTTGGCCACGCAGACCGTGATCAAACCTGAGATTTCAGGCGGATTGATACTCTTTGCGTTGGCGGTTTCGACCGGTGTCGGCGCGGTGTTTGGGCTCATTCCAGCGATGAACGCCTCCAAGAAACACCCAGTGGATGCCTTACGGATTGAGGGTTGACGGAGCGCCATGGACGCTGCAACTCGGCTCGTCGTCTACGATGTTGACGGTGTAGTTGCCAGCCTCGGGGCAGACCGGGAATTGACCCTTGATGAAAATCGGAGCGAGTTGGGCTTGGGTCGGGGTGCTGGTTCCCGGGAGGCTGTTCTCCATGGCCCATCGTGATTTTGCGTTGTCAATTTCGGTGAGGTTGCGAAGGCAGGCGCGGACCCGTGTGCGTTCGCGCGCCATCACAAATTGGGGGACCGCGACGGCCAGTAGGATGCCAATGATCATCACTACGATCATGATTTCCACCAGCGTAAACCCTTTCCGTCTTGTCATCTGAGAATTCTCTTCCATATTTTCGGTGGTTTTACTGCACGGCTGGAGGCGATTTATTCACCTTTCCTTAACAGTCCGAGGCCAGACTGTGCAAATGAAGTGTTTGTGTTGGTTGGGGATGAGTTTAGTGATGGTTTCTTCGGCGCAAGCGTTCACCTTGTATTCGTCGGCGGGGTCGACGTTGTCAGAGTCCTTCGATGCATTGCCCACTGCTTCGGCGATCACGAACCTCAACAATTGGGTGGACAACACGACGTTGCCCGGATGGTATCGAAAGTGGACCACCGACGGCTCTTCAACTCCGGACGTGGTGTTGCGCTTTCGAGTGGATGACGGATCGGCGAGCGGGGGATCGCTTGCGAGCTACGGGACGCTAAACTCTACCGATCGGGCGCTTGGTGGGCTGCCGTCCTCGAATCTTCCACTGGGTTGGATTGCTTTGCAACTCGTCAACGACACGAACGGCACGCTGACCCAGCTCGACCTGAGCTACTTTGGCGAGCAATGGCGACAGGGTAACACGGGCGCGCAGGCGATGAACTTCAGCTACGGACTTGGTAATTCGGCCATTGATGCGGGGGCGTTCCAGGATGTGGATGCGTTGGACTTTGTCGCCATCCAAACTGCGGCGGCCGGGGGAGTTGCATTGGACGGCAACGCGGCGGCGAATCGCACGAACATCGCCGCGTCGATCACGGGAATTTCATGGCAACCCGGCCAATCGCTTTGGCTGCGCTGGGCCATGAACGACCAAACTCCGCTTCCCGGCTCATCGGGCGGCGGCGACCAGGGTCTGGCGATTGACGATCTGCAATTTCGCGCCGTGCCAGAACCCGCCACCTGGTTGGTGTTGGGTGCTGGCCTGGCGATGGCTCGACGCCGAAGTCTCAAACTTCGGCGTTGAGCTTGGCCACCAAATCGGCGACCTTCATTGCACCGAGGTCGCCGAGTTCGCGGTGGCGAACCCCCAGCGTCCCCTCTTCGATGTCTTTGTCGCCGCAGATGAGCATGTAGGGCATCTTGGACTTCTGGCTCTCGCGGATCTTTTTGCCCAGAGTTTCTCGGCTCGCGTCCACGAAGACTCGGAATCGGTTGGCCGACTCCATCTCGCCCAAAGTCCGATCTGAATCTGGCACGTAGCCGTGGGAGGGGTATCCCTGCAAGATCTCCGCGACTTCTTGGGCGTACCGGACGTGGCGGTCGGCGATGGGCAAGATCGCGACCTGCACCGGCGATAGCCAGAGCGGGAATGCGCCAGCGTACTGTTCGGTGAGGAGCCCGATCATGCGCTCCAGCGAACCGAATGGCGCGCGGTGGATCATCACCGGGCGGTGCGGTTTGCTGTCCTCGCCGATGTACTCGAGTTCGAAGCGCTCCGGGAGGTTATAGTCTACTTGGACCGTGCCCATCTGCCAGTCTCGGCCGAGGGCGTCTTTGATGATGATGTCGAGCTTCGGACCATAGAACGCGGCGTCGCCGACCGAAATTTCGTAATCCATCCCGAGCTTCTTGCAGGCGTTCAGGATAGCGGCGGTGGCGAGCTCCCAATTATCGTCATGGCCGATGTACTTGTCGGACTCGGGGTCCTTGGTGCCGACGCGGACACGGTAGTTGGTGAGTCCGAGCTTGGCGAGCACAGCCTGGATGACTTCGACGACGCCGATGAACTCTTCTTGAAGTTGATCCGGGGTGACGAAGAGATGGGCGTCGTCTTGGGTGAAGCCGCGCGCGCGCAAAATTCCGGTGACTTCGCCGCTCTGCTCGTAGCGATAAACCGTGCCGAATTCCGCGTAGCGGACCGGAAGGTCGCGGTAGGAGCGCATCTGAGACTTGTAGATCTCGATGTGGAACGGGCAGTTCATCGGCTTTAGGATGAACGTGTCATCCACTTCGCCTGCCTCATTCTTGTCCTCCATGAACGGGAACATCTTGTCGCGGTAGTTGATAATGTGCCCCGACTTCTCGTACAGCTTGATGCTGGCGATGTTGGGGGTGACGACCGGTTCGTAGCCTCGCTTGAGTTGCTCGCGTTGGAGGAATTCGACCATCGTGTTGCGAAGCGTCGCGCCCTTGGGGAGCCAGAGGGCAAGGCCCGTTCCCACGACCGGTGAGAACATGAAGAGCCCTAGCTCCTTGCCCAACAAGCGGTGGTCACGCTTCTTGGCTTCTTCGAGCATGTGGAGGTGTCCTTCAAGCTCCTCCGGGGTTTCGAAGGCGGTGCCATAGATGCGCGTGAGCTGCTTGTTTTTCACGTCGCCGCGCCAGTAGGCGCCGGCGATAGACATCAGCTTGAAGTGCTTGATCTCCTTGGTGGTGTCGACGTGGGGGCCACGGCAGAGGTCGAGGAATTGGTGGAGCACACCTTCGCGGTCGGTGCGCTTTTGGTCGTAGAAGCTGATCACTTCCCCTTCCGGCACGGCGTCAAGGAGTTGCAGTTTATAGAGGGAGGCGTCGAGACCCATTCCCGGCACGCTCTCGTCGAGGATCAGGGATTTCGCTTGTTCGCGAGAGACTTCCAGCCGTTCGATACGCTGATCGAGCTTGCTCAGCTCCTTCATCTTCTTCTCGATCGCTTCCAATTCTTCTTCTCGAAGCGGCTTGGGGAAGTCGATGTCGTAGTAGAACCCGTTCTCGATGGGAGGCCCGATGGCGAGTTTGACGCCGGGGTAGAGCTCTTGGACGGCTTGAGCCATCAGATGGGCGGCGGAATGCCGGAGCCGATAAAGGTGCGAATCTTCGTATTTCATGCGCGTTTTCCTCCCAGACCAGGGGATTGAATTGTTCAGTCCTATTATGGGCGAAAAGGTCTTGAACCTCACGCGGGCCGGGACCGTCGAACTAGACGTGCGCGGCTTTTTTCTGGCATTTATTTTGGCCTTAACCTCGGGGGCGATGGCCCAGGTTACGGTTGGCCCCGACACGCTGGAAACTGCGCTCGTGGGTTTGCGAAGTTCGCCTGCGCTGGCGCTTGCCTTGCGGGGCGAGGACCAGACCGGGAGTCGAACGATTCCTTTTCGGGTGAATTTGTACTATGTCCCGGCCAGCCCGACGTTGGGGCCGAAGGTGGAAGTTTGGAGCTACCGCGGCGAGACTCTGGATCGCCTTTTGGTGGGCGACGGTGCCGAATTTGTGCGGTACGACGTGACCCACAATCAGTATTCGATTACTCCCTATAAGAACGCCGAGGACGCGATGCGGCTGCTGCAGACCATGGGTGGAGGCAATATTGCGCTGCCCGTGCGCTTGGTCCGCGACATGATGTCGACCGAAAGGTGGCAGCCTTGGCTTCGCAATGCCCGAATCGAACAGCCGGGTGCCTTTCGGTTCGCGTTGAGCTCGGGAAACCCAGAACACTCGCGATTGGAGTTTCGTTTTGCAGAACCGTTTCGACCGGACGCGCCAGTGTTGAAGGAGATTATCTCGCTCGAGCACCGGGCAGGGATGTCCACCACCTGGACGATGCGAGTGGTTCTGAACTTTGAGCCAACCGCGACTCAGTTTAAGTTCGTTCCGCCGGCGGGTGCAAAAGCGGTCGCATCCTCGGCTAGTACAAAAACTGGCTCGTAAGTGGGTGCCGTGAGGTACCGTCCAAGCATGGATGACATTCTCACCAAAATCAGCACCCTCGAAGCCGAAATCGAGAAACAAAAGGAGGCTCTGACGGCTTTGAGAAAGTCGTTGCCGCCGATGCGCGTGGCCGACGTCACGATGACCGACATGCACGGGCAGTCGGTCACTCTTTCGGACTTGTTCGACGGCCGCAAGGACCTGATCGTGATCCACAACATGGGTCAAGCCTGCGCCTACTGCACACTTTGGGCGGACGGTCTGAACGGACTGCTTCCCCACTTGCTGACTCGGACTTCGGTGGTGATGTGCTCCCCCGATTCTCCCGAACCGATGCGCGCTTTTTCAGAATCTCGAGGCTGGAACTACCGGATGATTTCCACGCAAGGCTCCACCTTTACCAAAGATGTGGGCTTTGCCGACTCGGCAGGCGGAACGAATCCCGGATACTCGACATTCCGCAAGAACGCTGACGGGACCATTGATCGGCTCAGCTTCGCCTACTTTGGGCCGGGGGACGATTACTGCGGAATCTGGTTCATGCTCCCTCTTCTTGATGATGGGATCGCCGGTTGGTCACCCAAACACGTCACGATCGGATGACGAGAGTGGACATTGCTGCCAGTTGCGTTTACGACGAGCGGCTGGCTGATTTTTGCCTGCAGTCGGACTTGGTGGTGGAGTTGTTGCCTCTGCTGACGAAACCCGGGGCGCGGCACTGGCATCTACGCAAGGTCGGTCAAGCTGGCACGTTGGAGCTCACGGAGTGGCGAGACGCGATCTGGATTTCAGTCCATTCGAACCGGCGGGCGGATTGGGTTGAGGCGGCTATCCCGCTGCTGATCGCAGCGCTTAGCGACCCGAGTTGAGTTCGAAAACGATCTTGCAGGTCACCCGATTCGGATCGCCGCCCGGGATTTGGATGGGCTTGGCGGTGATTTCCACCTTGAGGGGCAAGCCGTGCGCGCCGACCCATGCCATTCCGTTCGCGGTGTAGTTCGGTGTTTCGAGGCTCTGGAAGAACGTTTTTACTTTGTGCGCCCCGTTTTCGAACCCGAGGTAGCGACCGCGAAAGACGTACGAAACGCCCCGGTTGTCTTTAAACTCCCACGACTCATCCGCCGCCGGAGCCTTGGCAGGAAGGGGGACGGTGACAAAGCGCGAGAGAATCATCAGCTCATTCATCTCGTCCAGCGCGGTTTCGAATTTGAATTGTGCGCCCGTGTTGCCTCGCCACTCCGTGATCGCCATCGCGGGCGCTTTGGGATCGAATATCCGGGTTTCGCCATCCAAGGTTTCTTTCTGTGGGCGCACCAAGTGATCCCATTCCGAGCGCCCGGTGGTGCTGTCCACTGACTTGATTTTCGAGAAGACCGCGTCCACTTGAACGAGATTAAGATCCTGCTCAGGATCGATAAAGCTGCGCGTTTGTTGCCCGATGAATGAGTCACCCGGCTTCACGGTGACGCGAAGTGGAAACGGGAACGGCGGGGCGATTTGGGTTGAGAGAACAAATGCGAGAGCGGTGATCATTTAGGCTGCCAGGGCTGCTCACTAGGTTTCTTATATCCCCGCTTTCGGGCGAGTTCCTCGCGGCCGACTGCGCTGTCGAGCTTTGCCTGCTGGCGCAGAAGTTCCGCGTGCTCACGCTCTACGGCGTGCATTTCAGCCTTCGCTGAACGCCCAAGAGCCTGCTCTTCGCGATACTTCTCCCACGGCTTGATGCTCATCGCAACCCCGCTGAGAACCCCCAAAATGATGAGGAGTGACGTCCATGCCAATTTATTTCCCATCCTTGCAGCTTCCAGTTTACTTGACGTTTTCGACCATGATCAGGTTCGTATTGCCCACCTTCCCGGCTGGGACCCCCGCTGTAATGACGATGGAATCACCCACCTTCACCCGCTTCTCAATCAAAAACCCGTCTATGGCGCGCTGAACCACGTCGTCGGTGGTCTCGGGGCTCTCCAATAAAATCGTCTCAACTCCCCAAACAATGCTCATCTGAGTAAATGTAGATTCAGTCCAAGCGGTGCATAGGATCGGCATTTTCGGGCGGAATTTACTCACCATTCGTGGGGTAAGTCCGCTGGTTGAAGTCGTCAAAATCGCCTTCACCTTGAGCGTGGTCGCGAGTTGAACGGCCGCCTCGGCGACTGCGCTCGTGTTCTCGTTCAGCGCTTCGAGCGAATAGAAATGCTTGTCGTGGTCGAAGCCGGTTTCGGCAGTCTCGGCGATTTTCGACATGACCTTCACCGCTTCGATTGGGTACTTGCCAGTTGCAGTTTCGCCGCTCAGCATCACCGCGTCGGTGCCATCCAGAATCGCGTTCGCGACGTCGGTCGCCTCCGCTCGGGTTGGTCGGGCGAGATTCACCATGCTCTCCAGCATTTGGGTTGCGGTGATCACCGGGCGGCCGGCCTCGTTGCACTTGCGGATCAGTTTTTTCTGCACCAGCGGCACGTCTTCAAGGTCCATTTGGAGTCCCAGATCGCCGCGGGCCACCATGATGACATCGGCGACCTTGAGGATCTCGTCAATCTCCTTCACCGCCTGCTGGGTCTCGATTTTCGCAACGATCATCGGATGGAAGTCGAGCTTTTCGAGCACCCTTCGTAGCTCTCTCAGGTCGCTTGCCCGCCGCACGTAAGACAACGCCAAGAAGTCCGCTTTCGCCTTCGCCGCTTCCACCACGTCCAGTAAATCCTTGTCGGTCAGGGCCGGGGTTTCGAAGCTCTTCCCGACCAGCGTGACTCCCTGCTTGCTCTTGATCAGCCCCCCGGTGAGAACCTTCGCGTCGAAGCTATCGCCTCGGTCTACCCCGAGCTTGAGTTCGACATCTCCGTCCCCTAGGAGAAGTCGGTCACCGGACTCCATCGCCACCCACATCTCTTTCCCGCCGATATAGAGCTGGGCCGTCATGTCTACGTGACTAATCACCAGCGACTGGCCAGCCTTGACCTCGATGACCCCCTCTGCCAGTGCTCCGATACGGAATTTCGGTCCTTGAAGGTCTACTAAAATGCCTACCGGCGAAATGTCCTTGTTCATTTCGCGAATCATCGAAATCCAGTTGTGCCGCGTGTCCCAGTCGCCGTGACTGCAGTTGATGCGGCACACGTTCATCCCCGCGCTGATTAGTTCGCCCAGCTTCTCCTTGCTCCCCGTAGCTGGGCCCAGCGTGCACACAATTTTCGTCCGTCGTTTCATTCGAAGGTGAAGACGTCCGTAGGTTCACTTACGGACCCAGCAGAGCGTAATTCATGGGATCTTAATTTGGTAGCCTTGTTCCGTGGAAGGATTCGATGAGGCGCTGATCTCCATCCGCGCGATTTGTGCGGAGCTCGAGGGATCGTATGAGAAGCTCAGTCACGGATCTCCATGTTTTTTCGTTGAGAAGGGTAAGCAGTTTCTCGCGTTGCTGGATGACCATCATGGCGACGGCCGATTGGCCGTGTGGATTCTGAGCACCTTGCCTATCCAGGAGTCACTGCTCTCGGAAGGGCGAGATGCTTTCTTCCGTCCCCCTTACGTGGGCGGTCGAGGCTGGATCGGGGTAGATCTCAATAGCGATATCTCTTCGGAGGAGTTGGCCGACCTGATTCAAGCCGGCTATGAGCTGGCAAGACCCGTCAAGCGTCGTTGAGGTCTGTATACTGAGAAACATGAAAACGCTCCTTATTCCCTTTGTGCTCATTGCCGCATCGCTGACCCAAGCTCAGATGACCGTTCCGATGCCCGCCGAAATGAAGGCTCTCAGCTTCTTGGTGGGCGAATGGGAGGGGACAATGAAGATGACCTTGCCGGGGGCGACTCAGGTGATGGATGTGAAGTCAACCGTAAGCGTCAAGGAGTTCGGGGCTTACCAGGAGACGGTGTACACGATGGAGATGCCCGGGATGTCGAAATTCACCGGCAAGAGCTTTTTGCGGTGGAACTCCACTGCCAAGCAGTATCAATCGTGGACCTTCGACAACTCCGCCGATGAACCGCGGGAAGAAACGGGCACCCTGACCGGCAACACCCTGACCATGGTCAGTAAGCCGCAAGGGGGGATGGTCACAAGGATCGCCTATTCGAAGGGGACGAAGGACACAGTCAACTTCCTGATCGAGATGAAATCGGGCGATAAGTTTGAGATGCTCGGCGATTGCGTCTACACACGAAAGAAGTAAATTCGGGTTCAATATCGTCCGAGATGGTTTTGCCTACGCCTCGTCTGATCCTCGTCGCCGGAATCAGTTGCTCAGGCAAAACCACCCTCGCCTCCCGCCTCACCGAAGAGTTCGAGGCGCTCCACATTTCGATGGATGACTACTACCGTAGCTTCGACGGAATGACGCTAGAGGAGAAGCGAGCGGTGAATTTTGATGCGCCCGACGCGGTGGAGCATGGGCTGCTTTTCGATCACCTCTCGGCCCTCAAGGCCGGGATGCCGGTGCACCGTCCGATCTACGATCACGCCGGTTTTGATCGGGTAGGCACAGAGCTGATCTCGCCGCGGCCGGTGGTCGTTTTTGAGGGGCTCTTCAGCTTGCACTGGCCCGAGATTCTCGCCTTGGCCGATGTTTCGGTGTTCGTCGATACCCCGGTTTCCGTGTGTTTGGAGCGGCGGCTGTTCCGCGATACGTTCGAGTTCAATCGCACGCGAGAAGATTCTCTGAGCCGGTATGCGAACCACGTCATTCCGAACCAGGACCGGTTTGTGCTTCCAACCCGGGATGCGGCGGACGCGATCGTAAATGGCGAGGATGATCTGGCGACGACGGTGTCGTACGTGCGAGAGGTGCTTTTCGAGTCAGATCTAATCGGGAATAAAAACCCGCGCTAGGTCCGCCCAACGACCCAGGCCAGGGAGGCTGGGGAAACGGTCCGCCAACTCCAGCAATGCTCGTCGCTCCAGCGAACGCCAAGGGAATGGCGGCGCGAAGGGGAGCCCCTCCGCCGCTTGCAAGTGCCGGGATGCCTCAAATTCCATGCCCGATTGGGACAGGTGGAGCCACGCCCATAGGTAGCGCAGCATCGGTTGATCGCGGTGCCGAAGGGCCTCATCGAGCAACTTGGTTGCATCCGTCATGAGATTGGCCTCGATGATTAGACACACCACATCAATCAGCGCCTCAGGATCTTTCGCGAGAGGGGCGAGAATCGGGTTGGGGTCTATGCCTTGCTCGTTTTGGGAAAGAAACCCTTCGACTCTCAGCGCGGGCTCGAGTGGGCTCAAGTAATGCGCGTTGAGTAACTCGGTTCTTTCTCCGTCGTCGCCGGGTTCGGGACGGGTTATTGCCGCCTTGAGCCACCACGTGAGGGGGTCGTCACCGTTGTAGAGGAGTGCGGTTTCCAAGAGAAACTCCGCTAAGTCTGGGTCACCCTCCGATATATGCGCTTTTGCTAGCTTTACATAGGCTGACCCACGCCATCCAGCATCCCTGAATTGGGGTTCATAGTCAATCCAGTCTGGATGTATATCCTTCGCGGGCCACTGAAGGCGTACATGATCCCCATAGCTCATCAGAGCCACTCCGGAAACTTCCCCGGAAATTCCAGATAAATCCAATTTTTCGAGTTTCTTGGCGGAGAAGTTTACGGGCGATTCGAGCGTTTGGCCGCCGGCCTGGACGACAACCTTTCCGCTGGGCAGGTCCTGGTTCAGCTGCACGCTTAGTTGGCCTTCATGAAGGCCCATTACACCCTGTCCGCTGTAGGTACTTACTGCATCTATCCCAGTGAATGGGGACAACGTGAGATACCACGAGTCCACTTGCCCTGGTTTTAGGAGGGTGCCGACCTTCGTACGGCGCAAGAAAGGCTCGTCGAACACTGACAATCCCGAGAGGACAAATCCCCGATTTAATTCGAAAACCAAACTATCGTGCGACCCAACTTCTTGCCTGTCGCCGAATCCCCACAGGTGCAAACCAGATCGGCCGACGACCTCATTTTGTGTTCGATTTAATAATGAAAATTCGATGGAAATCTGCGCACTGTGTGGACTTAACCGCCACTTCGCCTGCCAGGAAAGTCCGCTACCCGTTCGGATTTCGAATAAAAGTAGCTCTGCTGATTCTGATTCATTTGCGGGCTCGACGGTGGTGAAATCTACCGTCCCGAGAGCGTTTGGGCGATCTCCTTCCCCCGCCACAATCTCGATGCCGTACTCGACGGATGCCCCCCGGGTGCCGCGGTCACTCACGGACAAGGTCTTCGGCATAGGGATCACGTCAATCCCCGTTCGCTTATCGTGCAGCGCAATGATTCGCCCGCCCAGATCGAGGCAAAAGGTGACCGCGATAAACTCGTTAGCTAGGGTGATCGTGCGTAGGCTGATCAGCTTGGTTTCCCCGGTCTTGCGCAAGATGGGGAACGGATAGGCCGTCCGGAACGTCTCTGGTTGTAACGGATCGGGGTGAATTGCCTCAAGAGTGCCCATCTCCAGGTCAAGAATGTCGGGGATGATTTCGCACGGCATGGATGACAATGAGGGTACCCGCCCGGTAGGATAGGTAGAGATGAGCAAAGCAGGACGCTTTTTCATGGGTCTTTTCAAGTGGCTGGTGGTGCCCGTTGCCCTCGGCTTCGTGGGCTTCGCCTTCATCGGCCCCTACATCGGGCGAAAACCGCCCGAGGCTCTCAAACGAATTCAGGACAAAATTGTGACTCCGGTAACGCCAGACCCCACTCCGGTAGCCACCGCCGCCGATCCCGACGAGATCAGCACCGAATGGCCCGCGCCTAAAGTAGACGTCGAACTCCGACGACTCAACGGCGAACGCATCGAGGATCGACAGACGAGCAAGCGACCGGTGATGGAAGAATCGACTCCCGTGACCGAAGACGCCCCCGCAGATGCAGAGCCGGCCCCGACCGACAGCAACAGTGGCGAAGAACCCTCAGCCGATCCGCCCGCCGCAGAGCCCACGGAACCTCTGCCTGATGGCCCCGGCGCCTGAATCTGCCGATAATCCAATTTAATGAGTGCGGGCCCGCCCACCACGCTTGGCAAGTACCAAATCATCCGTGAGATCGCGAGATCGAACGACATTGTGTACGAGGCCTACGATCCCGCCATGAATCGGCGCGTGGCCATCAAGGAACTCAATGTTCCGGGCGGTAGCACCCCCCAGCAGCGCGAGGAGCGCGTGCGCCGCTTCCAGCGCGAGATCAAGGCGGCAGGCTCGCTGGCCCATCCGGGAATTGTCACGATCTATGAAGTCGGCGAAGACTCCGGCCGCTTCTTCATGGCGATGGAGTACCTGGACGGGAAGACGCTTCGCAATGAACTCGATACGAACGGACTTCTTCCTCCCGAAAGAGCTCTTGAAATCGCGATTGCAATGCTCGATGCGCTTGCGTTCTCCCACGAGAACGGGGTCATCCATCGCGATATCAAGCCGGAAAATGTCCAGATTCTCAGCACCGGGCGCATCAAGCTCACTGACTTCGGGATCGCCCGGCTCACGTTTGAGCCCAATATTACGATTGACGGACAGGTCTTTGGGACGCCGAGCTACATGTCGCCGGAGCAGGTGGTGGGCAAGGATATCGATGCCCGAAGCGATTTGTTCAGCGTTGGTTCGGTCTTGTTCGAGATGCTAACGGGGCTCCGCGCCTTCCCGGGCGACAGCGTCGTGAGTATCAGCTACGCGATCATGAACACCGAGCCGATCATTCCGCCCACGGTCCATGGCGCGATTCAAGATTTGCTGCGCTCGCTGCTCGATAAGACCATCTCGATGCGGGCGCCCAGCGCAACCGCTGCTCTGAAATCTGCGCAAGGCGCGCTTGAAGCGATGAAATATCCGCAGCCGCAGGCGGTTTATCCCACGGGAGGCTACTCGCCCGCCCCGCCGCCGGTCCAGAATTTCCCGCCGACCAATCAGCAGCCGTACACGTACGGCTACCAGCCATCGCCTCAGCAGCCGATGATGGTGCCGATCCCGATCTACATCCCGCCTCCGCCGCGTCCGCCGCTGTTTAAACCCGAGACGAAGCAGGCGATGGGCCGGTTTATGGTGATCGTGATCTCGCTGTCTTTGGTGCTGGGGCTGATCGTGGTGGCGGTGCAGTCCATGGCCGGGGCGGCAGACCGAATCGGCTCGCGCCGGGCCGCCGTGCCCGGCGCCACGACCGCCTCACCAGAAGATGCGGTGCGCTGGAGTTCCAACGCGACTCAACAAGCCAACCAGGGCGATTTCGAGGGGGCGATTGCCTCTCTCCAGTACGCGATTCAGGCTGATCCGAGTCAACCTGCCTATCCCGCGCAGTTGGGCGAGATCTATGCCACCGTCGCCAACCGGGCTCTCCAGACTGATTCGGCAGTGACCGCTTGGCGAGCTAGTGCGGCGAATTGGGCGGCGGCTTCGAAGCTCCTCGACTCCGACCCGGCGCGTCAGAGCCGCTTTTTGGTGAACGCGGCTTCTTCGCAGTACAACGCCTCGGTTCGGTTGTTGAACGAAGGCAAAACACGCGAGGCCCGGCAGGAGGCAATGGAAGCTTATCGCCTTGCACCCGAAAACTCGGCCATTCACGACCAGTTGCGCCAACTACTTGACCGAATCAGCTAACATCGGCTCGGCATGAAAACGGCGATCTATCCGGGCTCTTTCGATCCTCCCACCCTCGGGCACCTCGACATTGTGGAGAGGGCGGCGCGGCTGTTTGATCACGTCATCGTGGCGGTTGGCTACAACTCCACTAAGGACGGGTTTCTGAGTGTCGAGCAGAGAGAAGAAGCCCTCCGTGCCTGTTGCCACCCCTTCCCAAACGTTGAAGTGGCGAGCTTCCAGGGCTTGTTGGTGAACTACTGCCATGAACGTGGGGCGAAGGCGATTGTTCGCGGGCTTCGAGCGGTGAGCGACTTCGACTTCGAATTTCAGATCTCCATTGCGAACCGTCGCTTGGCCCCCGACATTGACACGATCATGCTCATGACCAAGTGGGAGTACAGTTACATTTCCAGCACCATCGTTCGGGAAATCGCGAAACTCGGCGGCGACTATGGGCAATTCGTCCCCCCCGAAGTTTGCGCGGTAGTGGATCGCGCGCTGTCCCGGTAAAAATTGGAGACTTTTGTAGCGACATGGATGCCAGAATAGAGTTACGTTCCGTCCTTTAGGATGGTAGAGGTGAATTTTTAAGTTGGACATCCTCCGAATGCTCGAAGATCTCGAAGAGTTGGCCGTTGAACGGCCCCGACAGTTGGGACCAATTACGTGGGGTCTCAATAAAGATGAGATCCAAATGCAGATCGCCAAGGTCCGCGCCAGTCTCCCCGGTGAAGTGAAGCAAGCGCAAACCCTGACCCGCGAAGCCGAACGGCACGTCAACCAGGCCCGCGAAGAAGCCGAAAAGATCCAAGAAGGCGCTAAGCGAGAGGGCGAGCGACTCGTCGCTGAAGCTCAAAAAGAAGCCGGCCGCGTGGTCAACGAAGCCAAGCTCATGCAAGAGCGCATGCTGGCGGAGAACGAAATTTTGAAGCTCGCCAAGGCGCAAGCGGACGAAATCCGAATGTCGGCTGACCGTGACTCTTCCGCACTCCGACGCGGCTCTGAGGACTACGCGTTCAATGTGCTCAACCAACTTGAGACTGTGGTCACCAAGGTGATGACCACCATTGATCGGGGCAAGGCCGAGATTCGGCCCCCAATGTCCGACAGCGCAGTCGTCCCCGCTCGGGAACGAGAAAAGGCGAAAGTAGGCTAAGTCTACCTATACGTTTTTATCAAGATATCTTCTATAATCTAGAGGTGGAGACTGCCTCGACGAGCATAGACTTGAAGCAGATTCGCGCACAATTTCCCGCGCTCCACCAGAGTGTGCATGGTCATTCGTTGGTCTACTTGGACAGCGCGGCCACGACCCAAAAACCCGCTTCGGTCATTCTCGCAGAGTCCGATTTTTACGAGCATCACAATGCGAATGTCCACCGAGGCGTCCACCTCCTAAGCCAACTCGCAACGGACCAGTTTGAAGCGGTGCGGGTGAAGCTTGCCGAGTTCATCAACGCCCCCGATCCGGCGACCGTCCTGTGGACCAAGGGTTGCACGGAGGCGATCAATCTCGTCGCCCACAGTTGGGGCTCAACGCACCTGGCATCTGGCGACGTGATCCTCCTGAGCGCGATGGAGCACCACGCGAACATCGTCCCTTGGCAACTCATTGCCGAACGAATGGGCGCACAAATTCTCCCGTTCCCGATCAGTGACGAAGGGGACATCCTGCTCCCGAAACTTGAGGCTCTGCTGCAAGCGCACCCAGTGAAGATGGTCGGTGTCAAGCACGTTTGCAACGCACTGGGCACGGTGAATCCGGTCGCGGCGATTACGCGTTTGGCTCACGCCTACGGCGCTCGCGTCCTCATTGACGGAGCCCAAGGCTTGGCGCATTGCCCGCTGGACGTGACCCTCGCGGACGTGGACTTCTATGCGATGAGTGCCCACAAGGCGTACGGGCCCACCGGAGTCGGCGCGCTGTACGGCAAGCGGGAACTCCTCGAAGCCATGCCCCCCTACCAGGGCGGAGGGGACATGATCCGTACCGTCAGTTGGGAAGGCACCACTTACAACGACCTCCCCAATAAATTTGAACCGGGCACCCCCAATATCGCGGGCGTCATCGCCTTTGGAGCCGCGATCGATTTCCTGAACCGAATTGAAATTCAGGATCGGAGCGGCGAAGCGAGGCGCGAGGAGGCGAGCGTGCTCACCTACGGCACCGAGTTGCTCAAGTCCATCCCCGGCGTCCGCCTGATTGGGGAGGCACAGGAGAAAGTCGGCGTGTTGAGCTTTGTGATGGAGCGGGCCCACCCGCACGATATCGGCACCATCTTGGACCGACAAGGGATCGCGATCCGCACTGGGCACCACTGCTGCATGCCGCTCATGAAGCGTCTCGGCGTGCCTGCCACCGCCCGAGCGAGTCTGGCCATTTACTCGACTCGAGAGGAACTCGACGGCCTGGCCGCCGGCATCACGAAAGTGAAGGAGCTGTTCGGTTGAACGAGCTTGATGAGCTTTATCAAGAGGTCATCTTGGACCACTGCCGCAAGCCGAGGAACTTCGGTCCTCTGCCCGAAGCCACCCACCACGCCGAGGGCCACAATCCACTGTGCGGTGACCAGGTTTCCGTCCATCTGGTGGTCTGCGAAGGAAGAGTCCAGAACGCTTGCTTCGAGGGGTGCGGATGTGCGATCAGCACCGCCAGTGCGAGCATGATGACGGAACTCGTGCGTGGCAAGTCTTCCGAGGAGATCCGAGCCATGGCCGAGCAATTCCGGCAGGTCCTCGTCGAACGAAAAGAGCATGAGCTAGGCGAGCTTGAGGTGCTGTGCGGCGTCAAGGAGTTCCCGATGCGTGTGAAGTGCGCCACCCTCGCCTGGCACGCCGTCAGCGCCGCCCTGGAGAATCCAAATGCCTGAGCCCATCGAACTACCCCAAGCGCCCCCGCAAACCGGCCCCCTGAACTCTATTCAAAAGAGCATGTTGGAGAGCGAGGTCATCGAGAGCATTCGCGAGATATACGACCCCGAAATCCCGGTAAATATCTACGACCTCGGCCTGATCTACGGAATTGAGGTGTCAGACGCGTCGGACGTGGTGGTCACGATGACCCTCACTTCCCCCGCCTGCCCGGTGGCCGAATCACTCCCCGGCGATGTCGAAGACAAAGTGCGCCAAACCCAAGGGGTTGCCACCGCTAAGGTGAACCTTGTTTGGGATCCACCCTTCAGCATTGACCGTATTCCCGATCACATCAAGCTTGACCTCGGACTGTTTTGAAACTCTCATCCCCAACGTATACTAAGTTGAACGTCGCATGAAATTCAGTGCTCAAGAAGAATTTGGACTTCGGTGTCTCGTGGCGATCGCCAGGAAGGGACCGGGCGGCTCCATGACGATTCCGGATTTGGCCCATTCCGAGGGGCTGTCTCAGCCTCATATCGGCAAGCTCATGTCCATCTTGCGCCGCGCTGGTTTCGTGAACAGCACTCGAGGGCAGGTCGGAGGCTACCACCTCAACCGCAAACCCACTGATATCGTGCTCGGGGAGGCCCTCGCTGCCTTGGGAGGCAAACTGTATTTCGACAACTTCTGCGAGAGGCACAGCGGGGTGAGCGACATCTGTGTTCATCACTCCGACTGCAATCTCCGGAATCTCTGGTCCCGCATTCAGTACGCGGTGGACGCCGTGGTGATGCAAGTCACCCTGCAAGATGTCCTTGATAACAAACTCGAGGGGCTTATCCCGCTAGAGTCGGTGACGACTCGCAAGCCGGTCTCCTCGGGAGTCTCAAGTTGAACGCTTCCGAATTCCCGATCGAGATTTCAGTTGACGCACTGGCACAGCTCCAGCGTGTGGTGGCTCGCAAGGGCCAGCCGGGGCAGTTCATTCGGCTCGGCGTAAAGGGCGGGGGTTGTTCCGGCTTCGAGTACGTCACGAGACTGGATGACCGACGACTTCCGATCGACATGTCCATCGAACTAGGCGGGATTGAGATCGTCTGCGACGGCAAGTCCGCTGAGTTCCTGCGCGGATCGGTGCTCGTCTTCACGGGAAACCTCATCGGCGGGGGGTTCCAGTTTGAGAATCCGAACGCGGCTCGCTCCTGCGGTTGCGGCACCAGTTTCACCCCAAAAGAAAAGTCGTCGTAGCGCCTCCATTGCCAACTCGTCCGAAGGCATAGGAGTTGCAGATGACTACAAATCTATTCTTTTCGGCCCTTTGCTTGACCACCCAGATTGGCCCGGGACAACCCGTTGGTCCTCGCCCCAATAACGACTTTGAGACGGTGGTGCAGCGCGTGGCTCAGATGGCCCAAGACGCGACGGCTCAGCGACTGGCCCAAGCTCGCGAACTGCAGGTCATGAATCTCACCTGGGAAGACACCGGGCGATACCAAAACTCTTCCGTGGGTCCGAATATTAGCGATATGACGATTCAGGTCGGCATCCCCATGGGCCGAAATCAGATCAAAACGGTCGCGATGCCGGTGATCCGATTCCCGAACTTCTCCGACAAGACCGCCGATGTGAATCCGCGGATGTTCACCCTATTGGTGGGTAACGAGAAGAACCGTGGCCTTAAGCGCGTTAGCCTTTATGAGTTCTTGGCGACACCGGCCTCGTTCATGACTCGCCCGTCCACCTGGAACAGTGCCCGGAAGTCCCTGCTTGCGCCACGAGACACCCACATGCTCACCAGCGCCCAGGCGTGCTTCCTACCCATCCCCCGCTCTGGAAAAGCGTCGTTCAATCCGGTGCTGTTCAACTACCAATCTTCGCCGAAGAACCCCGCCGTGCTCACCATTCTCGCCACCCGAGAGGGGACGAGTATGACGATCATTGAGAATAAGGACCTTGGCAGGGGCACTCAATGGGGGCAACCGCTCTTCTTCAACAAGAACGGTCAGCGGGCGAGCTTTACCGGTGAACGACTGAGCGATTTTGCCGCTGATCCGGGCAACGCCGGTTCCGCCTCCCAGCCCGGCCTGAATATGGTGCTTCTCATCCAAATACCTCTCAAGTACCGGGAGGCATCGCGACCGGCATACTCTGGCGGCATGGGCGGAGCCGAAATGTCCGCTCCCGCCTCGGCGGGCGCCATGAAAAGAGATGGGGGAAGCGACGTTGAAGCTGCCGTCATCGGTCACGGCGCGCTCGAAGGGCCGTTCGGGGAGTTTGAAAACCTGGACATCCGACGTGACGAGCGGTTCCCCGTTCGGGTCACCGTGCAGTTCTACAAAGCCACTTCCAACGGCGTCGTCTCACCCCAAGATCTGAACGAGATTCGAGCCCAAATTGACGAGGTGTACGCCTACGGCGATTACGTCGGCAGCTTGGTGACTGGCGGCGACACTGGCCGTCCCACCGAGTATTGGGGGTCGAAGGTCCAGCCCGCGAGCTGGTGGCGCGAATTCTGGATTCGGCACGAGAAGAGCACCGGCGACACTCCTCGCGTGGCGATGGACAAGCTGAGGCGTTTGCTGGGCGAGGATTACATGAAGCGCCCGGTGTGCGACTTGTACGTTAACGACTGCCTGCGAAAGCCCCGTTAGCTCTCCATGTAGTTCTTGATCTGCTTGGCCAGGGTGGTGGTGAGGGTCGGCACGGCCGCGATCTCCTCCACCGTGGCCCGGCGAATCGCGTCGATGCTGCCGAAGTTACGCAGCAACAACCGGCGACGACGAGGACCGATGCCGGGAATCTCATCGAGAATGGACCCCTGTGCCCGCTTGTCGCGAAGCTTGCGATGGAAGCTCAGGGCGAAGCGGTGAGCTTCATCTCGGAGCCTCCGGAGCAACAAGAGCCCCGGAGACGCGAGCGTCAATTCCACGTCACGGTAGGCGTATCCCGCCTCCATGCCTTCATCGTAAACATAGTCTCCACCCCGGTCCAATGATTGCGGACTCAAATCCACGTCCTTCACCTTTGTCGGAACGACGATCAGTTCGTGCCGTTTGGCGAGGCCGATCATGGGCACGGTCAGACCGAGTTGATCGCGCGCCTTGAGCGCCGCCGCCAGCTGCCCGCGACCTCCGTCAATCATGATCAGATCAGGGAGCTTGACGAACTTGGGATCGCCATCCAAATGAGCACGGAGCCGCCGGGTGATCACCTCGTGCATCATTGCAAAATCGTTTGGGCTCTCGGGGTGGAACCGCACTTTGAACCTTCGGTACTCCTCTTTCGCGGGGTTGCCGTCAATGACCACCACCATCGAACCTACCGGATTTGTGCCCTGGATATTTGAGATGTCGTACCCCTCCACTCGGCTCGGCAGTTCGGGCAGGCCGACCACTTCCATAAGTTGCGCGCTTGCCTCCTCCGCCCACTGCTCCGCCTGCTCCACCTGTGTCCTGAACGCCGCCAGCGCCTGTTCGGCGTTCTGAGCGGCAAGGTCCACCAGCCTAGCCTTCTCGCCGCCGTGGGGCACCTCGATCGTAACGGCCCGCCCCCGCTGCTGCCGCAGCCAAGCCTGGACGATTTGCCGCTCTTCAAACTCCACCGGCAGGAGAATCTCCTTCGGAATTTCGGCTGCCTCGGCGTAGTACTGCTTCACAAACTCCTGCACCGCTTCGCTTGGATTACTGTCAGCGCTGCCGTCCAAGATGTATTGCCGTTGGCCGATCAGCTTGCCGTGCCGAATGTATAGAATCTGCACCGCCGCCCCGCGGTCGTCTTTCACTACCGCCAAGACATCGCGATCTTCGCCGTCGGTGGTGAGAACCTTCTGCTTCTCCATCATGCTCTGAAGGGCGCGGATCTGATCACGCTTTTGCGCCGCCAATTCGTAGTTCATCTCTTCGGCGGCGTCCTCCATCTCTCGGCTAAGGTCATCCACCAAAGCCTCGTCGCGACCAAGTAAAAAGCGCTCGACCTTTCCGACGACTTCCAGGTATGCCTCACGGTTACTCAATCCCGCGCACGGAGCCATGCACTGGCCGATATGGTAGTAGAGGCAGGGGCGTTGCTCTTCCTTCCCGCTCCAGCTCTTATTGCAAGGGATCAGCGGGAATGATCGGTGTAAGAGCCGGAGGCTATCGCGCACCGCAAAAGGGCTCGTGTAAGGGCCAAAGTATTTTGCGCCGTCCTTGCGCACTCGCCTGGTGAAGAGCACCCGGGGAAATTTTTCGTTCGTGATCGTGATGTATGGGTACGATTTATCGTCGCGGAGCCGCACATTGAACGGCGGCCTATGCTCCTTGATGAGATTGCACTCGAGGACGAGCGCTTCGACTTCTGAGTCCACCACGATCCATTCGATGTCGCGAATCTTCTGGACGAGCCTCTCGATACGGGGGCTGTGCCGAGTGGACGAACGAAAATACGACCGCACTCGAGAGCGCAGCGAGATTGCTTTGCCGACGTACAAAACGCCCTTCGCTTCATCACGATAGATGTAGCAGCCGGGTTTGGTCGGAACAAGCGCGAGCTTCTCCTTTACGAGTTCGGGGTATTGGGAAAGTGGTTTCAACGCGACGTCAAAGCTAGGCCTATTCTACGTCGCAAGGAGGGCGCCCGCTCAGACCCAGCCACTCGCCTGCCGGAACAGTCGCTCGGTCACCGGGCGGCGCACCATGGCGAAGAGAAAATTGGGCCATCCCACCATCGCGTCGAGTTCATACTCGGGTAGAGGGGCGATCACCACCAACGGCGTGGTTTTAGCGACCTCGTGGGCCATCTTGGCGAAGGCAAACTCCTCATAGCCTTCGACTTTGCCTGCCTCTTTCAATGTGGCGATGAGATCAACAAACAGGAGATCGGCACCCTCGCAGGCATTCAGAGCCTCCTTCCACTCCTCATATACGGCAAGGCCATAGTGGGATCCGTAAGCAGTTGCCGCCGCTGCCGCAACTTCCTTGTCCCTAGTGACCAAAACAAATTTCATCTATCCCTACGACGCTCCTAATAGAGGGACGGTTTTAAATTTGGAAAAAAATCGGGAACGTATTTCTATTGAATCAGTGTATAATGATGTGTATGGAACTCTTACAACAGCCACGCGAGATTGAAGTCGGAAGCAGTCTCGAACGGACCTCTCAGGAAGAGTCCATGCGTTTAAGGGACTTCGAGCAGATGATGGACGCCACCCGGCGTCGCGCTTACTCAATGGCCCTCCAGCTAACCCGCAATGCCGTAGAAGCGGAAGATCTGGTTCAGGAAACTTATCTCAAGGCCTGGAAGGGGTTTGACAGCTACATCCCGGGGCGACCATTTCTGAATTGGGTGCTCCGAATCATGCAGCGCGCCTACCTTGATTTTCGACGCCGGGACAATCCCATTCGGAAGGCAGAGTCATTGAATTCGATGATGAGTCCTAATGACGGTGAGATTCAAGAAATCCCCGTTCCGGACGAGCGCGCCAATCCGCAGAACGACATTGAGCGAAGCGAATTCGCACGAGAAGTCCACGCGGCGCTTTCAGAACTGCCGGACGTTTACCGGACCGCGATCATGCTCTGCGACATTGAGCAGCTGAGCTACTCCGAAATCGCTGATCAGCAGAAGACGACCATCGGCACGGTGCGGTCGCGCATCCACCGGGGCCGACGACTCCTCCGCGACATCGTGCAGCGACGCGGTCACCTCAATCTAGACAATTTTTAACAACCACTCATGACACTCCAGGCCCCGCCTCGTGCGGGGCTTTTATTTTTTGACTCTACAGAAGTGTCGCTCCGGCCCCGATGATAAAGGAGACTATGGACGTTTCTACTCGCCAAGCCATCGATGCCACGCTCAAAGCGTTGGACCCTTCGGCGGCGCAAGAGGCGCTAACCCAGAAAGTCCAGGTGTCCTTGCTCAAGAAATCGCTCGACTCTCAACGCGAGCAGGCGGCTACGTTGCTCCGCATGATGGAAGGCAAAGGCAACGTCATCGACATCAAAGTCTGAGCCAAAAGTGCCGGTTTACTGCCCCGAACGGGTAGAATGGACTTCTGTGAGTAAGAAACCCCTCAAGAATCCAGCGGCCTACAAGAACACTTACTTCTGGATTTCCGGAATTCTCTTCTTGCTCGCCATTGTTGGACTCGTGGCCGGATCTGATTTGATTCGTGACCCGGGGCAGACCGACGAGAGCGGTCTACCGTGGATTTATCTCGGGGGAGCCATCGTAATGCTGATCAACGGCATCCTCTCTCACCGACACACGGTCCAACTATTCAACGAAGAGAAGGAGCTAGAAGCCTAACCCCATGGTCAAATGCGTCTGCGATAAAACAATTGAGAAGATTCCAAGCTGGCTCGACTCCGTAAAGGTCGATTTTGTCTGCAACAACTGCCCGAAAAGGCAAATCAAGACAATCTCCCAGCTTCATGCTGAGCAACAAGCCGCGCTGGCGAAGGCGGCAAGTGCAGAGAAAGCCGCGTTGGAAGCTGAGCAAGCTCTCCACGCCGATGAAGATGACGAGCCGGTTGAATTGGGCGAAGACGAAGTCTGAGCACGTCAACAAAAAAGTAAGCCTCCGTTCCTTGGAACTGGAGGCTTTTTACTGAGCTAGATCGCTTAAGCGACCCGGAGTCTACGCATATCAATGGTGATGTGCCGAGGAGTCTGGTGAACCCCAAGATCTTCCATACAGCACTTTTGGTAGTCACGGGCGGTGAAATGACTTTGGTCATGCACCGTCACAAACGCATTTAAGTCACCGTTCGTCCAGAAAACCGAAGCGTCGACAACGCCGACGAGGTTCATCAAATACGATTCGGTAAGTTTCAGATTCACCCCCTTAGGGAGTGGCATAGTCGTAGCCATATCTGGCATGTCGGCTGATTTATGCCACTTCTATAGTGATTGCAACCAAGCAAAATGATCAGAGGAGTCAATATCGGCGGCAATTTCTGGGAATTCGGAGACGAGCGCCTTGACCGGGGCTCCAAGGGATTGCCCCACTCGCCTCTCTAGCGAGCTGATTGAGACCAAGCCAGGTGCCACTTTGGCGAGCAATATCGCCAGGAGCGTGGGTGCGCCTAACAGGCGTCCTAGTTGAACCACGTTCTTTCTTGCTTCGTAGGCTGCCTGCATTCTCGGCATGACCTCTCGCATGGTTGTGCCGTTGACGCAGAAGAGGTTGCCGCCGGTGAAGGTGCCCTCTTTGAGGCGCATGGTGGTGCGCGCCATGCCGGGATACACTTGGTCCATCTCGGTCACGTTGACGATGGAGTAGATCACCGCGGCCTTAATGTCCTGGCACTTGGAGTGGAAGTCTTCGACACTGGCTTGGGTCAGAAACGGAAGGTCTGCGCTAGCCATGAGGAACTGCCCTTCCCCACCCGCGTCGATGCCCCGAACGAAACTATCAAAGAACCTCTCGCCACCCGGCCGCCACTCCACGTCGGTCCTTTCCGGTCCGCCGATGACCACGACTTCTCCCACCGGACGGATCGCTTCGACGACGATATCCACAAACGGCCGCCCCCTAAACGGCAGGTCGGCGCGCCAGGTCAAGCCGGTTTGCTGTTGGAGGTCGGCATCCAGTTTCCCACCAGCTAGGATCACCGTCTTCATGGAGAAACCTCCATTTGCAGAGATTCGGCCCTCGTTAGCGAATGGCAAACGTGGAACCACACATCAGGGAATTCTCCGGACAGCACTTTTTTGGCTCCCTCGGCGATATCAGCGCTGGGGAAACGGCCGAAGACCGCAGAACCAGAACCGCTCAAGCCCGCGCCCAGAGCTCCGTGAATGCGCATTCGCTCATTCAGCTCTCCACATACACAAGGCTCCACGCGCTCAAAGTCGTTGTAAAGCGCCCAAGGGTCGTCGGGATACTCCGCCCAATCGCGCGGGCTAGCGTCTAAGGCTCGGTAACCCTCCGCTGAGCTCACGCCTTCATTCGGCTTCGCGATTAAGAAGTGGGACGTGGGTAAATCGTCCAGCGGGCTGACCTTGTCGCCAAATCCATCTCCTTGCGCTCGCCCCCCGACCAGAAAAAATGGGACATCCTTGCCTACCGCTGAAGCGATATCGAACAGGTGCTGGTCAAAGGGAATCGAGAGCAAACGCACCACGGCCCGGATTAGTCCGGCCGCATCGCTGCTTCCGCCGCCCAGCCCACTTTCAGCCGGGATTCGTTTGGTTAATTGAACGCGCAACGGCGGCACTGGATACAGCTCCCTGAGCAGATTGAGCGTTCTCGTGAGGGTGTTTTCGCTGGGCAACTCAGCCCAATCCGAGCGGACGGCATCTTCTGCCGCCGGCTCTAGTTCAAGATCGTCAAACAAGGAAACGGCTTGAAAGCGGGTTTTAATCGGATGATAGCCGCCCGCCCCGGGGGGTCCAACGCTCAAAAAAGTGTTGATCTTCGCTGGGCACTTGACGGTGATTTTCAAATGTGCCGCTCCTCAATGGAGACATCAGCAGGCATGGGGGGCGGGGCGGCCATAGCGACGTTCTCGGCGACCGTTCGCGCGGGCGCGGGTTCGCCCTCGAGCTCCATTTGAGCCACCAAGCGATCAAAACTAATCTCTTGAAGCGCCTTGTCCACCGCATCCAACTGCGACTTCGCCTCGCCAATCGTCTCGAGGAATTGCTGATGCTCGATTTCCGGTGACTTGCCCATCAATCGGTACCCCAACAGCCGCACCCGAAGACTATCCAGCGTGGTGATGTACACGGCTGTCTGCGCCTCGCAGCGCTGAATCCCCGCCGTCACCGCGTTGAGACGCTGGCGGTATTCCGCCATGTTCCGGTCGGCCAGTTGGTACAGCTCCTGCACCTTCTTGTCTTGCGAAGCGGTGACGGGACGGAATTGAGCGCTCTCGGCCCACGCCATATGCCCTTCGCTTTTCTGGAGCTCGACCTGCATCACATCCGCTCGGCAGAGGGCGGTGTAAACAGAGTCCGCGGTGATCAGTACCCGCTCCCGCAGGACGGGAAGTTCCTCGTCCCAGGCCACCTTTAGAGCCCCGTAGGCGGTTTCGAATCGACGAAGTCGATCGCGGACATTTTGCCAGAGCATTTGATAATGCGGGCTTTTGAACTGCTTCGCAGCTACGGCCTTGGCCGCCGTGACTACTCCAATCGTGGCGAAAATGCCTGCCGCGATAAAGGCGAACGGCCACATCGGCGCATTGGTGGTTGACAGAAACCCGATGAACATAAGCCCCGCCACGTAAATGCCAACCCTCGCCGGAGCCCGAAGCTCTTGAAGGAACAACTCTTTGCGGTGCTGCTTTTCGGCGCGCATGCGAAATCTCTAGGCCACGATCGGCGGCGGTGAAAGCTTGACGTCCAAGGCCCGCTCCACGGAATGCGCCAATTGCAACAACCGCTCGTCTTGATTGACTCCACCCATCAACTGAAGGCCTACTGGCAGACCTTCACTCAGCCCGCATGGCAACGAAATCGCCGGAAATCCGCCCATGTTCGCTGGAATCGTGCAGAGGTCAAGAAGCTTGAGCGCCATCGGATCGCCGGTCAACTCGCCGAGTTTAAATGCTACGCACGGTGAGGTCGGCGACAGCACGGCATCGTATTCGCCGAATACTCGCTCAAATTCCGCCGCCATCTTCCCGCGTACCTGCTGGGCCCGTAAGTAAAAGGCATCGTAGTAGCCTGCGCTAAGCACGTAGGTCCCCACAACAATTCGAGTCTTGACCTCTTTGCCGAAGAGCTTGCCTCGGGTCGTGGCTACTGCGCCGACGTGACCTTCACCCTGCTCGCGGGGCCCGAAGCGAACTCCATCGAAGCGGGCCAGATTACTGCTCGCTTCCGCCGGGGCAATGATGTAATAGGTGGTCACTCCGAGCTTAATTTCCGGAATGCTGACTTCAAAAAACTCTACGCCTTCCGCTTTCAAAGCGGCGATGGTTTGGTGAATCTGATCTAAAACGCCGGGCTCAACTGCGTCCGTGAACAACTCCGACGGCAAGGCGATGCGCTTCCCCTTCAGAGACCCAGATTTAAGTTCCGAAGTCGAAATTGGAGGTTGCGGGAGCGATGTCGCGTCTCGGTCGTCGTGACCGCTGATCGCCGAGGCAAGAATCGCCGCGTCCTCAACCGTCTGACCAAACGGACCAATCTGATCAAGACTCGATCCGAACGCCACCAAGCCGTAGCGTGAAACTCTGCCATATGTTGGCTTAAATCCGACCACGCCGCATAGCGCCGCCGGCTGCCGAATCGAACCGCCGGTATCCGAACCGAGCGAGACCGGAGTCTGCCGAGCCGCAACGCAAGCTGCCGAACCGCCGCTCGAGCCGCCGGGGCTTCGGGTAGTGTCCCACGGGTTCTTGGTTTCAAAGAACGAACTCGTCTCGGTGGACGCCCCAAAAGCGAATTCATCCAAGTTCGTCTTGCCCATCATCACCGCGCCTGCATCGGCGAGCCGATCAATGCAGGTCGCGTTGTAGGGTGGGATGTAGTTGGACAGAATCTGCGAAGCGCAGGTGGTAAGCACCCCTTTGGTCGAAATGTTGTCTTTGATGCCCACCGGAATTCCGGTCATGGGGCCGGCGTTCCCCGCGTCAATTTTTGCCTGCGCGGCGTCAGCCTGGGGTCCCCAGGTGCTCTCGTCACAAACCGTCAGGAATGCTTTGACGGAGTCCTCGGTGAGCGCGGTGCGCTCGGCAAAGGCACCCGCAACCTCGCGAACGGAACACTCGCGGGCGGCCAGTTTCGCAGATAACTGCGCGACGGTGAGCTCGGTCAGGTTCGCCATTAGTCTTCGATGATCGTGGGAACTAGGAACAAGCCAGCCTTAGCGGCGGGGGCGTTTTGCAGCGCAGCGTCGCGGGTGAGTCCTGCCCGTACGTGGTCCTGCATCCAAACGTTCTGCATCGGCACGGCATGTGGCTTCGCCGGAAACCCGGTGACATCAATCGCGCTCAAATCCTGGAAGTGACCAAGAAGCGCATTCAACTCACCCTGCAGGGCAAGCAACTCCGCCTCGTCCATATCAAGACGAGCGAGTTTGGCGACATGGCGAACTTCTTCGAGCGAGATGCTCATGACCTGAGTATATCCCGGTGAGGTTAGCGAACGATTCCGCCCATACTAACCATGGACCAATGCCGAGGCGAAAACACCGCAGCTACTATCCCGCCGTCACCTTTTCTGTGATCCTTGTCGGCATCATGGGCATGGGCGGGGCAGCGTTGCGTAAGTTCATTCCGAAGCCGCCGCTGAATCCCTTGGCAGAAGAGCGCGATCCCTTTTTGACACAAGCGGGTACTCAGGCTATTCCTTGGCGGAAGCTAGATCAAGCTTCCCTCGCCGAAGCCCGACGTGCAGATAAACCGATCTACCTAGTCATCGGCGAAGCCTCTAGTCGTATCGGTCAGCTCGCCGATCTCTTCTCGTTGGTTGATTCGGAGACGACCGAGTTCATTCGGCGCGAGTTCATCCCCATTCGAGTGGACGCAACCGCTCAGCCCTATCTTGCCGCGGCTTTCGACCCCGTGCGTCGAAGCCAAGACGGCTGGGACCCCAGCTTTCAAGTCTGGTATTTGAATTCTGAGGGGTACATGGTTAGCGGCCTTGTTCCCACCTCGCCTCAAGTCGGATCGATACCAAAGAATCTCTTCGGTTCAGCTCAGTACGTGGCTCAGAAAATCCGGGAACTGGCAAAGCCCGACAGTCTGGCCGACCCGGCAGGCACAAGCCAAGCCGCGCAGGCCCAGCTCCTACTCGGTAGCGGATCGCGAGGGCGGCCCGATTTTGCGTCGCATCTCTCATGGCTGCTTTCCAACCGTGATCCCATGAGTTCAGGGTGGCCCACCACCTCGGGCGAGCAGCTTAGAGCGGCACCCCTCAAATACTTACTTGCGAGCGGAGACGAGCGGGCCTTCTTTCAGTCCCTCGATGCCATCGTCACCAGCGGCATGGTGGACTGGATCAACGGCGGATTTTTCTCCCAATCTAGGCAAGCGGGGTGGCGAGAGATTGATTTCGACAAATACGCGGTGACGAATGCTGACCTCGTGGAGGTATTTGCCAAAGCCTACGCGCTGAACCCCAAGCCGATTTACCAAAAGGTAGCCCAGGATGGATTCGATGCGCTAGCTAACAGGTTTGCCAAAGATGGGATCATCCGCGCCTATCGGTTCGAGGATCGTGTGGGCAATAACCGCAGCGCCCGCTCAAGCTTCTCGCCTCGCTACCTGAATGACCACTTCGACGATGAGCGCCGCAACCAGATAAAGCGAGTGTTTAACCTCGACCCCGTCCCGAACCCGGAGATGCTTCTTAAGGTCACCTCAACCGATGCGTACAACGGTAATTCAGCATCGGTAAATGAGCTATTGGAGGCGCTCAAGGCAAGCAGAGTCGAACCGCCGGAGCGATATTCCGAACAGCAGGTGGCCAACGTCTCTTGCGCCGCCGTTGCAAGGCTCTTAAGTGCGGCGCGATTTCTCGAGGACCCGGAGAGACTACGTACCGCTCGATACCTGTTCGAGCAGTTAAAGCGCTATCGTTCCGGTGAAAACGACGTGCTTCGCCGAGCGGACGGTCGCGACGAAGAGGTCGCCTTTCTCGGTGACTACCTAGCCTATGGCGAGGCTGCCCTGCAGATGTATCTCGTCAGCGGGGACCCCGAGCACTTGCAAGAGTCAGTCCAAGTAACTGGGCGAGCGGTCGAGCTCTTCGAGGTGATCCCCGGCGTCCTGAGCAACGCCAGCCCCGAACTAAAGAAGGATCTCCCCCCCGACACGGTGTTGCCAGAGGTCGTAGACCGAAACACCTCCAGCACCGCGGCAATGGCAATCCGATTGCTCACTCAGCTTGGGTGGATCCTTGGTGATACCCCTAACGGCGCTCAGTTCAGGAGGTTCGCCCGAGAAGGGGTCTACCACTACGGCCCCCTCGCGAATGAGTACCAGCGCGGATTCTCTGGTCTATTCGAGGCCACACTCCTGTATGACCGGATGCTCTCGGGCAGAGTGGTCGGGCGGGACGCCGTTCAACTTGCCGCAAAGTGGCAGAGGCTGCATCCCGCCGCGCTCATCTTCCCCGCTCCTTCAGAGGAGGCGACCAGGTTTGAGGTCATTCGCGGTGCAGTCGTCACGCCTTTCGCCACGATCCAAGCCGCGTCCGACGCCCTGGAGGCAGCCACCCCACCCCTTTAGCCGAACCCACGATTGGATATAATGAGCCTTCGTCGGAGAGGTCGCATAGTGGTCTAGTGCGCCGCACTCGAAATGCGGTGTATCGCAAGGTACCGAGGGTTCGAATCCCTCCCTCTCCGCCACTTCTCTCGCAGTCCTCACTTAAATCCTCGCAGGCGTAGCGAATTGAGGATGACGGAAATGCTGCTCAGTGCCATTGCTGCGGCGGCGAACATGGGGCTGAGCTTGCCCATCGCCGCAAGTGGGATCATCACCACGTTGTAAACAAAGGCCCAGAAGAGATTCGACTTGATCGTTCCCAACGTCGCTCGTGCGAGCCTGACTGCCTGCGGCACTCCCCGAAGATCCGATCGCAGAAGAGTCACCCCCGCGGTTTCCATCGCCACATCGGTACCGGATCCCATCGCGATGCCGAGGTCGGCTTGCGCCAGCGCAGGGGCGTCGTTGATCCCATCTCCGACCATCCCGGTGGCCCCTGCTCGCTGGAATTCTTGAACGAAAGCTGCCTTATCTGCGGGCAGGACACCCGCTTCGACGCGGTTGATTCCCACTGCATCGGCGACGGTTTGGGCGGCGGAACGGTTATCACCGGTCACCATCACGGGTTCGACGCCGAGTTCGATGAGTTGCTGAACTGCTTCACGGCTATGAGCGTTGACCGAATCTGAAACAGCGAGGATCGCTACGTCAGCGTCTCGCTGAACGAGAAAGACCGTCTTGCCCGCTTTCTCAAGTAACTCGACCGATGTCAGCACGTCGGGTTCTAGCGGGCCTGCCACCTCGTTAATCCATGAGGCTCTACCCACTCGACCCAAAATCCCCTGCACGCGTCCCGAAACGCCCTTACCTCGAACGGCTTCGAACTCAACTGCGGGTGGCACCGATAATCCTGCGCTCTCTGCTCCCGCAATCACGGCACGCGCGACCGGGTGTTCGCTCCCAGCTTCGAGAGCCGCGGCGAATGCGAGCGCCCCGTCTTTTGACCAAGTCCCAAATGGAAGGATATCCGTGAGGCGCGGCTTCCCTTCAGTGAGGGTGCCCGTCTTGTCGAGCAGGATCACTTTGATGCCACTGGCTCGCTCAAGTGAGGCTCCATCCTTGATGAGAATGCCGAGTTCGGCGCCCCTTCCCGTTCCCACCATGAGGGCGGTAGGAGTTGCCAGGCCTAAGGCGCACGGACAGGCAATGACTAGGACGGCAACGGCGGCCATGATGCCAGCGTCAAGTCCCCGACCCGTGAACACATACCCGGCGACGGTCAAAAGGGCGATGGAGATGACGATCGGGATGAAAATGCTGGACACCCGGTCGGCGAGTCCTTGCATGGGCGCTTTCGACCCTTGGGCTCGTTGAACCAACTTGGCGATGTGCGCGAGCATCGTGTCAGCCCCCACTTTTTCAGCTCGAAAAACGAATGAGCCGCGCTCGTTGACTGTGCCACCGGTGACCGAGTCCCCGGCTCTTTTGCTCACCGCCATGGGCTCCCCGGTCACCATGGATTCATCCACGAAAGACTCTCCTTCGATGACGGTGCCGTCCACGGCGATCCGTTCGCCCGGCCGAACCCGGATGCGATCACCCGGCTGCAATTCACTCACCGGAACTTCAACTTCGGATCCGTCTTCGGTCAGCCGTTTCGCCGAAGTCGGCGCTAAGCTCATGAGTTTCCGAATCGAATCGGACATCCCCGTTTTCGCGCGCGCCTCAAGGAATCGGCCCAACAGAATGAGCGTAACAATGACTGCTCCCGTCTCGAAGTAGATGTGCTCGCTCTGCATGTGACCGTGGCCTTGGTACCGAAACAGCGAGTAAGTCGAGTAGCCCCAAGCCGCCCCCGAACCCAATGCAACGAGCGTGTCCATGGTCGTTGAACCATGCTTCAGTGCTTTAAGGGCAATGGCGAAGAACTGTCTGCCGCACCAGAAAGTAACGGGCGTGGCGAGCGCGAATAAGGCCCAGTTGACCCACTCGGGACGGGGATGCCAGAGCATCGAAACGAGCACCAGCGGAAGGGTCAGGACTGCCGAAAGGACTAGATTCGCTCGCATGGCGGCGACCTCCGAGGCGCTTTCCATTCGCAGGTGCTCAGCATGCTCGCTTGCGGAATGATGAGCGTGAATGTCATCACTGATCGGTTGGGCGGCGTAGCCAGCCGCATCAATTGCATTAACGAGAGCTTCATCCGAAACCGACCCGTCGTGGTGGACGGTGGCCTCATGGGTGGCAAAATTGACATTGGCGCTTTCGACGCCGGGAGTCTTGGTTAAAGCCTTTTCCACCCGCCGCACGCAGCTCGCGCACGTCATGCCCTTAATGCTGAGCTGAGTATCGCTGGATTCGTGGCCCGGGTGGTTCACGTTTGTGCCTCTGCTTCGTAGCCCTCTTCGACTACCGCCGCGATTAAACTTGCCGTGTCCGCGGCTTCGTGCGTAACGATAGCCTTGCCGGTGGCGAGGTCAACTTCCGCCTCTGTGACCCCGGGGACACTTAACAGGGCCTGACGAGCGTGCTTCACGCAATTGCCGCAAGTCATGCCGGTGATTGTAAGATTGGTTTTCATAATACTCCTCAGGGTATAGACTATTTAACTAAGCGCCTCAGCACTTCGTCAAGCTCTTCGAGGACCGACTCTTTGCTCATCGAATGAGTGGAGCAATGCGCCTCTTCTGTTCCGTGACCAATCACGCAACTCTTGATGTGACTAGAGGCCAACGCGGCGGAAACTTGGTTCAAAGCCGAGGTGACAGCGGCGGTCTGCGAGAGAATATCGCAGCAGTAGGCATCCTCCTCCACCAAACGACGAAGACCGCGGACCTGACCTTCAATTCGGGCAAGTCGGCGGTCAATGGATTTGCGGTCGCTTGAGTCCATATCTATTTATACCCCATAGGGTATTTGAGAGTTCCCGAGCCGCCAAGTTTCTCTAGTGGGACATTTTTGAGTGCTTCAGTAGCTCGGCCTGCTCAGCCTTTTGCATGGTGATCATTTTCTTTGCCATTGCTTTGAGCCGGGCGACCTTGCCGTGCTTGACCTCAATCTCCGCCATCTCGATTGCACCACGGTGGTGCTCTGTCATCATCATCGCGAAGTCTCGGTCCGTGTCTCCGGTCATTTTCATCTTCGCCATGTTCGAGTTCATCTTGATCATGGCCTTGTGCATCTGATGCGAGGGAGACATCATGCGCGATGGAGCTTCGGTCGGAGCTGGTTGGGTTTGCTGAGCAAGCGCAGGGCCGGTGAGGACGGTTCCGATAAGCGCACCGACAAAGAGAAAAGTGATTCCAATTAGTTTAGTCATGAGAGTCCTAATACGCGGCCACGCCGCACCTGCTCTTTAGTACTCCTGCGCCTCTGCTCTTCCGACGATATGGAACCTATGAATGCAATCAGAGGGGCCACAGCAGTTTTTACTTTTTAAGACCCGCCAAGCATAGGGCGGGGTGAATACCCGAATCATGACGTTCACCCGGCAAAAAGGCTGGTTTCTTGGGTGGTTTCATCGGCACAAGCGAACTTTATCGTACACTGATTCTAACGTGATTAGACCTTTTGAGGGATCACGGAGGAAGTTGTGTTATGAAATTTACGTTTATTCTTTCGCTGGCGGCTGGTTCGGTTGTCGCTCAAGCTCAAATTCTCAATGCGAATCCACTCACCAACAACGGTTCGGGCGGCATCTTCATGGATCTGACCGCGGTTTCCCAAGCCCTCAACGTAACGAGTTTTGACACGTTTTTTCAAGGGGCAGCTGGCACAGCCTTTACTGTGGAGGTTTGGACCCGCTCAGGTTCATATGTGGGTACGCAAGTCAACAACGCAGGATGGACGCTGGCCGACACGGTCGTTGGCACATCGAACGGTACCGGCACGCTTGCATCCGTGGCGTTGAATAACGTAATCTCGCTCACCGCGACTCAAACGACCGGAATTTATCTGCACAGCATTACCGCGGGTAACGGGGTGCGCTATTTTGGAACCGGCACAACTTCCAACACCAGCTTCAGCAATGTTGATATGGTCGGTTTCTCGGCCCACTCGCGCACTGGCGCTGTCGCATTTGCAGGCAGCGTGTTTACTCCCCGCGCCTTCGCTGGGAACGTTCACTACACCGCTGTTCCTGAGCCAGCCTCAATGGTTGCCTTAGGTCTCGGTGCGGCGGCTCTTCTCCGACGACGGCGCGCAAAGTAGAATAAGCAGATTGATTAGCTAGCAGCCGCGCCCCTGGAAACAAGGGCGTGGCTTTTTTCCGCTTGACACTCTACGCTAGCCACGACTGCCAGACAATAAGATCAGGTAAGACTTCCCAATGCACCCCTTGGCAATAGTGGTTAGCCTGGCGGCCCTGTCGTCTGGACCGGCCGAACCTCAAATTATTCGACGCGATGAGTGGGGCGCCAAGCCGCATTTGCCTGGGGCCATCGCCCATACGATCGAGCGGCTGACCGTGCATCACACCGGAGTAAAGAGCAATCCAGCCCGCTCCTTGGAAGAGAAACTGCGCGGACTGCAGACGTTCAGCCAGCGGGAAGACAAGCTCGCGAACGGTAAAACCAAGCCCGCCTGGCCGGACATCCCGTATCACTACTACATCTCAATCGATGGGCGCATCGGAGAAGGTCGAGAGTGGTTCTTTGCGGGCGATACCAACACGGAATACAACCCGAACGGTCATCTCCTCATCGTGGTTGAGGGCGAATTCGGGGTGGAGAAGCCCACGGAACCGCAGATTGCCTCCCTGAAATCGCTGACCACATATTGTTGCTGGCTTTTCCGGCTCCGCAGCGACCAAATCGCTAGCCACAAAGACTACAGTAAAGAAACCGACTGCCCAGGCGCGTCTTTGTATGTTATGCTAAACGACTTGCGGGCCCACGTGAAAACCGCTTTGGGTCGCTAAGTTCAACACGCCGCCATGTCCAGCTCTATCCCGTCACGCCGCCGCATCACGCTGACCGACGTGGCGAGAGAGGCCGGAGTTTCAGTTCAAACGGCCTCCCACGTCATGAGCGGCAACATGACGGTCCGTCTTCCCGAGACCACCCGCGAACGAGTTCGCCAAGCGGCGGCCAAAGTTGGCTATCAGCCCAACCGCCTTGCTCAGGCCATGCGCATGGGTCGTAGCCACATGGTGTCCGTTTGGATTCCGCTCGACCGCGTGACGCCAAACTACATGAAAATCCTGAAGGCCATCTCCGAGCATAGCCAGCAGGACGGCTATGACACGATGGTCGTGGGCCTCAGTTCCTCATTCGCCTACAACGCCGAGGGTCGTACGCCCTTCCAGTGGCCCGTGGACGGAGTGATCGGTGCCGACGCCGGCCGGGCGATGCGTAAATTTCGTGAGAATCCTGCCAACGATTCGACGCCGATCGTTGTGCTCGGCATGGAGGAATACACCAATGGCGATGCCGTAGGATGGGACGTCGTGGGCTCCGCTTATGAAGTGACCCAACGGATGATCGCTAAGGGCGCGAAGCGCATCGTCCATGCCACGCTACCTTGGGTGCTCCAGGATTATCCCAACGAACAGCGCCGACGAGGCTACAGCGAAGCCATGGTGGAGGCAGGGCTTATCCCGGAATTTGCTCCGGTGGACGGCGAAGCCAGCCGCCAAGTGGAAGTCAGCGCGAGAGAATGGATCAACGCGAACGGTATCCCCGATGCGATCTTCGGATTCACCGATTCCATCGCCATCGGGTTTGCGCGGGCGCTCCTTGATGCGGGGGTCCGAATTCCCGAGCAGTGCATGGTTTGGGGCTTTTCCGACTACCCGGAAGCCGAAGATTTCCGAGTACCGATCTCCAGTGTTCGAGCACCCTTTGAACAAGTGGTCGCGCACGGATGGAAATGGCTGATCGATAGGATAGAAAACAGCCCTGGGGCGTCCCGGTCTCACGTGTATCCGATGGAGATTGTTGAGCGAGAGTCCAGCTTAGTCAACCGAGTAAGATAGATGCGGGGATGCAAACTCCGCACCATTTTTTTGAAGTTCGGGATGGCCTGACACTACAACCGCTCGACGAAAAGGTCAAGCGCGTTTGGGTCATCAACACCTTCATCGGCGCGTTTTTCTCCACCGCCATCTTTGCAGCCATTGAATTTTTGGTCCTGCGCCGTGAAGTCGCATGGTGGCGCGAGCCTGCGCTGACCATCGGCTGGGTTGTCTTCACGCTCACCTACGGCCTCTCCATGATCAAGCGCCGCTTCAAGAGTTGGCGCTACGGGATGGACGAGTACGCGCTGACCGTAGAGCACGGTGTCTGGACGCGCACTCGCCTCAGCATCCCCCGCGCCCGGATTCAGCACGTCGAGATTCACGAAGGGCCCTGGGATCGCCGATTCGGCATTAAGCAACTGAACGTCCACACGGCCGGGACGGCTTCGATTCAAATCCCCGGACTCCCACCCGAAGAGGCCGAGAGGCTCCGTAGCGAGTTGATCTTCACCGCTGCCACCGCCGAAACTCTGCCGTTCGACGCCGACGCGAGCGATCTTCTCCATCCATGATCGCTCAGCCTCCGCTTCAAAAGCCGACCGGACGCCTCGATCCGCGCACCATGCTGCTCGACTTTTTCAAGTCGCTCGGGCGCTTTGGTTGGGTGCTGATCCTTTACTTTGTGGTGAGTTCTCGCGGGCGCGGAGATTCTGCTGAGCTCGTGTTAGCGGGTCTCGCGGTCTTCGGTCTGTTTGGGAGCTTGATTCAATGGCTCACCGTGCGATTTGGCGTCATCGGCACTAACTTTGTCTATGAGACGATTTGGCTGCTCAAGACCGAAAAGACGATTCCGATCGACCGTATTCAGTCGGTCAACATCGAGCAAACCCTGATCCACCGAATGCTCGGCCTCGCCAAAGTCCGTATTGACACCGCCGCCAGCGGCGACAAGGCCGACATCGAGCTAGACTCTTTGTCCTTAGCCGAAGCGGAGCGCCTCCGCATGGTCCTAACGAAAGAAGTCGCCCATCCCAGCGAAAGTACGGCCCCGTCGCTGCCGCTCTGGCAAGCGACCAGCCGCGACCTGCTGATGGCGGGCGCGACGAAGAACGCTTGGTACGTCATCATCGGGGCGGCGGCGTCCCTGCTCCCCTTCCTGCGGGGATCTGACTCCTCCTTGCTTAGCGCGGTGCGTGGTTCGACTAAATCGAGCGTGCCCCCGCAAGTGTGGGTGCTTGGGCTCCTCGGTCTGTTGCTCGCCGGTTGGATCGTCTCAATGGTGCAGGCTTGGGTGAAATTCTATGGTTTCACGCTCACCCATCACGCGGGGCGACTTCACCGCGAGTACGGTCTCATCAACAACCGGAAAAACTCAGTCCCCTTGCGCCGCATCCAGTGCCTCGACTGGAGCACCACTTGGCTCCGATCTTGGGTCGGGTTCTGGGAGGTCAAGTGCTTCACCGCCGGCGCAATGAAGGACAAGCAGGATCCGACGGTCGGTGGTCTTCTCTGCCCGGTGGTGCCTTCCAACAGACTCCGAACGTTCACGAACATTGTTTTTGCAGATCTTGATTGGAGCGGGTTGCGCTGGACTCCGGCTCCGGCGCGGGCCTTCTGGGTGAGCTTCGTAGAGATACTTTGGATCTACGGCATTCTCGGCGTGGGGCTGTCCATCTGGCAGCGGCATTGGGCGGTATGGCTATTGCCTCTGTGCGTGCTTATCAGTGCGGTGTCTGCGTACCTCGGAGTGCGGAGCATGAAGGTGGCGTTCTCCGGTCGTTTTGTTTTCGCCCAGGCCGGCTGGCGCAACACCCAGCTTCTCATCGTCCCGTTGGACAAAGTGCAGAGCGTTCAGCTTGTGCAAGGTTTGCTTCAGCGTCGGCTGGGGCTAGCCACGGTAACCCTTATCGTCGCCGGGAGTCCGGCGCTGCATCTGGCGCACCTTCCGGTTCAACTTGCCAGCCGCGCCGCTGAAAAGGCAGTGCCTTGGATTGCCCGGACCGGCAGTTGGTCGGCGGACGGGGTTTAATCTTAATTTGATGAGCCAAGACACTGCGGGAATGCGGGCATTGGAGGCTACCGAGCAGCTTCTTTCCGGTTGGGAAGATGCGCCGTACGATCTTATTCGGCGCGATAGCTCTCTTCAGATCGTGCCGAAGGGGCCAGAGACTTTCGCAGTCACTTTGTACGACGAAGGCGAGCAGTGCATGATCGCCGCCCAGCGATGGCACACGCATTACGATGATCCGCAGCAGGCCGCCTTCTGCGCGATGTGGCTGATGACGCCTTATTACCGCCTCGTCGAGGAGTTCAAAGGCGGGCTCATGGTGGCGACTTGGATAGAGCGGTACGAGGCAGACGGCTGGGAGGGCATGGAACCTGCCTACTTCCTCAATCCCGAATACCCGCCAGATTGGGAGCCCGGCCCAGAGGAAACTTTCGTACGTCGCCGGATCCAGCAGGGGCTCGTCGACTCGCCGGAGCCTTACGAGGAGATCGTGCCGGGAGCCCGGCTCGACGAGCAAGGGTTACCCATCGATTCCCAAATCGGCATCAGCACCGAAGAGTCGCGTGAGGCCGTCGGCCCCACGCTCTTCTAGCGGCCGCCGCCGCCGCCCCTTGCTCCGCCGCCTCCACCACCGCCGCCGCCGCCAGCGCCGCCGGTTCGAGTTGGGCCACCTTGACGATTACCTCCCGCGAGGCCGCCGCCCTGTTGGGCTTCTTGCATGCGCTGCTGAATCTCGCGCATCTGGGCCAAATTGATTTCGGCGGTTACCACTTCTTGGCCCAGCGTCAGGCCACTCAAAACTTGATAGCCGTCGTTGCCGCTCTCGCCCAGCTTGACTTCTACTTTCTGCGGCTTGCCATCGGCGCCCTTGATGCGAACGAAGGTTTTGCCTTCCTCGCGGGTCACCGCTTGCTGAGGCACGATAAGGGCCTTGGGAATATCGAGGGTCAGAAACTCGCAGGTGGCGTTCATTCCCGGCTTGATCGCGGCCTTGCTGCTCTGATCAATCTCCACTCGCACCTTGATCGCCGTGATATTGGCGGCCGTCTCTGCGCTGGGATTGATTCGGCTGACGCGTCCCTTTAGTTGCTCGCCAGGGAAAGCCTCCACGATGATCCGGACGTTCTGTCCCACCTTCACCGCCCCGATGTCGGCCTCATCTACCGCACACTCCACGTACATCTTCGTCGTGTCGCTGAGCTGCAAAATTGCCGTGCCTTCGCTGAAGGTGCTGGTTCCCGGAGGAATGATGGTGCCGGCTTCGAGATACTTCTTCGTCACCACGCCATCACGGGGGGCCAAAACGGTGGTGCTATCGAGCTGAACCTGGGCGTTCTGGAGGGTCACTCGACTTCGAACCGTACTCGCCTTCGCGTTTCGATTGTCCGCGGCTCGGGCTTGGATGTTGAGTAACTCATTTTGGGCCTGTTCCAAGCTCAATTGGGCTTGCTCGAGCTGGCCCTTGGCTTCGGCTAAGTCTTTGAGAACGACTGTGTCGCGGCTCTGGTTGGTGAGCGCGGTCTTGAGGCTAGACTCGGCCTGCTCCACGCGGCTTCTTTGCTGCTTCACGCGTGAGTCCAGTTGGCGCTCGATGGTGTCGGCCCGCTGCTTTGCGCTGGTGTAGGATGCCTGCGAGCTGGCCATAGCGGATCGCGCTCGGTCGAATTGCGCCTTGCTCACGTAGCCGAGGCCGAAGAGCTCCTCTTGGCGATTGAAATCGGCGAGGGCCGAATCGAGTTCGATCTTGGCGCGCTCCACCCCCGACTTGGCGTCGGCTCTCAGTTGCGGCACTTCAACAGTCTGAAGTTGAATCAGCGCCTGCTCTTGGGCGGCGAGTTCAGCCCGGGCCGAGCGGAGGCTGCTGGCGGTGAGGGCGGGTTGGCTTCCGGCGTTGGTTTGAGCGCGCTCGTACCGAATCCTCGCGATGCGCAGGGCGGCCTCGGCGTCTCGAACGCCGTTGCGGCGATTGCGCTCTTCCAGGCTCAAATTAATCTGGGCGGCGTCGGCGCGCGCCGTGGCACTTTCGACGTCGGCTTGGGCTTGTTCCACCACAGTGCGGGTGTCGCTGGGGTCAATCCGGGCCAAGAGTTGCCCTTTCCTCACGATGTCCCCTTCTTCCACCAAAATCTGGTCTACGCGACCACCGGCCTTGCTGCGGATGTCCACGTTCGTCTCAGCGATGAGTTGGCCCGTCGCGTCAATCGAACGGACGAGTTCACCTTCTTCAATTTTCTCGTACCTGTATTCGACTTGGCCTGAATCTCCGGCTCCGCCCCGGTTGTTGAACCACCAGCCCCCCGCCAGCACCGCAACCACCACCCCCGCGATCATTCCACTCTTGTTTTTCATGCCCAACCAAAGTCTCTACGTTCCAGGAGTCCGGAATTGTTTCGGAATCAAATAATTTGGGGCGCTCGGAAAAGCACCCGCTTCAGGGAGTGCTTTCGGTGGCATCCCGGTATTGGATGATCAGCTTCTCGAGCCAGTACTTCGCCTCATCCCCGTCGTGAAAGAGAAACTCCCGCGCAGTAAGCCAGCGATGTTGTTCTTCCGGCGTTTGAAATGTGGCCTCTGCAAGCTGACCAAGCGCTAATCTTTGTCGGGGCTTTGGCGAATTCGCAATGTACGTCTTGATGGGGGATGTGAAATTATCGCGCAGAACCTCCTCATCTTCGAAATGGTCACGGATGTGTTGGAGCAAGTCCTCCGCATCGCGCCACCGAGGCTGTATGGGAGGAGGCGTTGGAATATGCTCATCATATTGCCTTACTAGCTCTGCAAACCAGTTGCGGATCCGAGGGCCATTGTGACCTCCATAAACGGCCGAGATCAACAGTGATTCAAGTTCCTCACTCGGCAGGCGCATCATTTCATGCAAGTCATCGCGCGTCAGGCCCACTTCGAAATCATGAATCTCGGCTACATAGCTTTGCAGTGCATCACGGAACTGCATCTTAAAGATGGCTGAGTCGCCCTCTACTACTTGCAACAACAAATCGTTAATTAGGCTCATCCCAAAATCAAAGTTACGCATTATCATTGTGAAAACGCAGTCACAATCGTTACAAGCCCTACCTCCCTTTACAGCGGCTCCTGCTGGGTAATGCAGTGAATTCCACCGCCGCCCCAATTGACGGCCTCAGCGTCTATGGTGACGATTTTGCGATCCGGGAACAGGCCCTTTAGAATCTTCAGGGCCGTCGCGTCCTTGCGCTTCATCGAGGCAGGCCTGCCGGGCTTGTAAAATGACGAAGTGATAATCTGCCCATTGGTTATGAGGAAGTTCATATAGCTTCCGGCGGCAATGGCTTTGACCGGTTTGCCCACGGGAAACGATCCGCTTTTGTACTCTAACGCGCTGATTGTTTGATAAGTAGGATCGCTTGGAGTCAGCATACGAATAAGGCCGTCTGGGGAGGGCATTCTGACGATTTTGAACGGTTTTCCATCCTGGTCTCTCGCCGCACGTAACACCTTTTCAGCCGCCAGAAACCGCTTTCGACTGATGGCGGCGATGGCATCATTTCTGGCTTCTTCCGCCGTGACTTCACTGAGCAGAATGGTCGTTGAATTTACAAACCGGGCAACATTGTCCACGTGTCCGCCCGTCGTCACCACGGTGTAAACACCGCCGGGCAACGGTCCGTTGAATGTCAAGTCATCCTCCGCCCCGCCTTCGGGAATCCAAATCACATTCTTGATCCCAAACATGCGTTTGAATTCTTGAGTTACTTTTGATTGGGGCATCCCGGGATTGCGCTGTTGTTCCACCGCCCAAACCGCCATCATCGTTCCCTTCCCGTTGAACTCACGATTCCCGCCCTCGCTAATGAGATTCGAGGAAATGACCGGAAAACCAAGGAGGTTGCCGATGTACGAATCCACCTGGTCCTCCGCTTCACTGAGCGCCGAGCCCTGCGCATCGTAACCCCAAAAGTTGAACGCAAAGCTCGCAACCTTCTTGCGTCCATCCGGATGCTTCAAGAAAATCGGCCCAAAGTCTCGGGTCCATATTTCGTTGTTGTTGAGGTGGGTGTAGCGCACGTTCGACGCCTTCCCTCCTGCCGCTTGAATCATCTTTTTTGCCTCCGCTTCCATCTCGTGATCGGCAACTAAAATTTCGGCGACGGCAGTTTTGGAAATTGCACCCGCGAGCTTTGCCGTAACCGCGCCCACGCTTTGGTCGGCGACATGATCGTAGCGGGGCCAAGAAAGCCAGACCGCTCGCTGAGGTTCCCACTCCGCGGGCTGAGTGAAGCCAGGAGCGGAAGGGCTGAGGGCGATGACCATCGCGACGAGAGTTGGAACCATTTCTGGATTTTATCCTTTATCCAGCGACCTGTCCTGCCTCCGGGTGGAGGTCAAGGGGTGCTTCCATGGCTCGTAAAAAGGGGCAACCCTGAACTCTGAACCGAGCCCCAAAGGGGCGGCATAACCTAGCGAAGCGCGAAGCCCTGGTACAGAGGACACCCCCCACCCAAGTCCCGAAGGGACGGCATAGCAATCTACCGCCATGGATGGATCTGCGGTTGGTGCTACGCCGCCTTCTTGCAGAGGCGCAGAATGAAGGCGCCAAAGACGCTCGCCCGAGCTAGCTCAGCGGACAACCGCACGCTGGTGTAGGATATCAATATGAAAGCGGTCTTGGGGGCGGTCAGCGGCGAGGGGCGGCGATGAGCGAGCTCACGCGGGAGAAACTTGCCCAGGCGGCAGATTTGGTTCGCGGGTCCGGCGTGCACGTCTGGTTGACGTTCGTGCGCGAGACCGGCGAGGGCTCGGATCCCGCGTTGCCATTTATTTGCGAGACGGGGCTTGTCTGGATCTCCGCGCTGATGGTGGGGCGGGATGGGCGCAAAGTCGCGGTGGTGGGCAACTACGACGCCGATCCTCTGAAGCATTCCGGCGACTGGGACGAGGTGATTCCCTACGTCCAAGGCATTCGCGCCCCGCTACTTGAAACCCTGGAAACGTGGATTCCCGAGGGCGAGACGCCGCGCATTGCGGTGAACTTCAGCGAAGACGACGACAAGGCCGACGGCCTTACGCACGGCCTGTTCCGGTTGCTAAACGGGCATCTCAAAGGTACGCGCTTCGAGGGAACGCTGGAGTCCGCGCATTCCATCGTCTCGCGTCTTCGAGGCATCAAGACCTGCGAAGAAATCCGCCGCATCCGCGCCGCGATCGCCGCGACGGATAGCATCTTCTCCACCGTACCGAGCCGCCTGCAACTCGGCCTCGACGAGCGTTCGCTTTATGATGCGATCCAAGCTGAAATGGACGCGAATCGGTGGGGCTATGGGTGGTCCCGGGCGGGCAATCCCATCGTCAATTTCGGTCCCGATTCCATGATCGGCCACGGGGTCCCCTCGAGCGATATCCGCCTGCAACCCGGTCATTTGGTGCATATCGACCTCGGGGTGATCGTTGACGGCTACTCATCGGATATTCAGCGCTGTTGGTATGTCGCAAAGCCGGGCGAAACCGCGCTGCCGGAAGACCTGGCGCAGGGCCTGGCGGCCGTGACCGGCGCGATCCAAGCTGGCGCGGACATCTTGAAACCGGGTGTCGCGGGGTGGCAAGTTGACGCGGCGGCTCGCGCCTGCTTGGTCAGCACGGGGTTTCCGGAATATTTGCACGCGCTGGGGCACCAAGTTGGCCGAGTCGCCCACGACGGGGGAAGCCTGCTGGGGCCTCGGTGGGAGCGCTATGGTCGGCTACCCGAGGTGCCGGTGGAGGAGGGGCAGGTGTACACGCTCGAACTGGGCGTCACGCTGCCCGGCCGCGGCTACCTGGGTCTCGAAGAGATGGTGCGGGTTGGCTCTGAGGGCGTTGAATGGCTGTCCAACCCCCAGCGGGCAATCTCGGTCTCCTGACGTTGGGAAACAAGAGCTCCTCGTAGAATGCGGCATCGTGCCCCAACGCAACAACGCCCATCTGCCCGCCAAAGTCTGCGCGACTTGCGGGCGCCCGTTTTCTTGGCGGAAGAAGTGGGCGGCGGTTTGGGAAGAGGTGCGCTATTGCAGCGACCGATGCCGCCGGGAGAAGGGTAAGTCATGAAACGCAAAGAACTCGCCCGATCTCGCAATTGAGGTCGGGCGAGTTCTTTTGCGAGCCAGAGGTTACGCTGCTTTCAGCGTGGAAGTCTGCAATTCGCCGTAGACCACCGCTTCGTTGCTCGGCAAGCTACGGACGTTGTTCCGAACCGCGATCACGCGGAAGTGGGCCGGAACTCCGGCGGTGAAGTTTTCGAGCACCACGCGGGTCTTCGAGAACTGCCCCACCATCGTCCAGCCGGTGTTTTCGCCTCGGGTTTCGATAATGAAAACGGCGCTGGTCGGATTCCCCGCACGGGACCACTTGATCGCGACCCGGTCGTAGGTCATCTCGTCGGCCACCAAATTGATCGGCTGAATCAGCGGTCGGTTAGAACGCGCTGGACGCGGGGCGAGTCCCGCCTTCAGCAATTCGGCGTCCGTCACGGTGTTCGTTGCGTAAATCAGTTTCGTAAAGTCGCTCAGAGTGGCCAGCAATTCCTGCTTGTCCGTGTCTTGGGTGGCATAGGCGCTCAGTTTTGCCGCATTGGCCTGCTCGGCGAAGCTGGCAGACGTTTCGAGTTGTTCCCGCGAAGCCTCCACAATTTCGCATTGCGACGTGGTGACTCCGTATACCGCGGGGGTATCAATGACCACACTAATAACGTTGGCGGCCTTCTGGGTGAGGGCCGGAATGCTGAGTTTATTAAAATTATTCCCCATTTCTTTGTCCTTAACGGCCTCTCTTGATCAGGCCATGAAAAACGTATTGGCGGGGCATCCTGTTATTTATAGGGGTATATTCACTTTTTTCCAAAAACAATTTTAATTCTGATTCGCTCGACACAATTTTGACGCACCTGTTCGCCGCACATGCGCTGGTCGCCGCTATTCTGGCGATGATGTTAATCGCCAGACGGAGGATGTTCGTCAACATACGGCGTCTGCTGTATAACGAACGGAGCATGTTCGTCAACTTCTTCAGGAAGTTGTACAACATACGGAGGAAGTTCATCAACTTCCTCCGCATGTTGATCAACATGCGTCGAAAGTAGTGCAACAGACGCCGAAAGTTCGTCAGCAAACGGCGTTTGCTCGCGACAGACGTCGAAAGTTGTACAACAGACGCCGTTTGTTCATCAACATACGGAGGAAAAAAGCCTGAATTCCGGGCGGATGCGAGTATGATAGAAGCGTCTTGAGGTTCTCTGTGTCACGGAGTTAGAATGGAAAATAGACTAAGAAATCTTCTCGCCGTCTGGCTATTGACATCTGCGGTATCCGTCCACGCGGCGTTCTACGTGACGTCGCTCGATCCCACGGGAAGTAACTACTCATTTGCGTATGGGGCAAGTGATACGCATCAAGTAGGTTTTGCAGGCATAGGACCAAATCAAACTGAGAGCGCTGTGATTTGGACCGGTTCTTCTGTAAGTGCCATGAGCATTCACCCTGACGGATTCGCCACGTCTTCTGCCTGGGCAATTGATGGCAGTAGGGTGGTCGGCTCCGGAAACACTTCCGCGCTCAATTCTAGAGCACTGTTGTGGGATATATCTTCGGGAGCTGTCGTCAATCTGCATCCAGCATCCTTCGTACGATCTCAAGCAAATGGGGTTTCGGGCTCCATTCAGGTGGGAACCGGCAGTACGGGCGGTGGAGACTCTCGAACTCACGCGCTCGCCTGGAGCGGTTCCGCTGCAACGATGATTGACTTGCATCAGGCGGGTTGGCGGGACACGTGGGCATACGGGGTCGATGGCACCCGCGTGGTCGGAGTCGGCAGGACGGATCAACCTGCACCGTCTGAGGCATTGCTGTGGAACATTGACACCCTGCAGGTCGTGGTTCTGACACCGCAAGGTTGGGATGCGAGCGGAGCTGTAGCGATTTCGGGTCTTACTCAAGTCGGCTCCGCACGCCAGACCCAAATTTTTCATGGCCCAAGTACACCGCTACACGCGGCGCTATGGTACGGCTCTGCCGCGAGCTTTGTTGATCTTCATCCGGCAGGGTTTTACAGCTCATCAGCCCGGGCGGTTAATGGAGGATTTCAAGCGGGAACCGCTACACTGACGCAAGAGGGCGGCAACAGGGCAATGTTATGGCGCGGAAGTGCATCGAGTGCCGTGAACCTACATAGCTACTTGTCCCCCGGCTTCACGGACTCATGGGCGTTCGGCGTTACTTCAAATGGAAGCGTTGTTGGCGGTGCCAGGGCCAATGGACGTGATTACGCAATTATGTGGAATCCGGTACCAGAACCAACCGGGGCTATGGTTTTTGGACTAGGTTTGTTGGTTGCCCGTCTTCGTCGGTGTCGGACGGCGCACAGCTGAGGGGCAGATGGCCAGAGGGTGAATAAGCTCGCCGAAGCCAAAAGGCGTCGCACATGCGGTCCTGGTTTATCAACCCTCCATTTTGGGAAGCCAGAGTCGTTCACCACGGCCAGGCAAGTGGGCCCCGCACAGGGCCCGCCCGGAGTTCTTGCGATATTGCGGCCTACGGTCATTAGGCGAGACCCAAGGTGTGCTGGTAAGATCGCAACATGATTGAATTTGACCCGGTTCTCAAAAGCACGGTTCACCTTGGACTTCCGGTCACAACCTGGCTAATTATTGCCTGGGTCGCGCTCGCCGCAGTGAATACGCACAACAAAGACCTCTGGCGAGCCAAAAGAGCTGGTGAATTGCCACCGGGAGACCACACACCGCCAGACTGGATGTCCTTCCTCGTTTTGCCGCAATATGCGGCACTCGTAATGGTCGCGTTGGTGAATGGCTCGCTAACCATTGCGGCGTCAGTTTGGGGCTTGACTTTTTTGGTCGCCGTGATTGCTCGTTTTGCCTTATTCTCCGTCGGCGCGATTTTGCTGATCCCGTACGCTTATCTCACCAGAAAGTCAAGAGCACACACGCCATACACCTCAGCCTGGGAGGAGGATGAGGCGTAGCTGAAGCGATTGGGCCGGTGAAGGGGTGAAAGTAGGCAGTTCGCGGGTGGGCAGGAGCTCGGCGCGCGCTGTCCATGCCACCCTCCCTTGCGGGAGACGAAGTGTTTCACCCCAGCAACGAGCCCTCAGTGACATAGAAGAGCTTATGGACTAGCCCCTTTGTGGCGGATTGCAGGTGAGGCGAAGGTCAACTGGGATCGCGTCGAAGAAGCGGATGGCTTGCTGTGCGGCAATTCGCATGCAATCTGCCAACTGACCTAGTTGATCGTCCGGGCACTCGTTACCCCGCAAGCTATAATTTGGCTTGGCATGTGACACTAGGTTGCGCGATGCGACGACACAAGCGGCAAAGTCTACAAGGGCCTTCCTACCCTCCTCTTCAGAAGATTCCACGGTAATTGCACGAAGCAATCTGAGAAACGGGGGCGCTACCTTGCCAAGTTGAAGCGGGTCACAACTTGCAACGACTGCTTGTTCCACAACTAATTCAGCTTTCCGTTGTTGCCGACTTGCTCGCTCAACGGTCGATGCAAGCATGTCCAGATAGTCAACTGTCGGCCTCGCGACGTCAGCAGGGGTCAGCCGCGCCCTCAGCTCGCGGTGGATGGCCAACCTGGCAACAGTCGCACCAACGTATTCGAGGACCTTGTATAAAGCCAGAATCTGGAGGTCTGCGCCCACTTCCGGGGAGGCTTCGAGATAGATTTTAGCTAACTCACCAACGCCCGGCCCCTCAAACACGGGCAGCAGTACTGCATTCTCGTCGGCGGCAACCAGTTCGCCTTCTTCAACCTCGATGAAATCACTTGGAAACGGCGATGGTCGAAACATTAGCATAGTGCTCAGCTCGACACTTAGAAGGAACATCGAGAGCAGTCCTTCGGCACGGTCGGGTTCAATGGGACAGTCTGTTGTTAGCTTTGCGAAGAGGTTGTATGCACACTCCTCACTAAGGTGATCGGTGAACGCTTCATCTGATCGCATGGCACACACGTAATAAAACAGGTCGCCCTCGTAGAGTCTAAACTCGCAGTTAATGCCATCAATGTTTTGGGTATGCGCCAGGTTGACGGCAATCTGCTCATAGTAGATAGCTGTAATCGTAAGGTCATCGGCTGCTCTCAGTGGGAGAACGAATCTTGTAATTCCTGCCGCCAACAGGCCCGATCTCAGTGATGCCTGCTTCGCTTCATTGCAGATTTCAAGCAATTCGCCGATCGTTACCACATGGCCGTAAGGACCGAATTCCGAAGCGTCTGTTTCAGCACTGATCACTTCGTCGTCGTGGTCGGAGTCAACAAAATCTGAGGCTAGCCAGTAAGGGAGATCAGAAAACGCCTCTTCAACCTGTTCGTAGGCCTTGCGTATGAGGTCGCGCAACTCTGGCGGGTCAAACTGAATCACGCCTTGAGTATGAATAAGATAAATGAACTATGCCGCAAGCCGTCTAGTGGTCCGAGTGAATAAGCTCGCCGAGGGCGAAAGTCAACGCGAATCTTCACGAGCATGCGGGGCACCGGATGTCGCACCCGGCGCTTGCTCACCCCACCTCCTTTCAGTTGAAGTTCGGGCGAGTTTTTTTGCGTCACCCCTAGCCTGAAGGCTTGGCTCCATTGGACAGCGTGAACGCTATCCTCCGTTAGCCGGGGCCGCAGACTTCCACCGCGCACTTTAGGAGCAGTTCGAGTTCGTTCAGATTGAGGTCGGCGGCGCGGCGGAAGCGGATGCACGACTTCCCCACCGAGGCTTTGCCCAGACGGGACTTGGCCTGTTCGGCGAGATGACCCTGTTCGTCAATGGCGCAGACGTAGACCGAGAATCCGCTCTTGTTGGTCACTAGGCCGAGGTGCATCCAGTCCCCTTCCCGCCCCGACGCGGTCTTGTAGCGATAGAGACCAAACGCCATGATGTCCTTGATGACGAACCTCGTGTAGTCCGGCGCGCAGCGCGCCATGAGGTCGTAAAGTAGCTTCATGTCCGCCTGCTTCTCCGGCGGAACCGTGGCAAGATATTCCTCGTGGGTGGTGGGTTTGCTCATGGGCGGATTTTATCTCGCTGGGTTCCCTTTTTCGAGGGGATGACGAGGCTATAGGTTGCGTGAGTCGGCAGGCTAAAGCCTGTTCGCCGGGTGACAGGCTGAAGCCTATCCTCCGGGGCTGGTTCGCCTGCCTCGCTCCAAAGGCGGCCTGAAGGCCCCCCTCCTAGCGGCGTTTTCGCATGGCGGGGTTTTTTCGCTTTTCTTGGCCGATTTTTCCGCCGGTGGTGCCCATAAACTCGCGGAGCTTTACGATTTCGTCGCGGACGGCGGCCGCTTTTTCGAACTCCATGAGCTTGGCCAGGTCCTTCATCTCCTTCTCCATCGCACCGATCAGGATCGGAATGTCTTCGATGCGGACCGGGGAGCCATCTTTCCCGATGGTTTCCATTGTTTCGGCGTCATATTGGGCGGCGATTTCAGCGACGGCGTCGTAGCTACGGACAGTCTCGCGCACCTCCTTGATGACGGTGGTGGGGGCGGTGCCATGCTGTTCGTTGTAGGCTCGCTGAACCTCCCGACGGCGGTTCGTTTCGTCCAGCGTGAACTGCATCGAATCTGTGATGCGGTCGGCGTACATGATGACGCGGCCGTTCTGATTTCGGGCGGCGCGGCCCACGGTTTGGATGAGGGATGTGCCGCTACGGAGGAAGCCTTCTTTGTCGGCGTCGAGAATGGCCACGAGGGTGACCTCGGGCAAGTCGAGTCCTTCTCGCAGGAGGTTCACGCCCACGATCACGTCGTAGACGCCCAGCCGTAAATCGCGCAGAATTTCGGGCCGATCCAGCGAGTGCACTTCGCTGTGGATGTAGGCGACCTTGACATTAATATCCTTTAAATAAGCGGTTAAATCCTCGCTCATTTTTTTGGTCAGGGTGGTGACAAGGGAGCGTTCGCCCCTTTCGACTCGCTTCTGAATTTCGTTGATTAAATCGTCAATTTGTCCATGGGTGGGACGGATGTCGATCTCGGGGTCGAGGACGTAGGTCGGGCGGATGACCTGTTGAACTCTATTGCCCTCATTTTCATTCTCGAACGGTCCCGGCGTCGCGCTAACGAAAACCACTTGAGGCACTCGCTCCAGAAACTCGTCAAATTTTAGCGGGCGATTATCGAGGGCGCTGGGGAGGCGGAAGCCGTAATCGACCAGGACCGACTTTCTTTGCTGGTCTCCATTAAACATAGCCCGAATTTGGGGCAGGGTTTGGTGGCTTTCGTCCACGAACACGATGGCATTACTAGGAAGGAAGTCGAGAAGAGTAAACGGCGCGGATCCGGGTTCGCGGCCATCGAAATAGCGAGAGTAATTCTCGATGCCATTGCAATAGCCCACCTCGCGCATCATTTCGATATCGAAATCCACTCGCTGTCTGAGCCGCTGCTCTTCGATGAGCTTGTTTTGAGCGTGGAAGTAGGCGCACTGGGCGTCACGCTCGGCGGTGATTTGCTCCAAAACTCCGTCAAGGCGCTCGAAAGGCGTCACGTAGTGGGTGGCGGGAAAAACCGAGCACTTCGAAGGTTCGTCGAGAACTTCCTGGGTTAATGGATCCACCAGCCGGATCCGTTCCACCATGTCTCCGAAGAACTCGACGCGAGTTATAATCTCCTCGTCCTTGGGTTGAATTTCTAGCGTGTCTCCGCGGACCCGGAATGTGCCTCGATCTAGCACCATTTCGTTGCGCACGAACTGCATTCGCACCAACCGGGTCAGCACGTCGTCGAGATCAAACGGAACTCCTGTCTCAAACGTGACCACGCTCTCGGCATACATGTCCGGCGAGCCGAGACCGTAGATGCACGACACCGAAGCGATGACCACCACGTCGCGGCGCTGGAGAAGGGACTGAGTGGCGGAGTGGCGCAGGCGCTCAATTTCCTCGTTGACCGAGGAGTCTTTTTCGATGTATACATCGCTCGAAGGGACGTACGCTTCGGGCTGATAATAGTCGTAATAGGAGATGAAATATTCGACCGAATTTTCGGGGAAAAATGCCCGAAATTCTTGGCAAAGCTGAGCAGCGAGCGTCTTGTTGTGGGCGATGATCAGCGCGGGGCGCTGCGTCTCCTTGATGATGCTCGCCATCGTGAAGGTCTTACCGGTTCCGGTCGCGCCGAGAAGAGTCTGGAACCGAGTCCCTTCCGAGAGCCCCTCGCACAGCCCCGCGATCGCGGTGGCTTGGTCACCCTTGGGCTCAAATCCGCCCGCTAACTGCAAAGGGCTATCGTATCGAACGATCGTACTCTCGTTGCTCATGCGGTGGCCACGGCGTCGGGATCGGGCAGGTCCAGCAACGCCTTTTCAGCGTCGATCGGGTCCAAAACAGGCTCATCCATCACTAACCTGCCGTCACGGAATCGAAGGACGCGCTTGCAGTGCCGGGCGACCTCTTCTTCGTGCGTGACGACGATGATCGTCTTTCCGTCGCGGTTAAGAGCCTGGAACAGGGCGAGTATCTCTTCCGTAGTTCGAGAGTCGAGGTTTCCGGTGGGCTCGTCGGCGAGGATCATCACCGGGTTGTTAACGATGGCTCGTGCTACCGCGACTCGTTGTTGCTGACCACCGGAAAGCTCGTTGGGCCGATGCTCCATGCGCTGACTCAAACCCACTCGATTCAAGGCTTCGGCAGCAATCGCATGGCGATTCTTCACGCCGGCGTACTGGAGAGGCAATTCCACATTTCGCAACGCACTCTGTCGGGGCAAAAGGTTGAACTGTTGGAACACAAAACCGATGTACTGGTTGCGGACTTCGGCGAGCTGGTTGTCGTCGAGGTCGGCCACGTTTTTGCCGTCGAGGAAGTACTGCCCTGCGGTGGGTTTGTCCAGGCAACCCAGGGTGTTCATGAAGGTGGTCTTGCCCGATCCGGATGGGCCCATGATCGCGACGAACTCTCCTTGATTGATGGAGACCGACACATCGCGCAGGGCGTGGACCATGATGTCGCCCTTTCCGTAGTCTTTGCAGAGATTCTTGACTTCGATAACGACTTTGCTCATGGTGATGTCCTCCGGTACTACGCCAGGAGGGTACCGGATGGTTGCTCAAAGGGGACCAGGCTAGTCGCTTCGCAGGGCTTCGATTGGCTGGAGGTTAGAGGCGCGCATCGCTGGGAAGAGCCCGAAGAATAGGCCTATGAAGGCGGCGAAGCCAAAAGCCATCGCCACGGCAAGGCCATTGACCGCGGGCGGGACCTGCAACGCCTTGCTGACGTACTGCGTGACGATCCAGCCCAGGATGATGCCGATCACGCCACCGAAGACGCACATCATAACGCTTTCGAGCATGAACTGAGTGAGGATTACGGGCTTGGTCGCACCGAGAGCTTTTCGAAGGCCGATTTCACGAGTTCGCTCCGTAACGCTGACCAGCATGATGTTCATGATGCCGATGCCGCCCACGAGGAGGGAGACCGACGCGATGCCGGCAAGGAGAAATCCGAGGAGCTGCGTCTGCTGTTGAACTTGCTCCATCTGTTCGCCTTGGTTGAAAACGCGGAACTGAGATTCGCCGGTGGCCGACTTCCTCGTCCGTCCCAGCACCTCTTCGACTTTTGCCTGGGTAGCGATCATGACGTCGGTGGAGATGACCTGCATTGATATCTGGTCAATAGTGGTTTTCCCGAGAAGTCTCTTTTGGGCCGTTTCGAGGGGGACGTAGATCTGTTCGTCCGGGTTACGGAAACCCGACCCGCCCTTGTAGGTCACGACGCCGACGACTTCAAAATTCTGGCCCTTGATCTTGATGGTAGAGCCGATAGCGTTTTCGCCTTCGTACAGTTGATCCCAAACCTGGTAGCCCAACACCGCTTTGCGCGCGGCAAAAGCGTTATCCTCGGGGGTGAACCATCCGCCGGCCAACATCTTGGTGGCGTTGGCGATAATCGCCATTTGGGGTTCGACACCGCTGATACTTGTCCGGGTGGAGTTCGAGCCAAATTTTGCCGTTTCGTTACCGCGCACGGCCCCGGTGATGAGCGTGACGCTAGGGACTTCGCGCTTGATGGCTTCGACATCCTCGACTTTGAGTTGTCCAGAGCCGGAGCCCTGAGACATCCCGCCGCGTCGCCAGTCCGGCATCACGGTGATCATGTTCGCGCCCATGATTTCGAGTTGCTCGATGGACTTCTTCTTAGTGCCCTCACCGATAGCGATCATGGCAATCACCGATCCGACACCGATCACCACGCCAAGCATGGTGAGGGCGCTGCGGAGCTTGTTGGACAAGATCGCGGTCAGCGCGCTTTCGAAGGAATCGCCAAATTTCATGGGGTTACCGTTACTACGCAACGGGCATGGACGACCGTTTCCCGATTGTCGCCCAACAAATCGTGAGAAAAATGTAAGAACGTGCTGACCTTTTTCGTGGAAAATGTCGTATATGCAACTCATGAAGTTGAAAACATGGGCACTTTTCGCGTTGGTCGCTGGAGTGGCGATGGGACACACCCAGGCGCCCCCCACCGAACTCCCGACACCGAAGTTCGATGCCGAGATGCGAACGTCTGCCCTCGCGGCCATCTCTGACGTGGTGACCAAACGGGCGTTCGTGCCGGGAATTGACTTCAGCAAGTGGAACGAATTCGTCACCAAGCGCCAAACCGAGATCGATGCGGCCGAAACCGCCGTGGCATTTACCGGGCAGATGAACCGCGCGCTTCGCGACTTTGGGTTCAGCCACATACGCCTCCAGGCACCATCAGCGAATGGCCCCGCGGGCAGCACCATCGGTATCGGTGTTCAGATTGAAATTGTTCCCGACGGCATTTTGATCGTCTCCGTCCGGCCTAGCTCTCCCGCATTCCGCGCGGGTTTGAAGCAAGACGAGATCATCTTGAAGATTGACGGTGTTAAAGCTACAGGCACCGGACAGATCCGAGGTGAGATCGGACAGGTCCGTACACTTGAGATCCGGGGAACCGACGGCAAGGTCCGCGAAGTGAAGATCACCCTACAGCGCATTCAGACCCTGCTGGACCTTCTGCAGACCACCCCACCAACCACTCCGCCGGTCGGTCCTGCAGTCCAGACTCGACGCGACTCAATCACATGGCCCAACGAAGAAACCGCGCTGGTTCGCATCGTGAGTTTTAGCGGAAACTTCAGCCGTCCTCAGGTTCGCAGCATGATGGTCGAAGCGAAAAAGGCCAAGTACCTGATTCTCGACGTCCGCATGAATGGCGGCGGGGCAGCCGACAACATGGGCTGGTTACTCAGCCACTTGATGCCCCCAAAGACCGACTACGGGGTGTTCGTTTCGCGGAGTGTTGCGAACCGATACAAGGAAGCGAATCCAACCGGGCCAATGACGGCTGAGGCGATCGCCAAGTGGACTCCTGGACCGGGCAAGCTGATGACTCGAACCTTCCCGGACTTCGAACCTTACGCAGGCAAGATTGCTGTGCTCATCAACGGTGGAAGCGGTAGCGCGAGCGAGATCACAGCGGCGACTTTGCAAGAGCAACGAGGGGCCATTTTGGTAGGCACGAAGACGGCGGGCGCTGTACTTGCTTCGGTGTACGCGCTGATTCCTGGCGGGTTCCGATTGCAGTACCCGGTCAGCGACTACGTGACTCCAAAGGGCGTCCGACTGGAGGGCAATCCAGTTAAGCCGACGATCGAAGTTACCGGTCGACCCACCGCCGATGGGAACGATCCCGTGCTGGCGGCCGCCATCGAAGCCCTACGCAAGTAGCCCATAATTGGGCCGATGGAGTGCGGGCACATTGGCGTGGATGAAAGCGGAAAGGGGGACTTTTTCGGTCCCCTGGTGGTGGCAGGGTGTTACGTCGGGCCCGAACACCTGGCCGAGCTTGATGGCGTCCAGGACAGTAAGAAGTTAACCGACAAACGCGCACTCGAACTCGCCCGCATCATCCGCGCCACCTGCCCCTACGAGGTGCTGGTGATTATGCCCCGGCGCTATAACGAGCTTTATAGCGAAATCAAGAACCTGAACCGCCTGCTCGAATGGGGGCATGCGAAAGTTATTGAAGAAGTGCAACGCAAATCGCCGTGTAAGCTCGCGATCTCGGATCGATTTGCAGACCCGCGCGGACTGATCGCCAAGCTCAAAAAGAAGGGCGTAGATATCGAACTGCGGAGCTACGTCCGTGCCGAGAGCGATATCGCCGTTGCTGCGGCCTCCATCTTGGCGCGTGCGGGATTTCTGATGAAGCTCAAAGAGCTCAGCGACGAGTTCGCGATCGACCTGCCGAAGGGGGCCACCAACGTGATCTCCACCGGCAAACGGTTTGTGACGCAACACGGGTCCGATCAACTCTCCGCCGTCGCAAAAATGCACTTCAAGACCGCCGCTCAAGTCTTGGGCTGAAGCATAATCGGAGTTCAGCCATGGCTTTTCCATTCGATATCGGATTTTTGGGTGGGGGCCAGTTGGCCCGGATGAGCATCATGGCTGCCCAGCGCATGGGGCTTCAGTGCCTCAGTGTTGACCCCGCGTCCCCGACCCCATCCAGCCAAATCGCCCCCGCGATTCAAGGGCGGTTAGATGACGCTGAAGCGCTGGCACCGGTATTCGCGCAGTGCGCCGTCGTGACCTTGGAGAATGAGTTCGTACCTGCGAAGGCAATTGAGAAAGCGCTGAAGCAGGTAGGGCGAAACCCGAACTGCCTTATCCCAAATATAGAAGCCCTTGCCACGATCCAAGACAAACTCACCCAACGGCAGGCCCTGCTCGCAGCGGGGGTTCCGACTCCGAATGCGGTGGCCCTGGATGATGACGGCACGCTCGCAGTGAGCAAAATCGGATTTCCCATGGTGCTGAAAGCGCGCTTCGGCGGCTATGACGGCAAGGGAACCCGATACGCCAAGACACCGGAGGAGCTCGAAGGCTTCTCCCACCTGTGGGAAAGCCGAGGCGGATGGATGGCCGAAGAGTTTGTTGCCTTTAAGCGTGAGCTCGCCGTGATGGTTACGGTGGGGCGCGATGGCACTTCGGCCTTCCCCACAATGGAGACCATCCAGAGCAATTACGTCTGCGATGTTGTCTTCCCCAGCGACGCCGACGGCACCAAAATCGCGCTTGACGCGGTGGCAGCGGTGAAGGGTATTGGTCTTTTCGGGGTCGAGTTATTCGAAACTCACGATGGCAAATTGCTGGTGAACGAGATCGCGCCGAGGCCGCACAACACGGGGCACTATTCTTTGGACTGGGGAGGCGCCAGCCAGTTTGACGAGCACGTGCGGGTCGTTTTGGGCATCTCCCAATTGCCGATTGATGGCCTGCCCGCCGCCATGGCCAACCTGATTGGGCAGCCAGATGTAGGGGATTGGCGCAAGGGCCTCGTCGCGGCGATTCAGGGGGATCCCGGGGTTCGAGTGCATTGGTATGGGAAGGCGGAGAGCAGGCCAGGTCGAAAGATGGGCCACATCAATGCAGTAGGGCCGGATTCACTCAAGCGGGTGCAATCGGCGCGCGAGCGATTTTATGCCGCGTGGTCGGGCGGGCCACTGCCCATCGTCGAAGATGGCCCAGGCTAAGAGAGTAGAAACGAGAGATGCAACCAATAAAAATTGATGTCGCCGGCATGACTTGTTGTCACTGCGTGAAGAGTGCGACCGAGGCGCTCGGCGCGGTTTTGGGTGTGACCGGGGTCGAACTCGAATTGGAACCTGGAATTGCTACGGTATGGCATGAGGGAGCCGATGAAGAAGCGCTACTGCAAGCCCTCCGCGATGAAGACTTTGAGGGCACGATTCAAACTTAATTTAAGTTGTCGTGCTGATTTGGTTGAACCTACAGCAACCTTAGTCAGACTTTTTTCAAAAAAAGTCCACAGAAGGTTGTTTTTTTTTCGCCAGGTGGTTATACTGACCTTGGAGACGGTATGGATGCGCGTCCCACATAGCAGAATCGCGGAGCGAGCGTAGGAAACTTCTAGGAAAGTTACGTGAGCAAAGTGAGGCTTCAATGAGTGAAGCGCGTCCTTCAATCTTCTCCATTTGAAGGACTAAACACAATGAATAAGCGAATGTTTACGCTTGCTCTCGCAGTCGCAGTGACAATGGTCGCCGCTCCTGCCATGGCGCAAGATAACTTCCCAGACGTTCCTGAGAACCACTGGGCATTTGAAGCAATCGAAAACCTGAAGCGAGAAGGAATTCTCGTGGGTTACCCGGACGGCACTTACAAGGGCCCCCGAGCAACCACTCGG
>JANPJF010000002.1:0-1662 GCA_031425375.1 Chthonomonas sp. | reverse complement strand
CAGCATCGAAGTGACCAACAACGCCTCCAGCCGCCGCGTCTTCAAAGTGCTGTTCGGCGTCCCCGAGCGCATCGTGGAGCAGGGCAATCGCGCGGATCTCCCGGAAGCTGAACTCAAGCGTCTGGAGGAAGCCCTGAAGGATTAATCCTCACCCATTCAATCCAAATAGAACCTCACTGCATGAAAACCAGCCTCGCAACCTTGCCGATCCAGCTTCTCTTTCTGGCGCACCTTTCGCAGTCGGTCGCCGCGCCGATGGAAGATGTGACGCTGCGCGATGAAAAGCGTGGTCTCGATGTCGAATGCCGCGTTCACCATCCCGAGAAAGGAGACAAGCTGCCATTGATTGTGTTCTCGCACGGCTTTGGAGCGGATCGCACCGCGTTCACTCCCATCGCTCAGCATTGGGCGGAGCATGGCTATGTCGTGGTGTGCCCGTCCCATCCCGACGGCTTCGGCAAGAGCAAGGGCAAGGGGCCTCCACTTCCCAAGGGCGGCATCGCCGCATTGATGGAGAACTCGGCGAAGAAGATCGAGAACCGCGTCGGCGACCTCACCTTCGTGCTCGACTCGCTCGATCAACTGAGGGCGAAAGTGCCTGCGCTAAGTGGGCGCATCGATTCCAGCCGCATCGGCGTCGGCGGTCACTCGTTGGGCGCCTACACCGCCTCGCTGATCGGTGGAGTCACGGCGGACATCGGCAGCGAAAACGCGCGCAGTTTCAAAGATGCCCGGGTGCGCTGCATCCTGCCCATTTCCGCTCAGGGGACCGGCCAGCAGGGACTCACGGAATCGAGCTGGTCCGCGCTCACGATACCGATGCTGACCATGACCGGCTCCCTCGACAAAGGGGCCGGAGGTCAGGGACCCGAGTGGAAAAAGGAGCCGTTTAAGTTCAGCCCTGCGGGCGACAAGTATCTCGTTTTTATCGAAGGCGCGAACCACGTCGGCTTCGGCGGCGCGCGCCCGGGAGTCATCACCGATGCGGTGAAAGCGAGCACGCTGGCTTTCTGGAACGGCTATCTAAAAGACGAAGCCACGGAGAAAGCGTTGCTCAAAGATGGCACTGTGCTTGCCGCAACAAAAAGCATCGCGAGCATTCAGACAAAATAGTGGTCAGTGGTCCGCACCGTAAGAAAGACTTGAATCACCCGCTGGCGGATCGCGCGCCGATCAGGCTGCCACGGTGAGGCAGCGCCCAACTCTGGAAGCATAGAAGCCATCCCAATGAACCCCTCATTTAATTCACGTCTCTTCACCTTTGTCGGCGGTGATTCAGGAGAATGGTCGGTGATCTCGTGCCAGGCGGTCATTGCTGACCATCGAGAACAAGAGTGGTATTCCGGCATCTGAAGATTTGCACCGAACACCTGCCGTTCACGGAACCAAACAATAGCCAGCGACCCTCCCCCCGACATGCGACTTAACCCCATTCGATCTGCTTTCCGACTCGCCGCGCTCGCGGCACTCGGGAGCTTTCTCTCCAGCGTAACCTTCGCCGCGAACGTGCTGGAGCTTGATTTCAACGGTGAAGCTCCGGGTCGCACTGACGTTGAAGCCTTCGGTTCCACCAAGTCGGTGACGGCGATGCTGCTGCATGATTCGGAAGGAACCATCGATACCTTCCGCGGCGCACCGACGGATGCAGTGGGCGTCGCCATC
>JANPJF010000001.1:0-1561 GCA_031425375.1 Chthonomonas sp. | reverse complement strand
GTGGCGGCCATCAGGGCCTGAGGAGGCCGTCTCTGGCCTCGCGCCGAAACGCCGCCTCCATCGCCCGGCCTCACTGAACGGCCATCGACCAAACTCCCCCATGGGTGCGTCAGCGCGTTTACACACAGCCTCCACCCGTTGCAGACATCGACGGGGTCCGGTTTTCATCGATGCCGGGGAAGGGCTGCTTGCGACGACCGCGCTTGGTGCCGTTCAGCACCCTCAGCGGAACTTGGGTGCCATGCGGAAAGCGGACTGAACTGAGCATTCGTCAGCGAGCAGGCGTTCCAAGATTCGCGTTGCGTGACGGGAGCGCAATCTGAGCACCCTTGCATTCGGCGCTAAGCGCAACGCGTCCTCGATGCCAGGAGCTTCCGCACCAGAGACGACGACCTGAAGGAAGCTAAGGTTCAGCCGCTCAAGTGCTGCCGCCGGCAACTCATCTCGAGCGACCCTTTGGTGCTTCAACCACCTGATCACGACATTCAAGGCACAACGGAGGGGCGAGATGTCGAGATAGACCACCAGGTCGGCGGCTCGCGCTCGACTGGCCATTGTAGGGTCGAGGAAACCTTCGATGATCCAAGCATGCGCCTCAATCAAGTTCGCATGAGCAGCGAGGTATTCTTGCTCCGGAACAGCCTCCCACGCTCCGCGCCAGAAGAGTTGGTCCATGTGGTACAGTGGCAAGCCCGTCACAGCTCGCAAACGTCTGGCGACGCTTGTTTTCCCAGAACCGCTGATCCCGACGATAGCTATACGGCGCATTAGAGCAGATTATCCGCCTTCGGGCCGCTCCGCGCCAGTTTCGGCTCGGACCCCAACAGGGAGAAGCGACCCATCTGAGACATTCGGCTCGTCCGCCTACCACCCCTTTAGGTGTCAATCGTCGCGGTAAACGTCGATGGACAAGCCCACTCCGCGCTGAGCGCACCACGCCGCTGTCTGGGGGCTAATTTCGAGCCCCTGATTTCCAGAAGCCAGTTCCAAAACCGCCCAAAGCCGGACCGTCGCTGAGCTCGGAATGATGGCCCAAGCAGCGTCGCCAGTCGGTAGCTGCTGGATCAGCGATTTTAGAGCTTCATCCACGTCCCATTCATCCGTGTCCTCCGCCTTCAGCTCCAAACTCCAGTATCCATTCCGCCGACGCCCCCCTTCAGGATTCGTAGCTCTCACGAGGTCTCCTTTGGCCCAGGCTGTTGTGGGGCTAACCGACATAGCAGAGGTGATGATCGCCGGATCGACATCGTCGCCAACGCAAGTGAGGGAGACTCTTGTCCATTTGATCGGCCCGCCGAACCATTTGGTTCCTTCTGGAGCGCCAGTGGGAAGCGAGGGTGATGGGCTTTTCATCGAAGCATGGATCCCACAGCTTAAGTCCGTTTCCCACCCTTCTGGGTCGTTCACAACGTCCGCTTGGCGGACCGGGGTGTCCGCCAAGCGGTACGCCGGTACGGTCAGATTTCGATCTGCTCAGACAAGGCAAGGGCGTCATCGACCTCGATGCCGAGATACCGAACTGTGCTCTCTAGCTTTCGATGACCCAGGAGAAGCTGGCAGG